>NZ_SJZD01000001.1 GCF_004959765.1 Flavobacterium sp. H122
ATTTTGTTTGCGGGTAAGCAGCCCCAGCTTGCGTGCCACATTACCCGAATGAACATCTAAAGGACATGATAGGGCAGAAGTGGGGATGTTTTTCCATAACCCAAAATCAACATTCCTATTGTCATTTCGTACCATCCATCTTAAATACATGTTGATTCTTTTTGCTGCAGAACCAATAGTGGGATTGGGTAAATGTTTCTCCGTTCTTTGAAGGTGCGGTGTTTCAAAGAAAATGGTTTTGAAATTAGCAATGGCATTTTGGGTGGAATTATCAGTAACATGCTTGGTAAAAACAGCTTCCAATCCGTTATGATTCATGTAAATGTGCTGCAGTCCTTTTACAAAGCCTATAAAATCCTGACCATTGAAAGTACGGTGGACAAAGTTTTCAAGGTTTTCCAGATGATGTTCTTCATGCGACATGATAAAATCATAAGGCGTATTTCCCATGAGTTCCATCATTTTTTGGGCATTTTTGATAATCATCTTTCGGTTGCCCCAGGCAATGACAGAGGCTAAAAATCCTGCAATTTCAATGTCTTCCTTTAAAGTAAACTGATGCGGAATCTGTATAGGGTCACTTTCTATAAAATCGGGACGGTTGTACAAGTCGGTTTTTTCATCCAGAAAAGCCCGTAATTCATTAAAATCCATTTTAACCTAAATTCACAAGGATGTTGTTAATGTCTTTAATGTTACCGTCAACAATTGTAATTTTACGGTCGGCCATATTCGCCAGATCTTCATTATGTGTAACAATTACAAACGTTTGGTTGAGCTCATCACGAAGTTTAAAAAACAATTGGTGCAGATTCTCAGCTGTGGCAGTATCTAAATTCCCCGAAGGTTCGTCGGCAAAAATAACTTTAGGCTTGTTAATCATGGCTCTGGCAACGGCCACACGTTGTTGTTCACCACCGGAAAGTTCACTGGGTTTATGTTGCAAACGGTGTTCCAGTCCTAAATAACTTAAAAGACGTTTGGCTTCTGCTTCAACTTCAGCTTTTGGTCTTTTGGCAATAAAACCTGGGATACAAACATTTTCCAATGCAGTGAATTCAGGTAGTAACTGATGAAACTGAAAGATAAAGCCCAGGTTTAAGTTTCTGAATTTAGACAGCTCATTATCATTCATTTTCAAAATATCCTGACCATTGATTTCCAGAGAAGAACTCAAGGCAACACCTTTACGGTTCTTGAAACTTGGTTTGTCTAATGTTCCCAATATTTGAAGTAGTGTTGTTTTCCCGGCACCCGAAGCTCCAACTATAGAAACAATTTCTCCTTTTTGAATCTCAAGGTTGACACGTTTTAAAACTTTTAATTGGCCAAAATATTTATGAATGTTTACCGCTTTAATCATTTACCAAGTCTTTCCACAAATAAACAAAGAATTTCATTGAACATCAAATAAAGTTTTGTTAACCCAAAATGAAATTAGATTATCTTTTTTTAAATTTGAATATGGCAATAGTGGAAGTTTCAGAATTAGATAATCCTGTTTGGAGTTCATTAACACAAAAGCACAGAGAATTTGCAGTATCTTCTGATTCTGTTGCATTTTATCAACCAGAAATCTGTCCTTTTGGGGCCGTTAATTCAGATTTAGCGGATTCTGTAGCAATATCAGATTATGCGACCCGGTTGGAATCTTTTTTTATAGTCGGCAATCTGCCTCTTAAGCTGCCTGATGACATTGTTTTGGAAAATGAAGTAAAATGTTTTCAGATGATCTGCAATGAAAGAAACGCATTTGATCAAAAGGAGCAGATTATCCAATTAAAAGAAGAAAACTATCAGAAATTATATGATTTGGTCTGGTTATGCCTGCCGGGTTATTTTAATAAAAACACTCCTTTAATGGGAGATTACTATGGAATTTTTAAAGACAGTAAACTAGTAGCCGTAACCGGTGAACGAATGAAATTAAATAAATTTACAGAAATAAGTGCAGTGGTTACCCATCCTAATTACACAAGGAGGGGATATTCTGAACAATTAGTGACATATGTGACAAATAAAATATTTGATGAGAATAAAATTCCGTTTTTACATGTTTCTGTAACTAATCTGGGAGCAATAAAACTTTATGAAAAGCTTGGCTATTCTGTTAGAAGAGAGATGAGCTTCTGGAAATTTAAATCAACAGACAAATGAAATCTTTAACTTTAATACTATTATCTGTATTCACAATATTTTGTGAGTCTAAAACCAAATCTATGGAGAAAATTGAGCCTATGGCTATGCAGTCTCAAAACGGGAAAGAAACAGCTGTTTTTGCCGGCGGATGCTTCTGGTGTACCGAAGCTGTTTTTTTAGAACTTAAAGGAGTTGAAAGTGTTAAGCCCGGTTATATCGGAGGTAAAACAGAAAATCCTACGTATGAAGACGTTTGTTCAGGTTATACCGGGCATGCTGAAGCTATAAAAATAGTTTTTAATCCGGCACTGATTAGTTATGGGGAATTACTGGAAGTTTTTTTTGCGACACATGATCCAACGACTATCAATAGACAAGGAGCTGATGTAGGATCACAATACAGAAGCGAGATCTTTACTGCAAATGCTAAACAAAAAGAACTGGCAGCAGCGTATATTGATTTATTAAATGAAGAAAATACGTATGGTAAAAAAGTAGTGACTAAAGTAACTGATGCAACCACTTTTTATGTAGCCGAAGATTACCACCAGAATTATTACAACCAAAACAAAGAAAAATCATATTGCACGTATGTAATTACACCTAAAATTGAAAAAGTACGTAAGGTTTTTAAAGACAAACTGAAATAACAAATCTGGCATTGGATTTGATGAATTTAAACTGTTGAATCTTAAATTATAGAAAATGACAAGCGAAGTTCATATTGAAGCCGGCAAGACTTTTAAAAAACAGGCTACAACAGGTAAATTAATCGTTGGGCTATTGTTTGACGTTATAGGGATGATGTCTTACGGCATTCCTGTTATAGCAGAAATTACTGATATAGTTTGGGCACCTATTGCAGGTTTTGCCATGACTATGATGTATAAAGGCACTGTGGGTAAAGTAGCGGGGGTAATTGCAATAATAGAAGAGTTGGTACCGGGTCTTGATTTTATTCCATCGTTTACCCTGACATGGTTGTATGAATTGTACCAGGATAAGAAAAATAAAGCTATATAATACAACAGAAGCTGTCCGAATAGTAAATATCAACATCAGGTTTGTCACTCCGACGCAAGGAGGAGTCTTATAATCAATATTAAATGATTTCTTCCTTTGGCCGAATGAAATAATGCGGCCTAACGAAGTTAAAAGACAAGCCTGCAGACTTTTCGGACAGTTATTTTGTGTTTATTTTCCAAAACGTCTCTCCCTGCGGTTTTTAATCTGATTTAAAAGTTTTTGCTTGAATTCCACTTCAATTTGGCGCAGCATAAGTATTTTTTGATTAGGAATAATACCCTGCAGGTTTTTAACCAGTTGTTTTCTGTTATTTTGAAGTTCGGTTTCAATTCTTTCGTCGTCAGCCATTAACTGCGCCGATTCTTTCTCTGATAAATTACCTGTATTTGCAGGCTTTAACTTATGCAGCAACTGTCTTTTTTGACGTTGCAGCTCAAATTGTCTGTCATCAAACTGATTGAAAACTGGCCAGAATTTTTGAGCCTCTTCAGGGGTCAGGTTCAATCTGTCTGAAATATAAGCAACACGCAAAGCCTTCACACGTTCGATTCTGTCGTCCATATCCTGACTGAAAAGCAAAGAGGTAAAAAGAAGTAAAAATATAGTATATATGTATTTCATATTAATTCAAGTAATCGTTAATGTAATTTTCTGTTTGGGTATCTATTTCAGTAATTTCGCTTTCTAAATGAGTTAAATCTTCATTGGTCAGAAGCATCGCAATTTCTTCAGTGGTGACATCTGCTTCATAGGTTAGATAATCCTGAGTCATTTCAATATTTTCTGTTGTTTTTTGCTCAAAATAAAGCCATGTTCCAATAGAAATCACTACAGCCGCCGCAATTCCTGAAATCCATTTAGATTTGCGTTGCCACAACGAAATTACTTTTACTGGCTTTTCTTCTTCTGAAATGCGTTGCATTAATCGGTCTTCAAAAGAATCGAAGTAGTTGTCAGGAATTTTAAAGCCTGATTCTATTTTTTCATCATTTTCTAAATCTATCTTTTTCATATAAGTTGGACAAAATTAATGGGAAAAGGTTTAATTGGAATTTAAAAATTCTTCAATTTTTTTTACGGCATGAAAATAAGATGCTTTTAAGCCGCCTACCGAAGTTTCTAATATTTCACTCATTTCTTCATATTTCATTTCTTCAAAGTATTTCATTTTAAATACCAGCTGCTGTTTTTCTGGGAGAGCGGCAACCGCTTTTTGTAATTTAAGCTGCATTTCGTCACCATCATAATCAATATCAGCCTCAAGATTTTTAATCATTTTATCCTGAAGTTCTTCATTTGAAATACCGCTTTTTCTGGCTCTGGTATTAATAAAAGTTATGGCTTCATTAGTGGCTATCCGGTACATCCAGGAGTACAATTTGCTTTCTCCTTTAAAGTTTTTCAAATGCTGAAAAATTTTAATAAAGGTATTTTGCAGCACATCATCTGTATCATCATGATTTAAAACAATAGTACGGATATGCATATACAAAGGGCGCTGGTATTCACGTACCAGTTTTTTAAACGCTTCATTTTGCGTTTCAGGGTTTAGTAATTCGGTTATAAATATTTTTTCGTCCTGCAATTGAGGTAATTTAAACAGTAAGACTAAAGATATTTAAAAAGGTTTAATTAGGATGAAAAAACTTTGTTCCTGCAATTTCGGACTGTATCTTTGCACAATATAAAAAAACCATGATAAAGACTGTAATTTTTGACATGGACGGCGTAATTGTAGATACCGAACCCGTTCACAAATATGCCTATTACCAGCATTTTATTGAATTGGGAATTGAAGTTTCTGAGGAAATGTATGCTTCTTTTACCGGAAATTCTACCCGGAATGTTTTTCAAAAACTGAAAGCACATTTTAATTTGGAACACGAAGTTGAGGATTTGATTCTGCGTAAACGTCATTTGTTCAATGAGGCATTTGATACCAAACCCGATTTGGAATTAATTGAAGGTGTTTTAGATTTAATCAAGAGACTGCATGTACACGGAATACAGCTTATTTTGGCTTCTTCGGCTTCAAACAGTACTATTAACAGAGTTTTTAACCGTTTTGATCTGAATCAGTATTTTACCCATAAAGTGAGCGGGGAGGATTTCCCGAAATCAAAACCTGATCCGGCTATATTTTTACATGCCGCATCACTTTCTGTGGCTCCTAAAGAGAATTGCATTGTGATAGAAGACAGCACTAACGGAGTAAAAGCGGCAAATGCGGCAGGTATTTTTTGTATAGGTTATGATAGTTTGAATTCAAAACATCAGGATTTGTCACTTGCAGAAAGGGTAATTAAGCATTTTGATGAAATTGATATAAAAAGTTTGAGTCTGTAGTATAATCCCCTCTCAGCGGAGGGGAATACTAACCCACAGCTTCTTTATACACTTTTAAACATTTTTCTCTTGCTTCTTTATGGTCAACCATAGGAAGAGGATATTTTTTAGTTTCAAGTTCAGGAATCCATTTTTTGATATACTTTAAATCTTTGTCAAACTTTTTTATCTGCTCTGTTGGATTAAAAATTCTGAAATACGGTGCCGCATCAACACCACTGCCTGCGGACCATTGCCAGTTGCCTACATTGCTCGATTGTTCGTAATCCAGAAGTTTGTTTGCAAAATAGGCTTCACCCCAGCGCCAGTCAATTAATAAATGCTTGCATAAAAAACTGGCTACAATCATTCGAACACGGTTGTGCATGTGTCCAGTTGCATTTAATTCGCGCATTCCGGCATCTACAAATGGGTAGCCCGTTTTGCCTTCACACCATTTTTGGAATTTGGCTTCATCATTCTCCCATTGGATGTAATCGTATTTTTCTTTAAAACTTTTCGTAACCGTATGTGGAAAATGCCAAAGAATCTGCATGAAAAATTCCCGCCATATCAATTCGTTTAAAAAAGTCTGATTCTGAAATTGCAGTGCATAAGTCACCATTTGCCTGATTGAAACACTTCCAAAACGAAGATGCGGTGCCAAACGGGAAGTGCCTTCAATTGCAGGGAAATTCCGCGTGTCCTGATAATTGTTTATCAACGATTCCTCAATATTGCACTTGGGAACTTTTATTTCAGATTTGGTAAATCCAATATCTTCCAGTGAAAGAAACGGATAATCATGATTAATTATTTTTTCAAGATATTCTTCGGAAGAAAAAGTTTTAATAACTGATTTACTGAGCTTTTCTTTCCATTTTTTAGAGTAGGGAGTATAAACGACATAAGGACTTCCATCATCTTTTACCACTTCATTTTTTTCAAAAATGACCTGATCTTTACAGGTTTTGAAGGAAATTCCGTTTGCTTTGAAAAACTCATTCATTTCTTTATCACGTTTGCGTGCATAAGGCTCGTAATCATGATTGGTATACACTGCGCTTATTTTATTTTCGGAAATGAGTTTCCCGAATACTTCTTTTGGATTGCCTTGAAATACAGCTAGAGATTTTCCGTTGTTGTGTAATTTCTCTTGAATTTTGTGTAATAATTCGTGAATAAAAGTGACCCGTGCATCATTTTTTTCTAACTGGGACAAAATTGTTTTATCAAAAATAAATAACGGCAGCACTTTATCATTTTCAAACAATGAATGAAAAAGTCCCGTATTGTCTTCTAATCTTAAATCACGTCTAAACCAGAAAATTGTCATAATGCTCCAAATATTTCGGTTAATTTTTGCTTTCTAAAGGAAAATATTTCTTCTAATTTTGGTCTGACCAATAAAGGATGAATAAGCTGACCAATTATTCCAAACGGGAGTTTGTAATGTACAATATCTTCCATAAAAACACCTCCTTCAACAGCAGTAAAAAAGTGCTTATGATGCCAGAAGGAGTAAGGGCCAAAACGCTGTTCGTCTACAAAAAAATGTTGATTGGCAACATGTGTAATTTCAGTCACCCATTGCATTTTTATAAAAGGAAAAGGTGAAATTGTGTAATGAATAATTTGTCCGGCAAACATTCTCCTGTCATCACCGGAAAGTGTCTTGAATTTCATTGAATCAGGTGTGATAGTCTTTAAATTTTCAGGATTGCTGAAAAAATCCCAGGCTTCATCCAATGAAATAGGTAATAATTGTTTTGTATATAAGGTATATAATTTCATTTGAAATAAATTGTTTAACAAAATAAAAAATAAATTAAACAAATTATTTTTTATTTTATACTTTTCTTAACAATTAAAAAAAATACAGAAACTTATCTTTGAATAACTAAAAAAAATAAAATGGTACGATTTATAATTGCAATAGCAGTATTTATTGCTTCATTATCTGTAGAAGCACAGATTAAAGTTCCTCAGGCCAGTCCTAAGGCAGTTGTAACGCAAACTGTAGGTTTGACTGAAGTAGAAATTGAGTATTCAAGACCCAGTGCTAAAGGCCGTGTGATTTTTGGCGATTTAGTTCCTTTTGGAAAAGTATGGAGAACCGGAGCAAATGCTAATACTACTATCTCTTTTTCTGAAGATGTAGTGATTAACGGGGCATCATTAAAAAAAGGAAAGTATGCGCTTTACATCACACCTAAAGCAGATGAATGGGAAGTTTTTTTCTATGCTGATACTAATAACTGGGGTAATCCTGAGAAATGGGATGACAGTAAAGTGGCTTTAAAAGCTTCTGCCAAGACAGAGTTGTTAAATAGAACAGTAGAAACTTTTACCATAGGAATTGCCAATACTGATTTGAATTCAGCCAATTTGGAATTTAGCTGGGAGAAGACTTTGGTAGCTTTAAAGTTTGAAGTACCAACACAAAAAACAGCTTTGGCAAGTATAGATAAAGTACTTTCAGGACCTACAGCAGCTGATTACTATGCTGCGGCTCAGTATTATTTCAGTTCAAACGGTGATTTGAATAAAGCATTTGCTTATGTTACCAAAGCTTATGATATGCATGAGAAAAAACCTTACTGGTATTCCCGTTTAAAGTCACAAATTCAAGCTAAATTAGGAGATAAAAAAGGTGCGCTTGAAACTGCTAAGGTTTCATTGGAAGGAGCTAAAGCAGCGAACAATCCTGATTATGTTAAGATGAATGAGGAAAGTATTAAAGAATGGAGTAAAAAATAAATTATTAGAACTATAAAGCCGTCAAACCGACTTTGTAATGAGAAATATATTTTACTGCAAGAGACCGTTTTATTAAACGGTCTCTTGTTATTTTATATATTGCTGTAAGATTGCCGGATTTTTTAAAACTTAATATTGCGGTAATTCACATCCTTTAAATAGTGGGAAAGATATTTTTTAGCTGTTAAACATCCAAATCAAATAATTTTCTTAAAGTTTCAAGAGCAGGATTAAGTTCTTTCATCCGCTCGAATTTTTCCTCGGCAGTAAAAGCTTTTTTGATTTCAATTGCTTCATTGACTTTGATTTCGATATTTATGTTGTGGTTGTGAAGTTTACCGCGTAAATACCCTAATAAATCATGTTTGCCGCTTTCAAAATCTATCTTGGAGCTCTCATTGGGTAATTCGTGAATGATAGTTGTTCCTTCCAGGAAAGGATCGTTAATCAACATTAAAGCTTCTAAAATTTTATAGCCTTTATCACCTAGACGACTGGCGTATTTAACCCACTGTTCCAGCATTTCTGTTTCAGTGAATGTCTCAGTAGGTAAATCATCATGATGTTTTTGCTCAGGTTTTAACTGAGCCTCCATTTCTTTTTTTGCTCTTATACTTGAAAGTGACAAAGCAGATACTTTTGGCTGATTTGAAACTACAGGAGCATTTGAATTATTATTGGAAACTTCCGTCGAATTGTCAACTTGAAGGGAAGGTTGATTTAAAACAGGGTTTTCTGTTTTCAATTCTTCAGCTTTGGTTGTTATTTGTTCAGAAACTTTTGAATTCGAAATTGAGGGTGTTGTTTTAACTTCAGTAATAGAAAAATCCGATTTTCTATAATAAGTTGGTGGAATTATAAAGGACTTAGCTTTTTTTTTTTTCTCCATCAAAAGTGATAGAGGCCAGCTGCATAAGGCATAATTCAACAAGTAAACGTTGGTTTTGCGAAGCTTTATATTTTAAATCGCAATCATTTGCCAATTCGATTCCCTGTAATAAAAATTCTTGTGAAGCTTTTTGTGCCTGCTCACCAAAAAGTTTTTGGGCATGCTCACCGGCTTCCAGTAAAATAAGTGTTGCAGGATTTCTGCAAACCAACAAATCTCTGAAATGGGAAGCAAGACCTGCAATAAAATGGTGTCCGTCAAAACCTTTAGCCAAAATATCATTATACGCTAAAAGTAATTCGGGTATTTTATTTTCTAGGATTAAATCAGTTACTTTTACATAATATTCAAAATCAAGAACATTAAGATTTTCAGTAACAGCCGTACGGGTCAGGTTAGTACCGCAGTACGAAACTACTCTGTCAAAAATTGAAAGTGCATCACGCATAGCTCCGTCAGCTTTTTGGGCTATAATGTGCAGTGCGTCATCTTCAAAAGTAATATTTTGGCTTTTAGCTACTTCAGCCAAATGTTCTTTTGCATCTTTAACTGTAATTCTTTTGAAATCAAATATCTGACAACGGGATAAAATAGTTGGAATAATTTTATGTTTTTCAGTAGTTGCCAAAATAAAAATAGCATGGCGCGGCGGTTCTTCCAATGTTTTAAGAAATGCATTGAAAGCTGCTGTTGACAGCATATGTACCTCGTCAATAATATATACTTTGTATTTTCCTGTTTGGGGAGGAATCCTAACCTGGTCAATCAAATTACGTATGTCATCAACCGAGTTGTTTGATGCTGCATCCAATTCAAATACATTGAAAGCAAAATCTTCGTTAGGATCATCATAGCCCTCCTGGTTTATTTTTCGGGCTAAAATACGTGCACAAGTTGTTTTTCCAACACCTCTTGGTCCTGTAAACAATAACGCCTGAGCAAGGTGATTGCTTTCTATGGCATTTAATAAAGTATTAGTAATAGCCTGTTGTCCAACTACATCTTTAAATGTTTGCGGACGGTACTTTCGGGCAGATACTATAAATTGTTCCATAGAAAATTATGAGTCGCAAATATAGGGTTTGCAGCGACAAATTACAACATGCAAATGATAATTTGTACTGTCATTTTTTGAAAACTGCGTGAAATAGTATTAAAGTCCTTTCCGGCCCTTAATGGTGAGTCCAATTAAAAAGCGAGTTGACTCACATTCAGAATTTGCAGAAAATCCTGATACAAATATGCCTTTTTTATCATGATTTGATTTTGAACGTATTCCGTAGACTGTTGATTCATCATCAGCACTTGAATCGCCTTCATATCTGAAAATATGTACGATTTCAAAATCATGGGGGTTTTTTAAAAACTCATCATGATGAATGTTGTAATCATATATAAATCCCATTTCCTGCAGCTCTTTAAGAGCGTTTGATGTGTCTGCGTAATTGTAGGTATGTATCATAGTATTGTTAATGAGGAGATTATAAAGTTAATAAAAAATATAATAATTATTGTTAAAAACTGATAAAACTAATTTCGTATTAGATAATTATAATTGTAATTTTGCATCGCAGACCGCCTTATCGCTTCTTACTAATAAGAGGAGGAAAGTCCGGACACCACAGAGCAGGCATAGCGGGTAACGCCCGTCATTTCGTCTTTCGGGACGAGAGAGGACAAGTGCAACAGAAAGGATGTACAGGTAATGCTGTAGTGAAACCAGGTAAACTCTATGCGGTGAAATGCCATGTATATCAGTAATTAAGGGCTGCTCGTCCGTTGCTGAGGGGTAGGCAGATAGATTTAGCTGGTAACAGCTAAGCAAGATAAATGATAAGGATTTCAATTTATTGAAATACAGAATCCGGCTTACAGGTCTGCATTTTTTTATTATATTCGAATTTAAATATTCTGTATCTATGAAATTAAATTTGACTGAAATAGAAAGAGTAAAAACAATCTCTAAAGAAGACTTTTATAATAATTACGTCAAAAAACAAAAACCACTTGTTATTGAGCAACTTACTGCTGACTGGCCTGCTTATGCAAAATGGAAGTTAGAATACATAAAAGAAATTGCGGGTAATGAAATAGTTCCTTTGTATGATGACCGACCGGTATCACACAAAGACGGGTTTAATGAGGCCCATGCTAAAATGAAAATGAGTGATTATGTTGATTTGCTGTTGACGAAACCAACAAACTACAGAATTTTTGCGTATAATTTCATGAGTAAAATTCCAAGTTTGCAAAATGATTTTCTCTGGCCAAGCATTGGTCTGCATTTAATAAAACAATTGCCTATGTTGTTTTTTGGAGGTGAAAATTCAAAAGTATTCATGCATTATGATATTGATTATCCTAATATTCTGCATTTTCATTTTCATGGAAAAAAACAATGTATCTTGTTTGCGCCATCAGAAACTCCCTACTTGTATAAAGTACCTCACTCTTTAATTGCCAGAGAAGATATCGATTTTGACAATCCTGATTTTGAAAAATGGCCGGCATTACAGCATGCAAAGGGTTTAATATGCAACTTAAATCACGGAGAAATGCTTTATATGCCTGAAGGTTACTGGCATTACATGAAATATCTTACGCCTGGTTTTTCAATGAGTTTAAGGACTTTTCCTAGAAAAATAGCGAGTTTGATCAAAGCACTTTATAATATTGGGGTAATGCGTCATTATGATGTATTAATGCGTAAATGGAAAGGGCAGGATTGGATAGATTATAAAAATAAAAGAGCTGTTACAGACACGCATAAAGCTTTGGGTATAAAATAAATGAAATTGTTTTAACGAAGTTTTTCAGTCTTTAAATTATCTCTTTCTGATATTAATTTTCCTAAGAATCTTAAGCTGTATTAAAAAAAGCAGTCACAAATTTAATTTGAGACTGCTTTTTTGATGATGTCAAAAATGGAAATTTTAAAAACCCAAATCAGACTATTTACTCATAGTTTTCATTTCCTTTTCGATCATATCGTAGAACTGATCAATTTTAGGCATAATGATAATACGTGTTCTTCTGTTTTTTGCTCTGTTTTCCGGAGTGTCGTTTTCTGCTAATGGAATGTAAGAACTTCTTCCGGCAGGAATTAACTGTTTTGGATTAACCCCTAAATCATTTTGTAATACACGGACAATTGAAGTCGATCTTTTTACAGATAAATCCCAGTTGTCAAGTAACACAGCGTTTTTAATCGGCACATTGTCTGTATGACCTTCAACCATACATTCAAAATCAGGTTTGCTGTTAATTACTTTGGCAACTTTGCCTAAAACACCTTTAGCTCTGTCGCTTACATCATAACTTCCTGATTTGAAAAGTAAGTTGTCAGCTATTGAAATCATTACAACTCCCTTTTCTACATTAATGTTAATGTCCGGATCATCAATTCCAACTTCTCTTTTTAAGCTGGTAACTAAAGCAAGTGTAACCGAATCTTTTTTAGTTAAGGCATCCTGCAACCTTGATATTTTAAGGTCTTTTTCTCTTAAGCTTTCTAACGATTTTTCAAGATTCTGAGCGCCTTTTGTAGTCAGGACAGTCATTTCTTTTGAAGAATTTATCAAATCTGAATTGTTCTTTTTTAAATTCTCATTTTCATTTTGCAAAGCTGCTAAAGAAGCATTTAAGCCTGATTTTTCTTCTAAACATGAATTTAATTTAACTGTAGCTGTATTTAATAAATCCTGTGTTTCTTTGTTTTTAGCCTCTAATTCGGCAAATTTTTTCTTTGACACACAAGAGGTTGCAGTAAGTGCAAGGGCTGATAATACTAAAATTGATTTTCTCATATTTTGATTTTGATTTTCTATAAGTCCGCAAATAGCTTGCCATTCTTAACAAAATAACGGTAAACAACCGACTTTATTTTGTAATAATTTTCCTGTTGGGTTAATCCTCTTTTACTTAGATAGTTATTTAGATAAATGTAAAAATAAAAATGCGATTTTAAGACCGCCCAAAAATGTTTTGGTTTTCCTTCGGTTAAAAATTTCAAACCTGCAGCTCCATCCAGCATTAAACGGAATAATAAAACCGGGAATAATTTACGTGCCGGAAGATTTTTGAGCATCATCCATAATGAATTTCTGAAGTTTAAAAAGGTTTTCATCGGGCTTCCTGTCTGCAAAGTAGCACCGCCTACGTGATAAACTGTTGATTTTCCGCAATATTTGGCCAGATATCCTTTATTATGTGCACGCCAGCACAAATCGATTTCTTCCTGATGTGCAAAAAAATCGGAATCAAATCCTTTTAATTCTCTAAAAACATCTTTTCGGATAAACAGACAGGCACCGGTAGCCCAGAAAATATCTATAATATCGTTATATTGACCTTTGTCTTCTTCCAAAGTTTCAAATATGCGTCCACGGCAAAAAGGGAATCCGTATTTATCAATAAAACCACCTGCCGCACCGGCATACTCAAACATTTTTTTGTCTTTATAGTCTAAAATTTTTGGTTGAGCAATAGCAACTTTTTCATCGCTGAAAAGTTCAATGATGGGTTGAAGCCAATTTTCTGTTACTTCGATGTCTGAATTTACCAAAGCATAAATTTCTTCTTCAACAAATTGTAAAGCTTCATTATATCCTTTGGCATAGCCAAAATTTCCTGAGTTTTGAATTATCTTAATTGACGGATATTGGTTTTTTACAAATTGAACCGAATCATCTGTCGAGGCATTGTCAGCCACATAAATAACAGCTTCCTGAGAATATTGGACTACAGAAGGTAAAAACTGTTCCAATAATTTTTTTCCGTTCCAGTTAAGTATGACTACAGCTATTTTTTTCATTAATTGCTTTTGTGAAGAATTTTTTTGTATCCTAATTTTAGAAGCACAAAAATAAGTACAAGAAAATAAAGAGTAGTTAATATGCTCTTAATAATTGTAAAATTACTGGCAAAAATGACTAAATTTTGAGAAACTTCTGGAAAAGAGCGCAGCATTGCAATTATACTGAAGTTCTCCAGATAATCAAAACCACCTGAAATTAAAGGTAAAATTGTCAGATAAATTAATTTAGTATTCAGTAGATTTAATTTATTTAAAAAAAATGCCAAAATCAAACAAAAACTAATTCCGAATAAGCCCGGGTAAATTAAGTCTAATGGGATTTGACGATACAAATAGATGTTTCTGCCTTCTGCACCAAGATTGTTTAAAAGTTCAATTGCCTCCTGATAAGTATAACCAAATTGCCTGATATCGAAAATTTTAAGATTATCTGCAAACCCGGCAACTTTTGGAATTGTGACCAATATCATTGTAAAATAAACAACCTGTGTAATTGCAAAAAACCAAAAGACTTTTTTCCCCTGTAGGTTTTCTTTAATTATCGTAAACATTTATAAAGTTTTAAAATTAGGCAGATCTGTTAGAAAAGTATATTTTTCATTTTCAAAATCCATTTGACAAAAATAATGATTCAGACCATTTGTCACCATTAAATTTTCTGCTTTCAAAACCAAATTATAACGTGCTATCTGATCAAAAGTCTGCTGTGTAATCTGAACTTCGGGAGCTTTACATTCAATTAATAAAAATATAGAGCCATCTGGTTGAAAAACAGCTATATCGTAGCGTTTAGTTAAATCGTTTATTTTGATTAATTTTTCAACATTTACGTAGGATTTCGGGTATTTTTTTTCTTCCAGTAAAAACCGGACTACATTTTGACGTACCCATTCCTCTGGAGTGAGAATCACAAATTTTTTCCTGATTTCATCAAAAATAGCGACTTTATTTTCACTATTTTTGAACCGAAACGAATATGTTGGAAAGTTTAATTTTTGCATAGAACAAAAATAGTTATTTGTTAATAACTGCCAACGGTTACTGAATACTGAAAACTGGAAATGGACGAAGTTTTAAAAATCATTAAAGACATACAAGCCGGCAATATAAAACCTATTTATTTTTTAATGGGTGAGGAGCCATATTATATAGATAAGCTTTCGGAATATATAGAAGAAAATATATTACAGGAACACGAACGCGATTTTAATCAAACCATTTTATACGGGCGTGATGTTACTGTTGAAGATGTTGTAGGAAATGCCAAGCGTTATCCAATGATGGCAGACCGGCAGGTTGTTATTGTTAAAGAAGCGCAGGAATTATCAAGAACTATTGATAAGTTAGAATCGTATGCCGAAAATCCGCAGGATACAACTGTTTTAGTAGTATGTTATAAATATAAAACACTCGATAAGCGTAAAAAGGTAACCAAAGTTTTAGAAAAGAACGGACTCGTTTTTGAAAGTAAGAAACTCTATGAAAATCAAGTCGGGACATGGTTGACCAGAGTTTTACAAGGAAAAAAACTTCAGATAGAACCTAAAGCCGTACAGATGTTTGTTGACTTTTTAGGAACAGATTTAAGCAGAATTGCGAACGAAATTGACAAGCTGGCTATTATATTAAAACCGGGAGAAGTTATCACACCTGCAATTATTGAGGAAAATATAGGATTTAGCAAGGATTTCAATCCTTTTGAATTGCGTAAAGCCATTGGTGAACGAAATCAATTGCAGGCATATAAAATAGCAGATCATTTTGCGCAAAATCCTAAAGACAATCCTATTGTTTTAACTATTGGATTGGTTTTTAGTTTCTTCTCACAATTGCTGCAGTATCATGGACTTAAGGATAAAAATCCTAAAAATGTGGCTTCTGCATTAAAAGTAAATCCGTATTTTGTTAAGGATTATGAATTGGCAGCAAGAAACTATCCAATGAAAAAAGTAAGCGGGATTGTAGCAACTTTAAAAGATATTGATTTGAAAAGCAAAGGTGTAGGAGCTTCAAATCTGCCACAATCAGATTTGTTAAAAGAAATGCTTGTAAAATTTTTTAATTAAATAATTTATATATGAATCCAATCATCAAAAATATTTTGGCGGTAATCGCCGGTCTTTTTATAGGAAGTATAGTTAATATGGGGATAATTTTAATGGGTGGTTTTGTTATAAGTTTACCCGAAGGAATTGACCCGTCCAATATGGAGAGTCTAAAAGCAGGAATGCATTTATTTGAACCAAAACATTTTGTTTTTCCTTTTCTGGCACACGCTTTCGGGACATTGACAGGTAGTTTTACAGCATCAAGGTTTGGAGCTTCCTATAAATTTGGATTAGCTATGTTTGTAGGTTGTTTTTTTCTGCTGGGAGGTATATCAAATGTATTTGCTTTGCCTGCGCCTATGTGGTTCAGCGCTTTGGATTTGAGTCTGGGGTATATTCCTATGGCTTATTTAGGATGGAAACTGGGAGTAAAGAAAAAATTAGAATAAGAATAAGTTTCTAATTAAATTTTAAAATGCCGATATTTGCATTCCAAATTTTATAAACCAAACAAAACGTAAAGATTATGAGTGTAGGAATGAATAAAAATACTGTATTAGGCTGGGCAACATTAATAATGGTTGTAATGGGGTTTCTTTTAATTGGTTTAGGAGTATATCGTTATGCAGATGTAGCCGGCTGGGGGTTTGGAGCCGTTGGTATAGGATTTTTAGCTAATGCCTGGGTATTCAATGCTTTAAAAGGAAGGGTTTAATTTCCTTTTAAAGCGCTTTATATTGCTTCATTACTTCTAATGGTTCTATTGAAATGTGATTATCCCATATTTTAGAATTGTATTGCTTTAAGTTAATATAATTGAATTCTTTTTCTTTGAGACCATCAAAAGTATTTTGAGCAATTTCATCTTTTGATATTGATAATAATTCTGTTTTAGTAATTAAATCTCCTTCAATTTTCAAATCAAAATCCAAAACGTCTTTTTCACCTTCTTTTAATTCAACAAACTTTACAGGTCTGTTTAAATAAAAATATTGTCCGTTTTCTTCTAAGGCATATTGAAGTTCGTATGCTTTTTTATCAGTTGTTTTTTTGAATATTAAAGTACCATTGCTAATGTTTTCTTTGACTTTAATACCAAATAACATTTTTAAATTTAAACCGTCTACAATTTTTCCTTCTGCTAAATAGTAATTGCATTTTACAACAGCATAATCCGAACCAGACACGTATAATTTTCCTGTATATTTAGCTTTGCTTTTTTTAGGAGAAAAACTTAAAATATAAACTAAATCATCAGTCTCATCATCATATAATTTACCATTATAGCTATACTCATATAGTTCAGGGTTATAGATAAAATCAAATTTTGATTTATCTGAAAACTTTTGTTCAAAAAGAAAAGTATTTACTTTCAATTTTGTATTTGCCAAATTCGAAATTTTGTCTTCCTCTTTTTTTGAATCACTTTTAAAACTGATAGTGTCTCTTGATCCAAACCAACCACTTTTTATTCTATAAAACTTAGTAGAATCCAAATGTTTTAATAATATTGAAAGCCCCTTTTTTTGAAAATCTTCCATTGAAGTTGAAGATCCATCTCCTTTAATACTGGTTGCTTTTATGACATTAATCTTTGAATCAATTTTAGGCTTATTTGACTGATAGTAATCTAAAAGTAAATCTTCATATTTTTTTGATGGATTTGATTTTAGATTATTGCAAAACGAATTAACTTCTCTATCCACTTCTTTCAATTTTTTTTTTGAAAAGCCAGTCGATTTATTGATATCAACATTTATTTGTGAAGGATTAAAATGGATTCCCTCTCTTAAAAAAAATGATCTTTTGATAGTGTTATCATTAGTTGCATAATTGTCGTTTAAACGCTTTTTTACCTCTGACATTATTGTGCCGGGGTTTGGCTTAGCATTATTTACTGCAACTTCATTAAGCTGATAAACAACTTCAGTTAGTTTTACAGTTAAATTTTGCTGTTTTAAATCTTTAACGGATATTTTTTGAGTTTGATAACCTAAATAGCTTACTGTTATACTATTATAATCAGCTTTTTGCTCTGCTGATAAATTAAAAACACCTTCATCGTTTGAAATTAAATCAATGTTATTACTCAATTTAATATTTACATGAGGTAATGGCAAATCATTTTTTGAATCAATTATTTTAATTGAAATGCTTTGTGCAGAAACAACTAAAACAAAAAAGAATAGGAACAATATAAACTTGATTTTCGCCATTTTTAGTTTTTTTCAAATGTATGGTAAAACTTACAGAAATTAATTTATTAAATTGAATTTTTCCAAAATGAATGTATAGAAATAAAAGCTCTATACATCATTAAAACTCATTTAATCTTTATATTTGCATAAATTTTTTCACAAATAAAGAATAATAATTTTTGAAATATGTCAGACGATAAGAAAGTAATATTTTCCATGTCGAGGGTAAGTAAAACGTACTCTTCAACAAACAAACAGGTTTTAAAAGATATTTATCTGAGTTTTTTCTATGGTGCCAAAATTGGTATCCTTGGTTTAAATGGTTCAGGTAAATCATCTTTATTGAAAATTATTGCCGGAGTTGATAAAAACTACCAGGGAGATGTTGTTTTTGCTCCAGGATACACTGTAGGCTATTTAGAGCAGGAACCCCAACTTGACGAAAACAAAACAGTTATTGAAATTGTTCGTGAAGGAGCTGCGGAAGCGGTTAGATTGTTAGAAGAATTTAACACCATAAATGATCAATTTGGGTTACCGGAAGTTTATGAAGATGCAGATAAAATGCAGAAACTTATGGACCGTCAGGCAGAATTGCAGGATAAAATTGATGCTTGCGGTGCCTGGGAATTAGATACAAAACTGGAAATTGCTATGGATGCGCTTCGTTGTCCGGATGCTGATACACCTATTAAAGTTTTGTCAGGAGGAGAGCGCCGTCGTGTGGCTTTATGCCGTTTATTATTACAGGAACCGGATGTATTATTATTGGATGAGCCTACCAACCACTTGGATGCTGAGTCGGTTCATTGGTTGGAACAACATTTACAACAATACAAAGGAACCATTATTGCAGTAACACACGACCGTTATTTCTTAGATAATGTTGCCGGATGGATTTTAGAATTGGATAGAGGAGAGGGTATTCCTTGGAAAGGAAACTATTCTTCATGGCTGGATCAAAAATCAAGTCGTATGGCATTAGAAGAAAAAGTAGCTTCCAAGCGCCGTAAAACTTTAGAGCGAGAGTTGGATTGGGTACGTCAGGGAGCTAAAGGCCGTCAGACTAAACAAAAAGCCCGTTTACAAAACTACGATCGTTTATTAAATGAAGATCAAAAAGAACTTGACGAAAAATTGGAATTATATATCCCTAACGGTCCGCGTTTGGGAACTAATGTAATTGATGCCAAAAGTGTAGCGAAAGCTTACGGAGATAAAATTCTTTATGATGATTTGAATTTTACATTGCCTCAGGCTGGTATTGTTGGGATTATTGGTCCAAACGGAGCTGGTAAAACTACCATTTTTAAAATGATTATGGATGAGTTGCAACCTGACAGTGGTGAGTTTACTACCGGAGAAACTGTTAAAATAGCATACGTAGATCAGTCTCATGCCAATATTGATCCTGAAAAATCTATTTGGGAAAACTTCTGTGATGGTCAGGAATTAATTATGATGGGTGGCCGTCAGGTAAATTCAAGAGCCTATTTATCCCGTTTCAATTTTGGTGGAAGTGATCAAAATAAAAAAGTAAACACTCTTTCAGGAGGGGAACGTAACCGTTTACACTTAGCAATGACTTTACGTGAGGAAGGTAACGTATTGTTACTGGATGAGCCTACGAATGATTTAGATATTAATACACTTCGTGCTTTAGAAGAAGGTTTAGAGAATTTTGCAGGTTGTGCGGTGGTAATCTCTCACGACCGTTGGTTCCTGGATAGAATTTGTACTCATATCTTAGCTTTTGAAGGAGATTCACAAGTTTACTTCTTTGAAGGTGGATTCTCTGATTATGAAGAAAACCGTAAGAAACGTTTAGGTGATGTAGCGCCAACAAAACTTAAGTATAAAAAATTAGTTAGATAATTTTAAAAGGCTGTCTCAAAAGTGAGACAGCCTTTTTTTATTGAATTATAGCTTTATAATTTGAGTATAAGCTTTTATAGATTGAAAAAAAAGAGTCGTTACTTTAAAATGAATCTGAAAAGCAGGAGAGACTTTCTTTTAAAGAAGTCTCTTTTTTTGTTTTTAGATCTCTGATTTATAGCTTTTTATATGTAAATTTATAGGTGAATTTTTAAAGCTCTTTGTCATGAGAAATAGATTACTTTTTTTGTTGCTTGCTCCAAATTTATTTTCTCAGAATATTATCACTCAAAATTTTGACAATGTCAGTTCATTATCCAGCTGGACTTTTATTAATTCCAGTAATCCGCCCGGAAGCAGTCTCTGGCATCAAGGTGATGACACTGCTTATTTAAGTGCCCATGAAGGAAATCCGAATGCTTATATTGCCTGTGATTTTTATTCAACCGGCACAAACGGTACTATAAGTAATTGGCTCATAACTCCGTCATTGCAATTAAATAACGGAGATATAGTGAAATTTTATACTTTTAAAGGAGATAATCCTGAAAGTCAAGGTGTATATCCTGACCGGCTCCAGTTACGGTTAAATAAAAATAATGGGGCAAACCCTTCAACTGATCCTGAGGATGTTGGAGGTTTTACCGATTTATTGCTTGACATTAATCCAAATTTAACCACCACAGATTATCCTTTGAACTGGACTGAATATTCTGTCAGTATATCCGGACTGGCAGGACCTGTAAATTGTAAAATTGGTTTTAGATATTATGTGACAGATGGAGGGTTGTATGGAGCTAATTCTGAATATATTGGTTTAGACACATTCTCAGTAGACAGAACATTGTCATCGTCTGCATTCTTAGCCGCTAAATTGAAAATTTATCCAAATCCGGTTGAAGATTTACTTTATATAGTAAACTCTGAAGGCCTAGAAATCAATACTATTTCGATAATTGACCTAAACGGAAAAGTTATTGCTGTTTACAATTCAATTGATGCAGGTATTGATGTCTCTGATTTACAATCCGGGATTTATTATCTGAAAATCGTTACTTCAAAAGGTGTTATTGGTAAAAAAATAGTCAAGAAATAACTATTATAAAAACTTAGCTTTAATTTCCGGAGTGGGCATCATGCAGCTTTCTTTTTTACCATACCATTTGTAACGATTTTTAGCTATATAATCATAAATTGGATCACGCAACCATGAAGGAAAAATTTTAAAAATGGTTAACCAGTTTAAGTAAGGCAATTCTTTTGCAATCTCTATGGCTGCATTAGATTTGATGTAATATGCTTTATTAGGAACATAAAGCACAATACTGTCAATATTTCTATTTTGAATTCCGATGTGTTTTTGAATTTCCTGACCCAAATCACTTTGTAATGACACAAACCTGAAAACATCCTTTGTGTCTTTTTTAATAATGTATTGCACAGCGTTATCGCATAAATTGCAGACACCGTCAAATAGAATGATTTGTTTGTCTTTGGGAAGTTTTTCCATTTTATAAAATTTATAAAAACTGAATACTGAAAACTGTTACTGAATACTATTTTGGTTGAATATATTCTAATTGATCTAAACTCACTTTTGATGTAAAAATGCCATAATTTACAATCGCATTATTTTTTTCAATTTTGTCAATTGTACCTATTGATTTCCCATCTATCATACGAACTCGGTCACCTACTTTAAGTATTACTTTAGGTTTGTTTTGTTCTTCAATTTTGGCTTTTTCTTTCTTTTCTTTTTTCTCTTTGCGAATTTCTTCTACTTTTTCTTTTACTTCTTCAATGACTTGCTTTTCTACTTTTTCTTTTACTTTTTTCTCTTTGGCTGTAATCTTTTTCCGTTTGGAATTTTCTATTTCAACCATTTTTAAAAACTCTCCAATCAAGTCTTTTTTGTTCTTATCATTAAAATATTTCTCTGAAATATCATCAATTTTTTGACCCATGTAAATCAAACGCTGATTAGCATCGTATAATTCCTGATAACGTTCTAATTTATCCTGAATTTTAGTGTTGATGGTTTCCATTTTTTTACTTTCTTCACGCGCTTTGCTTTCTTCTTCTTTCAGGTTTTGTGAAGTTTTTTCCAACTTGGAACGTTCTTTCTGCAAGGAAGCAATAGTTTTATCAAAACGGATTTTACCGACTTCTATTTTCTTTTTGGCACGGTTTATTAATCCGTAAGGAATTCCGTTTTTTTGCGCGACTTCAAATGTGAAGGAGCTACCTGCCTGGCCTAATACCAATTTGTACATTGGTTCCAATGATTTTTCATCAAAAAACATGTTGGCATTTGTGGCAAATGGCAATTCATTTGCCAATATTTTCAAGTTGGCGTAATGTGTTGTAATAATGCCAAAAGCCTCTCGATGATAAAACTCTTCCAGAAATACTTCGGCTAATGCTCCACCAAGTTCCGGGTCAGAACCTGTACCAAACTCATCTATAAGAAATAAGGTTTTAGAATTACATTTTTTTAAAAAGTAATTCATGTTTTTCAATCGGTAGCTATAGGTACTTAAATGATTTTCAATAGATTGATTATCTCCAATATCTGTTAAAATTCTATCAAATAAACAAGTTTCGCTTCGTTCGTGAACAGGGATAAGCATTCCCGATTGCAGCATTAATTGAAGTAAACCAACAGTCTTCATTGAAATGGTTTTACCTCCGGCATTAGGTCCGGAAATTACCACGATTCTATTTTCTGAATTAAATTCAAAAGTTTGCGGATACGTAGTTTCCCCTTTTTCTTTATTAGTCAGATAAAGAATAGGATGGTAGGCATCACGCAAAAATATTCTTCGCTCCTGAGTTATTCTTGGCAATAAACCATTTATTTTTCTGGCATATTTGGCTTTGGCCGAAACAACATCGATATCGCTTAAAAATTCCTGATATTGAATAAGCAATGGTAAATAAGGACGAATGGTATTTGTTAATTGCTTTAGAATTTTAATAATCTCTTCGCGTTCTTCATATTCTAAATTGGCCAATTCACGTGAATAACGCAAAGTAGCTTCAGGTTCAATATAAGCGATACTTCCAGTTTTTGAACTACCTAAAATTGTTCCTTTCACTTTACGGCGATACATTGCAAGAACCGCTAGAACACGTCTGTTCTCAACAACAGTCTCGCGAATTTCGTCCAAATAACCTAACGAATTGTACTGACTCAAAGCCATTCCAAAACTTTGATTGACTTTACCGCGGATTACATTCATACTACGGCGGATTTCCAATAAATCAGGCGTGGCATCGTCTTTTATTTCTCCGTATTTATCAAAAACTGCTTCGATAGCTTTAGTAACGGCTTTTGTAATTTCAATTTCACTGGCTTTTTGTGCCAGAGCAGGATAATAGTCTTCAAACTTTTTTAAGAACAACAATAACGTATTCGTGTTTTCGGCTATGGAATGAATTTTTTTAAAACTTATGGCTTCCAAAAAACTGTCTTCGATTGCCAAAAATTTAAGTTCATTATTTATGGTTTCAAAACTATGACTTGGCAGTGCATTATTATTATCAAAAGATGATCTGTACTCTGAAGTCTGCAATAAAGATTGCATTAATTCCTCTTCTGTCCTTATTGGTTGAATAGCAAATACTTTTTCAATTCCAATATCAGTAATACAATAGTTAGAAATGGTTTCTAAAATTGTTTGAAATTGTAAGTCTTGTAAAGTTTTATTATTTATTGAAATCATTTTATTACTTGGAAAAGGTCAAAGTTACAAAGTTTCAAAGAAGCAAAGAATCAAAGTAATTATATTTGTCAAAAATATAGCATGGAAATTACTATTCATAAATCCTGGAAAAATTTATTTGAAGCGGAAAGCAATAAAGACTATTTTAAAAATTTGATTGTTCAAGTTGATGAAGAGTACCAAAATTTCACCTGTTTCCCTCCCAAAGATTTGATTTTTAATGCTTTTAACCAATTCCCTGTAAGCGATTTAAAAGTGGTTATCATTGGTCAGGATCCTTATCATGGTGAAGGGGAGGCAAATGGTTTGTGTTTCTCAGTAAATGATGGTGTTGCTATTCCACCTTCGTTAAAGAATATTTTTTCTGAAATTAATAATGAGTATGACCGATTGTTTTTTCCTGCAACAGGTAATTTAGAGCATTGGGCAAAACAGGGTATTCTATTGTTGAATGCTTCTTTAACAGTCCGAAAAGATCTAGCCAACAGTCATAAGCATTTGAAATGGAATGTATTTACAGATGCGGTGATTCAATATATTTCTGATAACAACGAAAATGTTGTTTTTTTGCTATGGGGCAGTTTTGCACAAAAAAAAGGGAGCAAAATTGACAGAGAAAAACATTTTGTTCTGGAAACCGGTCATCCATCACCTTTGAGTGCAAACAGAGGACTTTGGTTTGGGAATAATCATTTTTTGAAAACGAATGAGTATTTAATTTCTAAAAACAAAGACAAAATTGAATGGTAATTTATGTTTTAAACTAAATCTATAATACAACTGTAAATGATATGAATGAAAATTTTAAACAAAATGGTTCTGATGAAAACAACAATGAGTTGTCGCAAAATTATCAAATATTAATCTTTATTTATTGTATAATATGTTTTATCACCAGCTTTTTTGAACTTCCTCCAACTTCATATTTAATTCGTTTTTATTCTTTTATTTTTAATACGGATGAATATTCGCCAATGTTGACGGCTTCATTAATGATTTTATTAGTTTTAATACCAATTTTATATTTGAGAAAAAGAAATAAATTTTGAATTTTAATCACTTAATGTTAATTGTCCTAAAATTGATTCACTCATGAATTTTCCACCGGGATAATTAGCGGTGTAATCCAGATTCAGCCAGATATGGCCACGCTCGTCTATATGATAATGGATTTGTTTGTTTTTGCTTTCTTCCACAAATAATACTTTGCGGATTAAAAAAGTAACATTTTCCAAATCACGTTTTGTACCAATATACATTTCGGGATAAATGTGTGCATCAGTGTGTATTAAACGGGGAATGCCTCCTACCGATTTTACTCCGGCGGCCATTAAAACAGCATGATCATCACAATCACCTGAAAAATGCTGCAGGGATTCTGAAGCGCTTGCTATGTAGTTGTTTCCAATGGGATCACTGACATAATTCCAACGGCTTTTGATTTCTTTAAAAACGGCAAATGCCTGAATAATTGATCTGTATTCCTGATAACCTTTAATTTTTTTAGCTTCTTTAAAATGTTCAGTAGTAGCATACAGAGCAAAATTTCTGACTTTCGGGTTAGAAAAATCGATAGCCTTTAAAACTTTGAACTTATTAGGGAAAGGAAGTAACTTGTCAATAATAATATCCTGCGGATAAGGATTATCGCCCATGGTGTACATCATCGAGCGGTAATCATCATACATTCTGTAAAATCCATAACTACCCAAAATTGTCCCGTAACTTAAAATCACTAAGTAGAAGAATACGCCAATAAGGATGTATTTTTTAATTTTTACAAAAACAAAATGAAATCCTGAAAGTATCGCAATGAAAATGAATATTCTGTCGATTGGGATGCGCCATTCGGTATCTAATAAATTGTGATGTGCAATAATAAAAGTTGGAATGGTGAGTAAAATGCTCAAAATAAAAATGACTACTGTATCCCAAGGCTTCGGTAATGAAAGCTTGTTTTTATATTTGGCATATAAATCTTGGAAAACGTTTGTAGTCATTGCATCAAAACGATAAAAATAAGTATTATTTTACAACCGTTTCAAAATTCACTTTATTTTCAATTAAATTTAACTCTAATAATTGGTTTTGAACTTTATCAAAAGTGTTTTTATCTAATTTTTTCTGCGACCATCTTGTTAATTTTAACCATTCCTGGATATCTTCCAGTTTTTGATTGTATCGCGAAGCCAAAGTTCTGTCGATACTAGGTATGTCTTTAAATTCAATTGTGGTATTATTAATGATATCCAAAATTAAATCAACAGTAGAAGTATTGTTTTTTAAAAACTCATTTCTAATAGCAATCACAAAACAAGGCCAGGGAGTAGGGCAGTCGGCAATTCTTCTGAAAGTACCGTTATCTACTAATGGTTTAGTCATAAAACGCTCCCACATAAAATAATCGGCTTTGCCATTTTGTAATGCTTCAACTGCTCCATCGATAGTGTTAACAATTTCAAATTTCAAATTAAAAGTATCCCAATTTTGTTGCTTTGCATTGACAAAACTCATCAAGTGTGAACCTGAACCAATTCTTGAAATAGCTGACGTAGTGTTTTCTAAATCAGATAATTGATTGTATTTAGAATTAGTATCAACATGAATACCCCAAATTAAAGGCGATTGTACATAGACCTGAACAATTGAAGAATTATTACCTGCTGTAATATCTTTAATAATGCCTTCAGTAAGAATAACTGCTATATCAGTTTCTTCATTACGAAGCATCTGACACATTTTACCGGTACCTTCAGGAACATCTGTCCATTGCAGATCAATACCAACTTGGTCAAATTCGCCATTTTCGATACATAAATGCCAAGGAAGATTAAAATGTTCTGGAACACCAGCTATTTTTACTGATTTCATATTTTTAGATTATAAGTTTAAAGGTATATGTTTAGTCTTTTGAAAGTTCGGAAATACAATTTTCTCTGATATTCCAAATTTCCTCAAAGGATTTTGATTGTTTAGTGTCTTTTATCCAATTTTTAATATAGTTTTTATGATAATTTACTTTAAATTGAGAAACCTGATACGGCTCAATTTCTATTTCTTCTAAAATATCATTTTCAATTTTTGGATATAAAGGATTTTCAACTGTGAAATCGAAATAAGCATTATCAATTTTTAAATAGCAATGCGCTTCAGGAATATATTCTATTTTGTTTTCTTTCAGAATTCTTTCTAAAATCGGCATATTCTCATAATTCATTTTAAAAATTCCTATGATAAGTTTTACTTCTTTAGTTGTAAATTCTGATGCCAAAGATTTTAATAAAGCGTGTTTTGAGCTGCAGGTTCCTTTTTTTTCAGTCAAAACCAAGGTGAAATCTTCCCGATTGCTATTTCTGCCGTATGGAATGTTTTTGATGTAATATGTCAAATCTTCCCAATTAGTAATGTTATTTTGTTTTAAAATGTCTTGAACCATACTATATATTTAGAAATATAATTATTACGAATAATTTCTGGATTCTACATTCAAAATTCTGAATTTACAATTTTCCACCAATTCCATTGAATACCATCTTCTGCGGTATATTCTTCCATGAAATTAAAACCGGATTTCTTTAAAATATGATTGGAGGCATCATTTTGACTATGTGTATAAGCATTCATGTTTTCTATTTTCATGTCATTAAATGCATGTTTTATCCAAAATTGTGTGGCTTCGGTTGCATAACCTTTTCCCCAAAAACGTTCGTCTAAACGATAACCATAATCATAAAAATTTGTATTACCGTTTTCTGTATGATCATCAACAAATTTAATTCCTGTCCAGCCTATTAACTCTCCTGTTTCTTTCAGAACAGTTGCATAGCGTCCAACCTTATTTCTTTCGTATTGAGCATGAACATATTCAATTACCTTAATTACTTCTTCAATTTGTTGTGCAGGTTTTTGCCAAAGATATTTGTGTACATTGGGATTTTTATCCATAATGAACATATTCCCGGCATCACTCATTTCAAGCGGACGAAGCAGTAATCTTTCAGTTTCAAAAACAGAGTCCATAGTTTAGTCTTTTAATTTGAAGCATACCAAACGCTTGGTACTTCTTTATTCCAAATAAATTCGTTTTTTAGTTTAAGTCCGATTTTTTCCAAAATCCGTCTTGAACCAGCATTGTCAATATGTGCCGAAGCATATAAAGTATCTACTTTTAATTCGTTAATGGCATAATCATACCATGCTTTAGCGGCTTCGTAAGCAAAACCTTTACCCCAATATTCTTCTCGAAGGCGATAACCAATTTCATAAAAATTGATATGTTTGTTTTCTTCTTCAGTAATAAATTTTATACCGCTCCAGCCTATGAACTCTCCGGATTCTTTAAGGATAACCGCAAAACGGCCTATTCCGTTATTTTTATACTGATTTTGCAGACTTACAATATAAGCAGTGCTTTCTTCTAAGGATTTTACAGGATGGTTTCCTAAATATTTATGTACATTAGGATTACTTTCCAATAAAAACAAACTTTCTGCATCATTCATTTCGATTGGGCGTAAAATCAATCTTTCGGTTTCCAGTATTACATTCATTATTCAAATATTTGCTTCAAATGATGCTTTAGATGTGTTATATAATCTTCTATTAAAAACTCTAAATCACAAATTGAGAAATCATATAGGTTTATTTTTGTTTTTAATTGTTCTTCTGAAATATCTTTTAAAATAAAGGCAATTTGCTTATTAAGATGGCACCATAATTTTAATAAATCATCAAACTTTTTTTCCTGATATTTATTAATCTTTACTAATTCATCCTGATTATAAGCTGTAACCAAATAAGGTTCATCAGAGAACTGGGATTCTGTAAACCTTTTAAGATTGTTGACTGCAGAATCAACCAAATGACCCAATATTTCACTTTTTGACCATTTGTCAGGCGAAGATTTAAAGCTGTAATCCCAATTGATGTTCATGAAATACAGCTTTTTAGTTTCTTTTATAAGCTCTTCGAGTTGAAAGGAATAAAAATGAACCATTATTCAGTCAATTTTTTCAAGGTATAGGCTATCAATTCATCAACTGCTTTATACGGATCAGCACTAAAAGTTCCATTAGCACGATTTGCAATAATAGCGTTTAATGATAATGTTTCGTGTCCTAATAGTTTTCCAAGCCCATAAATAGCCGCCGTTTCCATTTCAAGATTTGTCATTTGTGTACCGTTGAAATTGAAAGCATCCATTTTGCTGTTCAAATCAGTATCTTGAATATTTAAACGAAGTACACGACCTTGAGGTCCGTAAAATCCACCTGCAGTTCCGGTAAAACCTTTATGGATTTCATCACTTTCAATGATTTTTTCCAATGTTTCAGAACAAGCAATTACATAAGGTCTTCCTTTGCGTAAATCCCAATTGGTTTGCTGGATAAATGCATCCTCAATTTCTTTTTCTGAAATATCATCAATCAAATAGGAACGAAGCATGTTGTCCAATCCTAATCCATATTTAGACATTACAAAACTATCACAAGGAATATCAGCCTGTAAAGAACCCGAAGTTCCAATACGAATGATGTTTAGTTTGGTCAGATTTTCTTTTGGCTGGCGTGTTTCCAAATCTATGTTTACCAGTGCATCTAATTCATTCATTACAATGTCAATATTGTCAGGACCTATACCTGTAGACATTACTGTAATGCGTTTTCCTTTCAAGGTTCCGGTTTGTGTCTTAAATTCTCTCTTTTGTGTTGAAAATTCAATTGAATCAAAGAACTTAGTAATTTTTTCAACTCTGTTTTGATCACCAACAAAGATGATGTCATGAGCAATATGCTCAGGTTTTAAATTTAAGTGGTAAACACTTCCGTCTGGGTTCAGAATTAATTCTGATGATTTAATCTCGCTCATTGTATCGATATTTTATCCGCCTACGCGTTTTACTTTAAATCCTTTTTCTTTTAAAATATTCATTATTTTATCACGGTAATCCCCTTGGATAATGATTTCACCATCTTTAAAACTACCGCCAACAGCTAATTTATTTTTGATTTCTTTAGCTAAGATTTTAAAGTCTTCGTCTTCGCCTTCATAACCTGCTATGATAGTTGTTGGTTTTCCTTTTCTTTTTTCGTACTTACAAATCATAGGTTCTTTTTGAACGAATAATTCATGTTCAGACTCCTTAATTTCTTCCGGTTCATTTGAAGGAATATGGTCAGGGAATAAATTTTTTAATTGGTCTTTTAAATCCATCTTTTTAAAATTTCAATTTTAAAACCCCAAAATACAAATAATTTTAAAAAAACTAAATTCCAAATCCCGTCTTTGTTTGGGATTTGGAATTTGTATTTTGGTATTTTAAAAAAATTACTTCTTAATTAATCCTAAATCAACCAAACGTTCATATAAGAAATCACCGGCAGTGATATCTTCATAAAGTTTAGGATTGTTTTCATCAATACATTCAGGTAAGCAATTTAATGACATATCGCTCACTGGGTGCATAAAGAATGGAATTGAGAAACGGGAAGTTCCCCACAATTCCCTTGGCGGATTAACTACCTGGTGAATAGTAGATTTTAATTTATTGTTTGTATGACGGGATAACATATCTCCCACATTAATCATTAATTCATCTTCTTGAGCAATGGCATCAATCCATTCTCCTGCATGATTTTGTACTTGTAAACCTTTACCCTGAGCTCCCATTAATAATGTAATCAAGTTGATATCACCATGGGCAGCGGCACGAACAGCACCGTCTTTAGGTTCGTCAGTAATAGGAGGGTAGTGGATAGGGCGTAAGATTGAATTTCCATCTTTAATGAATTTATCAAAGTAAAATTCATCCAATCCGATATAAATTGCTAAAGCTCTTAACACATACACACCTGTTTTTTCAAGCATTTGGTATGCTTCTTTTCCTACTTCATTAAAATGAGGTAATTCGGTAACTGTTACGTTGTCAGGATATTCTCCGGCCCATTTAGAACCTTCAGAAACATACTGACCAAAATGCCAGAATTCTTTTAAATCACCAGCTGAACGGCCTTTAGCATGTTCTTTTCCAAAAGAAACATAACCTCTTTGCCCTCCAATACCTGGAATTTCATATTTTTCTTTCACTTCAAGAGGTAAGTTAAAGAAGTTACGTACTTCACTGTACAAGTCTCCAACTAATTTGTCATCTAAAAAGTGGCCTTTTAATGCTACGAAACCAATCTCTTCGTAGGCTTTTCCGATTTCATTTACAAAATTTTGTTTACGTACCGGGTCGTCCGATAGGAAATCACGTAAGTCAACACTAGGAATTTTTTGCATTGTCTTAGTTTTTGTTAATAACTTTTATTAAGGCAAAGCCTTATAAATACAAATATATAGAATTATTTAGTTAGGAATTGACGAAAGTTATCAACAATTCAAAAAAATACAACTTATTTTACTAATACTGTTATTTTTTTATACATTTGAGATAAAGCCAAACTAATAAAAAAATGAATTTTGAACGAAAAAATTTATCTAATGATCAATTGTTAGATTTATATAGAAAACTATTAAAACCAAGATTAGTCGAAGAAAAAATGCTGATCTTAATTCGTCAGGGAAAAGTTTCTAAATGGTTTTCTGGGATAGGACAAGAAGCTATTGCTGTTGGAATTACTGCCGCATTTGATAAAGACGAATATATTTTACCAATGCACCGTAATTTAGGTGTGTTTACCACAAGAGAAATTCCATTACATCGTTTATTCTCTCAATGGCAGGGAAAAAGTAACGGATTTACAAAAGGCAGAGATAGAAGTTTTCATTTTGGAACTCAAGAATATAAAATCATTGGGATGATTTCTCACTTGGGGCCTCAGATGGGAGTAGCCGATGGTATTGCCTTAGCAAATAAGTTATCTCAAAATGGTAAGATAACTGCTGTTTTTACAGGTGAAGGTGCTACAAGTGAAGGAGACTTTCATGAAGCATTAAATGTTGCATCAGTTTGGGATTTACCTGTTCTGTTTGTAATTGAAAATAACGGTTATGGATTATCGACACCTACAAATGAGCAATACCGTTGTGAAAATTTAGCCGATAGAGGAATAGGATATGGTATAGAAAGTCATGTCGTTAACGGAAACAATATTTTAGAAGTTTTTAATTTAATCACAGAATTAAAAGCATCAATGATTGATAATCCAAGACCTATACTATTGGAGTTTAAAACATTCCGCATGCGTGGTCATGAGGAGGCAAGTGGCACAAAATATGTTCCGCAAGAATTGATGGATATATGGGCTACTAAAGATCCAGTAGAAAATTACAGAAAGTATTTGAAAATGACCATGGTACTTTCGGATGAAGAAGATGATGCCATTCATGCAGAAATTAAAAAAGAAATTGATGCTGATTGGGCTAAAGTTCAAGACGAACCTGCTATTATTGCTGATTTAGACGAAGAATTAAACGATGTTTATTGTCCTTGGGAATATGAACAGATTGATCATTTTGATAAGCTTGAAAACATTCGTTTGATTGATGCTATTTCACAAGGCCTGAGTCAATCCATGGAACGTCACTCTAATTTAGTGATTATGGGGCAGGACATAGCCGAATATGGTGGTGCTTTTAAAATAACGGAAGGTTTTGTAGAAAAGTTTGGTAAAGAACGTGTACGCAATACACCTATATGTGAGAGTGTGATTGTATCTGCAGCTAACGGATTATCTATAAACGGACATAAAGCAGTGGTAGAAATGCAGTTTGCCGATTTCGTTTCGACTGGATTTAACCCTATTGTAAATTTATTGGCCAAACAGCATTACCGTTGGTGTGAAAAATCAGATGTTGTGGTTCGTATGCCTTGTGGCGGCGGCACTCAGGCAGGACCTTTCCACTCACAGACAAATGAGGCCTGGTTTACGAAAACACCTGGTTTGAAAGTCGTATATCCCGCATTTCCCTACGATGCAAAAGGATTATTGGCAACAGCAATAAACGATCCTAATCCCGTAATGTTCTTCGAGCACAAACAATTGTACAGAAGCGTGTATCAGGATGTTCCTAAAGATTATTATACTTTGCCTTTTGGAAAAGCTTCTTTGTTGAAAGAAGGTAAGAATGTTACCATTATTTCTTTTGGTGTAGGCGTACACTGGGCTTTGGAGACGTTGAAAAACAATCCTGAAATTTCAGCTGACTTATTGGATTTAAGAACCTTACAACCATTGGACTGGGAAGCAATTTATACTTCGGTTAAGAAAACAAGCCGAGTAATCATTCTTCAGGAAGATACATTGTTTGGTGGTATTGCGAGTGATATTTCTTCCATGATTATGGAAAACTGTTTTGAGTATTTGGACGCTCCGGTCCGCCGTGTAGGGAGCTTGGAATCCGCCATTCCTTTTATGAAATCGTTGGAAGACCAGTATTTGCCAAAAGAGCGATTTGAAAAAGAGTTGAAGGAATTATTGGAGTATTAATCAATGAATACATTATCATAAAAACTTATACAGCATAAACATAAGGCGTAGCTTTTTAATAAACTGATTTTTACAGACTGATTTATGTCTGTAAAAATCAGTTTTTCATTGTAAGAAAAGGTGTTGTATCAAAAGTTATAGTTTATGTTAAAAAATGTCTCAAAAATGTTGATAAGACTATATGTAAGAAAGTTTCTTTTTTCTTAAATTGGCAAAATTATTTCCGCTTTTTTGTAATAAAAATTTTCACAAAATAAATACAGGTCAAGATTACTGTAATAAAAAATAATAATTTATTTTTGAATGTTCTGTGGTTGTTTTTACAATTGCGTATGGAGTATTTTTACTGGTTTAGAAATTTTTAAAGTTAATAAACGCTGTAAAAATGTATGTTTACAGAAAATATCTTTTTAATTGATTAATAAAAAATAAAATTTGACTTTACGATAATATGGCAATTAATTTACAGAAGGGACAAAAAATTGATATTGGATTATCAAAAATAACTGTCGGATTAGGATGGGATCCAAATGAAGGAACTGGTTTTGATTTTGATTTGGATGCTTCGGCAATTATGATTGATGTAAACAGGAAGCTATTAGGTGAAGAGTATTTTATTTTCTATAACAATCTTAAATCACCGGATGGCTCGCTTGAGCATACCGGAGATGATCCTAATGGGAAAAGCAGCAACGGAGATGATGATGAAGCAATCAAAGTTGATCTGGATAAAATCAGCAATGAAGTTAATGAAGTTTTGTTTGTTGTTACAATTGAAGATTTTGAAAGAAGAAAACAGAATTTTGGTCAGGTAAGAAATTCATATATCCGTATTGTGGATGATTCTAACGGACAGGAAATCGCAAAATATGAACTTGATGAAGATTTTTCGATAGAAACCGGAGTTGAATTTGGACGTTTGTATAAAAGGAATGACCAGTGGAAATTTGAAGCTTCAGGTATTGGTTACAGAGCTGATCTGGGGTTCTTTTTGGAAAAATATTATTCGGGACAAATCATTAAATAAGTAACTTTTGGAAATTAATTACAAAGATTACAGTCATTTTTCATTTGATTTATGGCTGACACTTATCCGTTCGAATCCTGAATTTAAAAATAAGAGAAATCAGTTGTTCAGAGACTTTTTTGAAGCCGATTGTCCTTTGGATAAAGTGGCTGAGATTGTACGTTACTATGATGTTTTAACCAATAATATCAATGAAAAGACTGGATTGAATTTAGATACTTACGAGATATATTACCTCATTTTGAGTGCAATGGGTTTAGATATCAGGGAAATAAGCACTAAACGTCTGCAAGAATTTTATAACGAGACTGAGTCGTTGTTTTTGGAATACAAGCCGGAATTGCTTAATCCGGATATTCAGGTTTTATTTAAAAAAATAAGAGAAGAGGAAAAAACAATGAACATCTTGAGCAATACTGCATTTATCAAAGGACTGACTTTGAGAAAAATACTTTCACATTATGAATTGGAAGATTATTTCTCATTTCAGATTTATTCAGATGAAGTTGGTTTTTCTAAACCAAATCACGCTATTTTTCAGATGGTTTACGATTCAATCAGTGATGAAAAAAGAATAGAGAAAAAGAAGGTACTGCACGTAGGTGATAATGTAATTGCAGATTATAACGGTGCCAGAAATTTTGGCTTTGAAGCCTATTTATTAAAATAAGAAAAGTGAATATACGATATAGTTTACATAAAATTAATAAAAAGGAAAACTGTCCTTTTAACGAAGAAGAATACAGTTGGTTTAAATTTGGGGATAAATATTATGCTGAAAAATTTGCAGCTGAATTATTTGAAGGGTTTATAAAAGAGCACGGTGAACTGCTTTTGTCGAAAGAGGAAATAGTGATATTGCCAAGTCCTTTTTTATCAATACCTACAGCGTCTAATTTCTTATGCGCTTATTTCAAAAAACATTTGAACAGTTATTTGTTTGTTAATGATAAGAAATCGAGCATAGAATCAAAAATATACAGAAATCAAACCTATGTGACTGATTATGGTAATTTAGGATTTGAAGACAGGGTAAAACTGATATCCAATGATACCTATTACATAGACAGAAGTTTTATCGCGGGTAAGCTGTGTATTTTTGTTGATGACATAAAGATTACCGGAAGTCATGAACATACGATCAATAAAATATTGAATCAGTATAATGTGGAAGGTGATTTTGTATTTGTTTATTATGCTGAGCTGATGAATAAAGAAATACATCCAAATATTGAAAATTATTATAATTATTTTGCTGTAAAAGGGGTTGAAGAAATCATTGCATTGGTAAACAGAAAAAGCTTTCAGTTTAACACCCGAATTGTCAAGTATATTTTGAACCTGGAGCAGGATAAGTTTTGTCTGTTGCTGGACAGCATGACAAATGAGCGAAAAGACGAGCTGTTTCATCTAGCAATCAGTAATAATTACCATCAAATTACCGAATATAAGTATAACATAAACGCAATTAAATTAGATTAAACATGGCTATTAATTTACAAAAAGGGCAACGTGAAAATATCAATGCGCCTAAATTCACCATTGGTTTAGGCTGGGACACTAACAGCAGTTCTACTGGTGTTGATTTTGACCTTGATGCTTCAGTTTTTATTTTAGGGGAAAACAAAAAAATATTGTCAGATTCACACTTTGTTTTTTATAATAACTTAAAAGCTCCGGATGAATCAGTAATCCATACCGGGGATAATTTGACAGGTGAAGGTGACGGTGATGATGAGCAAATCAAGATTGATCTTACAAAAATCAATCCAGCAGCCAAAGAAGTTTGTGTTGTGGTTACCATTCATGACGCTGACGGCAGAAAGCAAAATTTTGGTCAGGTACGTAATTCATTCATTAGAGTAATTGATGACAGTAACAACAGTGAACTGGTTAAGTATGAACTGGAAGAAGATTTTTCTATTGAAACCGCTGTAGAATTCGGTAGAATTTACAACAAAGACGGTCAGTGGAAATTCGAGGCTATCGGAATGGGGATGAAAGGCGGATTAGAAGATTATTTAAATAAATACAATTAAAAAATATGGCAATCAATTTAGAAAAAGGACAACGTATCAATTTAGAAAAAAGTAACGGCAGTAAATTACAGAATGTTTGTGTTGGAATCAACTGGGGAGCTATGGAAAAGAAAGGGCTTTTCGGAACAAAAAAAGAAGCCGTTGATTTAGATGCCAGCTGTGCAGTATATGATGAAAATAAAACTCATATTGATTCTGTAAACTTTAGAAAATTGCAGTCAAACGACAGAGCCATCAAACATAGCGGTGATGATTTGACAGGTGATTTGAATGGTGATGACGGATTAGATAATGAAGTAATAACACTGGACTTATCACAATTGTCTCCATCGGCTAATTATGTTGGTTTTTTTATCAACAGTTTCAGAGGACAGGATTTTAAAGATATTCCTTTTGCATCTATCCGTATTTATGAAGGTACACCTAAACATGTTAACGAAGTGTTTGCAAAATACGATATTGCAAATGACACTACTTTCGCCGGAAATGTGTCAATGGTGTTAGGTGTTTTTTATAAAAGAAACAACGAATGGAAATTTAATGCTGTTGGAGTTCCAACGAGAGACAGAAAATTAGAAGAGACCATTGTTACAATCCAACAAAACCATTTATAGTCTTTATAACCATGACAGAAAACCAAGTAGTGGTGCAGGATACCACAAGTTTGATTGATAAAGACGGTAATGTTAATCTGACCAATATTACCGAAACTCAGGCTGCCAATTATAAAACAATGGGTAATCAGCTGAATGAGAATGATGTGAACTCGATTTTGAATTACGGTGCTGAGATTCAGAATACAATTTCAAAACAAAGTGATACCTTTTTATCGAATGTAAGAACATACAATTCAGGTGAAGTAGGAACATTGATTAATGATTTGCTGACAGAGTTGAACTATGTTGACGTAGATCAGTTGGAACAGGGACCTTTTAAAAAGTTTTTGTCTAAAATTCCATTGGTTAACAAATTAGTTGTTGATGTAAAAAAATTATTCCAGCAATATGATAAAATCACGGTAAACGTAGAAAAGATCAGTAACAAAGTGAAAGCTGGAATGATTAATTCAGTAAAAGACAACACTTCTCTGCAAACAATGTTCGACAGTAATGTGAGTCTGATTAAAGAAATGGAGAATCATATTATTGCTGGTCAAATCCGTTTTAAAGAACTTAATGAAGAACTTGCTGTAATGGAAGGTAATCCATCCCAGTATCAGGATTATCAGATTTCTGATAAGAAGAATTTCATCAACCGTCTTGATAAACGTTTAGCGGATATGAAGATTGTACGTTTCATTATGTTGCAGTCATTAGCTCAAATCCGTGTGGTTCAGAACAACAATACATCCATAGCTGAAAAAGCACAGTCTATTTTAACTACTACAATGCCGGTATGGAAAAACCAGCTGACATTAGCTGTAGCATTACAAAGACAAAAACAGAATATTGAAGTTCAACGAAGAGTATCAGAAACTACCAATACTATTTTACAGAAAAATGCTGAAATGCTCAAACAGAATAGTATTGAAGTAGCCAGAGAAAATGAAAACACAATCGTTTCTCTTGATACATTAAGAATGACTACCAAGTCATTGATTGATACTCTTACTGAAGTAAAACAAATTCACGAGCAGGGTGCAGAAACCAGAAGGCAGCTTGATGCCGGGTTGCAAAGCCTTGAAAGCGAATTAAAAAAAGGAGTGGTAAGTTAGATTGAATACATTGTAGACAGGGTTGATGCAAGAGGAGGACGAACTGTTTGTTCAGGTAATAAAGGATAGCAAAAAAAGGATACAGGTTTTGAGATTGCTTGGCAATTTTTTTAACCATGCAGATTTTGTTGGCGTAACAATACGTACGCAAATCATTCATGATCTTTTTGAAACCAACAGGCAATTGGATTTTAATAAGTTGGAATTGTTTCATATACAATATACCAACAGTCTTATTGATTTATTTCAAAAGCTGAAAAAATCCAAGGAACAACAATATCTTTTGGTTTCCAATGAAATTTATATCAATGAGGATTATATCAAAAGATTAAGTTCAGGATTAGAGGAAACAAAGTTTCCTGAGCTGATGAAATCCCATGCGCAGCAGATGTCCCATAAAATTGAGAAGCTGTATAAAATACTGGCGCTTGATCTGACAGAACATTTCAGTTGGGAAGAAATTACCAATGTTTCGAATTCAGTACAAAAAGAATATTACCGTTCAATTCCGGTTGAACAGTATGAACAGTTGACCTGTCAAAACAGAAAAGTGTATGAAAACGCTTTCTGTAAATTTGAGCGTAAGCTTTTGGGTAAATTGAACATATTGAAATTCAGAATAAAATTTTTATGTGGTTTGGAATGTAACGACCATGTGATTGAAGTATATGAATTCCGGGATTCGAATGATAAATTTATTTTCATAGCAAATGAAAAGGCTTTTTATCTCTTGGATGAAAAAGATGTTAATGGTATTGATTTATCAAAAAACCATTCGTCCCAGAATCAGATAATTACTCAGCTGAAAATAAAGAACGAAGCATTGAAAGAGCAATTAGGGAAAATAAAAACCACCTTACCTGATGATGTGGAAGAAGTATTGAAGAGTTATCTTGATAAAATATCAACGGTAGATTTTCTGGAAGAACTGCAAAATGTGGACGAGCAGACCAATATTTTAAAAGCAATGTTAAACATAAATATTAATTCAAAATAAAAAATGGCAATTAATTTAGAAAAAGGACAAAGACAGGCAATCGATGCACCTAAATTCACAGTTGGCCTGGGCTGGGACAGTAATAACAGCAGTACAGGAGAAGCTTTTGATTTAGATGCTTCGGTGTTTCTTGTAGGTGCTAACGGTAAAATTATTAATGACAATCATTTTGTATACTATAATAACTTAAAATCTCCGGACGGCGCAGTGATTCACGTAGGAGATAATCTAACTGGTGCCGGCGACGGTGATGATGAGAAAATCACAGTGGATTTATCACTGATTTCAGCAGATGTTCATGAAATCTGTTTTGTAGTAACAATTCATCATGCTGATACCAGAAGACAAAACTTCGGTCAGGTAAGAAATTCGTTTATCAGAGTCATTGACCAAAACAATACTGAATTAGTAAAATACGAATTGGACGAAGATTTCTCAATTGAAACCGCAGTTGAATTCGGCCGTCTTTACAAAAGAAATAATGAATGGAAATTTGAGGCTGTTGGACAGGGAATGAAAGGCGGTTTACAAGATTATCTGACAAAGTATAACTAATAACAAATTTATTATGGCTATTAACCTGACCAAAGGACAAAAAATTGATTTAAGAAAAACCTCAGGAGAAACATTGACCAATTTCTGTGTTGGGGTAAACTGGGGAGCAATCGAAAAAAAAGGAGGACTGTTTGGTCTTTCAAAAACTGTACAGGATATCGACTTGGATTTAAGCTGTGTTTTGATTGATGAACAGAATAACGTATGCGATCATTTATATTCACCGTTATACAGAGTGGAAGTTTTACAGCAATTTGGATTGCCAAAAGGTAAATTAATTACTGTTGACAGTGCTTTAAAACATACAGGTGATGATCTTGCAGGTGATACTGGAGGTGATGACGGATTGGATAATGAGATTATCACGGTAGATCTTTCCAAGCTGAATGCAAATGTATCCCAGATTTTCTTCTTTTTAAATAATGCTGGTCGTGAAGACTTTTCACAAATCCCTTATGCTAAAATCAGAATGTATGAAGGTACGCCTACAAGAGTAAATTCTGTTTTTGCTGATTATAATGTCTCAGCCGAAAACCAATATGCAGGTAAAAGCTCGATTATCATGGGTAAACTGTATAAACGCAATGGTGAATGGAAGTTCAGTGCCATTGGTGACCCAACTGAAGACAGCTTTTTAGGGCAGACTATTCACAGAATTGTAAGATCGTATCTATAAACCATGCGTATAAATAATATTGAAGGATTGAGTGTTTCTCAAATCAGGGAGATGGTCAATAATGGAGGAAAATTTGTGTTTTTCCCATTTACAATATCGATTCTTATAATGACTTTTCAAAGAACTTCCGATATTTATTTTATCCGTCCCGGAGAAAGCACTGTTAAATATTCATATGGTTATATACTGCTGAATTTATTTTTTGGCTGGTGGGGTTTTCCTTGGGGGCCAATCTACACGATAGGCTGTATTTACAGGCATATAGTTGGAGGTAAAGATATTACACAGCCGGTTTTAAGTGATTTGATCCAAAATGACCCGGATGCAGATACAGCAGCTTATGGGATTAACAACATGATTAATCCTATTGAAGAAACAACTGCAGCTGGACAAACGTATAATATTCCAAGATAATCAGTAAAAAAATGAGAAGACTCCCTGTATATTTTTTATTGGACACTTCGGGTTCCATGTATGGTGAACCCATTCAGGCATTAAATAATGCTTTAAGCGGAATGATCAATATCTTACGTTCAGATGCCCAGGCTTTGGATTCACTTTGGATCAGTATTATTACATATGATAAAGAAGTCAAAGAAATAGTGTCACTTACTGAGTTGGTTAATTTTCAATTGCCTGAAATTACATGTCCTCAGAGTGGCCCCACCAATACCGGAGCTGGTCTTGATTTTGTTATTCAAAGAGTTGAAAGAGACGTTGTCAAAGGTTCAGCTACCCAAAAAGGGGACTGGAAACCGTTGTTGTTTCTTTTTACTGATGGTAAACCTTCTGATATACAATTTTACAGGGAAAAAGTTTCGGAGATCAAAAAATTAAACTTCGGAACTATAGTAGGTTGTGCAGCCGGACCTAAAGCAAATAATGAAATACTGAAAGAACTTACAGAACATGTTGTCCACTTAGACTCTGCCGACAGTCAAACTCTGAAATCCTTTTTCAGATGGGTTTCAGAAACCATTGAACAGGGCAATAAAAGTCAGGGGACAGGAGAGAGTGTTTTATTGCCGCTTCCGCCAAGTGAAATCACTGTTATCATTTAATTATCCGGTCAAAAATTACAGGAATTTGTTTTTTACAGTTTAACTAAAAAGTATGAGAAGATTACCTATATATTTCCTTATTGATGTTTCTGAATCTATGGTGGGAGAACCCATTCAACAGGTTGAAGAAGGACTTGCAACAATTATTCAGGCGTTAAAAACGGATCCTCATGCCCTTGAGACAGTTTATATATCTATAATTGTTTTTGCAGGACAGCCTAAGACATTGGTTCCTCTTCAGGAAATCGTTACTTTTTATCCTCCTAAATTTCCAATTGGAAGCGGTACCTCATTAAGTAAAGGTTTAGGACATTTAATGTATGAGCTTAGAAATAATATAGTTAAAACTACTTATGAGGTAAAAGGAGACTGGAAGCCAATCGTATTTTTATTTACTGATGGTGTACCTACAGATGATACTAAAGCGGCGATTCAGGAATGGAAAGACAATTGGCAGCGGACAGCGAATCTTGTAGCGATTTCATTTGGCGATGAAACAGACACAAAACTGTTAGGGGAACTGACAGAACATGTGCTTCATTTCAAGAATGCTACAGTCCAATCCTATAAAGAGTTTTTCAGATGGGTAACAGATTCAATAAAAACAAGCAGTATCAGTGTTGAGAGCAGTGTTACAGGATTTGAACTGGCTAAGCTTGAAGGAGATACGCTGAGTAAGATTGATTTAACTAAACCGGAGCCGGTACGTCAGTATGTAGATGATAATTTTGTGGTTTTAAACGGAAAATGTCAGAATACAAAGCGACCGTACTTAATGAAATATCGAAAATCAGTAATGCCTTCTATTTATGCTGGGGTGGAATTGTCATCTAAAAATTACAGATTAGTAGGCGCTTATCAGGTAGATCAGTCTTATTTTGAATTGGCTGACAGCAACAATTTTGATAAAATGATCAATACAGATGAGTTGATTGGCGGTTCGAATTGTCCGTGTTGCGGTAACCAAATTGGTTTTGCGATGTGCGTATGCGGAAAAATTCACTGTATAGGAGAAGATGAAATCAATACCTGTCCATGGTGCAATAATGTAGGGAGTTATGTTGGAGGAGACGGTGGATTTGATGTTAACAGAACGCAAGGATAAAATGGAAGAAACCAGAAAATATGTTGAAGCATTTTTAATGCAGCACAAAATTTCGATTTCACCAGAAAAACGTACGTTGTTAGACGGTTTTATTGCTGACAAAAACACTGTTGATGCTGTAAAAACGATTAAAGAAAATCAAAAAAATATGCTTGATAAATGGATTATTAAAAACAGAATTGACGACATCGAGCGTCAATCGGTTTTTCTGCCCAATGCCATAGTAGGAAAAAAGTACGAGGCAAAAATCGATTTTTCCGAGTTGGAGTGGCAGGATATCGTTTTTTTTGAGCTTTTGAATTTAGAAAATAGCGGACTTGATTATGACAGCGAAAAAAGTATAATCAAAGGAATACCCAGAACCAGTGGTGATTTAAAACTGCGTTTTTTATTCAGGCTTGAAGGTGAGCCTGATAACGCTGCGTTGCATGAAAAAATGCTGCAGCTGATTATCAACCCTGATCCTAAATCACTTTGGAAAGACATACCAAGCGACCGTAATGATTTGTACTGGAAAGATGAAAATGTGGCTGTATCAGACCGTTTTCTGGATAAGAGAATTGTAATTTCATCTAAAAGAGGCCGTAGTCATGCAAATGTTGGTTCATTTCGTGACGATGATTTTGCCTATAAAAATTTTGAAACCAGCGGATGGAGCGTTCTGGCGGTATCTGACGGGGCAGGAGGATACCCTGTTACCCGTAAAGGATCCCAATTAGCCTGCGAAGCCGTAGTGGATTATTTTGATAAAAACTTTACTCCTGATTTTTTAGCTGATTTTGATAAAACTATTTCAGAATATAATTATAAAAAGGACAAAACCACTTTAGAAAAAATAAACACCTTTGTTTTTACAAATCTTTCAAAAGCTGCGAAGTATGCCAATGAGAGCATTGCTTCATTTGCTGTAAAAGAAAACAGGTCTATAAGTGATTTTCATTCGACACTGATTTTTACTTTGGTAAAGAAATATTCTTTCGGTTATGCGGTTATGACTTTCAGTGTAGGGGATTGCCCTATCGGATTGGTGAATAAAGATTTTTCAGAAGTAAGACTGATGAACTGGCTCGATGTAGGCGAATTTGGTGGCGGGACACGTTTTGTAACCATGCCTGAAATATTTGCACATGATAATTATGCCAGCCGTTTCGGTTTTACACTCACAGATGATTTCTCCTATTTGATGCTTATGACAGATGGAATCTATGACCCTAAATTTGTTGTGGAAGCCAATCTGGAAAGTATAGAAAAATGGAAAGATTTAGTTGAAGACATGAAGGGGAAAAATGAGGAAGGTATTTGTGTGGATTTCAGTTATGAAAATGAAAAAATAGCAGCACAACTTTCCAATTGGATGGATTTTTGGAGCCCAGGGAATCATGATGACAGAACTTTAGCCATAATTTACTAATCTATGAGAACCATTACAGTTAAATCAGTACATGACGTTTCCAAAACGTACCAGTATGTTGACAATGGTGAACCCATGAAAGGAGGAGTAAAGGATGTGTATTTCAGTCCTGACAGACAATATGTTGTCGCTTTTTTCAGGGATAAATTAGATGCCAACCAAAAAGAACGCTTACAGAAAATCACCAATCTATACCTTCCACAGATACAAAACAGGGAAGCAAGTGATTATTATCTTAATGAAATCTACCGCTGGCCTACAGATGTAGTAGAGCATAACGGGCTGACCGGTATTATTGTACCTGTTTATAATCAAAATTTTTTCTTTGCAAAAGGAAATGCTGTTGGCGATGCCATCAAAGGAAAAGAAAAAAACGGATTATGGTTTTCGAGCGCTAAGTTTAGAAACCCTAATTTTCCTTTACGGATTGCTAAAGAAGAGTTGGGAAATTGGCTGAGTTATTTTCAGATATGTATCAATTTGACCCGTGGAGTTAAGAAGATGCATGCCATGGGATTAGCACATTCCGATTTATCTCATAACAATGTCTTGGTTGATCCTGTCGAAAAGTCAGCGTGTATGATTGATTTGGACGGCTTGGTCGTGCCAGGTTTGTTTCCCGCTGAAGTGATTGGGACACCGGGATTTATAGCACCTGAAGTATTGGCGACTAAACATCTTAAAAAAGATGATCCCGAAAGAAAACTGCCAAGCAGATTAACTGATTTGCATGCGCTTCCGGTTTTAATTTATATGTTTTTGCTGCACAGGCATCCGTTAAAAGGAGGAAAAGTGCATGATTTGGATGCAGAAATTGATGATTTATTATCGATGGGATCCAAAGCCATGTTTATCGAACATCCGGAAAATGACTCGAACCGGCCAAAAACGGATCAAATTTCAAAATGGGATTTACCGTGGGGAGATATCAATAAATTGCCTTATACAATTACCGGGCCCTATCTTAAGACTTTGTTTGACAGGGCTTTTATTGATGGACTGCATAATCCTATGCAAAGACCAACAGCAGAAGAATGGGAAATAGCTTTGTTGAAGACTACCGATTTGATGCAGAAATGTTCCAATAGTTATTGCGAGCAGCAATGGTATGTTTTTGATAATACAAATACACCAAGATGCCCATTTTGTAATACATCGCATAAAGGAACTTTACCGGTACTGGATTTATATTATCAATTCAAGGAATCTACCTGGAAACCGGAAAACCACCGTTTGATGGTATACGATAACCAATATTTATTTCAATGGCATGTAAACAGAAATATAACCAGAAATGAACGTTTAACCGATGAACAAAAAAAACCGCTGGGCTATTTTGCTTTTTATGACGGTAAATGGGTTCTGGTAAACCAAAAAATGGAGTCGTTAAAGGATTTAACAGAAGAAAAAGAGGTTCCTGTTGGAGAAATGGTTGAACTGACTCACGAAAAAAAACTACTTTTGTCGAAAGAAGAAGGCGGCAGGGTAGTCGTAATTACAATGGCAAATCAATAATAATAAAGTAACTTAATTAAATAAATAATGAATCAACACCCAATTTTTACAGAACATCCAGGGCTTATTGCAATATTTGCGGTTGCCGTAATTATTATGTTATTACTGGATTTAGGAATTTTTAATAAAAAAAGCCACGAAGTAAGCAATAAAGAAGCTGTAAGCTGGTCTGTAGTATGGATCACTTTGGCAATGATCTTTAGTGGTTTGGTATATTATTTCGCCGGACCTGCAAAATTCTTCGAATTTCAATCGGCTTACTGGATTGAAAAAGCACTTTCAGTAGACAATCTTTTTGTATTTATTCTGGTATTCAAATTTTTCGATGTTGCGAACCAAAACAAGCATAAAGTACTTTTTTGGGGTATTATAGGTGCATTGGTGCTTAGAGCTATTTTCATCTTTTCCGGAGCTTATTTAATTGAATTGACTTATTTGAATAAATTATTAAGTCTTGTTGGGGTTCAAGGATTCAAATATGATATCAATTTAATCATGACACTGTTTGGTTTGTTTCTTGTATATGCGGGGATTAAATCATGGTCTTCAGGTGATGAGGACGATGATGAGGACTACAACAATACAAGAGGAGCAAGACTGATCAGAAAGTTTTTCAGTGTTACTGATAAATATGACGGCGACAAATTTTTTACATTTGAAAATGGTAAAAAAATGGCGACTCCTTTATTGGTGGTAGTAGCGGTAATTGAATTTACAGACTTGCTTTTTGCAGTGGATTCAATCCCAGCTATTTTTGCTATTTCGAGTGATCCGTTTATCCTGTATACCTCTAATATCTTTGCTATTTTAGGACTAAGAGCATTATTTTTCTTATTGGATAATTTTATCCATTTGTTCAGCAAATTGCAGTATGGATTGGCAATCATTTTATCATTTATTGGTGCTAAGATGATTATTGCGCCATTCTACCACATTGAATCAGTATATTCATTATTAGTAATCGGCAGTGTATTATTAATCTCTGTAATTGCTTCAATAATGATTCCTGAGCCTAAAGAAGCATAATCAGATAAGTTGTATTTTTTAAAAACTAAAATTACAGATTTTTAAATACTAAAAAGCAGACTAATTACAGTCTGCTTTTTTAGTATTTAGAATTACCTTAGATTTTTCTTTTGCCTTTTTTGATTTTAGATGTTGATGGGTATTTAGCTGCAGAAATGGCAAAACTAAAATCCCCAAAAACATTGTTGTTTATAGTGTCTTTATTATAAGGCGCAATTGTACTATACACATGGCAACTTATGCAAGTGTTTTTATTTTGCACATAACTTTCCATTGTTGAGTTGGCAACTATTGTTTTACCGCTCAGCATTGATGAATTATTCAATTTACGTGGTGCCTGTATAGGAGTTGTTGGATCTGGTTGCGGTAATTGTGACCAAATAACATCAACCAATTGATAGTATTGAAATACTGAATTAGGATAAAAGCTTTGAATACTGTTTTGCATTTTTGCATTTATAGGTGCCGCATCTTCAGAATCAATGCTGTTTACCCTTGTCAATTGTATAGGAACCGGTTGTGCCTGTGTTAAGTAATAGGGAGGGGATACATTGGCGGTACAGTCAACGGAAGCAGTTCCTCCGCCTTTTAAATTAACTTGTTTTGAAGTACAATTTTTATTGTAAAAATTATACCCATAAGGAGGCGGTGTTTCGGTAGTACTGTTTGGAACATTATCAATGTGTTCAAAAGTAGCCCAAACCCACGTAGGCTGATTTTGTGTTTTGTGTAATATATGTAATCCCACAAGAGCAACGGTAGTATTTCGTAATTGACCGGTATAGGCATCCATTACTACAGCTTTTGACAATTTATAGCGCTGCCATTTAGGCGATTGAATGCTGTCAACTTCCATCCAGGCTGCTTTTAACTCAATAGCTCCCACCGCTCCATTGTAAACACCTTGAGGAAAATTTATCGGACTCCCTTTTTGTACAGAATCATGTTGCACAATAGCATTGTAATAACCGTTATTTACTACAAAATCATAATAATCTTTGTTTAACATAATTTCATACCAAACATTAGTGCCATTCTGAGCGCCAAGCCAGTTGGGTTTACCAAAAGGTGCAGCCTGATTAGGATCAAGCCCTTTAATTGTATCTGTATCTGCAAATTTTGCCGAAAAAGTTAAAAGTTTAGTTTTATTACTTTTCATTAAAATTTTTTGAGTTTTAAATTTCGCTGCATAAGCCGGTGAAACAAGCGTTCCCCATGAAGGAGGTTTTATTCCGTTAGGTTGAAACAAAACATCTTTGGGCATATAAGTTTCCCATGCGACCGGCGAAAAATCACCGGGCTGGCCAAAATTACTGCCATTTGTGGGCCAGTTTAAAGCGATGAATTCCTGCCATGCAAAACAATCAGCCTGTGATTGATTGTTGAAAGAGGGAAGATCTCCTGGAACATTGTTGTTGAAATTAATCTTTACATTGTATAATGATGATGTAGAATAGCAGTCACAAGTATTATCTGTTTTAGGGACTTTTATATACTTGTTATTATCAAAATTGATACCTGACAATAAAATACATGATGTTAAAATAATAAATAAAATTATTAAAAATTTATATTTCTGACTTTTCATTAGGAAGGGTTAATAGGTTATAGATGTTTTTTTATAATCAAAAGACCTAAATTGTAAAAAATACAATTTAGGCTTTTGATAAAGGTTATTATTTATAAGAAATAGCTATTGAACATCAATTGATACAACTATTGATCCCAGGTTATCAGTCAATCCGGCTCCATATTCACCATTTAAATCATCATTAATGCACAATTGTATTTCTCCTGAAAGATTTGAAGGCAAAGTTGTACCCATTCCCACTAAAAAAACAGTGTTGCCTACTTTGCCAATTAAAGCCCCTTCATTTTGTCCAGGCATTGTATAACCCGGTTTGGCTGCTATGAAATTTGGGTTGCCATTTGCGTCGTATAACTGACCGTTGTTGTCTTGAGGATTTGCGGTCCATAAACCCGAAACATAGCTTATTTTTGCGGTATTGTTTGCAGATATGACAACCCCTGTATTTTGCCAGGCAATATCTGCCTGCACGGTTACCGGAGTTACTAAAAACAGTGCTGGCATTGCTGCGTTGCCGCTTTGTCCCGGATTAGTAACATATACGCTTTTTTGACCAATGGCTGCGTTTGAATTTACAGTAACTGTAATGTATAAAGCTGTATTAGTGCTTGGCTGGCTATTTCCTGGTACTGCATAAAAGATGTTTTCTTTTACTGAAGTTACAACGGCACTAATATTAGGATCATTAAATGTTATGCTGGGATATGTAGAAGGATCATTTTCTTTTGCAGTACATGTTCCTGCAACAACAACCATTTGAGTGGCTGATGTCCCAACGTTTACTGATAGAGGTACATAAGTACTGTTGCTTAATAATGAAATTGGGTTGTTTACCGGATTTGGCACAAGGGTATTGTACATCTGATCGAAATAATCCTGATAGAATATTTGAAGTGGTTGTGCAAAAGTATTTTCTGGTGTTGGAGTTCCTACTGGTCCATAACCTTGAGGTGTGGTGCCGGTATATGCAGAAGCTACGATTTGCATTTTAAAAGTAGCGGCAATTTGAGAAGCCCAATCAATATATTGTTCGGAAATCTTTATATCACTTACCGTATAGCCTTTATCTTCCGGAACTTCAAAGACAGCATGTAGTATGAAGTTGCCGGGTAATGAACCGCCATTTTGATCATTTAATGTCTCACAACCTCTTTTTATAGTCCAAAAAGCTGATGCATTTGTACCATCGGGTGTTTCATAATTTGAGAAATCCGGCATCTGAATATATAGTCCGGGAGGATCAGCCAAAGTCACCATGTTTCCGCCTGTTACAAAATTATTTACATTTCCACCAATATTTGGATCGCTATTGCGGAAACGCTGGCCAAAAACTCCCACACAAATTAAATCATTGTATTGAGATGAAGGCCACATAGTACTGCCACTGGTGTTTGTTGGCGGGTTAAATCGCTGTACCGTTGAAGTAGTTGCTAAACCTATTTCAGTTTGTAAAGTGTTAGGTGTGCTGGTAAGATGCATGGCTCCACCCTGAGTATCGCTAGATACGGTTCCTGAGTTCCATTTATTTAAAGGATTATATACAGGCTGGTTTGTAATTGGATTTACAACTCCTGGTAAACTAAGGTCTTCAAGTGTTATTTGTGGTTTACCTAAAACGGTTTGATATAATTCCAAAACTTTATTAGGATCTATTTTCCATAGAGTATTCCAGTATTCCGGATTTTCACAAGTAAAATCAATTCTGATAATTTTGTTCTGGGCATTACGGGTTACCGACCATTCACAGTACTCGTCCTGCCATCCACGTGGACCGTAAGGAAAGTAAGCTACTTGCTGCCCGTCAGTACTGCAAGGTGAATTGGTAATCTGACCGCTAATATCACCTGTATCGGCCATTTCATTCAGTTGTGCTTGAGTTGCATTGGGAAAATTAAAACCTAGTCTGCCGGGAAATGCCATCCATTTAATACTGGCTGTTTCACTGGTTGGGTTATTTTCAATTGGATTATAATAATTGGTGGTTTTTGGCGTGTTGGTCGAATTCCATGGATTGTTCAACATACCTTGCTGGGTAAATCCATCAAGGTTATTACTCCAAAATTTATTCATTTCATCTTGTTTGATTGGGTTGTCTCCAAAATCTTGAACCCCGGCCGGTGTCCGAAATTGAAAAGTTGTACTTTGTACCTCTTTAATTTCCTGGAGGGTTTCATTGTTCTCAAATGTTTTCATGTTTAGTCAGTTTAATTGATTAGTAATTATTAAAATCTGTTTTTATGTTCGTTTTACTATATTTTAAGCATGATTATTAAATTCAAATCGAATGTTTTGGACTTCAGGTTTTGAAATTTACATAAAGCTATAGCACTGATTTTGAATTTTTATAAAGCAAAAACCAACAAAAGGTTAATAAATTTTAAACTTATAAAGCTTGAATATTAATCTTTTAGCTTTTATCTAAGTTAGGGATAGTGCTAAAGAGTAAATTACGGATTTACCATAATTTTTGTTAATTCTTTTGATAAAGATGAAAAAGTGATACTAAATCAAAAATCTATTTGATTAATATATAACGATGTATTAGCGGGAACCTTATTATAGTGGTTGCCGCTATCTAAATAACTCTGTAAAGTGAGTTTAGAAAAGTAAAGTGTTGTTAGAGAAAAAAACAGTATTCAGGAAGGGTCATTATATACTAATGACGCATTGTTTATAACAGTTCTCATTCTCTGACGCAATCGTTCAGGTTTTAAAACTTCTAAACCGTCACCAAAACCTAATAAAATGCGTTCTAATTCATAATTTTCTATTAAAAATAAATTGATGACGATACTCCCGTCTTCATTTTGCTGTAATAGTCTTTGTGTATGATGAATGGGTTTGGTAATGACATAAGGAGCATTGTAAGCATCTATCCATAATTGAATGACACGTGGTTTTAATCCTGCATTAACCGTTACACCTACAACATTGTTATAATAAGCTTCTGCATCAAACTTTTCAGTTAAGAAAGGCATGGAAAAATCATAATCAATTTTTACAATTCTGTCCAATGCTAAATTGGTAATAGGCTGGCTTTCTTTCTTTTTTCCAACAACAAACCAGCGGTTGTTAAATTCTTTCAGAATAAAAGGATGAAAATTAAATTTTGTTTCGTCTCTGGATTTGAATGACTTATATGTAATTACCAAAACTACTTTTTTAATTATAGCCTGATAGATTTCATCCAAAAGATGTAGCCCTTTCAGATTATCGTTTTTATCCAAATGAATTACAGGCTGTGTATGTGATTTTTCAGCGTAAATTTTATCTTCCAATCGCTGCAGTATATCCGAAACATCATTAAACAGTGAAAAATCTTTGAATTGCTTCAACATGGAAACCGTTTCTGTTAATACATTAATATCGGTTTCTGTCAGTGGAATATCAGTAATAGAGAAATCTTCTTCAGCATAATGGTAGTATTTTTTGTCATAGACTTCAATAGGCGCGTTGTAGCCTAACTTGTCACTGCGCATCAGTTGGATATCCAGCTGAATCGTTCTTTTGCTTACCGAAGAATCTTTCCCTTCATATTCATACAAAGCTTCAGAACAAGCCTGCATTAAGTCTTCCAGTGTCCATTGGCGGTACTTGTTTTGCAGACATTTATCAATGGTTTTATAGCGGATGAGTGCGTTTTTGTTTTGAGCCACGGTTTTGAATTATGAGTTATGATTTTTTTTAAAGAAGCTCTATTTCTTGTTTAATGTTTTGTCTTGCTTGTTGTTCATATAAATCCCGAAAAACTTTGGTTTGGTAAATGAATTCGTTTTCCAGAAAATGCAGTAATGCTTTTTTACGCCCGGGATTGTATAGAAAATCAGGATAAATCTTGTATTCTTTTCGTATTTGCTTAAAATAGGCTGTATAATCATCCCATTCCTTTGCAAGAATCTTTAAATCGAAATCAATCAGCCATTTTTCGTCTTCATTTTGGCTTGGCTGATGATTCTTGGTAGCCATGATCAATTGATAGATTCTGTCTTTATTTAATGCAGTATTTTCCGGAAGAATTTGTATAGCAAATTCGGCGCTTTTTTGTTCGTTGTCCTTTCGGCTGGATTTATATATATAATCGTGATAAAAAATTGCATACAGAACTTCATCAGGAAACTGAAGCTCATCGCGATACTTTTCAAAGCAGGCAATCATCTCTTTTAAATGATTCAGGTTGTGATAATGCCTTGATTTATGCGAATAGGCTTTTTGAAGTTCATTCCATCTACTAAAAATTTCATTATTACTAAAGCCAATGTTTTCAAGGAGTCTATTGAATAATTGTTGCAATTCCATTATAAAAGTTTTCTCAAAAATAGCATTCTTTTTTTACTACGCAAAATAATTGCGTACACGACTATGCATCTTTGCCATCTCGAAAGGAACAAATGTTTAATTTAAAAGTAACCGAGATGAAATTTAATTATTTTAAAAGAGAAAAAAATGTAGTGACCAACTACGAAGGTGCAAAAGCATACAGCTTGACACCGGAAATGGAATTGTATTCAGCTGTGGTGACTTCGGGATTAAATGATGTTACTTACGAAAAAGGCAGTGACCGTTTAAAAAGAATCCAAAACCTGATTCAGAAATGTGATCCTGAGTTTACCGCTAAGTTGGCTGTATACGTTCGTAATGAAATGTATATGCGTTCTGTTCCAATGGTATTGACAGTGGAGTTGGCAAAAATCAATTCAGGCAATGGTTTAGTGAACAAAACGGTTCAGAAAGTTATTCAACGTGCTGATGAAATTACAGAGCTTTTGGCTTATTATCAAGTTGCAAATAATCGTACTGAAACTAAAAAACTAAACCGTTTGTCGAAACAAATTCAAAAAGGATTATCTGAATCATTCAACCGATTTGATGAATATCAGTTTGCAAAATATAACCGACAAGGTGAGGTGAAATTGCGTGATGCTTTGTTTTTGGTACATCCAAAAGCAAAAGATGAAGCACAGCAAGTAATTTTCAATAAAATTGCTGATAATAATCTGGCTGTTCCTTACACTTGGGAAACGGAGTTGTCACAAGTAGGTCAGCGTTCGTTTAAAAACGATGCAGAAAAGAAACAAGCCTTCAAAAAAAAGTGGGAAGAATTGATTGATAGCAACCGAGTGGGTTATATGGCGATGATGCGTAACCTACGCAACATTATCGAGGCCGAAGTTTCATTCCAGCACATAGAAAAAGTTTGTCAGCATTTGAGTAATGCCAATGCAGTAGCGAATTCAAAACAATTGCCATTCCGGTTTCTGGCTGCCTATCGTGAGATCAAGGCCTTGAAATCCCGTTATACAGCAACGATTTTGGATGCTTTGGAAGATGCGGTAATGTACAGTGCGCAAAATATTAAAGGTTTTGATGGTAATACATCAGTAGTAATTGCTTGTGACGTTTCGGGTTCTATGCAGCAACCAATTTCTAAAAAGAGTAAAATACTATTGTATGATATTGGTTTGATGTTGGGTATGCTGATGCAGTCGCGTTGTAAAAATGTGATAAGCGGTATGTTTGGTGATAAATGGAAAGTGATCAACATGTCAAAACGTAATGTTTTGGCAAATGTTCAGGAGTTTTACCGACGTGAAGGTGAGGTAGGTTATTCTACAAACGGTTATTTGGTAATCGAGGATTTGATCAAGCGAAAAGAAATCGTTGATAAAGTTATGTTATTTACCGATGTTCAAATGTGGAACAGTAATAGTACTGCTCATTCTTTTGAAAATTCATGGAATCGTTATAAAGCCATAGCACCAAATGCAAAATTGTATTTGTTCGATTTGGCGGGTCATGGTAACACACCATTGGATATAAAACAAAATGACGTACACTTGATTGCTGGTTGGTCAGACAAAGTGTTTGACATATTGCATGCTTTGGAAAATAAAACCTCTGCTTTGCAATATATCAATAGTATTGGATTGTAAAAAAGCCGCAGTTGCAAAGGCTGCGGTAATTTTTAGATACTGCGTAAAATAATTGCGTAATAGGTATAAACTTTTGTATCATAAAGTTAATTGAAAAATATAAACAAGTGCCGTAGATAAGTGTTACTTCGATTTTAACGACGGGGTCGCGGGTTCGAATCCCGTCTCTTCCACTAAGCATATAGAAAATGGGAGAGTAGCTCAGAGGTTAGAGCACGTAAATTTCATTTATCGTTTTTGCCTTGTTATATTGTCAGGTGTTGTAAAAAAGAGTTACTTCGATTAAGATTCGTCAATTCAGGTTCGATTCCTGATTAATCGTCTAATGGTAAGACTACGGAAAGTCTATTTTTGATTGTTACCCTGATTAATAAAAGAAATCATGAGATATTATAAAACAACACGTAAAGGAGCATTCTATAGAGCTATAAATCAATAGAATTGCAATTGAAAAAAAGAATGCCGTAGTGGCGTGTTACTTCGTCACCATTTAGGGGAGGAATAGCGAAGTTGTAAAACCAGCAAGGCTATCCGGTTCGACTCCGGCTTTGACTAGCCCCGTTTCATGCTACGATTTTTGCTTCTTTTTAAAAAATAAGATGCCGGTTATAAGTGTTACTTCGTTGGTTGATTTTACATAGGTTCGAGTCCTATAGAAACATTTATAAATCATTGCTCTTATATATAAAGAGTGTCGTACTGTATAGTTACTTCGTATTCCAAATGAACTCCAGACTATGCAGACCTGTTACCTCTTTTTAAAATAAAATATACTATGTAAATTAATCGTGTAGTAATTTTAAAAATCGTTTTAAAAAAATTAATAGATATGAAAAATTCAGAATTTGAAATCCATCCTTTTAATGAAGTTTTTTATATAGAATCTTTATTAAACAAAACACGTTCAATTTTGGATGATGTTGAAGCATTAAACGATTTTTGGAAGAACGGAAATCATGATTGTCAATTTGATGATGTCATTTTGGATATGTTTCAAAATATCATTCTTAATGCAGCAGGAATTTCCCGTTTTTTTTGGCCTTCAAAGAATACTGGATATCATAAAATTAGAGCGAAAAAGTTACGCGAAGTTTATAGTGTTAGCAATTCAAGTGTTTTGAAAAATCGAGAAATGAGGAATCTTATCGAACATTTTGATGAGAAATTAGATGATTTTTTAAAAGAATTTGTTGCTGGAAAAGTCATGCCAAAATACGTGGGGCCAATGTTCTTTTCATATAAAACTACAATATTTTTTAGAGCATTTATTTTTGATAAATTCATTTTTAAGATTTTCAATGTGGAATATGAAATAAATCCAATAATAGCTGAAATTAAAAGAATTCATGAGATTTTATTACTACAACTAGAAAATGGTGGTCGATTTTAAAATCCACGCAAAATAATTGCGCAGTAACTTTTCAACTTTGTATCATCAAAATGAAACAACCCAGTAATGTAAATAAAATTGCCGGGAATAAAATAAAAAAACAAGACCTTGTAGCTTAAAAGGAAAAGCCTATAGCAAAATTACGTACTATAGAGTTTACGGATATTCCGGTTAGACCTGCGCGGACTAATGGGTAGAATTTACAGAGGCACCGAAATCGTGAGGGAAAGTAGGGAAGCGTATTTAGAGCCGTAATGCCCGGGAGGGAATGTGAGTTCGAATCTCACCAAGGCCACAAAAAAAATTGAATTATGAACACACCCATCAACAGAAACGATTTACTAGCCATTGGTTATGAATCAAGTGAGGCATTAGGAATTGCCTTGAGAATCAACAAAAAAAGACTTGGTTTTACCCGTGAGCAAATGATGGCGCATTATAAAAATGTCCTAGAATCACCTGAAAATTATCTGGACGATAAGAATTTCAGCAAATTGGCTTCGGCTTTAATTGAAAAGGCAAACCATAAACCGAAAGATTTTATCAGTTTTAATCCAAATCCGAAAGATTATACGCTTTTCGGTGCCGCACATATCGAGGAAGGAGCCAAAAAACAAATGGAAGTTGCCATGAAGTTACCGGTTACGGTTGCCGGTGCCTTAATGCCCGATGCTCACCAAGGTTATGGATTGCCAATCGGTGGTGTATTAGCTACCAACAATGCCATCATACCATATGGTGTTGGTGTCGATATTGGTTGCAGAATGGCATTATCGGTTTATGATATTCCGGAACTATTTTATTATGAAAACGAATCCAAATTCAAACGTGAGTTGACAGCACATTCAAAATTTGGTGCCGGACATGGTTTCCACGGACAGTACAAATCAGACCATGAAGTATTGGAAAGAAAAGAGTTTGACGACCACTCGTTTATTAAAAATCTGAAGGATAAGGCCTGGTCGCAACTGGGGACTTCGGGAGGCGGAAATCATTTTGTGGAGTTTGGTATTATGGAATTCATGGAAGATGATGCCGAATTGAATATTCCCAAAGGGAAGTACGTTGCTTTACTGACACATTCCGGTTCAAGAGGATTGGGAGCCACCATTGCCGGTCATTATACCAAAATGGCAAAACAGGTTTGTAAACTGCCTTATGAAGCGCAAAACTTAGCGTATTTGGATTTAAATTCAGAATTGGGTCAGGAATACTGGATTGCCATGAATCTGGCTGGAGATTATGCCTCTGCCTGTCATGAAATCATTCACGATAAAATGAAAAAAGCTTTAGGAGCAACCGTTTTGGCTAAAGTAGAAAACCATCATAATTTCGCATGGAAAGAAATCTGGAACGGAGAGGAAGTGATTGTTCATAGAAAAGGAGCCACACCGGCAGGAAAAGGTGTGATGGGAATTATTCCTGGAAGTATGACTGCGCCGGGATTCTTAGTGAGAGGAAAAGGCGAGGAGCAAGCGATTAATTCAGCTTCGCACGGGGCAGGCCGTCAAATGAGCCGAACAAAAGCCATTCAAAATATAACGAAAAATGATATGCAGGCCATATTAAAAGATCATGGCGTAACTTTAATTGGTGCCGGTTTAGATGAAGCACCTATGGCGTACAAAGACATTAATCTAGTCATGGAATCCCAAAAGGATTTGGTTGATGTGGTTGCTAAGTTTACACCAAAGATGGTACGTATGGCAGATGACGGAAGCAGGGAGGATTAAGAAGAAAACTGTCCGGAAAGTAAAAAATCAACGCTCGTTTTGTTGCTCTAAAACAGGATAAATTACACAATCAAAGTTGTGTGATTTATCCTGTTGATTGATGCGACAGTAATTTGGTATCTAGAACTGATTCTTCTTTTAGATGGATAAAATTGTAAGAATAGTAAGCGTTTTTATTTTATATTTGAAGAGATACAAACTAAAAACGAAATGAAAAAAATATTCTTATTTGCCTTGCTGGCAACATTGTCATGCAGGAAAGAAGAAACCGCTGACTATGCAAAGGTTCACAAGCCAAAAGATACAATTCAAAAAACTGAAGAAAAAAAAGTAACACTTGACTTCCCTGAAGCCTATGGATTTCTTGAAAAGCTTATAAAAGAAGATATCGACGGACAGGAATATGATGATTTGCAAATCAAAAAAATTCCTTTCTCAGTGCATTATCCTAATGACGGAGATTCTTACACAGTGTCTTTTTCTATTGTCCAAAAAAGTGATTTCAACAAAGACGGCATAACCGATTATATTGTAAAAAGAAATTCAGAAGGGATGTTGGGAGGTAATGTCAACACGAATCAAAGTCTTATTTTTTATATTATGGGAGATAAGACAAATTCAAAAGAAGAACATACGATTTACGGATATGCTCCATTTTCTTATAATGTAATTGATTCAACCTATTGCAAGAACAACAGATTTGTTGCGGATATTATACAAAATTACAGAGTTTATGATACAGAAGACCTGCAGTCAGCTACCGTGTCTTTTGTTTATAAAAACAATAATATATATGAAGAATCGTATTTGACCGATTGTAAATTAGCTCAATTAAAATCAAAAACGATTTTTAAGACTGTTCCTAATATCTCAAATAGAAAAAGGACAATTGACGGACATAACTATACCGAGATTATTTCAGAAACCTATAAAAATAAAGATACTCTGATTACAGCAGATTTGACAGGCTGTGATAATTTGCTGCTGACTTTTGAAACAAGTTACAATGTGCAGGAACAGCAAATGGATAATGAGGATTTTAAAAAAACAACCGCATTGCAGTTGCTTGATTTTTTATCATTGAACACATTGTTTTCAAAAGATATTTCAGCCGTTAAAAATTATTTCAATGAGAATCCAATGACCAATGAATATATTAAAAATCACAAAGGCTATAATTTCAGAATATTGATTGATAAAAATGAAGGACGAAAAAATCAATTACGCTTTTTAGTCAATATTGATAAAATCAATAATGAAAATCAAATCGAGAATTGGGAAATCGTAACACGTAAAAAGAGATAAGCATCTATTCAAAGATTCAACCTATTGTAAAAGTAACCGATTTTCAATCCAAAAAATAGTTGTACAACAGTAGTTAAAAATAACCACATCACATGTTAGATATAATCTTGTATTAAGCTTATTACTTTATATTTGTAGTAATCAACTAAACACCAATGAACATTTTATACGGAGTACCAGGCGAGGGGATGGGGCACGCCACGAGAAGCAAAGTAATCATCGATTTTTTACTACAAGAAGGTCATAATGTTCAAGTGGTTTCAAGTTCAAGAGCCTACCTATTTTTAAATAAAAATTTCCCCAAACGAGTACACGAAATTGAAGGAATGCATTTTTCGTTCAAAGAGTCTAAAGTTTCTAAAACGGGTACGGTGTTATTGAATATAAAAAATGCCTCTAAACTGCTTTTTCAAAATTTTGCTGAGTATTTAGAGTTAAAAAAGAATTTTAAGCCTGATGTAGTTATAAGCGATTTTGAAACGTTTACGACATTGTTTGCTAAAAAGCACGATTTACCGTTACTAAGCATCGATAATATGCAGGTGATTAATAGATGTAAATTGGATATTCCTATTCCAAGCTCAGAAAAGAATAATTATACCATCTCTAAATCGATCGTTAAAGTAAAAGTCCCTAATGCCCAACATTATTTTATTAGTAGTTTCTTTGAGGCACAAGTAGTAAAAGAGAATACCACGTTAGTTCCGCCCATTGTTAGACAAGCAATCATTAACGCAGTTCCTAAAGAAGGTAATCATATTTTGATGTATCAAAGTTCGAGTACTATTGCTAAAGTAACCGAAGTCTTACACCAAATCCCAGAATATACCTTTTACGTCTACGGATTCAATAAAGATTTGGTCAATAAAAACATCGTTTTCAAAACCTTTAGCGAGGAAGGATTTGTAGCTGATTTAGCCACTGCTAGAGCCGTAATTGCAAATGGAGGTTTTTCGTTTATTTCGGAAGCGGTGTATTTAAAAAAGCCAATTTATTCTTTTCCGTTGCAAGACCAGTTCGAGCAATTTGTCAATGCAAGTTATATACAAAAACTAGGTTACGGCAGACAATTTGAACAACTCACAGCCGATAATCTGAAAGCTTTTTTATTTGATATTTCAAAGTTTAATAAAAAACTAGGGAATTATTCTCAAAATGGAAATGCCGTTTTGTTTGAAATGCTCAAAACCTATTTAGATGCTTATAATTGATTTTACACATGACAGATGTAATAAAATTAACTACGCAAAATAATTACGTAGTTAGAATTCATCTTTGCTCCAAAAATTGAAATGATGCAAAATCGTTATAACAAAGGTAGGTTTAGAGGACATGAATATGGAAAAATTCCACCGTACTTGAAAAAGCTAGGGAATAAAAAATGGAGACGAACTCCAATTGAGGAAACAAAGCTATTACCCACTGAATTATTCTTTGAAACAAAAGTACAGCTGCCTACAAAAGCATCCAAATCAAAAGAACGTATAAAAGTCAAGATAACTTTTCTAGAATTCAACCAAGTTAAGTCAACAAAACACGTGACTTATAAAAACATAAAATCTCTAAAGGATAGCATTAAAAGAAATAATGTAATTAATGTGGTAGATACAAACAAAAAAATACAAATACACAAATGACATGTACTTGTATATTTATAGAATACGGAGTAATCAATTATTATACTTCATTATCTATACAAATAGGCTTTAAGGCTAAACCTTCTATAATTCGGATGATTTTATTGTTTTCTTGTTCTGATCCGATTGTTATTCGAAAAAAATCAGGATAATTTCTAACTTTACCAATCATTATTTCTGAATCAGTACATCGCTGTATAAATTCATTCTTTAAACTTTCATTGTAAAACCGAATTGGAATAAAATTTCCATGAGATTTAGAAACCTTAACATCCCCCTCTAAAAGCATTTCATTTAAAGTATGAAACATTTTTTCACGGGCTTCAATAATTCTATCAATTCTAGGCTGAATAACTTTCTCAAAATTATTTAGTAACACTTTAGCCGAAATAATAGTAAACGGCGAGAACTTAAAGGGAAGATCATTTTTTATCAATTGGCTCTTGATAGTATTTGAACACATAGCATACCCTAATCTAATGGCTGCGGCTCCTAAAGCTTTCGAGAATGTTTTCAAAACAATGACATTGTCATATTTTTGAGTCAAATGTGCGTATGAATCATTCGCAAATTCTCCATATGCCTCATCGATTAAAAAAACACTCGATGGATCGTTAGCTATTTCAGTTTCTACAAATAGTGGATCAATTAAAGTTCCTGTTGGATTGTTTGGTGTACAAAACACATAAATTGAATTCTCACCTCTAGGAAACCTAGCATAATCGTAATCTAATTCATTAGTAAAATCCCAATTAATATGATTTAGATTGAATAATTTTGGACAAATATCAAATAGTTCAAAACTTGGAGTTGGTGTAACAATTCTAGTATAGTGCTTTGAAAGCTCTCCTAAGAATCTCATAATTAAGCCAGAAGATCCATTTCCAAGAATCAATGAATCAATAGGAACACCATTCATTTGAGCAATTAATGCCATAAGCTCCTGTGACTCTGCAACTGGATACCTGTTCCAATCAGAATTTAGTAGCTCATTAATTACTTCTTCCTTGATACTTTTGGGGAAATCAGACGGGAACTCATTTTTATCTAAAAAAATCATACTATTTATTGAACTATTCTAGTTATGGAATATATTTAACATAGAGCGAAAGGTATTTTTAGGGTCAAACTTTAGTTTACCAGCTGTCATATCTTGCCATTGATCCCCAAAATGTACCGCCCATTCTTCTGGGTTTCCAGGTTTATTAATACTGTCACAAGGATATCTGTTGCCCCCATATTTTAAGGCAATTTCATACAATTTGTTATTCAATTCACTTAAATATTCTACGCGCTCTCTTGTATTAGGGTACGCATTTCTTAATATTCCAATAAAATAAAAATCCTCCTCAGGCTTTACAAATAAAGGAGTTTGTATGCTTGACGATTTCATTGGGATAAAAAGCACAGGTCCATCGCTCATGTCTTCGTCTTTATGCATCAATTGAAATTCATTCATAAAACCAGAAAACTGTGAAAAGGGGATAAAAGTAGCTAACTCAGGATGAGCTGTTTTCCCTTTCTCTTTTTCAGTAATTATTAAAGGTGGCTCTTTGGTTACATAGCTAAAAAAATCTTCTTGATAATTATGTTTTAAACCATTCAAAGGAAGTTCCTTTTTTAAAAAAGGTTGACCTTCATATTCATACTGTACCAATTCTACAAAAAAGGTAAACTCCTCTTCGTTTTTGCACTTTTCAGCAAAGTAATCGGAATTTTCTGTAACAACGGTTTGCCCCATTTTCTTTCCAAATTCAACCCTTGTATTGGGAATTAAAAAAGCATGTATGCATTCAAAATCAGGTTCTTTTAGTAGTTGAGTACTTAAATCATGAAACTCCTTAGCATTATCAATAAGTAATTTTGTAACGTGCATTATTTTTGGAGCACGATTTAATTTCATTTTAACCTTTGTAATTACTCCAAACTGTCCTAATCCAGACCTTACAAGATTAAAAAGATCAATATTCTCAGTACGCGAACATATTCTAATTTGACCATCGCCAGTTACAACTTCCAATTCAAGAACATTATCTGCTTGGATTCCAGAATTATGACTCATAAAACCTAAACCTCCAGTTGAAATGGTGCCTCCTACAGTCAATTTTTGCCAATCGGTAAGGGTAGGTGGCGTTGCATTTACCTTTAGCGTTTCTCTTACAAGATTTTCCCAAGTAATACCACCTTCTACAACAACAGAACCCGTTTTTCCATCAAAATCTATTGAAAGAATCTTATTCATAGTCTTGATATTAATAACGATACCTTGATCTGCTAAACACTGACCACTTGCTGAATGAGACATTCCTCGTGTGTTCACTGGAATTTCGTTAGTATTACAATAATTTATTAGCTTTTGTACATCTTCTGTTGATTTAGGGTTCAAACACCCAACAGAATTTACAGTAATTATTTGTCCAAAATCTGTTTTCACTTTGGCTAAGGCATCTTCTTCGTTACTAAATTTTCCTTCAAATTTAGGTAACACTTGCTCCGTCATTAACATATTTATTATGGTATTCTTTCATTATTTTTTTATCAGATTCCGTAAGTTCGTATTTTCCATCCTTTAGAAGCTGTTCCAATATTTTAAATTCAACACTTAATAAATTTTGAAGGTCTATTATCTTTTGACTTAAAATTGGGGAAGGAATAAATACTTCTATAGTGATTTTTCCATTATCCCCATTTCTTATTGAAAACCGAAATTGTTTTTTAATTTTTTTTTCTAAAATCCACGTAAAATCTAGGAAATCATCTAAATAATGATTTGTGTAAGTAATATTTATTTCCGTTTTTTCTCCAGTGTGATTGGTAATTTCATAGCATACATCTTCAATTACAACCAAATTGGTATGTACAGTCCAATAAGAAAGATTAATAGGATTTTTTAAAAATTCCATTAATCTTTCTTTTTCTACTAAAAGCATTACGCTAAAAATATTAGTCATGCAACAAGGTTAATGGATAACCAGCATATTCTTTCTCTAACCTAATGGCATCCCCTTCAAATTCAAAATCTAAATTCAAGGATTCAAGTATATTTTTGCTTTTCTCAAAATTGACTGTTTTCAATGTTAATTCTACTGGAATAACTCCGTTTTGATATTCCTGAATTTCACTTAAGCTCAAAAACTTATCCTTTTCATTAGGGTTAATTATTTTTTCACCTTCTATACTAAACCCTAAAACGCTGTTTAGGAAATTTTTTGCACTTTGCACTTCAGCAACGTTAATTTGAATATTATCAATTCTATCAACTTCAATAGATTCTAAAACTTCAAAATAATTTGTTTTATCTAAAGACTTAATATCATCATCGTGTTTCAAGTTAGGATCATCTAAATAGGACTTCATAGTATTTGCTAATCCTGACATATTATCATGTGTAAAGAAACCTTGCTTCTCAGAAGTTTTATCCTCCGTCTCACTTTTCCTTTCTATCAACTCAATGAAAACACCTATATATTTATTTGAAATAAAAAATTGTCTCAATCCTGATAATGGATCTCTTAATATCTTATCTGACGTAATTTCAATTCCTTTAGAAACAAATAGTTCAAAAATATCTTCAATATCATCCACTTCAAAAGCTACATGGTGTATACCTTGTCCAAACTTCTCATAAAACTTATGAAAAATAGACTCCTTAGTTAAGCCTTCAGTTACCACCATTACACCTTTTTCATTATTTGGCCACCCAAGAACATAGTTCAGCATATCATGCTTACCTTCTGAAGCTGAACCGGCATTAACTAAAATTGTGTTTATTAGCTTGTACCCAAGCACATTTTGATGAAAGTCAGAAACAACTTTCGCATTAGGGACAATCAAAGTATAATGATCTATATTAAAACATTTAATAGGAAAATCTAATTTTGGCTTAGTCATTAGCTGTATGTTTTTATTTGATTATAATCTTTTCTATAGTAGTTTACTCTTGTTTCGCATATAGCTGACTCCTAACTTTATCTATCATGAGCTCACTTTTTGAAAACCCTCGGGAAATAATTGTAAATTGACCATTTGACTCTAGCAACACTGTAGGAAACGCTGTAACCCCAATATTACGAGCAAATTCAAAATCTGATTTCACTAACTCTTTTATTTCATTAGATTCAAATTTTTCTTTAAATATTTCCTTTTTAATTCCAAATTCCTCTACAAAATCTAAATAAGCTTCAACATAATTTGTATTGCTATTATTTATATAAAAGGCCTTTTGCACTCTTTCATAAAATTCATTTTCTATTTGAGGAGCAAGCTGTCTCATTACGACTACTGCTCTTGAAGGCGGTTCTGTATCAAGGATAAAGGAATCATCATACAAGACTTTATTATTGATAGGGAGCCCAGTCGTTTTAGCTAGGTTAGCAAAATGCGGTAATAAATAATCTCTCATGTTAGAAATTGGCTCTTTTCCATAAGGTCTAAGCCCGCCTAATACTAATTGAAAGTCTAATACTCCATCAAACTCTTTTTTCAACGCCTTAATTTCTGATGAAAATGCCAAACATGTGGAACATATTGGGTCTCCCACATAAATTAATTTCCCGTTTTTAATACCTGATAAGGAAGATTCAATCTCATCATTGGAATTGGAAGATATTGAACACTTTCCAGTATTCAAGTCACACGCAAAACCGTTATCATAATCTGTTTTTTCTGTATTAGTTGTATTTTCCATAGCTTTTGAAGTGTCATTTTTAATTTTCGAACACCCAAGAATCATAGCACAAAACCCTGCTACAATCAAGAAAAAAAATCTCGTTTTCATTGTTCTGTAATATTTTTCTTATGATTTAACAAAGTTATATACAAAAAGCATATTTTTGATATGAGTTTCCTGTAGGAAACTAGTTTCTTCTAAGAAACTAACTAGCTTAACCTGTTAAAATGAAAAAAGAAATTATTCTAACACAAGAATGTAATCAAGAAATAAGAGCCATTTCAGATACTATGGAAGTATTATCTGGAAAATGGAAGATCCAAATAATTGCGACGTTACTTATACATGGCAAAATGCGATTCATGGAGTTACTGAGAACAACAAATGGTATTGGTGCTAAAAAACTATCTAAAGATTTGGAAGAATTAGAAATGAACAAACTCATTACAAGAACAGTAATGAACACGAAACCTATAACTGTAGAATACGAAATCACACCATATGGAAGAAAAATGGAACACTTAATTAATAAAATTACTGAATGGGGGCTAAAACATCGAGAACATATGTTTAAGGAAAACAACTAAGTTCTAAAGTATAATCTATTATTATTCAGATGTATATATTTTTGAAATACCAAAATCAAGTATTTATACTCATATCGTTAATTTATTCTATTCTTACTTTTATAATAGTATTAGCGGCAACCGAAAAGCTATTAATAGAGTAGGTTAAACAAGTAAATCTAACAATATGTCAAATATCAATGGATTGGAAACAGTTCCACAAGTCAGTAGAGAAATAATTGCCCATGATTTTCAAAATACATTGAGCGGTAAATTAGATAATGTAGTTATTGATACAATTAAAAAAGAAATTCTTTCTGCCACAACAGCGTATCCGGCAATATGTAGTTTTATTGACTCATTCTTTTATTTACAGCTTCAGATTACCATAACAAACGGTAAAACATTTAATGGTCATGCAAGTGGGTCAAATAGTATAGGCACTGGAGGTATGGCAGGTCAAGTAAATACAAACGATATTGATAGACTTTATGCAGATACCGTGAGTATGCAGCTCTTATTTACAATAGCTTATTCAGGAGTTGCTTTTTATGATAAAGACGCAAATTTTCTTGGCATTTTTATTGGACCCGCAGTTGGAGTACCTTCGGGCTCCGGAAGCGGCCCTGGTTCTTGGTCATAAACTCATTAATATTTTATAAAAAAGATAATTGATCATTAAGCTTATCAAAAAAATAGCAATAAATAATATTCTTTAAGAATCCATATATTTTACATAACTTTATGTTAATCAGTAATTTATAATTTATTCTTCATGAAAAATACAACAATAATTTTAGTTCATGGTGCTTGGGGTGATGGCTCACATTGGAAAAATGTAATCCCAAAACTAACAAAAGCCGGATACAAAATAAGAGCAGTACAAAATCCACTTACTTCGTTGGAAGATGATGTACAAAAAACCATAGATTTGATAAATGCACAAGAAGATAATGTACTTTTAGTTGGACATTCTTATGGTGGTGCTGTTATTTCTGAAGCTGGAAATAATGACAAAGTAAAAGGATTGGTTTATATTGCCGCTTTTGCACCAGACAAAGGTGAAAGCTTGGGTGCTTTACTTGCAAAACGCCAAACTTCAGGAGGGGCAAGTATTGCTCCAGATAACAAAGGATTTTTGTGGATAAAATATGATGAGTTTCAAAGAGAATTTTGTCCTGATGTAAACGATGAAGATGCTTTAGTTATGTCACTTTCCCAGAAAGCCATTAATGGACAATGTTTTGGAGATAAGATCAATGAACCCGCATGGAAAAGTAAACCAGCTTGGTATCAAATTTCAGCACAAGACAAAATGATACACCCCGAAACGCAAAAAGAGATGGCAGAAAGAATGAATCCAAAAAAAATCATTAATCTTGATGCAAGTCACGCTTCATTGGCTTCATTTCCAGATGAAGTTACCGATTTGATTATTGAAGCAGCCAAATCATTTGAATAAAAATACTGTTGCTAACAACAGTTTCATGTTATAAGTTTTTAAAGGTAATTTTATATATTTGGCTTCAGTTTTAACGAGAAAAATCTCTTTATTTCATGGAGACAGTAAGGTATTATATATATTAAAACAAACATGCAAACAACGCAACGAGTAGAAATTATTGATGTATTAAGAGGCTGGGCGCTTTTTGTAGTGGTTATATCCAATTATTTATATTTTGGATACAGTCCGGAAGGGAAAATAAATGGAAATGAGATTGTAAATACATTTATAGAAACACTGGAAACCTATTTGTTTTCTGCTAAGGGATGGACATTGCTTTTTGTGCTGTTTGGCTTTGGTTTTGGAGTTATTTATGAAAAAAGACAGCAAAACACTCACATATTTCTTTTCCGACGCATGTTGGTTTTGTCAGTTTTTGCCCTTTTTAACAGTATTCTTTTTGATGGGGATATCTTAAGGGATTATGCTTTTTTAGGACTTCTTTTTTTGTTTTTTATTCATTTATCAGCTAAAAAATTAATGCTTACTGCAAGTATAATGTTTTTGATTTTTCCTTTTTTAACGGCAAAAATAAATACTATAGATGGATCCCATATCAATGCTCTAGCCGAAGCTATAGCTCCTTTACGGGGAAGTAGTCAGTGGCTGGATGTCTTTAAATACAATTTATTAAGCTCTTATTATTACGAAGTGCTTAGTCTGCCATACTCGGTAACTGCACATTTTGTAATGTTTGCCTGCATGCTGTTTGGGTTGGCATTGCAAAAGAGTCATTTTTTTGTAAATCTGCCTGAAAAGAAAAAGCTTTTTCAAAAAGTTTTGATCAGCTCGCTTACACTGACATTAGTAATGTGGGGAATCTTTATACTTTCAGCTGCTTTACAATGGAGTTACTTAAAATATTTTTCTTTTCATTACTGGTTGGTAATAGCCACAATGCTGTTTACAGCTTCGGGTATCGTTTTATTGTATATCAATAATAAAGGAAAGGCTCTGTTTAAAGCTTTTTCACATGTTGGAAAAATGACTTTTACCAATTATATCGTTCAAAACATAATAAGTTTTATAGTGTTTCAAGGAGCAGGGTTAAGAGTGTTTCATCATTTACCGTTTTATTTTTACTTTGTTTTTGCAATAGTCGTTTATTGTCTGCAGACAGCTTTTAGCTACTGGTGGCTCCAATCACACACTTACGGTCCTTTTGAATGGTTATGGAGAAAGCTGAGCGCAACCGGAGCCAAAACACCACAATTATTGCCTATCCGTATTTTTGTAAGAAAGAGATAATATAGAATGAAAAGTTGTGGTTTAAAATAGCTCTCAGACACATAATTATATGATTTGCCCAACGTTTATTGTTCTAATAATCTAACTGTCAAACCATCCGGCAGAACAAAAAATAAAAGTAAATCACTCTATATTAATATATTATGACTATATTTGCACCTGATTGGTTTTCTGCCAGTGCTCTTCCTGATTGTGATTTTTTTTCTATTTCTCTTCAGTTTTGGCGTTTCAGTTGCCTTAGTATTAATAAATAACAAATTCAAAACTGTTTTTTACCATCTTCACTATTCATCGTTACTTTTGTGAGAATTTAGCAAATAGGTTAAATTATTTTACCCTGTTATTTCCGTTGCTGTTCCATAAAAAAAAGATGATGGATACCACATTAACAAAACATTGAATAATAATTAAATGATTTCAGTGTTTTGAAATAACCCAAGCCTTTATAAAGGCTTATAATTTAAATCGTATGACTTTTAAAAATTTAAATATAATTGATCCTATTCTCAAGGCACTTGAGCAGGAAAAATATGTTACCCCAACCCCCATACAACAACAAGCTATTCCTTTAATCTTGAAAGGCAGTGATGTGATGGGATGCGCACAAACAGGGACTGGAAAAACGGCCGCTTTTGCCATTCCTATTCTGCAGCGGTTAGCCAATACACCTGAAAAACAGCCTAATGCAATAAGGACTTTGATCCTTACACCTACAAGAGAGTTGGCAATTCAAATTAGTGATAATTTTACCTCTTACGGGACGCACATGAAATTGAAACATACTTTTATTTTTGGAGGTGTTTCTCAATTTCATCAGATAAAAACATTAAAAAAGGGTACTGATATACTAATTGCAACTCCCGGACGTTTATTAGATTTAATGCAGCAAAGAGAAGTAGATCTTTCGCACTTGGAAATTTTTGTATTGGATGAAGCCGATCGTATGCTTGACATGGGTTTTGTACATGATGTAAAAAAAGTAGTGGCTAGTTTACCACAAAACAGGCAAACCTTGTTTTTTTCAGCTACCATGCCGGACACAATAAAAAAGCTGGCTGAAAAAATACTGAAAAACCCTGCGTATGTCAGCGTGGATCCTGTTTCCTCTACGGCGCAGTCGATAACGCAATCGGTGTATTTTGTTGAGAAAAATGATAAGGAAAAATTATTGGCAACAATTTTAGATGAAGAAGGAATATCACGTTCATTGGTTTTTACCCGAACAAAACATGGTGCCAACAAGCTTGTAGATAAACTAACCAAAAAAGGTATTACAGCGGCTGCCATACACGGAAACAAATCACAAAATGCACGTCAGAAAGCTTTGGAAGATTTCAAGCTTAACTCCCTTAGGGTTCTGGTAGCAACTGATATTGCTTCCCGTGGTATTGATATTGATGAGCTGCCGCATGTGGTGAATTATGATTTGCCTAATATTCCTGAAACCTATGTTCACAGAATAGGACGAACGGGACGTGGCGGCAAAAAAGGAACAGCTGTAACGTTTTGCAGTACAGAGGAAAAATCTGACCTTAAGAATATTGAGAAACTTATAGGGGTGCGTCTGACCGTTTCAACGGTATAATAAAGTAATATAATAATAGGTATGTGGAATATAAATATAAAAAATATAGCTAATTCATTTTTTAGGAAAAATGAGAAAAAGCTGAAATTTGAGCCAATAATAACTCAAAAAGAGAATAATAAAGGAAAAAGTCTTGAGAATATGATTGTGTATGTGGATGAAAACGGACATTTGACTTCCACACCGCAGGTAATTAAGAAAACAGCCGGGATTTCCGATTGTACAAGTGAATGGATTCAAAAATAAACTGAATCAATAGTGTACCAGTTGAACTGATTTTTTTACCTGTTGTAGAATATTTATAGTTAAACACCTATGCGTAATTGTCTAGGTGTTTTTTTATAGGCATATAATTGCTAATAGTTTTTCAAATTTAATTATCTGCAGGTGTAATACCGGTTTATTTTTTTAAATAAATTTTTAGTTTTCTTTAACATTTCGGTATGATTGTTGCTATTTTTACTGCAAACCAATAAAACCGAATATAATGAGCGAAGCAAGAAACACTTTCGGCAAAACTTCCATCACACAAAAATCTAAAAAACTGCAACCCCGGGTTGACTTAACCGCTATGGTTAGTGTTTCGTTCTTACTGATTGTATTTTTTATGCTGAGTTCTTTTTTATCAAGATCCAATGCTATGGATTTTGGGATGCCTGATAAAAGGCATATTGACTGTGGAACTGAACCTTATTGTTTGGGAGAAGACAGACTATATACAGTTTTAGTGGGTATAAATAAAATAGTTTGCTACGAAGGAAACAGGTTGGATTTCTCAAATGAAACAAGGAGTTTTAAATTTAATGACAATCTTTTGATTAAAGAAATGATTTCTAAAAATCAATTTCTCAAAAATTTTTATGGTGACAAAAAAGGGCTTATTGTTATCATCAAACCAAGTAAAGAATCAAATTACGGTAATTTAGTTGATGTATTGGATGAAATGGCAATAGTGAAAGTTCCAACTTATGCAGTTGTAGATATCACACCGGAAGAAGAAAAATTATTGGCTGATAAATAATTTGTCTATAAAATAAAAAAAATCTTACTTTTGCATCATAATGAAAAAACAAAACAGACATAATATAGTACTAAGTATTAGTTTAGATCAACGCCCGGCAGTAAAATTTTCTGCTTGTGGGATGACGTTTGTTTGTTTTGAAAGGAATAGATTTAGAATATAATCGATTTTTACTATAAAATATACCAAGCGTCCTCTTTAAAAGGACGCTTTTTTTATGCAAAAAAGTAATAATGAATTGAATTTTTTAAGCCAAAGACAAAAAAATATAAAAAAAAGAAAAAATGTTTCATGATTAAAAGAAATAACAAAAGATAGGTTTTGAACAGCAATCAGATGAGAGACAGCCATTTGAAAAAATCAGAATATCTGTAGGAATACGGACAGGGTATTTTATGTTTAAAAATAAATGTAAGACACTGTAAATCAATAAAATAAATTAAAAAATAATTTGGAAGTTACTTTTTTTTGACTTTATCTTTGCCTCAGAATTATTACGAAACGAATTACAAATATCCTTCTGTGTTATACTAAAGGAATTATATAAAAATGAATATGAAAGCATTACTAACAAATAGCAGCAAAGAACGAAGCATAGCATCGGATTATGACTTCAGACCCGGATTTGATTTCCCGATGGTAATGTCACAGGTGTACCCGTATAGGCAATAGGATAATATCTTATTGTTATGTATGAAGCACCTTTAACAAGGTGCTTTTTTTATGCTTAAAAAACAGGAGAGTAGGTAGTATTTATAAATAACAGTTAGTTAGGTAAAAAGTGTTCAATTTACTTACTCTCATAATGATCCAATAGCTCAAATGGAGAGAGTATTCGCCTACGAAGCGAAGGGTTTCAGGTTCGAATCCTGATTGGATCACAAAACATAAGGTTCTATAGTTCAAGGGATAGAACGGCTGTCTTCTAAACAGCAGATACAAGTTCGAATCTTGTTGGAACCTCACATAAAGTTCTTTAGAAAGGGAACTGGCTCATTGTGGCAATGGCAACCTATCCGACTGTCTCTCGGATGCCACGGGTTCGATTCCCGTATGAGCTGCTAAAACTGGGAAGATAACGATTGGTTGTTTACCTGCTTTGGATGCAGGAGGCTGCAGGTTCGAGTCCTGCTTCCCAGACAAAAGATGTATAAATTGGTTTTGAAAATGATTTTGTGTAGTACGCAAAATAATTGCGCACTGATTTTAAAATCTTTGTTCAGAAATTAAACAGAACATGAGAACAATTAAGATGCATTGCAAAAAATGCAATGTAAAGTTAACTGCTGAATTTTATGAAGTGTACAAAAGTGAACTAAGGTTTGATGACGGGACAAATATGATTGAAAAGAATAAATTTTCAGTTTATTTCAATGAATTCACCAACAAAAAAGAATTGGTCATTGCCATTGATGATTACTATTTCAAAAACCATAAAGATTCTCGAAGATTCACAGGGTGCTGTGGAAGTTCAGGAATAGATGGGATGAATAAAGTATGTGCCAACGGTCATGAAATAGCTACAGAATTCTCAGATTGTTACATGCCTCATTATATTTCAGTTAATCTGGAAAATGTTCTGATCAAAGAGGTAAGCAATGCCTATGAAATAAAGGAAATGAAATTATAACAATATCAAACAAGTCCTGTTGGGTGTTTCTGTATGGCACTAATGTGGCGAACATTGCGCGGAGGCGTATGATGTTTTACCATGCAACTTGATTTGGAGGTTTCGAGGGTTTTCCAAAAAATCTTCCGACTCTATCGGTCGTGGGTTCGATTCCCACTCCTGGTTTTCAGGATAGTTCAGTTGGTTAGAACAATAGACCTTGGTTACGCAGGTTCGAATCCTGCACACGATTAGGGATTGTGTTTGACAGTGGCTGTCACCAAACAGACTCAAAATCTGTTTAACAGAGTTTCATTCTCTCTTTAAAAAGAATGTCATTAAAGAAAGCCTTTTGGCCTTTATCAGTCAGAGATGATTAAATGCAACTATGACACTCAAGATAAGACCTGAAAGCAGTTTTGTTTGCTGAACCGTTCTTTTGCTTTGGTACTTGCTGAATTTTAAAATTTTAGTATTCAAAAATAGTACAAAACCATCAGAATGCTTTTTCAAACTGACCCATTTCCGTCCTAGACCGGAGGATAAAGTCTGGAAGGTTTTTTTATTTAAAAGATTAATAATTTATTACGATATAAGATGATTAAAAGAATTAAAATCAAAGCGTACCAAGTGGGCTTGGTATTTGAAAACAGAAAACTGATTACCGTTTTAAAAGAAGGTTCTCATTGGATTTTTGGTAACAAACAAGTTGAAACTTATGAGATGAAACAATCATTTGTTGCACCTGTAGAATTGAATATTTTATTGCAAAACGAAGAATTGGCGTCAATGCTGGAAATTGTTGAAATTGCCGACAATGAAATTGCATTGTATTTTGTGAATGGAATTTTCAAAGAGGTGCTGGCAACCGGAAGATTCGCTTTTTGGAAAGGATATATTAAAAATGAATTCATTAAAGTTGACTTATCTAAAGTAGAAATCACTGAAGATATTCCTTTGACTTTATTGGAAAACGTAAAAGTCAGACATTTAACCAGAAGATTTCAGGTAATGAGCCATGAAAAGGGATTGCTTTTTGTTGACGGCAAGTTTGCCAGAGAAGTAGGGGCAGGGACCTATTATTTTTGGAACAATACCATTCCGGTAGAAATTAAAACAATTGATTTGAGACAGCAACAAATGGAAATTTCCGGTCAGGAATTATTGACAAAAGACAAGGCTTCATTACGGATTAATTTTTTTGTAAAGTATCAGGTGGTTGCTATTTCAAAAGCTTTGTTGGAAAATAAAGATTTTGAAAAACAATTGTACGTTTTAATGCAGTTGGCTTTAAGAGCTTTTATCGGCGCTTTTACTTTAGATGAATTATTGAGCAAGAAAGACACAATTGCTGAAAATATTTTAGAAGAAGTAAAAGATAAAATTCAAAATCTTGGCGTTTTTGTTTCTGATGCAGGTATCAGAGATGTTATTTTACCCGGCGATATGAAAGAAATCATGAATCAGGTATTGGTAGCTGAGAAGAAAGCACAGGCCAACAGCATTATGAGACGTGAAGAAACCGCATCTACCAGAAGCTTGTTGAATACAGCCAAATTAATGGAAGAAAACGAAATGCTATGGAAATTGAAAGAAATGGAATATGTTGAAAAAATTGCTGATAGAATTGGTGAAATTACCATTTCCGGAAGCGGAAACATTATTGGTCAATTGAAAGAGATATTTGTTAAATAATTTTAACCCTGGTGAATTTTCCGGGGTTCTAATTTTAAAGTATTAAATCAAACAAAATCAGGTAGTTTTACTCATATATGGAATTGATGGTAGTTTTAATTTTACACTATTCAAATAAACAGCGTTTACCGAAAAGCTTAAAAAGAGTAGGTGTATTAAAACAAACTATTATGGCAAATCAAAATGGAACTGAAAATGCAGTTCAACAAGAGGTTAGTAAAGAAATTATTGCTCATGATTTTCATGTGGCTATGAAAGGAAAATTAGAAGATGCGGCTATAGAATCAGCTAAAAAACAAATTTTAAAAGCGGCAACTCAATCATATCCTGCCAGAGGAAGTGTAGCAAGTTTTATGTTTTATTTGCAATTTCAGATAGAAATTCAAAATGGCGGAAAAACTTTCAATGGAAAAGCAGGTGGTCTTACAACACCAGGTGGAGGTGCTCTTTATGGAGATGTTTATACTGACGATATTAACCGCTTATATGCCAATACAGTTAGTTTCCAGTTTAACTGTACGCCGGTTTATACGAGCTTGTTATTCTTTGATGGAAATTCTAATTTATTAGGACATTTCCAATCTGGATCTGTTTCAACTGTTCTAGGTGTAGGCGGTGGAAGCGGCAGCTGGTCTTAATCCTTAAAAGACATTAAATATGAACGTCCGTAATTTCATGATTAAGAAGTTACGGACGTTTGCTTTTATACTATTGGTGATCCTGTTAATGTCTGTTATCACAATTAATATAAACAGGTTTTTCAGATTGCTGCAAAAAATTGATTTCTTCACATCCAAACGAGAAATACTGAAATCCAAAAACCACCGGAGTTTTATCATTTAAAAGTTTTCCTATCCATTGATTATCAATAGGAGCAAAAGAAACGCCTTCGCTTTCCGTAAATAGTTTTTGAAAAATTACTTTTTTATTAGCTTCATTAACGACTGTCAAATATTTCCCTTGAATAGTTTTGCCTTTACTGTCTGTATATTCCTGTAAATAGCATTGGTAACCGTTAGTCTTAAATTCAAAAAACTGTCCCGGTTTTGATTTGCTTGTTTTGACAAACTGATTTAATTCATTCAGTTTTTTCCCTTTGGCAACTGAAACTGGTAAATCTTTAGCTGTAATTTTTTTCCATATAATTTTTTTGATTTCACCTTTGCTAAAAGGACTTTCTTTACCTGCATATACAAAAACAGTACTAAAATTATCTTTGATCGATGCAAGTTTATCGTCTATTTCAAAACCTATCATAAAATCATTCTGATTGTAAGGCCATTCGGCACCGTAGACATTCAAACAGGCAACAAGGTCAAGTGATTTTACAGGAAATGACAGTAAAATATCTTTTGAATAATCATAAATGAACAATTTATCTGTTTCAGCAATTTTTGTTTTATTTAAAAAGCGTTTTCTGAATTTGGATTCCAATTTTAAATATTTTGAATTGGATTCTGTTTTTCCTTTCAGGCTTGGAATAGCTGTTGAATCTTTATGCTCACTTAATGAGTAAATATCGGAAAGTGATACAAAATTTACGTGATCGTTTTCTTTTTTCTGATAAGACTGCAATTCAAATAAGGATGAATTTTGAGCAACTGTTTTTAAATTTAGAGATAGTAAAAATAAAATAAATGTAATTTTTAATTTCATAAGCATGATTTTTTAAAAATCAAATATAAATAAATTCTTACAAATAAATTCAACCGACAAAAGCCAATATAACGTTAAAAAAATCCCAAAAGAGTAACTGCTTTTTAGTAATTACAACTTTTGGGATGTACTGTATGTAATTTATATTTTCTAACTGTTTAAATTATAAGTTACATTAATTTTTGTGTGCAGCAACTTTGATATAGGGCAATTGGCTTCAGCATCACGAACCAATTCTTCAAACTGTGAAGCTTCTATATCAGGAACTGAGGCAGTCAGGTTTAAATTTGAAGCTACAATAACACCATCTTCAAAAACAATTTCTGCATCCGTTTTTAATTCGTCAGGAGTAAAGCCAGCTGCCTGTAAGTTGAATGCTAATTTCATGGTAAAGCATCCGGAATGAGCTGCGCCAATTAATTCTTCAGGATTTGTCCCTATCCCTTCTTCAAATCGGGAACTGAATGAATACTGTGTTTTATTTAAAACGGTACTTTGTGTACTTAAATGTCCTTTACCATCTTTTCCTGTGCCATTCCATACGGCAGTTGCTCTTCTTTTCATATGTTGTTTTTTATTTGATTGAATTACTAATTTACAAAAATTATAGTGAGTAATGATTAAATAGTTATTCACTTCGGATTCATTCAAATTATACTTTAATTTTTTTCAGATTTTGAATGTTGATAATAAAAAGGTGAGTGTAGTAATTCTCTTTAAAAAATATATTATTTTCGATAACTCTAAAACCGAAAAACTATGTATACACAAAATGATTTAGTTTCAAATGTTTCACAAGTTGAACAGGCAGAATTTTTTAAAAAAACCTATACACATGTTGCTGCTGCAATTTTAGCTTTTATCGTTGTAGAATATTTATTGCTTGACCTTATTCCTCAAAGCGTAATAGTATCAATGATGGGAGGTAAATATGTATGGCTTTTTATTTTGGGATTATTTTGGTTAGGTTCAACAATGTCAAATAATCTGGCATTCCATCCTTCTCAGGATAAGCAGTATTTAGGTCTAGGATTGTATGTTATTCTTGAAGCGATTATCTTTTTACCTATGATTGCAATGGCAACGATTTACTCAGAAAGTAATGTTGTTATGCCTGCTGCAATGATTACTTTATTTATGTTTTCAGGATTGACAGCTGTCGTGCTATTCACAAAAACCGATTTTTCTTTTTTAAGAACAGCCATTATGATAGGTGGATTTGTTTCACTGGGAGCAATCGTTGCAGGAGCAATTTTCGGATTTAACCTGGGTCTATGGTTTTCATTGGCTATGGTAGTATTGGCTTCAGCAAGTATTTTATACCAGACCCATCAGATTAAAGAAAATTATACGACCAATCAATATGTTGGTGCGGCTTTACAGATTTTTGCTTCAGTAATGTTATTGTTCTGGTATATACTGAGAATATTCATGAGCAGAAAAAATTAATTTTTCACAAAACATACCAAAAGAGTTCCAAAATGGAGCTCTTTTTTTTTGAAATGATTTCGGTTTTTTAAATTTTAGAAGTAATTTCATACACTGAAAACCAATCTTGTAGAAATGAAAAAAACATTGCTCTTTATTTTCTTTTCATTAGTAATTACCGGCTGTAAATCTGTCAATAGCAGAGCAACGGAAAATAACTTTGCTATTGCTTTGCATGGTGGTGCCGGTACTATTTTAAAAGCCAATATGTCACCTGAACTTGAAGAAGCATATAAAGCAACACTTGAAAAAGCTATTAGAACCGGCCATGAAATTTTAAAAAACGGAGGTACTTCGCTCGAAGCAGTTCAAAAAACTATTATTATTCTTGAAGATTCCCCTTTGTTCAACGCCGGTAAAGGGGCAGTTTTAACCAATGAAGGAAAGTGTGAATTGGATGCTTCCATTATGGATGGGCAAACTTTAAAAGCTGGAGCGGTTGCAGGTGTTACAGTAGTAAAAAACCCTATTTTACTGGCTACGTCTGTCATGGAAAAATCACAGCATGTGATGCTGACTTCAAAAGGAGCTGAAAGTTTTGCAAAGGAAAAAGGATTGGAAATTGTTGATCCTACTTATTTTTATACTGAAAAAGCTCAAAAAGCTTTGGATAAAGCAAAACAAACTGAATTTAAAGATCAGAAATTCGGTACTGTGGGTTGCGTTGCATTGGATAAGTATGGTAATTTAGCATCCGGAACATCCACAGGAGGAATGACCAATAAACGCTGGGGCAGAGTAGGGGATTCGCCCATTATTGGCGCAGGAACTTATGCAAATAATGCTACTTGTGCTGTTTCAGCAACCGGGTGGGGTGAATTTTTTATCCGTTCAGTGGTGGCTCATGATATTTCTGCATTAATGGAATATAAAAAAGCATCTTTAAGAAATGCCGCACAAACCGTTATGGCAAAAGTAAAAAAACTTGGTGGTGACGGAGGTGTTGCTGCAATTGATAAAAAAGGAAGTATTACCTTTGAATTTAATACTGCCGGTATGTACCGCGCGTCAATTGACCAGGAAGGAAAGTTATATATAGGAATATACAAAGATTAAATGCTATGAGTTACTACGTAATAAAAGATTTAGAGAATTATTTTAAAATGTATAAAAAATCGGTTAGGGAACCTAAAAAGTTCTGGGATAAAATAGCCGATGAAAACTTTGTATGGTATCAAAAATGGGATAAAGTCTTTGATTTTGATATGCAGGAAGCACAATTTAAATGGTTTATTGATGCTAAAGTTAATATTACTAAAAATTGCATTGACCGTCATTTAGCCCGAAAAGGAGAAAAAACGGCTATAATCTTTGAACCGAATAATTCAAACGAAGAAGCACAGCATATTAGCTATAACGAACTATACAAAAGAGTTTCAAAAATGGCCAATGTGCTTCGTGAGCAGGGTATTAAAAAAGGAGATCGTGTTTGTATTTATCTGCCTATGATTCCTGAATTGGCAGTAGCTGTTTTAGCCTGTGCAAGGATCGGCGCTATACATTCAGTAGTTTTTGCAGGTTTCTCTGCAGGTGCTGTTGAAGCTAGAATCAACGATTGTGAAGCCAGTATGGTTATTACTTCAGACGGAGGTTATCGCGGTGATAAAACCGTGAACCTAAAATCAATTATTGATGAGGCTTTAGAAAAATGTCCATCAGTTGCAAAAGTTTTAGTGGTTAAACGAACCAATGAAACTGTCAGCATGAAAGAAAGCAGAGATCAGTGGCTGCAGCCATTATTAGATGATGCGATTGATAATAATGTAGCGGAAATGATGGACGCTGAAGATCCTCTATTTATCTTATACACATCAGGTTCTACGGGAAAACCTAAAGGAATGCTTCATACTACTGCAGGATATATGGTTTACACAGGTTATACATTCAAAAATGTATTTAATTATGAAGATGGTGATGTGTATTGGTGTACCGCTGATATTGGCTGGATAACCGGACACTCTTATATATTATACGGCCCGTTATTAAATGGCGCTACTACAGTACTTTTTGAAGGAATACCTTCATATCCTAATTTTTCTCGTTTTTGGGAAGTAATTGAAAAACATAAAGTAACCCAATTTTATACAGCACCAACGGCAATCCGTGCCTTAGCAAAGGAGAGCTTGGATTACGTACAGAGATTTCCTTTAAAGTCATTAAAGATGATTGGTTCTGTTGGTGAACCCATTAATGAAGAGGCTTGGCATTGGTATAACGATCATGTGGGAGGGAAACGTTGCCCGCTTGTTGATACCTGGTGGCAGACTGAAACCGGAGGTGTAATGATTGCACCTATTCCTTTTGTTACTCCAACCAAACCAACCTATGCAACGTTGCCTCTACCTGGAATCCAACCAGTCTTAATGGATGAACTGCGCAATGAAATTGAAGGCAATCAAGTGGTTGGCAGTTTGTGTATAAAATTTCCTTGGCCAAGTATTGCCAGAACAATATGGGGAGATCACCAGCGATATAAAGAAACTTATTTCACGGCTTTCCCTGGTAAATATTTCACAGGTGACGGCGCCTTACGTGATGAAGTGGGCTACTACAGAATTACAGGCAGGGTAGATGATGTTATTATTGTTTCTGGACATAATCTAGGAACAGCTCCTATTGAAGATTCTATCAATGAACATCCGGCAGTTGCTGAAAGTGCTATCGTAGGTTTTCCGCACGATATAAAAGGGAATGCTTTATATGGTTTTATTATTCTGAAAGAACGCGGCGAGTATAGAGACCGTGAAAATCTTACTAAAGAAATAAACCAATTGATTTCCGACCAAGTGGGACCAATAGCAAAACTGGATAAAATCCAATTTGTAAATGGTTTGCCTAAAACACGTTCCGGAAAAATTATGCGCCGTATTTTGCGTAAAATAGCTGAAGGTGATTTTTCAAATTTTGGAGATACTTCAACTTTATTAAATCCGGAAGTTGTTGAAGAAATTAAAGAAGGTAAGGTTTAAAAAAAATCTAGCCTATAAATATAAAACCCTGAAGTCTGCACTTCAGGGTTTTATATTTATAGAAAAGCGCTATTTACTTTCTTGTGAAGCTAAATTCAAAAAATATGAATCCTAATCAGTCTCAAGACTGTTTACTTATTACTTTTTAAATTCAAATTGAATTAACTCCCAATTTACTTCTATACCATTTTGAGTTTTATTAATACCTAAAATATCTTGAACACCTTCTAAAATAGTTGTATTATCAGCTTTATCCAGTCCGAAAAAAAGTTTAAAAAAATGAATCATGTCATTTAGGTCATTAAATACAAACGGATATTTATTAACCTGACAAGCTGCTAATTTGCTTTGTAGATTAGGGTATTCCATGAAATAATCTTTATAAAAGAAATTTCCATCATGCCCCAGTGAATTATAATCATTCACGAATTTATTTAAAAAGCAATCTACTCTTGAACCTTTTTCTACATCGGCAAAAACAAAACTTTTGCCATTTTTGAGTACTCTTAAACATTCTTCTACAAATAATGGTACATCCTCTAAATGATGCATGCCGCTCAGGGAAAAAATCACATCAAACGTATTGGATTCAAAATGTAATTTTCTTGGTGAAATAAGTTCAATTGTTTCATTAATAAATCCTTCTGAAAAATCAGCTGATTTTAAATTTATATGATTTGGGATGTATTTTTTTAAATAGCCTCCACCGGATGGAATATCTAAAGCTTCATTAATTAAGCCGAAATCTATAGAAGATAGTAAGGAATTAAATTCGTTATTTCTTGCTTCAGGATAGTTTTGCATTGCAAAGTGATAATCAGAAGCTCTGCTTTGAAATAACACTCGATAATCATTCATGATAATTTTTTTATTAAAAGTGATACGTTTTTTTATGTATATACAGGTTAACTGTTTGCATTTAAAATGAAACAGTTAAGGAGAATTATTTATTAAAATCTAGATTGGCAGTTTTATAAGATCTCCAAACTCTTGATTAAATCTTTCAATAGAGCTTCTAACAAGACCTCCATTTGAAAAGAAAGTAAGTTCACCAAAAATAATTCTGTCACCAATTGAGTATAAATCTACACGAAGGAAAATAAAACCTTCAGATAATTTTTCAGCAATCCGAATCATTTCATCGAAATTTTCAGGCTTCTTAAAATCAGAATTTGAAAATGCCGGAATATATTTTTCAGGTAAAACTTTATTCCAATTTAAATCATAAAAACTCTTGGTTATGTTTTCCGATTTATTTTTTTGGACAAAAACATATTTTGGCTGACCATGGAAACAATGAAATTTATAATCTATAAGTGAATCATTATCAATTTCAGAAATGTATTTTTCAGCAATAATTCTTGGCTTTACGTTTTTATAAATTGATTCACGAAATTTATCATAGTAGTTTTGAGAAAGAAACTTGTTTAATTTCTTTTTAGTTTTACTGATATTTAATTGATTTTTATCTTTTACAATTATGTTATAACCAGATCCGTGAGTTCCTTTTAAGACATATTGATTGGGTAATTTGTCAAAATTTATTTCACTTACAGAATCATAAACTCCAAGAATATCATTTAAATATTGTTTGCCTATTTTATCTTCAACATAACTTCTAACTTCAAATTTATCCACAAACCTACCATAATTTTCAGTGTAATGATGTAATTTAAGCCAAAGTATTTTCTCCATAAATTCCTTTGGAGAGCTTAAATCTGGTTTTGTGTTGTTTTTTAATAAATATTGAATTTCTGAAATTTTTGTATCATCTGCATTAAAATTTTCAAGTGTACCCAAATAGAATTTGTAAAATTTTCTTCTAAAAAAATTCATTGTTTTTAATTAAAGGAATTAATAAAAAAAAATTTGGGGACTTTTTTATTTTATTGCCTGATAAGAATCACAAACCTAATTTATTTCTCATTTTCAAAAATAATAATGCAACATTATACGCTAAATTTCCTGAGGTATGTATTTCCGGATTTTTTATTTTATAAAACACCAGCAATTCCTCTAATGAATATTTTTTTGAAGTTTGATCTAAAATACGGCTTTGCATGACTTCCACATCCAAAGAATTATTTTTAATCCGGCCGCTTTGAAGCCTTGACAAATATTGATTTATAATTTCAATATCATAATGAATTCTATGTCCTATAAGTGTTGCGTTACCGATGAAATTGATTAATGATTCTATAGCCTGGACTTCCTCATATGTTAGTTGTTTTGCGTCTGTTTTTTTAGATTTATCCAAATCAATTTCCAGACTGTTTTCAATCATGATTTGGTTATTTTCAATCGAAATTGCACCAATAGATAAAATTTTATCCTTGACGGGATTAATTCCTGTCGTTTCGATATGTAAGGCTACTTTTCTAACAGAAGGTATTTCCTGTTGAATCAAGTAGTTTCTCCAAAATTCAGGATAATCCTTTCCTAAGTTTTTAAACCAATCAAGCATGTTATGAAAATTGTGTTAGCTGAAAAGTATCTTTTACTATTTCTTCTAAATCTTTTAAAACGTGTAACGAATCTTTTAATTTTTCTTTTTCGGCTTTTGATAAAATTTCAACATCAATATATTCGCCGGAATTGTCATTTTTCAGTCCTTCCAAAGCCCTGTATTTTGACAATAAGAGGAATGTTTCTGAAGCATTCTGGTAAACTTCAACGTTTTCAGTATCTTTAATAGCCAATTCTTTATAACGATAATAAGTATTATTTACACCTTTAAGTCCATACTGAATGGCAAGTAAACGTCCAATATCAACCAATTGGTTAATCGCTTTTTCCTTAACATTGAATTTGCCGTAAAATGGACCGTTATCTTCTTCATTGAATTTTTTAAAGAAATTTAAGGGAGCAGGTTTGTTCAATGCATCATTACCTAAATAATCCAGGAATAAGGTTTTGTTTTTTATATTAAAAATAGTATCTGTCAGAGCTGCTTCCATGCTTTGGTCGCCAAAAACAAATTCATAATCAAAAAATATAGAACAATGTTCACTGGTATATTCACCTGGAGTATTAATCCAGTTCTCGTACTGTTTTACCCATTCATTCAATGACTTACACCATTTTTCATTACTCACAGTGTCACCAAATTCACAATGTTTGTAGCCTATTTTTTCAAGAATTCCGGCTACTCGTTTAGCCAGTTGGCTAAAGTAATACTTTACATCACGGACTTGCTGAATTTCAACATCTTTATAAATTAAAATATTGTCATGATCAGTAAGTAAAAGCTGTTCTTTACGTCCCTGACTGCCAATGCTCAGGAAAGCAAACGGAACAGGAGGGGAGCCCAACTCCAAAATACTGATTTCAACCGCTCTCCTCACAATTGCCAGAGTAATCTCACCGGCTACATTGTGTAAATGCTGGACTGGAATATTTTTTGTCAGCGATTGCTGAATAATCGATTCCATTGACTGATGGATAATTTTAAGCTCCTCAGATTTAGTTGCCTTTTTGATTTCACGTATTAAAACACCAGGGGAGTTCGCCTGTGCCTGAACCAAATCGTTTTGAGTGATAACTCCTTTTATTTCAGTATGGGGAGTACCATCAACAGTAACGCATAAATGATGGACTTTATGTGACAGCATGACTAATTGAGCTTCGGCCAGCGAAACATTTTCCGTTACAGTAATCACCGGAAAAGTCATGATATTTGCAATAGGTGAGTGTGTGGCATGTTTACCTGTTGCAACTTTTTGCTTGAAATCTGCATCTGTTGCAATACCGACAAGTTTTTTGTTTTGAATAATAAAAACATTGTCAACAAGATTATCAGTCATCAAAAGCGCCACATCACGAATAGTCTGTTCAATAGTAACAATAAGTGGTTTTTTATTGTAAGTTAAAGTTTGAATAAATGAAAAATCATTTTGAAACTCTGATATCTGAACCGAATCAGACACTAATTTATTTTGAAGTTTATCAGCCGGATTATTTGAATTACTTGCAAAACTCTCCAGCAGAAAATTAAGAACATCAGCATTTTTAATAACAAACGGGCGGACTTTATCGATTGGTATGGCAAATAAAACAGTATCATCATTTGCTTTTGCTGTCATTTGATAATTATTTTTAGCAAAAAAAGGACGCAGGCCAAATAAATCACCGGCGTAACATTTATTTAAAAGAGTTTCTTCAGCATCTGAAATTACTGTCAAATGCATAACACCGGAATTAACCACATAAAAACTGTCATGCAAAGAATCATTTATCTGAAAAAGTTTTTCGTTTTTTTCAAGATGAATTACTTTTATAAAATTTGCAATTTGCTTTAAATCTTCAAAGCTTAAGAAACTGAATGGTTTATAATCTTTAAGGAAATTCGCAACGCTTTCTGTAATAGAATTTTTCATGACTTACAATGTGCTACTAAGAGGTAAAAATAAGAACATTTTTTGTAAGAAAGAAAAGTATCTCAAAATATTCTATTTTACATAATATAAATTATAGTTCAAATATATATCGATTTATATAAGACATAGAGCTCTAATCTTTGCCCGGATAATTGCTTATTTAAAGGATGTAGATTTTTTAAAAACTTGGGACTTGATTTAATCTTCCATGGCAAAAAGACGTTCTCTGTATAATTTGCCTATGGTAACCTGTAAACGTGTCTTATAATCATCAACCAACCATTCACGGTAGTTTTTGGTAGAATTTGCTAAGCAGCGGCAAAAAACTTTCACACGGTAATCAATATCTTCAAACAGATATTTGGCAAGTTGTTTCGCTTCGTTTAATTCTTCAGCATTTTCAACACACATACTGGCATGCTGTAAAATGGAATCATCAATCACAATTTTAGGACGTAGATTTTTAGCTAAAGCTTTTCTGAATTCTTCTTCAACGTCGAATTCAAAATTCAATGTATTTTTAAATAATTCAAGGACTTCTTCAGACATTTCAAATTTAAAATAACGCTCAATTTCTGAATCGCTTCTTAAATTTTCAATATAATATTCAGGAGTTTTAAAAATATGCTGCCAGTCTATAGGATCATCCCATAAACCAAAACGCGCCGCATTATTACCTAAATCAATAATCGAAAATTCCGCTTTATTAGGCAGTCTTCTGGAACCACGGCCTATCATCTGGAAATATAATGTCAGTGATTTTGTAGCGCGGTTTATGATAATTGTTTCAACCGTTGGCTCATCAAATCCTGTGGTCAAAATCCCTACAGATGTTAAAACTGCATCCGGAGTATGTTTGAACCATCTTAGAATCTCTTTACGTTCTTCGTTGCTGGTTGTATTATCAAGGTGTCTTATAGGATATCCGGCTTTCTTGAATGTTTCATAAACATATAAAGATGTATTAATCCCGTTATTAAAAATCAATGTCTTTTTCCCTTTTGATTTTTCTTCATAAGCACTCAGTAACTTAGCCTGCATATCTAACTGAGAATACAATTCGTCAGAAGATTTTACAGTATAATCTCCGTTGATACCTATTTTTAAACTGGATAAAGTTACATCATAGCTGTATGTTGTGGCTTTTGCCAGGAATCCATTGTCAATAAGCTTTTTAATAGGATCTCCTACGATAAGTTCCTTGTAGTTTTCATACATAGGCAACTCAATATTAGAGCTTAAAGGCGTTGCAGTAACTCCTAAAATGAAAGAATTTTTAAAACGGTTCAATAGTTTTCTAAACGAATTGTAATGCGCCTCATCAATAATAACAAGACCTACATTATCAATTTGAAGTTTATCATCATTCAAACGGTTTTTAAGTGTTTCCACCATGGCAACAAAACAAGAATACTCGTCCTGATCAGGTAATTCTTTAACTTTTGAATTGATGATTTTATTTTTAACCCCAAAAGAATTCAGCATTTTTGAAGTCTGCTTGCATAATTCAATTCTATGGGTTAAAACCACTACTTTTTTATTGTGTGTTTCAATATAACGGCGAACCATTTCCGAAAAGATTACTGTTTTCCCCCCTCCTGTCGGCAACTGATACAATAAATGATAGTTGTTGGGAGTATTGTCCATTCGGTCAAAAATGGCGTTGATATCGCGCGACTGATAGTCGTAGAGTACTTTTCTCTCCTCTTGTACCTGTTCTATATCGCTTCTTACCATACCTATTTTGGAATTTTTGCAAAATTACATTTAAAAAACAGTTTACCAGCACTTTTATTAAAAAAATTACAGATTATTTTTTTTAACTATTTTTAGCAGTTTCAGGGAGAATTACTTTCTAAAGTTTTCTTTACTTTGCATATTCTTTAGTTGCAGCGGCAATAATAAATTTTCAATTATAATGATAACACTTAAAAATTTTAAAACTCTAGCCTTGATTGAAGGTATTTCAGCAATTTTATTATTCTTTTTTGCAATGCCAATGAAATATGCTTTTGATATGCCCGTTTTTGTAAAATATATTGGCATGGCACACGGCATACTTTTTATAGGCTATATTCTTTTTGCTACTTTATTAATGAGTGCGGAAAAATGGAATTTAAAAAAATATGCTCTAATCTGCCTGGCTTCAATTCCTCCTTTTGGTACATTTTATATTGAAAAAAAATATTTAAGAAATGTTTGAAAAAACTGAAAAAATATTCGATTGGTGCTATAGTTTATTCAAAAAGTTAGATTTTAACGATACAATTGCCTCTTATTTGAGTCTGGCAATAAATATTGTTATTTTAAGTTTTATTGTTTACGGTATTTATCTTTTATGCCGCTTTGTTTTGGTTACACTTATGGCAATTGTAGCTAAACGAACCAAAACCAAATTTGATGATTTGCTGATTTCAAATGAAACAGCTAAATATATGTCACATTTAATTCCGCTGATATATATTTACAAAACTGTGCCTATCATATTAAATGATTTCACTTCCTGGGAAACCATTTTCGGTCGTTTGGTTGCAGTATATATTGTTCTATTGACACTTTGGATTATAAATTCCACCCTGAAAGCAATACGTGACCATTTAAAAACCAAAAGCGAGTACAGTGACAAACCTATAGACAGTTATGTTCAGGTTATCATGATTTTATTATGGATACTTGGATTAACGCTTATTGTTGCTAAAATATTTAATGTCAATCCGGATACAGTATTTAAGACCATTGGAGCTGTTTCGGCAATTATTATATTGATTTTCAGGGATTCTATTTTAGGCTTTGTTGCCAGTGTACAAGTATCCATTAACGATATGGTACGCATAGGTGACTGGATTACGATGGATAAATTTGGTGCAGATGGTGATGTAATCGAGATTAACTTATCGACTGTAAAAGTCAGGAATTTTGATCACACAACTACTACTATTCCTACTTATAGTCTTATTTCTGACAGTTTTAAAAACTGGCGCGGTATGATTTCTTCAAATGGAAGAAGAATTAAGCGTCACATATTGATAAAAACAAGTTCTATTAAATTTTTAAATGAAGAAGAATTAGAAGAATACAAAAAAATTCACCTTCTGAAAAATTATATAGAAAAGAAGGCAAAGGATATCAACACTCATAATCAAACACACAATATCGATAAATCATTAGCTCTAAACGGCAGAAATTTGACTAATTTAGGTTTGTTTAGAAAATATCTGACTGTTTATTTAGAAAACTATCCCGGCTTAAACAAAGACATGTTGTTGATGGTAAGACATTTACAACCTACGGAAAAAGGAATTCCGATTGAAATTTATGCTTTTTCCAAAGATAAACGTTGGTTGAATTACGAGTATATCATGAGCGATATTTTTGATCATACATTGGCCTCTGTAAGTTATTTTGATTTGGAAATATTCGAAATGCCTTCGGGAAAAAATAATTTTTCCGAAGCATGAAAATTATAAATGAATCTTTTATCATAAGAACTGTTCGTCCAGAGGAATATGCTAAACTAGGAGAAATTTTAGTTGAAGTATATTCCAACTTAGAAGGTTTTTTTACAATAGATAAACAGCCAGCTTATTACGAGATGCTGAAAAATGTTGGAGATTTAACGCAAAAACCAACCATTGAACTTTTCGGAGCATTTTCTTTAGAAAATGAGTTGTTGGGAGGAGTGGTTTTTATTGGAGATATGCAATATTATGGTTCTGGAGGAATAGCTACTAAAGAAAAAAACTCATGCGGTTTCAGACTCTTAGGAATAAGTGATGTTGCTCGCGGACTTGGATTGGGTAAAGCACTTACATTAAAATGTATTGTAAGAACTAAAGAACTTAAAGCTGATCAATTAATTATTCATACGACAAATGCCATGAAACCGGCTTGGAAGATGTATGAAGATATTGGCTTTAAACGTTCTGACGACCTGGATTTTATTCATGGAGATTTAGAAATATTTGGGTTTAGGTATACTTTATAAATTAAATTTTTTAAAAGAACTTTTGTGGCTGACCAAAAATTCTTTTGGAAAATAAATCCAGCCACTATTTATTAGCAATCATCATAAATTAATTTAAATGATTAAACAATAAATATTTATATATCTTCATTTAATCTATTCCTTGAATTCTATCTTTAACATATTCTACTTTAGTTTTACCGTGAGCTTTGGGTTTTCCGTCTTCACCTAAACTTACCATTGTGATGGTATCGATGGTAATTATTGTTTCGCGAGTCATCATATTGCGTACTTCACATTTTAAAATCAAAGATGAATTTCCAAACTTTACTACATCCAAACCAATTTCTATAATATCACCTTGTTTTGCAGAACTGATAAAATTGATCTCCGACATGTGTTTGGTTACAACTCTTGGATTTTCCAGTTGTACAATGGAGTATAAAGCCGCTTCTTCATCGATCCATGCTAATAGTTTTCCTCCAAATAATGAATGATTCGGGTTTAAATCCTCAGGTTTTACCCATTTTCTTGTGTGAAATCTCATATGTGTATTTGTTGATTTGGTTATTTGTTAATTATTTGAATTGCTTTATCTATAATTTCTTCATGGTCAAAAGCCAATTCAGGTAAATCATTTATTGAAAACCAATAGGCTTCTTTAGCATCATCACCTGCTATAGCAATTGTTTCATCAGGAACTTTTCCATAAAAAGCTATCGAAACTGTATGATGTCTTGGGTCTCTAAAAGGTTTTCCGAAAGCACCGATTTGTTCCAATGTATCCACATTTATTGATGTTTCTTCCAATAATTCTCTCTTAGCCGCTTCCTCTAAATCTTCGTTTTCATCTACAAAACCTCCAGGCAACGCCCAACAATCTTTAAAAGGATCTTTTAAACGCTTAATCAACAAAATTTTATTGCATTTGTGCAGGATAATATCGACAGTTACAAATATTTTTGAGGTATACATGTTAGAGGTTTTCAACACTAATTTACTAATAACTTTTGAAAGTAAATTCTGAATCTGGGAGGAATTTTATTAAATTTAATAAAAAACAAAAAATGGATACCCGTGATGAAAAACTCTTAAATTTAAGAGGTGAAATTTTAGGAAATGTTAATGCACAATCTTCATCTGAAGAAGCATTTCAAAATAAAACCATCCGTCCAATTTTAAAACTCCAAAATGATTTGTTCATTCAGGTTTTTAGTAATTATGCGGTAAAACAAAAGAATGTTTTTTTCAAACTCACTCCTGAAAAGAAATTAGCGTATATAGAGAATGTGATTCAAAAGGACATTAAATTTCGTAATTCACTTAAAGGAATGATAATTGCCTTATTTACGCTTGATGAATATGCAGAATACATAAAAAATTCATCAAACTTAAATAAAAGAATGATGAATTTATTGATTGAACGCTTAAAAAGCAATGTTCAGTTATTAGAAGAATAATTAATAGATAGGTTCGCCGTTTAAGTTTGTTCCAAGTACATCACTCATGTAATCGAAGAACGGCCTCATGGCCGCAAACGTATTTATAGCTTCCTCTTTGAAATTTGGATTGGTTATTTCTTTGTCTGTAAAACGGCGGTAAACCAAATATTGTTTTTTGCGGATTAAATCAATGGCCGGATGTTCTTTGTCAAAATCTTTCGGAGCGGTCTTTAATTCAGCACCTTGTAAAGTACCAAAGTGCTTGACAAAATTTTCTTCGGAGATAATTGAGCGTATTTCAGTATCGTCTAATTCAAATTCTTTTCGGATACGTTTCAAATCTTCGGCATTGGGTTCCCAAAATCCGCCACCAATAAAACTGGCACCCGGTTGAATGTGCAAATAATAGCCACCACGCAAATAAGGCTTCGCTCTATCAAAACTCACACTGAAATTGTTTTTATAAGGAGTTTTATCTTTTGAAAATCGGATATCCCGATAAATTCGGTGAATTTGCATTTTTTCCAATTTATCTTTCACTGACAATTCGAGGTTGATTTCGTTAAAATGTGTTTTGACTATTTCCTGATGACTTTCAAACCTTTTTTTGTGTTCATTAAACCAATCTCTGTTATTGTTTTGGGACAATTCAGAAAGAAAATCGAGTTCTGCTTTTGAAATCATTTTTTATTTTTAAAAATACCAAAATTCAATCTGAAACTCCAAAATTATTTAGTTCTTTCTTTTAAAAATTTAACGACATTATCTAATTTGAATCCTTTAGCTTGTAAAAGAATGAGATAGTGAAACAATAAATCGGCGCTTTCATTTAGAAACAAATTGTCATTGTCATCTTTGGCTTCAATAACAACTTCTACTGCTTCCTCTCCTACCTTCTGAGCAATTTTATTAATGCCTTTTTCAAAAAGGGAAGCAACATAGCTTTTCTCAGAATTGGAATTATTTTTCCGGTCTTCGATTATAGTTTCCAACTTAGAAATAAACCCATAATCTTGTTCGTTTTTTTCTTGCCAACACGTATCTGTTCCTGTATGACAAGTTGGACCTACGGGATTTACTTTAATTAATAAAGTATCTTCATCACAATCGTTTTGTATTGAAATCAAATTTAAAAAGTTACCACTCTCCTCTCCTTTTGTCCATAATCTATTTTTTGAGCGAGAAAAAAAAGTGACCTTTTTCGTTTCTAATGTTTTATTCAATGCTTCCTGGTTCATATACCCAAGCATAAAGATATTTTTTGTTTCATTATCCTGAATAATGGCAGGAATGAGTCCGTTAGTGTATTTTGTAAAATCGAGTTTCATCATTTTTTTATTTAAACACTGATTTGTAAAATTCATCAAATTTCAATAATCCGTGTTGCTGTAAATTGTAAATCTGACCTATCATTTTTTTTAACACAGATTTTTAAAATTCATGTAAATTCAATAATCTGTGCTGCTCTAAATTATGAATTAGGTTCTATTATTTTTTTTCAAAACACTGATTAGAAAAATTCATCTAATTTCAATAATATGTGTTTCAAAATCCATTATCTTATCGGTATTCCTTCATTTTTTAAAAAATTCTTTAGATCAGGGATTGCAATTTCATCAAAGTGAAAAACACTGGCCGCCAAACAAGCATCAGCTTTTCCTATTTCAAATCCTTCTAAAAAATGTTCTCTTGTTCCTGCTCCGCCCGAAGCAATGATTGGGATATTAACCAATTGAGATAATTCAGACAAAGCATCATTTGCAAAACCATTTTTAGTTCCGTCATTATTCATAGAAGTAAAAAGAATTTCACCAGCACCACGACGCTCTGCTTCTTTCACCCAATCAAACAAATTAATTTCAGTAGGTTGCTTCCCTCCTACTAAATGTACTTTCCAAACTCCGTCTATTTGCTTGGCATCAATGGCTACCACAATGCACTGACTACCAAATTTTGCAGATAATTCATAAATTAAATCCGGATTTTTAACTACAGAAGAATTCACCGAAACTTTATCGGCTCCATTTCTTAACAGCAGTTCAACATCTTCTATAGAAGAAATTCCGCCACCAACCGTAAACGGTATATTGATGGCTTTAGCCACTTCTTTAACCAATGGAATTAACGTTTTTCTTCTTTCTTCTGTGGCAGAAATATCCAAAAAAACCAATTCATCAGCGCCTGTATCAGCATACTTTTTTGCTAATTCTACTGGATTACCGGCATCGCGAAGTCCAACGAAATTAACCCCTTTAACAGTTCTTCCATTTTTTATATCCAAACAAGGAATGATTCTTTTTGTCAGCATTTTACAATTTCAAAATTCAATAACAATTTCAATTCTTAATAATAAATTTTTCAAGTTGATTCAAACTTATTCTTCCTTCGTAAATAGCTTTCCCAACAATGGTTGCCTCACAGCCCAATTCAGCCAATTTAGGTAATTCTGAAAAAGTTGAAATCCCACCAGAAGCAATTAGCTTTATATTTTTACATTCGGTCAAAATCTTTTTATATAGATCAAAACTTGGTCCTTGTAGCATTCCGTCTTTATCAATATCAGTACAAATTATATAGTTAATTCCCTTAATTTGATAAGATTGAACAAAAGGAATTAATTCTTCCTTGCTTTCTTCCAACCAACCTGAAACGGCAATTTTTCCATTTTTTACATCGGCTCCCAAAATAATTTTTTTGGATCCATAATTATTTATCCACTCTTGAAAAACATCAGGATTTTTGACAGCAATACTTCCACCTGTAATTTGGTTAGCACCACATTCAAAAGCTATTCGTAAATCTTCATCGGTTTTCAATCCACCACCAAAATCAATCTTTAAATTTGTTTTAGTAGCAATTTGTTCTAAAACGTTATGATTGATTATTTTACTAGACTTAGCACCGTCTAAATCCACTAAATGTAAATATTCAATTCCAGAATCTTCAAATTGTTTGGCAACTTCCAATGGGTTCTCGTTGTATATTTTTTTTGTTTCGTAATCGCCTTTTGATAATCGGACACATTTTCCGTCTATGATGTCTATGGCTGGTATTATTCTCATTGTTAAGTAAATAGTAGTTAATAAAAAGTAATCAGCATTTTGTCAAGAAATTATAGAGAATTTTTTCTCCTACTCTTCCACTCTTTTCAGGATGAAATTGCACTCCATAAAAATTGTCTTTATGTAATGCACTGGCATATTCTATATCATAATTGGTAGTGGCGATTGAGTTAGTATTTTGAGGAGCATAATAACTGTGAACTAAATACATATATTCATTTTCTGAAATGCCTTCAAATAATGGTGATTTTAAATTATAAATTGTATTCCAACCCATTTGAGGTACTTTTAATTGATTTGAAAATTTCGTAATCTCAACATCAAAAATTCCAATACCAATTGTATTGCCTTCTTCTGAAGATTTACATAACAATTGCATTCCCAAACAAATACCTAGCACAGGTTGTTTGAGTTGAAGTATTACTTTAACTAAACCCTTCTCTTCTAGCATCTTCATTGCACTACTCGCCTCACCTACGCCAGGGAAAATAACTCTATCAGCCTTTTTAATTTCTTCAGGATCTGAAGTTACTTTTCCAGCAAATCCAATTCTTTCTAATGCAAAAAGTACACTTTGTACATTTCCTGCTCCATAATCTATAATAGCAATGAGCCCCCCAGCCCCCGAAGGGGGAGCTTGAGCAACTTTGTCTATATTATTAGTTATCATTTATTTATTTTTTTAGTTCAGTGTTTTCCACTAAAAGTAACACTTCTGAAATTCCCCCTTTGGGGTTAGGGGGCTTACAACATTCCTTTAGTTGATGGTAAAATCATTTTTTCGGTATCTCTCTTAACAGCCATCTTGATAGCTTTTGCAAAGGCTTTGAAAATAGCTTCAATTTTGTGGTGTTCATTAGTACCTTCGGCTTTGATATTCAGGTTACACTTAGCACCATCTGTAAAGGACTTGAAAAAATGAAAAAACATTTCTGTTGGCATTTCACCTATTATTTCACGCTTGAATTCGGCATCCCAAACCAACCAATTTCTTCCGCCAAAATCGATAGCTACCTGCGCTAAACAATCATCCATTGGCAATGTAAAACCGTAACGTTCAATGCCTAATTTATTCCCTAAAGCTTGATTAAAAACTTCACCTAATGCTATTGCAGTATCTTCAATGGTGTGGTGTTCGTCTACTTCTAAATCTCCGTTGACCTGAATTTCCAAATTCATTTGTCCGTGACGGGCAATTTGGTCTAACATATGATCAAAAAAAGCCAAACCAGTTTTGATATTACTTTTGCCAGTTCCATCCAGATTTAAATTGATTTTGATATCCGTTTCATTTGTTTTTCGAGTGATCGAAGCTACTCTGTTTTCCAACTTTAAAAACTGATAAATTCTCTCCCAATCATTGGTTTCCAAAGCAATGAAAGATTGTAGTTCTTCTTCTTTTAGAGAGATTTCATTAGTTCCTAAATTGGTATTTTCATTAATAAAAATAGCCTTTGCACCAAGATTTTTAGCTAATTCAACATCTGTTAATCGGTCACCAATGACGAATGAATTTCCTAAATCATAATCTTCAGTAAAATATTCTGTCAGTAACCCAGTTTCTGGTTTTCTAGTATTTGCATTTTCATTTGGAAATGTCCTGTCAATAAAAACTTTATTAAATATAACTCCTTCATTTTCGTATGTTTTCATGATGAAATTATGTACTGGCCAGAATGTTTCTTCAGGAAATGAAGGTGTACCTAATCCGTCCTGATTAGTTATCATAACCAACTCATAGTCTAATTCTTTAGCTATTTTACTTAAAAAAGGAATACATTTAGGATAGAAAATCATTTTTTCAAAACCGTCAATCTGTTCATCAATGGTTTCTTTTATAATAGTACCGTCCCGGTCAATAAATAAAACTTTTTTAGGCATTTTGTAATGATTTTAGTGTGTTTAATAGTTTGTTATTCTCATCAGCAGTTCCTATGGTAATCCGTAAACAATTTTCGCATAAAATTTGATTACTTCTATTACGAACTACAATTCCTTGTTCCAATAGTTGCTTGTATCTTTTTGAAGCATCATCTACTTTTACCAATATAAAGTTTGCTTCTGATTCATATATTTTTACAACAAAATTAACTTCAAGTAATTTTTTAAATAAAAGCTCTTTATTACTCTTTAATACAGAAATTTCTTTTTTGACCAAATCATTTTTTTCAAGCCTTTCAATCGCTTTTAATTGAGTCAATACATTAACATTGTAAGGTGGTTTAATCTTGTTCAAAATCGATGTTATTTCTTTTGACGCATATAAAATACCCAAACGAATTCCTGCCATACCATAAGCCTTAGAAAGAGTTTGTGTGATAATTAAATTAGGATAATCATTTAATTCTTGTAACCAACTTTCTTTATCTGAAAAATTGATATAAGCTTCATCTATAACTACCAAGCCTTTAAACTTTTGTAATAAAGTTACAATACTTTCATCTGAAAATGAATTCCCTGTTGGATTATTGGGCGAACACAAGAAAATAATTTTAGTATTCTGGTCAACAGCCTCTAATATTTGTACTAAATCTGGTTGAAAATCGTTGGTTAAGATTACTTCCCTATTTTCTATTGCATTCAAATTAGCCAATACATCATACATCCCATAAGTAGGAGGCAAAGTAATTACATTGTCCTGTCTAGGTTCACAAAAAGCTCTAAACAATAAATCCAACACTTCATCACTTCCGTTTCCTAGAAGAATTTGATCTTCGTTTATATTATTGATCTTTGATAAAATTGATTTTACCGACTTTTGTTGTGGGTCAGGATAACGATTTACCCCATTCTCAAAGGGATTCTCGTTGGCATCTAAAAAAATCATTTCTTTTTCAAAATCCTCAAATTCATCTCTTGCTGATGAATAAGATTTCATCGCTTTGATATTATTTCTGATTAAATTTTCAATTTTCATTTTCTAATTCTTTTAGTCTTATAGAAACAGCGTTTTTGTGAGCTTGTAAACCTTCGGCTTCGGCCATAATTTCGATTGTTTTCCCTAAATTTAGTATGCCTTCTTTACTGATTTTTTGAAAAGTGATTGACTTTAAAAAGCTATCTAAACTTACACCACTGTAATTTTTAGCATAACCATTTGTAGGCAAGGTGTGATTTGTACCAGAAGCGTAATCTCCAGCACTTTCAGGAGTGTAATTTCCTATGAATACTGAGCCGGCATTACTAATATTTTCAACAAAATATTTTTCTTTTTTTGAACAAATTATAAAATGTTCAGGGGCGTATAAATTGGTAAAATCTAAAGCTTCTTCAGCACTTTTGAAAAGAATCATTTTAGAATTTTCAATGGCTTTTTCGGCTATTTCTTTTCTTGTTAATACAGCCAATTGTGATTTGAGTTCATTTTCTACCAATTTTAGAAAAGATTTTGATGTCGTAGCAAAAATTACTTGACTATCCGTTCCGTGCTCTGCTTGGCTTAATAAGTCAGAAGCAACAAAGCTTGGATTAGCTGATTCATCAGCAAATACTAAAAGTTCACTTGGTCCTGCAGGCATATCGATAGCTACTCCATATTGCGTTGAGACTTGTTTAGCCACCGTGACAAATTGGTTTCCTGGCCCAAAAATTTTAGAAACTTTAGGAATAGTATCCGTTCCAAATGTTAGTCCAGCAATGGCTTGGATTCCACCAACTTTCAAAATTTTGGTTACTCCACATAATTGTGCCGTGAAAAGAATCGCAGGATTTATTTTGCCATTTTTATCTGGTGGCGAACACAATACAATTTCTTTACAACCTGCAATTTGAGCTGGAATAGCCAACATTAAAACTGTTGAAAACAAAGGAGCTGTTCCTCCAGGAATATACAATCCAACTTTTTCTATGGGACGTTTTTCCATCCAACAATTTACACCCATAGTTGTTTCTACTTCAATTTTTGAACGTTTTTGAATCATGTGAAACTTAGTGATATTTGCTTTTGCAGTCGCTATAGCCTCTTTCAATTCAGTACTAATTTGTTGATTGGCTTCTGAAAATTCACTTTGAGAAACAAGAATATCTTCAATCACAACTCCATCAAATACCGAAGTATATTTAGTAACAGCACTATCGCCATTAGTTTGTATGTCTTTAAAAATTAGTTTTGTAGTCTCTTCAATTTCTTTAAAGGATTGTGTTGGTCTTTCTGCTAATTTTTCCCATTCGTTTGTTTTTGGATAAATATATTTTTTCATATTGTATAATTTATAAAACTATTTTTTCTATTGGACAAATAAGAATTCCTTCAGCTCCAGCTAATTTGAGTTGGTCTATTACCTCCCAAAACTTTTCTTCATCTATCACTGAGTGTAAACTGCTCCATCCCTCTTCTGCAAGAGGCATGATGGTAGGACTTTTTAAAACAGGTAAAATGTTACTTACTTTTTGAATTTTATCATTAGGTACGTTCATCAAAATATACTTTGACTTTCTAGCTCTTAAAACCGATTGAATTCTAAATAAAAGTTTTTCTAATACTTGCTCAGAATCTTTTGAAATTTTAGGTGAAACAGCTAATACTGCTTCACTTTTTAAAATGACTTCAACTTCTTTCAAATTGTTTTTAAATAATGTACTCCCACTGGAAACTATGTCAACAATCGCATCAGAAAGTCCAATATTAGGTGCAATTTCAACAGACCCGGAAATTTGGTGTATATCAACTGTTACCCCTTTAGATTTAAAATAGTTTAAAACAGTATTGGGATAAGAGGTTGCAACATTTAATCCGTTTAAGTCCTTGATGGAATTATAATTAAAAGTTTTGGGAACCGCTACTGAAACTCTGCATTTTGAGAAACCTAATTTCTCAGCAACAACAATATTTTGTCCTTTTTCAATCAAAAGATTATCACCAACGATAGCAACATCTACTACTCCGTCAAGTAAATACTGTGGGATATCAGAATTTCTCAAATAGTATACTTCCAAAGGAAAATTAGAAGCCGTTGTTTTAAGTTGATCGTTACCGTTGTTAATGGAAATGCCACAATCTTTTAAGATTTGGATGCTGTCTTCGTTTAACCGACCTGATTTTTGAATGGCAATTTTTAAAATACTCATTTTGTTTAGAATTTATGAGTATACCAGCGAAGTTTTACAAAACAAAAAACCCGTTTGATATACTCAAACGGGTTAATAGTTTATATGATTTACAACAATATCATCACTACCTCGCTTGAGCGTGGGAAAAATGATGATGATGATGTAATTGATTTAAAAACATATTTTGTCTAATTGTTCTGCAAATTTATAATGTTTTAATTTAAATAAACAAATATTTTTAAAAATTATGCAATATTCACACCGAATAGGTGTCCTACAAGCGCTGTTAATCCCATAGCAATTGTACCCCAAAAAGTGATTCTTGCTATAGCTTTAAACACATTTGAACCTCCTGTTTTTGCTGCTATTGTTCCTAAAATGACTAAAAAAACAATTGCTAAACCATATAAGTAATATTCCATGTTTAGAACAGGAAAAAATAAAGTAACCAGCAGTGGCAATATTCCTCCAAATATAAATGCTGCTCCCGAAGCTAATGCCGCTTGTAACGGATTTGCCTGTGAAATTTCATTTATGCCCAATTCATCACGAATATGAGTGCCTAAGGCATCATGCGCTGTCAATTCTTTAGCCACCTGAAGAGCTGTTTCTCTTTTTAGACCTCTCTTTTCATAAATTTGAGCTAAAATACCCATTTCTAGTTCAGGCATCTCTGCCAATTCCTTTTTCTCTCTTTCTATATCCGATTTTTCGACATCAGTTTGAGAGCTAACCGAGACATATTCTCCTGCAGCCATTGAGAGAGCACCAGCCACCAAACCCGCTAAAGTAGCCAATACAACTGCTTCCCTTGTATCACTTGCTGCGGCTACACCTATCGCGATACTGGAAATTGATAAAATTCCGTCATTTGCGCCTAAAACCGCCGCACGAAGCCAATTACTGCGATGTATGTAATGGGTTTCTAAATAATTGTCAAAACTTAATTCTTTAGGATTATTCATCATGACCGTTATTTTCAGTTTCAGCATCAGCTTTAACCGGCATACTTCCTTCCCGTATTTCAGTATGACGTATTTCACCTCCTGAAGTGCCTACCGGGCTTGCAAATACAGCAGCAGTAACAGCAATAACAAGTACCAAATAAGACATCAAAAATGCTTTTGAATGTTTTTTGAAAGTGGTGTACAATCCTATTATAGAAGACACACCAAGCAAATACATAATTTTCATGAAGCTTTCGGCTGACTCTTCATGTTCCTCGATAAAATCATGAGAAAAACCGGATAAATCTTCTACAAAATGCTCAGCTTTATCACCTGTCATCATTGAGATTTTTCCCATAATCATACAGAAAATAAAAATAACATAAGCAATGTTAATCAGCAAAGCATTTTTCTTAAACATTCCATATCCTAAAATTGCAATTCCGAAGAACAATCCAATGATAGGAAAATGGTTGATTAGCATGTGATAATGTGCTTCATTCATAATTAAAAAATTTTTAGTAACAATATTAAGTAAGTTAAATAAATTCTAATGTGATAATTATCACTTTAAACTTAATGAAAATTTGGTTAATTTGTATTCGAAATTTTAACTAATGAAGTTTTTAGAAAAAATCTCCCCATTCAAAAATTTACTAAAACTATACATTGTTGTAACGTTGGTTTTAAGGATAGTTTTGTTGTTTCATCCAATAACATCTGCAAGTTTTACTTGGGCGGAAATAAGTAAAATTTTCATTACTGGTCTTATCTCAGATTTTTTTGTATTTATTTTAGCTTCCGGTTTGTTATGGCTGTATTTAATGTTTTTATCCAATTCTAAATATGATAAGCCGTTGGGGTATATAATCTTTGGTATTTTAGCATTCTTACTAACCTATGTTTCTTTTTTTAATACAATTTTAAATGAATATGGCGGAGCCTTACCTGAAATTGGTATAAGCTTTATAGCTTTAAAAACTATACTTTTTGGGCTATTACTTTTTTTACCAAAATATAGACAACAAATAAGGCTTGTACTTTTTTCAATGGCTGTATTTATTGTTACATTGTTAATAATTCAGAATGCTATAAGCGAGTTTTTCTTTTGGAATGAATTTGGGGTAAGATACAACTTCATCGCTGTAGATTATTTGGTTTACACTAACGAAGTAATCAAAAACATAATGGAATCTTATCCGGTTGTCCCATTATTTACGGCTGTTGGATTAATCACAGCTTTTTTTACCTATTTGATTGTAAAGAAATCACAATCTTTTCTACATAATTTACCTTCATTTAAAGAAAAGCTACAATTATCAGGTGTTTATATTGGATTGTTTCTAATTGGATTATTTTTAATTCCAACATTAGCTAAACAAGAAACTTCACAAAATGTTTTTACAAATGAATTACAAGCCAATGGATTGTATAGATTTTATCTGGCATTTATGAATAGTGAATTGGATTATGATAAGTTCTACAAAACAATGCCTGAAAAAGATGCTTTTGCTTTGTTGAAGGTTCAAATACCAGAGATTAAAGATTTATCAACTGAAAGGGAAATAAAATCAAATAAACTGGAAGAACATAAAAATGTCGTTCTTATTACCATTGAGAGTTTAAGTGCTGATTTTATGAAATGTTACGGAAATGAAAAAAAAATCACTCCGTTTTTAGATAGTCTTGCCACAAAAAGTACTTTGTTTACAAATTTATATGCTGTAGGAAATAGAACTATCCGCGGGCTGGAAGCCGTGACTCTTTGTCTTCCTCCTTCTCCTGGTGAAAGTATAGTGAAACGAAAAGACAATAAAGATAAGTTTTCAACCGGAAGTGTTTTTAAACAGAAAGGATATTCGGTAAAGTATCTTTATGGTGGTGACGCTTACTTTGATAACATGGAAGATTTCTTTAGTGGAAATGGCTATGATATTGTAGATAAAAAAAACCTGAAGCCTGAAGAGATTACCTTTTCAAATGTTTGGGGTGTTTGTGATGAAGACATGGCAAAAAAAGCCATTAAAGTAATGAATGAAGAGTCTAAAATAGGTAAACCATTTTTTAATCATTGGATGACTGTCAGCAATCATAGACCTTTCACTTATCCTGCCGGAAAAATTGATATTCCAAACGATACAAAATCACGTGATGGTGGAGTAAAATATACTGATTACGCCTTAAAACAGTTTTTCAATATGGCTAAAAAACAATCATGGTACAACAATACTGTATTTGTAATTTTAGCAGACCATTGTGCATCAAGCGCTGGAAAAACTGAACTCCCTGTTGACAAATACCATATCCCCGCTATGATTTTTGATCCAACAAAACCTGGTAAAATAAATCCTGTGCTTATGTCTCAAATAGATATAATGCCGACACTTTTTGGAATGTTGAATTTTGACTACACCAGTAAATTTTACGGGCAAGACGTAAACGCTCCTCATTTTGAACAACGAGCTTTAATTGCAACTTATCAGGATTTAGGACTTATCGAACAGAATAAATTGACTGTCATTTCTCCTAAACAAAAAGCAAAACAATTTGATTTGATTCCTGATGCCAATGCAAAAAATGAAAATTTTATTCTTAAATACGAAGAAAAACCAGTTAAAAAAATGGATGAGATATTGGTTAAGGAAGCTGTTTCATTTTATCAGACAGCATCAATACAATTAAAACATAAAAGATATCAGAAGAACAATTTATAAAAGTCCGTTATATTTTCTTGTAAACCATTCAGCGGTTAAAAGAACAGCCAACAAAATCAATCCCCAGATCCAATCGATTAAAGGGGATTTTTTTATAACTTCTTTTTGAATAGGCTTGTATTTATTATCCTCTTCAAGAAATTTAATCAAACGTTCAATTTGATTTGTAAAATAAGTTTTTCCTTGAGTGTTTTCTGCCAATTGTTTTAATCGGGTTACATCAGCATTTACAAATTGCTTCTCTGCATCGAAATGTATTACCTGAAAACTGCCAATATATTGGTTACTAGATTTTTTCTCTTTAACAATAAAATTATAAGATCCTGATTGTAAATCATCAAAAGCAACAGAATAATCATTTGAACCTTTTACAAAATCATATACTTTAAGCGTATTTGATTCTTTGTGTTTTAATTGTATTGTTAGTTGTGCATTCTCATCAAACTCATAATTTTTATTAAAGTATTGGGCAGAAATTAAAATAGTTTCACCGGAATTATAAAAATTTTCATGACTGACAACCAAATTTTTCTTTTTGGTATTCGATGACAGATACTGAATTAACTTGTCAAGAAAAATATCGAATTTATCAAAAGACTTTTCCTTTAAATAACTTTCAACTCTCCATTTCCAAATATTCTCTCCAAAAAGAAATGCATTTCTATTTAAATTATTTTCAGTAAATGAAAGTAAAGGACTTTCCGTTTTAACAGTTCTGATTCTTGCCTGAAGTAATGTGTTTACATTATTTTTAGGTACAATTGAACCAAATGGATTTTCTAATGGAGGAAACTGTTCAAAACCAAAATCATCAATGGCAAAAGCATTAAAATTGGTATTGAAATCAGCTGAATAATCTTCTTTTTGGGCTGACATTTTGAACTCAAACTGATTATAATATTGTGACAGTAAATTAAAATCAGTATTCAAACCAGTAATGACAAAGCTGTTGATTTTGAAATTAATATTCTGATCTAAAACCGATTTAAAATTTGCATCCGGTTGATAAAAAATCAACACATTGAAATTATTTAAATTTCTTATATCCTTCGGTTTAATTATAGTTACCTTACGTTGTGCATTAGTTTCAATCGAACGCTTAATCGCGCCCATGTCAGGATGTACAATATTTGAAATTAAAGCTACTTCTGTACGTTGGTCAATAACTTCAACGGCAAAATTTTTAGTGTTGTTGAATTTATTTTTTTCATTTTCTGCTGAAGTGATTAAGGCCTTATACGTATGAACTCCTACTCTATCAGCATTCAATAAAACGGATACAACTTCTGACTTTTTAGTAGCAGAAAGGAAAATATTCTGCTTAAATATGGTTGAATTACCACTTTGAATACTTACAGTGGCATTTATGGGTTTATTTCCTGTATAATTTGTGAATATTTCAACAGGAAATTTATTTTTTAAAAAAGCATATTTGTTTGCATTCAGCTGACTGATTTTCAAATCCAAATGTTCTATTGTATCTCCTAAAACAATGGGAAAAATATTTGCATTTTGCTGTATGTTGTAGACGTAATCATACCCTTGAGTCTGATTTCCATCAGTCAATAAAACCACAGGATGATTTTGAGTTCTGTATAATTGTTTTAAATTCTCAAAAACCTTGTAAATATTGGATTGTTTTCCTTTAAAATCAATGGGTTTGTCAGCATTAAAATCTTCGTCAAAAGAAAACAACTGCACCTGATATTTTTCCTGCAATTTTGAATTGGAACTTAATAAATCAGCAATTTCTTTTGCTTTTTTATCCTGATTTAGAAAAGAAACCGATTCAGAATTGTCAACTACAATAGGTAATGGTGTTTTTTGTGTTTCGTACGTTTTTCTTGAAATAATTGGGTTTATCAGTAATAATAAAACCAAAAAAATAGAAGCAAAACGCAAAAAAGCCAAAAACAAATGCAAACGCGATTTGTAATTGGCTTTGTATAAATATTGATAAAATGCAATTCCAGCAGATACAATTAATGTTAAAAGTAAGAGTAAAATTGTATTTATCGTCATATTTTTAAGTATTCAGTGGTCAGTTATAAGTGGTCAGTTTGTAATCATCCAGCTGATAACTGCAAACTGTGACTGTTTACTATGTTAACATTCCTCCATCTACATTCAACACCTGTCCGGTAACATAAGCACTCATATCAGAAGCTAAGAATACACAAGCATTAGCAATATCCTCAGGAGTACCACCACGCTTTAATGGAATAGTGTCTCTCCATCCTTGTACTACATCTTCGTTTAATTTAGCAGTCATTTCTGTTTCAATGAAACCTGGAGCAATAGCATTGCAACGGATATTACGTGAACCTAATTCTAAAGCAATTGATTTTGAGAAACCAATCATACCGGCTTTTGAAGCCGCATAATTAGCCTGACCCGCATTTCCTTTAACACCCACAACAGAGCTCATATTAATAATAGAACCTGCGCGGTTTTTCAGCATCGTTTTTTGAACCGCTTTAGTCATGTTGAAAACCGATTTTAAGTTGATGTCAATCACTGCATCAAAATCTTCTTCAGACATTCTCATTAATAAGTTATCTTTAGTCACACCGGCATTGTTGATTAAAACATCAATTGTACCAAATTCAGCTAAAACATCATCAACTAATTTTTGTGCCTCGTTAAAATCTGCCGCGTTTGATTTGTATCCTTTTGCTTTAACACCTAAAGCTGTTAATTCATTTTCCAAAGCCAAAGCGCTTTCTGCTGATGAACTGTATGTAAATGCTACATTAGCACCGTTTTTTGCAAAAACTTCAGCAATTCCTTTACCTATACCACGACTGGCACCAGTGATAATTGCTACTTTTCCTTCTAATAATTTCATTGTAACTATTTGTTTTTATTATAAAAGTTTGGTGAAACAAATATAGAATAAAAAACTTCCAACTTCCAACAACATATTTTATCTTTGCGAATCTTAATACAATATATACGCAAATATAAATATGAAAATTTCATATAACTGGTTAAAGCAATTTATTAAAACAGATTGGAATTCAGAAAGAACTTCTGAATTGCTTACAGATTTAGGTCTTGAAGTAGAAAGTGTTGAAAAATACCAATCGATTAAAGGTGGTTTAGAAGGTATCGTTGTAGGTCATGTTCTAACATGTGTACAACATCCAAATGCTGATAAATTAAAAATTACAACTGTTGATTTAGGAAACGGTGATCCTGTACAAATTGTTTGCGGTGCAAGCAATGTTGCTGCCGGGCAAAAAGTTCCTGTTGCTACAATTGGTACTAAATTATACGATAAAGGCGGAAATTCTTTCGAAATAAAAAAAGGAAAAATCCGTGGTGAAGAAAGCCACGGTATGATTTGCGCCGAAGACGAAATTGGTCTTGGTGACAGTCATGAAGGTATTATGGTTTTAGATGCAGAATTAAAACCAGGTACACCTGCTGCAGAAGTTTTTAATATTGAAAACGATGAAGTTTTTGAAATTGGTTTAACTCCTAACCGTGCTGATGCAATGAGCCACTGGGGTGTTGCCCGTGATTTACGTGCTGGTATGCTACAGCAGGATGTGCATGTGGAATTAATAACACCTTCTGTAAGTTCTTATAAAGTTGAAAAAAGGACTTTAAAAATTGATGTAAACGTTGAGGACAATAAATTAGTTCCTAGATATTGTGGTGTAACTATTTCTGATATAAATGTTGGCCCGTCGCCATCTTGGTTACAAAACCGTTTGAAAGCAATTGGTTTAACACCAAAGAATAATGTGGTTGACGTAACTAATTATGTTTTACACGAATTAGGTCAACCTTTGCATGCTTTTGATGCTTCAAAAATTCATGGAAAAGTTATTGTAAAAAATGCCGAAGAAGGTCAAAAATTTGTAACTCTTGATGATACAGAGAGAACTTTAAGCAAAGAAGACATCATGATTTGTGATGAAAAAGGTTCTTTGTGTATTGCAGGTGTTATGGGTGGTAAAAATTCAGGTGTAACTGAAAGAACCACTTCTATTTTCCTTGAAAGTGCTTATTTTAATCCTGTTTCAATTCGTAAAACAGCAAAACGTCACGGAATTAATTCTGATGCTTCTTTCCGTTTTGAAAGAGGTATTGACCCTACAATTGCAGAGTATGCATTAAAACGTGCGGCGATATTGATTCGTGAGGTTGCCGGAGGGGAAATTACTTCTGATATTGTGGATGTATACCCTAAAAAAGCTGAAGATCATGCTGTTTTATTAAATCTGGAAAATGTAAAAAAATTAATTGGCCAGGAAATTCCTGACGAAGAAATTAAAAACATACTAGTTTCTTTGGATATTAAGGTAAACAGTATTTCAAAAGTAGGTTTAGGACTTACTGTTCCTGCTTACCGTGTTGATGTTACCCGTGAGATAGATGTTATTGAAGAAATTTTACGTGTATATGGTTACAACAATATTGAGTTCACTCAAAAATTAAAAGCAACCACATCACATTCTGCAAGATCTGAGGATTATAAAGTACAGAATATAATTGCCAATTTACTTGTTGGAAATGGATTCAACGAAATGATGGCAAATTCACTTACGACACCTTCTTATGTGCAGCTAAGTGAATCGATTCATGAAAAGAATAACGTATTGATGTTAAATCCGTTAAGTACAGATTTATCGGCAATGCGTCAATCGATGTTGTTTTCTGCATTAGAAGCTGTTTCTTTCAACATAAACAGAAGAAACAGTGATTTACGTTTATTCGAATTTGGTAAAACATATCATAAACAATTAGCAGGTCATGAGGAAAAAATGCATTTGACGTTAACCATGACTGGAAATCGAAAAGCAGAAAGCTGGACTTCACCTCAAGCTCCATCAGATTTCTTCTTATTTAAAGGATATGTTTTAACAATTTTAGAGCGCCTGGGAATTAAGAACATTACAACGAGTGCTTTAAAAACTGACGTTTATTCTGAAGGATTAGTATATGAAGCTGGTGCTTCTACATTGGTTGAATTTGGTACAGTAAAAAAATCAGTTTTAAAACACTTTGATATCAAGCAGGAAGTTTTCTTCGCTGATTTTAAATGGGGTGCGATATTAAAACACTTGACAAATCACTTAAAATTTGTCGAAATCCCTAAATATCCTGAGGTTCGCCGTGATTTAGCTTTATTAGTTGATGAAAATGTAGCATTTGCTAAAATTTTGGATCTAGCTGTTAAAACAGAAAAAGGTTTATTAAAAGAAGTTGATTTATTTGATGTGTATCAAGGTAAAAATTTACCTGCCGGTAAAAAATCGTATGCAGTTAGCTTTATTTTACAAGACAATACAAAAACATTAACCGATTCGCAAATTGATAAAGTAATGAGTAAATTAACGCAGACTTTTGAAACCGAATTAGGGGCGAGTTTAAGATAAAACAAAAGTTAAACTTAGTCATTTTATTGTAACACAATCTGTAATTCACTAACTTAGTGGTTATTAGATTGTGTTATGCTTTTTAAAGGTGTTGACATAGAAAAAATTCTGATTAAAGAAAAAGATAAAATTGGATATAATTCGACATTGATATCATTTGCTCAAGAGATACTAAACGATAAAGAACATTTTGATCAATTTACTGCTGTTAATAAATTACTGATTAACGAACTGGAAGCAGATAAAATCTACCACATTTCACAAATTGAAAAAATCTGTATTAGTTACCGGTTACGTTTTTTAGACAGCAACTATTACAAATTGGAAATTCCTCCTGAAACTATAAACAAAATAAAAAAATTAGAAAGAATACATAAAACTTCATTGCATAGTTTTAAGATAATTGCCACTGCTGAAGCCTTAAAATTAAAAAACTATGATGACCCATTGCTTTTCATTCCCATAGGAAACGATTATTATTATTTAATTCATAAATGGGGTAATGATTTAAGCAGATTTAGAAAATGGATGGTTTTACCATATAAAAACCTTGAATATCTTATATTCTTTATATTTCTCATAAGTTTGCTGACTACTTTTATTTTGCCTTATAAAAATTTGGGCAATGTTAGTTACAACACTGTCAAATTAGTAACTTTCCTGTTTATCTTTAAAATGTACTGTGCAATTTTCATTTATTACTTTTTCTGGAAAGGCAAACAATTCAGTATAACAAATTGGGATGATATTTATTATAATTAATCCTGTTTAGATTATATTATTTTGTAAGTTAGTATTTACAAAAACAATATGATAACCAAATGAATTTAACCGCATATTTGAAAGAACAAGGCTATGATTTGATCAGTGGTCCTGTAAGGAATCACAAATTACTGCAACTTTGGATAAAAAAAATTTTTGATGAAATAGAACTTTATTATTCAGATGTAAATCATGCTTTTGAGAGTAATGTCCAGCTTACTCAAATTGAAAATAAATCTTTAACTATTACTTCTTCAAATTCTAACGAGTACAGTTTTAATATAGGTATTACTGTTTTAGATGAAATTTTAAAATCATTGGGATTAATAAATTTAGACATAGGCAGTCAAATAAAAACAGGTAATAAAATCACAATCAGTTATGATAATGCCATAACGAGAGAAGTTCCTGTTGGTGAGCTTTCAAATTATCTTTATACTGCTGATTTCAAACACCCTAATCCGGATTTGCTGAAAAATGCCAATAAGAATAATATTATCATAGTCAGCGGTATAATTTATGCCAAAAATTTAGTCGTTGGTATTGATTCAGACAGTGTTGTAAATGCTGCTATTGCTTTAAATTTTTCTAAAATTGCAGATGGTAAAATCCAATTTGAACATAAAGGTGGCAGTAAGATAAAAATGACCACAAATACAGATATTTATTTTCCAATAGCCATTAAAGCTAACCGATTATCTTTTGAAAAAGGGAAGTTTAAAGAAATGAAATTAATTTCAGATAATAGAAATCTGTTTTAAAAAACAAATCCCGTCTAATTTTAGACGGGATTTTTGATATTTATTAAGAATACATTTTCTTTCTCATTTCCTGAATTTTTTCATCTTCAAGATATTCATCAAAAGTCATATATCTGTCAATCACTCCTTTTGGCGTTAACTCTAACACACGGTTCGCAACTGTTTGCGCAAACTCGTGGTCATGAGTGGTAAACAATACAGAACCTTTAAAATTTTTCAAAGAGTTATTGAATGCTGTAATCGATTCAAGATCCAAGTGGTTAGTTGGTTCATCAAGCATTAATACATTGGCACGCAACATCATCATGCGGGAAATCATACAACGTACTTTTTCACCTCCCGATAATACACGTCCGGTTTTTAAAGCCTCTTCACCAGAGAAAATCATTTTCCCTAAGAAACCGCGAACATAAACTTCATCCCGTTCTTCCTCTGTTTTAGCCCATTGACGCAACCAATCTACTAAAGTATAATCATTATCAAAGAAGCTATGGTTATCTGCTGGCAAATAAGACTGGTTTGTAGTAATACCCCAATCAAAAGTACCAGAATCAGCTTTCATGTTATCATTAATGATTTCATAAAAAGCGGTTGTAGCACGTGAATCTTTAGAGAAAACTACAATTTTATCACCTTTAGCCATATTCAAATCAACATTAGTGAATAATGTTTCACCTTCAATTGATGCTGATAAGTTTTGGATATTTAAAATCTGGTCACCGGCTTCACGCTCCTGATCAAAAATAATTGCAGGATATCTACGGCTTGAAGGCTTAATATCAGAAATATTTAATTTTTCGATCATTTTCTTACGGGAAGTAGCCTGTTTTGATTTTGCCACATTCGCAGAGAAACGACGGATGAATTCTTCTAATTCAGCTTTTTTCTCTTCCGCTTTTTTGTTTTGCTGCGCACGTTGTTTCGCCGCTAATTGAGAAGACTCGTACCAGAAAGTATAGTTACCTGAGTAATGCGTAATTTTCCCAAAGTCAATATCCGAAACGTGCGTACAAACAGCATCCAGGAAGTGACGGTCGTGAGATACTACTAAAACTGTATTTTCATAGTTCGCTAAGAAGTTTTCCAACCAGCCGATAGTTTCAAAGTCAAGGTCATTCGTAGGCTCGTCCATGATTAGCACATCCGGATTTCCAAATAAAGCCTGTGCCAATAACACACGAACTTTTAATTTTCCTTCCATTTCACCCATTAAAGTGTAATGATAATCTGGTCCGATTCCTAAGTTGGACAACATTGTTGCAGCATCAGAATCGGCATTCCAGCCATTCATCTCTTCAAATTGTACCTGTAGCTCCCCTATTCTATCCACTTTATCATCAGAATAATCAGCATACAAATCGTCCATTTCTTTTTTAACAGCAAACAAAGTTTTGTTCCCCATTAATACTGTTTCAAGAACTGTATGTTCGTCAAACATATTGTGGTTCTGATTTAAAACCGACATACGTTTTCCTGGCTCAAGAATAACACGCCCTGAAGTAGGGTCAAACTCTCCTGATAATATTTTTAAGAATGTAGATTTTCCTGCACCATTTGCACCAATAATACCATAACAGTTACCCTGTGTAAAAGTTACGTTTACTTCGTCAAACAAAATTCGTTTACCAAATTGAACTGATAAATTTGAAACTGTTAACATTTTTTATTTTTTTAAAGTGATGCAAAAGTACTGAATAGACTTCAGTTTTTAATAATTAGTTTGTAGATTTTTATAAATTGCGAAAAATATTACAAAATTGAAAGTTATGGATTGAGATATATCTAGTAGGTTTAGTGATAATCATTAATGTATAGTGAGTTTTAACTGTACATTAACAAGATTGTACAAATTATACGAATATATTTGCTTGTTGAAATTAGATAAGAATGATCGCCTATTTTAAAAAACTACTATTTCTGATTAGTATTCCTTCATCTCTCCTAGTAACTTCATGTGCCAATGTGATGAAAGGTGATGAGGATGCTGTATATTTTGGTGGTGAAATTATCAATCCGAATTCCAAGGAGGTGTATCTCTGCAAAGACAATGATATAATTGATACGATACCTTTGGACAAGAACAACCGCTTCTTGAAAAAATATGATACTCTTATTCCGGGAATGTACACTTTCCGTCATGATCCGGAATACCAATACATCTATTTTGAAAAAGGCGATAGTTTAATGATTCGTTTAAACACTCTGGAGTTTGACAATTCATTGGCTTTTTGCGGAAGAGGTGATGAAAAAAACAATTTCTTGATTGAGCTTTTTTTGAAAAACGAGGAAGAGAAAAATTCAAGTTTTGATATTTATGATTATGATTTAAAGAAATTTGAAGAAAAAATAGATAACGAATACAAATCAAAACAGGCATTTTACGAAAGAAGAAAAGGAGAAATTGACTGGGATGAAGATTTTGATCTGTATGCTAAATCTATGCTGGATTTTCCTTATTTAGCAAAAAAAGAAATGTATCCTATGGTGCATCAGTACAGAACAAATAAAGAAGTCTGCAAAGAATTACCAAAAAATTATTATGATTTTAGAAAAGAAATCGATTTCAATAAGGATAAGTTAACCCATTTTGCACCCTTTGTAGGTTATTTAACTTCTATGTTGAATAATATTACCTGTAAAATAACCTGTAAAAATAATGCCGATGGACTTATAGTTGAAAACAACATCAAAAAATTAAAAGTAGCCGATTCAATTTTCACGAATAAACCAATAAAAAATTCGGTGCTTCACAATATTGCTTTTATGTATTTGCTGGAAGATCAGAATACTGCCAATAATAAAACCTTTTTGGATTTATATTATAAGTTGTCTTCCGATAAAAAGAATAAAGAAAAAATAAAGAAAATTGCAACATCAATACAGGCACTGGCTAAAAGCAGATTTTTACCTCCTATTGAATTACTGCAAACTGATGGTAAAAAAACAAATACAGTAAAAACAAACGGTAAAAGGACAATAGTTTTTTTCTGGTCGTCTAAAGCAAAATCGCATTTGGAATTGTCGCATAAAAGAGTGGATGAATTACAGAAAAAATACCCGAACCTTAATTTTGTAGGGGTAAACATTCATGATACACCGGAAGACTGGAAAAAATTGCTTTCAAAGTATAATTTCAAAATAACCGAATTACATTCTAATAATTTTGAAGAGATTAAACAAAAGTGGGTTATTACCAAAAATCACAGAGCAATGTTACTGAATGAAGATGGAAGTATTAAAAATGCTTTCATTAGTTTGTTTGATGCTCAATTTGATGACTATCTGAAATAAAACTTAAACACCAAAACCAAACGAAAAAGCGGCTTTCTATTATTTTAGAAAACCGCTTTTTTATGTTAAAATATAATGTTATTTATTTCCTTTCTCGTAGTCAGCAATAAATTGTGCAATACCGATATCTGTCAAAGGATGTTTTAATAAACCTGTGATTGCTGATAAAGGTCCTGTCATAACATCTGCACCAATTTTAGCACAGTTTACAATATGCATTGTATGACGAACTGATGCCGCTAAAATTTGAGTTTCATAAGCATAATTGTCATAAATATCTCTGATCTCCTGGATTAAATTTAAACCGTCAGTTGAAACATCATCTAAGCGTCCTAAAAATGGAGAAACATAAGTCGCACCAGCTTTAGCAGCTAACAATGCCTGTCCTGCAGAAAATACTAAAGTCACGTTTGTTCTGATTCCTTTGTCTGAGAAATATTTACAAGCTTTAACACCTTCTTTAGTCATTGGCAGTTTTACAACAATCTGATCGTGTAATTCAGCCAGCTCCTCACCTTCTTTAACCATTCCTTCAAAGTCAAGCGCATTAACTTCTGCACTTACATCACCTTCTACAATATTGCAGATATCAACATAGTGTTTTAAGATATTATTTTTTCCGGTGATACCTTCTTTTGCCATTAATGAAGGGTTCGTAGTAACTCCATCAAGTATTCCTAAAGCCTGCGCTTCTCTGATTTGTTCTAAATTAGCTGTGTCAATAAAAAATTTCATCTGTCTGTATTTAAAATAGTTGTGTTTTTATGATTAATATCTATTTGGTTGGGGAACTCTTTCGAAAGTGCAAAATTACAATTTATAATGATTCATCAGCATTTTTTCATATACTTTATCAGGCAATGTTCTTTTTAGAACAACAGAAAATTTCTGCATAAAAGCGCCCACTTTATAGTGAATTTTTGGCTTTGATGTATTGATAATTTTATAAACTGCCTCAGCCATCTCTATAGGATTACTGCCTGAATCAACGTGTGTGTTCATTGCAGCCAGAGTATTGCCATAAACCTCTTCATAAGCAGAACCTTTTATAACAGGTGCATGATAACGGCCTGCTGCAATATTGGTTGCAAAATCTCCCGGCGCTATATTAGTAATTTCAACACCAAATTGCTTCGTTTCCATCCGAAGTGCTTCAGTCACCAGCTCTAAAGCTCCTTTTGATGCTGAATATATTCCGCGATATGGCAATCCCATATAACCTGCAATTGAAGTTATATTGATTATTAATCCCGAATTTTGACTGCGCATATGCGGTAAAACAGCTTTCATTACTTCAATAGGACCAAAGAAATTTGTTTCAAAATTATTACGCATTTCATCTGTTGGAATTTCTTCAATAGGACCAGTGATTCCAACTCCGGCATTGTTTATCAAAACATCAATTCTACCTGATTTTGCAATTACTTCTGCAACAGCTTTATAAATAGATTCACTGTTTCTGACATCAAGTGCTATCAAAGGAATTTTAGAGTTTTGAACTTTTTCAGGATTACGGCTTGTTCCATAAACGGTATATCCTTTATCCTGCAGGAACTCCCCTATTGACTTTCCTATTCCTGATGAACCACCAGTTATTATTACTACTTTATTCATAATTTATTTTAAGATCAATATTCAATTCCTATGACAAAATTGAATGTTTATAATAATTTTATTCCTAATCCAGGTTTTTCAGAGATTTCTATTTTTCCGTTTATGATTTGGCTTCCACATGCAATCTCCTGTGCTATAAGATTTGCTCCGTCCAAATCACAATAATCAGCTAATGGTGCTAAAACTGCCCCTGCTGAAATTCCCACAGTCGATTCGGTCATGCATCCAATCATAATTTTATAATTTAATTTTCTGGCTTCTTTTATTATGTTTAATGCAGGAGTCAATCCTCCGCATTTAACCAACTTTATATTAATGCTTCTATAATAGGAGTGTAAAGAAACTAAATTATTCTCGTTTTGAAAATCTTCATCGGCCATCCAATTTGCAAATTTATCTCTGGACAAACCAGTGAAATTTTTAACCGGCATTGGCTGTTCCAAATATGTGAATTTAGAAGCAGATTTTTGATTTTGAATCCAGCGGCAATCTTCAAGAGTAAAGCTAGCATTGGAATCAAGAGCAATGTCTTTTCCCAAATCAGACAGCTTATAAAAAGATTCTTTATCCAAACCTTTACATTTTACCTTAAACTTATTCCAGGATGATTTCTCTATCTTCTTTATTTGTTCTTCAGCTGTGGCAATACTTATTGTTATCGAAGACTCAGGAATACTCCTGAAATCTATTTTATTCAGTTCCAAAAAGCTTCTGTTTTCCAACTTCCCGTATAAATCCCAATAGGCACAATCTAGCGCTGAAGTTATAAATGAACTTAAATGCATTTTATTTACATTAAAATAAAAATGCTGCGGTTCAGTTATTTGTTGATTTTCAATTAAAGCTTTACTTCTTGTTAATTGATTGATCAAATCATCTAAGTCAATTCCATAATAATCAATCGCTGTACATTCACCGTAACCTAAAAAGCCTTTATATTCTAATGTTACAATCAGAGCTTCCCTAAAGGAATAATCACCATAGGATATTGAAAAAGTTTCTTTAAGAGGAAGTTTGACCTTTTGCCAAGTGAGCTTCATTTGGAATAATTTGGTCTAAAAATAAAAAATCTCCTTATAATAATGGAGATAATGAGTTAAAAAGATTGCTTCACTTTGTTCGCAAAGACTAAAAAATGGCAAGCGACCTACATCGCACCGCTACAACCGCATACCTTTGCTGCGTTCCCACCCTGGAGGAGTCTGCAGGAGCTGGTCGTGTAGGACTTGCCGGTGCAAATATACAATCTTTTTGTATTTTTACAAGCGCATTTGAAAATGTAAATGCCTTTTGTATATTGTATCTGTAAAAAAATTACCAATGAAAAAATATAATCTTCTCGCTATCACTTCTTTACTGCTACTGGGAGCAAGCTGTGATGGTGGTAAAAAAAATTTATTTTCTTTTGATGAGTCTAAATTTAAAGCCATGTATCACACTGGTGACGAAATTTCATTAGAAATTACAAACAAAAACGAAAAGACAATAGACTCTGTTGCCTATTTTAATAACGAAAAAAGGATAGGTTCTGTAAAAGGAAATTCATCTTTAAATTATAAAATAGATGTTGAGAAATTAGGTTACCAAAATCTGAAAGCTGTAGTTTATTTTGAAGGAGAACAGCAGGAAACCACTTCAAGAATTGAATTAGTAGCTTCAGTGGAACCAAAATTGTTGACTTATACAATAGTGGCGACTTATCCTCATGACATCAAAGCCTATACACAAGGATTAGAGTTTTTTAACGGCACTTTATTGGAAGGAACTGGAAATGGTGCAGGGAATTCAACTGGAGAACGCGGTATGTCAAGTTTACGTAAAACCGATTACAAAACCGGTAAAGTTTTGAAAAAAGTTGAACTTGGGGCTGATTATTTTGGTGAGGGTATTACAGTTTTAAATAACAAAGTTTACCAATTAACCTGGTTAAACAACGAAGGTTATGTGTATGATGCTAATACCTTCAAAAAAGAAAAAACATTTAAATACATCAAAAAAATGGAAGGCTGGGGTCTGACTAATGACGGAAAAAATATTTACATGACTGACAGTTCAGAAAAAATCAGCATTATAAATCCTGAGAATTTCTCGGAAGTTGATCACATAAACGTTTATACCAATAGTACTAAAGTACCGGCAGTAAATGAATTGGAATGGGTTGACGGAAAAATTTACGGTAATATTTATCAAAAAGACGCAATTGCGGTAATAAATCCAAAAACAGGTGCTGTTGAAGCGGTTATTAATTTAAGTGATTTAAAAACAAAAATAACCCAGCATCCAGATGTTGATGTCCTTAACGGAATTGCTTACAATCCTGCAACCAAAACATTTTTTGTGACTGGTAAAAACTGGGATAAAATGTTTGAGATAAAAATTAGTCAATAATTTTATCACCTTCCAACCTTTTATAAAAAAATGGTCTCTATGTATATAAAGACCATTTTTTATTTATATAAGTTATGAAAAAACTACAATTATCGATACCGGAATCTTGTCACGAAAACTGGAATAAAATGACTCCTGTAGAAAAAGGAAGATTTTGTGATGCCTGCCAAAAGAAAGTTCATGATTTTACAAAATCTACCGACAAAGAAATCATTAAAGCTTATGAAAGTGGCCAAAAACTTTGCGGACGATTTTTAAATACTCAACTGGATAGAGAATTAGTTATTCCTAAAGAGAAAAAATCAATTTGGTTAGCTACGGTATTTTTTGGTATAATTTCATTAACAAATAATAAAATGTTATCTCAGGAAAAACCAAAAACGGCACAAACAGATGTAAAGGAAGAAATACAGGGAGAAATAGTATATATTCCTCACAATAATGAACAAAAAGAAATTTCTGGTATTGTTAAAGATACATTTGGAAAAACACTTCCGGGTGTTTATATAATTATAAATGATTCAATTTTTAGAACCAAGACTGATTTAGGTGGAAAATTTTTAATAAAAGTAAAACAAGGAGATCAATTACTTTTTGATTATGGTGGATTTGAAACTCAAAACCTGAAAATTTTAAATTTTAAAAATTTAGAAATTATACTTAAAAAAGAGAATCTAAATTGTGAAACAAAAGAGTTTACTTTAGGAGGAGCTGTTGCAACTGGTGTTAAAATAAAAAAAAGAAATTTCCTTGGAAGAACTTTCCAAAAAATAGGAAACTGGTTTAGATAAAAAAGCGAAGTTAAAACTTCGCTTTTTTATCTAAATTGAACTGATTATTTTCTTACCGGTTCGTATTTTAAAGATTTTTCATTGTAGCTATACTTAGTTGATACTGCTTTATTGCTTAAAGTAAAATCACCGTTGTCTAATAACTTAAACTCAAAACCTTCATTGCGTTTTTTGTAAACGGTTTGAGAGGCTGTTTTTAAACGGTCTAAAAACTCAGTTTCCGTAACATCAACTGCTTTATGGGTGTTTCCTACCAACAATGTTTTTGTAGAAGGATTCCAGATTTGATTTTCGGTTACAGCAGCCACTTCTTTCTTAACATTTGTGTCTGTTTTTTGTGTTTCATTCCAGGTTACACAATAAAATGTATTTGTTTTGATTTTAACAGGCGTTATTTTAACATTAGCCGGAATAAAACCAGCTCTGTTTTTTGTCAACAACATGCTGTCTTTTACAACAACCAGATATAAATCTTTCTTTTTGTTAAAAACAACCGAAGCATCACCTGATTTTGCTAATGCCGCCGACACAGTTTTTACAGGTTTAACCTTTTTCTTTTTCTTTTGACCGTAAGAAAGACTGACAGTCAGAATCATTAATAGCAATGCAATTTTTTTCATAATTATGGTAGTTATTTGGGATGACAATATATTAAAAATATCATTTAAAAAACAAAAACCGCGCCATAAAGCGCGATTTAATTTATTCTGCAATTGCATTAAGCAAAAGCTGTGCAGTTGCTTCATTTGTTGCTAACGGTATATTGTGTACGTCGCATATTCTAATCAGCATGTTGATATCCGGTTCATGAGGATGACTGCTCATAGGATCTTTAAAAAATAAGACCATTTTGCACTTTCCTTCGGCAACTCGGGCTGCTATTTGAGCATCTCCGCCAAGTGGCCCGCTAAGCATTTTTTTTACTTTAATTCCAGCACCTTCTGCTTTGCTTCCGGTAGTTCCGGTTGCAATGATTTTGATATTTTCTTTATGTAAAATATCCATATTTTTATTTAAAAACTGAACCATATCAGCCTTTTTGCCATCATGGGCTATTATTGCAATTTCCATTTTATTTATTCAATATATGATATTCAATTAAGCCATCAATTGGACGGCGCAATACATTTCCCAGCTGAATATCGTGCTTATCCAAAACACTTTTTAATTCATCTTTCAAATAGAAAGCGATTGATCCTATGAAATGTACCGGAACTTCTTTATAATTGTCAAATTGCTTGATATAGTTTTCCACAAATGCCTCCATTTCCTCAAAAATATACTGACGGCAAAATTCGGTGTCTTTGTGTTTGATTAAGAACTTTGCAAATGTAGCCAGATAAGCATTTGGATTAGGTTCTTTGTATAAATTATGCTTAACAGGATCAGGCTGTACATTATACGTTGTTTCGAATTCTTGTGCCAATTCTTTTGGCATTTTATTGAAATAATAGCCCCTTAATAAATGTCTTCCAAAACGATTTCCTGAACAATCATCCATTGCGATATATCCTAGGGACTGTACTTTTTGATGCAACACCTGTCCGTCAAAATAACTGCAGTTTGACCCTGTTCCTAAAATACTGACGATTGCTTTTTCTCCTTTAGGCGTTGTGGCATACACTGCGGCGTAAGTATCTTCGTGAACGGTTACTTTTGCATTTTTAAAATATTCCTGAAACACTTCAGTTAAAAAGTTTTTCATTCTATCGGTGCCACAACCTGCTCCATAAAAAAACAAATGTGATACTTGTTCTTTATTGTGGGAAATATCAAATCGGTCTTCCAACCTGATTATAATTTCGTCTTTTGATAAAACTTCTGGGTTTAATCCTAATGATTGTGTGGTGAACAATACTTTTCCGGCATCGTCTATGGAAATCCAATCGGCTTTTGTAGAACCGCTATCTACTAGTAATTTCATTTAGATTTTTAGATTTTTAGATTTTTAGATTTTAGACGATAATCATAAAACCTAAAAAGGATTTTTAACATAAAAAAAATCCCGCTAATGTAAATTAACGGGATGCTAAATATAGCAATTATTTTAAACCTGATACGTGAACAGCTAAATCAATTAATTTACTTGAATAACCGTATTCGTTATCGTACCAGGATACTAATTTGAAGAATGTTGAGTTTAATCCGATACCTGCTTTAGCATCTACAATAGAAGTACGTGAATCGCCTAAAAAGTCCTGAGAAACCACATCATCTTCTGTAAATCCTAAAATTCCTTTCATTGAAGTTTCAGAAGCATTTTTAAGAACCGACATGATTTCGTCGTAAGTAGTTTCTTTAGCCAGTTTTACTGTCAGATCCACTACAGAAACGTCTGCTGTAGGCACACGCATTGACATACCTGTAAGTTTTCCGTTTAAATCCGGGATTACTTTCCCTACAGCTTTTGCCGCACCGGTTTGAGATGGAATAATATTGATTAATGCTGAACGGCCACCACGGAAATCTTTTCTTGAAGGCCCATCAACCGTTAATTGAGTAGCTGTTGTAGCATGGATAGTTGTCATTAATCCTTCTACAATTCCGAAATTATCATTAATAACTTTAGCTAAAGGTGCTAAACAGTTTGTTGTACATGATGCGTTAGATACAATTTTATCATTTGCTGTTGCTTTTTCATGGTTAACTCCCATAACAAACATAGGCGCATCTGCAGAAGGTGCTGAAATTACAACTTTCTTAGCTCCTCCGTCTAAATGTGCTTGTGCAGTTTCTAATGTTGTAAAAATACCTGTACATTCTGCTACAACATCAACATCTACTGATGCGTCGTCCCATTTGATTAATTTAGGATCTCTCTCGGCAGTAACACGAATGTATTTATCGTTTATATATAATTTTCCTTCTTTTACTTCTACTTTTCCATTAAAACGACCATGAACTGAATCATATTTTAATAAATATGCTAAATGCTCAACGTCTAATAAATCGTTGATAGCAACTACTTCTACATTATTTCTGTTAAATGTTTCTCTAAAAACAATACGGCCAATACGACCAAAACCATTAATTCCTAATCTTACTTTCATATTCATTTTTTCTTTAGGCTTTAAGCTTTAGGCTTTAAGCTGTTATTTTAATTTGGGATTTTATTCTAAACCTGGCTTACAGCTTATTGCTTAAAGCCTAATGCGTTACGTAGACATTATATCTGATACCCGTAGTAATTCTTCGTCTATTTTTGAGCTTCCTTTTATAGCTTGTTCTAAAGGAGTCAATGATACTTTATCCTGGTACAAACCTACCATGAAGTTAGATTTACCTTCCAATAATGACTCAACTGCTCTGACTCCTAAACGTGATGCCAACACTCTATCAAAACATGAAGGTGAACCGCCGCGCTGCATGTGTCCTAAAACAGAAACACGTACATCATATTCTGGCAAATTTTCTTCTACATATTCTTTGAGTTCGAATACGTTTTTGCCTATTTTATCTCCTTCAGAAACTACTACAATACTTGATGATTTACCCGAAGCTTTGCTTTTTTGCAATGATTCCAAAAGGCGTTCCAGACCTAAGTCTTCTTCAGGAATAAGGATTTCCTCTGCTCCTGCACCAATACCTGCGTTCAGGGCAATATGTCCGGCATCACGTCCCATTACCTCCACAAAAAACAAGCGGTTGTGTGAACTGGCGGTGTCACGGATTTTATCAATAGCTTCTACAACAGTATTCAAAGCGGTATCGTAACCTAAAGTATGGCTGGTGCCGAAGATGTCATTGTCAATAGTTCCCGGGATTCCCATTACCGGATATCCAAATTCATTATTGAATATTTCAGCTCCGGTAAATGTACCGTCACCGCCAATAACTACTAAGGCATCAATACCAGCACTTACAAGATTTTCATGGGCCTTTTTACGTCCTTCCGGAGTTCTGAAATCCATTGAACGTGCCGACTTTAAAATTGTTCCTCCTTTGTTTACTATATTGTTTACGGAGCGAGGTCCCATTTCTTTAAAATCACCTTCAATCATTCCCTGATAACCCCTGTAGATTCCTATACATTCCACATTATGATAAGCACATGTACGGACAACTGACCGAATGGCTGCATTCATTCCAGGGGAATCACCACCTGAGGTTAAAACCCCTATTTTTTTAATGTTTACTGACATTACAATATGTTTGATATCGTAAAGTTAGCAAAGAAAATTAGTAATAAATCAGTTAAATGTTAAAAAACCGAGGTTACGAAAATTTTCAAACGTTTTCGTTAATAAGTTTTTAAAAAATGAAGTAAATTAGTTTAAATCAGGGACTTTTTCTTCTTCCTCTTTTGGTTTTTCAGAAGATTTTTTCTGGCGTTGTTCCGTAAACTGGATGAACTCAGGAGATAAATCGGAGTCAGGAGTGTGATCATCTTTTTTATCTTGCTGATTTTGCTTTTTGGCTTTTTTTGAATTAAATACTTTATACATTAATTCTTTAAAAGTATTAAAATCAACTTCATAAGAAACCCCTATTCCTTGTGTATAACCTATACCACCTTCTCCTAAATAATTAATATCATTTTCACGGTTAAATACACGGGCTTTCAAAGTACCGTCTTCATTTAAACGAAGTTGCACTTCCACATCTCCAACCACTACTGATTCATTTAAACCTCCAACAGGCACCCCTAATTTTCCATTGACAGTAATTTTATCATTAATTTGAGTTGATAAAGTAAAGCCTACCCTCCCCCCCGTTACATTTTGAGGATTGGTTCTATCACTTTGCACATAATTTAATCCAATCTTAAATCGGTCATCATTTGCAAAAATATCTTCAAACAAACTATTAGCTCTTTCCAACAAGTTACCGGTAATGGCATTTTCAGCCACACCTTTATCTGATAAGAAACTTCCAGAAGAAAGCAAATAAATTGCCTGTGTTTGTCGAGTATCAGCGTCACTCAGTTTATAATCCAATTCTGAACGGAGTACAGAACTCACTGTTGGAAAATTAATAGAAATATCAGGTGTTGGATTTGTTAACTTATCTGTCAGTTTAATCACTACTTCTGTAGGTATTTTTTTATTAAAGTTTGGATTATCCAACAATACAGAAGGATTTGCTTCAGTTTTATAGATTGCTTCCATATTCAAGGTTGCATTAAGCGGGTCTCCATCCCATGAGATATACCCTCCTTTTTTTACATTGAATTTTTTATCAATTATACCTCCGTATTTGAAATTATAAACACCTTCGTAAACCTGAAAGTCTCCCCACATATTGAATTTTCCAAGCGTATTGATTTCCATTAACAAGGAACCGTTGCCTCGTCCTTTTAAACCATGTCCATTACTCTTATTAATGATAACTTCAATTTCAGCAACAGGAGTAATATTAAGTTCAAAGTTTAGTTCCAATCCGTTATAACTCCTCAATTCTTTAACGTTCTTATTTTGAGTCACTTTAGAATTTGTAAACTTTATATAGTCCTTTTCAGAAGTTGCTTCCTCATCACTAATTGGTATTTTTATTGAAGTTCCTTCGGCAGATGTTGCATTTACATTTATAACCAATCCATTTGTTGGGCCTTCAATTGTTGCGCTACCATTAATAAATGCTTTGCCATAATATAAAGCATCATCTCTGTCTTTAGTATCTAAAACGAGTATTTTGTCAGAATTAATATCAAAATTCAAATACCAGTCAGCCAGCTTGTTATGCTTAACAACACCGCTCATTTTCCCCGTTGTATTAAATTTTGAATCTATCAAACCGATATTTCTAAAAGAAAATTGATTTTCAGTAACATCAACCACCGAATTATTTGCAAAATTGTAATCTGTATTCAAATAAGGTATTTTAATTCCTGCCTTACTTAAATACAATCGGCCATTAATATCAGGGTCATCAATATCTCCTTCAATTTTTGCCGTACCGGAAGCTAATCCTCTGATATTTGTTATGACCTCTCCGCCCATTGGGGTAAAGAAAGACAAATCAAATTCATCGAGTCTCAAGTCTAAATCGAGTAACGTCTTTTTCCCTTCAATGGATACATTTCCATTTGCTGAAAATGACTCCAAATCTTTATTTTTAAGTACAGAATTGACTTTGAAATTTTTAAAAAGATCATCCCCTTTTACATTGACATCTAATTTACCGAGTACCAAATCATTTATACTCAAATCATCAATTGTCAATTCCGACGAGGGTTCATAAACTGAATTTCGTTGCTTAAAATCAACTAATCCATTTACTTTTCCTTTAAATCGCAGACTATCTACAGATGGTGTAATTTTATCAAGCTGAACATCTTTGAAGGATAATTGTAAGTCTTTATAGGTAGAATCACGAAGCATTCCGGCAAGTTCCATGACCTGATCATCGTGAGTCATAGAGATTTTTTCAATAGAAAAGTCGGTAAGCTTCTTATTAAAGACTATTTTGTTGTCTTTTGATTCATTTTCATTCAAGTACCATAAATAGTCTTTAAAATTAACCTCAGACTTTTTAATACCTACTACACTTTTATTATCCTTATCAATAGTATGATACAAGTTCAAGTTATAGAAATCTTTTCCTTTTTTTCCTCCTTTAAATTCTGTTCTAAAAAACAAAGTATCGTTTGCTGTAACATTAATCAAGCTCATATCAGAAACTTTATAGTACTTTGTTTTGATACTATCCATTACGATATAAGCGTTATATAAAGGATTTTTATTATCAATTTCTACATTAATATTATCAATTACATTGTCATATGCTTTGATATTAGGTGATTTAAAATTTAAACGAAACAATCCATCGTTTGAATCTATTTCCCCTTTCATAAAGGTATTTTCTCCTAATGAAATTTCAGGATAAAACACTTCCACCAACTTACTGTACACATTAAAGTCAAACTTCATAAATTGACCTTTACTTACTTTGTTTGGTGAATAGTTTGCATATAAGCTACCTAATGAATTTTCAATCAAATCAGGTAATTCTTTAAAGCTGAATTTTCCAACTATCTGCCCTTCAATAATATCAGGTGAATTTACTGTTATGGTACGCACACGATTTTCATCAAAGGATGATTTAACCATAAAATCATCAAAGAAATAGGTGTCTTTACTGTTCTCGTAAGATGTCTTATTTATATAAACATCACCATATAAATTATCAATACTGTTTCCTTTTAAATCCATTATAACATCACCTCTAAATACAGAAGTTTCATCAGCGGTATAAAGATTTAATCGTTTTAGATTTGCGTATTCAACTTTTGCGTGGAAGTTATATTTATTTTCTTTTTTGCTTAAATCCAAAAATCCATCAAAATCCATGATTAAATTTGGATCATTAGCATTGATATTGCCTTGAAAAACCAATTTATTCATGGTTCCGTCAACCTCAATATTTTTATAGTTGTATTTATTATAATAAACACTGCCAACTTTCCCTTTGATTTTTGTATTCAGGTATTTTTCTTTAAAACCACGTCCGTCTACATCAAAATCCAAATTAACAACTCCTAAATCATTACGATTTAAAAATTTACCTAAATTAAAATTATTCAGTTTCACATTACCTTTATAGATGGCATTATCTATATTGTTAATGTTTGACATTGCTAGTTTCGACTTAACATTTCCAAGGATTGTATTTATATCGACATCAGCTTTTACATTTCTTAAATCAACTTCCGCTTCACCTGAAGCGGTAAATCGACCCAATTTTTTAAAGTTGGTTGGAAGGTTTTTTTCAAGAATATTTGGTAAAATCTTAACTAAATTATCATAGGTTGAAGTAACTTTAGAAAACTTCCCTTTTATGTAATACGAATTCTTTTGCTTTGAGAATAAATTTTTAAATCTGAAATCACCTCTAATTTCAGAACCTCTTTCATCAATCAGAACGAGTTTTTTAGTATTGAAATCATTTAAAGCTCCTAATAACCTACCTTTTATATCAAATTGCTGATTTTTACCAAACTCTCCATAATATTTATTCATATCATTAGAAGAAATCAAACCTTTTCCAATACGAACGTCAAAAATTACTTTGTTATTAAAATCAGAAAAATCCTTACGGTTATAACGCAGTTCTATATCGCCTGATAAATTAGATTCTGGAGTTTTTAAATCTAAATTGGCTAAATGAATATTTTTCTTAGTATATGTAAAATCAGAAGCCAAATCATCAACTACCAGTCCCCTATTATCAATAAAAGACATTTCTTTTATTTTAGTGGTAACATCAGGACCTAAAATTTTTAAATCAGAGGCTTCAGCATTTAATCTTTTAGCACCAAAAACAAGAGGCTCTCTAGCATTATGATCAATGAAAGAAAATTCACTATTCATTATATGAGCTTCTTTTATAGTCATTAAAAATTTCTTTTTTGACTTTGACGGTTTCCCATCATCAAAAAGAGCAATGAACTTATCAAGATTAGTATCTTTTTCCCCTTTATAATTTATAACTTTGAACCTTAAACCATCGAGACGCACTTCTCCAAAATGCAAATCACCATCAATCATTTTTTTATAATCGAGAATATTGGTTTTTAAAACATTGATGTTAAATAGTGTGTCTTTTTTATAATCTCTAACTAAAACTTTTTTAAGTTTTACACCACCAAAAATGGTAAAACTAGCTTCCTGGACCGTTATATCGGTTCCAAATTCTTTATTCAGCTGTTCTGTGGCATATTGGCCTAAACGGGTTTGAACCGAAGGCATATTGAGAGCAATGCCAATTAAAAGCAACAACAAGACAAGGACAAGAATGAAATACATCTTGAATTTTAAAATCCTCACCCAAAGACTTTTTTTCTTGCCTTTTTTTTCTTCTAATTGCTCTTCCAAAGGGGTTCTTTTTATGACCTAAATTTTAGTAACTTTGTCATCGGTTGTAAAAATAGGCTTTTCATCTGTTTTATACAACTTATCACACAAATTCCATGCCTTAAAATGAATAAGAAAAACGTATATATTTTAGCCATTGAAAGTTCTTGTGATGATACTGCCTGTGCTATTTTAGAAAATGACAAAATGCTTTCTAATGTTGTAGCCCGACAAAGTATTCATGAGGAATATGGAGGTGTTGTTCCTGAATTAGCATCCAGAGCACACCAACAAAACATTGTACCTGTTGTTGATGTAGCACTAAAAAAAGCAGGCATTACTAAAGAACAGCTTTCTGCAATTGCATTTACACAAGGTCCAGGACTTATGGGGTCTTTATTAGTCGGTAGTTCATTTGCCAAAAGCATGTCTATGGCATTAAACATTCCGCTTGTTGCTGTAAATCATATGCATGCGCATATTTTGGCTCACTTTATAGATGAGGAAGGTTTTGACAAACCCGAATTTCCTTTTTTAGCTTTAACCATTTCCGGCGGACACACACAAATTGTCAAAGTAAAAAGTTTTTTTGACATGGAGATTATTGGCGAAACCACCGATGATGCAGTAGGCGAAGCTTTTGACAAATCGGCTAAAATATTAGGACTACCCTACCCAGGAGGTCCTTTAATTGACAAATATGCTCAATTGGGGAACCCTAGACGTTTTGAATTCACTAAACCAAAGGTTGAAGGATTGGATTTCAGTTTTAGCGGATTAAAAACACAAATATTGTATTTTATTCAGCGAAATGTAAAAGAGAATCCTAATTTTATTGAAGAGAATCTAAATGATATATGCGCTTCTATTCAGTTTATCATTATCAAAATTTTGATGGATAAAATCAAAGAAGCTTCAATTCAAACGGGAATTAAACAAGTTGCAATTGGTGGCGGTGTTTCTGCCAATTCCGGAATACGAAATGCGATAAAAGAAGCCGAAACAAAATTTGGCTGGAAAACTTTTATTCCTAAATTTGAATACACTACAGATAATGCAGGAATGATAGGCATTGTTGGATACTATAAATATTTGGAAAATCATTTTAGTGATGCTTCTGTAACTTCAAAAGCAAGAATAGAATTTTAATATGCAGTTATTTTACACTCTTGAAATAAATTCAGCAACATCTGAATTCTCATTTGATAAAGAAGAAAGCAAACATATAGTTAAAGTATTACGCAAAAAAGAAGGCGATATTTTGCATGTTACCAATGGATTAGGTTTTTTATTTATCACGGAAATAATTTTAGCTTCAGAAAAAAAATGTACAGTTAAAATTAATTCAACTGAAGAATATCATAAAACTGATTTCTATTTGCATCTGGCTGTCGCTCCTACAAAAATGAACGAGCGTTACGAGTGGTTTTTAGAGAAAGCTACAGAAATAGGTATTCATGAGATAACACCTATTATATGTGATCATTCCGAAAGAAAAATAATCAAGACTGAGCGTTTTGATAAAATCATTCAATCAGCAATGAAACAATCCAATCAGTTTTATTTACCAAAATTGAATAATCCTGTTTCATTTAAAGATTTTATTAATCAAGAACATTCGGGAGAATTATTAATAGCACACTGTGAAGAAACACAAAAAAGACTCTTAAAAGAAGTCTTAAAGCCAAAAGAAAAATACACAATACTTATAGGACCTGAAGGTGATTTTTCTGAAAAGGAAATCACATCAGCAATTCAAAATAAATTTATTCCTGTATCTTTAGGTAATACTAGATTACGAACTGAAACGGCAGCCATTGTAGCTTGCCACAGTGTAATTTTTGCAAATGAATAACTTATGAAACGAATTGCTCTATATTTAATACTACTGATTTGGAATTTTGGATTTTCTCAAGAAATTGCCTTGTTAAAATACAACGGTGGCGGTGACTGGTATGCCAACCCTACTTCCCTACCTAATTTAATTAAATTCTCAAATCAAAATATCAACACAAGAATAAAGCAAAAACCCGCAACAGTTTCACCAGGAAGTGCTGATATTTTTTCTTATCCTTTTATTCATATGACCGGACATGGAAATGTGATTTTCAATGATCAGGAAGCCGAAAATTTACGTAATTATCTGACTGCTGGAGGTTTTTTACATATTGATGACAATTACGGTATGGATAAATATATCCGTAATGAGATAAAAAAATTATTTCCAAACAGTTCTTTATTGGAAATACCGGTTTCACATCCTATTTTCCAGAAGCCTTACACTTTTGCGTCCGGCTTGCCAAAAATTCACGAGCATGACCGAAAGCGCCCGCAAGCCTTCGGTATATTCATTAATAATAAATTAGCACTGCTATACACTTACGAATGTGACTTGGGTGATGGCTGGGAGGACTATGAAGTGCATAACAACCCTAAAGAAGTCCGTGAAAAGGCATTAAAAATGGGTGCAAATATCTTAAATTACGTTTTCAATAATTAAACATTGGAACAACTTACTCATTATACTACTTCATTTGAATCAAAACAATTCCCGATTACGGTAATTTGTGACGAAGTTTATTTTCAGGACAACATCGGCAGTATTTTCAGAATATGTGATGCTTTTGGTGTGGAAAAAATCATTTTTACAGGCAATGATTTTGTTTTTTCTGAAAGAAAAATAAACAAAACTTCAAGAAGCACCCATAAAAGACTCCCTTATGAAATCATCAAAGATAAGAGCGATGTTTTAAAATTTCTTAAAAAATCAAATTCAGAAATTCTGATTTTAGAAATCACTTCAACAAGCAAACCTATCACCTCTTTAAATTTTGATATTTCCAAACCGGTAATACTTATAATTGGGAATGAAATAAACGGTGTCTCAAATGAACTTCTTTCAACTTACAATAATTGTTACCACATCAATATGTTTGGTAAAAACAGCAGTATGAATGTAGTCCAGTCACTAGCTATTGCTTTGCATGAAGTAACTAAATTATTATAAAACAACATTTTAACAATTATCAAAAATCAGCAATTATCCAAAAATTAGTGATTTAACAATTTTTTACTGATTCTTTTACATTAAAACCATTGATTTTGTAGGAATTGTTAAATTAAAGTAAAAAAAACTTTACTATTTTTTTAAAAATATTTTTTTCTTTAAAAATAAATTTATAGTATTGCGACATATTTCTCGAAAAAATTAATAATTTATTAACCAAACCAAACAAATCATGAAAAAATTATTGTTGTCAGCTTCAGCTGCACTAATGATGTTCTCTTGTCAAAAGGACGAAACTACTAACACACAAGTTGACGCTGCAGCTCACAGAGGTTGTGCTTCACACGAAGTTTTAGAAAGACAAATGCAGGAAGATCCAGCTTTAGCGTCAAGAATGGCTAGCATTGAAAATTTCACAAATGAAGCTATCAAATCTGGTCGTTTAGTAAACGGTGTAATTGAAATCCCAGTTGTATTCAACGTTCTATACAGAACAGCAGCTGAAAACATTTCTTTAGCACAATTACAATCTCAAATTGATGTGTTAAATGCTGACTATTCAGCAACTAATTCAGATTACAACACTGCAAACAATCCTTATTCTGCAGTACGTAGTGGCGATTACGGAATTAGATTCGTTTTGGATCAAGTTATCCGTAAATCAACTACTAAAACATCTTGGGGAACTAATGATGTTATGAAAAATGCTAAAAGAGGTGGTATTGCTGCAACTTCTCCTACTACTAAATTAAACTTCTGGGTTTGTACAATTGGTGGTGGAATTTTAGGTTACGCTCAGTTCCCTGGAGGTTCAGCTTCAACTGACGGTATTGTTTGTGATAGCAAATACACAGGTTTATCAGGAAGTGCTAATGCTCCTTTCAACTTAGGTAGAACAGCTACTCACGAAGTTGGACACTGGTTAAACTTACGTCACATTTGGGGTGATGCTACTTGTGGTAATGACTTTGTTGCTGATACACCATTACATGATTCAGCTAACTATGGTGTTCCAGCTGTAGGTCACAGATCAACTTGTTCAGGTACTCCACTTGAAATGTATATGAACTATATGGATTATACTGATGACAGAGGAATGTATATGTTCTCTGCAGGTCAAAAAGACCGTTCTGCTGCAATATTTGTATCAGGAGGTGCAAGAAATTCTTTTGCTCAGCCATAAGATTTATTTCTAAATTGATAGAAAGCCGTCTCATAACCGAGACGGCTTTTTTTATGTTTTATTTATATTCTTGAATTAGATACTAAGAGATACAAATCTAAAATTTCATATTTTTTTCTTAAATATGCTAAACATTGTTACTTTAGTATCAGACAGAGATTTCTAACAGAATAATTGATGAAAAACAAATTAAAAGCTTTGAGGGAACATAAAAATTTGACTCAAAATGAGCTCGCAGAAAAGAGCGGCCTCTCATTGCGGACAATTCAGCGAATTGAAGCAGGTGGTGTATTCAAAGGACATACCTTGAAAACTATTGCACAAATACTGGAAATAGATACACAAGATTTATTTTTTACAGAAAATGGAAGACTTAATATTGAAAGAGCCAAGCTTATTAATCTTTCTGTGTTGTCCGGATTAATCATTCCGTTTGGAGGAATAGCAATTCCTTTGTACTTAACTTTTCTGACTAAGGATGAAAAAAATAAACAATTAGGTAAAAATATTGTAAGCATCCAAATTATTTTAGCAGCTGTTCTTTCTGTTTTATTAATAGCAAGTCCATTTATTCAGAAGACACTTTCAATTAAATTTCCTTTATTCATAATATTCCTAATTGCTTTTATATGTTTAAAAATAGGCGTTACTATTATAAATGGAATAAGCTTAAACAAAACAGACGATATTTATAATAAGCTAAAAATCAATCTCATATAAACTTAAAATAAAATTGTCGTAAAATTGGCGGTATGTTTTCGCAGGAGAATTTCTTTTCAATTCTTAAACTTGAAAAAAAATTAAATATGAAAACATTCAAAAGAATCGTGTTTGCTTTTCTGGCTTTAACAGCCCTATCAGCAGTTTTTGGTTATTTCTATTTCGACCGTAAATTTACTCCTGAAAAAAATTATCTGTCTGTAAAAAATCAAAGTGGAAAAGTACCTATAGTTTGGCAGGGAAGCAGCAAAAATGCAATGCTTATACCTATCAAGTTTGAGGGAGATACAGCCGAATATTTTTTACAATTTGATACAGGTTCCCCTTATACAGTATTCTATAAAAATTCAGCAGCAAAAATTCAACAAATCACTTTACACAAGCAAACTGCTAAAACTGGTTTTCTTATTGGCCGGACAAAAATTTTTTCAACTCATTTTAGAATAATAGATTATGGAGAAAAATTTAATAAAAATGATTCTGTTAGAATAATAGGCACGTTAGGTTCTGATATTCTGGAAAACAGAAAAACACTAATAAACTTTAAAGAAAACTTTATAGAATTCAATCTTAGTAAGCAACCCGAAGATGTTCAGAATAAACTTTTTGATTTTGAATTCAAAAAAAGAAAAATTATTATTCCAGGAATTCTAAAAGAAAAAGAAGGAGAATTTTTATATGACTCAGGAACCAGTGCTTATGAATTGTTGTCTGATAAAGAGACTTGGAATAATTTAAAAACAGCTGGCTCAAAAATAGTTGCTGAGAGAGCTAACTCCTGGCAAAATACACTTACTACTTATAGTGCAAAATCTGATATTCCAATAACATTCAACAAAAAAAATCTTCAAATAAAAGCAATTACTTATGTTGATGGGTTTTCAAAGACACAATACTTATTAATGAAATTTTCAGGAATGACTGGAATGCTTGGAAATAAATTCTTTTTAGAAAATACAATATATCTTGATTGTTCGGTAGAAAAAATAGCTATAGATTAATTGCAAAGCACTGAAATACAAGAGTTTTTACTTATATTTATTATTAATAAAACGACCAATTATGAAGCTTTCATTTATTATTTATCTATTTGCATCATTTCAAATGCTTGCTCAAAACGAAGATTTAAAACTAAAAGAAGAAATAAAAAGATTAGATTATGCTCATGCACGGGCTATATTTGAAGGCAATGCTGTTGCTCTCGATAGTTTAATGAATGATGACGTTACTGTAAATCATCCCACCAACAGAATCGTAAAAGAGAAAAAAGAATTGTTGGCTTTAATTAGGAAAGGAGTAATAAAATACACAACTTTTGAAAGAACTCCTGAAAAATTTTTGTTTTACAAGGATATGGTTGTTATTATGGGAAGTGAAATTGTTACACCTGCAAAAGGAGCTCCAAACGCAGGGAAAAAACTGCAAAGAAGATACACAAACATTTGGATGAAAAACAATAACAATAACAAGTGGCAATTATACATAAGACACGCTAATAATATATGTCCTAATAAATGAGTTTTTGGTAAAAGATAGCTAATTAGTTAAAATTTCCATTTTCTAACCAGATTACTTCGGAAATTTACAATTCTCTTAATAACAAGGTTTATTTTTTAAAACTTTTCTTATATTTTTTGATAGATTTGTCTTTAAAATAATAAAATTTAGGCAAAATATTTGGCATAACACACTAAAAATTTTAAAAAATAAAACTAATAGCATGAAAGCTGAAAACTTCGCAGAACTAACTGATAAAAAAATTTTGAATAAAATTAAAAACCTGAAAACAAACAAACTAATCGATGCCGCAATTGTTGGACTTACAATAGGAATTGTAATTTATAGTGTCGTAAAACATGGTTTTGGTTTTTTTACTTTCTTTCCACTTTTACTAACATATATGATTGTTAGAAATTCAAAAAACAATAAAATCTTAGAAGCAGAATTACAAAAGGTAATTGAATCGAGAAACACAAAATAAAAAAAGCCAGCTATTTAATAGCTGGCTTTTCATTTTATAATTCGGTTTAGGATTATCCTAAAACTTCTTTTACTTTTTTACCGATTTCAGCCGGAGAGTCAACCACGTGGATTCCGTTTTCTCTCATAATGCGTTTTTTAGCTTCAGCAGTATCATCAGCACCACCAACGATAGCACCGGCATGACCCATTGTGCGTCCTTTTGGAGCAGTTTCACCAGCGATGAAACCTACAACCGGTTTACGGTTACCGTCAGCTTTAATCCATTTAGCAGCATCTGCTTCTAATTGACCACCAATTTCACCAATCATAATAATACAATGAGTTTCAGGGTCATTCATTAATAATTCAACCGCTTCTTTAGTAGTAGTCCCAATGATTGGGTCACCACCAATACCGATAGCAGTTGTAATACCGAAACCTTGACGAACTACCTGGTCAGCAGCTTCGTATGTTAAAGTTCCTGATTTAGAAACAATACCTATGTTACCTTTTTTGAAAACAAAACCTGGCATGATACCAACTTTAGCTTCTCCCGGAGTAATTACACCTGGGCAGTTAGGACCAACTAAACGGCAGTCTTTAGCTTTAATGTAATCGTATGCTTTAATCATATCAGCTACAGGAATACCTTCAGTAATACAAATGATTACTTTGATACCAGCATCAGCTGCTTCCATAATTGCGTCAGCTGCAAATGCAGGCGGAACGAAAATAATTGAAGTATCAGCACCAGCTTGAACAACAGCGTCTTTTACTGTATTGAAAACTGGACGATCTAAGTGAGTTGAACCACCTTTTCCCGGAGTAACACCACCTACAACATTTGTTCCGTATTCAATCATTTGTGAAGCGTGGAAAGTTCCTTCACTTCCTGTGAAACCTTGAACGATTATTTTTGAATCTTTATTTACTAAAACACTCATAATATGTGTATTGTTTGTTATGTATAAATTTTGTGACGCAAAAGTAAGTTTTTTAGACGTACTTTAAAATTATTTTCAAAAGAATATTCTGCTTAAAATTTGAAAATTAATATAATTGGCTCATTTGATAACCCTGATAAAGTTTATCATCTTTTATTTCCCAAATCACAATAAATGAAGCCAACAAAATTTCTTCTGCCGGGTTTTCTATTGTTTTACCAAAGTGTTTGTAACGGACAGTAACTTTATTGTCATCTTTAATGATGTGAGAAATTTCAGAACGCATAGATTTATAGGTACGTTCTAATTCCTTAGCCAACAGCAAAATATCTTTCTTTTTCATAACAAGAAAGCCTTTACTGCTGTACCATTCCAAAGTAATTTCAGGATGAATATACTGTTCTAATAAATCAGCATTGTATAAAGCGTCAGATTCATAAATTTCTTTGATAAATTTTCTAACCTTCATTTTGATTGAGTTTATTGAGAATTTCTGGGATTTTTTTAATGTGTGCCAACTGCTTTAATTTCTCACGGGATTCTTCTACAGGTGTACCAAAATACGTTTTCCCTCCATCAATAGATTTAGTCACTCCTGTTTGTCCCATTACAACAGCTTTAGACCCAATTTTGATACCGCTGGTTGTACCAACCTGACCCCATAAAGTAACTTCATCTTCAATTACCACACAACCGGCAATACCTGTCTGAGATGCAATTAGACATTTCTTTCCAATAACAGTATCATGACCAACATGTACCTGATTGTCAATTTTTGTCCCTGCTCCTATTGTAGTATCACCCGTTACTCCTTTGTCAATAGTACAAAGCGCACCAATACCAACATTATCTTCAATCACAACTCTGCCTCCGGATAATAACTGATCAAAACCATCAGGGCGTTTTTTATAGTAGAATGCATCTGCACCTAAAATAGTTCCTGAATGAATTATCACATTATCACCTATCACGGTATTATCATAAACAGAAACATTGGAATGAATCAAGCAATTTTTTCCAATGCTTACATTGTTTCCAATAAAACAATTAGGTTGAATGATGGTTTCCTCTCCTATCTTAGCAGATTCGGCAATAGCGGAATTTGATGATTTGAAAGGTCTGAAATGTTTGGTAAGTATATTGAAATCTCTGAATGGGTCATCAGAAATCAACAATGCTTTACCTTCAGGACAATCTACTTTTTTGTTGATTAAAACTATTGTAGCATCCGATTGTAAAGCTTTTTCGTAGTATTTGGGATGATCGACAAAAACGATATCACCAGGTTCTACCACGTGAATTTCATTCATGCCTAAAACAGGGAAATCTGCATCACCCACAAACTCTGAGTTTATGATTGATGCAATTTCCTTTAAAGTATGTTGTTGCGAAAACTTCATTATTCTTTTACGCGCTCCATGTATGCACCTGTAGCGGTGTCGATTTTAATTTTATCACCTTCATTGATAAACAAAGGTACGTTAATTTGAGCACCTGTTTCAACAGTTGCAGGTTTTGTAGCATTTGTAGCTGTGTTACCTTTTACTCCTGGCTCTGCGTATGTAACTTCTAAAACAATAGATGCCGGCATATCTACAGAAAGCGGTAAATCAGTTTCAGTATTGATTTGAACCATTACGTTAGTTCCTTCTTTTAATAAATCAGGAGCATCTAAAATATCTTTGTTCAAGGTAATTTGTTCAAATGTTTCATTATTCATGAAATGAAAATCATTTCCTTCTGCGTATAAATATTGGAAAGTATGTGTTTCCACACGTACAACATCAATTTTATGTCCGGCAGAAAAAGTGTTGTCTAAAACTTTTCCTGAAGTTAATGATTTCAGTTTTGTTCTAACAAAAGCCGGCCCTTTACCAGGTTTAACGTGTAAGAACTCAACGATTTTAAAAATATCGTGATTAAATTTAATACATAATCCGTTTCTAATGTCTGCAGTACTTGCCATTGTAATCTATTTCTAATTTATATTAAATACTTCCTGTGTAACCTTTCATAATACCTCTTGATGAATTTCTGATAAAATCCAGTATTTCATCTCTTTCAGGCGTTGCAGTCATTTCTGCTTCAATGATGGCTAATGCTTGAGAAGTATTATAATTTTTTTGGTATAAAATTCTGTAAATATCCTGAATCTCTCTGATTTTATCAGTTGTGAAACCTCTGCGTCTCAAACCAACCGAATTAATCCCAACATAAGATAAAGGTTCTTTTGCTGCTTTAGTATAAGGCGGTACATCTTTACGCACTAATGACCCGCCGGAAATCATAGCATGGTCACCAATTGAAATAAACTGATGCACAGCTGCCAATCCTCCAATAATAGCGTGATTACCAACAGTAACATGTCCGGCTAATGCCACTCCGTTTACTACAATAGCATTATTGCCTATATGGCAATCGTGGGCAATGTGGGCTGTAGCCATGATTAAACAATTGTTTCCAATAGTTGTCTGACCCGAAGCGATTGTTCCTCTGTTAATCGTAACACACTCACGGATAGTAGTATTATCACCAATTACGGCAAGTGATTCTTCACCTCCGAATTTCAAATCTTGCGGCACCGCAGAGATAACTGCTCCAGGAAAAATGTTGCAATTTTTACCTATACGCGCCCCTTCCATTATTGTTACATTAGAACCTATCCAAGTTCCTTCACCAATAACTACGTTATTATGAATTGTTGTAAACGGCTCTATTACTACATTTTTTGCAATCTTAGCGCCAGGATGTACATATGCTAAAGGTTGATTCATCTTTTACTTATTGATTTTTAACAATTTGAGCCATAAGCTCAGCTTCTGCTACTAATTTACCATTTGCAAAAGCATACCCCTGCATATGACAAATTCCTCTTCTGATAGGCGACAATAATTCCAGTTTGAAAATTAATGTATCACCTGGTAAAACTTTATGCTTAAACTTAACATTATCAATTTTCATGAAATACGTTAAGTAGTTTTCCGGATCCGGTACTGTACTTAAAATTAAGATTCCTCCTGTTTGAGCCATTGCTTCAACAATCAAAACTCCCGGCATAACCGGCGCTCCGGGGAAATGTCCTACGAAGAAATCTTCATTCATAGTAACATTTTTAAGACCTACCACCTGAGAATCAGTCATTTCAAGAATTCGGTCTACCAATAAGAACGGAGGTCTGTGCGGCAGCATTGCCATGATTTTGTGGATATCCATTAATGGCTCCTTATTCAAATCATAAGCGGGAACATTATTACGCTGTTCGTTTTTAATAATTTTTGCAATTTTCTTGGCAAACTGCGTATTTACAAAATGTCCCGGTTTGTTGGCAATTACCTTACCTTTGATTTTTGTTCCGATTAAAGCTAAATCACCAATCACATCAAGGAGTTTGTGACGGGCTGCTTCGTTAGGATGATGCAGAGTAAGATTATCCAAGACACCGTTAGGCGTTACAGAAATTGTATCTTTACCAAAAGCTACTTTTAATTTATCCATAGTTTCAGGAGACAATTCCTTGTCAACATAAACAATTGCATTGTTTAAATCTCCTCCTTTTATCAAACCATGTTCTAAAAGCATTTCCAATTCGTGTAAAAAACTGAATGTACGGCAATCAGCAATTTCATTTTTAAATTCAGAAATGCTTTTCATTGAAGCATTTTGCGTTCCCAAAACTTTAGTACCAAAATCCACCATTGCTGTAACACAATATTCTTCCGATGGTATTACAGTAATTTCACTGCCGGTTGCTTCATCTGTATAAGATATAACGTCTTTTACAACATATACGAAACGCTCTGCGTCTTGTTCCTGCACACCTACTTTCTCAATTGCTTCAATAAAATATTTTGAAGAACCGTCCATAATAGGAAGTTCTGAAGCATCTAATTCAATAATTACGTTATCTAAATCACTTCCCACAAGTGCCGCTAAAACGTGCTCTGGAGTTTGAATCATAACTCCAAGTTTTTCAAGATTTGTCCCTCTTTGTGTATTAACAACATATGTTGCATCAGCTTCAATGATTGGCTGACCTTCTAAATCTACACGAACGAAAGTAAAACCGTTATTTACCGGTGCCGGTTTAAAAGTCATTGTAACTTCTTTACCTGTGTGAAGTCCTACACCTTTTAAGGTGATTTCTGCTTTGATGGTTTTTTGCTTAACCATAATTAATTATTTTTCTTTTTTAGTTCTGTTATTTCTGAAACAATTTTTGGTAAGTTCTTAAAGTGCACATACGATTTATTAAAATCGCTGTACGCTAAAGCCGGACTTCCCTGCACTACTTCATCATCTTTCAAACTTCTACTGATACCGGATTGTGCCTGGATTCTGACTCTGTTACCAATTGTAATATGTCCGACAATTCCAACCTGACCGCCAATCATACAGTTTTCACCGATTTTAGTGGAACCCGCAACACCTGTTTGTGATGCGATTACTGTATTTTTCCCAATCTCAACATTGTGTGCAATTTGGATTTGGTTATCTAATTTCACTCCTCTTCGGATTATTGTCGAACCTAAAGTAGCTCTATCTATAGTGGTACAAGAGCCAATATCAACATTATCTTCGATAATCACATTACCTATTTGAGGCACTTTACTGTATTCCCCGTTTTCATCCGGTGCAAAACCAAACCCGTCAGCTCCGATAACTGCTCCAGAATGAATAGTACAATTGTTGCCAATTACTGATTCTGAATAAATCTTTGCCCCAGAAAAAATCATGGTATTATCACCAATAACAACATTATCACCAATAAATGAATTAGGATAAATCTTTACATTATCACCAATAACAACATTTTCACCTACGTAACTAAAAGCACCAAGATAAAAATTCTCGCCATGTTTAGCTGATTCAGACAAAACACAAGGAATTTCAATTCCTGTTTTGTTGTATTTTATTTGGTTATAAAATTCTAATAATTTAGAAAACGATTTGTAAGCATCCTCAACCTTTATCAAAGTTGTTGAAATATCATTTTCAGGTTCAAAGGTTTTGTTGACTATAGTAATAGTAGCCTTTGTCTCGTAGATATAATTAATGTACTTAGGGTTAGCTAAAAAAGTAAGCGACCCTTCCACACCTTCTTCAATTTTTGATAATTTAGAGACTTCAGCGTTAGGATTACCTACTACCTCACCTTCTAAAATACCTGCTATTTGCTCAGCCGTAAATTTCATATTCCTGCAAAAGTATAAATTTTTAGTGAAATTTTAACTTTTATTAAGTTGTTTTGGGTAACACAAATAATACTTGGTTACTTGTTTGGATAATGCTTTTAGTGATAATTGGTCCGATAAAACGGCAACATCCTCTAAATAACCGTCTTTTTGTAAAATTCGTATAGGTTCTGCAATTTTACTGTATGCCTGATTTTTTATTTTACCCTTAAAGACAAAATACTTTGCCTCATTAGCCGAAATATTTTTCTCTAAAGCAAAATCTTCGGCAAGTTTAGCAATCAATTCAGAAGAAAATTTTTCCTCCCCCATTTGAATTTTAAGTAAATCACGGTTTATAATTATTCTGCTTAATTCACTTAAAGTATAATCGCTGTGATATTGCCAGTTTTTTATTGCTCCTATTATATCTGTATCGTCTAATTTTGCAAACTCATTTAAAATTTCATCGGTAAAATCATCCAGAGAAATTTTGTTTTGAATAAAGAAATGCAATGGTTTACTGCATTCTATTTCAGTTCCTTTCTGATATAATTCTTTGGCTCTTTTTAGAATTCTTGTCAATATTTCCTCAGCAACCAAACTTGTTTTATGCAGATAAACCTGCCAATACATCAGCCTTCTGGCCATCAGGAATTTTTCAACAGAATAAATTCCTTTTTCTTCAATCACCAAAACATCATCAACAACATTCATCATCTGAATCAAACGGTCCGAATTGATTTTTCCCTCTTCTACACCACTGTAAAAACTATCTCGTTTTAAATAATCCATTCGATCCATATCCAACTGACTTGAAACCAATTGCAACATGAATTTCCTATGGTATTCCCCTTTAAAAATCTGAATAGCCAAGCTTAATTTTCCATCAAACTCCTTATTAAGTTTATTCATAAACAATAAAGAGATTTCTTCGTGGTGCACATCTTCAACTATACTATGTTCCATGGCATGAGAAAAAGGACCGTGTCCTATATCATGGAGTAAAATAGCCACATACAAAGCATTTTCTTCCTCTTCGGAAATTTGCACATTTTTAAAACGAAGCACACTTACTGCTTTTTGCATGATATGCAAACAACCTAAAGCATGATGAAATCGGGTGTGATTTGCTCCCGGATAAACTAAATACGATAATCCCATCTGTGAAATCCTGCGTAAACGCTGAAAATAAGGATGCTGTATTAAATCGTATATGAATGGATTAGGAATGGTTATAAAACCATAAATAGGATCATTGAAAATCTTGAGTTTGTTTGTACTACTCACAAAATTGAATTTAGGCTAACAAAGATAAAAAAACCTGACAGTTAACAAAACAATCAGGTTTTTAAAATTACCATATTACTATTCTATCTTTTTTAGGAATAAACATTTTTCCTGTTTCTTTTATGCTGAATGTTTTATAAAACTCGTCAATATTACTCAACGGGCCATTAATTCTGTAACGGGCCGGAGAATGAACATCAACAATTAATTGCTGTGCAAGAGATTCAGGTTTTACATTTACCATCCAGGCATAACCATAAGCTAAGAAAAACCTCTGATTAGGTGTTAAACCAGCTATTTTCTGATTATTTTTAAACTGAGACGTTTTTTTAAACGCTTCATACCCCATTATAACACCTCCTAAATCGGCTATGTTTTCGCCTTGAGTTGCGTCTCCATTAACATATTTACCCGGCAATGCTTCATATTTACTGTATTGTGCAACAATAGCCTTAGTTTTGGCTTTGAATTTTTTTAAATCATCAGCGGTCCACCAATTGTTTAAATTTCCTTTTTCATCATACTGACTGCCCTGATCGTCAAAACCATGAGTAATTTCATGTCCGAAAGTTGATCCTCCAATGATTCCATATAAAACTGCATCATCAGGCATGCGCCCTTCAAAACCCGGAACTATAATATTACATGCAGGAACGCAAATTTCGTTGTTGCTTGGATTATAATAAGCATTATACGTTTGAGGATACATTCCCCACTCTGTTCTGTCTACAGGTTTGCCATACTTTTTGATCATATCATCATAAGCCCATTTGATCACCGCCATTACATTGGACAAATAACCAGATTTATCAATAGTTACTGATGACATATCTTTCCATTTGTCAGGATAGCCTACTTTCATTACAATTTTGGAAAGCTTGTTTAATGCTTTTTTCTTCGTTTCAGCACTCATCCAATCAAGGTTTTTAATACGTTCAGCATAAACATCACGAATATTATTACCTATTTCCAATAATTTTCCTTTGGTTCCTTCCGGTAAGTATTCATCAACATATACCTGACCAATCAGTTCACCTAAAGAATTATCTGTTTGCTCTACTACCCTTTTCCATCTTGGCTTTTGTTCTTTTACTCCATTCATTACTGTTGAGAAAAAGTAAAAATTTTGTTTTTCAAAATCAGAACTCAAATAAGAAACATACGAATTGATTAAATCCCATTTCAGATAAGTTTTCCAATCCTCAATTGAATATGATTTAATTGTTTTATCTAAAGCTTTGAAAAATTCAGGCTGACCAACAATCACTGAATCGGCTTTACTTACTTTCATAACAGGTAAAATCTTTTCCCATGAAATTGAAGGCGTTAAAGCTTTAAACTTAACTAGAGACATTTTGTTATAATTGTGTAAAGGGTCTCTCAAATCTTCTAATTTTCTTGAATTTTGAGCCAATTCGGTCTCCAATTTCATAATTACCTGAGCATTCTTTTTTGCAATATCAGCCGAAATACCCATCAATTTTGACATCGCTTCTAAATGCTTGACATATTCTGTTCTGATCTTTACTGTTTCTTTATCAGAATTAAAATAATAATCCCTGTTCCCCATCCCTAAACCACCTTGGCTAAAAAACAAAGCATATTTAGTGCTTATTTTATCATCCTGACCAAGGTAAAAATTAAAAGCAGGACTGGCACCTATAGTGTGTAAATGGGCTATTTCATTTAATAAGCCTGGAATATCTTTGACTGCATCTATTTTAGCCAATTCAGCTTTCAAAGGTTTTACCCCTAGCTTGTCAATTTGGATTGTATCCATACCTGATGAATAGAAATCACCTATTTTTTGCTTGTTTGTTCCTTTTTCGGCATTTTCTTTTGCAGATTTTTCGCAGATTTGCTTGATTTGACTATTAATGGTATCCCCAATAGTTCTAAAAATTCCATTGCTTCGTTCAGAAGCTGGAATTGGATTCTTTTTGAACCACCCTCCGTTGGCGTAAGTAAAAAAATCATCTGAAATACTTGCCGTTGTATCTCTATTTGTAACAAGTACATCAAGTGCATTAGGAACAAAATCCTGTTCTTTTTTACAGCTTGAAGTTAAAAGTATTATTCCTGAAAATAATATTGTTAAAGTGTTGTTTTTCATTTGTGTGTTTGAATTTGCAACCAAATATATATTCTTATACTAAAAAAACTGCATATTTTTTATAATAATTTTATGAATCTGGTGTTTTTTAAATAGTAAATTGCCAATGATTTTAGCAGTGCCATTTTTAAAACATAAGTAACAAAATAACTGAAACCATGAAAATACTTTGGGTTGACGACGAAATTGATTTATTAAAACCACATATATTATTCTTAGAAAAGAAAAATTATCAAGTCACTACATGTAATAACGGTCGTGATGCGGTTGATATGTTCCAGGAAGACAATTTTGATATTGTTTTTTTAGACGAAAACATGCCTGGTATGTCAGGACTGGAAACACTTTCTGAAATAAAAGAAAAAAAATCCTCGGTTCCTGTAATTATGATTACAAAAAGTGAAGAGGAATATATCATGGAAGAAGCTATTGGTTCAAAAATAGCTGATTATTTGATAAAACCCGTGAATCCAAACCAAATCCTTCTTAGTTTAAAGAAAAACTTAGATCATTCACGTTTGATATCTGAAAAAACGACACTAGACTATCAAAAAGAATTTAGAAAAATTGCAATGGATATGGCAATGGTGAATTCTTATGAAGAATGGATCGATTTGTACAAAAAATTAATGTTTTGGGAAATGGAACTTGAAAACATAGACGATCAGAACATGTTTCAAATCCTAGAATCTCAAAAGACTGAAGCGAATTCACAGTTTGGGAAATTTATAGAAAAAAATTATGAAGATTGGTTCACTCCAAATGCTGATAAACCTATTCAGTCGCATGAAGTCTTCAAAAAACTGGTTGTTCCTGAATTGCGTAAAGAAGACAACGTACTTTTCGTAGTGATTGACAACCTGAGATACGACCAATGGAAAGCATTTGAATCAGTCGTTTCAAACCATTACAAATTAGAAGCTGAAACACCCTACTATGCCATATTGCCTACAGCAACGCAATATGCGCGTAATGCATTATTTTCAGGATTGTTACCAACCGAGATGGAAAAAATGTATCCGCAGTATTGGAAAAATGATGTGGATGAGGGTGGTAAAAATTTATTCGAAGCCGAATTTTTAACGGAACAATTAAAACGTTTACGCATAGATATTCCGCATGAATATTTTAAAGTTACCAATTTTGCAAATGGAAAGAAATTGGCAGAAAATTTTAAAGGCTTAAAAGACAAAAAACTGGTTGCTGTAGTGTATAACTTTGTGGATATGCTTTCCCACGCAAAAACCGATATGGATGTTGTAAAAGAACTTGCAGCAGACGACAAGGCTTACCGCTCCTTAACTTTAAGCTGGTTTAAAAACTCGCCTTTACTGGATATCATTCAACAGGCACAACGTCTAGGATTCAAATTGATTTTAACAACCGATCACGGAACAATAAATGTGAAAAATCCTTCTCAGGTAATTGGGGATAAAAATACCAGTTTGAATTTACGTTATAAAACAGGAAGAAGTTTGACATTTGAACAAAAAGATGTTTTTGCGATAAAAGAGCCTAAAAAAGTCGGTTTACCTGCCGTAAACATGACAAGTTCTTATATTTTTGCAAAAAACGATCATTTTCTGGCATATATAAACAATTACAATCATTATGCAAGTTATTACCGAAATACCTACCAGCATGGTGGAATTTCGCTGGAAGAAATGATTGTGCCGTTTTTAGTGCTTAGCCCTAAAAAGTAATAGTTTTCAGTAACAGTTTGCAATATGCAGTTGAATAATCAGGCAATTATTAGATTTTTAAGTCGATTACCTTTTTAATCTTTTTTTGTCCATTTTTTCAAATGTGTTCAGATAAATCAATTGAAGAAGCACCTTTCACAAAAACAACACATGCAAATTCAGATAATTTTAATGAAGAGGAACTAAGGAAATTTGAAAAAGAAAATGAAATTGAGAATAAAAAAAGAATAATAATTACCCGAAAAGAAGTTACTTATAACGCTTACGAATTAGTTTACAGTACGTTTGATGATTCTAATATTACTTTTGAGGAAATATATGAGAGTTTAGATGAAGTGGATTCTTATGGAATCCTTTCATTTTTTCTAATAATGATAAATTCTGTATTCATTTTAATTTATAGCTTTTTGAGCAAACTAAGGATTGTTAATATCCTCAATAAAATTAATATAGTTTTAATAACATCATCACTTATTTTCTTCTTTCTGAAAAATGGTCTATTAGAAGACATTAATCAAATCAAAATTGGTTATTATCTATTTTTTCTAAATTCAATTGGAATAATCTATTTTTGCAATAAAGAATTGAAGAAAACTCAATGAGACTAGAATATTATTTACAAGATATAGATAAAATTGCTCAGCAAATCATAAATTCAAATCCGGAAAAAGTAATCCTTTTTAATGGCGAAATGGGTGCCGGTAAAACTACTTTGATTAAAACTTTGTGTAAAGCTCTGGGAGTTCATGATGCTACCAGCAGTCCTACTTTTAGTTTAGTTAACGAATACGAAACAAATGACAATCAGTTAGTTTATCATTTTGATGTGTACCGGTTAAAATCGCAAACTGAAGCACTTGACATGGGTATTGATGAATATCTTTATTCCGGAAATTGGTGTTTTATTGAATGGGCTGAAAACATCCCTGATTTAATTCCTGAAAAACATTCTGTTATTGCCATTTCCGTTTCAGAAGACGGAAAAAGAGTTTTAGAATTAACCTAAACACATCAGCAGTTTCTATTTTATGGCTTAATTTTATTTACAGCTGTAATAAAGACATAAAATCATTCGTGTATTCGTGGCAAACTGCTTTTAAATAAAAGTTTTTTTGTAATTTGTGCCAAACAAACTAGAAATGATGGCCATTACCCCTTTTAGCAAAAAAGATTTACTTCCACAGGAAGAAAAACTGGAAGTTGCTAAACATAAAAGTGAACTTTTTATTGGTATTCCTAAAGAAACTTCTTTTCAGGAACGCAGAATCTGTCTTACTCCAGACGCGGTAAATTCAATAACCAGTCATGGACACCGTGTATTGATAGAAGCAGGAGCCGGAGTTAATGCAAGTTATTCGGACAAGGATTATAGTGATGCCGGTGCGGAAATTACCAATGACACGAAAAAAGTATTTGGCTGTCCCATGATTCTTAAAGTGGAACCGCCAACTAATGAGGAAATTGAAATGATGAATCCACAAACCATTTTAATTTCAGCTTTACAGATAAAAACCCGTAAAAAGGATTATTTTGAGTCACTTAAAAAGAAAAAAATTACAGCCTTAGCATTTGAATATATCAAAGACGATGACAATTCTTTTCCTGCTGTCAAATCGTTAAGTGAAATAGCAGGAACTGCATCTATCTTGGTTGCTTCAGAGCTTATGACTTGCGGTAAAGGAGGTAACGGACTGTTATTTGGAAACATTACCGGTGTCCGTCCAACAGAAGTGGTTATTCTTGGAGCCGGCACAGTAGCGGAATATGCCGTGAAGACAGCTTTGGGATTAGGGGCTTCTGTAAAGGTTTTTGATAATTCAATTACAAAACTCCGCCGTTTGCAGAATAATTTACAGCAACGGATTTTCACTTCAACTATACAAAACAAAACACTTCTTAAATCACTTAGACGCTGTGATGTAGCTATTGGCGCCATGCGGGGCAAATACCGAACACCCGTTGTGGTTACAGATGATATGGTGAGCCATATGAAAAAAGGATCAGTCATTGTAGATGTAAGTATTGATACTGGTGGATGTTTTGAAACTTCTGAAGTGACAACACATGAAAATCCAACCTATGTAAAACACGGTGTAGTACATTATTGTGTTCCAAATATCCCTTCGAGATATTCCAAAACCGCTTCATTATCAATCAGTAACATTATCACTCCTTACCTACTTCAGATAGCTGATGACGGCGGAATTGAAAGTGCTATTCGCTGCGATGCAGGTTTAAAAAACGGAGTCTATTTTTACCATGGAATTTTAACCAACAAAACTATAGGTGAATGGTTTGATTTAACATACCGTGACATTAATTTGATAGTGTTTTAATGGTTTGAGTTTCTTATTTTTGCAGAAAAAATTTAAATGAGCAATTTCACACATAGACTGGCCTATTACCTTTTTGGTGTCTTAGGAGGCAGTATAATTTTATTTTTCATATTAAACCAAAAAAAATCACGTTGCAGTTACTTTCCCAACGATCGTGTTTTAAATAATATAAGATCAAAATCTTTCCATTATTCCGATGAAGCTTCAAAAGTACTTGCTGAAAAATGGATTGATACTACGGATGTTAAAAACACTCTGACTTACGGTGATGTTGATTTTGACAGAAGCAATATTAAAAACGGAAAAGGTGCTAAAGTTTATGTTATCGAAGGACAGACAACAAAAAATCAACCTATAGAATTAATAGTAGAAAACTACGAAAGCAGAGCCGTTTTAAAAGAGATAAAAAAAAGAAAAAGCAAGCGTTAAGCTTGCTTTTTTTTATAAATACCTTTCTTTTATAACATTGAGGTGATGAATGCAGTGTCCGGCAATTATATATCCCAAGGCACGGACTGAAACCGGATGATTTGAAGCTGTTCCTTTGTGAACCAGCATTTCATCTGAAAAACTTTCAAACAATTTTATATTGGATTTACGTACCAAAATAAACTCCTGAAGCAAGTCTTCCATTGTACGGCGGTCAGCTTCACATACTTTTACATAATCATTTTCCTCAAAACCATGTAAAGGCGTTTGATCAAAACGGGCAATACGTAACGCTCTATAGGCAAAAATTCTTTCTGTATCAATAATATGCTGAATAACTTCCTGTATAGACCATTTTTCCGGCTGATAACGATATTTATACTTATTTTCCGGAACATCATCCTGAATAAAATCAACAAATTCATCAAGATTTTCTTCAAGAGCTTCTACAATATCCAAACATTTTACTTGGTTAATATAATTAAGGTAGTATTCCGCGAATTCACCGGGTTGTAAATTCTTCATTGGTTTATTTGATTTAAATTAGTAGTAAGTTAAAAGTACAAAAAAAGGCCTTAAAAGGCCTTTATATTTTATAATTCTCTGAATATTGTATGCATCAATCTTTTTTTATCATTGATACTCTCGTCAAGAGAAATCATGGTTTCTGTTCTGTACACACCTTCAATGTCATCTATCATGTAAATAACATCTTTAGCATGTTTAGTGTCTTTAGCCCGTATTTTACAAAAAATATTAAACTTTCCTGTGGTAACATGAGCAACGGTCACATAAGGTATTTCATTAATTCTTTCCAGAACAAATTTAGTTTGTGAAGTATTATTTAAGAAAACTCCAACGTAAGCGATAAACGAATACCCAAGTTTTTCATAATCTAAAGTCAAAGAAGAACCTTGAATAATACCGGCATCTTCAAGTTTTTTAACACGAACGTGAACAGTACCCGCAGAAATTAAAAGTTTTTTAGCTATGTCAGTAAAAGGAATTCTTGTGTTATCAATCAGCATATCAAGAATTTGGTGATCTACTTCATCTAATCGAAACTTACTCATATTTATATTTGTGTTTATTTATTATTATTTTTCTTAAATCTTAACGAAGAAAATTCAAAATTATTAGACTAAAGTCTAAAATTATAAATTTTTTCTTATTCCATTAACAAATTCTATGTTAATGTTTATAGAAAAATCAGCTTTTTTGTTAATTTCCGGTATATTATTTAATTTGTCGGAATAAATACCACCTTTACCGTCAAATTCAACATGACCAAAATTAGTTATAGAGTCACCGGTTTCAACAATATAAGCTTCAAAATTTACTTTGCCGTCTACAAGGATTTCTCTATAATGAGCCGCAAAGTTAGAAATAATATCTAAAGAATTGGTTTTTATTTTGATATTTTTATAAAGAAAGTCGAAAAATAGCGATTTATTTTGAGGAATATTCAAATAGCTTTCTAAGTCTCTCTCTACTACAACGTTTGAACAAATGCTTTTCAAAGCAGTCAAATAAGATATAAAAATATATTTCCTGGTTTCTTCTCTTTGATAGTCGTCTTGATAATGTCCTGCTTCAAATAAAATTGTAGGCACACCCAGTGACTGGAATCTGTCACCTATACAATTTAAATTAAAAGAATCATCAAATCTGCCTATCTGATTTGGAATATGCTTCTGTAATTCGTCATTCATAGCCACAATTACATCAACAGCTTTCAGTCTGCAGTCATTATACTCCCTCTCCTCATCATAAGCAGGTGATAAAAATGAAACTGTAGCTGGATTTCTGGTTTCTCCCGCCGCGAAAATTGTCCGCTGATCATGCAGATTAAAACAATAATCAGGTTTAAAATCTTCAAAGGCTTTACGAAGCAATTGCGCCTCAGGCTGTGATAAATCAACCGAATCACGGTTTAAATCCACTTCATTTGCATTTACTCTTGTATATGCTTCGGCACCATCAGGATTTAATATAGGTATAATCAATAAAGTGAATGACTCTTTAATAATCTTAGCATCTTCTTCATTTGAGCTTAAAAAATTAAATAAATCAAACAAAGCTTTTGTAGTTGTAGATTCATTTCCATGCATCTGAGACCACATGAAAATCTTTTTTTCTCCATTACCAAATCTAACCGAATAAATAGGTTTTTCCTTTACTGACTGACCAATAATACCAACCTTAAAATCATCAGATAATTTTTTAAGCAACGGTTCGATATGGTTATTTGTTATGTATCTCCCGGCAATAGAACCTTCTTTGTACTTTTTGAAAACTGCTTCAAAATCCATTCAACAATTCTTTTTACAAATGTAAACAAGTTATTTTTTACAAATGTAAACATTTGAAATTATTTTTACTTTTACCTTTGTAAACAAAGTACTTGGAATGTAATTCACATTTGTAACTATTTAAAATCTACAAAGTACAACATCATGCAAATGTAATTTAAATCACTTATTATTAATATGTTAAATTGTTTTTGATAAATAATAACTTCAAGACAACCGAATATTTTTAATTCATGAATTTGTACATCCGCCTTTTTTATTTACATTTGTAAATCACTGCTAAACCACAAAACATTTTACAATGGTAAACACGGAAGACTTCATTAAAAGACTGGAAATCGTGTTGGATTATTACAATCTGACCGCCTCTTCCTTTGCAGATAAAGTAGGTGTACAGCGTTCAAGTCTGTCCCACCTGCTCTCTGGCAGAAACAAACCCAGCTTGGATTTAATACTTAAAATTGTAAGTGAATTCCCGGAAGTTGATTTGTATTGGATATTAAATGGTGAAGGAGAATTTCCAAAAGCTAAAAATTTTTCAACCCTGCCTACTCCATCAATTCAAGACTCAAATAATACCGAAATTAATACTGAGACAAATTTGTTCTCAATATCTGATGATGAGAAAAAAAGCGTAGATGAGATTAAAGACGAAAAAGTTTCAAATACGCAAATTTTGAATGAGTCGTTTTCCAACCACGAAAATATTGAACGAATTGTAATATTTTTTAAAGACGGGACTTTTAAGAGTTACAAGAATTAAACAGTACTCCACCTGATTTTTACTGCAGTTATTTTATCATTTTCAATTCTGAAATCATTTAATACCTGAAAACCGTTTTTGAGATAAAATCCTAATGGTGATTTATATGGTTCTCCATTCGTTTTAATATCATTTTCATGATCAATAACCCAGCCATTCAAAACAGGCTTTGTTTTTTTTAATTCATCCAGAAGTAATTTTCCATACCCTTTACCTTGTTTCGTACTATCAATAATTACAGCAAACCAGTTTTCATTTTCTCTTTCGAAAGTCATGGCCCAGCCAACTACTTTATCAATATTGTTGATTAACAAAAAATGCTCAATATTACTCAGCGAATTCAAATAATTATCGAAATCCTGAATGCTGGAATATTGCAGTTTATCTGGATATTCATTATTCCAAAGTGAAAGAATTTCTTTTTTCCGGTTTAAGCTTATCGTTTTAGAAGAGATAATTTTCACCGTTTACTTTTTTGAAAAACTATATTCAGGCACTTTACCTATTATGCCATCAAAATAATTTTCTAAAATTTTAAAATCAGCATCTTTATCTCCGCTGGGCTGCAATGTTGGAAATATGATTACCTGCTTGTTTTTCCAGTCAAAACCTATTGGTGTTATTGGAACATTTGCTTTAAGTGCAATATAATAAAATCCTGTCTTCCATTCTATTACTTTTTTACGGGTTCCTTCAGGAGAAATTGCCAAACGAAATGTTTCTTTTTCCGAGAATATTTTAGCAATCGCATCTACTTTTTTCTCATTTTTAAACCGATTAAGAGGTGTACCACCTACCCATTTAAAATATAAACCAAAAGGAAATACGAATAATTCTTTTTTTCCAACAAAATTAATTTCCAATCCCAACGAACCACGGGTAAGCAATCCAATATAGAAATCGTGCCAACTGGTGTGCGGTACAACCGGGATAACACATTTTTTGATTGACTGGTCAAATTCACCAACTATCTTCCATCCTATTAATTTAAAAAATATAAACTGGTAGATTCTTTTTTTCATAAGTAAGGTTTCGTCAAAAATAGCATTATATTTACTATTATTATCTCTAATTTATGAAATTCAAACGACTTTTGAGTTATTTCTATCCAATAAAAGAATATCAAATCTCTTCTTCTATAAATGAGAACATTGAAGTTACATGGAATAACGGACAATTAGTGCTGGATTCAAAAAACATGAATTTTTCCTATGGAAGCTTAGAACGTGTTATGCAGATAGGTTTGCAAAACATTGGAAAGCAAAAAATAAATACTTTAAAAAACACTTTGGTTCTTGGCGTTGCGGGTGGCAGTGTGATAAAAGTTCTTCAGAAGGAATTCGATTATAAAGGGACAATAACCGGAATTGAATTGGATTCTGAAATCATAAAAGTAGCAAACGATTATTTTAAATTAAAAGATTTCCCTAATCTGAACTTGATTGAAAATGATGCTAATGAATTTGTAGAGCAAACTAATGAGATTTATGATTTCATTGTAGTCGATATATTTCAGGATAAAATTATGCCTGATTTTTTGTTTTCGGAAGATTTTATTGGAAACCTGAATAGAATTCTTTCTGAAAAGGGAATTATTCTATTCAATACTATTGTAACTTTAAGCCATGAATTTGAACGGAATCTTAAGTTTGAAAAAGCATTACGAATTTATTTTTCTGAAATTAAAAAAATAACACAGGTAGAAGGAAACAATGAACTTTTCCTAATTAGCAAATGAATTTATTTATTAGAAAATTATTACTTGGGAAAAACTACAAAAGAGACAGGTCTATACACAGCCCTATCAGAAAACGTATTTTAAATATTAAAGCCATTTGGAATAATGACCATCAGGATGATAATGGTATAGAAAAAATTGTACGCTTGCTGTTATCATCTTCTCAGTTATTATTTCCGGGAATCTACATTAAACAACTAGCCTATAAAGTTGGTGCAGAATATGAAGACATAGCGATGGATTTGTATGTCCTTACTAAAGTATTTTTCCCTTTAGCGATTTTATATTTTGGACTGCAAATCAATACTCCTCTTATAGGGCTTATGGTGTATTTATTACTGGAGACATTTTTTTATATCCCGACGCTGATTTTTGCATCCGATTTATTTTCAAAACCCCGTTCCTATCGTCGCTCTATGCTTTTATTGTTTTTTAATTATTTAGAAATGATAATTGCTTTTGCTGTACTATATACCATAGGCAATCAAATGAACAAGCCTTTTACACATTGGTTTGAACCTATTTATTTTAGTGTAATCACGTCCAATTCTGTTGGTTATGGAGATTATCACCCGATAACATTATTTGGAAAAGTCTTGGTAAGTATTCAATCGATGTTTTTCTTATCGTTTGTGATTTTGTTTTTGAATTTCTTTTCCACAAAAATGAAAATGAAAGGCTATTTTGATCATGAAAATGAAGAGTAATTTTTTGAACCTAATTAGTCATATAAAACCAAATAAATCAATGAAGAATATTCTTATCCTATTATTGTTTTTTTCTTTAAACATTTTTAGTCAGCATACTAAAGAAAAAGTGATAAAGTCAATTATTGATGATAATGAAATTGATAGTTTAAATAAAACAGCTAAAATTAGAATTGGTTTTATAACAGTAAATGAATTAAACACGAATGAAATAGAGGAGATTAATATGATTTTAAATTTGAAAAAATTTAAGTCAACCTTTGAGTTTGATTTGAATTTAAAAATAAAGCCTGATGGAACTTTTACTATTATATCTGGAAGCAATGGTATAAAAAGAAGAAGATGTCTTCCCGAAGAATTAAAAGGATTTTCAGAATTTGAAAATGAGTATTATACAAATCAAAAACTGATTGATTTTTTGAATCAATTCTTTGAAAGAAAAAACCTAAAACTATTATTTTTCAAAGACAAAAAAATAATGGAACAAATTACTGATATGAGTTATTATTCCTCGCTAACCTATTATATGAGATTCTATTTTGTTCAATCAAAAAAATAAAAGCATAAATTAATATTGCTTACACATTTTAAATTTTACAACATTAGCCTCGCTTTTTCCAAATCTTCTTTCGTATCAATACCAATACTTCCATGAGTGGTTTCAATCATTTTGATGCGCTTACCATATTCCAGATAACGAAGCTGTTCCAGTTTTTCTGAAGCTTCTAATGACAACATAGGTAAACGATAAAAATCCATTAAGGCTTCTTTTCTAAAAGCATAAATCCCAATATGTTTCATATACCTAACCCCAACGTTTTCCTCTCTTGGGTACGGAATTACAGAACGTGAAAAATACAAGGCAAAACCTTGCTGGTCCACAATAACTTTAACATTATTAGGATTTTCGATTTCAGTTTTATCTTTTATTTCAAACATCAAAGAAGCCAAATCAACTTTTTTATCAGTATCATTTTTAAACACTTCGATGACTTTTTTAAGAGGCTCTTCGTTGATGAATGGTTCATCTCCCTGCACATTGATTACCACATCAACATCCATGTTTTCGACTGCTTCAGCAATACGGTCGCTCCCGCTCTCATGCTCTTTGATACTCATGATTGCTTTGCCTCCATTGGAAATAATTTCGTTATAAATTAAATCGGAGTCGGTTACTACAAACACATCATCAAACAATTGAGTAGTAATAGCTGCTTCATAGGTGCGAAGTATTACTGTTTTTCCTCCTAAATCCTGCATTAATTTAGCAGGAAAACGAGTAGAAGCATAACGGGCTGGTATAACGGCGATTATTTTCATTCTATTTAATTTCTTTAACCACAAAGTTCGCAAAGTTTAGCTAAAGTCCGTTATTAAAATCTTGCGAACCTTGCGAAAATTTCCTTGCTACTTTGCGGTTCAACTATCATTTTCTAAACTTTCTATACAACCAAAAAACAACAACAAATATAAACACCACAACTACCAAAGCTATTATTGGCAAAAAAATAGCCAAAGAACTTAAAGTAAGTGCTGTACCTGTTTCTGCGGTTGATACTACAGGATTACCTATTCCGGCTGTTTTAACTGAAGACGCTAATCGGGTGGCGCTGGTCATTCCCTGCATTACCGTTGCGGTTCCCCCACCAGCAATAATGGCCAATCCCCAGGTTAACATTGGGTCCAAATGTATTAAGGTAGATGCCATAGCTGCGGTTCCGGCAATTGCTGCCAGCGGCGTGGCTATTATATCCAAAACATTATCTATGAAAGGAATATAATACGCTGAAATTTCTGCAATCATTGCGATCCCTAACGTAATCAGCGCAGGCATTCCTCCTACCCATAACCAACTTTCATTTAATGGGATTATATTAAAATGTGACGCCAGACTTAAAGCAAATAAAGGCAAAAAGACTCTGAATCCAGCAGAAGCTGCCAGTCCAAGACCTAAAAATATACTTAGAATTGTTTCGGTTGCCATATGTTTTAATTTTCAAAAAACTCATCTTTAAACCCAATCAAATACAACTTGTCTTTTGCACGTGTCATTGCGGTATATAACCAACGGACATATTCTCTGTCAATATCATTTGGTAAATAAGGCTGTTCAATAAAAACGGTGTTCCATTGGCCACCCTGTGATTTGTGGCAAGTTATTGCATACGAAAACTTAACCTGTAATGCATTGAAATATTCGTTGTTTTTCACTTTTAAAAATTTACGATACGCAGCAGTTTCATTTTCGTAATCTTTCATTACTTCTTGATATAGTTTATTGGATTCATCATACGTCAATGATGGCGATTCGCTCATGATTGTATCCAACAATAAAATAGTATCAAAAGGTTTTTGATTGGGATAATCCACCATTCTTACTTTTACAACTGCAAACTTAAATCCGTAAAGTTCTTTAATAGAACGTATTTCCAAAACTTCAATGATGTCTCCATTGGCAATAAAACCCGCTTCATCAGTCTCTTTTAACCAAAAATAATTATTTTTCACCACCATTAATAAATCTCCGGCTGAAAGTTCACTTTCTTTACCAAGTATTTTAGATCGTATTTGCTGGTTGTACTGATTGGCTCTTTTATTAGAACGAACAATAAACGTTGTATCTTCTATACTATAATTACTATAGGCTTGGTTAATGGCATCTTGAATGTCATATCCGTCAGTTAACCTTATAATGTCTTTAAATCCTTTAAGTTTAAATTTGAATTCGGTAATGAAGCTGTCTTTTAACAATTCGCGTAATTCCGTAGCATTGTATAAAATACCCGAATTTTCTTCCTGACGCATTACTTCATCCAATTCAATAGAATATATTTCTTTATCGTAATTCAGACTTAACGAATCGGTATTCAATGCAGGAGAAATATCGAGATTCACAGGAGGCAGCTGTGCGGTATCCCCCAAGAGAATCATCTTGCAGTTTTGTCCGGAATACACATACGAAATCAAATCATCAAGCAATGAACCGTTTTCATATAGTTTAGAATCTGAATCCACATCAGAAATCATGGAAGATTCATCAACGATAAAAATGGTATTGGTATGCTTATTCGTCTGCATGGTGAAGGAAACACCTCCTCCTGAAGCTTTTTTAGGAAAATAAATCTTCTTGTGAATTGTAAATGCAGGTTTGTTGGAATAATTGGCAATAACTTTTGCGGCACGTCCGGTTGGAGCTAACAAAACGTATTTCTTTTTTACTTCAGCCAAATTATTTACAATAGTTGAAATGACTGTAGTCTTTCCTGTTCCGGCATATCCTTTAAGAACAAAAATTTCGTTTTTATCCGTACTTTCAATGAATTCTGCAATTTTAGCAAAGAATACATCTTGTTTTACAGTGGGTTGAAAAGGAAACTTTTTACGTAAAATGCTGTAAAACAAATTGGAACTCATTGTGTATTCTTAAGAAAATTATTTTTCAAATATAATTCATTTTTAAACGATTTCTCTAAGATAAAAGACATCATTTGGTAACTTTAAATTGACCAAAAAATTGTAGTTTTGCTTAAAACCGAAATAAATCGATGCAGACATCATCATCTAACATTCTTGATAAAAAATATTCTAAATTAATTTTACAGATTTCGCCTCAGGAAGTTTCTTTTTGTATAGTAAATACATTGAATAAGAATATCGAAACTTTTGGTAATTATGAATTGAAAAATGCGCATTCTTTTGCCGAAGCAGAAAATAAAGCCATCAATTTCATAAAAAATACACAAATCCTTCAAAACGGATTTGACGATGTTTTGGTACTGCACAATAATCATTTAAATACTTTTGTACCACAGGTTTTATTTGATGAGAACTCATTAGGAAGTTATCTACAGTATAATGTGAAAGTCTTTGAAAATGATTTTATCACTTATGATGAAATTTCCAACTATGAAATGAATAATGTATATATTCCTGATGTAACCGTTAATAACGCTTTAATTGATTTATTCGGGAGTTTTAACTACAAACATTCTTCAACTATTCTAGTTAAGAAAATACTGGATTTGTGTAAAAATATTGATGAACCGCAAGTCTATGTTCATTTTCAAGAGCATAATTTTCAATTGATTGCGATTAAAAATCAAAAACTTCTTTTGTATAACACTTTTGAATATGAAACCAAAGAAGATTTTATTTACTATTTGCTTTTCACGGCTGAACAGCTTCAATTGAATCCCGAAACATTTCAGTTGAAACTCTTCGGGAAGGTTTCTAAAGAAAGTGAGTTATATCAAATAGCTTATAAATATGTTAGAAATGTTTCTTTGTTTTTTGAACATAATGATTTAGAAAAAAACATTTCGCAGAAAGATTATTTACAACACTTTATACTTATTCACGCATGCGAATAATTTCAGGAAAATACAAAGGAAGACGTATCATTGCTCCCAAAAATTTACCGGTACGGCCAACGACCGATATGGCTAAAGAAGCACTTTTCAATATTCTGAATAACTACTTTAATTTCAGTGATTTAAAAATTTTAGATTTATTTTCGGGAACTGGAAATATAAGCTATGAGTTTGCTTCCCGTGGTGCTGATGCTATCATTAGTGTTGATGCTGATTTTGGCTGTGTGAATTTTGTTAAAAAAACAGCTAAAGAATTTGACATGGACATTACTCCTATTAAGAGTGATGTTTTTAAATTTTTAGAAAAAAATAAAACGGAATATGATATCATTTTTGCTGATCCGCCTTATGGTTTGGAGCAAAAAGATTTTGAAAGGATAGTAGATTTAGTCTTTGAAAATAATCTGCTTTCAGCTGATGGTATGATGATACTGGAACATTCCAAATTTACCAATCTGGAACAAAAAGAAAATTTTTCTTTCAGCAAAAACTATGGTGGATCTGTTTTTTCTTTCTTTGAATTTGGACAGGAGGAAGATGATGAATATGATGAGGAAGAAATAGACAGTTACGAATCTGAAAGTGAGGAAGAAGAATAAAAAAAAACAGGCTGTAAAAACAGCCTGTTTTTTTTATTTATTTAATCATAAAATATCGAGACTTCCTTTGCCTTCCCGGATAACGACGGGTTCTCCTTCTGACAAATCAATAATGGTTGAAGCTTCATTATCACCATAACCACCATCGATAACTATGTCTACTAAATTTTGCCATTTTTCGAAAATTAATTCGGGATCTGTTGAATATTCCAGAATTTCATCATCATCATGAATTGAGGTAGAAACAATTGGGTTTCCCAGTTTGCGGACAATTTCCAATGCAATTTCATTGTCCGGAACACGAATACCTACTGTTGTTTTCTTTTTAAATTCTTTCGGCAGATTATTATTCCCGGGCAAAATGAACGTATAAGGCCCCGGAAGAGCTCTCTTCAATATCTTAAAAGTGGAAGTATCTATTTGCTTGATATAATCTGAAATATTACTTAAATCACTGCAGACAAAAGAAAAATTGGCTTTCTCTAGCTTTACACCTTTTATTTTAGCAATACGTTCCAAAGCTTTAGTATTTGTAATATCACATCCCAAACCATAAACCGTATCTGTAGGATAAATAATCAAAGCACCATCTTTCAGCGCTTTAATCACTTTTGCAATTTCTTTTTCGTTAGGATTTTCTGGATATATTTTAATGAATTGAGCCATATTTTTAGCTTTAAGCAATAAGCAATAAGCAATAAGCCTAAAGCTTCTTTTGAGATATAAAGTTAAGTCTTTTTCTTACTTTTTACAATTCTTTTTTTAATTTCATTTGGATAGTATCCTTATATAAAACCATATTCCATTCCATTGAATTCCCTTTAAATTTATTGATTTGAACAGGAATCGTATCCGGTTTCTCTGGGTTTTTATCGAACGCAATTACTTTTATAACATCTTTATCAGCATCATAATCATACTTCATAAAGATAGACGTATTATCGTCATATTTATAAGGGTTTGGCGTATACAACAATTTACCTCTTTCTTCAAAATAGATATTTTTCCATGCTGTTGTGTCTTTTTCCCATGCATCCTCAGCAATCAATTTTCCATTACGTGTCATAGTTTCTACATTCCATTTTCCAAAATATTTAGAAGAAGCATATACTTTACTTTTATATTGTGTCAGAAACAAAACCGGAATCAGAACGCAGGAAACCTTGGCTATATTTCTAAAACTTTTACTCCCTACGGAAGGCAAATTGTTTTCAAATCTTTTGAATAGTTCCAATATTTCGTCTTTTCTTTGATACAATAAGTAGGTCAATCCTAAAACCATTGTAGTAGCTGTAAATGCAACAACTAAACCTATACCATAAAAAATATTTATTAATAAAATATTAAACATTACTGGTAACAACATCGCAACTCCTAATAAAATTGTCCTTCTAAATAATAAAAAATAGCTTCCTACAATTTGGAAAAATGCTATAACAATTGAAATTCCATATGAATGACTATAATAAATCCACGTTAATTGCTGACCATTTAAAAGGCCAGCTGGTGTATCACCGGCACTAAATGAAGGCGCAAAATTGATTCCCATTATTTTCTCAAAACCATAATTTGAAATTTGCAATGCAATCCAAAAACGTAATAATGAAGTTAACCAAAGGTGGCATTTTTCAGAATTAAAACTTCCTTTTTTTTCCTTCAAATGCCAATAAATAGAAAATCCAATTGAAAATAAAATAGCTAATGCCATACTACTTAAACCGAAAGGCAAAACATACTTGGATAATTTAAAAGGTAATAAAGGCATTACTATAAATAAGACCAGATTCACTGTTCCTACTATAGATAAAAAAGATAATGAAAATTTAGTAAACCAGTTACTTTGTTTTAGAGTTTTTGGGTTGATCATTTTTTTAGTTTTTGAGATAGGTTGTAAATATATAATTAACTTGATATATTTTACAATTATTATCCTACAAAAAACAATCAACAACTCATTTGTTTTTTAGTTCATAGAGCCAAATACTTCATGTTAGAAAAATTAACCAATTACATCCAACTTTGCAAAACGAAGTAATAATTTCTTGATTCCCCCGACTTCAAACTTGATTTCCGCTTTTTTATCGGCACCAACGCCTTCAAGATTTAAAACCTGTCCTTTACCAAAACGTTCATGCATAACAATATTTCCAACAGTCAGTTTACTGTCAAACAGATTAGTATTTCCTCCGCCGGCATTACCGGAAACCGGTTTTAACTTACGGATGTTTAGATTCGGTTTTGGGTCATTATCACTAATATATTTAGGAGGCGTACCCGATACCGGTTTTGTGAGACGCAATTTTGACTTATCCACATCTCCAAAAATATCCACATCAATACTTGGTTTGTAACGATAATTCGTCTCAACCGGAGTCAAATATTCCAAATACTGATCATTAATTTCTTCAACAAATCGTGAAGGCTCACTATCCACCAATTTTCCCCAACGATAACGCGATTGGGCATACGTTAAATAAGCTTGATGCTCAGCACGTGTTAGTGCAACATAGAACAAACGACGTTCTTCCTCTAATTCACTTCGGGTATTCATACTCATCGCGCTTGGAAACAAATCTTCTTCCATTCCTACGATAAAAACGGTTGGAAATTCCAACCCTTTCGCTAAGTGAATAGTCATTAAAGCCACTCTGTCATCATCACCGGTATCATTATCCAAATCGGTTGCCAGAGCCACATCTTCCAAAAATTCAGATAAAGAACCACGGGCACCATCAACTTCTTTCTGTCCTTCGATAAAATCTTTGATACCGTTTAGTAATTCCTCAATATTTTCAATACGGGCAATACCTTCAGGAGTTCCGTCTTTCTTAAGTTCCTGAATTAATCCAGTTTTTTTGGTTACATGATCGGTTAAATAAAACGCATCCTGATTTTCATTGATAATTTGAAAACTCTTAATCATCATCACAAAATCCTGTAATTTTTGCTTGGTTCCTGAGTTTAATTTTAAATCAATTTTATCAATATGTTCCATCACTTCAAAAATGGAACGTTTATAGTGATTCGCCGCTACTGTCAGTTTTTCTACAGTGGTATCCCCTATTCCTCTTGCCGGATAATTAATGACACGAACTAATGCTTCTTCATCTTTAGGATTTATAACCAAACGCAGATAGCACAAAACATCTTTGATTTCCTTGCGTTGATAAAATGACAAACCTCCGTAAATCCTGTATGGAATATCGCGTTTACGCAAAGCATCTTCCATTGCACGCGATTGTGCATTGGTACGGTATAAAATAGCAAACTGACCATTGTGCATTTGCTTTTGCATCTTTTCCTCAAAAATGGTAGAAGCTACAAAACGGCCTTCTTCACCATCAGTCAAACTGCGGTGGACTTTAATTTTTGGACCTTCCTCATTGGCTGTCCAAACAATTTTATCCAGCTTGGTTTTATTATTGTCGATGACATTGTTGGCTGCTTCTACTATATTTTTTGACGAACGGTAATTTTGCTCCAAACGATACATCTTAACCCCTTCGTAATCTTTTTGGAAATTTAAAATATTATTAATGTTCGCGCCACGGAATGCATAAATACTTTGGGCATCATCTCCCACCACACAAATGTTTTGAAACCTGTCTGAAAGCGCCCGTACAATTAAATACTGTGAATGATTGGTATCCTGATACTCATCCACCAAAATATATCTGAAACGGTCCTGATATTTCATCAATACGTCTGGGAAGCGTGTTAGCAATTCATTGGTTTTTAATAATAAATCATCAAAATCCATAGCACCGCTTTTAAAACAACGCTCCACATAATTTTGGTAAATCTCTCCCAAACGAGGCTTTTTACTCATGGCATCTGCCTCCTGCAATTCGGGATTATTGAAATACGCTTTAACCGTAATCAAACTGTTTTTATATTGTGAAATACGGCTTAAAACCTGTTTTGGTTTATAAATATCTTTATCCAATTGCATCTCCTTGATAATCTGACCTATCAATCGGACGGAATCCTGAGAATCATAAATGGTAAAATTGGAAGGATAGCCTAATTTTTCTGACTCGATACGTAAAATTTTGGCAAAAACCGAGTGAAAGGTTCCCATCCAAAGATTTTTAGCTTCGTTATTACCCACAATATCCGCGATACGTTTTTTCATTTCACGTGCGGCTTTATTGGTAAACGTTAATGACAAAATATTAAACGCATCAACCCCCTGACTCATCAGGTTGGCAATACGGACTGTCAATACTCTGGTTTTACCGGAACCCGCACCTGCAATCACAATCATTGGCCCATCTTTCTGTAAAACAGGAGCTTGCTGAGCGTCATTTAACTTACTAATTATCTCTTGAATCATAACCAAAATCGAAAGTCCAAAAGTACGTTTCAAACTTATTAAATACAACCTTTAAATAATTTTTTATCTTTTGTTTTGAATCAAAAAATGTATATTCACAACAAATTAGATAAATGAAAAATAATAATCAACTAAACAGGACTTTAGGCCTTACCAGTGTGGTCGTTATTGTCATAGGAAATGTTCTGGGTTCAGGTGTTTATAAAAAAATTGCTCCAATGGCGGCTGAACTCAATTCCTCACTTTGGATTTTAGCAGCCTGGCTGGTTGCAGGTATCATCACACTTTTTGGCGCACTCTGCAATGCCGAAGTTGCGGGATTACTCTCAGATACCGGAGGCGAATACAACTATTACAAAAAGATTTACAACCGCTTTTTTTCATTTTCGTATGGATGGACAGCGTTCACTGTAGTACAAACGGCAGCTATATCATCTTTAGCATATGTGTTTTCACAATCTTTGAACACTATTCTTCAACTTCCGGAACTACTTGCCGATTATAAAACGTTTTCAATCGGCGGTATTTTTTATCCGTTTGAAAATTTCACAGTAAAAGTAACTGCAATCGTACTTATCGGGATATTATCCTGGATAAATTTCTTCGGTGTAAAATTTGGCACAGCGATAAGTAAATTCATTTTGATTTTAGTTATTATTGGGATTGCTGTGATTGTGCTTTTTGGGATTACCGCTCCTAATGCAAATATTTCAAATGCATTTCAGTTAAATTCTAACAGCAATACGGCAACTGTAAGTACTTTTTTCACTGCAATGCTCGCGGCTTTTTGGGCATATCAAGGCTGGGCTTCCATAGGTTTTTTAGGAGGTGAAATTAAAGATGCCGGAAAAAATATTCCAAAAGGGATAGCTATCGGTGTTGGTGCTGTAATTACCATTTATCTAATTGTCAATATGGTTTATTTATCATTACTGCCTATTGAAAAATTATCGAAAATTGCATCTGAACCCAACGGAATTGCAGCAATAGCAGCTATAGAAAGTTTTTGGGGAACCGGTGGCAAGCTATTCATATCCGTTTTGATATTGATAACCACACTTGGCTGTACACACATGACTATTCTGGCAAGCTGCAGAACCTATTATGCAATGGCTAAAGAAGGACTTTTCTTTAAACCTGTTTCCAAAATTAATTCCAGTCAGGTTCCTGCAAATTCCTTATTATATCAGGCGGTTTGGGCATGCCTCCTAATTCTTTCGGGCTCATTTGACCAATTGACCGACATGATTATTTTTGCGATTTTCATTTATTACGGAGCAACAGCAATGGGAGTTTTTATTTTACGAAAAAAAATGGCAGATGCTGTACGTCCTTATAAAGTATGGGGCTACCCCATTGTTCCGGCAATATTTATATTATTCTGCTTCGGATTGTTTATGAATACTGTTATCACAAGACCCCGCGAAGCTGGATTAGGTATGTTACTGATTCTGACCGGAATTCCTATGTATTGGTATTTTAAGAGAAAAAACAATCTTTCTGAATAATTTATTCTTCTATTTTTGTAAAAAAATAAAACTATATGCTTACTGATAAAATAATTGAAATCGCTGCTTATACACTACCATCATTAATCACAGGCGGTGTAGCTTATTACCTTTTTGAATCTTATTTTAAAAACGAAGAAAAAAGAAGGAGTTTTTTATTGATGAAAAACACTCAAAAAGATGCTTTGCCATTAAAACTACAGGCTTATGAGCGCATGTCTATTTTTTTAGAGAGAATCAATCCTGCAAAACTATTGGTTAGAGTAGCCCCTTTTTCTGCTGACAAAAATCATTATGAAGCCTTTATTATTGAGCATATTGAACAAGAATATGAGCACAATCTTGCACAACAGATCTATATCACTGATGATTGCTGGAATGTGATTTTAACAGCAAAAAACACTATTATCCAAAACGTTAGAAAAACTGCAAAACGTGACGATATTACAACGGCAGACTCACTTCGTGAAACTATTTTAATACAGTTAGTAGAACAGGAATCACCTACAACCATTGCTTTGGCTTATTTGAAAAAAGAAGTTGGACAGATGATATAAATTAACACCTGACAGGTTTTGTAAACCTGTCAGGTGTTAAATCTACTTAATTTCCCCTTTTAAAAAGTTCTGTTCTCTCTCCTTCAATTTAGGTAATAATTCCGTAAATACTTTTTTGAATTTTTCTTTTTTAAGCATTCCACGGATTGTATTTTTAGCAAAAGCCACAAACTGCCATTTGTGATGTGTTGTAGCGTTGACTAATGATGTCAATACTCTTTCATCTGTTGGATTAAGCTGTAAAAGCATTTCTAACGCATTTTTCCTAACAGTTGCATCATATTGAGTTGAGGTATAATTTATCAATTCATTATAAAATTTTGGTTTTTCTTCTGGCTTAAAATCTTTATCCAAACAGGCATATAACAACCAAATCGTTCTGAAGCTTTTATCATTATTGCCAATTATACTTTCTGTCGCTGTTAAATATTTAGCTCTTTCTTCTGGAAATTGATCACATAATTGCTGAAAAACAATTTCTTTGGTTACATAAGAATTATCATTTAACAGACTCTCATATTCGGTTTTAAATTCAACTGGAATTTTTCTGGTTGATTCGGCAATGGCCTGACGGATTTTTAAATCGTTTGACTTTATTGCCAATTGCAATAATTCTCTTTTCTGTTCAAAAGGAACATCAATTAATTGATAAATAATTTCTTGAGATAAAATATAATATTTATTTGATTTTAAAATAGTTGAAAACAAACCCTTTTTACTTTCAAAAGATTGATTCTGCAATTTTTGCAATTCAAAATACTGACTCATAACTTTATTTTTACTCATCATGGCTATAGCTTTTTGAGTATCAGAAGTTTTAGCTTCCAACCATTCATTTTTAAAATTTTCAGTGTTGAATTTTGGCGATACTTTCTTTATTTCAGCCAAAAAACAATCGGTATCCACTGTTTTAAACTGATATTTTTTAAGGTATGTTTTTACAGCTTTACGGAATTTTTCAGCACCAATACTTTCTCTTAAATAATGCAGTGCCCAGGCTCCTTTTTTATAAAAAGTCAGCGAACTTGCTTTTTCATTCAAAATTGGAATAGTGTCGTACTTTGATGCTTTTTGGATTTCTTCGGCATTTTTTAACAATTCATATTGAAAATGAGTATCGCCAAACAAATGTTTTTCTGCCAACAAAGCATAATACGTTGCAAAACCTTCCTGCAACCAATGGTGTTTGCCTTCTTTAGCAGTAATCAAATCACCAAACCAGTGATGTGCCAACTCATGAGCGTTCACATTAATATAGCTTTGATCATTAAAACCTATTTCATCCGCTACATAATCCTGTGCAAATAATGTTGCTGTGGTGTTTTCCATGCCGGCATATAAAAAGTCATGAACAGGAACCTGTTTATAGATTTCCCACGGATATTTAAAACCGGTTTCTTTTTCCAAAAAATCAAAAATCTGTTTTGAATATTTATAAGTCCATTCAAATTTAGAAGCATCTTCAGGTTTATAATAAAGTTCTAAAGGAATTTTCGATTTTGAATAAAGCGTTTTAAAATCAAACCGGCCAATTGCCAGCATGACTAGATAAGATGACATGGGCTTTTGCATTTCATACTTCCATACTTTGGCACTGCCCTTTTCATTCATCGAAGTATTTATCAGCTTTCCATTGGAAATAACCTGATAGAAAGGATTAAAAGAAACAGACAGGTTGAATATTACTTTTTCGTTCACATCGTCAAAACTCGGCAACCAATGTGATGTATATTTCCCCTGTCCTTGTGTCCAAATTTGCTCTGATCCGGAATTTGCTTCCCACCCTACAAAATAAAGCGCTTGTCTGGGTTTTGCTTCGTATAAAAATGTGATTTGATTTTTTCCTACTTTATATCCTTCAAACAGGTTTAAGGTTTTTCCGTTATTTTTAAAATTTACAACTTTACCATTTATGGAAACATCAGTTATAGTCATGCTCTTAGCATCAATTTTAATTGTATCAATCTTCGATTTTACTTCAAAATCATACTGAACATTACCGTTTATCAGTTTTTCAGAAGGATATAAATTAACATGAGCATTCATATTAGTAAAATCAACTTTTTCAAGTTGCTGACCAAAAGCAATAACAGAAAATAATAGAAAAAAATAACGCATAGTTTTATTTTGTGTACATCAAAAATAGTTGGATTTTCCGACTTTTTGTAAGTTTACACTAAATTTTAAGATTTGAAACCAAAAGCCATTTTTAACTGGAGCAGCGGAAAAGATTCAGCACTTGCATTGTACAAAATTCTGCAATCAAACGACTACGAAATCGTTTCGTTACTGACCAGTGTAAACAAACAATACAACCGGATATCAATGCATGGTGTCCGTGCCGAATTACTGGAACAGCAAGCCAAAAGCATTGGTTTATCATTACATAAAATGGAAATCCCCGAAATGCCTACCATGGAAATTTATGAGGAAGTGATGCGGAATACCTTGACAGATTTTAAAAACAATGGAGTTACACATTCCATTTTTGGAGATATTTTTTTAGAAGATTTACGAAAATACAGAGAAGAAAAACTTGAAAACATAGGTTTTACCGGTGTTTTTCCACTTTGGAAAAGAGATACAAAAGAACTTATACACGAATTTTTGGATTTAGGTTTTAAAACCATTGTCACTTGTGTTAATGAACGAAATTTAGACAAATCGTTTGTAGGACGTGTGATTGATGAACAGTTTATAAAAGATTTACCGGACAAAGTTGATGTTTGTGGTGAAAACGGAGAATTTCATACTTTTACTTTTGACGGACCAATTTTCTCTAAACCAATTGATTTTGAAATTGGTGAAATTGTGCACCGTAAATATGAAAGACCAAAAACCGATGATTCTAATGAAGTCTGCAACTCGGTTACTGATGATACAGCTTTTGATTATGGATTTTGGTATTGTGATTTAATTCCAAATTAAAAATTCTTATGGGTACAGCTAAAGAAACTAAAGAAATAGCCGAAATTTTAAATTTTTTAAATAAAATAGGCATTACAACAGTGGAAAAGGAATTACCAAAAGATACTTTTTTACCTGGATTGGCACTAAGTAGTAAAGGTATAGAAATAGATTTTGGCCAATTATTGTATCCTGGAGATATTTTACATGAAGCCGGACATTTAGCTGTTACTCCAAGCTTCCAAAGAAATTTAATCGGGACAAATGAAATGCCTGAGGAATGGCCAACCCAAGGGGATGAAATAGCAGCAATGTTATGGTCATTTGCCGCATCGGAGCATTTGAATCTTCCTATAGATTTAGTTTTTCATCCCAATGGATACAAAAATCAGTCGGAATGGTTAATTGAAAACTATTCCAGTGGCAATTACATCGGATTGCCTCTTCTGGAATGGATGGGTTTGACTACTAGTGAAACAAATGAAATAAAAAAAGATATTGCTTTTCCTAAAATGATAAAATGGTTAAGAGATTAAAAAATGACAGAGCTTGTTAGATACATACAATTCCCGTTATTTTTTGATATAGAGCTTCTCAAAAACGATGCAAGCAAAATTTTATCAGATAATTGGGTAAAACATTATAATACTAATGATTATTCGGGTGACTGGGATTCTATTGCTTTAATGTCACAAGGAGGAAAATCTGCTACTATTTATGCTTTACCATCAAACAATGACGAAGTAGTATTTACGGAAATTCTAGATAGCTGTCCCTATTTTAAAGAAGTAATCAATCAGTTTGAGTTCCAAAAAACATCTGTCCGACTTCTCCGTTTATCTGTTGGTGCAGAAATCAAACCACATAAAGATTATTGCTTAGGTTACGAAGACGGCAGTTTTAGAATACATATCCCGATTATCACAAATTCAGAAGTTGAATTTATACTGGATAATACCAGACTTATAATGAAAGAAGGTGAATGCTGGTATATAAATGCTAATTTTACGCACTCAGTTGCTAACCGAGGTACAAAAGACCGGATTCATTTAGTAATTGACGGTATACGCAATGAATGGACGGATGAACTTTTCTTTAAAAATGCAAAAAAAGAAGCATTTGAAAAAAAGCGTGTTCAAAATAGTAATGAAGAAAAAGAAAAAATAATTCAGGAATTAAAAAAATTAAACACCCCTGTGGCTGAAAGACTGATATCTGATTTGTTAAATGATATGGATTAATTTGTTTTAAATGCAAAACAATCTTCTGGAAACCCCAATAGAATATTTAAAAGGTGTAGGCCCGCAACGTGGTGAGCTGTTACGCAAGGAATTGAACATACATAAGTATGCCGATTTAGTTAACTTATACCCCAACCGCTACATTGACAGAACCCGTTATTACAAAATCAACGAATTGATTCCCGGCAATAGCGAAGTTCAAATTGTTGGTAAAATCATTCACGTAAAAACGGTTGAATTCGGCAAAGGAAAAAAACGTTTGTCGGCTACTTTTGTTGATGATACAGGCGAAGTAGAATTAGTTTGGTTTCAAGGTATTAAATGGATTCGGGAGAGTTTAAAAATAAATGTTCCCTATGTGATATTTGGAAAAACCAACAATTTCAATGGTCAGTTTTCGATGCCTCATCCTGAGATGGAACTACTCGAAGAACATAAAGCAAGTCTGCGAAGTGCCATGCAATCTGTTTATCCATCTACAGAAAAACTTTCCAACAAAGGAATTTCCAATAAAGTCATCAATAAAATGATGCAGCAGCTCTTTATTGAAACCCATGCATTGTTTACAGAAACATTACCAGCATATCTTTTGGAAGAATTACAATTAATTCCAAAAAATGCGGCCTTATTCAATGTGCATTTTCCTAAAAGCCAGGAACTTTTATCTAAGGCACAATTTCGATTAAAGTTTGAAGAATTGTTCTTCATTCAATTACAGCTAATCTCCAAGAATCTAGTCCGTAAACATAAAATAAAGGGTCATGCCTTTGAAAATGTCGGTTATTATTTTAATGAATTTTATACGAAACATTTGCCTTTTGATCTTACCAATGCTCAAAAAAAGGTATTGAAAGAAATCCGAAATGATTTGGGTAATCCCGCACAAATGAACCGTTTGCTTCAAGGAGATGTAGGTTCAGGCAAAACGATTGTGGCATTAATGAGTATGCTTTTGGCCATTGATAACGGTTTTCAGGCTTGCATCATGGCTCCAACGGAAATTCTGGCTATACAACATTTTAATGGTATTTCAGAATTGGCCAGACCTTTAGGACTAAACATAAAACTACTCACCGGCTCAACTAAAACTTCAGATAGAAAAATTATTCACGAAGAATTGGAAAACGGAAATTTACATATTCTTGTGGGTACACATGCCATTTTAGAAGACAAAGTAAAATTCCAAAATTTAGGGCTTGCTATTATTGATGAGCAACATCGATTTGGAGTGGAACAAAGAAGTAAATTATGGAAAAAGGCCGAAATCCCACCCCATGTTTTGGTAATGACCGCAACTCCTATTCCACGCACATTGGCAATGAGTTTATATGGTGATTTGGATATTTCGGTAATTGATGAATTGCCTCCCGGGCGAAAACCAATTCAAACGGTACACCGTTATGACAGCAACCGGTTAAAGGTTTGGAAATTCATTCGGGATGAAATCGAAAAAGGAAGACAGATTTATATTGTATATCCATTGATTCAGGAATCTGAAACTTTGGATTATAAAGATTTGATGGATGGTTACGAAAGCATTTCCAGAGATTTTCCATTACCAAAATATTCGGTTTCTATTGTCCACGGCAAAATGAAACCTGCTGAAAAAGATGCCGAGATGACGCGGTTTTCTGAAGGAAAGACCAATATCATGGTTGCCACAACTGTTATTGAAGTGGGTGTAAATGTTCCCAATGCCTCAGTGATGATTATTGAAAGTGCCGAGCGTTTCGGTCTTTCTCAATTGCATCAGCTGCGTGGCCGTGTGGGCCGTGGAGCGGAACAGAGTTATTGTATTTTAATGACCGGACATAAATTGAGTAACGAAAGTAAAATCCGATTGGAAACCATGTGCAAAACAAATGACGGTTTTGAAATTGCCGAAGTCGACTTAAAACTTCGTGGTCCGGGAGATATAATGGGGACACAGCAAAGCGGCGTTTTAAATCTTCAAATTGCCGATTTAGTCAAGGATAAGGATATTTTACAGTTAGCACGTCATTATGCTGTAAAATTATTAAAAGAGGATCCTTCAATGCAAAAAACTGAACATCAAAAATTACGCGAAGTCTTTATTGAATTAGGAAAAAAGAAAAATATCTGGAATTATATAAGTTAACCCCGAAAGTCTTCTATTTTAAAAGCATTTTGATCAACTATTCTGATCATTCCCAAATAAAAAAGCTGCCTTCCTGAGACAGCTTTTTAAGTCAATTTTTATTAATTACTTTTTAATATCAAGTTTGCCAACTCCCATATTCCAAAGTGTAAAAGCCTGTATATCCACACTTTCCTGAATAGTTGCAGCTATAGATTTTCCAGCCCCATGTCCGGCGTTAATGTCAATTCTGATCAGTGTAGGATTTGCACCGGTTTGCTTGTCCTGCAATTCTGCAGCGAACTTAAAACTGTGTGCCGGTACTACTCTATCATCATGATCTCCTGTTGTAACTAATGTTGCCGGGTACTGTTCTCCCTTTTTAACATTGTGAACCGGAGAATAGTTTTTAATGTATTCAAACATTTCTTTAGTGTCTTCTGATGTACCGTAATCATAAGCCCAACCTGCACCAGCTGTAAATGTGTGGTATCGCAGCATATCCATAACTCCTACTGCAGGTAAAGCCACACGCATTAAATCAGGTCTTTGTGTCATAGTTGCTCCTACCAACAATCCTCCGTTTGAACCACCTCGGATTGCTAAAAACTGTTTTGACGTATATTTATTTGCAATTAAATATTCCGCAGCAGCGATAAAATCATCAAACACATTTTGCTTTTGCATTTTTGTTCCTGCATCATGCCATTTTTTTCCATATTCTCCGCCACCTCTTAAATTAGGAACAGCGTAAACACCTCCATTTTCTAACCATAATGCATTGGAAATACTAAAACTAGGCGTTAAGCTTGCATTAAATCCACCATAACCATAAAGCATTGTTGGATTTTTACCATCTAACTTGATTCCTTTTTTATAGGTAATAATCATAGGAACTTTTGTACCGTCTTTAGAAGTAAAGAACACTTGTTTTGATTCGAAATTCTCTGGATTAAAATCAATTTTGGGCTTTTGATACACTTTAGATTCTCCCGTTTTCGGGTCAAACGCAAAAGTACTTCCCGGTGTATAATAATTGGAAAATACGAAGTATAATTCTTTATCTTCTTTTTTACCGCCAAAACCTCCGGCTGTACCTACACCCGGCAATTGAATAGTTCTAATCAGATTACCGTCAAAATCAAACTGTTTTACTTCTGAAATTGCATCTTTCATGTAATTGGCAAAGATGTATCCGGATCCTGTAGCTGGATTCAATACATTTTCAGTTTCAGGAATAATTGTTTTCCAATTCTCAATTTGTGGATTTTTTGCATCAACCAATACAATTTTTTTATTAGGTGCTTTAAAATTGGTTACAAAATATAATTGATCACCTCTGTTGTCTAAAAAGTCGGTATCAGTATCAAAATTATTTAAAACGGTAACAATAGGACTATTCTCAACTGTCAAATCCTTAATATACAGTTCTCCGCCGGAAGTTGAATTTGCTGCAGAAATAATTAAATACTTATTGTCTTCCGTTACTTGTCCGCCTACATATCTTCTTTTCTGATCCTGTCCAAACACAACTTTATCATCTTTTTGAGTAGTTCCTAACTTGTGATAATATAGTTTATGCTGGTCAGTTTTGGCAGAAAGTTCGCTACCTTTTGGTTTATCATAACTGGAATAATAAAATCCTTCATTTTTATACCAGGAAACACCGCTGAATTTTACATCTACCAATTTGTTTTCCAATACTTCCTTAGTAATTGCATTGATTATGATCACTTCTCTCCAGTCAGATCCTCCAATTGAAATTTGATAAGCTGCTTTACTCCCATCTTCTGAAAAATTAATTCCAGCTAAAGAAGTCGTTCCGTCTTTTGAAAATGTATTTGGGTCAAGGAATACTTCTTCTTTCCCTGATTTATCTTTTCTGAATACCACCCACTGGTTTTGCAACCCGTTGTTTTTATAATAATAAGTAAACTGACCTTCAACAAACGGAGCACTTATTTTTTCATAATTCCACATTTTTTCAAGCCTTCCTTTTAAGGCATTTCTATACGGAATTTGCTCTAAATAGCCATAAGTAACCTTATTTTGCTCTTTAACCCATGATTCCGTTTCAGGAGAGCGGTCGTCTTCCAACCAGCGGTAAGGATCTTTAACCTCAGTTCCAAAATAATTATCTGTATGTTCTATTTTTTTTGTTGAAGGATATATAATCCCTTTCATTGGCTTTTTAGATTGTGCCGAAATTGTCATTGTAAATGCTAAAGCTAGAGTAAGTACTGTTTTTTTCATTTTTTAGGTGATTTCAAACAAAAATACATTTTCATTTGTTAGAATTTCGTTAAAAATTAAAATTCAAACAAAAAACCAGATTCCTTCCAATATTTGGTATTCCATCAGCTTTCAATCTTGACAAGTGTGATATGTAGGTTTTATTTAAAATATTATTGGCATTAAATGAAAAGTCAAATTTTAATTTCAACAGATTAAAACTTCCTCCTGCTGCAAGATTTAACAATGAATAAGAGGGTGTTTCGGTTTCAAATTCTGAAATATTTTTTTGATTGAAATTTGTTTCGTATACCGCTGAAAGATAAACGTCCTTAACAAATTCCTTTATATCAAAATTAGCACGAAATGTGTTAGTGAATTTGTTCGCAGGAATCAGAGGTAAATAATCACCATTATCTTTTTTACCGGTCACACTTTCAAAAGTGGATGTAATATGCAGCCAATCCATAGGATGCGGATGTATATGCAATCCAATTTCACCGCCAAATAGTTCAGCATTTGCCTGAATATATTCGTATACATTGTTATCATCAATTACAGCCCCGGCAGGAGAAATAAAAATGTAATTATTGATATGGTTGTAAAAACTATTTGCAAAAATTTCAAAATGAGTTGTACCATATTCTAAGTTGATATCAGCCTGAACATTTTGCTCATTCTTTAAATTGGAATTTCCAATTTCGTAGCGATTACTACCTTCATGCACACCGTTTGAAGTCAACTCAGCTAAATTAGGAGCTCTAAAACCACTGGCGACATTTAAACGAAGTGTAAAATTGTCTTTGATTGATGTTTTATAACCTATTGATGCATTAAAACTTTGGTAATTTTTGTCGATAGCCTTAAAATAACCTTCTTCACCCTCTACTCCATGATTTTCGGTTGCTATTTTTCGGGTATCATAACGTAAACCAGCCTGAATTGCATTTTTATTCCAGGAATACATAGTCGTTGCCAAAACTCCTAAATCGTTTGTTTCAGCATTTGGAATCAACAATTCTTCTCCAGAGTTTTCATTGGTTTGATGCATACCTTGAACTCCAAAAATTGTTTCGAAACGGTTAAATTTTGGCAAAAAGTATTTAAAATCATAATTAAACGTTTGTAAATTCATGTCAAGTAAAGCTACCGGCGAATCTTCAAACTCTTTACGCTTATTTGAAATATAACCAAAATCTGCTTCGATTTTTGAATTTGTCAGGTAAAAAGTATTATGCAAACTGGCAATTTGCCCTAAAACTCCTTGTCTGGGATAATCAGGAGTTTTTGTTGTAGTTTGTTTATTAATTTCTTCAGGTAATCCTAAAACCAAATCATTGATGTTGTATCTAAAAACTGAAGAAAATTTAGAGTTTTTATAACCTAAAGCAATTTTCGCATCGGTTTCATTAAATCTGGAATTTGTCACTCTTTCACCGTCGGCAGTTTTATAATCGGAATGTGTATTGTAACCACCCCGCACAGAAAAATTCCAATTATCAGAAGATGATTTCAATCCAAAAGAAGTCGTGCTTCCTTGTGTATTACTGAAATATTTTTGGCTGAGATTTGCCGAATACGATTTTGGAGCTGCAAATTTTTCCGGATTGAAATATAAAACACCTCCAAGAGCATCCGAGCCATATAATAGTGATGCAGGTCCTTTGATGACTTCCACACTTTCTATTCCGTTATCGCTAAGCCCTAATCCATGTTCATCACCAAATTGCTGATTTTCCAAACGGACACCCTGCGTATAAACCAATACTCTGTTCCCGCTTAAACCTCTGATAACAGGTTTGCCTATTGAAGTTCCTGTTGAAACATTTGCCACGCCGGGAATTGTAGCTAATCCTTCCGCTAAAGTAGCTGCTCCTTTTTGCTGCAGAGCTTTTATGGAACTATGTTCTACTTTCATTACATTCTGCTTCTGAGCCTTATTGAACGATGTCGAAACCATAATTTCATCTATATGGTGTGAATGGGCTTCATGCAATTGAGTATTAAAAACAGTTTCTTCTTTATTCAAAGTAATAGTTGAGGTAACTTCGTCAAATTGCTCATGGACAAAGAGAATTGTAAATGTTCCTTTGGCCAATTTTTTAAAAAAATAATTTCCTTCAGAATCAGTTTTTGTTTCAATATGTAATTCAGGAAGACTGACAGCAACATTAGGAACAGGTTGATTATTTTCATCTGTAACCTTTCCTTTTAGTGAAGATTGGCCATAAACCATAGCCGAAAACCCTAATAATAGGGCATAAAAAATTGATTTCATTTTAATGAATATGTTTTTATTGAAAAATTTTTGAGTATAAAATACTTGAATATTTATGCAATAAAAACAGGAGGACCTCTAAGATTGATTAAACTACCGGTGAAAAAAACTAATTTTTCAACGTAACCAAACAAACAGGTAGTATCGTAATCTCTCGAAAACGGATTTTCAAAAGAAATAAAGTCTGTAAAAGTAAAATTATTAAAACTGTAATCACATACAAAACAGTCGTCAAAATCATGATGACTATGGGATATTACAGCATGGGAATGATCGTATTTATGCTGACAATGTTCTTTGTTTAATTGTTCAACTAAATGCTCAAATGAATGGACTGACTGAAATGTTATTGCAAACAATAACACTCCAAGCAGAGAAAAACTAAATATGTTTATTTTTCTATTCATTTGGTGCAAATATAAAAATTCCGTTTAATCTTACAACTAAACGGAATTATTTTCTTAAATTAATGAACATTAAACCAATTTATGTTCAACTAAATATTCTGCAATTTGAACTGCATTTGTTGCTGCACCTTTACGAAGATTATCAGCAACAATCCACATATTTAAAGTATTTGGCTGACTCTCATCACGACGGATACGGCCAACAAATACATCATTTTTACCTTCAGCATACAACGGCATAGGAAACGTAAATGTGTCAATATTATCCTGGACAGTAATCCCTGATGTATGGTGTAACATTGTACGTACTTCCGTAACATCAAAATCATTTTCAAACTCAACATTTACGGCTTCACTGTGACCTCCTACAACCGGAACACGAACTGCAGTAGCAGTTACTGCTATCGTTTTGTCATCAAGAATTTTTTGAGTTTCACGAACAAGTTTCATTTCTTCTTTAGTATAACCGTTATCTTCAAAAACGTCACACTGCGGAATTAAGTTTCTGTGAATTGGGTATTTATATGCCATTTCTCCCTGAACACCTGCATATTCGTTTTCTAACTGACGTACTGCTTTAACCCCAGTCCCTGTAATAGATTGATACGTAGAAACGATAACTCTTTTGATATCATATTTTTTGTGTAATGGTGACAAAGTCATCACTAACTGAATTGTAGAACAATTAGGGTTTGCAATAATTTTATCTTCTTTTGTTAACGAAGAAGCATTGATTTCAGGAACTACCAGTTTTTTAGTAGGATCCATACGCCAAGCCGATGAATTATCTATAACTGTAGTACCTGCTGCTGCAAATTTAGGCGCCCATTCTTTAGAAGTTTCACCTCCAGCAGAAAAAATTGCAATTTCTGGTTTCATATCAATTGCAGTTTGCATTCCAACTACTTTGTATGATTTACCTTTAAATTCAATTTCTTTACCAACAGATTTTTCAGAAGCAACAGGAATTAATTCTGTTACCGGAAAATTTCTTTCAGTCAAAACCTGAAGCATAACTTCTCCTACCATACCGGTAGCACCTACTACGGCTATTTTCATTGTATTGTGCGTGTTTAAATTTTACCACACAAAAGTAATTAATATTTGGTTTCCAAATACATATTAAAAAAATTTAACAAAATGTTATAAAACCCAAATAAAATTCATTTTGGAAATAATAAAAATGATTTCTATTGATTTACAAAAGAATAACAATAAAATAATTATAAGAAAATTCTTATTTTTTATATTTACGGTTAACTAAAAAACCAAATTTTATGAAAAAAATTTATTTAACATTTCTATGTGTATTCACACATGGCTTGTTGTTAGCACAAACAACATTAATCAATGCTGGATCCAGTTGGAAATACTTAGACAACGGATCAAATCAAGGAACTGCATGGAGAGCTACAACTATCAATGAAACAAATTGGAAACAAGGAAATGCACAATTAGGTTATGGTGATGGTGACGAAGCCACTGTGGTAAGCTATGGCTCAAGCTCTTCAAAGAAATATATCACAACCTATTTTAGAAAAACATTTTCAATAGTAGATGCTTCACTATTTTTAAATTACACTCTAAAAGTAAAAAGAGATGATGGTGTGGCTGTTTATGTAAACGGAACAGAAGTTTATCGCAACAATTTAGCAGCAAATGCCACTTACACCACTTTAGCATCTCTAGCCAGTGATGATGGAGGAACTTTTCAAACAACAACTTTATCTGCCAATACTTTTATAACTGGAAATAATACTATAGCAGTTGAAATTCATCAAAATGCTGCTAATAGTTCAGATATCAGTTTTGATTTAGAATTGATAGGGAATACTACATCAGCTCCATCAGTAACACAAAAACACATTCGCTGGGGGACTACAAAAAATCCTCTGGAAGGATTGACAATTTCCTGGACTAATTCAACAACTGCAACAACAGACCAAATAAAATGGGGATATACAACAGCCTATGAGCAAGGAACAAGTAACGTCGCTTCACGCTCCGGGTACTCTTCATCAACCAACAAATTTTTCAGTTTTACATTTCCTGGTACACTAAATGCTAATTCAATCGTATATTATTCATTATATGATTCTGTTTCAGGAGTATGGAGTGCACAAAAAACTTACACAACAAGTCCTGCATTAAGTAATGATACTTTTACATTTGCTGCCGTTGGTGACAGTAGAACAAACGTAGGTGTATGGAATACTATTTCAACATTAACAAATACCCGAAATCCAGCCTTTGTTGTTTTCAACGGAGATATTGTTGATACAGGAAGTTCAGCGTCACAATGGAACGCATGGTTTGATAACGGATCAAATTTAATTGGTAACAAACTTATTCTACACGCACAAGGTAATCATGATGTTGCATCTGCATCGTACTATCAGAATATTTTTGATTTACCAAAAAACAACACTCCACAAACTGAATTATATTATTCAGTAGATTATGGTGAAGCGATTTTTATCTGTTTAAATTCTGAATCACCCTCTGATACTGCGCAATACAATTGGCTAGTTTCAACATTAGCTGCAAATAACAGCAAAAAATGGAAAATCATTTCTTTCCACAGACCATTTTACACAGTAGGTCCTCATGCAGGAGAAATGGATGCTTATTGGAACACTTGGTTTAAAGCTTTTGATGATTATGGGGTAGATTTGATACTAACAGGTCATGATCATTTATATGAGCGTTTCAAGCCTATAAACAGAAATGTTAGCACAACAGCACCTGTTGCTAATTATGGAAGTTTACCAACTGAAGGCAGATGTCAGGTTGTTTGTGGTGGTGCCGGAGCACCTTTATATTCGGCAGGAAGCTCATCTTTATTACAAGCTTTCAAATCTGATTATCATTATGTAATGTTTGATGTTACAGCTACTTCAATGTGTGGAACTGTTTACGATGATAGTAATGTTGCTATTGACAACTTTTGTATCAATAAACCAAATCAACTTTCACAAAGACAAAAGCAAACATTCTATCCGATAAAAGTATACCCTAACCCAGTTAAAGAAACTTTTAAAGTAGAATATAGCTCTCCAAATACAGGTGAGGGTACAATTGCTATTTATGATATTAAGGGCAGACTAATAATGACAGAAAAAGTTAATAAATTAAACACAGATTTTACTTATGAATATAATGCTTCATCTTTAAAATCAGGGGTTTATGCTTTTGAAATTCAAATTGGTAATCAAAAAGACAGCTCAATATTAGTTCGTGAATAGAAAAATGAATAGCATTATTGAAAAATTTGCAAGAGTTGGTGTTTTCGGCACATTTCTGGGTCATGGAATAGTAGCACTAAATATCAATCCTAAATGGATTCCATTAATAACAACATTCGGTTTTACTAAATCACAAGCTGTTAAACTAATGCCTTATATAGGAATACTTGATATAATTGTAGCCATTTGTGTTTTAATTTTTCCTATCCGAATTATAGTACTTTGGGCAATTATTTGGGCATTTTTCACAGCTTTGAGTCGACCAATCTCTGGACAAGAATTTGTTGAATTTATTGAAAGATCAGCCAATTGGTGTTTACCCCTAATTTTACTTATTGTACTCGGGATACCTAAAACACCCAAGAATTGGCTTACAATAAGAGCCATAAAAAAGGAGGACTAATGTCCTCCTTAATATTTTGTTTATTTTAATAGAATTACTTTTTCAATAAATCTCTAATTTCTGTCAACAATTCTTCTTGTGTTGGCCCTGAAGGTGATGGCGCTGGCTCAGGTTTTTTCATCCTGTTAACAGCCTTAACTAATAAGAATATTACAAAAGCAATTACAAGAAAACTTATTACAGCAGCTAAAAATTTACCATATAAGATTCCTCCATCAGTTTTCAAGCTAGCTAAATCTTCAACTTGAGCCGCTTTTAATGCTGGGTTCAAAATTGCAGGTGTAATTACATCTCCAACTAATGATGTCACTATTGCGCTAAATGCTCCTCCTATGATAACCCCTACTGCAAGGTCCATCACATTTCCTTTTGAAATAAAATCTTTAAACTCAGAAATAAATCCCATAATTTTGAATGTTTTATTTGGTTAATTAATGTTTTATCAATTGCCAATTTAATATTTTTTTTCTTAAAAAAAATATTAAAGAATTACTCTCGATAAAATTCTCTTTTTACTCTTCTTGAAATACTAGTCAATATTTCATAGGGAATAGTATCTATAGCTTTAGCAATATCGATTACTGTAGGTTCTTTACCAAATATTATAACTTCATTTCCCTCTGCACAATTAATATCGGTAACATCAATCATAAGCATATCCATGCAAATACTGCCTAATATTGGTGCTTTTTGCCCGTTAACCAATAAATAACCTACACCTCTTCCCCATTTTCTGGAAATTCCATCAGCATAACCCACAGGAACCACAGCCATTTTTGTTGATTTTTCAGCTTTAAATCTTCTGTTGTAACCAACAGTGTCTCCAATTTTTAATGTTCTGATTTGTGAAATAACCGATTTTAGTGTACCGACAGTTTCTAAAAATTTTTGTTCATTTTCATGGTTTGAAACACCATATAAACCTATGCCTAAACGAACCATATCAAATTCAGCTTCAGGATAATTGCTAATCCCGGAAGAATTACACAAATGGCGAATAAGTTTGTAATTCAATTCGTTACATATCTGAGTTGAAATTCTATCAAAAACAGCAATTTGACTCTTTGAAAATTTGCTGTCTTCTTCATTATCACTTTCTGCAAAATGTGATAAAATGGTTTTAACCTTTACCAATTTGGTCTTTTTCAAAACAGAAATTAACTCCGGAATATTTTCTTCATCAAACCCTAAACGATTCATACCTGTATTAATCTTAATATGAATAGGGTAATTTTCTAGTCCTTTTTCTTCAACTATTTTTAAAAACGCCTTTAAGCCCCTAAAACTATAAATTTCAGGTTCCAACCCATATTGAATAATCGAACGGAACGTTGTCATTTCAGGATTCATGATCATGATAGGCACTTCAATCCCTGCTTTTTTAAGCTCAATTCCTTCGTCGGCAAAAGCAACTCCTAAATAATCTACTTTATGATGTGCTAAAAGCTTTGCAATTTCAAAGCTTCCACTTCCATAACCAAAAGCTTTCACCATAGCCATCATTTTTGTAGAAGGCTTAAGTTTTGATTTATAATAATTGTAGTTATAGCTTAAAGCATTCAAATTGATCTCTAAAACAGTCTCATGAGTTTTTTCTTCCAACAATGAAACAATTCTTTCAAACTCAAATGTTCTGGCTCCTTTAATTAAAATTGTTTCGTCTGAAAAATCAATACTGTCAAATGCATTTATAAAATCATTGGTTGATTTGTAAGCTGTAGTATTGATAAACTTATTTTTGAAATTGGAAATGGTTACTCCAACACAAAAAACTCGTGTTATTTTATGAGAAATAATTAATTGGGAAATTCTGGAATATAATTCTTCATCGGATAAACCTGATTGAAAGATATCAGATATTATCAGCGTTCTTTTTTTATGTTGTCTTTGATGTTGCAAAAAATCCAATGCTATCTTAAGCGATTGAAAATCTGAACTATAACTATCATCAATTAAAGTACAATTATACATTCCATTTTTAACTTTCAATCGCATTTCTACAGGATATAATTCGGCTACTCGTTCCTGAATCGTATCTTGATCATACTTCAAATACAACATCGTTAAAATACAATGCATTACATTTTCCAACGAAGCTTCATCAGTAAACGGTATTCGGACTTTAAAACTTAATTGATTAAAAGTAATGTTTAAATCAGAGTGATTTCCAACAACCTTTTTTTGAAAAAAGACATCAGCAGTTCTGTCCAGTGTGCTCCAGGTGAATGTCTTAATTGCTTTATTTAAGAAAGCTTCAATTGTTTTATTTTTGTTTAAAATCAAAACTTCAGCATCAGCAAAAAGCTTTAATTTCTCTTTTATTTTTTGAGAAATATCTGAAAAACCTTCATCATGTGCAGAGCCTATATTCGTTAAAATACCAATAGTTGGCTTTATAATTCGCTGTAGATTCTGCATTTCGTTTACAGTCGATATCCCGGCTTCAAAAATACCAAGATTGTGTTTTTCATTAATTCCAATAATAGAAAGAGGGACACCAACCTGTGAATTGTAACTTTTAGGACTTCGAATAATATTGTAATCAGGGCTCAACAAAAAATTAAGCCATTCTTTTACGATAGTTTTACCGTTACTCCCGGTAATTCCAATCACAGGAAAATGAAACAAGGCTCTGTAGTATGTGGCAAAATCCTGTAAAGCTTTCAGAGTATCATTAACAACTAAAAAATTGGCTTTGCCTTTTAAATTTTCTGGAATTTGATTTACAACAAAACTTTGTACACCTTCTTCAAACAACTGATTGATATATTGATGAGCGTCATGATGAAGTCCTTTTATCGCAAAAAATAATGTGCTTGAATTGTTTTGATGCGACCGACTGTCAATTGAAACCGAATCAATTAAAATTGAAACATCGATTCCTGAAAAATCACAGCCTAAAGCATTAACTATTTGTTGTAAAGGAAGCGCCATTATTCTTCGTCATTATTTATAATTTCCTCGTCAATAACTTCCATGTTGTTGCGCATGGCATTAAAGTAAGCTGCTCTGCTTAATGGTTCGTATTCTTCTTTTTCTCCTAACAAAACCAAACTATCACTAGCAGCTTTCCGGTAACTGAAATGAGCCAGATTTCCTGTTCGGGTACACACTGCATGAACTTTCGTTACATATTCAGCCGTAGCCATAAGAGCCGGCATTGGTCCAAAAGGATTTCCTTTAAAATCCATATCTAATCCTGCTACAATCACACGGATTCCTGCGTTTGCCAAATCATTACAAACAGCAATTATTTCATCATCAAAAAATTGGGCTTCATCAACACCTATCACATCACAGCCTTGCGCCAATATTCTGATATTTGCAGCTGCTGGAACTGGCGTAGATCTGATTTCGTTTTTGTTATGAGAAACTACCATTTCATCATCATATCGTGTATCTACACTTGGCTTAAAAATTTCAACCTTTTGTTTTGCAAATTGTGCCCGGCGTAATCTTCTGATTAATTCTTCAGTTTTTCCAGAAAACATTGAACCACAGATAACTTCAATCCAACCAAACTGTTCTTTAGGATTTACGGTATTTTCTAAAAACATTTTTTAATTTTATAATGATAAAAATGAATAGTTTTTATTACTTTGTAACACAACAAAAATATTAAAAAAGGCTGGCTTTTGACAGCTTGATTGATAAAGTTATCAATAATTTTAAATTCCTTCAACATAAAAAAAACTAAACGCAATGAGAAAGAAATTAGAAGCCGAATTAATTAGCATAGCACATAGGATTTTGCAATTAAAACATAAAGATGATGTGCGTGAATTACACCATGAAGCTCAAAAATTGTATGAAAAATTATCGGTTTTATTATTTGTTGAAGAAAATTTGGGTGAAATAAAACCAACTATTGGTTTACAGGAAATGGAAGAAAAGCTGGAGCATGCTTTTGATTTTGACGATAAAGTTGTTGTAGCACAATTAAGAGAAGAAGAATTAGACGAGATTATTGAAACCAAATCTAAAGCCAAAGCCAAAAAGATTGACCCAAAAATTGAAGCTCCAGTTGAAGAAGAACCTGCTGTAGAAGAGAAGGAAAATACTATAGTTGAAGAAATAGCCGAAGAACCGGTAAAAGAAGAAATAAAAGAAGACGTTTTAGTAGACACAACTTCAGAAACAAAACAAATTTCTATCGATGATTTACTGAATCAAGTAGCACCAGATCCAATTTTTGAACGTGTGATTGATAAAAATGAAGAGAAAATTCATGAGGATGTAAATAAAATCATCGAGAAAAGAATTATAGAAAATATAAAAAAAGAAGATGCCGTTAATGAAGAAGCTTCATCTGATTTAATTCCTCAATTTAAAGAAATAACTTTTGAAAAAGTTGAAGATAAAACAGCTACTAATTTAAACGACAAAATATCCAAATCAGCCGGATTGACTTTAAATGATCGTGTAGCGTTTGAAAAGAATCTTTTTGATGGCAGCACAGCCGATTTAAACCGTGTTATTTCTCAAATAGCTACTTTTGATACTTATGAAGATGCTAAAAATTTCATAGAGGAAATGGTAAAACCTGATTATAATGATTGGGCTGGAAAAGATGAATTTGCATCACGTTTTATGGAGTTTGTTCAAAGTAAATTTGCTTAAATGGGAAAATTATACTTAGTCCCTACTCCTATTGGCAATCTGGAAGACATGACTTTCAGAGCCATTAAGGTTTTAAAAGAAGTCGATTTAATTCTTGCTGAAGACACACGCAATAGCGGTAAATTACTCAAGCATTTTGAGATTGCCACGCACATGCAAAGCCATCACATGCATAACGAGCATAAAACTGTTGAAAATATTGTAAAAAGAATTCAGGCCGGCGAAAACATTGCTTTGATTAGTGATGCAGGAACACCTGCAATTTCAGATCCTGGTTTTTTACTTACCCGTGCCTGTGTGGAAAATGGTATTGAAGTGGAATGTCTGCCAGGTGCTACAGCTTTTGTACCGGCATTGGTAAATAGTGGTTTGCCTAATGACAAGTTTATTTTTGAAGGTTTCCTGCCTGATAAAAAAGGGAGACAAACACGTTACTTAGCATTAGCTGAAGAAACCCGAACCATGATTTTATATGTTTCACCGCATAAGCTGGTTAAAACATTAGCTGAATTTGTACAGTATTTTGGCGCTGACCGACAAGTATCTGTTTCAAGGGAATTATCAAAACTGCATGAAGAAACGGTTCGTGGTACTGCTGATGAAGTCCTTAAACATTTTGAAGCCAAACCTCCTAAAGGAGAAATCGTGGTATGTGTGGCTGGAAAGTCTAAATAGTTTTCAGCTTACAGTCTCAGTATGCAGTTACTAGTCTGAGTAAACAAAATCCATTAATAAAAAATAAAAATAAATGAAAGATTCTATAGACATACTTAATAAACATAAAAAATTCGTTGAACAAATTTGCGAATCAGAACTGGTTTATACACTTGAAAACAATGAAGGATTTGCTGTCTCTTATTCAAATAATTATGAAGATGAAGAAGGTGAACCTATTGAATTAAACTGCTTTTGGAGTAATGAAGCTTTAGCTAAATCGTGCATAAAAGAAGAATGGTCAGAATTCGAAATTTATCAAATTCCGTTAAATAAGTTCATTGAATACTGGTGTATTGGTATTGACCATGATGGTTTTATGATTGGAACCGATTTCGATACCAATTTATATGGTTATGAATCTGATCCATTGGAACTTATTCTTGAAATTGTTGAAAAATTAAAAGCGCTTGATAAAGAAATAGAATTTGAAAATTTCGAAAATATAACTGATTTGGAAAACCAAATTAAAACTGCCTTATATGGAGAATAAAATTCAAAAGCTTTTCAATACAAATCCAGTTTTTTTTCAGGAAGTAATTGCTTTCATTGATGAAAATTATGACTTCACTCCTACTGCCTTTAAAAACGGAAATCAGTATAATGAAGCTGGACAAAATAATGGTTCCTGCAAAGTATTCGCTTTTGCACAACTTCAAGACTTATCCAAAGAAGAAACCTTATCACTTTTTTGTGAATATTACCAAGATGTGTTAAAAACACCTGAAGCTGTTGACCATCAAAACATCCGTAATTTTATGCAATTTAGTTGGGAAGGAATTTCTTTTGAAGGAGAACCTTTACTTCTTAAATCTGAAGTCTAATATCAAAAATCTAAAATAAACTATGCGTTGGACCATTAAATCGAAGCCTGAAAAACAAAAAATAAAAGCCTTACAAGACGCATTACAGATAGATGAAATTGTTGCTTCATTATTATTACAAAGAGGTATAGAAACCTATGATGAAGCCCGAAGTTTTTTCAGACCCAGTTTAGATGATTTACACGATCCTTATCTAATGAAAGATATGGATAAAGCTGTTGTACGTATTGAAAAAGCTATTCAAAACCAGGAAAACATTCTGGTTTTTGGTGATTATGATGTCGATGGAACCACTTCGGTTTCATTGGTTTCAAGCTACTTAAAAAGCTTTTATCCTAATATCGCCACTTACATTCCAGACCGATACAAAGAAGGTTACGGAGTTTCTTATCAAGGAATTGATTTTGCAGATGATAATGGTTTTTCTTTAATCATTGCTTTGGACTGTGGAATTAAATCGATTGAGCATATTGCTTATGCAAAAGACAAAGGAATCGATTTTATTGTTTGTGACCATCACCGTCCTGGGGATAAATTGCCGGATGCTACAGCTGTTTTAGATCCAAAACGTTCAGATTGTGATTATCCTTATAAAGAATTGTGTGGTTGCGGTGTAGGTTTTAAGCTTATTCAGGCAATTGGAAATAATAGAAATCAAACCATTGAGGATATGGTTCCCTATTTAGATTTGGTTGCTACTGCGATTGCTGCTGATATTGTTCCTATTACCGGTGAGAATCGTGTATTGGCCAAATTTGGTTTAGAAGTGATCAATACCGCTCCTCGTCCCGGAATTAAAGCTTTGATTCAGAATGTAAAAAAGAAAACACTTACTATATCGGATGTGGTTTTCATTATTGCACCACGAATTAATGCCGCTGGACGCATCAAACACGGGAATTATGCTGTTGAGTTATTAACTGAGTTTGATTTGGAACAGGCTATATTATTTGCTTCTGAAATAGAAGTTTTTAATGCCGACAGAAAAGATTTAGATAAACAAATTACTAAAGAAGCACTGCTTCAAATTGAAGATAATAACGAAACCGAACGATTCTCAACGGTTGTATATCAGGAAAACTGGCACAAAGGAGTTATAGGTATTGTAGCATCACGATTGGTGGAAAATTATTACCGTCCCACGATTGTTTTTACAAAAAGCGGAGAGAAATTAGCCGCTTCTGCACGTTCAGTCAAGGATTTTGACATATACAATGCATTGGAAGCCTGCGCTGAACACCTGGAACAGTTTGGAGGACATATGTATGCTGCTGGGATGACAATTAAAGAAGAAAATTTATCGGCATTCAAACAAGCTTTTGAAGAAGTGGTGCAACAAACCATTCATCCTGATTTACTGACGCCTGAAATTTCAATAGACGCTGAAATAGATTTAGCAGACATCAATCCCAAACTATTACGGATTTTAAAACAATTCGAGCCTTTCGGCCCTGAAAATATGACACCAATTTTTCTAACCAAAAATGTTTTTGATACTGGTTATCCAAAGCAATTAGGAAATGAAAATGAACATTTGCGGTTATTTGTAAAACAAGACAACCCGGATTCCGAAACTTCGGGCTTTGGTACAATTGGTTTTGGTTTAGGCAAAAAGATTGATATCGCAAAAGACAGAAAACTTTTTGATATGGTCTATACTATCGAGGAAAATGAATGGAATGGAAATGTAAATATTCAACTGCAAGCCAGAGATATTAGATAGTTGGCAGTTTCAGTGTTCAGAAAAAAATATTAAATAAAAATTTGTTGGTTCGTGGCTCATAAAATTAAAAAAGACCCCTACTCGTCTTTAAGAAATAAAGAATTTCGTTGGTTTTTATACATGCGATTAGCAATTGTACTGGCTTGGTCAATGCAGTTTGTATTAATTGAATGGGAAGTGTACAGACTGACAAAAGATCCGCTTTCATTAGGTTTAATAGGACTTGCCGAAGTTATTCCTGCTATTGGAATGGCTTTGTTTGCCGGACATTTTGTAGATCAAAACGAAAAACGCTCTATGCTGGTAAAATGTTTTTCCGGTTTGGCAATGATTAGCATTTTAATGTGTGTATTGGTTCATCCAAAAATCCATGACACTATTTCAAAATCACTTATTGTTTATGGTTTTTATGCCTTAGTATTTATTGGTGGAATCATACGCGCATTTATTATTCCTTCTGTATTCAGTTTATTAGGTTTGATTGTTCCTAATGCTGAAAAATCAAATGCCGCAGCCTGGAGCAGTTCAACCTGGCAGATTGCGGCAGTTATCGGACCGGCTTTAGCAGGTTTTGCTATTGGATGGATTGGTGTTTTTGGTTCTATGTGTTTGGTAAGCGTTTCAATTATAATCGGAATCATTTTTTTGCTGCAAATCAGTAAAAAACCAATACTGAATCCAAAATTGGGCGAACCTATTTTTCAAAGCTTAAAGCAGGGAATTTCTTTTGTCTTTGAAAATAAAACGATTTTGAATGCTATCTCGTTAGACATGTTTGCCGTTTTATTCGGAGGTGCTGTGGCTTTACTGCCCATTTTCGCGCAGGATATTTTGAAAGTCGGCTCCCAGGGTTTTGGGATATTGCGTGCAGCTCCGGCTGTTGGAGGATTAATTACGATGCTGGTTGCCACACATTTCGATTTAAACCATAGAGCCGGAAGAAAGCTATTATTAGCTGTCTTCGGATTCGGAATTTGTATCATTGTATTTGGTTTGTCTACCAACTTTTGGATATCTGTAATTGCATTGTTTATGAGTGGTGTAACCGATGGCATTTCGGTAGTAATCCGTTCCACTATTTTACAGTTGTACACCCCCGACAATATGCGTGGCAGAGTTTCCTCTGTAAATTCCATATTTGTAGGTTCTTCAAACGAATTGGGAGCTTTTGAGAGCGGCTTTACATCTAAATTAATGGGTACGGTAAATGCAGTAGTCTTTGGAGGAATAATGACACTTGTTGTGGTTGGAACAACGGCTTTTGCTTCTCCAAAATTTAGAGAATTAGACATTAAAAACAACTAACTAATGAAATACATAATTGCATTATTAATATCATTAACTTTTCTTTTTTCATGTAAAGAAGATAAAACTTCACAAAAAAACACGAAAACAGATACGAATAATAGTAAAATTGTAACTAATAATGATCCCGAAAAATATTTTAAAAGTGATTTCAGACCAAATGAAAAGATCTCACTAAATACAATCTATGAAAATGAAGTTGTATTTGAAAAATACAATGATGATGGAGATTATACTTTAATGAATGTTAAAAATGGATCTTTCATTTATGATTGGGAAAGAACAAAAGAAAATGATTTTTGCAGAGGTGATATATTGTCAGTAAAATGGAGAATGGACAGTATTTGGATTGCCGGAGATGGAGAAACACTTGATTTCACAGAAACTGCATTTGCTGTCAAAAAAAAGAAAGATGGGAAAGTATCTCAATTTCGCAAAAAATATAAAGAACCTCTTTCATATCACCACAGTTATGAAGACAAAACTGAATGGTTTTTTAATGAAATATATCTGCAAGTTGAATACTATATAGCAAATTCTAAAAATTCACTGTTCAACAATTATGAAAATATAAAAATAGAATATAGCATAGAACATAATATCAAAGATGGAAAAGAGTACTATATGATTGGAATTTATGACAATTCGAATAATCAAAACAGTATAATCCAATGGCTATATATTGAACCTGAAGAATTCACAATTTATGAATATGATTTACCAAACGACAAACTTATTAAGTTTAACTAATCAACTCATATAAAAATAATAACTTTGTATTTTGCTCAAAATTTATGCAACATACTGACGAAACCATTGAAATTATAGGCGCTCGCGTCCATAATCTTAAAAATATTGATCTTTCCATTCCGCGTGAAAAACTCGTGGTTATTACCGGTTTATCAGGTTCGGGAAAATCATCATTGGCATTTGATACTATTTATGCTGAAGGACAGCGCCGTTATATTGAAACTTTTTCGGCTTATGCACGTCAGTTCCTTGGTGGATTGGAACGTCCGGACGTGGATAAAATCGACGGACTTTCACCTGTAATTGCCATTGAGCAAAAAACAACCAGTAAAAGTCCGCGGTCTACTGTTGGAACTATTACAGAGATTTACGATTTCCTTCGTTTACTTTTTGCCCGTGCTGCTGATGCTTACAGTTACAACACAGGTGAAAAAATGGTTTCTTATTCTGACGAGCAAATCAAAGACTTGATTACTGAAAATTTCAAAGGAAAACGTATCAATATCCTTGCGCCTGTTATCCGTGCACGTAAAGGTCATTATGCCGAATTATTTCAACAAATAGCCAAACAAGGATTTTTAAAAGTTCGTGTTAATGGCCAGGTTCAGGACATTGTTGTTGGAATGAAGCTGGACCGTTACAAAACGCATGATATTGAAATTGTAATTGATCGATTGGTTATAGAAGATTCTGTTGATAGTGAAAAACGACTGGCAGAAAGTATTAAAACAGCTATGTATCATGCCGAAAATGTTTTAATAATTTTAGATCAGGATTCTAATGAAATTAGGTATTTCAGCAGAAATTTAATGTGTCCGTCAACAGGAATATCCTATCAAAATCCGGAACCTAATTTATTTTCATTTAACTCTCCAAAAGGTGCTTGTGAAAATTGCAACGGATTGGGAACAGTTAATGAAATCAACCTTCAGAAAATTATCCCTGACCCTAAACTATCCATAAAAAATGGTGGAATTGCAGCCATAGGTGAATACAAATCATCGTGGATATTCAAACAATTGGAAACTATTGGGGAGAAATTCGGATTCAAACTAACGGATCCAATAGAGAAAATATCAGCTGAAGCGATGCATATGATTTTGAATGGGGGCAATGAAAAATTTGCTGTCAGTTCAAAAACTGCCGGAGTTACGAAGGAATATAAGATAGAATTTGAAGGAATTGCCAACTTCATTAAAACGCAACATGATGAAACCGAATCGACTTCGATCAAACGTTGGGCAAAAGATTTTATGGATGAAGTGGATTGCCCTGAATGTAATGGCTCAAGATTAAAAAAGGAAGCTTTATACTTCAAAATCAATGATAAAAATATTCAGGAATTATCAAATACAGATATTTCTGATTTAAGTATTTGGTTTAACGATCTTGAAAATCATTTAACCGAAAAACAAAAAGTAATTGCTACCGAAGTCGTAAAAGAAATCAAAGCAAGATTGCAATTTTTGGTGGATGTAGGTTTGAATTACCTGGCTTTAAGCAGAAGTTCAAAATCCCTTTCCGGTGGTGAGGCACAGCGTATTCGTTTAGCTACACAAATTGGTTCACAATTGGTTGGTGTATTATATATTCTGGATGAACCAAGTATTGGTTTACACCAGAGGGATAACGAAAAATTAATCCATTCGTTAGAGCAATTACGTGATATAGGAAACTCTGTTCTAGTGGTTGAACACGACAAAGACATGATTGAACGTGCCGATCATGTAATTGATATCGGACCAAAAGCAGGAAAATATGGCGGTCAGATAATCAGCCAGGGGACACCTAAAGATTTACTTAAGGAAAACACCATTACTGCTCAGTTTATGAGTGGTAAAATGAAGATAGAAATCCCGGAAAAACGCCGTGAAGGAAACGGGAAATCAATAAAAATTTCGGGAGCAACCGGAAATAATTTAAAAAATGTTTCAGCGGAATTTCCTCTCGGAAAATTGATATGTGTTACAGGCGTTTCGGGTTCAGGAAAATCAACTCTGATTAACGAAACCCTCTATCCTATCTTGAACCAACATTTTTTTAATGCTGTTAAAAAACCACAACCGTTTAAAAAAATTGAAGGTTTAGAACATATTGATAAAGTAATTGATATTGACCAAAGTCCAATTGGACGTACACCACGCTCTAATCCGGCAACATATACCGAAGTTTTTTCAGAAATCAGAAGTTTATTCACACAAACACCAGAAGCGCAAATTCGTGGCTATAAACCCGGTCGTTTTAGTTTCAATGTAGCTGGTGGTCGTTGCGAAACCTGCGAAGGAAGTGGTGTAAGAACAATCGAAATGAGTTTCTTACCTGATGTGTATGTAGAATGTGAAACTTGTCAAGGTAAGCGTTTTAACAGAGAAACTTTAGAAATCCGTTACAAAGGGAAATCTATTTCAGATGTCTTGAATATGACCGTTGATGAAGGTGTTGAATTCTTCGAAAACATTCCTAAAATCTACCGGAAAATAAAAACCATTCAGGATGTTGGTTTAGGCTATATCACTTTAGGACAACAAAGCACTACCCTTTCTGGTGGCGAAGCACAACGTATAAAATTAGCAACTGAGTTATCCAAAAAAGATACCGGTAACACTTTCTACATAATGGATGAACCTACGACCGGCTTGCATTTTGAAGATATCCGTGTGTTGATGGATGTGATTAACAAGTTGGTTGATAAAGGGAATTCGGTTTTAATTATCGAACATAATATGGATGTTATCAAGCTTGCCGATTATATCATTGATGTGGGTTATGAGGGCGGAAAAGGTGGCGGAGAAATCATTGCCAAAGGAACACCGGAAGAAATAATTAAAAATAAAAAGAGCTATACAGCCCAATTTCTAAAAAAAGAATTATTTTAGTCGGCTGATTTTTTTAAAAACTATAATAACAAATAATAGGGATTGCTTTGCAAGCCCATAATGATAAGACGATGAAAGAAGAATTTGTAAATGAAGACGAAAGAATTCAAGATAAGTTAAAACATAGAACTTGGAACGAAATACGTTCGAACGACTCATGGGCGATTTTCAAAATCATGTCGGAATTCGTGAACGGATATGAAACTATGGCTCGTATTGGTCCGTGTGTTTCTATTTTTGGTTCAGCACGTACCAAACCTGAAGATAAATACTATCAATTAGCCGAAAGAGTGGCGTATAAAATCACCAAAGCCGGTTATGGCATTATTACAGGTGGTGGTCCCGGTATCATGGAAGCAGGTAACAAAGGCGCACACCGTGGCGAAGGGATTTCGGTAGGTTTAAATATCGAATTGCCATTTGAGCAACATTTTAACCCGTATATCGACAAGGACAAAAACCTGAATTTTGACTATTTCTTTGTACGTAAAGTAATGTTTGTCAAATATTCACAGGGATTTGTGGTAATGCCGGGAGGTTTTGGAACGTTGGACGAATTATTTGAAGCGGTAACGCTTATCCAAACTAAAAAAATTGGTAAATTCCCTATTATCTTGGTAGGTTCCGAGTTTTGGAGCGGTTTGTTAGACTGGATAAAAACCGTAATGATTGACAAACAAAAAAACGCCAACCCTGAAGACATGAATTTGATAAAGGTGGTAGATACCGAAGACGAAGTAGTCGAAGCATTGGACAACTTCTACAAAAAATACAATTTGTCACCCAACTTTTAATAATGAAACCTCCAGAAAACTGGAGGTTTTTTTTATATTTGAAAAACAACAAATACTTATAAATATTTACAAACGTTTGTAGGTGGCGTATATTTATGAGTTGTGCGACATATTTACCCAAAAATTACGTAAATGAATAGATTGCTAATTTTTATATTATTATCACTAATTTCATGTAGCAAAAGAGAAATAGAGATAGACAGTAGTTTTGCAAAAATTGACAAAAAATTGAAAGACAAAACTGCTTTAATTGAAAAAATAGTTCCTGATAATAATTATAGGTTTTGGCAATACGCTAGTATTAGAGGAGGATTAACTAATGGAGACAAAATTACTATGATGAAATTTGGTGATACTCTTTCATCGCAAAAAAATAAAATTATCAATCCAAAAAAAGGGTTTAATCTTGGAGAATTCCTAAGTTACTCTTATATCGCCTATATGGATGAAGATAGTATCAAATATGTTACTAATGAAAAAGATTTAAAAAAATTCATTGGTAATATTGATAATTTAGAAGAAGCCATTTTAATACTCTACATGAATGATTTAACTTTTGACCCACAGGAGGTTAAAGCTGGCTCTTTCAAAAAAAACAAAAATGGATTTGAACTTTATATGATGAAATATTACAATTGTCCAGTCAAAAAAGAATCAATTAAAGTAGAAATAGATTTTAAAGGCAATTTTAAAACCAAATCAAACGGAGTATATTATGAATCTACAGATTGTATTATGACATAAAAAATACGATCGCACAACAGCGGTTTTAAGAAATTGGGGTTTTAAGGCTAAATTTAAAGGCAATTTTATATATTTGACTTCAGTCTTGAAGGAATGGTTTGGGAACAAAAATCCCCAACTTCTTAAAGCCGGCGGGACGTTGTACGCAATTTTAGAAAAACTGTATGTCCAAATTAAAGCTAATTAGAGAACAACAAAATTTAACTCAAGAAGAATTATCTGAAAAATCAGGAATTTCAGTTAGAACAATTCAAAGAATTGAATCGGGAATACCACCGAAAGGACACACATTGAAAGCACTTTCTAATGCACTAAAAATTTCCGAAAAAGAACTGCTAAATGAACAACCCCAAATTACATCTTCAGAAAAAGAAACATTCACAATTTCGGTAAAACAAAATGAAATAGATTTTTCAAAAATAAAACTCATAAATCTTTCTTCTATTATATTTGTTGTCTTACCACCATTAAATATTTTAGTTCCTCTTATTCTTTCTTATGCTTTAAAACAGAAAAATGACTTAACTAAAAAAATTGTTTCACTTCAACTTCTTTGGACAATTTTAGCTCCAATTATTTTTATGTTAGGGATTTTTCTAAAACTCGGGCATTCATTCACAATTGTACTTTTGATTGTGATTGTTTTATCTAATGTTTTCTTGATTCTTAGAAATCTTGCAGAGATTGATAAAAACAAAAAATTACGTTATCAATTGAATTTTAACATGATATAATCTTTTCGGGTGATTGTCGGGTTTTTGTCGGGTAGATTTTTTTGAAAAAAAAGGCGAGTTTCTAACCTTTGAAAAAAAATATTTACAGAAAAAGAAATACCTTATGGCAAAAAAAAATATCATCGTCTTAATTTTCACTATCATCTTTAGTGCAAGCAGCAAAGCTCAAGTTCAAAATAATTCAAACCTCTATAAAACCATTCTTGCAAAAGACAGTTTGCTTTTTGATGTTGGTTTTAATACTTGCGACATCAAACAATTTGAAAATTTGCTGAGCGAGAACTTAAAATTTTATCATGACAAAGACGGAATTTCGGATAAAGTGAAATTTCTCATTGATTTGAAAAATGGAATTTGCAACAATCAGGCAAATCGGCAGGTAAAAAGATTTTTAGTAAAGGAAACCACCGAAATTTTTCCACTTTATAAAAATGGCGTTTTGTATGCGGCCGTTCAAAACGGTGAACATATGTTTACTGAAAAACGAGAAACACAGGCAGGAATAGCCAAGTTTACCAACGTTTGGCAATTAGAAAATGGAGAATGGAAGTTGGCTGTTTCTTTTAGTTTTGACCATCAGGCATACCAAAATAAAACAATAGAAAAATCTTTTTTTGACAATGATACTGCCATTGAAAAATGGTTGAAAGAAAACAAAATTCCAACGTTAGGAATTGGAGTTATTGAAAATGGCAAGCTGCAGCAAGTTAAAGTTTTTGGCGAAATCACCAAAGGCGTTTCAGCTCCATACAACACTATTTTTAATGTTGCTTCGCTTACTAAACCTGTTACCGCGTTGGTGGCTTTGAAATTAATAAGTTCCGGAAAATGGAATTTAGACGAACCTATTTACAAATACTGGACCGACCCGGATATTGCCAACGATCCAAGAAATAAAAAACTGACTACGAGACTTATTTTAAGTCATCAAACGGGTTTCCCAAATTGGCGGTTTATGAACGATAATAAAAAACTTAACTTCCAGTTTGAGCCGGGAACAAAATATCAATATTCAGGCGAAGGAATGGAATATTTGCGAAAAACATTAGAGAAAAAATTTCACAAATCATTAGAGCAATTAGCCAGCGAACTTATTTTCAGTCCACTAAAAATGACAGACACAAGATATATTTGGGACAAAAATGTGGACACTGCAAGGTTAGCAATTGGTTATAACAAAGACAGAAAAGCCTATGAAACTGTAAAAAATAAAATACCTAATGCAGCTGATGATTTAGTAACAACAATTGAAGACTACGGAAATTTTTTGGTAAGTGTGATGAATAGTGACGGATTATCAAAAAAAGTCTTTGAAGAAATGACTACAAAACAAGTAGCGAGCACAAAAGGAAAACATTTTGGTTTAGGATTTGAAATTTATGATTTGGAAAATAATGAATATGCTTTATCTCACGGCGGTTCTGACAATGGTGTTCAAACCATAGTTTTTATTCTGCCAAAAACTAAACAAGGTCTGTTGATTTTCACCAACTCTGATACTGGTGTTAGTGTTTATGAAACCTTACTAAAACACTACTTAGGCAGCAACGGACAAAAAATATTTGACATCGAAACAAAATAAAACAGCATCAGTAACAGTAAATCAATTATACGAGTGAAACCATATGAGTAGATTACGTCTGCTTGAAGATAAAAAAATTAAAAATTCATTCTTTAATAATTCCTAGTACTTAATAATTAAAAAAATGACTCCTCTAACGATATATAAAAATGATTTTTTAATTTCAACTGACAAATCAAAATTAGATTTGGATTCAATTCACGATTTTCTATCTACGAAAGCCTATTGGTCTTTGAATATACCTAAAGAAAAAGTACATACCGCCATACAAAACTCCTTATGTTTTGGTGTTTATCAAAATGAAAAACAAATTGGTTTTGCCAGAGTGATTACTGATTTTTCAACGATTGCTTATTTAGGGGATGTCTATATTCTAGAGGAATACAGAGGTCAAGGTCTTTCCAAATGGTTGATAGAAACCATTATGAACTATGAAAATCTGCAGGGATTGAGAAGATGGATATTACTTACAGGTGACGCGCATGAACTGTACCGCCGGTTTGGGTGGACAGACATTGCTGATCCTGCAAAGTGGATGGAACTACACGATAAAAATGTTTATTCAAAATAAATTTACTATAGAAATATTTTATCATTCATTATATTATGACGAATATATCCCTCAAAAAACTGACTCCGCAAGATGTTTCAGCATTACAGAAAATAGCAAAAGAGACCTTTTATGAAACTTTTGCCAGTGATAATTCAGAAGAAGATATGCATAAATACCTTGAGGGAAGTTTTGCTTCAGGAAAATTAGAAGCAGAGCTCAATAATCCTGATTCCGAATTTTATTTTGCAGAAATAGAAAATAATGCAGTTGGTTATTTAAAAATAAACTTTGGCGTTTCATAAACTGAGATACAGAATCAAAATACCTTGGAAATTGAACGGATTTATGTTTTGAAAGGATTCCTTGGTCAAAAAGTCGGGCAGGTTTTATTTGAGAAAACTCTGGAAATTGCAAAAGCTAAAAATGCTGACTATATATGGCTTGGTGTCTGGGAAGAAAATCACAGAGCCATCAGTTTCTATAAAAAAAATGGATTTAGTGCATTTGGCAAACACCTGTTTAAACTGGGTAACGATGAACAGACCGATATTATGATGAAGCTGGAAATGTAAATTTTTATAACATATTAATAGTATATTATACAACTCTCTGATTTCTCAGAGAGTTTTTTATTAACAATAAAAAACTTACAAAATCAATGATTACAAGGCTTTTTCAAACTTATGAACAATTCAAACAAAGTCGTTAAAAATTAAATTAATCATTTTTTTTATAAAAATATTTTGAAAGATAAATAAAAAAAACATAGTTTTGCGCCACGTTTAAAAAAACAAATTATTAACCAAACCAAACAAATTATGAAAAAATTATTGTTAACAGCTGCGGCGGCTTTAATGATGTTCTCTTGTCAGAAAGACGAGAATGCTGCAAACACTCAGGTGGATGCAGCTGCACACAGAGGTTGTGCTTCTCACGAAGTTTTAGAAAGACAAATGCAAGAAGATCCTGCATTAGCTTCTAGAATGGCTGAAATTGAAAAACTTACTAATGAAGCTATTAAAAATGGAAGATTAGTAAACGGAGTTATGGAAATTCCAGTTGTATTCAACGTATTATACAGAACATCAGCTGAAAACATTTCTTTAACTCAATTACAATCACAAATTGACGTATTAAACAAAGACTTTTCTGCTACTAACTCTGATTATAATACTTCTAATAATCCTTATTCTTCTGTTCGTAGTGGTAACACAAATATTCGTTTCGTATTAGACCAAGTTATCCGTAAATCAACTACAAAAACATCTTGGGGTACTAATGATGCAATGAAAAAATCAACTCAAGGTGGAATCAACCCTACTTCACCTACAACTAAATTAAACTACTGGGTATGTACAATTGGTGGTGGTATCTTAGGTTACGCACAGTTCCCTGGTGGTTCATCAGCTACTGACGGTGTGGTAATTGATTCTAAATATACAGGTAACACTGGTACAGCAACTTATCCATTCAACTTAGGTAGAACTGCTACTCACGAAATTGGTCACTGGTTAAACTTACGTCACATTTGGGGTGATGCTACTTGTGGATCAGATTTAGTTTCTGATACTCCGGTTCACAATGCTCCTAACTATGGTGTTCCTGCTGTAGGTCATAGATCAACTTGTTCAGGTACTCCACTTGAAATGTACATGAACTACATGGACTATACTGATGACAGAGGTATGTATATGTTCTCTATAGGTCAAAAAACTAGAATGAATGCTGTTTTTGCAGTTGGTGCTGCCAGAGCTTCTTTCAGATAATAATAAAATCATTTTATGATGTAAAGCCACTCAATTGAGTGGCTTTTTTTATCGGTTTATTTTTCTTGTTTATCGAATAGTTAACAAATTCAAAATCAACTGCATAATATTTTGTTAAATTTATAGTTATATAATTAAATATCAACTAATTAATTAATCAACTATGAAAAAACTATTTATTATCCTTGCTTTTGCAGGTATGACTGTTTCGTGTCAGAAAGAAACAAATGAAACCAATCAAAACCCGGAAAATTTATCCTCACAAAGAGGATGTGCCTCACATGAAGTTTTACAAAGACAACTTCAAGAAGACCCTACCCTAGCCTCGAGAATGTCTCAAATTGAAAATTTCACAAATGAAGCCATCAAAAGCGGAAGACTCGTTAATGGAAAAGTTGTAATTCCAGTTGTATTTAACGTATTATACAGAACTTCTGCCGAAAACATTTCACTTACTCAATTACAATCGCAGATTGACGTTTTAAACAAAGACTTCAACGCCGCAAACTCTGATTATAATACCCCTAATAACCCATATTCCTCTGTAAGAGCAAATGTGGGTATCTCATTTGAATTGGATCAGGTAATAAGAAAATCCACTACTAAAACGTCATGGGGAACCAGAGATGCTATGAAAAGCTCTAAAAAAGGAGGTATTGATGCCACTTCACCTACAACAAAATTGAATTTTTGGGTTTGTACTATTGGTGGAGGTATTTTAGGATACGCACAGTTTCCTGGTGGGAATCCGTCAACAGACGGTATTGTTTGTGACTCAAAATATACTGGTGATACCGGTACAGCAACATATCCTTTCAATTTAGGTAGAACGGCTACACATGAAGTAGGACACTGGGTTAATTTACGTCATATCTGGGGGGATGCTACTTGTGGTAATGACTATGTTGCTGACACACCTTTACACAATGGTCCTAATTATGGAGTTCCTGCAGACGGCCACAGATCTACATGCACCGGAACACCATTGGAAATGTTTATGAACTATATGGATTATACTGATGACAGAGGTATGTACATGTTCTCTTTAGGTCAAAAATCAAGAATTGATGCTGTATTTGCATCAGGAGGACCAAGAAATTCATTTGCACAGCCATAATGTTTAAATTTGCCCCCTATAGAAAAATCCTGAGTATCTCAGGATTTTTTTTTATATATTCGTTTCACAAAAATCAAAAAATGAACAGTAAAACAATCGCTAACGGTATTGTAAGGGCTGTAATAATTCTTGCCCTGATAATAGCTTTAATTTATTTCATATACAAAATCAAAACGGTGGTTATTTATTTGATAGTTTCACTGCTGCTTTCAATGATTGGCTCTCCTATTGTTAATTTCCTGAAGCGTAAATTAAAATTTAAAAACACACTGGCTGTACTTGCAACCTTAGCAATCTATGGTCTGGTAATCTCCGGATTTTTTTTAATGTTTATTCCTTTGATCAACAGTCAGGCATCCCATATTTCTTTATTGGACAGTAAAGCTTTTTCTGTACAGGTAGAAAATTTATTAGTGCAATTAAAAACATTTCTAAATTCAAACGGATTAAATGCTGACCAGATTCTTAACAAAAATAACCTGACCAAATACCTGAATTTTAATTTCTTATCTGATTTTCTTAATGCTTCAATAAACACAATCAGTAATTTAGGTATGGGAATAGCATCCTGTTTTTTTATTACATTTTTCCTGCTAAAGGAAAGAGTTATTTTCATGAGACTGTTTAAAAAAGCTATGCCTGATGAACATGAGGAAAAAATATTGAACTCGTTTGAAAAAATTGATTATTTATTACTCCGTTATTTTGGAGGAATTTTACTGCAGCTGTTCATTGTTTTCATTTTATATTTTATTGTTCTTTTGATATTTGGAGTTGAAAACTCATTCATTATAGCTTTTATTTGTGCAATATTAAATATTATACCGTATGTAGGCCCGTTAATTGCCAGTGTCTTGGCCCTTATATTAACTTTACTGGGTAATTTTAACGGAGTAATTACTTCTGACATGCTCTATGATTCTGCTTATGTTTTAATTGGTTTTTTTGCAGTGCAGTTTATCGATAATAACTTCAGCCAGCCGATGATTTTTTCCAACAGCACAAATTCACATCCTCTTGAGATTTTTTTAGTAATTTTAATCTTTGGTTTCTTATTTGGTATAACCGGAATGATTATAGCTGTGCCTGCTTACACTATTCTGAAAGTAATCGGCAAAGAATTTTTTCCCGAAAATAAAATCATAAGTTCTTTAACTAAAGATTTATAAAAATGAATTTTGATTTACTTGCTGTAAAAGTCCAGGATTTTATAAATGATTCGCTAACGATGAATTTCACAAAAGTAGCGTTGATGAAAAATCCTTTTCCTGAAATTTCATGGAATGAAATTTTAAATCAAATCGCTTCAAAAGCAAAAGCAAAAGAAAAACTGCCTACCTGGTACAATCAAAAAAATATAATCTTTCCAAGCAAACTTTCAGTTGAACAAACTTCATCTGAAACAACAGCTCAGTATAAATCCCAATTAATTTCAGGTAAAACCCTGATTGATTTAACGGGTGGCTTTGGTGTGGATGATTATTATTTTTCAAAAAACTTCAACCGATTGGTTCATTGCGAACTGAAAAATGATTTACATGAAATTGTAAAGCATAATTTTAACAATCTGAAAGCGGCAAACATAGAATGTATTCAAGGTGACAGTCATAAAATACTCACCTTACTTAATCAGCATTTTGACTGGATTTACATTGACCCTTCCCGAAGAAATGATGCAAAAGGGAAAGTTTTCATGCTTAAAGACTGTCTGCCCAATGTCCCTGAAAACTTAGACTTTTATTTTAACTATACTGACAATATTTTAATAAAAACAGCTCCAATTCTTGATATTTCCGCTGGGTTAGGTGAATTAAAAAATGTAAAAGAAATTCACATTGTTGCAGTACAGGGAGAAGTAAAAGAACTCTTATGGGTTATTGAAAAAAATTATAACTCAGAAACTTCTATCAAAACTGTCAATATCAACAAGTCAAAATCAGAAGTATTTGACTTTATTTTAGGTAAGGAAAATTATACTTGTGATTACAAATTGCCGCAGACTTATGTATATGAACCCAATGGTGCCATAATGAAATCAGGTGCTTTTGACTTAATATGTAAAAATTTCAATATCAGTAAATTACATCAGTTTTCCCATCTATACACATCTGAAAACCTGATTGATTTCCCAGGCAGAAGATTCAGGATAAATCAAGTGATTGATTATAATAAACAGGACCTTAAAGAAACTTTGGAAGGCAAAAAAGCAAATATCACAACTAGAAATTTTCCTGAGCAGGTTGATATGATAAGAAAAAAATGGAAAATAAAAGATGGTGGTGATATTTACAGTTTTTTTACAACAGATGTAAATAATAATAAAATTGTTTTAATTTGCGGTAAAATACATAATGATGAAAATTAAATTCTCTATATTCTTTTTATTGCTTTCAGTTTGTTTATTTGCCCAGAAACCTTGTGATTTAGCCGTTAATGTAACCGATTCTATCGGCACTTTAAAAGAAACCAAACCTGTTGTGGCTTATGAAAAAATCTTCGGCGGAAAAACTACTTTGATTTTTCTTTCGTTAGTATCTGCAAATGACATTCCTGTTTTAAAAATTCAGCATATTACAAAAAGTAAAGAATTTGAAACCCCTAAATGCTTTGACAAATCCTCAAGAATTATTTTTCAGTTGAGCAATGGAAAAATTTACACTTTTGTTTATGCAGAAGAACCTAAATGTGACGAATTAATTTATAATGAAACCGAAAAACAAAACAACCGTTTTGCTGAGGCAAGTTTTTTGTTTCTAAAAGATAACTTTGAAGATTTAAAAAAATTCCCAATCAGCTTTATGCGGATTAGATTTGCTGGTGAAACCATTGATTATGTCATTCCTAAAGAACTTGATTCTGAAACTTTAATAGAAACTTACAATCCAGCTGATTTCTTTATTGACAATTTTAATTGCATCGCCAATTAAAGTTGGACAATTTATCTTTTTTAGAGCCTTTTAAATTATAATGCCACCATTCTGAATCAAACGATTCAAAGTTATGCTTTTCCATAATTTTTTTCAGGAATTTCCTGTTTCGGATTATATCGCGGGATATGTTTTGATACTTATGTGAGGACTCAGTCCCAAAATGATCAAATTTTGTCCCCATGTCAATTTCATTGCCTTCTTTATCAACCAGTGTAATATCAACTGCCCCTCCTCTATTATGAATAGAACCTCTTGCAGGATTCGCGACATATTCAGGATTGGAAACAATCGTCCACATTTTTTTTTTGTACATCTAAAGGACGGTAACAGTCAAAAAGTTTTATTCTATACCCTTTTTTCAAAAAGCATTTATTCGCGGCTATCAGATTTTTGACAGTTTTATATCGTAAAACACATTCCGCGCAATCATACACTTTTGATTTTAGAAAATTATCCTCAGTTGCATATTTCATATCAAAAACAAAATCTTTGCTGTACTCTTTGATATTCACAAAAACAGTATCAGATACTTCCTGTGCTTGAAATACTTGAAAAAATAACAGGAAGATAAATGGATAAAGAAATTTCATTAATTAGTTTTTGCCGAAATTTACTTAAAAAAACAGCAATAAAAAAAATCATTTGTAACGTTCTAACTAACAATATTCTACTAAAAAAATAAAATCCATATATTTACCAACTGATTGGCAACTTTGATTTATGTAAAGTCAACTCTGTAAACATTTTGTCAATTAAATATTAAGAATTCAAAATGGAAAAATATATAGAATCAATTGCACCTAGAATAATTGGTGATAATTCAATACCCAACATACAAATAAAGAAAGCTGATTTATCACCTGATCCAAAATCCCGATTAGATTCAATGGAAATGAAAGAAAGACCTCTTGGTGATCCTACTATTCCATTTAGAGATTTAACAGATTTAGCCACTAAAAAAGAAAGCATCGCCCGAATCATAGACAAACTTGACGTTGCTAACAATTTAAGATATCAAAAAACTATTGTAGACACTTATTGCAATGTTTACTCATATGATTATTGTTACTTTAGTAAAGTATATCTTCCTACTGTTTGGTGGACAGATGAATCTCTTGAAAAACTAGAGCAAGGGCAGAATGTTGAAGCCATTTTTAATCAAACTGTTGAACGTATTTATTCCAGTGCTATCCATGATTGGTTTTTAGTGTGGGGGTCACATTACGGGTGGGAAAGAATGTATAGTGCTGAAGAAATTCAAAATAAAGTAAATACAGAAGGAGGCATTGGAATAATCTGTGCCAAAAGAAAAGAAAAAGGACTTTCCGGACATATAGTCCCTGTGGTACCAGAAACCGAAACTCATAAAGCTTATCGGGAAAACGGAATTGTAGTTTATCCATTACAATCACAAGCAGGAAAGGTGAATTATAATTATTTTTCTGAAGTCCGTGAAGACTGGTGGAATGATGAATTATATTCCTCTTATGTACTTTATTACCATGAATAAATAAAATATTTCATCTGATTATTCAAATTTCGAAAACTTTATTGATTATCAAACCATTAACCACTTGGAAATGATATAATAAAGCACTACTTTTGCACCTTGGAAAAAACAGTAACAGCAAAAGTTACAACAAAGCTGTTCATCTGCTTAAATTATTGATATAAAATTGGTTAATACAAATATTGATTTTATAACCCCATTATAAAATTTTATTTTATTTTATATCAATCATTCAGTCGATACAAGTGTAAATTTCTAAGACTGGATATAAATTCCTACAACTTAAAAATACAAAAACGGTTTTAATAATTAAATGAATCCGTTCAAAGAACTGCCTCGGTTTTTTATGCTTAACTGAACAGAGTCGGTACCTGATAAGAAATAAATTGCTTTAAAAGCTCAAAATAACCATTAAAAGAAAAAAAGTATAAATGAAAGACAATCAGACAAAAAAATATTATTGGGGAATTGGATTAGAAAACGAAACCTACATGCAATTTGAAGAATCCTTAATAGTTTCTGGTGAATTTATACAAGAAAAAATTGGTTTTGAGAGATACAGCATTGACTATAGAAAATGCTACAAGCCGGAAAGTTTGGCTCCTGTGCTTGAAAAAGCTTTTGATTTGAATAAAAATTATAAAGTGAGCCGGATGATCAATAGTCATTCACTTGAAAAACTGGACATAAACTATCAGCACAAAACATTACTGCCTAAGACAACCAGTAATCCGGAAGAAAACCCGGAAACAGATCCAAAACCAATAGAAAATCCTGAATACCAAGGAAAATCCATCATGGAACTTTTTCTTGAAAATCAGCCGTACAATATTCAAAGCATGATTACCCAAAGAAACAAAACGATGGGCTCTGTACATTTTGATGGCGATTCTATTGAATTTGTAACCAAATATTTTGAAAATCGCACTATAACCGATTCATGTAATGAATTAAATGCCACCAAGAAGTTATTCCTGGATAAAATCAATGAATCTTCTGTACTGAATGGAAAACTAAGTTTTCCGGATTACAATAATGGTCTTAATATGTTTATGACCAATCAGGAAAAGCTGGTTTTATTTAACAATGGTACATACCACTTTCATATTACCTTACCCTCACTGACTAAAGACAGCAGAATTGCAGATTACAATGAGTTTGAAAAAATACATGCCAATGCCATTTATTTACTGCAGTGGTTTGAACCTTTTTTTATAGCAACACTGGGAAGCCCCGATATTATGGGAGTGATAAGCAACAAATACGAACTTGACAAAAATTTTACTTTAGGCTCTATGAGAAGTGCCATGTCACGCTACATAGGTGTAGGTACTTTTAACAAAGCAATGCCAAAAGGCAAAATCCTAACCTATAAAGTAGATGATTTTAGAAAATTATTAAAATTTAAAAAAGAAGATAATATTTGGTGGCGTGACCAAATTCAAGCAGAAATGGATTATGAATTACTCCCGGAAGTTGGTCTTGATTTTAATCAGGAAAAAATGTACCAAAGTGGTTTTGAATTCAGAAGTCTTGATGAGTTTCCAGCAAAATATTTGAATGATGTTCTTTTTTCAATTATTTTAATTTGCGAACACTCATTAAATCTGCCTGATGTTCAATGGGGACATGATAGTGCAGTATGGAATAATTTAGTTTTCAAATCTCTGAAATCAGGTTATTTAACCAAGATCAACGAAACAGAGAAAAATGAAATACTGGAATTACTGCAATTATTAAATCCATCAGACAGCAATTACAACACATTGAAATCTGAATTCGATGAAATAACAATGCTGGATGAGTTTTTCTTTAAAATATTAGCCGTTTTACATAACAAATACAAAGACAACAACTTTTGTCTGGACTCTATGTGTGGGCAAAAAACTAATTTTCCTCCAAAATGGGATAACTTTAATAAATACCAAACAGAAAGACATTTACAACAAATAGGCGCTTTCTGCGATAATTAAAATTCCTGCAGTTGATTTACCCTTACAATTGTCAAATCAGGCATTATAAGCAACATCTCAATATATATAAAGTGCTTTTTACCGGAAAGCACTTTTTTTATGAGCTATAAACATTATAAAATGCTTTTAGGATTATTCTATTTATACGTATGAATACATACAATTAAAAGTCAAAAAAATAATGTAAAAAAAGTTGGCAGAAACAATTTCAGAAGTGTATAAAAAAGAAAAACCCTTGATTTATCAAGGGTTTTGTGATCCAATCAGGATTATAAGCACTGCTGATTAACAATTAGTTATATTAAAAAAGTGGCAGTTTCGTGCCAATTTTTTTTTGTTAGATTATATTCATTCCATCATTTCAATTAAAAATATGGTTTGATGACAAGTTTAGCAAAAAAAACTAACTCTAACAATATGCTAATACACATTGAAAAAGCTACAGAATCTTAAAAACAATAAACACAATATTACATAGCGCAATAAAAACTAAGTAAAAAAGTAATCTACTTCTGACATTATTAAATTTGTATATTTGAGTATACATTTAAAACATTTAAACAAATGGATGAAAAACTACTTGAAATTTGCAATGCTTTAGACAGCCTATCAAATAAAATTATAAGTTCTTTTAGAAAAGATAGCGTAGTGTCAGATGGCATAGGAAATTGGCTAGCTCCACATTTAACAAAACAAGATTTAGCTCATATTCCTGGTAATTTAAGTGATAGAATAAAAAGTGCAAATATAGAAGCGCTACCTGAAGAACTACTTTTAAGACTTACAAATATCCCTGAAAGAATAGAAAGATTAAACAATCAAGTTATTCCTAACTTATTTTCAACTCATTCTAAAGATTGTACGGGGACTTTTTTAACAACAATGACGTGGGTTGAATCAATGTTGACACCAATATTTAGTTGGGAATATTTAGAAGAAAGAGGAGCCGTTCCTCCAAAGCTAAAAAAAAAGCTAAAAACATTACAAACAGAATTAGAGTCATTGGATATTGATAAACAAGATATTTCAAAAAGTCTAAAGATGATTCAAGAAGCTACTAGTGCTATAGAAAATTTAACCGAAGATTTAACGGTAATTAAAAACGCTAAAAAAAATATAGAAAAAAACAAAGATGAATCTGCTTTATTGTTTGAAAAGATTAATGAACTTCACAAGGTTTCAGATAAAGATTACAAGAGCATCAAAGAAATGAATGATGAAGCAAAAAAAATTATTGATCGCTGTGAAGATGCTTATAGAATTACAAATACTCAAGGTTTAGCTTCTGCATTTCAATCACGTGCCACTTCACTTACAACATCAATGTGGCAGTGGGTTTTTTTACTTTTTTTAGCCTTAGCAATTGGAGGTTCAATTGGTTCAGTTCGATTTGAAACATTAACACAGCTTTTAAAAACAACCAACATAAACACTAGTTATGTTATAATGGAGTTTGTATTATCAATTCTAAGTATCGGAGCACCAATCTGGTTCGCTTGGATAGCCACCAAACAAATCGGACAGAGATTTAAATTAGCTGAAGATTACGGTTTTAAAGCTTCAGTAGCTAAGGCATACGAAGGCTATAAAAAAGAAGCCCAGCGACTTGATCAACATTTAGAATTAAGGCTATTTACTTCTGCTGTAACAAGACTTGAAGAAGCTCCTTTAAGATTGATGGATGATAAAACACACGGTAGTCCTTGGCAAGAGCTTTTTGAATCAGAACAATTTAAAAATGCAATTGATAATGTGCCAGGATTTAAAGATAAGCTTTTAGAAATATTAGATAGAAAGATTCCTAATTTTAGCAAAAATGGAAGTTCAACAACTGAAGTGTAAAATATCTAAATTGTTTATAAGAAAAATTTAAAAAAAATAACGGCTCAATTGGAGCCGTTTCTTTTAAGAATTGTATTTTGTTAGTTTCATTGTCACATATTTTTTATCGTGTCAATTTCTAGAGGATTTTACACATATTGAAAAAAAATTTTAGTTAAGTCAAGAAGTTTTTAACAAACCTACCTTTACCAATCATTAATAAACACCGTTCTTTGAAATTCTGATCTATGGAAAAAATAAAGTGGCAAAATGGTGTCAGAAAAGTGGCGAAAAAGTCAATAAATTAGTTTTATTATTTTCAAAATATTGATAATCAATAAGTTATATAACAGGTTCGAATCCATAAAAAAATCCGTAAATTATTGAAAATCAATACTTTACGGATTATATGTGATCCAATCAGGATTCGAACCTGAGACCTACTGCTTAGAAGGCAGTTGCTCTATCCAGCTGAGCTATTGGACCTCATTTTAGTAAACTAAAACAATTTATTTTCTTGTCGGGGTGGTCTCGTTTTTAAACGAGACGACCTCCGTAAAGTCGGGGTGGCAGGATTCGAACCTGCGACCTCCTGGTCCCAAACCAGGCGCGATGACCGGGCTACGCTACACCCCGAGGACAAAAAAGCGGAGAGACAGGGACTCGAACCCTGGCGACAGTTACCCGTCGACAGATTAGCAATCTGCTCCGTTACCACTCCGGCACCTCTCCAATTGTTGCAAAGAACTTGACCTTTTTTGCGGTTGCAAATCTAAGGCAAGAAAGTGTTTTTACCAAGTTTTTTCATGCTTTTTTTACAATATTTTTCACTTATTTTTTAAACTAACTTAAAATCAATACTATAGAAATAAACTTTTTTGATTTTTTTCAAATTAAAAAGACAATATTCATGCTTTTTTCCATTATTTACATCCCATTACCTATGAACAATCTAACTTTGACAAGTTATATTCTTCAAATTGGTTTTAAATTATTAAATTCGCACAAAATAATTTGAAAACAAAGAATAATGAAAAAAGTAGTTATAGTATCGGCTGCACGTACTCCAATAGGAAGTTTCATGGGTGCATTATCAAGTGTTACTGCTCCTCAATTGGGTGCTGTTGCTATTAAAGGTGCTTTAAGTAAAATAAATTTAGATCCGGCATTAGTAAGTGAAGTATATATGGGCAATGTTGTTCAGGCAGGTGTAGGTCAGGCACCCGCTAGACAAGCTGCTTTATTTGCTGGTTTGTCTAACGAAGTTGCCTGCACAACCGTAAATAAAGTTTGTGCTTCAGGTATGAAAGCTGTTATGATGGGTGCTCAGGCAATTATGTGTGGAGATGCAGAAATTGTTGTAGCGGGTGGTATGGAAAATATGTCATTAATTCCTCACTATGTTCATATGCGTAATGGAGTTAAATTTGGCCCGACTTCTTTATTAGATGGAATGCAAAAAGATGGTCTGACTGACGCATATGACAATAATGCAATGGGAGTATGTGCTGACTTATGTGCTGCTGAATATAATATTTCAAGAGAAGAGCAAGATAATTTTGCTATCCAATCCTATCAACGTTCTGCTACTGCTTGGGATGCTGGTAAATTTGACAACGAAATTGTACCAGTTACCATTCCACAAAGAAAGGGTGATCCAATTGTAGTTTCAAAAGATGAAGAATTCACTAATGTTAAGCTTGATAAAATTCCTTCTCTAAATCCTGTTTTCACTAAAGAAGGAACTGTGACTGCCGCAAATGCCTCTACAATTAATGATGGTGCAGCAGCTTTAGTTTTAATGAGCGAAGAAAAAGCAAATGAACTTGGTTTAAAACCATTAGCATACATTAAAGGCTATGCTGATGCTGCTCAGGAACCAAAATGGTTCACTACAGCTCCTGCAAAAGCATTACCGAAAGCATTGGATAAAGCTGGACTTTCATTATCAGAAATTGATTTCTTTGAATTCAACGAAGCTTTCTCAGTTGTTGGTTTAGCTAATGCAAAAATTTTAGGATTAGATAACAACAAAATTAACGTTAATGGTGGTGCCGTATCGTTAGGACACCCTCTAGGATGTTCTGGAGCGAGAATAATCGTGACATTAATCAATGTACTTGAGCAAAATAATGCCAAGTTAGGAGCTGCAGCTATTTGTAATGGTGGTGGCGGTGCATCAGCAATTGTTATTGAAAAAGCATAAATAATTATAAGTTGTGAGTTATGAGTTATAAGTTTCGTTCTTATGACTCATAATTTATAACTCCTAACTCATAATTAAATTAAATGTTTGGTATTTGTAATCTAGCCAATATTCCTTTACGATTTGAACCCAGCGACCGAAGTGAACTTGTTTCCCAAGTTTTGTTTGGTGAGCATTTTCAAATTTTAGAACAAGACCAAAAATGGTCAAAAATAAAGTTGGCTTATGATGACTACGAAGGTTGGATTGATAACAAACAATACAAATCCATAACTGAAGAACAATTCTTGCTTTTATCAAAAGACAATATTGTTTTGAATGCCGATTTGATTGAATACATCACTTCATCTGAGAATTTACTTATGCCTATACCTTTGGGTGCTTCATTAAGTTTTTTGAATTATCCTGAAATAAATTCGGAAAACTTTAATTTCGAAGGTTTAAAAGTAAGTGGTGTAAAGCCAAAATCAAATATTATCAATACAGCATACATGTATCTGCATGCTCCCTATTTGTGGGGTGGCAAAACACCTTTTGGTATTGATTGTTCCGGTTTTACACAAATGGTCTATAAATTAAATGGCTATAAATTGTTAAGAGATGCTTCTCAGCAAGCTTCACAAGGGGATGCTTTGAGTTTTATTGAAGAAAGTGAACCCGGCGATTTAGCTTTTTTTGACAATGAAGAAGGAAACATTATCCATGTTGGAATCATCATGGAAAACAACTACATCATTCACGCGAGTGGAAAAGTTAGAATTGACAGATTGGATCATTTAGGAATATATAATTCCGAACAAAACAGACATACCCACAAACTAAGAGTAATAAAAAAGATAATTTGATATAAAATATGAGCCCTGAAATTCAGGGCTCTTATTTATTTAACTATATTTTTCCGTTATACATGGCTTTTACAATTCCGTCTGAAAGTCCGATTTTCGGAACATAAATTTTATTGGCACCGCTCCATTTCATAGCATTCAAATAAATGCGTAAGGCATGAATAATTACATCGGCACGGTCAGTATTTAGGGCTAATTCGGCAATACGCTGTTCATAAGTCAACGAATTCAAATATTGATACTGTGTATTCAGATAAATATATGAAAGTGGTTTGTCCTGCATTTTCCCGGACAACTTGAATATCTTATTAATATTTCCGCCGGAACCTATCAAAGTAATATCTTCATAAGGTTCAGTCACCGATTTAATCCATTTTTCTATTTCCTGCCAAACCACATCATTTACCATATTGTTCAACAAACGAACCGTTCCGTTTTTAAACGATTTGGAAGCCACCATTTTTCCTTCACTAAACAAAGAGAATTCGGTGCTTCCTCCACCTACATCCACATATAGATAGGTTTGCTCGGTTTTTATAAATGAATGCAAATCAGAGGCAGCAATAATAGCCGCTTCTTTTTTACCATCTATAATATCAATTTTTATATCGGCTTTTTTCTTTACAATATCTACAACCTCTTTTGCATTATAGGCTTCACGCATTGCTGATGTTGCACAGGCTTTATATTGCTCAACTTTATAAACTCCCATTAAAAGTTTATAAGCTTTCATGGCATCAACCATACGATGGATATTTTCCTCAGTAATTTCACCTACCGTGAAAGCATCCTGGCCCAATCGGATTGGCACACGAAACAAGGCACTTTTATTAAACTGTGGTTCTTTACCTTCCTGTTCTACAATATTCATTATCAGTAAGCGTACGGCATTTGACCCTATATCGATAGCAGCATATTTTTTAATACTAATCATCAGCAAACATTTTAAATCTTTTCGGTTACAACTTCTATCTTATCTCTATAATATAAATATGTTTCCTGTTGAGCTCTAAAAACAGGATTATTTTCTCTAAGACGATATTTATTGTCTAATTTTTCTGAATGAAAACGAACTTTTACATTTCCTTTCCAGCCAATATCAAAAGTTTCAATCAGCTCTTTCTTAATGATATCATCATAAATCGGACACGAAACTTCCACGCGTGCATCCAGATTACGGGTCATAAAATCGGCTGAAGAGATAAACACCTCAGGATTATCGTCATTACAAAATATATACACACGTGAATGTTCCAAATAGGCATCAACGATTGAAACCGCTTCAATATTTTCACTCATTCCCTGTACTCCGGGTATTAAGGAACAAATCCCCCTGATAATCAATTGGATTTTCACACCTGCATTACTGGCTTCGTATAGTTTATCAATCATTTTATTATCCGATAAACTATTCATTTTTAGTTTTATATAAGCAGGTTTTCCTGTAAGAGCATTTGAGATTTCTCTATCTATAAATTTTGTAAATTTTGAACGCGTATAATGCGGAGAAACTATTAAATGTTTATAGCGGTGCACACGGTAATTGATTTGAAAGAACTCAAAAACTTTAACCATATCTTTCAAAATCTGTTGGTGTGCCGTGAACAAAGTTACATCAGTATATACTCTGGCACTGGACTCATTAAAATTACCTGTAGAAATAATTCCGTAACGTTTTAATTTACTATGCTCATCGATACGCTCAATATAGCATATTTTACTGTGTACCTTTAATCCCTTTACACCAAAGATGAGTTCAATACCTTCTGTTTGCATCATCTCGGCATAGGAAATATTACTGGCCTCGTCAAAACGTGCCTGTAACTCAATTTGTACGGTTACCTTTTTACCGTTTTTTGCGGCATTGATTAACGAACTTACAATTTGAGAATTTTTGGATAATCTATATAAAGTGATTTTAATTGTGGTTACATAAGGATCCAGAGCGGCTTCACGTAAAAACTTTATAATGTATGAAAACGACTGATAAGGTGCATTAACCAAATAATCTTTTTTCTCAATACTTTTCAGTATACTTCCCTCATAACTTAATCCGTCAACACGAAGCGGGACATTAGCTTTATACAATAAATCAAATCTTCCCAAATTAGGAAAATCCATGTAATCACGACGATTATGGTAACGTCCGCCGGGAATCAGACTTTCCTTTGAGGCAATTGCCATTCTTTTTAAAAAAAACTTCAGTGTATCTTTTTCGATGGTCTGATCATAAACAAACCGAACCGGCTCACCTATTCTTCTGTCTTTAACTCCGGATGAAATCTTTTCAAGAAAACTTTTATTCAAATCAGAATCTAATTCTAATTCGGCATCACGGGTAATTTTAATCATGTGGGCAGAAATACTTTCGTATTCAAAAATGTTAAAAATATGATGAAGATTATAACGGATAACATCATCAAGCATAATGATATACTGCTTTTCATTACTTGACGGAAGAACAACAAAGCGGTTGATTGTTTTAGGGATTTCAATCATTGCGTAGCGCACATTTTTTTTGAACTTCATTTTTTCCAGTAATGAAGCGTCTTCTTTAGGCTTCATAACCATTTTTATGGCTAAATAACCCGAAGTGTCTTTAAGCAACGGAAACTCGTCCAAATCATTCAAGATAATGGTAACGAGCTCAGGACTTACTTTTTGATTAAAAAATTCACGTAAGAAGTTTTGCTGTTCTTTATTGGTTTCAGTTTCATTGATAATATATATCCCTTCTTTTTCAAGCTCTTTTTCAATGATACTTAAAATACGTAAACTTTCAGATTGCTGGTCAATAACCGTTTCTGTTATGTCTTTTAATAGTTGCTGTGAGGAAATACCTCCCAGAATATCTTCACCACTTAATCCGTTCATGTTCAAACGACGGATGGCAGCATATCTGACACGGAAAAATTCATCTAAATTATTTGAAAAAATTCCAAGAAAACGAAGACGGTCCAGCAAAGGAACTTTTTCATCTGCTGCTTCCTGTAAAACTCTGAAATTAAAGGCTAACCAACTTTTCTCTCGGTCTATATAGCGGTTTTTTGTCAACGGCATATTAATCTAACTCTTTTGGAAATATTTTTTTTATAATCTTTCCTTTGTTAATGTTTTCCCAATTATCAGTTTCAAATTGTAAGAACACAAGTCCGGCTGTTGGCACATTAAAAATGTATTCATCCCCAAATTTATTGACAAAATTTGTAATAGCCTCATTATGTCCAAAAAGAATTAGTTTATTAACAAAATTATCACATTTCTTAATCTCATTTTCCAGTTGACTCTCATTAAAAGTATATAAATTATCTATAAAGTTTATGGAATCCGGCTTTAAATGAGCATTTTCAACAAAAAGCAATACTGTTTCCTTTGCTCTTTTTGCTGTACTGCTCCAAATCGTAAAATCCTCATTTACAAAATTTTGTGCTGTTTTACCTACTTTTTTTATAGCTTTTATACCTGTTTCTGTTAATGGCCTTTGCTTATCTTCCAATGAAAATTCCCAACTGGATTTTGCGTGTCTAACTAAAATTAGTGATTTCATGATTCCTTAAATTTGATTAATTAAGACCTGATTATTTGGTTACCAAATGTTAACGTTTACAAAAAAATTGTTAATTCACAGATGATAAATGCAACTTTATCGAAAATATTGCTAAAAAAAATTACGTTAAATTTTTATATAATACATTTACAATGTTAAAAGTAAGAAAAGCTTTTAATAAATTTTCCAACATATAAAGTAAATTCAAAATACCACACCAGAATTTACGACTCGTTTTAACCCAAAAATCAATCAGTTTATTGGTTAGCAAACAATTATTGTTATAACTATCTCAGTTATAACCGAGTCATTATCGCTATTTTTTAATCAAAAATGCTAAGCTTATGAAAAATTATACTCATTTGCTATTATCAGGATTTGGTGTAAAACAACTGTTTTTTAGTTTTGTTTTAATACTTCTCAATTGCTCAATTTATGCACAAAGTGCTTATGAATGCAACACTTGTACTTCAAGTGATATAAGCATTAAAAAAATTGAATTAGTTTCCTCAACACTTGATGGAAACGGAGGATATTTACCCCTGCCCACATCATGTTTGAGTGGTACTCCTGTTGATGGATATTTAAAAGTAACTCTCGATCAAAATGCCGCTACCAGATATGGAACCCATGTCGAATTTGACATTTATGTAGATAATGTTTTCCAGCAGCATATTTCTTATGAGAGTTGTGCCACTACAAGTAATGGAGAATTTTATATTTACATGCCCAATACTCCAAATTCTATCCAATGGAATTGCGGTGAAGTTCTTTCTTTAAAAAACATAATTATCGGCTGGGGAAATTCAGCCGGTACAAACGTTTGTAATGAAGGGGATTGCGAACTGGGACCTCATTGTTTTAAATATGATTTAAGTACTAATTTTGTTGTTATCACTCCTATCCGACCTGATTTTACATCAATTGGTACATGTCCCCCAAACAATTTGGCGCAAACCTATACATTTACCTCCAACACTACAGGAGGTGTATTACCTTATACTTTGATTAAATGGGACATAACAAAAGATGGTGTCCCTATATCCAATGTAAGTCTACCTGATTCCCCATTTTTTGGTTCACCCTTAACAATTGATTTTTCTAATTATGGTGGTGCTGGATCTTATGCTGTATCGTTAACAATAACTGACAGTAATTCACCTGCAACGACTGTAACAACAAATAAAACAATTAATGTTTCTTCCTGTTGTGTACCTTCAGCAGTATGTAAATTAAATGATGTAACAAGTCAAAGCTGTTCAATTCCTGTGGCATTTTCCAATCCAAATGATGTGTTTACAATAAATGCATGTGGAAAAAATGTTACAATGACAAGTATTGATTCTGGTGATACTTCTGTATGTGGTGATGGTGATGGCGCAGATTTTACAAGAACCTATACTATATTTTTTGATAATGTCCAAGTTGCAACATGTGCGCAACATATCATTATAAATGACACTACTCCTCCTACTATTGATATCCAAGCTTCCAACCAGACTGTGGAATGTGACGGTAACGGTAATACTGCCGAGCTTCAGGCATGGCTGGATTCCCACGGAGGCGCTTCGGCTTCAGACAACTGTTCCGGTGCGGTAACTGACTGGTCTCACTCTGCTCCTGTATTCTCGGACGGATGCGGCGCAACTGGGTCGGCTAGCGTGACTTTCACAGCTAAAGATGCCTGCGGCAACATTTCTGAAACTTCGGCTACTTTCACTATTGCTGATACTATTGACCCTGTAATTGACGTTCAGGCTAACAATAAAACCGTGGAATGTGACGGTAACGGTAATACTGCCGAGCTTCAGGCATGGCTGGATTCCCACGGAGGCGCTTCGGCTTCAGACAACTGTTCCGGTGCGGTAACTGACTGGTCTCACTCTGCTCCTGTATTCTCGGACGGATGCGGCGCAACTGGGTCGGCTAGCGTGACTTTCACAGCTAAAGATGCCTGCGGCAACATTTCTGAAACTTCGGCTACTTTCACTATTGTAGATACAACACCGCCAACCCTCGTTCAAGATTTTCAAACTGAAATTTCTGTTTCTTGTTCAAATATTCCAAATGATTCGCCTCAATTTCAGGATGGATGTTCAGAAGTTACTGTTGTTCCATCTCAATCAAACAATACTCCAATTAATGTAACTGATTATGGATACACGTTAAATCAACAATGGATAGCAACTGATGATTGCAAGAATGAAAAAATAATAAATAGAACAATAAACGTAACTATTGAAGCTTTTTCCAATGTTCAAAAAAGCGTTTGTATAAGTAACGGACCAGTTGATTTGTTCAATTATTTGGATCCAAACATTGAGAAAAGCGGTACTTGGAAAGATGTTAATAATGTTGGCGGACTAACTGGCAGCATCTTCAACCCGAATGGTTTTACTCCTGGATTCTTTGCTGTATTTAAGTATACTATCACTGATTTACCATGTCCTAGAGTAATTGAAGTACATATAAATTTACATGATGACTGTGGAGAAGTTTTACCTTGTGACTTCAGAGTACTGAAATTTTCAAAAGTAGTTACTCCCGGCAGTGATGGTATAAATGATTATTTTGAAATTGTTGGATCTGAAACAGCATGTTTTGATTACAGAATCAAAATTTTCAATCGCTGGGGTGCAATGGTATATGAAAACAATAATTACCAAAATAACTGGAGTGGTGATGCAACAAAAGCTATTTCATCAAGTAACTTACCATCAGGCACTTACTACTATATAGTAGATATTATAGCCAGATCAAATGGAGAGCATGAAGACACCAAAAACGGTTATTTTTATTTAGGAACCAAAAACTAACACCATATGAAACGTATTATAATAACCTTTGTTATAGGTGTAGTAAATATCTGTGCCTTTGCACAGCAAACACCACAATTTACCCAATATATGTATAATACCATAGCAGTTAATCCTGGATATGCAGGGAGCCGTGAAGCATTAACTATTGTTGGACTGCACAGAAGCCAATGGGTTGGAATGGATGGAGGTCCGGTTACACAAACCTTATCAATCCACTCCCCTCTTAGAAACGAACGAATTGGTGTAGGTTTCTCATTCATCAATGATAAACTGGGTGATGAACATAATACCTATGTCTACGCTGATTTTTCATATACGGTAAATTTAGGGATAGAAACCAAACTGGCTTTCGGGATAAAAGGAGGTTTCAGCAATTATTCAATTGACGAAGCTCTGTTTAATAATCCTGATGTGTACAATGATCCTTATTTTCAGGACAAACTGAATCGATGGACACCAAATTTAGGTGCTGGTATTTATTTACATCAGCCAAAATGGTACTTAGGTTTTTCATCTCCCAGATTAATAGAAAATGATTACAATAAAGATGGTTTCTACAGAGCCTTGGAGCAATCACATTTTTATGGCATCGCGGGTTACGTTTTTGATATTAATAACAGCGGAAGTGTCAAAATGCGGCCGACAGCCTTAGTAAAAATGACTAAAGGAGCACCTTTATCTGTAGATGGTACATTATCCTTTTTATTTAATGAAAAACTTTGGCTGGGTGCATCCTATAGAGTAGACGATTCCGTAGGAGCACTAGCCGATTTTCAAATATCAAAACAGTTGAGAATAGGTTACGCATATGACTATCCGATTTCGGACATTAAACCTTACAACTCAGGAACTCATGAAGTATTTCTAATATTTGACTTCAAATTTGACCAGTCAAAATATAAATCACCACGTTATTTCTAATCTAAATGACTGAATTATGAAAAAAGCAATACACATCCTTACAGCTATACTCATTTTTGGGTTTGTTCCTTCAGTTTCAGCTCAATTTAGCAAACAAAAAAAAGCAGACGCTTTATACAACAGTTTCTCCTATGTAAAAGCTATTGAAGTATACAAAGAAATTTTAGCCAACAACTATAATGTTGAATACACAAAAAGAAGACTGGGTGACAGCTATTCAATGCTGCGCGATCCGCAAAACGCGTCAGTTTACTATGCCGAAGCAGTTAAACAACCTAATATTGATCCTGAATATTATCTAAAATATGCCTTGGCTTTACGAGCGCTGAAAAAATATGATGAATCTGAAGTTTGGCTTAATAAATACAAAGAAACCGGAGTTACAGATTCAAGAACTCAAAGAATCATTGAAGACAAAAATTTCCTAACCAATATTTATGGTCTGAAACAACAGTATTTTTCAAAATCAGTTCCATTTAACTCTGAATTAAGTGATTTTGGTGCAATTGAAAAAAATGGAAATATAATATTTGCATCGAGTCGCGATAAGGGAGTCGGGATTAAAAGAACATACGCATGGAACCAACAGCCTTTTTTGGATTTATATGACGTAAAAAGAAATGGTGATAAATTCGAAGATATTGAAAAAGTTGATGGTGATGTTAACACAAGATTTCATGAAGGACAAGTATCGCTCTCTAAAGATGGGAAGACTATGTACTTTACCCGGAATAACTTTTTTGACGGAAAAAAACAAAAAGATGACACCGGTACAAACAATCTCAAAATTTACAAAGCTACACTGGATAACAATGACAAATGGTCAAATATAAAAGAATTGCCATTTAACAGCAACAATTATTCCGTAGGACATCCAAGCCTTACAGCAGATGGAAAAACTCTTTATTTCTCTTCAGATATGCCAGGAGGAAAAGGGAAAGCCGATATTTATAAAGTCTCTGTTGACGGTGATTCATATGGCACACCTGTAAATCTTGGTGATAGAATTAATACCGAAGGAAATGAATTATTCCCATTTGTGCATAGTGACGGAAATTTATTCTTTTCTTCTGACGGACTGCAGGGTTTAGGCCAATTGGATATTTTTACTACTGTACTTGATGATGAAGGAAACATACAAGAGATAATCAATCTTGGTGTACCTGTAAATTCACCAATGGACGATTTTTCATTTTTCTTAAGTGATTCCGGAGAAACTGGTTTTATATCTTCCAATAGAGAAGGCGGAAAAGGAGATGATGATATTTATGGATTTGATAGAATTCCGCCTTTTTCAATTAAAGGTGTAGTAACAGATGTAATTAACAAACAGCCGGTTAAAGATGCAAAAATTGTAATCAAAGATAAAGACGGTAATGTAATAGCCGATTTATTGACAGATGAAAAAGGAAAATACAGTATTGCCGCTGATAGAGAAACAACATATACTGTGGAAGTGTCACATCCAAAATATCAACCTGAACCTTCTAAAATGGCAGATACAAGAAATTCGAAAGGGAAAGCGTTTGTTCAGGTTGATTTTGAGTTAGATCCTGTTCAGGATATAGATATTCTGGCCGAAATCAATATTGAAAACATCTATTTTGATTTCGACAAACACAATATTAGGAATGATGCTGGTGTTGAATTAGAAAAAATAGCTGATTTATTACTGAGAACATACCCTCAAATGGAAATTGAAATAGGTTCGCATACTGACAGCCGCGGTAGTTTTAAATACAACGAAGCACTTGGTATAAGAAGAGCGAATTCTACTTACAATTATTTGGTTTCCAGAGGTGTGGATCCAAAACGAATTAAAAAGCACGAAGGATTTGGAGAGTATAATTTAGTCAATGATTGTAAAGATGGTATTGACTGTTCTGAAGAAGCGCATCAGTTAAACCGACGCTCAGTTTTCTCAGTTATCAAAATGAAATAAAAAATGTAATTTCAAAAAAAAAAAGGGGTCTTATGATAAAGACCCCATTTCAATTTAATAAATCATTAAAGATTAATTTTTTGCTTTTAAAGCTTTATATTTTTCAGTCATATCAAGAGCATTGTACATATTTAGAAGTGTAGACTTAATATCTTTATCCGTTCCAAATAATTCATACGCTTTTTCTAAATGAGGAATCGCAGATTTATACAAATTCTCTCTTTTAACTTTTAAAGCATCATATTTTTTCATATCAGCTGCTGAAGTACCTAATTTATTCATCGCATCAACAATTTCTTTTTCACCGTCAAGTTTTAAAACTGCTAAATTTAAGTAAGCATTTTTGTATTTTGGATCAATTTGAATAGCTTTTAAATAATATCCTTCAGCGTCAATTTTAGCCTGTTTGTCTTTAGACTGTCCTGATACAACACCTAAATTGTAGAATAAATCCGCATTATTAGGATCTTTTGCCAATACTTCAGAAACTAATTTCTTATACATTTCGTAATCATTAGTTTTTAAATACAAGTCAGCTTCAGACATTATCAATGAAGTATCATCAGGATTTGCTTTTCTAGCATCAGCTACCGCTTTTTTAGCAGCAGGCACATCTCCTTTTTCAATTAAAATCAAAGAAATGTTTTTAGCAATCTCTCCACGTTTTGAAGGGATCTGTTCCACTCTTGGTGCTTCATGAGTTCCTAATTTAATCGAAAAATCTCTGTCTTTTGCAGTTGCAAAAGTTTCTTCCTGTCCGTTTGATTTATTTTTTGCCAAATAATTTACACCTTTACCTGAATAATTCAACTCCTTTAATTGTTTGTAATATCCTAAGGCAGTATCATAATCTTTATCATTTACTGCTGTTGAAGCTGCATAATACAACATAATTGTATCTTTTTTATCAAGACCGTACACTTCGTATAATTTTTGTGCACTCTCTTTGAATTTTTTAGCATTACTGTCAGCAACAGCACTGTTTGTCAATAGTCTTTTTACCTCAATCAGGTTTGTTTGTGCCTGTGAAGTAAATTTAGACTTACCTGATTTTTTTTCAACATCAATCAACTGATTGTATGCTTTTGCAGCTCCCAGTAAGTTTTTACTTTCTTCCTGGTTCTTTTTAGCCAATTCTAAATTTGCATTTCCTAAAACAAAATAATATTGTGCTTTTATTGCATCTTCTGCATTAGCGATCATACTTTCCGCTTTTTCAAGCGATGCTTTCGCTTCAGCAGCATTTCCTGATTTCAAAGCTTTTTCTGCTGCTTTAACTTCATCTTTTTGAGCAAAAACTGCAACAGATAACAATAAAGAAGTTGCAATTGCTAAATTTTTAATTTTCATTTCTCTAAATTTAAATTATTCCTGTGTTTCTGTATCCAATGTTGATTCGTTGTCGATTGAATCATTCAAATCTTCTGTATTCTCATCAGTTTCATCCTCTTCCCGCATTACTTTACAAACGGCAGCAATTGAATCTTTTCCTTTGATATTAATCAAACGGACTCCCTGCGTTGCGCGTCCCATAACACGTAAATCAGATACTCTCATCCTGATGGTTAATCCGGATTTATTGATAATCATTAAGTCATCTTCATCAGTCACATTGTTGATAGCAATAAGTGAGCCAGTTTTTTCAGTGATGTTTAAAGTTTTTACACCTTTACCTCCACGATTGGTAATTCTGTACACATCTTCTCCGTCATCATCAACAAGTTTAGTACGTTTACCATAACCATTTTCAGTAACTACCAAAATTTGAGAATCGTTCACATGATCTCTATCAATAGACACCATTCCTATAACTTCATCTTTCTCATCAGTTAAAGTAATACCTCTGACCCCTGAAGCAGTTCTACCCATAGGTCTCGTTTTTTCTTCTTCAAAACGAACTAATTTACCTGATTTAGAAGCAACTAATACTTGACTATTTCCAGTAGTCAATTTGGCTTCTAATAATTCATCTCCGTCTTTAATTGTGATGGCAGCTACACCATTAGCTCTTGGACGGGAATATGATTCTAAAGAAGTCTTTTTCACTTGTCCTTCTTTAGTCACCATAATTACATAATGACCATTGATATATTCCTGATCTTTTAAATCTTGTGTACAGATAAACGCTTTTACTTTATCATCCTGTTCGATATTGATCAAGTTTTGGATAGCACGTCCTTTAGCCGTTTTACTTCCTTCCGGAATTTCGTACACGCGCATCCAGAAGCATTTTCCTTTTTGTGTAAAGAACAACATATACTGATGATTTGTTGCCACATACATATGTTCTAAGAAATCAGAGTCACGGGTACCGGCTGATTTTTGTCCTACTCCTCCTCTATTTTGAGTCTTATATTCAGTAAGTGGTGTACGTTTGATATAACCTGCATGAGAAATTGTAATCACAACTTGCTCATCAGCAATCAAATCTTCAATACTTACATCTCCTCCTGAATACTCAATTGTAGAACGACGGTCATCTCCGTATTTATCTTTAATTTCAGTTAATTCTTGTTTGATTAATTCCATACGAAGTTCTTTGCTGGCTAATAATGCTTTTAATTCAGCTATTAACTTCATGATTTCTTCATATTCCGCACGCAATTTATCTTGCTCAAGACCTGTCAACTGACGTAAACGCATCTCAACGATTGCACGGGCCTGAATTTCTGATAAATTGAAACGCTCAATCAATTTAGCTCTTGCTTCATCACCATCTTTTGACGATCTGATTAACGCAATAACTTCATCAATATTATCTGAAGCAATGATCAAACCTTCTAAAATATGTGCTCTTTCTTCAGCTTTACGTAAATCATATTGTGCACGACGAGTAACTACATCGTGACGGTGCTCTACGAAATAGTGTATTAAATCTTTTAGATTCAATAATTGCGGTCTTCCGTTTACAAGAGCAATATTATTTACGCTAAATGAAGATTGTAATTGCGTGTATTTATATAAGGTGTTTAAAACTACATTAGGAACCGCATCACGTTTTAAGATATAAACGATACGCATACCGTTACGGTCAGATTCATCACGGATAGTTGAAATACCTTCAATTTTCTTATCGTTAACCATATCAGCAGTTTTCTTAATCATTTCTGCTTTGTTAACCTGATAAGGAATTTCGGTAACAATAATCGCTTCACGGCCATCAACTTCTTCAAAACCGACTTTTGCACGCATTACCACACGTCCACGACCGGTTTTAAATGCCTCACGAACCCCATCCATTCCATAGATAACACCTCCTGTAGGAAAATCAGGTGCTTTAATGAAATTAGTTAATTCGTCAATTTCAATATCATTGTTGTCAATATAAGCTAAAGTACCTTCAACAACCTCTGTTAAGTTATGTGGCGCCATATTGGTTGCCATACCTACTGCAATACCTGAAGCTCCGTTTACAAGTAAATTTGGCACTTTTGTAGGCATTACCTTAGGCTCTTCTAAAGTATCGTCAAAGTTTAATTGGAAATCTACAGTTTCTTTTTCAATATCAGCAAGCATCTCTTCCGAGAATTTTTTCATTCTTGCTTCAGTATAACGCATTGCAGCAGGGCTGTCACCATCTATCGAACCAAAGTTACCCTGACCGTCAACCATTAAGTAACGTAAACTCCAGTCCTGTGCCATACGAACCATAGCATCGTAAACTGATGAATCTCCGTGCGGGTGATACTTACCCAAAACTTCCCCTACTATCCTTGCAGATTTTTTATGTGCTCTATTTGAAAATACACCTAACTCATGCATTCCAAACAATACTCTGCGGTGTACTGGCTTTAAACCATCTCTTACATCAGGTAATGCACGCGATACAATAACCGACATCGAATAATCGATGTAGGCTGATTTCATTTCGTCTTCAATGTTAATTGGAATTAACTTTTCTCCTTCAGACATAAGTATTTATGTTATTTATTTATTTTTAATTGTAAACGCGCTAATATACGCATTTCTGCTTTTTTTACCAGTACTTCACTATTCATATTTCAATAATTTATTAACAAAAAAAAGAGGGCTTTTGGTTAATAAATACCGTTAAATTTGATTTGGTGCTTTAAAATTTATTTTGTCACTTAGCATGACAGTCATAGTGTGAGGAATGATTTTTGCATTTACATTCATAAATCATTAAATTTACAATTACTAATTACAACAATATGGATGATAATTTTTCACCAAGAGTTAGAGATGTAATTACTTTCAGTAAAGAGGAAGCATTGCGTTTAGGTCACGATTTCATTGGGACAGAACATCTTATGCTTGGTATTTTAAGAGACGGCAGCGGTTCTGCCATTAACATACTAAACAATTTATCTGTCGATTTAGAACATTTACGCCGAAAAGTTGAAATACTAAGCCCTGCAAATCCCAGCCCTGTTACAGGGAATGATAAAAAGAATTTACATCTGACCCGTCAGGCAGAAAGAGCTTTAAAAACAACTTTCCTTGAAGCAAAAGTATTTCAAAGCTCTACAATCAACACCGCTCATTTGCTATTATGTATCTTACGTAATGAAAATGACCCGACAACTAAATTATTAAACAAGCTGAAAATTGATTACGATACAGCTAAAGAACAATATTTAACTATGATGCCAAACGAAGAAGACTTTCAAGACAACTTTCCTAAAAACGAATCTTCTTATGGAGGAGACGATTCAGGACAAGATGACAGTTTTGGACAAGGTAGTTTGTCTAATCCTGCCAACAAATCAAACAAAAAATCCAAAACCCCTGTTTTAGATAATTTTGGACGTGACTTAACCGAAATGGCCGAAGAAGGAAAACTGGATCCTGTGGTAGGCCGTGAAAAAGAAATTGAGCGTGTGTCTCAAATTTTAAGCCGTAGAAAGAAAAACAATCCATTACTGATTGGTGAACCTGGTGTAGGTAAATCTGCTATTGCAGAAGGATTAGCACTTCGTATCATCCAGAAAAAAGTTTCCCGAATTCTATACGGCAAACGAGTAGTAACACTTGATTTAGCTTCTTTAGTAGCTGGCACAAAATACCGTGGTCAGTTTGAAGAGCGTATGAAAGCCGTAATGAACGAACTGGAAAAAAATGATGACATTATACTTTTCATAGATGAGATCCATACTATTGTTGGTGCTGGTGGTGCTACTGGTTCGTTAGATGCTTCAAATATGTTTAAACCTGCATTGGCACGTGGAGAAATTCAATGTATTGGTGCCACTACATTGGACGAATACCGTCAATACATTGAAAAAGATGGTGCGCTTGAGCGTCGCTTCCAAAAAGTAATTGTTGATCCTACATCAATCGAGGAAACCATTACTATTTTGAACAACGTAAAAGGTAAATACGAAGACCATCACAATGTAATTTACACTTCTGAAGCAATTGAAGCTTGTGTAAAACTAACTGAAAGATACATGTCTGAGCGTTTTTTACCGGACAAGGCTATTGATGCGATGGACGAAGCGGGATCACGTGTTCATATCACTAACATTGATGTTCCTAAGCAAATTTTAGATTTAGAGCGTCAGTTGGAAGAAGTACGTGAACTTAAAAATACAGTTGTAAAACGTCAAAAATATGAAGAAGCCGCAAAGCTTCGCGATGACGAAAAACGCATTGAAAAAGAATTGGCTATTGCGCAGGAACAATGGGAAGAAGATTCTAAAAACAACCGAATCCAGGTAACAGAAGACAATGTTGCTGATGTCGTTTCTATGATGACTGGAATTCCTGTAAACCGTATTGCACAAACTGAAAGTAATAAATTAGCTCACTTACCGGAAATACTTGATAAAAAGGTTATTGGACAGGCAGATGCCGTACATAAAATTGCCCGTGCCATTCAACGTAACAGAGCTGGTTTAAAAGACCCTAACAAACCCATTGGTTCTTTTATTTTCTTAGGATCAACAGGTGTTGGTAAAACACAATTGGCTAAAGTTCTGGCTAAAGAACTGTTTGATTCTGAAGAAGCCTTGGTTCGTATTGACATGAGTGAATACATGGAGAAATTCGCCATTTCAAGATTGGTTGGAGCGCCTCCGGGATATGTAGGTTATGAAGAAGGCGGTCAGTTGACGGAAAAAGTACGCCGTAAACCATATTGTGTTGTACTTCTTGATGAAATTGAAAAAGCACACCCCGATGTATTCAATATGATGCTTCAGGTGTTGGATGACGGTTATTTAACTGACAGCTTAGGCCGTAAAATAGATTTCAGAAATACCATTATCATCATGACTTCCAATGTGGGAGCCCGTCAATTGAAAGATTTCGGGCAAGGTGTTGGTTTTGGTACCGCTGCAAAACAGGCACAGGCTGATGAACATTCTAAAGGCGTTATAGAAAATGCTTTAAAGAAAACATTTGCTCCGGAATTCTTAAACCGTATTGATGATGTGATTGTGTTCAATTCTCTTGAAAAAGAAGATATTGATAAAATCATTGATATTGAATTGCAAAAATTATATGGCCGTATAAAAGAACTTGGTTATTCTTTAGAATTAACAGATGAAGCCAAAGCTTTTATAGCTGAAAAAGGTTTTGACAGACAGTTTGGTGCAAGACCTCTAAAACGTGCTATTCAAAAATATGTGGAAGACGCCCTTGCCGAAGAAATCATTACTTCAAAAATCCATGAGGGTGACGTCATTGAAATGGATTTAGACAATGATTCACAAGAGCTTAAAATAAAAGTTAAAAAATCTGAAAAGCCTACTAGTTAGTAGGCTTTTTTTTTCAAAATAAAATGTAACTTAGTTCTCCAAACCACTAAGTTGATTATGTCTGCAAGAAAAACTGTTATTGGAAGCGAGGAATGGTGTTCATTCCCTGATTTAGATATACCTTTTATCAAAGCCAGAGTAGATTCTGGTGCTAAAACTTCAGCTATACATGCCACAAATATTGTTCAATTTTCAAGAAATGGTGAAGATTGGGTAAAATTTGACGTCAACCCGTTACAAAACAACACAAAATTAGTCCGTCACTGTGAAGCCAGATTAACAGACAAGCGGATTGTAAAAAGTTCAAGCGGTTACCGCGAACAGCGTTTTGTGATAAAAACCGATTTATGTATTGGCGACAATACCTTTTCTATTGAAATCACACTAGCCAATAGAGATTCTATGGGTTTCAGAATGCTTTTAGGTCGTGAGGCCATGATAGGAAAAATGATTGTTGACCCTGAAGAAAAATATTTACTTGGCCAGCCTTCATTTGACGAAATCAAAAGCTATTACCACGTAAATAAAGAATCCAAATCTAAACTTAGAATTGCTGTACTTGCCAGTAATCCAAACTTATACAGTAACAAACGCATTATCGAAGCGGGTGAAATGAGAGGTCATGAAATGGAATTTCTCAACATTAAAGAATGTTACATTAAGCTTGATGCTACCGCACCTGAAATGCATTACCGCGGTGGCAGGGTATTAGATAATTTTGATGCTGTGATTCCGCGGATTCGTCCAAGCATAACATATTACGGCTGTACTTTGATCCGTCAGTTTGAAGCAATGAAAGTGTTTACACTAAACTCGGCGGCAGCAATTACCCAGTCAAGAGATAAGTTATTCTCATTGCAATTATTATTGCAAAACGGAGTCGACATTCCTACTACAGGATTTGCCAATTCACCATTGGATACCAACGATTTGATTAAAATGGTAGGCGGTTCACCTCTCATTATTAAATTACTGGAAGGAACACAAGGAAAAGGAGTTGTATTAGCCGAAACCAAAAAAGCTGCAGAATCAGTAATCAACGCTTTTAAAAGTTTAAATGCCAATATTTTAGTTCAGGAATTTATCAAAGAAGCAAACGGTAAAGATTTACGGTTGTTTGTGGTTGACGGTAAAGTTGTAGCCGCAATGCAGCGTGAAGCCGCTCCGGGTGAATTTAGAGCCAACATTCACATGGGAGGAACTGCCAGTGTGATAAGAGTAACTGCAGAAGAAAAGAAAATTGCCGTTAAAGCAGCAAAAGCAATGGATTTAAAAGTAGCCGGCGTAGATATTATCCGTTCCTCAAAAGGGCCATTATTACTTGAGGTAAACTCCTCACCAGGTTTAGAAGGAATTGAAGGTGCCACACATAAAGACATTGCCGGCGAAATGATTAAAGCAATAGAAAAGAATTTCAAAATAAAAGAATGAATCCTTTCTTAGACATAGTAATCCGGAGTGTTTGTGTATATCTTTTTATGATAACAGCACTTCGGATTTTTGGAAAAAAGGAACTTTCGCAGCTTAATACCGCCGACATTATTTTAATCTTATTGATTAGTAATTCTGTTCAAAATGCAATGGTAGGAGATAATTATTCCTTAGAAGGTGGACTAATTGCCGCTTTAGCATTGTTTCTAATAAATTTAATTTTTAAAAGACTGATGACCAAATCTCTTTTTGTCAGGAAATTAATAGCTGACAAACCCGAGATTTTGATTCACAACGGAAAAACTGATTATAAAACGCTGGCCCGTTTAGGAATCACCTCTGAAGAAATGGAACAGGCCTTAAGAGAGCATGGTGTTGAACACTTCAATGATGTAAAACTTGCTATGTTTGAAATAGATGGCAACATAAGTATCATTAGCGGAAATGAAAATTTAAGACAAACCAAACACAAGCGTAGAACTCACAAATCATTAAACTGATATGGAAAATAATTTTGCTTTAGCAGAAATGCTTATCCGTAAACCTGTAAACGAAGTTTTTGAAGCTTTTATTAACCCTCAAATAACATCCAAATTTTGGTTTACAAAAGGTTCTGCAGAATTAATTGAAGGCACAAATGTGGATTGGACATGGGAAATGTACAATCATACTGTAACTGTTACGGTTAAAAAAATAGAGCAAAACAAACAAATCGTAATTAAATGGGGAAATTATGAAAACCTTTCGACAGTTACATGGAATTTTAAAGAAATTACTGCCGATAGCACTTTTGTAAGCATCAAAAACGAAGGTTTTAAAGGAGATACAAATCAGATTATAAGTCAGGTAAGAGATTCTACCGAAGGTTTTACTTTAGTTTTAGCGGGTTTAAAAGCCTTTTTAGAATATAATATCCAACTTAATTTAGTAGGTGACCGTTTTCCAAATTAAATCGTATGAATAAAAACCGGCTTGAAGCCTTCAGCGATGGTGTTTTAGCTATCATCATAACAATCATGGTCTTGGAATTACAGACTCCTGATGGTACCGACTTTAAGTCGCTTGTAAAACTGTTTCCAGTTTTCATCAGTTATCTGTTAAGCTTTATATATGTGGGCATTTACTGGAATAACCACCATCATATGATGCACACCGTAAAAAAAGTTACCGGAGAAATACTTTGGGCAAACCTGCATTTACTTTTTTGGTTGTCACTGATTCCTTTTGCTACAGCCTGGATAGGTGAACATCACTTTGCTCCTTTTCCAATGCTTACCTATGGCTTTGTGTTATTAATGTGTGCCCTTGCCTATTTTATTCTTCAAAATCAAATCATAAAAAAACATGGTGAAGAATCCATTTTAGCGCGTGCTGTTGGCAAAGATTTAAAAGGAAAAGTATCAGCCATACTATACATAATTGCAATACTATCTACTTATTATCATGAATTAATATCAGGAATAATTTATATTTTAGTAGCTTTAATCTGGTTAATTCCAGACAAACGAATCGAAAAAATACTAACTGAAGAGCAATAAACTATGCATACCATCTACCATGATTTAACTATAAATACTTCTGCTGAAAAAATTTTCGATGCCGTATCAACTCCTTATGGCTTGAACGATTGGTGGACTAAACGCTGCAGTGGAAAATGTGAATTGGGCGCAGTTTACAATTTATATTTCGCTGATGAATACAATTGGTTTGCAGAAATTGTAAGACTAATTCACAACGAAGAAATAGAATTCAAAATGACAAAAGCCATGGAAGAATGGATGCCTACAAGTTTTGGTTTTATTTTAAAGGAAGAAAAAAACAATGTAACTTCAGTACAATTTTATCATAAAGGCTGGACAGAAATCAGTAAAGAGTTTAGGGTTGCCAGTTACTGCTGGGCGAATTTACTGCATCAACTGAAAGATTATTTAGAAAAAGGAATCATAACACCATTTGAAGAAAGAAACTAATTATGAGTATACTAGCAAAAATTATTATCGGTTTTGTAACATTTATCCACATTTACATTGTTTGGTTAGAAATGTTTGCATGGACAACAAGAGCACCAAAAGTATTTAAAACAATCCCTAAAGATTTATTTATACCCACAAAAGTGCTAGCTGCTAATCAAGGACTATATAATGGATTCCTAGCTGCTGGACTGATTTGGTCCTTATTAATTTGTGATATAGAATGGTCTAAAAATGTAGCATTATTCTTTTTAGGCTGTGTGGCTGTGGCTGGAATTTACGGTGCTGCAACTGCTTCAAAAAGAATTTTATATGTACAGACAGTACCTGCTGTGTTAGGAATTCTGGCAGTTTTATTTTTGTAATTAAACTATATGAAACTCTCAGGAATCCACTTATTTTCCGGAATAATTATATTAGTATTTATCGGTGTACATTTATTCAATCATTTTTTAAGTGTTTACAGAATAGACAGGCAAATTTTATAGTTGTCATTGAAATTATTTAACAGTAGTTATATTTTTAGGCTTAACAAAATCATTTTCAAGGAATTAAAACAACAAAGAAATAAACTTTTTTACAGAAAAATAAATGAAAGTCATAAATATTCATGAACGAAAAATTGCAAAGCCAAAAAATGAAGTTGCCCCATTACTAAAAACACTGGCAAGTGATAACGATTTGATTCTGGCAACAAACAAATGGCCTCCAATGAGATTTGATAAAGGACTTCAGGTAGGATCAAAAGGCGGTCATGGACCAATAAAATATCATGTAACCAATTACAGGATTGACAATTCTGTAACATTTCAATTTGACTTAACAGGTTTTGATGGTTTCCATAAATTTGAATTTATTGAATTACAGGAAAGTGAAACCCTACTCAAGCATACCATTTCAATGACAACTTCAGGTTGGGCAACTTTAAAATGGGCTTTGGCTATTCGATGGCTGCATGATGCTTTTATTGAAGATGCTTTTGATAAAGTTGAAAATTATGTTACAAATCAAAACAAAAGCAGTCAATGGAGTTTATGGGTCAGAATATTACGTCGCGTAATGAAACCCAAACGCAAAAAAAATTAAATAATCCGCCGGCGTTTAAAAGGAAACTGATTTATTTTTTTAATCTGACAGGTATAAAAATTTCTTCTTCAGAATTTTTATCCATTGGGTCATATTTGCCACTAGGAAGCATTTCAAAATGTGGCCGGGAATTGTCCAATTGATATTCAGAATCTGGAATACATTCACTGTATATTTTTCCAAAAAATGCCGGTGCTCCAGGAACATTTCCTTTGTAATGAAAAACAGCATACAAACCTCCTTCGATTTCTAAGGTGTCCAAGTCATTTGGAATATTTTCAAAATCACTTACTTCAACCGTTGCCCATTTTATGAAAGAAATTGCAGGATTTGTCATGAAATCATCTGAATAAAATTGTAATGAAATTTTATCATCCCCTACTCTATTCTTTATTTCTTTAATATGTGGGGCAAAACTCCCCCACAATTCTCCTGTAGTATTATTCAAAAAACTCATTGATAACGATTTACCAATGAGTTTTTTAGGATTTATTTCTATTATTTTAAATTCTATCATAATTTTTTCTGATAATTTTTAAAACTTCAGTATGATAAAAAAATGTGTTCTTTAAATCATTTAGGTCATAAACCACATTTTGAAGAACAATGACACTTATCTTTTTCTTGGGAAAATAGAAATTCATTGATAAAAACCCTGGCGTAAATCCAGTCTGGCCATATTGTGTGATACCATCTTTAGTATCAATAGTTGTTCCGTATCCATATTCTGTCAATCCAAAAACAGGATGCTGTCTTATTGCTCCTTTATGTTTTGTGATAAGCAGTTTAAAAGTTCTCTTTTTAAACAATTTACCCTCAAAAAAAATGCTGTTCCATTTATGCAAATCTTCAGCAGTTGATATAAAAGAACCTGCGGCAGGATAATTTTGAAAAGTATTGGTTTCAAAATCTAATCCTTCAGTCTCGGTTTTAGTATATCCCTTAACTAAATTTGAATTTGTCTTAAAATCAGGGTGAAAAGTGTTTTTCATCCCACATTTTTGAAATAATTCCTGTGAAAGTGATGAAAATCCTTTTCCGGTTATTTTCTCTAAAATCTTTGCCAATAAATCATATCCTATTTGCGAATACAAATATTGGGTACCGGCCTCAAACAATAAAGGTTTATCCAAAGACTCGATGCCGTGCATATGTGTAAGCAAATGATGAACAGTAACTAAATCTGACCAGTTTTGCTTTATTTCCGGCAAATATTTTTTTATTGGAACAGATAAATCCAGATTTCCCTTATCATACTCAATAAGTACAAGTGCAGCAGTAAACTGCTTACTGACAGAACCTACGACAAAACTATCATTTTGAGTCAATATTATTTTACTTTCAAAATCTGAAAACCCAATAAAGTTTTCATAGATTTTTCTTTCACCTTTTGTAATTAAAACAGCTCCGTTAAAAGGTTTTATTGACTCATTAATCAAAAGAGTATCAATAGCATTACTTATGATACTATTCTTTTTTTGTCCAAAACCAAAATTAAATAGTATAAGGAACAATAACGAAAAAATACTTTTCAAAATAAAAAACTTATAGAATTATTCTAACTCCTCAACAATGAAGGTATTTAAGAAAGCTATTGATTTTTCGATGTCGTAATGCAGAATTCGGTCTTCTTTAACTAACGGCACCACTTCTCTGTATAAAGTTAAGAAACTTTCCAGGAATTCACTTGATTGCAGCGGACGTCTGAATTCAATTGCTTGCGAAGCATTCATTAACTCAATAGCCAATATACGTTCTAAGTTCTCCATTATCTTCAAGCATTTTGTAGCAGCATTCGCTCCCATAGAAACATGATCCTCCTGTCCGTTACTGGATACAATACTATCAATACTTGCCGGTGTTGCCAATTGTTTGTTTTGACTCACAATACTTGCAGCTGTATATTGCGGTATCATGAAGCCTGAATTCAAACCTGGATCACTCACCAAGAAAGCAGGCAAATCACGTAAACCTGAGATTAACTGATACGTTCTTCTTTCGGAAATATTTCCTAATTCAGCCAAAGCCAATCCTAAGAAATCTAAAGTTAAAGCTAATGGCTGTCCGTGGAAATTCCCTCCTGAGATAATTATATCGTCTTCAGCAAAAATATTCGGGTTATCCGTTACCGAATTAATTTCGGTTTTAAATACTTTCTTCACATAATCAATCGTATCCTTTGATGCTCCATGTACCTGTGGAATACAACGGAATGAATACGGATCCTGAACATGTTTTTTAGGTTGCTCAATGATTTGACTTCCTTCCAGTAATTCCTGAAAACGCTGTGCCGTTACTATTTGTCCTTTATGAGGACGAACCATATGAATCAATTCATTAAACGGCTCAATTCTTCCATCAAAACCTTCCAATGAAATTGCCGCAATTACATCAGCCAAATAAGAATACTTCATTGCTTTCAACAAGGTATAGCAACCATAAGCACTCATAAACTGTGTTCCGTTCAACAACGCCAATCCTTCTTTAGACTGCAATTGTACAGGAGACCAATTCATTTTTTTAAGTACTTTTGATGCCGGCTGACGGAAACCGTCAACATATACTTCACCTTCACCAATTAACGGTAAACAAAGATGTGCCAAAGGTGCTAAATCACCCGAAGCTCCTAAAGATCCTTGCGTATATACAACCGGTAAAACATCATTATTATAAAAATCAATCAATCGCTCAACTGTTTGCAGCTGTACACCGGAGTGACCATAGCTTAATGATTTAATTTTTAACAGCAACATAATTTTCACTACTTCCTGAGGAACTTCATCCCCGGTACCGCAAGCATGGGATTTCATTAAATTTTCCTGAAGCTTAGAAAGATTTTCATTAGAAATTTTCACATTGCAAAGCGAACCAAACCCTGTATTGATACCGTAGATAGGCTCTGTTTGCGAAGCCATTTTACTGTCTAAATACGTACGGCATTTTTCAATATTAACTCTGGCTTCTTCGGATAAATCCAATTTTTGATTTTGCGAAATAATTTCTTGAAGTAATTCTAATGAAAAAACATCAGAACTGATATAATGAGTAGTGTCCATTTAGGTCTTTTTTTTGAAGCATCAAAATTCAGCAAAAAAGCATTTAAAACAAAATATTTATTTGATATAAATAGTTTTTTTAAATTTGATAGCAAGCTAACAAACTAAAAAATGATAAAATTTTATTATATCCTATTATTATTAACTGTTCCTTTCTATAGTAATACTATAAATTTGAAGGGAATTTTTTCAAATTGCACTGAAAATCAGTTTTATATAAATGGGTCTTCTTTTTCCAAGAAAATAGAAATTGACAAAAACGGTTGTTTTAATATTAAATTTGAATTGCCCTATGAAGGCTCCTATCATATCAATATTAAAAACAATTACACACAAGTATACTTAAATAAGAAAACAGATTTAGTCATAAAAGCAGATTTATCAAAATTCAACGAAAGCATATTATTCGAAGGAATTGGAGCTGAGGAAAACAGTTACTGGCATCAAAAGAAAAAAATAATGCATGATTTTTTTGACTACAAAAGTTTTTTGACTGAAAACAGACATGATTCAATTTCGAACAAAAAAAATAATTCTTTACAAAATGAACTCACAATCCTTTTAAATTCAAAAAAAGGTTTGGATTCATCATTTGTGAGATTAGAAAATAAAAATATTCATTTCAGCGGTTTATCATTTCAAAGAATAAGCAAAGTATATACTTCAATCAAAACAAGCAATTTTATTGATTTAGAAAAAATTCAAGTTACAGATTCTATATTAAATTCAGAATCAGAAGAAGATTTTTTATTCTCAACAAATTACAAATCGCTTTTAAATAATGCCCTTAAAGCAAAAATCAAACAAATTAATACGGAACAGGACAGGTATACAGGAAAATATTATCTTGTAATTTTTGATAATATAAAAAGTGTCTATATAAAAGATTATATGCTGGAACAGGCAATGACTGATATAAATTCTGATAATCCGGAAATAGACAATGTATTCAAAAAAATTATAAACAGTACCTCCAACCAATTCATAATAAATAAAGCAACAAAACTGTATCAAAAAAATAAAATAACAAAAATTGGAAATTCGATAGCCCCTTTTAAATTTAAAGATATCAATGAAAAAACGCTATCATCTGATGATTTAAAAGGAAAATACAGCTTTGTTACAATCTGGACCAGCTGGTGTTCAAATTGTCTTTCAGAAATTGAAAATAGTAATAAATTATCTGAGCAATATAAAAACATACAATTTGTAAATATTTCTATTGATGCACTTGCTGAAAAAAATGACTGGAAAAGAGTTATTCAAACAAGAAAATATAAAGGTATCCATCTTTTTGCTGACAAACAGGACAAATCTGATTTTGTAAAAGATTTTGTTCATGACAAAGTTCAAAAATATGTATTGATTAGTCCGGAAGGCAACTTAATTCTAACCGATGCTCCTCCTCCATCTGACCCGAAATTGGTTGCAAAATTCAAGGAATTAGGCATTTAGATTTTTAAACAAATGCAGACTTTAATAATTTTAAATCAAAAAAATCACTATAATTCCTTGTTTCTTTTTTAAAGAATCCTTTACTTTGACTTAAGTAAATGAAAAAAGAAAGCCAAATAGTACCTTCTTTAAAAGTAAATCCAAATGATTTACAGGCTTTCCGTGCGTTGACATCAATCACTACGACTACAACAACTACTACCCCTTCCGGGGTATAATTTTATCATATAATCCGTTTGCGTACGTGTATATTTTACACGAGGTACCGCATACCCTTGTTTCAATATTTATTCTAACATAAGATAGCCTGCATCCTACTAATTGCGGGATATTTACTTAAAAACAATCTCATGAAAGTTTTAAAATTCGGCGGTACTTCTGTTGCCGACCATCATAATATAAAAAAAGCGGTTTCTGTAATAAACAATCAGAACCAAAAAGTAGTTGTTGTAGTTTCTGCATTGGGAGGAGTTACTGATAGCTTGTTAGAAATCATCCGTTTGGCTAAATCCAAAGACAAAAAATATGTTGACTTTTTAGCCGGTTTGAAAAACCGACACATGGAAACATTCCGAAATCTTGTTCCTGAAAATAATTCAGAAGAAATACTTCTTTACATAAAAAACTCTTTCAATCATCTGAATAATCTTCTGGAAGGGTGCTTTCTATTGGGTGAACTGTCACCTAAATCAAAGGATACAATTCTTTCCTATGGAGAACTTTTGTCTTCAAAAATAATCTTTGGCTATCTGAAACAAAATAATGTCAAAATAAGCTATAAAGACAGTCGGGAATTAATACAAACCGATTCAAATTATGGCAATGCAAATATTAATTTTGAAGTAACAGATTATCTTATTCAATACTATTTTGATAGAAACCAATCGGATATAACTGTACTTCCGGGATTTATCGCACAATCAGCCGATGGATATACAACAACTCTTGGACGTGGCGGCTCAGATTATACAGCATCAGTTATCGCGGCTGCTTTACAGGTATCACAATTGGAAATATGGACAGATGTCAGCGGCATGTTTACCGCACATCCAAAAATAGTCAGACAGGCAAAGCCAATTATCCAAATTTCCTATAAAGAAGCTATGGAATTATCCCATTTCGGGGCAAAAGTCTTATATGCACCAACAATACAGCCGGTTATGAATAAAAACATTCCGGTTCTTATAAAAAACACTTTTGAGCCTGATGCCGATGGAACTTATATTTCAAATACTATTGTACCTAATCAAAACCCGGTAAAAGGAATCAGCCATATAGACAGCATCGCATTACTAACACTAGAAGGTTCTGGTCTTGTAGGCAATTCAGGGGTCTCAAAAAGGGTGTTCAGTGCTCTCTCCCGGGAAAAAATTAATGTAATATTCATCACTCAAGCCTCTTCTGAACACAGCATCTGTCTGGGAATTTCAGAAAATGAAGCGCAAAAAGCAAAACGCGCCATAGATAATGAGTTTCAATATGAAATTAAACAATTATTGATTCGTCCGGTTTGTGTTGAAAAAGAAATATCGATTATTGCGCTTGTGGGTGAAAACATGAAAAACCATCAGGGATTAAGCGGTAAAATGTTCAGCACATTAGGAAAAAACAACGTAAACATCAGAGCCATTGCCCAGGGTGCATCAGAAAGGAATATTTCGGTTGTTATTGCTAAAAAAGACATAAAAAAAGGCTTGAACTGTCTTCATGAAAAGTTTTTTGAAGACAATATAAAACAATTAAACCTTTTTATTTGCGGTGTGGGTAATGTAGGCGCGAAGTTCATTGAACAAATCCATCTGCAAAAAGAATATCTCAAAGAGCAACTGAGAATCAATATCCGCGTAATCGCATTGGCTAATTCGAAAAAAATGCATTTTGATGAAAACGGAATTCAATTGGAAAACTGGAAAAATGTCTTGGAAGAAGGAGAAAAGTCTTGTGTTTCTCAGTTTATTTCCAAAATTGAAGAATTGAATTTAAGAAACAGTGTTTTTGTTGACAATACTGCCAATGAAAATATCGCTGCGATATACGACCGATTTTTAAAACAAAATGTTGCTGTTGTAACCTGCAATAAAATTGCGTGTTCTTCCAATTTGGAAAATTACAGCAACCTGAAAAGACTTTCAGCCAAATACAGTGTGCCTTTTTTGTTTGAAACTAATGTAGGAGCCGGACTTCCTATAATCGACACACTTAAAAATCTGATTGCCTCCGGCGATAAAATTAATAAAATACAAGCAGTATTATCAGGCAGTTTAAATTTTATTTTTAATAATTTCAATGACGAAAATGCTTTTCATGATGTTGTGAAACAGGCAAAAATTGAAGGTTATACTGAGCCCGATCCCAAAATTGATTTAAGCGGCATAGATGTCATGCGGAAAATTTTAATTCTCATAAGAGAAAGTGGTTACCCAATGGAAATTGAAGAAATTGACAACAAATCTTTTCTTCCGGATGAAGCACTAAAAGCAGAATCAGTTGAAGCTCTTTTTGAAGCTCTTAAAAATAACAATTCATACTTTAAAAACATTTATAAAGAAGCCTTGCAAAAAAACAGCCGACTCAAATATGTAGCCAGTTTTGAAAACGGAAAAGCTTCGGTGGGACTGCAGCAAATTGAAAAAGAGCATCCATTTTATCATTTGGAAGGAAAAGACAATATTGTGATGTTCTACACAAACCGATATGTGGAACAGCCTTTATTAATAAAAGGAGCCGGTGCCGGTGCAGATGTTACCGCTTCGGGAATTTTTGCTGACGTGATAAGAATTGGTAATATTTAAGGTTAGAATTATGAAAAGTGTAAAAGTATTTTGCCCGGCAACTGTTGCCAATCTTTCATGTGGTTTCGATGTTTTGGGTTTATGTCTGGATTCCATTGGTGATGAGATTATCATTCACAAATCGGCTGCGAAAGGTATAAGGATAACCAAAATTACAGGTGAAGATTTACCTTTGGATATTAAAAAAAACGTGGCAGGTGTTGCCGCACAGGCTTTACTGGACGAATTAGACATTGACTTTGGTTTTGATATCGAAATACATAAAAAAATAAAACCCGGAAGCGGTATTGGCAGTTCGGCAGCAAGTGCAGCCGGAGCTGTTTTTGGATTAAATGAATTATTAGGTAAGCCTTTTACCAGAAAGGAATTGGTTTATTTTGCCATGAAAGGAGAAGCCTTGGCAAGCGGAAGCGAACATGCCGACAATGTGGCTCCTGCCCTTTTAGGTGGTTTTACGCTTATAAGAGGCTACAATCCTCTGGATATCATAAGAATTGAAAGTCCTCCGGATTTATACGCAACAGTTGTCCACCCACAAATTGAGTTAAAAACTTCTGAAATGCGTGCCGTACTCAAACCCGAAGTTTCCCTAAAAAGTGCCATCAGTCAATGGGGGAACCTTGGCGGTTTTATTTCAGGATTATACACACATGATTATGATTTGATCAGCCGTTCGTTGCATGATGAAATTGTTGAACCCTTGCGGAGTGTATTTATCCCTAACTTTAAAGAGGTCAAGACAAAAGCAATGGAAAGCGGCTCGCTGGGTGTTGGTATTTCAGGATCGGGACCGTCAATTTTTACTTTAAACAAAGGAATTGAAAATGCTCAAAATGTATCATTTGCAATTGAAAAAGTATTTTCAAAAACCGACATCCCTTTCGAGATTCATATTTCCAAAATTAACCCTGACGGAATACGTTTAATTAATTAAATATATTTAAAATGAAATATTACAGTCTGAATAACAAACAACATAAAGTTTCTTTTGAAAATGCTGTCATTCAGGGGTTAGCTCCTGATTCAGGGCTCTATTTCCCTGAGAACATAACTGCTCTTCCCTCTTCTTTTTTTGATAAAATTGAAGGCCTTAGCAATGAAGAAATAGCTTTTAAAGCTATTGAACAGTTCATTACGCCTGAAATACCTGAAACAGATTTAAAACAAATTATAAAAGAAACTTTATCATTTGATCTTCCCGTTGCTGCAATAGAAAACAATGTATTTTCCCTTGAATTATTTCATGGGCCAACCATGGCTTTTAAGGATGTGGGAGCCCGTTTTATGTCAGGGTGCCTCAATTATTTCAATCACAATCAACAAAAGAAAAGTACAGTTTTGGTTGCAACTTCCGGTGATACTGGCGGAGCAGTAGCAAATGGTTTTCTGGGCAGTGAGAATATTGACGTTGTCATTCTTTATCCAATGGGAAAAGTGAGTGATTTTCAGGAAAGACAATTAACTACTTTGGGACATAACATTAAGACAATTGCCATAAACGGAAGTTTTGATGATTGTCAGGCAATTGTTAAAAAAGCATTTACCGACATTGATTTAAAACATAAAAATCTGACTTCCGCCAATTCTATCAATATCGCACGATGGCTGCCACAAATGTTCTATTTTTTATTTGCCTATAAAGAATTAAAAAAATATAAAAAGCCACTCATAGTTTCCTGTCCAAGCGGCAATTTCGGGAACATCTGTGCAGGCGTACTTGCAAAAAGGCTGGGATTACCTGTTTCACACTTTGTAGCTTCTACAAATGCAAACAATACAGTCCCAAGATTTCTTAAAAATGGAATTTATGAACCATCAGCAACAATAGCTACTATTTCAAATGCTATGGATGTAAGTGACCCCAGTAATTTCATACGAATCAGGGAATTATACAATAATGATCTGAAAGCATTTTCAAACGATTTTACTGCATACAGTTTTACAGATGAAGAAACAAAAAAGGTATTGACCGAAGTATACAAAATCAAAAATTATCTGATGGATCCACACGGTGCTGTTGCCTATCTCGGACTGAAAAAAGAACTTGAAAAGCATCCGGGAAGCATGGGTGTCTTTCTGGAAACTGCCCATCCGGTTAAATTCCTGGAAATAATAAATGAAACATTAAATTCGGACATTGAATTTCCTGAAATAACAAATCCATTATCAGAAAAAGAGAAAATTATGAAAATCTGTAATAATTATGAGGATGTAAAACATTTTTTACTGAAATAAAATATAACAAAAAGAACAATTTATGTTGCTCGAATTCTTTAATAATTTAAAAAAAATAGAGTAATTTAGCGACCGAAATTAACACAATAAACAGATGAAAAATACAGCATTAACACACGTTCATGAAAGTTTGGGAGCAAAAATGGTTCCGTTTGCAGGATATAATATGCCTGTACAATATGAAGGAGTAAACATTGAGCACGAAACGGTAAGAAATGGTGTGGGTGTTTTTGATGTTTCCCACATGGGTGAATTCATGCTAAAAGGCGAAAATGCTTTGGCTTTAATCCAAAAAGTAACTTCAAATGATGCTTCAAAATTAGTAAACGGTAAAGCTCAATATTCTTGCTTGCCAAATAATGAAGGTGGAATTGTTGACGATTTAATCATTTATAAAATTGAAGACAACCACTATATGCTGGTAGTTAACGCTTCTAATATTGAAAAAGACTGGAACTGGATTTCCTCACACAATGATTTAGGTGTTGAAATGGAAAATCTTTCTGACGCTTATTCATTATTAGCTATTCAGGGACCAAAAGCAGCTGAAGCAATGCAGTCTCTTACATCAATTGATTTAGCGAACATGCCTTATTATTCGTTCCAAATTGGTGAATTTGCAGGTAAAAGCGATGTAATTGTTTCGGCAACAGGCTATACAGGTTCTGGAGGATTTGAAATTTATTTCAAAAATGAAGATGCAGAAACTATCTGGAATAAAGTATTTGAAGCAGGTGCGGCTTTCGGTATTAAACCTATTGGATTGGCTGCCCGTGATACTTTACGTCTTGAAATGGGATTCTGCCTATACGGTAACGATATTAACGACACAACTTCTCCATTGGAAGCAGGATTGGGATGGATTACTAAATTCGATAAAGAATTTACAAATTCTACAAATCTGAAAAAACAAAAAGAAGAAGGTGTTACCCGTAAATTGGTTGCTTTCGAATTAAATGAAAGAGGAATTCCTCGCCACGACTATGAAATAGTTGATGCAGATGGAAATGTAATCGGTATCGTAACTTCGGGAACTCAATCGCCTTCAATGAATAAAGGAATTGGTTTGGGCTATGTTCCAACTGCTTTATCAACAATAGATTCTGAAATTTATATAAGAATCAGAAACAAGGATATTGCTGCAAAAGTGGTGAAATTACCGTTTTATAAAAAATAATTATCAAAAGGAGGATTGAAAAATCCTCCTTTTTTGGCATAATAGATTAATAATTTTATTTTTGCATTCTAATTTATAGAAACATACTAATAAAATATATTCTTAGAAATGGGAAGAGCGTTTGAATTTAGAAAAGCACGTAAAATGAAACGTTGGTCAGCAATGGCAAAAACGTTTACAAAAATTGGGAAAGATATTGTAATGGCAGTTAAAGAAGGAGGTCCAAGTCCTGAAACTAACTCGCGTTTAAGAGCGGTTATCCAAAATGCAAAAGCTGCCAACATGCCGAAAGACAATGTTGACCGTGCCATCAAAAAAGCATCAGACAAAGATACTGCCAACTATAAAGAAGTTTTATTTGAAGGATATGCTCCTCACGGAATTGCTATATTAATTGAAACCGCCACAGATAACAACAACAGAACAGTTGCCAATATTAGAAGCTATTTCAACAAATGTAATGGTGCATTAGGTACACAAGGATCTGTTGAATTCATGTTTGACCACACTTGTAATTTCAGAATTCCATCTGAAGGACAGGATGTTGAAGAACTGGAATTGGAAATGATTGATTTCGGTGTGGAGGAAATTTTCGCTGATGAAGACGGAATTGTAATGTATGCTCCTTTTGAAAGCTTTGGTGCTATCCAAAAAGAACTTGAAAACAGAGGCATTGAAGTTTTATCTTCTGGATTTGAAAGAATCCCTCAAGTAACAAAAGAACTGACACCTGAACAAGTAGCTGATGTAGAAAAGTTATTGGAAAAGATCGAAGAAGATGATGATGTAATGAATGTTTTCCATACCATGCAGGAATAACAACTCATTTTCTTAATACTATTGAATCCCGGTTTTCCAATCGGGATTTTTTATTTCTTAAAATTCTGTAAACCTTATCTAAAATCCTGTAACTTATATCCACTGTAGCCGTTCTAAATTTGTTTTTATAATAATCATAAAAATGTACTGCTATGAAAACAATGTTAGGAATGCTTGTATTCTTTTTTGCTGTAAATAGTCAAGCACAGAAAAACAACACACAAACGGAAGTCAAAACTACTGTTACAACTGTAAAAGATTCCGAAGGAGAAAAAAAACTTGTAAAATCAGAAGTTACCCGCGAGGTACAAAAAGTAGGTGTTGAAGCTGAAATGGAAAAACCTAATACTAAAAACATTCCTATGGCTAATAATCCTGTAGAAGTAACAAAAGCCACAGCAATTAATTCAAACGGTGAAACAAGGGTTGTAGATGTAAAAAAATCTGCTTATTTTATGAATAACGGCCGTAAATTTCAATTGCAAACAGAAAATGAAGGTTACAGAATGTTGGAAGGTGAAGGTAAATTTACAGGGTTGCTCCGTAAAACATCAAATAATAATTTTTTGTATGTAAGTAAAAACCGTCATGCTTATGGCTATTTTGATGCAGACGGAAATTTCATCTTGGAAACTTACAATCCAAAAACGGATAAAATGGAAATAGAAAAATATACTGTTGAGGAATAGTAAATTTGGTTTGGTTGGTTTATTAAAAAACCCGCTCCATAATTTTTGGAGCGGGTTTTGTATTATTCATTATGTAAAAATGACTGTCTGTTTAATAGTGTTTCTTCACTTTCTACATGATTATCATCCGGAACACAACAGTCAACCGGGCAAACGGCAGCACATTGAGGCTCTTCGTGAAAGCCTTTACATTCTGTACATTTTCCAGGCACGATATAATAAATGTCATCAGAAATCGGAGTTTGAGCAGCATCAGAATCTACTTCAGTACCATCAGGTAAAATAACTTTGCCCGTTAATTTAGTTCCATCTTTCCAGCGCCAGTCGTCAGCACCTTCATAAATAGCTGTGTTAGGACATTCCGGTTCGCATGCCCCACAGTTTATACATTCGTCAGTTATAATAATTGCCATAGTGTAATTGCTTTACGCCTTAAGCTATAAGCTGTAAGCTGTTAAAATAATTTTAAAATAAAAAGCTTATAGCATATTGCATACGGCTTAATGCTAAAAAACTTATTTTTGTGCAAAATTACAATCTAAACGATACATAAGCAAGAAACCGATGTCACAAAAAGAAATAATTATTGCATTTATAGAATTAGGAAAATTCTTAGGTCAGTTTTCATCTGAAGGAAATAAGAAAAATCCTGAAGTTAAAAATAACGAAATCTTTTTTGACGGCTTTGTTAATTTGATTGAATTATCTCAATCACATAATGGCTGGTTTACCCCTGAACAAATCTATTTTTCAATTAATTCATGGGCTGAAGCCTTAACCGAAGACAACTTAAACAAGTGGCTTTCGGCTTACACTTTTAATGAAAAAGAGCCTAAAATCATTGGGTTGATTTTAGCAGGAAACATTCCTTTGGTTGGTTTTCATGATTTCCTTTCGGTTTTAATTTCAGGTAATAAAGTATTGGCCAAACTTTCTTCAAATGATCAAAAATTATTGCCCTTTTTAGCCAAATATATTATAAGTATAGAACCAAAATTAGTCGAAAGAATAACTTTTTCAGAAGGAAAATTAGAAGATTTTGATGCTGTAATTGCCACAGGAAGTAATAATACGGCACGTTATTTTGAATATTATTTTAGAGAAAAGCCTTCAATAATACGTAAAAACAGAAATTCTGTTGCTGTTTTAAACGGAAATGAAACACAAGTAGAATTAGAAAGTCTTGGTGAAGATATTTTTAGATATTATGGTTTAGGATGTCGTAATGTATCCAAACTTTTTGTACCAAAAGAGTATGACTTCAAGCTGTTTTTCGAATCCATTTTTCCTTATGGTGATATCATTCATTATGAAAAATATGCTAATAATTATGATTATAACAAAGCTGTTTTCTTAATGAGTTTGTTTAAATTATTAGACAATGGTTTTTTAACTTTAAAAGAAGATTCAAGCTACGCCTCTCCTATTTCATCAGTATTTTATGAATATTACGATGATTTGAATTTGGTTAAAGACAAATTAAAAGAGGATTCTGAATTAATTCAATGTATAGTTTCAAATAACTTAATTGAAAACAGTATTGCTTTTGGTCAAACACAAAAACCAAATCTTTGGGATTATGCTGACAATGTTGATACTATTCAATTTTTAAACAATCTATAATGGCTTCAAAATTTTTAGATATTTTAAAAAATCAAAAAGAAAAAGAAGTTCATAAACATGAGCCCAATTTTAATTTGGAAGCTAAAGTAAACTCAAACCGATTTCATTCTAAACAAACACCAACTAATCCAATGAAAAAACACAACTACAGCGCCGGTCCTTGTATCTTACCGCAGGAAGTATTTGAAAAATCTGCTCAGGCAGTGTTAGACTTTAACGGAATGGGATTATCACTCTTGGAAATTTCACATCGAAGCGATGAATTTGTCACAGTAATTGAAGAAGCAAGAGCTTTGGTTTTAGAACTTTTAGGTCTGCAGGGAAAAGGATATCAGGCTTTGTTTTTACATGGTGGGGCAAGTTTAGAGTTTTTAATGGTTCCCTATAATTTAATGAAAGTTAATGGGAAAGCAGGATATTTAGACACGGGAACTTGGGCAAGCGGTGCCATAAAAGAAGCGAAGCATTTTGGTGAAACTATTGTTTTGGCGTCTTCAAAAGAGGATAACTACAACTATATTCCTAAAAATTACGAAATCCCATCTAATCTAGATTATTTCCACTGTACAAGTAACAATACCATTTTTGGTACTCAAATGAAATCATTCCCAGAGGTTAATACGGTAATGGTTTGTGATATGAGTTCTGATATTTTTTCAAGAACTTTAGATTTCTCAAAATTTGATTTGATCTATGCAGGAGCACAAAAAAACATGGGGCCGGCTGGTTCAACTTTGGTTGTTGTCAAAGAAGAAATTTTAGGCAAAACAGGCCGCAATATTCCTTCAATGCTGGACTATCAATTGCATATTGCTAAAGAGAGTATGTATAATACACCCCCTGTATTTCCTATTTATGCTTCACTCCTAACCTTACAATGGTTAAAAAATCTAGGAGGTATTCCTGCTATAGAAAAAATAAACAATGCTAAAGCCGAATTACTTTACAATGAAATAGACAGAAATCCTTTATTCAAAGGAACTGCAAAAACAGAAGACCGAAGCAATATGAATGTAACTTTTGTCTTAAATGATGAGAACCATACTGCTATTTTTGACCAATTATGGAATGAAGCAGGTATTTCCGGCTTAAAAGGACATCGTTCTGTAGGCGGTTACCGTGCTTCTATGTATAATGCTTTGCCACTGGAAAGTGTTCAGGTTTTAGTGGATGTAATGAAAGACCTGGAGAATAAAGCATAGTTAATCAGATTGTTCGATTGTTCAATTGTTCGATTGTTCGATTGTTCGATTGTTCAGTCATTATTTTTTATCAAAAAAAAACATAAAATAGTAAATGAAAATACTTGCTAACGATGGTTTATCAGCAAAAGCCATAACACTTCTGGAGCAAAATGATTTTGAAGTAATAACTACTAAAGTTGCTCAGGAACAAGTAGGTAATTATATCAATAAAAATGAAATTGATATTCTTTTAGTCAGAAGTGCTACCAAAGCCGGCAAAGAACTAATTGAAAACTGCCCAACACTTAAAGCAATTGGAAGAGGTGGCATTGGTTTAGACAACATTGATGTTGAATACGCTATTTCAAAAGGAATTACAGTTTTTAATACTCCCGAAGCATCAGTAAATGCAGTAGCCGAATTAGCTATTGCACACTTACTTTCCGGTGCAAGATATTTACATGATGCCAACAGAAACATGCCTCTCGAAGGTGATACTCAGTTCAATCAGTTAAAAAAAGTATATTCAAACGGACTGGAGATAAAAGACAAAACACTGGGTATCATTGGTTTTGGAAAAATTGGTAAAGCTGTTGCAAAAAAAGCATTAGGATTAGGAATGAAGGTAATTGCAACAGGTAACAAAAATGAATCAGCTCCTGTTGAAATTGAATTCTACAATAATCAAAAAATAGCTATTCCTGTTGACATCATGTCGATGGAAGAATTACTTCCACAAGCCGATTTCATTTCGATTCATGTACCAGCTCAAAATGACTATTTACTGACTCAAAATGAGTTTAAAAAAATGAAACACGGGGTTGGAATGATCAATTGTTCAAGAGGTGAACTAATTAATGAAGTAGATTTGATTGATTATTTGGAAAATAAGCAAATAAGTTTTGCCGGTTTAGATGTTTTTCAGGATGAACCTACTCCGGCTGTGCAGCTTTTAATGCATCCGGACATTTCTTTGACTCCTCATATAGGCGGTTCAACAATTGAAACACAGGAAAAAATCAGCTTGGAATTAGCTAATCAAATTATAACTCTTTTCAAATAAAAATTTCGATAAATTTCTTACATTTATAGTTATTAACCTTTTAAGACTAAATAATGGCTGGAATTTTAGATTTAATCAATAGTGATTTAGGAAAACAAATTATAGGTGGCATCAGCAACCAAGTTGGTACTACGGAAGGTGAAACATCTTCTGTTTTAACTTCTGCATTACCAAGTTTGGTCAATGCCATGCAAAATAATACTTCCACAGAATCAGGAGCAGGTGGTTTGTTAGGTGCTCTTTTAGATGGCAAACATGACGGAAGCCTTTTAGACAATCTGGGAGGATTATTAGGCGGTGGCGGAATTGACACTGAGGATGGAGGAAAAATACTTGGCCATGTTTTAGGAGGTAATCAAGCAAATATAGAATCGGGTTTAAGTCAAAGTACCGGCGTTAGTTCTGATAAAATTGGAATGATCTTAAAAATGGCCGCTCCTATTTTAATGGCATTTCTAGCAAATAAAGCACGAACCAATAATGTACAAAACGGAACTGATTTAGGTGGGTTGTTAGGTGGATTACTAGGTGGCGGACAAGAACAACCATCATCGACCGGAGGTTCTATTTTAACTTCTGTTTTAGATCAGGATGGTGATGGTCAATTAGGCGTTGGAGATGCTGTCGCTGCTGCCACAAAAAAAGGAGGTTTAGGTGGTTTATTAGGAAGACTTTTTGGAAAATAAATAATAAAACCGTGCACTTAAGCACGGTTTTTGCTTTAAATAAATAACAACTAAAAATTAAAAGTCATGAAAAATCTGGCACTATTTATAGGAATTATAGCATTAGTGATTTCATGCAAATCAAAACCTTTGGACAACAGTCAAAACGGACAAGCCAATGCTAAAGTTATAAAGGGTGATACCGTAAAAATTGCCAACGAAGAAACTGAGTACGAAGTGATTATTATTGATGCCGGTTTTAGTACCTGGCTTAACAGCAGGGCTTTTCCCAGAAACTACTATTCGCTTTCTTATTTGGAAAATAAGAACCAGTTTTGGACTCAGGAATGGAACAGCAGAGTTATGCAGCCTCACAGATATGATCCAAATCTATATGAAATGCAGATTAATTACGATCAAAATACAAAATATGGTTATGAGGTAAATTATTTGATTTATAATTATTTAGTTTATTTTCAAAACACTTATAACCAACAATTATTTGGCAGAGTGCCTTCGCGTTGATTATATTTGTAGAAAATAATATTCATGAACAAACTAAAAGAACGCTGGGGAATTACTTCTAATTTTCAATTGGTTGTCATTTTTCTTGTTTTTGCCATCAATGGTTCACTTTCTGCTAAAATTTCATCTTATTTAATGGAATTATTAGGGCTTAGCAAAGAGAACCTGCATTGGTTACCTTATTACATTATTCTTTTAGTTTTGGTATTTCCTTTGTACCCTTTCATGCTGATGGCTTTTGGATACCTTTTTGGACAATCAGAGTTTTTCTTCAAATTCGGAAAACGAATGCTGAAATCAATGGGATTAGGTTTTATATTCAAATAAACCCAAATTCTAATAGCTTTTTGATCCAAAAGCCCACATTTTCAATCATTAACTATAGAAAGCCATGCTTAATCGATATTCCGTTGTCATAAATCCTTCTCCAAAAATCATTGATGAGGTGAAATTGATGAAGGAACTCTTGGCTGGTAAAATTGGCTGGTACAATAGTAAAAATTCATTGGCTCATATAACCATCAATGAATTTGAAGCACCTGCATCCGAATTGGTCAATATCAAAAAACATTTGCAAAATATTACCAGACATCTTAAAGCAGAAGAAGTTCTTTTTAACAAACTGGACACCTTTCCAAATGGAGCTTTTTTCTTGGGAGCAGAGGAAAAATCAAAATTATATTTAAAAGAAACAATGCAAAACATACATCAATCTTTTGTTTATAAAACTGCTATTAAAAGTACTGAACCTCATATATCTATAGGAAGAAGGATTACTCCAGAAAACATTAAAATTGCTTATGCTCTATTTACTACTCCTAGCCTATCTTTTTTATGCGACAGAATAGCTCTACGCGTTTTTAACACAAACCGAAAGCAGTTTGATATTGTAGAAGAATTTATTTTTCAGGGAAGAGAAAAAGAAGGCGAACAAGGAGTTTTGTTTTAAAAATATCGTCTCCGCATTTCAACTAGCTCAAATAATATTTCAAGAATACAGATTATAAAGGTGGCTTCGATTTCACTCAGCCACCATTATAAAAAAGTTTCTCTGATATTATTGATTTAGGTTCTCGAAAACACCATCAACATAATACCATTGCTCACCTTGTTTTTTAAATGAAGATTTTTCATGGTGGCAATGACTTTGAAGACTACTATCCATAAAATAGGCCTTAAATTCGACAGTCGTTTCGGTAGTTTTTACAACTTCTAATTTTAACCAGGTATTTTGAACTGACCATGCTAAAATATCCTTTTTATTATGAAACTTACGAGTCGAAATATGAGTTGTAGCCAATAAATAATCAGCATTATGTGTACAGTAGGCACTATAACGCGAACGCATTAATGTTTCAGCAGTAGCAGGTTTCGCCTTACCTGACAAATACGGTTCACAACAGTTTTCAAATGAGATATTTGAACAGCAATAACATAATTTCATAGTTTTGTTTTTTGTTCCAATTGGTTCAATAAAACTTTATATCTGCTCAATTCAATCAAATCATTGTCATCGACAGCAAAATCAGTCAATTCTTCTAACAACTCTTTTGCTTCTTCCAACTTTAATCCTGCTCCTTCACTATCCTTTTTTGCCAAACAATCAATTACTGCTTGCACGGTAACTTTTAATACTTTAAAATCAATTTCCATTTATCAAATCTTTGCGTGCAAAAATAGAACAATATTCCCTATCCTTTCAATAAATGAATACTAACAGTAGCATAATCAGTATTGGGGAATCGTTGAAAAAATCTAGAATCAGAAACCAAACCTGCTTTTTCAGCAACTTTAACAAACTCTTCAATTTCAACAATATATTGATCTGATAATCCATGTGTTACATCATAAGCAGTCGCTGGTGTTTTTCCAATATTCTGCGCTACTATCTTAGAATTTACCGTATGCAATTCTATAAGCAACAAACCAAATTTATGCACGTATTTTGACCATTTTTCAAGATGTTCAAACAAATTGGCTTCCACAGCATTATTTGATAATAGTTCTCCACGATAAGCAAATGCACCTGTTGAATTACTTGTAATGTTATGCATGCTTTTGGGTTCAGTCCAAATACGATTGTGGTCCAGAAAGGTTCTTACATTAAGTAAATCTTTTAAATCAATACCGTAGTTTTCCTGTAAATCTTCGGCTAATAAATCAGGATTTCCTATGTCACCCCAAATTACTTTTGCCCAAATATCTGCTTTAATCAAATTGGCACGAGTCACTTTCAAAGCTACTTGGTTATAATCGGCTCCCACAAGAAACAATGGATATTCTTCGAGCATTTTTCCTCTTAAAGTCTGTCTTTCAATTACATTAAAAATATGCTGTAAAAAAGCACCATTACCACAACCCATATCAAGTATTCCTTTAGGTTGTTCGGCAATTGGTCTATTAAACAATTCTATGATAATTTCATCAATCACTTTAAAATAAGTACTGTGCGCGCCACCACTACCCCACACATTCATTTCCCGGTTTACGTGAATTTCTGTTTCATTAACAGCTATATCTCTTAATTTGTTTGGATTGCCAAAAAGAAGGGTTTCAATATTTTTTAGCATAGGTAAATAGGAAACCGTAACTCCATAAGCTGAAGCTCTTTTAGCAAAGAATAAACCCGCTTCTGTAAACTGATATTTTCCTTTTTTTTCTGTAAACCAACCTAAATTGGTAAAAAAGTCAAGCATTACTGTAAAAGCTTCGGGTTCTTTATGAAATTCATCGGCACTAAACGAAGTTTCCATGAAATACTTATGAAACATTCCTGTCATTCCCAAATTAACAATCAAAGGTGATACAAGAATTCCTTCAATATGTTTCAGAATTTGATGTTGAATTTGCCCTAAAACTGTGGTGGTATCAGGTTGTAAACCAAATCGGTTTTTGTATTTTTCAAACAAAGGATTCAAAATTGAAATGGAATGACTATTTATCACATTAGCTGTAAAAGCATCAGTCAAGGACAGTGTTTTTACCACATCATCATATAAATAAAACTGAGAGAAAGCTATTTCAGATTTATCATTAATTGCAATCGATATTTCATTTTTTTGATTAACCACTTCATACTCTAAAAAACCTTGTGACGCCAAAGCCCGTATAGCAACATTTAAATAACCCTCATTTGCATTAAATTTATCTGTTAATTCTTTTAAATTGGTTTTATGTACTTCCAGTAAATAACTTGTTATTCCTTTTTCTTTTAAAATACTGGCAATAGGAACTATTACAATCCCGTCGAGATGACGAAAAATAGATTCTCTTAATTCGGTTGGTGTCATTAATTTTTTGGTTTTTTGTTTGTTAAACCAAATATAAAATTTTTAACGAAAAAGTAACTATTTTCCTTATTATAAGAATGGTATATTTGTAATAATTATAGAAACCATGAAAGAGTTAATCAAATCGCATTTCCCTAATTTTAATCCTCAACTGATTGAAGAAATAGACAGCCATGCTACCATTAAAAATGTTAAGGCCGGCGAAATATTGATGCGTTCCGGACAGTATATTAAAAATACGGTTTTAGTAGTAAGCGGGAAAGTAAAGGTGTATCGTGAAGATGAAGATGGAGGAGAATTTTTTATGTATTATCTTCAACCCGGACAGGCATGTGCTATTTCTATGATTTGCGCCACAAAACAGGAAACAAGCTCTGTTATGGCAAAAGTTGTGGAAGATGCCGAGTTAATCATGATTCCTTTACAACTCATGGAAAAATGGATGAATGAGTACCGTTCATGGTATGAATTTGTAATTGAAACGTATCGTAACCGCTTTGAGGAAGTGCTGACAGTAATTGACAACATTGCTTTTAAAGCCATGGATGAACGGTTAGAGTTTTACCTAAAAAGACACAAAGATGCTTGTAATTGCAATGATGTAAAACTATCACATCAGGAAATAGCATCCGATTTGAATACTTCACGTGAAGTGATTTCCAGATTATTAAAAAAAATGGAGCAACGTGGACTGGTAAATTTACACCGAAGCTACATTGAAATATTGTCCTGATTGTTTCAATGTGACATATATCACTGTAAAATTCATTTTATAACATGAAATTTGTATCAAAATATACGAATGGAAATTATAGGATTCATAACGGCTTTACTTATAGGGGTATCACTTGGACTCATAGGCGGTGGCGGCTCAATCCTGACAGTTCCCATACTTGTATATTTTTTTAAAATCGATCCCTTAGCAGCAACCAGTTATTCATTATTTATTGTAGGTATTACAGCGTCGGTTGGTTCTTATAAAAATTATAAATTACAGCATTTGGACTTTACAAAGGCATTATATTTTGCTGTTCCTGCCATTGCATCTATATTAACAGTCAGAAAATTTATCTTACCTATTTTACCCGATATATTCTTTAAAGTAAATAATTTTGTATTGACCAAAAACAAGTTTATAATGATTGTTTTTGGTATATTGATGCTAAGCTCATCAATGGCAATGATTTTTAGAAAAACATCAGAAGTTCCACATAAAACCAACTTATTCAAACTTAGCCTGATAGGTTTAACCGTAGGTATTGTGACTGGTTTTTTAGGAGCCGGTGGCGGATTTTTAATTATCCCTGCTTTATTGTTTTTTGGCGGGTTGGAAATGAAAAATGCTGTAGGGACTTCATTATTTATTATTGCGGTCAATTCACTTTTAGGTTTTGCAGGCGATGTAATTAATGGGCTGACAATAAATTACAAACTATTGCTTTTCTTATCTGCCATATCTATCACTGGTGTATTTTTTGGAACTTTTTTACTCACAAAAGTCAAAAGCCAAAAATTAAAACCTGCATTTGGTTGGTTTGTTCTAACTATTGGTATATTTATATTGTTTAACGAAATAGCACATCCAAAATAAGAAATAATTGAATGATTGAAATTATTAAACATCCTTGGCATTGGGCAGTTGCAGGTACCCTGATTGGTTTAACAGTACCCGCTTTATTATTGATAGGTAACAAAAAGTTAGGTGTTTCATCATTTATGCGTCATATTTGCGCCATTTGCTTTCCTAAAAAAATTCCTTTCTTTTTATATGAATGGAAAAATGAAGCATGGAACCTTTTTTTTGTAGCCGGCATTTTTTTAGGAGGATTTATTGCCACACAGTTTCTAAGCAATCCAGAACCTATAAGAGTTGCGGAAGCTACTAAAGAAGCTTTGATTAATTATGGTATTACCGATTTCAGCAGTATTATGCCAATTGAAATTTTCAGCATGGAGAACATATTCACCTTAAAAGGATTTTTCTTTTTTGTTGTTGGAGGGTTTATGGTTGGTTTCGGTAGCCGTTATGCTTCAGGATGCACCAGCGGACATTCAATCATGGGAATTGCCAATTTACAGTTACCCTCATTAATTGCAACCTGCTGTTTTATGATAGGCGGTATCTTTTCAGCAAATGTGATTTTGCCGTTACTTTTTAAAATTGTATAGTTATGAAAAACTTAAAATACTTACTTGTTGGAATTATTTTTGGCATCATTTTTATCAAAGCAGAAATTGTCAGTTGGTTCCGCATTCAGGAAATGTTCCGGCTGGAATCCTATTTTATGTATGGCGTAATAGGTACAGCTGTGTTGGTGGCGATGATCAGTATTTGGCTGATAAAAAAATTCAACGTTAAAACAATCAGCGGAGAGACCATTACCTTTGAAGATAAAAAATTCAGCAAAGGCCAGATTTACGGCGGTTTGATTTTTGGAATAGGATGGGCAATTACCGGGGCTTGTCCCGGTCCATTATTTGCACAAATCGGAAGCGGCTTTCTGGTAGTAGGAATCACACTTTTGAGTGCTGTTTTAGGCACTTGGATTTACGGATATATTCAAAATAAATTACCTCATTAATTTTAAATAATATGGAAAATAAAAAATTTAACATAGAACAAATATACACAGGCTGTTTAGCACAGGGAGCTTATTATATCACTTCCAATGGTGAAGCAGCTATTATTGATCCGTTACGAGAAGTTCAACCCTACTTAGATAGATTAGAACGTGATGAAGTGAAATTAAAATACATTTTTGAGACTCATTTCCACGCCGATTTCGTATCGGGACATTTAGACCTTAGTAAAGCTACCGGAGCGCCAATTATATATGGCCCGACAGCACAACCAGAATTTGAGGCTATTATTGCTGCAGACAATCAGGTATTTGAAATTGGAGATATCAAAATAAAAGTATTGCATACGCCGGGACATACCATGGAAAGTGCAACTTATTTACTGATCGATGAAAACGGTAAAGATCAGGCAGTTTTTTCCGGAGACACTTTATTTATAGGTGATGTAGGCCGACCTGACTTAGCACAGAAAGCTGCGTCAATGACACAGGAGCAATTAGCGGCTACATTATTTCATTCGTTACGCGATAAAATTATGACACTGGCAGATGACGTTACTGTATATCCGGCTCATGGTGCCGGCAGCGCATGCGGTAAAAACATGAGCAAAGAAACCGTTTCAACAATAGGTGAACAAAAAGCAGCCAATTATGCATTACGTGCAAATATGACCGAAAGCGAATTTGTCACAGAAGTATTGGAAGGATTGACTCCTCCTCCTGCCTATTTTGGTATGAATGTCGCTATGAATAAAAAAGGGTATAACAGCTTCAGCGAAGTTTTAAATAACGGAATGAAAGCTTTAACACCAAATGAATTTGAAGAAACTGCAGACACAAATAATGCCGTAATTTTAGATACCAGACCTCCTGGGGTATTTTACACAGAACATATTCCGCAATCTATAAACATAGGTATAGGAGGCGATTTTGCTCCTTGGGTAGGAACACTGATTGCTGATGTCAACCAACCTATTTTAGTGGTTTGTGAAACTGGTAAAGAAGAAGAAACTATTACAAGACTAAGCCGCGTAGGTTTTGATGCTATTTTAGGACATCTGGCAGGTGGATTTGAAACTTGGAAAGAAGCAGGAAAAGAAACCGATACAATAAAACGTATTTCTGCAGAGCAATTTGCACAGCAAGTTAAAATTGGAGAAGACAAAGTTATAGATGTACGTAAAGAAAACGAATACAGTGCAGAACATCTTGATGAAGCTTACAGCAAGCCACTGGCATATATAAACAACTGGATAAACGAAATAGATTCTAAAGAACATTTTTACATTCATTGTGCAGGCGGATACCGCAGTATGATAGCCGCTTCAATCCTGCAGGCACGTGGTTATCGAAATTTCACTGAAATCGACGGTGGTTTCAATGCAATAGCTAAAACAGACTTACCTAAAACCGATTTTGTTTGTCAAAGTAAAATATTATAAGATGAAAACAATAATCAGCAATTGGCATCTCATGCGTTTTATACGTCTTGCTTTTGGAATATTTCTGATTTTTCAGGCTTTTGAAACTCGCCAATGGATTTTTCTTGGTTTTGCGGCTTTCTTTTTGTTTCAGGCTTTATTCAATCAAGGATGCGGTATAAATAATTGTGAAATTCCTAAGAATATTAAAAAAGATGAATGATTCATTTCAAAATATTATAAACAGCGATAAGCCTGTACTGATAGACTTTTTCGCTACTTGGTGCGGTCCCTGCCAAATGTTGACTCCAGTACTGAAAGAGGTTAAAGACAGTATGGGCGAAAGGATATCTGTAATAAAGATTGATGTAGATAAAAATCAGGAGTTGGCTGCTAAATATCAAGTCCGTGGCGTACCCACAATGATGCTTTTTCAAAAAGGACAGCAATTGTGGAGACAATCCGGTGTTTTATCAAAAGAAGACATTATCCGCACTATTACTGATAAAAGCTTATAAATTTATGTTAAAGAAACATATTTTAACAATTGTTGGTATTATTTTTGGTGCTATAGGTGGGTACTTGTACTACAAATACGTAGGTTGTATTTCCGGTACATGTGCCATCACTTCCAAACCACTCAACAGTACATTATACGGTATGCTGATGGGAGGTTTAATTGGAAATTTATTTGAAACTAAAAAATAATAACTTTTAAAATTTTTAATCATGAAAAAATTAGCAGCATCATTAGCAGTAGCAGCATTATTATTCTCAGTGGGTACTTTTGCTCAGGAAGTAAAAAAAGAAACAAAAGCAAAAAAAGCAAAAACTGAAAAAAACTGCACAGTAGAAGAGAAAAAAGCGTGCAGTACTGAAAAAAAATCATGTTGTGCGGCAAAAGCTGAGAAAAAAGCTTAAACCCATGAAATGCATCTGTTAAAATGATGCGGGAAATTAAAAATAGAATTCTAAAATTCCACGAAATTTAGATAATGTTTAAATATTCAAATTTTTTGGTAAAGATTAAAAAATAAAGGGGTTTTAAAACCCCTTTATTTTTTATGCTAACAAGTTTATATCATAGTATTGACAAGTATTATCATTTTATCTGCAATTTTCTATGTAAAACTTCTCAGCTTTTAAATCGCCTAAACTGCCTGCAATTCTTAAATCCTCACACGCTCCAACGAAATCTTTTTTTGCATTTTTTGCATCCGATCGATTTCTATATGCGTTAAAATATTTAGGAAAAACTTTAATAGCCTCTGTATAATAATCTATTGCGAGATCATATTTTTTCAATCTAAAATATATGTGGCCTATATTATTATAAGCCATGTACCCCTTAGGATTAACTTTTATAGTTTTCTTATAAAAAACAATGGCGTTTTCAAGTTCATTTTTTTCTTCATAAAGACGTCCTTTCGCAAAAAATGCTATATCCCAATCAGGATCTAATTCAAAAGCTTTTTCCAAATCTTTTTCAGCATCTGCAAACTTCTTAAGTGATATATTTATCAATGACCTGTCATGCCAAGCCCACTTAATCTCTGGTTTTAATTTAATCGCAACAGTAAAATCCTCCAATGCCTCATTTAGTTGATTCAGTTGTTCTTTGAAGGCTCCTCTATAGTAATAAACATCAAACTGATTAGGAGCCAATTTTGCTGCCATGTTCAAATCTTCAAGGCCACCTTTAAAATCGTGCAAAAAACCTTTTAACCTTGCTCTTTTAAAATAGTTTTCAGCCGTAGGATTTATGTTTATGAAAGTAGTCTGATCTTTTATTCTGTTCCTTGCTCCTTCCCATTGCGATGAGTCAATTTGTTGTGCTGTATTGCTCATTAAATCAACTTGACTGAAAGTAAGATTTACAAACAGCAGTAATAATAATATTATTTTGTTTTTCATTGCAATTTTAAAAAGTTAAGCTGTATAAAATCACCAATCAGGTGTACCGGTCAGACCTTCAACTTTTAGTTTTTTAAAACCTTCAATGCTGTCATTGATTAGTTTAAATTCATTTTTAATGTAACTTTTGCGTCCATGCGCACTTACTGTAAAATATTCGATTTTCAGTTTTTTATCTTCAATTCTATAATATCCAACAAATAAAGCTTTCTTTAGGTTATTAAATTCTTGAAATGATTTTTTTACATCTCCATTAAAACTTGACTTTATAAATTTACCGTTTGAGAAAAATCTTAAAAAAACATTATAAAGTGCTAATTCTTTTTTTTTTGTTGTCGCTGATGTATTGTAAATAGAATCGGTTTTAACATAAACTGCGTTTACATTAATTATTTCATTAGAAGCTAGTTTATATGGTTCTTGACCTAATGTAAATTTATTTTTTATTGGCCTGTTAACCCCAAATTCGTTTGTTCTATATCCTTTAAAAAAACAATTTTGAAATAAACTAATCAAAACTGAAAGTATTACCAATTTTTTCCAACCCATAAATCAGTATCTTTAAAATTGTAATCAAATTTGAAATCTTTGATTGCCTTATGAATACTATTTTGAAGTTATGTAACGTCTAAAATCAATGTTTCAAAATCATTCAATTTTAAAACAAAAGAATCCTACCAGTCCGGTGTACCTGTCAGACCTTCTATTTTTAGTTTTTTATAGCCCTCAATACTGTCTTTGATTAAATTTAATTCAAGCATGTAGTATTTTCCATTATTATGGGCATTTGTTAAAAAATACTCTAAAAAAAGTTTATTATCTTTAATTTCATAATATCCTACAATTCCATTTTTTAGATTATTATAATCCTCTAATGCAGAATTGTAATTTTTTTTAGTACTGGATTTTAAATATCTACCATTTGAAAAAAAACGTAGAAAAACGTTATTAACAAATAATACATTTTCTTTTGTAATGGCACTTTTAAAATATGCTGAATCAATCTTTGTATAGACAAAATCTGTCTTTATTGGATCATCGAACTTTAAATTATATGGATACTTTCCAATTTTAAATCGATTATGCTTAGGTCTATCGCTTCCATATTCAGTTGTTGTGTAAGCTTTTAAAAAACAGCTTTGAAGTAAACCAATCGAAATGGAAAGTATTACCAGCTTTTTCCAATCCATATATCAGTATCTTTAAAATTATAGTCAAATCTAAAATCTTTTATTGCTCGATGTATTCCATTTTGTAACCAAGCATCTCCGATGAAATCAATTGTCAAATTCTCTCCATTAGATGTGTTAAACCTAAAATATGTAGATGCTTTATTCAATGATTTTTGAAAATTAGATTGACGATGCATGAAATTTGAAGAATTAATATCATTTTTTTCATTAAATTTTCGCCACTCATCATCATTAGTTAGTTTATCATTACCTTCATCCCAATATTTACCTGTAAAATCTTGAAAACCTGCTTCAAATAAAGGTGTTACAATTGATATATTTCCAGTAGGTCCTTTATCACCTGCATCACCGCCATAATATAACGTATCATTATTTGAACTCACATTAAAATCTCCCAATCTGAAACCTATCATACCCTGTCTTTGAAGGTCTGCCAGAGAAAATCTTTTTTCGTTTAATGCAGAATTCCAGGTTACTAATTGGCCGTAAGTAAATGAGTTTTTAAAATCATTCAATATAGGCGATGGACTGTTATAGTTTAAAGTATAGGATGTTAATGGTGTTCCGTTACTGCCGCCGACTGTCAAATAAGTCGCAGCAGTTATATCCACTACAAAATCTTTTCCATTCACAGGCGTTCCCAGACCATGGTTATAAATGCTGGCGTTCAATGCTCCTACGCCTGCAAAATCTCCGTAACGCTGCCCATAACCTATACCTAGATTGGCTTTGAGCCTTATTTTAAAGTCTACTAAAATCTGTAACCCAAAATTCACCCTGAATCCATAACCCGGAGGATTGGGACACGTAGGACAATTCGTATTGGCAGTTTTAAAGTTTGAAGACCAGTTTTGAAGGCTTGTTTCCAAATTGTTCTTCAAATTATTCTGCAGTTCAAAAGAAGGTTCAATTGACTGATACCCCAACTGCATAACTGAAGTTTCGAGGGATCTATTAATTAAATCATTTAATTCGGGGAGTTTAAATAATGTGTTTGATACCATATTAATTCACTATAAGACGATAAGGATAAATATTTGAGGACACCTGATCCAGTTTATGCATCAAGTTATCACATAGGTAATTCCACTCATTATCAGAAAAAGGAACCTCACTTTCCATATTTTTATCTACTTTAATATCTATCGTTCTTACGAAACCTGTTTTTAAAGAAGGATCGGTTTTTGTTCCTTTGCTTACTTCAATATGACTGATGGTATGACCAAAATGCTTCAAACAAAATGTCTTGATATCAGCAAACGTTACTACTCTTCCATGTGACAAAAGTGCCTGTCTGTAAGATAATATTTTCTCATTTGAAGTCAGACGGGTTTTACCTCCTACCGAAGGCTGCACTAAATACATAGTATTCGCAAAGAAATCAGTACCAAAAGGTAAGTCTAACTTAGTTCCCGGTTTGATATCATTTGCATCCTCGCCGCAAGTTGACCAGAAATTGATAAAAAAGGAATCATTTTCGTTACGTTCGTCCACCAAATTTGATTTGATAACTACATAAGGGAAATTTGACTTTAGGAAAGAATTCTCTTTGGTTTGCTGTTCCAATGTTGCAATAAGCTGATTCATTTCGGCTATTACATTACGAACGAAATCACCACCTAAAACAGAAAACGAAGCGCTTTCATCTTTTAAAAGTTCCAATAAATATTGGATAATTTCAGAAGCATTTCTTTCGTCAAACCGTTCCACTCCGTTATTTCTCAAAGTAGCTTCTCCACCTTCAAGGTTATGAGAAAATTGTTTGATATGATAATTAAACCCTTTTGAATCAGAAATTGCATCTAAATCCAAAAAATGATCGTCATTGACTAATGGAATATAGTTTATATAAGGATCTATTCGTTGTGCAATATTTAAAAGCCTTTTATTTATTACTGGAAAACTGTTTAAAGCAAAACTCATACTTTCAAAGATATTGCTGTTGATTACTTCCGGGAAGTCAATTTTTAGCCACAATACATCATTTAAAGAATTGAGTTTATCGTTTTCAAATATCTCTGAAATCTCAGAAGGTACCTTAAGCATTGAAGCATCTAAAGTGATGTCTTCAGTCAAATGAATGAATTTGTCAAAATAAAATTTATTCACTTCTGAATAAATCTGGTTGATTCTGTTGTAATTCTTGGTAATAACAGCATCAATATCCAAATCTTTTGTCGCTACATTATAACCTTCTTTAAAGCTTAATTGTTTATCTCCAAGATAAATTTTAGACTGTTTCAGATAATGGTAGAAAATTTCTCTTTGATGTGAGTTTTTGACATCCACATAAAACATAAGCCTTTTAAGCACATCATTAACATCCAAACATCTGATACCAATCCAGACCGTTGACGGTTTTAAAGATTTAGCAGACTTCAGGAAAAATTCTTTATGAACGGTACGGCTCAAATTATACATGGTACTGCCAAAAGCCATAAATTCAACATCGGCAGTTGACAAGTCAAAACTTCCTGTTGGCCCGAAAAAAACTTCCTTTACTGTTGGTTTAACCGGATCGTAAATATTCGGTATACTTTTTTTGCAATAAAACTGATGCTCTAAAGAAACTCTATAATTGTTTTCTGTAGGTTTTGCATGAATAATTGTTCTTGAAGGAATTGCTCCTGCATTTGAAGCCGGTGACATTACTTCAATTAACCGTTCAACTATACGCGCATGTGAATTGTTGAGTTCAATTGATAATTTTTCCAATTCGGCCGCACAAGCCTCCAGCAACAACGCCACTATTGGGTCAAAAGAAGTTTCCAGTTCACTGTCGCTGTAACCCCATACTCTTGCAGCTCTTTTTAATATCCTGTCTTTAACTCTTTCCTGAATTTCCATATGATTTTAAATGTATGAAAGCGGTCCAACAAAAAAATAACCGTAGAAGTTGAAAGGTCTGTTTGTTTTCTTAACATTCCCGTTAACTACTATGTTGATTTTTTTCTTCATTCTCATGTTATTATTATATGATACTGATTTTGCTTCGGTTATACTAACCTCAACATCAGCCAGATCTAATCGGTATTCGTATTTTTTTATAGAAAATATAAGGGCTTCCCTAATTCTGTCTTTCAAGGTATTTTGATCAGACAGTAAGTCAAAATCCATTTCCCAGATTTTGCATCCGAAAGATTCATCAAATTTGCATTCACCATACGAAGAAGTAGCTACCAGATTAATAAACTGCGCCATGGAATGTTCCAAATTTGTTTTTTCGATTTCTTTCTTTTCCATCAGGTCCTTAAAACTGACTGGAGTTTTATAATATATACCGTACATACTACAAATAGACAATTTTGTTTACTTTTCCTTTAGTATCAAACTCAATTTCTTTGACTGATTTATCTCTTTTAATGAGCTGTATTTCTACATTGGGTGTCATTTTAAGAAACTTTTCGCGGTATTTTATATCACCAATAAAACGCTGTCCGTTACTATTGTCGATCACACAGAAAAAGTTATCTGTTTTAGCCGCATTAAAAAGATTTTCAGGTATTTCACCGGCTACAAGATTAGCTACTGCTTCACCTTTTTTAAGAGTGTAAGCCAAATAATTTTCTCTTAAAGTCCTATATTTCGATACCTCAAAATGCTCAATTGAATTTTTTAACGGCTCATAAGAAATTGATGCCAGTTTTAAAACTTCCCGTTTAAACCACTCAATACCCAAAAATGAAAAACGGCTTATGCTTTTAGTTTTCAATTCTTTTAGCAAAAGTGTGTCTCTGGTGACTTCATAAAAAGTTGTTTCATTTGTCAGATCATCTGTCATACTCATTTTATAAGTAGGCAGTTCAACTTCTGAAGTTTTATTGTTACGTGTAAAATTTACGTTTACTTTTCCTGTTTCTTCATCTGTAATAACAATAGTGATAGTATGCTTTTTAAGAGCCGAATCAAATTCAGTCATATGCTCCCTCTGGCCGACACCGGCATATAATGGAGAACCATCATTATCTGTTATGGACATTGAAAGTCCTAATTGTGGTAAAGGCATTTAGTTTTTTTGATAAATGTAAGAAAAATCCGCAATAATGAAATTTATTATTACAAATTTTTCTTACAAGAACAAAGGCTTATTCCAAAAGTTCCTTTTTTTAATGATTTTGTATGAAGATAAAGCAATAAATTTTATGAACAGAAAAGATTATTTGATACCAAACGCAGTAACAGAACGGATGTTTTTCATTTGGTGATTGGTTATCATTTTTTTAATGAATTCAGGTAAAAAGGTATCAATAAATAAAAATACTTTGTTTAATTGGCCCGGAATAATTACTTCTTTTCTTTTTAACAATCCATCCAAAGCAATTGGTGCAACTTCTTCAGGATTCATGGTAGACATCCGGGTCAGCCAGTTATTTGCTTCATTAAGTGAAATTACAGATTGATTTGTATTCATTGGTCCCGGACAAATTACACTGACATTTATGTTCTCTGACTTTAGCTCTCTTCTCAAGCTTTTTGAAAAAAAATAAATATATGATTTTGTAGCACCGTACACATGTTTTTTCATTAAATAAAAGAAACTACATAAACTGCCCACATTTAAAATATACGACGGGCCGTTTCTTTTTAAAGTATCAAAAAATAAATGTGTCATGAATGTTGTTGCCATTACATTTAATTTTACCTGTTTTTGATAAAAAGAAAGATTTCCTTCTTTAAAAAGCATAGTACTCCCCAATCCGGCATTATTGATTAACATGTTTACCTGTAAGTTCATTTCTTCAATTCTTTTGAAAACTTTTAAACAATTTTCTTCCTGAGAAAGATCCATTTCAATAGCCGTAACTTCAACTTTGTACTTTTTCATTAAAGCATTTGCCAGAAAATAAAGCTTTGATTCAGGCAAGGCAACAAGAATTAAATTCATTTTTCTTGAAGCACATTCTATGGCCAGTGCCTTTCCAAAACCTTCACTGGCACCGGTAATTAAGGTATATAATTTATTTGACATGACTTTATCTTTTAATTGTTATTAAACAGGTGGAGAAAGTAAAAAATGAATCTTTTCCATGAATCCTTTAATTTGTAAGGTTTTCATAAATACCGTTTTGTATTCGTGTGTCAGAATTTTTAAAGGATTATAAGTGTTTATCTCATGGGTAATTCCATATATGGGTTTCGCTTTTTCCCGGGCATATGTCCCAAACAAATGATCGAATATCATTAAAAAACCTCCTAAATTTTTGTCTATATATTCCGGATTAGTTGCATGGTGTACTCTGTGATTGGAAGGAGTGTTGATAATCCAGTCTATAATTCCTAATTTCCCAATTCTTTCAGTGTGGACAAAAAATTGCTGAATAGCAGTTAAGGACTCAAAAAAAAGTATCATTTCCGGGGTAAACCCTAAAAGACATAATGGTAACCAAAAAAGGAAGCGGTAAAACAACTGAAGACAGTTAATCCGAAATCCAATGGAAAGATTAAACTCTTTTGAGGAATGATGTGTTACATGGGATGTCCAAAACAATTTGGTCTTATGTCCCAGCCAATGATATACATAATGAATGAAATCACAACAAAAAAAGGCTGCTATCCACAATCCTAATGATTGTTCGGGTTTGAAGAAAGAAAAATTATAGGTAAAGGAGAAAAAACTGAAAGCGACAGTTTTCTCAAAAATACCAACCCCGATAACACCAAGCCCTAAGAAGCAGTTTGCAGCCATATCCTTGATTACATTTATTTTTGGGCTAAACCATAGAATTAATGTAAACTCAATTAAAAAAGCCGAAAATAATAATACGGTTCCTATAAAATCGAAAGTATACATCTCTTTAAATTTAAAGTGTTAAAAATCTGATTAATCTAAAACCTTCTTGTCGTTATTCATTAAATAATGAATGGTTTTTTCCATAGCTTCGTTTAATGGAGTTATTTTGTAGCCTAATTGATTTATTGCCTTATCACTCGAAAAAATGTAATTATTAAATACATAATCTACAGATTTTGGGGTAAAAAGAGGTAAATTCCCGGTAAGCTTATAATATAAGAATTGTAATCCTGCTATACTTTTTAATGAGGTTTTAGAAAGCTTTAAAATATATCCGTTACAAGAAGAAATAGCCCGCAATTGATTAAAAAAATCCTGATATGATATATTAATTCCTCCTAAAATGTATTTTTCTCCTCTTATCCCCTTTTCCATAGCCAAAATATGCCCATGAACAATATCATCTATGAATGAAAAACAAACTTTATACGTTCCCGGCGAGGGAATTATGGTAATTCCTTTTTTTAAGAACGTATCAATAACTGCATTAGCTGTAAGGGAATGCGAGATATTCCCCGGACCATAAATTTTTGACGGACAAACAATAACTCCATTAAATCCTTTGTTTATTTGCTCATAAATAACATCCTCACTAATTTTTTTTGTTAAATCATAAGCATTTGAAATAGTATCCATTCTGTAGCTGTCTTCATTTAACGGTTTTTTATCTGATGGTCCAATTACCCCGCAGGTACTTGTAAAAACAGTTTTTTGAACCCCTAACTGTGAGGCGGCATCTATCACATTTTTTGTACCTATGACGTTTGTATTATAAAAATCAGAAAAATTATTTACACACAAACCGACTTTTGCCGCCACGTGATAAACCTGTTCACAATTTTTCATAGCATCAAAGAGAGTTTCTTTGTCTAAAATGTCACCTTTAAAGATTTTTATATTTTGATGATGCAATATTTTTTTTGCTGAATCAGATCGGGCAATTGCATGAATTTCATGACCTTTATTTGCAAGAGAGTGTGCTACATTATTGCCTACATATCCTGTAGCACCTGTAATTAAAATTTTCATGACGATACAGTTTTAATTTTATTTGAATGTAATTTGTAAAAGGTTATTTCATAGAACAATGAAAACCCCGCATGCAGAAGTATTGCCGGCCAAACAGCGTTAAAAACAATACTTAAAGCGCAAACCAATAACCCAAAAGGAATACATGCAAGCATCTCTTTCCTTCCATTAAAAATATGTACTAAAACATATAATACAAGATTGATTGCGACAGCTGCCGGAAGGCCGAAATCTGAAATACAATCAAAAAGAAGCAATCCTCTGAACCAAAGTTCATATACTGCTAAAAAGAAAATTCTGAATGCAAAATAGCTGGTAAGTAAATCAATTGAAAAGCAGATATGATTTGCTGATTTTTCAATTCTATCCAAATAGTCTTTTTTTGCCTGTCTTATTGAAAAAAACAGTAAGAAAACAAAAATCAGAATGTAACAAAAGATGAAAAACGAATGGGGCAATCTGTAACTGAATATGATTTTGTCAACTTCTGAATGAATGAAAAACAAAGGGATATAGCCCAATAGAAATATTCCGGATAAATGAAACAGAATTAAACTTAAAAGGTTTTCAGTTAAGGCTCCGCCGTCATTAATCAATCTGTTGAATTTTCCATTTTTTGCTGCCCAAACAGACAAGAAAAAAACTAAATAAATTAAACTATGCAATATAATATTTGTTGTTTCCATGACTCAATTATTAGTAATTCATAACAATTTCAGCAGTATAAAAAGAATGCTCGATTTTTACTTTAACACAAATCCCGTCTTTATAATAATAGCAGTTGCTGCTTCCTTTCTCAAAGGAGATTTTATAGCCACCATCATCCGTTTTTGCTATTTTTATAAAGCGCTGCAGTTTGTCACTATAAACAGATTTTAAATTTGATGGTTCTTTAAAAAACAGACTGAGTAAATTTGTTTCAATATTTTCTATAGACAGCCGTTGCTTTTCGCCTCCTTCAGATACTTCATAAGCCTCGTTTATATATTTTGTTTCTTTATTCAGCTTTGTTGTTCCGTTGGTTTTTCTCAATTGAAGTGAATGAATGAGTTTTCCGTTTTCAAAAGTTGAAGTTTCTTTTGCTGAAATTTTAATTGGAAATATAATTTTGGTTTTAACTTCAGAAGTGAGCAATAAGTTTGATGTATTGCCTTCAGTGCTTTTTTCAAGTTTAAGCCAGCCTATATTGTTTCCATTGCGCAAAATTTTATAATTGAGTTTTGAGTTTTGAGCTTCGGTAAAAAATGGAAACAAAATAATGCACAAGGAAATCCTAAGCTTATAATCAAATATTTTGGCAAAATTTTGATTCTTCAAGTATTTAAAAAGAGTAGTTTTAGTTCCAAACTTTTTAAGTAAAGTATAACAGATGAACAGCAGCATTTTTCTAAATTTTAAGTCTTAAAAAATGAATTGAATAATATAGATTCACCACACCCAAAAATTTCCAAAAGACCTTATCAAATTATAAATAAAGGAAATACAGAATATAAATCTGATGATGACCAAATTTTGGAAATATTTTTATTTACCTTTTGGAAATTAATTTCTATTCAAAATTATGCTGGTTTAAAAAAGTGAATATCCAGCAATATATAATTTGCAAAAATCAGGACATATTGCAGAATTCAGGACATTATAAAACTTTGATCTGCCTGTATTCTGAAGGGGTAACAGAAGTAAATTTTTTGAAGGCAGAATAGAAGGTCGACTTTGAGTTGAAGCCGCATTCAAGACCTATGGCAACAATAGTGTAGGCTGCATAGTTAGGTTTTTTAAGAAACTTTTTTGCCTTTTCCACCCGCAGATAATTTATGTAATCCGAGAAATTATATTCGCTTTCCTGATTGATAATATGGGATAGTGAACTGGTGCTTATTTCCATTTCAGAAGAAAGTTTTTCCAGACTAAAAGCCGGATCTAAATATCTTTGCTTTTTTTCAATATACTTCTTAATCTTTTCCAATTTGCTTTCTTCAGATTGATTTTGAGAATCCAATGATGCTTCGGCTGTTTCTTTAGCCTCTGATGCAATTTCCTTTCTAAGCTGGATTCTTTCAGTCATTAAGGAATAATTATAAAATCCCTGATAACCTATCCAGTACAAAAGAATAGTACTGCTAAGCCGTAAAGGATAATAAATAAACTCTTGGGGGTCTACGGAGTTGTCAATATTCAATAAAATTGCACAAACCCACATAAGCATGACTATACCTCCTAAAAACATAAAATTTTTAAGCCATTTTAAATTATCAAACACTAAAATAGGCTGATATAAAGCAGAATATTTAAAAAGAATTAAAAGTGATTTTATAAAAAGATAAATGGAATAAGATGCATTTATTATTTCTTCTATCTGTACATATTGCCCAATGGTCAGATTCTTGTCTTTAGTATAATACTCCGGAAACAGAAATATTCTTATGAGCAGTTCAATACTAAATAAAATCAAGGAAAATTTAAAAATCGAGAATAATTTATTTTCAATTTTAAGATAATGAATCAAAAAGGTATAAAACGATGGAAGAATCATTAAATACCAAGGTATCTGAAGCCTTTGAATAAAAAAAGGTGCGTCTATAAAAACAGCTTCCAATAAAAAAGCCTGAAGATTATTCAGTATTAAGAACACAATTACAAAATTCAGATACAGAACAGATTTATCTCTCCCATTTTTAGTGAATTGCATTGCGATTATGAAAATAATCCCTAATAATACTCCTGAAATCATTAAAAAATCAAATACATGTTTCATTTTTAATTTTCAGTATTTATAAAAATAAAATATAAAATGGTATTTGCTTATGAAATTGTAAAACACATTAAATCATTTCATCAAAAAATGTGTTGCTTTGAGTGTCACTAATTTACAAAAAATTCCTGCTAAAAATTGAAATTTATTCAAAAACTAAAAAACCACTTTAACCTTTATTTCAGTTGAGTTTCTAATTAATGTCACTTCTTTTTCATCACCTGAATTCAATTTTGAAAGACAATCCATGTAACTGTAAACTTCTTTAATTGTGCAGTCACCTATTTTAGTAATTATATCACCCTGCAGGATTCCAGCAATGTGAGCCGGACGGTTTTCGGTTACACCGTCAACATGCAAACCGTCACCATGATCAGTATAATCAGGCATAATTCCTAAGGTCACTTTATATTTAGGCACCTTCTTTTCTGAAGTGATTTTAGTTTTAGTGAATTCAACTTTATCTAAATCGGCTATAGCATTAGTAGTTCTAAAAACATAGTTTACAATATTTTCCACTCCGTAATAATTGATTTTCTCTTCATCATCACTTGGTTTATGATAATCGGTATGTGTACCTGTAAAGAAAAATAACACCGGAATATCCTTTAAATAGAAAGAAGTATGATCAGAAGGCCCAATTCCACTCAATTCCTGTGTAATTGAAAAACCTGCGGGTTTATTTTTTTCTATTATATCAGGAAAAGACGGGCTCGTTCCAATACCTCCAACGATAAGCGATTTTTTATCATCCAAGCGGCCGATCATATCCATGTTAATCATAGCAATAACATCAGGAAACAAAGTTTTTATGTTTGAAGCCATTTCTTTTGAACCAATCAAACCGTCTTCTTCACCTGAAAAAAGCGCAAAAATGTAATTCGCTTTTTCTTTGGTTTTATTTTGTGTCAGCATTCTGGCCAATTCCAAGACTCCTGCAACTCCCGAGGCGTTATCATCAGCTCCGTTATGAATTTCACCTTCCGAATTCATTTTAGTGGAATGATGGTGTTCGTTAAGTCCTAAATGATCGTAATGTGCTCCAATTACAATTGTTTTGCTTGCATTATTATCGAGATAACCAATTACATTATTTCCTGAATTAGCTTTTTCTTTTGAAACTGTATCATGCGGATTCAGCCGAATATTATAGGTAAATGTGTGTTTGAATTTTTTATCATAAGGTTTCAATTTCAATTTTTGAAACTCAGAAATGATATAATTGGTGGCTAATTTTTCTTCTTTTGACCCCGTCAAACGTCCTTTTAAAGCATCAGAAGCCAAAAAGGTGATATGCTTTTTCAGATTTTGAGACTTGGCAAATTCCGTCTCATCAATATCAACCCAATCTGCAATAAAAACATTGGTTTCTCTGGGTTTACTTTGCTGGCGGTTACTTGAAAAAACCAATTTCTTTCCATCAGGAGAAAACATCGGGAAAGCATTAAATTCACTTTCGTAAGTAATCTGTTTTAAACCAGTTCCGTCTGTATTAATCATATACAACTGAAAATCATAGCCACGGGTGGCGTGATGATTTGACGAAAAGATGATTTTTTTATCAGAAGGATGAAAGAAAGGCGCCCAATTTGCTTTACCTAAATGAGTTATTTGTCTCAAATCAGTGCCATCAACATTGCAAGTGTAGATTTCCATGTTGGTTGGCATCACCAAATTTTCTGCCAACAAATCTTTGTATTCTTTGATTTCCACTTCAGTTTTAGGTCTTGACGAACGAAAAACCAGTTTTTTACTGTCATGAGAAAAGAAACATCCGCCATCATACCCTAAACCAGAAGTTATTTGTTTCAAATTAGTACCGTCAATATTCATTGTCCAGATTTCAAGATCACCACTGCGGATACTGGTAAATGCAATCTTCTTTCCATCCGGTGAAACCACTGCTTCGGCATCATACCCAGGAGAATCTGTAAGTTGTTTTATAATCTTTCCTTTTAAATCGGACATATAAATTTCAAACTCAGGATAAACAGCCCAAAGGTATTTACCATCCTTGGGTTTGGGTGGTGCCGGGCAAGCGTCGTTGGATTGATGAGTGGAAGCATAAATAATATGTTTTCCATCAGGCATAAAATAAGAACAGGTAGTTCTTCCTTTTCCAGTAGAAACCAATTGTAAAGCTTTGCTGTTAATTATAGGTTGTGTAAGATTAAGAGAATAAATTTGGTCACATTGCGCACCAATTTCCGGATTGGTAACCTGAAGTGTAAGCATTTTTCCGTCCGGACTAAAATAAGCTTCGGCATTATCACCGCCAAAAGTAAGTTTCTTTATATTTTTTAAGTTTTTTTCCTGCGCATTACTTAATAACGGCAATATAAAAACAACTAATGCGGCAATTTTGGTCAGGTTCATTTTACACTTAGTTTTATTTGATTTTTTTGTTTTTATTTTTCTCTTGTTTTTTAAAATAGCCTCTTAATAAAAAATTATGCTTTAAAGCTTCCATATTTTGATTTAACAGCAAACTTGCAGAGTTTATGTTGATCATTGTTGAATCTATTTTTTTGACCAAACCAGGATTATTGGATAGATAATTAATCGCACCTTTTCCTTCTTTCATATTTGAAATTGTACCATTTAAGTTGGTCACAACTTCATTTATTTCAGAAGATGATTTTTCAAGGTTTGCTACTATAGATTTCATTTTATTGGCAACGGCGGTATCTTTTATTACCCCTACTACATTATTTTTATTATCTAAAGAAGTCACCAACACATTTAATTTTTTAACTGTCTGTGATGTTTCTTTACTTGTCATTTTCAGATAAGACAAAGTCTGTTTCAAATCATTTGCCATTGCAGTATCATTAAGCAACAAACCCAGTGTTCCCTGTCCTTTTGTAATTTCATGTGTAATTTTTAATAAATCGGCAGTGATTAACGCGGCATTATTATTTGAAATACTTAAAGTGTTTATTAAATCATTGGTTCTTATTTTTCTTATAGTTGCAATTGTGTCACCTGACTCCACAAATGCATTATTCCCTTTTGCAGGAAGGATGTTAACAACCATATTTCCAACCAATCCATCTGAACCAATTGACGCTACAGCGCTCTTTTTAATATGAGTGAACGACTCATTATTGATATGCATTGAAATACATATTGAAGTATCAGTGATAATTTTTATTTCTCTTACCGTACCTATATTAATTCCTGAATATCTTACATTGTTGCCTATCTGCAGTCCTGCGGCATCGTTAAAAACTGCATGCAGCTGTTTTGTTTTACTGAAAAAAAGCTGCTTACTTCCAATAAAATATATGGCTGCAATAAATATGACTGTACCTGCAATCACAAAAATGCCTAATTTTAACTTCTGTGTAAATGTTTTTTCCATAATTCCCTATTTAAAAAAGGCTTGAACTTTTTCATCTTTAGATGATGCTAATTCTTTAAAAGTTCCTTCAGCATAATTGATGCCGTCAATAAGTAAAATCATCCTGTCTGCTGTAACTCTGGCACAATCCACATCATGAGTAATTATTAGTGATGAGGTTTTATATTTTTTTTGAATCGATTTCATCAGCATTATAATTTCTTTGGAAGTAATAGGATCCAAGCCTGTAGTAGGTTCATCATACAAGATGATTTTTGGCTGTAAGATTAAAGTCCGTGCCAAAGCAATTCTTCGTTTCATTCCTCCGGAAAGTTCATTAGGCATTAAGTCAATAGCTTTTGCCAGACCTACATTTTCCAAAGCCTCCATTACCAAAGGTGTTGTATCTTCAATAACTCCAAATTTTTTAGTATGTCTTCTTAGTGGAAACTCCAAATTCTCCCGAACTGACATGGAATCATATAATGCGCTTCCTTGAAATAGAAACCCAATTTCGGTTCTTAATTCGTCCCATTGTTCCTGATTAAGTAAAGAAATATCATTACCCATAACGTTAATGCTTCCGCTGTCGATTGTCTCAAGACCAATAACACATTTAATCATTACCGATTTCCCTGACCCAGATTTCCCCATGATAACCACATTTTCCTCTTCATATAAATCCATTGAAAATCCATTGAGGACAGCATTATCTCCAAATTTTTTATACAGATTTTTTATTTCTATCATAGTTTTTTTATCCATGCCTAAATAAATATATTGGTTATTAAAACTACAATAAAATCAATAACAAACAGTAACATTGAAGTGTATACCACCGCTGAATTTGCCGCCAAACCAACACCAACTGTTCCTTTTTTACAATTATACCCTTTATAACAGCCTACTAAACCTATCGCAAAACCGAAAAAGAAGCTTTTTATAGTAGCTGGAAACAAATCAGAGAATTCCAAATTATTAAAAACCTGATTGAAATACAGCAAAAAGGAAACACTGCCTTTGATATTTTCAACTAAATATGAACCGAAAATTGCAATAGCGTCCCCGCATAATACAAGCAACGGAAGCATTAATGTGGTAGCTAAAATTCGGGTTACTACAAGATATTTAAAAGGGTTTGTCCCGGAAACCTCCATTGCGTCAATTTGCTCGGTTACTCTCATGGAACCAATCTCGGCACCAATACCAGAACCTACTTTTCCGGCACAGATTAATCCTGTGATTATAGGCCCGATTTCTCTTATTATTGAAATACTGACCATAGAAGGCATCCATGAAACAGCCCCGAATTCTTCTAATGTAGGCCGGGACTGCAGTGTAAAGACCAAACCGATTATAAAGCCGGTAACCAAAACCAGTGTCAAAGACTTATTGCCTATGTTGTAACATTGTTTTAATAATTCATTGAATTCATAAGGGCTTTTAAAAACTTCTTTAAAAAACCGGATGGAAAAAAATGTAAGATCACCTATTTCGGCAAGAAATATTTTGAATGAATCTATCAATGGCTGAAATACATTCATAAAAGATTACGAATTAAGTGATTAACTCAAATTTACGATTCTTCTGGTTATTTTTTTTAAAAATAATTAAAATCTTACAAGTTTTAAAAACAGTATTCGGTAATAATAAAAAAACACCTCAATAAATGAGGTGTTTCATACTTTTTAATAATTTGAAAAAATTATTTTCTAGGTTTATCCTTATTGGTATCCATTATTTCCATCAATTTCATACCTAATAATCCGCTAATTCCTCCATCTGCACCATTCGCACCAGAAATCAACACCTCAGGAATAACTTTAATATTACCTTTACCTATTTCCTCGGTAATTTTATAACGAGTAAAGTTGTCACCTCCCATTGCAGAAACTTGTAATTGATACGATTCTGCAGTAGATTTACCTATCGCCATAATTTTCTCAGCTTCTGCTAAACCAGTTTTAGATATTTTCTCAGCTTCAGCACTTGCGTTTAATTTAGTCGCTTCTGCTTGAGCAGCAGCTTTTGCTTTAGTTGCTTCTGCTTCAGCAATTGCTCTCATTTTTGTAGCTTCTGCTTCGGCATTTACGTTTAATTTTAAACTTGCAGCATCACCCTCTGCTTTCTTAACTGTTGCATCAGCCGTTCTTTGGGCAATTTCAACACTTTGTGATGCACGAACAATCTCTTTTTGCATATCCGCAATAGCGGTCTCTTTTTCAACCCCTTGACGTTGTTCTTGAGCCATTTTTTGAGTTTGATAGGTTTTTTGCTCTTCTTCAGCAATTTTTCTATCTGTTAATGTTTTCATCAATGAATCTGGAGGCACAATATCACCAATTAATGTGTCCACAGCATTTACGTTGTACTCATCTAAAACTGTTTTGATGTGATTTTTAGCTGATTCCTGACGCTCTTTACGAGTGCTCAAAAACGAAATTACATCACTATCTTGAGCCGAGTTCCTAAAATAGTTGCCAATTGTTGGTTCTAATACTTGAGAAACCAAGTTGGTCATACTACCAAATCTCGCTATCACTTTAGGAGCTTCATTAGCAGGCACGTGAATGATTTGTGCCACATCTAAATTAAATGGGAAACCATCTTTTGAACGTACTGTAATAGTAGATAAATTTTTATCTAAATCGTGTGATTCACTGCGTGCATTAGCCCAATTTAATACTAAGTTAGTTGTGGGTACAGGTTCTAATTTAGTCGTGTACTTATTTAAAGCATATTTACCAGGCCCAAGTGGTTCCATCCAAACACCACGTTGTCCTTTAGAAACAATATTTCCATGTTTGAAGGTGTCTCCAGTTACATCTTGGCCATCTTCTCCTATATAGGAAATCACAACACCTACATAACCAATAGGTACATCTGTCATAGGATTTTGCTCAATTTGAACCGCCCACGTATTTATGTAATATGAACCAGCTAACATTACTTGTGGCTGAAGACCTCTATTTCCTCCTTCTTCTAAGAATTTATCAAAGTTTTGAAAGTTATTATGACCATCAACATATTTACCTGCAATTTGGCCTTGAGGAATTGGCTCACCATCTAATGCGGTAACAATACCCACCATATTTTCAAAGATTTTAACCTGATCAGTTACTACTACTTCGAACAAATAAGTATTAATACGATAGGAACCGCTGGTTATAAAAGCTGTTTGACGCCCTTTTTGCCCGCCATTATTCAAGAAAGCAGTTGCATCCTGAAAATTATCGCTTTCTACTTTACGGGCTAAAATACGACCAGTAGGTATTTCTTTACCATCTTTACTTAAGACCAATCCTATTTTTCCTTCAGGAATAATGGTAAAAGGAGTCATATCTACTGAATATTGCCAAATCCACATTCCCCAATATAGACCAGGCGCTAAAGTTTGCGCTTGAAAACCTGCTTCCCCTTTAGTAGCAATGATACGCCCGTCTGGTAGTGATTTATCAGCTCCAAAAAGCACGAATTTTTTGGTTACCAGACCAATTTTGTCTTCAGGAACTATCACCATTCCAAAGAAAACTCGTAAAACAAATTTGTAAAACACGATAGCAAATACAATAAGTATGAGCCACCAAAATGATAAAATTGATGTCATTTTAAAATGAATTAAGTTAAAAATCTAGTTGATTTAAAATATCAATACTAAATGCATTTGAGTTTACATCATCTCGAATCTTACTGCAGTTAATTTGGAATCGAGATAGGTTTAGTTTTAACACCTTAGTGCCATTTTGTCTATTGATTAAGTTTAAAATCTATTATTATACGTAAGTCAAAATGAATTGTTACAAAAAAAAATAAAATTATTTTAAGCACGAATACAATATGCTGATTTTAAAATAATTAAAAAACCGCTCATTTATAAAAATAAAGCGGTTCACAGTTAAAATAATTCAACACTCATTTCATCATAGGCATATCCGAATTAAAACAGTCACGATGTAATTTCCATACCCCATCTTCTTTTTTATAAACTTCAACAGCTTTTCCTTGATCTAAGATTTTACCATCTTTGTCTTTAAATGTCCAAATTTCTTCAGCTGTTAATGCATTATCGTCACCCCAAACTTCAACTGTTTCGATTGAAAGATGTGGCATACCTGTCTTCATCCACCCTCCCATCATTTTTTGGATTGCAGCTCTTCCTTCTGCCGATTTTTCATTAGGTGCCATCAATTTAGCATCTACTGTATAACAATGGGACAATCCTACCGAGTCTTTTTTATTTACAGCATCAACATAAATATTACTTCTTTCTTGAATTGCTTTTTTTGCAGTAACCAAATCAAATTCTTTTTTTTCGTTTCGACATCCTAACATCAGGAATGAACCAACCATAATTACATTTAGCATTAAAATTAATTTCTTCATATTTTTCCCTTTTTTATGTTATAAATTAATATTCAACACATTAAAGTTAAGCATAAAACAAAAACTAACCTCTTAAAAATCGATTTAATAAAAAAAGCCACTCATCAAGAGTGGCTTAAAATATTTAAAATAATTTATTATAAATGAATCACTTCACCATAAGCATCAGCAACAGCTTCCATTACTGCTTCACTCATTGTAGGGTGCGGGTGAACCGCCTTTAAGATTTCATGACCTGTAGTTTCCAGTTTACGGGCTACAACTGCTTCAGCAATCATGTCAGTAACGCCAGCACCAATCATGTGGCAACCTAACCATTCTCCGTATTTCGCATCAAAAATAACTTTTACGAAACCATCCGGAGTTCCGGCAGCTTTTGCTTTACCAGAAGCTGAGAACGGGAATTTACCAATTTTCAATTCGTATCCTTTTTCTTTAGCCGCTTTTTCAGTTAAACCTACAGAAGCTATTTCAGGAGTAGCATACGTACAACCTGGAATGTTTCCATAATCTAATGGTTCAACATGCAAACCAGCAATTTTCTCCACACATAAAATTCCTTCAGCAGAAGCAACGTGTGCTAAGGCCTGTCCCGGAGTAACGTCACCAATAGCGTAGTAACCCGGAACGTTAGTTTGGTAATATGCGTTTACAAGGATTTTATCTCTGTCTGTTGCAATACCTGTTTCTTCTAAACCAATATTTTCAATATTTGTTTTAATACCAACTGCAGAAAGTACAATATCAGCCTCAAGGATTTCTTCTCCTTTAGCCGTTTTAACAGTAGCCTTCACTCCTGCTCCGCTTGTATCCACTTTTTCAACAGATGCGTTAGTCATCACATTGATACCTGCTTTCTTTAAAGAACGCTCAAATTGTTTGGAAATATCTTCATCTTCAACCGGTACTACATTTGGCATAAACTCAACTATAGTAACTTCTGTACCCATTGAATTATAAAAATGTGCAAATTCAACACCGATAGCACCAGAACCAACTACAATCATTTTCTTAGGTTGTTCAGGTAATACCATAGCCTGACGGTAACCAATTACCTTTTTACCATCCTGCGGTAAATTAGGTAATTCTCTTGAACGTGCTCCCGTTGCAATGATAATATGATCAGCCGAATATTCAGTTACTTTACCATCAGTGGCAGTAACATCTACTTTTTTACCCGGTTTTACTTTTCCGAAACCGTCAATAACATCAATTTTATTCTTTTTCATTAAGAACTGAACTCCTTTGCTCATTCCTTCAGCAACACCTCTTGAACGTGCAATTACAGCTCCAAAATCCTTATCAACATTATCCACTTTCAAACCATAATCTGAAGCGTGTTTTAGGTAATCAAAAACCTGAGCTGATTTCAGTAAAGCTTTCGTAGGAATACAACCCCAGTTCAAGCAAATACCACCCAAATTTTCTTTTTCAATAACGGCTACTTTAAAGCCTAACTGTGATGCTCTGATTGCAGTTACATAACCACCAGGCCCACTTCCTAAAACAATAATATCGTATTTCATAACGTAAAATTTTCTAAATTTCAGAGCACGAAAATACATAATAAATATAGAGTACTCAAATATTCTGATAATTATTTGGACGTTACCCATCAGGTAAAGCGTATAAACTGCATCCTACTTTAATTCATTTTTAAGTGCAAATACTATCTTACTAATTCTATTTCTAGTCATAATCCAAAAAACTTTTAACTTCTAACTCTTAACTTCTAACTTTATATTATCTTTGCACGCTCAAAAATAACAATCATGCGATTACATAGAAATTTGGTTTACACTACAATAGATTCTTTAAATGCAATTTTTAACGAAGGAGAATATGCTGATAAAGTAGTAGCACGTGCCTTGAAAAAAGACAAACGTTGGGGAAGTGCCGATAGAAAATTTGTTGCTGAAACCATCTATGAGATTGTACGCTGGAAACGATTGTACGCAGAAATTGCAGAAGTTAAAGAGCCTTTTAACCGTGATAACCTATGGAGAATGTTTGCTGTATGGGCTGTTTTAAGAGGATATCCTATTCCGGATTGGACACAATTACAGGGAACACCCGAACGAAAAATCAAGGGTCGTTTTGATGAGTTGTCAAAAAACAGATCCATCAAAGAATCTATTCCTGACTGGATGGATGCTTTAGGCGTAAAAGAATTAGGTGAAAAAGTTTGGAATAAAGAAATAAAAGCGCAAAACGAGCAGGCAAAAGTTATTTTGCGTGTTAATACTTTAAAAATTTCTCCCGATAAATTACGCGCCCGTTTAATGGACGCCAATATCGAAACTGAATATATCAAAAACCAACCACAGGCATTAGTATTGAAAGAACGTGCCAATGTATTTCTTACCCAGGAATTCAAAGATGGTTTATTTGAAGTACAGGATGCTTCATCACAGTTGGTTGCTCCATTATTGGATGTTAAACCCGGAATGCGTGTAGTAGATACCTGCGCAGGTGCCGGAGGAAAAACATTGCATTTGGCTTCTATCATGGAAAATAAAGGTCAATTAATCGCTTTGGATTTATATGAAAGCAAACTAAACCAATTAAAACTCCGTGCTCGCCGTAATGGGGTACATAATATTGAAACCCGTGTGATTGAAGGATCAAAAACGATAAAGAAACTTCATGAAAAAGCAGACAGAGTTTTAATTGATGCTCCATGCAGCGGTTTAGGTGTTTTAAAACGTAATCCGGACAGCAAGTGGAAACTGCAGCCTGAATTCATTGAGAACATCAAAAAAATTCAGGCAGAAGTTCTGGAAAATTATTCAAAAATTGTAAAACCGGGAGGTAAACTAGTATACGCCACATGCTCGGTCTTACCTTCTGAAAATCAGGAACAAATACAACGTTTTTTAACTACAGAAAACGGAAAAAACTTTACCTTTGTAGAAGACCACAAAATCCTAGCTCACGAATCAGGATTTGACGGATTTTACATGGCTTTGTTAGAAAGAAAGTCTTGATAACCTTAATCTCCCTTATCTATGAAAAAAATTTACTTGTCACTTATTTTAACCTCTTCCTTTTTAGGATTAGCTCAAAATGGTTCTCCAGCAACTCCATATTATGATGGTTTTGATTGGAATTTAAGAGGAATGAATTTGAAAAATGAACTAGCTAATAAAATTACTAGCACACATACTAAAATCCTAACTTATGCACAAGCTGAAAATGCTATTAAAATAGTTGATTTAGATCCAAATGATGCGACAAATACAAATGTATTATTAGTTTATGGATTTAATAATACTGATGTATGTGTATATATAAGCGAATCTAATTTTGGGACTTCGACTACCTATAAAGATCATAGAAGAAGACATAAAGAAGCTGATGTTTCTTCAGGTCCTCAATGTGCTTGGAATAGAGAACATGTTTATGCACAAAGTCTTGGCGACCCGGATTTAGGACAAGTTGGTGCAGGAGCCGACGTTCACCACCTTAGAGCATCTGATGTAGATAGAAACGCAGACAGAGGAAGTGAAAAATTTATAGATGGAACCGGAAACTCGACAAGTATTGTAAATAACGTATCTTGGTATCCCGGAGATGAGTGGAAAGGAGATGTTGCAAGAATGATGATGTACTTATATTTGAGATACCCAACACAATGCAAACCTATAAATGTTGGTTTTGGCAATTCAATTACAATTGATCCTGATATGATTGATCTTTTTTTAAAATGGAATGCTGAAGATCCTGTTTCACAATATGAGGATAACAGAAATACATATTTAGGGAATAGTTCCAATGCTTATGGACAAGGAAACAGAAATCCGTTCATAGACAACCCATACCTAGCAACTCTTATTTGGGGAGGTACTACTGCTCAAAATAGATGGTCTTTCTTATCGAATGAAGATTTCGAATTAGAAGCAAACAGTACAATATCACCCAACCCATCTAATGGGAACTTTAATATCGACTTCAAAGAATTTGGTAATTATAAAGTTGAAATTTTCTCAACATTAGGGCAAAAAGTTTATTCAGCACAGGAAAATAGTAAAAAACATATAAAAATAAACAATATCCAAAAAGGAATTTACCTTTTAAAGATTTCGAAGGATTCGCAATCAATTGTTGAAAAAATTGTTATTAATTAAATCAAAAGTGGCTTTTCGGCCACTTTTTTTATTATTATTTAGCAGCATCATTTTATTTAACAATTTGATAATATTACAAATTAAAATCAGAAAACAGCTAGCAATACATTTGCTAAACAAAAAACAAAAATCCCAACCAATGAAAACAAAATTTACTCTTTTTGCACTTTTATGTGCATTAACAGGGCTTGCACAGGCTCCTGCAGGGTATTACAGCACTGCAACCGGCACTGGTTATACCCTAAAAACACAATTATATAATATCATAAAAGGACATACTGACAGAGGGTACTCCGGTTTATGGACTACCTACTCTACTTCAGACCGTGACAATCAATATGAAAATGATAATTCGATTATTGACGTTTACTCTGAAAACCCAACAGGAACTGACCCTTACAAATTCACATACAGCACCAGTCAATGCGGCACATATTCAGTTGAAGGTGATTGCTACAACAGAGAACACATGATTCCACAATCTGTGTTTAATTCGGTTGCACCAATGGTTTCTGACGCTCATTTTATTCCTCCTACTGACGGAAAAGTAAACGGTATGCGTAGTAATTATCCACACGGTAATGTAGCCACTGCATCCTGGACTTCAAAAAACGGCGGTAAACTGGGAAGCAGTGCAGTTTCGGGATATTCGGGAACAGTTTTTGAGCCAATCAATGAGTTTAAAGGTGATATCGCCCGTATGTATTTTTATTTTGCAACACGATATGAAAATACAGTAGCCGGATATCCATACGATATGTTCAATGGCACAAGCAATCAGGTTTTCACAACAGCTTTCAGAGATATGCTATTAGCCTGGCATGCTGCTGACCCGGTAAGTGCACGTGAAGTTGCCCGCAACAATGCTATTTATGCACGTCAGGGAAACAGAAATCCGTTTATTGACAATCCCAGCTATGTAAATATGATTTGGGGTGGCGGTACAGCAGATACAACTGCACCAACAGTTCCTGCAAATTTAGCCTCTGCAAACATCACATCAACAAGTTTTACATTATCTTGGTCAGCTGCCACTGACAATGTAGGTGTTACAGGATATGATGTATATCAAGGTGGTGTTTTAAAAACATCTGTAACGGCAACTTCTGCATCTATAACAGGTTTAACTGCTTCAACAGCTTATTCATTTACAGTGAAAGCAAAAGATGCAGCCGGAAATACTTCTGCATCAAGTACAGCTTTAAACGTAACTACAAGTGCAGCAACAGCGACTTATTGTGCTTCAAAAGGCGGCAGTGTAGCTGACGAATATATTGGAAGAGTTCAATTGGGAACCATTAACAATTCTTCAACCGGAAACAACGGTTATACTGATTTCACCGGTATTTCAACCAATCTAACCAAAGGTGGATCTTCAACAATAACTATCACACCAACTTGGACTGGCTCTGCTTATCCTGAAGGTATTGCAGTTTGGATTGACTATAATAATGATAAAGATTTTGACGACTCCGGTGAATTGATTTACAGCAGAGTGGCTTCAACGGCAACACCGGCAAGCGGAAACTTTACAGTTCCAACAACAGCAATTAGCGGAAGTACAAGAATGAGAGTTTCAATGAAATACAATGGTGTTCCAACTACCTGTGAATCGTTCCAGTATGGTGAAGTGGAAGATTATACTGTAAACCTAACCACAACAACTGCCGACACTACTGCTCCAACAGTTCCAACAGGCTTAACAGCTTCAAATGTAACTTCAACCGGTGTAACAGTTTCATGGACAGCTTCTACAGATAATATAGGGATTGCCGGCTATGATGTATACCAGAATGGTGTTTTAAAAACATCTGTTACAGGCACGTCTGCTTCAATTATTGGATTAACAGCTTCAACTGCTTATTCATTTACTGTAAAAGCTAAAGATGCTGCTGGAAATATTTCTGCATCAAGTACTGCTTTAAATGTTACTACTTCAGCTTCTGCATCAACAATCACTGAATTGTATTTTTCAGAATATTTGGAAGGATCTTCAAACAATAAAGCATTAGAGATAACAAATAGCACTGGTGCTTCAATTAATTTATCTGCTTACACTATAAAAAAACAGACTAATGGTGCCGGTTCATGGAGTACAGGCTTAACTTTATCAGGAACTCTTGCCAATAATGGAAAATTTGTACTGGTGAACAGCTCAATTTCATCAGCCTGTTATTCAACAGCTACAGCTAATCTTTCAACTGCAGCTACTGAGTTAGCTTTTAATGGGAATGATGCTGTTGGTTTATTCAAAAACGGCACTTTAATTGATCTTATAGGAACATTTAATGGCGGTACTGCTGACTTTGCTATCGATCAGACTTTACGCAGAAAAACAACAGTAACAGTTCCCAGAACATCTTTCAACAAAACTACCGACTGGGATATATATACTACTGATACTTGCTCAGGTTTAGGAAACCGAATAGCTTCTTCAAACACTGCTTTAGCTGCAAACATCAGGATGTACCCTAATCCATCTAACGGAAACTTTGAAATTTCTTTTGAAGATTTAACTCAAAAATATTCCGTAGAAGTATATTCAATTTTAGGACAAAAAGTATATGAAATCAAAAACATAATTTCCGGTTCTGTTTCTGTAAACAACTTAAATAAAGGTATTTATTTAGTAAAAGTAAATCAAAACGACAACAGCATGGTAAAACAGGTTATTGTAGAATAATTTACCGTAAATCATAAAAATCATTGAAGCAGTCCAAAAATGGACTGCTTTTTGTTTAAATTTAGATTATCTAATCAGACTAAATGAACAAGCTATTTTTATTACTACTAAGTTGTACATTCTTTGCGCAGGTACCAAAAAATTATTACAGTACTGCAACAGGAAACGGTTACCAGCTTAAAACGCAGTTGCATAAAATAATCAGCAATCATAAAGATTTAGGTTATGGTGGCTTGTGGCAGACCTATAAAACAGCAGATGTTGATGATTTTTATGAGAAAGACAATTCTGTTTTAGACATTTATTCAGAGAATCCTAAAGGAAAAGATCTCTACACTTTTAAGATGGGGTCAAGCCAATGCGGTATTTACTCTTCTGAAGGTGACTGTTATAATCGGGAGCATATTATTCCGCAATCTGTTTTTAATTCGGCTTCACCTATGGTGTCCGATGCGCATTTCATACCGCCTACCGATGGAAAAGTAAACGGCATGCGCAGCAATTATCCTCATGGAAATGTTGCTTCGGTTAAATGGACTTCAGAAAACGGAGGCAAATTAGGAACAAGTAATGTAAATGGTTACAAAGGAACCGTTTTTGAACCCATTGATGAATTTAAAGGCGATATTGCCCGTATGTATTTTTATTTTGCAACACGATATGAAGACAAAGTAACTCATTTTAACTACGATATGTTCAACGGAAACAGTAATCAGGTTTTTACCGACGCTTTTAGAAACATGCTTCTCCAATGGCACAAACTTGATCCTGTAAATGAAAGAGAAATTAAACGAAACAATGCTATTCAAAAACGTCAGGGAAACCGCAATCCTTTTATTGACCATCCTGAATTCGTGGAGCAAATCTGGGGTAAATCATCATTAATTAAAACTGCTGCGAATAAAAAAACAGCAATCGTGAAAACAGAAAAAAAAGTTTTATCAAAAAATAAAAAAAATCCAGCTGCTGTTTCTTCAAGCAATATTGCAGCAGGAAATTTATATTTTTCAGCATATATTGAAGGTTCAAAAAACAATAAAGCTTTAATCATCACCAATGGAACCACAAAATCAATCAACTTGAATGATTACAGTATTAAAAAGCAAACCAATGGAAAAGGAAATTGGTCTGACGGATTAAGAATAAGAGGAAAATTAGCCCCAAAACAAAGTCTGACATTAGTATATTCTTCATCCAAGCTGAATTGTACCAATTCGAACATCTTAAGATTAAACTCCACGGAATTGGCTTTTAACGGAAATGACCCTCTTGGCTTGTTTTTTAACACAACCTTAATTGACTGTTTAGGGGATTTTAATGACGCTAAAACTTTTTCTGAAAACCAGACGTTGAAAAGAAAGAAAACCAACAATATCCCGAGTGCCGATTTTAATAAAACCGACTGGGAAATTCTGCCGATAGATTCTTGTCAATAATTTTTAAAAAAGGGTTTCCTATTTTAAATAGGAAATAGTAAATTTGCACAGCAAACACAACAACACAATATAATGATTCATTTTTTTGGTAATTCAACCAACACTGTTTTTGCGGTACAGGCGCAAAATGAACTTTCGACTGAAGACATTAATAAATTAAACTGGCTTTTTGGCAACGCACATAAAATAGAGAAATCCGCACTGTCGGATTTTTTTGTTGGTCCCCGTGCCGCAATGGTAACTCCCTGGAGTACCAATGCTGTCGAAATTACTCAAAACATGGGCATTACCGGTATTATCCGCATTGAGGAATTCGAGAAAGTACCAGCTGATTTTTCTGATTTTGACCCAATGTTATCTCAAAAATATTCGGAATTAAATCAGGAAATCTATACAATTAATATTCAACCTGAACCGATTTTAGACATTGAAGACATTGAAGCCTATAACCAACAGGAAGGTTTGGCTTTAAGTCCGGAAGAAGTTGAATATTTAAATAATTTATCCGTAAAAATTGGAAGAAAATTAACAGATTCAGAAGTTTTTGCATTCTCGCAAGCCAATTCAGAACACTGCCGACACAAAATTTTCAACGGAACTTTTGTAATAGACGGAGAAGAACAACCTACTTCCCTGTTCAAATTAATCAAGAAAACATCAGAAACACATCCTAACGATATTGTTTCGGCGTATAAAGACAACGTAGCGTTTGTAAAAGGACCAAAAGCGGTTCAATTTGCACCCAAAAGTGCTGACAAACCTGATTTCTATCAAGAAAAAGAATTTGAGTCAGTTTTATCATTAAAAGCCGAAACCCACAACTTCCCAACTACTGTTGAGCCTTTCAATGGAGCTGCAACAGGTTCAGGAGGTGAAATCCGTGACCGTTTGGCAGGTGGACAAGGTTCTTTGCCATTAGCTGGAACTGCAGTTTATATGACATCATATTCCCGCTTAGCTTTCGACTCCGCTCAAGGTACAGAACGTCCTTGGGAAAAAGGAATGGAGGAAAGAAAATGGTTGTACCAAACTCCAATGGATATTTTAATCAAGGCTTCCAATGGAGCTTCAGATTTTGGAAATAAATTTGGACAGCCACTTATCACAGGTTCTATTTTAACTTTCGAACATAATGAAGCTTCGGGTTCCTCAACTTCCGATTCAAGAAAATTAGGATACGACAAAGTAATCATGCAGGCAGGCGGTATTGGCTATGCCAAATTAGACCAGGCTAAAAAACAAGAACCAAAAGAAGGTGATAAAATCGTAATCTTAGGTGGTGAAAATTATAGAATCGGTATGGGAGGAGCTGCAGTTTCTTCTGCTGATACCGGTGCTTTCGGTTCTGGAATTGAATTGAATGCAATCCAGCGTTCAAACCCTGAAATGCAAAAACGTGCCGCTAATGCTATCCGTGGCTTAGTGGAAAGCGACAACAACCCAATTGTATCTATTCACGATCATGGTGCCGGCGGACATTTAAACTGTTTATCAGAATTGGTTGAAGCAACAGGTGGTCATATCGATTTGGATAAATTACCGGTTGGTGACCCTACCCTATCTGCAAAAGAAATAATTGGTAACGAATCACAGGAAAGAATGGGATTGGTTATTGGTGAAAAAGATATCGATACATTACAAAGAATTGCTGACAGAGAACGTTCTCCAATGTACACTGTGGGTGATGTAACAAGCGATCACAGATTTACATTTGAATCGAAAACTACGGGTGCCAAACCAATGGATTATGCTTTAGAAGATTTCTTTGGAAGTTCTCCTAAAACAATCATGAACGATAAAAAAGTAAATCGTACGTATTCAAATCCGGATTATTCAGTTGCTGATATACCAAATTACTTAAATCAGGTAGTACAACTGGAAGCTGTAGCATGTAAAGACTGGTTAACCAACAAAGTGGATCGTTGTGTAGGCGGGCGCGTAGCAAAACAACAATGCGCCGGTCCATTACAATTACCGTTAAACAATGTGGGTGTAATGGCATTAGACTTTAAAGGGAAAGAAGGAATTGCGACATCAATTGGTCATTCACCAATAGCGGCATTAGTTGATCCAGTCGCTGGTTCTAGAAATTCTATCGGTGAAGCGTTATCTAACCTTGTTTGGGCTCCATTAAAAGACGGATTGCAATCGGTTTCTTTATCAGCAAACTGGATGTGGCCATGTAAAAATGAGGGTGAAGATGCACGTTTGTACGAAGCGGTTAAAGGATGTTCTGATTTTGCAATCGATTTAGGAATCAATATCCCAACAGGAAAGGATTCACTTTCAATGAAACAAAAATATCCAAATGACGAAGTAATTGCACCGGGTACGGTTATTATTTCGGCTATTGGAAACTGTTCAAACATCACTAAAGTAGTAGAACCTGTTCTAAAAAGAAACGGCGGAAATATTTACTACATTAACTTATCTCAGGATACTTTCAAATTAGGAGGAAGTTCTTTCTATCAGGTTTTAAACAAAGTCGGTTCTGAAGTACCTACCATTAAAGATGCTGTTTTCTTCAAAAAAGCTTTTAATGCGGTTCAAAATCTGATTAAAGAACGGAAAATCAATGCCGGACACGATGTAGGAAGCGGCGGTTTGATTACAACTTTATTGGAAATGTGTTTTGCTGATGTTAATCTGGGAGCTAAATTTGATTTATCTGTTTTAGGTGAAACCGATTCAGTTAAAGCGTTATTTAATGAAAATATAGGTATCGTTTTCCAGTCAAATGAAAGCGAGCAGGATATTGACTTAGCATTTGCAAAACGAAATGTGAAAGTATTCAAAATTGGTGAAGTTACTGAAGGAGATACTGTTTCCATTAAAAACGGAAATGACAGTTTCAATTTCTCAGTATCAGAAGTTAGAGATATCTGGTATAAAACATCATATTTATTAGATACAAAACAATCTAAAAACGGTACGGCTGAAGCACGTTATGCAAACTACAAAAACCAGCCATTGGAATATACTTTCCCGGTGAACTTCGAAGGATTAAAACCGGAAGTTCCTGCAGGTGTACGTCCAAAAGCCGCTATCATCCGTGAAAAAGGAAGTAATTCTGAAAGAGAAATGGCTAATGCCATGTATTTAGCTGGATTTAATGTAAAAGATGTTCACATGACCGATTTAATTTCGGGCCGTGAGACATTGGAAGACATTCAGTTTATTGGAGCAGTGGGTGGTTTCTCAAATTCTGATGTATTAGGATCAGCTAAAGGCTGGGCCGGTGCTTTCCTTTACAACGAAAAAGCAAATACAGCATTAAAGAACTTCTTCAACAGAGAGGATACTTTATCAGTTGGTATCTGTAACGGATGTCAGTTGTTCATGGAATTAGAATTAATCAATCCTGAACACGAAGTACATGGTAAAATGCTTCATAACGAAAGTCGTAAACACGAAAGTATCTTTACTTCAGTGAAGGTTCAGAAAAACAATTCGGTGATGCTTTCTTCATTAGAAGGATTGACTTTAGGAGTTTGGGTTTCTCACGGAGAAGGTAAATTCAACTTACCATATGCTGAAGACCAATACAATATTGTGGGTAAATACGGTTATGAAGGTTATCCGAATAACCCTAACGGTTCCGATTTTAACACGGCTATGATGTGTGATAAAACCGGACGTCACTTGGTAACCATGCCGCACATTGAGCGCTCTGTTTTCCCTTGGCACTGGGCTTACTATCCGGAACGCGGCCAAAAAGACGAAGTAACGCCTTGGCTGGAAGCCTTTGTGAATGCCAGAAAATGGATTGACAATAAAAATAAATAATTGATAAAGCGGTCGTAAGGCCGCTTTTTTGTTTTTGGATTTGTCTTTTATACCTGACCGGTTTTAAAAACATGTCAGGTATAAAACATCCCAAGCCATCATTACTACCAACAAAAAACTATTGAAAACAAGCCTTTGTGAATAAACATAAATGAATTTAAGTATAATTATTAAAACTATTTCTTAGTCACTTTTTTATGATAATATTTTTACTTTTGAAATATACAAAGCAATACAAAACTTTTCAGCTGCTTATTCGTAAACCAAAGGAAAACAAACAACTAAAAGCAATATGAACCAGGAATTAAAAAACGATTTACTGCATATAGACGATTTATTGGAAGCTGTAAAACTTCAAGGTCTTGATTTTTTAGACAAACTTCCTAACAGACCTACTACTTCAAAACAAATCAATATTTCACAAGAAAATTTAAATACACAAGGTATAGGCGGGCTAAATGCTCTACAGTCTTTCAATGAAAAACTAGAAAAAATAATCAACAGCTCTACTGGTCCAAGATACTGGGGTTTTGTTACTGGTGGTGCAACTCCAGCCTCTATTATGGGTGATTGGTTAGCTGGTATCTATGATCAAAATACACAGGCGTCTAGTGGACAAGGTGATTTATCCGCGATTATTGAACTGGAGACCATCAATTTACTTTTAGATCTTTTTAATCTTCCCAAGTATTTTTTAGGCGGATTTGTTAGTGGAGCCACAATGTCCAACTTTACCTGCTTAGCTGTTGCGAGACAGTGGTTTGGAAAACAATTCGGTTTCGATTTTGCAAAAGAAGGAGTCACAAAAAAAATAAAGATTCTTGCAGCGACACCTCATTCTTCAACTATAAAATCACTTTCGATGTTAGGGATAGGAAGCAATACAATTGAAAAATTAAAAATAATGCGGGGAAACCGGGAAAGTATTGATATTGACTATTTAAAACAAAAGATCACCGAATTAAATGGTGAACCTTTTATCCTTGTAACCAGTGGAGGAACAGTAAACACTGTCGATTTTGACGATTTTGAAGCCATTGCAAAACTTAAAAACGAACATAATTTCTGGTGGCATATCGATGCCGCATTTGGTGCTTTTGCTGCCTGTTCACCTAAATACCAGCATTTACTAAAAGGCTGGGAACATGCCGACAGTATTACTGTTGATTGCCACAAATGGTTGAATGTTCCTTATGAAAATGCATTTTTTCTCGTAAAGGAAGAACACAAAATGCTGCAAACCGAAACATTCCAAAATTCAAATGCTCCTTATTTAGGAAACCCTCTGGATAATTTTAGTTACCTGAATTTCCTGCCTGAAAATTCCAGACGCTTAAAAGCATTACCGGTATGGTTTTCCTTAAAAGCTTATGGAAAGAAAGGCTACCGCGAGATTGTTGAAAATGCTGTTGAAACCGCAAACTATTTTGGTCTATTTATAGAAAACAGCGAACATTTTGAATTATTGGCTCCGGTGAGATTGAATACAGTCTGTTTTACTTTGACAGGAGAAGAAAATCAAAGTAAAGTAAATGATTTTCTGACAGGTTTAAATGATACGGGCAAAGTTTTCATGACCCCCACAGTCTATAATGAAAAAAAAGGAATAAGGGCAGCTTTTGTAAATTGGCGTACAACAAAACTGGATATTGATATAGCAATAGAAGAAATGACAAAGTTAATTGTAAAGAAGCACATCAATACTAACTAATTGTTTATCAAATAATTTAATAAATTTTCACATATATTTTTGTGTATTTTTTTCTTGTAAAAATAATGAACTTAAGAACTTCAATTAAAGAATTGCAAAAATTTATACTTCTCATATCTAAACTCTTAACAAACACCGCACGGAAATAACCAAATGATAAACTGTTATTTTATCTGGCAAAGCAAAACTCGTTTATCAAAAACCCAAAGACGATTTTACATATGGCGAATTGGAATATAAAAGCTTTAAATACAACCTGAAAAAGTTCGATGATTAAATGATCAAATCCTAATCATTTAATCACTTAAGAAACTTAAGTTTTTTCTTTTCTCATAGGATTAGTGTTTGTAGTTGAAGATTCAAAAAATGAAACATGGAAGATAATAAATAACTATAAAAATTTATCTGAAGTTTCTTGGGCGAAATTCAATTAGGTGAATAAAACCAGTAAGGAAAATACTTTGAAAAAAACAGCAATTATTTTACCTTGTCAAATAAAATCTTTGCCTTATATTTTTGCTTTTCAGCTAGGGTTAGAGATTTATAAAACAAAGTTTTATTTTTTATTCAATCACAAAATTGATTTTTCCAAATAATCTAACCAAAACTCTTTGTAACTACTCCCAATAGGTATTTCAATTTGATTAATTTCAACTTCCTGTTTTGTGTATGCTGTTAGTTTTTTAAAATGAATAATAAAAGAACGATGAAGTCTGACAAAATCTTCTGTTAATAATTTTTCAAAAGCAGTAATGTTGAATTTCAAATGATGGGATATTCCGTTTTCAAGATGAATTGTAATGTAATCTTTTATACTTTCAATATACAGAACTTCATCAAAAACAATTTTTATTTTTTTATTTCCGCTAGGCACAAAAATATGGTCTTTAACCATAGGCTTTTCTACTGTTTTTATGCTTTGCAGACTTTTGAATTTCTCAATAGAAGTAAAAAAACGATCTAATGAAATTGGTTTCAACAAGTAATCTATAACATTAAGTTCATAACCTTCAATTGCATATTCTCGATAAGCAGTTGTAAAGATTACGCTAGGCTTACTTTTCAGTTTTTTCAAAAAATCAGTTCCTTTTAGCAAAGGCATTTCAATATCCAGAAAAATCAAATCAACTCTGCTTTCCTCTAAAAAAGCATACGCTTTGATTGCATTCTCAAACGATGCTATCAGCTCAAAATTTTCAAAATGGGATAAATGAGACGCTATTAATTCTCTTGCTAAAGGTTCGTCATCAATAATTATACAACTATATTTCATTTGAGAATTTTTAGACGGTTAAAGTCAGCTTCACATTAAATCTTTGTTCATCTTCTTCTATCAATAAAAGATGCTTTTCAGGATACAATAATTCTAATTGTTTCCGGATATTTTTAATCCCTATCCCATAGGAATTCATTGGCTTAGTCAATTCATTTTGAGGCTTCGTATTTTCAACGGTAAAAAGAATTTGATTATTTTGATTTTGCAGGTTAATCTTAATCTGAGCTTTTTTGGTTTCATTAACAACACTATGCTTAAAAGCATTTTCAATAAGAGTCAATAATATCAAAGGGGTAATCTTAGTCGTATTATCAACGTTGTGTAAAAATGAAATTTCCAATCTGTTCTCATCATATCGCAATTTTTCTAAAGAAATATAATTCTGCAATAAATTAATTTCTTTTTCTATACTCACAAAATGGTCATTGCAACGATATAACACAAAATCCAATATTTCAGATAATTTTGAAATCATTTCTGGCGCTTTATCATCCTTTTTGAGCGTTAATGCATATAAATTATTTAAAGTATTAAATAAAAAATGAGGGTTTAATTGGTTTTTTAAAACTTTCAATTCCATTGTTTTTTTTTCTTCTTCAATTTTTGAAAGTTTTTGCTGTTTTTTGGAAAAACTTATAAACCCCATAATAATAGCCGGGTATGTGATAAAAGAAAATTCACCAAATATCAAATTAAGCGATGTTAATCTTTCTTTAATTGACATTTTGTGGCCTGGCCATTGATCAAAAAAACCAGAAAATTTGGGCTCTAAATAATAAAACTTCAATACCATTAAAAAAGTAAAAACAAAATAAAGCCAGCACAATGAAGAGAAACCAAAAGAAACGTATCTTTTCTTATTAAGTGTTCTTGGTACAATAAAATAGAGCAAACCATATGCAAAAACGGCCTGAACTAAAATTTTCCAACAATACACAAATACAAACGAGTAATAGCTTATAAAATCAGGTTTATTCGAAGCATAAAAAAACAAAAAACCTATCCAGAATAAACAATGACTTATTATTCTTATTGTCGCATTATTCTTTGTTAAAATCATAAAAACACTTTAGAGGTTGCAAGTTAACAAATAATGGATACGTAGTTCCTGTGTGATTCTGAATAATGTTCTTCTGCATCTGAAAAGGCAATTTCAGCACATATAAAAGTCAATCTCATAAAATTCATTCTTTATATGCTTAAAAAGCCTCTTCGTACGCTTATAAAGAAACATTAAGACCCATTTCTTAATCTTGCATAACAATCCTAATCATCTTATAAATTATGAAGTCTATTATCAGAAACAATTTCATTAGCCTATTTACAATCATCTCACTAAATTCTCTCGCACAGGAAATAAAATTTAATGACACTTCCAAATTAATTAAACCTACTCTCTTTGCCGATTTAGGTGAAACATGTACTACGCCTGATGCCATGGCATTAGATAAAAAAGGAAATCTATATTTATCCGTTTTAAATCCAACTTCTTTTGATAAAAATGGAGCTAAAATTTTAACTTTTGATAAAAATGACAAACCTGCCATTTGGTTTGACAAATTACCTCTACATCCTATTTCTAAAAGAGTCCATCCAATGGGAATTGATTTTGGACCCGATGGCAACTTATACGTAATGGACAACCAATGCTTTACAAACCAACTAAATGCATCAAGAATAATAAGAGTAAACATAAGAAATGGTAAACCTATAGGTACAGATGTCTTAGTCGAAGGATTAAATTTTGCCGAAGCCATACGCTGGAAAAACAATAGAGCTTATATTACTGATGCTTTAACAGATGCAACTGGAAGAAAAAGTGCCATCTATTCCTTCGAATTATCTGAAATGAATAAGGCTAAAATCGTTCTAACATCTGAAAATAAAACCAATTACTTGATTAGTGAATTTACCCTAAAACCTGAAGTAACAAAAAAATCTATTGGCATTGATGGTATTGCATTTGATAAAAAAGGAGATTTATATGCTGGAAATTTTGGTGATGGTGTAATTACAAAATTTGAATTTAACAATAATGGGACTGTGAAGTCTAAAAAGGTAATCTTTGACTCCGATAAATTAAAATGTTGTGATGGTTTCTTTTATGACAAAAAACGGAATTCGATTTTTATAGCTAACTACGACGATAATAGTGTTTACCAATTCAACTTAACCACAAATACCATTACGTTGATCTGGAAAAATGATAATAACAATGGCAGTGACGGACAATTAGACAACCCTTGCGAAACCATTATATATAAAGGAAATTTGATCGTTGTTAATTATGACACTTTTCTGGGTGATAAAAACACCGAGATTGACAACTTTCATACCATCTCAAAATTCAAACTTTAAATCTATTAGACACTTTTAAAAAACTTAAAAAAAATGAAAAAAATATTGCTTTTAACTGCTCTCTTATGTACTATCAATTTAACATTTTCACAAGTTGACAAAGCCGATATGCTAATAAAAAACTTGATGCAGAAAAACAGAATTACCGGGTTACAACTAGCCGTTGTAAAAAACAATACGATTGTTAAAACGAGTAATTATGGATTAGCAAACTTACAGGATTCAATTGCAGTAGACAACAAGACCGTTTTTAGCATTAATTCAATTACCAAATCATTTACAGGTGTAGCTATTATGCAATTAGTAGAAAATGGTAAATTAAATCTAGAAGATCCTATATCGAAACATTTAGATAGCCTGCCAACTACATGGCAAAACATCACCATAAAGCAAATTGCAACTCATACATCTGGAATTCCCGATATTTGGGATTCCCAAGGAAATATTTTGTCTGAAAACAGTGAAGCCTTATTAAAAAAAATAAAAGAATTACCAGTGGCTTTCAAACCAGGAGAAGAATTAAGATACAATCAAACCAATTTCCTGTTACTTGGGATGATTATTGAAAAAGTAAGCAAAAAATCGTTTGAAAACTTCATTAAAGAAAACCAATTTGAAAAGGCTGGAATGAAAAACTCAATAAAAGCAGGATTTGGGGATTTCTACAATATAATTAACCATACTGCAAGACCTTATTCATATTTTAGAAATGGTGTTCTAAACAATGTATATCAACCCATGCCTTCAATTTTATATCCAGCTGGCGGAATTTATTCCACTGCGACTGAAATAGCTCAATGGGTAATTGCATTGCAAAGTCATAAGCTGATTAATGCGGAAAGTCTTAAAATGCTTTTGAAACCAATAGAATTAAATAATGGAAAAGTATATGAAACGAACGATTTTCTAAATATAAGTTCGATTGGTTTTTCTATAGCTTCAAGAGAAAAAAAAAACAGTAATTGCTTCGCTGGGTGGTGCCAGAAATGCTTTGTACATTTATCCTAAAGATACTATTTCAATAGTAGTTTTGACAAATTTAATGGGTTCTCATCCACAAGATTTTATAGAAGAAATTGCAAAGTTATATTTAGATAGATAACAATAGCTCTTTAAAGTATAAGATATATTAAATATGCACTTTTAAATTGCATGTATGAATTTGTGTATTTATTATATTTGTAAATATCAGTTATGCAATTCATAAACTGAAAGTATACTGATAGAATTTTAAAACTAAAATGTTTGTATGAATGGACAAACCTTCTAAAACCTGGCAGCAAAACGATTTATGGGAAAAAGAAATTGACCAATTAAAATCAATTATAAATAAAACACCATTGGTTGAAACAACTAAATGGGGAGGAATTGTTTATACTTACAACAATAAAAACGTTTTGGGAATTGGAGGTTTCAAATCCTATTTTGGAATTTGGTTTTTTAATGGCGTGTTTTTAAAAGATGATTTAAACGTATTAGTCAGCGGAAATGAAACTACAAAAGCTCAACGTCAATGGCGATTCAATTCGGCAGAAGAAATCAATGAGAAAAAAATACTGGAATATATAAACGAAGCCATTGAGCTTGAAAAACAAGGCAAAGTACATAAAGCTGAAAAATCACCTTTAGTGATGTCGGATTTCTTCAAAGATTTTTTGATAAACGAACACTTAGAGACTGTTTTCGAAAATTTTACTTTGACTAAGAAAAAAGAATTTGTAGAATATATTGATACTGCCAAGCAGGAAAAAACAAAACTCGCCAGGCTAGAAAAAATTAAACCAATGATAGTAGAAGGCATTGGTTTAAATGATAAATACAGATAACAAGCTTAATCAAACTAACCAAACTAAAAATGAAAAACTTATTTTTATCAGCATTATTCATGTTGAGTAATTTCTTATTTTCTCAAAAACAAAACGAAAACAAAATACCAAAAGGAAGCTATAGTCAAGGTTCTACATCTGGAATTTATATATTTGAAGACAATACCTTTGCATTGTATGGTTATGCCACATTAGTCTTTGGAGAGTATAAAATTCAAAACAATTCAATTGATTTTATTCCATTTAAACCAGAACAACCATTCACTATTTTGGGCAGAGAAAATAAATCAGTCAAAAAAGGTATCAAACTTACTTTTGAAAGTTCATTTATCGAATATGATTCGATTTTTGTAAAATTTGACAAAAAAAATCCAATAAATTTACTGGAATCCAACATTGAAAAAGGCAAACCATATTACATAACAAATCTTGATTACAAACCAAGCCTTATAACTCTTATTCAAAACAAGGAGAACAGTGAAAACAACAACGATAGTAACACATACTCTTTTAACATCAACCCTAATTACAATGACTTTTTATTATTTTACAATGTTTCAAAAAGAGAAAGCGAACCTTTTTCAGGAAAAATCATGTCTAAAAACAAACAAACAGTCTTAGTTTGTGATTGGGGAAATTTTAAAAAAGAAAATAAAGAAGAAGCTGAAATGCTGACATTTTTAAATCAATACAAGAAGGAATACCAAAAAAGTAAAACTCAAAATGAATTTCATTTTAATGACCGTTTGAAAAAAGCAACAGGATATAATCATTTATCAGAAAGAGAAAACATTTTTTCAATCGACAATTACATTTTGGATGCAAGTTCCAACAAATATATTCGTAAAGACATTTATAAAAAGCAAAAAAAATATCTAAACGAAAAAGTAACAGATTATCATGATGAAAGTATTATTTTAAAATACGATAAGATTAATCCGTCCCTTAAAAATTTTACTGATTTAAATAAAATTACAAAAGGAAAAAATGAGTTTCTATTTAAATCTTATAAAGATGAGAATAAAGATAAAAAGAAAGAGGAAATTAAATCTGAGAAAATTTATCTTTCAAAACCATTGGAACAGGATTAAATAAATTACAACTGAGGTTAATACAAATAAAATATGGGGCTTTAAGCCCCATATTTTATTCCCTGAATGAAAATTTATTTTTTATTCAAAGCATTGCTTAAATCCAAAGAAATAGCCGAGCGTTCCATTTTAATTTTACCTGCCATTGTTTCAACAATTACAGTAGTTTCAGCTATTTCTGCTACTTTACCGTGAATACCGCTTTTTGTTACGATTTTGTCACCAACTTTCAGCGATGCTTCAAATGCTTTTTCTTTTTTAATTTTACGTTGCTGCGGTAGTATTAAGAATACGAACATTACAACAAACATCAATAAATAAGGCAAAAATTGTGTCATTATGTTTTAAAATATTAGTGTTTATGATCTCCGTGATTTTCTCCTGCCGGCATAGGTACAGTTGCACCATCTGTTAAGATATTAGCTTTAAAGGCCAATACTTCATGACCGTTTTCAGTATTGGTAAGCAAAGCAATCGATTTTGATTGTGGTCCGGATTTTCCTTTAGAATCAAAAATGATTTTAATCTCACCTGATTCACCTTTTTTAACTGCTGTTTTTGTCCATTCCGGCGCTGTACAGCCACATGAAGGACGGACTTCCATTACAAACAAATCGTTTTTACCTGTATTAGTGAATTTGAAGATATGCTCTACTTTATCACCTTGCTTGATATTCCCAAAATCAAATTCGGTTTCAGTGAATTTGATTATAGGATATTCCTCAGGTTTTAATTTTTTCTTCATGCTTTCATCCTGCATGGACAATTGACCTTGTGCAACTACCATATTATTTGCATCAACCTGCTGCGGTGCAAATTCATCTTTGTTTTTACATGATGCTAAAGCTAAAACTGCAATAAAAGCAATACTGTACTTTTTCATTCGTATAAATTTTACATTAAGCCACGGCCTGTTTTTTTCAACTTGCCGTTTGTGTTAAACTCTTTTACCAGATTATCTAAAATTCCGTTGATAAATATAGAACTTTTTGGAGTAGAATACTCTTTTGCTAATTCTAAATATTCGTTAATTGTTACTTTAACCGGAATTGAAGGGAATTTTAAAAGCTCACAAATAGCCATTTTTAAAATAATGGAATCCAACTCGGCAATACGGTCTGCCTCCCAGTTTGGTGTCTTTTCAGCATATTCCTTAGCTAGAACCGCTTCATTCAAAACTGTTCTTCTAAACAATTGCGACACAAACTCCTTATCTTCAACATCGTTGTATAATTTTGGTACAAAAAACAGATCCTCATCAGATTTAAAGGCTTTAAGCTGCTTTAGAATTAAAGTATTCACAAGAGGAATATCATCAATCCACGTAAGTTTATGATCTTCAAGATATTCGTAAAGCTTGATGCTTGGTGCTATAATTTCGGTGAAAATATCAACAACCAAATCCTTGTCTTCTTCAAATTCATTAACACGGCCGCTCATGTATTTTTGATACAAAGCACTTTCCTTGATTTCTTTCAATAAAATACTGATATACTCATCATCAACGTTCCAGTTATTAATCTTTCTGTTGGCAAGTGCCACAGATAATGAGTTGCTTTCGTCAAGAATACGAAGCACTTTATTGTTTATAAACTTGAGATTAGGATTTTTTTCTTCTTTAGTAGCTAAATGTTTCTTACTTGATATATCCAAAAACTCTTCTTCTTTTTTTCTGATTTCCACTAAAGTAGAGATCATAATAAGATACAAATCTTGTACGTTATCGATACTTTGAAATAAGAACTTTTCTTCCTTTTCAATATTATCTGAATGATTTTGATGCATTGAGTACAATGTCTGCATCACTTTAAGCCGGATATGTCTTCTGTTTAACACCTTTGTAAGAACTTTTTAAAATTAATGAAGCGAAAGAAATTCTTTCGCTTCACAAAAATACAATTTTATTTTAAAGATTATCAGACATCTTGGAATTCTTAAAAATTTTAGAGTCCGATTTCCTTATAATCTATATTAGTCTGACTTGTCTGACAATCCAAGCCTGTCTAAAAATCAATTTTTATTACTTAGCCAATTCTTTCTTTCTCAAATCGATACGGTTCTGAGCAATTTTGAAAGCAGCTTCGTGAGTTGTAATATTATTAGCTTCTGCATAATCGAAAATTTCTAATGTAGTGTTATAGATATTTTCTGTTCTGCGCATTGCTTCATCTTTACCGTAATGAGCAATTTCACCATATACGTTAATAATACCACCAGCATTAATTAAGAAATCAGGAGCATATAAAATACCTCTGTCTTTCAACATCTGTCCGTGACGAACTTCGTTAGCCAATTGGTTATTAGCCGCACCGGCAATTACTTGTGCTTTTAATTTAGCAATAGTTTCGTCATTAACAGTAGCTCCTAAAGCACAAGGTGCATAGATATCAACATCAGCTGTGTATAAATCATCGCCCTGGAAGATTTTCGCACCGTATTTGTTTCCTATTTCCTGTAAACGAGCTTCGTTAATATCCGAAATAATAACTTTAGCACCTTCACCTGTTAAGTAATCTACTAAAGTTTCACCTACGTGACCAATTCCTTGTACTAAAACTCTTTTTCCAGCTAAATTATCTGTACCAAATTTATATTTAGCAGCAGCTTTCATACCCATGTAAACACCATAAGCTGTTACAGGCGATGGATTTCCTGAACCACCTATAGCTTCAGAAATACCTGTTACGTGTGCTGTATGCTTACGGATTAAGTCCATATCAGCTGTTGTAGTTCCTACATCTTCTGCAGTAATGTAACGGCCGCTTAACGAATCTACATATTCACCAAATTTAGCAATCATTTCAGGAGTCTTGTCAATTTTAGAATCTCCAATAATTACCGCTTTACCCCCACCTAAATTCAATCCTGAGATAGCCGACTTAAATGTCATTCCGCGCGAAAGGCGCAATACATCATTTAATGCTTCCCATTCGTTAGTGTATTTCCACATTCTAGTACCTCCTAATGCAGGTCCTAATACTGTGTTATGGATACCAATAATTGCTTTTAATCCAGTATCTTTGTCTTGACAAAAAACAATTTGTTCGTGATTATCAAAAGAAACTTGACCAAAAACAGGGTCAACTTTATGAAGTTCACTAGCTTTAACAGATTCAGTAATCATAATGAATGTTTTTTTAAATAGTTTGGTTTACTTTTTAAAACCGGTGCAAAATTACGGTTTTCTATCAAAAGTTTGCAATATTAAGACAAAAAATCGTACGGTGTTACAAAATATATAATTTTATTTTCAATAATTTTAATAAGATTTACCAATATATTTTTAATAAATATTCAACAAATTAGTTATTTTTATAAATAAATGAAAGAACTTAAGCATATCAATCATTATTTCCTCAAGTATAAATACCATTTTTTTGGAGGAATTTTAATAACCATAATCGCACAAATTTTTTCACTTTACACCCCGGAATTAATCGGAGATTCGATTACTGCTATTGAAAAGTATTTCAAATCGGGTAAAATAAACCCTGAATTAATAAAAAAAGAATTACTTGAAAATATTTTACTGATTTTAGGCACTACTATTATTGCCGGCATACTTACTTTTTTGATGCGTCAAACATTAATTGTAATGTCACGTCATGTAGAATTCGACATGAAAAATGATATTTTCAGAAAGTATGAAGAACTTACTCAGAATTTCTACAAGAAAAACCGCACCGGTGATTTAATGAACCGTATAAGTGAGGATGTCGGACGTGTGCGAATGTATGTTGGCCCGGCTGTCATGTACACTATAAATACCATAATCCGGTTTGCAGTCGTGATATTTTACATGATCAAGGTATCCCCTAAACTAACATTAATAGTATTGCTTCCTTTACCTCTGTTGGCATATTTTATTTTCAAACTAAGCACAGAAATCAATAAAAAAAGTACCATTTTTCAGCAAAACCTATCAAAACTGACATCTTTTGCACAGGAATTCTTTTCGGGAATAAGAGTTATAAAAGCATACACAATAGAAAACGTCAAAGAAGATGAGTTTAAAGAATTATCAGATCAAAGCTATTCGAAAAGTGTCGATTTAGCCAAAACACAGGCTCTTTTTGGACCGCTTATGTTGTTATTGATTGGTATCAGTAATTTATTGGTAATTTCAATTGGATGTTACATGTATATAAACGGCAGTTTAGCCGATATAGGTATCATAGCAAAATTCATACTTTATATCAACATGCTTGTTTGGCCTGTAGCTTCAATAGGCTGGGTTTCATCATTGGTTCAGGAGGCCGAAGCTTCTCAAAAACGTATTAATGAATTTTTGAAAATTGATCCTGAAATAAAGAACAATAACGCAAAACCAATAAAAATTGAAGGAGAAATAACTTTTCACAATGTCTCATTAGTTTATGACGATACAAACATCAAAGCCCTTGACAATGTAAGTTTTGAAGTCCCAAAAGGAGAAACATTGGCTATTATAGGAAGTACAGGCTCCGGCAAATCCACCATTTTATCATTAATCAGCAGATTATACGATCCAACCGAAGGATATATATTGCTGGACGGTCATAATTTAACCGATTTAAATCTTGAAAATATCCGCGACGCCATTGGTGTAGTACCACAGGATGCCTTTCTTTTTTCTGATACTATTAACAACAATATCAAATTTGGAAAAGAAGATGCTAATCAGGATGAAGTTATATTTTCAGCCAAAAATGCTGCGGTACATCAAAATATAATTGATTTTAAGGATCAATACGAAACTGTTTTAGGCGAAAGAGGAATCACACTGTCTGGAGGTCAGAAACAACGTGTATCTATTGCGCGTGCTTTTATAAAAAGACCACAGATTTTACTTTTGGATGATTGCCTGTCAGCTGTCGATACCGAAACAGAAGAAGAAATTTTAACCAATTTAGATAAAATCTCCCACGGAAAAACAACGATTATTGTAAGTCACAGAGCTTCTTCTGCAAAAAATGCAGACAAAATCATCATACTTGACAACGGAAAAATTATCCAGCAAGGCACTCATAATCAACTAGTAAACCAAGAAGGCTATTACAAAGAGTTATATTTAAAACAAATTGCTGAAAAAGAATTACTTTAATTGTTTGGCTGGATTAATTTTTTTTTCCAAATTTGAACATCGCAACACAAAATAAATTTGATAGAATGAGAATGAACGAAAACGAAATGTTAGAAAAAGAGGAAATATTCTCTAAAGTATTACGTGCAGGAAGAAGAACCTATTTCTTTGATGTACGTTCTACAAAAGCGGATGATTATTACATCACTATTACAGAAAGTAAAAAATTCACTGAAGAAGATGGTTCATTCCATTTCAAAAAGCATAAAATTTACCTATACAAGGAAGATTTTTCCGCTTTCAGAGAAATATTAGACGAAATGACCGATTTTGTTTTGCAGCAAAAAGGTGAGGAAGTGATATCAGAACGTCATCAGAAAGATTTCAAAAAAGAATATCAAAACGACAGAGATGCAGAAGAACCACGCAACAGCTTCACTGATATCGATTTTGATGACATTTAATAAGATAGCAAAAACATACAAAAAGCCTAAAATCAAATGATTTTAGGCTTTTTTAATAATAATTGACACATATTTATACAATTTTCATGAAAGCCATTAATATTGACGAATGGAACAGAAAGGAACATTATGAGTTTTTTTCACAGTTGAAATCTCCTTTTTTTGGCCTTACAGCCACTATTAACTGCACTAAAGCATTTAATTATGCAAAAGCAAATGATGTTTCTTTTTTTGCTTATTATTTTCACAAATCAATGACAGTAGTTAACTCAATAAAAGAATTCAAATACAGGATAATTGACAATGCTGTCTATGAATTGGACATTATAAATGCAGGAACAACTTTAGCACGTGAAGACAACACTTTTGCGTTCAGCTATATTGAATACGATGAGGACTTTGAAATTTTCAATAAAAACCTTCTCAGCGAAATTAACGAAGTAAAAAATTCAACCGGTATCAGATTTAATGATGATGCCAGAAAAATTGATTTAATCAGACACACGACTATACCCTGGCTAAGTTTTAATGCTATACTGCATCCGAATAATCATGATAATACAGACGCAATACCAAAGATTTCCTTTGGAAAAGTTTATGAGAATAATGGGGAAAAATTAATGCCGGTATCCGTTGAGGCACATCACGGCTTAATGGATGGTTATCACGTATGTGAATATTTCAGGTTGTTTGAAGAACTGTTAAATAAATAGGGCAACATTAATTACCCTATTCTCAAACCATTTTCAACGTTTATATCTGATGTTAACAGGACAATATCATTGTCCTCTCCTACCGAACCCAAAACCAGACATTCACTCATGAATTTCCCTATTTGCTTTTTAGGAAAATTAACCACAGCTATAATCTGCTTGTCTAATAAATCTTCCTTGTTGTAACGCTTGGTTATCTGCGCCGAGGATTTTCTGATACCAATTTCTGCACCAAAATCAACTGTCAGCTGATAAGCTGGTTTTCTGGCTTCGGGAAAATCATTTACTTCAATAATAGTTCCCACGCGCATTTCTACTTTTTCAAATTCTCCCCAGGTAATCAATTGGTTTTCCATAAATAAAAAAGACTTTTAATAAAACAAAAAAATCCTCCCATCAATTAACGGGAGGACTCTAATTTATAAAAACTTCTGAAATATTATGAATTTAATTCAGCGTGTCTCTTTTCAATTTCTTCTTTATCTTTTTTTGATAAAGTATCTACCAATACCGGAGTTGCGATAAATAATGATGAATAAGTACCTACAAAAATACCAATCAACATAGCAAATACAAATCCTCTGATTGACTCACCACCAAATACAAACATGATAGCCAATACTAAAATCATTGTCAATGAAGTATTGATTGTTCTTGACAAAGTAGTGTTGATAGATTCGTTAACGATATGGTTAAAGTTTCCTTTTAATTTACCATCTAAGAATTCACGAATTCTATCAAATACAATAACCGTGTCATTCATTGAATAACCAATTACAGTCAAGATAGCAGCAATAAAGTGCTGATCCATTTCCATGTGGAAAGGCATGAATTTGTAACATAAAGAGTAAATACCCAAAACGAAGATTACGTCGTGTGCTACTGCTGCTATAGCTCCTAATGAATATCCTAATTTACGGAATGAAACTACCAAGTATAAACCTACTACCAACATTGCACCAATTACAGCCCAGAAAGAGTTTGCTTTGATATCGTTAGAAATTGCAGCACCAACTTTAGATCCTGATAATAAACCTAGTTTTTTACCATCATATAAAGTGATGAATTTTTTGTAATCCATACCAGGGAAATGCTTAGACAGTCCTTCGTATAACAATTTATTTACTTCCTCATCAACTGCAACACCTTCTTCTTCGATTTTATATTTAGTAGTAATTCTTAACTGATCAGAACCACCAAATACTTTAGCTTCAGCCGGAACTTTGAATAATTTTCCTAATTCTTCTGAAACTACTGCTGCATCAACCGGTTTTTCAAATTTCACCTGGAAAGTTCTACCTCCTACGAAATCCACACCTTGATCCAATCCGTTAACAAAGAAAATAGAAATGATACTGATTACAGTTACCGCTAAAGAGAAACCATAAGAGAATTTCTTAACTTTTAAGAAATCAAAATGGAAGTTAGTAAACCAGTTTTTAGAAAGGTTTGTTGTAAAGCTTAAGTTATCTCCTTTAGCTACTGCTCTATCAAGGAAAATTCTTGTAATAAATATTGATGTGAATAATGATGTAACTATACCAATCAATAATGTCGTAGCAAATCCTTTAATAGGTCCTGTACCGAATATATATAAAATCGCACCTGTTAAAACGTGTGTAACGTTAGCATCAATAATTGAACGCATAGCACCTGTCCAAGAGAACGATTTTTTAACCGCTTCTCCTAAGTTTAATCCAGCACGCAACTCTTCTTTTGCTCTTTCATAGATAATAATATTGGCATCCACAGCAGTACCCATTGTCAATACGATACCCGCGATACCAGGCAATGTCAATACAGCACCTAAACTTGCTAAAATACCAAATAAGAACAACAAGTTAACAACCAATGCAATATTAGCATATGAACCTGATTTACCGTAGTAAACCCACATCCAAATCATTACCAGCAACAAACCAACTACAGCAGATGTAGTACCATTATCGATAGCTTTTTGACCTAATGACGGACCTACAACTTCAGACTGAACAATTTCAGCTGCAGCCGGTAATTTACCCGCACGTAAAACGTTCGCTAAGTCTTTAGTCTCTTCAATAGTGAAAGCACCAGAAATCTCTGAACGACCGCCAGCAATTGGACCTGAAGTAACACCAGGAGCCGAATACACTACATTATCCAAAACAATTGCAATTGCATTTTTTTGAGAGAATACTCTTCCTGTCAATTCTTCCCAGATTTTAGCACCTTTACCGTTCATTTGCATGTTAACAGCAGGTTTACCCATTTGGTCAAATGTATCAGCCGCATCAACCAATACACTTCCGCTCATAGGAGGAGTGTTGGTTCTGTTACCTTTAATAGCATAAATCTCTACAGCTTCAGCCTCATCATTTTTAGGCTTACCATATAAAAATTTGATATCACTCAAATTAGCTGGCAATAAAGATTTGATGTCAGGTCTTTTAAAATAAGCATTAACCGCTGCAGTATCCTTTACAGCAACCGCACCAAGGATTGAGCCTCCTTCTTGAAAAGGCATTAATTTATCGAATAAAGGATTATTTCCTTTTGCAGCACCTGCTGAATCTTTTGATTTATCAACTAATAATGAGTCAATTTTTGAAGTTGCTTTTTCAGCTTTAGCCACAGGAGCCTTTTCAGTTTTCTTTAAAGCTTCATTTACAGTCATTAAATAACTTGCAACCTCTTCTACTTTATAAGTTTCCCAAAATTCCAACTGAGCTGTTGATGATAATAATTTTTTAGCACGGTCAACATCTTTAGCTCCCGGCAATTCCACCAGGATACGTCCTGTACTACCTAATTTTACGATATTAGGCTGTGTTACACCAAATTTATCGATACGCTCACGTAATACACCGAAAGCACTCTCTACAGATTCGTCAACTTTTTTAGCAATGATTGATTTAACTTTTGTCTCAGACATGTTAAAGTTAATCTCTTCAGCTAAATTTCTGTTACCAAAAACATCCGGAGAAGCTAATTTTGTTCCTGTACCAGCAGATGCAGCTTCAAAAGCATCGAAAAAAGCATCTAAAAACGATTGGTTACCTTGTTGGTTTTTCTTTGCATCAGCTAATGCTTTGTTAAAAACAGCATTAGTAGTGTTGTTAGCCAAACCTTTTAAAACATCTCTAACTGAAATCTGAAGCGTAACATTGATACCTCCCTCTAAGTCAAGACCCTTGTTAATTTGTTTGTCAGCTACTTCATTGTAAGTAAAATCAGTGAAACCTAAGCTAAACACTTTTTGTTTACCAATTGAATCAAGGTACTTGATTTCTTTTTCCTGATTACCATTTGCAAATGCTTTTGCATCACTCTTTACTTTACCAGCAACAAAAGTGAAAGTAAGTTGGTAAATACTTACTAACGCAAAAATGATTGCAAAAAACTTAATTAGTCCTCTATTCTGCATTCTTTGTAAAAATTAATTAATTCGTTCTATGTTAGTTTTTGGTTAGCGTTACAAAATACACGCAAAAATACTATGTGCATTTTATAAAACGTGCAAATATATAATTCTGAATACGATAAACCAATTTATTTGTAAAAATTATATTAAAAAAAAAGACTGCAAAAATGCAGTCCTTTATGAACTTTCAAATTGTTTATGACAATACCGAAGAAAGCGCGTCATTCATGCTTCTCACCGCATCTGATGATTTAGCAAAAAGTGCTTTTTCAGCATCATTTAATTTGATATCTATAATTTCCTCAACACCATTTTTCCCAATGATACATGGCACACCTACACAAATGTCAGATTGTCCGTATTCTCCTTCTAAAAATACCGAACAAGCAATCATTTTCTTTTGGTCATTTAGAATAGAATCCACTAAATAAGCCACAGATGCACCCGGCGCATACCATGCCGATGTTCCTAATAACCCTGTTAAAGTTGCACCTCCAACCATAGTATCAGCAGCTACTTTATCCAATTGTTCCTGAGACAAAAATTGTGAAACCGGAATACCGTTGTAAGATGCCAAGCGTGTTAACGGAATCATAGTAGTGTCACCATGACCTCCGATAACCATTGCTGAAATATCATTAGCAGGTTTATCCAAAGCCAAAGACAGATAGGTTCTGAATCGTGAACTGTCTAACGCACCACCCATACCAATAATTCTGTTTTTAGGTAATCCTAATGATTTATACGCTAAATAGGTCATTGTATCCATAGGATTGGAAACAATCACAAAAATTGCATTAGGTGAATGCGCCAATAAATTTTCAGCTACTGATTTTACGATACCTGCATTGATTCCAATTAATTCCTCACGTGTCATCCCAGGCTTTCTAGGGATTCCGGAAGTAATTACAACCACATTACTATCAGCTGTTTTTGAATAGTCATTGGTTACTCCGCTCAATTTTGTATTAAAACCTGTATTTGTAGCACATTGTGTAATATCCAAAGCTTTTCCTTCAGCAAAACCTTCACGGATATCCAATAAAACTATTTCACTTGCAATTCCTCTGTATGCCATCACATCAGCACATGTTGCGCCAACGTTTCCTGCACCTACTATTGTTACTTTCATATTAATTTAAATTGTGTAATTTGATTTTTCCGAATATACAAAAAAATTAGATACTACGATTTGCAATAAAGATTTTATAATAAAATTTTAACCCATAAAAAAAGGCCGGTTTTATCTTCATAAAACCGGCCTTAAAATATATTATCAACAGCTCTTAAGCGTCAATATTTGCATAAATTGCGTTTTTCTCGATAAACTCTCTACGAGGCGGTACTTCATCACCCATCAACATTGAGAATACTCTGTCAGCTTCTGCCAAGCTATCAATAGTTACCTGACGTAATGTTCTATGCTCAGGATTTAAAGTAGTTTCCCATAACTGTTCAGCGTTCATCTCTCCAAGACCTTTATAACGCTGGATATTTGCGCCGCCACCCATTTTTTCATTTATAGCATCACGCATCTTTTCGTCCCATGCATACTCCTTTTTATTTCCTTTTTTAACCAAATATAAAGGCGGTGTTGCAATGTAAACGTGACCTTCTTCAATTAATTCTTTCATAAAACGGAAGAAGAACGTTAAAATAAGCGTAGAAATATGGCTACCGTCAATGTCGGCATCACACATGATTACTACTTTATGGTAACGTAATTTTTCTAAATTTAAAGCTTTACTGTCTTCAGCCGTACCAATCGTTACACCCAAAGCAGTGAAAATATTACGAATCTCCTCGTTTTCAAACACTTTGTGGTGCATTGCTTTTTCCACATTCAAAATCTTACCTCTCAATGGCAAAATAGCCTGAAATGCACGGTCACGTCCTTGTTTAGCCGTTCCACCCGCCGAGTCTCCCTCGACAAGGAAAATCTCACATTTTTCAGGATTCTGTTCAGAACAGTCAGATAATTTACCTGGTAATCCGCCGCCACCCATTACGGTTTTACGCTGCACCATTTCACGCGCTTTTTTAGCTGCATGACGTGCCTGTGCCGCAAGGATTACTTTTTGAACGATGATTTTGGCATCATTAGGATTTTCCTCCAAATAGTTTTCCAACATCTCAGCCACCGCTTGAGAAACCGGCGAAACTACTTCTCTGTTACCTAATTTCGTTTTTGTCTGACCTTCGAATTGCGGTTCAGCCACTTTTACCGAAATAATAGCCGTTAAACCTTCACGGAAGTCATCCCCTGAAATTTCAAATTTCAATTTGTCCAATAAACCTGAAGCATCAGCATATTTTTTCAACGTACGGGTTAACCCCATACGGAAACCTTGTAAATGCGTTCCTCCTTCGTGTGTATTGATATTATTTACATAAGAGAATATATTTTCTGAATAACTGTCATTGTAAATTAAAGCAACTTCAACCGGAATTTCACCTTTGTCATTTTCCATTGAAATTACGTGACCAATAATTGGCACACGGTTACCATCAAGGAATTTAACAAACTCTTTCAAACCTTCTTTAGAATGGAAAGTTTCTCCAACATCATTTCCGTCTTTATCCTGCTCTCTCTTATCAGTAAGCGTAATTGTAATTCCTTTATTCAGGAAAGCCAGCTCACGCATACGGGCCGCAAGTGTATCGTATGAATACTCTAAAGTTTGTGTAAAGATTGTTCCATCCGGTTTAAACCAAACCGTAGTACCTCTTTTTTCGGTAGTCCCAATTTGTTTTACCGGATACTGCGCCTTACCTCTTTCGTATTCCTGCTCATAAACTTTACCATCACGGTAAACAGTAGCTTTTAAGTGGTCAGAAAGTGCATTAACACACGATACCCCAACCCCGTGAAGACCTCCGGATACTTTATAGGAATCTTTGTCGAATTTACCTCCGGCACCAATTTTAGTCATTACAACCTCAAGTGCAGAAACGCCTTCTTTTTTATGGATATCCACAGGAATACCACGGCCGTTATCTTCAACTGTAATCGAGTTGTCTTCGTTGATAATAACAGTAATAGTATCACAATGACCTGCTAACGCCTCATCAATCGAGTTATCTACTACTTCATATACCAAGTGATGCAGACCTCTTACCCCGGTATCACCAATATACATGGATGGACGCATACGTACGTGCTCCATTCCTTCCAGCGCCTGAATACTGTCTGCAGAATAATTATTCTTTTTAACTTCTTCGCTCATAATATCTTTTTCGAAATTGTATTATTTGTCAAACACGCAAATATAATGAAATACTGCTTTTTTTTACGATTAAAAACCTCAAAACAGCTCCAAGTTATTAACAAATGTTAACAATAAGATAATGTCTTAAAACGAATAAAAAAGGCCTTAAAACAAATTTCAGTCCTTTTTACTTATTCAAAAAAACAACAAAAAACCAAAAATTGATTTAAGGCTCTTAAAATGACTTAAAATCCCAACCTTTTATTGTTTAAAAAAATAATTTTTATCAAAAAAAACCTCAACAGTAAAATACTATTGAGGTTTCGACTTCCTATTCAGCGTAGTGTGAATTTATCCGGAAGTCTTATAAAGTTAACCAAAACTATTTAATTATGCAACCGTTTCTTTTTCGTAGGCTTCTTCGTGTACACTTGCCACTGCTCTGCCTGATGGGTCATTCAGCTTTTTAAATGCTTCATCCCATTCCAAAGCAATTTTTGTACTGCAGGCCACACTTGGCTCCTGCGGCACACATAAAGCCGCTGTATCACTTGGATAATGTTCGCTGAAAATAGTGCGGTAATAATACTCCTCTTTACTCATTGGTGTTTGGATAGGGAATCTGAATTTGGCATTTGCCAATTGCTCATCAGAAACCTCTTTGCCCACCATTTCTTTCAGCGTGTCAATCCAACTGTAACCTACCCCGTCACTGAATTGTTCTTTTTGACGCCAGGCCACACTTTCCGGAAGCATATCCTCAAAAGCTTTACGAAGCACCCATTTTTCCATGCGTTCTCCATTGATCATTTTATCTTGTGGATTAATTCGCATCGCTACATCCATAAACTCTTTATCCAAGAATGGCACACGTCCTTCAATTCCCCAAGCAGCCAAGCTTTTGTTGGCACGCAAACAATCGTACATGTGTAGCTTGCTTAATTTACGAACCGTTTCCTCATGGAATTCTTTTGCATTTGGTGCTTTGTGGAAATACAGATAACCGCCAAACAACTCATCTGAGCCTTCTCCTGAAAGTACCATTTTTATTCCCATCGACTTAATAACACGCGCCATTAAGTACATAGGTGTGCTGGCACGAACGGTGGTCACATCATACGTTTCCAGATTGTAAATTACATCACGGATAGCGTCTAAACCTTCCTGAATGGTGAATTTAATTTCGTGGTGAATGGTTCCCAAATGATCTGCTACTTTTTGGGCTGCTGCCAAATCGGGCGAACCTTCTAAACCAACAGCAAATGAATGCAACTGCGGATACCATGCTTCCGATTTATCATCTGTTTCTACACGACGGCTGGCATATTTTTTAGCAATGGCCGATGTAATCGAAGAATCCAATCCACCTGAAAGCAATACACCATAAGGAACATCACTCATTAACTGACGATGTACTGCTGCTTCCAAAGCCTCACGGATAGCTTTGATGCTTGTTTCATTTTCTTTAACGGCATCGTATTCGGTCCATTCTCGTTTATACCATTGCACTAATTCGCTAGTTTTACTGTACAAATAATGTCCCGGCGGGAATAATTCAATTTTCGAACAGTATCCCTCTAAAGCTTTTAATTCAGAAGCTACGTAAAATGTTCCGTTTTTATCCCAGCCTATATACAACGGAATAATCCCCATGTGGTCACGGGCAATGAAATATTCATCTTTTTCCACATCATATAAAGCAAAACCAAAAATCCCGTTCATTTCATCCACAAATGCTGGTCCTTTTTCCTGATACAATGCCAGAATCACTTCACAGTCACTTTGTGTTTGAAAATCGTACTTCGGTAAACTCAGTAACCCACCATCAAATTGTTTTCTTAATTCACGGTGGTTGTATATTTCGCCATTAGCAGCCAAAACCAAATTACTATTTGGACTAAACAAAGGTTGTTTTCCAGAAGCCGGATCAACAATTGCCAAACGCTCGTGAGCTAAAATAGCTTTATCGTTTGAGAAAATCCCACTCCAATCCGGTCCACGGTGACGGATAATTTTTGCCATCTCTAATACTTGAGGGCGTAAAGTCTCTGCTTTTTGCTTTAAATCGAAGGCACATACAATTCCACACATAATTATTTCAGATTTTTAATTTCTGAATTCAGATTCTAAAATTCAGAAGTATTATTATTTTTAAATTTATTTCTGAAACAAAATTGAAGTATTAAGTTTAATTTTTAAACCTTAAAATAATTTTTAATTATAATTTAAAACTTAAAAAGAATTAAAAATATAAAATCGAAACAAAAAGGTTTTTGTTTTTGCTAAAAAAGTTAGAGATTGTAATTTTTGAACATAAAAAAACCAGTCAATTAAATGACTGGTTCATTTTAAATAAAGTAAAAAGTTTATTATTTCACTTGAATTCCTTTTACAAAAGTATTCACTGGTTTTACATAAGGAATCGCATCTATATCTTCATTGATTAAATCGTTGTCAAAAATTGTAAAATCAGCCCATTTACCCACTTCAAGACTACCTTTTTCGTTTTCTTCAAAATTAGAATACGCTGCCCAAATGGTCATTCCTTTCAAAGTTTCTTCCCTTGATAAAGCATTTTCGGGTTGGAAACCACCTTCCGGGAAGTTTTTCAAATCTTTACGGGCTACCGCAGCATAAAAAGTCAGCATAGGATTTACCTCTTCAATAGGGAAATCGGTTCCTAACGCAATAACTCCAGCTTTATCCAGCATTTTTTTATACGCATACGAATGTTTGATACGCTCTTTCCCTACTCTTTCTTCAGCCCAGTACATATCTGAAGTCGCATGTGTTGGCTGTACCGAAGGGATAATATTCAAACTGAACGAATCAAAATCTTTTTCCTGCATGATTTGTGCATGTTCTATTTTCCAACGACGATCAGATTTGTCTTTTAAAACATCTTTATAGATATTTAATAATACCGTATTAGTCGAATCACCTATGGCGTGTGAGTTCATTTGATACTCAGAATCGGCTATTTGTTTCGCTATTCTTTTAATATCAGCAACCGAAGAAAGCAACGCTCCGTGATGGTTAGGTCGGTCACTATACGGTTTATGCAAACAGGCACCACGTGAACCTAAAGCTCCATCACCCATAAATTTAAACGAACGTACATTTAACTTATCCGTTTGATAAGGTCCTAACTGTGTGTATAAATCGATGTTATCCTGAGTAGCCGCTACCATTGCATATATGTTGATTTTCAGTTCGTTTTTTTGCTGCAGCGTATCGATTAAATCAATCATATCTTTTTCAAGTCCGGCTTCGTTTATAGTGGTCAAACCATAATCAAACATTACTTTTTCAGCATCTTTTAAAGCCTTAATTTGAGTTTCTTTTTTAGGTTTTGGGATGATATTATAAACCAAATCCATAGGATTATCCACAAGAATACCTGTTGTTTCCCCATTTTTCACCTGAATCTCACCACCTTCCGCTTTAGTAGTGGGAGTGATTTTTGCCAATTCCAATGCTTTACTATTTGCTAAAAGTGCATGACCATCAATTCTTGTTAAAACTACCGGTGTATCAGGAAACAACTTGTCAAGTTCTGCTTTTGTTGGAAATTCTTTAACTGCCCAGTCATTCTGATCCCAGCCACGACCTGTAATAAACTCCGGATTCTTCTCTTTTTGGAACTTTACCACCCTGTCTAAAACTTCCTGATAACTTTTAGTTCCTCTCAAATCTACTTTTTGAAGATTTAAACCGTAGCTGTAAAAATGTGCATGCGCATCGTAAAATCCGGGATAAACAAACTTATCCATTGCATTGATGTTTTTAGGAGCCTGATATTTTTTCTGAATATCCGAAGTGGTTCCTACAGCAATAATTTTTCCGTTTTTAACCGCCATGGCTTCGGCTTTGGTAAAATCTTTATTTACTGTGTAAATAGTAGCATTTGTAATCAGTAAATCGGCTTTTTGCTTTTGTGCCAAAAAGGTTTGAGTGCCAAAAAACAAACCTATAAGTAGTATTCTTTTCATATTATTCGATTGAAAGGATTTTATATTGAACATTGTTTAATTGAAAAGTATGTCCTGTTTCATTACCAAGTAAAAGTAATCCTAATGGTGATTGTGGAGAAATACCGAAGACATTTTGATCTTCAATAGTTATTTTAGGCAATGCTGCTGAAATAAAAACAATCAAATTATTAGTTTTAACCAGACTTCCCAGCACTGCTTTTTTATGGATAGATGAAGTATCAATTTTCTCAAGAATTGACTTATATTCCATAGCTTCTTTAAGCTTATTGGTAAGTTTTTCCTGCTCAATATGCATCATAGACAATGCCGTCTCATGTTTATCACCGGCAGATCCTTTGGCATCATTAAGAGAATCTTCTGTTAAACCTGAAATCATATCCTGAAAGACATCTATTTTGTCCTGAAGAATTTGGATGTATTGGCTGTGTGTTTTTTGTTTTAGTGTCATATTATTTAACCGCAAGGATCGCAAAGATTTAGGCAAAGCTCGTATTTTTTTAAACATATAAGACATATAAGTCATTTAAGCGTATGTGACGGACTTATATGCCTTATATGACTTATATGGTAGAATAATTAAAAATCAAACTTATAACTGGCTCCACCCATCACTTGTACTCCTTGTACCGGATAGTTTAACCAGCGCTGATAGTTTTTATTGGCAAGATTGTTCCCTTTCAGGAAGAAATTCAATCTTTCGTTGTGCTTGTAACCAATGTGTGCATTGATATCAAAATATCCTTCCAACGTTTGCACTGAATCCGGATTAACAAAACCTGTGTAATTTGTAAACTGATCTTTTCGCTCCCCTACATAAAACAACTGCGTTCCGGCATAGAATTTTTTACCTACATTAAAATCAGAAGTAAATGTAAACTTAACCGTAGGCAGATTCCATGCTTCTTCCTGGATATCCGTATTGTATGCATTTAACTGTCCGTTAATTCCCAAAGCAATGTTTTTATTGATATCCGCTTTTAATTCCCCATAGAAAGAAATGGTTTTTATATTATCATACACTACATTGAATGAGTTGCCGTAACTATAATTTTCAGAAGGTGATGATAAATACGGATTAGTCACAAACAAAGCCTTATTCTTTGAAGAATCATAACTCGCTTTTACGTTATACGCCACAGAATTAGTCAGTTTACCATTCAATCCCGCATAGATATTGTATTGATTATCTGTTGGCATAATATCCAATGTAGGCGAAATGAATTTATTTTGTGAAGCAAAGTTTTCATACGTATTCTGTTGTAAACCACCCTCAGCACCAGCAACGAAAACCATCAAATCACCCACTAACTTATAAGACGCTTTAATTTTTGGATAAATAAAAACACCACTCTCATTTCCCTGATCAGATCCTGCATACGTATTTTTTAATCGGGCCAGATAAGCAAATTCAGCACCTAATTCTATAGACAAATCATCCTTTAGAATTGTAAAGCTTGGATTACCGCTAAAAATCAAATGCGACTTATCAATTTTATAATCAGAACCTGATGGCGGCGGTGTTAACTGGTATGACTCATCAAAAGTAGTATTGGCATAATCCAGATTGAATTTCAACTTTACCGAAGTATCTCTAAAATCAAACTTAAAATCAGGTTTTACTATGAATCTGTTTTCGCGCGAGCCGTAATCATCAGAAAAACCTATAAAATTCACATTTAATTTTTCAAAAAAACTTTTTGATACGGCTAATTCAGAACCTACTTTAAATGTGTTAAACACATGAAGCGGGTCAACAGAATTAAAGGCAATAGATGTATAATTAGGGTTTTCCAAAGGTAAACCATACCAGTTATAACTATCTCTTTTATATCCTAAATCCAGTTTAAAACTTGTATCATACTTATTATAACCATACAAACCGCCAATTGAAATTTCCGAAAAATCATCATCCAGTTCCACTTCTTTTATTCCTCCTCCTGAACTCAAATAACGGAACATACCGCCAGCATATTGATTTTCATCAATATCATGTGTTACAAACAATTCGGCATTTAAGGTACTATAATTCCCGTAACCTACCGTAGCATAATTAGGCCAAAGTTTTTCTTCTTTAGGTTTTTCAACACCTTGTGCTTTTCCTTTTGCAGGTACAAAAGTAGATGCTACCGGAAAGGAAAAAATCTGGTATTTCACTTCTTCTTTCTTAGTAGTTTCTGCATCTTCTGCAGGAGGCACTTCTTTTACTTTATAAGCATCAGAAATTGTTGGTGTGTAAGGTTTTACCACGTTTACAACTTCTGTACCTATATCGTCTTTCTTTTGAGCTATCACAAACTGTGTAAATAAAAGACAGATAGATAATAGACGAAGAGATGATAGACTCTTTAACGATAGATTAAAAGATGCCGGACTGAAAGATAATAGACCAAAAGATGGTTGATTATTTAACATCAGGCGAAATGATTGATTATATTTTTGCTTTGTTGAAACCATATTAATTCAATGTATTTTGAAAAGTCATTGTTGCTTTTTGTAATTCTTCAATTTTTGATTCTAAATCTTTTGTTTGCTGTTCTGAGATATAACCTTCCATGTTTGCTAACAAAACTTGGGTCTGCAATTCAAAAGATGAACCTAGACTTATGTCTAAAAAATGACTAAAAGATTTATTAGTCCTGCTTGAGCCTTCAGATATATTTGACGGTATTGATATTACACATCTGTTCATTTGAGATATCAAACCATATTTTTCATTTTCAGGAAAAACTTCTGTCTTTTCAAAAATCATTTTAGCCAAGTCCATTGCCATCTGCCAAATTTTAAGTTTTTTGAAATTATGCCTTCTAAATGCTGTTTCCATATTTCTATCGTCTGCCATCTATCTGTCTATTATCTCTTCGTCTATCATCCATTATCTATTTCACTGATGAATTCGTTTTTGCTTCTTCGGCTTTGATTGTATTTAATTCCGTTTGGGCTTCTGCAACTACATCATCAAATTCTTTGAAATTTTTAATTACACTTTCCAAAATGTATGTCGCCTGGAAGCTGTCTTTTAATCCGTAAAAGTTTTTAGCCATTACGATTAAACTTTTGGCACCGTAATATTTGTAGCCTGAATACTCTTTAGCGATTTTTTGCACCACTGTATTCGAAGCTTCGTATTTACCATCTTTGTGTTTGAAATACGCATCATAATACAAGGCTTCAGCCATTAGCTCTCCTTTAGCAATTTTTTGAAGCTTCGCATAACTTTCTCTTGCTTTTGCTTCATCTCCTGCCTGCATTGCTGAACGAGCCACAATGATTTGTGCATCACTCTTTATTTTTGCATCCGTTTTAGGATTCTCAAGCACTTTATCAGCATACACAACCGCCTTAGCATAATCTTTTTTATCGTAGTAGCCTTTCATTAAATTAGCTTGGGCAAAGGTTTTATTTTGAGGAAAATCTGACTCCGACTCTAATCTGGTTAAAACAGGAATTGCTTTATCCATATCTCCTTTTTTGACATATATTTCGGCTAATCTTGATAATGCCTGTTCAGTATATTCGTTTCTGCTTTTAGAAATTATATACTCATAATGAGGAACCGAATTATTGGTTTCCCCTTGTTTGAAATACAAGTCGGCCAAATAATAATTCGCTTTTAAAGCATGAAGTCCGTTAGGGAAATTAGACACATAGCTTTTTAAATTCGAAACAGCTTGTGATGTATTACCCTGAGCATATTGCTTTTCAGCCGCTTCCCAGGTATCATTATCCAATTCGGCATCAGTCACTTCAACAAAATCGAGCGTTTTTACCCATGCCGCATATTCATCAACGCGGCCTTTATCCACATAAATCAATCGGGCTGTCTTAACGGCTTCATTTGCTTCATCTGTTCTAGGGAATTCAGAAACCACTTTCTTGAATTTTGTCAGCGCCAACTCGTCTTTATCTTCATTATAATAAATCAATCCTTGTCTAAGAATCGCTTTTGAAGTATAACTTCCTTTTTTATATTCACTAATCAGCTGATCATAAGTTTTAACAGCAGACGATGTCTGGTTTACTGCTGTATAGGTGTTTCCCAACTCAAACAAGGCATCATCACGATATTGTGAATCAGGGAAGTTTTTGATAAACGAGGTAAATTCGCTTATTTTTTTGTCGTTTTTACCGGCAAAGCCATACGAAATCGCTTTTTGGAAAGCTGCATAATCAGCATCCACTCCTTTTAAAGCAATTGCTTTATCATAAGCCTCGATAGCCGATGTATATTTTGAAGTCACAAAACGGCTGTCGGCCAAACGGAGATAAGCATCAACCAATCTGGTTTTATCTCCTTTAGAAACATCTATATATTTTTGAAAAAAACCAGCGGCCTGATCATATTCTTTCAGTTTAAAATGTGAATAGGCAATATTGTAATTTATTGTTGCAAACTCGGGTGTTTTTGAAGCTCCGGGAAAACCTGTAAACTGCTTGTAACTTAACAAGGCATTTGAATAATCGTCAAGAACAAATTCAGTTTCACCTTTCCAAAATGTACCTCTGGCGGTAAACGCTGCGTCTTTTTGCTCAGCGATAGATTTTTTAAACATAGCCAGCGCCTCTTTGTAAGCACCATCATTGTATAGTTCCAATCCTCTGTAAAAAGTAACTTTTTGGTACGCTGTCTTATTCCCAAAGGATTTGTTTTTTTCCAATAACGCTAAAGCTTCTTTGTAATTTTTAGAAGTGATATATGAATTAATCAACAAAGTCTCAATTTCTGTTTTACTAGGATTGTCAGGGTATTTTGTGATAAATCCGTTCAGGACATCCGGTACACTTTGATACGAATTCCCTATATCATAACTTAAACGGGCATAGTTTAAATGGGCATCTTCCTGAATTTTTGCGTCAAAACTCATCTCCGAAGCATTTTTAAACGCATTTAAAGCCTGCTGTTTTTTATCGGTTTTTAAATAACTCTCCCCTAAATGATAATAGGCGTTTTGAGCCACGCTGTCGTTACCGCTTATAATTTTATTGAATTGGGTAATCGCATTCTCAAAATCATTTTGCTTGTAATAAGCATACCCCAACTGATAATAATCGTTATTGTTCCATTTTCCGCTTTTGCCTTTGTATGCCGCCAAATACGGAATAGATTTATCGTATTGTTTCAAATTGAAATAACTCTGTCCAATGATTCTGTTCAGTTCCGATTTTTCAGCCGGGGACGATTTTGCCATTGCCTTTTGGCCTAGATCAACAGCTTTTTGAAAATTACCCGATTTAAAAGCCATATCAGCCTGAAAATAGGATAACTTTTCTTTGTATTTCTCATCACCTTCCACTTGTTCAAAATACTGACTGGCTTCCTGGTAATTATCGCCTTCATAGGCTAAAAAACCTAAATAATATTTGGCCTGAGAGCCATATTCTTTAGAATTTTCAACTTTACTGAAATATTGTCTGGCCGATTTTTTATCATTTGTGGTAAAAAAAGTATAACCTCTGTAAAAATTGTATTTATCCAACTCTTCATTGGTTAAGGCTCCTTCCTCAACCTTGTCAAAATTTTCCAGGGAACGGGCGTATTTGCCATTTTCAAAGTAATATGTGGCAAGTTCAACATATGCAATATTCAACTTAGTACTCGTTGGATAGTTTTTTAGGAACTGTTCCATCTTATCATCTGCTCCTTCCTGCTTGATCCGCAAAGCCGCTACAGCACTGTAAAAAGTACAGTCCGACTCCGTTTCTGGATTTGCATTTTGACGGGTCTTGTCAAAAATTATTTGAGCCGACTGATATTGTTTGTTTTTAAACAATGTCAACCCCTTATGATATTCTGCTAAAGAATTGGTGTATATCTCTGATTGCTGACTAAAAACGGAAGTGCTTCCAAAAGATAATGCGATTATAAATGCTATGGGTAATTTGCGCATAGAAAACTTTTTTGTGATTCAAATTTAGTATTTTCTTATTTTAAAAACGCCCTTAGTTGGTGTTTAGTATATATTTCTGCAAAATTCAAAAATCATATTCCAATACCTGACAGGTTTTAAAAATCTGCCAGGTGCAATTTCCTATCATCATTTAGCAAACCTCTTTTCTAATCCTGTCAGCCATAAAAACCTTACATTTATTCCAAAATTTATTTTGAATAAGCACGTTTACTTATTACTTTTACCAAAATTAATACCAAAATTATGTCACAAACCATTTTATCGTTACATAACGTTACTATATATCAGGAAGGAAATAAAATTTTATCAGACATCAATCTTAAAGTAAATCCGGGAGAGTTTATTTATGTTATTGGTAAAACAGGTTCCGGAAAAAGTAGTTTTATGAAAACGCTGTATGCCGATTTACCATTGGTGCACGGCGAAGGAACTATCGTAGATTATGATTTACACGGATTAATTGATGATGATATTCCTTTTTTGAGAAGAAAAATTGGTATTGTATTCCAGGATTTTAAACTTTTACCGGACAGAAGCGTGTTTGCCAACTTACATTTTGTGCTTAAAGCTACAGGCTGGGAAGACGAATCAGACATGCAGGTTAAAATTGAAGAAGTACTGGATAAAGTAGGCATGAAAAATTTAGCACACAAAATGCCTCACCAATTATCAGGCGGTGAACAGCAGCGTGTGGCTATTGCACGTGCCTTGTTAAATGATCCGGAATTGATTCTTGCCGATGAACCTACAGGAAACCTTGACCCTCAAACCAGTGTGGAAGTCATGGAAGTACTTAGAAAAATAAACCAAAACGGAAAAACCATCGTCATGGCAACACACGATTATACCTTGATTATGAAGTATCCTTCAAAAACATTAAAATGTGAGGACGGCGCTATATTTGAAGTCGTTCAAAAAACAGTATAAATTTACAAGGAGCATTGAATGCTCCTTTTTTTATGGCTATGATTATATATACTAACGCAAACACAGATAAGGAATTACTGGGTATAATTGACTTGCAAAAAGCCAATTTACCTATATCTATTTCAAAAGAAGAAGCGCTAGAGCAAGGTTTTGTTACGGTACAACATACCCTTGACATTCTTCAAAAGATGAATGCTATTGAAAAACATACTATTGCTCTGGACGATGAAAAAGTAATAGGATATGTTTTAGCGATGACCAATGTCTCTAAAAACGATATTCCAATTTTAGAACCTATGTTTGAGTTGTTTCAAGAGATTTCTTATTTGGACAAAAAAGTGTCTGAGTACAACTACATGGTCGTAGGTCAGGTTTGTGTCAGTAAAGACTACAGAGGCATGGGTGTTTTTGACAACTTATACCATGAATATCAAAAAGAATTTGCATCAAAATATGATTTTGCCATTACCGAAATAGCTCTAAAAAACGAACGCTCGATGAAAGCGCATAACCGCATAGGTTTTAAAGAAATCCATCGCTACACCGCTCCTGATTTGGTAGAATGGAGTGTAGTAATTTGGGATTGGAAAAAGTAACAAAAATTTTAACCATTAAGAAATTAAGTTTTTTAAGTCCTTTCGCAAAAACTAAGCGCATTACAATTAAACGACCTTAATTCCTTAATGGTAAAAAACAACTAAGCGCATTACGACTAAACAATCTTAATACCTTAATGGTAAAAAAAACTCAGCGTATTTCAACTAAACAGCCTTAATACCTTAATGGTAAAAACCACACTCATACCGAAATTTTGAACATGATAATTATCATTTCCCACTACAAATAAGCGACTTACTTTTGAAATTGTAAATTATTATAATCATGGCGATTTCATTAGTACAAAAATACAACGTTCCCGGACCAAGATATACAAGCTACCCAACCGTTCCGTATTGGGAAGAAGAAAAATTTTCAGCAGAAAAATGGAAAAATACTCTTTTAAAATCATTTCAGGAAAGTAATGCAACCGAAGGAATCAGCCTCTACATCCACCTGCCGTTTTGTGAAAGCTTATGTACGTTCTGCGGTTGCCATAAACGCATTACCAAACGTCATGAAGTGGAAGAACCTTATATTACTGCCGTACTCAAAGAATGGGATTTGTATTGTGAGTTGTTTACTGAAACACCAATCATTAAAGAAATTCATTTAGGCGGCGGGACACCGACTTTCTTCTCTACCGAAAATCTGTCACGGTTAATCAATGGTATTTTAGCTAAAGCCAAAGTTGCACCAGACCGCGAATTTAGCTTTGAAGGGCATCCTAACAATACCACTCGCGAGCATTTACAAACGTTATACGATTTGGGTTTTCGTCGTGTGAGTTATGGTGTACAGGATTACAGCGATACCGTTCAAAAAGCCATTCACCGTATCCAGCCGTTTCAAAATGTGGCCAAAGTCACTTTGTGGGCAAAAGAAATTGGCTATACCTCTATTTCCCATGACTTGGTTTTTGGTCTGCCGTTTCAAGGCATTGAAAACATTGTAGATACTATAGAAAAAACCAAATCGCTTTCTCCGGATCGTTTGGCATTTTACAGCTATGCGCATGTGCCGTGGATCAAAGGCAACGGACAACGCGGATTTAAAGATGAAGACGTGCCCCGTGACGAAGAAAAACGCAAACTTTACGAAATAGGCAAACAGCTTTTGGCCAAAAAAGGCTACCATGAAATAGGCATGGATCACTTTGCTAAGAAAACCGACGGTATGTTTCAAGCCTTTCAGGCGGGAAAACTGCACCGTAACTTTATGGGGTACACAGCATCCAAAACACAGGTTATGATTGGTTTGGGCGCCTCCTCTATAAGCGACAGTTGGTACAGTTTTGCCCAAAACGAAAAGACCATAGAAGATTATTACGATCGCTTGGACAACAATGAAATACCGGTTTGCAAAGGGCATATTTTGACTAAAGAAGACCTCATCATACGCCAACATATTTTAAACCTAATGTGCCAGTTCACCACCTCATGGGATGCGGATCATTTGTACTTTAAAGAACTACCCGAAGTACTTGCCCAACTGGAAGAAATGGAACAGGACGGCTTGCTCATACGCCAGCACAACGCCATTACCGTGACCGAAAAAGGCAAACCCTTTGTACGCAATATTTGCATGGCGTTTGACTTACGCTTAAAACGCAAAGCACCACAGACACAGCTGTTTTCGATGACTGTTTAATAAATTCTTGTTGATAAGTTTTTTAATACAATTCTGAGGCTTTTTGTAGATTTGAATGACCAGTATAGGTAATTGATTATTTTAATCAATTGCGTATATTTTTAAATTGGCAGTAATATAACCACAGACTGAATGAATACAACACTTAAAGGAGATATTTTTGAAAAAAGAGTTTTTGATTTAATCAATGACTTACTAAAAAATGAAGAATATTTTTTAAGTGGAAAAAACAGTAAAATTTTTAGTAAACAGAAGTATTATTCAGAACAGCGAAAAGATTATATAATTTGTGATATTTCAATCGAAAGTTATATGCCAAATTCCGAAAATTATTCTTTTGTAAATATAATAGAGTGTAAATATCTGAATAAAAATGTCGGTGTAGAAGACATCGAAGAATTTGATTCGAAATTAACTCAAATTGGAAGACATAATTCCAAAGGAATTATTGCTACAAACAAAGGTTTTGCAAAAAACACTATTAACATAGCAAAATCATTAAAAATTGGTTTACTAAAAATAAAAAGTGACAATCAATTAGATTGGATAAATTATCGAAAAGAAAACACAAACTCAATTGATTTTGAAAATGATGAAACCGAACCTTTTTTAGCTTTAATTGGTAATAAAACCTATAATAATATTGCAGATTTAATTCTCGATCTTGGTATAATTGACATTTATAAACACAAGGAAAAATATTTAAAAATTCCTTATGTTACTGAAGAACGAATTGAAGAAATTGTTGATAGAATGTTAGCTTATGACATTCACGATAACTCAACATTAAATACTGAAAAAGTCTGCAAATTTATTGAGGAAAAATATTTTGCAATTTTTAATTTTTCAGAATTAGAGAATAATGTTTTAGGCAAAATTGAATTTAACCCTCTGAAAATACATGTAAATTCTGAACTAGAAGAAAATAGATTTAGGTTTACACTTTGTCACGAAATTGGTCATTTAATTTTGCACAGTAAAATCTTAAAAGACAAAATTGAAAAAAAAGAAGACGATGATTTTACGTTATCAATAAATTATAATGTTTCAGAAATAAACAATAAAAGGTTAGAAATTCAAGCTAATATATTTGCTAGTAATTTATTAATTCCAACTAAACCTTTTATGTTTGAAGTGTCAAAGTTTTTTATCAAAGAAAACATTCATAAAAACTATCTTTATTTAGACAAACAACCTGTAAATCAAATTTTAGTTCACAACTTATTAAATCAATTAAGTTTAAAATTTAAAGCATCAAAAGAATCTATAAAAATGAAATTAATTTCAAAAGGTCTATTGAAAGACACAACATATTTTTCATTTAAGAAACTATTAAACGATTTAAGATAAATAAATGTACTACTGCCAACTCTCGCTCATGCTTAAATAATAATAGTACTTTACTCTTTTTATAAAATCTTTCCAATTAAAACAAATTGATTAAACACACGAGCTGGAAGTTCGCACGCCAGCCTTTGGAATTTTTAGTGTAATTTTGACCAACAAACATTAAAAATGTCAATAGGAGGAAAACATATCGATTTTATAATTGAAATCTTAATTTTGATATTCAAATTTGGGCTGTTAAGCTTATGCTTTACTATTATTTATTCGCTTATATTCAGAAAAATTAAAAATAACTTTGTAACTACACTAAAAGCACATTTACTCCTCTTTGGTTTTTTATTTTTATTAGTATTCTTCATACAATTATTCGGATTAATCATACATGGCTTTACCCCACCTGAACTTATCAAACAAATCATTTGGTCTTTAATTGTTATGTTAATTTTAATAATCCAATTATGGCTATGTTCCCTTCTTTTTTTGACAAGTTATTCAAGTTTACCAAATGGTAAATTACTATTACTATTCACTCAACTTTTTTATTCTATTATTTTTATTGTTGTGTTTGTAAAATTGTTTCCTTCAAAAATGCTTTAAAAACCATAATCAACTAACACGAGTATCTCCCTCATACTTAAACAACAACAAAAAAGTATCACTATCTTTATAATAGTATTTAAATTCAAAATGTTTTGGTTTGGACACGGGCATAAAACTCGCGTCAGGCTATAGACTTATTATTCACTTTAAAATAATAGAATATGACACCACAAAAAATCACCCCTTGTTTATGGGTAGAAAAAGATGCCAAAGCTGTAGTGGATTATTATCTCTCTATTTTTAAAGATGGTAAATTAAAGGACTATCGCTTCTTTACAAAGATACCTAAAGATGGTAACCCAGATGATTTATCAGGGGAATTTGAAACGGCAGTAATGGAAATAGCCGGAGTGGAATTCAGTATCTTGGCTGCCGGACCTTGGTTCAAATTTAATGAAGCCATATCCTTGGTAATTAATTGTAAAGACCAAGCCGAGGTGGATTACTATTGGGAAGCACTGACTTCCAATGGCGGTGAAGAAGGTCCATGCGGTTGGTGTAAGGACAAGTATGGTTTGTCCTGGCAGGTTGTACCAACTGAATATTTTGACCTTATTCATCATAGCGACCCTGCCATTAGCGGAAAAGCCATAATGAACACTTTTAAACAAAAGAAACTGATAATTTCAGAGTTAAAGTAAAACAACTATCCCTAACAAGATGTTGCCAGCCAGCACAGCGGGACATTTTCGATAGCAACCGGAAGCTTCTTATCTTTCAACAAATCCTGCGTCTAAAAAATTCATAATAATAATTAAGCACACTTTTTGTGTCTAAAAAATATTTTTGAAAAATTAGACACATAATTCGCGTTTAAAAAATGAAAATAAAAAAATAAACAAGGATGGAATGTTTTCTTTTAAAGCACTTCAGAGTAATGATAAAAATTTAAAAGTGCCTGTCCGCAATAATCGCTACATTTACAAGACAAAGATTAAAACCATTATGTCGCTGAAGCCTTTATTAGATTGCATTTCAAAATTGGTAGCTAAACCCGAAAATGAAAATGATATACGTTTATTGGAACAAGCCTTTAAAACTGCTTATTTTACTAAAGGAACTTTTCTAGAGAAAGAAAATTCGATTGCTCAGAATTTATATTTTATTTCAAAAGGCTATATTCGGACGTATTATTATGAGGAGGGCAATGAAATAACAACGCAAATTCTGGGAAAAAACAATTTCATCACCAGTTTTGAAAGTTTTGTTACCCATAGTATTTCTATAGAAAACATTCAATGTGTGACCGATTGTGAAGTGCTTTATATCACAAAATCTGACTATACGATGCTGAATAATGAAAGTACTTTTTGGAGTGCCTTTTGCAAACAGCTTTACGAAAAAACCATCACCTTTCATCGTCAGCGCATAAATGATTTACTTACACTAACGGCTGAAAAACGTTATTTGAAATTACTGGACAAGCAACCCGAAGTTATTCAAAACGTTCCTATACAATATGTTGCTTCTTACATTGGTGTCAAGCCTGAATCGTTAAGCCGTATCCGAAAAAAAATAATTTCCTAACATTTATCAAGTGGATTTGATTGCCTGATTCTGAATTTTGCTGCTCATTAAAAACGTAACAAAATGCAAGAAATCATTCAATTAGCTATTTATCCTTTGGGTATGATTAATTCTTATCTTATTAAAGGACAGCACAAACATATTCTTATCGATACAGGTGTTCCCAACAGTGAAAATAAAATTCTAAAACAATTGAAAAAACATCAGATCGCTTTGGAAGACATCGGTCTGTTAATCATTACCCACGGACATATCGATCATTTTGGCAGTGTGAAAAAGCTAAAAGATATTTTAAATGTACCAGTACTTATTCATGATGCCGATAAAAGAGCTGTTCAAACCGGAAAAAGTTTATCAGATACACTGAAACCGAATCATACCTTTTGGAAGAAATTTCTAAAACCCAGATTATTGAAAGGAAAAGCACTTCCCTGCGAACCCGATATTGTTTTATATGATAACGAGGAATATGATCTGTCAAGTTATGGTATTCAAGGAAAAATAATCCACACGCCCGGACATACACCCGGAACTTTATCAGTTGTTTTAGAGGACGGACAAGCCATTATTATGGATTTGGCATCATCAGGTATATTTCTTGGTGGTATCATGTTGCATACAAGAATGAAACATCCGCCATTTCACGATAATCTGGAGCAGGTTAAAAGCAGTATTGACCATATTCTCTCGTTGCCAACGCAGGTGTTTTATCTTGGCCATGGAAACCCGGTTTCGAGAAAATCTTTACTGAATTATCGAAATCGTTTCTTTAATCAATCATAAATAAACAATATTTTTGTAAGAAATAACCTAATTATTATCTTTAGCATAACAAATTGAAGATATATGAGGCTTAAACATTACCTATTTTTAGTTGGAATTATTCTCACCATGGGAATCTGCCTATCGGCTATGCCTGAAAGACAAAATACGGACACATCTATATCCGGAATAGATATTTCCCATTTTCAGGGCGACGAAATCGATTATTTGAATAAGAAAGGAAGCCAATTGGATTTTGTGATCTGCAAAGCAACCGAAGGTTTAACTTATACAGACCCTGATTTTAAAACCAACTGGAAATCAATACAGCAACAAGGATTTGTAAGAGGGGCCTATCATTTTTATCATTGTGCCGATGATCCTGTACAACAAGCGAATTATTTTCTTACTACAGTAGGCACATTTTTAGATACCGACCTTCCTCCCATTGTAGATTTTGAAGAAAACAGCATTGATAAAAATTGCAATAAATCAACCATTCAAAAGAATTTATTGCAGTTTTTGACCATTTTGGAACAAAAAACAGGTAAAAAACCCATATTATATACAGATACCAACATAGGCAACTCGGAAATCAATAATCCGGATTTTTCCAGTTACAGTTTATGGATAGCCGACTATAATGCTGGTACAGCGCCTAAAGTACCATCTGTCTGGAAAACGAAATCATGGACAATCTGGCAAAAGACTCAAAATTATTCTTTAGATTCCTATACCAACGATTTTGATGTATTTAACGGCAGTAATGAAGATTTTGCCAAACTGGTTTCAGGCAATTAATACTATTCTAACGCTAACGCTGTCCCTGTCTTTTCTTTCGTATCAGACAAAAAGAGTACTGCTTACTTCAATTGCATTATCAGCATTGAACAGTCACTCTCAAAAAGTTAGCCGTTATGGCTGTATTATCTGCTTTTGCGCTATTCTGAGCGGCAAATAAATCTTCCAATTCACGTTGCAGATCAGCCGCTTTACTATTTAGTCCGGCCGCTTCAAAAGCGTTCATAGTTGGACCGTAATAATTTTTAAATACGGCAACAAAATCCGAAGGCGGATAAGACGCTCTAAAAGTAAATTCATCTTTAGTGAAGGATATATTTTCCTTTGCGATTCCTGCATTGCCAAAACGTTCAATAACATTATCCTCAATCCCCCACAGCATAGGACTTACAAAACCTTCCGGAGGCGGAGGCGTATAAGCGGAACAAATTTTCAGGATTTGGGCAACAAGGGTAGGATCTCCGGGAATCCAATTACCCATTACTATTTTTCCGCCCGGTTTGGTAACTCTAACCATTTCCTTGGCTACATCAAAAGGCTTTGGCGCAAACATAGCCCCAAAAATACTGATTACCATATCAAAAGTCTGGTCTTTCAAATCATTTAAATCGGTCGCGTCACCTTCCTGAAAACTGCAATTGCTTAAGTTCTCCTGTTTAACACGGTTATTTCCTGCTTCAACTAAGTTTCGTGCAATATCGACCCCTAGAACTCTGGCGCCGGTTTTTGCGGCAGGAATTGCTGTTGTTCCATCACCACAACCTAAATCAAGAAGGTTGGTTTCTTTTGTAATTCCAATTTTATCAATTAATGCCTCACCACTTTCGCGCATAGTCTGTGCGATTTTTGTGAAATCACCTTTTTCCCATAATGCCTTATTCGGATTCATACTTTTAAAATTTAAGACATTAAAAATAAGCATTTTACGTCTTATTTTTATCAAAATACATCAAAAAGTATAAGGCAGTTAATTATTTGCAGTGCGGTGTATTCTGCACAAACAGACTCACATTACTTGGTGATACAAATGGTATGTCAAGCCCAAGTCCGCGTAAAATAAATAAAGTACCAATAGCAATGGCAATCAAAGGAATGATTTTTTGAATTTTATTCCGTACAGACAATGTCACCAAATCAGAAATATACACTACCGCACTCATTAATGGAATAGTTCCTAATCCGTATAATGCCATATAAGCCATACTCAAAGGAACTTCCTGCATGGCTATGGCTCCAAAAAGGGCGACATAAACCAATCCGCACGGCAAAAAACCGTTCAGCAAGCCTATGGTGAAGATAGAACTATAGGTTTTCTTTTTAAACTGCTGTCCTAATGCTGTTTTTACTCTACTTATAAGTTTTAAAACAGGTTTTGAAAAATTATATCGGGCAAAGACTTTTTCCGGTACAAGTACGAATACAATCATTACTATGCCAATGACAACAGACAATTGTTGCTGTATTCCCGCCAGAAAAAGCCCTCTGCCCAATAAACCAAAAATCAACCCTAAAATTGTATAAGCGGTTATCCTACCTAAGTGATAGGTAATAATTTGTGTTACTTTTTTAGCTTCATTACTTCTGTCAACAGGCAGCATCATGGCTATAGGACCACACATGCCCACGCAATGTAAACTGCTGACTAAACCTAATATGAAAGCTGAGTATAACATCTTTATTTTTTGAGAGAAAAGAATATAGATGGATAGATAAAAGATAATCAAAATGTCTATTATCTCTTGGTCTCTCATCTATTTTCTATTTTTACAAATTCACCTTTTCCTTATTCAAATATCCCTTATCTTTATAATTCCATTCTATAGAAATGTCCCAGCGACCGCCCACCAACTTTGTTTTAGGTATGAGCAAATTGGAAGAAGATAACGATATGGGCATATCGAAATCTAATTTCTGGTTGGACGGTCTGTATAGGGACACTTTGCCTTTAATATTTTTATAGTCAAACGAAGCTGGAAATTGTATTACTAATCCGTCATCAGTTGATTTTACAGTTATTTTTTCTTTTAAATCATATGCATTTTGCTGTTTATCAAGTTGCTCCTGATAACCTATCTCTTTTTTATAATAATCTTCTGTAACCATTTCATGGTCATAGTTGGCATCACCTTGTACTTTAAATACAAAATATAATATGAATGTGATGAACAATCCAAAAGCTACCACGATTCCTGTTCCCCAATTTGCTCTCATAATTTTATATTTTTTATTAGATAATAGATTTTATTTCTTTAGAAAATAGATAATAGACAGATAGATAATAGATTCTTGTTTTTTTAGAAAACAGATAATAGATTTTTATTCTTCCTACTCTTAACTATTTACCTTGTATCTATTTGTCTTTCATCTATTTGTCTTTCATCTTTTCGTCTTTCATCTTTTCGTCTTTTATCTCTTTGTCTATCTTAATCAATTAAAACTTCGAGGTCCCAAAAAGTTGGTCGTAGTAGTTTCAATCAATTTACTGTCATTATACACTTCAATCTTAATTTTAGTTTTATCACCGCTTAAAAAAGCAGGATGAATTTCAACAAACAACGTTCCTTGCGCCAGACTGTCTTTTTTAACTTGAATGCTTTGTTTTCCTACTATTTTTAAATTACCCTCAGGGCTTACCAATTTGAAAGTCACATTGCTAAAATCATCCATGGTTTTATTGACCACTTTATAGGTAAACACATTACTTATATTCTCGCCTTTATGCTGGAACAGCTGTCCGGGCAATCGTAATACGGTGGCTTCAACATCATTTCGTAAAAACAGCATCCCCACAAAAACACCAGTTAATATTAACAATATAGCTGCGTAGCCTTTCATTCTGGTTGTGAAAACAAATTTTTCCTTTTTCATAATTTCGTCCTCACTCGCATAACGTATCAAGTTGACAGGCAAATTCACACTCCGCATAATACTATTACACTCGTCTATACAAGCTGTACAGTTTACACATTCCAACTGGATACCGTTACGGATATCGATCCCTGTAGGGCATACATTCACACACTGATGACAATCTATACAATCTCCTTTACCGGCTAGAGTTCTGTCTTCTCCTTTTTTGAACTTAGCCCTTCCCTTTTCACCTTCTCCCCTCACATGGTCATACGCCACATTAATTGATTTATTGTCCAGCAGCACTCCCTGCATACGTCCGTAAGGACAGGCGATAATACAAACCTGTTCGCGGAACCAAGCAAACACAAAATAAAATACTGCTGTAAAAATCAATAAAGCTATTAATGTACTGGTATTATGAAAAGGCCCTTGTCTAACCATATCCAAAACATGGTCACTACCCGCTAAATACGCTAAAAAAACATTAGCAATAAGAAAAGAAACAATAAAAAAGATGAACCATTTACTTCCTTTTTTTCTTATTTTATCAGCATTCCATTCCTGTTTGGCAAGTTTAATCTGAGCGCCGCGGTCGCCTTCAATCCAATATTCTATCCGACGGAAAACCATTTCCATGAAAATAGTCTGCGGACAAATCCATCCGCAAAAAATGCGTCCGAAAGCCACGGTAAACAAAGCCAACCCTACCACCCCAATAATCATTGATATTACTACCAGATGAAAATCCTGTGGCCAAAAAGGAAACCCGAAAATTGAAAATTTACGTTCGATTATATTAAACAGCAATAACTGATTCCCGTTGACTTTGATAAACGGTGCCGAGAATAAAAATGCAAGCAGAAAATAACTGACAATTTTTCTTTTATCGTATAATTTTCCACTGGGCTTCTTAGGAAAAACCCAAGCCCGTTTTCCTTCTTTGTCTATGGTTGCAATAGAATCTCTGAAACTATCGTCGGGTGAATTAGTTGCCATATTTTTTTACTTTTTTTGTCATTTTAAACGGAACAAATTAAAATGAGAAATCTCACAATATATCTCAAGATCATGAGATTTCTCTTTGGTCAAAATGACAACTTAATCTGCTTAAAAAATTATTCAGCTTTTGTAGAGTTGGCAACCGGAGCAGTTTCTTTCGCAGGTGCCGCCGCTCCGTCTTCTTCCCACACATCGCCTTCCGGTGCTTTAGCTCCAGGAGGATTTGTGCCTTGCAAGCTCAATACATAACTGGCTATTTTTTGAATCTCGGAAGGCTTGATCTGATCTTTCCATGCAATCATACCTTTACCGGCACGTCCACCTTCCATGATAGTGTTGAATACATTCTTGATACCACCGCCTAATACCCAGTTTTTATCTGTTAGATTGGGTCCTATAGTACCTCCTCCATCGGCTTTGTGACAAGCAATACAGTTGGTTTGGAAAATAGCTTTACCAGCGTTAATACTTTCGGCATCAGTTAAAAGTGTTACTTTATCTTTATCCATTACATCCGGTGCTGTTTTTTTATATTCCTCAACCTGGATTTTTGCCGCAGTCATTTCCTTTTCATATTCCATGGTTTGGTCATCATGACCCAAAAAATGGAAACGAACCATATAAACTATTGAAAAAACAATACAAGCATAGAACAAATACACCCACCATGGCGGTAATACATTATCCAATTCCTGAATTCCGTCGTAATTGTGGTGCAAAATAAGTTCATGTTCGTCCTCAACCTTACGGGTTTTGGTTAGTTTTTGCATAATTCCTTTATAAAACTGCGTTTGCATAAAAGGAAGGTTATCCTCAATTTCTTTTTGTTTACGCTGTTCGTCAGTCAATAATGTGTCCAACACTTTGTCTGTAGCATTTAATACAACTTCGACAGCAATAAGTACTAATAAAAATAGCAGCAGAATAAGATTCAATATAGGATATTTGATAAACGCAGGACGGTCACCTGAGTCGATAAAGAATTCCATTGCCATAAAAAATACCGCAAAAAAGACAGGAATTCTAACATATACCGGAAATAACTTTTTCATCTTTTATAATTTTAAAAATTCATCAGAAGTTTCTTCAGCAAAAGGCAAATTGCTTAACTCTTTGATTTTTTCTTTGTTATAAGTAAAAACCCAGAAATACAATCCCACAAAAAAGAAGAAGAATATTAATAATGATATGATAGGGTATATCTCAATTCCTGAGATATTTTCCATTGTGTGTTTTACAAACTTTAACATGGCTTATTCGTTTTTAGCTTGAGAATCTTTAACTTTTATATCAGTACCCAATCTTTGCAGGTAAGCAATCAACGCTACAATTTCGCGGTCTTTCATAGGAACAAATTTTTCACCTTTTGCTTTAGCGTTTTTCTCACTTTGAGTATAGCTTTTTACAAAATCAGGGTCGTTTTTCAAATTCTCTTCAATTTTAGCTGACTGCTGAGCCATTGAAGTCCTTGCGTTTTTAACTTCATCATCAGTATAAGGCACACCCAATGTCTGCATAACTTCCATTTTCTTTTCAATGTCAGAATAATCAGCCGCTTTGTTATCAAATAACCATTTGTATCCCGGCATTATAGAACCAGCCGATGTACTTTGCGGATCCCACATGTGATTGAAGTGCCAGTTATCGTTATACTTTCCACCCACACGCATCAAATCGGGACCTGTGCGTTTTGAACCCCATAAGAATGGATGATCATATACATATTCACCTGATTTAGAATATTCGCCATAACGCGCTACTTCTGAACGGAAAGGACGAACCATTTGAGAGTGACAACCCACACAACCTTCACGGATGTATAAATCACGGCCTTCCAATTCCAGCGGCGTATATGGTTTCACACTTGAAATTGTAGGAATGTTTGATTTTACTACAATTGTAGGTACAATTTGAATTACACCGCCTATCAAAATTGCAATGGTTGCCAAAACTGTTAATTGGATAGGCTTTCTTTCTAGCCACGCATGGAATCGTTCATTTTTCATGCGGTATGGAGCAATTCTTGTCAATTCAGGAGCTTCTGCCAATTCATCTTCTACTTTTTGTCCTGCAGCAACTGTTTTATATGTATTGTAAACCATTACCAGCATACCTGTTAAATACATTGTACCTCCTATTGCTCTCATAGCATACATAGGTATCATTTGGGTAACGGTTTCTAAAAAGTTTCCATAAACCAAAGATCCGTCAGGATTGAATTGTTTCCACATAGAAGCTTGTGCAAAACCTGCAACGTACATTGGTAAAGCATACAAAATGATCCCTAAAGTCCCTATCCAGAAATGGAAATTGGCTAATTTTTGAGAATACAATCCGGTTTTAGTCAATCGAGGCAGCAACCAATAGATGATACCAAATGTCATAAATCCGTTCCAAGCTAAAGCACCCACGTGAACGTGTGCAACAATCCAGTCAGTAAAATGGGCAATAGCATTCACATTTTTCAATGATAACATAGGTCCTTCAAAAGTAGCCATACCATAACCTGTAATTGCCACTACAAAGAATTTCAATACGACATCAGTACGCACTTTATCCCAAACACCTCTCAAAGTCAATAAACCATTAATCATACCTCCCCAAGATGGTGCAATCAGCATTACTGAAAACACAACACCTAAGTTTTGTGCCCAATCCGGCAAAGCAGTATATAATAAATGGTGAGGACCCGCCCAGATGTATAAGAAAATTAATGACCAGAAGTGAATAATTGACAATCTATATGAATATACCGGTCTGTTGGCGGCTTTAGGCATAAAATAATACATCAAACCCAGAAACGGAGTTGTCAGGAAGAAAGCTACCGCATTATGACCGTACCACCATTGCACCAATGCATCCTGAACACCGGCATACACAGAATAAGACTTCATACCGTTTACCGGTAATGCCAGACTGTTAAAAATATGTAATACAGCAACCGTTACAAAAGTGGCAATGTAAAACCAAATAGCTACATACAAATGGCGTTCTCTCCTACGTAAAATTGTCATAATCATATTCAGACCAAAAACAACCCAGATTACCGCAATAGCCAAGTCAATAGGCCATTCCAACTCGGCATATTCTTTTGATGAGGTGTATCCTAACGGAAGTGATATAGCTGCTGCTACAATGATTAACTGCCATCCCCAGAAATTCAGGTTACTCATAAAGTCACTGTACATTCTGGTTTTTAATAAACGCTGGATAGAATAATAATAACCAGCAAACATGGCATTACCTACAAAGGCAAAAATTACCGCATTTGTATGTAATGGGCGTAAACGTCCGTAGCTCAACCACGAAATCCCATCGGTAAGATTTGGAAATAAATACATGGTTGCCAGTAATAATCCTACCAACATTCCCACGACTCCAAACACAATGGTAGCGTATATGAACTTGTTTACAATTTTGTTATCGTAATAAAATTGCTGCATTTCCATAATTAATCTTGATTTTCTGAATTTATATTTGTTTTGGGTTTATCTTTTTTTAACTCGTCTTCGAATAACATCCTGACCGAAGGAGTATAGTCATCGTCAAACTGACCGTTTCTCACAGCTCTTATGAACACGTAGAGAAAAATTACAGCCAGCACAATGCTGATGCAGATTAATAAATAAATAACACTCATACCTTAAATTTTATGAATCAAAATTACCGTTCCCATTTTGGATAAAACATGATATTTGTCATAACATATTTATTTGTCTTAAGTTTCAGGAAAATATTTTTGATAACTAATTGAAACTATTTTTTAGAAGCATAATAATTACTCATCAAGGTCACAAAACTCACTATAGTAACCGTACTCAAAGGCATAATAATTGCTGCTACAATAGGCAATAAATTTCCTGTAACCGCATAACTTAAGCCCACAACATTATAGAGTAAAGACAAGCCGAAACTCATCATGATGGTTTTCATTGCATTTTTTGAAAAACGCATAAAGAAATCTATTTTTGAGAATTGAGCCGCGTCAAGAATTCCGTCACAAGCCGGCGAAAACACATTTACATTTTCAGAAATGGAAATACCGATATTGCTTTGCGCCAAAGCTCCTGCATCATTTAAACCATCACCAATCATCATGACGTTTTTGCCTTCTTTTTGCAGGTTCTCTATATATTGAAGTTTCTGTTCCGGTTTTTGATTGAAAACTAAAGTTGTATTTCCGGGAAGCATTTTTTCCAAAATCTTTCTTTCTCCGTCATTATCGCCTGATAAAACAACCAAATTGTTTTTTTTTGCGAGGTTTTCAAACAATTGCTCCAATCCTTCTCGATACTGGTTATTAAAAACATAACTTCCTTTGTAAACACCGTCAATTTCAACATGCACTTTGGTTTTTTTATGTGTGTTTTCACTCATGTGCTGTAAAAACTGAGAAGAACCTAATTTTACCGAATGCCCGTCCAATTGGGCAAAAATTCCTTTACCGGTAATCTCTTCAAAATTGGTCGCATCTATTTTCTCCTGATTGGGGATAAAATCATACAGTCTTCTGCTCAAAGGATGATTGGAACCTTTTAATGTATTTTTTAATAGTTTAAGTTCTTCCGGATTTAATTCAGTTCCTTCATATGTGATTGATGTCTTTTTATTAGTGGTAATCGTTCCTGTTTTATCAAAAACAATCGTATCCACTTTTGCCATTTGTTCTATTACAGTCGCATTTTTAAGATATAACTTTCTATATCCCATAATACGAAGTACATTTCCTAACGTAAAAGGAGCGGTTAATGCCAAGGCACATGGACAGGCCACAATCAATATCGCAGTAAAGACATTAAATGCTGTCGTAACATCTCTAAAAATCCAAAATCCGAAGGATACAAATGCCAAGAGCAGTAATGCCGGGGTAAAATATCTACTAATTGTATCGGTGATCGTTTTGTATTTCTGTTCTACCCTTTTTTGAAATACATCATTACTCCATAATTGAGTTAAGTAACTCTGTGAAACAGAATTTAAAACTTCCATTTCAATCACTTTCCCTATTTGCTTTCCACCTGCAAATACTTTATCTCCCGATTTCTTTGTAATGGCTACCGCTTCACCTGTCACAAAGCTGTAATCGATGGAAGCTTCTGGTGAAATTAAAATTCCATCAACCGGAATAAGCTCCTGATTTCTGATTAACAATCTATTTCCTTTTGCTATGTCATACACCTGTATAGGCTCTTCGGTTCCATCAGCATTTATTTTAGTAATTGCTATTGGAAAATAGGATTTATAATCGCGTTCAAATGACAAGAAATTATAGGTTTTCTGCTGGAATAATTTCCCTAACAGCATAAAGAAAATAAGTCCGCACATACTGTCAAAAAAACCCTGACCGTAATCAAATACAATATCAACCGTACTTCGCACAAACATCACCACAATCCCTAAAGCGATAGGAATGTCTATATTGAGCATTTTGGATTTGATACTTTTCCATGCCGATATATAATACCCCCAGGCCGAGTAGAAAAAAGGTGGCAAAGCCAATGCAAAAATCAACCAACGGAAAAATCCTTTGTATTGTTCAATCCAGAATTCACCAACTTCAAAATATTCAGGAAACGACAGGAGCATAATATTACCAAAGGAAAAAAATGCCACTCCTATTTTATAAATAAGTGTTCTGTCTGTTTTTTGCTTTTTGTTTTCGTAGTTTTCTAAGCTGATGTAAGGCTCATAACCAATACTGCATAATGTTTCAACTATCGTCTTTAAATTAGTTGTATCAGGATTATAAACTATTCTGACTTTCTTTTCGTGAAAATTAACCTGTGAACTGCTGATTCCGGAAACTAATTTTTGCAGATTTTCCAAAATCCAAATACATGAACTGCAATGGATGTTGGGAATATACAATGAAACAATATGCGTTTCATTTTCTTCGAAATCCAGAAGTCTGGAAACTATTTTTACGTCATTTAAAAACTCATACTTTCCTTTAATATCCTGCGGAGTTGTACCCGGTGATTTTTCAAAATCGTAATAACAGATTAAATCATTTTGACTAAAAATCTCATATACTGTTTTACAACCCACACAGCAGAAAGATTTTGCATCAAAAATAATCTGGTCACTTTTGATCACATCGTTACCACAATGGAAACAATTTTGTGCCTTCATAAAATTTGCTCATTTACCTTCAACAAATGTCTTAAGTTAGTGTGTTTTTAAATATGATATTTATCATACTTTAAATATATTTGTGTATTAATTTTACACGGTATGAGTAAATGTGAACAATGTATCGTCAGACAGTTTAGTGCTTTGAAAGCCTTGTCTAAAGATGAGCTTTTAAAGATGGCTAACTGCAAGACATCTTACACCATAAAAAAAGGAGAACCTATTTTTGAAGAGGGAGAAATAACCAATGGTGTTTTTTGTGTCAAGGACGGGGTGTGTAAAATGACCAAACTAAGTGCCAATGGTAAGGATCAGATTGTCAAATTGGCCAAACCGGGTGAATTATTGGGACAACGTTCCATGATTAGTGAAGAACCTGCCAATTTAAGTGCTATTGCTTTAGAAGACATGGAAGTTTGTTTTGTACCTAAAAACGAAATCATGCACTTTTTTAATCAGAACAATCAATTTTCCATGAACATGATGAAAACCATTTGCGGTGATTTAAAAGACGCAGATGATCATATGGTTTCTATGGCTCAAAAAAGCGTAAAAGAGCGTTTGGCTGAGACATTACTTTATTTGGAAGACAGTTTTGGCACTAACGAAGATGGCTCCCTTAGGATCCAGTTATCCAGAGAAGAATTGGCTGGAATGATAGGTACCGCAACAGAAAGCTGTATACGTTTGCTTTCTGAGTTCAATAAAAATGGACTAGTTGATTTATCAGGCAAAAAAATCACCATTAAAAATAAAAACCAATTAAAGAAAATATCGGAATAAAAAAAGAGAAGCGTTTGCTTCTCTTTTTTTTTATCTTTTAGATTATGCCCGCATTAATATATCCAATGCATCGGCTGCTTTAGACATTTCAGCATATTTTAATGCATCATATCCTTTTTCATCTCTAATTTTTCTATCTGCGCCTTTCTGTAATAAAAGCTTAACAATTTCAACATTGTTAAATCGGGCAGCAAGCATAAGCGGTGTTAAACCATTGGATGTTTCATTTACATTAACACCGTACTCAATAAATTTTTTAACTGCTTCCACATCTCCTTTTATAATAGCTTTACAGATAGGAGAATGATCCACTTTCACCAATTCATTTTCTGAGAATTGAAGATTTAATTTTGATTGATTTGCCAATGTATTTGTAGAATAGACCCCCAAAGCCAATCCTAACATTATCATTGCTTTTTTTCCTGTGTAAACTAAATTGTTACTTTCCGCTTTTTGATTTGTTGATTTCATGATGATTGTTTTTTAAATTGTTTAATTATAAGACAAACCGTTCAGGGATATGTTACAGTCATTTTTCAAACTATAACATTATTTTAACATTCTGTAATCCAGTCATAAAAACAATTAAAATTTTTCACTCAAACTGTAATAAATAAATTTTTAATTTGTCTTTAGTATAAAACCAACCTCAAAAGCTTTTGAAAAATCAAGATATAGATATCAGTATCTTACTAATGCAGTGTAAACAAAATAATCAGAAAGCCATGCTTGCTGTTTATAACCGTTATTACAAGGCAATGTTTAACGTTTCTTTCAGAATCGTGAATAATCATGAACTGGCGGAAGACATAATGCAGGAAAGTTTTTTAAACGCTTTTGATAAGTTGGAAAGTTTTAGCGGTAATGTTGCTTTTGGTGCATGGCTGAAAAGAATAGTTATAAATAAAAGTATAACAGAACTGCATAAAACAAACAAATATAAAATAGATTCTATTTCTGAAAATTTTGATACCGGTGAAGAAATTGAAGATACAGCAATCGATTTTACCAATAAGAAAGTGGAAATGGTTTTAGCCAAAATGAATGAATTAAAACCGAATTATAAAATCATACTGACACTTTTTTTTATTGAAGGATTTGATACCGAAGAAATTAGTGAAATCCTCAAGATTAATGAAAACAATTGCAGAACAATGTTATTCAGGGCTAAAGAAAGTTTAAAAAGCAAACTGATTCAAGATGAAGTATACAGATAACAACGAATTTTTTAAAACCGAAAATTGGGATATTGAAGAACCGATTTTAGGTCATGAAAAACGATTTTTACAAAAACTCGGACAACAAAAACCTAAACAAAAGAGGTTTCCGTTGCGGATAGTTGCTTCTATTGCATTTATTTTAGGAAGCGCAGCCATGTTTTTAATCATCAATCAAAAAACAACGGTTCAGCTTTCTCCAGAAACGCAAAAAACACAGGATTACTTTACATCAGTAATTGAAAAAGAATTAACAGAGTTAAAAAGCAGAGAAACACCTGAAAACAAAAAAATTATTAATGATGCTCTAATCCAATTGGAAATTCTTGAAAAAGATTACAAGAAATTGAAAATTGAAATAGCCAATAAAGGTGAAAACAAACAAATAATTTACGCTTTGCTGACCAATATGCAAACCCGTATTTCATTTATCCAGTCGGTTATGGAGCAATTAGAACACATCAATCAATTAAAAAACAATCAAAATGAAAACACTTTATAAATTTATTTTTGTCTTAATTTTATTGCCATTTTATTCCAAAGCCGGAGTAAATAATGAAAAATTCCCGCACTCAAAAGAAAAGACAATATCAAAAACCTATATCGTTAACCCTGATGCCACAACACAAATTTCAAATTCATATGGAGCCATTTCTGTACAGCTTTGGGATGAAAATAAAATTTCTATTACAGCTAAAATTACCGTAAGCGGTAAAAAAGAAAGTACTGTAAACGAAAAAATTGATGACATATCAGTTGATTTCACAGACACTACTGTTTCATTAATTTCAGCTAAAACCATATTTCCTTCAAATAAAAGCTGGGGATTGGACTGGAATAAATCAGATGTCAGTTATGAAGTAAACTATGTGGTATTGATTCCTAAAAGAGGAAATGTGGTATTGTATAACAATTACGGCAACATTTTAATTTCCAAACTAAATGGTTCCTCAATTATAAAATGCAATTATGGCAACGTTATTGCAGGTGATTTAACGGGCAATAATAATTTCACGCTCAATTATTCGGATAATTCAAAAATAAATTATGTAAATAAATTATCATGTAACGCCAATTATTCCGAATTAGCTACAGCAAAAGGAGAAAGCATCAGTACTTCCGGAAATTACAACAAATTTCATTTATCAAACATAGACAAAGTACATTCTACAGGCAGTTATAACGATTACAATTTTAAGAATATCGGTAATTTTAACTGCAGCGGCAATTATGTAAATATGAATTTCAGCAATGTAGAAACCTCTGCATTAAGCATAAATTATGCCCAGTTGAATTTTACTGCTGATACTAATTTCAAGAATACCTCCATCACTGCAAATTATTCTTCTATAAAAATAAATGTCCCTGCTGCATTGTCATTCGATTTTGATATACGCTGTATGTATGGAAGTTTAAAAACCGATTTGGATTTGGATTACAGCTCAAAATCAGCAAAAAACAACATCAATCAATATAAAGGTGCAAGAAATTCAAGTGGGAAATCAAAATTCGGAATCATAACCAATTATGGTTCAGTACAAATTCAAGGAAAATAACAATCAATCAAAAAATGAAAATCATCATGAAAAAATTATTCACAATCACAGCTTTGTTTATTTTATTACCTTTTTATTCACAAAATGGGTCAAATAAAAATTCTGTTAAAGGAAATGGGGTCATCAAAACTGAAACCAGAACAACCTCAGACTATGAGGGCATTTCTGTTTCCGGTTCATTTACCGTCAAACTGACAAGTGGAAATGAAGGTAAAATCAGTATTACCGGAGAGGATAATATTCTGGATTATGTAATCACTGAAGTGGAAGGCAGAAACTTGAAAATCAAATTTAAAAAGAATTCGAATATCAGATACACTAAAAGAATTGAAGTAACAGTTCCCGTTGAACAAATTAAAAATGTAACACTTTCAGGATCAGGCAGCATTACTTCCGCAACAGAAATAAAAGCAACAAATTTTTCTGCAACTCAAAGAGGTTCAGGTAAAATCAATTTAAACATCGATACCCAAAAACTTGATGCTGTCCTATCCGGCTCAGGACAATTAGTTTTAAATGGCTCAACAAAGAATTTTGAAATAACATTATCCGGTTCCGGCCGAATTGACTCAGGAAAAATGAATTCAGAAAATGTTACCGTGCAGGTATCGGGTTCAGGAAAAGCCGCTGTTACTGCTTCTCATTCTATCAGCGCTGTTGTTTCCGGCTCCGGACAAATAAACTATTCCGGCAATCCTAAAATAGTTGAAGAAAAAGTAAGTGGTTCAGGAGGAATCAATAAAGTATAAAAAAAGGAGCTAAGCTCCTTTTTTTATTTATTTAAAAATGCAACCACATTCTTTTCAATTCTTTCCTGAATATTGGAAACATCTGCTTTTACAAATTTTTCTCCGATGATATTTTCATAAAGCTCAATATATCTTTCCGAAACTGTTTCAATATACTCGTCAGTCATTTCAGGAATCTGCTGTCCTTCTTTTCCTTGAAAACCATTTGCAATCAACCACTGACGCACAAATTCTTTAGATAACTGCTTTTGTGCTTCCCCTCTATCTTGACGTTCTTGGTATCCATCAGCATAAAAATAACGTGAAGAATCCGGTGTATGAATTTCGTCAATAAGAACGATTTTTCCGTCTTTAGTTTTTCCAAATTCATATTTGGTATCTACTAAAATTAATCCACGTGATGCCGCAATTTCTGTTCCTCTTTGGAATAAATCTCTAGTGTATTTTTCCAATACTAAATAATCTTCTTCAGAAACAATTCCTTGTGCTAAAATAGCTTCTCTAGAAATATCCTCATCGTGAGTTCCTACAGCTGCTTTAGTTGTTGGCGTAATAATAGGCTGAGGGAATTTATCGTTTTCTTTCATTCCTTCTGGCATAGCAACACCACAAAGTATTCTTTTTCCTTCTGCATATTCACGGGCTGCATGTCCCGATAAATAACCACGAATTACCATTTCTACCTTAAAAGGCTCACATAAATGTCCTACAGCTACACTTGGATCAGGAGTTGCAACCAACCAGTTAGGCACAATATCTTCTGTTAACTGCATGAATTTAGTCGCAATTTGGTTCAAGATTTGTCCTTTGTAAGGAATTCCTTTAGGCATAATCACATCAAAAGCCGAAAGCCTGTCGGTAGCAATCATTACTAAAAGTTCATCATTGATATTGTAAACTTCACGTACTTTTCCGTGATAAACCGATTTTTGCCCAGGAAAGTTAAACTGGGTAGAAGTAATAGTATTCATTAAGTGTGTTGTTGTTAGTGATGCAAAAGTAATTTAAATTGGAAGAATACAAAAGAAAAAAGTCGGCACAAAACCGACTTTAAACATTTTGAAAAAACTAACTACATATTTATAGACCAAACTGAATAACTGTTAGGCGGACATTGAATTTTCACCCACTTATCCCCTTGAGTAGTAGGATACCAAGATGAATGTCCTGTAAAATCTTTGATTTGTGCATTTGCCCAATTGGTTTGAATCCATCTTTCCTGCCATGAAGATGAATTATTTAAATAAACCACTAAACCAACATTACCATTGTAACCATTTCTTCTTGCAATATATTCGTCATTGTCGCTATATAAAATTGAAGTGGTACCTGTTGCTTTGTTGTTATGTATCCAAATTAAATTATTCAAACGCTCTTTATTTAACCATTCTTCATAATCTCTATAAAAAATAGTTGGGTAACCCTCATGTGTCAAAATATAAGCATAAGCCAACATCTTGTTCCAAATTTCATCAGTATCATGGTTGGTTACAAAAGTTACTGCTTTATACGGATTACGTTTCCACATCATGTCATCATTTAATAACGCCAAATTATTCCCATCAAAAGCATCATTCATTTTATAATAACACGCAAAATCAAATACCGAAGAATTTGCATTGTTTGCCCACCATTCTAATGTATTTACATTGGAGTCCCAATATTCACCTACAGAAAATCCACCAACATTTGCATTCCAATTATTCACTACCCATGGACCAAACCCTTTAACATAATCAAAACGCCATCCGTCAAATTTCATCGTGTTTTTATAATATTTACCTACAGCATCTGTTCTTCCCCATAACCAATCTTGGACATGTGGATTGGCATGACACAAATCTGGATAACCACCAAAGGAACCTTCGTCATTATTGCCGTAAGAATTTTTATAAAAATCATTATAATTTCTGATAAATTTACCTGAAGCTACTCCTGAAAAGTTGGTCCAAGTATTGGTTCCTGTATATGGATTTGCTTCAGATTGTCCCCCACTATTATGATTGATTACAATATCAGCATACACCTGCATATTTTCGGTATGTGCTTGTGTAATTAAACTTACCAATTCATTTTTTGAACCAAAACGAGTCTCTACAGTACCATTTTGATTATAATCACCAAAATCATAATAATCCGTTGGATCATATCCCATCGAATACGGACCGTTTTGTGCTTTTGATGCAGGTGGCAACCAGATAGATCCAATTCCGGCATTGCCCCAAGCGGTAACTTTAGATTTTACAGTATCCCACCACGTACCACCTGAAGGAACATCCCAATAAAAAGCCTGCATCATGACTCCACCTCCGGGATTTGCTACATACTTTCCATTTATATTTGTACTGATCCCAGTACTAAATGGTTTGCCATCATGATTCGTAATATTTATTACCTTATTTTGTTTTGCCTGTTCAAGTGAAGCATCCTGAATGCTCTTTTCCTCGGAACAGGAAAAAGCAATTAAGCCTAAAGTTAAAAGGCTTAAACCTTTGATTGTTTTTTGTTTCATTTTATAATCCTAATTGGTTGGTTAATAAAATTTTAACTAAAAATAAACAAATAGTACTACCAAAAAACACAGCCACAATCAAATACCTTTCCGAAAACGTTTTCGTGTTGAAAAGTTTTTATTTTAACAAAAAAATAAAGGGTAATTTTCCAAATTCTGAAAAATTAACCTTTAAAAATATGATTTTAAAAATCAATCCTGATTTTCTATACTCTTATATGCATCAATAATCTTTTTCACCAATCGGTGGCGTACAATATCTTTATCATCCAAATAAATAATACCAATACCATCAACGTTTTTAAGTACTAAAATTGCTTCCTTCAAACCTGAAATCGTTCTACGTGGCAAATCCACCTGCCCGGGATCACCCGTTATGATAAACTTGGCATTTTTACCCATACGGGTTAAAAACATTTTCATTTGGCTGTGCGTGGTATTTTGTGCTTCATCAAGAATAACAAAAGCATTATCTAAAGTACGTCCGCGCATAAAAGCCAAAGGTGCAATTTGTATAATCCCTTTTAAGATATAATCCTCTAACGTTTGTGGCGGAATCATATCTCGCAAAGCGTCATATAAAGGTTGCATATAAGGATCCAGCTTTTCTTTCATATCACCTGGAAGGAAACCAAGGTTTTCTCCTGCCTCAACAGCAGGGCGTGTTAAAATTATTCTTTTAACCTGTTTTTCCTTAAGAGCTTTTACCGCTAAAGCAACCCCTGTATACGTTTTACCAGTTCCTGCAGGTCCTACAGCAAAAACCATATCATTCTTTTGTAACGTATCAACTAATAATTGCTGATTAGGAGTCATTGCTTTGATAAGCTTTCCGCCTAAACCATGCACAAGAATTTTATCATGGTCAGCCATTTGACCCGTTTGTTGTGAATCCCCTTCAACAATACGCATAATTACGTTATCATCTATACTGTTAAAACGGGTAAAGTGAGTCATTAACCGCCTAAAACGAACTTCAAACTCATCTAAAACTTCTTCCTCCCCAAAAGCTTTCAAAGTGGTTCCTCTGGCAACAATTTTTAGCTTTGGATAATATTTTTTGATAGTTTCTAAATGACCATCATGTGCTCCCCAAAATTCTTTTGGTGCAATATTTTCTAATTCGATTACTCTTTCGTTCAAAGGCAATAAAATTTAGTTAAAAATAAATTCGTTTAGTTTCTCTCAAATCTACTAAATTTACCGAAATATTTCAGGAATAGTTATAAACAAAATAATGTCAATAATTACACTTACTACCGATTTTGGACTTAAAGACCACTTTGTAGGTGCGCTAAAAGGTAAAATTCTTTCACAACTTCCTGAAGCACAAATTATTGATATTTCACATAACATAGATCTATTCAATATCTCTGAAGCCAGTTACGTAATTAACGTTGCTTACAACAGCTTTCCTAAAGACTCAGTTCACTTTATAGGAGTAGATAGCGAAAGTACAATTCATACCAAACATATAGTTGTTTACTGGAATAATCACTATTTTGTATGTGCTGACAATGGCATCATGAGTTTAATATGCCAAAATCAGAAACCTGAAACCATTATTGAAATTGACATTAAAGATAGAATGCCACAAACGGCAAGTGATTTAGACATGCTTATTGCTGTTTCTTGTCATATAGCAAAAGGAGGACAATTAAGTGCTCTTGGTAAAAAAATTGATCAGCTCAAACCACAAAACCAGTTACAGGCCGTTGCCGAAAACGATACCATAAGAGGTAATGTGATTTATATAGACCATTTTGGTAACTGTATTACAAATATTTCAAAAGAAATGTTTGCCAACATAGGTAATGACCGTAGTTTTGAAATTCGATTTGGTACCAAAAACATAAAAAAAATTCATCGTTCCTATTCCGACTTTAACGTACGTGAAGGTTATACATTAAAAGAATACGAAGGAGAAAAATTGGCTCTTTTTAACGAAGCCGGATTTCTGGAAATTGCCATTTACAAAAGCAACCCTAACACTACAGGAACTGCTAAATCACTATTGGGTCTAAAATATAGAGATGTGGTAAGTGTAGTTTTTAAATAAAATAATATGTTCGTCAGAATAGTAAAACTAAGTTTTCATGAAGAAAACATTCCAGCATTTCTAGAAAATTTTGAACAAATCAAAGAAAAAATCAGAAATTCACCAGGCAACCAATTATTAGAATTGTATCAAGACAAAAATAATCCTTGTATATTTTTCACGTACAGTTATTGGGAAACCGAAGAAGATTTAGAAAACTACCGAAACTCAGCATTATTTGATGAAGTTTGGACATTTACAAAGAAACTCTTCAACGATAAACCGGAAGCATGGAGTGTAGATAAATTAGTTTCTTTACAATAAGTTTAGCGTATAAAAGTTTAACTGTTTAGAATTTATTTTATACTATTTTTGCGGACAGGTTTTAAACTTTTAAACTCATAAACCTTTAAACTCAAAATATGAAAGCCATATTATTAAAAGAATTTCGTTCCTTTTTTGGTTCACCTATAGGTTATCTTGTAATTGCTATTTTTTTACTCTTAACAGGATTGTTTTTATGGGTTTTTGAAGGTGATTACAACATACTTAATTCAGGTTTTGCTGATTTAACACCTTTTTTTACCATTGCACCATGGATATTATTGTTTTTAATTCCAGCAGTAACCATGCGCAGTTTTGCTGATGAAAAAAAACAAGGCACAATGGAATTGCTTTTAACAAAGCCTATGAGCCTTTTAGAAATTACAGGAGGTAAATTTTTAGGTTCATTTTTTCTATTAATCATTGCAATTATACCAACACTGGTTTATGTAAAAATCATTTATGATTTAGGATTACCCGAAGGAAACCTTGATTTTGGAAGTACTATTGGTTCTTATTTTGGGTTATTGTTTTTAATGGGAGCCTATACAGCTGTCGGGATATACACTTCTTCACTATCAGACAATCAAATTGTTGCCTTTTTACTTTCAGTATTGCTGTGTTTTTTACTGTATTTTGGATTTCAAGGAATTTCTACCTTAGATTTTTGGGGTGACTTCAACAATGTTATTTCTTCATTAGGAATTGATTATCACTACAAAAGCATGAGTCGTGGTGTAATTGACACGAGAGATATCATATACTTTTTAAGCATCATCACTCTTTTTGTTTCAATGACTGTTTTAAACTTAAAAAAATACAAAAAATAAGATGAAAAGTACTTTTAAAAAATTCATTGGTCTTATCATCGGTTTGATTGTACTGAATGTTATAAGCAATTATATTTTTAAACGTTTTGACTTAACGCAGGACAAACGTTATACATTGTCTGAAACTACTTTAGATATTTTAAAAAATACTAAAGAACCATTGTATATAGATGTTTTCTTAGAAGGAAATTTCCCGGGACAATTCAAAAAATTACAATCGGAAACCAAACAAATGTTAGAAGAATTAAAGGCTTATAATTCTAATATCGTTTTTCAGTTTGTAAATCCACTTGAAAATCCTGATGAAGCTGATGCCATCATGCAACAGTTTTACGAACGAGGACTTACTCCCATTAAGATTTCAGTTGACGACAAAGGAAAACAATCACAAGAAGTTGTTTATCCTTGGGCAATTGCAACTTATAAAAATAAAAGCACTAAAATTCCATTACTGAAAAACAAAATGGGAGCAACAACTGAAGAAAAAGTCATCAGTTCTGTACAACATTTAGAATATGCTTTTGCTGATGGTCTTCATAAAATAACGACTCCTAAAAAGAAAAAAATCGCTGTTATAAAGGGTAAAAATGAACTTCCTGATGTATTTAAGGCCGATTTTCTTCAAACGGTACGTGACAATTATTTCATTGCTCCATTCCCTTTAGATTCGGTAAAAACAAATCCGCAATTATTTGAGAAAGCATTAAAAACTTTCGATTTAGCCATTATAGCTAAGCCAAAATCTGCTTTCTCTGATGTTGAGAAACAAGTTTTAGACCAATTTATTATCAACGGCGGAAAAACACTTTGGCTGGTTGATGCTGTAAACATGGATATGGAAAACCTAAATCAAACAGGAAGTACTTTAGCTTTTCCAATGGATTTAGGATTGAACGACATGTTTTTTAAATACGGTTTTCGAATTAATCCTGTTTTGATTAAAGACATGCAATCTGTTCCTATTGCTCTTGCTACAGGAAAAAGAGGAAGTGAAACACAATATCAAAACTATCCATGGTTATATTCTCCGTTTGTATTTACAGAAAGTAAACACCCAATTGTAAACAATATTGACGGAATAAAATTTGAATTTACCAACCCTATAGACACACTTAAAAACGGAATTAAAAAAACAGTTTTATTGAAATCATCACCCTATTCAAGAAAAATAGGAACTCCTGTTGAAGTGAATCTTGAAATGGTAAATGAAAAACCAGAGGCAAAAGATTATACTCCAGGTAATTTTCCGGTAAGTATTTTGTTGGAAGGACAATTCCATTCGGTTTTTGAGAATCGCGTATTAGCTTTTAAAACAAACGATTTTAAAGCTGTTGGAAAATCCTCTAAAATGATTATTGTTTCTGATGGAGATATCATCAAAAACCAATTGGATGATAAAGGTCAGCCAATGGAACTTGGTTTTGACAAATGGACCAATCAGTTGTATGCCAACAAAGAATTTTTAATGAATTGTGTTAACTTTTTATTAGATGACAACGGACTTATTAACATTCGAGGCAAAGAAGTAGATTTACCATTATTAGACCAGGAAAAAGTTCACGAAGAGTATACATATACGCAATTCCTGACTATTGGACTTCCTTTAGTGATTTTAGGAATATTCGGAATTGTAATAAACTACTTCAGAAAACGTCGATTTGCAAGATAGTTGTTGAAAAAAATATTTCAAAAACTAATTGCTTTGCGATATATTTGTAACACATTAAAAATCCTATGTAAATAGGTAATATTTTAAATAGAGACCAATGAAATTTATTGTATCGAGTTCTTATTTATTAAAACAATTACAAGTTTTAGGTAGTGTTATTAACAGTAGTAACACTTTACCTATTTTAGATAACTTTTTATTTGAATTAAAACAAGAGCAACTTGTAGTTTCTGCATCTGATCTAGAAACTACGATGTCAGCAACTTTAAATATTGATTCAACAAGTGAAGGAAGTGTTGCAGTTCCGGCTAAGTTATTATTAGAAATTTTAAAAACGTTCCCTGAACAACCATTAACGTTCACAGTTGAAGAAAACAACACTATTGAAATCAGCTCTCAATCAGGAAAATATGCACTTGCATATGCTCCGGGAGAAGAATTCCCTAAGGCTGTTGTTCTTGAAGATCCTTCAAAAACATTAGTTCCTGCCGAAGTTTTATCTACAGCTGTTAGTAAAACAATTTTTGCTGCAGGAAATGACGATTTACGTCCGGTAATGAGCGGAGTATTCTTTCAATTTTCACCGGAAGGATTAATTTTTGTAGCTACAGATGCACACAAGTTGGTTAAATATGCCCGTACAGATGTAAAAGCTTCTCAAGTTGCAGATTTTATTATGCCAAGAAAACCTTTAACCATTTTAAAAGGTATTTTAGCAGCATCTGACGCGGAAGTTACTATAGAATATAACGATGCTAACGCAACTTTCTCTTTTGATAATTATGTATTGACTTGTCGTTTAATCGATGGAAAATATCCTAATTATGAAGCAGTAATCCCTAAAGAGAATCCAAATAAATTATTGATCGACAGAACACAATTTTTGAGTTCAGTTCGTCGTGTTTCTATTTTCTCTAATAAGACTACACACCAAATCAGATTAAAAATTGCTGGTGCTGAATTGAATATTTCTGCAGAAGATATTGACTACTCTAACAAAGCTGAAGAGCGTTTAACTTGTGATTATCAAGGTGACGATATGCAGATAGGTTTTAACTCACGTTTCTTAATGGAAATGCTGACAAACCTACAAAGTGATATGATTCAGTTAGAAATGTCTATGCCTAACAGAGCTGGAATTTTAACTCCGGCCGATGGTTTAGACGAAGGTGAAACAGTTACCATGCTTGTAATGCCGGTAATGTTGAATAACTAATTTGATTACCATAAATAGTAAAAACGCCATCTTTTAAAAGATGGCGTTTTTAATTTAATTCAGTGATTCCAGTATTTTATCCAGCTTTTCGTGGTTAATAGGTTTTGAGATAAAATCTTTTACCACTTCATACTTTTTAGCTTTTTCAATGTCGTTGGTATCGATTGACGAGGATAACACAAAAACATTCAATTGATTGCATATTTGGGAAGACTGTAATTCATCTAAAAATTGCCATCCGTCAACCATTGGCATATTCAAATCCAAAAGGATGATACAGGGAAGTTCAGAATTTTTATCATACAAAAGCTCTAAAGCATCATTAGCATTTTTAAAATCAACTACTTTTCCAAAATTTTGATGCTTCTCCAATAGTTTTTTCAGTACAAAAACAAAAATAGAGTCATCGTCAATAATATATGTTTTCTTTATATCAATCATAGGCTATGTAAAATGCAATGTAAATTTTGTTCCTTTATCAACTTGACTCTCAACTTCAATCTTTCCTCCCAAAGACTCAATATGGTTTTTAACCATAAATAATCCAAGTCCTACGGCATCAGGATTTCCATGAAAAGTCTTGTACATCCCAAAGACCTTATCTTTATACTTATCTAAATCTATACCTCTACCATTATCCTCAATAATCATTTTTATTTCACCCACCTCTTTTACAGCGCTTATATTTACTACAGGATTTCTTTGTGGGGATTTATATTTTATAGCATTAGTCAGCAAATTAAAAATAATACTTTCAAGGTAAGATTGCGTGGTTATTATTTCTATTGCATCATCAACAGCAATATTAATTTGCGCTTCATTTGTTCTAATTACTGCATTAATACCCACTAAAGCTTTTTCAATTTCTTCTTTTAAATTAAGAATTGCTTTTTCATTTTTAATACCACTTTGCACTGCAACCGTTTCATTCAAAAAGAAAATCGTATCTGACAATTTATTAGTGCTTTGCTTTAGCATTTTAAAATATTCTCTTTGTTCTTCTAAATTATTAGTATCATCATACAAATCTAAAATCATAGACAAATTACTTGTATGTGATCGAATATCATGAGAAACAATATGAGTAAAATTAATTAACTTTTCGTTTTGTGTTTGAGTTATTTTATAAAGACGATTCTTTTCGTTTTCAGACTCTTTTCTTTCTGTGATATCACGAGTAATGACAATGTACTTTGTATACTTACCATTTTCATCATAGATTACATTAGCAGAATCTTCACGCCAATGATATGTACCATCTACACCCCTGAACCTATGTTCATATTTGATTTCTTTTTCCTGTCTTGCTAATGCTCCATAAACAGTTTGCGTAACGCGTTCTACATCATCGAGGTGCATACAGGCAAAAATATCCTGCATTGTCATTTTGGTATAGGTTTCTTTATTGTACCCCAGCAAATCGGAAAATGAAGGTGAAACATAGGTTAACTTACCATCTTCAATTACCGCAACCCCATCAGAAGTATTTTCAGTGATTAATTTTAACTGTTTGGTACTTTCTAATAATTGTTCTTCAATTTTTTTTCTTTGGTCAATATCACGGGAAGTAATTATATATTTAGAATAATCATCTGAATTTTGTCTATAGATTACATTTATATAATCTTCTCGCCAATAATAATCCCCATCTGTTCCCAAAAAACGATATTCATACCTGAATTGAGATTTCCTCTTATCTAAATTATCATATACAATTCTTCTAACTTCATCAACATCTTCCGGGTGTATATAGCTAAAAAGCTCATCAACAGTCAGCTTATTGACAAAATCCAGCTTATATCCGGAAAGTTTTGAGAAAGCAGGTGAAACATAGGTAATATGCCCTTTTTCAAGTGTCATGATACCATCCGACGTATGTTCAGAAATAAACTCGAGTTTTTTTTGATTCTCAGATAGTTTTCTTTCGGCTTTTTTACGTTTTTCCTCTTCAATTGCAAGACTTAAATAATCAGCTAAAGCTCTGGCAAAAGAAATATCATTTTCGCTCCATACTCTTGGATCATCACGATGTTCACAACACAAAACGCCAAAAAATTTACCGTTTGCTCTGATAGGTACATCTAATGTATCTGTTATGCCAAGAGGTTTAAAATAACTATCAATCAATTCAGATGTTGAATCATTTGAATAAACATCATCAACCACAAGCGCTAATTGGCTATTAACAGTATTAATATATTTAGGAATAGACCTTATATCCAAGGTTTCTACATCTAAAAACTTATTCTCGACGCAATCAAAAAGAGATTTACAAACCAATCTCTTCTTCTTAATTTCCCAATAACTAGACCTCCCCAAACGCAATCCTTCAACCGAAATACCAATAACATTTCTCACCCTTTCTTCAAATGGTAACTCAATATGGGAAGAATATAAATTTAAAAGTAGTTTATTTTGTAAATCTGAAATCTTCTTGTTCTTTTCAAGTTCAATTTCCAATTCTTTTTCCTGAGATATATCCCTGGCAATTGTTACAGCTCTAAAAGCACGACCTGTAGAATCATAATGAATATTCATTATATCCTCCCGCCACATATAAGAACCATCTTTTCTCCTACATCTATGCTGGTATTTTATAGAAAGTTTTTTCTTTTCTATGGCTGAATAGATAATTCCTTTTACTTTTTCAACATCTTCAGGATGCACTAGATAAAACATATCCCTGTTATGAAAATTCAATTTCTCTTCTTCAGTCATACCTATCATTTCAAGGTATCTTTTTGAAGTAAAAACCAACTTATCATCTTCAACTATATAAATCCCGTCGGAAATATTTTCAGAAATAAATTTGAAACGATCCTGATTTTCTATTAATTTTTTCTCAATTTGCCTTTTCTTGAATTCTTCAAAAAACAAAGAATAGATATCTACTATCGATCTAACAAATGAAATCTCCTGTTCTGACCATTCTTTAATTTCAACATGCTCACAACACAAAACCCCCGAAAGCAATCCTTTAGTCCAAATAGGTATGTCCAGCATACTCTTAATATCATTAGGAACAAAATAGCTGAATAATATTTCTGAAGTGTATGGGGAAACAGCAACATTATCTATTGCAATGGCTAAATATTTTTGAAGCGCATCAAAATAAATTGGAAAGTCTTCTTTAAATAAATCATCCTCTACCTTGAAATCATTTTCGTTGGCATCAAAAAGTTTTTCACAATGCAAAACATCATCCTCAAAACTCCAAATACCAACTCTTTTGACACCTAGACCTTTAACTATCGATTTAACAATAGTTTCTTGTAGTTTTTCTAATGAAGCAAAATTTGAAAATGAAGATTTGTATAAACTCAAAAGTATTTCAAACTGCTTTGTTGAAAAATGCATCGGTATTGTGCTATTCTGTGGCATCTGAATACTTTAAATTTTACACGTCCAATATAGCGATTTTTTATCAAAAAACCTTTTTTTCAATCAACAACGACAATAAATTGACAAAATTTAGACTTTAAAACAATACCTTTGCATAAATTTATCTACCATGTCATCATTTGAACAATTTAATTTACCAAAATCATTACAAAAAGCACTTGACGAATTAAAGTTTGTAACTCCTACACCTATTCAGGAAAAGTCATTTAACGTTATCATGTCTGGTCGTGATGTAATGGGAATTGCTCAAACCGGTACAGGTAAAACTTTTGCATACTTATTACCATTATTAAAGCAATATAAGTTTGTAAACACCTACAATCCAAGAATCATGATCCTTGTTCCTACTAGAGAGCTAGTAGTTCAAGTGGTCGATGAAGTTGAAAAACTAACCGAATTCATGTCGGTTAGAACATTAGGCATTTATGGTGGTGTAAATATCAATACACAAAAAAATCAGGTATATCAAGGAATTGATGTTTTAGTAGGTACTCCGGGTCGTGTAATGGACTTAGCACTTGATGGTGTTTTATCACTACAGGAAGTTACCAAGTTAGTAATTGACGAATTTGATGAAATGCTTAATTTAGGATTCAGAACTCAAATTACCTCAATTCTATCAATGCTTAAAACAAAGCGTCAAAACATTCTGTTTTCGGCTACGATGACAGATGAAGTTGATGAAATGCTGAACGATTATTTTGATTTTCCGGAAGAAGTTACTTTAGCAAAATCCGGAACTCCATTAGAAAAGATCGAACAATTATCGTATCATGTTCCTAATTTCAACACTAAAGTCAATCTTTTAAAACATCTTTTGCGTACTGATGAATCATTGGAACGTATCTTAATTTTTGTCAACAACAAAAAAATTGCGGATATGCTTCATGATAAAATTGACGCTGAATTCCCGGACCAATTTGGAATCATCCATTCCAATAAATCACAAAACTATCGTTTGCTGACTATGGCATCGTTTCAAAGAGGTGAAATAAAAGGAATCATTACTTCAGATGTAATGGCACGTGGTTTGGATATTTCCGGAATTACACATGTCATCAATTTTGAAATGGCCGAAATTCCTGAGCAGTACATTCACCGTATAGGTCGTACAGGCCGTGCGGATGCCAGTGGAACTGCTATAAGTTTTATTGCACCGCGTGAAGAAGACATTAAAATTGAAGCGGAAGTATTAATGGAACTTGAAATTCCTATTTTAGAAATTCCTGCCGAAGTAGAAATTTCAACGCAATTAATCGGACCTGAAAAAGAAAAACAAAAAGTAAAACATTTACTTAAAAAACCTAAGATCTCTTCAGGTGAGGCTTTTCACGAAAAAGCTGAAAAGAACAAGAAAGTGAATTTAGGCGGTCCTTCCAAAACAAAGAAAAAAACAGGAACCTCTGTTAACCGAAATATCTTAAAAGCAAGAGCCGCTAAAAAGAAGAAAAAATAGTCTTTATAAAGCTAAACTCTTAAACTCAACATGTACCAGCAACTCTCAAAAATAGCCCGAAAGTTCATGAAGCAGTCTACTTTATTTAAAGTAGGCTTCAATCTTTCACCAATGTACAGAAGAGTACAGCTAGAATTGAATATGTTGCCGATGATTTAAGAACAGTCAGGGTTAAAATTCCGTTAAGCTACAAAAACAGGAACTATGTCGGTTCTATTTTCGGAGGGAGTTTATTTGCTGCTGTTGATCCGATTCCTATGATACAGCTGATGTATTTATTGGACGAAAAATATATCGTTTGGGATAAATCGGCACAAATCCGTTTTAAGCGTCCCGCACGTGAACATGTGTATGCTCTTTTTGAATTTGCAGATGATGAAATTCAGGAGATCATTCAAAAAGTTCAAACGGAAAAAGAAATTGAGCATCCTAAAGTAACTTACATAACCAATAAATCAGGTGATACTGTTTATTGTGAGGTAACGAAAATGATTTATATTGCTGATAAGGAGTTTTATAAAAGTAAAAGAAGAAATGCTTAAATCATTATTTAAACTTTTTACCTTTTCAAAATCTCAAAAAGAATTCGATTTAAAATATAATTCCCAAAAAACTGAGCTTCAAAAAAACGAAAGTATTGACAAAGAAATTTTCATTTGGTGCTTAATAGGGAATATTATTGAAAAAAACATTATTAATGGAGAAATCAAATTTGGTACAAAGCATTTTTCTCCCAATACAAAAGTATATTGTTTTCCAGTACAATGGGGAGACGGATATGAAAACATAATTGTAATTGGCCGACATAGAAAGACAAAAAAACTAGCGACAATAATTATAAAATCGAAGTATATTACCAATTGGAGGATTAAAAAAGTATATAATCCTAAAATAATTCAGCTAATGAATAACAAAAGAGGTTGGACTAATTCAGAAAACGATAAAGAAATAATTTTAAAAATGCTCAATTGGCTTCCAGAAAGAACAAAATTAAACTCTTAAACCTTTAAAATTTTAAACTTTAATTGTATTTTTGACAAACTTTACAACTGAATGCAATTTAAACATCCTGAAATTCTATATTTCCTGTTTTTGCTGGCCATTCCAGTAATAGTGCATTTATTCCAATTACGCCGATTTAAGAAAGAATATTTTACTAATGTAAAACTACTTAAAGAGCTTGCCGTTCAAACACGCAAAAGTTCTAAAATCAAGAAATATTTATTGCTTGCCACCCGCCTACTCTTATTGGCTTGTTTGATTTTTGCCTTTACGCAGCCTTTTTTTAAAGCTATTGACAGCAATAACAAAAACAATCAGCTTTTTGTGGTTCTTGACAATTCGTTCAGCATGCAGGCAAAAGGACAACGAGGCGAGTTATTAAAACGTGCCGTACAAGAATTACTTGAAACCGCTCCTGAAGAAGCTAACCTGTCTGTAATTACTAACGATGAGGATTTTTGGAACACCACTAAAAATTCTATCGAACGTGATTTACAAAAATTAAGTTACAGTCCAATTCCTTTTTCGCTTGAAAATGCATTGACTAAAGTCAAATCACACAATAGTAATCAAGGAAAAGATATCGTTTTTATAACCGATGCTATAGGTTTAAAGACACAGGCATTGGACAAACTTCCTGAAAATGTCAAAACGTATTTTGTAATACCTGAAGCTGAAAAAACCGAAAACATAGCCATTGACAGTGTCTTTATTGCGCAATCTTTGGACAATTTTTATGAAATAGGCGTAGCAGTTTCTTCTAACTTTGAAGAAGAGAAATCGATACCGGTTTCGATGTACAACAAAAACAATTTGGTAGCCAAAGCAATTTTAAAATTAAACCAACGCAAACAAACCATCCAATTTACAATCCCTAAGGATGAGTTTAATGGTTATGTTTCACTTAATGACAATAGTTTAGCTTTTGACAATACTTTTTATTTTGCGATTCCTAAACCAAAAATTGTCAATGTACTTAGCATAGGCCAGCCTGAAAAAAGTAATTTCTTAGCAAGGATATTTACACAGCCTGATTTCAATTATCAAAATATTACCAGTAACACACTTGATTATCGCCAAATTGACAAACAAGACTGTATTATTCTAAACGAGTTAGAAGCAATTCCACTGGCCATGCATACTAACCTGAAGAAATTTGTCGAAAAAGGTGGTAGTCTTACGATAATTCCTTCGGAGAAAAATGAAATTACAAATTTGAATGCGTTTTTAAACAATTTTGGAGGTATTCAGTTTGTTAATCTACAAAATCAAGAAAAGAAAATCACAAAAATAAACTTTTCAAATCCTTTGTTTTCAAATGTCTTTGAAAAGAAAATCAGCAATTTTCAATATCCATCCGTAAAACAAAGTTTTTCTTTAAAATCTGGCATATCACAAGCTATTTCCTATGAAGACCAAACTGGATTTTTAAATACTATTTATAAAAATTCAGGGGCTGTGTATGTTTTTTCTGCACCAGTCAACAAAGAAAATTCAAATTTTCAAAACTCACCCTTAATTGTTCCTACATTTTACAAAATGGGAATCTCCAATGACAAAAACGGTGTTCAATACCAAACGATTGGTCAAAACAAACCTATTTTAGTAAACGCTCAGGTCAGCAAAGATGAAGTTGTTTCCGTAGCGAATGAAGACAGTGATTTTATCCCAATGCAACAAATCATGGATGATAAAATCAAAATGAGTTGTGGTGATAATCCTAAGAAAGCTGGAAATTTCAACATCATACAAAACAAAAAATCTGTTGGTAGCTTAAGCTTTAATTTTGACAGAAAAGAAAGCCAACTAACTAAACCAAGTGACGAAAGTTTAGACAATATTAATCAAATAGACAGTCTCGATAAATTTTTTGAAACCATCCAAATTGAAAGAACCGACAATCAAGTCTGGAAATGGTTTCTTATTTTTGCCTTACTGTTTTTCATTATAGAATTGCTCATTCAAAAATTTGTAAAATGAACTTAATTATCAAAAACGCCCGAATTATTGAGAAAAACAATCCCTTAAACAATCAAATTGCCGATATTCAGATCAGCAACGGAACGATTGAAAAAATTGGAACAAATCTTCAACCTTCAGGCGATTATCAAGAAATTAAGTTGGACAATTTACACGTTTCTTCTGGTTGGTTTGACATCAGCGTTTCATTAGGGGAACCTGGTTACGAAGACAGAGAAACAATTACTAATGGATTACAGGTTGCCTCTAAATCAGGCTTTACAGGAATTGCTTTGCAACCTAATACGTCGCCTGTTTTAGACAATCAATCACAAATACATTTTGTAAAACAAAAAGCGCAAAATTCAGTTACCGATTTATTTCCTATTGGTGCTTTGACAAGCAATAGTGAAGGTATAGCTCTAGCCGAGCTTTTGGATATGAAAAATGCTGGAGCAGTTGCTTTTGGCGATTACAACAAAAGTTTAGACAATGCCAATTTATTGAAAGTAGCTTTACAATACACACAAGATTTTGGCGGAAAAGTAATCGCGTTTTCGATGGATAACACCATAAAAGGAAAAGGAATAGTGAACGAAGGTATCACTTCAACGCAATTGGGTTTAAAAGGAATTGCTTCACTCGCAGAAGACTTAATTATCGCAAGAAATCTTTTCATTTTAGAATACACAGGAGGAAAATTACACATCCCAACTGTTTCATCTGCGAAATCAATTGATTTGATTAGAGAAGCTAAAGCCAAAGGATTGAATATTACATGCAGTATTTCGGTACATCATTTAATTTTCACTGATGAAGTTTTAAACGGATTTGACAGTAATTATAGAGTTATGCCTCCAATACGAACGGAAGCTGATAGAAAAGCTCTAATTGATGCTGTTTTAGACGGAACAATAGACTGCATCACTTCTGACCATAATCCTATCGATATTGAACATAAAAAACTAGAGTTTGATTTGGCTAAAAACGGAACTATTGGTTTAGAAAGTGCTTTCGGGGCATTACAAACTATCTTACCAACAGAAATTATCGTAGAGAAACTAACTTCGGGAAGAACAATATTTGAATTAGAAAACACATCAGTTGCAGAAGGTGACAAAGCAAATTTGACACTCTTTTCAACTGACGGTGATTGGATTTTTGAAGAAACAAACATCTTATCAAAATCCAAAAACTCCGCTTTCATAGGTACAAAAATGAAAGGGAAAATCTATGGAACAATCAATAACAATCAAATGAATTTAAATTAAATAATATGCAAAACTTAACCGAAATTCAGGAAGGAAAAAACATGGCAATAGGTTCATATATAACCATTATTGGAACTATTGTAACAATTTTAATAAATAGTGAAAAGAAAAATGCATTCGCTTCTTTTCACATCCGTCAGGCATTAGGAATTCATTTGACTTATTTTGCCTTAGGGTACTTCATTGGATACTTTGATAGCTGGATGATAACAACTGCTTATTGGACTTTTATATTTATTTTATGGTTATTCGGATTTATTGGGGCTTTAAATGGTGAGTATAAAATTGTTCCATTAGTGGGAGAATGGTATCAAAAAATATTTAAAAGCTTATAATTAATGGAATTATCATTATATCATCTCGTAAGAGAACCTAAAATTAAACAAGAAAAAAATCCTTTATTAGTATTACTTCACGGTTATGGCAGTAACGAAGAAGATTTATTTTCGTTTGCCAGCGAATTACCTGAGGAATATTATGTAATTTCTGCCAGAGCACCTTATAGCTTAATGCACGGTGCTTATGCTTGGTATGCAATCAACTTTGATGCCGATGAAAAGAAGTTTTCTGATTTAGACCAAGCCAGAACTTCCCGTGATTTGATTGTTCAATTTATAGATGAATTGGTTGCAAATTATCCTATTGATGTTGAAAAAGTAACATTAATTGGTTTTAGCCAAGGATGCATTTTGAGTTATTCTGTAGCACTTTCATACCCTCAAAAAGTACAGCGTATTGTAGGAATGAGTGGTTATTTTAATGAAGATATCGCAATAGAAAATTATCAAGAAAACGATTTTTCAAATCTTCAAATATTTGCCTCACATGGCAATGCCGATCAGGTAGTTCCTGTGGAATGGGCTCGTAAAGCAAAACCTACTTTAGATAGTTTAGGCATAAAAAATATCTATAAAGAATACCCCGTTGGACATGGAGTAGCACCACAAAATTTCTATGATTTTAGAAATTGGTTAGAGGAGACTAAATAAAAGTTATTTATAAATAAAAAAAAGGGTTTGAAAATAGAAAATCATTTTCAAACCCTTTTTTTTTCGCATATTTAGACAATAAAATTTCAAACTAAACTAACTTAACCATGGAAAGAATTATTTTACTTTTATTACTTGTATTCTACCAAATAACTTTTAGTCAAAAGGAGCTCAATCAAACTGAAAAATTAACAGCGACTTGTAAAGTTTGGGGATTCCTAAAATATTATCATCCTAATGTAGCTAAAGGTGATTTTGACTGGAGAAACCAATTGACAGAAGTTTTACCCAAAATTGAACAAGCTAAGACAAAAGAAGAGTTTTCTTCTGTTTTAGAAAACTGGATAAATTCTTTGGGAGAAATAAAAAAAGTTGAGCCTATCATAGAAAGCGACACCATCAAATATTTTGATAAAAACTTTGATTTATCTTGGATTAATAAGACTAAATTATTTTCTAAAAATTTCTCCGAAAAATTAAGGTTCATTGAAAAAAACAGATTTCAGGGAGACCAATATTATGTGGGTTATTTACGAGCTCAAAATATATTTGTCAAAAACGAAGACTTTCCAAAAATTTACAATTATAATAAAAACTTAAGGCTTTTAGCAATATTTACCTATTGGAACATTATCGAGTATTTCTTTCCATATAAATATCTAATGGATCAAAAATGGGATGTAACTTTAGAAAAAATGCTTCCTGATTTTATTGTCGAACAAAATGATGATCAATTTTATTTGGCAATGCAGAAACTGACTGCTAAAATTGACGATTCACATAATGTATTTGTTAAATATCGTAGAAATACTTCCTTCTATTATTTGCCAATATTTGGTAAAATAATTGATGAAAAACTGATAGTTACAGAAATATTAAATCCTCATATCACTGAAAATTATGCAGTCAAAGTTGGAGATGTAATCACCAAAATAAATGACAAAAAAATAGCCGATCATATCGCAGAAAACAAAAATTTAATTTGTACCTCAAATGAATCAAGATTTTTACACGATATTGTTGAACCAATTTTATCAGGGAGTGAAGAAAACATAAAACTTGAATTTTTAGTTGACAATAAAACCATTACAAAAAACATTAATTGGGTTGACTATGATTCAAATAGATATGTATTAACTCATCAAAAAGGCTACTCAGCAAAAAAAGAAAAATTCAAAATTCTTTCAAACAATATTGGATATGTAAATATGGAGGTCTTAAAAGTTCAAGACATCCCCAATATGATTGAAAAGTTAAATGCTTCAAAAGCTATAATTTTTGACCTCCGAAATTACCCTAATGGAACTTATGAAGGTATATCAAACTTCTTAAACTCTGAAGAAAAAAAGTTTGCCATTTACACAAGACCTATTTTAAATTACCCCGGAAGATTTAGATGGGATGATCAAGGTTCAAGTTCAGGCACACAAAACAAAAATAATTACAAAGGAAAAGTGGTTGTTTTACTCAACGAAGAATCTTTAAGTCAGTCAGAATGGACAGCTATGTGCTTTCAAACTGCTGGAAATATCACAATTATAGGAAGCCAAACTGCCGGTGCAGATGGTAACGTTACAAGTCTTGATTATATGCCTGCATTGCATACGTCTTTTTCAGGGTTAGGAGTTTATTATCCTGATAAACGCGAAACACAACGAGTTGGAATTATTCCTGACATTGAAATCAAACCTACAATTAAAGGCATACAAGAAGGAAGAGACGAAGTTTTAGAACGTGCAGTAAACTTTATTGAAACCGGAAAGTAATAGCCATTTTACAGTTAAAACAATAAACCCTGACCGATTATATCTGTCAGGGTTTATCTTTATTTATAAAATATTTTTCTTAATTCTGTGGGTACATTAAAATTTCAGCTGGTTCAAAAGTTATTTTACCATCTTTCTCAATAAAATATTTAAAGATTACTTCTCCCCATCCACTTGGCCCTGTAAAATCAGCAATAATCCAACGGTGATTTAAAAAACGTACTTTATTAATAGACATTCCTTCATACGAAATTAATGAATTCCCTTTAGGGTTATTATTGTATTCTAATAATTGTTCCTTAATTTGAGGCATCAATTTATTTACATCATAACCTTCCAGATAATCAATCGCTTTATCATTGTGAGCTAACGAAAAATAATCTCCTTCTTCTTTTTCAGCAACAATCTTAGCAATTGAATCTTTGATTTTTGCTTTGTATTTTTCATTGGTTTCATTATCATGATTAAACTTTTTAGTTGAATACATCAACTGAAAAATATTCATCAAAACAGAAAAAATAAATCCGTATAAAAGTAACTTCTTCATAGTTATATAGTAATTTCTAAATTATCATAAGCAACAAAAACATTGTCTGGTAATCGATCCTGAATTTCTTCATGAAAACCAAAAGTATGACTAATGTGGGTTAAATAAGCTTTTTTAGGTTTAACCAAATTAATAAACGCTAAAGCCTCTTCTAAATTAAAATGGGTAGCATGCGGATCATCGCGTAAAGCATTCACAACCAAAACCTCTAAATCTTTCAATTTTACAAACTCAGTTTCATCAACTGTTTTCACATCGGTTAAATAAGCAAAATCTCCAAAACGATATCCAAAAACCTGCAAATCACCATGCCAGACGTTAATTGGGATGATTTGTTTATCATCAAATGCAATAACTGCATCGTTTATTACTTCCCTCGCATCTACTCCCGGTGCCCCTGGATATTTATTTTCTGTTTCAAAAATATAATCAAAACGTTTTTCCAAATTCTTCAGCACACGATTATGCGCATAAATAGGAATATTTCCTTGTCTGAAAAAGAAAGGACGTATATCATCCAAGCCCGCAGTATGGTCGGCATGTTCATGCGTAAAAATTATGGCATCAATTTTGGGACAATTTGATTGAAGCATTTGCTGACGGAAGTCGGGACCACAGTCAATCACAAACGAATGATTGTCCCATTGTACCCAAACTGATACACGTAAACGTTTATCTTTTGGGTCTTGACTTAAACAAACAGGATCTGTGCTTCCTATTACAGGAATTCCTTGTGAAGTACCGGTACCTAAAAAGTATATTTTCAATTAAAAATGCTTTTTGACAAAAATAAATATTATTTGATTAAAAATAAGCTTTTATTACCTTTGCAACGTATTTAATTATGGAGATGAAAAATCTGGAAAACGAAATTAGATTAAAAGGCGATAGAGATATCGAACAAATCCCTTCGATTGGTGATAAAGCCCTAAGAATCAATCTTAACGAAAACATCTACGGAACTTTTGCCGAAATTGGTGCTGGACAAGAAACTGTTCGTCATTTTTTTAGAGCCGGAGGATCATCTGGAACTATTGCAAAAGCAATGAGTGCCTACGATAAAGATTTTAGTGATGCTATCTACGGAATTGAAGATGACGGACGATATGTTACTGAAAGTCGTTTGCGTAAAATGCTTCAACACGAAATCGAACTTGTTGAACAACGTTTAAAACGTGAAAAACACCCTAATAAATTATTCTTCAGTTATGCTAATACGGTAGCCACTATCGATTTTGCAAAACAATACAAAGGTCATGGATGGGTAGGTATCATTTTTCAGTTAGAACCGGACGAAGCATATAATGAAATCATCATCCACATTCGTTTTAAAGAAACTGATGCTAAATTACAACAAGAAACTCTAGGTAAATTAGGGGTAAACTTGATTTATGGTGCTTTTTACAAATACAATGACCCTAAACGTTTATTACGTTATTTATATGATCATATCGATAAAGACCAATTAGAAATTGATACTGTAAACTTTTCAGGACCTCGTTTTGAAGATGTTGACAACCGTTTGATGAGTTTACAATTGGTTAAAAACGGGATGACTGATGCCGTAATGTTTGACCCGACAGGTAAAAACGTATTACCGGCCCAGGTTTTATACAAAAAGAACATTCTTGCACTTCGCGGAAGTTTCCGCCCAGTTACAAAGGTAAACATGGATATGTATGAGAAATCATTACAAATGTTCCTTCAGGAAAGTAAAGTAAAAAGAGAAAACACTTTGGTAGTTTTTGAAATTACACTTTCCAACTTACGTTCTGACGGAGAAATTGACGAAAGAGATTTTCTCGATAGAGCCGAATTATTATGCTCTTTAGGACAAACGGTATTGATTTCGAACTTTCAGGAGTATTTTAAAGTAGTTGAATATTTTTCAGATTATACTAAAGAACGTATGGGATTAGCCATGGGTGTAAATAATTTGATTGATATTTTTGACGAAAAATACTATCGTCATTTAAGTGGTGGAATATTAGAAGCTTTTGGTAAGTTATTCTACCGTGATATGAAAGTGTATTTATATCCAATGGAAGATGAAGATGGAACAATTCTAACTTCTCAAAATCTAAAAGTACACCCTAGAATGAAAGAATTGTACAAATTCTTTGCTTATAACGGAAAAGTAATTGATATAACTGACTTTGATAAATCACATTTAAAAATCTTCTCTCGCGAAGTATTAAAAATGATTAGCAAAGGACAACCAGGCTGGGAAGAAATGCTGCCTCCGGGAATTGCCGAGCTGATAAAACGCGACCACTTATTTGGTTGCGATGAAAGTAAAATTGTAGAAAAAGTATAACAAAAAAGACCACGAAATGTGGTCTTTTTTTATTTTAAAATCTGATTGGCGTGTTCTTTGGTTTTTACTTTTTCGATGATTTCTTCGATACTACCTTTTTCATTAATTACAAATGTTGTACGGTGAATACCGTCAAATTCACGTCCCATAAACTTTTTTGGTCCCCAAACTCCAAAGGCATTGATAACCGATTTATCTTCATCTGCTAAAAGAGGAAAAGGAAGTTCATTTTTCATTTTAAAATTGGATTGCTTTTTCTTAGTATCGCCACTAACTCCTAATAAAGAATAACCGGCATTTTCAAAACGCTCATAATTATCTCTTAAATTACATACTTCAATAGTACAACTTGGAGTACTTGCCGCAGGATAAAAGAAAACCACAAGTTTTTTGCCGTTATAATCCACCAGAGAATGTTTATTTCCGGCTTGATCTACTGCCGAAAAATCAGGTGCTTTATCACCTATTTTTAAATGAGTCATATTTATAATTGATAGTTTAAAGGATTAAGGCCCCGTTTTTATAATTTTGTCAAAAATAACCAAAAATGACCAAAGCCGAAAAAGTTCAATTCGTAATCGATACACTAAATAAATTTTATCCGGAAATACCTATTCCGCTTAACCATAAAGATCCTTACACATTACTTATCGCAGTATTGTTATCAGCGCAATGTACAGATGCCAGAGTAAACCAAATTACCCCTCTTTTATTTGCCAAAGCAGACAATCCTTACGACATGATTAAAATGACTGTTGAAGAAATTCAGGACATTATTAGACCCTGCGGACTTTCTCCCATGAAATCAAAAGGTATTCATGGCTTATCACATATTCTAATTGAAAAGCACAATGGTCAGGTTCCTCAAAGTTTTGAAGCTTTGGAGGAATTACCGGCTGTGGGACATAAAACAGCCAGTGTTGTAATGAGTCAGGCATTTGGCGTGCCAGCTTTTCCTGTTGACACCCATATCCACAGATTAATGTACCGATGGAATTTTACTGACGGCTCTTCGGTACAGCAAACAGAAAAAGATGCCAAACGACTGTTCCCAAAAGAATTATGGAACGATTTACATCTGCAGATTATTTGGTATGGCCGTGAATATTCACAAGCGAGAGGCTGGAATCTAGAAAACGACATTATCACAAAAACTATTGGAAGAAGTACAGTTTTAAAAGAATATCATAAAAAAAGCATCCTTAAATAAGGATGCTTCTTCAGTTGTTTGTTAGTTGCTCTAGTTTGATAATAACTCAAATTCTTCATTTGCAACTTTTACTACTGTCAACGCTCTCGAGTAGTTTAGAATAAAGTTTACCGTTTCTTTTTTTGGTAACATTTCCTGGGTTGCAATTGTTTTCTTAGTGTAAAGTTTTGCCATAGTTTATTTTAATGAATATAAAACTATAACGCACAACCAATACACATATTGTTTAATTGGTCAAAATAATTTGATTTTTTTCAATAATTCTTCTCAAATTCAGTAATGCATAACGCATACGTCCTAATGCCGTATTGATACTTACCCCTGTCATATCAGCAATTTCCTTAAAACTCAAATCGTCATAAATACGCATTTCGAGTACCTGACGCTGATCATCCGGCAATTCACTGACAAGCTTCAGCAAATCACTTTCCACCTGTGCCGAAATCATCTGACTTTCCACATTTGGGGCATTATCTGTCATATAGGAAAAAATAGAATACTCATCAGTATCCCGGGTCAAAGGCATTTTTTTATCTTTTCTGAAAGTATCGATTATAAGGTTATGCGCAATCCGCATCACCCAGGGAAGAAATTTACCTTCTTCATTATAATGCTTTCCTTTTAAAGTTTTAATGACTTTAATAAAGACATCCTGAAAAATATCGTCCGCAACATCTCTGTCTAAAACTTTAGAATAAATAAAACCGTATATTTTAGTCTGATGCCGGTCAATCAAAACAGCCAATGCGTTTTCATCACCATCAACATAGTTTTTTACCAGCAAAGCGTCAGGAAGTTGAGTCGTAGCCATAACAATACTTTTTAGATTTTGGGTTTAATCGTAAAATGAGAAATTTCTCTTAAAAGTATTGTTGTTCTATAAGCGTACGTTTTTTTGTGTTTAGAAACCAAATTTAAGATTATTTTTTGAACAAAAACAACAAAAAATTACTTTTTTAACATTTTTCACAAAATAAAAACCGCGTTTATTAGTTATAACGCGGTTTTAAAATTTTAAAAATAAAGTATTTTCTGATAGTACTACAGACCTTCAAATTAAATCATAGTAAACAACAAAACTCCCAATCCACCTCCAATCAGTGGCCCTACAACCGGAATCCAGCTATACCCCCAATCATTTCCTCCTTTGTTTTTAATGGGTAAAACAGCATGCATTATTCTTGGTCCTAAATCACGGGCAGGATTAATTGCGTATCCTGTAGGCCCGCCTAACGAAAGCCCGATACCAAAAACCAATAATGCAACCGGCAAAGCATCTAAAGTTCCCAGAGACACATCTGATTTGGTCATAAACAATACTCCAACCACCAGAGCAAAAGTGCCTATAATTTCAGTAATCAAATTATGAAAAGTACTTCGTATAGCAGGTTCATTACAAAATGTCGCTTTTATCAATCCGGCATCTTCCGTTTCATCATAATGTTTTTTATAACCTAAGAAAACCAAAAAGGCTCCTGCCATTGCTCCAAGAAATTGTGTTGCAATATAACCCGGCACTAAATCCCATGGCAATCTGCCTAAAAACGCCAAAACCAATGTAATCACCGGATTCAAATGCGCCCCACTGGAACCTGCGGCAATATACACTCCAGCAAAAACAGCTATAGACCAGCCAAATGTGATTACGATCCACCCGCTGTTATTTCCTTTTGTCTTATTCAGGACAACATTTGCAACTACGCCATTTCCTAATAAAATTAAAATCATTGTACCGACAAATTCGGCTAAATAAGGACTCATCATTGTTTATTCGTTTATTCGTTTATTTGATAATTCGATTGTTCGATTATTTGTATTTTGCTATTTGTTTTTTGTTATTTCATATTTTCACCTAACTAAATACTGCTGTGCCAGACTGGTAAACTGCTTAAGCTGTTCCTGTTCCCATTGAAGGGATTCATTTTTCTCTTTCGTTAATAATTCAGCTACTAATGGAGCACATTCGATAGCCGCTTTGGTGTCCAAAAATAACAATCTAATCCGGCGTGCCAAAATATCTTCAACAGTTTGTGCCATTTCATTGGTGATAAACCATACAACCTCGGCTTTTGTGTAAGGATAATCCGGATGAATTTTTTCGGCTAAATGCGGATTATCATCTATCATCTTTTGAATAAATTCTGCGTCAGCTCCATAAACAGACAAATGTGACTGAATTTCATTCTTAGTCCACCCATGAATTTTAAGCCTTTTAGTTTTACATTTTACAAAAGCCAAATCAGCATTTTCGATTGCCACATCAATAGCATGCTGTGCCATATTCCTATATGTAGTCCACTTCCCTCCTATGATATGAATTAAACCCGAAGACAATACTTTAACCGCATGATCACGGGGCATTACTGCGGTAGATTTTTGATTTTCAACTTTAACCAATGGGCGAAGACCAACAAAAACACTTTTCACATCTTCTCTAGTGATAATAGAATCTGCATATTTATTAAAATGATGCAAGACAAAATTTATTTCCTCGTCCAAAGGTTTTGGTTCAAAAGCGACATCTTTTACAGGAGTGTCCGTAGTACCTAAAATAAGCTTATCATGCCAGGGAATTACAAAAAAAACGCGTCCGTCTTCAGTTTTTGGCATCATTAAAGCTGTACCTCCTTTAAAAAAATGCTTATCAACCACCAAATGTATCCCCTGCGAAGGCGCAATAGTATTTGAATCCGTATTTTCAGCTTTGTGAAGCAATTCATCGGCAAAAACCCCGGTGGCATTAATTATTGATTTGGCCTTCAAAACAAATTCTTCTCCGGAAAATTCATCTTTAGCCACAACCCCGATAATTTTCCCATTCTCTTTAACAAAATCAATTACACCGCAATAATTAATTACCGCAGCGCCGTTTTCAACAGCTGTTTGCGCCAAATTCACAGCCAAACGGCTGTCATCAAACTGACCGTCATAATACAACACACCACCTGAAAGCCCTTTTGGGTTAATATCAGGCAAATACTCCAATGTTTTCTTTTTTGACAGAAATTTGGTTTCACCCAGACTTAATTTACTGGACAGAAATTCATAAATCCACAATCCTGTACCATAAAAAAGCTTGTCATACCAATGATACGAAGGCATTACAAACGCCATCTTTTTACAAACATGAGGTGCATTCCGCAGCATTCGGCCACGCTCAAACAACGCTTCCCGAACGAGTCTGATGTTTCCCTGCGCCAAATATCTTACTCCCCCATGAACTAATTTAGTGGCCCTGCTCGAAGTTCCTTTGGCAAAATCATATTTTTCCAGCAACAAAGTTTTATAACCACGGGTGGAAGCATCAACCGCACATCCCAATCCCGTAGCGCCGCCCCCTATTATAATTATATCATAATCGGTTTGTGACTGCAGTTTGCTTATTTGACTTTCTCTGTTCATTATATAAAAGCTACGGAAGCATTAATGGCTTTCTTCCAGTCTTCATTTAAAGCATTTCTTTTTTCAACATCAATAGTTGATTGAAAAATCCTTTCCACCTGCCATTGTTTTTGCAGTTCCTCAATATTTTCCCAAAATCCAACTGCAAGGCCAGCCAGATAAGCCGCTCCTAAAGCCGTGGTTTCAGTTACTATAGGCCTAATTACTTTAGTATCCAAAACATCTGCCTGAAACTGCATTAAAAGATTATTTACCGTAGCACCGCCATCCACACGCAATTCTTTGATATAAATATCGCTGTCTGCCTGCATTGCCAACAACACATCACGGGTTTGATATGCAATACTTTCCAGAGAAGCACGGGCAATATGTGATGCATTGGTTCCGCGCGTCAATCCTGTTATACTTCCGCGCGCATGCTGATTCCAATAAGGAGCACCCAATCCAGCAAAAGCTGGCACAACATAAACTCCTTCAGTAGTTTCCACTTTTGCAGCCAATTCTTCAATTTCCTCAGAAGATTTAATAATACCCAAACCATCGCGTAACCACTGCACCACCGCGCCAGCCACAAACACACTTCCCTCTAAAGCATAGTGTGTAACACCATCAATTTTCCAGGCTACAGTAGTCAGCAAATTGTTTTGGGAAGGTATCATTTTTTCTCCCGTATTCATAAGCATAAAACAACCGGTTCCATAGGTATTCTTAACCATACCGGGCTGAATACACATCTGCCCGAACAATGCCGCTTGCTGATCGCCCGCAATCCCGGCAATTGGGATTACTGTATGATTATCTAAAATGGTAGTATAGCCATACACTTCACTGCTGCTGCATATTTCAGGCAGCATGGCTTTAGGAATTGTAAGTATATCCAGTAACTCTTCATCCCATTCGCAGGTTTGAATATTACATAACATGGTACGGCTTGCATTACTTACATCGGTTGCGTGTACCTGACCATTTGTTAATTTCCACAATAACCACGTATCTACCGTTCCAAACAACAATTCTCCATTTTTCGCTTTTTCCCTTGCTCCGGCAATAGTATCTAAAATCCATTTCGCTTTCGTTCCACTGAAATAGGCATCAACAACAAGTCCTGTTTTTTGTTGGATAATTTTGTTCAATCCACGTGATTTCAATTCATCACAAAAACCTGCAGTCCTTCTGTCCTGCCATACAATTGCATTGTAAACAGGCTTACCGGTTTGTTTGTCCCAAACCACGGTAGTTTCTCTTTGATTTGTAATTCCTATAGCGGCTATATCTGTTACGGCTATGGCCGATTTACGAATTACCTCCAACATGGTTTCTTTTTGTGATTCCCAAATTTCCTCAGGATCATGTTCAACCCATCCCGGTGTTGGAAAAATCTGACTGAACTCTTTTTGGGCAACAGCAACCACATTCCCCTGATAATCAAAAAGTATCGAACGGCTGCTTGTAGTTCCCTGATCTAAGGATAAAATATATTTTGACATTTTTCTTGCTTTGAAATAACAGTTTTCTCAAATATAGAAAAGTAACGTTAATTTTTTACAGAAATTTCTTCTTTTTATATAAAAAACAAATGGTTTATTTTTAAAAACTGCCACGAATACACAAATTAATTATCCAGCTTATTGATTTTATGGGTATTCCCGATAAATTTTCTAAAATCATCAGCTTATTTTATTAGAATTATTCATAAAACTCTAATCTATCCGCAGCTAAAAAAAATAAAATTTAATACCGAAGAACCGAAATAGAGTAATCTAAAAATTTCTAAAATCATTATCTTTGTAAAAATTGACTTTTTACAGATGATCACTGACATATCAACGCTTGAACCTAAAAAGAACATCATAATAAAAGGCGCTCAGATTCATAATTTAAAGAATCTGGATGTTGCCATACCCCGTAATAAACTTGTTGTTATTACAGGTTTATCAGGCTCCGGTAAATCAAGTTTGGCCTTTGACACCTTATATGCCGAAGGACAACGCCGTTATGTTGAAAGTTTATCGAGTTACGCCCGTCAGTTTTTAGGTCGGTTAGACAAACCTAAAGTAGATTACATTAAAGGAATTGCTCCGGCAGTTGCTATAGAACAAAAAGTAAACACTACAAACGCCCGCTCGACTGTGGGTACGTCAACCGAAATCTATGATTATCTAAAATTACTTTTCGCACGAATAGGAAAAACATATTCACCGGTTTCCGGACAAGAAGTAAAAAAGCATACCGTTTCTGACGTTATTAACGAAGTTCAGAAATTTGAAGAAGACAGCAAATGGCTTTTACTATCCCCAATACATTTGGAAGAAGGACGCCAACTGGAAAACAAACTAAAAGTCTTGTTACAGCAGGGTTTTATAAGAATCCTGGTGGATAACGAAATGGTTCGTTTAGATGAACTGGACCAACATTCGCTTGACAATAAAGATATTTTATTGATTATAGACCGATTAGTCGTAAAACACGAAGAAGATTTTTACAACCGATTGGCTGATGCTGTACAAACCGCTTTCTACGAAGGAAAAGGAATTTGCTATCTGCAGGAGTTAAGTACTGAAAACCGAATGACATTCAGTTCCAATTTTGAATTGGACAACATTACATTTTTAGAACCTAACATTCATCTTTTCAGTTTTAACAACCCTTATGGTGCGTGTCCGCAATGTGAAGGGTATGGAAATATCATAGGTATCGATGAAGACTTGGTTATTCCCAATACCGCTTTATCCATTTATGAAAACTGTATTGCTCCCTGGAAAGGAGAAAGCATGGGATGGTATAGAGACCAACTGGTAAACAACTCACACAAATTTGATTTTCCTATCCACAAACCCTTTTTCCAACTCACCGAAGCACAAAAGCAGTTGGTATGGAATGGAAATCAATATTTTGAAGGGCTTAACGACTTCTTCAAAGAATTAGAAGAAAAAAATTATAAAATTCAAAACAGGGTCATGCTTTCACGTTATCGGGGAAAAACAAAATGTCCTGTCTGCAAAGGAAAACGATTACGTCCTGAAGCCAACTATGTAAAAGTTGGCGATAAAACATTATCTGAATTGGTTGATTTATCAATTAAAAAGCTGATTCCGTTTTTCAAATCACTGGAATTATCAGAATATGATTCCAAGATTGCCAAACGTCTTTTAATTGAAATCAATAACCGATTGGCTTTTTTACAGGATGTTGGTTTAGACTATCTGACCCTGAATCGTAATTCGGCTACATTATCCGGCGGGGAATCACAGCGAATCAATTTGGCCACCTCATTGGGAAGCAGTCTGGTTGGTTCGATGTATATTTTAGACGAACCAAGTATTGGTTTACACCCAAAAGATACCGAAAGATTAATTAAAGTTTTGGAATCCTTACGTGATTTGGGCAATACCGTTATTGTTGTGGAGCATGATGAAGACATCATGAAAGCAGCCGATATGATTATTGACATAGGCCCTGAAGCCGGAACATACGGTGGTGAATTGGTAGCGCAAGGAACCTTTGAAGAAATCTTACAGTCGGATTCCTTAACTTCACAATACCTGAATGGCAAATTAGAAATCGAAACGCCTAAAAAAAGAAGAAAATTCAAGAATCACATTGATGTAATTGGCGCCAGAGAAAACAATTTACAAAATATAGATGTAACCTTCCCGTTGGATGTACTTACTGTGATTACAGGAGTTTCGGGATCAGGAAAAAGCACCTTGGTTAAAAAAATATTGCATCCCGCTTTACAAAAAAAACTGGAAGGTGTAGGTGAAAAAGCGGGTCAGTTTACCGAATTAGAAGGAAGCTATTCGCATATAAAACATATTGAATATGTGGACCAAAACCCAATTGGAAGAAGCTCACGTTCCAATCCCGTCACTTATATCAAAGCGTATGATGATATAAGGGATTTGTTTGCCAAAGAAAAACTATCCAAAAACCGTGGGTACCAACCCAAACACTTTTCATTCAACGTGGATGGCGGACGATGCGAAACCTGTAAAGGAGAAGGAAGCATTAATGTGGAAATGGTATTCATGGCCGATGTATCCTTACCATGTGAAACCTGTAACGGAAAACGATTCAAAAAAGAAATTCTGGAAGTACAGTTTGAAGGCAAAAATATCGACGATATATTAACCATGACCATCGATGAGTCGTTGACATTTTTCAAAGAAAAAAACCAAGCTAAAATAGTCCAAAAACTGCAACCTCTACAGGATGTTGGATTAGGCTATGTACAGCTAGGACAATCCTCTTCCACACTTTCCGGTGGTGAAGCCCAGCGTATTAAGCTGGCATCGTTTTTAGTCAAAGGCGCTACCAAGGACAAAGCCTTATTCATATTTGACGAACCTACCACTGGTTTGCATTTTCATGATATTAAAAAACTATTAAAATCATTTGAAGCCCTCATTGAAAAAGGTCATTCCATTATTGTGATTGAGCATAATCTAGATTTAATCAAATGTGCCGATTATATCATTGATTTAGGCCCTGAAGGCGGAGAAAACGGCGGACAGTTACTGGCTTTTGGCACTCCTGAGGAAATCGTCAAGAACAAAAAATCGATTACGGCTAAGTATTTAGCTGAAAAACTACACTAATTTTGTTGATAACAATGTTGGAAAGCAATATAGGATCCTCAGCTTAGGCTGGGGATTTTTTGTATTTTAGAGGCTATGCTTTTATTTACAGATCCTCAAAAATGATTGTAATTGTTTTTTTTGAGTTGTGTAAATTTAAGAGTTAGCAGCAAGCATTGATCACGTTGTTTATTAAAAAGAAAAATCAAACCAAATATTATTTATCCATATGATTCCTAAATTAATAATTGAAAGTATTAAATTCAACAAAGGAAATGCAATAAAATTAGACGATAGTTCGATAACTATCTTTGTTGGCGGAAATAATGTTGGTAAATCAGTAGGATTAAAAAATCTTTATAATCTAACTCATCCAAATGGATATAGTGTAACTCACAAAGTTATTGAACATGTTGATTTAAAAACAACTGGAAGTGGAGAAGAATTTATTTCATTTTTGCAAACTGATGATTATAACACTCACATTAATGGCGAAAATCAAATTAACATTGGTGGTTACCTCCGTGATTTGGATTTTGCTGGCAAAATTTGGGAAAAAAATCAAGGAAAAGATTTTGGTAATATTTTTATCAAACTGTTAATGACAGAAAATCGACTCAATTTTTCCAACAATGTAGAAAGCAAAGACTTTTATAAAGACAAACCAAATCATCCAATTCACTTAATGTATTTAGATGAAAACATAGAGTTATCTATAAGTGAATATTTCAAAAAAGCATTTAATCTTGATTTGGTTGTTGACCGTTTCGCTGGAAAATTAATACACCTCAAAGTTGGAACAAGACCTACTTTAGTTGAAGGGGAAAATCATCTATCAAAATCTTACAATGAAAGAATAAGAGTACTTCCCATGCTAAGAGACCAGGGTGACGGAATGAGAAGCTTTGTCTCTATCTTATTGGAAATGATTTCAAAAAACCATCATTCCTTACTAATTGATGAACCAGAAGCATTTCTTCATCCTCCTCAAGCTAGGCTAATTGGAAAACTGATTGGAACTTTATTTACAGAAAGGCAAATTTTCATTTCAACTCATAGTTCAGATTTAATCAAAGGTATTTTAGAAAGTAAAAATGAAAAAGTAAATCTAATTCGAATTCAAAGAGAAGAAGAATTTAATACTGGTTCACTTTTAAGCAATGTTGATATTGAAACTATCTGGAAAGATCCAGTTTTAAGGTACTCACCTATTCTTGATGGTTTATTTCACGAGAATGTAATTGTTTGTGAAAGTGATGGAGATTGTAGATTTTTTAACGCATTACTAGAAGCACAATTTCAAAGCGATCCAAGATATTATAGAATCTCGGACACTTTATTTATTCCCGCTCACGGAAAAGCCAAAATCCCTAATATTGTAAAGGCATTAAAGAAAATATCTGTTCCAACTTTTACTATTTGCGATTTTGATATTTTAAACAATATTTCCCCATTAAAAGAACTTGTTGAATCGCATAATGGTGATTGGAGTATTATTCAAACTAAGTGGAATATTGTTTATAATGCAGTAAATCAAATCAAATCTCAACTTGATAAAGAAGAGGCAAAAAGTGCAATTTTGGAAGCTTTTGATTCGGTTTCAACACCTAACCTAAATCAAAAACAAGTTGAAAAAATCAGAGAAGTTTTGAAAGTATCTACTGCTTGGTCTTTTGCAAAAAAGAGTGGTGTAAATTTTATTCCTTCAGGTCAAGCTCATTCAGCTTGTTTAGAGGTTTTAGAATACTTGAATTCGATTGGAATTTTCCCTTTAACAGTAGGCGAATTAGAAAGTTTTGATAAGAGTATCGGAGGGAATAAATCAAAATGGCTTGAAGAAATTTTAAAAAAAGACTTTAGCAATAGTGATGTAGTTCCAGAGGCTAAAAGATTCTTAAGTCACATAGTTGATTCTATATATAAGTAAAATGCCAGCTGCTAACAGGCGTTTAACAAGATTGCGAATTTAGTAGTAAATTCATGTTTACATTTCGCAAGAAATTTTATCTTTAACAGAAAATAATCGGTTCCGAAGCTCGCAACCTCGCCAAGAGCAGGAACGTTATGCGACATTTTGTTATAGAACCCGACAACTAATGAGAATCATTCTAACTATTATTTATCTTGTTTTCAAGAATTACATTTTTTATAATTTGCTAAAAAGCTCACAAATCAGTCGTGTGATGACGATGATTTTGTATTTTGGACAAATGGTAATTTCTATTTTTCTAAATAATATATTCTGGAAAGATGAATCACATTCGCTTGCTGAAGCTATTCCTATGATTGTTAACATAGAATTCTTTTTTGTTATGTTGTTTTTTTTGATGAAACTGCAAATCAAGTTGACAAACAGTATCGCAAATCGAATGAATATAACTCATCCATTCGCACGAATAATTGAATTTAGAAACGATTTTATAAGTCTGTCCAAATTTTATCTGTTTATTAGTGGTTTGGAAATAATTTTAATTTGGCTTGTGTTGAAAAACGCAGCATAACAAAGAACTGTGCTTAAAAACAAAAAAAATTGATTTACTAACCTGTAATAAATTATTTTCCCTTAGCTGACGCGAGCGTCTCGCTCGTGCATATAAAATTTTTAAAATCCAAAAAGTAAACTTTGCTACCCAATTTATATAACTGTAATGTTATGAATGCTGTGGAATAAAAAATGTTATAGAGAAATAAAGATTAACTAGTGCCGACTACATTTTACTAAAAAAATAAACCATGAATTTTCACACCTATAAAACGAATATTGGATATTGCCATATAAACAATGAACTTATTGCTTTTAGTTTAGATAATACTACTGATAAAGTTTCAGATAATTTTATATACAAAGAATATGGAAAATCCTTTATCAAAATAATCTTTACATTTATATTATTTTATTCCTCCATCGATGGATTCAAGACTGATAAAGTATCAACAGGAATAATTTCGTCACTATTAGGATTACTATTTTTAATCGATATTTTAAATTTTGTTAGAAAAAAAGATTACTTATTCAAAAAAAGAATTCTAAAAAATACCATCCAAAAAATAAATGGAGATAAAAGAAATGAAATTGAAATTACTTATCTCAATGAGAAAAACCGGATTACTACCATTTCTATAAAAATACCCGAGAATCAAACAAAAAAAGAAATGGTAATTGAGTCGTTGCTTAACAAAAGATAAGAATATCAATTATTAAAATACAAAATCCTTGATTGCAAATTAAGATGAACTAAATGAAAAACAGAGCGTTTAAAATAATTTGTTCACTATTGATCTTTGGGATATTTTCAGTTGGCTTGTATCTATATCTGCTGAGTGATTTCAACAATCTTTATCAAGATGAAAATTTCATTTTATTAAAAAAATCTATTAAAAACTCCAAAAAAGAGGATTTAAAAGATTTTGTAGAAATTTACAATAAAACACATACAATTATCAGCTACAAAAAAAGCTTATTAAGTGGGTATAATTACAAAGTGGGCATGTCGCCCTTTCATGATGCTGTTAATTCTAGATTATATCGATATGACAGTCAAATAGAAGCGAATTTTAAAAATATACTATATGCTTTAAAATTGGAAGAAGACTTCACTGCTGATGAATGTTTGACTTATTTGTTTTTAAATTGTGATTATCTATACGGGAATAAAGGCATAAAAGATGCTTCAATTTTTTTCTTTAAAAAAAGCATCAAAAATCTTACTCTAAAAGAAAAAATAACATTGGTAATAATGCTTGACAATCCTAGTTTATACAATCCGTTTAGAGAAAGGGATATACTAAAAAGAAGGATAAAGGAGTATGAAAAAATGCTTTAAAACAAAAACTAATGGTTTGTAAAAATGAAAATATGATACCTTTTAATGTATCCCAAAATCTGAAATCAAAATTCTAAATTCTGGACAAACTGAGACAGTGAATATTAAAAAAGCGAGATACTAAGCTAACTGCATCCTAATTTAGTATCATAAACATCAAAAAAAGGTACTTTTTGTATTATTTAATAGAAACGAAACCCAAAAAACCATATTTGGCACGAAAATTGTTATTCATTAATAGAATTTAAATTAGTTTGGTAGGCTAATTATAATAAATTTGGTTAGGTTGGTTTATTTAAAAAAACTCCGTTCGTTGAACGGAGTTTTTTTGCTTTTATTGAATTACAATCTTTTTAGACACTTCGCCTTCATCTGATTGTAATTTTACCAGGTACATTCCCTTCTTAAGTTGGGATACATCCAGAATTTCTGTGAGTTGAGGATGGTCAAAAGTCTTTTCTAAAACTAATTTACCATTTAAGTCAATCAAAGAAACGGCAATTCTTGTAGTATTTAATTCCCCTAGGTTTAATTGTAAATAATCATCAACTGGATTAGGTAATAAATTTACTCTTAAATTATTACTGCTTCCTACTTTTGCAACTGTTGTTTCAGCTTTTGCAAAATGCAATAATCCTCCCACAGCTGCTTTAGCCACATTGTAATTGTATATCGGGTCCATGTTTTTTAACAAATCGGTAGCCGTGTGCTTATGTGTAGTTTCATTGGATTCAAAAAAACCTGTGATGACTTCATTATTGGATTGAAAAGACATATAGTCTGATGCATAAGCATAAGACAATACTGTTTTAAGTGGTGAATATAAGCCCACACATTTAATCAATTCGTTAGTAAATGCAGCAGATGCGGCATTGTTTGTCGACGGTGAATTATTGGTATCTCGCTCACAAGTAATTCTATCATTTACCTTTCCTGCAACCCCACCTACTTCATCTAAATTAAATACTAAACGAATACTCATTTTAGGTCTGGTACCGTTTACTACAGATGCTACATAATGTTTACTACCTTTTAATCCGTCTTCTTCACCGCTAAAATTGATAAATTTTATTGAATACTCTGTATTAACATTTTTTAATAAACGTGCCATTTCTAAAATAGAAACGACACCACTTCCATTATCATTGGTTCCTGTTCCTGTGATAGAATCATAATGTCCACAAACAATTACATAGGTATTAGGATACACGGTGCCTTGTTTGGTCACGATCAAATTTTTACATGTGGCGCCAGAATAACTATAGGTGTCAGTAGAAATTTGTAAATCGGTATACCCATAGCTTTTATATTTTGTTATAAGCCATTGATAGGTATTCTCTAAGGCGGCAGTTTTTCGATACTTTACACCTAAAGCCTCATACTCCTTCAGGTTATTCGTAACATTTGTTTGCGAAACTTGATTGGCAATGTCTGCATAATGTTGTACAAAAGTTTGCGCAAAGCAATTGCCTGCTATAAAAAGCAGTGCAACATAGATTTTAATTTTAGTTTTCATGGTTGGTTTATTTTGATTTATTACTCAAATTTAAGCTTTTATAAGATATTTCCTATAAAATACAGGATTCATTTTCAAGCAATTAAACAAAACATCCAGTAGTTTTTCAACACCCAAAACATATTTCTACAGATAGATTTTTTCAGTTAGTTGGCAGACTAATACATTTAATTTGGACAGGTTGGTTTATTTAAAAAAACTCCGTTAAACAACGGAGTTTTTTTACTTTTATTGAATTACAATTTTTTTAGCTATTTCACCTTCATCCGATTGTAATTTTATCAGATACATTCCTTTATTCAACTGAGACACATCCAGCATTTCTGTTAGTTTAGGATGCTCGTACGTTTTTTCCAGAACCAGCTTTCCATTCAAATCAATCATCGAAACAGCATATTTTTCGGTATTCAAATTTCCAAGATTAATCTGCAGAAAATCATCAGCCGGATTTGGGAAAAAGTTGACTTTAATCTTATTATCAAATTCTGAATTTGATAAGGTTGTCTCGGCTTTTGTTAAATGCAGCAATCCTCCTACTGCCGCTTTAGCCACATTATAATTGTACACCGGATCCATATTTACCAGTAAATCAGTAGTATGGTGCGGATGAGTGCTTACATTTTTTTCAAAGAATCCTGTAATTATCTCACCATTATCTTCAAAAGACATATAATCTGAATCATAGGCGTACGATAAGACAGCATTAAGCGGAGAATACAATTCCACACTGGTCATTAATTCATTTGTAAACGTTGAAGAAACAGCATTATTGGTTGATGGTGAATTGTCGGTATCTCTCTCGCAGGTAATCGTATTGTTAATCATGCCGGCTACCCCTCCTACTTCGTCCAGATTAAATACCAGACGGATGTTCATTTTCGGGTTAGTACCATTTACAACGGAAGAAACATAATGCTTACTCCCCATTAAACCATCTTCTTCACCGCTGAAATTGATAAATTTTATAGAATATTCTGTATTTACATCTTTTAATAAACGGGCCATTTCCAAAATTGAAACTGTGCCGCTTCCATTGTCATTCGTTCCGGTTCCTGTAATCGAATCATAATGACCGCATACAATAATATAAGTATTGGGATAAACCGTTCCTTGTTTTGTCACTATCAGATTTTTACAGGTTGCACCTGAATAACTATACGTATCGGTTACTATTTGTGCATCGGTATAACCGTAACTTTTATATTTATCGACCAACCATTGGTAGGTATTTTCAAGTGCGGCAGTATTTCTATACTTTATCCCTAAACCTTCATAAGCAGTCAGATTATTAGTAATGTTGGCCTGCGAAACCTGATTGGCAATGTCTGCATAACGCTGCACAAAATTTTGCGCATAAAAATTCATAGTAGTTAAAAACAGCACAAACTGCAGTTTAAATTTGGTAGTCATAAGTCAGCTTTTAGATTTGTTAACCAAATTTAAACTTTTATAAGATAATTCCAATAAAAAATATAGCTCTCATTTTCAATCAATTAAACAATTAACAAAACTACTATTACTTTTTTGGCACGCTAATTGGATATCTCTTTTCAACAAGAAATATTTCTTGAAGCGAGCGAGCCGAAAATCGGATAAAGAGTAGGCAACCATTAAACTGTATTGTTATGAAAAAGATTACACTTTTAGTGGCCAGTATCTTCCTGGCGGGAAGTATGGCCCACGCGTCAGAAAACCATGTTTTTTCTGACAACCATGGAAAAGGAAAAGAGAAAGGCTGGAAAGTAGATTACCGCGATGCGGATCCTATTAAGTTCGTGGAAAGAGGTATTGAGTTTTATGTATTCCCAACAGGTGAATTCGACTTCAATACACGTCCGGATGAAGGCTGTGAGACTGATTATTATTTCAAAGCTGCCGGAAGAAGAGGAACTGTTGTTATTGAAAAACACAGACCGGTGAACTATGGGGTAAAAATTGAAAGAGATGCCTTTGGCCGTGTACGCCGTGTAGGAAATACGTTCATCAACTATGATGCTTTTGACAGGGTAAGCCGTATTGGTACTGTGTATATGCGCTACAATAGCTTTGCATTGTCCCAAATAGGTGGATTACGTATTGCTTACGATAGAAAAGGAAGAATCATTGACATATTTGGGGATGTAAAAGGATACAGATCCGGTCACTATTCTGACGGATACGACTATCCAAGAGGAAACGGAAACAATGATGATTATTATTACAGAAGTGAAAACAGAAATGACAGAGATGAAGACCGTGATAACCGCGACGACAGCTATTACTACCGTCAAAGCGATAAAAACGTGAAAGAAGACACTTCCGTTAAAAGATAACGTTAGTTTAATCTCATATTAAAAAATAATTTATAGTGCCTATAAATTAGGTTAGGTTGGTTTGTTTTTATACCCCCGGAAAATCTCCGGGGGTATATTTTTTTATTTATATGATGTGGAAATAATTATTAATGAGGCAGTTTTTCTTTTACCAGTCCGTACACAAACGTTCCTAACAAAGCACCAAACAAAACTACCGCTACAGCAGGAATTCCAGTTCCTAAAAGAATAAAGATAGGACCCGGGCAGGCGCCTACTAATGCCCAGCCTAAACCAAACATAAATCCGCCAACTATGTAACGGATTAGTCTTCTGTCTTTATCATGGATTTCAATAGGCTGGCCTTCAACGTCCTTCAATTCTTTTTTCTTTATGAATTTGATACCGCAGACACCTACAAACACGGCAACTCCAATAATTCCATACATATGGAACGACTGGAACATAAACATCTCATAAATACGATACCATGAAATAGCCTCTGCCTTAGTTAAAGTAATTCCAAACAAAAGCCCTACTGCAAAAAATCTAAGTAATTTCATAGTTAAAAAATTAGAGGTATTAAAAAATGCGCCATAACAAGCCCTCCTAAGAAAAACCCAATCACAGCAATCAATGAAGGTAACTGTAAATTACTTAAACCTGAAATTGCATGTCCAGAAGTGCAACCGCCTGCATAAGGCGTACCGAAACCAATTAAAAAACCACCAAGTAACAGTATAAACAATCCTTTTCCAGACAACATTGCTTCCATACTAAATATTGTATCAGGAAGAAACTTACCGTTTGGAGCATCAATACCTATAGTTTGAAGGTTAGCTATTGTTTTAGGGTTTATATCAATCATATTGGTACCGCCTAAATAATGATAAGCTATAAATCCACCTACAACAGAACCCAGCACTACCGCCAGATTCCATTTTTGTTCACGCCAGTCAAAATTAAAATATTGCGCCGTCTTCCTTCCACCGCTCATAGAACAAATTGTTCTCAAATTTGAAGACATTCCAAAAGTCTTACCCAGATACGTAAGTAAAAGCATTACCAGTCCGATTAACAATCCTGAAACGGACCAATGCCATGTGTTAGTAATAAATTCCATCTAGCATTTTTTTTTGCAAAAATAACATATTACAATTATAATAAAATTGTAACTGTATAAAAAGAAAAAAGCACCTCAAATGAGGTGCTCTTATTCGAAATTTAGATAAACTTTTTTATTAACCCAACCAATATAATGAAAAAAGAAATATCGTAAAATTTCAAGTTTAGAACCTGAAACCAAATTTCGGTACAAATTTAAGGCTATAAAAATGAATTTTCCAAGTATCATAGCAACTTTCTTCTATTTTGTAATCAAATTTTGTCATTATATTTGCCCAAACTATTCAAAAATGAAAAAACTAAACATTTCAGTACTTATAATCATGTTTTTTTTAAGCTCTTGTATAAGTACCAAAAACACTATCAGAAATATTGACAACAGTATTGCGGGACCTGGACTGAATCAAGCTCTGAACAGTTTTATTATTACAAAAAAAGCATCCGATAAAAAATATGCTTTTACTGAATATTATCCGGTAAATGTTGGTTTTACTTCAATTGAGGATGGGGAAAAAAACGAAAAAAGATATCTCAACGCATTGGCCGGACCTAACGGAGAAAAAATCACATATACATTAATTGAATCATGTTGTCCTTTTCCAACAACCAGAACTGACATGGGGGCTGGTATGCTGGATATTTATGAAATTACTTATAACGGACTTAACAAACCAATTCGTATTTATCTAAATAAGTTTGAAAGAGGAGAATTGATGATTCCTGTTGGTTTTACTGCAAAAAAATAAAAAAACACACTGCTTTTAAGGTTTAAAAGCAGTGTGTTTGCAATTTTATTTTTCAAATTCCTTTAAAGTAGAAATTATTATAGAGATACAGTCTTTTAACTGCTCTTCATTCATTACCAATGGTGGTGCAAAACGGATGATGTTTCCGTGGGTAGGTTTAGCCAGTAAACCATTTTCGGCCAACTTCATACAGATATTCCAAGCCGTATCGCTTTCTTCTGTGTCATTGATTACAATTGCATTTAGTAATCCTTTACCACGAACTAAAGTCGCAATGTTTGAAGTTTCAATGTATTTCGCGATTTCACTTCTGAAAATCTGACCTAAACGCTCCGAATTTTCTGCTAATTTTTCATCCTTAACAACTTCCAGTGCTTCGATTGCCACAGCCGCAGCAACAGGATTTCCACCAAAAGTAGAACCGTGCTGTCCCGGTTTGATAACATTCATAATGGCATCATTTGCTAAAACAGCAGATACCGGATAAGCGCCGCCAGACAAAGCTTTGCCCAGAATTAAAATATCCGGCTGTATATTTTCATGATGCACTGCCAGTAATTTACCTGTACGGGCAATTCCTGTCTGAACCTCATCAGCGATGAATAACACATTATGCTTTTCACATAATGCTTTTGCTTTTGCCAAGTATCCTTCAGACGGCACATAAACACCTGCTTCACCTTGAATTGGCTCTACAAGGAAACCTGCAATATTAGGAGATGATGCAATTGCTTTTTCCAAAGCTTCTATATCATCATAAGCGATTTTGATAAATCCTGCGGTATATGGTCCAAAGTTTTTACGTGCATTTTCATCATTAGAGAATGAAATGATTGTAGTTGTTCTTCCGTGGAAGTTATTTTCACAAACGATGATCTGCGCTTCGTTTTCGTTAATTCCTTTTTTCTCGTAAGCCCATTTTCTGCAAAGTTTCAAAGCGGTTTCTACTGCTTCGGCACCTGTATTCATTGGCAATACTTTATCAAAACCAAAATAATTGGTGATGTATTGCTCGTAAGCTCCTAATTTATCATTGTAAAATGCTCTTGAAGTCAATGTTAACGTTTGAGCCTGTTTAACCATAGCACCTACGATACGTGGGTGACAATGCCCCTGATTTACTGCCGAATAAGCTGACAGGAAATCGTAATATTTTTTTCCTTCTACATCCCACACGTATACACCTTCCCCTTTATTCAATACCACCGGTAACGGATGGTAATTATGTGCCCCGTGTTTGTCTTCTAATGCAATGGCTTCTGCTGAACTTAATTTTTCTAAAACTGCCATGATAATAATTTGTTATTGATTGGTAAAATCGCAATTCCTTCTTACGGAGAGAAATCATCCTAAATATGTTACAAATTTATAAATTAAACTTCAAGAAAAATTACTTCTTGAGTTGAGATTTGATATCCTCCAAAAGCTTGATCTGCATTTCCTGAATTTTAAGCATTTCCTGATGCTGATGTTCTAAAATATGGTCTAATTTTCTTTGAAGAATCCTTATTTCCTGTTCCGCCTTTAAATTGATCTGAAAATCTTTTTTAGCCCGTTCCCTGTCTTTCTCTTCCTGACGGTTTTGACTCATCATAATAATAGGAGCCTGTAAAGCCGCAATACAGGATAATATAAGATTTAAAAGAATAAAAGGGTACGGGTCAAAACCATCATTCAATAAAAAATAGGCATTGAAAATTATCCATACCAGTAAAAAAAACAAAAATGACAGAATAAAAGTCCAGCTTCCGCCAAAGTCTGCTACTCTATCAGCTACCCTTTGACCAAAAGTTCTTTTATCTTCCTTTTCCTCAAGTTCGGCTATACTTTTAATTTCTTTATTAGTCATAATGAATACTAATTTTTGAATTGACAGAATATTAACTCAAAAATACAAATTAGATATTCTAAAAACTAAATTAAATCGGGCAGAAGTTATAATCCAATAAATTAATGGTAACCAAATATAAATCTAACACAAAAAACACATTCTGTTATTTTGTTAACATTTTCTTACAATTTTAAAAATATTGTGATTAAAGTTTCATAACACTAAGGCTATATGTTTGCACCGCAATCAAAATTAACTGTAATGAAAATTTCAAAAACTTTGTTGAGTGCGGCTTTATTAGGATCGTTTATTGCCTGCAACTCTGATGATGACAAAAATGAGTCAAACCCAGTAGTATTAAAAAACCATTCAAAAACACCTGTTTTAATTAGTAAAAAAGCGGGGTTTGAAAATCTGGAAATCTACTCTATTCTTAGTTCAGAGGATAAATTAGCTGAATCTCCGGATTTTGTTTATGGCTCTATGGCTGATGGAAACGGTTTATTAAAAAATCCTGACGGTACTTTTTCACTAATGAATAATATCGAAGCACATTATTCTGTGGCACGTATAACATTTGACAAAACATTTAAACCGGTAAAAGGAGAATATGTATTAAATGCTGCAGGTACTGCTAATACGGCAATGTGCTCAGGTACACTTGTAACACCGGAAGAACACGGGTTTGGGCCGTTATTTTTATCAGGCGGTGAGTGGGACGGTAACTCTAAAAACGTCTTTGCTACAAATCCTTTTAAAAATACTGCAGAAGCAGGAACAGGAAAAACATTACCTGCATTAGGACAATGGGATGTCGAAAATGCGGTACCTCTTGGAAAAGATGCGTACAGCAACAAAACTGTTGTTTTAATCGGGGACGATTATGCTGACAACTTTACTCCTAAAGGCCAGTTAGGAATGTATGTGGGCAACCGCGGCGATTTGGAAGGCGGTAAATTATACGGTTTAAAAGTCAATAATTCAGCGATAAAATTTGAGATGGATATGGCTGAAGGAACTTCTTACGATATTTCTTTTGTTGAATATACAGAAAAAACATATAACGAAATAGAAGCAGAATCTGCAACAAAAGGAATCATGGGATTCTCAAGAGTAGAAGATATAGATTACAGAAAAGGATCTTCTAGTAACAATCGTGAATTCTATTTTGCGGTTACTGGTAGAAAAAAGAATGATCTTATAGGTAAAGGAACTATTTATGGTAGAATTTATAAAGTAGTATTAGACGAAAACAATCCTTTAAAAGGAAAAATTACTTGTGTTCTAGATGGAGATAAATTAGATGGAAAAGCGAAACAATTTCATAGTCCTGACAATGTAGTAGCAACTAAAGATTATTTATACATCTTAGAAGATCCAAACGGATACCCAGATACAGTTGATAAATCTCACAACGCTTATGTGTACCAATATAATTTAAAAACTGGCGCGTTAAAAGTTGTTCTTGAATGTGATCAAGAAACAGCACAAAGTAAAGGATACGGGACTAAATCAGTAGCATGGGAATTTACAGGTATGGTAGATGTGTCTGACAAAATTGGTGTAGAAGGTTCTTTCTTACTTATCACACAAAACCACGGATGGAATAACGATAATTTCTACGATCCAAAAGCAGTAACCTCAACAACTTATAAAGAAGGAAGTACATTATATTTAATCAAAGGACTGAAAAGATAAATGAAAAACGTTTTAAGTTTAGTAAAAAAGGCTATTGTTTTAAATAGCCTTTTACTACTTACATTAGGCTGTAAAAATGAAAAGGCTTACGAATCGAGAGAAACTTTTATGCAGCTTGAGAAAGAATACAAAAAATATTTAGAAAATTCCGCTTTAGCTCTCGATAAGATTAATGCTGGAACTTCAATAAAGGAAATGAAAAGTCTTTATAAAGAAGCGAAAAAACAATTTAAACTGGCAGAACCTATTTTAGCTTTTATAGACGACAGTAATTATAAAGCTATAAACCAACCTAACATAATTAAAGTAAACGAAGAAGATGCTACCAATATAAGAATTAGCAATCCTTTTGGTTTTCAAGTATTGGAAGAAATCATTCACAGTTCAAAGCCAGATTACGAGCAAATTCAAAAAGAGGCAAAATTAACTTCCGGCAGACTTAAGCTTTTAAAAAATAACGGTTCCTTGTCACAATTAGGAAACCATCATATTCTTTGGATAATTCGTGATGCAATTAACAGAGTGGCATTAAAAGGGATAACGGGCTTTGACAGCACTGTGGCATTAACTTCATTGGAAGACAGCAAAAATGTTTATGAGTCCATTAAAAAAATACTTACCATTTTTGAAGCGTCTTTTACAGACAAACAACTTTATAAAGATTGGATTACAGAAATTGAAACTTCTCAAAAATTGCTGCAAACTGATTTTAATAAGTTTGACAGATATAATTTTATAAAGAACCACACTCATAAAAGTCTGGGAATTTGGAACAAAACTGTAAAAGACTGGAAGATAAAATTTGAAATAAAACAGGCTCTTAATTACAATATTATATCGCTTTTTGACAAAAACACCTTTAATACAGGACATTTTACAGATCAGGATGAACCTGATAACAGTGATAAAATCAGTCTCGGTAAACAATTATTTAATGATGAGAAACTGTCTGATTCCAAAACTATGAGCTGTGCTACCTGTCATAAACCCGAACTGGCATTTACAGACGGAAAGAAGAAATCAACAGAAACAGGACGCAACTCACCTACTCTATTGTACGCCGGACTTCAAAAAGGCTTTTTTTATGATAACAGAACAGGCGGATTGGAAGGACAAATAGTTGACGTAATTAACAATCCCAAAGAATTTCACAGTTCCTTGGACAAAATTGCTGACTATGTAAAAAAATCAGATATCTATCCGGCTTTATTTCAAAAGGTATTCAAACAATCTCCTGCCGATTACAGCATAAGAAGTGCTATTGCAGCCTATATTTTGTCTTTAAATCCTTTTAACTCAAAATTTGACAGAAATATTTCCAACAAAGAAAATACTTTAACGCAAAGTGAAATTAACGGCTTTAGCCTATTTATGGGCAAAGCCAAATGTGCTACCTGTCATTTTGCACCGCTTTTCAATGGAACTGTCCCTGGAAGTTATCGTGAATCTGAAATGGAACTGATTGGTGTTCCTGAATCTAAGAGCAAAACAAACCCTAAAATTGATTCTGATTTAGGTCGATTTGAAGTTTTTAAAACGGAGAATAGAAAATATTTTTTTAAAACACCAACACTTCGCAATATTGCCAAAACAGCTCCATACATGCACAATGGCGTATATACCACTTTGGAGGAGGTCATCGATTTTTATAATTCAGGAGGCGGCAACGGATTAGGCTTACAGCTCGAATTTCAGACCTTGCCATTTAATAATTTAAGTTTAACTGACAAAGAAAAATCCGACTTAGTTGCGTTTATGAAAACCTTAAGTGATTAATTATTATTAGATAAAATGTGTGTGTGTTACCCGGTGATTGATTATGTTTATAAAGTCGCCGGGTTAATTTTATTTTTTACACAGTCTGAATAAAACAACTTGATGATAATCACCCTCCCCGGCTAACCGGGTCTTCATAGATTTGCTTAAAAAAACTTGATAAGCTATTCATTATACATTTCCAGAAGCTTGGTAACGGTATTCAAATTTCGCATTGTTGCCGTTACATTAAGCTTTTTCTCGATGTACTTTTGGTCAAAACGGGTCTTCCCTGCCCCTACTGCATATTTTATATAAATCCGGTTTTTATCAATCGCCGCTTCATCAGGCTTTACCTGACTCATTTTAAGTTCGTGTATGCTGTTATCGCTCAATTCTTTTGAAATAAAAGTAAAATACAGTTTTTTTGTATCAACCTCTTTTTCTTTCAGATATGGATTATTTGCAAGACAAGCTTCCAAGTCTTCTTTAGAAACCACTATAATCGGCACATCATAGCCCCATTCCTTAAAAATCTCCTGTTTTATTTTGAAACCTACACTCGGTCCATGCTCTTCTTCTGAATCCACAAACACATTACCTGACTGAATGTATGTCTGTACATTTTGAAAACCCATCTTCTCCAAAAGAGCTTTCAGATCGTCCATTTTAATCATATTATGTCCGGAGACGTTTATACCGCGGAGAAGTGCAAGGTGTGTGTACATTCAATTATTTTTTATATTCTTTCCTTTTTTGGATCAAAAATTCAATCACATCAAGTTCATTAGACTTAGGAATTTGAGTTGATGCAAAATCTTTACTGCAAAAATCAATAAAAAAAGGGATTTCTTTTTCATTCAGGTTCAATTTATTTACAAAAAAGTCAGTGGAAAAATTCCTTTCAATATAATTCCTGAATTCAACCACCGCTTCTTTTTTAGGAACCCTTTGATTTTCACCTTTAAATAAAAGCATTATCTTCTCTCCTACCTTTACAAAGTCAATCCCATTTGGAATTTCTCCGGTATAAACACCTATTGGTTTTGGTCTTGCCTGCGTTTTTTCCAGTTCAACGGTTTTCAAGGCATCAAGATTAACATCTGCATTCAGTTCCGCTTCTTTTTTTACTTCAACCTCTTTCAATTCGATTGCCATTTTGGGCATTTCAATTATCAAATTATTGGAACTAAAATCTTTTTCAGTTACTATAATCTTTTTAATCAAATAATCTTTAGTCAAAGCAATTAACTCGTCATTATTTTTTGCAAGAATAGAAAATTCGCCTTTTTTATTTGTTTTCGTTGTAGTTTTATTTCGGCTGTTAACAACTTCAATTTCATTTAACGGAATACCTTCGGATTGTACTTTTCCATTAATTCTTTTTTCCTGCGCCCAAATTACATTTCCAAATATAAAAACACAGATAAGATAAAATTTTAAGCGTATCATGTCAATTGGTTTAATGATTAATAATCGCTTTCAAAACATGCTTTTGAGTCAGTTTTGACTTTAGAACATCCTTATATCAACAAGTTACGAATAAATTCTAATTATAACAAAAGTAAGTTTTATTTATCCGGTTTAAATTCACGGCGCTTTTTTAAAAGAAATTCAAGTGCTTCGAGCTTATTATCTTTAGAAACTACTGTAGCCACCAGATTATCATTTTTACAAAAGCGTATAAATAAATCGAATTCATTTTCCGGAAGATTTAATTTCTGAACTAAATATTCATTTCCAAAACTTATATTTATGTAATCCTCAAATGACGTTTTAATTTTTCTCTTTTGGATATCTTCATTTTTCTTAAAAATCTTTCCAATCAAACTAGCTATTTTGTTTCCAACAGCCATAAAATCAATCCCGTTTTGAAATTCTCCAGTATAAACTCCTATAACTTTAGGTCTTGATTGATCTTTCTCGATTTTTGCCATTTTTAATGACTCATAATCATTTATAACATATACTTTGGGTGCTTTTACAATTTTAACTTCATCCAATTCAATAGGACGTCTCTTTAAAACAACATTGTTATGAACAGCCAAATGTTCCATTTTTATTTTTTCATTCTTCTGAAGGTAATTCTTCAAGAAAAATACAATCTCATCATTTACTTCTACCTGAATTTGAAATTCTCCTCTATCATTACTTTTCACAGCATTTTTTTTGGGTACATTGACAATTTCAACATCAGCCAAAGGAATACCTTCACTTAATACAATCCCTTTAAATTTTGATTGGGCAGATATTGAATTAACACAGGCAATACTAATTATTAAAAAATAAATCTTGTTCACTTCGTTTTAGTTTGGTTATTGTTTCCCAAAAGTAACCACCCAACATAGTTTGGATTATTAATTTTCTGTTAATTGAGATTTCATTAACGAACAAGGCTTGTGAAATTTTACCATGTATTTTCATCACTTATCATTAGAAATCAATCTTGTTTCTGAATTAAAACAAACCTTTTTAATTACCATTTCAACTTTATGAGACTCCTCGTTGTCTCGGAGTGACAAAATAGACAGAATAGCTTTGCGAACATTGTGTAAAACTTTGCACCTTTGCGGTTAATTTCTAAATTCTAAAACCGGAGTGAAAACAGCATGAAAAAACTTTGCGTAGAAATATTATTTTAAAAAATTATATTTGAGTATCAGGCATTATTTCAATTGATATTTCGCAAAATGGTTCAATTGTATTCATAAACAAAAAGAACAATAACTCATACCCTTCAACAAAATCAAAGGTTTTTTTTTGATTCTGCATAATTAAAGCTAATTCATCATAAGAATAATTTGTGTAACCTAACCAACCTGTTTGTTCATCTTCTCCGTAATGTTTAAAACGAACTGTTGAAAAATATTGGTTGAATTTATTATCATCAAATATTTCAGAAATACATGCGCTGTAATTCTTATTAATTTCAAATATTGGGTAGACATGGTTAACCCTCTCGAATATATGTCTATAAAACAATCTATCTGATGATTCAAATGTTCCTTGAGATTTAAATGATCTTAGTGGATAAGAAAGATCATCTTTACTAATTAATTTTCTATATAAACATTCGCAAAATGGATCAATTACATTGAAGTATAATAAATTTAACAAACTAAAATAATCTACCCTGGAAAACTCTAGAATCCTACCATCGCATATTTTTTTTCTGTATTTATCACCTTCATAAATCCAAATTCCTTCAATATATTTTGTTGCCTTCTCTACATCTGTTATATCCTTAATCGCTAATTCATAATAATAATCAGCACGCTCTATTTCATATTTTGTTCGAACTATATTTAGTCTATATTCTGTTAATAAAAAATATTGTAAACAATAATGTGGTGACACAGCAGTTCCGTTTTGAACAATTTCGCCAAATTTTTTACTAATATATGCTGAACCCAAACCCACAAAACTTTTATTTAAATCACCTGTAGCTAAATATTCTTTTGAATTTATACCAAATTCAAAAACATCAGCATATTCTTCTAAGTACATTGGATCAGGATGCCATCTATCATCAAAATTTTCCAGAACATATTTATTTATTAATTCTCTTGCTTTTGTTTCGTTCATATGTTAAACTCTATGGTAGATAAGAATCAAATATATGGATAATAAATTCTTTCTAAAACAGTTTTGATTTTAGAAAGTTTATTAAAAACGTTGGGGTTAAAAAATCATGCGACTACTTCATTTTTTACTATCACAGTTATACTCACTCCCTAAAACTGACAAAATAGACGAAAAACGCGAATTTTGCCTATACTTTACGAACCTTACGGTTAAACAAAACACACATGCTTTTTATCCTGAAAACTAAATTCTAAAATCGGAGTGACAAACCATATAGAAAAACATAGCGAACTTTGCCTAAACTTTGCGAACCTTGCGGTTAAAAATAATTCTAAATTCTGAAATCTAAATTCTAAAATCAGAAATATAATATCAATTATTATCTTTGCGCCTATGGGAAGAAAAAAAGATAAACAAGTCGTATTCGAAAACGTTAAAGTCCTTGATGCAGGTGCAAAAGGCGTATGTGTGGCAAAAGCCCCTGAAGGTCAGGTAATTTTTTTAAGTAATGTAGTACCTGGCGATGTAGTAGACATTCAAACCTTCAAAAAACGTAAATCGTATTATGAAGGGAAAGCTATAAAATTCCATTCGTATTCTGAACATCGTGTTGACCCTGTATGTGACCATTTTGGGGTCTGCGGCGGCTGTAAATGGCAGAACATGAATTATAACCAACAGTTATTTTACAAACATCAGGAGGTGGAAAATAACTTAAAACGCATAGGTAAAATTGAATTACCAGAATTCGAACCTATTTTAGGTTCTGAAAAGCAGTTCTTTTACCGTAATAAAATGGAATTCGGGTTCTCTGCGACACGTTGGATGACTCCGGAAGAAATTAATAGTGGAGCGGAATTAGACAATAAAAATGCAGTAGGTTTCCATATCCCTAAAATGTGGGATAAAATTTTAGACATTCAAAAGTGTCATTTACAACAAGACCCATCCAATGACATTCGTAATGAAATTAGAAAATTTGCAAACGAAAACAATCTTTCTTTTTTCAATCCAAGAGAACACAGCGGCTTATTACGTACTTTAATGATACGTACAGCATCAACAGGAGAAATCATGGTGCTGATTCAGTTTTATGACAACAATCAAAAAGAAATTGAATTAATGATGAACTTCTTAGCGGAACGTTTTCCTGAAGTCACTTCGCTGCAATATGTAATCAACCAAAAAGCTAACGATACGCTGTACGACCAGGATATTATTTTATTTAAAGGCCGTGATTACATTCTGGAAGAAATGGAAGGGCTACAGTTCAGCATCAACGCTAAATCATTTTACCAAACCAATTCTGAACAAGCATACGAATTGTATTCAATCACCAGAGATTTTGCCGGATTAACTGGTAATGAACTGGTATACGATTTATATACAGGAACCGGAACCATTGCACAATTCGTTTCCAAAAAAGCGAAAAAAGTAATTGGTGTCGAAGCGGTTCCGGAAGCTATAGCTGATGCCAAAGTAAATGCAGAGAGAAACAACATAACAAACTGTGAGTTTTTCGTCGGTGACATGAAAAATGTTTTCAATGATGAGTTCATAGCCACTCATGGTCATCCCGATGTTATTATTACTGACCCTCCACGTGACGGTATGCATGCTGATGTAGTGGAGCAAATTTTAAAAATTGCACCGGAAAAAGTGGTATATGTAAGCTGTAATTCTGCTACACAGGCACGTGATTTAGCACTTATGGATGAAATGTACAAAGTGACCCGTGTACGCCCGGTAGATATGTTCCCGCAAACGCATCATGTGGAAAATGTTGTACTTTTAGAGAAAAAATAAGTAAATAGTGAAAAGTGATTAGTAAAAAGTATTAAAAACTAATCACTCTTTACTAATCACTAATTACTGAAAATAATATGAAAAAAATACTTTTTGGATTATTCACTATCCTTTTTGCAATGGCCTTTTTCAACTGTGAAAAAGATGATATCTGTGAAGAAGGAACACCTACCACTCCAAGGATGATTATTGAGTTTTATGACAACAATAATCCAACCAACAAAAAAACAGTAACCGACTTAAAAGTTACTGCCGATGGTATGACTACTTCATTAGATTATAATGGGGTAAGCAAAATTGAACTTCCTCTAAAAGTTAATGAAAATACAGTAAGTTATTCTTTTATTTTAAATTCAAAAAGTACCACTTTAGCATTAGAAGATAAAATTGACATCAATTACACTAGAAAAGATGTTTATATCTCCAGAGCTTGTGGTTACAAAACAGTTTTTACATTGAATTCTCCTAACGGAATGACTTTAAGTACACCTAAAAACTGGATTCAGGAAATTGCTGTCCAAAAATCAATTATAGAAAACGAAAATGAAACACATGTTAAAATATTCTTTTAGTCTGCTTCTTACATTGTTTTCTATTGCAATTCAGGCACAGGAACAACCTAAAGACACTATCAAGAAAACAGAACGTTATGGATTGCGTATTGGAGCTGATATTTCCAAACTGGCCCGTACTTTATATGACAAAGACTATAAAGGTTTTGAACTTGCAGGTGATTATAGGATTACCAAAAAGATGTACATTGCCGGTGAATTAGGAAACGAAAACAAAACGACGGATGACGACCGATTAAATTTCACCACCAAAGGAAGTTATTTCAAAGCAGGGTTTGACAATAATTTTTACCAGAACTGGTTAAATATGGAAAACATGATTCATCTTGGTGTTCGATATGGTTTTAGTACTTTCAGCCAGCAGTTAAACAGTTATAAAATATATGACAATTCAGGTTACTTCCCTCAAGCACCTGAAGTTGCAGCTGGAACTAAATATAATGGTTTATCGGCGCATTGGGCAGAAGTTGTTGCCGGAATGAAAGCCAAGCTTTTTAACAATGTATATGCAGGCTTTAGCTTACGTTTAAATTACTTACTTACAGAAAAAAAACCTGAAAATTTTGACAACCTATATATTCCAGGCTTCAATAGAACGTATGATGGGAAATTTGGTGTCGGATGGAATTACACTATAACTTATTTTATTCCTTTCTATAAAAAGAAAAAATAAATTAAATCCCAAATCTAGAAATAAAGGTTTGGGATTTTTTTATTCGTTTTTTTTTTAGTTAAAAGCATAATTAGTCATAAACAATCCTTAAAAAAAACTTAAAAATAATTATTGGATTGTATCATTTTATTTGTTAAATTTAGTGTACCAATTTAAGAGTAAGACTAAATATTTAAAATGCAATATTTATCAATTACATCTCCCAATAATTTGATAAATATTAAAATGTTTTTGTACTAGTGCTTTTTGTGTAAAAAAGTATTTATTGTATTTTGAATTTTGCTATACTATCAAATAATTTATCCAAATTGTAAAGCGATAAATATTACTGTTTTCAAAATACATGTAATTTTTACTTCAAGCATTATCATTCACCACTAAATTGAACTTTTCAACAACCCTAAGAAGAGTTTTCAATTATTACATTCCAGCAAAGTATCCAACACATCTAAACCACATTTGTGCTATCTACTTATGTGTCATAATTTAAGATAATAATAATTTTAAAAAAAAAACAGAACCTGTATCTGTTTAATCATTTCTTCTACTGATAAAATTAATCGAATTACCCAATCCATTTTTTACTTGAAAGAGAGCTATAGTTTAAAATTCATAAAAAATCACCACAAAATTACAGATAGATTTTTAATTAAGAATAATTAAAAAAGCAAGACTATGTCAAGACAAGATGTACTCAACAAAGCAAAATCACAGGAAGGTACAATAGAATCACCTCCTAACAGTAACAAAACATTCTATAGTCAATGGTATGAACCTTCCTTAAACGGACAGAAATGGTGCGCTATGTTTATAAGCTGGGTGCTTCATCACGCTGGTCACCCTCTGGGACATATCCAAACAAAAAATGGCATTCATCACTGTCAATCGGCACATAATTACTACAGAGAAAAAGGAATGCTGACAAAAAATCCTGAACCAGGTGATATCGTAATTTATGACTGGGAAGGAAACGGTCATGCCGATCATATTGGAATCTTTATTCGATGGACTACACCTGATAGATTAGCAATAGAATCTTGGGAAGGCAATACTTCTGGTGCAAATAATAGTGATGGTGGCCGTGTGATGAAGCGCATTCGTTCCCGAAACATTATAAAATCATTTATCAACCCGGGAGTCTACAGTGAATCAACAGTTATACCGGAAGTAGATACACTGAGTAAAGGCGAAAGAGGTTCGGAAGTTGTTCAAATTCAAAAATATCTCTACGCCTTAGGTTATAACATAGAAATTGACGGTTGGTTTGACAATCAAACTGAAACAATGCTTAAAGATTATCAATCAAAAAACAGCATGTCAGTTACAGGTATTGCGGATGCTGTTACTGCTGGAGCTTTACAGGAAGATGCCAACCAAATAGCTGTGGCAAAATCTAAATTCGTGTCAGGCAGTTATCTCCGACGTGGAAATGTTGGTTTTATGGTAACTGAAGTACAACGGGCTTTAAACTCTAAAGAACCGATGTTAAAACTCCCTGTTACAGGTAATTTTGATTTGGAAACTTTGCAAGCAGTAAAGGCATTTCAAGCTAAGAATCTATTAGAAGTTGATGGAATTGTAGGTCCAAAGACTTTTGGAAAACTGGGGATAGGGTAGCCAATCAAAACAGAAGATAATCACATGAGATTAGAAAAATGATAAACCATAAAACTAAATTCAACTTATCATGTCATTAACCGATTTTTTAATTGCCTTCAGTATCATCATGATGATGCTAAGCTTTATATCTGAACGAGCTTCTAATTTTATTAAATTATATTTTCAGAGCAAGAAAATTTACATTCCATTTATTTATATCGACAAAAACCAAAAATTAAAGTGGTTTCTTTCAGCTGAACTTCAAATCTTGGCATACAAACAGCCTACTGAAGGCGGAGAAAAAGAAAGAGAATATCGAGTAATGATTATTAATATCATCATTGGTATCATTATTGCAGCATTAACAAATGCCAACTTTTTTGAGATTATAAAAAAAATAACTTCTAGCACAACTAACAAGGATGTAGTAATAATAGAAGGCTGGCTAATGGATGACATTGACAAAGCTAAAATAATCGGATTTTTTTATTTATTAACTTTCTTGTGGTCGTTGAGTTTAATGTTTTTCAACAAATTACAAGAAAATAATACGGTTGTTAATCAATATTATGTAAGGACACCATTTTTACTTTGGTTTCTATTCACTATCCTTTTTTTAATATTAAGTGGAGGAGAAAAAGATACTGAATATCTGAAAATAATAAACCACACTATTGGCTATGTTTTTGTAGGTGTTTTTTTAAGCTTGGGATCAAAGTTTTGGCATGACTTATTAGACTTACTTTTCAAATTTAAAAACACACAACAGGCTCTTTCTGAAAATAAAACCTTTACCGATTATGATACTGCAGATAAGGTGATGGCTCGCGCAGAAACGTCTCAGTATAGCATCGTAGAAGGATTATATGGAAAATATGAAAAAGAAATAAAAACTATTAAAGGAGTTGTTTCTCATGGAATACATACATTATTAGACGAAAGGTCAAAACTATACATTAAGATAATTGAAGTAGAATTTACGACCCCCGAAGCACAAGATGAATTAGACCAAATTAAATTCAGTGGTTCCATAACCATAAATTACAATGTTTTTTACTTAAAAGATTACCTTCAATACAAGCGTACTTCAAGACTGATCGCTGTATCATCTATTGATTCATCTCCAATCTGCTATGCTCATAATGCAAACATTTATAATACCAATCAATCTCGAGGCTCATTCTCAGTTTACAAGGATGGAAACGAATATTTTGCAATAAGCAATCTACATGTTTTTGCAGATGATGAAGAATTCAAGAATTTTGAAGACAATCCCAATCATAAGCTCAGTCTCAAAATGGTACGGTTTGTTGTAGGAGATAATAATACACATACTGGGGAAATTATAGATTACAAATTTGGACAATATGATAGTTACGGATTTGATCTCTGTATATGTAAAATTGAAAAAGCACTATATGACTTATTTAAAAAACAAATTGATATTGATAAACTCATCGATATTGATGAGTACAGCATGAGTATGTATGGTGCTTTTTCTAAAAAAATAAATTTTCACGCATTCAGAAGTCCAACTACTTGTTATGTAGAATATGAGGGATTCACAAATACAAAGGAATTGTATTTATTTAAAATTGCTTCATCATCACCGGGAATCCAAAATATAAGTAAAGGAGACAGTGGCTCAACAGTATATTATAAAATTAAGGATAAAAACACGGTACTGCTTGCAAGAGGAATCATAGTCGCAAAAAGTGATGACTATGCTTATATTTTCAGGGAGGAACCATTAACTAACACTAATAAACTAGAATTATGGAAAAATTAATTATTACACTGCTCCTTTTTACAGCATGGAATACTGCAAATTCACAAATCAAGGTAGAAGTAAAAGCCGGACAATTAGATATCAATAGTGATGTCGCCGACAAAAAGGAAATACACTTGATTTTCACTAATGATCCAACCCAGAATGTCAAAATAACTGAAGCTTCTTTCAATATTGCAACAGACGGAAAGATAATTTTATTTAAAGATATTATTAACTATAAAAAGGTAGCGTCTGAAGACAAAATAATTTTTTGGAAAAAAAATGAGTTAGAAGAAAATGCACAGCCTTTGTTTTTTTGTAAAACCGAAAAAATATTTGTTAAGGAATTAAAAAAATGTATTGAAAAACCAACTATAAAGAAAACTGAATATGATTTTGTATCACAAAATCCATTTCCTATTTTTCAGGATACTAACAACGATGAATTACCCAATAACAAATCAAATAGGTATTTAATAGTAGATGCCTCCTCAAAAACCATAAAAAAAATCAACAACAGTCTTTTTAAGGCAAAAAATGTTGATACAATAGTAAAAAAGAATACTTTCAAGGACAATTTTAAAAAAGCAAGTGCACTGCCTGTCAACAGCAGTTTAACAATTTTTGTACGGAACTATAATTTCCATGATTTGGAAAAAGTAACGGTTGATATATCAGGTTCCGACTACTCATACAATCTCAGCATAAATGACATACTGAAAGACATTGGAAAAAAAGTAACAGAAGATGCCTTCAAAATTGAAGCTACAAGTGAAGATTCTGTGAAAAGAACAAAATTAACAAATAATCTATCGGAGGTCTTAGATGCATTAGAAAAATACAAATCATTAAATATTAACGACTTATACATAATCGAACAATACAAAAAAAATATCTATGAATTCTATCAAAACCACTTCAAGGATTTCAAAAAAGAGGACATTGAAATACTGGGCAAAATCATAAACTGGTATCCAGAGTATTTATCCATTACACCTTTTTCAATAACAGTTCCTGAAAATGACGAAATAACTGTTAAAGTAAAACTTAAAAACAGTAATGATTCAAATATTAGTGAGATGAAGGTAGGTGTGTTTAAAACCTCTGGTGGCATAGGTTTTAATTTAGGTGGCATGTTATATATGACCAACCTCAAAAATAATGCTATTTACACACAACCTTCTGAAACATCAGGAAATGTAAGAACTTTTATGGACTCTGAAAACCAAAATTCTGTTGGAGTTGGTATAAACGGAGAAATCTATTTACGAACTGGATATTTAATTCGTCCAACATTAAACATGGGTTTCTTTGTTCCTTTTGATGAAGATCTTACTCCGATTGGCGCAATAGGTCCAGGTATCAGCATAGCATCTAAAAAAGTAAAATTTAGTTTTTCTTGGGGATTGGCTATTGGAAAAGTTAATACAATAAAAGATGAATATCGTGGGAAAGAGTTTGATCCAACGGGCATATCCAATGAACAATTGGGTGAAAAAGTATGGCAATACAAAAACTACTTTGGTTTTGGATTAACATATAATCTAACGACAAATTAATTCATTTCACCATAAAATACTATCCAATGAAAAAAACAAATCAACAATCAGCATCCATAACCGATGCATTAAATGTAGACTTCAAAGAAGATGACACACTATGGCTTACTAACAGTATAACTCTTCGTAAACTAATTGGTATATTAGGAATGGCATTGCCTTTACTCCTATTTTTATTTTTGTATATTGACAACGGCATGAGTAATCCTCTGCCGTCCATCAGTCATTATTACTATACCCGAGTTAGCAGCATTTTTGTAAGTATAATGAGTATTTTAGGCATATTTCTAATAGTCTATAAAGGAAAAGAACCTATTGATTTCTTTATCTCATCTGTGGCTGGTTTTTTTGCCATATCTGTAGTATGTTTTCCAACCAGCAATCTTTCAGGTTGTTGTGATCCACTAAAACCATTTTCGGTGATGCATTTAAATGTAAGTCCATTTAGGGAAAATTTCCATTATATTTCAGCAGCTATTTTTTTGAGTTGTTTAACCTATATGTCTCTATTTTTATTTACTAAATCAGATAAATCACCTTCAAATAGAGGAACAAAAAAAACTATCCGAAATAGGATTTATAGAGTCTGTGGAATATTAATGTTTGTGGCAATACTAACAATCTTTGCCGGTTTTCTTAAAATCATCCCGGAGGATTATTATGATGAACACAACATTACTTTTTGGATGGAAACTCTAGCTGTGGAAAGTTTTGGTTTTTCATGGCTGATAAAAGGAGAAACATTGTTTAGAGATATGTAATTAACATAGTTTCTTAATTAAAAAAGGTTAACCCATTTTACAAATATAAATATTGAAGAATTATGTAAAAGTTTTTCTAGTTGACAATATGAATTTCATTATTATTTAATCTCTTTCAACTCTTTTCTGAAAATCCATTTCATAAAAAGTTTCCACTCTTCAATCATATAACTCAAGTAGAAAAAGGATTAAAAATAGAATTTTAACTGAAAAACCATAAAACTCTATTTCAAACTAACAATAATTTTAATACAGGAATTATCTGACAAATGACCATATAAAAATTGAACGTTTTAATTGGCAAATTATAGGGTATCTTTTTTTAAAGTTGTTATGCGTCATGTTTTGGCGACATTGAAAACTTGTTAGGTTAGTGCAAAGACATTTCAAAAAGTAAAAAATAAAATGGAGTAATCCGAAAATCCGACAAAGAGTAGGAAAACTAAACAGTGCGGAGTCAGCACTATAATCACTGACAAAAATAAAATGCAAAATCCCAATACTGTCGTTTCGAAAATAATTAGGTTTAAATCCGCAACTGAAGGCAATGTTTCCGAACTCTTGAAAGGAGGGCGCCAACTTTCTATTGAATTGGAGGGCGGTCGACATGTCTTATTAGATCCTTCCAATCCCCGTTCAGCCGGATTCGCACAGATTCTTGAAGGAGTTTTCAAACTACGAATTCCTGTCTACATGGAAATTGATTCTAAAAGCGAAGCGGTCACGCTTATCCTTATTCCATATGTAGCTCGGGTATTTGAGATGCAACAGATTGATTCACGATTCATGAGCGTTGAAATATCTTCTTCACATGCTCGGCATTTGTTGGCTATCGATAATCCTGATTTTCTTGAAATGGAAAAATTACTTCGCGTTTCAATTCGCGATGGGATACCAGTCACCATAACAGAAAATGATGCACATGAAATTATTAATGTTCACCTCTATACCCCAGAACCGGGAGAACCACCACTCCCTTTTTTTAAGCCAAAGTTACTTCCGAAGTTAAAGTGGCGTTTATGCTGGCTCAAAATAATATGGTGCTGGTTTTGGCCATGGTGTAGGTGCTTGTCATTTGTCAAAGCACAACAAGTCTTCGATGCGATGAACGCAACAACTTGCAACCCTTTGACAGTTCCTCCACCGTGCATTCCATTTCTTTATCCTGATGATGGTTGCTGGGGGCGTGCTCATGAAATGTGTCGCTTGATGATCAACATGGGACTCAAACCAAAAAAAGTGTGGATTCAGGGAAGCTTACACGTCAGCACAAAAAATAACCCGAACTGCAATGTCTATTGGGGATGGCATGTTGCGCCCACGTTATGCGTGCGAGGACCCGGTTTCTTCCAAGTAAGAGATATGGTCATTGATCCGTCGCTTTTCACCACGCCAGTCTCCAAGCTTACTTGGAAGAGCATACAAGGAGACCCAGGTGCAACATTAACAGACAGCGCTGCTTCTATTTTTTATCTCTGGGGTAGCTTAACAGACCCTAATTATGTTCAAACAAATCAGGTTCTTGCCACTTATCGCCTGCAATTACAAAACAGATCACTGAATGTAGGGGTACCACCATACGCAAATTGTCAGTGATGTCCACAATCATTTTAAAAACAATAAAGGGAGTAAGCAGAAAACTGGAAAAAGAATAACATGAAGCAATAATATGAACTTAGCGAAAGTGGCGAGTGGTTAATTGAACATTTATACATCGTATCAAGTGCAGTGATGGCAAAAAGTTTTATACTTCATAATCATCACCTTCGCCAAGCCACGAATCGTTATGAATAACAAAGTTGAGAATAATTTTAAATAAAACCACTTAATTTTCACAATATGAAAACCACATTTGATCAGAAAATCAAGGGTATGGTAACTCTTGACAATAAAGATGTCGCAAGACAAATTCTACACCTTCAGCAACCTTACGATTGTGAAGCTGAGGTTCCCCGCCAGGCAGCGATTGATTATGCTATCCAAATGGCGGACAGATTCAAAATCACTCCAAATCAATTGAAATCGGCTAATAAAAAAGTGGATTATTTCAATCCAAAAACCCAGGAAATGGAATTCAGGCAATCAGTTGAAAGACACTTTTTTGATTCAGTGACTGTCGAATTTACACAAACGTTGAATAATGTCCCAATTTGGCGAAAAGGACTTGGAATTACAATGCAAAAAAATCCAATTGCAGTGATGCATGCCGCAAACAATACTGTCAAAGAATTCAAAGCTAAATTACCCACAGAGAATAAAATTCGGTATTTCCAAGAGATTTTCGCAACACTTCAAAGCCGACCTTATATCAAACTTCTTACAAAAGAGGGGCAAATTGATGATGAGAAAACTGGCCCTTTAGTGAGATCTTTTATACTGCATTCAGATTTCAATAAAACAAGTGCTAATCTTAAATCACAACATCCAGCCAGATTACACCAGGGACGATTTTTTTATTATAAGTTTGATGCTGATAATAGACAACCGAAAGGTGAAGCTCAAATAAGTAAACGCGACAAATTCAGCTTTAATACTGAAATACACGACCATCCTCAACTGGATCTTCAACCAGTTGATATATCCATTAAGGATGGACAATATTACCTTGTTGCAGAAATTACATTTGCTTGGAAAGTGGCTGGAAAAGAAATGTCGAATTGGTTAGCCTTAGTTGAATTAGAAACTTCCAGTATCCTGTATGCAGAATCTTTAGCGGCTGGTGTTAATGGATTGGTCTTCAACCAAGATCCTCTGACTAAAACTGGAGTGCTTACCAATACTGCAAATAATTCCAATACAGTACTCAATGCTTTGCGGGACGACGTTACATTGCCAGCTCTTGATGCACCAGATAATGCGGGTAAACAACATCTAAGTGGAACTTATGTTCATATAGTGGATGTCGATGGCCGCACTGTTTCTCCACCAACAACCAGTGGTGGTGATTTCGATTTCAATGTTCGCACTAATGATTTTGCAGCGGTCAGTGCCTACTTCCATGCAAGCAATTTCTTTTCAACTGTGGAAAGTCTTGGATTTAATCTAGCTACCTTTTTTCCTGGAACTACTTTTCCTGTTGACATTGATCATTCTGATCAGTCGGACGTAAATGCGCATTGCGTTGGCAATGGATCATTTGGAATTGACCATAGTGGTTATGGTTATGGTGATGATACAAACACAACTGATCCTTCAATCGGACGTGCGGTAGACAAATATGTTCACTGGCACGAAATCGGGGGACATGGTGTATTGTATGGATTTGTAAATACAGCAAACTTTGGATTTTCTCACAGTGCCGGAGATGGTTTGGCGGGTATTCAGAATGATCCAACCTCTGAGTTACGTGCCACTGGCTCTATCGAACGCTTTCGATATGCACCATTTCGCTATAATCCATTGGACAGATGGCTAAATAGAGATGTTACTTCAGGCTGGGGTTGGGGTGGCAGCTTAGATTTAGGAGGTTACAATAGTGAACAAATACTGGGAACTACCCATTTCAGATTGTATCGTTCTATAGGCGGAGATTCAGCGTATTTAAACAAAAGACAGTTTGCATCACGTATGGCAACATATCTTATTCTTCGCGCCATCAGTACGCTTACTCCAGGTACAAATCCAAACAACCCCTTAGGTTTTTGTAATGCTTTAATGGCTGTTGATTTGCTTGACTGGACCTCAGAAGGAATTTCAGGGGGTGCGTATAACAAAGTAATTCGCTGGGCATTTGAAAAGCAAGGATTGTTTCAGCCTGCAGGAGCACCAACCCCAGTTATAACTGAAGGTACTCCACCCGCTGTTGATGTATATATTGAAGATGGACGCACCGGTGAATATGATTTTCAAGAAGTATTTTGGAACAATACAAGTATCTGGAACCGCACACATCCCGATGGTGGATTAATACATGAGGATCCTGTGAAGGGCTCTACAAATTACGCCTATGTAAAAATTAAAAATCGCGGAACCCTAACAGCAAATAATATCACGGTTAGAGGTTTCAATTGTATACCAGGTGGAGGTTTGGTATGGCCCGGTGATTTTCAGGAAATGGGACCAGTGGGAGGATTGCCAGTTGCAACATTAGGTGCTAATAGTTTAGAAGAGATTATTGTGGGGCCATTTACATGGTCGCCAAATGTTAATATATATGGTCATGATTGCATGCTTATGATAGCTTCCTGTGCAGAAGATCCAAGTAACATTGATAATTTTACCGTTGGAGATACAATTCCCGAATGGCGCCTAGTGCCGAATGATAATAATGTAGGTCAGCGTAATGTCGACATAGCACCCGCAGAATCTGGTGAGAGTTTGCTTGCTCATTTGGATGGCAGAAACTTTTTTATTGGGAATTCTTTCCCGAAAAAGGCAAATGCTGAAGTGCATATTCAACTGCCAAACTTTTTGACAAATAAGGGATGGAAAATTTCAGTAGCAGAAATGACCGGAAAATCTTTGTTATTGAAATCTGGAGAAAAGCGCATGTTATCTTTAAAAGTAACGAAAGGTACTGCATTTAATAAATCTGAACTAATGGACGCTTCCCAGAAAGATATTACTATTTCTATTTTGGTAAACGGTATACTTATGGGAGGTATGACTTACAGACTTGATGCCAACAAACATGCTGTTACAACGATAAAAGATGATAATTGCAAGATTGCAGCAACAGAATTGCTGAACTGCTTGAATTTAGGTACTAATCGTGTTAAAAAAGTTTGTGTTAAAAAAGTATCTCTTGATATCGAAATTGATAACGATTGTAAATGCTGATATATAAAATTATAGAAATACATTCTTGGTAATTCAGAGAGTAAATCATTAGTGTTATGCTACCGAATAGCTTACAGTGTACAGCCGGTTAATTCAACAGAATCAAAATTCATTATTGGTTGCAAAACCAGTTATGAGGGAAATTTTGATGTAGGCTGGAATTATACTTTGATTTATTTTATTCCTTTGTATAAGAAGAAGTAGTAGTAATAAAAAAAGCCTTCAATTGAAGGCTTTTTTTATTTAATTTCTTTAAGTCCTTTGGTGAAAATCCAACTCATAAAAAGCTTTTCACCATCTTTTGTCTTTACGGTTTGAAATTTAGGTGCGAGAATCGTACTCACTACAAAAGCAGTAAACGGAATCCAGAACCCTTCCAAATGAGTATAACTTACCACTAAATATCGGGTAGCAAAAAAGAATACCGCAAACCCAATAAAATTATAGATGAATCCTTTTGTTTTTTTGTTCATGTCTTACAATTATGAATTATAATTTGATTACTGAAAGTTATTACTCAGCTTTCTGGAATTTAGTTCTTTTACTTCCTTCATACATTTCGTATTTAACCAAACGTGCTTCAAGTTTCCCGTTAAACAATTTTATTTTACGTGATGGCTTTAATCCAACAAATTTCAGAGCTTCTAAATTACCTGTTATAAACCACGCATTTGTATTAGGATAACTCTGCTTTAATGTATCGCCTATCTCTCTGTAAAAACGTTCTAAATGAATATCCAATCGTTCCCCATAAGGCGGATTGAACACCATATGCAATGGTCCTTCCAATGTTTTTTCAGTATCAAAAAAGTTTTGCTCACGAACAACAATATACTCATCCAGATTGGCTTGAGTGATATTAGTACGCGCTTTCATCACAGCACTTGGTGCCTTATCATAACCAATTATTTTATAATGGAATTCGCGTGTTTTATTCAATAATGAATCGGTGATTTTATCAAACAAATCATTATCCCAATCCATCCATTTTTCAAAAGCGAATTCTTTTCTGTTAATATTTGCTGGAATATTACAAGCAATCATAGCAGCTTCAGCTAAAATAGTTCCTGAACCGCACATAGGATCCATAAAATTTCCATTACCATCCCAACCAGACAATAACAAAATACCTGCTGCAAGGACTTCATTAATTGGTGCAATATTAGTAGCTGTTTTGTAGCCTCTTTGGTGCAATGAATCTCCCGAAGAATCTAAAGAAACAGAGCAATTATCTCTGTCAATATGTACGTTGATACGCAAATCCGGACGGTCTTTTTCAATACTGGGACGATGACCATATTTTGCCTTAAACTGATCTACAATAGCATCTTTACATTTTTGTGCCACAAATTGTGAATGCTTAAAATTATCCGAATGTACCGTAGTATCAATCACAAACGTTTGATCTGCTTTCAAATAATCATCCCATTGTATTTGTTGAATACCTTTATACAGACTATTTTCATTAAATGCTCTAAACTGATGTATTGGTTTTAGTATTTTCAAAGCAGTGCGTAAAGCCAAATTCGCTTTATACATAAACCCTTTATCACCTACAAAACTCACCATGCGGGTTCCTATTTCAACATTTTGCGCACCTAACTGACGTAATTCTTTTGCTAATACTTCTTCTAATCCAAAAAGTGTTTTGGCAATCATTTTAAAGTTCTGCTCCATAATCTCTTGAAGTTCCAAATAAAAAATTCTAAATCCCAAATAAATTCGAAATAACAAATTTTGAATTTAGATAGGTTGGCAAAAATACTTTAAATTTGCATGTAAATCCGAATAAATGTCAGAAAACAATACTTCACAAACAAACAATTGGTTTGAAACCTGGTTCGATTCACCATATTATCATATTTTGTACAAAGACCGTGACGATACTGAAGCACAGTTGTTCATGGATAACCTTACTCATTACTTAAATTTACCTGAAGAAGCTAGAATTCTTGATTTGGCTTGTGGAAAAGGACGCCATGCCATTTATCTCAATCAGTTAGGTTATGATGTTACAGGTGTGGATTTATCTGAGAACAGTATTGCAGAAGCATTAAAATCAGGTAATGACAGACTTCATTTTAAAGTACATGACATGCGTGTGCCTACGGATGAAAAATACGATGCCGTTTTCAACCTGTTTACCAGTTTTGGGTATTTTGAAAATGAGGAAGATAATTTCAAAACCTTAATGGCAATTAAAGAGAGTCTGACCGAATACGGTTTTGCAGTAATTGATTTTATGAATGCCAATTATGTCATTGATAATTTGGTTCCTGAAGAAACTAAAACCGTTGACGGAATCGATTTTCATATCAAACGTTATGTGAAGGACGGACATATTTTTAAGGAAATCAACTTTGAAGATAAAGGACAAAAGTTCCATTTTACTGAAAAAGTAAGAGCTCTAAAATTAGAAGATTTTGAAGCAATGATGGAAAAAGCAGATATTTATCTTTTGGATATTTTTGGTGATTATAAATTGCGTAAGTTCTTCAAAAACGATTCAGAACGATTGATTATGATTTTTAAATAGGGTTAATTCGGTTATTTGGTTATTTGTTAATTTGATAATACTTTTTCAAATAACCAAATCCACAAATTGACAAACTAACAAATGATTTATATAATTCCATTTCTATCAGTAGTATTAGGGTATGTTCTAGCTACTTTTTTACAACCTAAAAACAAAAAGAATTTAAAGCTTTTATTGGCTTTCAGCGGTTCTTTCCTTTTGGCATTAACTATATCTCACTTACTGCCTGAAATATATTCAGGACACGAGGTATCAGAAAGCCACGAGCATACGCACAACAATACAGGAATGTTCATCATGATTGGGATAGTATTCCAAATCATTCTGGAATATTTTTCTCAAGGTGCTGAACATGGTCATGTACACGGACATCACAAATTGAATCATATTCCGTGGGCATTGTTTATCAGTTTGTGCCTGCATGCCTTACTGGAAGGAATGCCTGTGAGTAAGCACCATCATTTAGCCTGGGGAATTTCAATACACCACTTCCCTATTGCCATCATTCTGACCACGTTTTTAATTCAATCGCATTTAAATAAAATTTCACGTTTGATTTTTATGCTTGTATTTGCATTAATGACTCCTTTGGGCACTTTTTTTGCAACAGACTCGAGCTTTTTATTACAATTCCAAACCGAAATTACTGCTTTTGTAATAGGTATTTTATTCCACATTTCATCTACTATCATTTTCGAAAGCAGTGAAGGACATAAATTCAATATGGCTAAGCTGACAGCGATAGTTTTAGGGATTGTGTTGGCTTATTTTATGTAAAATATGAAAGCAATCAGAATATTTTTACTCATAATAACAACAATAATAATTGTATTTTTTTCACTATTCTACATTGGTAGTCAAGAACAATTAATAGAAACACTTAAGAATAATAAAATTACATTTTTATTGGGGCGTTTACTATTAAATTATATAGCTATGATACCTTATTTTTTAATACTTTTATTAATAAATCTAATATCAAAAGATAGTTCTTTAAAAAAATATTTTAAAACTGATTTCATAATTTTAAACCTAATTTCTTTAATCACCATAATATCCATTTATTGGTTTAAAATCATTTAAAACTAAAAAAATGTCATTCACAAAAACCACCGAGCAATCCTCAAAATACGAGCATTTAGAACAAATGTCGGTTCATGATTTACTGACTAACATCAACAACGAAGACAAAACTGTTCCGTTAGCTGTTGAAAAAGCGTTGCCACAAATTGAAACTTTAGTTACAAAAGTGGTGGAGCAAATGAAAAAGGGTGGACGTTTGTTTTATATTGGCGCAGGAACTTCAGGCCGTTTAGGTATTGTGGATGCTTCAGAATGTCCTCCAACTTTCGGAGTTCCTTTTGATTTAGTTATCGGACTCATTGCCGGTGGAGATACAGCTATCCGCAAAGCAGTAGAATTTGCAGAAGATGATAAAGACCAAGCATGGAAAGATCTACAGGAATGGAATATCAATGAAAATGATGTGGTAATAGGTATAGCGGCTTCGGGAACTACTCCCTATGTTATTGGCGGATTGGAAAAATGCAATGAAAACAATATTGCCACAGGTTGCATTACCTGTAATCAGGGAAGTCCGTTGGCGCAAACCGCTCAGTTACCTATCGAAGTAGTTGTAGGCCCTGAATTTGTGACCGGCAGCAGCCGTATGAAAGCCGGAACAGCACAAAAACTGGTTCTGAATATGATTTCTACTGCAGCCATGATTCAGTTAGGCCGTGTAAAAGGAAATAAAATGGTGGATATGCAACTCAGCAATGTGAAATTAATCGATCGTGGCGTACGTATGATTATGGGAGAAATTCCAGTTACTTATGAAGAAGCTGAAAAACTTCTGAAAGAACATGGAAGTGTGAGAAAAGCGGTAGAAAATTATAAAGGATAATGAAATTATATATACTCCTTTCTTTTTTGGCTTTGTTTCCAATTCTTTGGATAGTGAGCATTGTCATTCTAAAAAAATGGAAACATGTACTAAAATACAGTGTTTTAAATGTGGTTTTTACCTTGACTTATTTTATTGTCATTTTTTATTGCATGAATGACTATTTCATAAACGATAGCTACGGATTAGAAAGGATAATTTATTTTGTGGTTTTATTTATAATTCAATCACTGACTAGTTTTATTTTTGCTTTATATTATAAATATAAATTATCAAATAATGTCAACCAACAAAGAAATACTTTATAAAGGAATAAAACACCTTGGTTTTGCTTTACCACTTATGTTTATTGGCCCTTCAATCATACATATGTCGTTTAAAAACCAGAACCATCCTTTTTATATACCTGTCTTAGGGCTGGGAATCATATTCTGTTTATTATCCATATATTTGATATTCAAAGGAATTCAAACGATAATGAAAAGTTTATTCGATGGAAACAAATAGTATTTTTTTAGAAAGTGCAAAACGATTGTTTTTATACTATAAAACTTTAGCCGAGAAAGCTATTGATCAAATTGAAGAAGAACAATTGTTTTTTACAGCCAATGAAGACACCAATTCAATTGCTGTAATTGTACAGCATTTAGCAGGAAACATGTTATCGCGTTGGACGGATTTCCTCACGACTGATGGTGAAAAGGAATGGAGAAACCGTGATGGAGAATTTGAAGAAAATTACAAAACAAAGGAAAACCTAATGGCTTTCTGGTCTAAAGGCTGGGATTGTTTATTCAATGCCATCAATTCTTTACAGCCTGAACAACTTTCAGAGATTATATACATACGAAAAGAAGGGCACACAGTCATGGATGCAATCAACAGACAATTAGCCCACTACCCTTATCACGTAGGACAGATTGTTTTTTATGCCAAAATGATGAAAAAAACAGAATGGAACAGTTTATCAATACCGAAAAATAAATCAAACGATTACAACAATGATAAATTCTCTAAAGAAAAAAGTATTCGGAATTTTACGGATGATGAATTGAATAAACTGAAATAAATAATGTCAGATTTTTATAATCAAGCTGGAGGATTATTGTGGTGGATTATCATTCGGTTTTGTTCAACAACTCTTTCTGAAGAGCAATCAGAAAAAAATAAAACCAGAAATCAGTTTTTCTTGTACTTTATACAAATCATAATTACAACTTTGACAATATACTACTTTATATTTTAGCCAAAATACCTTTGGAAAAACTAAAAAGAATAAAATGAAAAAAATAATTTTACTATTATCGCTTACCATAGTTTCGTGTTACAATGTAGAACGCAATTGTACAGATTTTAAAAAAGGAAAATTTGAATTTATCCAAAATATTGACGGAAAGAAAATGACTTCGGTTTTTGAACGGAATGACTCGCTGCAAATCGAAACTTTTGATGGTAAAACCGATACAGCATCTGTCCGCTGGGTGAATGACTGTGAATATATTTTACAAAAAATGCATCCAAAGAATATGCAGGAAAAAAAAGCTATTCAAATCAAAATACTAAGCACCAGCAAAGAAGGATATAAATTTGAATATTCTTTTGTGGGTGATGCAAAAAAACAAAAAGGCAGTGTAACAAAAATAGATTAGTCACGTATAAGATAAGTATAAATCAAACTAACAAATGGAAATATTAATGAACCCGGATGCATGGATTGCATTATTGACTTTAACTTTTTTAGAAATTATTTTAGGTATCGATAACATTGTATTCTTATCGATTGTTTCAGGAAAATTAAAAGCAGAAGATCAGCCTAAAGCAAGAAGAATAGGATTATTACTGGCTATGGCTTTTAGAGTTATACTTTTATTTGGTATTACTTGGGTGATGAGTCTGAAAAATTCATTTTTTGATTTTGACTGGGGTCTAGTTTCAGGAGGTCTTTCAGGGCAAAGTTTAATCGTTTTTGGCGGTGGATTATTTTTACTTTATAAATCGGTTTCCGAAATACATCATAAATTGGAAGGTGAAGAAGAATCTGCATCAGGAAAAGCAAGTAGCTCATTAAGTGGTGCTATTATCCAAATAGCTTTATTAAATATTGTATTCTCATTTGACAGTATCCTGACTGCCGTAGGACTTGTAAGTGCGGCAGAACCTCCGGTAGGTTTTGGTCCGGCAGGAGCATTGGAAATCATGGTTGGCGCAATTATCATTTCAATTATAATTATGTTGATTTTTGCCGGTCCGGTTTCTAAATTCGTAAATGAACATCCAACAATTCAGATTTTAGGTTTGTCATTCCTGATCTTAATTGGTGTAATGCTTTTAGCTGAAGGTTCACATTTAGCAGAATTAAAATTCTTCGGAGGTACAGAAGTACATAGTATTCCTAAAGGTTATTTATACTTTGCGATTTTCTTCTCATTATTTGTGGAATTCCTGAACTTAAGAATGAAGAAAAAAGGTACTCCTGTTCAACTTCATAACAATAAGATTGTTGATGATAAGTTAACAGATGAAGATGTTACAAACTAATTAATCATAAAAAAGCCCTGTAAAATTAATTACAGGGCTTTTAAATTTTATGTTTATTTATTTCTTCACTACAAGTCTGAAACCTTCACCGTGAATATTCAGGATTTCAACGTTTTCATCTTGTTTCAGGTATTTACGAAGCTTGGCAATATAAACATCCATACTGCGGGATGTAAAGTAATTATCGTCTCTCCAAATCTTTGTCAAGGCTAATTCACGAGGCATTAAATCATTTTCATGCAAAGCAAGCATTTTAAGCAACTCATTTTCTTTTGGAGACAATTTAACCGGTTCATCCCCTGGAAAAGTCAGGAAACGAAGCTTGGAATTCAAATGGAATTTACCAATCTCAAATTCAAATTTAGCGGTATCAGCCTTTATCTCAGAAGCTTTGCGTTGAATAATCGCTTTGATTTTCATCAACAGCACCTCAGAATCAAAAGGTTTGTTCAAATAATCATCAGCACCAACTTTGTAACCTTTCAAAACATCTTCTTTCATTGTTTTTGCAGTTAAAAAGATAAGCGGCACTTCTTTATTTTTTTCACGGATTTCTTTAGCCAATGTAAATCCGTCTTTATAAGGCATCATTACATCAAGGATGCACAAATCATACTCGTCCTTCTTAAATTTTTCGAAGCCTTCCATACCATTTTTGGCAAGCGTCACTTCAAAATCGTTCATGGTTAAATAATCGCGGAGAATTGATCCAAAGTTTGGATCGTCTTCAACTAATAATATTTTTTTTGCTGTTTCCATAATTAAACAATTAATGGTAATTTTATTATAAATGTACTTCCTTTCCCTTTTTCGCTTTCTACCATCACTTCTCCATGATGGTCATCTACGATACGTTTTACATAAGCTAATCCAAGTCCGTGACCTTTCACGTTATGAATATCACCTGTATGTTCCCTGTAAAACTTGTCAAAAATTTTCTTTTGTGCCGTTTTACTTATCCCAATACCGTTATCTTTTATTTTGATAACGATAAAATTTTTAATATTCTCTGTTGAAACCTCAATAATTGGTTTGTCCGGCGTATATTTTACTGCATTTTCCAAAACATTTACAAGCACATTGGTAAAATGAATATCACTCAGTAATGCTGTTGTTTTTGTTGCTTTCAAATTAGTTCTGATAACACCTTCCCTGTCCTCAACTATAAGGCTTACATGCTCGATTGCCTCTTCAACCACATCATGAACATTATGATTTTCTTTTTTAATGTCCAGTTCTTTCTTTTCGAGTTTAGAAATACGCAATACATTTTCCACCTGTGCATGCATTCGTTTATTTTCATCTTTAATCATTTGAAGATAACGGTGCACTTTTTCCTTATCATCAATCACCTTCGGGTTCTTTATCGCGTCTAAAGCAAGATTTATAGTTGCAATAGGCGTTTTAAACTCATGTGTCATATTATTAATGAAATCGGTTTTAATTTCAGAAATATGACGTTGCGTATTCAATTGTTTTAAAGCTGTATAATAAGCCACTATAATAATCGATGTAAACAAAAAAGCGAGCATTGCAATTCCTATCAGATCAGAAGCAAGAAATACCTTCTTTTTAGGAAAACTCAGCATCAATTGATATTTGCTTACTCCGTCATTATCAGTAAAAAGAGGTGTGTCGTAGGTATTTTTTTTATCATACTTAAAACTTTCTGTTTTTACCTTGGTTGCCAAACCATTGTTATAGACACCAAACTCAAAAGGAGTGTTTATACCAAGTGATTTTAATTCCTGCTTGAATAAAGACTGAAGCTGTTCTACAGAAACTCTTTGACGGATTTGTCTGGTTGCCGCAATATCTTTGAAGTTAAGCTCGAAAGTTGCTTTATCCAGTACTTCAACTATACCTTTTTTTTCAATTCGTTCTGAAGGCATTACCTCTTGAGAGCTAATAGCCTTATCATTCATTGTACTTTCGTTATAAACTTCGGTTACACGTTTTGCAACATAATTTTTAATGCGGGTAGAATCATTATTTTTATCAAAGAACGATGATGAAACTGAATAATCTTCCGGAATGATACTATTTGAATAAATAATTGTCTGATTTGTCAATTCATTTTTTTCAACATAAAAAAACTTCATCAATTCACTACGTTCGGGAGCTTTACCTATACTATCCTTAATCTGGTTAAACCTGCTTAAAAAAGAATACGCTTCCTGCTCTTCTACGTTTTTTGCAACATTATCAATAACCTGCTTAACCTGATATTTAAATTGTTCTTCTTTATTTTTGAAAGAAGCATTGATTAAATAACCCTGTACCGCAATAATCCCCAAAAGGGAAATGGTCATTAAAAAAATTACAAAGCGAAACAAACTCTTATTCATTGAAACAAATATAATATTTTAACATTTGAATGTTAAAAAAATTAACCAAATATTAACAACTGAAGATTTTATTGAAAATTATTCAATTTTTTAAGAATATTTCGAAATTGTAGTTCAGTTTCCTCAAAATTTTCATTTTTTATAACAAAATTACTCTTCCCAATTCTTTGCTCATCTGTCCATTGATTTTTCATTCTGTCAAGAACAGCATTTTTTGTAGTATTATCTCTATCAATTACACGTTGTACTCTAATTTCTTCTGAAGCGACAACTGCTATAATTAAATCACAATATTTATAACTGCCGCTTTCAAATAATATTGCGGCTTCTTTAACAACAAACGGAAATTCTTCATGTGCTTTTACCCAATCATCAAAATGTTTTTTAACCAAAGGATGTACAATTCCGTTAAGTGTTTTTAATTTTTCAGGATCGTTAAAAACAATTTCTGATAATTTTTTCCTGTCAATTTTACCATCAAAAATTATGTTGCTACCAAATTTTTCCGATACTTTCTTAACAGTTTCCGGCAAATCCATAATTTTTTTTGCTTCTTCATCGGCTATATAAACTGGTATGCCTTCGGCTTGAAAAAGTCGGGCAACAGTAGTTTTTCCACTACCTATTCCGCCTGTTAAACCAATAATTTTAGTCATTACAATTTGAAGAATAATTCCGGAAATGCTTCCTGTGGTTCTTTTTTAAGGATATTAATCTTGTAATATGATTCTATAAAGCCCATTCCATAGCCAAAAAACTGGCGCCATAATGCAATTATAGTATAAAAACCAACCTTTAAGCTTCTGTTTTTGTAAGTAGAAGCAATAAAGATGATTATTGTATACAAAAAGTAAAGCTTTAAAATCCAGTCAAATAAAAAGAAAAAAGTTGCAATGATTCCCACAAATACACCTATAACAAATAAAGAAGGTAAATAGAATGTTGGTTTTGCATATTCAGGATACCATTTATTTAAAATAGGACGGACTTTTCCGAATTTGTTTACCTGAATGTAGAATTTCTCCCAGTCAATGCGTCGCTTGTGATATACAAATGCCGAAGGAATCAATTTGGTTTCAAAACCCATTTTCCATAAACGGATAGACAAATCAGGATCTTCACCAGGATGAATGTTTGAAAATCCTTTAGAAGCCTCAAAAGCTTTTTTGGAAATCCCCATATTGAAACTACGGGGCTGGAATTTTTCAATTTTTTCAGTACCGCCACGAACTCCTCCGGTGGTTAATACCGAAGTCATTGTAAAGTTGATTGCTTTTTGGATAGCAGTAAAACTTGGCAGCATATTATCCGGGCCACCAAAACAGTCAACATATTTTTCAGTTAAAGATTTTTCAACTTCTTCGAGATATTGTGGAGGCAAAATACAATCGGAATCCAAAATCAAGTAATAATCCCCTTTTGCATACTGCATTCCAAAATTACGGGAATCACCGGGTCCTGAATTGTATTTCAAGTAATACGTTAAATTTAACTTCGAACGATATTTATCTATAATATGTTCACAAGGCACAGTTGAACCATCTTCTACTATAATAATCTCAAATGCTTTAGTATACGTTTGTTTTGTCAAACTTTCCAAAAGCTCGTCAATTTCATCTGGTCTATTATAAACTGGGATTATGAAAGAGAAATCCATTCTTCAATAAAATTTTGACAAAGGTACGTTTTTAACAAAAAATGCCATCACAATTGATGGCATTTTTTAACATTTTAAGAATATTTTAAGCATGTATACTTTCAATCTGAACCATTTCGTTTGTATCGGCAAGATAATCTACCCCATCAAACCCGAAACCAAACAGGTTTAAGAAATCACTCTTATATCCTGCCAAGTCACCAATTTCCTTAAGAGTCTCAGTATCAGCCTGAGCCCAAAGTGCTTTAACAGCTTGCTGAACATCATCTCTCATTTCCCAGTCATCGATACGGATTCTTCCTTTTTCGTCAACAGGTACTTCAGATCCATTGAACAATCTATCTGCAAATAAACGCTGCATTTGTTCGATACAACCTTCATGAATTCCTTTGGCTTTCATTGTTTTATACAATAACGAAATGTACAAAGGAATAACCGGTATAGCCGAACTAGCCTGAGTTACCAGCGCCTTGTTTACAGACACAAATGCACGTCCGTTAATATCTTTTAATTTAGCATCGATTTCAAAAGCAGTAGCTTCCAAATGGTCTTTTGCGCGTCCGATAGTTCCTTTTCTGTAAACAGCTTCAGTCACTTCAGGACCAATATAAGAATAGGCAACTGTAGTAGCACCATCAGCCAAAACACCGGCTTCTTTCATAGCATCAATCCACATTGTCCAGTCTTCACCACCCATAACCACAACTGTGTTATCGATATCTTCCTGAACAGCAGGCTGAATAGAAACTTCAGAAACCACACCTGTATGAAAATCAACCGTTTTATCACTAAACACCTGTCCGATAGGTTTTAAAGCCGAACGGTATAAAACACCTGTTTCAGGATGCATACGTACCGGAGAAGCCAAACTGTATATAATTAAATCCACCTGACCTAAATCAGCTTTGATGATATCGATAGTTTGTTGTTTTACTTCTTTTGAAAACGCATCACCGTTGATACTTTTAGCATACAATCCTGCCTTTTTAGCTTCTTGCTCGAAAGCTGCTGAGTTATACCATCCCGGAGTTGCTGTTTTACCTTCTGCAGGTTCTTTTTCAAAAAAAACACCAATCGTTGCAGCATCACTTCCAAAAGCTGCTGAAATTCTTGACGCTAATCCAAAACCTGTTGAAGCTCCAACAACCAATACACGTTTAGGTCCGTTGATTTTACCTTTAGATTTTACGTATGCAATTTGGTTTTTTACACTCTGTGCACAACCTTCAGGGTGAGCTGTCAAGCATATAAACCCACGCATTCTAGGCTCTATAATCATATTTTCCAGTATTTTATTTAAAAGTTAGTTTTATTTTTTCAAAAGTACTCATTTTATCTTTAACCCTTTTCATATTCGTTTTCATATTTTCTATATAGGTAGGGTTAAAAGCTAAATCAGACGATTTTTTATACAATTGATAAGCCTGTATAAAATCTCTTTCAAACTCATAAATTCTAGCCAATTCACTGTAATAAGAAGCTTTATCAGCCCCTTCAACCTGCGTCAGCGCAATGTCAATCAATTTCTTTGCCTCATCAAATTTAGCTGTATCTACAAGTAGATAAGTATAATTCAAATACGAAGCAGGATATTTTGGATCAAACTTTATAGCCAGTTTATAATGGTATTCGCCTTTTTCATAGTTGCTCAGTTTGGTAGCATAAATCCATCCTAAATGATTATGTGCTTTACCAAAATCAGGGTTTTCGTTCAAAATTTCCTCAAGCAGTTCTTTTGCTTCCGATACTTTTCCTTCCCCTATTAATGAATCAGCTTTGATAAACTGATTTTCAATATAACTTATATCGTCCATAACATTAGTTTAAAAGTGATTTTGCATGACTGATAGCTGATTCAGAAACATTTTTCCCTGAAAGCATTTCGGCAATTTCAATTACACGCTCTTCAACTCCTAATAATTTTAATTCAGAAACTGTGGTATCTTCTTTATCCGATTTGAACACCTTATAATGCTGATTTCCTTTTGCAGCAATTTGCGGTAAATGAGTAATGGCAAAAACCTGCATTTTAGAGCTCATCACTTTCATAATATCACCCATTTTTTGGGCTATTTCACCGGAAACTCCTGTATCAATTTCGTCAAAAATAATTGTCGGTAATTTAGAATAATTAGCCAAAATAGATTTTACAGCCAACATTATTCTGGACATTTCACCTCCCGAAGCCACTTTTTTAAGTAAACCAAAATCGGTTCCCTTATTAGCCGAGAACAATAATTGTATTACATCTTTACCAGTTGGAAGATATGTTTCAGAAGGTTTAATATCGAACTGAAATCCTGCATTAGGCATTCCCAACTGCGAAAGCACATCAGTAATTTGATTAACTAAAACCGGAACAGCTTCATTACGTTTATCGGTTATTTTTGCAGCTAAAGAATCTAAAACTGTCTGCTCATCCTCTATCTTACTTTGCAGTTTTTGAATCTGGTTGTCTAAGTCATCAGCTAAAACCACTTTTGAATCCAAATCGTTTTGAATAACTATAAGTTCTTCAACAGTACCTACGTTATGTTTTTTTTGAAGATTGTAAATCATTTGCAGTTTCTGACTTACCAATTCCAATTTTTCAGGATCATTGAAGAGTTTTTCTCCTTGAACCAATATTTCTTTGGCAATATCATCAAATTCTATCAAAACACTTGAAACACGTTCAAACAAATTCTTATAATCATCAGATAGATTGGAAACTTTTTGAAGTGAATTTTTGACTTCTTTTAAATTTTGAATAATCCCGATTTCCTCTTCATTCGATAAGACTAATGACCTGTCAAGATTTTCCTTAATAAACTCAACATTATTCAGCTTTTCATAAGTTGCTTCCAACTCGGCTTGCTCACCTTCTTTCAGATTAGCAGCCAATAATTCTTCCAGTAAAAAGGCATTGTAATCAGCTTCTTTAGAAAGTGAATCTTTTTCTGAAACCAACTTTTTCAATTCACTTTTTGCCGATTTATAAGCAGACAGATGTTTTTTATATGCAACCAAAACACTTTCATGATTTGCAACAGCATCTAAAATTTCTATCTGATACGCTTCTTCTGTTAATTCGCGGGTTTGATGCTGTGAGTGGATATCAATAAGAAACTCTCCTAAATCCTGCAATTCAGTAAGATTTACAGGACTATCATTTACAAAAGCTCTTGATTTTCCTGACGGTAAAATTTCTCTGCGGATAATTGTTGAATCTTCGTAATCCAGTTCATTTGCATCAAAAAAATCTTTTAAATTGTATTTGGCAATATCAAAATGTGCTTCAATTACACATTTCTGTTCTTTGTCTTTTAACGAAGTTAAATCGGCACGGTTTCCTAATACCAAACCAAGTGCGCCAAGCAAAATCGATTTACCGGCACCCGTTTCACCCGTGATAATAGAAAACTGATTGGAAAAATTCATTTCCAATTGTTCGATTAACGCAAAATTTTTAATTGATAATGATGTAAGCATGCAGCAAATTTAATAAGTAATCTGACTCCACTTACTAGAATTTAATGGCGATAATTTATTTAATGTTTCAATCACCTGAGTTACATCTACTTTAGGTCCGTCAGTAAAAATATTTAAAATTTCATCTGCCTTTGCATCAAAGAAAACGCGGGTCAGATAGGCATTAGGCCGTACAGAAGCAACTTCTGACAATGTTTTTAATGCTTTTTTTATATTTTCCTTACCATCTTTTGGGTTAGCGGCCATTTTATCCAATGCGCCCAAATGGTATTCGTACAATGTTTTTCTATAAGGAGCATATGTATTGGCCAAAATATCGTTAACCAGATAATAGCGGTTTTGATTACCTGTCGAACTCCATCCGTTTTGCTGTGTTACCTGTGCCTGTGCCACAATGTTTGAGGCATTTTCAAAAGCCTTTGTCCCGCCTTCCAACGCAAAAGTATCTGCATCAAACCCCACAATCATGTTCGCATAAAAGGCAATAATAGAAACCAAATTCGAATCAAAGCTGTTAGGGTTAAAAGCTAAATTTTGAAATTCGGTATAAGTAAAACTTATTTCTTTATCATTTATATTCAGCAAAGGAGAATCGTAAGTAGAATTATAGATTGGTCTGGATGCATTTATCTGCAATGTGCCTCCAAACTGATTGACATTGTCAAACGAATTTATTGTAAAGAAAAAAGAACAGTTTATTTTTTCATTAGCCTTAAAAGCTCTTTCAGTCCATTTTGTATTATTAATAAATTCCGTAAGCGATTTTTGGAGCGTTTTAAAAATCTGCTGATTAGTTGCCGCAAGCTGACTGGTGTTAAACTGTACCGTACAGTTTAATTCCTGTGCATTAACAGCACTAAAAATAAGAACAAATAAACCAACAAGTATTTTACGCATAGTGACTTACAATTTTATTTACAATATCAACGGCTACTTCTTCTTTTGATTTTAATTCCTGAGGCTCGATAACAAAGTTTTTGTCAATAAAAGTTACTTTGTTTGTAGGTTTACCAAAACCGGCTCCGGAATCATTTAAAGAATTAAGTACAATCAAATCTAAGTTTTTTTTCTGAATTTTTTGCTTTGCATGCTCAATTTCATTTTCTGTTTCAAGTGCAAAACCTATCAAAAGCTGTTTCTTTTTGATTTGACCTAAAGAAGCTAATATATCTTTAGTTTTTTCCAATTCAATTGTAAACGACGCATCATTCTTTTTTATTTTTTGAGCTGCCACATTTTTAGGTCGGTAATCAGCAACTGCGGCGGCGGCAATGGCAACATCTACACTATCAAAATACTCATGACACGCAGTATACATTTCCTCAGCTGATGAAATTCTGACAACAGTAACAGCGTCGTTTTTAGGTTTTAAATGTGTAGGCCCTGAAATCAATACAACTTCGGCCCCCATATTTGCGGCAGCATCAGCAATATCGTACCCCATTTTTCCTGTAGAATGGTTACCTATAAAACGAACCGGATCTATAGCTTCATAAGTAGGTCCTGCAGTAACCAATATTTTTTTTCCTCTAAGAGGAAGTTTACTTTCTAAGTCTTTCTCAATAAAAGCGATAATATTTTCAGGTTCCGCCATACGGCCTTCACCTGACAAACCGCTTGCCAACTCTCCATTTTCGGCCGGTATCATAATGTTGCCAAAATGCTTTAAAGCCTCAAAACTGGATAATGTTGAAGGATGTTTATACATATCCAAATCCATTGCCGGAGCATAATACACTGGACATTTAGCTGAAAGATATGTAGCAATTAGAAGATTATCACAGTTCCCGTTTACCATTTTAGACATGGTATTTGCAGTTGCCGGTGCAATAATCATAAAGTCAGCCCAAAGACCTAAATCAACATGATTATTCCATTGAGCAGATTCATCTTCTTCATTAAAGAAATTGATGTGAACAGGATTTTTTGAAAGCGTTGATAATGTTAAGGGAGTAACAAAATCAACAGAAGCAGGTGTCATGATTACTTGAACCTGAGCACCTGCTTTTATAAAAAGTCTTACCAACGATGCCGTTTTATAAGCGGCAATACCACCAGTTACACCCAGTATTACTTTCTTACCACTTAAAACCGACATTTTAGGTATATTTATTTTGTATTCTTGTAGTAAATTTTACCTTCCATCCACTCCTGCACCGCTAAAGCGTGAGGTTTAGGCAATTTTTCATAAAACTTGGAAACTTCAATTTGTTCTTTGTTTTCAAAAACTTCTTCCAGGCTATCATTGTATGTAGCAAATTCATCTAACTTTTCAATTAATTCTTTTTTGATTTCAGAATTAATCTGGTTAGCTCTTCTTGCCATAATTGTAATAGCCTCATAGATATTTCCAGTAGGTTCTTCTATTTTACTTTTGTTATAAGTAACAGTATTTACCGGAGCAGTCGTTTTCTTTAAATCCATCCTTTACCCTATTTTTGAAATTGTTGTAAATCTTTTTCTATACGTGCCAACATGTCGTCAGCTTCTTTTTTAAATTCAGTATCCGCTTTAAATTTAATTAACGAATTATAAGCTGTTTTAGCTTCATTCAAACGTTCCTCCATCTTAGACGGAATACTGTTGACAGCTAACTGATAAGAAGAATCCAGTTTGTAAAACAAAGCTTTTTCTTTATAAACTGTTCCTGGATAATCAGCGATAAAATTATCCAATGCTTTAATCGCTGCCTTATAATCAGAAATTGTATTATATTGTTTTGCTATTTCAAAAGCTTTTCTTTCCAGTTTCTGCTGTAATTTTTTAACAACAGTATTCGCTTCTGTCAAGTGAGACGAATTAGGATATTTATCAATAAAATCCTGCATTTTAGTGATTGCTTTATTGGTATCTGTCTGATCCAGCGAATACACAGGAGACAAATGCGAATATGACTTGGCTCCTAAAAAAGCAGCTTCTTCAACATTTTTACTTCTGGGATATAAGGCGGTAAAACTTTCAAACTGATATCCCGCCAAATAATACTGTTTTGTCTTGTAATAAGACTGTGCAAACATGTAAAATAATTCTTCAGCTTCAGCTTTTCCTCTATATGCAGGAGCAATTTGTTCAAAAAGACGTATTGCCTTATTATATTTTCCTGCTTCGTATTTGTGAGTTGCTGCTGCTAATTTTACAGCTACATCTTCAGACTTTAATGCTTTTTGATATTCACTACAAGAAGCTAATAAAGCCGCCAGAAGAAAACCATATATAAATTTATTCATAAAATTTTTTAGCGTATATTGATTTTTCAGAGAAACAAAATCCCTAAAAAACAGAATGCAAAGTTAACTATTAATTTATTTTTACAAAACTTTATTTTTCTGCTATTTATTCATTTGCTTTGTAAAAGCATCCAATCTGCCGGCTAAGCTTTCATTTACATTAACCAAAGGCAGACGAACTGTATTTTCAGACAACCCTAAAGACTTGAATACTTCTTTGATTCCTCCGGGATTTCCCTGCTCAAAAATCATATCTATACTGTCCATTAATTTATAATGCAACGCATATGCCTCATCTACTTTACGCTGCAGACCTAAACGCACCATTTCTGAGAATTCTTTAGGAAAACCTTCCCCAATAACCGAAATAACACCTGCACCTCCTGCCAACACAATTGGCAACGTAACCATATCATCACCGGAAATCACTAAGAAATCTTTAGGCTTGTGTTGAATTAATTTCATAGCCTGAACAATATCACCGGCTGCTTCTTTAATACCTATTACATTATTGCAATCTTCAGCAATACGCAAAACCGTTTCCGGCAGCATATTACTTGATGTTCTTCCTGGAACATTGTAAAGAATTATTGGAAGTGGCGATGCAGCTGCAACCATTTTAAAATGCTGATAAATACCTTCCTGAGTTGGTTTATTGTAATAAGGAGAAACCGAAAGGATAGCCTGAAATTTAGATAAATCTCTTGTTTTTAATTCTTCAACCACTTTTAGAGTATTGTTTCCGCCTACACCTAAAACCAAAGGCAAACGTCCGGCATTGGCCTCAATAATTGTATTGATAACCAAATCTTTTTCATCAGCTGTCAATGTTGCTGATTCTGCTGTGGTTCCTAAAACCACTAAATACTCTACTCCGCCATCAATTACATAGTTAACAATTTTTTTTAAAGCTTCAACGTCAACTGAAAAATCTTTTTTAAATGGTGTAACTAAAGCCACACCAGTACCCATAAATGTCTGCATTGATTATATTTTGTTTAAAATTTTTAAATATCTGAACAACTCATGAACGAAAACCTTATAATTTTCAACATTTGTATTAATTAACAAATGGTTCAATCTTTTGTCTATTGTTGAAAAACCTGCTTTAAACAAAGCTTTTGAGCGATGTGTCATTAAAAGCAAAGGCGTTTTTTCCAGATCATAATAACTGATTAACAAATCAAACTCTGTATTAACAAAATCGATTGCATGATTTGATGAAAAATCACCTTTCCAATTCAAATCTTTCCGGCTGAATACCGGGAAAGAAAAAGCTTCATTTTTTTTGATTTTATCTTTATAAACCAATATTTTGATATTATCCCTTTTAAGACCTGAATTAATCAATTCATTAATCAGATCATTCTTTTGATTAAAATAAGTTTCATCAATTAAAACACCAACTGAACTAACCTGAGAATTCAACACAGCAGTTTTAACGTTTTTTAATGTTGATTTTAATATTTTTTTTAGAGATAATTCTTTTATATACTTAATAAACATATTACTTTTGTCGTCTTGTTTCTTTCGAAACGGTTTTAAGGGAGATTTATTTATTGGCATAATAAATGCTAGGTAAAAGTAAAAAAAAGAGTAATAACAAATGAAACATTTTGGTTTAATTTTAACGTTATTTACGTTATCACTTACTGCATATTCACAAAATGTAGTAACAGAAATCCACGGAAAACAGATTAGAGTTGATGCTTCGGTAGGTATTAAACAGGAATACGAAGATCTGATAGCACCTTATAAACAGCAAATTAACAAAGATTTGGACAAAATTCTGGCATACAATCCGCAGCTTTTGGACAAAACAAAAGGGAATCAATTTCAAAGCAACATTGGAGATTTATTTGCACAGATTACTTTAGACAAAGCAAACAAAGTTTTTTCTGAAAGAGAAAAGAAATTTGTTGACATCGCTATTTTAAACAATGGCGGTATAAGAGCAGTAATCCCTATGGGAAATGTTACTTCCAGAAGCGCTTACGAAGTTATGCCTTTTGAAAACACAGCTGTAGTTTTAGAAGTAAAAGGTCAAATCATTCTGGACTTTGTTAATTTTTTCATTAAAGACAAAAAACCGCATCCATTTGCCGGAATGACTTTCACAATTACTGCAGACAAAAAAGCAAAAGACATAAAGATAGGCGGTGCTGATCTGGATTTAGAAAAGACCTATTATATAGTAACAAACGATTATTTAGCCAATGGCGGGGACAAAATGGAGTTTTTATTAAAAGCTTCCAGAAAAGTTGACATTGACTACAAATTAAGAAATATGCTGATTGACTATTTTACAGATGTAGATGTTGTTTCTGTACCTAAAGCAATTAAAGTAACTCAAGAATAAACCTTAAGACACATGAAAAGAAGAGATTTTTTAAAAAATACAGCCGCTAGTTCTGCTTTATTTGGGCTTGGAGGTTTATCATTAAGCAGCTTTCAGGCAAACAATCCAACGGCTAAGAAGTTAACCATTTTACATACAAACGACACTCATAGTCAAATTGACCCTTTCCCTCAAAGTCACCCTAAAAACCCAAATATGGGAGGTGTGGCACGCAGAGCTGCTTTAATAAGCCAGATCAGGAAAGAAGAGGATAACGTTTTATTACTGGATGCAGGAGATATTTTTCAGGGAACGCCTTACTTTAATTATTACGGCGGCGAGATTGAATTCAAAGTAATGAGCATGATGAAATATGATCTGGCAACGATAGGTAATCATGATTTCGATAACGGTATAACCGGATTATACGGTCAGCTGCCAAATGCTTCATTTGAGTTTGTTTGTGCCAACTATGATTTTAAAAACACAATTTTAGACACACACGTCAAACCTTATAAAATATTCAATAAGGCAGGGATTAAAATTGGTATTTTTGGCTTAGGAGTAGAATTATACGGTTTAGTTGATCCAAGATATTATAAAGAAACCAAATACCTTGATCCGGTTGAAATTGCAACAGATATCACCAAAAAACTTAAAGAAGTTGAAAAATGTGATTTGGTTATTTGTTTATCCCATATAGGATTTGAATACAAAAATGAACCGGAAAGAATTTGTGATATTCTTTTAGCCAGAAAAACAAAAAATATTGATTTAATTATTGGAGGCCACACGCACACCTTCCTTGACAAACCAGTGATTGAAAAAAATCTGGACGGACAGGATGTTTTAATCAATCAGGTGGGAGCCTATGGTGTAAACTTAGGACGCATTGATTTTTACATTGATGACCAGAAAAACGTAACCACTTCAGCAGGAAGAAAAATAGTTATCTAAAAAGTATCCTAATCAATTATAGTATAAAGCGTATTCTACCCGGATACGCTTTATTTTTTTTCAGTTTCTGAAATAATCATATATCTGTACAATCCATATTGTGCAAATAAATACATCAGCATGGAAACCGGCTGAAACAACTGTATTGACAAATAAAAGTTTTTAAGCACTATAATAAACTGAATTACAGCAAAGAGAACCGCATTAAGCAACAGCCAAAAATTCTTTCTTGAATCATTCATAATATAATTTGAAACGGCTAAGCCACCTAAAAAAGAAAGAAAAAATATTTGAAACAAAAAAATATAAAAACCACTACCCAATTCATCTTCTGTCAGGTATGTCAAATACCCAAAAGCAGTTAAAAAAGGCAAACTACCCAAAAAAACGGGCAAATAATTTTTAACAGGATCTTTACAAAGGACAATATAAATCACCAATCCCCTGTAAATAAAAAAGAAAGAAGAAGCAATTACTATTGAAATATATTCCTTAGAAATAAAGAATATATTGGCCAACAGCACAAAAAAAAGTGCCATTAAAAAATATTTATTTCTCTCTTTTGAAACCCTCCAGTAAGTAACTGCGAGTATAGGCATCAACAAAGGTTTCAGAAAGTAAACCATAATCGTTTCGCTGAAAAACTCAGCAAAAATTTCCACTATACCTATTCCGAAGAAAAGTATCAGAAATGCTTTTTCTTCTAATTTTAATTTGATGGATAAACTTAATTCATTCATATCTTCTTAAGCGATACAGTAAAATAGTTGACAATAAAAAAATATGACACAAACTGAACTGCTAAATTAACTAACAAAAAAATTTTCATTGGCAGGTAAAAATTATACAAAACGTAAAATACATCAGTAATTATAAATGCAGTACTTATAATTACAGCATAAAATATTTTCAAATTATTATTATTCAAAATACTGTTATAAATAGCCACAGTTGACATAAAAGCAAGAACAAGTCCGTAAAACAGATAATAAATGATCTTATCAATATTCAAATCAGGAATCAATGTAAGACAAATCACTACCAATACCAGCAACCCAAGCAAAATAAGCAAAGCATTAAAAATCTGTTTGGTATTTAAAGTATTCAGTTTTAAATAATCTTTGACATAGCTTTTTAAAAAAAGCATATTTATTGCCAAATTCAATAGTATAACCAAAAGCTGTTTTTTATCCATATCAAATATTGAAATCATATCTGATGCAAAACTCAATATTAAAACTGAAGTAAAAGTACCACTGAGTTTAAAATCGCTTTGATACAAATAATAAACAAAAACTGCAGGAACAATCAGTGGCTTAAAAATAATCTCAATTAATTTAAAATCAAATAAAACAGCAAAAACTGCTATTAGTGAAGACAACACATATATTATAAAAACTGTTTTACGCATTTAAATTATCAACTTCTTCAATAGAGTTAGTGCAATATAAAAAATAACTAATAATAAAATAATACGATAATACATTACAAGTCATATTCAGCATCCTGAAAAGAATTAAATCATACGCATAATAATAAATAATGTAAAACACATCACTTATCAGATAACAATAAGTTGCAAGCATTAGATATACCAAGCCCTTTTCATTGGAAAAAGAATACAAAACAGTCGTTGCAATTGATAAACCCGATAGGATTAAAGAGTACAATACGATATAATAATAAAATTCAAAATCTTTATCGAATACTAAAAAAACTGAAATATATACCAGACAAAGTACAAAAACTACAGAAAGCAAAATATAAACAAGATTAATACCATCAACTGCTTTATTTCTAAAAAGAAGGATTTTTTTTACCACAACATACGAAAGCATTGCATACACAATTATATTTAGAATCAACACATATTTAAAATACCCCTCGAATAAATTAAATATGTCTCCAATAAAGTAAATCAATAAGATTACGAAATTAAAGCTGTTAAAATACTCTTTAGCTTCATTCCAATAATGAAATAGTATTGAAGTGGCAAAAATTGGCTTGCTTACAAATACGATGCTATCATACCTCAACAAAGAAGAAACAATATAAATCAATCCTGATAGTACATATAATATTATTGCCGGTGCAAATTTCCCCATTTATTTTACATACAATTCTTGATGTTCCAAAGCATTCAAATCCCGTTTAATGAAATACGCAACAATATAAAAGTAAGAAATTATTTGAAAAACAAATTCAATGTAAGTAAGTGCTTTAACATAAAATATCATATTGGCTATAATATAAAGCACATCGGCAATCAATCCAAAACAGGCTCCAATCATTATATACATTGTGAAATCATAACCAATCGCAAGATAATTATACAAGCTCGCACAGACATAGACAGCCAGTATAACCCCATAAACTACCACAGCAATTGCATATTCAGATGTTTCGGGATTCAATGAACTCACCATATAATACATAACAAGCATTAATCCCACATATCCTATACCTGACATTACAAGAGAAGCTTTATCATAACCTATTTTCAAGGAATCCTCCAACACAACCTTAACCAGAAGCAGATACGGTATAAAATCCAATACCATCGTGTAAACTTCCATTCCGTTTAAGTCAACCAATGTGAAAGCATCAGAAATAAAATAAATCAGCAATACTCCTAAAAGCACAATACTCAGGTATTTCTTTTCGCTTCCATAGTAATAAATCAATAGAGCTGGAATAATCATTGGCTTAAACAAAAGCAATAACCATTCATTCTCAATAACCATAGCTAAGACAGACATAATACTGGCTGCGATATAAAAATAGATTGGGGTATTTTTAATCATTTTGTATCATTTTTATAAAATCATCTTCGGATATAATTGGAATATTCAATTGACTCGCCTTATCCAGTTTTGCAGGCCCCATATTGGCTCCAGCTACCACATAATCAGTTTTAGATGAAATGGAACTTCCTACTTTACCTCCGTTATCTTCAATAGCTTTTTTCAAATCATCTCTTGAAAATTTTTCAAAAACTCCGGAAACCACAATTGTTTTTCCGTTTAATATAGCAGAAACAACTGTTGATTCCTGTTCATCAAGCTCCAGCTGTACTCCATACGATTTCAATCGGTCAATGATTGCTAAATTATTTTGATTTTCAAAAAATTCAATTACACTCTGAGCTATTTTAACACCTATTTCATCAACCGTGATAAGCTCTTCCAGTGATGCATTTTTTAAATTCTCAATTGATTTATAATGCTTTGCCAACTTTTTAGCCACTGTTTCACCTACATAACGAATACCTAAAGCATACAAAACCCTGTCGAACGGAATTTGCTTTGATTTTTCTATTCCTGCCAATAAATTTTCTGCAGATTTATCAGCCATACGCTCAAGCACAACAATTTCATCTTTTTTAAGCTCATACAAATCGGCATAGTTTGTAGCCAATCCGTTATTATAAAGCAAAGCAACTGTCTCTCCTCCCAGCCCTTCAATATCCATAGCCTTACGGGTAATAAAATGTTGAATTCTTCCTATAATCTGTGGTGGACAATCATAATAATTAGGACAATAATGCTGTGCTTCTCCTTCTTTTCTAATTAATTCGGTATCACATTCAGGACAATTGGTAATATATTTTGTAATTTCTGAAGAAGGGGTTCTTTGCGAAAAATCAACACCAATAATTTTAGGAATAATCTCACCCCCTTTTTCCACAAACACTTCATCACCTATCCTGATATCCAATTTTTCTATTTGATCTGCATTATGTAATGAGGCTCTTTTTACAACCGTTCCAGCCAATTGCACGGGCTCAAGGTTCGCAACAGGAGTAATCGCACCCGTTCTCCCCACTTGATATGATATAGAATTCAAACGTGTAGAAACCTGTTCAGCTTTGAACTTATACGCTATAGCCCAACGTGGCGATTTTGCCGTATAACCCAATTCTTCCTGAAGATGCAGATCATTTATTTTAATTACCACACCATCGGTTTCATAAGGCATCTCGTGGCGGTGTTTATCCCAATATTCAATAAATTCAAAAACTTCATCCATTGAATTGACCAGTTTTGATTGTGTAGGAACTTTAAACCCCCACTGACGCGCTTTTTCCAATCCTTCATAATGGCTTAAAATAGGCAGATTAGATCCAACCAATGAATAAAGCAAACAATCCAAAGGTCTTTTAGCAACTTCTGCACTATCTTGAAGCTTCAAACTTCCTGAAGCTGTATTTCTAGGGTTTGCGTAAGGAGTTTCGCCAATTTCAATCAGTTCCTGGTTCATTTTTTCAAAACCTGCAAACGGAAGTATAATCTCACCCCTTATTTCAAATTTCTGAGGGAAATCACCTTTTAATTTAATTGGTACAGCTTTGATTGTCTTGATATTATTTGTCACATCATCGCCTTGAAAACCATCACCACGGGTTAACGCTCTCTTCAATTTTCCATTTTCGTAAGTGATACTGATGGAAGCACCATCATATTTTAATTCACATGTATATTGAAGTACAACATTCCCTAATATTTTTTGAGCACGGTTCTCCCAATCTAATAAGTCTTCTTTTGAATATGAATTATCCAACGAATACATTCTGTATTCATGCTTTATGGTTTCAAAGTTTTTTGTCACAGCACCACCTACACGTTGCGTGGGTGAATTTTCATCAAAATATTCGGGGTGTTTTGCTTCAAGGTCGTGAAGCTCTTTTAATTTAATATCAAATTCGTAATCAGAAATCGTAGGATTATCTAAAACGTAATAATTGTAATTGTGTAGATTTAATTCTTCTCTTAAGGATTGAATTTTATTCAAAACATCCATATCTATAAATAAAAAATTGGCTGAATTAGTTTAATGCAACTAATTTAACCAATTTCTAACAAAGCCCTGCAATTTTTACAAATTTCTCTATTCTAAAATTGAAATCATCTGTTCAAATAATTCGCCTTTACTTAAAATAGCACCTTGTTTAATAAGTTCAAAGATTTCTTCGTTTCTATCGCCGGGGAAAACTTTATGTCCTTTTTGCACCTCGACAGTATTGGTAAACAAATTATCACTCAACCATTCCAATCCGTTTCTCGTCAGAAAATCTACATTTTCTTCAGTTTTTATGATAATTGTCTGCATATAAACCTCATCACAACTAAACAGAAATATATAGTTTTTTGAATAATGCTCCAAATATTTAGCCTTAGTCAAAACACCTTCCCATATCAAATCAGAAAAAACATCAATTTCCTGATCGGCAACTTCCGGTTTATGCTTTTTAATTAAATCCCACTCCTGTTTATCAATTTGCTGTGCAGCAAGAAAATTGATAAACTCTTCATGAAGTTCCTCTAATTGCTCTTTTGATAATCTTGCGTATTTCATTTCTTTAAGCCGTAAGCAATAAGCCGTAAGTTTTACAACTTACTTCCCAAAGCTATTTATTATAAATTTATAAAAAAAGTCCCGATTTGCATCGGGACTTTTCAACTTATTTTTTTAGAAATTAAGCTTGTTCAGCAACAATTTCGTATGGTAATTCAATGATTACTTCACGGTGTAAACGAACAGTAGCAGAATACTTACCAGTTCTTTTTACGATACCTGAAGTGATGAATTTTTTATCAATTGACTGACCGTTTTTAGCTAAAACTTCAGCTAAATCAGCACTGGTTACTGAACCAAAAAGTTTTTCACCACCTGCTTTAGCAGTAATTTTGATATCTAAAGCTTTTAAAGCTTCAGCTAACGATTTAGCATCAGCAACAATTTTAGCTTCTTTGTGCGCTTTTTGCTTTAAGTTTTCAGCTAAAACTTTTTTTGCCGATGGAGTTGCTAAAGTAGCAAATCCCTGAGGAATTAAAAAGTTACGGCCGTAACCAGGTTTTACAGTAACTACATCGTCTTTAAAACCTAAGTTTTGAACGTCTTGTTTTAAGATAATTTCCATGTTGATGTCCTTTATTTGAGAAGTTAGCCCGCAATTGGCGAGGCAACAACTATTATTTAATTAATTATTTTAATAAATCGGCTACGTATGGCATTAATGCTAAATGACGAGCTCTTTTTACCGCTACAGATACTTTTCTTTGGTATTTTAAAGAAGTTCCTGTTAAACGACGAGGAAGGATTTTACCTTGCTCATTTACAAATTTCAATAAGAAATCAGCATCTTTATAATCGATGTATTTGATTCCTGATTTTTTGAAACGACAATATTTTTTTTGTTTGTTCGTATCAATGTTTAAAGGCGTTAAATATCTGATATCTCCGTCTTTTTTTCCTTTTGCAGATTGCTCAATTGTTGACATGATAATTACGCTTTTTTAGATTTTAATTTTTCTCTTCTTCTCTCAGCCCAAGATACAGCATGTTTGTCTAAAGCTACTGTTAAGAAACGCATTACACGCTCATCACGTCTAAATTCAGTTTCAAAACCTTTTAACACATCTCCTTCAACTGTAAATTCAAATAAATGGTAAAAACCACTTTTTTTGTTTTGAATTTCGTAAGCCAATTTTTTTAAGCCCCAATCCTCTTTGGATACCATCTTAGCACCTTTTGAAGTCAAATAGTCTTCAAATTTGCTTACTGTTTCCTTTACCTGTTGTTCAGATAAAACGGGATTCAAGATGAAAACAGTTTCATAATGATTCATAGTAATAAAATTTATTTGTTATAAAATTGGGTGCAAAAGTAGTGTTTTTAATTTAATCAACAAATTATTTTCAACAATAATCGATGAAATTGAAGTTTTTTCAATAAAAAATTTGGTACATTATTTTTTTATTATATTTTTAACAAACCAATCTATTAAACTGTTGCTTATGAAGTTGAACTGTATTGTTGTTGATGATAGCTCTATCCAAAGAATTTTGGTCACAAAATTAGTAGATGCTCACCCGAACCTGAACTTAGTGGGCGAATTTTCAAACGCTGTCGAAACTAAGAACTGTTTGGCCACCAAACAAGTTGATTTGTTATTTTTAGACATTGAGATGCCTATTATTAATGGATTTAACTTATTGGACGGCTTAAAAGAAAAACCTCAAATCATTTTTATTACTGCAAAAGCAGAGTATGCGGTAAAAGCGTTTGATTATGAGGCGACTGATTATCTTCAAAAACCTATTACCAAAGAAAGATTTAACACCGCTGTTAAAAGAGCTATGGACATGTACATGCTTAGAAAAGACAACGGTATGGAAGAAGAAGGTGAACACATTTTCATTAAGAGTAATCTGAAAAAACTGAAGATTTACACTTCAAAAATCAAATGGATCGAAGCCTACGGGGATTATGTAAAAATTGTCACCGAAGACGACAGCCATTTAGTTCTCTCCACAATGAAGTCTTTTGAAAAAGATTTATCAAAAGAAAAATTCATCAGAGTACATAAATCGTTTATTATAAACGTAGATAAAATAGAAAAGTTTAACAGTAAATTCGCAGAAATAGGAGTAACAAAAATACCTTTAAGCAGAAATAAAAAAGATGAATTAATGAAGGTACTTGAATCATAAGCTTCTTAAACATTTATTGCAAACACAGATAAATGAAAAAAAATTTAATCACAAAATTATCGTAATAGGAGAAACAAAAATACTTTAGCAAAAAAGATAAATTAATGAAGGTTCTTGAATCTTAATTAACATCTACATTTACCGAAACCTTTATAGCCCTGTACTGGGAAATAGCATCGAAACTATTCAGTATCTTCTGAATAGTTTTTTTTGTGTTTCCTAAATGTTTTTCCTGTGGAATTTTAATCAAGATTGTTCTAATGTATTCATTCCTTATTTTACCCACTGGCGGTTCCTCAGGGCCTAACACAGGAATATCTAAATTTTGCTTAAAAACCTGATACAACCACATCGAACCTTCTTTAAGCTTTTCAAAATCCTTATGCTTAATCGTAAGCTTAATCAGTTTAAAATAAGGTGGATATTTATAAATATGTCTTTCATACAATTGCTCTTTAAACATACCTATATAATCATTATGTGTAACTTGCTGGATTGTATTATGAAGCGGATTATAGGTTTGAATAACCACATTTCCTTTTTTATCGCTACGCCCTGCCCTACCTGAAACCTGCGTCATCATTTGATAACTACGCTCAAAAGCTCTGAAATCCGGAAAATAAAGCATCGTATCAGCATTTAAGATCCCTACTAGCGAAACATTATCGAAATCCAATCCTTTAGCTAACATTTGCGTTCCTACAAGAATATCAATCTCACGATTTTTGAAGCTATCAATCAATCTTTCAAAAGCATATTTCCCACGGGTTGTATCCTGATCCATTCTCTTAACATTCTTAGTAGGAAATAAACTTGCCAATTCTAATTCGATTTGTTCCGTACCAAAACCTTTAGATGTCAGATCAATACTCGAACAAGCGTGGCAATTTGTTGGTTTTGCAATACTATGTCCACAATAGTGACAACGCAATTGATTTTTAAATTTATGATAGGTTAAGCTCACATCACACTGTGGACATTGTGGTATATGTCCACAAGTCATACATTCAAGAACGGGTGCGTAACCTCTACGGTTTTGAAACAGGATAATCTGCTCACCGTTTGACAAAGCTTCCGTCATGGCATCAATCAGTGTCTGACTAAAATGCCCTGTCATTTTTTTTCGGAAATAATTATCTTTTAAATCCACCAAAACTATTTCAGGAAGAACGGCATTACCATAACGTTCCGTCAATTCAACCAAACCATATTTTCCGTTTTGAGCATTGAAATAAGTTTCTAAACCCGGAGTAGCTGATCCTAAAACCACTTTGGCTTTATGAAAATGAGCCAAAACAATGGAGGCATCCCGGGCATGATAACGTGGCGCCGGATCAACCTGTTTAAAAGTCTGTTCGTGTTCTTCATCAACAATGATTAATCCTAAATCATGAAAAGGCAAAAACAATGCCGAACGGGCTCCGATGACAATTTGCGATTTATCCGATTGATTCAATACCTGATTCCAAACCTCAACGCGTTCATTATTGGAATATTTAGAATGAAAAACGGCTACTTTATTCCCAAAATGTTTTGTCAATCGGGAAACCAATTGAGTTGTAAGGGCAATCTCAGGCAATAAATACAAAACCTGTTGTCCTTTTTCCAGATACTCTTCAATTAATTTGAAATACACTTCAGTTTTACCCGAAGCGGTTACCCCATGAAGCAGACAGACATCTTTACTTACCAAAGACTCTTTTATCTCTTCCAAAGCCTTTTGCTGATGATTATTCAACTCAATATGTGAATTTTCAACCTCATCAAAAGAAACCCTGTCCTGCTGGATAAAATATTCTTCAAAAATACCTTTATCGATCAGAGATTTAACAACCGAAGTTCCAACATTTGCATATTCTGAAAGCTCTTTAACAGAAATTGGTTTGCGCTGTGAAGCATTCAATTGAAAATAACTTAAAATCAGCTCTTTTTGTTTTTTAGCACTTTTTAAAAACTGAAGAAGTTCTTCTAATTTATCCGCTGAATTAAATTCAGACTGTAAACGGATATATCTAATCAATTTAGGCTTGTATTCTTCAATCATTTCTTCCTGAAGGTAAACGATTCCTTTTTCCATCAAACTTTGAATAACGGGAAATACTTTTTTCTTGTTAAGTATAGCAGTTATTTCATTTATTTTTAAAGCTGTTTGATTTGATAAAGCCTCTACAATCAAATATTCATCATCTGATAAATCATTAGTTGTATAAACTTCTCTTTGGGCAGAAATAATAGTTTCACTTTCCAGCTGCAATGCAGATGGCAAAGCAGTGCGGTACACCTCACCAATAGCACACATATAATAAGTGGCTATCCAATTCCAGTGTTCCAATTGTATTTGCGTGACAATAGGTTTTTCATCAATAATCTGATGAATCTCTTTTGCTTCATATAATGCAGGCGGATTATGATGCTTATCAGCCACCAAACCGGTATAGAATTTACTCTTCCCGAAAGGCACCGCAACACGCATACCATTTTCCAAAAAAGAAAATTCCGCTTCCGAAACCTTATACGTAAAGGTCTGCGGAAGCGAAATTGGAATTATAACTTCTATAAAAAAGTGCATGAATTATATTCTAACCCAACTTTGTGAACGGCCTATCAATGCAAAGCCCATATAACCTCTCACTGTTAATTTATCTTTACCTTCGAGTTTGATAAAACATTTATAAACACTTCCGGTTTCTGGATCAGTTATTTTACCACCGTTATACTCCTCACCGTCTTTTGACAGACCTTTAATAACAAGCAATCCTAATACAGGTTTGTTTTTGTCAGCTCCTTCGCATTTTTCGCATTTTCTATCACGCTTGGCAGGGTCAAAAATCTCAACAATTTTTCCATATACTTTCCCGTTAGACTCAAAAATTTCCACAATCGATTTTGCCTTACCTGTTTTATCGTCAATGGTTTTCCATTTTCCTAAAACTGATTGTGCATTAATTTGTAAGCAGCCTAATAAAAGGGCAAAAAGTAAAATTTTCTTCATTCTTGTTCTATTTTTTTTAATTTTCTAATTGAGGCATCCAATTCAAAACCTAACAGCAATACCATGCAGTTTATCCATAGATAAAACATAAATACTAAAAGCGTGCCAATCGAGCCGTAAAGTTCGTTATATTTTGAAAACTTCAGCACCCAAATTCCAAAAAAATACGAAGACAATACAATAAGAATAGTGGTAAACACTGTACCAATGGTTATTAACTTCTTCTTTTTAGATTGTTTTATTCCATATTTAAATAAAATCGCAGTAGCCAAAAGTATCATTAAAACCACAAAAATATAACGACCCATTTCGATTAACGAAATTTTTTCGGATACTCTTGAAGTCAAAACATCCTGTATAATTGTCTTTTGAATAACTACCTCCAAAACTATAATAGCTGAAATGGTCACAATTAATATCATAGTTAACAGCAAAGACATTAACAGCGCTACAAAATACTGACGAAAATAAGCTCTTTTAACGGTTACATGTAAAGAGGTTTCAAAACCACTCATTACAGCATTTACACCGTTAGTCATTAAAAAAACAGATAGCACAACCCCCCAGGAAAGCAGTCCTGTTTGACTGTTATGCAATATATCTTTTATAATACTTTCAATTGCTTCATAAGTAGTAGGAGGTACATTATCCTGTACAAACCTTAGAAAATCGTCCTGAAAACCAGGTATTGGTATATAAGGAATGAGATTTAAAATAAATAAGGCAAAAGGAAACAAGGCCATAAAAAAGCTAAAAGCAATAGCTGCAGCTCTATAACTTATCCCTCCTTTTAAAACACCTGCAATATAAAAATCAATCAATTCAAAAAAAGACAAACCTTCAAGCCAAGGAAGTTTGATATTGTCCAAAATGATTACCAATTGTTTTAAAATTGGAATTTTAAGTAAAAAATCTTTATCGTTTGACATTAATCAGTTTTATTTTAATCAATAGCTTTTAAAGACAAATCCATATTATAAACCGAATGTGTTAAGGCACCTGAAGAAATATAATTAACACCGCATAATGCATACTCACGAATGGTTTTTTCATTAATATTTCCTGATGATTCTGTCAAACATTTAGTTCCAATCATTTCCACAGCTGTGCGAGTATCCTCAAAATTAAAATTATCAATCAAGATTCTAAACACTCCATCAGATTGAAGGATTTCTTCAATTTCTACCAAATTTCTAGCTTCAACAATAATTTTTAAGTCTAAATTATTTTCTTTTAAATATTGTTTCGTCTTATTTATAGCTTGAGTAATTCCGCCTGCAAAATCGATATGATTGTCTTTTAACATAATCATATCATACAAAGCATAACGATGATTTTCTCCACCACCTATTTTTACCGCCCATTTTTCACAGGCTCTAAAACCAGGTGTCGTTTTACGTGTATCCAACACTTTTGTATTTGTACCTTCAAGCAATTTAACATACTTATTCGTTTTAGTCGCGATGGCACTCATACGCTGCATTGAATTAAGCACTAAGCGCTCTGCCTTCAAAATAGACTGTGAACTTCCCGACACATGAAAAACTACATCTCCATATTTCACCTGAGTTCCGTCTTGAATAAAAGTTTCTACAACCAAATTTGAATCAATATAATTAAAAACCATTTTAGCGAACTCTACCCCTGCTATAATCCCTTCATCTTTTACCAATAATTTAGCTTTTCCTTGTGCCGAAGCAGGAATGCAAGCCAATGAACTATAATCACCAGGACCTATATCTTCTCTTACACCTGTTTTTATAACGGATAATAATTCTTCTTGAAACTGAATTTCTGAAATCATAAAATGTATTTATAATGCTAAAATAAGGAAAGTTTATAAAAAAAGTGATGGAAAATCTTCAAACAAAAATTATACCTTTGAACCAGAAAATTAACTCCATGAATATCAAACTGATTGCTATAGGAAAAACCGACAATAAAAATCTTCAAACACTAATTGATGATTATACTAAACGACTATCTTTTTACATTAAGTTTGATTTAGAAATAATTCCGGACATTAAAAACTCTAAAAATCTTTCGGAATCACAGCAAAAAGAAAAAGAAGGCGAATTGATTCTCTCAAAAGTCACCTCATCTGACCAGTTAATCCTTTTGGATGAAAACGGAAAATCATTTTCAAGTGTAGGTTTTTCGGAAGAACTGCAAAAAAAAATGAATTCAGGTGTAAAGACCTTAATATTTGTAATTGGTGGGCCTTATGGCTTTAGCAATGAAGTCTACAGTAAAGCAAATGGAAAAATTTCACTCTCTGCCATGACTTTTTCCCATCAAATGGTCCGTTTGTTTTTTATAGAACAATTGTACCGTGGGTTTACTATTTTGAGAAACGAACCTTATCACCATCAATGATTTTTATTTTTGTAATAATGTGGATTTTCAACAATTCCTTTCTTAAAAATCTTCCTTAGAGATTGTCTTAAAAAATTATCGAATTGTAGAACAATATCTTTTACCTTTTCATTTGGCCTACCTCTAAAACTAGTTACATGAAACGTATCTGTCTTTTTTAATGGATCATTTGAAAAATAGTAATTAGAAACACAACATCTGTTTTTAGTAACTTCTACTTTTGAAACGGAATGCAAAGAATCATTGTGCGTAGCCATAACCGCCAATCTATTAAATTTACTTTCAATGGTAACAGGATTGTCAGAAAGTCCTTCAGGCCAAAGTTCCAGATTTCCACCATACTCTAATTTCCAATCAGGAGTTACATAATATAATAAATTCAGAACCCTCCATCTTTGTCTTTCTTTGTCATGGGAATTATCTAAATGAGGATTCAAAAACTGATTTTTTTCCATTAAAGAAAGCCCTCCTGCATACAAATTATCGTCTGGAAAAATATCTTTCAATCCGCATATTTCTTCAATTAAACGGACAACCCTTATATCCTGAAAAGCATAAATAATTTCTTCAAGTAATGCATCATGTTTATCCATTTGAGCTGAAACGTATTTATCTTCTTTTAATGATTTTTTTAGAACCATTTGAGTTTTATCAGGAAAGACATTTGCAATTTCATTAACTATTTCAGCAGGTAATAAATCATCAATGAAAAAACAGCCTATAGTTGAAGCCGTATTCTTATATTGCACTTTACAAAAATCTTTTTCATTAACAATTCGTTCTACTATTTTTTCTGCCAAATATTCTCTATTCATATCGAAATTGTAATCAATTCATAATTTACTAAATCATTGAAATTTCTTTTTGCAATCTTTTTGCATTTTTTAAATCGCAATATTCTTCCATTAGATAGGAATTTCTGATTTCATTTGAAACATAAGGTTCTTTCAAAAGGTTGTCAACTATTCTTATCAGTTCATTTTCATTATCAACTAAATGGCAAAATTTCAAAATTTCTTCATCATCAATCATATTTCTGTTACAAACAATATGTCTTCCTTTAAACAAAGCATTGATTATTTTTAACTTAGTACCTGAATTTTGAAAAGAGAAAAGTAAATGAATATGAGCATTTATGATTAAATTCTCCAGTTGTTCATTTGATTCAATTAAAACATGATTTACATTTTTTAATCTTTCAATTTCTTTCTTTATTTTATTGGGTAAATAACCAGATGCAATAATCAATTTTTTATCATCATTTTTTTCAAAAGCTTTTAATAAAAAAAAGACTGCTTCTTGATTGTCAGAAGTTCTTAAATCTCCATGATAAAGACAATAATCACCTCTACCCGCTTTCGATTTAATCAAATAATTCCCGGAAAAAACAGGAATAAAATCACATTTTAAATTTAACTGTTTTAAAAGTGCTGTTTCATAATTAGATATTGTAAAAATTTTATCTGTTTTTTGAAAAATTTCTTTATACCTGGAATATTTTTTTGCCTCAATCTTAAATAATCCTTTATTAATAAAATTTGACTCTTTTTTAGCTAATCCATCAAAATAATTTTCCTCAATATTATGTAATCTCAAGTAAAACTTTCTTTGTTTTAATCGGCTATCATTTAAAACTGCGGTTGTCTTTAAACTTTCAAATAAAACAGGGAATAAATCTTCATTTAATCGCTTTACCAGTGTATTACTTTTTCTAATTATTACAGATAATGGCAATGTTGAAAAAAGGGAAATTATATTTTTTTTCTTTTTATAAAAATATAATTTTTCAACTATATTCTTTAACTCAGGGATTTCATCTGCAGGGATTTCATCTACAAAACAATGCAAATGTATTTTTAAACCTATCTCCCTTAAAGCTATTAATTTATAATAAACTTCTATAATTCCACCATAAACCGGCGGATAAGGATTGTCAAAACTTATTATATGAATCTTTTTATTTTGTTCCACAATTACAAAAATAATGTATTTTTGGCAGTATGTTTAACTTTTTGACTCGTTTTAAACTTATACAATGCCTATATTTTCAGTTATCATTCCTTTATATAATAAAGAAAAGTTTATCGAAGCAACACTTAAAAGTGTATTGGCACAAACTTACATTGATTTTGAAATCATAATTGTAAATGATGGAAGTACAGATTACAGCATTCAAAAAGTAAATCAAATAAAGGATTCCAGAATTAAAATTTATCATCAAGAAAACAAAGGTGCCGCAAGTGCCAGAAATCAAGGTATTGAAAAAGCTGTTGGTGAATTAATTGCCTTTCTTGATGCAGACGATATTTGGTTTGATAATCATCTTGAAGAACTCTACAAACTATACATTGATTTTCCAGAGTGTTCGCTTTTTGCATCAAGATATAATATACTTTTATCAAAGGAAAAAACTTACATTCCTGAATACAAAAAAATTAAGAATACCTACAGAGGTGTAGTTTTCAATTATTTTGTTTCAAGTGAATATTACCCAGTAGCGACTTCATCATCTATTGCAATAAAAAAGGATATCTTTGATAAAATAGGGTATTTTAAAACATATATCTCTAGTGGTCAAGATACTGATATGTGGATTAGAATTGCTTTAAAATATAAAATTGCAATAGGTAATAAAATTACAGCAACTTATTTACAATATATCCCTAATACACTTTCTAAAACTCATATTAGCTTTAAAACTATAAAAAAATTTGAGGAATATCAAGAATTTGAATCACAGAATGTCCATTTAAAAAAGTACCTTGATAAGTATAGAAAAGAATATGCTTTACATTACAAAATAGCCGGGGACAGCAAAATTTCAACTGAATTATATTCACAAATTGATCCTAAAAATATATCTACAAAATTCAAAATACTTTATTTTTTACCAAAACTAGTATTAATATACCTTCTTAATTTAAAACGGTATCTAAATAGAAAAGGTCTGGAATTTACTATTTACAATTAAATAGATATGTGCTTTTTAAAATCTTCATATTCTCTTATGTAGTCTTCTTCATCAAATTCACCAGATGAAATTACCAAACAAACTGCCCCTGAAGAAAAATTACCTAATTCCCTCCAAACATAAGTTGGAATCAACAAACCTTTATCAGGTTTGTTAAGTGTAACGACTTTTTTCTCATTACCATCGTCTAACAGAACGTCAAAACTACCAGATAGTGCAATTAAAAAGGCTTGTTGCTCCTTATGCGCATGTCCTCCTCTACTCGCACTACTTGGAACATCAAACAGATAATACACTCTTTTGATCTCAAAAGGGATTGTTTGTTTTTCTATTATACCTAGATTACCTCTATAATCTTCAACTTTAGGGATTTGAATTAATTCAATGTTCATTTTTATTCTTATTATTTAAAAGCTCTATCCAATTATTTGTTATTGTATTTACATCAAACTTAACAACTGAATTTTCTGCTCTATTTTTACAACTTTCCAATAAATTAATGTCACTAACGAATCTTTCAACAGCGTCCTTCAACTCATTAAAATCCTGGCTTTTAACCAAAAGTCCATTTTTTTTATGAATTATAATTTCATTCGGACCGGTTTGACAATCAAATGAAATTACCGGTGTTCCACAAGCCAATGCTTCTGCCAGAACCATTCCAAAACCTTCATATTTACTTGTCAAAACAAAAAATTCAGCTTTATTCATATAAGCATAAGGATTTGATTTAAATCCAATTAGATGAACAAATTTTTCTTCATCAAATCTTTCTTTAAAATCATTAAGAGTTTCCCCTTCTCCAACTATTACTAAATGAATATTTTTGTTTTTCAAATCAGTCTGCAGATAAGTTTCAATCAACTTATCGAATTGCTTAATATTTTGTTTTTCAAACCTACCAACAGAAACAATATATCTAAACGCAATATTAATTTCTTCTTTTGCCTTTTCCTTAATTTTTTCGATGTTAATAGTATTGTAAATAGTTTTAACATTATTTAAGGAATGTTTTTTTATCAACTCTTTTTCAATCCCTTTTGAACCGCAGACAATTGCATAATTTTTATTGTAAATAAATTTAGTCAGCATTCTATTTTCAAAAAAGTAAGTCCCTATTCTTGAACTTTGAACACTAAAAACAACTTTAGTATTATAAATCAGTTTACAAATAATTATTTCTGTGATTGGATTTAACCTAAATCTCAAATCAATGATGTAATCAAACTTAAACTTTCTGAAATAGAAAAAAAGATAAATATATTTAAGCAACTTCAAAAAAGGGTATTTGGCTAATCTTTTTTCAATATTAACAAGTTTTCCGGAATATGAATAACCAATATCATTATTCAAAATGATGTTATGAATTTCGAAATCATTTTCACCAAACATTAATGACAAATTAGAAATAACTTTTTCAAGCCCTCCTTTATTCAAAGAATATCCTACTAAAGCTATTTTATATTTCTTTTTTGGTATTGTCATTAAGGAATCTTTATTTTGTAGCTAAGATACTCTTTAAAAAAGTCTATGCAAAATAATCCTTTAGTAAGCATTATGTGCTTATGCTACAATCATTCAGAATTTGTTGAAGAGTCTTTAAATTCTGTAATCAAACAGACTTACAAAAACATTGAATTATTAATTGCAGATGACTGCAGCAGTGATAATTCAGTTGAAGTAATTAATGATTGGTTAAAAAAAAATCCTAACATTACTTTTGTCAAAAACTCTGTAAATTCAGGAAACACAAAAACATTCAATTCGCTTTATAAATTAGCAAAGGGAGAATATTTTATAGATTTAGCAGCAGATGATATACTTTTAGAAGACTGTGTAGAGAAACAAGTAAATGCTTTTCAAAATTCAAAATATGATGATCTTGCTATAGTATACGGTAACGCAGAGCTTATAGATAAAGACAATAATCATATTAAATTTTATTATCCAGTGGATCAATCGGGGAAGACGACAAAAAAACCGCCAACCGGTGATATTTACCTTTCTATAATTGGTCAAAAAGAAAAAATATGTTCTGTTTCATCTTTAGTTAAAAGCAGTGTTTTCGAAAAATTAGGAAAATATGATGAGAGTTTAGGATACGAAGATCTTGATTTATGGATAAAAGCATCCCGAAATTATAATTTTGATTTTATCGATAGCATTTTAGTCCAAAAAAGAGAATTAAAAAATTCATTATACCAGCATTTCTTTTTAAAAAAACAATAAAATCAGCAATCGCTTGGATATTTCAACTTATAAAATCCTTATCAAAACTTTCAGACTAAACATTTCCAGGGAGGAAGATTTGGCTATGCTTAAAAGAGTACATCATGAATTAGCATTAAATTTCAGGAATAAAAATTATTTACTATTAATCAAGTATATTATATTAAAAATAAAAATAAGTTTAGGAATTAGATTTTATCCCTAAAGTTTTCCTAAAATAGAAAACCAAAAAAAGCCAATATAAAAAATAATTTACAGCATGTGACAAAACTGCACCTTCTATACCAATCATTGGAATAAAAAATAGCGAAGCCACGTATAGTATAATGAAAGATAAAGCTTCAAAAAATAAAAAAGCCTTTGTCATTTGTTTTGCTAATAATTGCATTCCTAAAATCCATGACATTGTTTTGAATAAATCACCTATCAATTGCCATAAAAAAAGCTTTTTAACCATAAGAAAGTCACGATTAAACAATATCTCGATAATTAATCCTCTAAAAATGAAAATGATTATTGCTCCTACTAAAAACAACGGTACAATTATTTTATAGTAATCATACCAAACACTTCTTGTTGTCGATTCATCTCTAGCTTCTATTAATTTAGGGAAATAGTAAACACCTAAAAAGGAATTAATAAAAAGCATGTAATAAACCGATATTCTATTCATGGCTTCCCAATATCCTGCTGAATCTAATCCTGAAACACCAATAATTTTATTTCTAATAAATATTTGTATCATTTGACCTACTACTCCGGAAAAGACCATCATTAAAAGAAAATGGCTAAGATTTTTAACTATTTCAATATCAAAAAAATTAAAATTAAAAATCTGATTTAAATTCTCTCTTTCCGGCATAAAAGCAAAAACAATAAAAAAAAGAAATAAAGGAGTTATTATTATTGAAAGTAAAGCTCCCATGGTATTATAGTAATAAATAAAAATAATAGAGACAAGTAGAGTAATAATATTACTTATCATATTAATAAAAATGACTCTTTTGAATCTACCATAACCATTAATAACTGAAAGCATATAAATACCCAACACATTAGATGGCAGTAAAAAAGACATAATTTTAAATAATATCACATAACTTTTATTTCCTTTAAAAACTAAACTACTTATTTGAGAAGAAAACACGAATAAAATTATTCCAATAATTAAACTAACTATAAAAGTAATAAAGAAAAGCGTTGAAAACAGTCTTTTTAATTTTAGTTTATCTGATTTATTATCAACCACAAACTTAACAATACCGTTTTGAAAACCAAGCGTTGTCAGACTTTCAATTAAAGATGAAAAATTTCTAAAGCTCCCTACTATAGCTAAGCCTGTTGGGCCTAAAAAAAATGCTAAAAATTTTGAAGAAACAACACCTATAAGTATTCTCAACAATACATTTATACTGTTTAAAGAAGTAAATCTAAAACTTTGAGAAGATTTTATTTTTTTTAATAAATTCAAATGCTATTTTAATTTTAGAGTTACTTTAAGAAAAAAAGAATTATTTACAATAATTCTTGAAATAAAACATTTCAAACTTATATTAAAAAAATTAATATCAAAATTATCGTTAGAAAACAGATTAATTAGTCTATATCTAAATTCTATTAAAAATTTCTCAACATCATTTTTATCCTTTTGAGTTGCAAATTTATAATTGTTTACTTTTATTTTTTTCTTTAAAAAATCTCTAAAAAGAATATATTTTTTAAATTTAATTAATTTTTTATCAAAAAAATTCAACTCTAAAAGTTCTATAATTCTTAATTGAGTATTTAACTCAAAAAATCGATCTTTAGAATCTATTTTAGTAATTGCTAAACTATTATCTTGTCTGTAAAAAAACTTCGAATTACAAAAACTAACGCTATTACACTTAAGGAAAATTTTCCTTATCATAAATTCATCACTGTTAAAAGTATCTTCCGGAAAAACCTCATCTTGATATAAACTTAATTTAATAAGACCAAAACCATGAATACTCCAATCTAAACTTGCTAAAAAAGCAATTTTCCCATCTATGATACAATTCAAATTACCTCTTAATCCTTTAATTATTCTTTTCTGGATCTGATCTTCATAAAAATACTCCATTATAGGCAAAACACAATCAACTTGAGTTTCTCTTTGTTTCAAAACTAATCTTTCTATTAAATCATGTGAAAACAAATCATCTTGAGACGAATAAAAAACAAATTCACCTTTAATTTTAGGCAAAATAAAGTTCCATGAAGTGGAAGTATTTCCTCCTCTAGATTTAGTAAAAATTTTAAATCTATTATCTTTTTCAACAAACACATTACAAATCTGTAAACTATTATCAGTTGACGAGTCATTGACTAGTAAAACCTCTATATTTGTATAAGTCTGAGAAACTATTGAATTTAAAGTTTTTTCAAGATATTTTTCTCCATTATAAATCGGAACAAATATACTTATCAAAGGATTGTTAGATATCATCAATACATATTTACAAGTTTCACAACCTTATCAATTTCATCATCAGTCAATACAGGACTCATAGGCAAACTTAAGACTTCATCATGAATTTGTTCGGAAATAGGAAAAGATAAATTATTCCAATCAGACAATGCTTTTTGCTTGTGTGGAGGTACTGGATAATGTATTAAAGTTTCAATATTATTTTTAGCCAAATAATCCTGCAATCTGTCTCTCTCTTTTGATCGAATTACAAATAAATGAAAAACATGAGACTTTATATCAGTACATTTAGGCAAAATAATTTTATCGTTTTTGATTTCTGAAAGATAGCGGTTAGCTACAAAGCGTCTCTTTTCATTATCTTCATTCAAGTTCTTTAACTTACAATTTAAAAAAGCCGCCTGAAGTTCATCAAGTCTTGAATTAAAACCAATGGACTCATTGTGATATTTTTTTTCAGAACCGTAATTTCTAATCTTTCTCAAAGTAGCCACTAATTTTTCATCATTAGTCACCACTGCTCCACCATCTCCCAAAGCGCCTAAATTTTTTCCAGGATAAAAACTAAAAGTACGGGTATGACTGCCTTTAAATTCCAGTCCATGGGCTTGAGCACAATCTTCAACAATGAGTAAATTGTGTTTAAGTCCAATTTCAATAATAGCATCCATATCAGCCAATTGACCATATAAATGCACTATCAAAATTACTTTTGTTTTTGATGTGATTTTTTCCTCAATAAGATTTGGATCAATATTAAAAGTCTCAAGATCCGGTTCTACTAAAACAGGTACTAACCCGGCATGAAGTATTCCTAAAATAGAAGCAATGTAAGTATTTGCAGGAACAATAACTTCATCTCCTTTTTGTAGATTACCATTTTCAATATAAGCCAAAAGTGATAGCGTAATGGCATCTAAACCATTACCAACTCCAATACAATACTTTGAATTTGTGTATTCGGCAAAATTACCTTCAAATGCTTTTATTTCATTTCCTAGAATATACCAACCATTTTCTAAAACGCTCTTCAATTTTTCTTGAAAAGCAGTTTCATAATGCTGATTAATTTTTTTCAAATCTAAAAATGAAATCATAACTTTATTTGAATTGTATCTTGATTAAAAATTGCACAACCTAATTCTATTTTTTGTTTAACCAGACCAGGATTATAACCTAATTCATTTTTTTCAGTGGCAGTACCCATATCAAAAAAAGCAAATTCTTGGTTATTAAATTTCTGAATTAAAGTAATAAACAAATAATCTAATGCTCTATATTTCTGCCCAATTTCTGTTGAAGCTCCATATTGTGATTTAACTCCGTTTTTATTCTTAAACAAGGTAATTCCTGCTAAAATTTCTTCATTCAAATAAACTGAATACTGAATAATATTAGAAGGGAATTTTGATTTCAACTTTTGAATTTCTTCTAATGAATGAACAGGCTTTACATTGTGTTTCGATTCTAAACAAGGAATTAATACTTTATCCCAAAAAAAACTCATGTTTGATTCTTCAACTACCTTTAAACCTAACTTTGAAATTCTTTTAAAATGCTTTAATTTACTCTTTGATATAATCATTTTTTTTGAATAATCAATCATGAAATTCATTTCTCTTTTTAGTAATTCAGAATTAAAATATTGGAATAAAACATAATCTAACCCATAGTTACCGGCTATCAAATATAAAGTAGGTTGATTTTTTAAAATTATTTCATGAATTTTTTCTATTTTAAAGAAAAAAACAATAGAATTCATTATTTGCTCTACATGAAAGATTTCCAATTTATTAGAAAAAACAACTCCTCCATAAGTCAAACCCTGATGAGAATAAATTGTATCGTCAACCCTATTAGCTGGCAAAACAGCAACTAAGTTATCCTTATCATCAAAAACAAGCAATGAAAAATCTTCAAATCGGTCACTATGGTATTCCATAAAATCACGATGAAATAAAAAAGTTCCGTTTTTAGAATCAGCTATAAACTGATTCCAAATACTGTAAAACTGCGGTTCGTATTTTTTTATGGTATATTGACTCAAACTGTAATTTTGACCGAAAGTACATATTTTAATAAGGACGCGCAAATTTTAACTTCTCGGTTTTTTTAGATACTTTTGATTTTTAAGATATAATTTCAATGAAACAAATAACTTCTGTTCAAAATCCCTATATAAAATCGCTCGTTTTACTTCAGGAAAAAGCAAAAGAAAGAAAAAAAACCGGTACCTTTTTAATTGAAGGACTTCGGGAAATTGAGCTTGCTGTAAAAGGGGGTTATAAAATTGAAACTATATTATTTCTTCCAGAAATCATTTCAATAGATCAAATAAACAAATACACAAACAGCCAAATAGACCTGATTGAAATTTCAAAAGAAGTATATCAAAAATTAGCCTATAGAGATACTACAGAAGGTATTTTAGCTATAGCTAAAACCAAGTCGTTTTCATTATCTGATTTAAAACTACCTGAAAATCCTCTTATTTTAGTAGCTGAAGCTCCTGAAAAACCAGGAAACATAGGTGCAATGTTAAGAACTGCTGATGCGGCAAATCTGGATGCCGTAATTATAGCCAATCCGAAAAGCGATATGTACAGCCCTAATATTGTCCGTTCCAGTGTTGGTTGTTTATTTACGAACCAAATAGCAACCGGTACAACTGATGAAATCATTGCTTTTTTGAAAGATAACAGCATCAATTTTTACGCAGCAACATTACAAAATTCTACAGGATATCATACCCAGGATTATACAAAACCCACGGCACTTGTTGTAGGAACGGAAGCGACTGGATTGAGCGACGAATGGAGAAAAGCTTCAACACAAAATATAATTATTCCAATGCAGGGCGAAATTGACAGTATGAATGTATCTGTAGCTGCCGCAATTTTAATTTTTGAAGCCAAAAGACAACGCGGATTTTGATATTGTATATTAACATTCTAATTTGTAATTTTAAAGAACTGAAGAACGTGTTATGGTTGAGATAGATATTGAAAAAGAAAATAAAGCAATTGCTAAAGAATATAAAGAATTACTCCGTATAAGTTATCAGACGCTTAGTGACGATGATAAAAAGCTTATCCGGAAAGCATTTGATTTTGCCGTGGATGCCCATCAGGATCAACGTCGTAAATCAGGGGAAGCGTATATCTTTCATCCAATTGCTGTTGCAAAGATTGTTGCCGGAGAAATAGGTCTTGGTGCAACTGCTATTGCAGCTGCTTTAATGCACGATGTTGTTGAAGATACTGATGTGACCGTTGAAGAAATAGAAAAAGAGTTCAATCCTAAAGTTGCCCAACTGGTAGCCGGATTAACTAAAATTTCTCAGGTTAAAAAAGACATGAACATCTCGATGCAGGCAGAAAACTTCCGTAAGATGCTGCTGACTTTAAATGATGATGTCCGTGTAATTATTATCAAATTGGCTGACAGGCTTCATAATATGCAAACCATGGAGTCAATGGCTGATTACAAACAGCTAAAAATTGCATCAGAAACCTTATATATTTATGCTCCTCTGGCACACCGCCTTGGTCTATATAACATAAAAACACAATTAGAAGACTTAGGTCTGAAATATACTGAACCTACTGTTTATAATGATATTGTAAGCAAAATTAAAGAAACCAAAGAACAGCAGGATGCATACATAAAAAGTATTTCAGATGTTCTAAAAAAATCATTGGATGAGGAAGGTGTCGATTACGTGATTAAGGGCCGACCAAAATCAATTTATTCCATCAGAAGAAAAATGGCTACTCAAAAAGTTACTTTTGATGAAGTTTATGACAAATTCGCACTTCGGATTGTATACAAATCCAATCCGCATGATGAAAAGTTCCTGGCTTGGAAAATTTATTCGATAGTAACTGATCATTACCGTCCTTCACCCAGCCGTTTACGCGATTGGATTTCTTCACCAAAATCAACTGGTTATGAAGCATTGCACATAACTGTAATGGGACCTTTAGGCCGTTGGGTTGAAATTCAGGTGCGAAGTGAACGTATGGATGAAATTGCGGAAAAAGGTTATGCGGCCCATTACAAATACAAACAGGGAGCCAATGAAGAAAGCGGACTGGATACTTGGCTGAATTTACTTCGCGAAGCACTGGAAAATGCTGACAGTAATGCCGTAGATTTTGTTGAAGATTTTAAAATGAATCTTTATGCAAAAGAAATCTATGTTTTTACCCCTAAAGGAGAAATCAAATCATTGCCCAAAGGAGCTACAGCTTTGGATTTTGCCTTCGCTATTCACTCAGAAATCGGAATCAAAACCAGAGGTACCCGTGTGAATGGTAAATTAGTTCCGCTGAATCATGAACTTAAAAGTGGTGATCAGGTAGATGTTATTACTTCAGCAAATCAAAAACCAACAGTTACATGGCTGGACTATGTAACCACATCACGGGCAAAAAATAAAATCAGAAATGTTTTAAATGAAAATACTAAGAAAATTGCCGAAGACGGTAAAGAAATCTTAGAGCGTAAACTGCGTCATTTAAAAATAACTGTAAATGAAACAGTAGTCAATGAATTAGTTGCTTACTTAAAGCTGAAAACAAGTCTGGATTTGTTTTATCGAGTTGGTATTGGCTCTATAGACAATCAGCAGCTTAAAGATTATGCTGCTCAAAAAAGCAATACATTCTTCAATTTCTTTAAAGGAAAAATAAAAAGAAATCCATCTGCTAATCCTGATATAGTTCAAAAAGATGAAATTACCCAAAAATACGACCTGCTCGTTTTTGGGGTTGAACAGGACAGGCTGGATTACAAACTTTCTGCATGCTGCAATCCTATTCCCGGGGATTCTGTTTTCGGTTTTATAACCATAAATGAAGGAATAAAAGTGCATAAAAAAGATTGTCCGAATGCAATCAGTATGCAATCAAACTATGCCTACAGAATTATCCCTGCCAAATGGATTGATTCAACCCAACAGGATTTTAAAGTCACTTTGGAAATCACAGGAATGGATACTTTAGGTATCACTAACGAATTGACACGTGTAATTTCAAATAACATGAATGTAAATATCCAAAGTATATCATTAAGCGGTGAAGCCGGAATTTTTACAGGAAAAGTTACCGTTATTGTACCTAATAACACCATCCTCAAAAGAATGATTGACAATATCAAAAAAATTGACGGAGTTGACAGAGTAACAAGAGAATACACCAGTTAAGTTTTTAACAATGTATTTATAACTTTAATTTAATCTTTAAAAGTAAAGTTTTATCTTTGCGCTGTTATGACACAAATTACGACTGATAACAGCAGTAACCAGGAAACGGTAAAAAACGTATTTACCAAATATCTTGAGCAAAACGGACATAGGAAAACGCCTGAACGTTATGCTATACTTCAGGAAATCTACGATAGTTCCGAGCATTTTGATATTGAAAACCTTTATATCAAAATGAAAAACAAGAATTATCGTGTATCCCGTGCTACACTTTATAATACTATCGAATTATTATTGGATTGCGGATTGGTCCGCAAACATCAATTTGGTCAAAATCAGGCACATTACGAAAAATCATACTTCGACAAACAGCATGATCATATCATCATGACTGATACCGGAGAAGTAATCGAATTTTGTGATCCAAGAATTCAAACCATCAAACAAACAATGGAAGAAATCTTTGGCATCGAAATTCAAAATCATTCACTTTATTTCTACGCAACAAAAAAGAAAAATTGATAATTACAACACCCGGGGCGAGACCGAGCTGAATGGAGCGCAACGGAATTAAACAACAACACAATGACTGTAGACTTACTACTAGGATTACAATGGGGAGATGAAGGCAAAGGAAAAATTGTCGATGTATTAACCTCTAAATACGACATTATTGCACGTTTTCAAGGTGGCCCAAATGCAGGACACACATTAGAATTTGACGGAATTAAGCACGTACTTCGTACAATTCCTTCAGGTATTTTTCACAAAAATTCGATTAATATTATTGGTAACGGGGTAGTTATTGATCCTGTGGTTTTCCAAAAAGAAATTGAAGGTCTTGAAAAATTCAACATGGATATCAAGTCAAAACTTTTAATTTCCCGCAAAGCACACCTTATCCTTCCTACACACCGTTTACTTGATGCAGCTTCTGAAACCGCTAAGGGTAAAGCTAAAATTGGTTCTACTTTAAAAGGAATCGGACCAACTTACATGGACAAAACAGGCCGTAACGGACTTCGTGTTGGAGATATTGAATTAGCTGATTTTGAAGAAAAATACCGTTCTCTTGCAAACAAGCATGAAGAGATGATCAAATTCTATGATGTTTCAATTCAGTACAATCTTCCCGAAATGGAAAAAGAGTTTTTTGAAGCCGTAGAAAATTTAAAGAAATTAACGTTCATCGACAGCGAGGAATATTTGGCACAAGCACAAAAAAACGGAAAAACTATTCTTTGTGAAGGTGCTCAGGGATCATTATTAGATGTTGATTTTGGTACATATCCTTTTGTTACTTCATCTAATACTACTGCAGCCGGTGCTTGTACAGGTTTAGGTATTGCTCCAAATAAAATCAAAGATGTATACGGTATCTTCAAGGCTTATACTACCCGTGTAGGTTCAGGGCCGTTCCCAACTGAAGATTTTGGAACAGACGGTGACACTATGGCTAAAGTGGGTAACGAATTTGGTTCAGTTACAGGCCGTCAGCGCCGTTGTGGTTGGTTGGATTTAGTTGCTTTAAAATATGCGATCCAAATTAACGGTGTTTCTCAGTTAATGATGATGAAAGGGGATGTTCTTTCTGGATTTGATACTTTAAAAGTATGCACGGCATATAATTATAAAGGAGAAGAAATCAAACACCTGCCCTTTTCTATTGAAGAAGAAAACGTAACTCCGGTTTATACAGAATTCAAAGGCTGGAAAGCTGATTTGACAGGAATGGGTTCTTATGACGAACTTCCAACTGAATTAAAAGAATATATTTCATTTATTGAAAAAGAAGTTGAAGTTCCTATTACGATTGTATCAGTAGGCCCTGACAGAAAACAAACCATCATGAAATAAGTAAATGCCCCGCTCTAGGGGCATTTTAATTTTATGCCTATATTTGGGACTTCAATTATACAATTAAAAATGCCAAGGCGAATTTCTGCAAACATTCAACTTTTTATTAGAAAAATTTTCAGCAAACTGGAAATCTTTTTTCATTTAGCTAAAAATGTACTATCAGAAAGGAACTTCATATACTTATCATGTGTCGCTGTTGCAATTTCATGTGCTTTTGCAGTAATCTTTCTTAAAACATTTGCACACAGTGTATTTGTTTGGGCTAATTATGTCAACAAATACTTAAAACTGCCTTATTCCAATAGTATATTGCCCATTGTAGGTATTTTATTAACTGTTTTTGTCATTAAAAGATTTTTGGGTGGAAACATAGAAAAAGGAAGTGCCCGGATACTGCACTCAATTGCCAGAAAAGGAGGAATTATTCCCAGAAAGCAAATGTATGCACAAATCATAACCAGCTCATTAACCGTTGGTCTTGGAGGTTCTGCAGGATTGGAAAGCCCAATTGTTATAACCGGTGCCGCATTTGGTTCCAATTATGCTCAAAACTATTTACTTTCTAAAAAAAACAGAATTCTATTGCTTGCCTGCGGTGTAGCTGCTGGAATTGGCGCTGCTTTCAACGCTCCAATTGCAGGAGTTTTGTTTGCCATAGAAGTTATATTGGCAGACATATCAATTTCTGCTTTTATTCCCATCATGATTTCCGCAGCCACGGGTGCGTTGGTTTCAAAAATAATGCTAAGCGGCGATGTAATTTTAAGTTTCGAACAAGAACAGTCTTTTGATTTCAGAAATACGCCTTTTTATATTCTTTTAGGGATATTAGCCGGTTTCATTTCTATTTACCATGCCAGAACTTTCAGAAAAGCAGAACATTACATCAGTCATTTATCGCAAAGAGTGTATGTTAAAGCGATAATCGGTGCTTTATTTTTAGCGGTATTAATATTCTTTTTTCCGACACTTTTTGGTGAAGGTTATGAGAGCATTAAAACGTTATCTACCGCACACCCGGAAGCTCTGCTTGAAAACACACTTTTAGAAAATTTCAAAAACGAAAAATGGGTTTTACTTCTATTTGTAGGTGTTATCGTTTTTATTAAATCCATTGCTACAGGAATTACGCTGGGAAGTGGTGGTAATGGTGGTAACTTTGCCCCTTCTCTTTTTGTAGGTTCATATTTAGGTTTTTTTGTTGCAAAAACATCTAATTTAATAGGATTGACATCTAACTTACCAGTAACTAATTTTACCATAGTAGGTATGGCAGGAATTTTAAGTGGCTTATTCCATGCGCCATTAACTGCAATATTTTTAATTGGTGAGATTACCGGAGGTTATGACCTTATGATTCCGTTAATGATAGTTTCTTCAATCAGTTTTGCTATTTCCAAGCGTTTTGAAGAACATTCTATGGATGTAAAAGCGTTGGCTCATTCCGGTGATGTTTTTACAAGTGACAAGGATAAAAACATTTTACAAAGTATTGATGTATTAAAGTTAATCGATACCAATGTTGAAACTCTGGATAAAGAAGATTCATTGGATAAATTAGTTGTCGTCTTATCTGAAAAGAAACAGCAGATTTTTCCTGTTTTGGATGATAAAAAATTAATAGGAATTGTAGATTTTGATGATATCCGAAGTGTTATTTTCAATACTTTTCAAGTGAAACATACTAAAATAGAAGAAATCATGAAACCGGTTTCTTTTACAATATATTTTGAAGACGATATTGAAAATATCATGAATCAGTTTGAAACAGCAAACAGTCCAACACTGCCTGTTATAAAAAATAAAAAATTTTACGGATTGCTGTCCAAAAATGAAATACTGGAAAACTACCGCTCCATATTTAAAAACTTAGTAATCGACTGATGATAAATAATTCTTAAAAAGATGTTTTAAAAAACACTTTTAGTTAATTTTGACAAAAAAACAAATCCATTGAATACTAAATATTTCAAAATACTTTCATTCCTTTTATTGTTCAGCCAAAGTATGATCTGGGCACAAATCACCAAGCCTGATACAACTTTGCCGGTAAAAGGCAGCAAGCAGATAACCATAGAGAACTCTGATTTCATGGACATCTCGGAAACAGAAATACCCGGAGCAATTGTACTTACAGGAAATGTCCGTATCATACATCAGGGCGTACGGATGTCGTGTAATAAAGCCTACCATTTTACGAAACAGAATTATGTAAAAGCTTTTGGGAATGTTAATCTGGTTCAGGGTGACACACTAACCATGAGCAGTAAATATGCCGAATACAACGGTAATACAAAATTTGCTTTTGCCACAGGTAATGTTGTCATGACCGATCCAAAAATGACTGTAACAACAGATACAATCAATTTTGACAGAAATAGTCAGGAGGCCTATTATAATACTTATGGAACTATCCGTGATGCCGAAAACACATTAACCAGTAAGTCTGGTCGTTACCATCTTAATGAAAAGAAATTTGAGTTTAAAACTGCGGTAACAGTTAATAATCCAACACATACCATCAGAACCAATCATTTGGATTATTATACGAATTCGGGGCATGCTTATGTTTTCGGACCTTCAACAATTGCCTCAGCAAACAATACCATTTACACCACTAAAGGTTTTTACGACACAAAAAAAGATGAAGGAAAGCTCCAAAAAGGCTCTAAAATTAAATACCGGGATAGAATCATTGAAGGTGAGGATTTATACTATGACCGAAAAAAAGATTATGCCCGCGCCCGTAATAACGTAAAAGTAACTGATACCATCAATAAAATGGTCGTTCGTGGCCATTATGCAGAAGTTTTCAAACAAAAAGACTCGATGTTTATCACTAAAAAAGCGTTGGTTTCCGGATTGTTTGAAAAAGACTCAGTATGGTTTCATGCTAAAAAAATAGTGGTAACAGGCAAACCTAAAAACCGTGTAATCCGAGGGTATAACAACGCCCGTTTCTTTAAGAAAGACATGAGCGGTAAATGTGATTCTATCCATTGGAACCAGAAAAAAGGATTAACCCAAATGATTGGCTCTCCAATTTTTTGGAATGGAAAAAGACAGCTTACAGGCGATTTGATGCATTTGGTTTCTGATACAATCACGCAAAAAGTAGATTCTTTAAAAGTGTTGAATAATGCCTTTATCATTTCTAAAGACACTATTGGTGACGGATTCAACCAAGTCAAAGGAGTAAATCTTTATGGAAAATTTAAAGACAACAAGCTCAAAGAAGTAGATGTAATCAAAAATACCGAGGTTATTTTTTATATGCGGAATGACAAACAGGAGCTCATTGGCATAAATAAAAATGTAAGCAGTAAAATAAACATGATGCTTGGTGAAGGCAACGAAATAGAAAGTGTAACTTTTTTCACTAAACCAGAAGGTGATATTTACCCTGAAAACGAACTTCCTGAAAATGCCAGAAAACTGCGCGGATTCAATTGGCGCGAAGACGAACAAATCTTAAAACTGGAAGATATTTTCCCTAAAGAAGAACTCGAACTCGATGCCAAGGCAAAAGCCGAAGTCAAGAAAAAGGATGCCGAGCCTGACGTTCCTATGGAACCAAGCAAAGAAACATTGGAATACGAAAAACCAAAAAAAGTACAAAGTACGAAACCAAAGGTTAAAAAGAAAAAATAGTGTTCAGTGACAGTATTCAGTCTCAGTTAACACAGACTTATCTTTTCGACGAAGGAGAAACGAAAAATCGGCGCAGCAAAATCTGTTAATTAAATGAATAAAATAATCTTAATATTTTTCTTAACATTTCAGACTTTTTGTTTTGGACAAGATGAATATACTGCCACACTAATTTTCTACGATAACACTGTTTTCGAGGGTATTGGAAAAATTAAAAAAAATAAAATATTTTTCAAAATAGATAAAGCAGATGAATTTTCAGTTTGGAATCACGATACGATTAAAGGAATAATTATCCATGATGGTGAATATTCTGAAAAACATGAATACATCAAACCGGATAAATATTCAGAACCCGTTTTATTGTTATTAATAGATGAAGGCTTTGTTAATTTATATAGAAAAATTAATTCAGGATTAGATTTAAAATATATTGAAAACAAATCAATATTTGGCTATAAAGACGAAAATTCAAAAACTGTAGTACCTTATATAAATAAAAGCATAGGTGAAACTTATTATGTAAAAAAACAAAATGAAGATATAGCTACTGATATAACTTTTAGTTTTAAAAGTCGTTCACTTAAGTATTTTTCAGATTGTGAAATTGTTATAAAAAAAATAAAAGATAAAACTTTTACAAAAGAAAAAATAATCGAATTAGTTAATTATTACAATAATTATTGTGATGGAGAAGAAAATTAACATGCTCAAAGACTTTTACAAATACCAGGCACAAACTTCCCCTCATCCCTTAGGAATGGAAGTTTCTCATGCTGTGGGCACATACATATACGACACAAAAGGTAAAAAATATTTGGATTTTGTAGCAGGGGTTTCTGCTTGTACACTTGGACATCAACATCCAAGAATAAAACAGGCCATGATAGACCAAATGGACAAATATGCTCACGTAATGGTGTATGGCGAATATGCACAGGATCCTGCTGTAGCGTTTTGTAAATTATTGGCAGAACACATGCCTCCGCAGCTTAACAAAACCTATTTGGTTAATTCAGGCACTGAAGCTACTGAAGGTGCTTTAAAATTAGCCCGAAGGGTTACAGGCCGCAGTCAGCTGATTTCTTGTTTCAATGCGTATCATGGCAACACTATGGGATCGATGAGTGTAATGGGATTTGAGGAACGTAAACAAGCTTTCCGACCATTAATTCCGGATGTTGATTTCATCACTTTCAACAATGAGGAGGATTTACTTAAAATAACAAATAAAACCGCAGGAATTATTCTTGAAACCATTCAAGGCGGTGCCGGTTTTATCCAACCGCATAACGGCTTTTTGAAAAAAGTCCGTCAGCGTTGTGATGAAGTAGGTGCCATGATGATTTTAGACGAAATCCAGCCCGGTTTTGGCCGTACCGGTAAATTGTTTGGGTTTATGAATTATGATATCGCTCCGGATATTGTAGTTATGGGTAAAGGTATGGGAGGTGGCATGCCTGTAGGTGCTTTTACAGCCAATGAAAAACATATGGATCTGTTAAGCCATAACCCCAAATTAGGCCATATTACCACCTTTGGCGGGCATCCGGTTATTGCCGCTGCAAGTTTAGCCACTTTAAAAGAATTGGTTGAGACTGATTTGATGCCGCAATGCTTGGAAAAAGAGCAATTATTTCGTAAATTGTTGGTGCACCCTTTAATTAAGGAAGTCCGTGGTGAAGGATTAATGCTCGCTGCCATGACAGAAAGTCCTGAAATAACAAATCAGGTCATTTTTAAATGTCAGGACAAAGGTCTGATTTTATTCTGGTTATTGTTTGAAGGCAACGCTATCCGCATCACTCCTCCTCTGACGATTTCAAAAGAAGAAATTGAAGAAGGATGTGGCATTATTATTGAAGTTATGAATGAGGTAATGAATACTATTTAATGTACGTTGTCTGAAGCACCCAAAGACAGTATCATTGCAGTATCAGAACTGTTAATTAAATTGTTTACAACAATTCGGTTAAGCACCCAATAACAAATCAAAGCTTTACTAATTTTAGTAAGGATAATTTTAAAAACAATGAGTATGCACTTGAGTCACGATGAAGAAGATTACAATTTATCCTTATCTAAGTTTGAATCAATGCTTAAGACAAACAAAGTATTGTTTTTTGATTCAGAAGAATTTGAGGATATCATACTCCATTATATGGACGTTGGGAAGCCCGGTTTAGCAAAAAAAGCTTTAAAACTTGCACTGGAACAACATCCTAAATCTACAGGTTTAAAACTGGTTCAGGTAGAAATGCTGATTTTTGAAGACAAACTTGATCAGGCAGAAAAATTATTGAATGATTTGTATGCAATAGAACCTACCAACGAAGAAATTTTTATCCAGCAAGCCAATATATATTCCAAAAGAGACAATCATAAAAAAGCAGTAGAATGTTTAAAAACTGCTTTAAAATACACTGATGACTATGCTGATGTTCATAACCTTCTGGGCATGGAATATCTTTTTATGGATGAACTTGAGCTGGCAAAAGAACACTTCATCAAATGCCTTGAAGAAGAACCCGAAGAACAATCAGGTTTATACAATGTAGTATATTGTTTTGAATTTTTAGAGCAGTATGATGAAGCAATAGCATTTTTAACCAAGTACATCGATATCAACCCATACAGTGAAATAGCCTGGCACCAATTAGGACGCTTAAACTATAGTATCAAACGATATGAAGAAGCTTATACCGCTTTTGATTATGCGACCGTAATTGATGATCAGTTTATGGGGGCATTTATGGAAAAAGCCAAATCTCTTGAGCGTTTAGGCCGTTATGAAGAAGCTATTTACAATTATCAGGAAACCATCAATTTAGAAGACCCTACATCGTATGCCTTACTTCGTATTGGTAAATGTTATGAAAAGTTAGGCAACCATATAGAAGCATTAAAATATTATAATAAAACAGTACATGAAGATCCTCTTTTAGACAAAGGCTGGATTGCAATTACTGATTATTACGTGCGTCAGAAAAACTTTCAAAAAGCTTTATACTTTGTCAACAAAGCAATTGCAATTGACGGCGATAACCAGATGTACTGGAAACGCTATGCAGCGATAAACAAAGAATTGGAACAATTTGAAGAAGCTGAATACGGCTACCGTAAATCAATAGAACTGGGAGATGAAGAATTAGACACGTATTTATTTTGGGCAGATGCACAACAGTTTATAGGTGAATACGATGCCGCTATTGAAACATTATTACATGCTTCAGAAGTATTTCCGGATCAATTTGAAATCGAGTACCGTCTTGCCGGCCTCTATTTTACCGAAAAAGAAAACGAAAAAGGTTCTTTCCACTTAAGCAATGCATTACGCCACAGCTTTAAAAACAAAATTATTCTGAAAGAACAATTTCCTGATGTCTGGGAAATGAAAGAGGTTCAGGAAATTATTCAGAAATATAAAAATGACTAAACAATTATACATTTTAATTAGTTTCTTATCTTTTTCTTTAGGCTTAGCTCAAAATGAAGACAATCAGGCAAAAGTGACATTTGATCTCCCTTCAAACAATTCAAATACTTTTAAACTATCTGAAAATGAGATTTATAATTCTATAAGTTTAGAAAAAGTCGCTGAATATCCTGGAGGTGTAAAAAAATTTTATAAAGACTTTAATAGCAAATTCCGTTTTCAACAGGAAGTTGATATCGTGGGAAGGGTAATCTTTGAATTCGTAGTTGAACCAGACGGAACATTAACAGATATTAAAATTATAAAAGGATTAGGCTTCGGAATTGAAAAAGAAGCACTGGAAATATTGAAAAGTCTGGGAAATTGGAATCCGGGCATAAATTATGGAAAACCAGTCAGATCACGAATGTTATATCCTATCAGGCTAGACCTAAGAATGGAAACAGATTATAATCTTTATTTTCCAAAATAATTTGTAAAACTAAATTAATCTTCAAAATAAAAAATGAAAAAACTAGGATTACTAGGCAGGAATATAGGTTATTCCTTCTCACGAAATTATTTTGGTGATAAGTTTACAAAAGAAGGTATAGCCAACGTTTATTCTTATAATAATTTTGACATACCAAACATAAACGAATTTCCTGAAGTGCTGAAAAACAATACAGAACTCATAGGAATGAACGTTACTATTCCGTACAAGGAAGAGGTTATTCCGTTTTTAGATGAACTTTCTGAAAACGCATCAGCAATTGGCGCTGTCAATACCATAAAAATAACCCCTGAAGGAAAATTAATTGGTCACAATACTGATTATTTCGGATTTATGGAATCGTTAAAGCCACTGCTTAAACCACATCACAAAAAGGCTCTTATTTTAGGAACCGGAGGCGCTGCAAAAGCGGTCATTTTTGCTTTGGAAAAACTCGGAATTGAACATCAATCGGTTTCCAGAAGCCGTTCGGATCAAACGATTTCCTATGAAGATTTGGACGAAACTATTTTAAAAGACCATCTGATTATTGTGAATTGCACACCGCTGGGCACTTTTCCCAATATCGAAAACTATCCGAATATTCCTTATAAGCATCTCACAGACAAGCACATTGCTTATGATTTGATTTACAATCCTGAAAAGACAACATTTTTAACCAAAGCTGAAAGCAATGGAGCTACAATTAAAAATGGTTATGACATGCTGGTATTGCAGGCTGAAAAAGCTTGGGAAATCTGGAACGGCTAAATTATTTATGTTTCTTCCAATATTTTTGTCCGTAACTGCAAAAAATTTCCCCTCCTGCTTTTATTGTAGAAATCGCCTTTAGGCATACATTATCGTTGTCATCCAGCGTAATTTTAGCATTATTTTTAAACGCTGATTTACTAAACCCGGAAGCATCATTAGCATATTTAGCAAAGCATTCGGTATGCATGCAATCTAAAACAGCTCCATTCAGCAATATCATAAAATATTTATCCTCTTCTTTGGCTTCTCTTTTTTTTATTTCAGACTGACTTAAAACTTCACCTTTAAAAACAGCAATAATTTCGTCTTTGTATATTTTTACAGCAGAAAACAATCCATTTCCGGAATTTTGAATCTGTGATTCTTGAATATATAAATAGTCGGCTTCAAGTGCTTCAATTGTATTTTTGTCCAGGTTAGGCATAGTAAATCAAAATTCAATGTTACTACAATTTTTGCAATAAACCTAGCAACATCCGTATAGGCCGAATAATTCCAAAGCTTTAAAAAATCATTCAAAAAAGAAGAAACATATATTTCAACCAAAAAAATGGTATTACAGCGGTTTTTACTTCCGTTTTAATTCAGTTTTCATTAACTTCGGCATATAATATTAACTGTAAATATCCTGCACTATGCAAGAAGAATTGAATGATAACCTGCTGCAAGCAGATGGAAACGAAAACACTCAATCACAAACAGCTGTAAACGAAGCTATTGAGACTATTGAAAATCTAAACGCTCAAGTCAGCGAAGATACTACTCTGGAAGCTGAACACGATATTCCAATGCAAAACTATGAAGCAATGGATATGGATAAGCTTGTGGTTGAATTAGAGCATCTTATAGCTACTGATAAAATTATGGCAATCCGCAACCATGTTGAGGAAATTAAACATGCTTTTTTATCAAAGTACAATCATTTTATAGAAGAAAAGAAAGAAGAGTTTTTACATGACAATCCAAATTCTGATGAAGAATTTGAATATCATTCTCCTTTAAAATCTAAATTTGACTCGTTATACAACAGCTACAAAAGCAGTAAGAACACACATTTCAAATCATTAGAATCAAAATTAAAATCAAATCTTCAGTTACGTTTAAATCTAATTGAAGAATTAAAAGGTTTAATTAATTCCAATGAAAACATAAAGGACCTTTTAAAACAATTCAACGACTTACGTGAGCGTTGGAAAAATGCAGGCTCTATCCCAAAAGACAAATACAATCACGTTTGGAACAATTACCATTTCCATGTAGAAAACTTTTATGACATTCTCCATCTTGACAGAGAAGCCCGTGATTTGGATTTCAAACATAATTTAGAGAAGAAAGTAAAAATCATTGAAAGAGCTAAAGAACTTTTAAATGATGCTGATGTTTTTAAAGCATTTAGAGAGTTACAACTTTTACATAAAGTCTGGAAAGAGGAAATTGGTCCGGTTTCAAAAGAAAAACGTGATGAAATCTGGAATGCTTTCAGCGACGTTACAAAACAAATGCACGAAAAGCGTGAAGCTATGTTTGCGCAGCACCGCGAAAGAGAAACTGAAAACCTGAACAGAAAAAAAGAAATTATAGCTCAAATTGAGCAGATTGCCACTGAAAAAATTGAAGTTCACTCAGCTTGGCAAGGACAAATAAACAAAGTTGAAGCGTTACGCAAAGCTTTTTTTGAAGCTGGTAAAGTTCCTGTTGATGTAAATGAACAAACCTGGACTGAATTTAAAAATGCTGTCCGAAATTTCAATACCAATAAAAATTCTTTTTATAAAGACATCAAAAGAGAACAGCAGGCTAATCTTGACAGGAAAAATGCTTTAGTAGCTAAAGCTAAAGAACTGATGGAAAGCGACAATTTTGAAGCTACTACACCTGTAATGAAAAAAATCCAGGAAGACTGGAAACAAATAGGTCATGTTCCTAAGAAATTTTCAGATGCTGTTTGGGCTGAATTCAAAGAAGCCTGTAATCATTACTTTGACCGTTTACATGCTTTTAGAAATCAAAATGAAGCTGTAGAAGTAGAAGCTTTTGAAAAGAAAAAGGATTATATAGAAAAAGTAAAAGCATTTGAATTCACCGGCGATCATAAAACCGATTTAGATGCTATTAAAGCACATATTGAGACTTGGAAGAGTTTTGGCCGGGTTCCTTTTGCCCGCCGTCATATAGAAGGAAAATTCAACAAAGTCCTTGACGGATTATTTGAAAACTTAACTTCTAGTAAGAAAGATGCTGAAATGATGCGTTTTAACAATCGTTTGGAGCAGCTTGCCGGAGAAGGCAAACAGAAAATAGACAGTGAAAAAGTTTTCATCCAGCGCAAGGTTGAAGAAGTGCAGCATGAAATTTTCCAATTGGAAAACAACATCCAGTTCTTTGCCAATGCTAAAAAAGACAATCCTATGGTTGCTGAAGTAACCAAAAGTATTGAACGTCACAAAGAAGAATTAGCTATGTGGAAAGAGAAACTGAAACAAATCAGGACTTTATAAAAACACTGTAACTTACACAGTTATTGAGATACTTCAAAAACAAATAATCCCGGACAAATGTCCGGGATTATTTGTTTTTGTCTTATTTAGTTTTTTCTTCCTGCGTTAAAGTGTTTTTTTTCAATGTTCCTTTAGGCACCCTCCGTATATTAAATTTAGCTTTGAAACCTGTTGCCAGCCCCCACATATCGCCTGTTATTAATTTAGTCTGCTCATCATAAAATCTGAATTCACCTGTATTTGGTGTATAAAGCCCTTCATTTAAGGCTTCTATTTCAATATGATTTATTCCTTCCATTAAGCCTAAATAAATTTTTTTGGTCACTCCATCCAATTCTATAAAATCCCCAATAACTTTTCCATCAATCCAAACTCTAATCCTGTCTGCATCAACTTCACCAAAATCCCTGTAGGTAAAACTGATTGTTTCAGACTCAGTCACAAATTCTCCAAAGTATTGATGTCTTCGAAACTCTTTAGGATCCAGTGCTCCTTCTTTGATTTGAGGGGTCATGGATTTATTAAGTTTTTCGGCGTATTGTTTCCCAACATTTAAATCACTTCCTCCACCAGTCATTTGCATTTCTTTATCTTGTTGAGGCGGATCATACTTCTTAGGTGGCACTTTGAAAATTTTAGGCTCAAAAGGCTTATTTAACGAATATTGCGGGGCTGTAGTCTGATCTTCAGTCTTTTTCTTATCTGGTTCCGGAGTCTCAATACGCGGAATTTTAAGGGAAGGCAATTTCTTTCCGTCCTGGGCGAAAACTCCAAGAGAAATAAACAAGAGGAATACTATACTTTTTTGCATATTCGTTATAAATCAAAAATTATTCCAAAATACTATTTGGTAAAACTATATTCTCGCTCTACTAAGCAAATTCGGGTGGTATAGGCTTCGTACCACTTTTCTCTCCCTAATTGCTGAGCTACCAAATGATCTACATTTGCTTTCCACTTTTTTATACTTTCTAAATCTTTCCAATAGGAAACAGTAATTCCTATTTCGTTTCTAGCCGATTCCACACTTATAAAACCTTCCTGTTGTTGGGCTAGTTGTGTCATAAGTTCAGCCATCTCGGCATAGCCTTCTTCTATATGGGTTCGCTTTGAAGTGAATATCACTGCGTAATAGGGCTTCATATTTTTAATGTTTCAAATGCTTTATAAACTGCTAAGTGCAAAATATCCCCATGATTAGCATCTCCAAAATAATGGAAATGACTTTCTATCTTTTTATTTTTTGATAAAATCTGAAAAAGTTTTTTGGCATCACTTTCCATAACTCTCCCTTCTTTACCCACACCTACAAACACTTTTGTTTTTTGATTGAATTCAGGCTTTTCAAACTCGGCATTCCAAGTAAAAAGCGATTGTTTATCCCACCAAATACTTGGGCTAATTATAATGTAATTAGTAAACAACTTAGTTTTTTTATAAAGAATCTCTGTTGCCAAAAGTCCTCCTAACGATTGTCCAACAATTGTTCTTGAACTGGTTACTTTATATTTACTCTCGATAAATGGCTGTAATTCTTTTTCAATAAAATTGATAAACTTTTCTGATGATCCAGTGGTAGGAAAATCCTTTTTATCCTTTTCTATTGTTGTTGGGAATGTAAAATCTCTTTTTCTATCCACATTTTCAATCCCAATTAAAATAGATTTAGAAACCATATTAACCCACTCGTAATTCCCATATTGAAGAATTCCAACTATATGAATAAAATCCTCATTTGCAGAACCGTCTAACAAATAAATCACCGGATAATTTTGATTTGTATCATACCCTGCCGGAAGATAAACATTAATAGTTCGTTCTTCATTTAATTCTTCTGATTTTATAGTCTCAATTTTACCCAAGACAAAATCTTTTTGAGCAAGAATTAAATGACTAAAAAACAATAAAAACAATAGTATTATTTTTTTCATCGTAGCTATTTTATAATCGTTTGGCTTCTTCCCAAAACACATCCATTTCTGCCAGGGTCATATCAGCAAGGTTTTTACCTAATTCATTTGCTTTTGACTCTAAATACGTGAATCGTTTGATGAATTTCTTATTGGTTCTTTCCAAAGCGTCTTCGGGGTTGACTTTTAAAAAGCGGGCGTAATTAATCATGGAAAACATCACATCGCCAAACTCTGATTCAATTTTATCCTGATCACCTGTCTGTACTTCCACCTGTAACTCAGTGAGTTCTTCCTGGACTTTTTCCCAAACCTGATGGGGTTCTTCCCAGTCAAACCCTACTCCTTTTACTTTATCCTGAATACGACTGGCTTTCACCATTGCCGGTAAACTATTAGGAACACCCTCAAGAACTGATTTTTTCCCTTCTTTAAGCTTCAACTTTTCCCAGTTTCGTTTTACTTCCTCTTCATCTTCTACCTCAACATCGCCGTAAATGTGCGGGTGACGGTGAATCAGCTTATCACAAATATCATTGGCTACATCTGCTATATCAAAACTCTTTTCTTCACTGCCCAGTTTTGCATAGAAAACAATGTGGAGTAACAAATCGCCTAACTCCTTTTTAATCTCTTCTAAATTTTTATCTAAAATAGCATCCCCCAACTCATAGGTTTCTTCAATGGTTAAATGACGAAGCGATTCAAAAGTCTGCTTTTTATCCCAGGGACATTTTTCACGAAGATCATCTATGATGTCAAGCAATCTATTAAAGGCTTCCAGCTTTTGTGCGCGTGTGTTCATCATTTTGTTTTAGATGTTACTAAATAACAAAAAATCCTGCACTCGGTAATCAAATGCAGGACTTATATTTTTGTTAAAATTTGGATTATTCTTTAGCCTTAGCTGTTTTAGTCGCTTTCGCTTTTTTAGGCTTTTCTTCTGCCGTTTCATCAGCTGCTTCTTTTTTAGCTGCTTTAGCTTTCTTAGGTTTTTCTTCTTTTACTTCTTCTTTAGCCTCTTCTGCTGTTTCTTCTAAAGTAATCAGACCTTTTCCCTGAAGAATGTTGTACCAGTTCAATACTTTTTTAATATCCGAAGGATAAACTCTTTCCTGATCAAAATCAGGCACTATTTCAGCAAAATAAGCTGTCATAGCCACTTTATCATCTTTCAATTTAGGTGCTTCGCCTCCATTTTCTTTCTTAGCAATAGCTCTCATTACTTCTGCCAATGGTTTTTCTTCAGCGTAAGTGTACATTGAAATTTCAGACAATAAACTTACATTACTTTGCATACCTACCGTAACTTTTTTACCATCTACTAATGATTCAGCAACGAAACCGGTTCTTGTCTGCATTTTTAAAGCGTATAATCCCGGTTTACCTGAAATAGCCAATATTCTTTCTAAATTCATCTTGATATTTATTATATTTTATAACCTCTTTTTAAAACGAGGGGCAATAATATTACTTTTATTTGATTTTTGCAAAACGCATACGATAATCCGGTCTGGCTTTTCCTTCCATGATGTTTTGCAGTTTCTTTTTGATTAACGTCTTTTTTAGTGTAGATATTTTATCGGTAAACAAAACACCTTCAATGTGATCGTACTCGTGCTGGATTACACGTGCAATCAGTCCATCATACACTTCGGTTTTCTTTTCAAAGTTTTCATCAAAGTACTCAATAGTAATCTGTTCATGACGGTACACGTCCTCACGCACATCAGGAATACTTAAACAACCTTCATTAAACGCCCACTCCTCACCTTCTTCTTTAAGGATTTTGGCATTAATAAACGTTTTTTTGAAACCTTTTAATTGTGTTTCTTCTTCTTTAGACAAATCGTCGCTGTCACTAAAAGGTTCTGTATCTACTATAAAAAGGCGGATAGGCAATCCTACCTGAGGCGCAGCTAGTCCAACACCATGTGCATTGTACATCGTGTCATACATGTTTTGTATTACTTCCTTCAAATTAGGATATTCAGGAGTAATTTCAGCACCTACTTTTCTTAACACCGGATCACCGTAACCTACAATTGGGTATATCATTTTATACGTTTTCGTTCAAATTAAGACTGCAAAAGTACAAAATACTTTTACACATTTAATTTCAATACTTCATTTGTTTTTTGGCGAATTTGTTTCGTCAGTTCTGCATTATGGCTTAATGCCTGTCCAAATGAAGGTATCATTTCTTTAAATTTATTTTGCCAAGCCTCGCTTTTCATCTGCTCCGGGAAACATTTTTCCAACAGCTCAATCATAATCGAAGTTGCTGTTGAAGCTCCCGGCGAAGCTCCTAAAAGCACTGCCAACGATCCATCTGCAGCCGAAACTACTTCGGTACCAAATTCCAATACACCGTTACCGTCTTTATCCTTCTTGATTACCTGAACACGTTGTCCGGCTGTTTCCAGCACCCAGTCTTCTTTTTTAGCTGACGGAACATACTCTTTCAAAGCTTTCATTCGGTCTTTTGACGATTGAAACACTTGCTCGATAAGGTATTTTGTCAATGGAATGTTTTTCATTCCGGCGCCAAGCATTGGTCTGATATTATCTAACTCTATTGACTTAATTAAATCAAAATACGAGCCATTTTTCAGGAATTTAGTAGAAAAACCTGCGTACGGACCAAATAGCAATTCTTTTTTACCGTTGATTACACGGGTATCAATATGCGGCACCGACATAGGCGGTGCCCCAACCGATGCTTTACCGTACACTTTAACGGCATGTTTTTTAATCACTTCTTCGTTGGTACATTTTAACCATTGTCCGCTTACCGGGAAACCTCCGTAGCCTTCTCCTTCAGGGATGTTTGCTTTTTCCAACAACAATAATGAACCTCCTCCGGCTCCAATAAACACAAATGGAGTGTGGATTCTCTTCTTTTCACCTGACGTTAAATCTTTAATTTTTAAACGCCATTTATTATCTTCTTTCTTTTTCAGTTTGCTTACTTCGTGGTTAAAATGAAGCGATACCCCGTCCAAAGATTCTAAATATTTAAATATACTGCGGGTTAATGCCCCAAAGTTGACATCCGTTCCATATTTCATTGAAGTTGCCGCAATCTTATCTTTTGACTTGCGGCCTTCCATTACAAGCGGTGCCCAGTCTTTAACGACCTCAGCATCCTCTGTAAACTCCATTTCTTTGAATAACTCATACTGCTGTAAAGCCTCAAAACGTTTTTTAAGGTAATTTACATTATCATCACCCCACACAAAACTTAAGTGCGGTACCGATTTGATGAATGTTTCAGGGTTTTTCAGCAAATTCTTTTCCACCAGATATGCCCATAACTGACGTGATACTTCAAAAGCCTCCGAAATCTTCACGGCTTTTTTTACCTCTACCTCGCCATTTTCCAGTTCAGGGGTATAATTTAACTCACAAAAAGCGGCATGACCCGTACCGGCATTGTTCCATGCATCAGAACTTTCTGCTGCGGCTACGTCAAGGCGTTCGTAAATTTCAATTTTTAAATCGGGTTGTAATTCTTTTAGCAGTAAACCAAGGGTGGCACTCATGATGCCAGCGCCTATCAATACTACATCTGTTTCGTGATTTTGAGTTGCTGTTGTCATTCTAAAAAATTGTGGTGCAAAGATACAGTCTAAAAAGCAAAATTTTTGCTAAATTTTAAGGAATCACAAGATTTTACAAATATTTTAAAAAAAGTTAAATCATTTTCCGACTTAGATAATCGCGAAGCATAATTGTTGCGGAAATTTCATCAATAAGGGCTTTATTTTGCCGTTGTTTCTTTTTTAAACCACTGTCGATCATGGTTTGAAATGCCATCTTTGAGGTAAAACGTTCGTCGACCCTAATTACTTTCATATCAGGAAACTGGATTTTGAATTTTTCCACAAAAGCTTCGACTAAGGGAGCACTCTCTGACGGCTGTCCGTTCATTTGTTTTGGATCCCCAATTAAGACGCTGATTACCTCCTCTTTTTTGAAGTAATCCTGCAGAAAACTCATCAACGTTTCTGAAGGTACAGTAGTCAATCCAGAAGCGATGATTTGTAATTCATCTGTTACGGCAATCCCGGTTCTTTTGATCCCATAATCAATGGCTAAGATTCGTGGCATGTTTTTTTAGCAAAGGTAGGGAAAGTTGTGGATATGTGGCTTCGAGAACCTCAGCCACCGATGGGAGGCTAAGAAACCAGCCTCAGCCACCGATTTGATGTTTGGCTTCGAGAACCTCAGCCAACATCGACTCCGCTCAGCTAACATCGACTCCGCTCAGCCAACATCTGCTCCGCTCAGCTAACGTCGTCTTCAGTCAACCCTGACTCCGCGTTGAACCAGCGTTGAACAAACGTGTTTTTTGTTTGTTATTTTTGTATTGGGTAGTGTACGGCACTTTGACGGCACTTTGACGGCACTTTAACGGCACTTTGATGGCACTTTGATGGCACTCTAGAGAAATGGAAAAATAGTGTTTAGTGCTGGATGGTTTTTGATGAATTTTTACAAACTAAAGAGAAGAGAGAAGAGAGAATAGAGAAAAGAAAAAAGAGGAAAGAGGAAAGAGGAAAGACAAATAACAAATAACAAATGACAAATAAACGAAACCCAAAACCATCAAACCATATAACCATATAACCGAATAACCAAATCAACAAATAATCGAATAATCTGACAAACAAAAAATATAGTGGATTTGTAAAAATAATAGTACATTTGAAAATATGCTGTTTATAGCGCATATACAACCTATTTTGGGTGTATAAGCGATAAAAAGTAGCGCATATAAATAAGTTGGCGGTAAGCTTAAAAAAAACAGAACAGAATGACATTTTACAAAACATCACATCAAGTCAATTTCGGCAAGAGAATAATACCTCTAAAAATGATAGAACATATGTCATTTGACGATTGGGAGGAATTCATTGAAGAATGGATAGATATAAAAAAGACAGATTATTTAGAAGCTGAAAAATTTGGTGGTGCTGGAGATAAAGGTAGAGATGTTGTTGGTTATGTAACTGATAAAAACAAAGCAAATTATATTTGGGATTGTTTTCAATGCAAACATTATGAAAATGCATTAAGACCCTCTCAAGTTTATAAAGAATTTATTAAAATATTATATCATACTTTTAAATTAGAATATCCAATTCCAAGGAAATATTACTTTGTTTCACCCAAAGGATGTGGCACTACTCTATCAAAATTACTTCAAAATTCAATTGAATTAAAAAAAGCAATAATTGATAATTGGGATAAAAATTGTGATATCGATGCTACAAAAGGAAGAATAAAATTAGAAGGAGAGTTTCTAAAATGGGTAAACAATTTCGATTTTTCAATTTTTTCAAAAATTCACACTAAAAACATATTAAAAGAGCATATTAAACACCCAAATCATTTAATCCGATTTGGAGGAGGATTACCGGAACGTGAAAAATTAGATATTAATACAATTCCAAATGAGATTCAAAAAACTGAAACAATTTACGTAAGTCAACTATTATCGGCTTATGGTTCAGAAAGTAAAGAGAATTATAAAATTGTTAGCGATTTAGATACAAAAGAGAAGTATAAGAATCATTTTATAAGGTCACGAATTAGTTTTCATCACGCTGAACAATTAAGAAATTTTTCACGAGATAGTTTACCAATTGACACTTTTGAAGATTTTCAAAATGAAATCTTATCAGGAATAATTGATATTATAGAAGACAGTCATTCTAATAATTTTATTAAAGTAAAAGAAGTTGAAAAAGAAGCTCGTAACATTGTTATTTCTTCTAACCCTTTAAAGGAAGTAAGCATAATTAATGACCGAAGTGGAGTTTGTCATCAATTGATTAATGACGAAAAAATTAAATGGGAATAATGGAAATAAAAAATATCAACCCATTCAATAATAGTGTTGAATCTGGTCTTAGAATTTTAACTATATTAAACGAAGCATTTCCCAAATCTTTTGATTTGCAAAACCTTGTATATCTAGATTATCTTACTATACATTCTGCAGATATTGATAAAACAACACAAAGCCTTCATCCAGCAGTTCCTTATCGCTCTGGAGAAATAATGGTTAGAAGCTCTATCATTGAAAAAGGTATCAATCTTTTTATAGCGAAGAATTTAATTGAAAAATTATTTAATAGTAATGGTATAGAATATAAAGCTACAGAAAACGCTATGCCTTTTCTTGAATCTCTAGAGGAAACATATTCAATCAATCTCCAAGAAAAAGCAAGTTGGGCTATTGGAAAATTTTTAAAGTATTCTAAGCAAGATCTTAAAAAAATAATGACTCCAAAATTATCAGAAATTGATAACGAGTTTAATATTGAAATTTTACAATAATGGAAACAGGCTTTATAATAAAGGAATTAAGACTAATTGGGAAATCTGTTGAAAAAGCTAGTATAGTTTTCAAAAAAGGCGTTAATATTATTACTGGTCCTTCAAATGTTGGAAAGACATATATTTTCCAATGCATAAATTATATGTTCGGAAGTTCTAAACCACCAAAACCAATTAGTCAATCGAAACCGTATGATTTTATATATTTAGAAATAATTGATTACGATGGAAATAATTACACTTTATTAAGTGATTTAAAAGGAGGTAATTTTAAACTCTACAATTCATCTATTGATGATATTAAAGAAACTGATGAATTTAAAATTCTTGATAGAAAACATAATCCTGCTAGTGAGGATACAGTTTCAGCTTTTTTACTAAAATTAAATAATTTAATAGGTAAAAAAATCAGAACCAATCAAAAAGGTAAAACTAGACAAATTTCATATCGAGATATTGTAAAGTTTTCAATGGTTAATGAAACTCAAATAACTACTGAGGATTCCTTAATTGTTAGTCATTATACAAAAGCAACCGAAGAATCTAACGTATTAAAATTAATTGCAACTGGTATTGATGACAACACTGTAATAGAATCGCTTTCACAAAACCAAATCGCAAATAGAAAAGGTAAATTGGAAATATTAAAAGAGTTTATAACCCAAAATGAAAAAGAACTAAAAGGCTACAAAACTGAACCATCAATAATTCTGGCGGAAACAAATTTTATAATTGAAAATTTAAGTTACAAACATCATAGCCTTCAAAATCAATATAATGAAATAGAAATTAAACGTAAGGAAACCCTAGATAATCTCTATAAAAAACAATCTCGTAAAAGAGTAATAGAAGAATTATACAGAAGGTCAGACCTTTTAAAATCACATTATTTTAATGATGTAGCACGTTTAAAATCTACAATAGAAACAAGTTTATTACTAAATGAAGAAAATCATTCAGTAACTGGCAATTGTCCTCTTTGCAATGGTATAATAAAAGAAGAATGCTCAATTGCTGATATAAATAAAATAATTGATTCTTGCAGTAAGGAAATTTATAAAATAGAATCACTTATTCAAGAATTGCAGGAATCTGAAAAAATTTTAAAAGACGAATTTAATGACATATCTTCTAAAGTCTCACATTTAGAGAAGCTTATTAACGATTATTCCATTGAACTTGATAAAGGTGTAGGGCTTGAAATGGGGCAAATTATTGAAGAGATTAACAAGCAAAATGAAAAGAAAAGTATTGTTCTTGGAGCTTTACTTAAATTTGAACAACTTGATATATTCAAAAAAGAAAAAGAAAAACTAGAAAACTCTTTGCCCAATTCAAATTCTAAAGAATCATATGAAAACATTTCAACAGCTTCATTAACTCCTCTTTCAAAAGCAATTAAAAACGTGCTGAAAGGTTATAATTATCCAAATTTAACAGATGTCAGCTATAGTGAAGAAAAAAATGATTTTGTAATATCAGGTGAAGATAGAAATTTATCAGGTAAAGGTTATAGAGCAATTATTTATTCTGCATTTATCATAGCTCTGCAAGAATTAATATCCAAAAAAAAATATTCTATTGGTGTTCCGATCATAGATTCTCCGTTGGTGACTTATCGCAAACCAGAAAACGAAGGTGAGAAAACAATAAGTGACGATTTGGCTATGGATTTTTATAGATATATAGCTACTAAAAATGAACTTGAACAAATAATAATAATTGAAAACGAAGAGCCTCCAATTGATATAAAAGAGAAAATAAACCATATAATATTTAGTCGAAAAGAAGGCTTCATACCTCAGAAATAAAAAGCCTACCGCCAACACACGCTACAAGCAATTTGGGGATTAGGCTTAATTTGAAATTGGTTTTGTATTTGGATGATTTGGCAAATCCGAAGAATGGGCTTAATTTAGTCCCAAACTGCTTGTAGCGCGGGAACGTTGGTGGCAATTTTGCGAAACATCTCACCTACATTAGTTAACAAGAAATAAAAAAATGAAATTAACAATTACAATCGGACTTCTTTTAATTGGACATCTTACATTTGGACAAGACAGAATTCAAAAAATTGACAGTTTACTCAATTCTCTTTATTCAAAAGAGAAAATCAATGGAAATTTTCTAATTGCAGAAAAAGGGAAAGTTATTTATAAACATAGTTTTGGACTTGCAAACGAAACAACAAAAGAAAAATTGAACGAAAATTCGATTTTTGAATTGGCATCTTGTTCAAAGCAGTTCACAGCTATGGGGATAATGATACTTAAAGAAAAAGGGAAGTTGAATTTGGACGATGATATCAAAAAATACTTACCCGAACTTTCTTTTTATAAAGGTGTAACTGTAAGAAACTTATTGAATCATACTGGAGGTCTACCAGACTATATGCAGCTTATGGATAGTTTATTTGACAAATCTAAAATTGCCACTAACAAAGACATAATTAATATATTTAGTAATCATCAACCAAAAATATTATTTGAGCCAAATACTAAATGGGAATATAGCAATACGGGCTATGCACTATTGGCATCAATAATTGAGAAAGCATCGGGTTTGACATACGCTGACTATCTAAACAAATCTATTTTCCAACCGTTGAAAATGAAAAATACCTTTGTGTATACTCGTAGATTATCGCCAAAGAAAATTGACAATTATGCTTTTGGTTATGTTTACTCAGATAGTTTGAAAAAATATGTTTTACCAGACGAATTGAAAGAAACTAAAATGGTTATTTGGCTTGATGGTATTGTTGGAGACGGAACAGTTAATTCAAATTTAAAGGATTTATTGATTTGGGATAGAGCATTATACACCAATAAATTACTCACAAAAGAGGGAATGAAAGCAGTTTTTGAAGTAGCAACTTTGAAAGACGGAGCTAAAAGAAATTATGGTTTTGGTTGGGGAATTGAAGACAATGCTGATTTTGGAAAAATTGCAAATCATAGTGGTGGTTGGCCAGGTTATGTAGCTTTTATCGATAGACATATTACAAATGATAAAACAATAATAATACTTCAAAATCACAACAACGTTACAATTCCTTCAAAAGCAATTAGAAGTATTCTATATAATAAACCATTACCTGTGCAAAAAATCAGAAAAGAAATTATTATTACAAATGAAGAACTTCAAAAGTTTGTTGGGACTTATCAAGTTGAAAAAGATTTTGAAATCAAAATTTCATTAGATAAAGACCAACTATTTTCACAATTGACAGGACAAAATGTGTTCCCGATATTTACAGAAAGTGAAATGTTATTTTTCTATAAAGTAGTAGATGCACAAATTCAGTTTGAAAAGAACGAAAAAGGAGAAATTTCAAATTTGTTTTTATTACAGAATGGAAATAAGATAGAAGCAAAACGGACGAAATAAAAACTGCCACCAACAGTGGTTTGGCGCAATTGGGGGTTTTAGGCAAACTTTAAAAGCATTTTTATATATTTGGCTTTAGTCCTAATGGAAAGGTTCGGGAACAAAAATCCCCAACTTCATAAAGCCACGGGACGTTAGTGGTTATCGCAACGCAGAAAACGAAACATCTTATGAAATATGAAATCCTAATTGTAAATGATTCATCTGCCGGAGAAATGATGGATGAATGTTATGATTTTTCTTATAATATTCATAATTATAGAGATTACATAACTGAACATAAAAAATTCCCTTCTGAGAAGCCACCAATTTGGATTAAACTGTACAATGAAAAAGAGTTTAATTCAATAAATGATTTCGTTCATTCTTTACAAGATTTTATTGTTAATGACAAAGTCAAAACTATACTTCAAAAACACAAGCTACCAAATCACGAGTTTATTCAAGCAGAAGTTTATCGAAAGGAAAAAACTCTGTTTTCCAAAAAGCTTGTTAGATATAATTATTATTGGTTCAATTTCGACTGCAAAGACATTTCAGATTATTACGATTTCATCGATTTTTCCAAAAGTGAAATAACATATACGAAAAATGAAAAAGTTATTGATTTAAAAATCAATTCTATTTCAGATTTATACGCCGTTAAAGATTCTAATCATTTAATTTCAGCAGAGATAAATGAACTTTCTAAAAACCACCCAAATGACAAATTATTTATAAATCAAACTATCCAAGAAAAAGATTTATTTGTAGTAAGTTGGCGAGCAGAAAAAATTGTTTTAAAAGACTCTTTTGACAAAGAGTTGGATTTATTTTCTTTACCAATATTTTCTAGCAGAACATATATTTCTCCACGATTAAAAGAAGCTCTACTAATAGAAAACGTTACCGATATATTCTTTAAAGAAACGGGAAACAATCCAGACCGAAGACACATTCTAAACCCTAAGATTGAAATAAGCAACAACCACTAACAGTGGTTTGGCGCCATTGTGGGTTTTGGGCTAGTTTGGAAAGCTAATTCCTAAAATAAAATTTATTTATATTTGTTATGTTCTGTGCTAAAATACCACAACGGCAAGCCAAGCGCGGGAACGAATGAGCCACGGGACGTTGTGCGATATTTAAACAAAACTACATGAAAACAGTACTTTACTTAATATTTTTTTTATCATTAAACCTCAATGCACAAATTCAAAATGAGTTTTATGTTGACGATGTTGAAAATATCGAATATCTAACAGTTAATTTTTGTGTAAATAACGAAGGAAAAACAAGTAATGTAACTGTTATTCCGTCAAAAACAACATATAAAAATCAGGATATAATAAACCAAGTTATTGAATACAGAAAAAGCATAGAGTACTATCCAGATACTAATTTGAAAAATAATTGTTATGATTACACTTTTAACTTCGTTAATAGCAAATTGCAAAAAAGTCAATTAACAGAAAGTGATTTAAAACTAATTAACAACTTCAAAAACGGAAAATTTAAATACGCAGATATAATTTTTCCTGATGTCACAATAATTCGTACAAACGAAAATCAAATTGAGCAAAATGGTGATGAGATTTTTAAATATAAAATAGAATGGACCAGTCCCAATTCTTATTCAATAAAATATCTCGAAGTGAATAAAAAAGAATATGAGTATTTGTTGGGCGAAAAAATCAATGTGGAAATAATCAAATTAATTAGCCCAAAAAAATACATTTACAAGAGCAATTTATTAGATCGAACAATAATTACAGGGATAATTGAAAAGCCAGATTAATAATTATAAACATCGCAAAACAGCGGTTTTAAGAAATTGGGGTTTGGGTGTTTAATGGAACGAGTATTTTGTATATTTGATTTCAGTCTTAACGGAATGGTTTGGGAACAAAAATCCCCAACTTCTTAAAGCCGGCGGGACGTTAGCCGTCATTGTAGCGCAACACGTGAAAATTGAACAAATAAAAAATGATTGAAAATTTACCGACATATATTTCACTGACTTTTGGGCTGACAACAATTGCAACTTTATTGCTTTTTATTTGGACAATTAGAAACTTAAATTCTGAACTGACACGAAAAAAAGCAACGCCAATTTTTATCGGTTTAACAATTTGGTTGACAGTTCAAGCTGTTTTGACTTTAAGAAGTATTTACAACTCTGACACAAACACTTTTCCTCCAAAAATTATATTGACAGGAATTTTGCCTACAATTCTGACAATTATTTTATTGTTTGCAACCTCAAAAGGCAGACAATTTATTGACAGCTTACCACTTAAAAACTTGACTTATCTAAACATTGTGAGAATACCAGTTGAAATAATTTTATTTTGGCTTTTTCTCAACAAAGCAATCCCAGAACTTATGACTTTTGAAGGTCGAAACTTTGACATTCTTGCCGGAATTTCTGCGCCAATTATTGCGTACTTTGGACTGACAAAAACAAAACTTAGCCGAAAAACAATTTTACTGTGGAATTTTATTTGCCTTGGACTTTTAGCAAATATTGTTGTGAACGCATTATTTTCAGCACCTTCACCAATTCAAAAATTTGCTTTTGACCAACCAAATATTGCGATTTTAAATTTCCCATTTAGTTGGTTACCAACATTTATCGTTCCAATCGTATTATTTGGACATTTAACATCAATCAGACAATTATTGAAATATAAAATAGAAATTAAAACGAACGAAAAAACAACGAACGGCTAACAGCAGTTTGCAGAAATGCAACCAAAAATACGGGAAAAGAAACTAAAAATCAAACACATAAAAATAAATACTATATAAAAATGAATAAAATAAATCCTTCGATAATGCATCATTTACTAATCGGAGTTTTTATCAGTTTTTGGCTTTTTATTTTTGCTTATTTTATAAACCCTTTTGATGATGGCACAATAAGCTCAAAACAATGGCTTATCATTAGCATTGGATTTAGTAGTATTGCTTTTCTATGTTACAGTCTAATTGCTGTAATTCAAAAAAATGTTTATAAGAAAGTATTAAAATGGAACCTCTTTTTAGAGACAACAATTCTTCTACTTTTTCATTTCCTTTTTCTAGTAACTACTTTTTTATACTATAAATCTCCAATTCTGTATGGTGGATTTGATTTTTTAGAATTTTTGAAAGTAATAATCCTCAAGTCTGCTTTAATTTCAACTCCAATTATTGTTTTAGCAAGAATTTATTCTGTTAAGTTAATTCCAATTAAAGACGAGAAAATTGTTATTAGAGGAGAAAACAAACTAGACATTTTAAGAATAAGAAAAGATGACTTGGTTTGTGTATCAAATTCCCAAAACTATGTGGAAATTTTCTTTTTAGATGAAAGGCAATTAAAAACAAAATTAATTAGAAATTCACTTAAAAAACTACAAGAAGATTTCGACTTTTTAGTTCAAATACATCGTTCCCACTTAATAAATCCAACTCATTTTAAAGCTTGGAAAAATCAAGACACCATAATATTGAGTCAAATTGAGCTTCCTGTTTCTAAAAATTACAAGGAACGTTTATTGCTATTGTAATTTTCATACCTAAAACAGCCTATTTTGTACCTAAGTCCCTATTCCCAATAGAAATCAAAGTTTCATAAATATATTTTTGCATCAGAATCAAAATAAATATTTATGAAAAAAATCAGATTTAGGAAATTACTGTACGTTGTTATAGCATTATTAAGTATTACAACTTGTGTGTTTTTATGGGCAGACACTGAATTGAATAAGGTGTTAGGTAAATCGACAAAAGTTATTGATATTACTTCAATTATTAAACCATCCAAAACGGTTATAATAAAAAACACCAATGTCCTTTCAGAAGATTGTAATCACTTTATTAAAAATCAAGATGTAATTATTAAAAACGGGAAGATAATTCATTTAGGGAAAAATCAACTTGTAGAAAAAAATACTGTCATAATTGATGGAACAAATAAATATTTAATTCCAGGACTTATTGATTCTCACGTTCATCTAAAAGAAAGTAAAAACGATTTATTTTTATATTTAGCAAATGGTATAACTTCTGTTAGAGAAATGGCAGGAAGACCAATTACTATAGAATGGAAAAAATCAATTCAAAAGAATGGTTTTGGCCCAAGAATGTTTATAGCATCTCCACCAATATACAGCGAAAGTGGGTTTATGGGCTACTATTATGCTTGGACAAGACAATCTATTAATTATTCAACCGAAAATGAGGCTGAAAAAAAAATAAATAAGTTAAGAGAACAAGGTTATGATGCCGTAAAAATGTATGGCTTTGTCAATCCCGAAATATTTAAAACAACCATTAAAATCACAAAAAAACATAATATTCCTGTTATTGGACATATACCGTTAGTTAGTTTAGAAACATTTTATCAATCAGGTCAAAAAGAGATTGCCCACATTGAAGAACTGACCGTAAAAACTATAGACGATTTTGAAAAATCTATATCTAAAAACCCAAAAGAATATCTTGCCTATTTAAAAACACGTTCAGTCCAAATTGCAAAAAAATTAAAGGAAAATAATATTTGTGTAACTTCTACAATTTCACTGGTTGAAAGTTTTCCTCGACAAAGATTTGATTTAAAAAATGAACTTAAAAAAATAGAATTAAAATATGCCAATCCTAAAATTATTGAAGGAACACCGATTTACAAACTAGGCTGGTTACCTAGTAAAAATGGTTATGAATATGACGGAGAAGATACTCTAGAAGCAAGAAAATTGTCAGCCATATTTTGGGAAACTTATGTAAAAGCAATTCATATTATGACAAAAGCATTAATTGATAATAAAGTAAAGATTATGGCTGGAACTGATGCTAATGTTTCTACTATGGTTTCTGGATTTTCACTTCATAATGAATTACAATCATTGTCTAAATCGGGAATGACAAATACACAAGTAATTTACTCTGCAACTGTGCAACCTAGTGATTGGATGAAAAGAAATACTGGGAAAATTAAAATTGGACACAATTCAGATTTGGTGTTACTCTCAAAAAATCCATTAGAAGATATCAAAAATACAAAAACAATAGAATATGTTTTCTTTGACAAAAATATGATTGATAAAGTTCAAATCACAGCTATTCTGAAAGCAATAGAGAAAGCAAATAATAAAAATCGAAGTATAAAAATTGACGAATATATTGAGTAAAAAATGCACTATCTGCCAACAGGCGGTTGGCAGGATTGTGAATTTTGCAGTAAATACACGTTTATATTTCGCAAGAAATTTTAACTTTGATAGAAAATAATCGGTTCCAGAGCTTGCAACATTGTCTATCACAACACCGTTGTACAATTTTGTTTTAAAATCATGAATTTATTTAAAATATTTGATAAAAAAGAAAAATGGAGCAATTTTAGTGGAAATATTAATATTCTTTCTGACTTAACAGAATCTGACATTCCTAAAATAATTGCTGAAAAAAATATACATTCTCTTCAACTTTATCAATTTCAAAATCCTCAAAAACAAACTTGGAGAACTTTAAATGAGTTTTTTTTAAAATATCCTGATATTGGATTAAGAATTTTATGGTATGAAGCTCAAGATTTATCGTTCTTCAAGGAGATTCCCAATGTTAGAAAATTTACAATTGCTTCGTTTAATACAAGTGACTATTCACAGCTTCAATATAATACTAATTTAAAGCACTTCGGTATAGAAGAAACCAAATCTACAGCAGTTAATATATCATTTATTAAAGAATTTAAAGACTTGGAATCTTTGTACGTTGACGGAATGAAAAAAGGTCTCGACAATGTACAATTTTTAAAAAATCTTAAAAAATTAACCTTTAGAGGAATCAAAATGGATAATCTTGATTTCCTATCGGGCTTAAAAAATTTAGAAGAACTAAATTTACTTTTTGGAAGCTATAAAAATCTTGAATCTTTATCAAATCTAAAACAATTAAAATTCATTGAGTTTAGTAGGGTTCGCCAAATACCGAATTATGATTTTTTAATTTCATTAGAAAATTTAGAAAAAATTGAATTTGAAGGCATGTCTAAGATGGAGGAAATCCCTAGTTTATCAAAATTAACTAAACTCAAAAGAATACACATTAACAATAATGTGAGGCTTCGAAATATTGAATCAATCAGTCAAATTCCTAATCTAAAACTATTTCAACTTTCGTTTGCCGAAAATTCAAAAGTAGCGGAAAGAAGAAATCTAATTGAACAATCAATTAAAATATTATTAGAATCTGATACTATTGAATATAGCAATATCATGCTTTGGACAGATGAACTTACAACAAAAAAATTGCTCGAAAAGGGAATTAAAGTTTGGAAATGGGGTATGGAATTATAACATCTTACAATAGCAGTAGCCGTTGCACAACTTCTATTTCTTCAAAATAACTCAAAAAAAAAATACTATCACCTCTTTTAAAGCCATTTAAAAGAGGTGTTATTTTTAGCTTAGTTATGAAATGCTCACACTACTACTTTATCGTTTTTACCTGACTTTTTATTAACTCGTTTTGCAAATCAGTTTTTTAGCTATATTTGAAAAGGTTTGTGAGTTTTTTTTACAGACTGACGTGATATGCTACTTTAGGACGCACACAGATACAATGAATAAGACAATTACCATCTTGACTTTAGGACTACAAATCACTTTGACATTCATTGCGACTTTTTGTATTTATATAGTTTTTGCACTTTTTGATAGTGACTTTGGTATTGACGGACTTTTTGGACTTGTAATTTTCCAACCAATTATCGCCATAATACTATCGTCTTTGACAATTTTTGTTTGTTTAGTCGTTGGACTTCCCATTCGGCTCTACAGCAAACTAAATTATTGGTGGACGACAAACTTTTACATTTCATTCATTGGGACAATTATCGGGCTGACTTTTTTATTCTTGGCATTACTTCCAACTTTTAGGGAGACAGTAACATACAATCTTGACGGACAGCCGACATTAAAACAAATCCCAAACTCAATGCTTTTCATTTCAGGTTGGCTGATTACTGCATTTTCATTGCTACACATTTATCCGCCACGACAACTGACTGAAAAAATAAAAACCATTTTCAAAAGAATTACATATCCAAAATGAAAAGAATAATCCTTAGTATATTGACATTTTTTACTCTGATAATTGATGGCTATTATATTTGGTAGAATTTGCCGTTTACAATTCTTGCTAAGACTCTTATTTTTTTAAAATAACTCCAAAAAAGAATATAATAAAAAGACAGTCCTAAAAGTCCGCAATCTTATCATTTCAACGTAAGGAGAAATCACATACAATAGATTATGAGACTCCTCTTTGCTGTAGAGTGACAAACGGTGGGTTATATTTTACTTTTTGGACAGCTTCTTTGTTTTTTAGCTATATTTGGGGAGGTTTGTGAGGTTTTCATGAACTGACGTTATGAGCAAGCTAACCAAAACATTGACTTATAAACAAAGACTATGAAATATCTTATTGGAATATTATTATTTGCATTCATTTCATGTTTAAAAAAAAAGGAAAACACAACCAACAAAAATCTTATATATTTTAATTCAAAGTTCATTAGCGAATTAGGTAACAACGATTATGAAAAATTATTAGCTAAAACTAAATTAAAAATCAAAGCTCAATACTTAGACGACTTAATATTCGTAACCAACTTTGTTGGAAGCAATGCATGTGGACAATATACTGGAAACATTGAAATCAAAAATGACTCAATTATTTTAGTTTATAAATTAGTTTCTAATGAAGTTTGTACATCAACATCAGTTGAAAAGTTAACTTATATTATAAGTAATCCAAAAGAGAAAAAATACAAATTTTCAATGCGATATGAATAACATAGCTAGTTCATAACAGCCTTAGCAGTTGCCAACTACTATTTTTTCAAAATAAATTCAAAAAAGCATGTTATAAAACCTCTTTTAAATTGACTTTAAAAAGGTTTTATTTTTAGCTTAGTTGCTGAGTACCTTAGACTGAAGTTTTAATACAATATCAATACTACTGCTCTATCGTTTTAAGACTACATTCTCATTATTTACTCTTTTATACAACCAACCCCATTTTTATTACATTTACACAACAAACTTGTAAAAAATCAATATTCCACTCATGACCTATAAATTCCGAAAAGCATTTGATTTTGAAGCCCCTTTAATTTGGGAAATTATCCAACAGGCCATTGCAAGAAGGAAAAAGGATGGCAGCAACCAATGGCAAAATGGGTATCCTAATCTGGGTACGATAGAAAATGATATTGCTAAAGGGAACAGCTATGTTTTAACGGATCAGGATAAAGTTATTGCTTATAGTGCTGTATTGTTTAATGATGAACCTGCCTATTTAGCTATTGATGGAAAATGGTTAACGGAGGGTGATTTTTTAGTGGTGCATCGGGTAGCAATTGATGAGGCGTATTTAGGACAAGGATTGGTACAGAAGATGTTTGGTCTTTTTGAGGATTTGGCGCTTGAAAATGGTATTCACAGCATTAAGGTGGATACTAATTTTGACAACCCGGCTATGCTTCGCATTATGGATAAATTAGGGTATGTGTATTGTGGTGAGGTTTCTTTTGATGGCAGTCCCAGGAAGGCTTTTGAAAAGGTATTGGAATCAAAATAGTTGAATTTCAGACCTGACAGGTTTTGAAAACCTGTCAGGTCTGGAAAAAAACAGCTATTGCTCTATTGAAATTTTAAAAAAAATCAAAAAAAACATACAAAACCAATCGTTTAATTCACTTTAAGCCAAGTCTGCTCTTAATCACAACTCAAAATCCCGGGAAATACAAATTTCATATATTTGAACTTAAGAGATGCATGATTTTAATATAAGAAGGGCTAACGTTTAAACCAGGAATTTTATACTTCAAATGATTTTAGTGATGCAACCGGCTTTTTATTTTGAAATCCTGTCATCGCACAAAGTCCAAAATACGAGCTTCTTCTGAACGAAACCGTAAACATTGAAGCTTAGATAAAAAGCAGCAAAAATTATAAATTAACAAAACAGACAACGATTTGACAAATTCAAAAGCAACATATTCCGAACTCGAACTAATAGACGCATTAGTTTTTAAAACCTGCGGTCTTGAATTGACAAACGTAGAAAAAGAACTGGAAAGTCAGGAATATTTTGCGCACACTTTCCTGCTTGGAGGTCAAAAAGTAATATTTCGAAACGCAAAAATTACTCCAACAAAAAAAGGACAATTCGTAACAATCTGGAAACGCAGCAAAAAAGGAATTACTGAACCCTATGCCATTTCTGACGACTTTGACTTGTTTATAATTGCAGTACGACAAAACGAAAACTTTGGACTTTTTATATTCTCAAAAAATGTTTTGTACGAAAACAAAATTTTGTCAAGTGAAACGAGAGAAGGAAAACGCGGCATCAGAGTTTATCCAACCTGGGATTTGGCTCCAAACAAGCAGGCAGAAAGAACACAAATCTGGCAAACAAAATACTTCCTGGAAATTAAACCGAATCTGTCACTTAATGTGAAAAGTGCAAAACATCTATTTAATTTGAACAGGTAAAGGGAAGAAACAGACTAACGAAAAAAGAACGGCTTTCAAGATTAAATCCCACTCAATTGTTATTTTCTGAAAAACCATAACCACAATACTCTTTTAAATCATTTTACAGTGTTATCAAAAAAAAACAGTCTCCAGTCATTTGTAAAGAACTAAAACCGTAGCCTTGCTTCACAAATTATCATTAAAAATAACGTTCCCTTATTTAAATGATTATTTTTGGATAAAACAACTGACTAAAAAGGTTTTAAGAAGTGTGAAACTGTATATGTCTTTAAAAAACTGAGCCAATTCAACAACTTAATTTAACACTATGAAAAGAGTCCATTTATTTGAATTTGGAGATCAAAAATGGTTTCCTGTATTTCTGAGAAATTATACAACCGATTTCCTTCAATTTCTTTCAAATAAAACTAAAATGTATAAATCAATAGTTCCGCTGCTTGAAGACACATTAAAAATCAGCAAAACAGAAACAATTATTGATTTAGCATCGGGCGGTGGCGGCGGTTTACTTTGGCTTAACAGTGAAATCAAAAAAAACATTCCTGGTTTAAAAATTGTTTTAACTGATTTTTACCCCAATATCCCAGCCTTCCGGCAAACTAAAATGCAGTCGGATAATTTTGAATTTTATGAACAACCCGTTGATGCAAGAAAAGTGCCGCCTGAACTGAAAGGACTTAGGACTCAATTCTTATCCCTGCATCATTTTGAACCTGATGATGCCAAACTAATTCTTCAAAACGCAGTTGACTCAAACACACCTATTGCTGTCTTTGAAGCACAGGAAAGAAGTTTTCCAAGTATTATTGCAATGCTGCTTTCGCCAATAAGTGTTATTTTGACCACCCCTTTTATAAAGCCTTTTAAAACCGGCAGAATTATTTTCACTTATATCATACCTATTGTTCCAATTGTTGTGTTATGGGATGGTATTGTCTCATCGTTAAGAACATACTCAACAAATGAAATGCAGGAATTAGTGGATGGATTAGAAAACTCTGAAAAGTATATTTGGAAAATTGACAGAATAAAATCCGGCCCGGGAACTATTTTATATTTAATAGGTTATAACAAACTGATATAAGCTGTACAAACAAGCTGCCTGTCAAAATCTTAGAAAACAAAAAAATTAAGATATCTCACATTCCTCTAAACAAACATTTACTCCACAGGCATAGCCCAGAGTAAAACCCTGATTAAACAAAGCAAGTCACAATATGCGGATCAGTAAAGTGATGGATTGCGGCAAATGTGGAATTCTATTAAGAAAACAAAGTTATTTCATTAAATACTATAAAAAATTATACGCAAAAAAAGCAAATTGAAAGGTACCGGAAACAACTTATAATTGTTTAAAAATCAATGTGTTTTAACTATACAGCGATACAAAAATCATTATTAAAACAGCCGTGCTTTTTCTTTAAATGGTTATTTTTGATAAAAATGTCCGGTTATAAAGAATTTATGCAATCTGATGCCGGCAGTGGCTATCACTAAACACAATTCGGCAGTTATTCAGGAATCTAAAATAAACGTTTAAAAATAATGAAAGCAGTTATTTGTACTAAATATGGAAAACCTGATGTTTTACAAATTCAGGACGTTAAAAATCCTATTATAAAGGACAACGAGATTCTTGTCAGAATAATTTCTACAGCTGTAAATTCAGGAGATACAAGAGTCAGAGGAATTGCCGGGGAAGGCATTATGAAAGTAGTGATGCGCCTGGTGCTGGGAATTTTAAAACCCAGAAAACCTATATTGGGAACAGTGTACTCAGGCATTGTGGAAGATACGGGTACAAAAGTGTCAAAATACAGGAAAGGTGATAAAGTTTTTGGGATGACAGGCTTCAGTTTTGGAACCTATGCCGAATATATAGCAGTTAAAGAAACAGACAATGTTACGACAATGCCAGTCAATGCGACTTTTGATGAAGCTGTTTCACTTATTTTTGGCGGGCAGACAGCAGTATATTTTATTGAAAAAGTAAAATTATCAGAAATAAAATCGCCGGAGGTTTTAATTATTGGAGCAACAGGTTCAGTAGGCACCGCTGCGGTACAGATTGCCCAATACTACGGTGCAGAGATAACTGCTGTATGCAGCTCAAAAGGAAAAGATTTAGTAAAATTTTTGGGTGCCTCAAAAGTTATTTTCTATGATGAGGAAGATTTTACCAAACAGACAAACCAGTATGATTTTATTTTTGATGCGGTGGGTAAAACCAGCAAAAAACAATGCCGGATGCTTTTAAAAAAGAACGGAATTTATAAAACAGTTGGCGGTTTAGAATATGCTTCTGAATCAAAAAAACAATTAGACTTTCTTAAAATGTTATTTGAAAAAGGTAAACTGAAGGCAATTATCGATAAAACATATTCATTAGACGAAATAGTTCAGGCTCACTAATATGTTGATACCGGAAGAAAAAAAGGCAATGTAATAGTAAAAGTAACACAGTAACAGTCCGCAATAATAAAACCAACAGTGTTAATCCGGCCGAAAATACTTCCGCCAAAACCGGGAGAGTCTCTAAATTAAGAACTCCGTTTTCTAAAACAGTTAAAATTAAAATCCTCTTAACCTAAAAAGCTGTCAATAAAAAAACTGCATCTAAAAAGCCGTAAACTTTTTAAACGCAGTCATTTTATCTATTGTGTTTTATTTATTTTATAAATTCCACCTTTTGTTCTTCGGCATTTACACTGTCAAAAAAACCTTGTGAACTCATCCATTCATCACTGAATACTTTACTCATATAACGTGATCCGTGATCCGGCAGAATAGCAATTACTACGCTGTTCTCATCAAACTCACCTTCTTCATCATATTGTTTGATTGCCTGAATTACCGCACCGGAGGTATATCCTGCAAAGATACCTTCTGTTTTTGCCAATGTACGTGTCATGTGGGCACTGTCTTCATCGGTCACTTTCACAAACTTATCAATCAAATCAAAATCTGTAGCCGAAGGAATTAGATTTTTCCCTAATCCTTCAATTCTGTAAGGATAAATTTCATCTGGATCAAACTCACGTGTTTCGTGGTATTTTTTCAATACAGAACCATAAGCATCAACGCCTAAAATACGGATATTCGGATTTTGTTCTTTTAAGAATTTTGCTGTACCTGACAATGTTCCTCCCGTTCCTGTACATGCAACAACGTGCGTAACATGACCGTTAGTCTGTTCCCAGATTTCAGGCCCTGTGGTTTTATAATGCGCCTCGATATTCAATTCATTAAAGTACTGATTGATGTATACCGACCCTTTTGTTTCTTCATGCAAACGTTTTGCCACACTATAATATGAACGCTCATCATCGGCTGATACATGTGCAGGACAAACATATACTTTTGCCCCCATACATTTTAACATATCAATTTTATCCGGCGATGATTTTGAGCTCACAGCAAGAATACAATCATATCCTTTTATAATGCTCACCATAGCCAAACTAAAACCCGTATTACCAGAAGTAGTTTCTACAATGGTATCGCCAGGTTTTAAAATTCCCCTGCGCTCAGCTTCTTCAATAATATATAATGCGATACGATCTTTTGTGGAATGCCCGGGGTTGAAAGCTTCAACCTTTGCATAAAATTCACCTTTACAATCATTAGTAATCCGGTTAAGTCTTATAAGGGGTGTATTCCCAATTAGTTCTAAAATATTATTGTAAGCCTTAATATCTTTTCCCATATTTATTTATACCAATTAGTCGTTGGAAATCAGACTTCCAAAACTTTGCAAATCTATGAATTTTTTTTAATTATTTCTTAATTCCTTCTAAATCTAACAAGAAAGCGAATTCTTTTGCTATTTCCTTTAATGCTTCAAATCGCCCCGAAGCACCTCCGTGCCCGGTATCCATATTAGTATCTAAATATAATAAATTTTTATCAGTTTTTACAGTTCTAAGCTTAGCAACCCATTTTGCAGGCTCCCAATACTGCACCTGTGAATCGTGCAGACCAGTAGTCACCAACATATTAGGATAGTTTTTAGGCGCAACATTATCATAAGGCGAATAAGACTTCATATACTCATAGTATTCTTTTTCATTTGGATTTCCCCATTCGTCATATTCCCCTGTAGTCAATGGAATTGAATCGTCTAACATCGTCGTTACAACATCCACAAACGGAACAGATGCAATTACACCATTATACAGTTCAGGATTCATATTTATCACAGCCCCCATTAATAATCCTCCGGCCGAACCACCTTCGGCATATAAATGCTTAGAAGACGTATACTTACTTTCAATCAGGAATTTCGAGCAATCAACAAAATCTGTAAACGTATTTTTCTTTTTCAGCAATTTACCGTCATCATACCACGGACGTCCAAGGTCTTCACCACCGCGGATATGCGCAATTGCAAAAATAAAACCTCTGTCAAGTAAACTCAGTCTTGTAGTTGAAAACGTACAGTCCATTGAATAGCCGTACGAACCGTAAGCATATTGCAGTAACGGATTGCCACCGTTCAGCTCAACACCTTTACGATAAACCAATGACACAGGAACTTTTACACCATCCCCTGCCGTTGCCCAGATACGTTTTTCCTCGTAATTGTTTTTATCAAATTTACCTCCTAAAACTTCCTGTTCTTTTTTGACTTCCTTTTCTTTAGTCTTCATATTGAAATCTATGACCGAAGAAGGTGTTTTTAAGGATTGGTATCCGTAACGAAGCACATCAGTATCAAAATCAACATTTGTAGAAGTATAGGCCGTATAGGTTTCGCTTTCAAACGGCAGGTAATATTCCCCTTGCCCGCTCCAAGGCATAATACGCAGTTTTGTCAATCCATTATTACGCTCTTCCACCACCAGATAATCTCTGAAAATTTCAATATCTTCAATCAAAACATCCTTACGGTGAGCAATTACATCGGTCCAGTTGTCTTTTGAAGTTGCCGTTTCGGGTGTTTTCATCAGTTTAAAGTTGGTCGCTTTATCCTTATTGGTCACTACATAAAAACTATCCCCAAAATGAGAAATACTGTACTCAAGACCACGGGTACGCTTTTGAAAAACTTTAAATTCACTATCCGGAGTATCCGCATTCAGAATCTGAAATTCAGAAGTCATGGTACTTTGTGAGCCTATCACTAAATACTTTCTTGATTTTTCTTTATAAATGAATACACTGAATGTTTCGTCTTTTTCTTCAAATACCAAAACATCCTGAGACACATCCGTCCCTATTTTATGCTTGAAAATTTTATTGGAACGCAGCGTTACCGGATCTTTAACCGTATAGAAAATCGTTTGGTTATCATTAGCCCAAACCGAACCTCCTGTACAATTTTCAATCTTATCAGATAAAATCTCACCGGTATCCAGGTTTTTAATTTGGATTGTATAAATACGGCGGCTCACTTTATCAACACCAAAAGCGGCGAACTTATTATCAGGACTTACACTCACGCCTCCTAATTGGAAATAAGCATGACCTTTTGCCAATTCGTTACAATTGAACATGATTTCCTCCGGCGCATCCAGACTCCCTTTTTTACGGGCGTAAATAGGATAATCACCCCCTTTTTCAAAACGGCTGATGTACCAGTAACCATTATACAGATAAGGAACCGAAGAATCATCTTCTTTAATACGGCCTTTCATCTCTTCGAACAATTCCTTTTGAAACTCCTTTGTATGAGCAGTCATTTGTTCGTAATATTTATTTTCGGCATTCAGGTAATCTATTACCTCTTTGTCCTCCCTTTGATTCAGCCAATAGTAATTGTCAATACGGATATCACCATGTTTTTCAAGCTGTTTAGGTACGATTTTAGCTACCGGAGGCTGTATATTTTTAGTCATCTTTTTTTGAGCTGTTATAGTATTTATTGATGCAACAAAAATAAGGGTTGTAAATAGAAATGCAGAATAGTTTTTCACTTTTATTTAGTTGTTTATTTATTTGCCAATTTACTATTTTTGTTACACAATTTTAAATAAAAAAATCATGTTTGGCGATATTATGGGAATGATGGGTAAATTAAAAGAGACCCAGCAAAAAATTGAAGACACTAAAAAACGTCTGGACACCGTTTTAGTTGACGAAAAAAGCAACGATGGTTTACTGCAGGTAACTATCACCGCTAACCGTCACATAAGAAGCATCACTATTGATGATACTTTACTGGAAGACAAAGAACAACTGGAAGATTATCTTGTCATGACAATCAACAAAGCCATTGAAAAAGCCACGGCGGTAAACGAAGCCGAATTAGGCGCTGTGGCAAAAGACGGCATGCCTAATATTCCCGGCATGGACGGATTATTTAAATAACAAACATACCTTTTAAACAATATTAACCTCTAAGCGATTGGAGGTTATTTTATATATTTGAAAACAACATCAAATACTTATAAACGTTTGTTTTCGTTTGTAAACGAAAACCTGCGTATATTTATGAGTTGTGCGCTATTTTACCAAACACGACTTGAATAGATTATGAAAAATATTTTCTTATTATTTACATTCTTAGTACTTAGTTCTTGCCAAATAAATTCTCAGGAAAAATTTGATAAGGAAAAATGGCTCCTTAAAGAAAATAATAAGTACACATATCGCGAAAAAATGCTTGAAGATTTGGTGACGAATGTTCAATTAAAAGGTTTAACGAAAAAAGAATTAATTGATTTATTAGGAAGATCTGAAAATATGTGGGAAACTGACAAACAACTATCCTATCCAATTTTACAAAATTATGATGAACCACCACATATCATCAATCTTGTAATCGTAATAGATGAAAAAGATATTGTCGATTATTTTGAAATTATTGATAACCGCAAAATTAAAAACAGCGCACAACAGCGGTTTTAAGAAATTGGGGGTTTAGGCAAAATTTAAAGGTAATTTTATATATTTGACTTCAGTCTTAAAGGAATGGTTCGGGAACAAAAATCCCCAACTTCTTAAAGCCGACGGGACGTTGGTAGCAATTTTAACATAACATCATAGTGAATAGCTAAAATGAGCGAATTCAAAAAACCGAAAGTATTATCTTTTAAAGAATTATTAAACAATTTGAAAAATAACCTTTCAATTATTTACTTATTGTCAGTAGTTTTTAGTATCATAATTGAAGCTCACTATTATAAAAAATTCGATATAAACATATTCTCATATTTAGACTTAACAGAATATTTGATATACTTTTTTAAGAGTTTTTACCAATTTATAATTTCTGCTTTTATTACTTACTTTTCGTGCTATGTTGTGTTCCATACAATAGATTCTTTAAGATTTGCAACTAAAGCATATTCAATATCATTAACTATATTAAATATCGTTGGCTTCGCTTTTTCAATTATTTTATCGATTTTTATTCTAAATAAACTTGATATTCCATTATACTTTTGGACAGGAATTATTACTAGTCTTATAGTTTGGTTTTTATATTACACACCAAAAAATTATAGTGAAAAACAATTAGGCTTAAATGAATATAATGTCCCTTCAATAATTTTCCTTTTTTTAGTTTGTATTACTATCAGTTCTTATTATTATCATGAAGAATTACTTGAAAACAAAAAGAAAGTAAGTCTTGTGCTCTCATCAAACAAAACAATAGTGATTGGAACAAATCTGAAAATATTAGGAGAAACAAATAATTACATTTTCATACGAGATTTAACAAACAAAAAAACTAAAATTATTAAGCGGGATAAAATTGAAGAAATAATTTACGAATAGAAAAACTGCTACCAACAGTGGTTTTGCGAAATTTGGGCTTTAAGGCTTAATTTAAAGTTGGTTTTGTATTTGTAAACTTTATCTAAACTCATACATTTGGGCTAACTAATCCCCAAACTTCGCAAAGCCACGGGACGTTAGCAGCAAACCAAAAAAACCGCATAAATTGATACTAATTAAAATTTTAGTTGTAATTTTCTTATTTTTAGTGTTATTGTTTATTTATGTATATATAATAAACAAAATAAGCGAAAAAAAACATAATGACTTTAAGAAAAGACTTGAAGGAAAATCATTGTATATTTTTACAAATAATAAAGATTTTCGAAATTTAAATAATCAGATTATACAAAAACTTGATGAAGAAATAATCCTTATCGAATTAGAGAATGGCAAAGTAAAATCCATTTATGATACGGATAAAATTCATCGCTTCATTAATTATGAAAAATTAAAAAAGTTTCCAATAACAATAAAAATAGTTGATCATAATATTATCTACAAAAGTTTTTACGCTGACTTTAAACAAGCTATTAAAGATGAATCGCATGAAGAAATTCTTCCAGTAATGATAATCAATTGGTATAAAGAATAGTAACAAACTAAATTTAAGGTCAGTTGCTAACAGTGGTTTGGCGCAATAGCTAATTTACTCTTACTTCATATTTTTCTTTACGAAAATGTTTATCTTTAACAGAAAATAAAATGTTCGCAGGCATCGCTACTGCAAGCCAAGCCACAGGACGAACGTTAGCCGTCAGTTTAGCGAAACGAAAAACAGAATAAAATGAAATTTGGAAACATTAAACCTAAGCTGATTATTTTGTCTGATTTGTGGGGAAAAGAAAAATCCTATTGGGTAGACCATTATGTTACCATTTTGGAAAATAATTTCGAAATTAAGTATTATGACTGTTGCGAATTAGGTGAGTTAAATAAAACGGAATATTATGAAGAAAGCCTGCATGATCAATTTATTAATGGAGGAATAGAAAGGGCCGTTGAAAATCTAATAGAAAAAGAAAAAGATAATATTCACATTTTAGCATTCAGTATTGGAGGCTTAATAAGTTGGAAAGCTAGCTTATTGGGACTTAAATCAGAAAGTATCTTTGCTATATCATCAACGAGATTAAGAAAAGAAACAGAGAAACCAAATTGTATTATTCAACTATTTTATGGTGAAAATGATGAATATAAACCTGAAAGTAATTGGTTTTTAAAACTAAAAATAGAAAACCAAATTGTGAAAAATGAAAATCACAATTTATATCAGAACAAAGAATTTGCAGAAATGTTAACCAAAAAAATTATTAAAAAAATAAAACCGAACGGCTAACAGCTGTTTTATGACATTGCGGGGCTTGGCTTGTGTTTAGAAAATTCTCCGAATTTTCTCTGTGAAGTTTTTTACTTGTAAACTTTTGGCTAAATTTACCGCAACGTCATAAAGCTGGCGGGACATTAGCCGTAATTTTAACCTAAATCGTGTATAATTGAAAAATAAGCTTTTGAAAGGAATAAAATACTTATGTATCACTTTACTTTTATGTTTACTTTATGGCTTTACCGTCAAAAAATATGACAACTACTCAGGTAAAGAATATGTTCAATACTGGGAAGAAAATAAAAATTTATTTGAGTCAGTTAAGCAGAATGAAAATTTAACCTTTAGAAATTTGGATGAGTACATAAAAACAAACAATTTGTTTCTTTATGGAGAATTTCACGGAATAAAGGAAACAACAAAGATTGATTTTGAACTCATCAAATATTTAAATAAAAAAGCCGGAATGAAAATTCATTTGGCAGAGATTGATTTTAGTCAAGCCTATTTTCTAAATGAATATTTGAAAAATGGAGACGAAAAACTTATTGATTACGTTTTAAAAAGTTGGATAATCTATCATGGACACAATAATTTTGATTACAAAAACAAATGGATTCAAATTCGTAAACTAAACGGAATAAATTCTGAAGATTCACAAATCAGAGTTTATGGAATTGATAAGGTTCAAAATATAAATGTTACCAAAAATCACTTAAAAATACTTTTAGGTAGAATAAATCTATCAATAGACTTTCCAAAAGAAGAGAATTTATTTTTAGAATGGACAAAAGATAAATTGCCCAAACTTATTTCTACAATAAATCTAAAATCAACAAACATAAATTATGTAACAGATATTGAGCATATCAGAAAAAATCTGGTTGATTATAAAACAACTACTAGAGAAAATATTATGTTTTTAAATTTCAATGATTTGTATAAAAGATATGATTTTAAAGGGCAAAAAATTTATGGCTATTTTGGTGAAGCACATGTTCTACAAAAAGAAATGAATAACAAGAAAGATTTTGGAGCACTTGTAAAAAACCCAAATTCGCCTGTTAAAGACAAAACATATACTATTATATCCAGATATTTAGATAGCTATATGGATGCTCCTTCTAAATATTTACCTTTTTTCTTAAGAAGCAACAAAAAACACACGAAAACAGGAGTTTCTTGCGATAATACTTTTTCGCTTTATCACTTCGGAATTAGCGATTTAAAAAATATAACAAATAAAAAAACAAATACGTTTTTTGATATAAACAAGTCAACATCACCTTACAAAAATTCATTAAGGCTAATAAAAAGTACAGGTTTATTAAGTCTCATTTCCGGAATGAAAATCACAGATAAAAAAACATCAACGACTGACTATGCTCAGGGAATAATTTTAATAAGGAATTCTGATTGGGCAGAGCCGTTAAAATAAAAACTACGGCTAACAAAGAACTGTGCTTAAAAACAAATTAAAATTTGAATTTTTAGTTATTTATCTGCCGTTTGCTTCTGTGATTTTCATTATATAATACTCCCGATTCAGCAATTGCAAATGCCTGTTTTAAAAGTTTGTTGCATACCGCTATTAATGCCAGTTTCTTGCTTTTCATAACCATAAAAAACCAGTTCGCATCTAAAAAAAAAACTGTACGAAATAAAAGTAGAAAAGAGAGGGGATTATCATTGTTGACGGAATCTATAGTTCCTGCGGTTATTTAAAACCTTACTTCTCTCTTTTGTTCTTACCTTTTTTATGTAATTTTAAAAAATGTAAACTTAAGGCGGTTACGCGCAATTGCGAGTTTTGTGGTAAATTCACGTTCTCGCTTCGCAATAATTTTTATCTTTAACAGAAAAAAATCGGTTCCGAACTTCGCAACTGACGCGAAGCCACGAGACGTTATAGGCAAACTTAAAAACAGACAACAGTAAAATGATACAACGAGAATTTGCGGACAAAGCCAAGATTATTTTAGAACCAGACGACAACGTTATCGGTTTGGCTGTTGCGGGTTCGTGGCTAACAAACGAAATAGATGAGTTTTCTGACCTCGACCTAATTCTTATAACAAAGCAAAAGATTTCTACCGATAAAAATCTAATGCTTAACTACGCAAAAAGATTGGGCAACTTTCTATCAGGATTTACAGGTGAACATGTTGGAGAACCAAGAGTTTTAATTTGCCTTTATGACAAACCACTTTTACACGTTGACATAAAATTTGTAACTCTTGACGAATTTCATTCACGCATTGAAACACCTACCCTATTAATTGACAAAAATGGACAACTTGAAAAAGTAATTAGTAATTCACAAGCAAAGTTTCCATATCCCGACTATCAATGGATTGAAGAACGATTTTGGACGTGGATACATTATGCTTTACTAAAAATCGGACGTGGAGAATATTTTGAAGCATACGATTTTATGGGGTTTTTAAGAATGGTTGTTTTGGGACCTTTGCTTCACATCAAAAACGACAATTTGCCTCGTGGTGTTAGAAAAGTAGAGACAGAATTAGAAAGCGAAGATCTAGCAAAACTAAAACTCACAATTCCAACATACGAAAGACAATCATTATTAGATAGTTTAAGAAACGCTGTATCGTTATATAGAGAACTAAGGACAGAATTGTTTGACAACAATGTGAGTTTACAAAGCGACGCAGACAAAAAAGTGATGAACTATTTTGATGAAATTGAGAGCAGAAAACAATAGAAAGGCACCTATACACGGGGTTGGCAAAAGTAGCGGTTTAATGCTCCGTAGACACATTTATGGAAAATCAAAATTTGATTCTCCGCATCACATTTGTGGTGAAAATCGCCACCTTCACCAAGCTCTAAAACGTTAGTGGTAATATCAGCGCAGAAACCAAAAAATAATTAAAAATGAACATATTAAAAAGCTTTTTGAAAAGATTATTTATAGTAATTGTTCCATTTTTAGGATTATACTATTATTCAGAAATTGCATTTGAAGCGAATAGACAAAAAGAGCACCCAACAGATGCAGGCTTAGGTATTGCAGTTTTTTTATTCTTTATTTTATTTTTCTTATTTTTAGGTTTTATTATAGATACAATTTTAAGAATTGTTAAAAAAGAACACAAAACTGTATTGATTAACATAATATTTCTTTTGCCTTTTTTATTTCTAATTTTATATATCGCAACTTTATTTAGTGGTGGCTCTTTGTATGAAATTGTAAAAAATTTTAATAATCAAGAATTTGTTTATTTAGTGTTAATTTATTTGGTGTTAATTTCTTTAGGCTTTTTAATAGTATATAAAAATCCTTTGAAAAAGACAATCATTTATTTAACTATACTTTCTTGTATTGCCGGTGGATATTTTTATAATAAACATAGTATTGAAGAGTATTATGGTAAAAATAAAGATATATACTTTCAAGGAAAATCTAATGATACAATTATAGTTCTTGCAAGTGATAATATGTCAGTAATAACAGAAGGAAAAATTGAACGAAAAACTTGGAATAGAGTATATATAAAAACAGATAAAAATACAGTTGAATTAAACGATTGGATAAAACCAATTGCCAGAGAATATTCGGATAGTATTAAATGTGAATTTAGACACTAGCGCTAACAAGCGTTTGACAAGATTTCGAATTTTGTAGTAAATTCATGTTTACTTTTCGCAAGAAATTTTATCTTTAACAGAAAATAATCAGTTCCGAAGTTCGCAACTGACGCCAAGCGTGGGAACGTTGGCAGTAATGCTAAAAAACTTACTGGATATAACAAGATTCGGGATGTATATCAACTTTATTTTTTGACTTTTACTAAAAAACATGAATATGAATTTCAAATTAAAATCATTACAAGACGTAGAGTTTTCAAGCCTTTTCAAATTGGACAATTTCGAATTAGAGAAAATAGGTGCCGTAAGAATGATTGTAGACAAATTTCCCGGTTTTCCATGTAGGGTAAGTTTGCAAGACGCTGAACTTGAAGAAGAAGTAATTTTATTGCCTTACCAACATCATAAGACAAATTCGCCTTATCAAGCAAGCGGACCAATATTCGTAAGAAAGGCAGCGAAAACAGCAATTTTGGATGTTAACGAAATTCCAAAAATGTTTAATCACAGACTACTTTCATTACGTGGTTATGACAAAAATGGAATTATGAAAGACGCTTCTGTTACCGAAGGACAAAACCTCAGAGAACAAATAATTAAAGTTTTTGAAAATGAAGATATAAATTATATTCATATTCACAATGCCAGACCAGGTTGTTACAACTGTGTAGTGGAAAGAGTTTGATGTTTTTAGGGAACACTTTTTGAAACAAATAATATAAGACTCTTTTCCAATGAAATAGCACTACCACCAACAGCAGCTTCATGAAATTGGGGTTTTAAGACGGAATTTAAAGGCTTTTTTATATTTGACTTCGGTCTTAAAGGAATGGTTTGGGGACAAATTCCCCAACTTCATGAAGCCAAGGGACGTTGTGGTGTATATAATGAGACAATGATGAAATTCAATTTTTCAGGTGAAATAAAGGCTTATGAGGTGTTAGGTGCTAAATCATTTACAGTATTGACAAAACAGGGAGAACTGCATACTGAAAATTGGATGATTAATATTAAAAACGATTTTCGGTATCCAATACTAAGACGTCTTGATAGTGATTCAATTCTTATTGCTGATTCTAGGTCTGACGAAAACGAAAAAAATGCTGAAATATATAACAGTAACGGAGAGATAATTAATTCCTTTTCTATTGGAGATGCAGTCAATGACATAATTATCTTTGATAAAAAGTTTGTTGTTTCCTATTTTGATGAAGGAATAATGGCTGAGAAGAAATATTCCAAAGAAGGTCTTGCCATTTTTAATAAGAAAGGAAAAATGATTTGGGGCTTTAATTCTAATTTGGAATTTGGGACTGTTATCAAGTGGTAAAAACTAATAGAAATAAAGTACTTTTCTTTGGATACGGTAAATTTCCAATTTGTGAATTGGATATTGATTTTCTTACTATTGAAGAAGTCGAGCTACCAATTGATGTATTTGTTGATTCAATTTCGTGTTTAGACAATGAACTATTTTGGAAGAACTCTAAAGAAGTTTTTTGTTTCAATCGGGAAATTAATGAACTTAAGAAAGTGAGAACATTTACAAAGAAAGATAGAAGAGTCCTCTTAAAAGATAGTTTAATTACTGTGACCAAAGATGGGTATGAACTAGAAAAAATAAAAAATACGACACCACAACAAAGCCTATAAGCAATAGCGCCCTGCGGGACGCTACTGCTCATATCCAAACCGTTGTGCGTCACTTTAGTAGAACCCAATGAGAATAGAAAGACTAAAATATTATATTAATAAAAACAACTTCAATCTGGACTTTGAGACAAATGGTATTGGTATGACTTGGGGTGTTAGTTATGTAAGATTGACAATTGGTGCAAAAAGTAAATTTGAAAACATAGAACACTTCTTTTTTAGTACGTTGAAGTCCGAAGTAAACCAGACATCAGGAATCTATGGTCAACCAACTTGGGCAGAAAAGACAGATTTAAATAAATGGGCAGAAAATTTAAAGGTTAAAGAAATAAAAAATGAGGATCTCATTTAATTTATTGACTCTTTGGTTAATGACATCAAGGAAAATGAAAAATATTGGATAAAAGAAAACACAATTGACATCTCGTTTCTTGACACGACAAAAGCGTATGTAAAGTGTTTACTAATAAATGAGACTTTATACCCGAGACATCGCATAAATACAACAGACATATATATAACAACAGACAATTATAATTTTTTACTACTTTGAAGGACATTGGGAATCATAAAAAGCGAACGCACAACACGGTTTTGTGTTAGTGAGGTTTATAGGTATAATTTAAAGTTAGTTTTGTATATTTGACTTCGGTGTTTTTAACCGAAACTAAAGCAATAAAAACCCCCACCATCGTAAAGCCGGCGGAACGTTAACAGCAATCATATTGAAGCCCTCGTTAAATGAAGAAAAAAATTAAAGATTATAGTTTTCAATTTATTAAAGAAATCATTCCTGTAATTGCTGGAATCTTAATAGCTCTTTTTATTGACAATTGGAATTCTGAAAGAAAAGACAAAATTTTTGTCAATCAAGTTTATTCAACCATAAGCAATGAATTAAAAGAATCAAAAAATGACATAAACGCTATAATTCCTCAACAGGATTCATTAATAACTGTATTGGAATTAAATTCTAATGATAAAAAAACTACTATTTTAGATATTGTAATGAAATCTAAAGGAATTTACATTCCACAAATAAAAACTAATGCTTGGAAGTCAGTCTCCAACACTAAAATTGATTTAATTGACTTTAAAAAGATAATATCACTTTCCAATATTGATGAACTAAAAGAAACATTGAAGAACAAAACTGTATATCTAATGAACTTCCTTTACTCAAATATTCATAAAACAGACAAGGAAAATAAACAGACTTTAAAAATGTTACTTATGGATATTATGCAGACTGAAAAATCTCTTCTTCAGAATATTGAAGCGTACGAAAAACATTAATGACTGCAGCTAACAGTGATTGTTGCACAACTAAAAAATAGCCAAAAACAACAGTAAGATAAAATCACCAAACAAATTCACATTAAAATCAAGTGTTTATTAATTCAATAAGCTAACATAAACGCAAAAAAGTCTCAAAAACAAGTTGTACAACACGCACAAGGGTTTTATGCAGGAAGGTTTAGTGTTTAATGTGACAATCTTTCATTATTTGACTTCAGTCCTAACAAATTGTTTTACCCCTGCTTCTTAGCACTCAGAACATTACAGATCAGTTTTTCCAACGCATCAGACAAAATATTTTATGCGAGAATTCTTAAAAAAAAATTAAATTCGCACCATCAAATTAAATTCCAAAATGAACAAACTATATTCTTCCATTACTGTCCTTATCCTTTCCTTTTTATTTTACAATACAGCACCTGCACAAGAAAAAAAATCAGAATTTATAAACACATCTTTGGGAATAGGCATGTGTGCTCCATACGATGAAACTGATTTAACAGGAACAGGTTTTTATGCACAAGGAGAATATGTTTATAACCTGAAAAGTTGGTTCGCTTTCAGACCGTATGCCGGAATTATTATAGCTTCGGGAGAATCTGATGAACCAGGTATGGAGGAATACAAAATTAAATCCAATGCATTTTTACTTGGGACAAAAGTACGTATCAGTGCTCCTATTCCTTACGTTGCACCTTTTCTTGAGTCAGGCATTGGGTTGTCGGTTGGTTCATTTCAAACTTATACACCGTATACAAACCTGAAAAAAAACGGAGTATTGCCGCACATTCCCTTTTCGGTTGGTTTGGCATTGGGCCGTAAACACAATGTCGAGATTAAGTTCACGTACTATTATCACTCAACTGCTGAACAATTTTCCGGAGCAATGGCTGCAGGACTTTCTTTTCCGCTAAATAATAAATAAAAAGTAACTTAAAGCAGTAACTACTTATAACTCCTTAAAAAACCATAAAACAACCTCTTTAAATTGCTTTAAAAGAGGTTGTTTTTATGGTTATAACACATTTTTGAAATTTGAATGATCCGAAAGGCACAATAATTTCATGAAATGCCTGGCTTGAAATTTTATGGAATGAACTTTATATCCATTCCCGGTATTTAATTAAGCTTTTTCTTTCAATTTTTCGGTATATTTGTGTGCAGCGGTGATAATAAATGCCACTTCATAATACCGGCGGAATCTTACAGAACCAGGGATGAAACAGAAAGAATTCAACCCTATTATAAGAATATAAAATATAACATTATGAAAAAATTAATCCTACTCTCATTACTTTTTGGATTGTTTAATGTTTATTCTCAAAAAGTATTCGACACGCATATTCATGGTGAATCAGACCCAAACATGCAAATGCGCCAATTGGAAAATTCCGGTGTTTACAAGGCAGGCATCAGCACTTCCTGGGAACTGCAGGACACTTATAGGGATAAATACAAAATCGAATTACTATATGGATTAATGCTGCCATGTCCAAATGGAAAAGTCCCGTATGGCAACCGTCTTTGTTTTTCGGATGGAAAAGAATTCCCGGATATCAAATGGACAGAGCGTCAGATTATTCATGGAAAAATTGATTTCATTGGAGAAATATTAAGCCAGTATTACGGAATTTCACCATCAGATGAATTATTATACCCGTATTATGCATTAGCTGAAAAATACAATCTTCCTGTTGGTATTCATACAGGATTGGCAGGCCCCGGTCATGGTTGTCCAAATTTTAAAGTAAGTTTAGGAAGTCCCATCTTAATGGAAGATTTAATACTGAAATTTCCGAAGTTAAAAATCTGGATTATGCATGCGGGCAGTCCTTTTTTAGAAGAAACTATTGGTATTATGAGTGTCTATCGAAATGTGTACACCGACATTTCCGTTATTTCAAATCCATACATAGTTTCCCACAAAGATTTTTACGCTGTCATGAAAAGATTAATCGATGCCGGATTAGAAAACAGATTAATGTTTGGATCCGATAATGGCGATATCAAACAAGCAATCGAATCGGTAAATAAGCTTGACTTTTTATCTTCAGAACAAAAAGAAAAAATATTCTACAAAAATGCAGAAGAATTCTTTAAAAAATAAAAAGCACAACCGTTAACTGCAGTTTTTTTTTATTTCAATACATCCCTTAAACTTGAATGGTTTAAAAGGAAGAAAGATTTCATGAAATGCCTGGATTCAAATTTTCCGAAAAGAACTTTATGTCCATTTTCTGCATTTAATTAAGCTTTTTCTTTCAACTTCGGTATATTTGTGAGTAACAATAAAAAAAAGTCGGCGCTGTATAAAGCCGGCGGAGCAGTATCATAAATTTTACCGTAAAAAATCAACATAAATAATGAAAGTCGAATCCCTGAAAATTGATAAACTAACAACTGAAAGATTAATACTTATTCCATTTACAATTCCAGTTTGCAGGAATATATTGAATGAGAATTATAGTGATTTGGATAGTTGGAATTTAAAAAAAGGGAAAAGCTGGCCTGACAATGATGTGATTGAAACATTACCAAGAATAATTAACAACTTATTAAAAGTTGAATCTCCAACAGGTTTTGAATCCTGGATGATAATCAAAAAAGAGACCTCAGAAATAATAGGGGATCTAGGATTTAAAGGGTTCAATTATAAAGATCAAAGCGTTGATATTGGTTATGGAATAATTAAAGAAGAAAGAAGAAAAGGATACGCTGAAGAGGCTGTAAAAGAAATTATTAAATGGGCTTTTTCAAATGAAATTGTAAAAGAAATTACCGCTAACTGTTTAATAGAAAATACAAACTCCGTAAATCTGCTCACAAAATTTAATTTTATAGAATTAAGGACGGAAAATAATATGATTTACTGGACTTTAGAAAACAAGAATTTTAAATAGAATCAATACCAACAATGATAACTGTTACACAACCACTATTTCCTAAAAAATCAAAAACATAAACTATGAACTGGATAAAAAACGGCTGCTGATCAGACTCTATCCAAAAAAACATGTAAGCTTACAGCTCTTTTATTTTAACAACCTTACTTGCGAGAGAATTATTTTTCTATCCTGCAAATGCCAGCCTTATAAATTTCAATTTGTTGCTTTTATACTCGAACTGCCAATTGTACATAAACTCATCTTCCGAATGATAGTCGGTAAATTCATTCAAGTCCTCAATAATTTCTGAATGGTTCATGAAACTATAAAACAAATTTATCTGATCTCCTTCTATTGATAGTTTATAAACAATTTTTACAAATCCGTTATCAGCAATTACACTGTTCTGTCCTTTGTTTTTATAATAGTTTACATCGTCAAGGTTGATTCTGTTTAAAACTTCTTTCAATGATTTAGCCTCATCAGCCTGATTTTGCTTTTCGTACATAAAAGCATATTTAGATTTCAAACCATTTAATTCACCCGACAAAACAAGTTCTTTAAATGCTTTCAACTGGTTGATCAGTTCTTCCTGATTTTGTTTGAGGAGCCTGATTCTTTCCTGAAAGGCTTTTATATTTTGTTTTTCTATTTCGTTAAATGAAACATTTTTATTGTTTCCTTTTGATTTGTACCAGGATTTTTGTTCAAAATAATCCTGAAACCTCGAATTTTCAAACTGATAACCATTTCTTGCAAAAATTTCATTGGTCAGCAATCTGATTTCATCAATGCTCAAATCTTTTATTTTTTCCGGTTTTACAATTTGTGCCGAACATACTGCACAATCTTTCAACACCTGGGCATTCAGGTTTAGAGACAGTAACAAAAACAAAAATACCATTCGGGTTGTTTTCATTTCTTTTTACATTGATTAATAATTGTATCCGTTTTTATTTCCTCATCATTTTGAAAATATCTCAAAATACCTAAACAGTTAATTGTATCATTTTCGCAGAATCGGATATCAAATTCTGCAATTCTGTATTCATAATAATGCTCAAGAAGTTCACTGCTGAATCCGCCCGGGTCTTCTTCGTGGTCTATAAAATGCTGTGTTCCTGCTTCTCCAAACGGATTTGTTCCCCAGCCTTTAGAATATTCATAGAAACTCAGGCAATAATACAAATCTGTTCCTGAAGGTGATGAAGAACTGTACTCATACTTTGATTTGTATTTATTCTCATTGCCTGTAAATTCATTATTCACTTTTTGAATAACCATTTTTTTGATTGCTTCATGTAAGGAATCACGATTGTAAATTGGATTTTTCACAAGATACAGATCCGGATATACTTTTGACTGGATAAATTCCATTTTCGTAAAAAAGACAAAATCAATAATTTTTACCAAAATCAACAGTCCTATTATCGCAAATGTCCATTTGACCCTTGTTTTCTTTTTACTTATCCAGACGATTATCCGGTAAAAAAAAATAGAGCATTAAAAAAAACAATGCTCCTAATAACACTATAAATATCATTTCAACGCTCCTTTTTGGGTATAGACAGATTTTGCGAAATTTCTCCGGCTTACAACTTTAATTTACATTGCTACTTTAGGCAGAATATCCATTACATACTCGTGCATAACCTGACGGTAATCCAAATGCGTTACCATACGCATCTTACCCTGTCCCATAGAGCTGATATGAATCCCTTTGACTTTCAATTTTTCAATAATCACTTTTTCATCAAGATACGATTGAATACTAAAAATAACAATATTGGTTTCCACAGGTTCTACCCCGGCAACCCATGGTAACTGCTGCAACATATAAGCCAACTCCTTAGCTCTATGATGATCAACCGCCAATCTTTCAATATGGTTATCCAAAGCATAAATACCCGCTGCGGCCAAATAACCCGCCTGACGCATTCCTCCTCCAAAAACTTTACGGATGCGTAACGCTCTTTTTATTGTTTTTGCATCAGAAATTAAAACTGATCCCACCGGTGCTCCCAAACCTTTAGACAAACACACTGAAATGGTGTCAAACAGTTCTCCGAATTGTCGTGGAGATTGTTTCTTTGCAACTAAAGCATTCCATAAACGGGCTCCGTCAAGATGGTATTTTAAGTTATTTTGTGTGCAGACCTGCTTAATCTCTTTTAATGTTTCAATTTCATAACAGGCTCCCCCGCCTTTGTTGGTTGTATTTTCAATACTTACCACACTTGTTAAAGGAGCATGAAAAAATTCAGGGTCATTAATAGCTTTTCTTACCTGATCTGCAGTTATCATCCCTCTGTTTCCATCAATTAAACTCAATGAACAACCGCTGTTAAAAGCCGTCCCTCCTGCTTCATACAGATAAATATGCGACCATTTGTCACAAATTATTTCGTCTCCCGGCTGTGTGTTTAATTTCAATGCTGCCTGATTTGCCATAGTCCCGGAAGGAAAAAACAATGCTGCTTCCATACCAAACATTGTGGCTGCTTTTTGCTCTAAAGCATTTATTGTCGGGTCTTGTTTATATACATCATCACCTACTTTTGCACTAAACATAGCGTGCAGCATTTCCTGCGTAGGTTTGGTTACGGTATCACTTACCAAATTTATTTCCATATTCTAAAACACACCAATATTTGTAGGGTTTTTAACACATAAATATCACTAATTTTGGTGATATTTCTTTTTTTTATATTTTAGCTTTCTTTTTATACTCAGAAAAAATCTGAAATAAATATTTTTAGAAATTTCTAAAAATCAAATTCATAAATATAAACATCAAAATTATAAAAATTCTATGACAAATACCGAACAAATTAAAGGTATTGTAGAGCGCCTGGGTGCGTTGAGGAGGTATCTTTGACATTGATGCCAAATTAATCGAAATCGCTAACGAAGAAGAAAAGACTTTTGCTCCTGATTTTTGGAACAAGGCTAAGGAAGCCGAAGTTATTGTCCGTAATCTCCGCTCAAAGAAAAAATGGGTAGAAGATTATGAAAAAGCGGTAAATCTTGCTGATGAACTTCAAATTGCCTATGATTTCTTCAAAGAAGGTGATTTAAGTGAAGAGGAATTAGATGATTTATTCGAAACTACCAATACCCATATCGAAAACATTGAATTTAAAAACATGCTTTCTGACGAAGGTGACTCAATGAGTGCTGTACTGCAGATTACCGCAGGTGCCGGTGGTACCGAAAGTTGTGACTGGGCAAGTATGCTTATGCGAATGTACCTGATGTGGGGTGAGAAAAACGGCTATAAAGTTAAAGAACTGAATTTTCAGGAAGGTGATGTAGCCGGTATTAAAACCGTTACCCTGGAATTTGAGGGTGATTATTCTTTTGGTTATTTAAAAGGTGAAAACGGTGTACACCGATTGGTAAGAATTTCTCCTTTTGACAGTAACGCCAAACGCCACACATCATTCGCTTCGGTATATGTATATCCGTTGGTCGATGATACGATTGAAATTGCTATCAGTCCTGCTGACATTGAAATTACTACTGCCCGTTCAAGCGGTGCCGGAGGACAAAATGTAAATAAAGTTGAGACAAAAGTCCAGTTATTGCACAAACCAACCGGAATTCAAATTCAGTGTTCAGAAACCCGTTCGCAACATGATAACCGTGAACGCGCCATGCAAATGCTACGTTCGCAGTTATATGAAATTGAGTTGAAAAAACGACTGGAACAACGTGCCGATATTGAAGCCGGCAAAATGAAAATTGAATGGGGCTCGCAAATACGCAATTACGTTATGCATCCATACAAATTAATTAAAGATGTCAGAACACAATACGAAACCAGCGATGTGGACGGTGTTATGAATGGAAATTTAGATGAGTTTTTAAAAGCTTATTTAATGATGATGGGACAAAAAGAAAGCTAACTTTAAATATTTTTGATATGCATTTAAAGAGATATTTTGATAACGAAGAATGGAAAGAAGTGGATTTGAAATCTCCTTTTAAGGAAAAATACAAGCTCTTCATCTCTAATTATGGAAATTTGAGAAAAATCGATTTAAATACTAACGAGGAAAAAAATATTTCTCAAGCAACAACCGAAGGCTATCCTTCTTTTAATTTTTCGGTCTTTTCACCTCATACTGAAGAAGACTTGAAATATCTTACCGAGGAAAGAGCAAGAATTGCAGGTATTAAAAAAGAAATCACTTTACTTAAAAGAGATTTAAAAACCTGTGACGGAAAAGATGCCCGCTTTTATGATATTTCGAGAGCTATTGATGCAGTTGAAGTCAGACTTGAAACAGTTAGAAAAAAGTACAATTCGAGATTGCGCAAAATTGAAAACGGAAGAAGAAAAAGCTTTGGCACATTAACCCATCGTTTAGTGGCATTGCATTTTGTTGGACAGCCTTCAAAAAAACACAATTTTGTTGCTCATCTTGATTTTGATAAGTCCAACAATCATCATTCTAATCTAAAATGGATGACGATGGAAGAAAACATTAAACATCAGCAGGACAGTCCGTATGTAATTAAAGCCAAAGCGCTTGCAAACATTAACCGTCCCATTCGAATCACACGTTCCAAATTAACCATTCATCAGGTTATGGTTATTAAAAAGAGAATCAATGAGAATATTCCTTTGAGTAAATTGGCAAAACGATACAAAGTATCAGAAACACAATTACTCAGGATAAAAAGAGGAATCAATTGGGGAAATATAGCTCCTGCAAAATAAAAAAGTGCCGATTTTGATAATCGGCACTTTTTTATAATTTAAATTCACATTTTCTATTGCTGCATTTTGAAATAATAATCAGCCGAATGTTTACCGCTTCCGTAAAACAGGAAGAAAACACTAATGCACAGCAGTAAAAATGAAAGTATTAAGTTTCCAACATTCATTTCAAAAGTAAAATTTACTAAGAAAGCCCCAAGCAAAATAGGAATTTGTGCAATAATTGCCCATCGGGTCAATAATCCGAAAACAATCATTACCCCTCCCATCATGTGAGCTGCCATAACATAATGTACAATCAGCATTCCTCCTCCTAAACTTTTAATGGGCTCAATTAATTGATTATAATATTCTGTATTTGTCATAAAGGAAACTCCTTTCCAAAAAAGAAATATTCCCACAACAATACGCAATATATCCAATGGATAAGAGGTATGGGCATTTGCCCACTTGTTTAAACTTTTAACAGTTTCCATAGTTTCCTAGTTTAGAATTTTACTTCTAATTTACTAAAAAACAAATAATTAATAAGTTAAAAATCAGTATTTTATATAAAAAGCCAATTTATCAGGCTGAATATCATTTACCGATTTAATTTTAGTTCCTGCCTTTGTCCATTCGTTAGTAGCGTTAACCCTTACTTTTCTGCCTTTTATATTCAAATCAACCGGCATGGCAAAATCAGGCTCTTCTGTTTTCCATCGAATTTCGAATGAATCACCGTTTTTTCTAATTTCCAACTCAGGAATAGAAGTATATCTAAGATATTGATTAAACACAGGAGTTAAATTTATTCCTGATTCTTTGTTAAAGAAATCAACTACCTGCTGGTTTGTTACGATTTGTTTTTTGAATGTTTCCGAGTATTTTAAAATCAATTTCCACCATTTAGCATCATCATTAATAATGTGTCTGATTGTGTTGAGCATTAACGCTCCTTTTGGATACATATCGCCGCTGCCTTCTTTGTTAACTCCGTAATGACCAATAATCGGTCTGTCATTATTAACATTGTTACGAAGTCCGTATGCATATGCCATGGCTTTTTCATAACCAAACTGACACTCAACAAATACAATTTCAGAATACTGTGTAAATCCTTCATGAATCCACATATCAGCGATATCCTGACTCGTAATACTGTTTCCAAACCATTCATGCCCGCTTTCGTGAATAGTGATGTAATCAAAAAGAAGACCAATGCCCGTCCCCGACAAATCATTTCCAAGATATCCCTGCAAATAATGGTTTCCGTAAGCTACTGCGCTTTGATGTTCCATTCCCAGATAAGGGGTTTCAACCAATTTATAACCATCTTCAGAAAATGGATACTTTCCAAATTTTGACTGAAAACAGTCCATCATAGGCTTTACTTCTTCAAAATGTTTACGCGCTTTTGCTTCATTAGCTCTTAAAACATAATAATCCAGATCCAGTCCTTTATGACTATCATGGATATGGGCATAATCAGCAATATTTATCGTAATATCGTAGGTATTAATTGGGTTTTTAACCTCCCAATCCCAACGTGTATAACCATTTTTTAAATTTTCACTGCCAAGAAATCTGCCGTTGGACACATTCATCAATCCGTTGGGTACTGCTACTTTTACAGAAGCACCAAAATCAGGCTCATCACTTTGAGAGTCTTTTACAGGAAACCAGCTACTCGCACCAAATCCCTGACAAGCCACTCCTATCCAGGGTTTTCCGGCTGTATCTTTACTAAAAACAAAACCGCCGTCCCATGGCGCTCGTTTTGCAATAACCGGTTTACCCGAATAATAAAAACGGATTGTATGTCCACTGCCTTTTTGCAATACTTCAGGAAACTGAATAAAAGTTGCTATTAATTCTCTATTGAACTGCAGTTTTTTATTGTTGTAAACAATACTGTCAATCTGCATATTCTCAAATAGATCGATTTGAATTCTAGACGTATTGTCAACCACTTTAAAAGTAATGTCGTTATATCCTGTAATTGATTTTTCATCAGAATTGATTTTAATATTCAAATCATAACGCTGTACATCGAAGCTGGTACGTTCAGGACGCAAGCCACCCTGCAATGTGTCGCGGCGTGTAAAAACTTCTTTAGCAACAGTCAGCTGTGCTGTTCCAATATTAAAATTGCAGAATACGGTTAAAGCAAGTATTAATTTCTTCATAGGGATAAAATAAAAAATCTACTACCGTAAAGTTAGTAGTAGATTTTGATTTTTAGATTATTTTAAGAAAAGTTTAATTTATTGAATATACAAAATCAGTGATATTATTCTTTATTGTTAAACCTAACAGGTTTTAAAAACCTGTTAGGTTTAAAAGAGTATTAATTACTGAAATTAAATTTCATCATTATAAAAATCTTCATAATTACACTTGTATCACTCCTAAATTAAATGGCTTTTCTATTGGCGCATGATTTGCAGCTTCAATCCCCATAGAAATCCAGGTTCTGGTTTCAAGCGGATCTATAATTGCATCTGTCCACAAACGGGATGCTGCATAATAAGGTGAAACCTGTTCGTCGTAACGTGATTTTATTTTATTGAATAATTCTTCTTCTTTTTCCGGAGTGATCTCCTCCCCTTTAGCTTTTAAGGAAGCAGCCTCAATCTGCATTAACACCTTAGCAGCCTGTGCACCGCCCATAACAGCAAGTTCAGCACTTGGCCACGCAAAAATCAATCGCGGATCATACGCTTTTCCACACATGGCGTAATTTCCGGCTCCGTATGAATTTCCAACCACAACGGTAAATTTAGGCACTACAGAATTAGCCACCGCATTTACCATTTTAGCACCATCTTTAATAATTCCGCCGTGTTCCGATTTTGAACCTACCATAAAACCAGTTACATCATGAACGAACACCAATGGAATTTTCTTTTGATTACAATTCGCAATAAAACGAGTTGCTTTATCAGCCGAATCTGAATAAATAACGCCTCCAAACTGCATTTCACTTGGTTTTGTTTTAGCTCCGGTTGTTTTGGCAATCAAACGTTGATTCGCTACAATTCCTACTGCCCAACCATCAATGCGTGCATAACCTGTGATAATGGTTTGTCCATAACCAGCTTTGTATTCATCAAATTCTGAATTATCAACCATACGTTTGATAATTTCCATCATATCATATTGTTCGGCACGTGATTTAGGCAAAATTCCGTAAATATCTTCTGGATTCAGAGCTGGTTTTTCAGACTTAACTCTATTATAACCGGCTTTGTCAAAATCACCCATTTTACCTACAATACTTTTGATTCTGTCCAGAGCATCTTTGTCATCTTTAGCTTTGAAATCGGTTACACCCGAAATTTCGCAATGTGTTGTAGCTCCTCCCAATGTTTCGTTATCTATCGTTTCACCGATAGCCGCTTTAACCAAGTAACTTCCCGCCAGGAAAATACTTCCGGTTTTATCTACAATTAAAGCTTCATCACTCATTATAGGCAGATAAGCACCACCAGCAACACAACTTCCCATAACTGCAGCGATTTGAGTAATTCCCATACTGCTCATAATAGCATTGTTTCTGAAAATTCGTCCGAAATGTTCTTTATCCGGGAAAATTTCGTCCTGCATTGGTAAATAAACACCAGCAGAATCTACTAAATATATAATAGGCAATCTATTTTCGATAGCTATTTCCTGCGCTCTTAAGTTCTTTTTAGCGGTAATAGGAAACCAGGCACCTGCTTTTACTGTAGCGTCATTTGCCACCACAATACACTGTTTACCTTTTATATAACCTATTTTTACAACAACTCCACCACTTGGACACCCCCCATGTTCCTTATACATTCCATCACCAACAAAAGCACCTATTTCGATTGATTTTTCATCATTATCCAACAAATAATCAATACGTTCACGGGCTGTCATTTTGCCTTCGGCATGTAGTTTTGCTATTCTTTTTTCACCCCCGCCAAGTTTAACTTTTGCCAGGCGCTGTCTTAATTCTGAAAGTAAAAGTTTGTTATGATCTTCGTTTTTATTGAAGTTTAAGTCCATAGTTAATTTTAGTTGTGTAAATATTTTGTATTTTTGAGTGGCTAAAATACAAAAAGCAATTCAATCATTCTGCCCGAATTTTCCTTAAAAATTTCTTTACAATCTTAATATGTTTTTCATGTTATGTTAATGATTTCTTAACATTGGAAATATACTTTTGCCACATCAAAATTTATATGATTATGAACCTAAACAGTATCTTTCAATTTTTAGTACCAAAAGACACTAAATTCTTTCCTTTATTTGAACAAGCAAGCAGTACGCTTGTTGTTTTAGCAGAAACGTTACACGAAGCTGTTAATGCTCCTAAAGAAGAAAGAGACAGCTATTTTCAAAAAATTGAAGAATTAGAAAATAAAATTGAAGGAATAGCACACAAAACTCAATTAGAGTTAAGTAAAAACTTCATCACTCCGTTTGACAGAGAAGACATCAACGCATTAATCAAATCTATTGACAACGTAGCAGACAATATGCACGGTGCGGCAAGCAGAATGCGTTTATATCAGGTAGAAAAAATCACAAAGTCAATCCGTAAATTAACTGAAATTAACTTAGAAGCATGTCAATTAATTGACAAAGCAGTTAAAGAGTTAAAAGACTTAAAAAATCACCAATCCATCAAAGGAATTTGTAAACGTATAAACAAATTGGAAAGTAAAGGTGATGTAGTTTTTGATAAAGCTGTTGCTGATATTTTTGAAAACGAATCTGATGCAATTAAAGTAATTAAGTATAAAGAAGTACTTTCTGCACTTGAAATGGCATCTGACAGATGTAAAGGCGTTTCAAACGTAATCGAACAAATATCAGTAAAACACTCTTAATTACCGTACTTCGGTTTAAATTATGACTTTATTAATTATCATTATCATATTAGCCTTAATATTTGACTATATTAATGGTTTTCATGATGCAGCAAACTCCATTGCAACCATTGTTGCAACTAAAGTTTTAACTCCGTTTCAGGCGGTATTATGGGCTGCATTTTTCAACTTTCTTGCCTATTGGGTTTTTGGTTTTGGTGTTGCTGATACAGTAGCAAAAACAGCTAAAACTTCAAGTATAGATTTAGTAGTAATCCTTGCAGGAATTATTGCGGCCATCATTTGGAATTTATTCACCTGGTGGAAAGGTATACCTTCTTCGTCATCACACACGTTGATTGGTGGATTTGCAGGAGCTGCTCTGGCACACGGTTTTTCTGGAAACGTAACGGATCCTGATCATTACGGGTTTGGTATTGTTAACTGGTTTAAAGCTGCCAAAGAAGGTGAATTGCTACCTAGCGGTGTTTTAGTCGTAATTGCATTTATTGCTCTTGCTCCGCTTGTAGGGATGCTGATTTCCTATTTAGTCTCGCTTTGGTTCATGTATTCTGCAAAGAAAAGCATCTATCCTAAAATTTTTACCGTAACATTTTTAGTGTCTACAGTTTGGTTTTTAGCAACTGTAATGAAAGGATACGATAAAATTAAAAAACCACGTTTTGAATCCCATTTCTGGAGTGTGGCTGCAGAGCCTGAAAACATCAAATGGCTATTGGTAGGATTTATCATTTTTGCTTTAGGAACTATATGTTTATTATTCAGCAGTTTTTCAGCAGGTAAAGCGGAAACCATACTTAAAAAAACACAGTTATTATCATCAGCTGCTTTCAGTTTAGGTCACGGTGGTAACGATTCACAAAAAGTAATGGGTATTATTGCTGCCGCTGTAGCTGTTTATATTAATACTTCCGGTATTGATGTATTGCAAATGCCTGAATGGTTACAGGTAGTACTGCCTAATGAAGAAAAAGGAATTAAAGCTCAAATGCCAGAATGGATCCCTTTAGCATGTTATACGGTGATTGGTCTGGGTACCTTAAGCGGTGGATGGAAAATCGTTAAAACAATGGGTTCTAAAATCACTAAAGTTACAGCTTTTGAAGGTGTAGTAGCCGAATCAGCAGGTGCGTTGACATTATTTATCACTGAACACTTTAAAATTCCGGTATCAACTACACACACAATCACTGGTTCAATCATAGGTGTAGGAGTTACAAAACGTGTATCGGCTGTAAGATGGGGAGTAACAGTAAACCTATTATGGGCATGGATTTTAACCATTCCGGTATCAGCTTTATTAGCTACAATAACTTATTTTATTTTAAGAATATTTTTATAACTACATATTCTTTCAAAAAAACGAGACTACTGGTTAGTCTCTTTTTTTTAACCTTTTTAAAAAAACTTAACACAACACAACATGTTTTTTAAAATTAAATTAATCGCACTTACACTTTTTTTAAGTTGTAATTTAAGTGCACAAACGGAAACAATAAAGAATGACTCTTTAAAAAAGAATCCTGAAGTTATTTCCAGTGAAAAAATTCAGAAACCAGAAACAATCGAAAAAGTAAAAAAATGGTTTGAAAATATTGCAATCAGAGGGTACGCTCAAGTTCGTTATAATAGATTACTTGAGACAAATCCCGATTTAGGCTGTGAGCAATGTGACAGATCATGGGGTAATAACGGTGGCCTTTTTATTCGTCGTGGCCGTCTTATCTTTTCCGGAAATGTTCATGAAAGAATATTTATATACATTCAACCGGATTTTGCCTCGTCTGCGGGAACAACAAATAATATTCTTCAATTAAGAGATGCGTATTTTGATATTGCTCTTGACACAGATAAAGAATACAGGTTCAGAATCGGTCAAAGTAAAGTACCCTACGGATTTGAAAATATGCAGTCATCTCAAAACAGACTTACATTAGATCGAAATGATGCCTTAAACAGTGCTGTTTCTAACGAACGTGATTTAGGAGTTTTCTTTTATTGGGCACCAAAATCCAAAAGAGATCTGTTTAAAAAACTAGTAGATGAAAACTTAAAAGGTTCCGGTGATTATGGTGTAGTTGGTCTGGGTGTATATAACGGACAAACAGCTAACCGCAGTGAAGCCAACAATGACCAGCATTTAGTTGCCCGTGTTTCTTATCCTTTCGAATTTAAAAACGGACAGGTACTTGAAACAGGTGTACAGGCATACAAAGGAAAATATGTTGTAGGTACAAAAACAGCAGGTGTTACCACTTTATTAGGTTCAGAGTACAAAGATGAAAGAATAGCTGCATCAATTACATTATATCCAAAACCTTTTGGTTTTCAAGCAGAATACAACATTGGTAAAGGTCCTCAATACAACAAAACAAACAATACTATTGAGGAAAAAAGCTTAAAAGGCGGTTATGTCCAAATATTTTACAGTTTAAAAATAGACAAGCAGCAATTTTTTCCTTTCATAAAATATCAATCTTATCAAGGTGGTAAAAAACATGAGCTTGATGCGAGAAGCTACGATGTTAAAGATTTAGAAATCGGTATTGAATGGCAGCCGTTTAAAAACTTTGAATTAGTTGCCGACTACACTATATCCAACAGAAGATACGAAGATGCTGTACTGACCGATAATCATCAAAAAGGCAGTTTACTGAGATTACAGGCTCAGGTTAATTTTTAAAATTATAAGTATAAAAAAGAGAGAAGCAAAACTTCTCTCTTTTTTTATTTTAATTCATCTACAGGCCCATCCCATTCAGAAAAACCACCCATAAGATTGTACGTTGTACTAAAACCCATCTGACTCATAATATGGCAAGCCTGAGCGCTGCGGCCACCAGCTTTGCAATACACATAATAGTTTTTCGATTTATCCAGTTCATCAACCTGATAAACAAAACCCTGTCCTTTGTAAATATCTATATTAATAGCTCCGGGAATCACACCGTCCAAACATTCGTCAGCAGTGCGGACATCTAAAACAACAGCATTTTCATCTTCCTGAAGTTTAGCCCACCAATCTTCTTGTGTTAAGTTCATAGTATTCATAATTAGTACTCAAAAATACTATGCTTTTATGGAACATCCAATAGCCTTAGTCGTTTTAATTTCAATCTCTTTGGATTCTAAAAGTGCATTTACAGCATTTTCCACATATTTTGTTTTAACTGCAGAAGCATCGTTGTAATTATCGTCAATTGCTCCAATGTATTTTACTACATTGCCTTCAGCTGTTTTTTGCAACAGAAACACATGAGGTGTTTTAGTGGCACCGTATTGCGGGTAAATCTTCTGACCTTCATCAAATAAATACGGAAAAGTAAAGTTCTTTTCTTTTGCTCTCACTTTCATTTCATCAAAACTGTCTTTAGGCTGTACCGAAGGATTGTTTGGATTGATAGCAATTACCGGATAGCCTAGTTTTTTGCACTTCTTATCCAAAGCAATAATCCGGTCTTCATAAGCCACAGCAAAAGGGCAATGATTACAGGTAAACACGACAATAAATCCTTTGGCATCTTTATAATCTTTTAAAGACACACTTTTACCATCAATGTTTTTAAGACTAAAATCAGTTGCGGTATCGCCAACCTGATAACCGCCTGTGTTACTTTTGTTTACTGAAAAAGCACTTAATACAAGTACAATTAAAACGACTGCAAAGTTTCTGATTGATTTCATAATTAATTTTTATTATTGAATAAAGGATTGAACTTCTTTTTCTAATTCTTCATAAGTAAAGGATTGCTCATAAAATTTTCTGTTTTTAGCATTGTAGATAACCGTTGCCGGAATGGCGCCTGACCAATTTTTGTCAACTTTCTCTATCCAGGCATTAGCATCTGGATCATTTAAATGCACAACTACCGATTTAAGTTTTTTCTTTTCTATAAATGGTAATAAACCTGTTCCAATTTTTTGAGGCATATCCAAACTCACTAAAATTACTTCTACATTTTTGTCTTTAAAATTGTTGTTAAGACTTTCAAAATAAGGCAATTCTTTTACACAAGGCAAACACCAGGTTGCCCAAAAGTTTATGACATAAGTCTTTTCGTCATATCTATTCAAATATTTTTCAAAGGATTTAAAATCATACGATTTCACCTCTATTCCATTAGAACTAAACAACTTATATGAATCGGTATTTACAATTCCGTTTTGAGCTAAAGCAGAAAAACAACCGAAAAGAAATACAAAGAAGATCTTCATAATTAACCATTTAGAATCCCGAATTTACTCAATATTAAAATCAGCTCTAAAAACATTAACAAAAAATTAATATACATTTGTATATACAAATAAAATATTTATACATACATTTGTACCTACAAATTTCGATGGGAAATGAAAATTGAAGACGAAATAAAAAGTACTGTAGAGTTGACTATGGCAAAAAAGGTTTTGTTAAACTTAACGTTTACCAGAAATGTGGTGGGCGATAGTTTTTTAGAAATCGTAAAACCTTATGATATTTCAGGTGAACAGTATAACGTATTAAGAATTTTACGCGGGCAAAAAGGAAAACCGGCTAATATGGCTTGTATTCAGGAACGTATGCTTGCCAAAACCAGCAATACAACCCGATTGGTTGATAAATTATTGGTAAAGGATTTAGTTGTTCGTAAAGTCTGTCCTGAAAACCGCCGTAAAATGGAAATTACAATTACTGAAAAAGGCTTGAAAATTTTAGAGGAGCTGGATCCTATTCTTATTGAACATGAGAATAGGTTTGCAGAAAAACTTACTACAGCAGAATTGGAACAATTTAATTATTTATTAGAAAAGTACAGAAGTTAAAACAATGAGTAAATTTATAGAACAGCAGAACTGGCGTTATGCCACTAAAAAATTTGATGCCACTAAAAAAATAACAGCAGAAGATTTAGAAATTTTAAAAGAAGCAATCCGTTTGAGTACATCTTCATATGGTTTACAGCCTTATAAAGTTTTCATAATTGAAAATCCGGAAATACGCGAGCAATTAAAACCCGCATCATGGAATCAATCACAAATTGTAGAAGCTTCACATTTAATCGTTTTTGCCAATTATACTAATTTGAACGAAACTGTCGTTGACAAGTACATCAGCAGAATTAGTAAAACCAGAGAAATTGCTGAAGAAAACTTAAAAGGGTATGGCGATTTCATGAAATCAAAAATTTTAGGTTTAACATCAGAGCAGCAAGCGGTATGGACTTCAAAGCAAACGTATTTAGCATTAGGCAATTTATTGAATGCCGCAGCTGAATTAGAAATTGATGTTACACCCATGGAAGGTTTTGAACCGGAAAAATACAATGAGATCTTAAAACTTTCGGAACAAAATTTGAATGCTTCATTAGTAGCTACTGTTGGTTATCGTCATGAAGAAGATGCTAACCAGCATGTTAAAAAAGTAAGAAAATCAAAAGAAGAATTATTTATTACATTATAAACTTAATTATTTAAATCAATTAAAAATGAGAAACTTAAAATCAATCGCATTAGCATTAGTACTTGCACTAGGAACATTAACAGCTACAGCACAAACTTCAAAAAAAGTAGACGCTTCAAAAAGTAAAGTACTTTGGTTAGCTAAAAAAGTTGGAGGTCAGCACAATGGTGATATCAAATTAAAAGAAGGGGCTTTAATCTTCAAAGGGAAAGAATTAAAAGGTGGTAACTTTACTGTAGATATGACATCAATCAACACTACTGATTTACAAGGTGAATGGAAAGGTAAATTAGACGGCCACTTAAAAAATGATGACTTCTTTGCAGTAGAAAAATTCCCGACTTCAACTTTAGTATTCAAAAAAATCGGTAAAAAATCTGCTAATACTTATGCAGTTGAAGCTGACTTAACTATCAAAGGAATTACAAACCCTATTACTTTTGATATCGTTGCTAACAAAGGTGTTGCTAATGCTACACTTATGGTTGACAGAACTAAATATGATGTAAAATATGGTTCTAAAAATTTTGGTGCTTTAGCAGACAAAGCTATTGATGACGAATTTGAATTAAAAGTTCAATTGAAATACTAATTAATAAGCAATTCTCCATTGTTTGTTAAAAGGACTCTATTAGATAGAGTCCTTTTTATTTTTAATTAGATTGAATATATATTTAAAATTATCAAAAAGTTAATTAATTCATTTTAAGATATTTATAAATAATTTGTAGTATTTTTATTACAATATTAATTTTAACCTATTAAAAAATGAAAACAAAATTTGTAAATGCCTTTAAGGCTTTATTAGTGCTTTCAGCTCTAGTACTAAACAGTTGTCAGGAAGACAGCATCGAAAAGGCACAGGAAAATTCAATGGAACAAAATTCTATTGAAAGTTTAAAACAGGAATTAGTGCCAGCTTCTTCTCAAGAATTACCTCAAACAGTTCAAAATCAAATTAATCTTTCTAAAGCTAATCTTTCTAAACATCTGAACGATGATTTACAGATTGAAAAAATGATTGTTTTGGGTAAGGTTTCAACAGACAAAGGAATTACCATGGCACAAAATGTGGTATCAAATGAAGAAAGCACTGTAGCTTTTGGAAATATCAAAGACTCAAAGTCTGTTGTTGTGGCAAAAATGAAAAATTTATATTCAGGTGAAACATTAAGATCTACTCAAAATAACATCAAAGAAATAGCGTCTAAAGAAATGCAGTTGGAAGACAACTTGCTTGAAATAACGTGGATAAATAAAGGTCAAAAATTCAAAACAATATGCTGTTACAGAAACTCAGGAATTGTTTGGGATAATGTTCTTAGTGGATTAATAATGTTAGATGCTGAGGGAAAAACGGAAACTTCTGATAATATACAAGCAAAAGTTTATTCGAAATGGTACAAGCAATGGTGGACGGCTTCTTGGCTTTGGGGTTCAGATCGAGGAGAAATTGGTTACCAGATAACAATATACTATTCAGGTACTACAGTATCAAATACAGATGTTAGTGATTGGGGATACATGTCTTTAGGTTCTGCTAGAAGCGAAAGTAAAGTAACTAAAGAAACAGGAAGTTATGGTCAATGCAGATACGCTTTAGGGTTATGCACGCCAACAGGTTCGTTAAGTTTTAATTCTACCAATTTTTCAGTATCTTTTTCAGGACTTGGAAGCAATATTGTAAGTAACGGTTACAAATCACTTTATCCTTGATTTTAAACAAAAAAATGTCAACTCCTGTTTTTAAAAAAGAACAGGGGTTTTTATAAAAAGTAGCTTTTATCCCATTATCGAAAGGACTGACTACTTTACATCATTAAAAAAACGCACAACACAAAAAAATATTTTTTCCCCTTTTATTTCAATTGAAAATTTTACTACTAAAAAATTTGTTTAATTAAAAAAACATTCTATACATTTGCATTATACAATTACAAAAAGAAAATGAACAACATTTTAAACAATACTTGGTGGTGGAACAACTTACGTCAAACGTCGTGAGCGGTACCAGCTATGTAGTAGTTTAAACAAAATATATACTCAAAGGGCTTGTCAATCACGACAAGCCCTTTTTTATTGTCCAAAATTGAAATTTGAAAAAATGATAAAATATAAATTACATACTACTCACAAACAAATCCTTGCAGATACCATTACGCCTGTAAGCATTTATTTAAAATTACGCGATAAATTCTCAAACAGCATTCTACTGGAAAGTAACGACTATCATGCCAACGATAATAGCTTCTCCTACATTTGCTGTAATCCAATAGCTTCAATTAAAGTTGAAAATGAACAAATCATTCAACATTTCCCTGACGGAAGTTCAACTAAAAAAACAATTGAAAGTAAAAATGAAGTGATTCAGTCAATATCTGATTTTAAAGATTCGTTTGAAACTACTTCACTAGACTTTAAATTTATCACCAATGGTTTATTTGGCTATACTGCTTATGATGCTGTTCGCTACTTTGAAAAAGTAAGCATATCAAAAAGAACTAATGATTTAGAAATTCCGGATTTGATGTACACCGTTTATCAAAATATTATCGCAATCAATCATTTCAAAAATGAAGCACATATTTTTTGCCATAGCCTTGACAACAGTAATAATCTTGAAGAAATAGAGCAACTTATTCAAAACAAAACTTTTGCATCCTATTCATTTACAAGAGAAGGAAATAACATTTCTAATCTAACCGATGAAGAATTTAAAGCAAATGTCCAATTGGCTAAAAAACATTGTGCCCGTGGAGATGTTTTCCAATTGGTTTTATCGCGTCGATTCTCTCAAAAATTCAAAGGTGACGAATTTAATGTGTACAGAGCTTTAAGAAGTATTAATCCATCACCGTATTTGTTTTACTTTGATTTTGGCAATTTCAAAATAATGGGTTCATCACCAGAAGCACAATTGGTTGTCCAAAACAGAAAAGCTGAAATTCACCCCATTGCAGGTACTTTTAAACGCACAGGTAATGACGAAAAAGACGCTCAATTAGCTAAAGAATTAGCTGAAGACCCAAAAGAAAACAGTGAACACGTAATGTTAGTTGATTTGGCAAGAAACGATTTAAGCCGTAACGGACATAATGTTACCGTAGAGAAATATAAAGAAGTGCAATATTTTTCACATGTTATTCATTTAGTTTCCAAAGTTACCGGTGAACTTTATCCAAAAGCTACTACCATGCAGGTTGTTGCTGATACTTTCCCTGCTGGTACACTATCAGGAGCTCCTAAACACAGAGCTTTACAGTTAATTGAACAAATAGAAAATACGAATCGTACTTTCTACGGAGGTGCCATAGGGGTAATGGATTTTGAAGGAAATTACAACCACGCTATTATGATTCGTACCTTTATAAGTAAAAATCATGAATTGCATTATCAGGCCGGGGCAGGAATCGTAAATGGTTCTATTGAAGAAAATGAAAAAAACGAAGTATTTAACAAGTTGGGAGCCCTAAACAAAGCTTTGGAATTAGCAGAAAAAATATAAATTCAGTATTCAGATAAACCTGAAACCCTAAACAACATTAACATGAAAATATTAGTCATAGATAACTACGATAGCTTCACTTACAATTTGGTTCATTATTTGGAAGATTTGGATTGTGAGGTTACAGTTTTAAGAAACGACGAATTTGAATTAAACGAAGTCGGTTCTTTTGACAAAATCCTGCTTTCACCTGGACCAGGTATTCCTGAAGAAGCTGGTTTATTAAAAGAAGTAATTAAAACTTATGCACCAACTAAAAGTATCTTGGGTGTTTGTCTGGGACAACAAGCAATTGGAGAAGTTTTTGGCGGGCAATTGACAAATCTTGAGAAAGTGTATCATGGAGTAGCTACTGAAGTAACCCTAACATCTGAAGATGAGGCACTATTTAAAAATTTACCAAAAAAATTTGAAGTAGGCCGCTACCATTCTTGGGTGGTTGCAACAGAAAATTTTCCTTCAGATTTAGAAATTACTTCAGTTGATGAAAACGGACAAATAATGTCTTTAAAACATAAAAGTTACGACGTAAGAGGTGTGCAATACCATCCTGAAAGCGTTTTAACCCCTTACGGAAAAGAAATTCTAAAAAACTGGGTAAGTTGGCGTAAGCCTTAAAAGCACATTTAATACAAACACATTGACAATCAACAACTATCACACAAAAAAGAATGTGTGACAGCCTAACTTATATCTAATTTAAAAAATATGAAAACAATATTAAACCGACTATATCAACAAGAAACACTTTCCCAACAGGAAGCAAAGAGTATCTTGGTAAACATTTCAAATGGCACTTACAATCCTAGTCAGATAGCATCATTTCTAACCGTTTTTATGATGCGCCCCATTACAATAGAAGAGTTAGCTGGATTTCGTGAAGCTTTATTGGAATTGTGTATTCCAATAGATTTTTCAGCTTATGACACTATCGATTTATGTGGCACCGGAGGTGATGGAAAAGATACTTTCAATATTTCAACTTTGGCCTCTTTTATAACGGCTGGTGCAGATATAAAAGTAACAAAACATGGTAACTACGGCGTTTCATCCATATCGGGATCAAGTAACGTAATGGAAGCTTTAGGGATTAAATTCAGTAACAGCAAAGGTTTCTTAGAAAAATGTCTGGAAGAAGCAAATATTACAATTCTTCATGCTCCGCTTTTTCACCCAGCAATGAAAAATGTGGCTCCTATAAGAAAAGAGTTAGGAGTTAAGACTTTCTTCAACATGCTGGGACCTATGGTGAATCCTAGTTTTCCCAAACATCAAATGGTAGGGGTTTTTAGTTTGGAATTGGCAAGAATGTATGCCTATCTGTATCAAAACACCTCAACCAATTTTACTATTTTACATGGGTTGGATGGTTATGATGAAGTTTCATTGACCAATGACACCAAGGTTATCTCAAGGCAAAAAGAACAAATCATAAAACCCGAAGATTTTCAGGTCCAAAGACTTTCAGCAGTTGACATTGCCGGAGGCACTACAGTAGAAGCTTCTGCGCAACTATTTTATGAAATTCTTTCAGGTAAAGGAACACAAGCGCAAAACAATGTAGTGTGTGCCAATGCAGCTTTAGCAATTGCAACAGTAAAAAATTGTTCAATCACTGAAGGCTTTGAACTGGCAAAAGAGAGTCTTTCAAGCGGTAAAGCATTGGAAAAACTGAAAAAATTACAATTATTGAGTAAAAAGTAAAGAGTAAAAAGTGATTAGTCTATGACTATAATATAAAGCTAATCACAAAATACTGTTCATTAATCACTAATCACTAAAAAATGACAATACTAGATAAAATAATAATAGATAAAAAAAAGGAAGTCGAACTTAAAAAAAGATTGATTCCGGTAAATCAATTAGAAAGCTATAGTTTATTTGGTTCAAGAACCAATTCTATGAGCAAAAACTTAAGAAATAACATTATAGGAATCATTGCCGAACACAAGCGCCGTTCACCTTCGAAACCAAACATCAATCAAAATCTTTCGGTAGATGATGTTGCAACGGGGTATCAAAATGCTGGTGCTTCAGGCATTTCAATTTTGACAGACTCAAAATATTTTGGTGGCTCACTGGATGATTTGCTTTTAGCCAAGGCTTCAACTAACATTCCTCTTTTACGAAAAGAATTCATTGTTGATGAATATCAGCTTATCGAAGCAAAGGCACATGGGGCAGATGCCATTTTGTTAATTGCTTCGGTATTGACCAGAGACGAAATCAAGCAATTCTCTGAATTAGCACAATCATTGGCTCTGGAAGTTTTGCTGGAAGTACACAATCAGGAAGAACTCGAAAAATCGATTATGCCAAGTCTGGATATGATTGGCGTAAATAACAGAAACCTTAAAACGTTTGAAGTAAGCTTAGAATTCAGCAAAAATCTGGCTTCAAAGATTCCGGATGAATTTGTAAAAGTATCAGAAAGCGGTATCAGTTCAATCGAAGCTATAAAAGAATTGCAACCTTATGGCTATCAAGGCTTTTTAATTGGAGAAAACTTTATGAAGACTGATAATCCCGGACTAGCTCTTAAAAATTTTATAAACCAATATAGTTTGTGAATTAATGGCTGTAAAAATCAAAATATGCGGCATGAAATATCCTGAAAACATTCAGGAAGCGGCACAATTGCAACCAGATTATCTGGGACTCATTTTCTATGAAAAATCACCACGCTATTTTAACGGAATAGTGCCCGAAATATCAAAATCAATACAAAAAGTAGGCGTTTTTGTCAATGCTCCATTAAATGAAATTTTAGAAAAAATAAAACTGTATGACTTACAAGTTATACAATTACACGGGAATGAATCACCGGATTTTTGTGATTTGTTAAAACATATCAATGTAGAAATCATTAAAGCGTTTCAAGTTGATGATACTTTTGATTTTGAAACAATACAACAATATGAAAACGTATGTGATTATTTCTTGTTTGACACAAAAGGAAAACATTTTGGAGGAAACGGAACGACTTTCAATTGGCAATTACTGGAAAATTATCCATCCCAAAAACCTTATTTTTTAAGCGGCGGCATAGGAATTGGAGAAGTTTCCCAATTCAAAGATTTTCAAACAACAGTTATTGGTAAATTATGTATCGCCATAGATGTAAACAGTAAATTTGAAATACAACCAGGATTAAAAAACACACAACAATTAAAAGAATTTAAAAATGAATTATCACGTTAACCAACAAGGATTTTATGGCGAATTTGGAGGTGCTTTCATCCCTGAAATGCTATATCCTAATGTAGAAGAATTACGCCAGCAATATCTTGACATTATAAAAACCGAAAGCTTTCAGGAAGATTATTTAAAATTATTAAAAGATTATGTGGGACGCCCTACTCCACTCTATTTTGCCAAAAATTTATCCAAACAATACAAAACTAAAATCTATTTAAAAAGGGAAGATTTATGCCACACTGGCGCCCATAAAATCAACAATACTATTGGTCAGATTTTGTTGGCAAAACGTTTAGGCAAAAATAGAATCATTGCCGAAACCGGTGCAGGTCAACACGGTGTTGCCACAGCAACTGTATGTGCCTTAATGGGATTGCAATGCATCGTATATATGGGGGAAATTGACATTCAGCGTCAGGCTCCAAATGTAGCCCGAATGAAAATGCTGGGTGCTGAAGTTCGTCCGGCCACATCTGGCTCAAAAACTTTGAAAGACGCTACCAACGAAGCCATTCGTGACTGGATTAACAATCCGATTGACACTTTCTATATCATTGGTTCTGTAGTGGGACCTCATCCTTATCCTGATATGGTTGCACGATTTCAAAGCATTATATCAGAAGAAATAAAAAAACAATTAGTAGAGAAAGAAGGAACTGAAAATCCGGATTATGTTATTGCCTGCGTTGGAGGTGGAAGTAATGCCGCAGGAGCCTTCTATCATTTTTTGGAAGATCCAAATGTTAATTTAATCGCTGTCGAAGCTGCCGGTAAAGGAATTGATTCAGGTGAAAGTGCAGCCACATCCGTATTAGGTAAAACAGGAATCATTCATGGGAGCAAAACATTGTTAATGCAGACAGAAGACGGACAAATTACAGAGCCCTACTCTATTTCGGCAGGATTGGACTATCCAGGTGTAGGTCCTCTGCATGCACATTTATTTCAATCAGGTCGTGCAGTATTCATGTCGGCAACTGATGATGAAGCCATGCTGGCCGGTTTAAATTTATGCAAACAGGAAGGCATCATTCCGGCAATTGAAAGCTCACATGCCTTGGCAGTTTTAAATCAAAAACAATTCAAGTCTGACGATATTGTAGTAATTAATTTATCAGGACGGGGAGATAAAGATTTGAATACGTATATCAATTATTTTAATCTGTAATAGTGACTTCGAGAGCCTCAGTCACCCTGTAGCCTGAGGTTCCCGAAGGCTACAAAAAATAAAAAAACTAATAATGAACAGAATCAACATAAAACTACAAGAAGATAAAAAGCTCTTATCTATATATTTCACGGCAGGTTTTCCCAGTCTGAATGATACAGTGTCCATCATCGAAAACTTAGAAAAAAACGGTGTGGACATGATTGAAATTGGTTTGCCTTTTAGTGATCCATTAGCCGATGGCCCTACTATTCAGGAAAGTTCGACAATAGCTTTAAAAAACGGCATGACCACAACATTGCTTTTCGAACAATTAAAAAACATCCGTCAAACAGTTCAAATTCCGTTATTGATTATGGGGTATTTGAACCCAATACTGCAGTTTGGAATCGAAAATTTTTGCCGGAAATGTGCAGAAGTAGGTATCGACGGACTTATTATTCCTGATTTGCCTTTAGAGATTTACCAACAGGAATATCAGGCAATTTTTGAAAAATACAATTTGAAAAACATCTTTTTAATCACGCCTCAAACCTCTGAAGAGAGAATCCTTCAAATCGATTCAATTTCAGACAGTTTTATTTACATGGTAAGTACAGCAAGTGTTACAGGAAGCCAGAGTGGTTTTGGGGACCAACAAATGGTGTATTTTGAACGTATTGCCTACATGAATCTTAAAAACCCTCAGGTGATTGGTTTTGGCATTTCCAATTCAGAAACCTTCCAGCAAGCCGCCACACACCAACAAGGTGCAATTATAGGCAGTGCTTTTATTAAAAATCTGACTACTAAAGGGGTTACCTCTATTGGTGATTTTGTAAAAACGATACGCTAAAATAAAGCCTGAAAATATGTTTTCAGGCTTTTTTATACCTGACAGGTTTCAAAAACCAGTCAGGTATAACTACAGAAAATACTAAATTTGAAAACTAAAACTTCATGGATAAAATTTTATATTTACTTTGACGTTTAATTAAACAACTCCAAATCGTAACACCATGAAAGTATTTTGCTATTCACTTTTATTATTCACAAGTATAGCTTTTTCACAAATAAAAAAACAGCAACACAAAGATTTTAGAAGTCCGAAAGAAATTGAGCAGGAAAAAGTGATAACAGAAATGAAAAAACATTTCAAAAACGATTATCTCTTTACCCAAAATAACTTTTATAAGGTAGATGCAAATTTAACCGTAAATAATACTCCTTTTTACCTTTTTAATGGTATAAGCAAACTTAAAGAAATAAGCCCTATTGAATGCGAAAGCAAATACCAGATCAATAAAGAAATAATCGAAGCCTACATCAAATCTGAAAATGCTGTTTTCAAAAAAGAAAGAGCACCACGGGAAATGATTCCGTTTTATCTGGTTGCTGTTTTTTCTAAACTGGAAAATATTTATGAAAACTATCATTTCTTTTCTGCCAAAGATTTCAATTACAACTTAACGGATACAAATCCCGGTGACGATTTTTACCAGCTTACTTTTCAGTCCAAAAATCCCAAACTTCCTGTAAGAGGTAAAATTATTCTGGATAAGAAAACGTATTCCCCTAAATCACTGACTTACAACATTACTGAAGATTATATTTTTGAAATGAGTTCTGAAAATTTCAATTACAAAAAAAGTACACGTTATTTAGCCAAAGTAATTAAGGAGTCTGTTAAAATAGAATTTCAAAACTCAGGAAATCAGTTTATGGTTGCAAAATATGAATCGGAATACAACTTTAAAAACAGCCAAAATAATTCACAGGAAATCAGCAACGGCGATGAAGGTCATTCTAAAATAGCTTTTGAACTTTATCCTAATGAACCTAAAATTTGTAATGAAAATTTCAATCTGAATACTTTAGAGTAAAATGCTTTTACAATAAATATAATTCTTAATTCCTTAATGGTGAAAATGATTCCGCTTTACTCTGGAATAGTAAGACAACTATTTTACATAAAGCGAACTAATAAATAAGACCAGACAATTACAACTTTTAAAAGAGCTTTTTGAATAAGCTCTTTTTTTTTGTTCAAAAAATCACTTCAAAAAAATACTACAAAAATAGTTAATAAAATGTTAAAAATAATTTAAACAAACGTTTAATTTAAACAGCTGTTTAAATTTGTACCTTATTTAAGTTAAGACAATTATGAGTCAGTTTAACGACAAACAAATAGCCATCCTTCAAGTAGCAGAAAAACTGTTTGCAGAAAATGGTTTTGACGGCACTTCGATAAGAGATATCTCTAAGGCAGCGCAGATTAATGTAGCAATGGTATCCTATTACTTCGGCTCTAAAGAAAGATTATTGGAAGACTTGATTATTTACAGATCTGCCAATTTAAAACTGCAAATGGAAAGCATTTCCAATCAGGAAACGGATCCTTTAGTTAAAATCGAAAAACTGGTAGAGTTGTATTTGGTTCTGATACATAAAAACAAATGTATTTACCAGATTATGAATGCCGAATCCTCAAACCCTAAAAGGGAAATAGATACAAATCTTTACAACGAAAGCAAAAAAAACAACTTCAGAATGTTGAATAAAATAATAACTGAAGGTCAGGAAAAAAACATCTTTAAAAAGAATATCAATATCAATCTGATCCCTCCTACCATTATAGGGACCTATTTACATTTTTATAACAGCAAATCTTTCTTTAAAGATTTACTGGGATTAACAAATGATGTACAATTTGACAATTACATCCATAATGAACTCACTCAACATATCAAACAAATCATTAAATCATTAATTATCAATGAAAATAAATAATTTATTATTTGGACTATTGCTATTGAGTTTTGGGAGCGCTTTCGCACAGGAACGCACAAACCTTGACTTAAAAGATGCCTTGGACTTATTACTAAAAAACAGTAATGAAGTTATACTTGCCAATACAAAAGCCGAGACAAAAAAATACGAATGGCAGCAAACCAAAGACCATCAATTACCTGATGTGAAATTAAGCGGACAGTATTTCAGACTGACTGATGCTGATGTGGATTTTAAATTAAACAGCGGGCAATCAAGCGGAGGCAGCGGTGCTCCTGCCCCACAGGTAAATCAATTAATGATTGGTCAGGCAAATGCAAGTTTACCCATATTTGCCGGCGGTAAAATACGCAACAGCATTCAGGCTTCTGAAAATTTATACAAAGCCGAATTAGCAAAATCAAGCAACACAAAAGAAGAAACTGCTCTAAAAGTCATCGAGTATTATGCACAGCTTTACAAATCTTTAAAAACTGTTGAACTGATTCAGGACAATTTAAAAAGTGCTGAGCAACGTGTAAAAGACTTTACAAATCTTGAGCAAAACGGAATTATTGCGCGCAACGATTTATTAAAAGCACAGTTGCAGCTGGCCAAAGTGCAGCTTTCTCTTGAAGAGGCAAATAAAAATGTAAACGTGGTAAATTATGCATTGGTAACACTTTTAAAATTACCCGAAGGCTATAAAATTGGAATTGATGAACACCAGTTTGATGGAAATGCACCCTTGACTGCTATTGCAACAAGCGAACAGGCATTGCAGAACCGTAAGGATTTGGAAGCAATCCATTTTTATCAAAAAGCGAATGAAAACAACATCAAGATTGCACGCAGCGGTTATTTCCCGTCGATAGCTTTATCTGCCGGATATGTTGCTTTAAGTCTTCAAAATGTAGTTGATGTAACAAATGCTATCAATTTTGGTGGTGGGATTTCATACAATTTGAGTTCGCTTTTTAAAACCCCAAAAGAAATTAAAGTTGCTAAAAGCAAATCTGAAGAAATGAAACAAACAGAAGCGATGCTAAGCGAAGGAATCAAAATTCAGACACAGCAGGCCTTTGAAAATTTTGCATTGACACAAAAGCAAAACAAAGTTTATCAGCAGGCTATAGAACAAGCAACTGAAAATTACAGAATTGTAAAAGACAAACACGATAACGGATTAGCAACTACAAACGACTTGCTTGATGCCGATGTTGAACAGTTAAACGCTCAAATTAATTTTGCCAATTCAAGAGCAAACGTGCTTTTAAAATACTATGAAATGCTCTCGGCATCAGGATTACTAACCTCTTCTTTCAACTTAACAAAATAATTTCTGCTTTATGGAAAAAGAAAAAAAACAAATGAATAAAAAATTCACCATCATATTAGCTGCATTAGTAATTGGCGGGGGAATTTACGGAGTAAGCAAATATTTGCACGCTCAGGCACACGAAGAAACAGACGATGCTCAGGTTGAAAAGAAAATGAATCCTATCATTCCAAGAGTATCAGGTTATGTGACCAAAGTATTTGTAAAAGACAACGACTTTGTAAAAAAAGGAGATACACTATTTGTAATAGACAATAGAGATTATTTAGTTAAAGTGGAAGAAGCTAAAGCGACTGTTGCTTCTGCAGAAAGTACATATGAAGTATCAAAAGCAGACGCAGGAAGTGCTCAAGCCAGTGTAGCCGTTTCTGATGCTAACGAAGCTTCTGCAATAGGAACAATTGAATCCGCTAAAATTAGATTAGACCGTGCGACTAGTGATTATGAGCGTTATAATAATTTATATAAAAATCACTCCATCACAAAACAACAATATGAACAAGCTCTTGCTGCTAAATTAGAAGCTGAAAATCAAGTTCGCATTTTAACTAACCAAAAAAAAGCAAGTTCGTACCAAAAGAATGTTGTGTCTTCAAAAGCGGTGGTTTCTGGAAAACAAACACAAGTAGCTGCTGCTAATATTAATAGAGCACAAGCTGCATTAGATGCTGCTAAATTGAATTTAGACTATACGGTTGTAACTGCAGCCATTGACGGTCAAGTTTCTAAAATTAACGTACAACCTGGACAATTAGTAAATCAAGGTCAATCGTTATTTTACATTGTAAACAATACCGAAACTTGGGTAATTGCTAACTTCAAAGAAACGCAATTAGGAAAAATGAAAATAGGTCAGGAAGTAACTATCAAAATAGACGCATTTGGTGGCGAAAAATTCAAAGGAAAATTAGCATCATTTTCTCCGGCAACAGGATCACAATTTTCTATTTTACCTCCAGACAATGCTACTGGTAATTTCGTAAAAACAGTACAACGTGTTCCTGTTAAGATTGAATTTACCGCTGCTAACGATAAAGATAAACTGAAGCTTTTACGTTCAGGAATGAATGCAGAAGTAGATGTTCACGTAAAATAATATACTTCATGGAAAACAATCCAGATAACTTAGTAGAATACGGTTTCAGGAGAGCTATTGTAACCATAGTTGCCATTTTATGTTCGCTTCTTGAAATTGTAGATACTACTATCGTAAATGTAGCCCTTAACGACATGAAAGGAAGTCTAGGTGCTACCTTAAGCGATGTTTCTTGGGTAATTACGGCCTATGCTATCGCCAATGTAATCATCATACCAATGACAAGCTGGTTGTCACAGCAATTTGGGCGTAGAAATTATTTTACAGCGTCCATCATCATATTTACGGTAACCTCATTTTTATGCGGTAACTCAACCAATATCTGGGAATTGGTAATCTTTAGATTTATCCAAGGTCTGGGAGGAGGTGCGTTACTGGTAACAGCTCAAACCATTATTACCGAAAGTTACCCTGTTGAAAAAAGAGGTATGGCTCAGGCTATTTATGGTATGGGAGTAATCATGGGACCTACATTAGGACCTCCTTTAGGAGGTTATATCGTAGATCATTTCTCATGGCCGTTTATATTTTACATCAATATTCCTTTAGGTATTATAGCAACCATACTTACATTGATGTATGTAAAAAGCCCTAAATACAGCGAAAAACTTAAAGCTAATCAAGTCGATTGGCTGGGTATAGTATATCTGACAATGTTTGTCGGATCGCTCCAATATGTTTTGGAACACGGTCAGCAGGATGATTGGTTTAATAATAATACAATCATAACCCTAAGCATCATATCATTCTTTGGGCTGTTATTCTTTATAAAAAGGGAATTGAGTTACAAATACCCTATAGTAAATTTAAGAGTGTTAAAAGACACCAATTTAAGGGTGGGTGTATTATTGTCCTTCATATTAGGCTTTGGACTTTATGCTTCCACATTTTTAATACCTATTTACACCCAATCTATTTTAAGATGGCCCGCTACTGCCGCCGGAATGCTGTTAATACCAAGTTCTGTAATGACAGCCTTTATGATGCCGCTGGTAGGTAAAATGCTTCAAAAAGGCGTTTCACAAAAGTATTTGATTGTTATAGGCTTTCTGGTATTCTTTTTCTTTACTTTTTGGATGTACAAAATTATGACTCCGGATACCGGTGAAGAACATTTCTGGTGGCCGTTGATCATGCGTGGTATTGGATTAGGGTTATTATTCGTTCCTATTACAAGTTTGTCATTATCTAATCTAAAAGGAAAAGAGATTGGCGATGGTGCCGCTTTTACAGGTATGCTTCGTCAATTAGGAGGTTCCTTCGGTATTGCAATTGTAACAACCTTTATCTCAAGATTCGGACAGGAACACAGAGCCCAATTAGTGGCCCACCTGGACAAAACCAGTTTTCAGGTACAAAACCAGATCAATATGATGCAAAAAGGTTTCATGGCTAAAGGTTTTTCATTTAATGAAGCATTAAACAAAGCCCATCAGGTTTTAGATTTTCAGGTAATGAAACAAGCCAATGTATTAGCATTTATGGATATATTCTTATATCTGGGAATATTATTCTTGATTTGTATTCCATTGGTTATGGTATTAAAAACAGGGAAATCAACCATTAATCCAGCCGATGCAATGCACTAATTTTAATCAGATACTATTTTTTTAGCTGAAAGATTAAAAATTCTAAATTCTGAAATCTGAAATCTAAAATCTAAAAAGTATCTTTGCATAAATTTATAAAAAATGAACTTACACAACATACCAAATATCAAGCACTTAGACAGTGGAAACTTTTTTGTTCTTGCAGGACCTTGTGCCATTGAAGGAGAAGAAATGGCTATGAAAATTGCAGAACGTCTTGTACAAATCACAAACGATTTAAAGATTCCTTATGTTTTTAAAGGTTCCTTCAAAAAAGCAAATCGCTCAAGAGTGGACAGCTTCACTGGAATAGGTGATGAAAAAGCTTTAAAAATCCTTCAAAAAGTAAGTCAGGAATTCAACATACCAACAGTTACCGACATTCATACAAATGAAGATGCGGCTATGGCAGCTCAATACGTTGATGTCCTGCAAATCCCAGCATTTTTAGTTCGTCAAACGGACTTGGTAGTTGCCGCTGCTCAAACCGGTAAAACTGTGAATCTGAAAAAAGGTCAGTTCATGAGTCCTGAAAGTATGAAGCACGCCGTTCAAAAAGTATTGGATTCCAACAATGAAAATGTAATGGTAACAGACAGAGGTACAATGTTTGGCTACCAGGACATGATTGTTGATTTCCGCGGGATTCCTACCATGCGCGAAATGGCTACTACTGTGCTTGATGTAACCCATTCGTTACAGCAGCCTAATCAGCTGGCAGGTGTTACAGGCGGCCGTCCTGACATGATTGAAACAATAGCTAAAGCCGGTATCGCTGTTGGTGTTGACGGAATTTTTATTGAAACTCATTTTGATCCTGCTAATGCAAAAAGCGACGGAGCGAACATGCTTCATTTAGATTATTTTGAAGGCTTAATGAAAAAATTAGTAGCAATCCGTCAAACCATAAATCAATTTTAATTTCCCATATATAAAAATTCTTTTTTTTAAACTGTTTTTTGGTTTCTGCATAAAATCAGTACAGTTGGAGGATTTTTAAAATTTAACATCCAAAGCCCTGAAATTTCAGGGCTTTTCTATTTTATTTTTCAAACATCGATTAAGCACCAAAATATCCGATAATAAACAAGAACCAGATTCATTATTTGTAAGAAAAAATTTATTTTTGTATTGCACACAAATAATGTAATTATGAGATTGATATTTTTTACAATTTTAAGTTTACTACTGACTTTTTCAGTTTCAGCTCAAAACAGACTGGTTAAAAAAGTTAAATCAGTACCTAAAGAGACTTCCGCTAACGAAGCAGCTGCAGAGCCGGCAAATAGCGAAAATGGAGAGCTAACCGTTGATACAATTCACATTCCTAAAGGGAAACCAACTTTATTACTTGTACAAGTAACAGGAATAAACACTGCTGCTTATAAAGACACACGTGAAATACAAGAGCTCAATACAAATTTTGACAAAAGTAAAACTGATATAATTTACATAAAAAGACATTCTTTTATCATATTTGAAAACAATCAGACTCTAGATGTTTCAAAGCATGAAGACAGTTATGCTTCAAAAGTCTTTTGGAGCGGTAAACAGAAGGAACAATTACAGACCGAAGAAGGTTTAGAAAACTCAACAGAATTTTTTGCTAAACAATTAAAAGTAAAAAAAGAATCTTCTTATATAATTGATGCAAAAAAACACAAAAAAGAATTGGCAGCATTAACCAAAAAAAACATCATCACTGATAAATCAAAAGAAGTGATGAATGCACTTTTGAAACTTTATGCATTATCTATCAAGGCTGAACTTAGAGAATTATCGATGTTCAATGAAGACTTGAAAAAACTTAAAGAAATAAAAGTTTATTATTCAGAGAAAAAAATAAAAAAGCTGCTTACACTGCATATTATTTTCAACGAAGAAGGGCAGCCAGTTAACTTGAAATCGTATAAATCAAGCGGAAAAACTGAAGCTGATGTAAACTTTATTTATGAAAACGGGATGCTTTCCAAAATAAATGACGGAAGACAAATACACTCTGTTTCGTATAATAACGATAAAATGATTGTTTCAAAGAAATTGGATGACGGTGAAGAAATAAAAATTTACACGCTTGAAAACAATATCCTGCTCGAAAAAGGATACAGTTTAACAAATGATGACAATTTGGCTTATCACAATACTGTTATAGAAGAAAAACTTGAAAATGACTGCATCATAAAAACGTACAATGGTCAGATATTAAAAAAAGAATGCATTGCTAAGAAACCAAACCAGCCTTTTTTAATGGATTACATTTCATATCAGGGGGAAGATATTTTAGAAAAATATAAAGTAAAGGTTATTAAAAAGAATGAAACGGTTTACGAAAGATATAAGGCCGATTATGAAGAAACTGAAAATGAATCAAAAGACAACTTTAAATTAACTGCGACGTATCAATTGGACAATAAAAAGCAAATAAGTGTTATTAAATTATTAGAAAACAATTCGGAAAAAACTTTAAAAATAGATTACATCTACAGCAAATAAACGTATTTGGATTTTACTCAAAAAGATGAAGAAAGCCCTGAAATTTCAGGGCTTTTTTTATGATACAGGACATCATTTTGAAAAAGCCCAAATAAATAAATGTAAGAAAAAAACTATATTTGTATTTGTAACACAAATATATCAAATACAATTATGAAACTTTTATGCAGCATTTTTTTCGCCTTACTCATTTCTTTTTCAGGTGAAGCACAAAAAAAACAAAACAAAAAAACAAATTCAACTTATAAGAAAAAAACGGAGGCTGTAGGAGTAGAAGTCGGCCCTTCAGGACATCTCACAGCAGAGATTGACACACTTCATATCGCAGCCGGCAAACCTACGGTATTATTAGTTGATGTAAGTGAATACAATGTACACAGGGAAAAAGATAATACTGAGGAGCAGGAACTCTTGAATAATTTTGACAAAAACAAACTGCAGGTTAAAACCATTACAAAACACACTTTTGTAATTTTTGAAAACAATCAGACTTTAGACATGAGCGATCCAAAAAACTCATACCAGGCAAAATCATATTGGAGCGGTAAGGTCAAAGACGAAATTCAAGTGGAAGAAGGCACTCCTATGGCTACTGAATTTGTTGCAAAGCAGATGAAAGTAAAAAAAGAATCCTCTTACATCGTAAATGCTAGAAAATATAAAAAAGAATTGGCCAGTCTTAAAAAAAGCAATCCTACTGAAAAATCAAAAATCGTAATGAATGCTTTTCTAAAGCGGTATTCCACTCCTTTAATGGAAGAGGAAGATATTGCATTTGGACAGAATATCGATAAAATAAAAACAATCAATGTCTATGTTTCAGAAAAAAAAATAACTAAAGCTCTTGTAAAAACCATAGAATTTAACGAACTGGGCCAGCCTGTTACAGTCATAGATAAAAATGTAAATGGAAAAAAAGAAAGCGAGAGAAAATTTATCTATGAAAATGGATTGCTGACAAAAATAATAGAAGGAGATATTAGTAAAACGTTTACCTACAACGATGATAAAATGATTTCAGTAAATAAAAGTGAAGATGGTGAAATCACTGATTCGTATTGGGTAGAAAATGGAGTATTATTTGGTAAAACTTACATTGTTTATAATGATGACAACTATGCTTATCAAAATTCAGTCTCTGAAACAAAATTTCAGGACAATTGCATCGTAAGAACATCTAATGGAAAAATAATAAAAAAAGAATGTTACACAAAAAAAGATGAATTCCCTTTCATTTATACAAACACTTCTTTTCAAGATAATGATATAATGCAGATTTATAAATCAAAAATCACAAAGAAAACCGAAACCTTATACGAAAGTTATTATTCAAGCTCTGATGATCCAAAGCAATATAAAGATAATTTCAAATTAATGGGAACGTTTCAATTGAATGAAAAAAAACAAGTCGTTGCATTTAATTCTTCAAAAATTTTAAAAGGCAAACCTGAAAGAACAGCCAAAATAGAATACACTTATTATCAATAATTTATTTTCTTAAAAAAATTAAAATTTATTTGGTCACCAGATAAATTTTAATTTACTTTGTTTTTCAAAGTTCTTTTAAAAATAAAAACTATGTTAAACAAAAATCAATTTTTCGTCCTGGCAGGAACCTGCTTCCTGCTTTTAATTCCTTTAATAGGAATGCAGTTTACCAATGAAGTAAACTGGAGTGTCTTTGATTTCATCCTAATGGGAGCATTACTTTTGGGATTAGGCTTTACTTCTGAATTTATTTTCAGAAAAATTACCCACAAAACTTACAAATTAGGCTTAATAGTATTATTAGTAATTGTATTTTTGCTCATTTGGGTAGAATTGGCTGTTGGTTTATTCAACTCACCATTTGCAGGATCTTAAGATCTTAATAAAAAATCAAGAAATATAATCTGTTATAAATGGAACCAAACAATTATTTACAAGACATAAAAGACATTAAGCAAATGATGTCACAATCATCACGATTTATTTCATTGAGTGGTTTATCTGGCGTTTTAGCCGGTATTTACTGTCTTATTGGTGCTTTTCTTGCCTATCGGATAATTTACCCTAACACAATCTATTTTAAAGATTATAAATTGATTATAATTAATTCAAGCACTATTTACAATTTATTTTCAATTGCAGCTCTGGTAATTTTGCTTTCAATAGCAACCGTCATTTATTTAAGCACAAAAAAAGCAAACAAGATAAATGCTTCGGTTTGGAATTCGGCGTCCAAAAGATTAATTATAAACTTTATGATTCCATTGGCAACAGGAGGTTTCTTTATTCTTTTTTTAATTGAAAAAGAGATATTAAGCTTAACAGCGCCGTTAATGCTTATTTTTTATGGTTTGGCCTGTGTAAATGCAAGTAAATATACTCTTGGTGATATTCGGTATTTAGGAATCACAATGATCCTGCTTGGCTTATTGTCTACCTGGTTTATTGGCTATGGATTACTATTTTGGGCTTTAGGATTTGGAGTTTGTCATATTATTTATGGCGGAATCATGCACTTTAAATATGATAGTAAATGAAAAAGTATTTAATCATTATTATTGGTGCCTTCCTTGCTTTTTATCTGTTAGGCTATTTCAATGCAAAAAAAGTAGTAGATGATTTTTATTTTCATGAAAATAAAGTTTCTGAACAGGTAAAAGAAGGCGATATAATACTTCAGACTTCAGAATCGTATCAGTGCGAAGCTGTCAGATTAGCCACCAATTCAAAATTTTCTCATTGCGGTATAATTTTTAAAGACAATGATAAAACTTATGTTCTGGAAGCTGTTCAACCTGTAAAGATAACTCCTTTAGATGAATGGATTTCACATGGTAAGGAAAGCGATTATTTAATTAGAAGATGTAAAAACTCAGAAGAATTGCTTGATTCCAAAAAGATTGAGAGCATGAAGACTTATGGAAAAAACATGCTGAATAAAGATTATGATTTGTATTTTGAATGGTCTGATGAAAAAATATATTGCTCTGAATTAGTCTGGAAAATCTATAAAGAAGGTGCAGGTATTGAAATATGTCCGTTTAAAAAGCTGAAGGAATTCAATTTATCGAACCCTAAAGTAAAAAAGATTATGAAGGAAAGATATGGAAACAATGTGCCGCTTGAAGAAAATGTTATAGCTCCTTCTCAACTAGCAGAATCAAAACTTTTAGAAACAGTTATTGACACTTATAACAATTGAAAAATATCATTCAAAATATCAACAAAGCCTTTGATCACCGAATTCGTTTGGGTATCATGTCTGTATTAATGGTCAACGAAAGTGCCGACTTTAATACGTTCAAGGAATTATTGGGGGTAACTGACGGTAACTTAGCCAGCCATGCCAAAGCACTGGAAAGTGAAAATTATATCGTTGTCGAAAAACAATTCATTGGAAAAAAACCAAACACAAGTTACAAAGCTACAACCGAAGGTAAAAAAGCTTTTCAGGAGCATATTGATGCACTTGAAAAATTGCTATCAAATATGTAAAGCTATTTTTTTATTTATTAACTTTGAAATTCAAAGTTCTTTTAAATCATGAAAGACTATATAATCGAACTCATTTACAAAACGATAAAAAAGCCGTATCAATTACTATTTAAAAACAAAACAGCATGGAATTTAAACATAAGCGATTATATCAATTGTCCTGATGGCAGCATAGGAAAACATTTGGGACTTTTTTTGAAGAAAAACAATTATTCAATTCAACCGCAACTCGAAGAGCATGATGTATTTCACGTTATCACAAACAGTGGCACAACAGTCAAAGAAGAAATAAAAATGCAGTTTTATTTATTAGGAAACGGAAAAAGAAGCCCATTTGTATTTATAGTAATATCGGCTGGATTTTTTTATCCGCTCAATTACACAGAATTTATAGAATCTTATAAAAAAGGAACAAAAGCAAACAAATTTTATCATTTGGATTATTCAAAGTTACTCACGATAGACTTAAAAGATTTTCAAACAACATTTAATATCAAATAACAATGGAAACACAATTCAATCAATTAAAAAACAGTTTCTTCCAGTCTACAACGGTAAAAATGGCGGTTGTAGGGTTTTTAACCTTAATCCTTCTAATACCTTTAGAATTTGTAAAAAGTCTTATTACTGAACGTTCCATACGCAAAAAAGAAGTGGTAGAAGAGGTTTCAAATCTGTGGGGAAAAGACATTTATTTTTACGGTCCAATTTTAAAAATTCCATACAAATCCTACGAAGAATACAATATTGCAAATCCAAGAACCGGAGCCATAACAATTGAAAAGAAAGTCATTACAAAAAACGCATTCTTCTTCCCTGAAAATTTCAACAGTAAAACAAATGCCAGAAAAAACACCTCATTAAAACGTGGCATCTATAACAATGTGGTATTTACTGCCATTATGAATTTCAAAGGAAATTTTGGAAAACCAAATTTTGAAAAATTAGGCATAAAGGCGGAGGATTTATTATGGGATCAAGCCTCAATTGTAGTGAAAACAACCAACTTAAAAAGCATTAAAAGTGATTTGAATATTGCATTGAACAATCAAAAACTGAATTTTGAATCAAAATCTGAAGATGACAATTTCTACGGAACTTTAGAATCCGATAAGTTTAATTATAATAGTTTAAACAAGAACAATACAATTGCCTTCAACTTTACTATGGAATACAACGGAAGTAACAGCATCAGGTTTATTCCAATTGGTAAAAAAAGCACGATAAACATTGATTCTGACTGGGATTCACCAAGTTTTGAAGGAGCTTTTTCGGCTAATGACACTACAAAAATTATCGACAAAAAAGGTTTTCACGCCGACTGGAAAATTCTGGATATCAATAGAGCATTCTCCCAACAGCATTTGAATAAAATCCCTAACTTAAATGAATACTCTTTTGGTGTAAAACTTATTGAAACTGTTGATGAATACCAGCAAAACGAACGTGCTTCAAAATATGGTTTTTTAGTAATTGGCTTAACCTTTTTAGTCTTCTTTCTGATTCAATCTATCAGTAAAATCAATATACATGTATTTCAATATTCAATGATTGGATTGGCTTTGATTATGTTCTATACATTACTGATTTCAATCACTGAACATTCAAGTTTTACATTTGCATACATTGTGGCAGGAATAGCTGTAGTTATCATGATTAGTTTATATTCCAAGTCAATCCTCAATAATAAATTTTCGGGTTTTATAGCGATAGCGCTAACAGCTTTATATACTTTCATCTATGTAATCATCCAACTGGAAAGCTATGCCTTATTGGTTGGCAGTATAGGATTATTTGCCATATTAGGAGCGGTAATGTACTTCTCCCGAAAAATTGAATGGAAGTAGTTTAAGAAGAATATCATTCATAAAAGAAAAGGTGTCCAAAAAGTCGGCAAACCTGCCATTTCAATCAAAGGAAGAAATCACATAATATTGATGATGTGACTCCTCCTAACATCGGAGTGACAAACCAGACGTTGATTTTTTACTTTTAGGACACCCTCTTTTTTTATGGTAAGTCAGTGATTTTTATTCTAAATTCCATATTTATCAATCAGATAAATCAAAGAAGTCATGGTTGCCGCCCCCAATTCCAGTTCTCTTTTATTAACAGCATCAAACTTGTCATTAGCGGCATGATGGTAATCAAAATAACGCTGTGAATCCGGTCTCAAACCAGCCTTTACAATTCGTTTGGAAGTTAAATCCTGTATATCGGAACCGCTGTGGCCTTTTACAAAACTATGGATTAAATAAGGCTCAAAAAGTGATTTCCATTGAATAATTTTAGTGAAACTTGCCTCATCACCTTCCAAAGCAAATCCTCTCGGGGTAAATCCGCCCGAATCACTTTCCATTGCAAAAATGTGATTCTCGTTATTTTTTAAAGACAATTCCTGATATTTGTCGCCACCACGGCCTCCGTTTTCTTCATTCATAAACATAACCACGCGAATGGTATTCTTTGGCTTATAACCTATATTTTTAAAAATATTAGCCACTTCCATACTTTGCACGCAACCGGCACCATCATCGTGAGAACCGTCAGCCAAATCCCATGAATCAAGATGACCGCCAACTACCATAATGTTTTCAGGGGTTTCAGAACCTTTAATCTCGCCTATTACATTATATGACAACACATCTGCTTCCTGACGGCAGGATTGTTTGAAATAAAAAGTCAGATGCGGGTTTTCTTTCAACTGCTTACTTAAAAGTTCTGCTCCGTTTGTACTTATTGCGACCGAAGGAATACGCTGTTCCAAAGAAATATCACCATAATTAGTTCCTCCTGCATGAGGAAAATCATCCAGTCTAAAATTAAGCGAACGGACTATAACTCCCACTGCGCCGTATTTTGAAGCTTCTTTAGCCCCGGATCTGCGTTGGTCACCTGCATCACGGTAAGAATGAAATGCTTCGATATTTGCAGGATTCATCGGGCGGTTAAAAAAAACTATTTTTCCTTTTATTTTTTCTGCCCCCAGTTTTTCCAATTCTTTCAGTGTCTGCACTTCAATAACTTCTGCTGTAACACCGCTTTTTGAAGTTGCAATACTTCCTCCTAAAGCACAAATAGGCACTTTTATTTTCTTTCCCTGTACTTTAATAAAAGCTTCCTCTTTTTCTCCCCTGATCCACTTAGGCACCATTACTTCCTGCAGATACACCTTATCAAAATTTCCTGAGGCCTCCATTTGAGATTTTGTATACTGTACTGCTTTTTCAGCTCCCGAAGAACCTGACAAACGATGTCCGATTGTATTTGACAAATAATCCAATTGAGAGTAACACTTGGAATTGGTTAAAGCCTGATTATAAATTGCTTTTAACTGGTCTTCATCCGAATTTTGTGAAAAACCTAAAGCACTGACAAAAATGAATAATGGAAGAATTGATTTCATAGTTTAATTTAAAACACTAAAAATAAAACAAAATATTATGACAGAAAATATCTTTCATTTTTTTCACAAAATGTATTTTAAATTCATATCTAAAATACATTTTCAGCTCAAGTAGATTTGAATCAACAAACACAAAATAAAATGGAAGAAAGCCCGAAGGCAAAACCGGCTATTTAAACCTTCCTTTTTAACAACAAAAGAGGCTGTCTCAATAGGACAGCCTCTTTGTTTTAGTTATTCAGAAAAAATCCGTTTTTAAAAGAATTCTTTCAGAAATCAAATCATGGGCAGTATTGACCACTGCTTACCCATAAAGTACAAATTAAGTTGCCGTTAGCATCATAATCGTACTCGCAACATCTTCTGAATCCTGCTCCAACAATTGACTGCTGTTCAGATTTACTCAAGTTTTTTGCACCTGCTAAATTTGAAAGATTTTTAATCATAATTTTTTGGTTGTTAGGTTAATAAAAAAATTATGACGTAAATCTAAGAAACCTTAAAATAAAAAAATTACGGTTTTTCCGTAAAAAATCTTAAAATTTAAAATTCAAAAAAGCCTGTTTTTACACAGGCTTCATTTGATTATTTTAATGGAATATTCTGCAAAATTTCCAATACGAATTTCCAATATTTTTGAGCAGATGAAATACTTGCTCTTTCATCAGGACTATGAGCACCTTTGATAGTAGGTCCAAAAGAAATCATATCCATATCAGGATAATTCGTTCCTAAAATACCACATTCCAAACCTGCATGACAAGCTACAACATGAGCTTTAGAGTCATTTTGTTTTTCATAAATAGAAGTCAGAACATCAAGAATAGGAGAATTAACATTAGGCGTCCATCCTGGATAAGAACCTGTAAAATTCACTTCACAGCCAAACAGCTCAAAAGCTGAACGCAATGCATTAGCCAAATCAAATTTTGAGCTTTCTACAGATGAACGGGTTAAATTTTGAATAGAAATCTGTCCTTCTTTAACAATTACTCTCGCAATATTATTAGAAGTTTCCACCAAGTTGTCCATATCCGCACTCATACGGTACACACCATTGTGAGCTGCATAAATGGTACGCAACAAACCTTCCTGAACTCCTAAATCCATAACTTTAGTAGGTAGATCTCCTTTTTCTATTAAAATTTGAAGATTAGGCTCAGTAGTTTTGAATTCGGTTTTAATATCGTTGATTACTTCCTGCATATCAAACACAAAAGCTTCATCATACATTCCTGCGATAATTACTTTTGCCACACTCTCACGAGGAATCGCATTACGCAAACTGCCTCCATTGATTTCAGAAATCTGCAGACCAAAATTTTCAAAACCATCAAACAATAAACGGTTCATAATTTTATTGGCATTTCCTAAACCTTTGTCAATATCCATTCCTGAATGACCTCCCATCAGCCCTTTTATAGTAATAGTATACCCTACTGAACCTTCAGGAGTTTCTTCCTCGTTATATTCTCTTTCAGCAGTTACATCTACACCACCGGCACATCCTATATCAATTTCATCGTCTTCTTCCGTATCTAAGTTTAAAAGAATCTCACCTGAAAGTAATCCTCCTTTTAATCCCATGGCACCCGTCATACCTGTTTCTTCATCAATAGTAAATAAAGCTTCAATAGCAGGATGAGGAATATCTGTACTTTCTAAAACAGCCATGATAGTTGCAACACCAAGTCCGTTATCAGCACCTAAAGTAGTTCCTTTAGCACGAACCCAATCACCATCAACATACATTTCAATACCCTGAGTATCAAAATCAAATACCGTATCGTTGTTTTTTTGGTGTACCATATCCAAATGCGACTGCATTACTATGGTTTTTCTATTTTCCATTCCAGCTGTTGCCGGTTTTTTAATAATTACGTTTCCTACTTCGTCTTTAATAGTTTCCAGACCTAGTTTTTGTCCGAAATCCATCATAAAAGCAATAACACGTTCTTCTTTTTTTGAAGGACGGGGCACCGAATTCAAGTCGGCAAACTTGTTCCAAAGTGCTTTTGGTTCAAGGTTTCTTATTTCCTGGCTCATTGTTGTTAGTATGTTAGTTACAAAGCCTCAAATTTACAAAGTTTAAATTCTTTTTCTAATAATTGGGATTGATTATATTTACCTAAAAAAACGTTTTGAAAAGAAAATACCTTCTTCCACTATTTTTAATCATCCAAATCATCTCCTTACAAGCTTTATTCTATTTTCCGGAATTTGTAGAAAATTATTACAGCAATGGTTTTTACCCGATTCTTGCAAAGCTTTCCCGTACACTATTAGGCTGGATTCCTTTTTCTTTTGGAGACATCGCTTACAGCTTATTAATACTATGGTTTATTTTTTGGTTAATCAAAAACAGGAAAGAAAACTGGAAGATTAAAACATTGGCAATAATCAATGTAGTTTCCATCGCTTATTTTTTATTTCATTTTTTATGGGCATTCAACTATTACCGCCTGCCGTTGTTTTCAAAAATGAACATCAAAACCGAATATACTCAGGAGCAATTGGTTGCCTTTACTCAAAAATTAATTACAAAAACGAACCAAACACATCTCCAGATAACTAAAGATACAGCCTTAAAAGTTGTCTCTAAATATACCTCCGAAGACATCTATAAAATAGCTTCTAAAGGCTATGACGAACTTTCAAAAAAGTACAATTACTTTTCTTACCAACAGCCAAGCATTAAAACATCGTTATTCAGCTATCCGCTTACTTATATGGGTTTTGGCGGTTATTTGAATCCATTTACTAATGAAGCACAGGTAAATAATCTGCCGCCTTCCTATCATTTACCCGCTGTCACCTGTCATGAAATGGCACATCAAATGGGGTTTGCCAGTGAGAGTGAATGCAATTTTATAGGCTTTTTAGCAGCTACACATAACGACGATTTGTTTTTCAAATATGCGGGATACACCTATGCATTGCGTTATTGCTTAGCGAATATAGGGAGCAAAGACGAGAAAAAATTTAAAGAGCTTTTAAAGTCAATTCATCCAGGTATTTTAAAAAATTTCAAAGAAAGTGAGGATTTTTGGATGGCTCACCGCTCATTTATCGACAAGGGTTTTGAAATTTTCTATGATAATTTCCTGAAAATGAACCAACAAAAAGACGGAATGGACAGCTACAGTAAGTTTGTGGATTTGATGGTAAATTATTTTGCAAAAAGAAATCTATAAAAAAACTCCTAAAAGAGACTGTCTTAAAGGAGTAGTTATTTTTGTTCTGATTTGCTTTTTTTTACTTAATTTCTGTAACAATTGCTTTAAAAGGTTTTTTTCCAACATTTGTTGTTCTGTGTGTTACTGCTTCTGACCAACCAACTTGTCCTGCCTTAAACTCTACAACTGTAGGTTCTTTATCTTTCATTTCGACTTTCATTTTTACATCGGTAACTGCATAAACAGAATAATTAGGATGTGAATGCCAATCAGCAACAGCTCCGGGAGCAAAAGTTACCTCAGATACTGTAACTTTATCATTATCAGTTAAAACCTTTTTAGTGACTCCAGGCCAAGGTTCCATTTTTTCTTGTGCATTTGTAAACTGTATTCCAAGTACTGATATGAATACAAATAATAGCACATTTAAAATTGATTTTTTCATTTGTTTAAATTTTTAAATCCTTTGTATTAAACATGATAACTTTCAGAAAACATTCTAAATGAGCAAAAGTTCAAGGAAATTTAAACATAAGATGCAAATCAACACATAACAAATTTACTAAAAAAACAAACGCTAATTATCAATCTCCATTTATATTACAGTATCATTAAACTCTAATAATCAGCAATATATTAAGAAAAACATAATTAATAAGACTTATACTTATATCTCATCCGAAGTAAACGTAATAAAACTTTTCTTTTTGTATGGACGGATAATCAAACGTCCCTCACGGTCAAAACGGATATAATTATAGACCCAGTTCAAGAAAACCACGGCTTTGTTTTTAAATCCGATCAAGGAGAATAAATGCACAAACATCCATACAAACCAGGCAAACACTCCGTTGAAATGATATTTAGGCAAATCCACAACAGCCAGGTTTCTGCCTATCGTAGCCATGGATCCTTTATCTTTATAATCAAAAGGTTTTGCCGGTTGGTTATTGATCAGTTTAATTAAATTTTCTCCCAATAATTCACCTTGCTGTATAGCCGGCTGTGCCATCATAGGATGTCCTTGGGGGAAAGCTTCGCTTTCCATCGAAGCTATATCACCTACAGCGAAGATGTTTTCAAAGCCCTTTACCTGATTGAATTCATTCACCCTGATACGTTCTACACGTTCAACAACCGCCTCAGAAGGCAAACCATGGATAGAAGCGCCTTGTACACCTGCTGTCCAGATAACAGTTGCAGAATCAAGGGATAAATCGGTGTTTGTAGAAATAGTTCTACCGTCGTAATTGGTTACGCGGACATTCTTCCAAATCTTAACTCCCAGACCTTCTAAAAACTTTTCTGACGCAGCAGATGATTTTTCAGTCATGGTGTTTAGTATACGGTCACCACTTTGAATCAAGTGAATCTGCATTTTTTTGATATCCAAATCGGGGTAATCCTTCTGAAAAATTGCCTTTTTCATTTCGGCCAATGCTCCGGCAAGCTCCACTCCTGTAGGCCCTCCGCCAACAAGTACAAAATTCATTAAGGCATTTCTTTCTGCCGGATCTTTAGTTAAAACGGCCTGTTCAAAATTTTCCAGAATCAAACTTCGGATATTCAATGATTGCGGAATGGTTTTCATTGACATTGAGTTACGCTCGATTTCTTTATTACCAAAATAATTGGTTTTTGAACCCGTAGCAATCACCAAATAATCATAATGTAAATCACCTATTTCAGAGAATACCTTTTGATTTTGAACATCAATTTCTTTTACAGATGTCAGCCTGAAATAAAAATCCTTACAACCTTGAATTACTTTCCTTATAGGATAAGCAATGGAACCGGCTTCCAGACCACCAGTAGCAACCTGATATAACAATGGCTGGAAAGTGTGGTAATTGTGTTTGTCTATTAAAACAACCTGAAGGTTTTTATTTTTTAGTTTTTTGGCTAAGGCAATTCCTGCAAAACCACCTCCAATAATAACGACTCTTTTTTTGGAACTTTGAGGGATGTTCATTCTGCTTTTTAGATTGAAAAATTTAAGAATTTAAAGATAATAATATCAAAGGCAATATTCAATTTCAATGACAATAAGTTTCAAGATTTATTTTATTATTGAGATTGAAATTGCTATTGAAATTTCATTTTTTTGTAACAAAATCAACACAATTACTACTAACTCCTATATGAGTACCGAATTAGAGAAGTCGTTTGTTTCACAATTAAAAGAAAACCAGAACATTGTTCACAAGATTTGTCGGCTTTACACTCAAAATGAAGACGAGCATAACGACTTATTTCAGGAGATTACAATCCAGCTTTGGAAAGCGTTTCCAAAGTTCAGAGGAGAAAGCAAATTTTCTACCTGGGCTTACCGTGTAGCTTTAAATACAGCAATTACTTTATACAGAAAGTCGTCGAAATCAGTAAATACAATTGAATTTGAAACCGGTAGGCATTTTGTAATGCAGGATGAGTATAATTATGAAGAAGAGGAACATATCAAACTCTTATATAAAGCGGTACAACAATTAAATGATATTGAAAAAGCTTTGATTTTTTTATATCTGGAAGATAAAGATTACACTGAAATAGCAGAGACGCTGGGTATAACCGAAGTAAATGCACGTGTCAAAATGAATCGTGTCAAAACGAAACTAAAACAAATTATTAATCCATAACGATAACGGAATACAAATGGAAGAATTGGATTTATTGAAAAAAAGTTGGAACAAAACTGAAAATTTCCCAAAAATTTCAGAAGAGAAAATCTATGCTATGCTGCATAAAAACTCATCTTCGGCTGTGAAGTGGATATTTATCATAAGCATAATAGAATTTGCGTTTGGAATATTTGTCAATGTGGGTATGACTTTCACAAAAAGCCATGATTCCACAATTAAATTATTAAAAAGTGCAGGCATTCATACATTTTATCAAATCGGCTCTTCAATTCTTTGGATAGTTGCTTTATATTTTATGTATTTATTCTACAAACACTACAAAGAAATAACTACTACATCGAGTGTCAAAAAACTGATGGAAACCATTATAACGGCAAGAAAAACGGTACGTAATTACATTATATTCAATTTAGCAGCTGGAGCAATTTTCTTGCTTACTGTGTATTCCTTCGTATTAAAAGAGATTCTTAGAAATATTTCGATTGAGCAACACAAAGAGCTTACAACCGGAGTTTATATAGGTGCTTTTGCAGGAGTTATTTTTATTACAGCTGTTATTATAGGTGGATTTTGGTTGGTATACAGACTTATTTATGGATTCTTATTAAGACGTTTGAAAAAGAATTATCACGAATTAGAAAAAATCGATTACTAAAAAAGCGCTACTGATGCAGCGCTTTTTTAGTAATAAGAATCTATCCTTATTTAAAAATTAAGCTTTAAATTTCCAATCGAACTCATCGGCTTTTTCATTGAAAACCGCTCCCAACTCAAATCGGATAACCTGACCGTATTCCACCTGAAAAATCATCCAGTTACTTTCATTAAAGTAATTGTCTACTGAATCAAAAGATTCTACTTCCAAAGGCTTGAAATTTTTAGTTTTCAATAATTCTTCTATTTTATTTATTGGGAGATTGATAATTTTTTGGTCAAACAATCCCAATTCCGGATTAGAAGAAATAATATAACCAAAACGGAACTCTTCATCTTCATAAAATGTCAAGCGCCACTTTTTATCATTGTATAAATAAATGATATTTTGATCTTCATCTTTGAATTGCTTGTCAGGTTTACCATAGATTTTTTCAACATCTTTTTGTTTCATCCCGAAAACTAATTGGTCAATACCAACTTTTGGGTTTATTTTCATTTTATAAAAGTTTTAACATTAAATAAAATTGACCGCATAAGAAAAATCCTATTTTTGACACAAATACAAAAAACAGACTTATAATCTTATACAATAATATCCTTCAAAATTAAAAAGACATCACGAATTATGAAAAAAATTTTATTCTTCCTTTTAATAATTTCTGTTCAATTATTTCAGGCACAAAATAGTGTTAGTAGAAAGCCTGAATTTATAATGGTTGTTAATGACGAAATTGTTTCTAAAGAAAAAGCCAAAGAATATGAAGAAAAAGGACTTGTAGAATCAGTATCAATGGGAGTAACTGACATCGAAAGACAAAGACTATATGAAAAGCTAGGAGATAAAATTGGCGACAAAGAATTTATAGTTGTTATAAAGTTAAGATCGAAAATTGAGGATAGTAAAAAAGAAAATACAACATCAAAAATAGTAGCAAGTGATCACAAAAATGCTACTTCTAAAACTAAATTAAAAACAAACCAAGCTGCACCTGATTTTACGGTTAACATGTTAGATGGAAACAACATAAAGCTTTCTGATTTAAAAGGAAAAGTAGTTCTCTTAAATTTTTGGGCAACATGGTGTGGCCCATGTTTAATGGAACTTCATGAAATACCTTCCAAAATCATTGAGCCTCATAAAAACTCTCCTTTTGTTTTTTTAGCAATTTCTTCTGGAGAAGAAAAAGAAAAAGTAGCCAAAAAAATCAATGCTCTCAAAAATAAAGGGGTGAACTTTGATACTGGAATAGATCCAAGCAAAACTATTTGGGCAAACTATGAAAGCGGTTCGATACCTGCGAATTACCTTATAGATAAAAACGGTGTTATTAGATACATTTCAATAGGAAATAACGAAGAAAGCCTAGATAAACTTAGTGAGGAAATCAAAAAGTTACTTAAATAGTTTATTAAATTCTCCATTAATTATTTAAACGGTTTTCGACTAACTTAATTTTGATTGAAATCTTAATGACAAAAAATAATTGTCTCAGAAGATTTACTGGAATTTTAAGGACATAAAAATCAGAACAAAAAATCTTAACTTTTTTCCTTATAAAAAAGTTAAGATTTTTTGTAAATTCAATACAATTAACTGACTTTTAAACTCTTAAAATGACTGATTATATCAAAAAATATCTTTGCGTGTGTATTTTGATTGTGTCACTATCCTGTCAGCAGACTATTTCAAAAAACGACATAATCCAAACAGCTTCATCAGTAAACCAAAAAGATGATTGCGACAATCCTGATGCCAACATTAATTGTTGTTTTAAAAACATGCCTGAGCGACTCACATCTACTATGGTTATACCAAGTAATGACAGCAATGGTGAAAAAATGGTACTTAACGGCACAATTTATAAAAAAGATAAATCAACTCCTTATCCAAATATCATCCTCTATGCCTATCATACAGACAGTAAAGGAGAATATTCAAAAAAGGGTAATGAAAAAGAGGTCCAAAAATGGCACGGCTCTCATTATGGCTGGTGTAAAACAGATGAAAATGGAAATTACAGAATTGAAACAATTCGGCCGGCATCCTATCCCGGCACAACCAATCCAGCACATATTCATGCTGCAGTAAAAACTCAGGACAAACAAGTTCCTTTTTATATTACCGATTTTGTATTTAAAGACGATCCTCTGCTTACCAAAATACAACCAAATAAGTTTTCATACCAAGGCGGAACCGGTGTAGTTGATGTAAAAAAAGTAAATAATGTTTGGATTGGAAAGTGGGACATTATTTTGAACTGATGATTACAATCTCGCTTTCAAATTGGTTTTAACCTCATTAAACCATTCGTCACGTAAAATGCTCAATATAATACTATCACGCCTTGAACCATCAAGTTTAAGCATATTACTGCGTAAAACACCATCTACTTTACAACCAATACTTTTCATGGCTGCTTTACTGCGTTCATTGTTATTATCTGCACGAAACTCGACACGATCCAAATTCATTTTTTCAAACGCAAATTCAAGTAATAAATATTTACAGTGTTTGTTTAATCCGGTTCCGTGAAACTGTTCTCCGTACCATGTATAACCAATTTGTAATGTTTTATTATTTAACTGAATATCATAAAACCGTGTACTTCCTGCATACTCATTTATTCTTTTATCAAAAACTGCGAAAGCATATTCAATATTTCTTTCACGTTGGTCTAAAGCAATTTGGATATAATTTCTAAAATTAGTTTCCCCGATGGCTGCGATAGAAGAAAATTTCCAAATTTCGGGTTGATTAAGGGAATATGTAAGTAAATCAGGGATATGCGAAGATTGCAAAGGTTCAAGACGAACCATTTCAGTTTCTAAAATATAGTTTTTATTAAAATCGAATTGAAAGTCCATAAAAAAATTATTCTGCCATTTCATCATAGCGTTGCGGCACCTGAGGATCGTACAACGGACATTTGTATTCTTCCATGATCTGACATAGTTTTTCCATATCGCCACCTTTTGTTCCATAACAATTAATTTGCACGCTTTGAGGTGTGGTAATTATATGGAATGCTCCTGCTCCATTGGTATTTTTAAAACTAAACTCGTCAACACGTTCCCATTGCGAGAATACTTTTGCAATACGGTTTAAAATCACCTCGACAGGTAAATCTTCCAACCCTTCAACAGCCTGGTTTTCTATTAAAGCCTCGTAAACTTCCTGATGATTTAAATATACCTCATCAATGTATTTCCAAAAGAATAGTTCGTACATATTTTTTAAAATAATTAATCAAAGATACTGATTCTAAGACTTACAAAAAAATTGATAAATTACTAAAGTAAGGTTAAATATTTTGTAATTTTAGTACCCCATTGAATGTTTTATTTGAGATTATAGTGTTTCATCCTTTAATTCTTGGTATCATGAAAAAAACATTCTCCTTAATAATTGCAGCCTTATTTCTTTCCGCAATGTCCTATGGCCAAACTGCCGGTATCAATTCAGCTGAATTTCATTTAAAACAAAAAAAAAACGAACAATACGGCTGGATGGGTGTTAGTCGGAGTTGGAACTGCTGCACTTGCTGGTGGAATAGCCTTAGATTTCGATAAAAATTTCCATATGTTTGAAGAAAGCACTTCATACGATGCAAGCGGTATTGTCATTGCATGTATTGGCGGTGGTATGGTGATTGCAAGTATCCCTTGCTTTATTAGTGCTCACAAACATAAAAAACTTGCCAAAGCACAAGCTTCAGTCGCTTTAAAAACTATTCAATACCCTAATGGAAATTTTTCTTACAATCACCAGTCTGTTGTGTCAGTTTCAATAAAGTTTTAAAAAAATCAATATTCAAAAACACCAAATTCTGATTGAATAGTAAGCTTTTTAGTTGCCGAAGCTTCTACTCTACCCACAATCTGAGCTTCTACATTGAATGATTTGGAAATTTCAATAATATCCTGTGCAATTGCTGCAGGTACATATACTTCCATACGGTGACCGCAGTTGAAAACCTGATACATCTCTTTCCAATCGGTTTTTGATTGTTCCTGAATTAACTTAAACAAAGGCGGTACCGGGAATAAATTATCTTTAATTACGTGTACATTATCTACAAAATGAAGTACTTTTGTTTGTGCGCCGCCACTGCAATGCACCATTCCGTGAATATCTTTTGGAGTATACTTCTCTAGTATTTTTTTAATGATAGGCGCATACGTTCTTGTTGGTGACAACACTAATTTACCTGCGTCAATTGGAGAACCTTCAACAGTATCAGTCAATTTCACATTTCCAGAATACACCAATTCAAAAGGAACCGATGCGTCATAACTTTCAGGATATTTTGATGCCAATTCGTTAGCAAAAACATCATGGCGGGCAGAAGTTAATCCGTTACTCCCCATTCCTCCGTTATAACCAGTTTCATACGAAGCCTGACCGTAAGAAGCCAAACCAACAATTACATCTCCAGCCTGAATATTGGCATTATCAATTACATCAGCACGCTTCATTCGGGCTGTAACTGTTGAATCGACAATAATCGTACGGACCAAATCACCCACATCAGCAGTTTCACCGCCTGTAGAATTAATTGTCACACCAAATGATTTCAACTCGTTGATTAGTTCTTCTGTACCGTTTATAATTGCAGATATTACTTCTCCCGGAATCAAATTTTTATTTCTTCCGATTGTTGAAGAAAGCACAATATTATCTACAGCTCCCACACACAATAAATCATCAATATTCATGATTAAAGCATCCTGGGCAATACCTTTCCAAACCGACATGTCACCGGTTTCTTTCCAATACATATAAGCCAATGATGATTTTGTTCCCGCACCGTCTGCATGCATGATTAGACAATAATCTTCATCATTGGTTAAATAATCCGGAACAATTTTACAGAAAGCCTTTGGGAATAATCCTTTATCAATGTTTTTGATGGCATTGTGTACATCTTCTTTAGATGCAGAAACACCACGCATAGCGTAACGCTTGGAAGTATCAGAACTCATTTTTGTATTGTGTTGTTGTGGCGCAAAGATAAAAAGAAGTTGTCACTTCGACAAGCTCAGTGTAACAAAGTTAGGCATTAGAACTTATAAGTTTTTTAAATAAGTTAATTAGCCACAATTTCAATTTCCACTCTGCGGTTGGCCGCTCTTTCTTCTTCTGTTTTTTCAGGTAAAGCATGTAAAGGCTGCGTGCTTCCAAAACCTCGATACGACATTCTTGACTTGGGTATACCTTTCATTTCAAGAAATTTATAGATTGCTTTGGCTCTTTGTGTTGATAAATCCTGTCGGTCAGATTTTACACAGCATACATGTCCCTGAATATCTATCTTTAGCAATGGATTTTGCTGCATTACCAAAAGAAGTTCATACAATTTACCCCGGGACTCTTTTGTAATCCCAAAAGTATTCAAAACAAAATTCAGGTTTTCCAGTTTAAGTTTTTCACCTGTTTTGGATTCATTGAGAGTTTTCATAAAAACTACATCAAGCTTGATTTCCGATTCTGAACCATCGGGGTTATTTAAAATTATTGATTCCGGAAATTGAACAGGCTGGCTTTTTTTTACTTCCTTTGGTTTTAAGCCTAATATTTCAGCTTCTTTATGCAAGTCTTTTTCTTTTAAATAGAAAATTATAACCTTTCTATTCTCAGATTTTATTTTTGAATGATTATGCTGTTCTCCAAAACTTATTCTTTTAAAATCCTCCCTTATTTTGACTTTATTCTTAATCAACCCATAAATCGTCTCAACACGCTTTTTTGCCAGAGTATCATTGTATTGATTACCTCCGTCCTCATCGGTATAACCATTCATGGAAAGGATTTTACTGCTTTTGTTTTCCTCAATCCACTTTTGAAATTCTGCCGCCTGTTGTCCTGTCAATAAATGCTTGTCACTTTGAAAATAAACAGAATATTGTTCCTGAGAATAACTTTTTACCCCCAGAAAAACAAATAGTACACTAATTGCAAAAAACCGATTCATAGGACTAAGGTAAATAAAAAAACCGCATCAAGTTGATACGGTTTTAAAGTTATTTCAAAAACATTATTTCGTAAATAATAGTTCTCTGTATTTAGTTAATGTCCACATTTCATCATCCACTAATAATTCCAACTTATCAGAATGTTCACGAATTACATCAAAATACGGTTTTACTTTATCACAGTAAGCTTCTGCCATTTTTTCTGAAGAATCAAGATTGTTTGCTTTTTTACGCTCTTCAATCATTTCGTCAACATTACGGTTAATGCCTTCGATATGTTCAGAAATCTCTTTAATTAATCCAATTTGCTCTTTGGCAATTTTTTCAAAATCTTTACCAAAGATTTCTTTCAGACCTTTAACGTTTTCAATCAATACATTTTGGTAACGGATAGCCGTTGGAATTACGTGGTTACGTGCTATATCACCTAAAACACGTCCTTCAATCTGGATTTTCTTAGTATACTCTTCCAATTCGATTTCGTAACGGGCTTCCACTTCAACATGATTCATTACACCCATTTCTTCAAACAATTCGATTGCTTTTTTAGAAACTTTGGCTTTTAATGCTTCAGGAGTAGTTTTATGATTGCTTAATCCGCGTTTTTCAGCTTCTTTTTCCCAAGCCTCGCTATATCCGTCGCCTTCGAATAAAATATTTTTAGTCTGTTTGATGTATTCTCTTAATACATTGAAGATAGCTTCGTCTTTCTTTAATCCTTTTCCATCCACTAAAGCATCAACTTCATTTTTAAACTCTTTTAACTGCTTAGCCACAATTGTGTTTAAAGTAGCCATAGAAGTTGCACAGTTTGCCGATGAACCCACTGCACGGAACTCAAATTTATTTCCTGTAAAGGCGAATGGTGAAGTTCTGTTTCTATCTGTATTATCCAAGAAAACATCCGGTAATTTACCAACAACGTTTAATTTTAAATCGGTTTTTTCTTCTGGTGATAATTTCCCTTGTGTTACACCTTCCAATTCCTCCAATACTTTTGTCAATTGCTGCCCAATGAACACTGAAATAATAGCTGGTGGCGCCTCATTAGCTCCTAAACGGTGGTCGTTACTTGCCGATGCAATTGAAGCTCTCATTAATTCCTCATAATCATGTACCGCTTTGATAGTATTGATGAAGAAAGTCAGGAACTGCAAGTTGCTCATAGGCGTTTTACTTGGAGACAATAAATTCACTCCTGTATCTGTTGCCAATGACCAGTTGTTGTGTTTACCCGAACCATTTACCCCTTTGAACGGTTTTTCATGGAATAATACTTTAAAATCATGACGTTCAGCCACTTTCTGCATCACATCCATTAATAAAGAGTTATGGTCAACCGCTAAGTTAGTCTCTTCAAAAATCGGAGCCAACTCAAACTGGTTAGGCGCTACCTCATTATGACGAGTTTTAACTGGAATACCCAACAACATACATTCGTTTTCCAAATCACGCATATAGTTTAAAACACGTGTAGGAATCGAACCAAAATAGTGATCTTCCAACTGCTGTCCTTTTGCAGAAGTATGCCCTAACAATGTTCTTCCAGTTGCTAAGATATCCGGTCTTGAAGCCGCTAAAGCTGAATCAACCAAGAAATATTCCTGCTCCCAACCTAAAGTTGGTGTAACCTTCTTTACATTTTTATCAAAATATTTAGCTACATCAGTCGCAGCAGTATCGATAGCCTGTAATGCTCTTAATAAAGGTGTTTTATTATCTAAAGCTTCCCCTGTATACGAAATAAATACAGTAGGAATACATAAAGTAGTACCGTAAATAAATGCCGGTGAAGTTGGATCCCAAGCAGTATAACCACGGGCTTCGAATGTATTTCTGATTCCTCCGTTAGGGAAAGATGACGCATCCGGTTCTTGCTGCACCAATTGACTACCTCCAAATTTTTCAACCGGATCACTACCATCAAATGAAGTTTCAAAGAAAGCATCATGTTTTTCAGCAGTCGTTCCTGTTAAAGGCTGAAACCAGTGTGTATAGTGTGTTACACCTTTTGACAATGCCCATTCTTTCATTCCCATTGCAATATAATCCGCAATTTTACGATCAATTTTGATTCCGTTCTGGATTGCATTCTGTACTGCTTTGTATGCTTCAGAAGTCAGGAACTGACGCATAGCTTTGTCGTTAAATACATTTGAACCAAAAATTGCCGATTTTTTGTCTAATTCCTCCACAAAAACAGTTGGTCTGCTAGTTGCTTTTTGCAAGGACTGAAAGCGAAATGTTGCCATAAAATGATTTTTAGAAGTTTATACCCTATAAATTTTGGTCAAAAATAATAAATTTTACAACACAAACCATACAGACCCCTATTTTTTTACAGGTTTATTTTGTTTTTTGCAATTTTAAAAGTAACACCCCCTATTTTTCTCCCTATTCAATTAAAAAAATTATATTTGTTATACAAATATTATCATTATGCTTGTCTGGATTATTTTCTTAGTTGCTATTTTTATCTTTTTAGCATTGGATTTAGGCGTTTTCAATAAAAACCCACATGTAATTTCCACAAAAGAAGCCAGTATGTGGACAGGAATCTGGGTAACTCTATCCTTTGCTTTTTCCGGAGTTGTCTTTTGGCTCTATCAAAACAATTATGTTGCCAATCCAGATCAGCTAAAACCCATAGGAGCATCATTAAAGTTCCTATCCGGCTATCTTATCGAATTGTCACTGAGTATTGATAATATATTTGTTATTGCAATTATTTTCTCCTCATTTAATATTCCACAAAAATTCCAGCACAGAGTGTTATTCTGGGGGATTTTAGGAGCTATTGTATTCAGAGGACTGATGATTTTCTTTGGTGTGATGGTCATCAATAAATTTAGCTGGACTACCTATTTATTTGGTGCCTTTTTGATTTTTACAGCAATTAAAATGCTTCTCACCAATGATGAGGAGGAATTCAATCCAAGGGAATCCTTTGTTTATAAAACTATTGGAAAATTATTTCCAATTACCGAAGAAATTAAAAGTCAAAACTTTTTTCTCATTATCAACAGAAAAAGATACGCCACACCCTTATTTGTAGCCTTAATGGTAATTGAAGTGATGGATGTTGTGTTTGCAATTGATAGTGTACCGGCAATTTTAGCTATTACATCAGATCCTTTTTTAGTGTTCAGCTCTAATATTTTTGCTATTTTAGGATTACGCTCCATGTATTTTTTCCTTGCCAATATGCTTGAAAAATTCCAATACCTGGAATACAGTTTAATTGCAATCCTTACGTTTGTAGGTATAAAAATGCTGCTGACACACCATTACAAATTTCCGGAATGGGTATCATTAGGCTTCATTGCAGTAGCTTTGATAGTTGGTATTTTAATCTCATTGAGAACAAAAACCGAAGAAGATTTAGAGGAGTAATTAATCCTTTAAAATTTTTAACAAAGACCTACAAAAATCATATTTCTGTTGCTGTCCGTTATTTTTAAAATCCTGAGCAGCAACAGAAATCATAACTTCCAGTGCCGAACTGATTCTATTTGTCATTTGCAGAATCTGAATATCCTGATTTATTTTATTTTCTTTTTCATTTAGTTCTTTGTTCAAATTAATCCAAAACTTTAAATCATTTTTTACTTTTAGATTATTCAAATCCTGATAAAATTTAATTTCACATTCTTTAATAAGATTTTCTTCAAAAATTTCAACTTCATTCATTACTTTCTTCATTTTAGAAAAATCTTTGCTTTTTTTAATTTCATTAATTTTCTCTGTGAAATCATCTTTAGAATTTATACTGCCGAACTCAGCATCCAATCTTTCGTATTCATGCAAAGCCAGCAATAAATTATTTTCTTCAAAAAATGCATCGGCTATAATTTTATTTTTTTGATAAATCCTGTTTACTATTTCATTATTCTTTTCTGTAAACCCTTTTTTCTGAAACTCAATTTCCAACCAATCAAACGCTCTGAGAATTTCACTCTCATCCGGCCAAACGTGACCTTTATCAGAAATAAAAATTTGATTTTTAATACGTTTCTTATCCAGCCAATTTACATTCTTTATCATTTCCTGATAATTCATATCATTCTTTCCTATTAACCCAACATATAAAAAATCATTAATTTGAGGAACAAAAATATCCAGAAGCTGAAAAGAAGCTCCGCATGCAACTACTCCGTTAAAAATACCTGTATTGAGAGCTAAATTCCCAGCCAATCTTGCTCCTCCTGAAAAACCGGCAACAACAAGCCTCTTTTTATCTATATTGTATTTTTTAAAAACAAAATCAAAAAGCCTGAAAGCTATTTCATTGTTCAAATTCAAGGGTCCGTTTTTTGAATTATTGGAACAAACCAATAAAAAATTATAGTTCTCCGCAGCAGATACAAACGGCATTATCCCATCAACACCATTTCCTCCTGGATCAAAAATAAAAACAACTCCTACAGACTTGGATTGAGTGTATTTTTTCGGAAAATAAACCATAAAAGATTCATCTTTAGTCCCTTCAACTTGAACTGAATCAACTAATCCTATATTTGCAGCAGCTTCACTCTTTTGAGCGAGAATGACTTGATAAAAGAATAAAAAAACGATTAAAATTTTCATCCGGTAAAAAATTACCTAAAAATAGACATATCCAATTTTTTTAATCAATAAAAAAACACAAAAAGCAGGATAAAGTATACATACTACAACTCCATACCCTAAAATGCTTTTTATTTTTTAAGAAAACAGTCAAATTAAATGATTTACTTTATTCATGAAACACCAGCACCGGTATATCCACTTTATGAGAGACCTTTTGTGTAAATCGCCGTGTAAACAGATCGACAAAAAAGTTACGCTTGTAAGTTACCATTCCTAATATATCAATTTCATGATGCACAATAAAGTAATCAATTGCCTCAAAAACATCATTTGAAGGATATACTATAAACTCCACATGATTAGATTTGAATTCATTCTGCCAGGCCTCAATCACGCCTTTATCGACATCACTTTCATCAGTTTGAACATACAAACATTTTACTTTTGCTTTAATTTTTTGAGCAAAACCAATTGTATTTCTGAGTGATTCTTTGTCTTTTTCCCTGAAACGGGTTGTAAATCCTACAGTATTTAATTCGGTATCCTCAAAACCTTCCGGAATTATTAAAGTCGGTACTTTTACAGACTGGATAACGGAATCTGTATTGCTTCCGAAAATTTTTGAAAACCAATCATCACCTCCTGTAGTACCTATCACCACAAAATCAGCATTTTCCTCCTCCACACATTCATTAATAGACGATACCAATTCACCCATAGTAAGCTTATGGAATAATTCCACATGCTCCAGATTTCGCTCCTGAGCCAGATTTCTCAACTTCTCATTGTTTATCTTAAAATGCTCAAATTCACTCAATTCCAAAGTATCATAAAGAGCATTCACATTTAAATTTGCAGCCTGACCGTCGATTACCGGCAAATTATAGGTATGAAACAATATAACACGGGCGTTATTCTTTTGGGCAAGCTGTAAAGCAAAAAGTGCTGCATTATTAGCAACTTCAGAAAAATCAGTTGGTACAAGTATTGTTTTCATAATAGATGTATTTGTATTTAAACACTCTAAGTTACTTCAAAACATTTAGAAATCCTATGACATTTATCACCATAACCACTTAAAAATCAATTTAAAAGCCCATAAAATACAAAAATACACTAACTTTAATACAGTAAAATTCAATTACTATGAACAAGTCAGTTATTTTAGAAAATATCATAAAACACCAAACCCAATTATTGAAAACACTGGAAGAATCGGTTGCTCTTTACAAAACAACCTCTGATATTGACGAGGAAAACACGATTGATCCTGAGGATTTATCGCATCAGGGAGAAGCCAAAGAAATGCAGTTACACCTGGAGGAAAGAATTAAAACAGAAAAAACAACTATTCAGGAACTGGAAAAATTCAAAAACAGTATTCAGGAAAACATTCAGGAAGGAGCATTAATCGAAACCGGCACAGCGTTCATCTATCTGGGCGCCGCACTAAACCCTTTTGAATACGAAGCAAAAGAAGTTTACTGCATTTCCAGTGATTCCCCTCTCGCAAAATCACTTTTTCACAAGAAAACAGGTGATAATTTTAAAATAGGCGACACAAATCACACTATACTAAATATTTCCTGAACTGTTCAACTAACTGCGGTACCTGAACAGCACTTGCCGAGGAAGTGGAATTTAAAATCACACATTCAATTTTTCTGGCATCAATAAAAACAGAGAACGAATTATTGGCCTTAATTCTAAAACCTGAAGGAAATTCAGATTTTATTTTTTCAGCTTCAAGATATCTTAAAAAAGAATGGGCAGCACTATTTTTTGCCGAAAACCCCAGCAACAGAATCCTTTCCATCTCAGTGTGATTTTGAACAATGGAAACAATATCCTGATACGTCACAATTTCGATATTGTTATCCAGCGAACTGTTATTCTTTCTGACGATTTGTAAAGCCACATCATGAATACCCACAGACAGCTTTCGCATAATGGCTTTCCGTTCTTCGATTACTTTTTCAGTATCTGAAAAATCAGCCTGCAGCGCTATCCCTGAAATTTGAGACATCACTTTCCAAAATCTATTTTGTTTGTTGGGATAGTAAAACGGAAAAGCGTGCTTACTCTGGTGTGGTGGAAAGCTACCCAAAATCAAAGTTTTCATTGGAGAGAAATCGTAAAACCAATTGGGGTGGGTTTCTAATGCCATTTATTTTATAAAACTTAATCCTGTAAATGTAACGAAACTATTTTTCGTTGCACACTATTACTAATTTGTGATATTTTTTTTGTGATAAATAAAATTATCACAAATTTTTTATCACAGCGTTGTGATAATTATTTTCATTGTAGAAAAAAATATCACAGTTGTTTACTAGAAGCCAGCACAAGAGTACAATACCTTTATTTTAACAATCATTTTCGTTATATTTGGAAGAAGCAATACAAAATACGAAGTACGTATTTTTAAATTGCTTCAATAATAACAATAAATACGACTGAATAGGTTCTGCTATTTATGAGTTGGTGGCAGCCGTAATGCGAGAGTACTCCGATTAAAAAAATGATAAAATTGAGCAAAGTAAATGCAAAATATAATATAAAAAGGTATGCAGTTAAACTATTTCCCAATAAATATTGAATTTGAAAAATTTCAAATTTTTACTGAAGCATACAGCGAAGAACGCCTTGCTGAATTAAGAAATCTACATAATGCAACTCATTCTTTTTTTAGAAGTGGTGATACCATTTTTATTTCAAATAAAGATGCTGACGGGAATCTTACAATAGGAAAAATTGAGGAGCAAAGTACCTATGGAAATGCAAATATCACGGCTTCGTTAATCAAACATTTGTTTTTTCGCACATTTAAAGACCGTTTCCCTAATCACACCCCCGTTGATTTTTATCCTTTCCGTTTTTTCTCTGGTCAGCAAAAAGATGATATTATTTACGATGCTTTGCCAGACAAATTAAAAAATCGTATTGCCTATAAAAAGCTAATTGAACTTCAATTACGACTAACCGAAATAAACGGCAAAAAACAATTCGGATTTTTAATAAACATAAGACGCAATTGGATTTTTGATAAAACGTGTGCCGAATTACACGCAGAAAATTATAACTTAATTGGTGTTGAAGTATTATATGCAGAAACCTTGCCAGGACTTAATAATATACTTGCACCCAACGAAGAATTTGTTGGCGAGATAAAAGATATTGTTAACACTAAAGCCAAAGTAAGCACCAACGAAGGCGAAAAAGAATATGAGTTAAACGAATTGTTTATTCGCAAAACAAAATTCAACATTGGAAATTATCTAACCTTTGCCTCTTCGCAACAAAAAAGCGATGAAGTACTTAGAATTATTGAAAGTAAGCGAGAAGATATTTACAATCCTAAAAAACTTTACAATGAAATTTCAAACACAGCAAAAGCATTGTTTACTGATAAAGGTGAACCAATTTTGTTTCAAAACAAAGACGGTTTTTGTTTTACTGTAAACGCAACAGCATTAACCGTTACTAATAGCATAGAATTAAGAACACCAACTTTTATATTTGACCCTGCTGCTACTAAAACAATTAATACTTATCCTGACAATGGTTTGAATAATTTTGGGCCTTATGACAGTAGCATTTTTGATATTAAGTCACCCAACGTACTTTGCATCTGCAATAAATCAATAAGAGGAAATTTTACTCAATTTCTTTCTAATTTGAAAGATGGTTTACCACAGTCAAAATATTTTCAAAAGGGATTGCAGAAAAAATACGATTTACACAACGTTACGTTTGATGTAAAAGAAATTCAAACGAATGCATTATACGATTACCTTAACGTAATTCGTGAATATGACGACAACAAACCACATTTAGCGATTATCGAGATTCCCGAAAGTTTCAAATTACAGAGCGACCAAATCAATCCATATTATCAAATAAAAGCAAAACTTCTGTCGCTTGAAATCCCAGTTCAGTTTGTCACCACACGAATTGTATATAATCACAGTGAATACATTCTAAATTCTATTGCATTGCAGATTTATGCCAAATTAGGCGGTACGCCTTGGGTGTTGCCAACACAACGTTCAGTTGATAGAGAATTGGTAATTGGTATTGGACATAGTTGGCTTAGAAAAAATCAATACGCAGGTTCAGAAAGTAATCGTGTTGTTGGAATTACGACTTTTCTTTCAAGTGATGGACAATATTTGCTTGGCGATAAAGTAAAAGATGTCGCATTTGAAAATTATTTTGAGGAACTTTTAAAAAGCCTTAAAGATTCTATTCAACGCCTTTCTTCGGAACAAGGTTGGAGTGATGGCGACACGGTGCGTTTGATTTTTCATATTTTCAAACCCATCAAAAATGTAGAGTTTGATGTAATCAGCCAGTTGATTAAAGATATTGCTCTATACAAAATCAAGTTTGCGTTTGTTACTATCGGCAATATTCACCCTACAATGTTATTTGACATAAACCAAAAAGGTATTGCTTCTTATGGAAATAATATACCAAAAGGCGAGTACATTCCCAACAGAGCAAGCAATGTTTTTCTTGATTCAGAAACCTGTATTGTACAAATGTTAGGTGCTAACGAATTAAAAACATCAAAACACGGAATGAGCAAACCTATTCAAATAAAAATTCGTACACCGCAAGGAAACTACAACAACAGTGAGTTGAACGATATGTTGTTTTATGATTTAAGCTACATTACACAGCAAATTTTTTCATTTACTTATTTATCGTGGCGTAGTTTCTTACCAGCAGAAGAACCCGCAACAATGAAATATTCAAACCTCATTTCAAAATTGCTTGGCAAAATGCGAAACGTACAAGGTTGGGACGCAGATAAATTAAATTATGGTTTAAAACGGAAAAAATGGTTTCTATAGAAAATAGAATTTCATACTCAGAAAGAGTCAACGAAAGCCCGAAAATAAAGGTATTTCATCATTTTATATTGGGTAAAGAAGTCAGTTCTTTCTCTAATAGCGTTAGTCATTTAGACGAGCAATTTTTTAAAATTATTTTTTCAATCCAAACAAATAATAAAACTGCGTTTGAAGAAATTTACACTACAAAGAGTAAGAGCAATCCGAGTAAAGATTCGCCAGCTCCTTTTGTAAATGATGATTATTTAATTTTCTGTTTGATTGTCGCAATAACCAAATTCAGCATTGATAAAACTTGGATAAGAAACATTATTTCTATCAGAAATAGAAATCCTACAACCATTACGTTTGAAAATATCTTAAACGAGAACTATTCAAGCACCAGTAATCAAAGTGAAGTTGTTTTAATGTTTTTGCATTTCTGTAAACAAACATTAATAAATAACACGTTACTAAATTTAGCATATAAAAGCATTATAGAAAATACCGCTTTGTTTGAAAGTAGAAACGATTTTCAAATTTTGTGTGCATTTAGAGCTTATGATTTAGTCATTGAACAAAAAGAAGCTAGTGAAGGAAACGAAATTACATCACTAAAAAGCTTCAATCAAAAATTTAAAGCACGTATTAAGGTTTTGTCTTGGGTTTTACAGGCAGGAATGTTTTTTGGATTGATTTACGGTTTGTTTAAACTTCCTATTTATTCCCCAGAAACAATTACATTTATTGATAAATACAATTTTGTTTTTTCGATTCTCGGTATTTTAGGACTTACATTCATTGGGAATCAAATTCCTTTTTTCAAAAACAAATCGAAAGAATTATTAATGAGATTATTTGGTTATCCAAAAGGACTTTTGTAAACGAAAAATAAAAAACAAAGCCACTTCGCAAAGTCACCTGACTTTAGTAATGATAATAATAAATTATACTATGGCCTTTTCTACTAAAAAAACAGAATATCTTTATATTGAACAAACTATTTTGCTTTTGGCTACTCAAAATCAGGAGACTTTGAGTAGCTGATTAAAAATTGCAGTAGTTTCTAAGTATTCATATATCATATCTTTTATTGAAAACAACCAATCTATCATTAAAATTTAAACATCTGTTTATGCATGAACCTTATGAAAAAAGACTTAATCACAAAGCAGATTTCAGAGTAAAATATAAATTCAGAAATCCAGAAGAAGGTGAAAGAAAAACAGGTGAACCTTATCAAGGAATTCGTTGTGATTTTTCATTCATTGATGAATCTGAAAATAAAATGTATATGATATGGCCAGAATTTGAAGATGAAGAAGGAAATGTTATATTACAAAATAATATGCCTGTGCCAAACTCAGGAACGGCAAGAATGTGGATTATAAACAATCAAATGAGACCCTATCATTATGAAAAAATTAAAGTTGGCGTGAAAGGAAATTTCAGAGAAGGCCCTATGTTTTCAGCAGATTGTGAAATTATTGAAGTTTTAGACTTAAAGAGTAACCCAACAAAGAATAGATAATAAAAGCAGTACAATTTAAGAGAATAAAAAATGCCCCAAATGGAGCATTTTTATGTAAATTATTTTTTCAAAGACACTTCGACTCCGCTCAGTGTAAGCGATTCACACGAAATCTTTTAAAAGATTTCGGTTCTCTGCTTACATATTTCGTCTATATTGTCCTCCTACTTCAAACAACGCTGAAGTAATCTGACCTAACGAACATACTTTAGTAGCATCCATTAGTTTTTCAAAAATATTATGGTTCTGGATTGCTGCTTCCTGGATGATGGCCAATTGCTCTTCCACTTTATCCTTGTTAGCCGTATGCAAGTGATCCAACATTACAATTTGATATTGCTTTTCTTCTTCTGTTGCACGGATAACTTCCGCAGGAATAACCGTTGGCGATCCTTTTGAACTCAAGAACGTATTCACACCAATGATTGGGAATTCTCCAGTGTGTTTCAACGTTTCGTAGTACAATGATTCTTCCTGGATTTTCGAACGCTGGTACATGGTTTCCATTGCACCCAACACACCACCTCTTTCGGTGATTCTGTCGAATTCCTGAAGAACAGCTTCTTCCACTAAATCGGTTAATTCTTCGATGATGAATGAACCTTGGATAGGGTTTTCGTTTTTAGCTAATCCTAATTCTTTGTTGATAATCAACTGAATTGCCATGGCACGACGTACCGATTCTTCCGTTGGTGTTGTAATCGCTTCATCGTATGCATTGGTATGCAATGAATTACAGTTATCATAAATAGCATATAATGCCTGAAGCGTTGTTCTGATATCGTTGAAATCGATTTCCTGAGCGTGCAATGAACGACCTGACGTCTGGATATGGTATTTCAACATCTGCGCTCTTTCATTCGCCCCGTATTTATTTTTCAATGCTTTTGCCCAGATCTTACGAGCCACACGTCCGATTACCGCATATTCCGGATCGATACCATTCGAGAAGAAGAACGATAAGTTTGGACCAAAATCATTGATGCTCATTCCACGGCTTAAGTAATATTCCACATACGTGAAACCGTTTGCCAATGTAAACGCCAACTGCGTAATTGGGTTGGCTCCTGCCTCAGCAATATGATAACCCGAAATCGAAACCGAATAGAAGTTACGCACATTTTCTTTAATAAAATACTCCTGAACGTCACCCATTAAACGAAGTGCAAACTCAGTAGAGAAAATACAGGTATTTTGTGCCTGATCTTCTTTTAGGATATCCGCCTGAACCGTTCCACGAACCTGCATCAATGTTTTGATTTTGATATCGTTGTAAACATCGGCCGGTAACACCTCATCACCTGTAACACCTAAAAGCATTAGACCTAATCCGTTATTCCCTTGAGGTAATTCCCCTTGGTAATGCGGACGCTCTACTCCTTTTTTCTTATATATAGCGTTGATTTTAGCTTCAACTTCTTTCTCAAGACCATTCTCCTTGATGTATTTTTCACAATTCTGATCGATGGCAGCATTCATGAAAAATCCAAGCAACATAGGCGCTGGACCGTTAATCGTCATCGATACTGAAGTAGCAGGATGACTTAAGTCGAAACCAGAATATAATTTTTTAGCATCGTCCAAACAACAAATAGAAACTCCGGCATTACCGATTTTTCCGTAAATATCAGGACGTACATGCGGGTCATTTCCGTATAAAGTCACACTATCAAAAGCCGTTGACAAACGTTTAGCAGGCAAACCTGCGCTCACGTAATGGAAACGTTTATTAGTTCTTTCCGGTCCACCTTCCCCTGCGAACATACGAGATGGATCTTCTCCTTCACGCTTGAACGGATACAATCCTGAAGCAAACGGGAATTCACCCGGAACATTTTCCTGCAAATTCCATCTCAGGATATCACCCCAAGCTTGGTATTTTGGTAAAGCTACTTTAGGAATCTGGCTATGAGAAAGCGATTCTGTATGTGTAGCAATTTTAATTTCCTTATCCCTTACTTTGAAAGAGTATACCGGATTTTTGTATTTGTTTACTTTTTCGTCCCATGTTAAAATGATTTCCCAGTTGTAAGGATCCAAATTCATTTTTACACGGTCGAATTCTTTAGTCAATAATGAAAGGAATTCTTTTTTTTCAGCCGAATGGTTTAACGATTCTTCAACTACACCTGATTTATCCAATTTCGGCACTCTTCCCGAAACCGTTTCAATGGTTTTAAAGATACCATATAATTTTTGTGCTACATCAACCTGCGAAAGAGCCGTTTCATCATACTTACGGTTGTTTTCGGCAATTTCAGACAAATAACGTGTTCTGTGTGGCGGAATCACGAAGATTTTCTCACTCATTTCACGCGTAATCTGGAAAGTAGAATGCAAATCGATTCCTGTTTTCTCTACAATTTTATCCATAATGGATTTGTAAAGTGTATTCATTCCCGGATCGTTGAACTGCGAGGCAATTGTTCCGAAAACCGGCATTTTATCAGGATCTACATCCCAAAGATTATGATTGCGCTGGTATTGTTTTTTCACATCACGGATTGCATCCAAAGCACCGCGCTTGTCAAATTTGTTTAAAGCCACCAAGTCAGCGAAATCAAGCATGTCGATTTTTTCCAATTGGGTTGCAGCACCAAATTCAGGTGTCATTACATATAAGGAAACATCTGAATGATCCATGATTTCTGTATCAGACTGACCAATTCCTGAAGTTTCCAATACGATTAAATCATATTTTGCTGCTTTCAGTACTTCAATAGCCTCCTGAACGTATTTTGAAAGTGCCAGATTCGATTGACGTGTTGCCAATGAGCGCATGTAAACACGTGGATTATTGATAGCATTCATACGGATACGGTCACCTAACAAAGCACCTCCGGTTTTACGTTTAGACGGATCCACAGAAATTAATCCGATCGTTTTTTCAGGAAAATCAATTAAAAATCGGCGTACCAATTCATCTACTAAAGACGATTTACCGGCACCACCTGTTCCCGTGATTCCTAAAACTGGCGTTTTACTATCTTGGTTTATTTTTGCAATTTTTTCTAAAGCAGGTTTAGCTACTTCAGGAAAATTTTCAGCAGAAGAAATCACACGTGCAATTGCCGTTGGATTTTTATCTTCCAGGTGATTTGCTTCACCATTTAGCACTTCACCCACAGGATAATCGGAACGTTGTACCAAATCATTAATCATTCCCTGCAGACCAAGTTCGCGGCCATCATCCGGAGAATAAATTCTTTCGATACCGTATTCGTGCAATTCAGAGATTTCAGAAGGCAGGATTACTCCACCTCCACCTCCGAAAATTTTAATGTGACCTGCTCCTTTTTCTTTCAGCAAATCGTACATATATTTAAAATACTCGTTATGACCTCCCTGGTAGGATGTCATCGCAATTGCATTAGCATCTTCCTGAATGGCAGTATTCACTACTTCTTCTACACTTCTATCATGACCAAGGTGAATAACTTCAACTCCTGTGGCCTGAATAATACGACGCATGATATTAATTGCTGCATCATGGCCATCAAAAAGTGAAGCCGCAGTTACAATTCTAACTTTATTTTTTGGTTGATAAGGTTGTACTTGTTCCATTTTTTCTTGAAAAATTTGTGCGTGCAATTTACGTATTTCTCAAAAATTAAAAGCTCAATTTTTAGAATATTCAAAACAAAAAACTGGTAATTTGTAACCTATCTCAAATTTTGTCGTCTGAGTGAATATCTCTTTTGCATTTTCACAAAAAGAGATCATCATCAAATCAAAATAAATCATTTATGAAAAATCAATTTTCCCTTCTTGCAGGAATCCTATTCACTTTAAATTCCTTCGCACAAAACAAATCCATCAATTATGATTTGGATTTCACCCGAAAAGACCAGAATATAGTTCACATAAAAACAAACTTGGACTTAACGGAAGCTAAAAACCGCTTTTTCATGTTTTACCATCCTTCGGAAAAAAACCCAGAAGGAGAAATCAAGTTTGTCAAAAACTTAACTGTCAAGAACGATAAAAAACAAAATCAGACTGCTAAATATATTGGTGACGGAACATGGGAAATCCAATCGGCTACAATTGGCAATTATACTATTGAATACGACATTATAACCGAACATGATAGTGAAAACTGGGATCATTGCGGCGGTTACGATGAAGTTGCATATAAAACTCCGGATGGATTATTTTTTACTGGATATTCTCTTTTTATGGCTCCGGACATTCCTTCATTGGGTGATATTAAAAATGTTTCAGTTCACTTTACCCTGCCTAAAAACTGGAAAGCCTCAACACCTTGGATCAAAACTTCAAAATCAAACGACTTTATCGTGAATGACGATTTACGCTTTCTTTTAAACAATTGCATTTTTGTTGGGAATCATTATGAAAAAGAAATTAAAATAGGTGATTTTGAGCTTTTGTTTGCGCTTGGAAATCCAATAAAAACCTATGAAAATGATTTTATTGGGTTAATGCAACCTATTATTGAATCCACAACAACATTTTTTAAAGGTTCACCAAAGAAAAAATATTTGATTGTTGTTAATGAAAGCAGTGTCATTACTGATGGAAGTGCGTTCAGAAACAGTTTCAGCCAAATCATAAAAGGGGCAATCAACAAAAACAGCCGTACAAACTGGGGACACATTATGGCACATGAAACGATTCATTTATGGAATGGCCATACGCTGATCCCAAAAAATCAGGACGAATGGTTCAAAGAAGGCTTTACCGATTATCTAACCAATATTCTTCTGACAAGAAGCAAAATCATTGATGAACCAACTTTTTACAAACGCTTTGAAAATGTAATTACGAAATACAACATCATCAGAGATTTACAACAAAACAAAACCAGCATCAAAGAATCCGGAACCAACAAAAACCAAAACCGTTATTTAGTTTACGGAGGCGGAGCGTTGATTGGTTTAGGATTAGACATTGAAATCAGGAAGGCAACCAATAACCAAAAAGGGCTTGATGATTTCATGGCAGAAATGTATGCACAATTCGGAAAAACCAACATTCCGTATGAATTGAAAGATATCATTGCCGTTGCTGATAAAGTATCGGGAAAAAATATGCAATGGTTCTTCGATGATTATGTAACCGGTATGAAAAGAATCCCTGTTACCGAATATTTATTTGAAATGGGATTACAACTTGACGGTTATCTGGAAGAAGTATATATTTCTGCGATTGAAAACCCTACTCAAAAGCAATTGGAATACAAAAAAGGAATATTAGGATTATAATTTTAAAAATCCCTAATTCTTTGAATAAAAAAAGCCCTCTTTTTGAGGGCTTTTACAACTATTTGCTTAAAAATAAAAAAGAGATTAATTAACCAAATCGAATCTGTCCAGATTCATCACCTTAACCCATGCTCTCACAAAATCTTTTACAAATTTTTCTTTAGCATCTGCACTGGCATAAACTTCAGCTAGCGCTCTCAATTCAGAGTTTGATCCAAAAATCAGATCGGCACGGGTAGCCGTCCATTTCAATTGGTTTGTACTTCTGTCTTTCCCTTCAAAGATCTCTTTATGCTCATCAACAGACTGCCATACCGTATTCATATCTAAAAGATTTAGAAAGAAATCGTTTGTCAGTTTTTCCGGGTTTTTCGTCAATATTCCATGATTGGAACCGTTATAATTTGCATTTAATGCTCTCAATCCGCCTACAAGAACGGTCATTTCAGGGGGGGTAAGAGTTAAAAGCTGTGCTTTATCTACCAATAATTCTTCTGTAGGAACAACTGCTTTCGATTTCAGGTAATTTCTAAAACCATCTGCAAAAGGCTCTAATACCGCAAACGATTCCACATCTGTCTGTTCCTGAGAAGCATCCATACGACCCGGTACAAACGGAACCAAGACATGATAACCAGCGTCACCTGCCGCTTTTTCTACAGCTGCACTTCCCGCTAAAACAATCAAATCGGCCAACGAAACTTTTTTACCCGAAGCATTAAATTCATTTTGGATTTTTTCAAGAACATCCAGAACTTTAGACAATTGAACCGGGTTATTGACTTCCCAATATTTTTGAGGCGCCAAACGAACACGCCCGCCATTTGCACCACCTCTTTTATCAGAACCTCTGAAAGTTGAGGCAGATGCCCAAGCGGTAGACACCAATTCTGATACGGACAAACCCGAATTTAGAATTTTTGATTTCAAAGCTGTGATATCCTCTGCGTTTATTAATTCATGATTCACTTTAGGAATTGGATCCTGCCAGATAAGGATTTCCTGTGGTACTTCCGGTCCTAAATAACGCGAAAGAGGTCCCATATCACGGTGGGTAAGCTTAAACCATGCTCTTGCAAAAGCATCAGCAAATTGTTCAGGGTTTTCAAAAAATCGTCTTGAAATTTTCTCATATGCTGGATCATAACGCAAAGACAAGTCGGTAGTCAGCATTGTAGGCGCATGTTTTTTTGAAGGGTCGTGAGCATCAGGAAAAGTTCCTTCACCTGCTCCGTTTTTTGCCTTCCATTGCTGCGCACCTGCAGGACTTTTTGTTAATTCCCACTCAAATCCAAATAAATTTTCAAAAAACAAGTTGGTCCATTGTGTTGGTTTTTGTGTCCAAATCACCTCTGGACCTCCAGTAATAGCATCGGCTCCTTTTCCGGAACCATGTTTACTTAACCAGCCCAAACCTTGTAATTCTATTTCAGCAGCTTCCGGTTCTTTTCCTACCAAAGCAGTATCACCCGCCCCGTGGGCTTTACCAAAGGTATGTCCGCCGGCAATCAATGCCACCGTTTCCTCGTCATCCATTGCCATACGTTTGAAAGTCTCACGGATATCCCTAGCTGCAGCAATGGGATCAGGATTACCGTTTGGTCCTTCAGGATTTACATAAATCAATCCCATTTGCACTGCTGCCAAAGGATTTTCTAAATCCCTGTCTCCTGAATATCTTTTATCATCCAACCATTTTTCCTCAGCTCCCCAATACACATCTTCTTCAGGTTCCCAAACATCCTCACGCCCTCCGGCAAAACCAAATGTTTTAAATCCCATGGATTCCAAAGCCACGTTACCGGTTAATATCATTAAATCAGCCCAGGAAATTTTACGTCCGTATTTTTGTTTTATCGGCCAAAGTAATCTTCGTGCCTTATCAAGATTAGCATTGTCAGGCCAGCTATTCAAAGGGGCAAAACGCAACTGTCCTGCTCCTGCTCCTCCACGGCCATCTCCTGTACGATACGTTCCTGCGCTATGCCAGGCCATTCGGATAAAAAACGGCCCATAATGTCCAAAATCAGCAGGCCACCAGTCTTGAGAATCTGTCATCAAATCATTCAAGTCTTTTTTTACCGCCTGTAAGTCGAGGCTTTTAAATTCTTTGGCATAATCAAAATCAGAATCCATCGGATTAGACAAAGCAGCATTTTGACGAAGTATGTTTAAATTAAGACGGTTAGGCCACCAATCAGTATTTCTGGTTCCGTTTACCGTTTTTTGTCCGTGAGAAGCACCAGAAAAAGGACATTTCCCATTTGAACTTGAACTGTTTTCCATAGTAATTTAGTTTATTGATTTATTTTATTTTACGAGTCCCAAAAGCCAATTTTCATAACAAATTGATTTTCAGTATTAAATTTAACTAAAATTAAAACAATAAAGCGTTACTAAACCATAAAGAAAATTGATTCTTCTTATAAAATAATAACGGAATACTATCGTTTAAAATTGGTATCATATTTGCTTAACTTTGAAAAAAAAGATTTTATGAAGAAAATAATCCTTTCCGTTTTTGCTTTATCGTTAGTCGGTTGTGCTGAGCTGCAGCAAGTAGTAAATCAGTTGCCAACACAACAAGGTATTTCACAATTTGAAATTGCTTCTGGGCTTAAAGAAGCTTTAAACAATGGTATAGACAAACAAGTGGTTAAATTAACTGCCCTTGATGGTTTCTATAAAAATGAAATGGTAAAAATTCTTTTGCCTGATGAACTTAAAAAAGTTGACAAAACATTGCGCGATATAGGCATGGGAAAATTAGCCGATGAAGGATTAAAAGTTATAAACAGAGCTGCTGAAGATGCTGTAAAAGAATCAACACCTATATTTGTGGATGCTATTAAAGGAATGTCGTTTACCGATGCTAAAAATATCCTATTAGGTGACGAACGTTCAGCAACCACTTATTTACAAAATTCGACTTCAACTGCTTTGTACGGAAAATTCAATCCGGTTATTAAAAATTCGTTTTCGAAAGTTGGAGCTGACAAAGTATGGACAAACATTATTACTAAATATAACTCAATTCCATTAGTTAAAAAAGTTAACCCGGATTTAACAGATTACACTACTAACAAAGCAATGGAAGGTGTATTTAAAATGATTGCTGTAGAAGAAAAAAACATTAGAACTAACTTAGCTTCAAGAACTTCTGATTTGTTAAAAAGAGTGTTCTCATTACAAGACAAGAAATAGTTAAAATTTTCATAATCAATAAGATAATAACAATATCTTAACAATAGAATTCAAAAAAAATACTGACCTTTGTCTTAAGAATTCATAGAATTTTGTTTGGTTTGGTTAGTTTACAAAAAAGCTGGTGCGTGAGTACCGGCTTTTTTATTTCAACCGGCTTAAGAACTCCAGTGCCTGAGCATTGAAAACGTTAGAATTTTCAATATTTACCACGTGTCCGCATTTTTCAATTACGAAAAGTTTTGCTGTGGCATAATGAGCTTCCACTACCTTTTCTACAGAAGGCAAAAACATATAATCTTCTTCGCCCATAATATAAAGTGTGGGAATATTTAGTTCTACCTGACGGAACCATCTTAACACTGGGTTAATCTCGGCAGTTAATTTAAACCACTTAATAAATTCCTTCTGATAAAGTTTTTTTGCCTCATTGATGAATAACAAACGGGAATGTTTATGATTTGCTTTTGGCATAATAATAAAAGCAAACAAACGGTACAAAATTAAATAAGGTAAAATATATTTAAACAAATTACCTGCCCGCATTAAAATTTGGGAACGGAAATTCATCTTTAAAATTGCGCCACCCATAATCATGCTTTTTACTCTTTCCGGATGCATTTCAGCCAATTGACGGATTACAATTGTTCCTAAAGAAATACCTACAAAATGTGACGATTGAATTTTAAGATAGTCAATAACTTCAAGAACATCGTGTGCTATCGATTTGAAAGTGTATTTTTTAGTAAAAGAAGTTTTTTTTGAATCGCCATGTCCTCTCAAATCCAAAAGCAATACATTAAAGTATTTTTGAAACTCTCTGATTTGCTTAAACCAAATAGAAGAACTACCTCCCGCACCATGCACGAAAGTCACCCATTGATCGCTAGATTCGTTAGTATAAATTGTATAGTTTATCACTTCTTGGGGCTAAAATAACTGATTAATGATCGTGTGAGTGCTGTAAGTGCAACTCTCCTATTCTGACACGAAGCTTTTTAAAATAATCGAATGCTTTTACCAATCTGGAACCATACCATGAAAACATTTCACCATCTACAAAAACGGTTTTAGCATGATGAGAATACCTACCTAACTCAAAAGCGTGTTCATCCTTGAAAGGATAAGGCTCTGAGGAAAGAAAAATCAAATCAGGATCTCCTTGAATTTTCATTTTTTGGACAATCACTTCCGGGTAACGGTCAGGATATTTTTCATTATTAGCATAAATATTTTCTAATTTATTCAACTCTAATAAATGATTTATAAAAGTATTATTTCCTGCAACCATGTAAGGTTTTGCCCAAATAAAATAAGCAACGCTCTGGCTTTCATACTCTTTTATGAAATTTTGAAAATCTTGTTTTGCAAAATTAATTTTGTCTATCCATTTTTGAGATTCGGTACGCACATTGAACAATTTACCAAAATCTTCAATCATTTTATTATTATCCTCAATTGTATAAATATCAGTAACCCAAACCGGGCATATTTGGCTCAGTTCTTCAACAATCTCAAGCGTATTTTCCTCTTTATTACAAATAATGATATCAGGTTGAAGTGCTTTTATTTTATCAACTTTAACTTGTTTGGTACCTCCAACAATTGTCTTGGTCGATTTAAAATGAAACGGATGTACACAAAATTTGGTTATCCCTACAATACGTTCTTCCAAACCTAAATCGTATAACAATTCGGTTTGTGAGGGTACTAATGAAACTATTCTTTTAGGAGAAGTCTCAAAAGTGTGTTGGGTTCCTAGTTGGTCAATCATTATCATTAAGATTTATTTTTGAATTTTTTAATCTAGAAGTTGAAAGTGATATCACCGAAGATTTATCTGCAACAAATTGAAAATCAATCTTTGCTATTTTTGTTTCTTTTTTGGCCTCATCAAAAAAGACAATGTTAAGATACAGCAAATTATTCTTCTTTGAAAAGGAAGCAGAACCTCCTGTTACCGTAGTATTAGCATAATCCTTTTTAATTTCTTTAAGTTCATTTAGCAGTTGATCATTGATTTTTATATTACTTAAAAAAGCTTCAGCTTTACCACTTAAATAATTAGCAATCTCATTTGAAAAACTTTCTATTTCTGTATCAAGATCAATTTTAAAGTATCTATTTTTATTAAAAATATTAGCATCATTTTTATTCCACACATCATTTAATCTGGAAACTTGCAAAATTTTATATTCCGGATCGATAATAATTTTATCTATATTTTCAGTTTTAATTGTTTGTTTATTTTGATTTTTTGAAAATGATAAAGTTTTTTTTGATGTTTGAATTCCAGCATTAAGAATTCCTATTTCGACCTCTAAATTTCTATCCGAATTTGACACAATACAAACTTCATCGTTGTTCCATTCAGATATAAAGAGATCAGGGAATATTTCACCAGTATCAATTATTTTAATTCCTTTTGTTAGAAAAAAATCATTAATCTCATCAAGGCTTGTTTTTCTTTTATCTATTTTATGTTTATAAAGATTCGCTAAATCATATATAAAATTAGAATCATTAAGTTGTCTTATATATAAATACATAGGAATTAATGAATATGACAAGAAATGTTTTGACTTATCATCTAAGTTATTTTTTTGAAGAATTTTTAAAGAATTTTGTCCCTCCAAAAAAAACAATCTGTCATTAATTGAACGATTAAGTCTACTTCCACCATATTGTGAAAGTATATAATGCATTGAAAGAAATTCTGCAATTCCTTCCGTCAAAGGTCTCTCCTTAAATATTAACCCGTCTTGACCAAACCAAATATGAGCAATCTCATGAGAAATACTATTGGATCGATTTTTTCCCTTTATAACATCTGAATCATATACAATCAAATTTTCATTCGTTTCACTTGACGCATTAACAGGTGCGAAAACTATCTTTGGCTTCTTTTTTTCTCCAAAATACTTAGAATAAAACTGAAAAGATTTTTCCATGCCAATATTAGCTCTTTTCATTTCATCTAAATATTGAGTTTCCTTTTCTAAGTAATAAACCTGAAAACCATTTGCTTCAAAAAAATTGAAATCACCAGCCACGATTTTTGGTGATAGTGTATATTTATATTTTAAGTCATCTGCTGTTGGAAATATTATTTTATACTTACTTGATGATATGTCAAGATTGTAGTTTTTCAATTTTAGGTAAGATTCTTTTTCAAATCCCACATACTTAGATGTTGTTATAAAAAAATCATCATTTATAGTTTTTTTATCTGTAACAACATTAAAATTAATATTATCCACATTTTGAAGTTCACATTCTTTAAGTTTTTCATTTTCTTTTAAAGAAATGACTTCTTTTGGGTTTAACAATATGTCTTTTGAGAACAAATAAACGCCCTTTGTTTTTCTTCCAAAAAACTGGTTTACTTGTAAGTTTGAATCTTCATCAATGACAATTTTTGCTTTTATGTCTTCTTGAGAAAAAATTAAGAATGAATTAATTAAAAATAGAACTGATAAAATGATTTTTTTCATGAAAAGAATTTGTATATTTTTTGAAAGTATACAGTTGCAAAACTATTTTATTAAAAGAATTAAATCAAACCGGAAACTAAAATAGTTTTCATTTCTTGTTGCAATTTCAAAGCCTCCTCTCTTGCCTTTTGAGCAAAATCCTGTTCATTGGAAGCATAAATAATTCCTCGGGATGAATTAATAAGCAATCCAACAGTTGCACTCATTCCGTATTTACAAACTTCCTGTAAACTTCCTCCTTGCGCTCCTACACCTGGAACCAATAAAAAGCTGTCTGGTATAATCTTTCTAATTTCTGTAAAGTATTCTGCTTTTGTAGCGCCTACAACATACATTAGATTTTCAGAGTTCTCCCAAGTCTTTGATGTTTCAATTACTTGTTTGTACAATTCTTTTCCGTTAACGTTTAATGTCTGAAAATCAAAAGCACCTTCATTAGAAGTCAAAGCCAGCATAATGGTATGTTTCCCTTCAAATGCTAAAAAAGGTTCGACAGAATCTTTACCCATGTACGGAGCAACAGTAACCGAATCAAACGCTAAATCTTCAAAAAATGCTTTAGCATACATAGCGGATGTATTTCCTATATCACCACGTTTTGCATCAGCAATAGTAAATAGTTCAGGATAATTTTGATTGATGTAGTCAATCGTTTTTTTAAGTGACTGCCAGCCTTTTATTCCGTAAGCTTCAAAAAAAGCAATATTAGGTTTATAAGCCACACATAAATCATGCGTAGCATCTATAATGGCTTTGTTGAATTCAAAAATTGGGTCTTCGGCAGTTAGTAAATGTTGTGGAATTTTATTCAAATCTACGTCTAAGCCAACGCATAAAAAAGATTTTTTGATTTGAATTTGTTCAATAAGTTGTTGTGTTGTCATTGTTTTAGATTGTGTGGCAAAGTTACAATTTGTAAATGAAAAATAGTAATTGTATAAACATCTAAAAAAATCCTGTAAGACAAGTCTTAAAATCCTGTCTCAACTTTGCATCATAATCAATTTAAAGAATTACTAACATTTAAAATTAAAGATTATGAAAACGATTTTAAGAAATGTAGCTTTAACATTGGGTTTATTAACCACAACGTTTGCAAATGCGCAAGATGCTGACATGAAGAATATGCTGAAATTTGGAGGTAACGCAGGAGTTGCAGTTCCTTCATCAAATGCTTCGGCGAATTTAGGATTCGATTTAGCCTATCAACATTTAGTTGTTCCAGGATTTGGACTAGGTGTCGCGACTGGATACAATCATTTTTTTGGTAAAGAAAACGACGGATTGGAAAATAATGATTTTGGTGTAGTGCCTGTTGCGGCATTGCTTAGAATTTATCCTCAGGAAAAAGGTTTTTATATAGGAACTGATATAGGTTATGGTTTTATAACAGGAAATAAAAATGCAGCATCCAATTCTACAGTAGAAAGGCCTGACGGAGGTTTGTACTTAAAACCCGAAATAGGCTGGCACAACAGGCATTGGAATATTGAATTACAATACAACAAAGTTTTTACAGGTGATAAAGGTACTATAGGCTCACAAAAATACAACGTGAGCAGTATAGGTTTAGGTGTGAGCTATAATTTGCCCTTAGGGGAATAAATCTTTTCATAGTTTGTTACGCCACAAATCCCGACGTAAATCGGGATTTGTTATTGTTTGAACTATATAAATTGAAATGAAAATTATATAACATGTTTCATCCGAATTAAAATAAATTTGAAAGAAAACCCACAAAGGAATTAAATTACAAATAATAATCAGATTTAGTTAAATTTGTTATACACACAACTTAAGAACCATGAAAGCTTACTTGAAATTTGACTTTACAAAACTGGCAAACAGCTTTTTAGAAGAAAAGCTCTCTGATTTTGGTTATAAATACAAAATACTAAGCTTTGGTGAAATTGAATTTTTAGATCCAATACCGGAAGATAAACTCAATGAAATTACTCAATCTTTAAATTCATATGGAATTGAAGTAATTGAAAACCAAAAAAGTGTTCTTGTACAAAAAATTAAGGATGCAATTCATGAAATGATTTTTAGTGACGAAGCCCCTAGTGTAAAAGCATCTGTTTATCTGTCCGAAAAACTAAATCATAGTTATGGTTATTTATCCAATTTGTTTAGCGACGTAACCTATACTTCCATTGAAAATTTTATCATCATGCAAAAAATCGAATTGGCTAAACAACTGATTGTAAACGATAAATTAAGTCTGACCGAAATTGCTTTCCGATTAAATTATTCGAGTGTGGCACATTTAAGTGCCCAATTTAAAAACACTACCGGAATCACACCTTCGGCTTTTCAACGAATAATTGCAAAAAGAAGAGAAATTTCCATCAAAAACACTTAAAAACCAACCCTTAAACCAATCCAACATGCAAAAAGAATATATCCACATCATTCTTGCTGATGATGATGAAGATGACAGATTGTTTTTTACCGATGCATTTAACGAATTGAAAATGCAAACCAAAGTGCAGACATTTAATGATGGGGTTGAGTTAATGGATTATCTAAACGGGGACGAAGCCATTTTGCCACAGGTTTTATTCCTTGATTTGAATATGCCTAAAAAAAATGGTATTGAATGTTTACATGAAATAAAAGCGAACGAAAAATTTAAGGACATTGCCATAGCTATTTATTCTACCTCATCATCTGAAGAACATATAGAAGAAACATTTGTTAACGGAGCCAATATTTACATTAAAAAACCTTCTGATTTTAATACACTAAAAAAAGTTTTATCAGACGTGGTAACGATTAACTGGCAATATCACACTTCCGGATTAAACAAAGACAACTTTTTATTACGCATGTAAAAATGAAATCAAACACTTCTCCATTACTGCTTAAAATAATATTCATACTCGCTATAGCGGTCTTATTTTTTATTGGTGCTATTACTTACAAACATCTCGACTTATTAAACAAAAATGCTCAATTAGTAGAAAAAACATATAAAATCAGCTTAGAAGTGCAAAAGCTTTTATCGATACTTAAAGATGCAGAAGTTGGCCAAAGAGGTTTTATCATAACCCACGATGAAAAGTTTTTAGAACCCTATTTAGGATCAAGAGAAAGGCTAAACAATGCGTATTTGAATTTAAAAACCCAATTAAAAAACGACACAATAAAACTTAAAAAAATTCAATCGTTACATGGTTTAATTTACAGAAGACTAAACCGACTGGAATACAACATATATTTAGCCAGTACAGGCGAGAAAAATATTGATCTTGATGTAGGCAAAGAAACTATGGATTCAATTCGAACAAAAATCGATTCGATTGTTTCTAGTGAAGAACAAAATTTACATTTCAGACAAATTCAATATAAAAACATAAACAGCAATTCACCCTTTATTATTTACCTCACACTTCTTTTGACTTTGGGTTTATTGTCTTTTGCATATTATCGTATGTCTATTTCATTTACTGAACTAACAGAAACCTATGAAAAACTCAAAATAAGTAATGAGATTAATTCTTTTGGTGAAGAAGTGGGACGTTTTGGAAACTGGCAATGGACATCTCAAAACAACAAACTCTATTTTTCAAATAATCTCTACAGATTGTTAGGCGTTAATCCACTTAGCATAGAACCCTCATTAGATAATTTTTATTCGTTTGTCCACCCTGATGACTTAGATCGCGTGAAGCAAAATACTACATCAATGACTGAAACGGGTATACTTCCAACAATAAGATACAGGTTAATAAATAGTCAAGGAGAGAATCTTAATGTTAAAGCACAAGGAAAATCAATTCATGATAAAGATGGTAATACTACCATTATTGGAACCATCATTGATATTACTGATGAAGTAAAAATGATTCAAAAACAGGAAAAGCAAAATGAAGAATTAGAAACAAAAAATAACGAACTAATAATTGTTAATGAATCTATCGCTCTTGGTGAAATAATCGGTAAATATGGAAACTGGCACTGGAATACACAAAATGATAGTTGGTATTTTTCTAAAAATTTATTCCACATTTTAGGAGAACCTACAGATTCATTCTTGCCCACATTAGAGAATTTCTACAAATATGTTCACCCGGAAGATTTATATTTTGTGAAGCATAATTTTGAGGAAATGAAGTACAATCAAATTCTTCATTCCATGACCTACAGGATTATTCAGGCAAATTCAGGCAATATCATCAATGTAAAATCAGTTGGACGGCCTATTACAAATACAACAGATGAAAAATTGGTGGCTGGTGTAACTGTTGACATTACAGATGATTTTAACCGCACACTGGAAATTGAAGAACAAAACCGAATTTTAGAAGCAAATAACAAGGAGCTTCAGGCCTTCAATTATGTGGCCAGTCACGACTTGCAAGAGCCATTAAGAAAAATTCAAACTTTTATTTCAAGACTTGAAGACAATGAATTAGATAATTTATCAGATTCAGGAAAGCAATATTTAAGCAGAATACAATCTGCCTCAAAAAGAATGCGGATTCTTATTGACGATTTATTGCAATTTTCAAGAACTACAAGAGCGGAAAAGGTTTTTGAAAAAACAGACTTGAATGATTTACTGGAAAATTCAAAGCTTGAACTGGCGCAATTAATAGAAGACAAAAATGCAGTAATAACAAATGATAAATTTCCTAGTCTAAAAGTTATTCCTTTTCAAATTCAACAACTTTTTACAAATCTCATTAATAATTCCATTAAGTATGCTAAAGCTAATGTAAACCCTGAAATCGTAATTTCTGTTTCTAAAGTTTCTTCAGATAAAGAACCTTTTTTACAAGATATCGCCAAACAAAAATTCTGTAAAATAACCTTTACTGATAACGGAATTGGCTTTGACCAGGAATATGCTCAAAAAATATTTGAATTATTCAGCAGGTTACATAGTAAAGATGACTATTCGGGTACAGGAATTGGATTGGCAATCTGTAAAAAAATTGTTGAAAACCACAAAGGCTTCATCTTTGCAAAAAGCGAAAAAGGCAAAGGAACTACTTTCACTATTTATCTTCCTGAGTAAAATAATATTCAATACTTATGTAAAAATCCTGATTTCTCTTAATCAGGATTTTTTTATGGTAATTCTATAACTATCCTAAAAATTATTGTAACACTTTTTAGTTACTTACTAAAGAACTTTATCACATAGTAATATAATGGTCATATACTATTTGATTTGATTACACTCAAATGGCCATTTAAAAATCATTCGTTATGTATGCTATTTTCATTTGGATTACATTAGGAATAATCTATAGTTTAATTTCAAAATTAACTGATTTAAAAAACAAAAATTATGGTTTAACCTCAACAGTAGCAATAGGAATTGTGGGTGGTGTGATAGGTGGATACATTGGCCGATTTATTTTAAAAACCATTCATCATGATTCTTTATTAGACATTAACAATATCATAATGCCTGTCATAGGAGCTATATTGGTTGTATATTATTTTAATTACTTGGCTAAGGAAGCAAGAACTTCTTACAGCAAAGCAAAACATTAAAATTTTATAAGCATTTGAAAAAATCATATAACATAAGAAATCTTATTTATTAAGAATTTTGAAATATAAAATAAGTACTAAAAATAACTATTAAAAACAAGTAAAAAGAACAAAAGTAATTGAGTGAAATCGAGTAAAGAAAACTAAATCATATGATTTAATTCAAAGCGAGAACTTCGGGGCACAAAGAGCCATAACACAATTTTGACAATCTTTATATCGTTATGGCTTAGTTCTTGTTAAAGGATAAAACAATAAAATTTCATTCAAACAAAATTTAACACTATGAAAACAATCAAATTAGTAATCACAGGGCTTTTTGTATCACTTATCTCATCAACAACTGGTTTTGCTCAAACAAATACCGGCGAAACAAGTGGAGGTTTAAAAGGTGGTCTTAACTTTTCTAATATGTATGTTGACGACGTTGATGACAGCAATGTATTATTAGGTTTAAATATTGGATTATACGGAAACTTCCCATTAGGCAATAGTTTAGCTTTCCAACCAGAATTAAACTTCACCACTAAAGGATCTGAGGTTACTTACGACAACATTCTTGATAGTGGTACCCGTAAATTCAGATTAAGTTATCTGGAAGTACCTTTATTACTAAAAGCTAACCTAACTAAAAATTTCAATTTACAATTTGGTCCTTATTTGGCTTTTTTAATTGATTCGAAAATAAAAAATGTATCATCAGACGGTTCTTACACCATTGATGATTTAGACGAAGATGATTTTAACCGCTTTGACGCAGGTTTATCTGGCGGAGTTGGATTTGATTTTGACACTGTGGGTATTGGTCTTAGATACAATTACGGTTTAAAAACCGTAGGTAAAGACCAACAAATAGGCGGTGCTACATACAACGCATTAGATGCTAAAAACAGTAATGCTAACCTCTATATCGCATTCAAATTTTAATTAAAAAATTATGCAAAATTTACTTTATACAGTCGCAATAGTATGTGTTATACTTTGGGCTTTAGGGTTTTTCATATACAGTACAAGTAATTTAATACATGTTTTACTTGTAATAGCAGTAGTAGCAATTTTGCTACGGGTAATAAAAGGAAAAAGTATTTAATAACATTAAACAATAGTAACGATGAGAACAGACAAATTAATTTTAGGACTTGTAGGAGCGGCAGCAGCCGGTTATGCATTAGGCGTTTTATTTGCCCCTGAAAAAGGAAGTGAAACCAGAAAAAAAATTGCAGATAAAGGAAATGATTTAAAAAAGTCATTAAAAAGTACTGTTGATTCTTTGATAAATACCGCGAAAGAAGATTTTTCAAACCTAACAGAAAATGCCAAAGAAGAACTTAGTCAGGATTTGCAAAATCTCAAAAGCATTAACAAATCTATAATGTAATTTTTTTAAAAATGGAACATCGAAACTTACATAATGAAGAAACTCTTTTTGACAAAGCAGAAAATTATGTGAAAACGAGTATGGATTTATTTAAACTTCAACTAATTGATAAATCCTCTGATTTAATTGCTACCCTAGCTACCAAAATTGTCATTGTGCTAATTGTTTCGATGTTTCTTTTTTTTATGAATATTGGATTTGCCATATGGATAGGTCAATATTTAAATAATCTATCATTAGGTTTTATAATTATTTCCAGTTTCTATCTGATTGTTTCAATATTCATGTATTGTTTTAGACACAGATTTTTAAAATTTCCCATTTCGGACATGATTATTAGGAAATTGACCAAATCTATTGATTTAGATAACTATTCAAATTAAAAATCAACTTATGAAATCAGCGCTTTCTTTAAAATTAAATCAAGCCATTGCAACTGCTGAATTGCAACAAAAAAATGCGCTCAGTGAGTTGAAAGAAGAGTTTTTGCAAATAAAACAAAATTATGAGCCTTCTAATTTAATTGGATTATTATCAAACAACTTTTTATCTGTTCAAAACACAGATTTTAAAAGAATCTTAAAAAAGACAGCATTAACACTTGCCATAGGATTTATTTCCAAAAAACTGACCCAAAAAACACAGAATTCAGCCTTGCAAAAAACAATACACAAAGCATCTGAATTCTTTCTCAATAAATTTTCCTAAAAAAACAAAAGCTGCCCAAACAGGCAGCTTTTGAATTATACTAATCATTGTTATTTTTCCAATTTAACTTCTACCCTTCTGTTCAAAGCTTTACCAGCTTTTGTTTTATTTGAAGCAATTGGTTTCGTTTCACCATAACCGACAGACTTCAGTCTGGAAGTTTCAATTCCATGCTCTACTAAATAAAGCATTACAGCATTAGCTCTTTCCTCTGATAATTTTTGATTAGCAGCGGCAGCTCCGTCACTATCAGTATGTCCTTCAATAGAAAATTTAGAATTTGGATATTCTTTTAATATTGCTACCATAGCTTCAAGAACAGGATATGTTTGTTTTTGGAAACTTGACCTGCTGGTATCAAATAAGATGGTTTTAGCGTAATCATTCAATTTCTTCATAACTGCTTCAGAAATTTCTGGGCAACCATTATTTTTTACAGTTCCTTTTACATCAGGACATTTGTCATCTTTATCCAAAACACTGTCTCCATCAGAATCCGGCCAAGGGCAACCCTCATTTTCTTTGGGACCTCTAACTGTTGGGCATTTATCGTCTTTGTCTAAAATACCATCATCATCACTGTCTCTGTATGGGCAACCGTTATTGTCTTTTGGACCTTTTACGTCCGGACATTGATCATTTTTATCAAGAATACCATCCCCGTCAGTATCTTTATCAACAGGTTTTATAGGAAGCGGCTCCGGTTTTGCCTTCTCTTTCCCATCTCCTTTGTATAATGGAATTCTCAAACCAGCATGTATATCAAATCCTTTTGATTCATCAGAAATCAAATTGGTTATCACTGAACCTGAACCCACAAATAATGGGCCTAAACGAAATCCAGCACCAGCCTGAAAACCTCTGTAATCCATATAATTTAATGGCAAATACGCACCAAACCACTTACTTTCATATCTAGGAGTTAAAGTAACTGTATTTGCAATAGCTGATTTGTTTAATGATGTTTTATCATTTACATTCAAATCACCATTTGCATTCAAATAGAATTTTTTATAAAAATTCCAGTCTAAATTTAAATGAACTGCAGTAGGCAAAACTGCTTTAACATTGGCTTTTGTCTCTGTCACAGCATAATTATTATCAAGAAATTCACCTATTGATCCGGCATTTTCATAATCAGCTTCAGAAACTATACCATTCAAATTATATACTTTCTGATCGGTATTTTTGTAATTTATTGATCCAATATCTGTAATTGATAATCCCACTCTCAATAAATATTTATTTTGAGTGGCATTATTGAAATTAGGTCTATATTCGTAAGTAAACCCAAGATCTCCACCTATTCCAGCTTTGTCACTATCAAATTTAATATCATTAAAATTCTCAATAAAATCCTGATCGCCACCATAAGTTAGCGAACCTGAGGTCGTAATAGGATTCAATGCAGGATTTACTCCGTTGTAATTATAAATCACATTTATATTACTACCTTGAGTATAAGTATTTGAAATTCCTTGTAGATACTTTAAAGTCAAACCTCCTTTTAGAAAATGAGAACCTTTATCAACTAAAACAGTTGCATAAGACAACCCTAATTCAGCCCATGAATTTGAGTTTATGGTAAAATTACCGGTACTAAAATCTAAATCTTGATTAGAATTAAAATTGTCAGCAAATTGATTGAAAGCATCACCATTAATATTATGAATATTACCTGTCATTCTCGCTCTGGTAAACAATGCAATTGAATGTTTAGGTTTAATGTTTATCATAAATGATGGCCCCATAACATCGGCATTTACAATAAAACTATTTGAATCTGAAGGAAATGTTTCAGCATCAGTTTCAATATTATAACTTCCTTTTAGCAAATCGGTTGCATTAATACCATAATAATCATTTGTTCCTGTAACACTTACGGAAAACAAATTAATATCTGCTTTAAATCGAGAATCCACTATTGAAGCAGGATTGAACAAAACACTTTGAACACCTGCATAGTTATCGTGATAGTATCCAATATAAGACTGCGCCTGAGATACTAATGAAAGAATCAATAGACTAGTTAGAAAGATTGCTTTTTTCATATTGAAATTTTAATTTGATTTATCTTACAACGCAGGATTGTTAAAAAAAGTATAAAAAAAAGCCCCTAAACAGGGGCTTCAGTATTAATAAACTTCAGATTCTTTAAGTTTTTCTGTGTTTGCTACCAATTGGAGTTCGTCAATAAATTTTTGAATTTTACCACTCATAACCCCGTCCATATCAAAAATATCCATTCCTATACGGTGGTCGGTTATACGGCCCTGCGGGTAATTATAGGTTCTAATTTTTGCAGAACGGTCACCACTGCTCACCTGAGAATTACGCTTTTTAGCATCTTCTTCCTGCTTTTTAGCCAATTCCATTTCGTATAAACGCGAACGAAGAACGGTTAAAGCTTTGTCTTTATTTTTATGCTGTGACTTTTCATCCTGACACTGTGCTACCAATCCTGTTGGAATGTGTGTCATACGTACTGCTGATTTTGTCGTATTTACTGACTGCCCACCAGGACCAGACGAACAGAAAAAGTCTATACGCACATCATTCATATCAATTTGAACATCAAACTCCTCAGCTTCAGGCAATACCATAACTGTAGCTGCAGATGTATGCACACGTCCTTGTGTCTCGGTTTGAGGTACACGTTGTACACGGTGTACTCCTGCTTCAAATTTCAGCGTACCGTAAACATCTTCACCTGTTACTTCAAAAATAATTTCCTTGAATCCTCCAGAAGTTCCTTCATTCAAATCTACAACAGATGTTCTCCAGCCTTTTATCTCGCAATATTTAGTGTACATTCTGTATAAATCCCCTGCAAAAATTGAAGCTTCATCACCACCAGTACCAGCACGGATTTCCACCATAACGTTCTTAGCATCTTCAGGGTCTTTAGGGATCAACATGAATTTGATTTCTTCTTCTAATTGAGGCAATCGATCCTGAGCTTCATTCAATTGCATTTTAGCCATTTCAACCATTTCTGCATCAGAACCATCAGCGATTATTTCTTTCGCTTCCTCTATATTCCCAACAAGATTTATATATTCATCACGTTTTTCAACTAATGCTTTTAAATCTTTGTATTCTTTATTTAATTGTACATAACGTTTTTGATCAGCAATAACATCCGGTTGGATAATTAAATCTGATACCTCGTCAAAACGCTGTTTTACATATTGAAGTCTGTCTAACATTTTGTTCTTCTTCTATTTTGGAGTGCAAAATTAGTAAAAAAAGAGTTTAGTTTACTATTTACGTTTTTTAAAAAATAATTGTATTTTTATGATACGCTAAATTCATTATATGAAAAAACTAATTACGCTTCTTTCATTATCAATAGTTTATGCCTGTATGCACAAACAAGAAAAAAAAGAATATCCTTTAATTGCTAAGGCGAATTGGTTTTTAGGGGAATGGCATAATATATCTGAATATGGTGATCTTACAGAAAAATGGGAAAAGTTAACAGACTCGACCATCACAGGAGAATGTCACATTATAAAAGGAAAAGACACTGTTTTTCAGGAAAATGTTTTATTGGAACAACGTAATGATTCTTTATTTTATAATGTCATAGTAAAAGATAAAGATAAAAAAGAAGAGGAAAGTACTTCATTTTATTTAACCCAATCGTCAGCAAAGCAATTGGTTTTTGAAAACCCAAAACATGATTTCCCAACAAAAATAGTTTACAATTTAATTACTTCAGATAGCATTTCAGCATCTATTCACGGTAAAGAAAAAGGCATAGAAAAATCAGAAACTTTCCCTATGTCAAAGAAAAAATAACTGTATTTACCCAATTATTACAGTGAGCCTGGAAAATTCCAGGCTCTTTTTGTTTTTATAAAAATCTAAAAATCAGATATTTATTTTTTTTATTTTTAATTAATCTAAATAAACATTGCTGGATTGCATTTTCAATATTATATTTGCATCGTTATTTTAAATTATTCTAAATAAATGTACAAATATATCCTTACTACCGCACTTATTTTTCTGACTCAGTCCGAAATATTTTCACAACAAAACGATTTGGCTTTAGCAGCAAATGATACCATAAAAACTACTGAAAATGACACAGTCAAGAAAAGAAAAATAAAATCACTTCAAGAAATCAGCATTCATGCTAAACAACAAAGAAAGACTGTAACCGCAGTCAGATCCGGATTAAAACCGATGGACAATCCGCAAAGCCTGCAAACAATCAATAATGAAGTTATTGAACAACAGCAATCCATACGTTTAAGTGATGTTGTAAAAAATGCAAATGGTGTTTATGTGTCTTCTGCCAGAGGGGGCGCTCAAGAGTCTTTCTTCTCCAGAGGCTACGACATGTCGGCAAATAACATGTTTAAAAACGGTTTCCGTTCCAACAGCGGTTCAATGCCTGAAGTAGCATCATTGGATAAAGTAGAAATTTTAAAAGGAAGTTCTGCCTTGTTATATGGAAATGTAACTCCAGGTGGAATTTTAAACATGGTCACAAAAACCCCATCATTTAAAAGTGGAGGTGAAATATCAATGCAATCAGGAAGCAACGCATTTTACAAACCAACTTTAGATTTGTATGGTCCGTTGAGCTCATCTGTAGCTTATAGAATAGTGGGTTCTTTTGAAAAAGCCGAAAGTTTTAGAGATGTAGTTACAAGAGAACGTTACTATCTAAATCCTTCTGTTTTATTTAAAGCTACTGAAAAAACTGAAATTATATTACAGGGAGATTATTTACATGACAACTGGACACCTGATTTTGGTACAGGTATCATTGGAAAAAAAATAGTTGATTTACCAAGAAATACTTATTTAGGAGCTAAATGGTCAAACGGACAAACACGTCAGGCATCTTTATCTTCTTTAATCAGACACTGTATTAACGATAACTGGAAATTAAATGGAAACATCTCTTTACAGGATTACACAAGAAAATCTTTTGGAACTGAACGTATTCAGCCTTTGGCTAATGGGGATTTTGCAAGACCGTTGGGAAAAAACAACCAATCAGAATTAGTAATTGGCGAACAAATCAGCTTACAAGGGAATTTCAATACTTGGGGGATTAAACACCAGCTATTTACAGGAGCCGACGGAGAATATTCTTTTGCAAAAACATATACTTACACCTTCACCCCTACTAATTACGATACGGTAAATCCAAACATTTACGATCCTGCAAGTTATAATCAAGAACACGGGATTCCTACAGCACGAAACACAAAACTTGCAAAAACCGACACAAATCGATTTGGAATATACTTACAAGATTTAATTTCTGTTACCGAAAAAATTAAAGTTCTTGCAGGTGTACGTTGGTCATGGCAGGAGGCTCAAGTAACTAACTATGCCGAGAAAAAGGCATCTGACGGTTCACAAGAAATGACACCGGAAGAATACAATGACGCTAAAAAAGATGCTAAAAAAATTGACAAAGCAATTTCACCAAAAATTGGTTTGGTTTATCAACCTACACAAACAATGACATTATTTGGAAGTTATGCTAATTCATTCACACCAAATTCGCCTACAACTTATGATGTAAATAAGAAACCACTTGCTCCTTCTATTATAGATCAATATGAAGCTGGTGTGAAAACAGAATTTTTAAAAGGAAAAATTTCGGCAAATATTACTTTATACGTGATTGAAAACAGTAATTTAGTACAAATGTCCCCGGTACAAGCTGATGGAACTACACAAAACAGTGATCCAAACATGAAAGTTCTATCTGGTGAAACCAAAAGTAAAGGAATTGAAGTAGATTTTACTGCCCGTCCTCTTGAAAGCTTGACTATAAACGCAGGTTACAGCTACAACGATATGCGTTTCACTGACACTAACGGTCTTTTAGGCAGCTTTGTTGAAGGTGACCGAATTGCCAGAACTCCTACCCATACAGCAAATACAAGTTTCTTTTATACTATTCAAAATGGATTCTTAAAAGGGCTTTCTATAGGAAGTATTGCAAATTATATTGGTGACCGTATAGGTGGCTGGAATAGAGATTATGCTAAAGACACCACTACAGGAAACTTATATATCAGGGATCGTGAGATACCAGTAAAAGGCTATGTAACAATCGATGCAAGCTTAGGATATACCTGGAAACGTTTTTCAGTATTATGCAGATTATCAAATATTACAAACGAATTAAACTATACAGTACACGAAAATTACAGTGTAAATCCAATTGCACCAAGACAAGTAATGACTACACTGAAATATAAATTTTAATCTGGGTTAAATCAAAAAAGATGGGAGCTATGTTGGTTTCCCATCTTCTTTATCTTTGCACTTTTAAATTCCAAAAACAATGAACCGACAAACCATTAGAAGTTTACACCGCGATTTAGGGTATTTTTATTTAGGCTTAATCATTTCTTTTTCATTATCAGGTATATTAATGAATCACAGAGAATCATTTCACCCTGAAAAATATGATATAGAGAAAAAAGAGATTCAGGTGCAGCTTCCGGCAGAAGATCAAATTACTGAAGAATTTGCTAAAGACTTCCTGAAAAAACAAAGCATTGACGATACTTTCAGACGCTTTAAAGTTAAAGGCGGAGCAATGCGTATTTCATGTAAAAACACTGATGTGGAAGTGGATCTAGCAACAGGAAAAGGAGAAATTGAAAGCTATAAAAAAACTCCGTTTATCAGCCAGATTATGAAACTTCACAAAAACACTTCCAACTGGTGGATTTATTACGGTGATATTTTTGGCTTATCATTAATTTTTATTGCTGTCACAGGAGTATATATGATTCCCGCAGGAAAATTCTCTTTCAAAAACAGAGGCTGGAAACTGGCTGTAGCAGGGATAGTTTTTCCGCTTATAGTGTTGTTTATACTTTCTTAAAAAGATAAGAGAGTGTCCAAAAAGCCGGCAAACGTGTCATTCCAATCTAAGGAGAAATCACATAACACTGATTATAAGACTCCTCCTCTTGTCGGAGTGACAAACTGAACGTTGATTTTTATTTTTAGGACACTCTATTATTTTTACATACCATAAGTCAGATAATTATAAACAAGTACTTTTTGATCATCTGTTATTTTAGCTTTTGGTGCCATTTTCTCCAAGGTTTTAGACCATCCCTCTTTATCATGCTTGCCGGCAGGAAATAGTTTATGGCATTTTGCGCAGTTATTTTCATATAGTGTCTTCCCTTCAGCAATTTCAACAGGTAATTCTTTTGCTTCTTCTGCCATTTTCACTTCATCAGTTACTTTAGGTGCTGCTGCTTTTTTTGAGCATGAAAATAAAACTGCACTTACAGCAATCCCCATGAAGATTTTTGATTTCAACATAATTTTGTTTTTTTGGTTTGGGTAAAAATAAAAAATCTTTTTAATCAGAAACCAATTATGCTCTTAAAACATTTTCTTCCAAAACCGGAGTATATCTTCTGTTGGCGTTCCCTAAAAGTACACTTGCCAGTTGCGCTGAAATAGCTCCATCGATAATCCTGTCCAGCCAAAAGAATTCTCCGGCCGAATTGATTTCCAGAAAATAATACTCATCTTCAGGTGTAACAATGATATCCACTGCACCATAATTAATTTGGTAAACGTCCATCATTTGAAGCAGTTTTTCTTTAACATCCAATGGCAGTTCATAAGGAACCCAATCAGCGATTAAAGCATTTCCGTCTTTTCTCCAATCTACTTTGGCACTTTCAGATTTTTGAGAATCAACAGCAAATGCAAACGCCTCATCTCCAACAATTGTCACTCTTAATTCCAATTTTTTCTCCAATTTCTCCTGAAACTGCATCGGACAATATTGCAAAGTATCGATATCATCTAAATCTTCCTCAGTAACCAAATTTGTAAACACCACATTTTCAACTCCGTCCTTCATTATGGCAAAAGAACTCTGCATCTTGGAAATTACACCGTTTGGTCTTTGTTGCACAAATTTTTTAGCTTCCTGAGGATTATTTGTAATACATGTCTCAGGTATTTTTAATCCCAAATAAGAAGCAATCTTCATTTGCTCTTCTTTACTGTCCAGTCTACGATACTGACTGAATTTACTGATCTGAAAACAATTAAGACTTTCCAGCATTCCAAACAAAGTGGTACGTATTTCGCCGTATACACTGCTTAAAAATTCTTTATCCAAAGCTTCTGAAAGACCTGCTCCAAGGTTATGACTGCGTCTGTACCAAACAGCTTCCGCATCATGAATGGAAACTCTCACGCCCTGATAATCCAGATAAACCTTCCATTCATTATCCTCATAACAAGAACTTATACTGTATTTCAACGGATATTCATCAACATTAAACCGTATTGGCAACCCATTTTGCTCTTTTATCTTTTTTGAAACAACTTCAATACATTCGTTGTCTTTGGAATGCGTTATAATTAATACTTTTTTCATTATGTTGTAAGACTATGTTTTAGATTCTTTAAATCATTCTTTTTAATCCGGCCTACAATTTTATCGGCTATTGTTTCACCAATAGGCAAGCCAAGATCACGTTGAAGCATCCCCCACTCTCCCTGCGGGTTCACTTCTAAAAATATATAGTGTCCGTTTTTTTTTGCGGATTATATCCAAAGCACCAAAAAAAAAGATTCATTTTCTTCATCATTGTTTTAATTGATTCACATACAACCAGAGGTAAATCATAATTTTCCCACGAAGGGCGGGTGTCAACAGCTGCCCTCCAGTCAGTTGAACCGGCAACTGAATCTGCTGCATTTATTTTTCCGGTAAAAAATTCCCCATCTACATAAATTACCCGCAGCTCATACTGTTTTTCAATTTTTTCCTGAAATATCATCGGACAGTAAATTAAAGAATCCAGATTCTCCAAATCGGCTTCCTGAATTATTGTTGTAGGAAAAAAAGGAGTGTTTCCAGACATACTTCTGGATAAAGCTCCGTGAAGTTTAGCAATCATCTGCTGATTGCATTCGGTATAAAAAAAATCTTTAACCGATTGTGAATTATTCGTAAAGAGGCTCTTCGGAACTGATAATCCGGATTGAGAGGCTAATTTTAACTGTTCAAATTTGTTATCTGATATTTTATGATCAATATCTATTGGATTAATCCAGGGAACATTTTTTAAGGAGTCAAAAAATATACTTCTCATGGTTAAATATTCCTGATTGTATATTTTTTTATAATCATCTTCAAGATTTTCAGGAACTGCAACGTTCCATAATTTTCTGTACCAAACGGCCTGAATTTCATCAGAAGTTATTTCAAAATCAGGAGTAATTAGCTTTAAAACTTGATTTTCCGAATGCTTATGGTATTCAAAATTAATCTTATACGAAAAATCATCAGAGTTAAAACGCAAAACTTTAATTCCCGACTCTTTTAATCTATTAATAACAATATCTACAGTGTAAAAATCATTACTGTGTGTAATGCATAAAACCATACTTATAAAATAGTTGAGCAATGCTTACGCATTGCTCAATATTAATATTAAATTTCAGTATAATCCTCATCACTGTCTGATGGATATTTCATAGTTTGAGCATCATCATAAATTGGCTTAGTAATTAAGCTTTCATATGCTTCATCACTATCCGAAGGGTATTTCATTGTTTGTGCATTGTCTTTCAATACAGTTGTAATACCTCCTTGGACTGCGTTTTGCTCGTCTTTTGAAATTTGATTTTCCAGGAAATTAGCAAAAAATGGTTTTTTTGCATTTTCATTTTTTTTCATGATTCTTTTGTTTAAATTTTTTAAAATGTAATGTCTGTCTATTTGCAAATATTTGACTTCATAAAATTATAAATTTTTATTATTGTAAGATTTTTATTACGTAAAATTTAACACTAATTTCAAATAAAAAAAGCTGCCAAACGGCAGCTTTTAAAAAACTTTATAAGAATAGATTACTTAACATCCATTAACTCAACATCAAAAATTAAAGTTGCGTTAGGTGGAATAACACCTCCAGCACCTCTGTCTCCATATCCTAAAAAAGAAGGTATTACAAAACGGGCTTTATCCCCCACTTGTAACAACGCGATTCCTTCATCCCAGCCTTCAATAACATAACCTTTTCCTAAAGGAAATTCAATTGGTTGTTTTCTCTTGTAAGATGAATCAAAAACCTGACCGTTTTCCAATGAACCTTGATAATGTACAGAAACCGTTTTTCCTTTTTCAGCTTTTTTACCTTCACCTTTTTGGATGATTTTATAACGCAAACCACTTTCAGTTTTTTCAAAACCAGCAGCTAATTTTTCCATAGCTTCCTCAGCCTGACGTTTTGCCTCTTCAACTCTTTTTTCACGGGCTCCTTCAAAAGTACGGAAAGCTTCAATAGCATTCCATTTTTCAGCTTCTGCACCTACTCTGATAATCTCAACACTTTCCAAATCATCACCTTGAGCTACAGCATCAACAATATCCTGTCCTTCAACCACATGTCCAAAAACTGTATGTTTACCGTCCAACCATGGTGTAGCAACATGAGTAATAAAAAACTGTGATCCGTTTGTACCCGGACCAGCATTAGCCATAGACAATACTCCTGGTCCGTCATGACGTAATGTAGGATGGAATTCGTCATCAAATTTATATCCTGCATCACCGGTTCCGGTTCCAAGAGGACACCCTCCTTGAATCATGAAATCAGGAATAACTCTGTGAAACTTTAATCCGTCATAATATTTTTGTCCTTGTGGCTTTACCGAATTTTCTAAATTCCCTTCAGCTAAACCTACGAAGTTTCCTACTGTACCTGGTGTTAAATCGTGAGTTAATTTTACTAAAATCGACCCTTTTGAAGTATTAAATTTTGCGTAAATACCGTCTTGCATCGTAATTATAATTAAATTTGAGTGACAAAATTACGATTTTATATTCAAATGGAGATTAAAATAATTGGATACAATCCGCAATACAAAAATGACTTCATCAGATTAAACAAGGCCTGGCTGGAAGAATATTTTTATGTAGAGCCTCATGATCTGGAAACTTTCAGCAACATTGAAAACGATATTATTAAAAAAGAAGGCGAAATCTTCTTTTGTCTGGTAAACAATGAAATTGCCGGAACAGTTGCCATGATAAAAGTTGATGATAAAACATTTGAGTTGGCTAAAATGGCTGTTGATAAAAAATTTCAGGGAATGAAACTGAGTAATTTATTAATGGAAGCCTGTATTGATTTTGCGAAAAAAAATCAAGCCGAAAAAATATTTCTGTTGTCTAATAAAAAACTTGCCCCTGCAATTAATTTGTACAAAAAATTCAATTTTATTGAAGTTCCTATGGGAACAACTGATTATGCAAGAGCCGATATTCAAATGGAATTAAAACTATAATGAGCAACTTAAATTATTTGGAAATCAACAAAAAAACATGGAACGAAAAAACCGAAGTCCACGTCACTTCAGAGTTCTATGCCAATGAAGATTTCTTAAACGGAAAATCATCTCTAAAAGATATTGAGCTTAGTCTTTTGGGAGATATTTCAGGCAAAAAAATATTGCATCTGCAGTGCCATTTTGGTCAGGACACTCTTTCTTTTGCCCGAATGGGCGCTCATGCAACCGGCGCCGACTTATCAGACAAAGCCATTGCAAAAGCAAGAGAATTCAGCACCTTATTAAATCTTGATGCAGATTTTATCTGTTGTGACATTTACGATTTACCCAATCATCTTAAAGACAGGTTTGACATTGTTTTTACAAGCTATGGAACCATTGGATGGCTGCCTGATTTAAACAAATGGGCAAAAGTTGTTTCGCATTTTTTAAAACCTCAGGGAAAATTTGTTTTTGTGGAGTTTCATCCGGTAGTTTGGATGTTTGACAACGATTTCAAAGAAGTCAATTATAATTATTTCAATGCAGCACCTATTATTGAAGAAGAAACGGGGACTTATGCTGATAAAAAAGCTTCTATTGAAACCAAAACCATAACATGGAATCATCCAACTAGTGAAGTTTTAAATACTTTAATTCAGAACGGGCTGGAAATAAACTCCTTTGACGAATATGACTATTCGCCTTATAACTGCTTTAATAAAACCGAAGAATTTGAAAAAGGCAAATTCAGAATCAAACATTTGGAAAACAAAATTCCAATGGTATTTTCTTTAACCGCTACTAAAAAATAAACTATGCCAAGCATTTTTAACCCAACCGACAATCAAAAAATTATTGACAGAATTAACAAATTAACCCCGGATTCAGAAAGGCAATGGGGAAAGATGACAGTCAGCCAAATGCTTTCACACTGCATTGCCCCTATTGATGTTTTACTCGGCAATTCAAAGATAAAAGCCAATTTTATATTCCAGCTTTTAGGAAGATTGATTAAAAGAAAAATCATTAACGCACCAGAACTCAGTAAAAACAATCCTACCGCTCCTGAATTCATCAGAAAAGAGAACTATGATTTTGATAAAACAAAAATAGAATTAATCGAGAAACTGCAACAATTTCAGGATGGTACTAAAGTAATCAAAACTAACCGCCATCCTTTTTTCGGACCAATGTCTTCTCAGGATTGGGATACACTGCAATGGAAACACCTTGACCATCATTTAAGACAGTTCGGCGTGTAATTTTACCTCTTCGATTTTGAATATTCTTCCATATTCAAATCGTTATCGAACGGACTTTTAGTAAAAGGGTACACAGCTTGTTTTATATACCCTTTCGGAAAATCAGTTTCAAGCAGGCCTGTATCTTCCGGCCAAACATTATCAGGCAGGTAATACGTTCCGAATATCTTGTCTATAAAGGGAAAAATTGTTGCAAAGTTTTTTCCGTAATATTCAGAATCCTTACAATGATGCCAGTGATGGTATTGGGGTGTTGCAAAAATATATTTAAGAATTCCAAAATTTATCCGTGTATTTGCATGGATAAGAACGGCATGAATGGCCATGAAAATAACATAAATATTAAACGTAATTGTTGAAAAACCTAAAACGTAAAGCGGTATAAAAGCCATTGATCTGGTCACAAAAATATCAACGAAATGTGTTCTTGAGCCCGCAAGCCAATCCATATTTTCCGTTGAATGATGGATTGAATGAAATCTCCATAAAAAAGTATGGGTATGAAAAAAACGATGCGTCCAATATTGAAATAAATCGGAAATAAAAAAAGCAAAAAATAACTGGAGTAAAACAGGCTGACTCTGAACAAAACTTTGAATCTCACTTAATCCCATCCATCCAAAAAACAATTTTGCAGGTTGTTGGGTAATTACACCAAAAAACTGAACTAATAAATGACTTACAACAAAATACACCAGGTCAGTACGCCATTCCTCATGAAAAGTCCGTTGATTTTTACGTTTGGGAAAAACGATTTCAATAGGAACAAATAAAACAGCCATTAAAAACAAATCCAAAAGCAGCCAATCCAAACCTAAGTGAATATCAGTAGTATGAACACTTCTTGGACTCACTTCAAATCCTCCAAGAACAATAGCCAATACACAAAACCCAATTCCATACAACGCCCATTTTTTTCTATTGCTTCTAATAAAACTTACAACCGCAAAAAAAAGAGATGCAATAATTACCGCGGTCAGCAATATTTTCATTGATTCACCTGTATAGACATTTCTAAATTCAGGAGTTGTAAGCCATTCAGGATATTTAAAACAAAAAACCCCTAAAAAAGAAAGTATTCCTAAAAAAACAGAAGCATAACCACTTATTATTCCTTCTCCAAACTTTACAGTCTCTTTAATTTCCATATACCGAATTGTATTTTAACAAAAATTTTCTCAAATTTAGTTTTTTATATTACTCTGACAATTTTATACAATTAAACTTTTAAACTATTTTTGTCCAAATTTTAAGTCATGCGTATAGACATTATTACCGTATTACCTGAACTGCTGCGAAGTCCGTTTGAAGGTTCAATTATGAAACGGGCTATAGAAAAAGGCCTTGTAGAAGTTCATTTTCACAATTTAAGAGACTATGCTCATGACAAACGCAGAAGTATTGATGATTATCAGTTTGGAGGCGGAGCCGGAATGGTGATGATGATCCAGCCAATTGACGAATGCATAACCAAACTTAAGTCTGAGCGCAGTTATGACGAAATCATTTATATGACCCCTGACGGAGATACTTTAAATCAACCAATGGCCAACAAAATGTCGATGTATGAAAATATCATTATTTTATGCGGACATTACAAAGGTGTGGATCAACGCGTACGGGACATGCACATTACTAAAGAAATTTCAATAGGTGATTATGTCCTTTCAGGAGGAGAAATTGGAGCTATAGTATTCTGCGATGCGATAATTAGATTGATTCCAGGTGTTTTAAGCGATGAAACATCAGCTTTAACAGATAGTTTTCAGGATAATTTACTTTCACCGCCAATCTATACGCGACCGGCCGAATATAAAGGCATGAAAGTACCGGATGTGTTGTTAAGCGGACACTTTGCCAACATTGAAAAATGGCGTGAAGATAAAGCTTATGAGCACACAAAAAACAGAAGACCGGATTTACTGGAAGGTTTATGATAAATATATCTTAAAAAGAAATATTACAAATTAATCTTTTCTTACTTTTATCATCAAATCTTTATTTTGATAAAAAAATTCATCATATTATTTTTTCTAGGAATGTTTTTATTTCCTTCAAGCGTTCTTGCTTGTGGTTCTGCCATTGAAAAAAATAAAAGTGAAATTTCTTCAAAAAAACAACTGAAAAATTGCTGTAAAAAAACTTCTGAAAAAAATAAAGGATGTTCAAAAAAGTGCAAAAACACAAATTGCCAATGTCCAACAAGCAATTGCACTTCATTTATAAATAGAATTTTAACTTTTGAATTCAACTTGAATACTCCACAAGTAAATCATGATAATTTTAAAAATACTTTATCAGTAATAGAAAACCCTTCTATTTCAATTTGGTCTCCTCCTAAAATAAATTAATTCTTACTTATTAATTCTTTACAAATCAGTTATTTACTAAATTAGTAATACTATTTTACGTCATATTATCTTTTGAAAAGGTAATTGGCAATTAATACTTAAAAATAAATTTATGAAATCATTAAAATATTTATTGATGGCATTTATAATGCTGTCAATTACTGCATGTGAAGCACAAATTCAAAATGCAAAAAAACAAACCGTAAAAATTAGCGGAAACTGTGAAATGTGCAAAAAAACAATTGAAAACGCTGGAAATATAAAAAAAATAGCAAAAGTAAATTGGAATAAAGACACTAAAGAAGCTGAAATTACCTTTAATTCAAAAAAAACAAATATTGATGCTGTTTTAAAAAGAATAGCAATTGCTGGTTATGACAACGAAAAGTATTTGGCTAGTGCCGAAAGCTATGCTAAACTACCTGAATGTTGTCAATACGAGAGAGAAAAGAGAGAAGTTGTTGTTAACACTAAAAATGACAATCATAATGAACATGAAACTCACGCCAATACAGCATCAGCCAAAGAAACAACTATTCAAAAAAACCAACTGCAACCTATTTTTGATGTTTATTTCAAAATAAAAGATGCTCTAGTTGCTACCAATGGAAGCTTAACATCGGAAAGTGCAAAAGCAATGACAAAACTTATTTCTGAAGTAAAAATGGAAGAATTAAGTACAGAAGAGCATAACGTTTGGATGAAAGTAATGAATGAACTTAAAGAAGATGCGCAACATATTAGCGAAACTAAAGATACCGGGCATCAAAGAGATCATTTTACTACACTTTCAAAAAGAATCTATGAGTTGCTAAAAGTTTCAAAAAAATCTTCCTCAACTTATTTAATGTTCTGCCCAATGTTTAATAATGGTAAAGGAGCAAACTGGCTAAGCAAAGAAGAAGAAATAAAAAATCCTTATTACGGAAACAAAATGCTTAGTTGTGGCTCTGTACAAGAAATAATAAAATAAAGGAATTAAACAAGAGGTTTTTTAATTCAAAAGCTTCTTGTTTATAACTCAAATAACTTTATATATTATGTATACTCGACTTAATTTCAGTCTTTTTACAATCTTCTTCTTTTTACCCCAAACATCTAAAGCCCAAAAGATTGTAAAATATGAACTTCATATTAAGGATACTATTGTAAATTTTGCTGATATAGAAAAACATGCTATAGCCGTTAATGGGCAAATTCCAATGCCTACCCTCCATTTTACAGAAGGTGATATTGCTGAAATTGTAGTTTTCAATGAAATGGATGTTGAAACTGCATTACATTGGCACGGTTTGTTTTTACCCAACAAAGAAGATGGTGTACCTTATTTGACACAAATGCCCATAAAACCGCATTCAACATATACCTATTCCTTTCCTATCATTCAACATGGAACACATTGGTACCATAGTCATTCAGGTCTTCAGGAACAAATTGGGATGTATGGTTTAATGATATTGGAAAAGAAAAAAAATGCAACCAATTTCAGAAAAGAAATTGATGACTTACCCACAGTACCATTAATCTTAAGTGAATGGTCAAATAGTAATCCTCATAATATCCATAGGATGTTACACAATGCATCAGATTGGTTCGCTATAAAAAAAGGCACAACCCAAAGTTATGCCGAATCCATAAGACAGGGACATTTCAAGACTAAACTAACAAACGAATGGAAAAGAATGAATGCCATGGATGTTAGCGATGTTTATTATGAAAAATTCCTCATCAATGGACAAAATGAAAACCAGTTATCCCAATTTAAAGCTGGTGATAAAGTCCGTTTAAGAATTGCCAATGGCGGTGCATCATCAAATTTCTGGCTCACCTATGCAGGAGGAAAAATAACTGTTGTTGCTAGTGATGGTAATGATGTAGAACCTGTAAGTGTAGACAGGCTTTTAATTGCAGTTTCTGAAACTTATGATGTAATTATAGAAATTCCGGAAAAAGGAATTTCATATGAATTCTTAGCAACTCCTGAAGATCGAACAAATTCAGCATCAGTTTTTATTGGTGAAGGGAAAAAGCAAATTGCCAACCCTTTACCTAAATTAAAATATTTTGAAGGAATGAAGATGATGAATGACATGATGAAAATGAACGGAGATTTAAATGACATGGACATGAATATGAGTCTGAATAAAATGGACATGAATGTAGTTATGTATCCCGAAATAACAGGAGAAGTCAATAACAATAAAAGGAAAGACCATTCGAATCATTCTGAGGACAAATACAATGCCAACGCTCTTTCAGATATTGTTACACTCAATTATGGTATGCTAAAATCTACTAGTAAAACAAATCTCCCTAAAGAAATTCCAGTCAAAAAAATACGATTTGAACTTTCTGGAAACATGAATAGATATGTTTGGAGTTTAGACAATAAAGTAATTTCAGAAAGCGATAAAATTTTAGTTAAAAAAGGTGAAGTACTTCAAATTACACTTTACAATGGTTCTATGATGCGCCATCCAATGCATTTACATGGTCATGATTTTAGGGTTTTAAATGAAAAAGGAGATTATTCTCCATTAAAAAACGTTATTGATATAATGCCTATGGAAACTGATGTAATCGAATTTGAAGCAAATAAAGAGGGCGACTGGTTTTTTCATTGTCATATTTTATATCACATGATGAGTGGAATGGGAAGAATTATCAGTTATCAAAATCAAGAAAAAAATCCACTTATTCCTAATCCTAAATTTGCTCAAAGAAAGTTATTTGCTGATGATAGGGCTTTTCATTTTATGGCAGAAAATGATTTTGCCACAAACGGCAACGACGGAATGTTTATGTTACAAAATACCCGTTGGAGCATAGGTACCGAATGGCGTTTAGGATACAATGAAATGCACGGTTACGAAACTGAAACCCATATAGGTAGGTATATAGACAAAATGCAATGGTTTATGCCATTCATTGGATTTGATTGGAGGTACAGAAAACATGAAAATTCAGAAAAAAATATTTTCAACCAAGAAAATACAAAAGACAAACGGGCTCAAATCAGTTTAGGATTTGAATATACACTTCCAATGTTGATTAAATTTCAAAGTGAAATATTTCAAGATGGTTATTTTCGTATTCAACTATACAGAGAAGATATTCCTGTATCAAAACGTTTAAGAGGTCATTTCATGATTAATACTGACAAAGAATATATGTTAGGGCTAGGTTATATCATTACACAAAATTTTGGTTTTAAAACTCATTATGACAGTGATATGGGGCTTGGAATAGGTTTAACTCTAAATTATTAATCATTAATAGAAACGATTGAAAAAATATTTAATCATTATCTTTTCAGATTTGTTTTTTTTAACTAATTTTGCCCCACATTTGACCAACCTCTGGCGAAAACCGTGAATGTTGCTCAGATTTAAACCATAATAATTTATTAAAATGGCAAATTTATTAGATTTCGTAAATAACGAAATTTCTCAAAAGAAAGATTTCCCTGCTTTTGGTGCTGGTGACACTATCACTGTGTACTACGAAATTAAAGAGGGTGAAAAAACAAGAACTCAGTTCTTTAAAGGAGTTGTAATCCAAAGAAGAGGTACTGGTGCTACTGAAACTTTTACAATCCGTAAAATGTCAGGAGCTGTAGGTGTAGAACGTATCTTCCCTGTTAACATGCCGGCGTTACAAAAAATTGAAGTTAACCAAAAAGGTAAAGTTCGTAGAGCTCGTATCTTCTACTTCAGAGATCTTACTGGTAAAAAAGCAAAAATCAAAGAAAGACGTAAATAATCTTTTTTTAAATCATAAAACAGCCTCGGAATTTCCGGGGCTTTTTTGTGACCACACACAATCCAAACATACAAAAGCAAAAAAACCCTATAAAACAATTTACGGGGTTTATAATTTATGAGCTTTAAAACTCAATATACATATTCTTTTATTCTGGTTTAAACTTCACAACAAATGAATACAACTTACCTGGAGTCATAACACCCTTTTCCACTTTTTGATAATTTAATTTTTGAATTAAATGAGATTTAAAAGCTTCATTTTTCGTATTCACCTGTAACACTACAAGCTCGTTATCACTGTTAACCATTGCAGAGAATCTGATTGTTTCAGCTTTTTCAAAATCCTCATTAATAGTTAGAGTTCCTAACATCTTAGTTATATTTACTACTGCTTTTGGATAATCATCAACCGGCTTAACATCATTTGCTTTTGCAAACGTTACATTCATTAATAAAACACCTAATAAAAGCATTAATTTTTTCATGGTTTCTTTTTTTTATTTGTTTAAGATTACACTGCAAATGTAGAGCAGTTTTTCTTACAAAAAATTGTTTTTCAACAACTTAACCTAATTTTAATTTTAGAAATGACTTAAAAATAATCATATTATTAATCTGCTTACAAAAGACAAAAAAGCTTAACAACAATTAAAAAACTAAAGAATTTTATTACAAATAATAAAATTTAATCTACTCAGACAGACTACATTAAATTAACATTCGATAAAACAAAAAACAGAAACCAACAAAAAAGCCTTGGTTCTCACCAAGGCTTCCTATTTATTTGATAAAAAATTTATCTACATATTAGCTTAAAGCAGCTTTTACCTGATCAGCAGCTTCCTGAAATTGAACAGCTGATAAGATAGGCATACCTGAATTATCAATTAATTCTTTAGCAATTTCTGCATTTGTACCCTGCAAACGAACAATGATAGGCACTTTAATATCATCACCCATATTTTTGTAAGCATCTACAACACCTTGAGCAACACGGTCACAACGAACGATACCACCAAAGATATTGATTAAGATAGCTTTTACATTAGGATCTTTTAAAATGATACGGAAAGCAGTCTCTACACGTTTAGCATCAGCAGTACCACCTACGTCAAGGAAGTTAGCCGGCTCAAAACCTGCATATTTAATTAAGTCCATAGTAGCCATTGCCAAACCGGCACCGTTTACCATACAACCTACTGTACCATCTAAATCAACATAGTTTAATCCAGCTTCTTTAGCTTCTACTTCAATTGGACGCTCTTCAGTAATATCACGCATTTCTGCTAAATCAGTATGACGGTATAAAGCATTGTCATCCAACGATACTTTAGCATCAACTGCCATAATTTTATTGTCAGAAGTTTTTAATACCGGGTTGATTTCAAACATTGATGAATCAGATCCAATGTAAGCCTTATATAAAGCATCCACAAATTTGATCATTTCTTTGAAAGCATCACCAGATAGACCTAAGTTAAAAGCAATTCTTCTAGCTTGAAAACCTTGTAAACCTACTGCCGGATCAATTTCTTCAGTAAAGATTTTATCCGGAGTGTGCTCAGCCACTTCTTCAATATCCATACCGCCTTCAGTAGAATACATGATCATATTGCGACCTGTACCTCTGTTTAAAAGCACAGACATATAGAATTCTTTAGTCTCACTTTCTCCAGGATAGTATACATCTTCAGCCACTAACACTTTGTGAACTTTTTTACCAGTTGGAGGTGTTTGAGGTGTAATCAAATCCATACCAATGATCTGACCTGCAATTTCTTTAACCTGGTCTAAATTTTTAGCCAACTTAACTCCTCCTCCTTTTCCACGGCCACCAGCGTGAATTTGAGCTTTAATTACGTGCCAGCCCGTACCAGTTTCATCAGTAAGTTGTTTTGCTTTTGCAACCGCTTCTTCAGCATTGTGTGCAACATAACCACGTTGTACACGCACACCGTAGCTTGCTAATATCTGTTTTCCTTGATATTCGTGTAAATTCATAATATTTTTTTTGACTTTTATAAAGTGCCACAAAAATAATAAATATCTTAAGAATATAACACTTAAATCATTATTCTTTTTACGTGATTTTATAACAAAAACACACTTTTTGTTATGTATAAAACTTTTTGTTTTATTTTTATGTTATTTGTTTAATAATTTTAATATATCTTTATATAACATTAGTTTTGCCAAAAAATTGAAAAAATGGAATCACAACAACTTTTACAAATCGCAAATGATTTTGGAGCTCCCGTATATGTTTACGATGCCCAAAAAATTGAATCGCAGTATCATAGATTAACTAATGCTTTTTCTAAGGTAGAAAAGCTTCAGATTAATTATGCGGTAAAAGCATTGTCAAACATTTCAATTTTAAAGTTGTTTAAAAAGCTTGATTCAGGATTGGATACTGTTTCAATTCAGGAAGTCAGACTGGGCTTGCATGCAGGTTTTTCGCCTGAAAAAATAATATATACTCCTAATGGAGTTTCTTTACAGGAAATTGAAGAAGCTGCGGCATTAGGCGTACAAATCAATATCGACAATCTATCAATTTTAGAGCAGTTTGGAGCAAAACATCCGAATACACCAGTTTGTATTAGAATTAATCCACATGTAATGGCCGGAGGAAATTCAAATATCTCTGTAGGACATATCGACAGTAAATTCGGGATTTCAATCCATCAATTGCCTCATATCCTGAGAATTGTCGAAAATACCAATATGCATATTAACGGAATCCACATGCACACAGGTTCCGACATTCTGGACATTGAAGTATTCTTATACGCAGCAGAAATTTTATTTGATACCGCAAGACATTTCAAAACTTTGGATTTTATCGATTTTGGAAGCGGTTTTAAAGTACCTTACAAAAAAGGTGATATTGAAACTGATGTTGAGGAATTAGGTAAAAAATTAACAAAAAGATTTTTAGCTTTTGAAAAAGAATATGGCCGTGAATTAACATTGATGTTTGAACCGGGCAAATTTTTAGTGAGTGAGGCCGGATATTTTTTAGCAAAAGTAAATGTGGTTAAACAAACAACTTCAACTGTTTTTGCAGGAATTGATACTGGTTTTAATCATTTAATCAGACCTATGCTTTACGGTTCAGAACATTATATTGAAAATATTTCACACCCTAAAGGCAAAGAACGTTTTTATTCGGTAGTTGGATACATTTGTGAAACAGATACCTTTGGCACCAACAGAAGAATCACTGAAATTAAAGAAGGCGATATTCTAAGTTTTAGAAATGCCGGTGCTTACTGTTTCAGTATGTCTTCCAATTACAACTCCCGTTTCAAACCGGCAGAGGTGCTTTGGAATGACAGCAAAGCATATTTGATACGCCAACAGGAAACTTTTGATGATTTATTGCGAAATCAGATTGAAATAGAATTATAATTTCCAATTAAATAGAAACGGGCTGAAATTTCAGCCCGTTTTCTTATTCGACAATCCTGAATACAGGATATTGCAAATGTGCCTTTTCATAATATTTTGAATGCTTATGAACCCACTCCAGCTGTGCAGCCGGATTGCCGGCAAATTTTTCATCTGCCTTCTTTTTTTCATCTAACTCTTTTTGAAGATCTGGATTTTCTTTGAGTAATTGACCCGCTAAATCTTCAAACAAATAATCCGAATACCATTCTTTTTGCTGTAATATCGTATCAAAAAAGTTCCAGTTAAAATAGGAATCAACGGCTTCGGGCTCTAACGTCTCCAACAAAAGCTTTATCGCTTCCTGATTTACCGGAAAAATATAATCCCCTTTTCTAAACATTACTTTTTCAGGAGATTTTACAATTTTTACATTTCTATGGGGATAATGCCCTTCATAAGGTGATGTTACTGATTTATAATCCGCTATTTTATAGCTCTCAACAGAAATTAGAGTATCCTTTTTAATTCTGTCAAATTTACAATGATTCGCTTTTAATAAATCTATAACCGTCCACCATGATTGTGGAATTACGTAAGCTTTTGGAATTCTAACTGCTGCTGTAGTCTTATAATCAGAATAAAACTTTATTTCCTTTTGAAAAGGCTTACTTCTGTCATAATACAATCTATTTCCTGTGGTAACTTCACTCTTCTTATGTTCTGCTTCATAACCCAAAAAAGTTATTATTTTTGTTTTAGAGGTATCCAATTCCCATTTGACAGGATATAGATGTCCTATTTTAAATTGCTCAGAAGCTACTCTTTTAATCTTTTTTATTTCCTCTTTATTGACATCTGCAAAACGCATTGCACTCTCCATAAATTCATAAGTAGCTTTTACCCTCTGTGCATAAGGTTTCCACATATGCGTTTCCACAACATACCCCAAACAATTATATAAAGAAGTGTAACCGGTTGTATACCTGGGAGAATCCAAGAATTGAACCAAACCGCTTTCGGGAGTTTCACCATTAAAATCAACATAATGCATAGCATCAATCCCCTTCTTCTTCAAGGCAGCAACCAGATTGGGAGACATTTTTTCAGCTATATAACTACCCAACTCCTTTCCCAGCCTGTCAGGATTTGTTTGAATATAAGTCAGCGTATATTGGTAATCTGCACCATTACTGACATGATTATCAATAAAAACATCAGGCTTTACTGCATGAAAAATATCGATTAAACTTTTGGTGTTTTTAGTGTCTGCCTTAATCATATCACGGTTTAAATCGAAATTTCTTCCGTTTCCTCGGAATCCATATTCTTCAGGACCGTTTTGATTCGTTCTGCTGGTTGAATTTCTATTAAGCATTCCGCCTATATTATAAACCGGAATAGTAACAAGAACCACATTTTCAGGTGCTTTAATTTTTCCTAAAGCCAAGTCTCTAAACAACATCATAGTAGCATCTACCCCGTCAGGTTCTCCGGGATGAATAGCATTATTGATTAAAATGACAGATTTAGATTTACTTAATTTATCAAAGTTAAAATCCTTCTCCTGATTATACACAACCATATGCAGAGGCTGACCGCTATCAGTCAATCCTTTTGTTTCCATTTTTACCGATTGAAAACCGGCATCCAGTTGTTTATAAAAATCGACAACCTGTTCATATGTTGCTGTTTGGTTTCCGTTTCCTTTTTCAAAAACAGTAACATACTTTTTTTGGCCAAAACAAAAAAAGGTGGTACCCAGTACCACCAAACTCATTATATTTTTCATTTTTTCAATCTAACAGATTCTGGAACTAAAACTGTATAATCACCGCCATTCCGTATTACATCTCTAACAATACTGGATGAAATAAAAGATGTATTGGCTGCAGTAAGCAAGAACACCGTATCAATTTTTGACAGAATACGGTTTGTATGTGCAATAGCTTTTTCAAACTCAAAGTCGGCTGGATTACGCAATCCTCTTAAAATAAAATCAGCTTCAAGTCTTTTACATAAATCAATAGTCAGTCCTTCATAAGAAATAACAGTGATTTTATCTTCATATTTAAAAGTTTCTTCGATAAACCTGATTCGCTCTTCTAACGAGAACATATATTTTTTATCTGCATTAACACCAATAGCGATAACAATTTCATCAAACAAGGGTAAACTGCGTTCAATAATATCAATATGTCCTAAGGTAATAGGATCGAAAGATCCAGGAAAAACTGCTTTGCGCATAGTATTATTTATTTAAAGCCAATTCAATAGCATTAGAAAACAAATCCTGTAGTGATATTCCAGCTTCACGTGCCTGCTGCGGGATTAAACTCTCGTTTGTCAATCCTGGAATCGTATTCATTTCCAGCATATGCGGTTCACCATTTACCAAAATATATTCACTACGTGAAAAACCACTCATTTTTAAAACCTCATAAGCTTTTTTAGCCACTTCACGAACACGTTTTTCTATCTCCGGAGTTAAACGTGCAGGGGTTATCTCCTGAGATTTACCTAAATATTTTGCTTCATAATCAAAGAAATCATTTTCAGAAACAATCTCAGTAATAGGCAATACAATAATTTCACCTCTGTAGTTAATCACGCCAACAGAAACTTCTGTCCCGTCAAGAAAACTTTCAATAATAATTTCATTATCTTCTTTATAAGCGTTTTCAACAGCAGTCATAAAATCTTCTTTTTTATGCACTTTTGAAATACCAAAACTTGAACCTGATTTGTTTGGTTTCACAAAACAAGGCAAACCTACACGTTCGATTATAGCATCCGTATTCACCTCATCACCTAGATTCAGATAATAAGAGGTTGCGGTTTTTATTCCGTATGGTTTTAAAACCGATAACAAATCTCTTTTATTGAAAGTCAAAGCAGCCTGGTAATAGTCACATGATGTTTGTTTGATTCCCAGCAGCTCAAAATACGCCTGCATTAATCCATCTTCACCCGGCGTACCGTGAATCGCATTGAAAACACAGTCAAATTTTATTTTGTTGCCATTAACAGTTACTGAAAAATCGTTTTTATCGACTGGGAATTCATTATCATTATCATCCACATAGACCCATTTTTCTGTAAAAACATGAATTCTGTATCCTTTATATTTTGAAGCATCTAAATTTTGATATACTACGTTTCCGCTTTTTAGTGAAATTTGGTACTCACTAGAGTAACCGCCCATGATGATGGCAATATTCTTCATAAATTGTATTTGTAATTAACAAAATTATCATTTTTTTTGGAATCAATTAGCTTTACTATTTTTATATCTTTGCAATAATTGATTTTTTAATCAAAAAGAGAAATCACAAAAACATAATTTCAGAAATCTACTATCTTACAATATGAGTTGGAAACGTTTTATTCTTAGCTTCACTTTTTTTAAACAAGTTGTAATTGCTTTTTTAATTGTATGTGCCTCATTATTTTTATTCATGTATTGGATAAGTTTTACCACTAACCACGGTGAAGAAATCACAGTACCTAATTTAAGCAAACTTACTTTAGAAGAGGCCGAAGATAAACTTGACGAATTGGATTTAGATTATGAACTTCTGGATACAGTTGATTACAATTCTGATTTTCCAAAACTTTCAATTGTAAATCAAGATCCGAAACCCGGAAGTAAAGTAAAGCAAAACCGTGTCATTTATGTAAAAATAAATGCTCAGGAATATGCTAAGGTAAGACTTCCTGATTTGATCCAGAAAACATACCGTCAGGCCGTTCCAACTTTAAACGCTTTAGGATTAACTGTTGGCGATACAAGCTATGTTCCTAATTTAGCTAAAGACATGGTTCTAGAGATGAATATCAACGGTAAACCGGTAAGAGCAGGACAACAGGTACTTAAAATGACAAAAATAAACCTAGTATTAGGTGATGGAAAAATAGGTTTTGAAGAAGATGAGGATATAACTCCAGAAAATACAGAACCAACTGATTCAATTGTAACAGAATAAAAATGGGGATTACTTTTCTGAATAACGATAACGAAGAGTTAGACGACGAATTATTTGAGCATTATAAGTTTATTTCACCTAAAGGACAATCAATTGTCCGTGTGGATAAATTCTTAATGCAGCTTATTGAAAATACCACACGGAATAAAATTCAGCAGGCAGCAGACAGAGGTAATATTTTTGCCAATGGTGTCCCTGTGAAATCCAACTATAAAGTAAAGCCTTTTGACGAAATAAAAGTCATGCTGGCTCATCCGCCTTTTGAAAACCGTGTTGATCCGGAAGATATTCCGCTTGACATTGTGTACGAGGATGATGATTTACTTTTAATTAATAAACCTGTAGGATTGGTTGTTCATCCAGGACACGGAAATTACACAGGAACTTTAGTAAATGCATTGGCTTTTCATTTTGAAAATTTACCAATGAACAGCAGTAACCGTCCCGGTTTAGTACATCGTATTGACAAAGATACTTCGGGGTTATTGGTCATTGCGAAAAATGATAATGCCATGGCTCTTTTAGCTAAGCAATTTGAAGAAAAAACAACCGAAAGGGAATATATTGCTATTGTATGGGGCAATATAAAAGAAGACGAAGGTACTATTGAAGGAAATTTAGCCCGTCATGCTAAAGACAGAATGCAAATGGCTGTTTATGATGATCCTGCTATAGGAAAACCGGCAGTTACCCATTATAAAGTTTTAGAACGTTTAGGTTATGTGACTGTAGTTTCGTGTATTTTAGAAACCGGACGCACACATCAGATAAGGGCACACATGAAACATATAGGCCATCCGTTATTCAATGATGCCCGATATGGCGGTGATTTGATTTTAAAAGGAACAACTTTTTCTAAATATAAACAATTTGTAGAAAATTGCTTTAAGATTTTACCCCGGCAGGCACTTCATGCAAAAACATTAGGTTTTGAGCATCCTGTTAGCAAAGAGTACATGCGCTTTGACACAGAACTCCCTCAGGACATGGCTGAATGCATTGAAAAATGGCGGGTGTACTCAAAATCTCATCTTTTAGAAGACTAAATCAAAAGAGCTATGGGAAAATTCAAATTAAGAACTGACATGACTTGCCTGAATTGCGGACAAGTAGTTGATAAGAGATTTTGCCCCAACTGCGGACAGGAGAACAAGGAACCAAAAGAGTCTTTTCATTATTTGTTTTTTCACACCATTGAAGATTTAGTCCACTATGACAGCGGTTTTTGGAAAACCATACTATTTTTACTTTTTTACCCTGCTAAACTTACCAAAGAGTATTTAGCCGGTAAAAGAAAAATGTATGTTGTTCCTGTAAAGCTGTATATTTTTATAAGTTTCATCACCTTTTTTATTCTTTCAATACTTCCGACTTCAAAAATCAGTGAAAATGAATTGATGAAATTTACAAAAACAGAAAACGGACAAAAGAAAAAAATCAATTCAATTAGTGAAATTAAAGCCATCACCGGTTATTCATCCCTTGCAGAATATGACTCAATTCAAAAAACGCTGCCAGAGTACAAAAAAAGCAGTGGTTTTCAAAAATATATCGAAAAGCATTTAATCAAAACATCATCTGAAAACACTCCAAAAGAGTTTATGCAAAAATTCTTATCCAGTGTTTTCAAAAACATCCCCAAAACACTGTTCATAATAATGCCTCTTTTTGCATTGATACTCTGGTTGTTCCATAACAAAAAAAAGTGGTATTATTTTGATCACGGAATTTTCACTTTGCATTACTTTTCGATGATATTATTGTCATTTACCATCTTTTCTGTATTGGATTGGTTTTTAGGTCTTTTTAAAGAATCTGCCGACTTTAGCAGTCTGCTGAATCTTCTGACGTTTATTTTGATTTGCTGGTGGCTGTTTTACTTTTACCGTTCGCACAGCAGAATGTACGGAGAACGAAAATACATATCCAGAATTAAAGCAACCCTTATCTTACTGATTAACCTTATCCTGATTTCATCGGTATGGATTATAATGCTTTTTTACTTAGCTTTAAATGTTAATTAAATGCAATAATTCTTGTTGATTTTTTTGCATTTGGCTATATTCGTTAACCAAATGCTTAATTATGAACAAAAAGACGCTATTACTGGGTTTGCTTTCTATTGCCTCAATAAGCTGCACCAGTCAAAAAACAGTAGTAAAAAATGATTCTAAAGTTAAATTAGATGATAAAAATTTAGTCACTCTTTATTTAAACACAATTAACCAGGAAGAATTAAAATCACATCTGTACACCATTGCATCTGATGAAATGCAGGGAAGAAATACTGGTGAGGAAGGACAGAAAAAAGCCGGTAAATACATTATCTCCCAATATCAAAAAAACGGGGTTAATTACCCTCTGGGAACTTCATCTTTTTACCAGCCTATTCCTGCTTCTTATTTTCAAAAAGCATTTAGCCCGAAATTAGGTGATTCAGAGAACATCTGGGCTTTTATTGAAGGCAACGAAAAACCAGAAGAAATAGTAGTTATTTCCGCTCATTATGACCACGTAGGCATGAAAAACGGTGAAATCTACAATGGTGCTGACGATGATGGTTCCGGAACTGTGACTTTAATCGAAATAGCTCAGGCTTTTCAAAAAGCTAAAAATGAAGGCAACGGCCCTAAGCGCTCTATACTGTTTCTTCATGTAACCGGGGAAGAGCATGGATTGCACGGCTCGAGATATTATTCGGAAAATCCGTTATTCCCATTAAAGAAAACAGTTGCCAATGTAAATATTGACATGGTAGGACGCCGTGATGATTTCCACAAAAACAGCAATAACTATGTTTATGTCATAGGATCTGATTATTTATCTTCTGATTTATATCATTTAGTGGAAAAGGCAAACAAAGATTTTACTAATCTTCAATTGGATTACAAATACAACGATAAGAACGATCCTAACCGTTTTTACTACCGTTCAGACCATTATAACTTTGCAAAGCATAATATCCCATCGGTTTTCTTATTCAATGGAACTCACGCAGATTACCATCAGCCTACTGATGATCCTGAAAAAATAGAATACGATGCATTGACTAAAAGAGCCCAGTTTGCTTTCGCTATTATTTGGGATCTGGCCAACAGAGATAAACGACCGGCTGTAGATAAGATATAAAATAAAAAAAGCTCCTCAAATGAGGAGCTTTTTATTACCGGGTGAATGATGGGTCTCGAACCCACGACCTTCGGAACCACAATCCGACGCTCTAACCAACTGAGCTACAATCACCATTTATGCGTTTGCGAGTGCAAATATAGAGCAAAAGTTGAGTTTTACAAAAGAAAATTACAAAAATTTATATTAATTTTCCTAAATCACTGACAGCCAAATACCTTTCTACTGTAAAACCTTCTGCAAATTCCACTCCAATCAACCTTCCAAGGTCTTGTGCGCGGTATTTTACGCTGTCCAAAAAGTTTTTTGAAGTTATAGGCGTTTCCGGTTCATCAGAATTCGGATCATAAAACTGAGAGCCGTATGCTAAAATTGACTTCACTTTTATATCCATAAAACCTGTAACATCCACTACAAAATCCGGCTCGATATTTTTCCATTGGATATAATGATACACTTGTTTAGGACGCCATGCTTCCTGAATTTTGTTTTGATAACTGGTTTCTATTTTCTGCAGTCCTGACAAAAAACAGGCATCTGAAACTAATTTACTTCCTTTTTCATGATCTATATGACGGTCATCAATGGCATTGCAAATCACAATATCCGGCTGATATTTTCTTATTAACCGAATAACCTCCAATTGATGCTTTTCATTATTCTTAAAAAACCCATCCCTGAAATTAAGATTTTCACGAACGGAAACATTCAGTATTTCCGCCGCTTTAGCCGCTTCTTCATCACGGATTTCAGCTGTTCCCCTCGTTCCTAATTCCCCTCTGGTCAAATCGACAATACCTACCTTTTTTCCCAAAGAAATTTCTTTTGCAATTGTAGCAGCACAACCTAATTCAACATCATCAGGATGTGCACCAAATGCTAATATATCTAATTTCATAAATTTTTAAAATGATACTAATTTGAATACTCTAAAGATAAAACACTTTAGTTATTACCTAAAGAATTTTTTTCATGGTTTGAGTTTTATTCACAGTTTCTTTCCACTCCGCTTCAGGATTACTGTCACGTGTAATACCGCAACCAACAAACAAATGCGCTGTATTATGTTCAATTTTCATACATCGCAGATTTACATACAAATCGGTTGATTTTTCATTGGTATTATAATCATAATTCATTTCGCCTAGAAAACCTGAATAATATTCCCGGTCATAACCCTCGTTATTTTCAATAAAAGCTTTGGATAAATCTTTGGGCAATCCACAAACAGCCGGTGTAGGATGGAGAATATCGATAATATTCTTCAAGTTGGCATCCTGATTAAGAACACCCTCAATATCGGTACGCAAATGGAGTAAACTTCCTGCCCTTGTGGTATAAGCATCAGAAACTGAAACCTCCGAGCTTTCTTTTTTTAATTTTTCCACAATAAAATCAGTAACAAACTCTTGCTCCTCACGTTCTTTATTTTTCCAAAAAACAACATCCGTCCCGGCATAGGACTGTGTTCCGGCCAATGCCATTGTCTGGAATTTATATTCTTTGGCCGAAAATAATTTTTCAGGAGTTGCTCCAATCCACATCCCTACTTTGGGATGAAACCAGCAATAACAGAAAGCATGGCCATAATGGTGCAAAATCCTTTCAAAAACTGCTTCCAGATTAAAATCTGATAAATGCACAGCTTCTGTACGGGAAAGCACTAACTTATTAAATATCCCATCTTTAATTACTTCAACACCTTTTTGTACAAGTTGTATAAAACTTTCTCTTTCAACAGGATTTTCGTCTGTCAGACAATCATGGTCAACAATTTCGTGATCAAAGTAAACTGTATTAAACTTTACTTCCGATTTTTCCATGGGAAAAATTACCGGAAAACCACTAAAAGGCGCAAAAACAAATGCCTCTTGTTTAAAATCTTCTGTAAAATACAGATGATCGTCATTTTGAAAAATTCCTATTAAAGTCTTCGAATTAGGTTTTCTGTAAACAACAAACGGGAGATGTAATTTTTGTTGAATTTTAACTTTTTCGAATATACTTTTCATAGTTAACGTTTTGGCAAAACCATATTAGTTAATTTACAGAGGGAAATAAGACTGTCTTTTTCATCAACAATTTTAATTTCCCATAAATGCAAGGAACGTCCTTTATGAATCAATCTTGCGGTGGCTGTTACCTCACCGTCTCTTTTACTTTTCAAATGATTAGCCGAAATTTCAATTCCCCTTACCTCCTGCTTTTCATTATTTATAAACATGATGGAAGCCGCACTGCCCACACTTTCAGCAAGCGCTACAGTTGCTCCTCCGTGCAATAAGCCCATAGGCTGATGAACACTGCTGTTAACAGGCATTTTGGCTACTAAGAAATCTTCACCGGCATCAATAAATTCAATTTTTAATGTTTGCATCAACGTATTTTGACACAATTTGTTACAAAGATTTATAACTTCTTCTTTGTTAAAACCCATACCACTACTTTATATATTCAAATTTACGAAAAATAGGATTAAAATTTAAAAGTATTTTTAACGTTATTACTTTTTGACTATTTTTATCGAAAATAATATAAATCCGAATGCGTAATTTTTTATTCATCATACTTTTAGCATTAATTTCATTAACTTCCTGCCGCAAAGATTTTGATACAGTCCCTAGCAATGGAAGATTAACTTTCTCAAAAGATACAGTATATCTTGATACCGTTTTTACCGGTGTAGCTTCAAGTACCTACACTTTAAAAGTATACAACAAAAGCAACGATGATATTACAATTCCTTCTATAGCGCTGGGCAAAGGTGCAAATTCCAAATACCGTTTAATGGTGGACGGAATGACTGGTCAGGATGATAAAGGCCAGCTATTTAACAACGTTGAATTATTAGCCAAAGACAGTTTGTATATTTTCATTGAAGAAACTGCAGCTATTACAGATGCTAATCCTACTGACTTTCTTTATACAGATAAAATTTTATTTGACACAGGGGACAATCAGCAGGATGTTGATTTAGTTACCTTAATACAGGATGCTTATTTTATTTATCCAAAACGCACTAAAAATCCTGACAATTCTTTTACTTATGAAGGTCTGCCTCTTTCAGAGACCGACCCAAAATTAACTTCATTTCCATTAGATGAAAATGATCCTGTAAACGGCAACGAATTACACTTTACCAATTCAAAGCCTTATGTGATTTATGGCTTTCCTACCGTTCCCAACAACAAAGTACTTGAAATAGATGCAGGTGCCAGAGTGCATTTTCACGATCAATCAGGCATAATAGTTGCCAATGCCGCCAGTATTCAGGTAAATGGATCAGATTCTACAACTGAAGCTCTGGAAAACGAAGTGATTTTTGAAGGAGACCGTTTAGAACCCGGTTTTGCAGAAATACCAGGGCAATGGTTTTCGATAATCCTCACTGACGGAAGCACCAATAATTATTTTAAAAACCTTACCATAAAAAACGCCACTGTCGGATTATTCATTCAGCACAATGACGGCACCACAGTTGAAATAGAAAATACACAGATTTACAACTCTTCTGTTGCCGGAATATTAGCAAGAACCGCAAAAATCAACGGAAAAAACATTGTAATCAATAAAGCAGGACAATATGCTTTGGCCTGTACATATGGCGGAAGCTACGACTTCAATCATTGTACTTTTGCTAATTACTGGTCGGGTTCCAGACAAAACCCTGCCGTTTTACTGGACAATACATTTAATGATGGACAAAATATTTTAACAGCTGATTTAGTAAAAGCAAATTTTACGAATTCAATAATCTACGGCCCTAACAGCATAGAGATTGGTTTAAAGAAAAGTGACCAGGCCCAATTTAATTTTGACATCAGTTATTCGTTAATCAAGTTTTCAGATTACAGCAATCAGTTTACCGGAACGATGTATGATTTTGTAAAGAATCCGGGTTCAAAAAATAATTTGGTTACAAATAGTCAGACCAATAATGATCCGAAATTCAAAGAGGCTTATAAAAACAACCTTAGAATTTTAAAAAATTCACCTGTCATTGGGAAAGGTAATGCAACATTTATAATTTCTCAAGATATTGATGGTATCAATCGTACAAGCCCCCCTGATTTAGGAGCCTATAAACATTTAGATGAATAACTACACTTGTATTCATAGACTAATCTCTACTGGTCAATTATAGATATAAAAAAAACCGAGAAATATAATTTCTCGGTTTTTTCATTTTTATATTTTAAAATCTCTAATAAACAAACATTGCTCTTTCACTCATCATTCCATTCACTTCATCAGCAACCTGTTCCAACACTTCTTCATTAGTGTGATTCATCAATACTCTGTCGATCAAATCAACCACAGTTTCCATATCAGCCTCAACCAAACCACGTGTAGTGATTGCTGGAGTTCCCACACGGATACCTGAAGTTACAAATGGTGATTTATCATCAAACGGCACCATGTTTTTATTTACAGTAATTTCAGCTTTTACCAATGCATTTTCAGCTTCTTTACCTGAAATATTTTTATTGCGTAAATCGATAAGCATCATATGGTTATCAGTTCCGCCCGAGATAATATTATAACCTCTTTTTACGAAAGCTTCCGCCATAGCCTGTGCATTTTTCTGCACCTGAACCGCATATCTGAAGAATTCATCAGATAAACATTCACCAAAAGCCACAGCTTTAGCAGCAATAATATGCATTAAAGGCCCTCCCTGATTTCCAGGAAACACAGACATATCCAATACGTGGGACATCATTCTGATTTCACCTTTTGGAGTAGTTAATCCCCAAGGATTTTCAAAATCTTTACCCATCATGATCATACCACCGCGGGGACCGCGTAATGTTTTATGTGTAGTTGTGGTTACAATATGACAATGAGGAATAGGGTCATTCATCAATCCTTTAGCAATTAATCCAGCAGGATGCGAAATATCAGCCATTAAAATAGCCCCAACTGAGTCAGCAATTTCTCTGAAACGTTTAAAATCCATATCACGTGAATACGCAGAAGCTCCCGCAATAATCAACTTAGGCTGCTCTTTAGTTGCAACTTCCTGGATTTTATCATAATTCAACCTTCCAGTTTCCTGATCTACACCATAAAATACAGGGTTGTATAATTTACCTGAGAAATTTACCGGTGAACCATGAGTCAAGTGACCACCGTGAGATAAATCGAAACCTAAAATTTTATCTCCTGGTTTTAAACAAGCTGCAAAAACTGCTGTATTGGCTTGTGATCCAGAATGTGGCTGTACGTTTACGTATTCAGCACCAAACAGTGCTTTTGCCCTGTCAATAGCGATTTGCTCAACAATATCCACCACTTCACATCCTCCGTAATATCTCTTACCCGGATAACCTTCTGCATATTTATTTGTTAAACATGAACCTGCAGCTTCCATCACTTGGTCGCTCACAAAATTCTCAGAAGCAATAAGTTCAATACCATGAATTTGTCTGTCTTGCTCATCAAGAATTAAATCGAAAATTTGTTCGTCGCGTTGCATTTTATATAAAGTTTGTTAAATCGTGCTCAAAAGTACAAAAAGTGTTTGGTATAATCCCAATAGAAACTATATTTGAGGTGTTAAAACAATACAATTTCACAAAATATACTATTATGCCTATAACTGCTAACAATCCTAAAATAAAATCATGGCTGGAAGTTGCTGAAAACAGTGATTTTCCTATTCAAAATATCCCTTTTGGTGTATTTTTAACTAAAGATGATGTCGTAACTGTAGGAACACGAATTGGAGATTTTGCAATTGATTTAGGCGCGTTACACCAACTTGGTTATTTTGAAGGAATCGACTTAACTGACGATGTATTCCTTCAGGACGCTTTAAATGAATTTATTTCAGCCGGAAAAAAAACATGGCGTTTGGTTCGTAACCGCATTGCAGAAATATTTGACTCTGAAAATCCAGCCTTAAGAGAAAATAAAAAACATAAAGATGTTGTTATTTTTAACATTGAAGATGTAGAAATGCAATTACCTGTATATATAGGTGATTATACCGATTTCTTTTCAAGCAGGGAACATGCAACAAATACGGGTAAAATGTTTAGAGACCCTGCCAATGCATTATTACCTAACTGGCTTCATATCCCGGTAGGTTACCATGGAAGAAGCTCTACTATTGTACCATCAGGAATTCCTGTTCACAGACCAATGGGACAAACCATGCCTGCTGACGCTACCGCACCAGTTTTTGGTCCTTCGAGATTAGTTGACTTTGAACTGGAAACTGCTTTCATTACAACTGACGCTAACATTATGGGAGAAAACATCCCGGTAAACGAAGCAGAGGAATACATTTTCGGGATGGTATTATTAAATGACTGGAGTGCACGTGATATTCAAAAATGGGAATATGTACCATTAGGACCATTTTTAGCTAAAAACTTTGCAAGTTCAATTTCTCCATGGATCGTAACCATGGATGCTTTAGAGCCATTCCGTTGTGCTTCACCTAAACAAGACCCTACCCCACTTCCATATTTACAGCAAAAAGGAGATCATGCTTTTGATGTTAATTTACAAGTTGGAATTGCACCGGAAAACGGAGAAGAAACCATTATAAGCAATACTAATCTAAAATATATGTACTGGACTATGAGTCAGCAATTGGCTCATCATACTATCAATGGCTGTAGAATAAATTCAGGTGATATGATGGGTTCAGGAACCATTTCAGGCCCAACAGAAGATTCTTTTGGATCAATGCTTGAATTGACATGGGGTGGTAAAAACCCAATAAAAATGAAAGACGGTTCCGAAAGAAAATTTATCAACGATGGCGACACTGTAATTATGCGTGGCTATTGTCAAAATAACGATATCCGTATTGGTTTTGGGGAAGTTTCAAGTAAATTACTGCCTCCTATTCCTACAAAATAAATAAAGATAAAAAACTCCGGTAAACGGAGTTTTTTTTTTTTTGGTTTAATATTTGCTCTAAACTACTATATTTGTCAAAATTTCACTTTATGAAAAAAACTACCTTTTTAACCCTACTTATCGGATTATTAATCAGTTGCAGCGGTGTAAAACAAACACAGTCAATGCTCAGCGATGGTAATTATGACGGTGCAATCAACAAAGCCGTTGAGAATTTAAAAACAAACAAAACATCTAAAGGAAAACAGGATTACATATATTTATTGGAAGAATCTTTTGCCAAAGCAAAGCAACGCGATTTAAGTTCGATTTCAATGTGGGAAAAAGAAGGAAACCCCAACAATCTTGAAAAAACCTACAATACTTATCTGCAGTTACAAAACCGTCAGCAAAAAATACAGCCATTATTACCTTTGCCGTTACTTAAAGAAGGACGCAATGCAATTTTTCCTTTCGATGATTATTCTTCTCAGATTATAGACACAAAAAATAAATTATCAGCTTACCTGTACGAAAATGCAAGAAAGCTGATGAAAAACAATGATAAAATGAGTTATCGTAAGGCTTTTGAGGATATGGAGTATTTGAATGAAATCAATCCCGGGTACAAGGACATTCAAAAACTGATGGATGAAGCTCATTTCAAAGGTACTGATTTCGTATATGTATATACAAAAAATGAAACCAATATGGTAATCCCTACACGTCTACAAAGTGATTTACTGGATTTCAGTACTTTTGGCCTTAATGACAAATGGACAGTTTATCATAATAACAAACAAAAAGAAATCAAGTATGATTTTGCTATGCTGGTTAGTTTCAGAAATATAGCTATCTCTCCGGAACAAATAAAAGAACGTGAATTTATAAAGGAAAAACAGGTAGTTGACGGAAAAAGACCGGCTTTGGATGCCAACGGTAACCAAATCAAAGACGAAAAAGGAAATGTAGTTATGACAGATAATTTCAAAACCGTTCGTGCTACAATTTATGAGTTCAAACAATTCAAATCGTGCCAGGTAACTGCTAAAGTAGATTATTTGGACAACAGAACAAATCAATTAATTGACACTTTCCCATTATCCAGCGAGTATATTTTTGAATATATATATGCTAATTATAATGGTGACAAGAGAGCTTGTGATGACAACTATTTACAATATTTTGGCCGTCGTTCAGTTGCTTTCCCAAGTAATGAGCAAATGGTTTATGATTCTGGTGAAGATTTAAAAGCAAAACTAAAAAGCATTATCACAAAGAATAAATTCAGAAGATAAAAAACAAAAATCCCGACTTATAAGTCGGGATTTTTTATTTAACTGTTATTGAGGAATACTTTCCTGAAGCAATTCATTTCCCTTTTTATCAAAGTAAGTACAAGTCAATTCTTCCATAGAAACCACCCACTTTTCAACACCTGATTTTGCACAATCATTACAGAAAGTCATATAATCCGTTTTTCCTTGTTGGTGTGCTTTCAAATCTGATTTGAATTGCTCAACATCAACTAAATCTGAAATAATCAGATTACTATATTTTGGTTCAGATGAAACTTTAAAGCCATTGCCACCTTGAAATATAGTATGCCCGTCAAAAACAAAAGTTTCATAGTCAGTCACACCTAACGCTATTAATTCTTTAATATAGTTGGGAAAGTCGGCTCCCGATTTTACTTTAGCATGCGCCTCTTTTATCTGCAACAAGGTAAACATCTTTTCAAGTATTAAATTTTAGACAAATTTACGCAGTGAATCAACTTCAATTCCATCATGCGAAGCATCATACACACAAACACCGTTTTTAATCACTAAAAGCTGCGGTGATTGATGCGTTACATTAAATACCGATGCTATTTCATTGGAAATAGGTCTGAATTCCAGTAAATCCAAAAAATAAGGTTTCACTTTTTCTTCCAAATCAAAGGTTTTTTCAAAATTTTTCAGCACTGTTCTGCTGATAATACAACGCGTACTGTGCTTGAAAATCACAATCGGATTTTCATTGGATTCAGAAATAATATCATTTAACTGCTCCATTTCATTTAATAGAGACCATTCCATTTTCGATTCTTCTTTTTGAGACTCGTTATTACCAAAAATATTTTTTAAAAAGCTCATACTATTCTTTTATTGTTTCAAATTGTTCCAAAATTATTTTCTCATCTTCTGTTAAACCATGTTTGCGATAAAAATTTAAAAGTTTTTGAAAACGGACTTTCATATCAAAACCAAAATTCAAATGCATTTTCTTCAAACAAACCGAACACAAAGTATTGGGCTTTCGATCATCTTCACTCAAACTGTTCACACCATTCATAACACATTTAGCATAAGTACAATGTTTCATTTTAAACATATGCCCTATTTCATGTGCCGAGGTTCTAATCGTTCTTCTCAGACATATTCTATAATCAGGAAGATTGGGTTCATATCTAAAAAAGGAAGTCACTCCTACTCCTTTTGAATACGTTGCCAATCCAAAAACAAAATTCCAGGATGGTTTAGGGTACAAATCCTTTGCAGACAAACCCATAGTAACTAAAGCATTTTTAGGTTTGACTTTTGGCATGATACTGTCAAGAATATAGGATGCATCCAATTGCTCCGCATTCATTTCATTCAATCTTCTTTTCTCTTCAGGTACAATTTTATCCGAAACGGGTTTCAGTTTCTCTGTCTTGACACCATAAAAAAAACTCAGATATTCGACCGTTAAATCCAATATTTTATTTTCCTTTTCATTAAAATCTCCAATGGGCTGTATATAAATGACATCAGAATTTTTAGTAACTTTAAATGGCTTTAACTTTTTATATTGTTCAAAAGTCTGGCCACTCTCTTTGTGTTCCGCTAACCATTCACCGGATTGAGGAGTACCAAGAGGAACGTCCAATGAAGCTAATTTTTCAAAATCATCTTTTGGTTTACAACCTGATACAGACAACAGTACAATTGTCAAAAAAACATAAAATTTCCTCATAATTCAACAAAAACAAGACATTTTGACTGTTTTCACCAACTAAAACACTAAAAACCAGTCATTTTGTCTTAAAAACAATAATGGAATACAAATTGTCGGTACACAAGCAAAGTTAAACAACTTGAAACGATAAACTATAAACAACAAACGTTAAAAAATATGAACTTAAACAATTTAACTATTAAATCGCAGGAAGCTTTGCAACAGGCACAGCAAATTGCACAAGGCAACGGACAGCAACAACTGGAAAACGAACACATTTTTAAAGGGATTCTGGAAGTTGATGAAAACGTAGCTCCTTTTATCCTGAAAAAACTCAACGTAAATGTGGAGCTTTTCAAAAAAGTACTCGACAGTACCATTCAAAGTTTTCCAAAAGTATCCGGAGGGGATTTAATGTTGTCCCGTGATGCAAACACTACATTGATTGAAGCCAATAACATCGCCAAAAAAATGAACGATGAATACGTTTCTATCGAACATTTGATTCTGGCAATTTTCAAATCAAAAAGTAAAGTTGCCCAAATTTTAAAAGATCAAGGAGTTACCGAAAAAGGTTTGGAAGCCGCTATTGCCGAAATTAGAAAAGGAGAAAGAGTAACTTCGGCTTCTGCAGAAGAAACTTATAATTCATTAAACAAATATGCCAAAAACCTTAATGAGTTAGCACGAACTGGAAAACTGGATCCTGTAATAGGCCGTGATGAGGAAATCCGCCGGGTATTGCAGATTCTGACCAGAAGAACTAAAAACAATCCAATGCTTATTGGTGAACCTGGTGTAGGTAAAACCGCCATTGCAGAAGGATTAGCACACCGTATTGTGGATGGTGATGTTCCGGAAAACCTGAAAAACAAAATCGTGTACTCGCTTGACATGGGTGCTTTGATTGCCGGAGCGAAATACAAAGGTGAATTTGAGGAACGATTGAAATCGGTGGTGAAAGAAGTAACTTCAGCTGAAGGTGATATTGTACTTTTCATTGATGAAATTCACACACTGGTAGGTGCTGGTGGCGGTGAAGGAGCCATGGATGCGGCTAATATCTTAAAACCAGCTTTAGCCCGTGGGGAACTGAGAGCTATTGGCGCAACAACACTGGATGAATATCAAAAGTATTTTGAAAAAGACAAAGCACTGGAACGCCGTTTCCAAAAAGTGATGGTAGACGAACCTGATACCGAAAGTGCGATTTCAATCCTTCGTGGGATTAAAGAAAAATATGAAACACACCATAAAGTCAGAATCAAAGACGATGCGATTATCGCTGCCGTGGAATTATCACAGCGTTACATCACGAACCGTTTCCTACCGGATAAAGCTATCGATTTGATGGACGAAGCGGCTTCCAAATTACGCATGGAAATCAATTCGAAACCGGAAGAACTGGATGTTTTGGACAGAAAAATAATGCAGTTGGAAATTGAGATCGAAGCCATTAAACGTGAAAACGATGAAAACAAACTGAAAATTCTTGGATTAGATTTAGCCAATTTAAAAGAAGAACGCAATGTAATTTTCACACGCTGGAAATCAGAAAAAGATCTGGTTGACAATATTCAAGCTATAAAACAAGAGATTGAAGATTTCAAAGGCGAAGCCGAACGTGCGGAACGTGATGGTGATTACGGAAAGGTAGCGGAAATCCGTTATGGAAAAATAAAAGAAGCTCAGGAAAAATTAGATGGTTTACAAACACAACTGGCAGAAAACCAAACGGGGCAATCTTTAATAAAAGAAGAAGTTACTCACGACGACATCGCCGAAGTTGTAGCAAAATGGACTGGAATTCCTGTCACTAAAATGCTGCAAAGCGAACGTGAAAAACTTTTAAAATTAGAAGACGAATTACACAAACGCGTTGTAGGTCAGGAAGAAGCTATTCAAGCTATCAGTGATGCTGTGCGCCGCAGCCGTGCCGGATTACAGGATGTCAAAAAGCCAATTGGTTCCTTCCTATTCTTAGGAACTACCGGTGTGGGTAAAACCGAATTGGCAAAAGCCTTGGCCGAATATCTTTTTGATGATGAAAATGCCATGACCCGTATTGATATGAGTGAATATCAGGAACGTCACAGCGTAAGCCGTTTAGTTGGTGCGCCTCCGGGATATGTAGGTTATGATGAAGGAGGCCAATTAACCGAAGCAGTAAGAAGAAAACCATATTCGGTGGTATTATTAGATGAAATTGAAAAAGCACATCCGGACACTTTCAATATTTTATTACAAGTTTTGGATGAAGGACGATTAACAGACAACAAAGGTCGTTTAGCCGATTTTAAAAACACGATTATCATCATGACATCCAATATGGGAAGCCATATTATTCAGGAGAAATTCGAGAATTTAAAAGGAGGTGTTGAAGCTGCGGCTGAAGCCGCTAAAGTGGAAGTATTAGGCTTATTAAAACAAACTGTCCGCCCTGAATTTATAAACCGTATTGATGAAATTGTGATGTTCACGCCGTTAAGCAATGCAAACATCAGAGAAATTGTGGGATTACAATTGAAAAGCGTAATCAAAATGCTGGCTCACCAGCATATTACCATGGATGCCACTCCCGATGCAATTGACTATCTGGCTCAAAAAGGATTTGATCCTGAATTTGGTGCACGGCCAGTAAAAAGAGTAATACAACGTGAAGTATTAAATCAATTGTCGAAAGAAATACTTTCAGGGGATGTAAAAACTGACAGCATTATATTATTGGACAGCTTTGACGGAAAGTTGGTTTTTAGAAATCAAAGCAGTGAATAATCCTCAGGAGCAATTATATTAAATGAAAAAACGCCAAAATAAATTGGCGTTTTTTTTATTTTTCTCCAGTATTTGTTACAACTTAGCCATTATTTCTCCATTTGGTTTTATGACTACATTTTTAGTTTGATCTCCTTTTTTTAATTTCACATTATATTGTTTTTTTAATACATCACCATCTGCCTGAGTATATAAAAATTTATCCTGTACTATTGTCCAGTCAGGAAATGATTTATAAACTGAAAAAATTACTGATCTTGGCAATTTAACATTCTCGTATTTTTCAACAACTTTGATTAATTTGCCGTTTTCATTATAAGTAGCTACTAAACGGGCATCTTTTGCTTCAAACATAACAAGATATTCATGTTCTCCGTCTACAATTCCTAAATCATACCCTATAAATTTATCCTGCATAGCTCTGACTTTAGCGTCAGGATTTCTATCAGGGAGATAAACAGAAAAATCAGAACCCGCATTTTTTATAACTACCGCCGGTAATTCTTCCGCTTTCAACTCTTCGTCCAGTCTGTTCTGGGCTGTGATGACAAGTGATGCACAAATCATCAATACACTTAAAATCTTTCTCATAATCCTAAAATTTAATTAAACAAATAGTCTCTCAAAATTTTGATAATCTAATTGAGTAAATAAGTTTCTGGATTGATGATGATTAACCAAAATTAGTCATTAAAGCCTGTAAGCACCGTTAAATAAAACCTTATCAAAAGTTAAAAAAAATCAAGGAAATTAATAGGAAAAAGAAAATCGGATGCCTCACTAATTTATTTATAAAGAAGTACTATTTTCCTAGGAAAATTATATGCACTTATAAATTCTGTGGATTGGTATAACCACCCCCTGCTTAAGAATAACTCCATTATCTGTTAACCCCCAGACAGTAGTATCAACCAATTTCCTGCCGGTATTATCCTCAAAATAAATTTTAATCTTGGTATGTTCTAAATTGCCTAGTGTCAAAGAGCGCTCTAAATCGACTTTTCTTTTTATTCTTTCTTCCAATTCATCCAGAACATCCTGTCCGGGAAAAAGCAAAGAAGCTATCTGCTCTTTTTCTATTAATTCAAAAATTTCCTTCATAATCTTTTGATTTTTGTAGATTTGCTTATATATAAAGTTACTAAAAAAGTTTCTATTTTGAAATTCTGCTCAACCATGAATACATTTTCTTTTCTTCCCTTTAAAAATTTAGAATCTGAAAGACTGTTACTAAGACAAATGACATCGGAAGATGTTAATGAAGTTTTTGAAATCAGAAGCAATCCTGAATTGATGAAATATATCCCAAGACCGATTCTTGAAAATAAAGAAGAGGCTTTAGAACTCATAAATACAATAAACAACAGGATTAACAGCAATGAAGGGATTAACTGGGCTATAACTTTAAAACCCGACAATAAACTGCTTGGTTATATAGGGCATTACAGAATCAAATGGGAAGATTTCAGATCGGAAATCGGGTATATGCTCTTACCGGAAGCACAGGGAAAAGGTATCGTAAGTGAAGCTGTTAATCTGATTATAAAATACGGCTTTGAGGATATGAAGATGCATTCACTTGAAGCTGTAATTGATCCTGAAAACAATGCTTCTGCAAGAGTACTGGAAAAAAATGGTTTTGTAAAAGAGGGTCATTTTAGAGAAAATGAATTTTTTAACGGAAAATTTTATGACTCAGTGATTTATTCTTTATTAAAAAGTGATTTATAATTAAAATTCTGAGCAATAAAGTATATTTGTCTTCCAAATATTCAAAAACAAATTAAAAACATTAATAATTTCAATAATCGGAATAGTTTTATTTCAGATTTTAATATGCAGAATTATTAAAATTGATAACAAGAAATTCAAGCCGCTTTTCTGTATCGCTTATTTCTCAATTATTTCCGCATATTTAAACTACTTTAATCAATGAAAAAAATAGTTACACTTATTACTGTGTCAGTATCTTCTTTGGCATTTTCACAGGAAAAAGACACCGTATCAAACAAATTAAACGAGGTAAAAATTGAATCCCAGCGTTATACTAAATCTACCCGCGTTGCCTCACAGCATATAGAATCAATCAATCAAAAGGAAATTGAATTTGGCAGTTTTCAAACCACAACAGAAATGCTGTCCAATTCCGGAAAACTATTTGTACAAAAATCGCAGCAAGGCGGAGGCAGCCCTGTAATCAGAGGGCTTGAATCAAGCAGAATTCTGCTTCTTATAGATGGCGTGCGCATGAACAATTTAATTTATCGCGGCGGACACTTGCAAAATGTCATTACGGTGGATGAAAACATGCTGGAATCTACTGATATTCTTTTTGGTGCATCATCTACAGCATACGGCAGCGATGCCATGGGTGGCGCAATTAACCTTATAACTAAAAGAGCACTTACCTTAGAAGAAAACAAAAACAAATTCTTCAGCGGAAATTTCAATACCCGTTACGGAACAGTTAACAAAGAGAAATCCGGCTATCTGGATTTTAGATTTTCCGGTGAAAAATGGGGTACATTCACGGCATTTTCATATAATGACTTTGGCGATTTGAAAATGGGTAAAAACCGATTGAACAACACCGATTTTTTTGGTTTACGTCCTTACTATGTTGCCACTAATAATGGAGTTGATGAAATCAAGGAAAACCCTGATCCTTACGTTCAAAAGTATTCAGGTTACACACAATACAATGCTGTTCAAAAGTTTGTATTTAAACCTGATTCTAATACTTCACATGATGTGAATCTGCAATTTTCCACTACTAATGACATTCCAAGATACGACAGACTTACTGATTTGAGAAACGGAAATCTTAGATATGCAACATGGAATTACGGCCCTCAGAAAAGAATCCTTACAGGATATAAATTCAGTAAATCGAAAGCCATCCTAAACAGTGATTTAACTATTGGTGCAAACTATCAAAATATTGAAGAAAGCAGAATTCAACGAAACAGAAATAATCCTTCCGAGCAAAATAGAATAGAAAAAGTAAACATTTATTCTGTAAACCTGGATTTAAAAGCTAAATTAGGAAGCGGAGAGCTTTTATATGGTGTTGAAAGTTTTTACGATGATTTGAATTCGACAGCATTTGTCAGAAATATAACTACCGGAGAAAAATCTGATTTAGATACAAGATATCCCGATGGAAAAAATTACAATTTAAAAGCCGATGCTTTTGTGACTTACTTTGCAAAAATTAACGAATCCACTACTTATAATTTAGGAGCAAGAGGAGGATACAATAAATTATACAGTGAATTCAAAGACAAAAGCTTTTTTCCATTCCCTTATTCAACTATCGAGCAAAAAAACATCACTTATAGTTTTGCTGCCGGACTGACAAAACAATCAACCGATAACATAAAGATTGCTTTTAATATAGCATCTGGATTTAGAACACCTAATGTAGATGATCTGGCAAAAGTATTTGAATCTACATCAGGAAATTCTTCCTCTGCTGGAATCGTAATAGTTCCTAATCCAAATATAAAACCTGAAAAAAATGTCACAGGTGATTTCAACTTCAATTTAAACGACAGAAAATATATAGATTTCGACAATACGGTTTATTACACCCGTTTATTTGATGTGATTGCACTTGATGATTTTACTTTTAACGGACAATCAACTATAGACTATGATGGGTATCCAGCTACTGTAAAAGCAAATCAAAATCTGAACAGAGGTTATATATTTGGTTATTCAACTTCATTAAAAGTAACTATTTTAAGTGATCTGAAATTCTACGGAAGCTATAATTTTACTTATGGAAGAGCTCAGGCAAAAAATTCAACAGCCCAACGCCCGTTAGACCACATCCCTCCTCATTATGGAAAAGTAGGTTTCATTTATGAAAACAAATGGATGAATCTTGATTTCAACATGTTATACAACGGAAAGAAACATCTTGAAGATTATTCTTCAAGCGGAGAAGATAACTTACAATATGCTCCGGCAACCGGAATGCCGGCATGGCAGACGTTAAATTTCAAATCGGCTTTCAAACCAATTAAAGAGCTTACATTCTTTGCCGGTGTTGAAAACATTCTGGATGTACAATACAGAGTTTTTGCTTCGGGTATTAACGCTCCGGGAAGAAATATATATGGAGGATTAAAATATACTTTTTAATCTTTTATAATGCTCATAACAAAAAGCTCGGGTAAATCCCGAGCTTTTTTTATATCCAAAATTCTTTTATAGTAATAAGAATCTATTTTTCAATTTCTTTTAACGATTCCATTTTCTTATGAGCAAGGAATCCTTTAATATCTTCAAAGTGTTCTTTCACACGTTTATGTCCAAATTCGAATACTTTTTCAGCCAAACCATCCAGAAAATCACGGTCGTGAGACACTAAGATTAAAGTTCCGTCAAAATCTTTCAAAGCATCCTTGATAATGTCTTTGGTTTTCATATCCAAATGATTCGTAGGCTCATCCAGAATAAGCACATTTACCGGCTCCAACAATAATTTGATCATTGCCAGACGTGTTTTCTCTCCACCCGAAAGTACTTTTACTTTCTTTTGAATATCATCACCTTTGAACATGAAGGCTCCTAGCAAATCTTTTATTTTCGTACGTACATCTCCAACAGCAATTTGATCTATAGTATCAAAAATAGACAATTCTCCATCTAATAATGCCGCTTGATTTTGAGCAAAGTAACCAATTTGTGAATTGTGACCAATTTCTAATCTACCACCATCTATATCTATTTCTTTCATAATGGCTTTAATCATGGTTGATTTACCTTCACCATTTTTACCAACAAAAGCAACTTTCTGACCTCTTTCAATAACTAAGTTGGCATCTTTAAAAACCACATGATCTCCGTATGATTTCGATAAATCTTCTGCAACCACAGGATATTGACCTGAACGAGGTGATGGCGGAAACTTCAATTTAAGCGCAGAAGTATCTAATTCATCTACCTCAACAAGCACCAATTTTTCCAACATTTTTACGCGGGACTGCACTGCGTCAGTTTTTGAAAAAGTTCCGCGGAAACGCTCAATGAAAGCCTGATTTTCAGCTATAAATTTCTGCTGTTCATCATACGCTTTTTGTTGATGAATCCTTCTATCTTTACGTAATTCCAAATAATGCGAATACACCGCTTTATAATCGTAAATACGTCCCATTGTCACCTCTATAGTACGATTGGTGATATTGTCTACAAAAGCTCTATCGTGCGAAATTACCATTACAGCTTTAGCCTGATTGATCAAGAACTCTTCCAGCCATTGAATACTTTCCATATCCAAGTGATTTGTAGGCTCATCCAGCAAAATTAAGTCAGGTTTCTTTAAAAGTATTTTTGCCAACTCAATACGCATTCTCCATCCTCCTGAAAATTCCGACGTTTTACGTGTGAAATCTTCTCTTTCAAAACCCAGTCCCTTTAAGACTTTTTCAACTTCAGCTTCGTAATTAACCTCTTCAATAGAGTAGTATTTTTCAGAAAGTTCCGAAACACGTTCAATCAATTTCATGTACGCATCACTTTCATAATCGGTACGGATTGTTAATTGCTCGTTGATTTCATCAATTTCTTTTTTCATATTCAAAACATCAGCAAAAGCTTTTGATGTTTCTTCCATTACAGTACAGTCGTCTTTTGTTAATAAATGCTGTGGCAAATAAGCAATCACCGCATCACTTGGCGCAGAAATTCCTCCACGGGTAGGTTTGTTTTCCCCTGCAACAATTTTTAAAAGTGTTGATTTTCCTGCCCCGTTTTTACCCATAAGGGCAATTTTATCGTTTTCATTAATGGCAAAAGTCACATCGCTAAAAAGTGTTGTTCCGCCAAACTCAACGGCAATATCATTTACTGTAATCATTTTTTGATTGTTAGATTAATAGATTGTCAGATTGTTAGACATTCTAAATTTTGAAGGTGCAAAGATAGTATTAATGTGATAACTAGGAAATATGAAAATTACTTAAGCAGATTTTTCAATTTTACTCTAAATTCATAATTCTCATTAATTCCAATGTGGTCTTGATTATTCAAAACATATAAAGTGTCTGAAACTTTCAAAAATTTTTCCAATCGATAAGAATTATCAATTGAAATTAACTTATCGTCTTTACCGTGAAATAAATAAATCAGACACTTTATATGTTTTATTTTTTTATCTGTTTCAAATTTAAACTTCTTAAACATATCGGGAAAAAACGGTACTCTGGTGCCTGAAAACTTTAAAAAGTTATCATAAGGTGCCTGTAATATTAACATTTTTGCATTTCTTTCTACAGCAAGTTGTGAGGCTATTCCAGTTCCTATTGAATAACCAATTATTATCTTATTTGAATAATTTTGGGTTATTTTATCAAAAACTATTTGAACATCTTTTGAAATTTGCTTTTCATCATCGATTTGTCCTTCACTTTTACCAAAACTTCTGTAATCCAAAATAAAAATATCATAGTCCAATGAATTGTAAAATGCCGAAATATTTCCCCAATTGGATACATTTCCTGCATTTCCGTGCAAATAAAAAATTATTCCCTTAGGTTCTTTAGCAGAAAATAATAATCCATGCTGTTTTTTGCCATCAAAAGATTTAATAGTTTTTTCCTGAAAAGGTGTTTGAAATTCAAACTTATAATCCTTATCTAAACTTGAATGAATAAAAACCATATCTGCCTGATTGAAATAGATGAAGGCGAAATAAAGGGTATACAAACTTGCCAGTAAACCAATCGAAGAAATTAAAATGAACTTTAATTTATCCATTAAGAGACTATTTTATCTATAATCAACTTCGCCTGCATTACATCTTTTTTATCTACAAATATATCCACTGCCTGACCAGCTGTTCCAAAACCAGCCATAACGGCCGACTGTATATTGTTTTTTACTACCGAAGAAATTTCCTCGACTTTCAATGCTTCCTGAATGGCTTGCACCATAATCTCACTGCCTGAAAATATTTTTATAAAATTCATAAGAAATAAAATTAATAACCCACAGCTTTATTGTCACCTCTGCTGTCAGCTCCACCTTCCAGTCTGCCGTTTGGCTGAACCAAAATTGCGCTTACTTTACCTATAATCCTGTTTTGTTTTTCATTGATTAGATAGCCTTTGCTTTTTAAATTGGAAATCAGTTCGGATGAAAATTTTTCAGGCTCAAAAACCACTTCATCCGGCAGCCATTGATGATGGAATCTTGGGGCATCCACAGCTTCCTGCATAGTCATTCCAAATACCGCTACATTTAAAAAAGTCTGCAAGACTGTTGTAATTATCGTTGATCCTCCGGGCGTGCCTAATACCATAAATAATTTTCCGTTTTTTTCAACTATGGTTGGCGTCATAGAACTCAGCATTCTTTTTTTAGGTTGAATTTCATTTGCCTTACCTCCTACCAAACCATAAATATTAGGTGTTCCGGGCTTGGAGCTGAAATCATCCATTTGATTATTAAAAAAGAAGCCCAATTCATCTGAATATTGCTTGCTTCCAAAATTATCATTCAAGGTTGTCGTTACCGAAACCGCATTGCCATAAGCGTCCACAATAGAATAATGGGTCGTATTGTCACTTTCTTTGAAAACGATATCTCCCTGTTTTACATCTGAAGATTTTGTTGCTTTATCAAATGAAAAACTGCTCATCCTGTCTTTCAAATAATTTTCATCCAATAGTTTTGATTCCGGTATGGACACAAAATCAGGGTCTCCTAAGAAATAGTTCCGGTCGGCATACGCTCTTCTTTCCGCTTCAACAATTACCTGAACCGTCTTTTCAGCATTATGTCCGAAAGTATTTATTGGAAAAGGTTCAATCATTTTAAGTATTTGAGCCAAAGTAATTCCGCCGCTGCTTGGCGGTGCCATACTAATAATGGAATAATCCTGAAACTTAGTTTGTACAGGTTTTCTCCATACTGCTTTGTACTGCTGTAAATCTTTTAAATCAACAATACCTCCTCTGCTTTTTACAAATTCAACTATTTTTTGGGCAGTAGCACCTTTATAGAATTCGTCTTTTCCGTTTTTAAGAATTCTTCTTAATGTTTCTGCAAGCTGAGGCTGTTTAAGTGTATCATTTATCTTTCTTGATATTGAATACAGACTGTTTTCTCCATTATACTTTACAAAATCCTCCTGATATTCTTTTAAAATCAATTCATCCTTCCTTGTCAGCACAAATCCTTTTTCAGCTAATTCAATAACCGGCGCAAAAATTTCTTTTATGGGCAAGGAACCAAATTTTTTATGAGCTTCAAAAATGCCTGCAATGGTTCCCGGTACTCCAACAGCCAGACCGTTATCTGTACTTAACCCTGAAATAACATTTTTGTCTTTATCCAAATACATATCTCGGTATGCCTTGTGAGGTGCTTTTTCCCTATAATCAAGACTCCCAACTGTACCGTCTGCTTTTCTGTACACCATAAAGCCGCCACCGCCAATATTGCCCGCCTGAGGATAACATACTGCAAGAGCCAGTTCAGTTGCCATCATGGCATCAAAAGCGTTGCCTCCTTTTTTCAATATCAGTGTTCCTATTTTTGAAGCTTCTTCCCTTGCAGAAACAACCATAGCTTTTTCAGTAAGAACTCCGGTTTTTTGCTGCGCGTAAAAAAATTCGGGAGCAATCAGAAGAATTAATAATAATGCAAGACTTCTATTTTTCATTTTAAACAGCTTTTATAAGTAAAGAGTATCAGCACTCTAATTTAGTATTATTTTATTCAAAAAAAGGCTTAACAGTCATTAACCGTTAAGCCTTTTTCATTTACGAAAAGATATTATTAAAATTCATCTTCTTCATCTTCATAATCATCGACTCCGAATAAAAATGGGTCAATCATAATTTTGTCAGCAAGGATCTCTATTCTCTCCGTTAATTGTGACGCAAAAAATAACCGCTGTGTTTTTTCAACACTCATGGATAATCTTTGTACAATAGGTTCCTGACGCAGTTTGAAAATTGCATCGGCATCATCAACTACAAATATCTTAATAGTATTCATATTGAATCCTGCACCTGAAAACATCGCATTGATTTTATTTGACGTACCAATTAAAACGTCCATTCCTGCAGAAATAATATTTTTTTCTTCGTCAATATCAGTCTTATCGTTCACACCAATCACTCTTAAATTAGTGTACTTCCCAAACTTTTCAAACATCTCCACCATTTCCAAAACCGCTTCTTTTTCATTCACGATAATCAGGGCTCTGGTAGATTCACCAACTGCTTTTTCAATTTTTTGGATGACAGTATAAACAATAGTAGAAGATTTTCCTTCTCCCTCAGGCATTATCACAACAGCATCGGCACCGCTTTTAAGAGTACTCCAGCAATCCGCCTGAATTTCTGTGGCATCTGTAATGGCATTTTCTATTAATGCCTGTTGAAGGTCAGGGTTTATTTTTTTTAAATTCATTTTATTAAAGGCATTAGGCAAAAGACAATAGTCATTAGATGAAACTATTGCCTTTGGCTTTTGGCTAATTACTATTTTGAAGCAAACAGCTTCACATCATTTTCTGAAATTTCACTACCGCCTAATATAATCAAGCGTTCCACAACGTTACGTAATTCACGGATGTTACCAGTCCAGTCATAGTCCTGCAATAATTTTAAGGCACTTTTTGAGAAAGATTTCACCGCACTGCCTTGTTCATCAGCAATTTTAGCTGCAAAATGTTCAACCAATGCAGGAATATCGTCTCTTCTGTCATTTAATGCAGGAACTTTAATTAAAATTACCGCCAAACGATGGTACAAATCCTCACGGAAACGTCCTTCCGCTATTTCTTTTTGTAAATCTTTATTGGTTGCCGCAACCACACGGACATTCACTTTAATATCTTTATCGGCACCAACTCTCTGGATCAAGTTTTCCTGTAAAGCACGCAATACTTTTGCCTGTGCGGAAAGACTCATATCGCCTATCTCGTCAAGAAAAATAGTACCACCGTCAGCAGCTTCAAACTTACCCGCACGGTCTTTTACTGCAGAGGTAAACGCTCCTTTTATATGACCAAAAAGCTCACTTTCAATCAATTCAGAAGGAATAGCTGCACAATTCACCTCAATCATAGGGCCTGTACTGCGTTCGCTTCGTTCGTGAATCTGGTGTGCAACAAGCTCTTTTCCGGTTCCGTTTGGTCCCGTGATGAGTACCCGGGCTTCGGTAGGAGCGACTTTTTCAATCATTTCCTTGATATGATTGATTGGATCACTGCTTCCTATCATCTCGTAGTTTTTAGAAACTTTCTTTTTAAGGATTTTGTTCTCAACAACCAGTTTCTTTTTATCTAAAGCATTACGGACCGTATTTAACAAACGGTTTAAATCAGGTGGTTTTGAAATATAATCAAAGGCTCCCAAACGCATAGTGTTTACAGCAGTTTCTAAATCGCCGTGACCTGAAATCATTACCATAGGTATTTCGGGCTTCACTTTTTTTACTGCGTCCAAAACCTCAACACCGTCCATTTTAGGCATTTTGATATCACAAAGAATCAAATCATAATCTTCGTTTTTTACTTTTTCAAGACCTTGAACACCGTCTTCAGCTTCTTCAACTTTATACGAATCATTTTCTTCCGAAAGAATTTTCACTAAAACTCTGCGGATAGCAGCTTCGTCTTCAATAATTAATATCTTACTCATTTGATGATTTGTGGATATGTTTATCTGGTTATCGCTTATTCGAAATTACAAAATCAAATAAACAAATAACCGAATCAACCAATAAACTTTAATATTTAAGCCATTTATACAATTCTTTCCATGTTGGCTTTTTACCGTACATTAAAATACCAACGCGGTAAATTTTGCTTGCGAACCAAACCACTCCCAAAAACGTGCCAAACAATAAAACTATTGAAGTAATCAACTGCCAAACCGGCACTCCAAAAGGGATCCGCATTAACATAACGATAGGAGATGTAAACGGAATCATTGAAAATACTGTCGCCACTGTTCCATGCGGATCGTTAACCACTGTAAAGAAACCAACATAAATACCTAACATTAAAGGCATAATGATAGGAAGTAAAAACTGCTGTGAATCTGTTTCAGAATCTACTGCCGCACCTATAGCCGCATATAATGAACTGTATAAAAAATACCCTCCGATAAAATAAACCAAGAAGAAAATTATTGTAGTCAATACCGGTATTTCGTTATAATATAAATTCACTTTTTCGATTAATGACGCAATTGTACCAGCCCCCTGAGGCAACTTACTCATGGCTTCAGCCGTCGCTCCTGCATCTGCAGAAGAACCTAAAAACAAAGAAGAACCAAACAATACTAATAACCCTAAAGCTACCCAAATAGTAAACTGTAAAATTCCGGCCAATGAATTCCCTATAATTTTTCCCATCATTAACTGATAAGGTTTTACAGAGGAAATAATCACTTCGATAATTCTGGAAGTCTTCTCTTCAATTACACTTCGCATTACAAAGTTTCCGTAGATGATAATAAACATCATTATTAAATAACCAAAAGCACCACCAAAGAATACTTTGATTTCATTCAGGTATTTCAAACCTTCTTCTCCCGAAAATTTTGTGATGTGAAGCTCCGAATTTACTTTAGCCTGCGCTATCTTGGTCGAATCAAAGCCTAACGCTCTTAAATTATCATTTGTTAACTGACTGTCTACAATTTTTTCTATATCTGAGACAAATTCCAAACTTGGACTGTCATCCGAAATATACTCAACTTTGGTTATCAATTCTTTGGAATCTGCCACTTTAGGCACAAAAATCAGTCCTTCATAATTTTTTGAAGCTGTATCTTTTGCCAATTGTAACGGCATTCCTGATAAATCGACATATTTTGTTTCTTTAGAATCTTTAAAATCTTTCTTTAGAATTCCTGTTTCATCATGGATTGCTACCTTTTTAACTTCTCCTTTATTCATATTGGCTAAAAAACCAATTAAAAATGACATCCCAAGAAACAAAAGCGGACTCAAAAATGTCATTACAATAAATGATTTATTGCGGACCTTTGCAATAAACTCTCTTTTTATGATTAAACTTAATATGTTCATATTTTTAAATAAATTCCAAATCCCAAAAAAACAAATTCCTGTAAAACTTATACGCTGCTATTTTACAATTTAGGATTTGCGGTTTGTTATTTTTGGTTAGTTACAGTTTGAATGAATATATCGTTTACTGATGGGATATTTTCAGTAAAATGAGTTACCTGTCCATTTTTTATCAATACTTCAAGCAATTCATTTTGAGAACGGTTTCCTAGTTCGATTTCTAATTTCAAGTCATCGTCTAAGGATTTGAAAGAGGTTTGTCCCACTGTAAATTTTTGAGTCAAATCATACATCAGGCCTTCAATATTATCAGAAACAATTCCTACCTGGAATTTATTGGTACGGTACTCACGTTTTACTTCACTCAATTTACCTTCAATCAACTTGTTTGACTTATGAATCAACGCAATATAATCACACATTTCCTCTACACTTTCCATACGGTGTGTTGAAAAGATAATCGATGTGCCTTTTTTATTTAATTCAATAATCTCGTCTTTGATCAAATTGGCATTAACCGGGTCAAATCCTGAGAAAGGCTCATCCAGAATTAACAATTTAGGCTGGTGCAAAATGGTTACAATAAACTGTATTTTTTGGGCCATTCCTTTAGAAAGTTCCTGGATTTTTTTATTCCACCATCCTTCAATTTCAAATTTTTCAAACCAATACTTTAATTGTTTTTTAGCTTCGGCATGGGGCATACCTTTTAACTGTGCCAAATACAAAGCCTGTTCACCCACTTTCATTGTTTTATACAAACCTCTTTCTTCCGGCATATACCCGATTACAGAAACATGCTCAGGAGCCAATTTTTCGCCGTCAAGAAAAACGTCGCCGCTGTCTGGCAATGTGATTTGGTTTATAATTCGGATAAGTGAAGTCTTTCCGGCACCATTAGGTCCAAGAAGTCCATAAATACTACCTTTTGGAACCTGGAGTGAAACGCTGTTTAATGCAGTATAACTACCATATTGCTTAACTACATTATTAACCTCAAGAATATTGCTCATTATTTTTGTTTGATTTTATAAAGTAACTAAATTTCTTTTTAGTTAGATTAGATTAGAAGAAAAATGTTACAAAAAACCCCAACTTTTTCACTTAAACTATCTGCCAGTGATAAGTTGGGATTATTTTTTGACTTCAGCTGTGCTTAGTCAATAAGCATTATTTACGAAAACATATCTTTTACCTTTTCAAAAAAAGACTTGTCTGATTTTTCAGGTTTAGGTGCAAAATTATTATCTTCCAGATTGTCTTCGAAGAATTTCTTTTGCTCTTTAGAAAGACTTTTAGGTGTCCATACATTAATATGTACCAACATATCCCCACTTCCGTAGCTATTTAAACTTGGAATACCTTTGCCTTTTAAACGAAGTATTTTACCCGACTGGATTCCTTCCTCAATTTTGATGCGTACTTTACCGGAAACTGTGTCAATTTCTTTAGAAGCACCTAAAACAGCTTCAGGATAACTTATATATAAATCAAAATGTAAATTTTCGCCTTCACGTTTTAATGTTGGATGCTCAATTTCTTCGATTGCAACGATTAAATCCCCGGCAATTCCATTACCTGGCGCATCATTACCTTTTCCGGATACTTTAAGCTGCATTCCATCAACAACTCCTGCAGGTATTTTGATTGATACAGTATCTTCTTCCGTAATCATACCATGTGCATCAGCATTAGCAGGTTTTTTATCAATAGCCTGACCCAATCCGCCGCATGAAGGACACGGCGAAGCAGTTTGCATGCGTCCTAAAATAGTATTGGTTACTTTCACTACCTGACCGCTTCCGTTACATGTAGGACATGTTTTATATGTAACACCCTGTGCCTGAACTTTGCGTTTAACTTTTATTTTTTTCTCAACACCGTGAGCAATTTCCTCAAGAGTTAATTTTACTTTAATACGAAGGTTGCTTCCTTTAGCACGACGCGGCGCACCGCCGCCACCGCCGAAACCACCAAAGCCTCCGCCAAAAGCGCTTCCGAAAATATCACCGAACTGACTGAAAATATCATCCATATTCATGTGATGACCACCTCCAAAACCGCCGGCACCATCAAATGCTGCGTGACCAAACTGATCGTATTTTGCACGCTTATCAGCATCACTTAATATTTCATAAGCTTCTGCAGCTTCTTTGAATTTTTCCTCAGCAGCTTTGTCACCAGGATTTTTGTCAGGGTGAAATTCAATAGCTTTTTTGCGGTACGCTTTTTTAATTTCTCCTTCTGATGCTCCTTTACTGACACCTAATATTTCGTAATAATCTTTTTTGCTCATAATTTTTTCCCTTCGGCTTCGCTCAGGGCGACATTTTAATATTAATTCCCTATTACAACTTTAGGAAAACGAATAATTTTATCTCCTAATTTATAACCTTTCTCCACTACATCAACCACCTTTCCTTTCAGTTCATCACCGGCAGGAATCTGGGTAATTGCTTCAGCAAAATCAGCGTCAAAAGCATCGCCTTGCTTAATTTCAACTTCTTCCAGGCCTTTTGAAATTAACGTAGACTTAAGTTTTTCATGAATCAATTCAACTCCTTTAACCAAAGCCTCATCTTCTGATTTTGAGATTTGAGACCAGGCTCTGTCAAAATCGTCCAAAACCGGCAGCATGGCTTGCAAAACTTCTTGCCCGGCCGTTTTAAACAATTCAATTCTTTCTTTTGAAGTACGTTTTTTATAATTTTCGAATTCGGCAAAAAGACGTAAAAACTTGTCTTTTTCAGCAGCCAGATCCTCCTGTAATTTTTCTTCAACAGTTTGTTCCGGAGCCGGTACTGCTTCAGGCTGTTTTTCTTGTGTTGCTTCTGTATTGTTTAATTCCAGTTCTTTTTCTGTATTTTCGGCATTCATAGTCACATCAATTTTTGAATTTGATTGCAAAATTACTGCCAAAGCTTCAAAAATGCCAAATTGTCACTATTTTTTTATCATAACTTTTTGTTTGTAAATCAAATCTTTACTAAATTAGTAGATAACAATCACTTATTCAACTACTATGAAAACCAAAATTGTACAATTTACTCTCGTTTTAATGCTTTTTCTAACTTCCTGTAAAAAAGAAAAAACATCACAGGAAAATGATGAAATGTCATCAACGAATACAGAAATGGATGGAACCAAATACACTGTGGATTCTAAAAATTCAATCGTTAACTGGACAGGATTCAAACCCATGGGAAAGCATAACGGCACTATTAAAATCAGCGAGGGTTTTGTTAATATTAAAAATGACTCTATTGTTGCAGGCCGTTTTTTCATAGACATGAATACTATAACTGTAACCGATTTAAAATCCGGGGACGGGAAAGAAGATCTGGAAAATCACCTAAAAGGACTGGGTGACAAAGAAAAAAAGGATCATTTTTTTAATGTAAGCAAGTACCCTACTTCTGATTTCAAGATTACTAAAGTTGATTTTAAAGAGGGAAAAACAGTTATTTTTGGCAATCTGACAATTAAAGGAGTTATTAAAGCGGTAAATTTTCCGGCACAAGTCAGCATCAATGAAAACCAGGTAACTATCAACAGCGAAACACTGCGATTAAACAGAACATACTGGAATGTAAATTATGCTTCAAAAAGTTTATTTTCAGACTTGAAGGATAAATTCATCAATGATGAAATTGAAGTACAGGTGAATGTAACGGCTAAACGTTAATTTTTTTCTTCAGTAAATCCGTCAAAGCTTCTTCTGCAGATAAAAATTGAAAATGAAAACCGTTTTCCTGAATTTTTGCAGAAGAAACTTTTTGTGATTCAAAAAGCAAAGTATGCATTTCCCCCAATAACAGCTTCATAATTACTCTGGGAGTATTTGGAAAAAATAGAGGTTTTTTCAAAATTCTTGCTATCGAAAACATCATTTCCCTGTGTGTGACAGGATTGGGAGCAACTGCATTAAAGATTCCATCGCTATTATTTTCAAGAGAAAAAACAAACATTCGTGCTAAATCCTTGACATGGATCCATGATTGCCACTGTTTTCCTGATCCAAAAACAGAACCTAAACCAAACCGGACCGGTTTTACCAATTGAGGCAATGCACCTCCTTTTTTTGAGAGAACCAATCCAATCCTAAGCTTACAAACATTTAAACCCAAACGGCTGAATTGCTGTACGCTTCCCTCCCATTTTAAAACAACATTTGCCAAAAATGTATCTTCAAACTTATTAAACTCTTCATTATAATTAGAAGTAAACGAAGAAGGATAAACACCAATAGCTGAAGCCGAAACTATTTGCTTTACCTGATGCGGATGTGTTTTTAACAACTGAAATAATAAATTGGCAGACAAAACACGGCTTTCAACTATTTCCTGTTTATATTTTTTTGTCCAGCGTTTTGCAATACTGGCTCCGGCAAGATGAATAACCGCATCTACGCCGGCTAGACAATTTTCATCAATTTCACCGGTTTTGGGATTCCAATAATAACCCTTTGTATTAGGTTTGGACTTTATTTTTTCAGGAGCAGTAGTTAAAAAATGTATAGTAATACCTTTAGCATGAAGAATTTTAACAATCTCCTTGCCTATTAAACCAGTTGCCCCCGTAACTAAAACTTTCACAGTTATTTTTTTATACAAATTTAATTACAGAAAAATAGTACTTAAATGTATTTGTGAATAGTTTAACTATTATTTGATTATTTTTTTACACGGATAGTCCATTCAAATTCCATTACAGAAACCTGATCCCCTTTTTCATCAGTTCCAATGGATTTCATCCAAAAAGTTTGCCCCTCACCTGTCGCTAAGGTTTTTTCGATTGCATCTGTAATTAAATGACCGTCATTACATGTAAACGTAATTCTTCCGGTAGCTTTTTTAGTAAAGGATCCTTTATTATTGGCAACCAACATAGAAATAGCACGGCCACTCTTTTTAATATGCATCATAACCAATGCTCCGGTAGATAATTCTGCCGCCATTGCCTGAACTGCAAAATACATTGAATTAAAAGGGTTTTGATTAATCCATCGGTGCTTAACTGAAACCACACATTGGTTTTCATCAATTGCTTTAGTACGCACACCGCATAAAAAAGCTGATGGTAATTTAAAAAATAAAAAAGAATTCAATTTTGCTGGTGTAAACTTCATAATGCTTGATTTTCCGCTAATCTACAAAAAAATACTATGCGCGCCTACTATTATTATTTGTTAATATTTTGTTAAATTATATTACTTTGTTTTGCATAGTACCTGTTTTTTACCTTATCTTTGTATAAGAAATTAATAAGTTAAGAAAAGTATTAGCTTAATTACATAACTAGTTTAAACATCATTAATCAAATAAACAATCAATTATGGAAACTTTAGCAATCACAAAAAATGAAAAAAATTATGCATCAATTGTACATTTAAGTGCATTTTCAAAATTTTTAATACCGTTGGGAAATTATATCGTTCCTATTGTATTATGGTCAACTAAAAAAAGAGAATCTTCATTTGTAGATTACCACGGAAAACAAATCATAAATTTTCAGTTAAGTGTGTTATTATACACAATACTTTTAGGTATAATTGCTGTCCCTGCAATTGTAGGAACGGTTTTAAGCAACTTTACCTGGAATGAAATTGAAAGCGGTAATTTAGTCCTTGAAAACATGCAGATAAACAACCTGATAGGTTTAGGTGTGTTTGGCTTTATTTGCTGCGCTCTAATTGCCATCCTAAAAATAGTTGAGTTCTTCTACATAATATACGGAAGTATAAAAGCTAGCGAAGGAGAATATTTCAAATATCCGTTTACAATAAACTTCTTAAAATAAAGGAGTTTCAATCATCAATCAAATCAATCAATCCAATCTCAATCATCATCAAATTTACCCTGAGCTTGTCGAAGGGCAGTCAATCAATCAAAAATGAACAGTTTAACAACAAAAAGAGAATCTTATGAACATTGAGAACACAAAAGCTCAGATGCGCAAAGGAGTTTTAGAGTTCTGCATCTTATCAGTATTAAAAGAAAAAGATGCATACACTTCTGAAATCCTTGACACTCTGAAAAACGCAAAGTTATTAGTAGTGGAAGGAACCGTTTACCCGCTATTAACCCGACTTAAAAACGATGGTTTGCTGACTTATCGCTGGGAAGAGTCAACATCAGGGCCACCAAGAAAATATTACGGTTTAACCGATGACGGACAAGATTTTTTAAAAGAATTAAACATAACCTGGAATGAACTCGCAGGTGCAGTAAACACAATAACATCACAAAACTAAGAGCTATGAACAAGACAGTAAATATGAATTTAGGTGGTTTCTTCTTCCATATTGACGAAGATGCTTATCAAAAATTGAATCGTTATTTTGATGCAATACGCAATTCCCTTTCAGCGGAAGGCCGTGATGAAATCATGAACGACATAGAAAGTAGAGTTTCAGAATTATTTTCTGAAAAACTAGCAAATAGCAAACAAGTTCTTAGCCTAAATGATGTAGACGATGTTATTGCTATTATGGGACAACCGGAAGATTATAAAATCGAAGACGACGGTACTTCTAATGCAAATTATGCTTATGGCGCAGGCGGAAAAACAAAAAAACTATACCGTGATAAAGAAACAGGGGTAATTGCTGGTGTATGTTCTGGTTTAGGACATTATTTCGGGGTGGATCCGGTTTGGATAAGAATTGCTTTGGTTCTATTGGTTTTTGCAGGTTTTGGTACAGGTTTATTAGCTTATTTCATTTTATGGATTGTTACTCCTGAGGCTGTTACCACTTCAGAAAAATTAGAAATGAAAGGTGAACCTATTACAATCTCAAATATCGAGAAAAAAGTAAAGGAAGAATTTGAGTCGGTTTCTGACAAATTTAAAAGTGCCGACTATACCCAAATGGGCGAAAACGTAAAAACCGGTGCACAACGTGTAGGAAGCACTCTTGGAGACATAATTGTAAGTATCATGAAAGTGTTTGCAAAATTCATTGGAGCTATGATGGTTCTGGTGTCCGGAGTAACTTTAATAGGACTTTTAATCAGTCTTTTTTCAATGGGTACATCAATAAATATGGATACACCTTGGAATAAATTCTTCAATGCGTTTGATTATACTAACACTTCAATGTGGTTAATTGGCTTGCTTTTCTTATTAGCTATAGGAATTCCGTTTTTCTTCTTATTATTATTAGGATTAAAAATTTTAGTAAACAACTTAAAATCAATTGGAAACGTTACTAAATACACTTTATTAGCTTTATGGGTAATTGCAGTTGGAATTTTAATCAGTCTTGGGATTCGTCAGGCATCTGAAATTGCTTTTGAAAACAAAGTAGTCTCTAAAAAAACGATCGATTTAAAATCAACAGATACGCTGGAAATAAAATTTAAAAACAACAACTACTTTTCTAAAAACGACTACAGTCATGATGAATTCGAATTTGTTCAGGATTCGTTAGGCAGAGATGTAATTTATTCAAACAATATTAGTCTTGAAGTATTACCAACAGATGAAAAATTACCTTTCATCCAAATTGAAAAAGAATCCAATGGCAAATCATTTGCTGATGCAAGACAAAGAGCCGAAAAAATTGAATACAAATTTAAAGTTGAAGGTAATAAAATTATTTTTGACAACTACTTTTTAACTGACATCAAAAACAAATTCCGTGGCCAGGAAGTAATGATTTACTTATACTTACCAAAAGGAACTTATTTCAAACCAGATGAAAGCTTAGAACATTTTGACTGCTCTGATAACGACTTCTTCAATTTACATTACAGTTCTGACGATTATGTTTACAAAGTAGAAAACAAGCAGGTAAAATGTCTCAACTGTCCTCCTGATGAAAATGATGAAGATGAAAACTATCAGTCAAACATCATTATTAATGAAGATGGAGTAAAAATAGAAAACGATACGGTTATCTCTGATTCAAAAGAAATTAAAGAACTTAAAATAAATGAAGATGGTATTATTATAAAAACCAAATAATTAAAATGAAAATCATCAATCAAATCATCAAACCTCTATCATTAATTTTAACTGCCTTTTTAAGTTCAGGAACATACGGACAAAACCAAATAAACATTGAAGTTTATCCCAAAAAACCTCTACTTGAAAAACTAAATGAAAATTATGTATCAAACTTCGATTTTAAAATCGAAAATAAAAGTGCCGACACATTAAAACTGACTAAAATTCTAGTACGCCATTTTGACCAAAATAATGTACTGATACAACAAAAATTTTTAGACAATAATGGAACTGCACCTAGTATAAACACCATTCCATCCACTAGTTGGGATGGTGTTTCTAAAAAACTGGTATTTAATCCATTTCCTGAAATAAACTCTGCAACAACTAAACTTGAGTACATTTTCACTTTTAATGATCAGATAGAAATCAAGCAAACTGTAATTCCTGAAAAATACGAGCAGGATGTGGATTTCATATTACCTTTAAAAGAAAAAATGCTGGTTTATGACGGACATGATCTAAACTCACATCACCGCAGATTTGATTATGAGTTCGCACCTATAAAACAATTAGGTTTTACCGGAAACTTTATGCGGTATGCTTACGATTTTGCAGTTTTGGATAAAGACAATAAGCAATTCACAAACCAAGGAACCAATAATGAAGAATGGATTGGCTTTGGCAAAGAAGTACTTGCCGTAGCCGATGGAGAAATTGCAGCTATAGAAACCTATCAGCTTGACAACAAACAATTCGATGTTCCTTCCTTAAAAAACAATCCGCTGGCATTATACGGAAACTATGTTGTCATAAAACACAAAAACAATGTTTTAAGTATGTATGCGCATTTAAAGAACAAAAGTTCATTAAATTTGAAAAAAGGCGATTTAGTAACAAAAGGACAAGTAATAGGATTAATAGGAACATCCGGCAGTTCTTTCTTCCCTCATTTACATTTTGAAGTAAGAACAAATATCAACCACGATGCTGAAGGAATTCCTTCCTATTTCTCAAACTTTGAACTTTATTCAGGAAAAACAAAAAAATCTCTAAAAAAGAGAACAGTTAATACAGGGGACATTATCCAATCAAAATAATCAAACTAAAAATAAAGGTTATGTTAAAAATCAAAAATATTGCCGGAAGTTTTTTTACCTTACTCTCGATAAGTGCGTCAACAGTTTCATGTAATAAATCCAAAACAAACTCAATCGCAGCTGAAACCAAAAACACTTTGGAAAACGTCAGCAAAATAGAAGTATCAGGTCTTGTAAGATGTGAATTAAAACAAAATAATACAGCTAAAATAGATATTGAAGCTCCGGAAAATTTAAAAAAAATTATAAAAACTGAAATTGAAGGAAACATACTAAAAATTTGGATTAGCTCAGAACAAAAATTTGACCCAAAAAAAATTAAAGTAATTGTATCTCTTCCGGTTATTGAAGAAATTGAAGCTAAAGATTTAGCAGAAATTTACAGCAGCCAGGAAATCAAAAGCAATAACTTTTCTATAACTGCAGATTCGTTTTCAAAAACTGATCTGAATATTGCATCAGAAAATATAAATCTTACCTCAAATGACAACAGTGAAATAAAATTATCAGGTAAAGCTGTCAATGTAAACATTTCCAGTGACGGCTCAAGCGAAGTAAAAGCGTCAGACTTATTTGCCAATAATATAAATGCAGCTGCAGAAGGAACAAGCATTATAGAAATAAAACCAATATTGTCTTTAACAGCGGCTGCCGGTAACGAAAGTAAAATCATCTACCATAAAAAGGCTAAAGTCAATAATTTTAAATCAACTGATAAAAACAATATAATTTACAAAAGCTAATAAACATTTCATCAGCCAAACAAAATCAACTTTACAATTAAAGATTCAAATAAACTAAAATTTAAACTTAAAAAACTATGGTTAAAGTCATGATTCATTTAGTAAAAGTAGTTATAGCTGCAGTCGTAGCGTTACTATTCAGTTCCTGCAATATGAATTTCAATGGAGAATCTATTACAGGAAGCGGCAATGTAGTCACAAAAAACAGAGATTTATCCGGATTCACAAGAATTGAAGTTTCCAAAGGATTGGAATGTGAAGTTACTCAAAGTCCTGACTTTAAGGTAACTGTTGAAGCAGATGACAATTTACAAAAAGGAATTATCACTAAAGTAGAAAACGGAACTTTAAAAATTACTTCTGAATATGGAAGTTACTTCAATGTAAAATCAAAAAAAATATACGTTTCATTACCGGTAATTGATGAATTGCAAACAACAAGCGGTTCAAATCTTTACACAAAAGGCGTTATAAAAAGCAATGGAATTCTTTTAAAATCAAGCAGCGGAAGTGACTTAAACGCAACTGTTGAATCAGAGAGAGTGGCACTGGAATCTTCCAGCGGCAGTTCATTAAAAGTAAAAGGTAAAGCAATAGATGTGAGTACTGCCTCTTCAAGCGGCAGTGATATTGATGCCCGTGAATTATTGGCCAATAACGTCAATTCTCAAAGTTCCAGCGGAAGCGACACCGACATTCATCCTATTGTCTCTTTACAGGCAAAAGCATCAAGCGGCAGTAGTATCGATTACTTTTCCAGTCCAAAAAGAAAATCGATCGAAGAATCATCCGGCGGTAGTGTGGATGCCAACTAAAATTTACTGCTCTTATAAAAAAATCATTCCCATAGGTGAATGATTTTTTTATATTTGTGTTTACCAAATACCACAGACATGAGAAAATTTACATTGCTGGCAATTGCAATTTTAACTACAACAATTTCTTTTGGACAAAAAAAAGAAAAAATCAAGGGCACAAAAATCCTGAAAACTGAAAAACACGATGTCGAAGCTTTTCAGGAAATTGAAATTGAAGACAACCTGGAAGTATATTTAATAAAAGGAGATAAGAATGCTGTTGAAATTGAAGCTGATGACAATTTACATTCGGCTATTGATTATAAGACTTACGGAAAAACATTGCGTATCAACACCAACAAAGATATTTCCACCTATAAAAAAATTGATGTACGTATTTTTTATACAGACAGCTTGAAACTGGTATCTGTAAAACACGATGCTAAATTAAATGCCATAAGCGAATTGAACTTAAAAAATGTTACTATTAAAACTTTCGATTATTCCAAGTCAGCATTAAATGTAAATGCTTCCAATTTCACATTAATTTCAAACGATAAATCAAAAATTGATTTGAACTTAAAAAGTGAGGATGCAGCTATAGAAATGAGCAAAAACTCAGAGTTGAAAGCATTAATTAACTCAGCAAAATTAAAATTTGACATGTATCAAAAGGCATCTGCAGCAATTGAAGGTGATGCAAGCGAATTAAAATTGCGTTTGGATAACAATACAAAATATGTAGGTAAGAATTTAACTTCAAAAAACACCTCTATTATAATTGAAGGTTACACAGATTGTGACATTTTTACTAACGGCAATTTATCTGTTTCCGCATCAGGAAAAAGCAGATTATCAATCTATGGAGATCCCAAAATAGAAATCAAAAAATTTGCTGACGAAGCAGTTTTACTGAAGAAAATGAAATAATAATAAAAAAAACGTCTCAAGCTCTGAGACGTTTTTTTATACACTTTATCCTAAAAAATATTTTACATTTAATATGTGAATTATAAAAAGTTCAACCATTACAACCGGCACTTTAAATCACTTCTTTTATTTATTTATCACATAAATAATATCATTTCAAAAATCTCCTTTCAGAGGTTGAATTAATTTATTGAATCGCCAAAATCCAACCAAATAAAAAGTTATATAAAAAAGAAAGCCATACTGAGAAGTATGGCTTCTTTCTTTTAAGTTGTAAGTGAAATTGTAATATATCTCCCAAAAACAAAAACTCAGTGACTAAGCTGTGGCATTTACCATATTATGTTGAAGAATTTACCCAATTTAAGAAACTAAATAGATATGATAAAGCTTGTCACACTAAGAATTTTCACTCAAACTTAAAGGTTTGTTTACTTGATTAAGAACGTAAGACAAAGGTATCTCGGCCAGTTCATTTTTCCTTACGGGTTTCCCGTACATTTTGTTAAAATTCAAATAGCCCCGCTATTTTAAAAGCAAAAAAAAAGTCATACTAAAAAGCATGACTTTCTTTATCTTTTAAGTTAAAAGTGAATTTTATATCTCTCCCAAAAACAAAAACTCTGTGATAAAGTGTGGTATTTTATCATATTTATGTTGAAGAATTTACCCAAAATAAGAAAACTGAATGCATATGATAAAGCTCTGTCACAATAGAATTTTTCACTCAAACTTAAAGGTTTGTTTACTTGATTAAGAACGTAAGTCAAAGATACCGTAGCTGTTTCAATTTCCATTACGTGTTTTCCGTACATTTTGTTAAAATTCAAATGGTTACGCTGTTTTAAAAACAAAAAAAAAGTCATACTAAAAAGCATGACTTTCTTTATCTTTTAAGTTAAAAGTGATATTTTTATATCTCCCAAAAACAAAAACTCTGTGATAAAGTGTGGTATTTTATCATATTTATGTTGAAGAATTTACCCATAATAAGAAAACTGAATGCATATGATAAAGCTCTGTCACAATAGAATTTTTCACTCAAACTTAAAGGTTTGTTTACTTGATTAAGAACGTAAGTCAAAGATACCGTAGCTGTTTCAATTTCCATTACGTGTTTTCCGTACATTTTGTTAAAATTCAAATGGTTACGCTGTTTTAAAAACAAAAAAAAAGTCATACTAAAAAGCATGACTTTCTTTATCTTTTAAGTTAAAAGTGATATTTTTATATCTCCCAAAAACAAAAACTCTGTGATAAAGTGTGGTATTTTATCATATTTATGTTGAAGAATTTACCCATAATAAGAAAACTAAATGGATATGATAAAGCTCTGTCACAATAGAATTTTTCACTCAAACTTAAAGGTTTGTTTACTTGATTAAGAACGTAAATCAAAGATACCGGAGCTGTTTCAATTTTTTTTACGGGTTTTCCGTACATTTTGTTAAAATTCAATTGATTCCGATGTTTTAAAAACAAAAAAAGTCATACTAAAAAGCATGACTTTCTTTATCTTTTAAGTTAAAAGTGAATTTTATATCTCTCCCAAAAACAAAAACTCTGTGATAAAGCGTGGTATTTTATCATATTTATGTTGAAGAATTTACCCAAAATAAGAAAACTGAATGCATATGATAAAGCTCTGTCACAATAGAATTTTTCACTCAAACTTAAAGGTTTGTTTACTTGATTAAGAACGTAAGTCAAAGATACCGTAGCTGTTTCAATTTCCATTACGTGTTTTCCGTACATTTTGTTAAAATTCAAATGGTTACGCTGTTTTAAAAACAAAAAAAAAGTCATACTAAAAAGCATGACTTTCTTTATCTTTTAAGTTAAAAGTGATATTTTTATATCTCCCAAAAACAAAAACTCTGTGATAAAGTGTGGTATTTTATCATATTTATGTTGAAGAATTTACCCATAATAAGAAAACTAAATGGATATGATAAAGCTCTGTCACAATAGAATTTTTCACTCAAACTTAAAGGTTTGTTTACTTGATTAAGAACGTAAATCAAAGATACCGGAGCTGTTTCAATTTTTTTTACGGGTTTTCCGTACATTTTGTTAAAATTCAATTGATTCCGATGTTTTAAAAACAAAAAAAGTCATACTAAAAAGCATGACTTTCTTTATCTTTTAAGTTAAAAGTGAATTTTATATCTCTCCCAAAAACAAAAACTCTGTGATAAAGCGTGGTATTTTATCATTTTTATGTTGAAGAATTTACCCAAAATAAGAAAACTGAATGGATATGATAAAGCTTTGTCACAATAGAATTTTTCACTCAAACTTAAAGGTTTGTTTACTTGATTAAGAACGTAATTCAAAGATATCACAGCTGATTCATTTTTTCTTACGGATTTCCCGTACATTTTGTTAAAATTCAAACAGATCAGCAGCTTTAAAAGCAAAAAAAAAGTCACCCTAAAAGCGCGACTTTCTTTATCTTTTAAGTCAAAAAGTGAAATTGTTAATATCTCCCAAAAACAAAAAACTCTGTGATAAAGTTGTGGTATTTTACCGTATTATGTTGAAGAATTTACCAAAATAAGAAAACTGAATGGATATGATAAAGCTCTATCACAACAGAAATTTTCACTTAAACTTAAAGGTTTATTTACTTGATTAAGAACGTAAGTTAAAGATAATGAGCCTTTTTCATATTTTATTACGGATTTTCCGTACATTTTGCTAATTTTTTCTTACAAATAATTGAGTTTTTTATCTTATCACCTTAGTGAAATTTGATTTTTCACAAATAACTGCAACTTAACTACAAATTAAACAGGGCTGTTGCATACTGTACGATAGAATATCCCAATCAAAAAACTTAGTCCGTTAAACGGATAAAAAAGCAATTTCATCGTCTAAAAACTCATTTTAAATATTTTTTAAGTAAGTTAAAATATTTATAAGCCCACATGAATGTAGTCAGAAAATAAATTTATCATCACCTTACTGTTTTTTTGTTATCAATATTAAAAAACTGAATAAAATGAAAATCAATTTATTACCAACAGTATATGACTTATAGTTTGCTTACTTACACAGACGTTTTTTGGACAGCAAAACATTTCATACAAATTTAAGAGAATCCTATCCACAAAAAAGGAGGCCTTAAATTAAGACCTCCGATTATGTAACTCTGATTCACCATGTGATTTTCACTTTTCAGTGTAACTACTCTCAAAATGAATACTCAATCTTGATAAATCACTTTTCAAAATAAATACTCATCCTAAAAAATCACTCCAAATGATTAATCGGAATTACACTATAAATGTACAGCTTTTTTCGTAAATCGAACCAATAAAAAAAGAACTTAACAGATGTTTAACACAATTACATTTAATGAAAAACCTGCTTCAAAAACGAAGATTTTGTATCTAAAAAAGTATCTTTGTCTAATCAATATTTCATCAAAATGCAACTCGTTTTCGCTTCAAACAACAAAAACAAAATCAAAGAAATCCAACAATTAGTTCCTTCTGAAATACAAATAGTAAGTCTGGAAGACATAGGCTGTAATGTTGACATACCTGAAACTGCCGATACCATTGAAGGCAACGCAATTTTAAAAGCTGCTTATGTCACACAAAATTATGGTTATCCTTGTTTTGCTGACGACAGCGGATTGGAAGTTGACTGCCTGAATGGAGCTCCAGGAGTATACTCGGCACGTTATGCAGGAGAACCTAAAGACGATACTAAAAACATTGAAAAACTTTTAGCAGTACTCAAAGAAGAATCTAATCGTAAGGCAAACTTTAAAACTATTATCTGTCTGAATATAAACGGAGAACAACATCTATTTACCGGCATTATAAACGGTGAAATAATTTCTGAAAAAAGAGGCACAAATGGATTTGGTTATGACCCGATATTTGTTGCTGAAGGGTATAATAAAACTTTTGCCGAACTTTCAATAGAAGAAAAATCCCACATTAGCCATCGTGCCAGAGCAGTAAAACAGCTGATTGAATTTTTAAAACTGAAATAACATTTTTACAAAATCCTCAACAAAACACCCTAAAAACCTCAAATTATTCAAACATCCGCAAAATGATTTTTTGTAAATTACTGATAATCAAATGATAATAAATTAACAATTAAAGAAATTCCGCTAGTTTATCTCATTAATTAGCACTACTTTTGCACCCAATTTAAAAATACATAATGAATAAATTTGAACAATTAGGATTGAATGAATCGCTACTGCTGGCGGTTAAAGATCTAGGATTTGAAAATCCGTCAGAAGTACAGGAAAAGGCGATTCCAATACTATTGGAGCAAAACACAGACATTGTAGCATTAGCACAAACGGGAACAGGTAAAACGGCAGCTTTCGGGTTTCCGCTTATCCAGAAGATAGATGCTGATGACAAAAGCACTCAAGGCTTGATTTTATCGCCAACACGCGAACTTTGTTTACAGATCACAAACGAGATCAAACAATATTCAAAATACATTAAGGGCTTACACACCGTTGCGGTTTATGGTGGAGCAAGCATTACCGAGCAGGCGCGTGAAGTAAAAAGAGGTGCACAAATTATTGTGGCTACTCCAGGACGTATGCAAGACATGATTAATCGTGGTCTTGTGAACATTAAGAACATTAACTTTTGTGTGCTTGATGAAGCAGACGAAATGTTAAACATGGGATTCTATGATGATATCTGCTCGATATTATCTGATACTCCAGATGAAAAAAACACTTGGTTATTCTCGGCTACAATGCCGCAGGAAGTAGCAAGAATTGCAAAACAATTCATGCACGAACCACAAGAAATTACAGTAGGAGCTAAAAATTCAGGTTCTTCTACGGTTTCACACGAATTTTACATGGTAAATGCACGTGACCGTTATGAAGCATTAAAAAGATTAGCAGATGCTAATCCAGATATTTTCTCGGTAGTTTTCTGTCGTACAAAACGTGACACACAGTCTGTCGCTGAAAAATTAATCGAAGACGGATACAACGCTGCTGCTTTACATGGTGATTTATCACAGGCACAACGTGACGGAGTAATGAAAGCATTCCGTGGCCGCCAAATTCAAATGCTTGTAGCTACTGACGTTGCAGCACGTGGAATTGACGTTGATAACGTAACGCACGTAGTTAACTACCAATTACCAGATGAAATCGAAACTTATAACCACCGTTCAGGACGTACAGGACGTGCGGGTAAATTAGGTACTTCGATTGTGATTGTAACTAAAAGTGAAATCCGTAAAATCCATACGATTGAAAAAATCATCAAACAGAAGTTTGAAGAAAAATCAATCCCAAGCGGAATCGAAATCTGTGAAATCCAGTTATTACACTTAGCGAATAAAATCCATGATACTGAAATCGATCATGAAATCGACAACTATTTACCGGCTATCTACGAAGTTTTTCAAGACTTAACAAAAGAGGAATTGGTAAAAAGAATGGTTTCTGTTGAATTCAACCGTTTCTTAGCTTACTACAAATCAAAACGTGACATAACAAGTCAAGGCGGAGAAAGAGGAGAAAGAAGCTCTGAACCAAGAGAAATTAGAGCAGGTGATCCAGTCCGTTATTTCATCAACATTGGAGCAAGAGATGATTTCGACTGGATGCAGTTGAAAGACTTCTTAAAAGAAACTCTGGATTTAGGCCGTGACGATGTATTCAAAGTTGACGTTAAAGAAGGATTTTCTTTCTTTAATACTGATGGAGAGCATACAGCTAAAGTAATGGATACCTTAAACGGATTTGAACTTCACGGACGTAGAATCAACGTTGAAATTTCTAAAAACGACGGAGGAGGAAACTCAAGTCGTCGTGACCACAACGGAAGAAGTTCTGGTGGTGGAAGAAGAGACGGTGGTTTTAGAGGAGAAAGAAGTTCTTCAAGAAGAGAAGGCGGTTTTGGCGGAAAAAGCGAATCCCGTTCCAGCGATAGAGCTCCCCGTGGCGAAAAACGTGAAGGAGGATTCTCAAGAGGTTCTGCTTCAAGAGGAGAATCTTCTGACAGGGCTCCTAGAAACGAAAGACGTTCAGGTTCTGCTCCAAGACGATCAGATTCGTCTTCAAATACTCCAAGAGAAAGAAGACCAAGAAGAAGCTAATATCTTTTCAACACTTGAATACTAATACTTTCAAGTTTTTAAAGTTGTTAATTTTCTTATAATTCTATAAAAACTGTAAAATATCTCAAATCGAATAGCTACATTAGCTTCGACAAATTTAGCTATGAGATATTTTACAGTTTTACTTTTATACATTTTTTCATTTTCATCATTTGCACAAGAAACCTCGGTTAAAGGTACAATTGTTAACAGCAACACCTTGCTTCCTATCTGGAACGTAAATATTGTCAATACGAATAAAGTACGTGGTGCAGTATCGGATGCTAAAGGACAGTTTGAAATTCAGGCTGACGTCAACGATATTCTATTAATTTCCTGTCTGGGTTTCCAGTCTATTGAAGTCAAAGTGACCAACGACTGGTTAAAAACTCAAAACACAAGAATAAAAATTACCGAAAAGGCTTATGCTTTAGAGGAAATCGTCATCCCTCCTTACACACTTACAGGATACCTGGAAGTTGATTCCAAACTTATTCCCGAAAGAGAGAATTACTGGTATTCAATCGCCGGTCTGACCAAAAGATACGAAGGAGGCGAAAACTCCCCTAATGCTTTTAACCGCGTAATAGGATCATTATTCAATCCTGCTGATGCTTTGTATAATTTCTTCGGAAAAAAACCAAAAGAACTTAAAAAACTTAAAGAAGTCCGTAAAGACGACAATCTCCGCAATATTCTTCAAAACCGTTACGACCGACAAACAATTTATTTAATGTTTGGTATCAACGAAAAAGAACTGGGCGAAATTCTGGAACGCTGCAACTATTCTGAATCATTCATGAAAACTGCAAATGACCTTCAAATTCTTGATGCTATCAACGGTTGTTACGAGGAATATAAAATATTGAAGAAGAGCTAATTTTAGGCATTAGGCAAAAGTAAAAAAGATTACTAATATCTATTTATCTATCATCTATTTGTCAGTTATTCTTTCCCTTCAAGATATCGCTGCGTCACAAAATCAATATCTTTTATTGATTTACGGGCCCAATCGATACGTTTTTCCAACAATTCAGCTTCGGATAATTGCCAGTTAATTTCGGAACGATGCAGTCGAGCTGATACACTTTGCAAAATTATAGCCGCAGAAACAGATATATTTAAACTTTCAGTAAAACCCACCATCGGAATTTTTAAAAATCCATCTGCCTGTTCTAATACATCTTCCGATAATCCATCACGTTCAGTACCAAAGAAAAAAGCCGAGGGTTTGGAAATATCAAAATCCTCCAGCAAGGAATCGTTTTCATGCGGCGTGGTTGCAATAATTTGGTAACCTTTACTTTTAACAGCACTAATACATTCTTGAATACTGTCAAATCTATTAATATCCACCCATTTTTGGGCTCCCATAGCTATTTCGGTATCGATATGTTTTCCAAAACGCTGTTCCACCACATTCAATTCCTGAATTCCAAACACTTCACAACTACGCATCACCGCACTGGTGTTATGCAACTGAAACACATCTTCGCAAGCTACTGTAAAATGTTTAGTTCTATTTGCCAGAACTCTTTTAAAACCCTCTTTTCTACTTTCAGTAATAAAAGTTTCTAAATAATTTAAATAGTTTTCGTCTTGGAATAACGACTGCATAATTTGAAATTTTTAGCAAAAGTAGTTTATTTGTTTCAAGTTTCTTTTTTAAAACAAGACAATGGCTTACTCTTTCACTTTTAGCCGCTGTTCCATATTTAAAAAATAACCGCTAGGGACGTAAAGATTTTACGCAAAGACCACTAAGCTTTGCGTTCTTTGCTTTATCAATTGCGCACTTTGCGGTTAAAAAAACGAAATTAATTATTTTAGTTGCCATTGTTATTTTTTTGTGTTTTGGAATTTTAAATCTTTATGAAAAAGAAAATAGTAGCCCTTACAGGAGCAGGAATGAGTGCCGAAAGCGGTATCAGTACTTTTAGAGATTCGAATGGCTTATGGGAAAATCATGATATTATGGAAGTTGCTTCTCCGGAAGGTTGGCGTAAAAACCCTGCTTTGGTTTTGGATTTTTACAATAAACGCCGCGCCCAGCTTAAAGAAGTAAAACCCAACAGAGGCCATGAAATTTTAGCCGAATTAGAGAAAAATTTCGAGGTTCAAATCATAACCCAGAATGTAGATAATTTACACGAAAAAGCAGGAAGTTCTAACATTTTGCACCTGCATGGTGAATTAACCAAAGTAAGAAGTGTCTCAAACGAAAATTACATTTTGAACTGGACAGAAGATTTGAATTTAGGCGATAACGATAAAAACGGCAACCAGCTCCGTCCGCATATAGTTTGGTTTGGCGAAGCTGTACCTGCAATAGACGAAGCTATCCCAATGATGGAAGAAGCTGATATTGTCATTATCATTGGCACCTCGTTACAAGTTTACCCGGCAGCAGGATTGATGCACTATGCAAAATCTACTGTTCCTGTGTATTACATTGACCCTAAACCTGCTGTAATATATGATTTGGCTAATCCATTGGAAGTTTTAGCAATGAGTGCAAGTGAGGGACTTGAAACAGTACGAAGTCAATTATAAAATAAGCTTAACAACGCGGGTTTGAAAAATTTTAATAATTTATTAAAATTCTTCAATCTGTGTTTAAAAAAATCCAAACTAATCACTAATTACTAATCACTAATCACTAAATTTGGCCTTTCTTAAAAAACAACACAACAACATGCAACTGACTGAATTGAATGCTATTTCACCTATTGATGGTCGTTATAGAAATAAAACGGTTTCTTTATCTCCTTATTTTTCGGAAGAAGCTTTAATCAAATACCGTGTCTTAATCGAAGTTGAATACTTTATCGCTCTTTGTGAAGCGGGCATTCCGCAATTGGCAGGAATAGATAAAAACCTGTATCCTGAATTGCGCAAAATGTATGAGAACTTCTCGGCTGAAGACGCTCAATGGATTAAAGACACTGAGAAAACTACAAATCACGATGTTAAAGCAGTTGAATACTTCATCAAAGCAAAATTTGACACTTTAGGGTTACAGCAATACAAAGAGTTTATCCATTTTGGCTTGACTTCTCAGGATATAAACAATACAGCAATTCCACTTTCAACAAAAGAAGCGTATGACAATGTATATTTACCTTTGTTAATTAAGGTAATTCAAAAATTAAAAGAATTAGCCGTAGAATGGAAAGATATACCTATGCTGGCACGTACGCACGGCCAACCAGCCTCTCCTACCCGTTTAGGAAAGGAAATTCTGGTTTTTGTACAACGTCTTGAAGAACAGATGCGTTTGTTATATAACATTCCGTTTGCCGCTAAATTTGGCGGTGCTACCGGAAATTACAACGCACACAAAATTGCCTATCCTAACAACGACTGGAAAGCTTTTGGAACTAACTTCGTAGAAGAAATTTTAGGTTTACACCATTCGTTCCCAACAACCCAAATCGAGCATTACGATCATTTCGCGGCATTTTTCGATGCTTTAAAACGAATCAATACCATTTTAATCGATTTGGATCGTGACATTTGGACGTATGTTTCAATGGATTATTTCAAACAGAAAATCAAAGCGGGTGAAATTGGTTCATCTGCAATGCCGCACAAAGTTAACCCTATCGATTTTGAAAACTCAGAAGGAAACTTAGGTATTGCCAATGCTGTTTTTGAGCATTTGTCAGCAAAACTTCCTATTTCAAGATTACAGCGTGACCTTACCGACAGTACTGTTTTAAGAAACATTGGTGTGCCAATGGGACATACTTTAATTGCTTTTGAAGCTACTCTAAAAGGATTAAACAAATTATTACTGAACGAAGAAAAATTCGCAGAGGATTTAGATAAAAACTGGGCGGTTGTTGCCGAAGCTATACAAACCATCTTACGCCGTGAAGGTTATCCAAATCCTTACGAAGCATTGAAAGACTTAACCAGAACCAATACTGTTATCAACAAAGAATCAATTCATGCGTTTATTGAAACCTTGAATGTTTCTGATGATATTAAAGCCGAATTGAAAGTGATTACGCCAAGCAATTATTTAGGAATATAAATATATATGGAAGATCAAATTAACAAACCACTAAACGAAACTAACAACCAGGAACCAAACACAGCAACCAACGAAGAAAGTAAATCAAATAAGAAAAAAATTATCATAATTGCCTGTTCTTTATTGATTTTAATTGGGGTATCTTCATTTGCTTATTATAAATATTTTAATCCGAAAGAACAAAAAGCGGATTTTGTTTGTCTTCACGGACAAACTGAAATTTATGAGAAGTATAAAAATGCTGTCGGGCTTGTTAAACACGAGTATGCCTATCAAATTTCAATAAAAGGAGGCAAACCTTTTGATCTTTCAGCTGAAGCCGCAAGTGCTTTGGGCTTAAACGGAAGCGCTGTTACCGGGACAGGTTTTTTTGTTGATGAAGAAGGAAAAATCATCACGAACAAACATGTTGCTGAACCTTGGCTGTATGTAAACGGTAAGTACGAGGAGATTTCCCAGTATCCTGCAGAGGTTATTGCGAGTTTTGTACCTTCTGATTTAGAAGCATCAGAATATAAAAATTACATAGAGGAAAATTACGGGAAGTATTTTGAAGAAACAGAAGAAGCAAGATATGCCGAAGAAGAAGAATATTCAGAAGTTGCTGAAGTAGCAGACTCTTCTGCAACAATTTCTAATGAGAATGACTCAATTGCTTTAGCAGCCGGAATTGAAAATGCTTTAAAAATAGCAGCTGAATCCGATATCGAGCATTTAAAGCCAGAAGATATTGAAATTTTACCTAAAACGGTATCAATAAGCATTGCTTTACATGATTCAAAAGACAAATGGATTGACTGCAAAGTATTGGAAGTATCTAAAGATACCGAAATTGACGTTGCCGTGTTACAAACAGCAAATGAGGAATTACCAAATTCAGTTGCTAATTACATAGATTTAAACACTGCCACAGTTGATGACGAACATATAAAGCCAGGTACAAAAGCTGTATTGATAGGTTATCCTATGGGCATGACACTGGCCAATACACGAAAAGGAATAAAAGTCCAGGTTTACGAAGGCCAGATTAATAAAGAATCTGATGGTGTCAGCTTACAATACAATGTAACTTCAACTCATGGCGCCAGTGGTTCTCCGGTTTTTGATGAATGCGGAAGATTTATTGCTGTAAATTATGCAGGTTACGATCAAGCTCAGGGTTATAATTTTGGTATTGTCGCAAAGCATGCTATTGATCTTATAAAATAAAAAACTTTTACAGAATATAAAAAAATCCATTAGCCTCAACTAATGGATTTTTCATTTTAAAGATATTCTCCGTGCTGCGACAAATCCAGTCCTAACATTTCCCTTTCTTCACTGACACGCAAAGGCGAAATCAGATTCACTACATAAAACAGCACATACGACATCACAAAAGAAAAAACAGAAACCACCACCAGCACAAAAACATGACTCAAAAACAAACGGTATTCACCAAAAATAAGCCCTTGGTGCTCTATCGCCGGATTTATTTCTTTAGAAGCAAACACACCTGTCAGTAACATTCCAACCATTCCTCCTACTCCGTGACAACTAAACACATCCAGTGCATCATCAATTTTTCCTTTAGGGAACTTCGCCACCAGAATATTACTAATAATACTGCTTACCATACCTATAAAAATAGCATGTGGAATACTCACAAAACCAGCTGCGGGTGTAATAGCTACCAATCCTACCACTGCCCCAATACACAATCCCAAAGCGGAAAATTTCCGACTGTTGATTTTATCAAAAAATCCCCAGGTCATTGCCGCAGCTGCAGCTCCAACCGTTGTTGTAGATAAAGCTTGTACAGCCAATCCGTTAGCTCCAAAAGCAGATCCTGCATTAAATCCGAACCACCCAAACCACAACAAGCCTGTCCCTAGAAGTACATAGGTTACCCGTGCCGGATTGTGGCTGACATCTTTTCGTTTTCCTAAAAACAGAGCTCCCGCCAAGGCAGCCCAACCTGCACTCATATGTACCGCAATCCCTCCGGCGAAATCCAAGATTCCTAATTTAAAGAACAGTCCATTTGGATGCCATGCCATATGGGTCAACGGAGCATAAACAAGCAATACAAACAAAACGATAAATAACAAATACGACCAGAAACGAATACGTTCGGCAAATGCACCAGTCACTAAAGCAGGTGTAATAATGGCAAATTTGGCTTGAAACAAAGCAAACAACAACAAAGGAATTGTCGGTGCCAATTCCCAAAAAGAACTTGTCCCGACTTGGTTAAAAAACAAATTCTTAAGCGGATTACCAATTATTCCCCCAATAGAATCTCCAAAAGAAAGTCCGTATCCAATTACTACCCACAAAATGGTTACCACGACCATAGCCACATAACTCTGTAACATGGTACTAATTACATTCTTCTTTCCTACCATTCCGCCGTAAAAGAACCCAAGTCCAGGGGTCATCAGCAAAACTAAAGCAGAAGCCACAATCATCCAAGCGGTATCGCCGGTATCAAATTTTGGGGTTACTCCTGAAACCGATTTTCCAAATGAAAAATCTACAATCAAACAACTCATGGCTAAAAATGCCAAAACGAAGGCTAAAAAATACTTTCTTTTCATGGCTCTAGTATTTAAAATTCATTTTAAATATAACCAACCCTTAATTTCAATCCTAATTACAGCTTTATTTTTACAAATAATAAAAAAATACCCCTAAAAAATTAGGGGTATCTGTTTTAAAAAATAAAATTTTATTAAAAAAGCAAAATTCTGCAAATAAAAAAACCAGCCTTTCGACTGGTTTTCAATACATTAAGCTATTTTATTACGCTTTCTATCATTTTCATTCAAGTAAATTTTACGTAAACGAATTGATTTTGGAGTCACTTCAACATATTCATCTTTTTGAATATATTCTAACGCTTCTTCCAGAGTAAATTTAATTGCTGGTACAATTCTCGTTTTGTCATCAGCTCCAGACGAACGGAAGTTAGTCAACTGTTTTGTTTTAGTAATATTGATTACCATATCATCACCACGAGAGTTTTCACCTACTACCTGACCTTCGTAAACATCTTCGTTTGGATCAACAAAGAATTTACCCCTATCCTGTAATTTATTAATTGAGTAAGGAATTGCTTTACCGTTTTCCATACAAATTAACGAACCATTAATACGACCGGCAATATCACCTTTGAATGGTTGATACTCTAAGAAACGGTGTGCCATAATAGCCTCACCCGCTGTAGCCGTTAATAATTGGTTACGTAAACCAATGATACCGCGAGAAGGAATGATAAATTTAATAATCATACGCTCACCTCTTGGCTCCATACTTAACATTTCACCTTTACGTAAAGTCACAAACTCCACCGCTTTACCTGAAACGTTTTCTGGTAAGTCAATTGTTAATTCTTCAACTGGCTCACATTTCACACCATCAATTTCTTTGATAATTACCTGTGGCTGACCAATTTGTAATTCATACCCTTCACGACGCATTGTTTCAATCAACACCGACAAGTGCAATACACCACGACCAAATACCATGAATTTATCAGCAGAATCAGTTTCATTAACACGTAATGCTAAGTTTTTCTCTAATTCTTTAGTCAAACGATCTTTAATATGACGAGAAGTCACAAATTTACCTTCTTTACCAAAGAAAGGCGAATCGTTAATTGTAAATAACATACTCATTGTAGGCTCATCAATAGCAATAGTTGCTAAAGCTTCCGGATTTTCAAAATCAGCAACAGTATCACCAATATCAAATCCTTCTAAACCTACTAATGCACAAATATCTCCTGCTTGAACTTCCTGTACTTTTTTACGGCCAAGACCTTCAAACGTATGTAATTCTTTAATTTTTGATTTTGAAATTGATCCATCACGTTTCACTAATGAAATATTCATTCCCTCAGTTAACGTACCTCTTTGTAAACGACCAATAGCAATACGACCCGTAAATGAAGAGAAATCTAATGAAGTAATCAACATCTGAGGTGTACCTTCAGAAACTTTTGGAGCCGGTACATTATTCAATACCATATCCAATAAAGGCTCGATATTCTCAGTTTGCACTTTCCAGTCCTCACTCATCCAGTTATTTTTAGCTGAACCGTAAACTGTTGGGAAATCCAACTGCTCTTCAGTAGCACCCAATTCAAACATCAAGTCAAATACTTTTTCGTGAACTTCTTCAGGAGTACAGTTTTCTTTATCAACTTTATTGATAACCACACATGGTTTTAATCCTAAATCGATCGCTTTTTGTAATACGAAACGCGTTTGAGGCATTGGCCCTTCAAAAGCATCCACCAACAAACAAACCCCGTCAGCCATGTTTAATACACGCTCTACCTCACCACCAAAATCGGCGTGACCCGGAGTATCAATAATATTGATTTTAGTTCCTTTATAAGTAACCGAAACGTTTTTAGAAGTAATTGTAATACCGCGCTCACGCTCTAAATCGTTATTATCAAGAATTAAATCACCTGTGTTTTCGTTTTCTCTGAAAAGCTGACAGTGATACATAATTTTATCAACCAAGGTAGTTTTACCGTGGTCAACGTGGGCAATAATTGCAATATTTCTAATAGATTCCATGTAAATGAATTTTGAAGGTGCAAAAGTACGATTATTTTTTTCTAATTCAAGGATTACGTGTTGATTAGTTAAAAAGAAATTGTTTTCTTTATGTTAAAAAACTAAACTCTAAATTTATGCAAGCCAAAACAATAGACGAAGTCATTGCAATTTTAAACCAGATAGTAGACGAATGCAAAACACAAAATAACCCTTTAGGGTATTTTGCCATACTCTATCGACAGGTCACTATTAATGTCCGTGACGGTATTTTAAACAACCGCTTTGAAAACAATCTGCGGATGGAAAAATTGGATGTGTATTTTGCCAACAGGTATTTTGAAGCTTATTTCAACTACAAAGAACAAAAGAATATCACTAAAAGCTGGCATGTTGCTTTTGTTTCAGCTCAAGAACCTCATATCGTATTACAATATTTATTACAAGGAATTAATGCACATATTAATTTAGACTTAGGAATCGCCACCATAAAGACTATTGAAAGTGAAGATTTAGAAGGAATCAAAAAAGATTTTTACGCAATAAACTCACTGCTTTCAGATATGGTTGATGAAGTAAAGCAAAAAATAGGAGGCATTTCACCCATTTTTAAACTACTAATGCCGTTGGCAAAAAAGTGGGATGATAAAATCGTTCAGTTCAGCATCGAAACAGCCCGTGACGGTGCTTGGGAATTTGCACAGCAACTTCACGGTGATAAATTAAATTTCGAAAAAAACATCAAAGTAAGAGATCTATCGATTTACAATTTAGGTCTTAAACTTGTTTCTCCTGTAAGAACACTGCAATGGATCCTAAACACAATTCGATTTTTTGAAACAGGAACAGTAAAAAAGAAAATGGAAGCTTTGGAAGTTAAAATACAATCCAAATAAAACAAAAAAATCCCGATAAAATCGGGATTTAAAGATTTTTGAACACTTAATTATAATTATAAAGCTGCAACGTGTCTAGTTAATTTAGACTTTAAGTTAGAAGCTTTATTATCGTGTATAATGTTTTTCTTAGCTAATTTGTCAATCATAGAAATAACAACCGGTAATTTAGCTACAGCTTCAGCTTTATCACTTGCTAAACGTATTGCTTTGATAGCGTTACGAGTAGTTTTGTGCTGATATCTGTTTAACACTCTTTTCTTTTCGTTACTTCTGATTCTTTTTAAAGCTGACTTATGATTTGCCATTTTCTTTTAATTTTAATTGTAATAATAATTTATAAACTATCAGTTAAAAAAGAAAAACCTCCCACAACTGTTTTCACAATCACTTTGGTTTTAACTAATAAAATAAAGATTGAGACACTAACCTTTATTTTATAAAACTAATTTACAACTAATTTTGTAGCCCGTAAGGGAATCGAACCCTTCTTACCAGGATGAAAACCTGGCGTCCTAACCGATAGACGAACGGGCCATCTATACTTTACTTTCAGTATTTCAAAAATTGTAGCCCGTAAGGGAATCGAACCCTTCTTACCAGGATGAAAACCTGGCGTCCTAACCGATAGACGAACGGGCCATTTACATACTCTGAATCTCTTTAAGAGCGCTCATTTCTGTAATGCGAGTGCAAAGATATACACATTTTTTATTTCTGCAATAGCTCCCGCAACTTTTTTTGCATTTTTTTTCTTATTTTTTAGTAAGCCTTTGCAAATAAGACTCTTCCGTTTGAAGGTTTTCCTGTCAAAACACAAACTNCTATACTTTACTTTCAGTATTTCAAAAATTGTAGCCCGTAAGGGAATCGAACCCTTCTTACCAGGATGAAAACCTGGCGTCCTAACCGATAGACGAACGGGCCATTTACATACTCTGAATCTCTTTAAGAGCGCTCATTTCTGTAATGCGAGTGCAAAGATATACACATTTTTTATTTCTGCAATAGCTCCCGCAACTTTTTTTGCATTTTTTTTCTTATTTTTTAGTAAGCCTTTGCAAATAAGACTCTTCCGTTTGAAGGTTTTCCTGTCAAAACACAAACTCCGGTCTCTTCTTTTCTATCCAAAGGAATACAACGGATAGTTGCTTTAGTCAATTCTTTGATTTTTTCTTCCGTTTCCGAAGTTCCATCCCAGTGCGCCGCAACAAAACCGCCTTTACCATCCAAGACTTCTTTAAACTCATCAAATGAATTTACTTCGGTAATATGGGTATTTCTATAATTTAATGCTTTAGTAAACATTTCTGTCTGGATTTCTTCCAATAGATTCTGAATAAACTCCGCCACTGCATCTTTTGCCACTACCTGTTTCGATAAAGTATCACGGCGTGCGATTTCAAGCGTTCCGTTTTCCAAATCTTTAGGACCTACAGCCACACGTACTGGAACCCCTTTTAATTCCCATTCCGCAAATTTGAATCCTGGTTTTTGGGTTGTTCTGTTATCAAACTTAACTGAAACACCTATTTTACGTAGAGATTTAGTCAATTCATCAGCAACTGCAGCAATTTTTTCCAATTCCTCATCCGATTTGAAAATTGGTACAATCACCACTTGAATCGGCGCTAAATTAGGAGGCAGCACCAATCCGTTATCATCAGAATGCGTCATAATCAAAGCACCCATCAAACGTGTGGAAACACCCCATGAAGTTCCCCACACATATTCTTGTTTTCCTTCCGCACTTGTAAATTTAACATCAAATGCATTGGCAAAATTCTGACCTAAAAAGTGAGAGGTTCCTGCCTGCAATGCTTTTCCGTCCTGCATTAAAGCTTCAATACAATAGGTTTCCTCTGCTCCGGCAAAACGCTCGTTTGCCGTTTTAATACCCTTAACAACCGGAATAGCCATAAAGTTTTCTACAAACTCGGCATATACATTCATCATCTGTACCGTTTCTTCCAGAGCCTCCTGTTTTGTAGCATGAGCCGTATGCCCTTCCTGCCATAAAAACTCAGCAGTACGTAAAAACAAACGCGTACGCATTTCCCAACGTACCACATTTGCCCATTGATTGATCAGCAACGGTAAATCACGGTAGGATTGAATCCAGTTTTTATAGGTACTCCATATAATAGCTTCAGAAGTAGGACGGACAATAAGTTCCTCCTCCAGCTTAGCATTAGGATCCACCATTAGTTTCCCCGGACGTTCTTCATCATTTTTTAAACGGTAATGAGTTACAACCGCACATTCTTTTGCAAAGCCTTCAGCATTCTTTTCTTCTGCTTCAAACATGCTCTTAGGCACAAACAATGGAAAATAGGCATTGCTGTGTCCCGTTTCTTTAAACATTTTATCAAGCTGTGCTTGCATTTTTTCCCAAATTGCATAACCATATGGCTTGATAACCATACATCCTCTAACTGCTGAATTCTCGGCTAAATCCGCCTTCATTACCAGTTCATTATACCATTTAGAATAATCTTCAGTGCGTTTTGTTAAATTCTTACTCATTTTCAATATTTTGGCACAAAAATTGTGATTTGTTAAAGTTGAAATAGTTTGTGCAAAACTAACTATTTTTGTTATGTCCAACAATAAAAAACCGCTGAAATGAAAACATATTACTTTTCCTTAAAGACAATCACCCTTAAATCCATTGTTGGATTATTGGGATTAACCGCTGTATCATGCGGTTCGTATCAAAATGCGTCGTATTATGACAGTGACGGAATTTACAGCTCAGAAAAAAGAGAAGCTGTAGTTTATGAGGAAAATAAAAATGTTCCTCAGGACAATTCAAACGCAAACAAATACAAAGAATACTTTGGCTCACAGGCAAACAAATACTCGTATGACAGCCAGGACGTATTTACTGATGTTGACTCTTACTCCAGTGTCAATGACACTACCGTTACCGTAACAGAAAACAAACAGCAAAACTATGCCGGATGGGGTAACAATGACCATGACGTTACGGTAAATATTTACAACAACGGCTGGTACGGAGGATACTGGGGGAACTATTGGGGATACCGTCCTTATTACTGGGGATACTCCTACTGGAACAATCCTTACTGGGGCTGGTCAGGCTACTATGGTTCTTCATGGGGTTGGGGCTGGAATAATTACTGGGGCTGGGACTATCCTTATTACGGAGGGTACTACGGGTGGAATAACTACTACGGAAGAAACTATGCTTATTCAGGAGGCAGAAGAGGCTCATACTATACTAATCGTACCGACGGGTACTATGGAAACCGTTATTCCGGCAGTGGTAGAAATTATGACAGCAACAGAAATTTTGGTACCGGCGGCAGAAGATCAAGCAACCTGAATTCTCCTAATAGAAATTATACTCCAAGGGAATCAAATACAACCGAACCTAGAACTTACACTCCAAGAAGACGTTCAACAGAAAGTAATTCCACTCCAAGAAATTACGAACCAAGAACCAGCGAACCGAGAAGAAGTGAATCAAGAAGAAGCGAGAACAGATCTTACGATACTCCACGCTCATCTTCATATGACTCTCCAAGATCGTCAGGCAGTTCACGCGGAGGCAGCTCTGGCGGAGGCGGTGGCAGAACCGGCGGCAGAAGAGGATAAAACCATCATTCAAAAAAATTAAACTATGAAAAAATATTTCTCACTGGCTTTCTTATTGGCAGGGATAGCAACCTATAATGCACAAGACGTTTCTGATGCTTTACAGTATTCATTAACTAATGTTAACGGCACTGCCAGATTTAGAGGCATGTCCGGAGCTTTTGGAGCTGTTGGAGGCGATTTATCAGCAATAAGTATTAATCCGGCAAGCTCATCAGTATTCAACAATAATCAAATTTCAGGTTCTTTGAATTATTTCGGACTAACCAATAAATCAAATTATTTTGGAAGTTCCAGAACCGAAACAGCTAATGATTTTAATATAAATCAGTTAGGTGGTGTATTTGTATTTAAAAACAATAACAGTGATGAATGGACCAAATTTGCTTTCGCAATAAATTATAATAATCTTAATAACTTTGAAAACAGATCTTTTTCAGCAGGTATCAATCCAAACTCTTCGGTTGTGGATTACTTTGTTGAGTCTGCCAATGGAATAAGACTTGAATATCTAGACGATTTATCATTAAGCATTTATGATTTCGATTATTTTGGCCAGCATGCACTCATGGCCTACAGTACTTATTTAATAAATCCAGTTACAACCGATGCCGGCAATATAGATTACACAAGCAATGCTATTGGTACCGGAAATTTTTATCAGGAAAAAGATATTATTTCAACAGGCTATAACGGCAAACTTACTTTTAATGCTTCAGCATTGTATCAGGACAAATTATACATTGGTTTAAATTTGAATTCTCATTTTTCCAATTATTTAAAATCTTACAGTATCTATGAAGATTATGCCGATGCAACTAATTCAGACAATACAGCAGGTGTTCAGGCATTGCGGTTTGACAATGATTTGGAAACGAACGGAACAGGCTTTTCATTTCAACTGGGTGCCATATTCAAGATAACCGAAGAATTTAGAATTGGAGGTACCTACGAATCCCCAACATGGATAAGACTAACCGATATTAAATCTCATTATTTAACAACCGATTGCGCCGATTGTCCAGATCCAGGCTATGAATTTGGAACAGATACAAGTATTGAGTATCTGCCATACACACTAAGAACTCCAGAAAAACTGACTGGAAGCGCGGCATTTGTTTTTGGAAAAGAAGGACTCATTAGCATAGATTACAGCTATAAAAATTACAAAAACACTACCTATATTTCTGATGAAAGTTATTTTGACGGTCTAAATAATGACCTAAAAGATCAATTAAAAAAAGTAAACGAACTTCGTATAGGTGCCGAAAAAAAATACAAACAATGGAGTTTCAGAGCTGGCTACCACACCGAAACATCGCCCTACAAAGATGAGAACAAAATGGGTGACTTAACCGGATACTCCGGAGGTATTGGTTATAATTTTGGAGGCACAAAACTGGATTTTGCCTATACAAGCTATAAAAGAAAATACGGAGAACAATTTTTACCTTACGGTATGACAAGTGCTTCTCAAATTAATTCAAAAAACAATAATATAACAGCCACTCTTACTTTTGAATTATAACAATTAATAATAAAAACCACAACAATACAATGCCCTGAAAAGAATTTCTTATCAGGGCATTGTTTATTTCTCTAATTTTTTAACTGTTAAAGTGTTAAGTTTTATGAAGTTCTAATGTTTTGTTTTATTTTTGCAGGCTATGAAAAAAATAATCTCCCAAATTATTCTACTTATAGGATTGCTGGCCTCAACAACAATCCATTCACAAAATATAATTGTTGATGATACTTATACCGCACAACAATTAATTAAAGATATCCTTATAAATAGTGATTGCGCCCAAATTACAAATTTTTCAGCATCAGGGGGTAATTTTGCCAACGGCGAGAAAAGTTACGGTTATTTTACAAATTCAAATCCGGCATTCCCCTTTACAAGAGGTGTGGTATTAAGCACCGGAAAAGCAAAATCAGCTGAAGGACCTAACAGTTACATATCTGATGACGGAAGCGGAATGGGATGGACAGGAGATCCTGATCTAAACACAGCTTTAGGAGTGTCAAATACCACAAACAGCACTATACTGGAGTTTGATTTTGTACCAAAATCAAACAAACTGAGTTTTGAATATATTTTTGCCTCAGAAGAATATCATGATGCGGCGCAATGTAAATATTCTGATGGATTTGCTTTTTTATTAAAAAAGGCTGGAGATCCATCTTATTCAAACTTAGCTTTAATTCCCGGAACAACAATTCCTGTAAAAGTTACTACAGTCCATCCTGATGTACCAGGAGCTGGAGGATGTCCTGCACAAAACCAACAATATTTCGGCAGGTACAATGACATAAATTATCCTGTAAACTTCAACGGACAAACGGCAGTTATTAAAGTTGAAAGCAGTGTTCAGCCTGGTGAAACCTACCATATCAAATTAGTAATTGCTGACGAAGGAAATTACAGATATGACTCTGCAATATTCTTAAATGCAGATAGCTTTAACACCGATTTGAATCTAGGCCCAGACAGATTATTTGCAACAAACAATCCATATTGCTCAGGAGATGTTATTACATTGAACGGAACAGAAACAGGAGCAACGAATTACAAATGGTTTAAAGACGGTGATGACTTAGAAATCAATTCGCCTACATATACAATAACAGACAACACAAACAGCAATATAGTAACATATTCTGTTGAAGCTGACAATGGAAATTGCGGTAAAATAAGAGTTCAGTTTGCACCTTTACCGGCACTTTATTCACAGACAATTACACAATGTGACGATAATTTAGATGGAGTATCAACTTTTAACCTGACACAGTTAGATAATGCCGTTAAAAATAATGATCCTTCAGTGGGTAATATAACCTATTATGAAACTTTAGGTGGAATTGCAATTCAAAACCCGCAAAACTACATCAGTAATTCAAAAACTATTTATGCCGAAGCCGCAAACCAATATGGCTGTAAAAACAGTACTCCAATAGATTTGATTGTAACTTCAAATCCTATAATTGCTTTTCCGTATCCAAAATGTGATGATGATTCTACAATTGACGGTTTTACCGCATTTGATCTAACTGCTGAAATTGCCAGTCAGATTATCACATCACCAGGTTCAACAGCGATGAGCTTTCACAAAACATTGCAGGACGCTGTCGAACAAAAGAATAATTTGCCCAACAACTATATAAACAGCACAAAAGATACCGAAATTATTTATGGCCGGGTTTCAAACGGTGTTGATTGTGCGGGAATTTACAAAATTACACTTCAGATAAATTACATCCCCAGAAATACATTTAATGATGAAAACGCAATACTTTGCCAGGGGGAACAAATTACACTTTCCATCAACGCTGTTTACAATTCGTATACCTGGAGCAACGGAGATGCTTCTCCTTCCACTACCATCACGTCAGCAGGTAATTACACTGTTGATGTTTCAGACAATAACGGATGTACAGCTCAAAAAAAATATATTGTAACCCAGTCTGCACCAGCTTCTGATATAGATGCAGTCATTAAAGAATTTTCAGAAAACAATTCCATTGAGATAACTTACACCAATAATGGAGGCAGCTATGAATTTTCAATTGACGGATTTTCTTTTCAGGACAGCCCTGTTTTCAATAACGTTGAAGCCGGAATTTACACCATTGCCGTAAGAGACAAAAACGGTTGTTTACCTGTTATAACAAAGACAGTGTATGTGCTGGATTTTCCAAAATTTTTCACACCAAATAACGATGGCTTTAATGACAGCTGGAAAATTGAAAACATAGAAGTTAAAAACACAATCGCATCAATAGCTATTTTTAACCGCTATGGCAAACTAATAAAATTTTTATCACCGCAACAATCCTGGGACGGTACTTTCCTGGGGCAGCCTTTACCTGCGGATGATTACTGGTTTACAATAAATTTCATTGACGGAGGGAGTACCAAAAGCCATTTTACACTTAAAAGATAATTAGTTAACTTTGGAGTCAATCAAACTGACTTCAATGAAAATAAAACTACTCATATTTTTAAGCTTAATTTCTTTAAATCTATCTGCTCAGTTCAGCAAAACACATTATCTGCCTCCTGTATCAAATACTGAGGCGTATAATACTTTAGAGCAGGTACTGCTGATATCCTGTCCCAGTACTTCCAATGTAAATTATAAAATAATACAGTTGGGGGGAAGCGTCATAACCGGAACTGTTTCAAGGGATAACCCAAGTGAAATTATTATAGGAAGCGGCTCTAACACACAATTACTAGCCAGCGGAAATGATGTTGGTATTATTTTAAAGAATAAAGGGTTTGTAGTTGAAGCAGATGACCTGATTTATGTAACCGTAAGAGTTGCTGTGACAAATCATGCAGGAGGATTAGTTTCTAAAGGGCTAGCTGCACTAGGAGATGAATTCAGAATTGGTGGATTTTTAAACACTAACGTAATCAATGACGCCAGACACTACACATTTGCTTCGGTTTTAGCCACAGAAAATAATACTGTAGTAAATTTCAGCGGCATAAAATCAGGCACAAACTTATACAACAATTCTAACGGCAGCACACCTTTTAGTGTAACATTAAACAGTGGTGAAAGTTATATAATAGCCACCAGTGGTGATTCAAATTCTGTACCGGATGGACTTATTGGCGCTTTAATCACCTCAAATAAACCGATAGCTGTCAACTGCGGTTCTTATGGAGGGTCAAATGGTCCGTCAGTCAATAGTTCAGATATTGGTTTCGACCAAATCGTATCTGCAGGTGATAATTACAATAAAATAGGCAATGAATACATCTTTATCAAGGGTGCTGGAATTGACTCTGTCGAAAGACCATTAATAATTGCACATGAAAACAATACCGATGTATATATCAATGGTAATCCAACCCCTATAATAACTTTAAATGCGGGTGAGTATATCGCTTTCGACGGCTCAAACTTTTCGGCAGAAGGGAATTTGTATGTACGTAGTACAAAAAATGTATTTGCATATCAAGGTATTGCAGGTTCACCCAATGAAGCAAACCAAAACATGCATTTTTTACCGCCACTGAGCTGTCAAACTCCTAAAAGTATAAACAACATTCCAAAAATCAATTCTATAGGAAGCAATTCCGGTTATAACGGAACCGTTTGCATTGTTACTAAAACAGGAGCCAATTTAAATTTCATCCTAAATGGCGCAAGTTACACTTTAGCCACACTGCCTTCTGCGGGCGTGATAGCAAATGGTCCATACAATGTAACTGGAAATCCGGATTATCAAACATATACCTTTGTGGGGCTAAGCGGTAATGTTTCCGTTTTTTCATCAGAGTCTGTTTATCTTTCATATTACGGAAGCTCAGGATTTGCAACTTACGGGGGATTCTATTCAGGATTCACATTTAAACCCGAAATAAGTTTTAATAAAGTAAACATAACAACTGACAATTGTATTCCAAATGTAATTCTAAACGTAAATACAATTTCATCTTTTGATTCATTTGAATGGTCTTTCAACAACAATGTGATCTCAAATGCAAGCACTAATTCTTATGCACCGACTGCACCGGGATATTACAAAGTAAAAGCATGGATTTCGACCTGCCCTACAATTGATCCTCTTATATCAGATGAAATCCCCGTAAGTTCATGTGCTGCAAATTTTGATGGAGATTCAACCAATGACAACATCGACATTGACAATGATAATGATGGGATTTTAAACTGTACTGAATCATTTGGAAACCAAAACATAAATACAGCTGTCAGCAACGGAACAATTCCATTGAGTACTACCACCTATATTGGCAGTATAATTACATCGCCAATGACTGCTGCTATTCCTTTCACTGGAAATACTGACGGAACATTTGTTACAGAAATCCCGGCTGGCAAACAAAATTTTGTTGCTTATCAATTAGATTTCGGCCAACCTTCAAATATCGGCTTAGAGTATCCAAGTGTTACTGCAGTGAGTGATTTAATCAATGCGAATGCTGAATATGTCGTGAATTGCGATATTAACAAAACTATTACTGTTTTAAATCCATCAAATCAGTTGCTGATTGACACTAATTACGATGGAATTTTTGAAAGCGGTGTAACTCAATTCTCATCATTTGAAATCCGCTTCAGACTTAACGGCAGCACTCCTCTGGCTTCAGGAACAGGTACGTTTCAGTTCTTTGCAAATGGAATAACGACTTTTAAGCTGACTCATAAAAATTTATTGGATGTTGCTCCAAACAAATCCTCGTTTAGAATTTTCGCAGCCTGCGTACCTAAAGATTCTGACAATGACGGAACTGCTGATCAATTAGACACAGACAGTGACAATGACGGAATTTCAGATTTAATTGAAGCGCAAAACAATTCACCTGCATCTGCCACAAATACCGACAGTAATTTAAACGGTCTTGACAATGCTTTTGAGCCTGGCTTTACTCCTTTTGACAATGATAATGATGGTATTGCCGATTATCTGGACTTAGATTCAGACAATGACGGAATTTCAGATTCAGAAGAAAAAACTATAGATTCTGATACAGATGGAATTAAGAATTTCAGAGATTTAGATTCAGATGCCGACAGTTGCTCCGATGTTAAAGAAGCTGGTTTCAGTGATGCAAATCTTGATGGAATTTTAGGAAGTACCTCCCCGCCTGCAGTAAACAGCAATGGTATGGTTACCGGCTTTGGAGGATATACAGTGCCTGATCCAAATTATATAACCGCGGCACCTATCAACATAACTGTTCAACCTATTGATATAGCTCAATGTTTATTTGAAAACACAGGCTTTTCAATTACAACAGATGCCGGTACAATTCAATGGCAGATTTCAACAGATAATGGTACAACATGGACAAATATAACTGACAATACAACTTACAATGGAAGTAATTCAGCCGCTTTAAACATTTCAAATATCCAGTTAAATATGAGCGGGCATTTGTATCGGACTTTATTAAATAAAACAGGCAACAGCTGTGATTTTTATTCCAACATTGTTAAACTGACTGTATATCCTAAACCTGTTTTAAATCAGGGTATAAGAATTGTACAATGTGATGATAATATTGATGGAATTTCAGCATTCAATTTAACAGTAAATAATTCAAAATTATCAGCCAACTTTGCTTCTGAAACATTTACTTATTTTACAGATCAAAACGGAGCTATAAATAATGACAGTGCTTTCTTAATCACCAACCCTTTAGCTTTTACCAATACAAATCCTAATATGCAAACCATTTGGGTAAGAGCAGCCAACAGCAATAATTGTTTTGAAGTTATAAGTATCCAATTAATATCATCAACTTCAAATGCAATTTTACAAAATACTCCTATCCCGGAATTACATCAATGTGATGATTATATAGACAATATCAACAATGATTATGATGGTATTTCCAGTTTTGATCTGACTCCAGTTAAATCCATTATAGACGGATTACTCCCATCTACAAATTACACTTATAATTTCTATAAAAACTATAATGATTTCCTTCAGGAAACAGATGTTAACGGTAATTCACTGGCTATTACAAATATTACAGATTATAGAAATACAGGTTATCCTGATTTACAGATTATTTGGGTTCGTTTAGAAGATTCCAACACAAACGACTGTGTAGGAAGTACAAGTTTTAAATTAGTTGTTGAAGCAAGGCCAAATATTGACACGAATACGAGCGGGGACTCAAATACACATATTTGTTCTGATGATCCTTCTGTATACCAAACGCTGACATCCGGACTGCCTGCAAATGAAAATCCAAATGATTATACTTATGAATGGTCTAAAAACGGAACACCACTTTCATACACTACAGAATCTATAAGTGTAAATCAGGAAGGTGACTACAAAGTCGTCGTTTCCTATATTACCGGTTTAAAATGCTCAAGAGAACGTAATATTAAAGTTGAGATTTCAAATGCCGCACAATTGGCTGGTACACCGGTCGTAAAAGATTTAGTTGAAAACAATTCCATTACACTTACAGTTACCGGCGATGGAAACTATGTTTTTGCATTGGACGATCAATTTGCTTCAACTCATCCAACAGGCTATTTTGAAAATCTGACTCCGGGATTACATACGGTTTATGTTTTGGATTTATATGGATGCAGTGTACTAAAAGTACCTTTTTCGATTGTTGGTTTTCCTAAATATTTTACGCCTAACGGGGATGGATACCATGATAATTGGAACATAATTGGTGCAGATACAGCTTTTAATGCTGATACCAAAATTTTAATTTTCGACCGGTTTGGCAAATTAATAAAAGAAATAAACCCGTTAAGTCCAGGCTGGGATGGTACTTTTTCAGGAAAACAGCTCCCATCTGACGATTACTGGTTTACTGCACAATTTAAAGACGGACGAAATGTTAAAGGACATTTTTCATTAAAAAGATAAAAACAAAGCCCCGGATTTAAAATCCGGGGCTTTGTTTTTATTTAAGAATTATAACTTTTTTAATTGAATCCAGTTTAGGAAATTTTTTAAGAAATGCTCTCCTGTTTACAGCCAAAGAATCATATACTTTCATCGTCTCATTACTGTAACCGGAATATAATTTTTCAACTACATCCATTCCTTTTGTTACTTTTCCCAACGGCGGAAAACCTTTTACCTTATTATAAAAAACAGTATCCAATCGTTTGTTGTCTTTTAAATTGATAAACAAATGATTCTTTCTGGAATTCAAGCCTGCCCTTGCATAACTTATAGTTCCTTTTGTGTTACTGCCTTTTACGGGCTCGTCTTCCACTTTATACCTGTCCCAATTGTTTGCGGTAGCAGTGGAATCCATATGCCCAAACTGTGCCACAAAATTGGGGACCACCCTGTAAAAAACAACATTATCGTAAAACCTGTGTTTGATTTGCTGATAAACCCTGTCAACTGCTTTAGGTGATAAATCCCTGCTAAACTCAATTTCAAAATCTCCTTGCGATGTTTCAAATCTTGCCTGAAAGGTCGCCGGCGACTTTTCCTCCATCCATTTTGGATTAAAAGTTGTTTTGCTGCATCCTATCAAAAAAACAGAAGCAATGATAATTGATTTTTTCATCAATTACCATTTAATGATTGCGCTTCCCCAGGTAAATCCGGAGCCAAATGCAGCCAACACAACTGTATCTCCTTCTTTAATTTTCCCTTGTTCCCAGGCTTCTGTTAAAGCAATAGGAATAGAAGCCGCTGTGGTATTACCATACTCCATGATGTTATTGTACACCTGATCATCGGTTAGTTTAAATTTCTGCTGGATAAACTGTGAAATTCTCAAATTAGCCTGATGCGGGATCAACATATCAATATCAGAAACTTCCAAATTATTAACCTGCAATCCTTCCATGATTACTTCACTGAAACGGACAACTGCATTTTTAAATACAAACTGACCGTTCATATGAGGATAATAACTTTCATCATCAGGATCATTGTCTTTCAAAATATCCAAAACCCATCGTTTTCCCATACCTGGTGCAATTAATGCTAATTCTTCAGCATATTGTCCTTCAGAATGTAAATGGGTTGATAAAATTCCTTTTGTTGTATCTTCTTCTCTCGAAATGATTGCCGCTCCGGCACCATCACCAAAAATTACAGAAACCCCACGGCCTCGTGTGGTAAAATCCAGTCCTCTTGAGTGTACCTCTGAACCAATAATCAAAATGTTTTTATACATTCCTGTTTTAATATACTGGTCTGCAATAGAAAGTGCATATACGAAACCTGAACATTGATTACGAACATCCAATGCTCCTACTGTTTTTAATCCTAAATCTCTTTGAACTAAAACGCCGGGCCCAGGAAAATAATAATCAGGACTTAATGTTGCAAAAATGATGAAGTCTATATCATTTTTATCAATTCCTGCCCGCTCTATAGCTACTTTTGCCGCTTTAACCCCCATTGAGGTGGTTGTGTCTTCAGAAGTATTTACGTGTCTTCTTTGTTTAATTCCGGTACGTTCCTGAATCCATTCATCATTGGTATCCATTATTTTGGACAAATCGTCATTTGTCACCACATTATCAGGCACATAATATCCTAAACCTGTAATTTTAGAATGATACATATTTTAAATTTTAGTTAAAAATCGGTTTGCAAATTTACGTTTACTGTAAAAATTAACAATACAAATTAGGTAAATTTTCTGAATTGGCAATTTTAATTTGATTAAGTTTCCTTTATTTTGCAAAAACTTCAAAAATGGACTATATCATAATATGCCTGGCTTCTTTATTGGGAGCAGGACTTACTTTATTCTCAGGATTTGGATTAGGCACTATCCTGTTACCTGTTTTTGGTATATTCTTTCCTATAGAAATAGCTGTGGTTCTGACCGCTTTGGTACATTTTTCAAACAACTTGTTCAAACTTTTTCTTTTTGGCAGAAATGCGGATAAAAATGTCGTACTTAAATTTGGTCTGCCTGCCATTGCATTTGCTTTTATAGGCGCGTATGCCTTAAATTTAATAAGTGATTCAAATCCACTGTATGAATACACCTTTAATGATAAAAAATATGAAATCACCCTTTTAAAACTCATCATAGGCATACTTTTAATAGTTTTTTCACTTTTTGAATTTATACCAAAGCTTAAAAACCTGGAATTTGACAAGAAATATTTATCCGCAGGAGGTGTTTTAAGCGGTTTCTTTGGCGGTATTTCAGGTCATCAAGGAGCTTTACGCAGTGTTTTTTTGGTGAGAGCCGGGTTAACTAAAGAAGGTTTTATCGCCACAGGGGTTGTTATCGCATGTCTGGTAGATATATCAAGGCTTACTGTTTATATACCAAAAATAGTTAATAACGAAGTGGATTTAGATTTCAAATTAGTTTCACTTGCAACGCTTGCAGCCTTTTCCGGCGTCTATTTTGGCAATAAATTACTTAAGAAAACTACGTTCAAAACCATACAAAACATAGTTGCCATCCTGCTTTTAGCTTATGGCTTATTGTTAATTTGCGGAATTATCTAAAAAAATGTTAAGAAAATTTTTCGTTAAAAAGGGAAGTGTATTTTTACGCAAATAAACCTTAACAAATGAACAAAGTCTTTTTATCAGTCTGTTTTTTACTATCAGGCTACATTGGTATTTCCCAGGAAAACCTAACATATCAAAAACCTTCCAAAGAAATTTTAGAACTGGCCGATTATCAGGCAACCCCATCGGTTTTAATGGACACCAAAAAAACATGGATGGTTTTAACTTATAAAAACACTTACAAATCATTAGATGATCTGAATCAGGATGAAATGCGTTTGGGAGGCTTAAGAATAAATCCTAAAACCAATATCTCAAGCACATTGACATATGTCAACAATCTTAAGGTTAGAAAAATTAAAGATAAAAACGAGGTGCAAGTCAGCGGCCTGCCCGAAAACCCTAAAATCGCCTATCTGAACTGGTCGCCGGACGAAACTAAAATAGCTTTTACCAACACTACATCAAACGGTGTGGAATTGTGGGTACTGGATATTGCATCGGCAACAGCAAAAAAACTGACAGAGGCCAATCTTAATGCCAATATCGGAACTCCTTACAACTGGTACAGAGACAGTAAAAGTATTTTGGTAAAATCATTGCTGAAAAACAAACCCGATTTAATTGACAATAAAAAAGATTTACCTTCAGGACCAACTGTTTCAAATTCAGACGGGAAAGCATCACAAAACAGGACTTTTCAGGATTTGCTTAAAAACAAGGCTGACGAAATCAATTTTGAAAACTTAATCAAATCGGAATATTACAAAGTAACACTGGACGGAACCTCATCACTGTTTAAAAAGGCAGATTTATATATGAGTGAATCATTTTCTCCGGATGGCAATTATCTTTTGGTTAATACAATTCAAAAACCGTTTTCATACATAGTTCCTTTTAACCGTTTCCCGATAAAAACCATCGTTTATGACAAAACTGGCAATGAAGTGAAAGTAATTAACGAGTCTCCCTTAAACGAAATTATGCCTAAAGGTTTTATGGCGGTTAAAAAAGGGAAACGCAATATTTCCTGGAGAAATGACGAACCGTCAACAGTTACATTTGTGGAAGCTTTAGATGGCGGAGATCCTGCGAATAAAGTTGATTTCAGAGACGAGCTTTTTGTTTGGAAAGTACCTTTTGCAGAAAATGCAAAATCTGTTTTAAAGATTCCTCAAAGAGTATCAGGAATTATCTGGGGCAACAATTCAACAGCTGTTGCCTATGACAATTGGTATGATACCCGTAACACAAAAACATATTTATTCAACCCTTCCAATCCTTCAGAAGCCCCAAAAGTTATTTCTGACAGAAACTCACAGGATGTATATTCTGATCCGGGTGATTTTGAAACCAGAAAAAATGAATACGGCCGTTATGTATTGGCTATAGAAAGCAACAGCCTGTATTTAATCGGCAAAGGCTTTACAAAAGAAGGGCAATTTCCTTTTATTGACGAATTCAGTTTAAGCACTTTAAAATCGAAACGTTTATACCAATCTGCTTATAAAGACAAAAAAGAAGACATTCAGTCTATTGAAGATTTCAAAAAAGGAGATGTGTTGGTTAGAATTGAATCTAAAACAGAATTCCCTAATTACTATTTCAGAAATATAAAATCCAAAGACAAACTGACACCGGTAACCTCTTTTAAAAACCCTTTTGAAAGCATTAAAAATGTTCATAAGGAAGTAATCAAATACAAGCGTAAAGATGGTGTGGAACTTTCAGGAACTTTGTATTTACCTGCCAATTATGACCGAAATGCAAAGAAAGAAAAACTGCCTTTATTAGTATGGGCTTATCCTACAGAGTATAAAGACAAAAACTCGGCCGGACAGACTACACAAAATCCAAACGAGTTTACATTCCCTTATTACGGCTCTTTTGTGTATTGGGTTACCAAAGGGTATGCGGTACTTGATGATGCTTCTTTCCCTATTATAGGAGAAGGTACAACTGAACCGAACGATACTTTTATCAGCCAGCTTGTTGCCAATGGAGAAGCTGCTATAGATGCTGTAAATAAATTAGGATATATTAACCCTAAGAAAGTTGCCGTTGGCGGACATTCATACGGTGCTTTTATGACCGCTAATTTATTGACTCATTCGAATTTATTTGCCTGCGGAATTGCACGAAGCGGTGCTTACAACCGTACATTGACTCCGTTTGGATTCCAAAGCGAGCAGCGTAATTACTGGGAAGCTCAAAAAGTTTACAATGAGATGTCTCCGTTTATGAATGCCGAAAAAATGAAAACGCCAATGCTGTTGGTTCACGGAGAGGCAGACAACAATCCGGGCACATTTACATTACAGACTGAACGCTATTTTCAGGCTCTAAAAGGTCTGGGCGCTCCTGTGAGAATGGTTCTTTTACCAAAAGAATCACATGGTTATGCCGCAAAAGAAAACATTTTTCATTTATTGTGGGAACAAGATCAGTTTTTAGAAAAACATCTTAAAAATTAAATAAAACATAAAATTGAATTTTAAACTCACAAAAGCAAAATTCTGTTATACAATAAATCAGCCCCGGAAATTCCAGGGCTTTTCATTTTTATAAAACATTCAAAAATGCCGATTATAAAAAAATCATTCGTTGTTTTTTCCAATTCTGCAATGCAGCTTTACTGAAATTATCATTTTCTTAAATCTATTCTTTACAGTGATTTACCCATCATATTTAGACTGATTTTCTTATATTTGTTCCTCGAAAAAATAAAACATACAATACAAAATGTCAAACAAATCAACGATTCATTACACTTTAACGGATGAAGCGCCAATGCTGGCTACACATTCGTTTTTACCAATAGTACAAGCGTTCACTGCCCCTGCCAATATTGACATTCAAATTAGAGATATTTCGTTAGCAGGACGCATTTTATCTAATTTTCCGGAATTTTTAAAAGAAGAACAGCGTATTCCTGATGCACTGACAGAATTAGGTCAGCTAGCAACCACTCCGGAGGCAAACATTATTAAATTACCAAATATTTCAGCTTCAATCGTACAGTTAAAAGAAGCAATAAATGAATTACAATCTCATGGTTTTGCTATTCCAAACTACCCGGAAGAACCGCAAAACGAAGAGGAGAAAAATATTAAGGTAAAATATGCCAAAGTTTTAGGATCGGCAGTAAATCCAGTTTTACGTGAAGGTAACTCAGACCGCCGTGCTCCAAAAGCAGTTAAAAACTACGCAAAAGAGAATCCGCATAAAATGGGCGTTTGGGCAGCTGACAGCAAAACATCTGTAGCTCATATGAACACCGGGGATTTCTACGGCACTGAAAATGCAGCAACAGTTGAAAAAGACGGCAAATTCAGAATCGTTTTTGCAGGTAATGACGGGTCAACAAAAGTTTTAAAAGACTTTTCTAATTTAAAAGCCGGAGAAGTTATAGATTCATCAGTAATGAATCTTAACGCATTAAAAGCATTTACAAAAGAAGCAATCGCAGAAGCAAAAGAGAAAAACGTATTGCTTTCAGCTCACTTGAAAGCTACAATGATGAAAGTTTCTGACCCAATTATATTTGGTGCCGTTGTAGAAACGTATTTTGTTGATGTATTCACTAAATATGCCGATTTATTCAAATCACTGGACATTAATCCAAACAATGGATTACAGGATTTATATGCTAAAATAGCAGGAAATGCACAGGAAGCTGAAGTTAAAGCTGCAATCGAAACTGCTTTGGCAGACGGTCCTCGTGTGGCAATGGTAAATTCAGATAAAGGGATTACAAATTTCCACGTTTCTTCTGATGTAATTGTAGATGCTTCTATGGCGGCTTTAGCACGTAACGGAGGTAAAATGTGGAATGCAGAAGGAAAAGAAGAAGATACAGTTTGTATTATTCCGGACCGTACGTATGCAGGTTTCTATCAGGCTGTTGTTGACGATATGATTGCAAACGGTGCATTAGACCCTAAAACAATGGGAACAGTTCCCAACGTTGGTTTAATGGCTCAAAAAGCTGAAGAATACGGTTCCCATGATAAAACTTTCCAAACAGACGCTGCCGGTATTGTAAAAGTGGAAGATGAAAACGGAAACGTTTTATTATCTCAAAATGTAGAAGCAGGTGATATTTTCAGAATGTGCCAGACAAAAGATGCTCCTATTCAGGACTGGGTAAAACTGGCTGTTACAAGAGCCCGTTTATCTGACACTCCTGCAATTTTCTGGTTAGACAAAGGTCGTGCACACGATAGAGAAATGATTAAAAAAGTTGAAAAATACTTACAAAATCACGACACAAACGGTCTTGATATCCGCATTATGGATGTTAAAGACGCAATGACAGAAACGTTAAAAAGAATCCGTGAAGGAAAAGACACGATTTCTGTTTCAGGAAACGTTTTACGTGATTATTTAACTGACCTTTTCCCTATTTTAGAATTAGGAACATCAGCAAAAATGTTATCTATCGTTCCATTAATGAATGGCGGCGGATTGTTTGAAACAGGCGCAGGAGGTTCCGCTCCTAAACACGTAGAACAATTTGTAGAAGAAGGATATTTGCGTTGGGATTCATTAGGTGAGTTCCTGGCTTTACAAGCTTCTTTGGAACATTTGGCACAAACACAAAACAATACAAAAGCTCAGATTTTAGCAGACACTTTAGACGAAGCTAACGCTAAATTTTTAGCTAACGATAAATCTCCGGCCCGTAAAGTAGGTCAGATAGATAACAGAGGTTCGCACTTCTATTTGGCTTTGTACTGGGCAGAAGCTTTGGCTAACCAAACAAAAGATACTGAATTACAGGCAAAATTTGCTCCGATAGCGCAGGAAATGAGTGCTAACGAAGCTAAGATTGATGCCGAGTTAATTAGTGCACAAGGTACAGCGCAAAACATTGGCGGTTACTACCAACCATCTTTTGAATTGACTGACAAAGCAATGCGTCCAAGTGAAACTTTGAATAGTGTTTTGGCTAAATTAGCTTAATACTATCGATCAATATTTTAAAAGGCTATCCGTTTGGGTAGCCTTTTTTATTAACTTCTCTTTAACACTTGTTACTTACAAATTACCGAATTTTACAGCAACAAATTTACTTATAATGCTCAACTATAAACTATTACTTTTTCTTTTATGCTTTAACTTCTCCGCATTTTCTCAAGAAAAGCATACTGTAAGCGGTGTCATATCTGATGCAAGATCAAATGAAACCTTAATTGGCGTAACCCTTCAAATTAAAGGAACTTCAATATATGCAACCACAAATGAATATGGATTTTATTCCATCACTTTGCCTAAAGGAAATCATATATTGATAATTAGTTATGTTGGATTCCAAAGAGAAGAAAAAAACTTTGAATTAAATCAAAATATAAAACTAAACATCAGGCTTCAGGAAGAAAGCAAACAGCTTCAGGAAATAGTCGTATCCGACAATAAGATAAAAGCCAACATCAGAAAACCTGAAATGAGTGTCAACAAGCTTTCTATTGCAACCATAAAACAAATGCCCGTTGTACTTGGCGAGGTTGATATCATCAAATCATTACTTTTTTTACCCGGAGTCACCAATGCCGGTGAAGGACAATCCGGTTTTAATGTCCGTGGCGGCGGTGCGGATCAAAACTTGGTTTTACTTGATGAAGCCACAGTTTATAATTCCTCACATGTTTTTGGGTTCTTTTCAGTCTTTAACCCGGATGCTATAAAAGATTTAAAATTATATAAAGGAGGTATCCCCGCTAAATTTGGAGGAAGAGCCTCTTCTGTTTTGGACATCTATCAAAAAGACGGAAACAGCAACAAGTTTGCAATGAATGGAGGCATTGGATTGATTACAAGCCGTTTGCTTGCAGAAGGTCCGATTGTAAAAGAAAAAGGCTCTTTTCTTGTAGGTGGCCGCGGTTCTTATGCACATCTGTTTTTAAAATTTACCGACAATAAAAACGTTGCCTACTTCTATGATTTAAATGCAAAACTGAATTATAAACTGGACAAAAATAATAGCTTGTATTTATCCGGTTATTTTGGTCGGGACATATTTTCACTTAATGAAAGTTTTACCAATACTTATGGCAACACGACCTTAAATCTTCGTTGGAATCATTTGTATTCAGACAAATTATTTTCAAACCTTTCATTAATATACAGTGATTATTATTATGGATTAAAACTTGATTTTATTGGGTTTGACTGGCAGTCAGGTATTAAAAACTACAATATCAAATACGACTTGAAGTATTATTTATCTGATAAATTAAAATTGAATTATGGAATTAATACAGTATTCAATAATTTTAATCCAGGAGTTATTGAACCCATCAATGAAAAATCAAATATCAATTACAAAAAACTAGATGAAAAATATGCATTTGAACCTGCTGTTTACATGGATGCAGAACAACAAATAGATGATAAGGTGGCTATTTCATACGGATTGCGTTATAGTTTGTTCTATCGCTTAGGGGCATCAACTATAAATTATTACGAAAACAATCAGCCGGTAGTATATGATGAAGAATTGAAAATTTATGAAAAAGCAGTTCCGACTTCTACAAAATATTTTGGTAGTAATAAAAAAATAGCTTCTTATGATTTTTTAGAACCGAGATTTGCTATGGCTTATGAAATAAATGAAAACCAATCTCTGAAATTAAGCTATAACAGGATGGTGCAATACCTGCAGCTTATTTCAAATACAGCCTCACCTACTCCATTGGATGTCTGGACTCCAAGTGATAATTATATCAAACCCCAAATTGCTGATCAAATTGCTGTAGGTTACTTTAATAATTTTAAAGAAGATAAATATACAGTAGAAATAGAGTCTTATTATAAAGGCATTCAAAACAGAATGGATTATATTGATGGTGCCGATTTAATTGCCAATGAAGCCATAGAACAGGTAATTTTAAACGGAAGAATGCGTTCCTACGGTTTGGAAATGCTCTTAAGAAAAAACACCGGTAATTTAACCGGATGGATTGCTTATACTTTATCTAAATCGGAACAGCAAACACCAGGAAGAACACCTACAGAAATTGGCATAAACAATGGCAACTGGTATCGCTCAGGCTATGATAAAACCCACAATCTGGCTGTAACAGGAGCTTATAAACTTAATGAGAAATGGACTTTCGGGGCAAATTTCACTTTACAGTCAGGACAACCTGTTACTTTTCCTAACGGAAAATATGTGTATGGTGATGTAGTTGTTCCTAGCTACAACTCAAGAAATGAAAACAGACTACCGGCTTACCATCATCTGGATATTTCAGCCACACTGATTCCAAGAAAAAATAAATCAAGAAAATGGCAGGCCGAATGGGTTTTCAGTATCTACAATGTGTACAGCCGGCAAAATGCCACCTCTTTTAACTTCAGACAAAATGATGAAACAGGTGTAAACGAGGCAGTAAAGCTTTCAATTTTTGGCATTGTTCCTTCTGCATCCTATAATTTTAAATTTTAAATCATGAAAGTAATCTCTAAATACCTCTCAATAATCGCAACTTTTTTATTATTATCCGGTTGTGAAGAAGTGATCGATGTTCCTCTTGAAAATGCTAAACCTAAGTTAGTTATTGAGGCTAATATAAAATGGCAATTAGGAACCGATGGAAATTTACAAACTGTCAAGCTAAGCCTGACAAATGATTTTTATACAAGCGATATATTACCTGCCAATGGAGCAATAGTTACCATTACTGATGCTGCAAATACTATATTTAATTTTATACAGACACCCAATACACCTAATTATATTTGTGGCAATTTTTCACCTCTTGTAAACGAAACATACACATTAAAAGTAATCTACAACGGTGAAACATATTCATCAACTGCCAAGTTATTACCTACTCCTCCAATTGTAGATATTCAACAAGAAACTGTTAAAGGCATTGGTGGCAAAGATGAAATTCATATTAAATATTTCTTTCAGGATGATGAAAATGAAGTCAATTATTACCTTTTGAGAGTTGACAATCCTAAAATTAAATATGCAGAATATGGATCAGTAAGCGATGAGTTTTTTCAAGGAAATTTAATGTTTGGATTTTATCCTAATGAGGTGATAAAAGGCAACACTCTTAAACTTGGTGTTCAATGTGTTACACTTTCTCATTACAATTTTATGAATAAGCTGATAAACATTTCAAGCCAAAACTCAGGGAATCCGTTTGCTACACCACCGGCAACTTTAAGAGGAAATATCGTCAATCAAACCAATCCTGATAATTTTCCCTATGGGTCCTTCAATTTAAGCGAAAGCGACACTAAGGAATATACAGTTCAATAAAACTAATGAAAGCTGTTTTATTTAAAAAAGACTTTTTTAAATTTACTTTTTATTTCATTAAAAGAAAACAATCTATTAAACCTAAAAAAATCATGAATTTCAAATTTCTTTATTTAAAACATTATTTAATTTTATTAGCAGCATTATTTTTTTATACAAACTCGATATCACAAAACACAAAATTAAAAGTACTTGTAATAGTTAACGGAGAGAACAATCTTAAAGTAGATCTTAATAATACTCCTTTTACCGGCGGTGGACTTTTAGGTGTATTGATTTCACAATCAGTCCAAAACAATCTAAATGATGAAAAATCCAAGAAACTGATCAGTTTAATGGATGGTTTTCAGGAATATAAATTCAAACATGCCGATTTCATTAAAAGCAACTATGAAAAATTAAATCAATCCATAGATGCCACTGTTAAAAACAAAAATGAGGTAACAAAATATTTTAATGACAAATCAAAACTTAATTTTGACACATTAAAACAGGACAACTGGCAAAGTGTTATTGTAATTGATGAAACTCTGGGTTTTTTCAGGGAAAATCTTAAAGAAGATAAATTTGTAATTTACTTAACCTCAGTCATAAATGCCTTTGATGTAGAGAAAAAAAAATCTTTGGAAAAAATAGTCTTGTTAAATAAAAGTCCAAGAAAACTATATCATATTGATGAAATTTTCTCAGACAAAAACATACTAAAAGAGAACTATGCATCTTTATACCCAAATGTTGACAACACTACTTATTACAGACTATTAGGCCGTGATGTATTCCATAATTTTTCAAAATCACAAAAACTGGAAGACTCATTTCATTCAGTTAAGAAAAAACTAAAAGAATATTCCAATAAATTTGAACTTAAACTTCCTGAAGTTGACAAATGGTCTTCATTTAATACCAATAATAGCTTTTCATTTGTCAATGCTCCCAGAAAAGACAAAGCAAATGTTGCCTTGATAACAAGCATAGAGTTAGCAATAGAAGAATTAGGTCAGAAAGATATGACTCTGGAAGAGTTTTCAGCCAACAATATTTCAAAATTAAGCAATGCAGGTTTTGAAATAGATCTAAATTCAGAAAAACCCAAGATGAATATTAATTCAGAAAATATAGTTTATATCATCAATTTGCCTAAAGGCGGAAAAAGTATTTTTGTAGATCAAAAATTTGATGAATATATTATTTCCCGTGAAATAGTACTTGTACAAAAAGATTATATGACATTTTTTGACAAGTATAAATTGGATATTGAAAAATATCTTAATGAAACTTACCTGATAACAAAATCGGTAACCAATTAATTTAATTTTCAATCCACTGAAATTTACATCTTACAATCTATAGTAATAAAACATCCCGGCAGTAAAGCACAAAACTTTATACCGGGATTTTTGATTTGTATTCAGCATCATTTTTTTCAATATTTCCTTAAACTGATTTTTTTGAAAAATAAAAAAAAGTAATAAATATAAAGTCTTTAGTATCTTTACCCAAAAAAATGTCCTCACACCATATTGTCCGAGACGATCAGGAACCTGCTTTAATCATAGCCAATGGCGCCGAATGTTCACAAGAATTATTAGGACAATTGCTTGAATGGTCTCCTTATGTAATTGTACTGGATTCTGCTATAGAAAGAGTTATTGATTTAGGTATAAAAGTTGATGTATTATTAGGTGATTTTGACCGTGGTTTTTCTCCTGAATATTACAAAGAAAAGCAATATCCGTTAGAAATAGTGTATTCGCCTGATCAAGATAAAACCGATTTGGAAAAAGCTTTCGAATATTTAATAGAAAAAGGTCATAAAGCTGTAAATGTGGTTTGGGCAACAGGAAAAAGAGCTGATCATACGATCACCAATATTACCAATATTATACGATATAAAGATCAATTAAAGATTGTTATTATAGACGATCATTCTAAAATATTTTTACTGCCGAATAAATTTGAAAAATGGTACACTAAAGACAGTATCATATCACTGATTCCCATTGGAGAAGTTGGTGGAATCCATTCAAAAAATTTGTTTTATCCGCTCGAAAATGATAATTTAACGCTGGGCTTCAGAACCGGAAGCAGTAACCATGCTGCTGAAGATGGAATGGTTATTGTGAGCTACGAGACAGGTAATTTATTATTAATTGAATCCTTTGATTAATTACTTTGTAAATTTGAATTTTTGAAGTTGTTTTTATGAAATTCCAAGTCATATCCGATTATAAACCTATGGGGGATCAGCCTCAGGCAATTGAAAAACTTGCCAAGGGTATTCTTAACGATGAAAAATACCAAACCCTTTTAGGTGTAACCGGTTCCGGAAAAACATTTACAGTAGCTAATGTTATTCAGGAAGTACAGCGGCCAACATTAGTATTGGCACACAACAAAACATTAGCTGCTCAGCTATATTCGGAATTTAAGCAATTTTTCCCGAATAATTCGGTGCAGTATTTCGTTTCCTATTACGATTATTACCAACCTGAAGCTTTTATTCCGGTAACAGGAACTTATATTGAAAAAGACTTGTCAATCAACGACGAATTAGAAAAACTCCGTTTAAGCACCACTTCTGCCCTGCTTTCAGGGCGCAGGGATGTTTTGGTGGTAGCTTCGGTTTCGTGCTTGTATGGTATCGGAAATCCTGTGGAGTTTCAAAAGAACGTTATTTCAATAGAAAAAGATCAAAATATTTCCAGAACCAAATTTTTGCATCGTTTGGTTCAAAGTTTATACGCCCGTACTGAAGCTGATTTTAATCCTGGAACTTTCCGCATTAAAGGAGATACTGTAGAGGTTTTTCCAAGTTATGCTGATGAGCCTTTCCGCATTCATTTTTTTGGTGATGACATAGAAGAAATAGAAGCTTTTGACATCAAAACCTCAAAAGTAATCGAGCGTTACGAAAAACTCAATATTTATCCCGCCAATATGTTTGTGACATCTCCTGATGTATTGCAAAATGCAATCTGGCAAATTCAACAGGATTTAGTCAAACAGGTTGATTATTTCAAAGAAATAGGCAAACATCTGGAAGCAAAACGTCTGGAAGAACGAACCAACTTCGATTTGGAAATGATTCGGGAATTAGGTTATTGTTCAGGAATTGAAAACTATTCAAGGTATCTGGATGGCCGTGATGCCGGTACCCGACCATTCTGTTTGCTTGATTATTTCCCTGATGATTATTTAATGGTGGTTGATGAAAGTCACGTAACAATTTCGCAGGTCCATGCCATGTATGGTGGTGATCGAAGCCGTAAAGAAAATCTAGTGGAATATGGCTTTAGATTACCCGCAGCGATGGATAACCGTCCGTTAAAATTTGAAGAATTTGAAGCCCTTCAAAATCAGGTTTTATATGTTTCCGCTACACCAGCCGATTATGAATTGCAAAAATCGGAAGGAATTTATGTAGAACAAGTTATTCGTCCAACAGGTTTATTAGACCCTATTATTGAAGTACGTCCAAGTGCCAATCAAATTGATGATTTAATAGAAGAAATTCAGCAACGCTGTGAACTTGACGAACGTACATTAGTGACAACCTTGACCAAAAGAATGGCAGAAGAATTAGCCAAATATCTGACTAAAGTTTCCATTCGTTGCCGTTATATCCATTCAGATGTGGATACTTTGGAACGTGTGGAAATCATGCAGGACTTACGTAAAGGTATTTTTGATGTACTGATTGGAGTTAACTTACTTCGTGAAGGTCTGGATTTACCGGAAGTTTCCTTAGTAGCCATTTTAGATGCCGACAAGGAAGGTTTTTTACGCAGTCATCGTTCCTTAACCCAGACTGTTGGCCGTGCGGCACGTAATGTAAACGGTAAAGCCATTATGTATGCCGATAAGATTACAGCTTCAATGCAAAAAACCATTGATGAAACCAATTACCGCCGTGAAAAGCAAATCAACTTCAATACAGCTAATAATTTGGTTCCAAAAGCTTTGAACAAAAGTTTAGGGAATGCGCTTAGTTCTAATTCCGTTTCAACCAAATATTACGAAAATCAGGTTCTGAAAGCTGCTGAGCCAGAAAGCGAATACCTGTCTAAACCTGAAATAGAAAAGAAAATCCGCGAAAAACGAAAAGCCATGGAAAAAGCTGCAAAAGATTTAGATTTTATGCAGGCTGCAAAACTTCGGGATGAGATAAAAATACTGCAAGAAAAAAATTAATTCAACTGCTCGTGAAAAGCTCCTAAAAGCACTTCGGCATCTACCATTTGGTCTGGTGATTGCTCCATTAAATGCAGTACTCTTTTCATCGCATTAGGGTTCAAGCCCATATTAATACCTATTTCATTAATAGCAATGCGCTCGTGTTCATGCAAAACACCGTCGCAATGCATTAATAACGCTAATCGGTAAAAATGAAGAATTCGGTGGAATTCATCTTTAATTACTTCAAACTCGTTTCTTTTTTTAAACAAGGCCAAAAAAGTTTCTTTGTCAATATGCAGTTCTTCTGAAACCATTTTCAGAAAATCGTACTCCCGGTCATGCAATTCTCCGTCAATCACTGCAAAAGCGATCATTTCTGACAGTAAACTTATTTTCTCTTCGTATGAATCCATAAAATGCCTATTTTTAGCAAAACTATACTTTTTAATGTAAATCTGAAATATGTTCAAAAAAATATTCTTTCTAATTACATTTCTTTTGGGTTTTCAAAATATTGAGGCTCAGGAAAGCACAGCAAGCAAACAGGTCTCCAGTTTTATTATTGAAGCACCTCAACTTATGACTTCAAAGAAAATCTGGATATATCTGCCTCAAAATTATACAGAAACCAAAAAGAAATATCCGGTAATTTACATGCACGATGCCCAGAACTTGTTTGATAAATCAACGTCGTTTTCCGGGGAATGGAATATTGACGAGACTTTGGACAGTTTACATGCCGAAACTATTGTAGTAGGTATTGAACATGGAAATGATAAAAGAATTGAAGAACTGACACCCTACAAAAATGAAAAACACGGAGGCGGCAATGCAGACAATTATTTGGATTTCACAGTCAGCACCCTAAAGCCATACATAGACAAAAAATACAGAACAATAAAAAAACCTGAATCAACAACTATTGCCGGAAGTTCATTAGGCGGTCTTGTTTCATATTATGCTGTTTTGAAACATCCTGATTTTTTTGGCAATGCAATCGTTTTTTCTCCCTCTTTTTGGTTTAGCAATGATATTTATTCATTAACAGAGAAAAGCCCGAAAACAAATGCCAAAATGTATTTTTTATGCGGTGATTCTGAAGATGACTCCATGGTTTATGATTTAAGCAAAATGACAGATTTGCTTAAACTAAAAGTGAATTCTCCCAGCCAGATAGAAATTCAGGTAATTGAAGGAGGTCAACATAATGAAAAATTATGGCGTGAAGCGTTTCCAAAAGCGTACCTTTGGCTTTTAAAACAATATAAGCATGAATAATAACGAAATCTTCAAAAAACTTAGAGTAGCACTTCAGTTGCGTGATGATCAAATTGTTGAAATCCTTGAATTAGTAGATTTCAGAATGTCTAAAGGCGAAGTCGGAAACTTTTTCCGTCAGGAGGAACATCCAAAATATATGGAATGCGGTGATCAGGTACTACGTAATTTTTTGAATGGTTTAGTTATTCATTTAAGAGGAACCAAGGAAAATCCAAAGAATCCTGAAGAGGTTTTAAAGAAAAATCAATCGGAAGCCAAAACATTCCAAAAAACTGCTCCGAAAAACGACAAACCAAAAACGGAATTCAAGAAAAAAACTGCTTTCAAGCCTAAAACAACTCAAAAGAAAACGGCACCAAAAATTCAGATAGTTGAAAAAGTAAATTATAAAAACGGGAAAAAAAAGGACTGATTTTTTAACAATTTTTTAATTCCAATTAACTGATTATCAATTAATTTTAAATAAATTTTTAAAATTGACATGATGATTACAAAACAGCTTCTTGGTGAATTTTTACACGAAGTAGAAAACACCCGTAAATTATTAAAAGCAATTCCGGATGATGCTTTAGAATACAAACCGTCGGAGAATTCCTGGACAACCGCTCAATTGGCTTCTCATATCGCAGAAGTTTACAACTGGTACTACAATACCATTGAAGACAATGTATTTGATATGGGGGCTTATAAATATGACAAAGGGGATATTACCAAAGCATCCAACATTCTATCTAAATTTGAGGAAAATATCAAAAAAGCACAGCATAGTTTAGAGAATTTAAAAGAAGAGCGTTTGTATGACAATTGGTCAATGGTGCTTGGAGATAAAGAATTAATGGCTCCTATGCCCAGAATTCAGGTAATCAGAGGCTTTTTAATGAATCACCTGTATCATCACCGCGGTGAAATGATTGTTTATTTAAGAGCTACCGGAAACAAAGTACCGGGATTGTATGGTCCTACTTACGAAGAAAGTTTGGCTTTTTCTGAAACACAATCTGTCTGATATGAATACGTTTATTATAAAATCCAACAAATTACAAACACACAAATCACAAACTCCAAACAACTAATAACCAGTATTTTACTTGTTAAAATCATTATAAATCATTAAGTTTGAGAATCATTAACCTTAAACTTAAGAATTATGATTAAAAACATTGGTCAAACCGATAAGATTGTTAGAATTATTCTTGCAATTGTATTAGCTGGATTGGATTTCTTTGAAGTTGTTAAAGGAGGATTCAGCTGGATTTTGTCTCTTATAGCGGTAATTTTATTAGTTACAGCATTTACAGGATATTGCCCCATCTGGAAATTAATGGGGAAAAACACATCTGAAGTAAAGTAAAAATAACTCAAAAGGGTGCATTCTGCTAACACCCATTTTTATTTGTCCGAATAAATTTTATACTGCTGCGCATCGTAAAACACATACTGTTCAATTGAATACCAATCCGGCAATATTGCCCGCAGCATATTTCTGACAAAAACAATATATAAATCTATCCAAAAATAAAAGCACAAAAAAGACTCCGGCAGGAGTCTTTTGAGATATATACGGTATAAAACTATTCAGGCTTAAACTTCACAACAAAAGAATATAATTTACCTGGAATCATTACTCCGTTTTCTATTTTTTTATAATTCAATTTTTGAATTAAATGAGATTTAAAAACTTCATTATTTGTATTCACCTGTAATACTACAAGCTCATTGTTACTGTTAACCATTGCAGAGAATCTAATCGTTTCAGTTTTTTCGAAATCCTCATTAATCGTTAGAGTACCTAACATTTTAGTTATGTTTACTACTGCTTTTGGATAATCATCGAATGGTTTACTTTCATTTGTTTTAGCAAACGTAACATTCATTAATAAAACACCTAATAAAAGCATTAATTTTTTCATGGTTTCTTTTTTTATTTTGTTTAAGATTACAGTGCAAATATAGTGCGGTTTTTCTTACAAAAAATTGTTTTTCAGCAACTTAACTTAATTTTAATTTTAGAAAAGACGCTGACTATTGCTTATTGGCAATCTATTTACAAAAAGCAGAAATATTTAATAACTATTCAAAATTGAAAGTATTTTATTACAAAATATAAATTTTTAATCTGTAATTGACTTTACATTAAATTAACATTGGATAACATAGAAGCATATATAGACAACATAATACTCCCCTTTCAGTACAACCTTCTTTTTTTGGAACTGTTTTCAGCATTAAATTAAGCTTATAATCTTTAAATCATTCAAATTATCTCCCACTACCGACAACTTAACTTATTTACTTTAAAACTGTTAATCGTTTTCCACAACCATATATAAACATCATTAATGGGTGAACGGCGTAAAAACCTTCAAAGCATTTACTATGGATTCCAGCACAACTGTTTTTAATTTTTATTCCAAAAAAAAGCCCCTGAACAGTATATAACTTTCAGAGGCATTGCATTCTTGGGAGTTTTTATTATTTCACGACCTCCAGCGTTACATCCAGCTGTAATTCCAAAGAAGTGTTGTGTTCAAAAAAAAGCGGCTTACCGTTAAAAGCGGCTTTGATTAAATAATGTCCGCCTTTATAATAATTTTGTTTTACAGTTGCTTTCAAAGTGCCTTTTTCTGCCACTTTAAACTGATGCGGATACACTAAAATAGTTTCAGACAGACCGTTTTTACTGATTACCAATTCATTTACCTCACCAAACAAAGAAGCTACATATTTGTTTACAGGATTCTGGTAAATATGCATTGAAGGCGCTTTACTGACAATTTCACCGTCTTTTAATACTATTGTCTCATCAGCAAATGACAAAGCATCGGTACTATCGTGGGTTGCCACTATAACTGTAATTCCTTTGGCTTTTAAATAAGCAAACAAATTACGGCGCAATGCATTTTTTCTAAAATTATCAATATGGCTGAACGGTTCATCAAGCAACAGTACTTCGGGCTCTAAAGCTAAAACCCTTGCCAAAGCTACTCTTTGCTGCTGTCCGCCACTCAATTCATTCACCTTGCTTCTTGAATATTCCCCCATTTCCACAATGTCGAGCAGTTCCTGAATTCTCAATCGTTTAATTGCCAACAATTGATTAGAAAGAAATTTCCCTACACTTTCCGAAACGGTCTCATAAGGCATCAGCCCAAAATCCTGAGCCATGTATTTCATAAAAGACATTCCGGCAACCAGATTGTATTTAGGGCCTAAAACTTCAGTAGTATTCCAGTAAATATTGCCCTCACCCAAATCGTGAAGTCCATAAATCAGTTTTAAAAGCGTACTTTTTCCACAGCCGCTTTCACCTATAACGGCAATATTCTGTCCTTTTTCAATTTGAAAATCAACGGACTTGATAATTGTTTTGTCTGTATAACCAAATGATATATTGTTTACCTGAAGCATTCTTTTAAATTAGGGTCACAAAAATAGCAAGAATTACCAATAAAAAAGCCGTCCCGGAGGACAGCTTTTGTTAAATTTTATAAAATATTACTGACCTGCTTCTTTCTTAGCATCATCAATCATTTTTTGATTCGCTGTGATGGCAAATTCCACACGTCGGTTCAACGCACGGCCATCATCAGTGTCATTTGTCGAAATTGGTTCTGTTTCACCCATACCTACAATTTTGAAACGGGAAGAACTTAATCCTTTTCCTGATAAATAATTTTTTACCGACTCTGCTCTTTGTTTAGACAAATTCATGTTGTAATCATCGGCTCCTTTGCTGTCAGTATGTCCAAAAATTTCAATATCAGTATCCGGATATTCCTTAAAAACCGGCACCAGTTTATCTAAATTCCCTTTTGCTTTACCGGTCAATGTAGCTTTATTAAAATCAAAATTAACCGAGTTTTCCCCTAAAGTCAGTTTGATTCCCTCTCCTACTCTTTCCACCTGTGCACCAGGAAGCGACTCACTTATTTTACGCGCCTGTCTGTCCATTTTATTTCCTATCACACCGCCTACAACGCCGCCTACAACACCTCCAAGAACAGCTCCTAAAGCGCCGTTGCCTCCTTTTCCTACGTTATTACCAATTACGCCGCCCAAAACAGCACCCCCAACAGCTCCTATTACAGCTCCTTTTTGCGTATTATTTGCATTCTTAATAGATTCACAGCTTACTGTTGTACCTAACAAAAGAACACCTGACAATGTATATACAGCTAATTTTTTCATACTCTTCTATTTTTATTTTCTTTTAAAATGATACACAACTTTACCTGAACTGCCTCCAACCTGCATTTTGTCTGTCAGATCGAATGAATTCTCAGTAACATTTGACACAATAAGAATATAACCCGAAGTAACTTTTCTGGGTTTGTCCCCCTCTTTAAGAAGCTTTAAAACAAACTGTTTTTCTTCTGTCACATACCATTTAATATCAGAAGAATAATCAGGACAGCCGGCTTTTTTCAACGCCATAGTCCCTGAATCGTTATTAGAAACCAAATGCCACTCACTTCCTTCAAAACATTTGGCATCAGCTATTTCAAACGATGTAACTTTAAAATATTCAGAACCCGAATACTCTACTGAATTAATAACCCAATCCCCTTTAAGTGCTACCTGTGTTTTTCTTTCAACACCCGTTGTAACCAATGACTGTTTAGGCTTACAGGAAACCATTATTCCTGCAAAAACTAATAAAACCAAAAATCTTTTCATATTAATGTATGTTAATGCTGCAAAATTAAATCAAATATTTCTTACTAATTTACACAATTTCAAAATAGGTTTATAAAATTTTAATCCGTCATTTTGTCATATTTTACGTTTTGGTATTTTATTTGAAAATGATTGAATACAAATTTTAAAACATTCAACTATGACAACTGGAAAAATTAATGTTTCGGTAGAAAACATCTTTCCCTTAATCAAAAAGTTCTTATATAGCGACCACGAAATTTTTCTTCGTGAGTTAATTTCAAATGCTACTGATGCGACTTTAAAATTAAAGCATCTGACAAGTATAGGTGAAGCCAAAGTAGAATACGGCAATCCGTTAATTGAAGTTAAAATAGACAAAGAAGGAAAAAAACTTCACATTATCGACCAGGGATTAGGTATGACTGCTGAAGAAGTAGAAAAATACATCAACCAAATTGCGTTCTCAGGTGCTGAAGAATTCCTTGAAAAATATAAAGATTCTGCCAAAGATTCAGGTGTAATAGGTCACTTTGGTCTTGGATTCTATTCGGCTTTTATGGTGGCCGGCAAGGTAGAAATTATTACAAAATCGTTTAAAGAAGAGCCTGCGGCGCACTGGACCTGTGACGGCAGTCCTGAATTTACTTTAGAACCGCATGACAAAACGGAAAGAGGTACTGAAATTATTCTGCATATCGCTGATGATTCATTGGAATTCCTTGAAGAATTCAAGATCCGTGAATTGTTGACGAAGTACAATAAGTTTATGCCGATTCCGATTAAGTTTGGCACTAAACAAGAAGCGTTGCCTAAACCGGAAGATGCGGGTGATGATTACAAAACGGAATTTACAGAAGTTGACAATATCATCAACAATCCTAATCCAGCCTGGACCAAACAGCCTTCTGATTTAACTGAAGAGGATTACAAAGGATTTTACCGTGAGTTGTACCCAATGAATTTTGAGGATCCTTTATTCAATATTCATTTGAATGTGGATTATCCTTTCAACCTGACGGGTATTTTGTATTTCCCTAAATTATCTTCGGATTTACAAATCCAAAAAGATAAAATTCAATTATACCAAAATCAGGTTTTCGTAACCGATAATGTGGAAGGAATTGTACCTGAATTCTTAATGATGCTTAAAGGTGTGGTGGATTCTCCGGATATTCCGTTGAACGTATCGCGTTCGTATCTTCAGGCCGATGGAAATGTAAAAAAGATTTCAAACTATATCACCCGAAAAGTTTCGGATAAATTAAAATCGTTATTCAACGAAAATCGTGAAGATTTCGAAAAAAAATGGAACGATATTAAGATTGTTTTAGAATATGGTATGTTATCTGAACCTAAATTCTATGAAAAAGCAGGTGATTTTGTATTATATCCTACTACAGAAGGTAAATTCTACACGTTGGCAGAATTGAAAGAAGCTCTTGCTGCCACTCAAACTGACAAAAACGGTAAATTGGTGGTATTGTATGCTTCCAATAAAGACGCACAGCACAGCTACATTGACATTGCTAAGGAAAAAGGCTACCAGGTATTGTTGTTGGATTCGCCAATCGTTTCACACTTAATTCAAAAACTGGAAGCTGACAATGAAAATGTGACATTTAGCCGTGTAGATGCCGATCATATAGATAAATTGATTCAAAAAGAAGAAGATCAGATTTCTAAGCTTTCTGACGAGGAAAAAGAAAAACTAAAAGTAACTATTGAAAATGTGGTTCCTAAAGAAAACTATACGGTTCAAATGGAATCGCTTGACAGTACTTCTGCTCCGTTTATCATTACACAACCTGAATTCATGCGAAGAATGAAAGAAATGAGTCAGACTGGTGGTGGCGGTATGTTTGGCATGGGGAATTTCCCTGAAATGTACAATCTAGTGGTAAATACCAACTCTGATTTGGCTACTTCTATCCTTCATACAGAAAGTGAAGAAGTGAAAGCTGACCTAGTAAAACAAGCGTTGGATTTAGCCAAACTTTCTCAAGGTTTATTGAAAGGAGAAGAATTGACTTCGTTTGTGAAGCGTAGTTTTGAAGCGCTGAAGTAAGACTTAAAAACATTTTATAAAAACAACAGCCCTGTCTTATTGTAAGACAGGGCTTTCTTTTATGGTATAAAAAAATTACTTTCTTTTTACATTTACTGCCGCTAAACCTTTTGGTGTGCGCTCTACTTCAAAAACAACTGTGTCGTTTTCTCTTACATTATCAAACAATCCTGAACTGTGAACAAAAATATCCTGACCACCTTCTGCTGATGTTATAAATCCGAATCCCTTCGTTTCATTGAAAAATTTTACTGTACCTTCTTGCATTTTTACTATATTTAATTAATTATTATCATATCACTAGCTCTAAATCCTTTAGCGCTGGTTTCTTTTTTAAAACTTACTTTACAATTTTTCTTAAACTCTGTATTGTTTATATCAAAATTGAAAAAAACATTATCTCTTGTGATGTCTTCTGTAATGAAACCGAATCCTTTTTCCTGCATAAATGTTATGGTACCGGTAGACACTCCATTTGTATTTTCGGTATCTCTTCTTGAGGCTTTTACGGGAGTTTCGGTTTGTTGCAAATGAGGAGGAACTGATGTTAAATTTCCATTTGCATCTACATAGACTAACATGTCTTCAAGGGATTTGCCCTTATTATTATTCACCTTACGGTCGTTCCTTCTAAGGAGTTTATCTTGAAGCTTTTTTACTTTTTTCTTATTATTCTCTTTTTTTGAATAAGAATCTGCCATATATATATTTAAAATTGTATTATCGAAAATTTTCTATTAGTGTATATCGAGAACTATAGAAATGAATACAACCTAAACGTGTAATGACTTAATAGTAGAGATAAAAAAAATAGGTTTTTAAAAAATGGTGGCTGAAAAAGCGATAACTGAAAGTAGTATTTTTTTGAAACGAAACAGTAATGCAGAGGCAGTAACCTATAATATTAAAGTACAAATATACAACAAAAAAGAACACGATGGGTTAAAAAGCTATAAATCAATATATTTTATTCAATCACCCATAATAAAACCGGCTTTTCAGCTGCCTGTAACCGTGTGTCCAGTTTTCTCATAAAAGCGTTGGAAACAGCTGGACATCCCCAGCTTAAAGGACTGTAACGCGGAAAAATTTCTTTGTCAGCCACTCGAGTCCATGAATGCAGTACCACGACTCTGTCAACGGCACTTTTATTTTGCTCCTCAAGACCATGCAGCCAGTATTTTACATTTATACCCCATGTGCTGTAATCCCTTTTACCTATTTTAAATTTCCCTTTCATAGAACAGTGGCTGTCCTGTCTTGAAGAAAATCTGGCTTTTTGGTATTTTGTCACATTGGTTTCAAAATGATCACAGGCGCCGTGTGTCACAATATTTTGTTCTATTACTTTCTTCTGTTTAAAATCATAAATAAAAAACCGGTTTTTACCGGAATGAATGCTCAAATCCAATAAGAAATAATAACCGCCGTTCATTGCATTTTCTTTGCAGTATGCCAAAGCTTTTTTATGATAACCGGAGTAATCTTTTGAATTAGTTGAGGATTGACAGCTTAAAGTCATCAATAGTAAAAGTGAGCAGATAAATTTCATCCCTGGAAAATAATGCGTTAGAAGTAATCAAATATAAGCCCGAATTCCTACAAAAAATCTTAACAGGAAGTTAATTTACAACGTAAATAAAAATAAAAGAAGGTGTCCGAAAAGCCTACAAACCTGTCATTTCAATCAAAGGATGAAATCACATAACATTGATCATAAGACTCCTCCTAACATCGGAGTGACGAACCGGACGTTGATTTTTCTTTTAGGACGCCGTCTTAATTAATTACCTATTACATTTCCGTTTTCTTCTTTTTTCTCTTTATTCAAAATATTAGGCTCTTCTTTAGCCAATTTATTTTTTGTTGGAATTTTATAGCTTACTGAAAAACCAAAACGTCTGGTATCTGATTTATTAGTCAGATACAAATTAGTTCCAACAGCGCTGAAAACAGAACGGTTACTGTTTAAGATATCATCAACATTTACTGAAACCGTCAACTGATTTGACAAAAACTTTTTGGAAAAAGTCATATCCAGACTATTATTGAAAGGCTTTTGAGCTACAAAATAAAAATAATTCCCTTTAGAAGTTATATAGCTGAAATTAGTAACCCATTTAATATCTGCAGGCAAAATAATCTGAGACATCAAATTATATATCCAAAATGGTTTAACATCAACATCAGGGATTTCATGTTTTTGTCTTCCTGCATAGAGGTATAAGAAATTAATTTTATCAGGATTTGCTCCCTGAGACATTGTTTTAACAGTTTCCTTTACACCTTTTGAAAAAAGCATATAAGGAATAGGAAAACCAAAATTAAAATTATGAATCCTTAATTCAGGTACATTCACATTTGTATTGATTACTTTATTATTTTCGTAAGTCACCCGTTGTACCACTTGATTTTTACCAATACTCGTATTATAACCAATAAACATATAATCGAAAGCACTTAATTTAATCTCATAATTATCAAAGATTGTGGGCTGTAATTGTGCATTCCCCTGATAACCCACATTAGGGTTTTGATAATTTGTATTATTGGGATTCAAGGCAGAAGTACTTGGCAAGGTAATTTTCTTATTGTAATTCATCCCGAAATAAACTTGACTTGCAAGATTGTACTGCATACTTGCGCTTGGAAAAAATTTGAATTGTCTAAAAGGAGTCAGATTATCAGTAGCCGTTTTACCGCTTATATCGTAATCTTCTCCTCTTCCACCCACAGTAAAATCAAATTTTTTAAATTTTGTCTGAAACTCTAAATACGTTGACGCTGTCCTCCTTTTATAATCTAAATTTGTGACTTCCTGACTTTGCGTTTCAAAATCCAAAACTTCATACAGCGTTCCAAATGAAACTTTTCCATCACCGAAAATCTTTAAAGGTTGTGAATAATCCGCTTTAAAATTATAGAAATTCTGAGTCGAAGAATTATCTAAAACATTTTCATTCAAAGTATAAGAATCTAAAGTAAAATCAGAACCTGACCTATTGTAATTGAATTTAAAATCGAGTTTTTTTGTTTTGTCACTAAATCTTTTCTGGAATGTTATTACAGCATCCTGACGCAGGTTTTTTGTATTTCCTTTATCGAAAGTTTCAAAAGTTGTACTGTTAGGCAAAGTACCAAAAGCATCGGTATAACTATTGTTTTTATTATAGAACAAATCATAATTCAACAATAATCTGTCTTCTCCAAAGTCAAATGTTAATCCTGATTTTGCGAATGTCGTTCGTAATATTCTTACACCCGTGTTTTTAGATAAAATCGTTGGAGTGCTTCCTTCATTGTTAATTACGTTTGACCAGAAAGCTCTTTCAGCATAATTATAGCCGCCATTAAACTGCCAGCCAAAATATTTATTCTTTGCACTTAGCAATAAACTGTTGTTTGTCCGTGAACGCAACTTATCATAAGCCGTGAAGTTTGTCGTATTTGTATAGGTAGCCGATAAATAGTTTTTTGCTTTTCTATTTGTGATGATATTCAAAATAGCACCGCCCGAAGTTGCAGGAAATTCAGCTCCCGGATTTGTAATTATTTCAATTTTTTCAACGGAATTGGCAGGCATTCCCTCAAGAAAAGAGTTCAACTCATTTGAAGTGATATTAAGCGGACGGCCATCCATAAAAACATCCAATTGCTTCCCTTGGTACATCATTCCTGCAATTTCTGAAGCAACCAAACCAGGGAGTTTTTTTATTCCTTCTAAAACGGAACCTGAATTTAAATGTGACTGACTGGCAAACTCAAAAATTGTTCTGTCGGCTTTCTGTTCGACAGCTTTTTTTTCTTTAACAATAGCTATTTCTCCTAGTTCTTTTGTTTTTTCTTTTGATGATTGCTGACTTGATTCTTGCGCATTTAATAATGTTGCTAAAAACAGAAATAAAATACAGGCTTGTAATTTGTACATGATTTGCTTGAAAATTTTAGTATAAGACTAAAATAACAGTCAAACGTTACACGAAATTTCATTAAATTTGAATGAATTCAACTCTTATGGAGACTAAACGTTTTACTACCGTTGATGAATATATAAATCATTTTCCGGAAAACTGCAAGGTCAAACTGCAGGAAATAAGGAAAATAATAGGCTCCATTTTGCCTGAAGCAACTGAAATAATCAGTTATCAGATTCCTGCTTATAAAATAAATGGCTTCGTAATTTATTTTGCAGGTTTTGCCAAACATATCAGTTTATATCCGGCTCCCAGAGAAATTCAAGGATTTGAAGAACTTAATCAGTTTAAGGGAGGAAAAGGCACTGTACAGTTCCCTCTAGATAAAGATTTACCCCTCGAATTGATAACAAAAATTGTAAATTTTAGAAAACAAGAAGATTCAAAAAAGATAAAATCGTGAAATCGCCACTAACAAAACTTTTGTTGTAAACAAAACCAATGAATAAATAGCGATAACATATATGACCAATAACAATTAAAATTACATATATGAAACAGATACAATTTCAAGTTGAAATTAATGCTCCGGCAAAAAATGCCTGGGATGCATTATGGGAAGATGATAATTACCGCAAATGGACTTCCGCTTTTTGTGAAGGCTCTTATGCTGTGAGCGATTGGCAAAAAGGCGGTAAAATTCATTTTTTAACTCCAACCGGCGAAGGAATGTACAGCACAATAACCGAATTAATACCTTATGAGAAAATGTTTTTTACCCATCATGGTGAAATAAAAAACAATGAAGAACAGCCCATTACAAAAGAAACAAAATCCTGGTCAGGTGCCAGAGAAAACTATTCTTTGAGTGAAAACAACGGAACTACAACTATTAAAGTCGAAATGGACATTGTAGAAAGCCATGCCGCTTATTTTGAAGACGCTTTTCCTAAAGGTTTAGCAATTGTAAAACAAATTGCCGAAAACTTATCCTAAAAATTAATTTCATAAACTAAAACTAAAAAATGAAAAAAATCACTGTAAAAACAAGTGTGAATGCACCAGTTGAGAAAGTATGGGGTTTTTTTACCCAACCTGAGCACATTACAAAATGGAATCAGGCATCAGAAGACTGGCACTGTCCAAAATCGGAAAGCGATTTAAAAATCGGCGGAAAGTTTAATCACACCATGGCTGCAAAAGACGGAAGTTTTTCTTTTGACTTTGAAGGCATCTACACTGATGTAATTCCCAACGAAAAACTTGCTTATAAAATGCCTGACAACAGAAAAGTAGAAGTTAATTTTTCGGCAGCCGAGAATGAAACACAAATTGTAGAAACTTTTGATGCGGAAGAAGAGAATTCACTTGAAATGCAGGAACAGGGCTGGAAAGCTATTTTAGAAAATTTCAAACAATACACCGAAAAAAATTAATATGACCTTATCCATAGAAACTCCGGCATTACTGTTTTCGGCCACTTCGTTAATCTTATTAGCTTATACCAATCGGTTTTTAACTATCGCACAAATTATCCGCAGCCTTAAAAAGAATTATGAAGAACACCATACCAAATCAATCCTTCTTGAAATTAAAAATCTAAACAAACGTCTGACTCTTATCCGCTTCATGCAGCTTATGGGTGTACTTTGTTTGTTTTTGTCGGTTTTCGCCATGTTTTTATTGTTTTTTGATTTACAAAACATTGCCATTTATTTCTTTGGATTGAGCATGCTGAGTCTATTGGTATCACTGGGAATTTCATTTTGGGAAATCAGCATTTCGGTTAACGCTTTAAGAGTACATCTGGGCGATTTAGAAGAATTTTCAAAAACAGATTAAACCTTTTCAGTTTTAAATAGTCCTACTTACTAAACCAAAAAAATACAGACTATGAAAAAATATCTTGCTTCGTTATTTGTCATTTTGGGGATGACAGGTTCTTATGCCCAGGAAAATGATACTCCGGAATATTCAGGAGAAAGCTTCAGCCTTGAAGGTGCGCTTGCCATGCTGAAAAAAGCCAGCACTATTGAGGAATTTGAAGAGCTCATAAACAACGAAAAAAACGAAATCAACAATCTGGATTTAAACAACGACGGAAACACTGATTATGTGACTGTTGAAGATGTTACAGATAACAATCAGCATGTTTTGGTTTTATCTGCTTTAGTGGGCGAAAACGACAAACAGGATGTAGCGACTATCGTAATTGAAAAGACCGGAAAAGAAGAAGCGCGGTTACAAATTTTTGGTGATGAAGATTTATATGAAGAAAATACAATTGCCGAACCCTTTGATCTAACAGAAAAACTCACAGGAAAAGAAAAAGGTCCTTCAATTCCAGAATTAACAGCGGTTCGGGTAATTGTTAATGTATGGTTTTGGCCAAGTGTTCGTTTTATTTATGCTCCGGGTTACAGAGTTTGGGTTTCCCCGGTACGCTGGAAAGTATATCCAAGATGGTGGAGACCATGGCGTCCTATTCGTCATAATATCTTCGTAACGCGCTGTCATATTCACAAAACATATATCCATAGAACACCTACCCGCAGTGTAGTTGTACATAAATCATATGCACCAAGAAGACACCGCTCCGCAACCATTGTCAAGAGCAGGAAAGGAACAACAGTAATCCATAAAGGAAGGGCAGGAAAAGTGAGAGCTGTCCATACCAGAAGAAGATAATTTTAAGCGCCTTTTGGCGCTTTTTTTGAAAAAACATTCAATTTTTATTAAATACTACCAACTATCCATTATATTTGCCGGCTTTTTAATTTTGAAAAAATGTCGAAGAATAGTGTTTTAAAAGGAGTTTTTTTAGTTGGATTAGGTGCAACGAGTTATGGAATGCTGGCCACTTTTGTAAAATTGGCATACAAAGAAAACTTCACTACTGCAGAGGTAACCTCATCACAATTCATTTTAGGAATCTTAGGAATTTTGATTATTAATGCTTTTCAAAAATTCAAGAAAAAAGAAGAGGTCGTAAAAGCCACACCAAAAAATATTATGCATTTAATGCTGGCTGGAACATCTTTAGGGATGACCAGTGTTTTTTACTATCTGGCTGTAAAATATATTCCGGTATCTATTGGAATAGTATTATTAATGCAAACAGTTTGGATGGGTGTATTGCTGGAATGGTTTTTAGATAAAAAAGCCCCTTCACTGCAAAAAGTAATTTCTGTTGGTGTGGTATTGCTTGGTACTGCATTAGCGACCAACTTATTCAGTAAATCCATAGCATTAGACTGGAGAGGAATCATGTGGGGTGTGTTAGCTGCCGCATCATTCACAACTACTATGTTTACTGCAAACCGTATTGCGCTTGGCATATCTTCTGCGCAACGTAGTTTATACATGCTTTTAGGTGGTGCTGTAATCGTTTTTGGTTTTTCAATTGCAACACAGGTAACACCTTTCAACTTAGGTATTTTTGTCAAATGGGGAATTGTTCTGGCTCTTTTTGGCACAATCATTCCTCCTATGCTGATGAATGCAGGATTTCCTTATACAGGAATTGGTTTAGGAAGTATCGTTTCTTCATTGGAATTACCTGTTTCGGTAATGATGGCTTTTATGATTTTAAATGAAACCGTTGTTTTTTCACAATGGGTTGGTATAATTTTAATTATATTAGCCATAGTGATTATGAACATTCAATGGCCTAGAAAAATATGAGTCAACACTGGCATTTATATGTAATGGCATTTTTATACATTTTGGCTGGTTTCAATCATTTTAGAAACCCCAAAATGTATATTCGTATTATACCTTCTTATTTACCGAATCCAAATCTTGTTAACAAGTTAAGTGGGCTCGCCGAAATTATTTTGGGAATAGGACTATTAATCCCATCAGTTACAAAATTTTCAGCATGGGGAATTATACTATTGTTAATCGCAATTTTTCCAGCCAATTTGAATATGTATTTAAACGAGAAAGCTGGTTTTGGTCTTCCTAAATGGGTTTTACTGCTTCGTTTACCCATACAATTAGTATTAATTTACTGGGCTTATTTATATACATAAGATGAGTCTGTTTCCAGAAGAAAAAATAATTTTTGACCTGCCCGATGCTTCAATCGAGTATTTCCCTGATTTCTTTTCATCGGAACAAGCCCATACTCTTTTTGAAAGGTTAAAAACAGAAATTCCCTGGCAGCAGGATACTATAACTGTTTACGGAAAAAATCATTTGCAACCCCGGTTAACTGCTCTTTACGGAAATGAAGGCAAACCTTATGGCTACTCCAATATTGTCATGCATCCGCATCAATGGAATCCTTTGCTGATGTTTATTAAAGAAGAAGTTGAAAAAGAATGTCAGGAAAACTTCACTACTGTTTTATTGAATTATTACCGCAGCGGACAGGACAGTAACGGGTGGCATGCCGACAATGAAAAAGAATTGGGAAGAAATCCAATCATAGCCTCGGTGAGTTTTGGTGCGGAAAGAGTTTTCCAGCTCAAGCATAATTCCATTAAAACAGCAAAACAAAACATCACATTGCAAAACGGAAGCCTTTTAATTATGAAAGGCACCACACAGCATTTCTGGAAACATCAAATACCTAAAACCCAAAAAGAAGTCGGAGGCAGAATTAATCTGACTTTCAGAATTATAAAATAGTTTCACTATATTTGGGTAAATCAGAAATCCCAATCTATGATAACAGAAATCATCCATTATTTTGAAACCATCCCTCCATCACACCGAAGTATTATACTTTTTGGCGGAATAGCATTTTTTTGGATTATTGAGAGCGGTATTCCGTTATTCAAATTCCAGTACAACAAAATACATCATGCATTAATCAATTTGTTTTTTACATTCACGACAATATTGATTAATTTTTCCCTGGCTTTCATATTATTTAAAAGCGCTGCATGGGTTACTCAGGAAAACATTGGAATAATACATTGGCTCCACATTGACAACCTTTGGATAAAAGCCATTATAGGATTAATGCTTATGGATCTAATAGGTGCTTATTCGGCTCATTATGTACAGCATAAAACAAAGTCTTTGTGGCGTTTTCACTTAATACACCATACCGATACCTGGATTGACACTACATCGGCAAATCGTCATCATCCCGGTGAAAGTGTAATCCGTTTTATTTTCACTACAGCGGCTATAATTATTGTGGGGGCACCTGTTTGGATGTTTTTTATGTACCAATCGTTTTCGGTATTACTATCACAGTTTAACCATGCCAATATGAAGATGCCCAAATCGTTAGACAAAATAATCAGCTATTTTATAGTTTCTCCTGATATGCATAAAATACATCATCATTACATGTTACCTTACACCGACAGTAATTATGGGAATATTTTTTCCATCTGGGATAGATTATTCGGCACTTTTATGGTAATGCCCCGTGAAGAACTTATATATGGAGTAGACACTCACATGAAGGAAGAAGAAAACAACAAACTCCTTAATTTGCTGGCAATACCTTTTCAAAAATATAGAGATCATCAAACTTAAAAAAATTTTTAAAAGTCAAACCTTTTTATTAATATTGGTATAAGCATTGCAGGAAAGTTTAATACAATTTTGTTTTTATTAATTTAATGAGAAAAAGTAGAATAGCTGAATTAGACAGAGAGAGTTTGGAAAGACTAATCAGCATGGCACAGGAAGAACGTAAACCCTTTGAAGCTATAAAGGAAGAATTTGGCATCAGTGAAAACGATGTTACCGAATTAATGCGTAAACGATTATCAAAAGATAATTTTGAACTTTGGAAAAAAAAGGTCACTGCATCCAAACCTAAACCTAAGCAGGTTAATAAAGATGACTTTGACGATGATTTAGACGGCAAGTACTATTTAAAAAATAAATTTGACTAATTCACAACTCCTGTAAGTCAGGAGTTTTTTATTGTTAATTATTTTCAAAAAAAAACAGCCAATAATGTAACAATGCCTTATTTTTACATACTTATATCAAAACCATATAAAAAATAAATGAAAAAGTTAATCTATTCTATTGCCTTTGCATCACTATTATTGAGTTGTAAATCAGCACAGACAACCAGCTCAAAATCATCTGAAGTCAGTGTTTCAATAGACTTGAATACCATTAATGATGACAAAGTAATGGTAACTGTAATGCCTACAGCAACATATGAAGATGTCATTACATTCAACATTCCTAAAACTGTTCCCGGCACATATTCTGCCGATAATTATGGTCGTTTTATTGAAAAAGTAAAAGCGTATAATGCAAAAGGTGAATCAATCCCGGTTGCAAAACTAGATGAAAACACCTATAGAATAGCCGGTGCAAAAAAACTGGCAAAAATCACTTATTGGGTTAATGACACTTATGATACTGAAAAAACCGGAGGATTAGGCGGAGAGGATGTGTTTTCTCCCGCAGGAACAAACATTGACCCTAACTGTTTCATGATGAACACACATGGGTTTGTAGGTTATTTTTCAGATAAAAAAGAAGCACCATATACCCTAACAGTCAAACATCCTGAAAACTTATACGGAGCTACCGCTTTAATAGATACAGATGCCAGCAATACGATAGATATTTTTAAAGCCAGCCGCTATGCAACGTTAGTTGATCAGCCTATTATGTACACTAAACCGGATGTGGCAAGTTTTAAAGTTGAAGACATGGATATTCTGATCAGTGTATATTCACCTAACGGAAAATTCAAAGCAGCAGATATTGCTCCCAATATGGAGAAAATGATGAAAGCCCAGAAGAAATTTTTAGGTCCTATCAACAATACCAAAAAATATGCTGTTTTAGTATATTTATCAGATATGGCTAAAAATGATGCCAAGGGATTTGGAGCATTGGAACACACTACTTCCACAACGGTAGTAATGCCAGAAATGATGCCTGCCGAGCAAATGGATGAGCAATTAAAAGACATCGTTTCTCACGAATTTTTCCATATTGTAACACCTCTTGGAATTCATGCTGAGGAAATTCACTATTTTGATTTCAACGAACCTAAAATGTCCAAGCATTTATGGATGTATGAAGGAGTAACTGAATATTTTGCCAATTTATTCCAAATAAACCAAGGGTTAATTACCGAAGAGCAGTTCTATGAAAGAATGGCTGATAAAATACGTCAGGCTTCAGCTATGGATGATACAATGCCTTTCACAAAAATGAGTGCCAATGTATTAAGCAAACCCTACAAAGACCAATATCTTAATGTATATCAAAAAGGAGCTTTAATAGGCATGTGCATGGATATCATTATCCGTGAAAAAAGCAATGGTCAAAGAGGTATTCTGGATTTAATGCAAAAATTAAATAATGAATACGGAATCAACAAACCGTTTAAAGACGAAGAGTTATTTGACAAAATTATTTCTTTGACTTATCCTGAAGTTGGAGAATTCTTCAAAACGTATGTTGAAGGACCAACCCCAATTCCGTATCAGCTATTCTTCGCAAAAATGGGTGTGAGTGAAACCCCTATTAAAATCCCTGGGAATGTATTCATAAAAGACCAATCTCCTTATATAACAGTTAATCCGTCAACAAAGGAAATAATGACCCTGCCCGGCATTGTGTTACCTGAATTTTATTCTAACCTGGGAATTAAAAATGGTGATATCATTTTAGCCATCAATGGAAAAAATTACAACCTGGACAATATTTACGACATGATAATAGCAAGTCAAAGTTGGAAAGAAAATGAAGCTATCACGGTAAAAATCAAACGTGACGGAAAAGAAACTGACTTAAAAGGCTCTGTAAAACTTCCTTACGAGGAAATTGTTGGATACAAAGCAACCGATGATTCTAAAAAGACTGTCAAAGAGGCTTGGTTAAAAGGCTAAAAATAAAACAATTCTGATTATAAATCCTCAATTTGAAATTCATCTTGAGGATTTTTTTTATTACATTGCGCCAAATTTTTAAAACTATGTACAGAATTTTAACAGCAATGCTTTCACTAGCATTTTTGATTTCATGCGGCGATGACAAATTAGCCAAGAATGAAGTTTTAATTACAGGAAACGTAAAAGGCCTTAAAAAAGGAAAGTTATATATACAACGAGTGCAGGACACTACACTTGTTGCATTAGACACTATTGTATTAAACGGAAATTCAAATTTTGAGAGTAAAATTACTTTAGACTCTCCTGAAATGCTTTATTTGTTTGTTGACAGAGGGCAATCCAATTCAATAGACAATAATTTGCTGTTTTTTGCCGAGCCGGGAAAAATAAATATAGATACTGATCTGGAGTTCTTTTTTGCAAATGCAAAAATAACCGGTTCAAAAAACCATGATTTATACAAAGAATACAAAGAAATCGACAGTAAATTCAACAACCAGCAATTAGAGTTGGCTCAGGAAAAAATTTTAGGTCTTAAAGGAAATAAAAATTATTCTGAAGAAGAAAACGCTAAGAAGAATGAAAACATTTTGAAAAAGCGTTATTTATACGCTGCCAATTTCGCACTTACACATGCTGATCATGAAGTAGCTCCTTACATTGTTTTGAGCGATATTTACGACATGCAGCCTAAGTTTTTAGATTCCATTCACAGCAAAATGACTCCTGAAGTAGCTAAATCCAAATACGGAAAGAAATTTACAGAGTTTTTAAAGAAACAAAAATAAAGCAACCAAAAAGCCTCAAACCCAAAAATTGAGGCTTTTTTATTAAACTAGATCGAAATGATTCCATTGCATGAATTAATTCTTTTTATTGTATCGGCCTTTATATTGGTAATAAGTCCGGGGCCGAATATGATTTATTTAATCTCAAGAAGTATTACACAAGGAAGGAAAGCAGGCTTAATCTCATTGCTTGGTGTCATTTGCGGATTCCTATTCCACATCTTTATGGTTTCCTTTGGCTTGACAGCTATCTTATTTGCTGTCCCGTTTGCATATACGATACTCAAAACTTTTGGTGTATTCTATCTCTTATTTTTAGCCTATCAGGCTATTAAACCGAATAGTAAAAACATATTCGAGCCTGACACATCTTTAGAACATGACAAACCTCAAAAATTATTCACTGTTGGTTTTTTAACTAATGTGCTTAACCCAAAAGTTGCAGTATTTTATATGTCATTTTTTCCTCAGTTTATCAAACCGGAATATGGCTCTGTTTTTACCCAAAGTCTACAGCTTGGTTTTACCCAGATTGCTGTCAGTTTTTGCATAAACTTTTTAATTGTGGTGAGTGCTTCAAAGGTTGCATTGTTTTTTGCTCAAAAACCATTTTGGTTAAGATTCCAAAAGTGGTTTATGGCGTGGATATTAAGTGGATTAGCCGTAAAAATGGCTCTGACAAAAGCTAAATAAAAAGTCTTCGGCTATTTATCATTTTATAAAAATACCCCCAAATAATCTAAAACTATTTGGGGGTATTGTATTCATTAACTTTATCTATTTCGTCAAGACTTCTGTCATTACTTTTGCATCGGTTCCGTTAGGGAATGTTATTTTCAGCTTTTGGGCTAATGTTGGAGCTATCTGGGTAATTTCTTTTTTATCATAGCTTTCCCCTTTTTTGATACCCCACCCGTAAAACAAACAAGGCACATGGGTATCATAAGAATAAGGTGAACCATGCGATGTTCCGGTTCCCTGATATTGCATGTACGCCGGTTTGTCAACTATAATTAATTCTCCGTTTTGAATTGGATCATAACCTTTAGACACAAAATTCAAATAAGGATCTGCTACTGACCCGGCTATAATTTCACTTTCATCATAAACACGCTTCACTTGCTTTTGAGTATATAAAAACTCTTTAACAGCTTGTTTTACCTTAGCCAGCTCCAAACCTTTTTCTTTAATTTTTGCTTTATCCAAAAACACATTAAACGCTGAATAATTTAACAACAAATTATCTCCGAATTGTGCTTTTGTAAATTCAGAAATTGCATTTTCAATGTTTTTTTCATTCACATTGTCAACATCATACTTATTGTCTTTCAAGTGTGTTACATTTTCGGCTCCGGCATGATCAGCAGTCAGGAAAAGTAAGTAATTTCCTTTACCAACATTCAAATCCAGATATTGTATAAATGCCGCCAGTGTCTGATCCAAACGAAGGTAAGTATCCTGCAATTCAATAGAACGTGGTCCGAAAGTATGTCCGATATAATCAGTTGATGAAAAACTAACAGTCAGGAAGTCGGTTTCATCATCTTTCCCCAATTGCTCATTTTCAATGGTTTTCATAGCAAAATCAGCCAGTAGATTATTTCCGTAAGGGCTTGAACGCAAAATCGAAGCATCACCTGCCGCACTCATTTCAGCTAAATTATAAGGAAAAAAAGCTTGTTTTTTATTCAATTTACCCTCATACGGATTGTCATCCGGAAGACTTTCGTTATAAACCGATTTATCTTTTAATAATCCCCAACCCTGCGCGATATATTTTTCATAGTTCTTTTCACTATTAAATTTTGTCACCCATGCAGGTAAAGCTCCACCATAAAAAGTACTTGAAACGAAACTCCCTGTTTTGCTATACCAAAAAGCCCCGTTGGCAAAGTGTCCGGCAGGTAAAATAGCACCACGATCCTTAACACTCAACCCAAAAACCTTTCCTTTAAAATTAGTAGCTAAACGCAGCTCATCAGTAATCGTTGATGCCTGAAGTAATTTAGGAGACATTTTCCCTTCAGCTTCTGTTCCATCTCCTATAGTAGATACCGATGCATCATCTGTACAATAAACATCCTTACCCAAGGCTTTATTAAACCATTCGTTCCCTACAATACCATGAACCGCCGGTGTTGTTCCTGTATAAATTGAAGCATGACCGGGACCGGTAAAAGTAGGCATATAATTGTAATGCATATTGTGAAAAGTATAGCCTTCACGCATTAACCGTTTGAAACCGGTTTCTGAAAAATCATTGACAAAACGGTATAAATATTCCGTTTTCATTTGATCTACTACAATACCAACCACTAATTTTGGTTTTTTTAGTGTTTCATCATCACTTTTTTGAGCTTGAAAACTTAAAGTTGTTGAAAGCAGGCTCAATAAAAATATTTTCTTCATTATCTAAAAATTAAATCCAGTTATAAATTGGGGGTACAAATTTAAACAAAAAGTCCAAAGGTTTTTTATTAATAAGCCACAACTTCTTTTTTAGCCGTTTCAAATTCATTGATTACCTCATCAACAATTTGTTTGACTGGTTTGATATCATGAATTAAACCCGCAATTTGGCCAATTTCAAGTTCACCTTCCGCTAAATCCCCTTCAAACATACCTCTTTTGGCACGTGCACGCCCTAAAAGAGCTTTTAATTCCTCAGTCGAAGGACATTTTGTGTACAATTCCTGCACATCATTATAAAACTTATTTTTAATCAAACGAACAGGTGCTAATTCTTTCAAAGTCAGATGCGTTCCTCCTTCTTCGGTTTCAAGAATGGTCTGCTTAAAGTTTTCATGGGATGAGCTCTCTACCGATGCAGCAAACCGCGATCCCATTTGAACACCGTCAGCTCCAAGAACCATTGCCGCCAGCATTCCTCTGCCTGTCGCAATACCGCCTGCAGCTATTAATGGAATTTTGATTTTTTCCTTTACCATAGGAATTAATGTCAGTGTGGTAGTTTCTTCACGGCCGTTATGACCTCCAGCTTCAAAGCCTTCTGCAACTACAGCATCTACCCCAGCTTCCTGTGCCTTAAGCGCAAATTTGGAACTGCTTACCACATGCACAACTGTTATTCCTTTATCTTTTAAAAACTGCGTCCAGGTTTTAGGATTACCCGCCGAAGTAAATACGATTTTAACGCCTTCCTCAACTATAATCTGCATGATTTCTTCAATGTTGGGATACAGCATCGGCACATTTACCCCAAAAGGTTTATCCGTTGCTTTTTTACATTTTTGGATGTGTTCACGCAAAACTTCCGGATACATCGAACCCGCACCCAAAAGTCCAAGACCTCCGGCATTACTGACTGCACTGGCTAATTTATAACCTGAATTCCAAATCATTCCGCCTTGAACGATTGGGTATTTTATATTGAAAAGAGAAGTGATTTTATTCATTAATGTGTATTTTCCGTAAAAATACACAAATTAGACAATTTTAAGCAATAACTCCTGAACCTATTAGTTCCTCACCTATATGCCAGGATACAAACTGCCCTTGAGTGATTGCGGATTGCGGTTCATTGAATTCCACATACATGCCGGTATCAAATTGATGCAGCGTTGCTTCCTGTAACTCCTGACGGTATCGGATACGTGCTTTAACCTGCATTTTTTCACCCGCTTTCAATGCCAGATCCGTTCTAATCCAGTGAATTTCCTCATTGGCTACAAACAATGCTTTTTTAAACAGTCCCGGATGATTACTTCCCTGTCCTGTGTATATTTCATTGGTTTCCACATTAGTCGCAATAATAAACAAAGGTTCTTTCGTTCCTCCAATGTTTAATCCTTTGCGTTGTCCTATAGTATAATAATGTGCTCCCTGATGTTTTCCTTTCAATTTGCCCATTTCAGGTGTGTAATGAATACTCGCTGCTGCTGCTTTCAGTCTTTCTACTTCAGAAGCATATACAATTTCTTTTTGATTGTAGACTTCATGAGCTGCATCAATTTCGTATACAAAACCTTCTTTAGGCTGTAACTGCTGCTGTAAAAACTCAGGAAGTCTTACTTTACCTATGAAACACAAACCCTGCGAATCTTTTTTCTCGGCAGTAATTAAATCAATTTTTGAAGCAATTTCCCTTACCTGTGGCTTAGTCAGCTCACCGATTGGAAATAATGCTTTAGCTAATTGCTCTTGCGATAATTGACATAAAAAATAAGACTGATCTTTATTACCATCAACACCGGCTAAAAGCTGATACATTGGTTTGCCATCAATTTCGGTTTCAGCTTTACGGCAGTAATGTCCCGTTGCCACATAATCAGCACCTAAAGAAAGTGCTATTTTCATGAAAACATCAAATTTGATTTCACGGTTGCATAATACGTCGGGATTAGGAGTTCTTCCCTTTTCGTATTCTGCAAACATATAATCGACAATTTTTTCTTTGTATTGTTCGCTTAAATCTACCGTTTGAAAAGGGATTCCCAGTTTTTGCGCTACCAATAAAGCATCGTTACTATCTTCAAGCCAAGGACATTCGTTGGAAATAGTAACCGAATCGTCGTGCCAGTTTTTCATAAACAAGCCAATAACCTCATAGCCCTGCTCCTTTAATAAATAAGCAGCAACACTTGAATCGACTCCCCCTGATAAACCTACAACAACTCTTTTCATCTTTAAAAATTTAAGAGTGCAAAGGTAATTATTTCTTTTTAACCAAAGAAGGCTTCTTGTAACCGTTTATAGTATCGGTATTCACCTGTTTTACAAGGTTTTTATTAGAATCGTAGTAGCTCCATAAACCTTTTTTCTTGTCATCTTTATACTGACCTTCAATCAGCACAGATCCGCTGTCATCATAGACTTTATAAGCTCCCTGCATCTGCCCTTTTACATAAATAGCTTCTTCTTTAAGCGTTCCTGCTTTTGAATAAATTTTGGACACACCGTCTTTCAAACCATTCTTATAAGGTATTTCTTCAGCTAAAACTCCATCAGTAAAAAAGACTTTTCGCGAACCTTCAATCTTATCATCTACATAATTTTCGGTACACATTACAGATTTTAAACCTTTGTGATAATAAGTCCAAACGCCCTGACGCAATTTATTCACTACTTTCCCTTCACTTACTTTCAATCCGTTTTCATCATAAAAAATAGTATAAGCCCCGCCTTTCCCATCAAAATCACGGGTAGCTTTCAATATTTTTTTATCACTGTTAGCGTAATATTTAAACTGACCAGTTTCTTTTCCGTTTGCAAAAACTCCTTCATAACGAAGGACTTTGGAATCTTCGTAATAACCTTTCCATGAACCGTTTCTTTCTCCTTTAGCATTCAACTGGTTTTCAACTTTCTTATTAATCTGAGAGAAAGCACACATCGAAATTAAAACTAGAACAGGTATGAATTTATTAATTCTCATTGGGTAATTATTTTAAATATAAAACTCAAAATTATTGGTTTTATTTTCTAAAACAAAAATCAAGCCATTATATTCTTACTTCAACGAATCAATTAATTTTTGTGCCTGATCCTTAAAACTCACTCCTATAGGCAGTTCAATATTGTTTACTTCAATTTCAGTAGTTGAAAAAGCATTTATTTTGCTGTTATTAATTATAAACGAACGGTGAATCCGGGTAAATGTATCAGAAGGCAATTCCTGCTCCACATCACTGATTTTATATTTTGACACAACAGAATTTCCATCGGTTTTATGCACTTTTATATAATCTTTGATGCTTTCTATATAAACAATCTCACTTAGAACTATTTTATAATTTTTTCCGGAAGATTTTAATAAAATATAATCCTGTGTATTATCATTTTCCACAAAAGAAACTTTTTCAGAGTTATTTTCTCTCAAAAACCTGTCAACCGATTTAAAAAAACGTTCGAACGTAACAGGCTTCAATAAATAATCCACGACTTCCAACTCGTAACTTTCAATTGCAAAATCACGATATGCAGTTGTAAAAATTGTCTTAGGCGGATGTTTCAGGCTTTTCAAAAAATCGATTCCTGTGATATTCGGCATTTTAATATCCAGGAAAAGTAAATCAATTTGATGTGTATTAAGAATTTCAAATGCTTTCATTGCGTTATTGGCTGTGGCAACAACTTCCAGCACATCAATTTTTGAAATATGGTTTTCAATTAACCTTATAGCCAAAGGTTCATCATCAACTATAAGACATTTAATTTTCATGAGTAATTTCGTTTTTCAGGATTAAAGTTACACTAAATAGGCCATCATTTTTTTCTATGGACATACTGTAGCGTTTATCATATAACAACTCCAACTGTTTTTTTATATTGGTTAATCCAATAGATTCTTTTGTTTCGTCAACAACAGCCTCCAAATAGGTATTTACAACCGAAAACATTGTCTGATCTATCGTACTTTTTAACGTTATCAAGATTTTCGGTGAACCGCTGTCCTCCCCCGCACCATGCTTGAAAGCATTTTCAACCAATGAAAGAAAAACAAGCGGCGGTACCTGATTTTCAATTTCAACAGAAGAATCGACAGTTATTTCAAGCCTTTCATCATAACGCAATTTTTCCAGCTCGATGTAATCACCGATGAGTTTCATTTCGCTTGAAACAGAAACAAAATCACCGTTGCAGCGATACAATACATAATCCAGAATATCTGACAATTTTCCTATTGCCGAAGAAGTCTTTGGTGAATTATCAATAGACAGCGAGTAAATGTTATTGAGTGTGTTGAACAAAAAATGCGGATTAAGTTGTGAACGAAGTGACTTCAATTCGATTTCTGTTTTTTCTTTACTCAATAGCAGTCTTTTTTCTCTTTCCTTTGAATAATCAGAGAAAAATTTAGCCAGATAAAAAATGAAAGTAGCCGTTAAAACACTTGGTCCGTATTTAAAAGCGATATAGCGCAAATCTGTAAAAATTTCAAGTGGAGACTCTTGTGTAAAAGGCGCTTTACGTACTAACGGCTCTGCCAGATGAACCGTAGACAATCTGCTTAATGCAGCCAGTAAATAAACAGAAAACAAAAAAGTAATCCCGAATACCAAATAGCCTTTTTTGAGAAATTGTTCGGTTAAAAAATAATAGGCCGTTAAGTAAGCCATTACAGCACCAAAAAAAGCATCGCTGATATGGTAAACCACTATCTCTGTAAAACAATCTTCGTTTAAATTTGAAAAATCGCTGAATACTCCAACGGCAATAAAAACCAACCAAAACAAGGTGTGTTTTACAATTCTGGGCTGTTTAAAAATCTGTAAATCCATAATTTAAAATCTACCCAAATGTAACCAACTAACAGTTTTGACTGTCAAAGTATCGACCAATGGGTTATAATTGAACACGAATATAGCAAACCTGACGCCGAATTTGAAAAAAAAGCTTAAAACTGCTAAACATCTTCATTTTTGAGGTTTTCGTCTATAGTGGTTATGCTGTTTGTGAATTATAAACAATTTTGATCCAAATTAAAAAACGAACAGATGAAACAATTAATTTATGCCTTCGCCTTATTACTGCCGGCACTTATTTTTGGACAGGATGTAACAGTAAAAGGTGCTGTATTGGAAAAAACCAACCAAAACCCAATCGAATTAGCAAGTATCGCTTTTCTTGACAGTGAAACCAATGCTGTAATTCAAGAAACCACTTCGGACACCAAAGGACATTTTGAAGTAAAAATAAAACCCGGAAAGTACCACTTGCATATAAATTTCTTTGATTTCGAACCTGCAATACTTAATCAAGTTCAAATTTCAGAAGATAAAAACATAGGGAAAGTATTTCTAACAGCAAAAGAAACCAAAGTCCTTGATGAAGTTAAAGTAGTATCTGAAAAATCATCGATAGAAACCCGTCTGGATAAAAAAATATTCAATGTTGGAAAAGATTTGATATCCAAAGGAGGATCAGCAAATGATATCCTGAACAACGTACCTTCAGTAAGTGTAAATGCTACCGGCACCGTAAGTTTAAGAGGAAATTCAAGTGTACGCATACTCATAAACGGAAAACCTTCGGTTATGACACAAAACAACGGACTGGAGCAAATTCCGGCAGAGTCCATAGAGCGTGTTGAAGTAATCACAAATCCATCTGCACAATATGATGCTCAAGGAGCTTCGGGAATCATCAATATCATTTTGAAGAAAAACAAAGCGAATGGTTTTGGGAGTTCTGTTACCGGAACTGCCGGAGTTCCCAACAACAATTCGCTAGGTGTAAACATGAATTACAAAAAAGAAAAATTCAATCTTTTTAGCGACATCCGTTACGGAAGACTGACACTTTTTGGAGATGATAAATTATTCCGCACTAATTATGAAAACACTGCAGTGAGTGGTTATATTGACCAAAAAACAGACCGCATCCGTAACTTAAACCGTTTTAATCTTTATTTTGGGAGTGATTATTACATCAACCAAAACAACACTTTGACAGCAAGTTATTATTACCGCCATAATACAGCTAAAAGCAATGTGGACTATCTTTTCAGCTATTTGGATGCCAACAAAAATCAAACGCAGCGTATCACTGCAAAAGAATCTTATAGAGAACCTCAGATATCCAATCAGATTGAACTGAATTACGTTAAGAACTTTGCAAAAAAAGGCAAAAAACTAACCGCAAATATTCAGTATGACTTCTGGAATGATGATGAAAACGAATTCATTACCGAAAGAACCGAAACACCATCACCTACGGTAAAAACAATAAAAAGCCGTGATGTTGAGAGCAGTAAAGATGTGGTTTTTCAAACGGATATGTCGTTCCCTTTAACAGAGAAATCAAAATTCGATATTGGTTTAAAAGGTGAAATCAGAAGAATTAACAGTGATTACATCGTTTGGGACAATGCAGTTCAAATAGATTCTTTAACGAACCTACTACATTATGACGAGCGTATATTTGGTATATATTCACAATACTCAAACGGATATAAAAAATTTCAATACCAATTAGGATTACGTGCAGAACATTTCAATACAGGAAGCAGTGATTTAAAAGATGAATTCAAAACTGATAAGAATTACACTAAATTGTTCCCTACCGTTCATCTTACTTATGAAATAAAAAACAATTTTAATGTCCAGTTAAGCTACAGCCGAAGAATAGACAGACCCTCTTTTTACCAGCTAAATCCTTTTGGAGGAATTGCTGACAGAAGAAATATCAGAATTGGTAATCCTGACCTGAATCCAATGTATATCGACTCATACGAAATGGGAACTCTTTACAAATGGGAGAAATTCAGTCTAAATCCTTCGGTTTATCATCAACATACAATAAATCTTTTTGACATTACCGTTACCCGTAACAGCAATGATTATTTAGTTGAAAAATCAATCAACTCAGGAACCGAAAACCGTTATGGTTTTGAAATGAATGCAACTTATACTCCATACAAATGGTGGTTTTTATCGAGTGATTTCAATTTTTACAAATTTGACCAGAAAGGATTATTTACCGTGTCAGACAAAACCTGGTCGTCGAGATTAAACTCAAGAATAAAACTGAAATCATGGACAGTGCAAAACAATTTCAATATCATTGGGGCTAAAAAAACCGGGCAGATTGAATCACAGGAACAACTTTGGGCAGATATGGCTGTTGGTAAAGAATTCTGGAAAGAAAAAGCCAGTTTGACTTTCAAAATTGATAATATTTTCGACAGCCGAATCAGCAGAGATTACATCTCAGGCAAGAATTACACAATTGACGGAGAAAGAAGATTTACCGGCACAAGAGCATCGCTAACGTTCACTTACAAATTCAACCGCAAAAAAGGTGATAGAGATCGACTTCCGGAATAGAAAATACAAAAGCCGTTCATGACTGAACGGCTTTATTTATTATGCTCCTAACTCAATAGCTCTGCTGTTAGCGCTTTGCATTGCCTGAGCAATTATTTTATCAAGCGTATGAGAATCAAAAATTTTCAATGCACTTTCTGTAGTGCCGCCTTTAGAAGCAACCTTCACAATAAGCTCCTCATTAGATAAATTGCTTGCACTTTGAAGATTTATAGCTCCGAGAAAAGTCTGATGTACCAGAAGTTCAGCTTCGGATGAAGAAAACCCAAACTCTTCAGCAGCTTTAATCATTGCATTCATAAAATAAAACACATAAGCCGGCCCGCTTCCCGAAACAGCTGTGGCAGGATTTATTAATGATTCATCTTCGGCATAAATTGATTTTCCTGTCGTATTAATTAAATTCTGCACAATAAACAAATCTTTTCTATCTGTTTCTGCAGAAGCCGAAAAAACGGTCATGCCCATACCTATCTGCGTTCCCAAATTAGGCATCGAACGAATTACTTTCTTTACTCCTAATTTTTCTTTAATCTTTTCGATTGAAACACCAGCCATGACGGACAAGACAATCTGTTCGTCAGAAATAACCGGTTTTAACGTTTTGACTACTTCCTCAAAATCCTGTGGTTTTGTAGCAAGAATTACAATGTCTGAATCCGTAATTTTTAAGCTGGAAATATTGTAAAAATTAACCATCGGGATTCCTAAGGACATTTCGGGCATTGGCAATGTTCTTGTAATAACATGAATGTCTTCGCTTTTGATAAATCTTGATTTGATAAAACTACTGGCAAATGTTTTGCCTAAATTCCCGAAACCGATAATAGCAATTTTCATGATGTGTTGGATTAGTTTAGCATTTGTTTTATAAAAAATCCCTGTTTTAATCTTTTACAAGAATCAAAACAGGGACTGTATTTTAAAAAATATATTTTGTATTATTTATTTCCACGCGCTTTTTTCTGCGCTTCAGCTTGTTCCATGGCTTCCTGTAATTTTTGCTGGAACTTGCCGGGCTTTTTAGGCTCTTTTAATTTATTTTCCTGAATCTGCGCATGAATTTTTGCATCATCCACTAAGAATCTCTTGATATAGAACATCAATCCAAGAGTCATTAAGTTTGAAAACAAGTTGTACAAACTCAAACCGGAACCATAATTATTGAAGAAAATCAACATCATAACCGGAGAAATCCAAATCATCATTTTCATGATTTTACTCATGTCCGGCATACCTTCCTGAGGCGGTGCTGACATAGCCTGATCTCCTGTTGTATATTTCATATAGAAGAAAATCGCAATAGCTGCCAGAATTGGGAATAAACTCACATGGTCACCATACAATGGAATATTGAAAGGCAATTCAAAAATAGAGTCATACGAAGATAAATCTTTAGCCCATAAGAAACCTTGCTGTCTCAATTCAAGTGCAGACGGGAAGAACTGGAAAGACGCATACATAAACGGCAGCTGAATTAATGCCGGTACACAACCCGCCATTGGATTTACTCCAGCTTTGTTATACAATTTCATAGTTTCCTGCTGACGCTTAACCGGATCCTTGAATTTATCATTGATTTCGTTAAGTTCCGGACGCAAAACTTTCATTTTTGCCTGAGAAAGGAATGATTTATATGTGAACGGAGACATTGCCAATTTGATCAATACCGTAAACAAAATAATTGCAATACCGAAAGGTAAAAACGAACTGATCAAACCAAATAAAGGAACAAATATAAATTTGTTAATCCATCCGAAAATACCCCATCCCAAAGGAATAAGCTCATCTAAATTTCTATCGTAAGCATTTAATATTTTATAGTCAGCCGGTCCGTAGTACCAGTTCATCTTATAATCCAATTCACCATTAGAAAATGCTAAAGGAAGACTGGCTTTGAATTGTTTGGTAAAAGTTGTATCAACCGCATCATCTTTTACTAAGTTTTCAGAAGTCAGCTTCGCTGCTTTGACAGGCTTTTCAGTTAACAAAACAGAAGTAAAGAAATGTTGCTTAAATGCCACATATGTCAAATCCGCAACATCTTCCTCATCTTTTTCAGCCTTGTTTAGACTGGAATCTTTCCCATCTTCATATTCATAGATTGCTTCTGTGTAAGTATTTTCATATTTTACACTTTTTTCATTTCTGTAAGCTTTAAAATCCCAATTTAAATTAACCGGATTTGAAGTATTTAAAACAGATGCCAAACCTTGTGAACGAACATTAAAATCCAACATATAATCGTTAGGTTTTAATACATATTTATACTCTAAATATGAATTTTCGCCAGCTTTCAGTTTCATAGAAAGCACTTGGTTTCCGTCAACTTTAGTTAATACAGGCTCAAAAAATAAATCTTTGGTATTTAAAGCTTTACCTTCTTTAGTCTGTAAAGCAAGATTTAATTGCGCATTATTGTTTTTTACTAACTGAACCAAAGGTCCTTTATCATCAATTGATTTGAAATTCTTTAAAGTCGCTTCAGCAATATAACCACCTTTGTTGGCTATTTTTAAAGTAACCAATTCGTTTTCCAATGTAGTAAACTCATTTTTAGCCGATGGTAAACTTGCAGAATAAGCAAAACTCCCTAAAGTAGACTGCAATGCTTTTAATTGCGTAGAATCAGCAGCAGCTACAGCAGTCAGCTCAGTAGTTTCCTGAGTCTTAACTTTAGTTTTTTCTACCTGTTCTTTTTTAGCTTTTTCAGCCTTGATTTCAGCCTCAGTGGGTTTGTTTTGATACATAATCCACATCATGATTCCGAAAATCAAAACAAATCCGATAATCGAATTAAGGTCAAACTTTTTTTCTTCCATTTTTAATTTGGCTCAAAACATTAGGTTTGAGCTGTAAGCTTTATTTGTCTTTAGTTTTAAAAAATGTTACATCAAAGACCTTCCGTAAAGCTAAGAATGCAACTTAGTTTTTGTTTTTTACCGCGGCTTCCACAAATTTCACAAAAATAGGATGCGGATTTGCCACTGTACTCTTATATTCAGGATGATACTGAACACCTATAAAGAACGGGTGATTTTCTAATTCAATCACTTCAACTAAACCAGTGTCAGGATTAACTCCTGTTGCTTTTAAGCCTGCATTTTGCAAAGCTTCCAAATAATCACTGTTAAATTCATAACGGTGACGGTGGCGCTCTAAAATTTCTGCTTTACCATAAATTGAATGTGCCAGCGTATTTTCTTTTAACTGACATTTCCAGGCTCCTAAACGCATCGTTCCACCTTTGTCAGTAATATTTTTTTGCTCTTCCATTAAATTAATAACCGGATGAGCCGTATTTTGATTCATTTCTGTTGAATTGGCATCAGCATAACCTAAAACGTTACGCGAATACTCAATCACCGCCATCTGCATTCCCAAACAGATTCCGAAGAAAGGAATATTGTTTTCACGTGCATAACGTACTGTTTCGATTTTACCTTCAATTCCACGCTCGCCAAATCCCGGAGCAACAAGTATGCCGTCCAATCCTTTTAATTGATTTTCTGCCGTTTTGGCATCTAAATACTCAGAATGGATAGAAACTACATTTACTTTTGTCTCATTAGCCGCTCCCGCGTGAATAAATGCTTCTAAAATTGATTTGTAAGAATCCTGCAGTTCTACATATTTCCCTACCAAACCTATATTAACCTCATGCTTAGGGTTTTTCAACTGGTGCAAAAACTGATTCCATTGTGTTAAATCCGGAACGTTTTTTTCAGGTAAATCAAGCTTTTTCAAAGCTACTTTATCCAAACCTTCTTCCAACATTAAATTAGGAACGTCATATATAGTTGAAGCATCTATAGATTGAATTACTGCTTCTTTCTTCACATTGCAGAACAATGCTAATTTTTGACGTAGGTCCTGTGACAATTCGTGTTCCGTACGACAAACCAAAATATCCGCTTTGATACCACTTTCCATCAACGTTTTTACCGAGTGCTGTGTAGGTTTAGTTTTTAACTCACCTGCAGCCGATAAATAAGGAACTAATGTTAAGTGAATTACGATTCCGTTATCATCACCTAATTCCCATAACAATTGACGAACCGACTCTATATATGGCAATGATTCAATATCTCCTACTGTACCACCTATTTCAGTAATCACAATGTCGTAGTCACCACTTTTACCAAGCAACTGCATACGTTCCTTTATTTCATTAGTGATATGAGGTACAACCTGAACTGTTTTTCCAAGAAATTCTCCACGACGCTCTTTTTCAATTACAGATAAATACACTCTACCTGTAGTCACGTTGTTTGCCTGTGAAGTAGGCACGTTCAAAAACCTTTCGTAATGACCTAAATCCAAGTCCGTTTCAGCTCCATCATCAGTTACATAACATTCGCCGTGTTCATACGGATTTAAAGTTCCCGGATCGACATTGATATACGGGTCAAATTTTTGAATTGTTGTTCGGTAACCTCTTGCCTGCAATAATTTTGCTAACGAAGCTGCAATAATTCCTTTACCTAACGAAGAAGTTACACCTCCTGTAACAAAAATATACTTTGTTTGATTCATTGTGTTGTTGTGTTGTTGTTTAAAACCGCGCAAAAATACAACTATTTCTACCGAAATTCCAATTCCAAAATCTCAATTAACAAATAATTTTCAATGGTAATGGCAATAGTAAATTTCAATGGCAATTTTCAACAGCAATGGTCTAATTTTAATTTCAAGACACAATATGATTTAAACGCAAGGCTCGCTAGGATTTTAGGCGATGTACGCAAAGTATTAAAAGTCAATTAAGACAAAACATAATTACAGGTAATACGATTTTTTTGTGGACCTTGTGGTTAAAACTTACTATTTCTCAACCGCAAAGGGCGCAAGGATTTTACGCGATGTACGCAAAGAAATAAAGCAAAATAAAACAGTTGTTGTTGTTTTTTAAGCATTGCGAACTTTGCATTTTCTTTGTGGATCTTGCGGTTTAAACTTACTATTAACATTTCTTAACCGCAAAGGGCGCAAGGAGTTTACGTGATGTACGCAAAGAAATAAAGCAAAATAAAACAGTTGCTGTTGTTTTTTAAGCATTTCGAACTTTGCATTTTCTTTGTGGACCTTGCGGTTAAAACTTACTATTTCTTAACCGCAAAGGGCGCAAGGATTTTACGCGATGGACGAGAAGAAAGTTCAAAACAGCGTCCATAGCGAGCTTTGCCTCTACCTTNACGAGAAGAAAGTTCAAAACAGCGTCCATAGCGAGCTTTGCCTCTACCTTGTGGACCTTGCGGTTAAAAACTTATTTTTTAGGAAAATTTCTTCGGATGTTGCGAACCAGTTCTTCCAGTCCGTTGAGTTGCAGTTCGTACACAAGTTCCAGTTGCTGACCAAGCTGCCCTTTAGGAAAGCCTTTTTGTTTGTACCACACTATGTAATGTTCAGGTAGATCTATGAGATAACGCCCTTCGTATTTCCCGAAAGGCATTTTTGTGTGGGCGAGTTTTATGAGGAGGTCTTGGTTGGGTATCAAATCGAATTATAAATATGAGATTGTTTCGTTCTTCGCAATAACTTTATAAAGATAGCATATCAGAACTACTTCCAATTAAAAACAATTTCCTTTTTAATATCAGGATGTAAACTATAAAATACTGGACATGTCATTGCGGTTCTTTCTAAAATAGTTTTCGTTTTCTCATCAGGGTTAATGCTCATTGTAAAAGTCACATGTATTTCAGATATTCTTCTTGGATCAGCGGCCATAATTTTAGTCACTTCTGCAGTAGAACCTGAAAAATCAACATCCATATCACGGGCTTTGATGCCCATAACGGTAAACATGCATGAAGCCAATGCATTTGCCACTGTATCTGTAGGAGAAAAAGCCTCTCCTCTACCATTATTGTCCAGCGGCGCATCTGAAATAATTTCTGAACCTGAATTTATATGTATAGACGAAGTTCTTAACCCGCCTAAATAAGTCACTTTTGAAGTTGCCATTAATTAGCTTGTTTAATTGTTAAATCTGTATCGTAATATAAAATGTAAACTCCCTTGTTTACATAGCCACCTTCATGATTTGCAACATAATTGAATCGGTTTTCAATTTGCTCTGAAGCTGTTTCATCACAAGTTTCTGCAAACGGTTTTTCCTGCTGCAAACGCAACATGGTATCTAAAGTTACATCAAAACCACGTGTTGCGAACTGATTAGGCAGTACCTTATTTTTTCTTTTGTAGGCATTTTCAAAACGATCTGCTCCTGCCGAATTATTCACACGATATTGCGAAGGATAATGCATTTTAAGCTTTGTCAGTCTGCTCATTTGAATTTCCTCGAAATCCAGAGCCTCATTTTCTCCCAGAATCACTAACTTGATATCAAACTGTTTTTGCAGCGCCAATAAGTTGGTTGTAATAGAAAGAATCAAATTTGTTTTTTCGGTTTCCATTACCACATAATTTGTCTTTCCTGCCACTAACAGCGATTTTAAGTTAGCTGCATCAAGTGTACCTGCATCAGTAAAACTAACTAACTGAACATCTTTATGATTGTCAACAATAAATTGCTTAACCGATTGTTTTTTTGGATCTACTATTGCCAGCATGTTGCCTCCCTTGCTCCGCATAAAGTCGAACATGGCATTTTTCACATCATCATTTGATGGTGTTGCCTGAAATAAATTAGGATATTTTTTATCATAATCTTTAGACAAAGGAGAAATAACAGGTACCGTTTCCAGCAGTCCCGCTGTTTTTTCGACATTATTCTGATAAAAAGGACCAATTACGGCATCGAATGACTTCAAACTGTTTTCTTTAATCAGTCTGGCAACTGCCGATGTTGATCTGGTTTCATCAGAATCCAGAATCGTCACGTCAATATTCCCTCCCATTTTGTTGATAGAGTCAATTGCCATCAATGCCCCCGAATAAAACTCCAGAGTCATATTCAGGAATTTATCTTTTTTAAGTCGGGACTTGGTTGAATTAATTGTATCCTGGTCTAATTTATCTATATTAAAAGGCAGCAACAATGCTATTTTTTTAGTTTCCTGCTTTTTGAATGTTTTTGCTAAATCAGCATATTCTTTTTTAGCAAATACCGCTTTTTTAGCAGGAATTTTTATAACCATTCCATCTTTAACCCCATCTTTCAATTCAGGATTTAAAGCAATTAATTCCTCTTGAGTACATCCAAACTGAGTCGCCAAACCATAAATTGTTTCCTGAGACTTTACAGTGTAAACCTCCTGGACTTTACCATTCCCTTCAGGTGCAGTGATGACAATTACAGGTTTATTTTCTTCCTGTTTAGGCTGAATAACCGGCACTGTCACTTTTGGTCTTTCCCCTTTAATTATCAAAGTATATCCTAAAGGCAACTCTTTTCCAACAATTTCAGGATTTTTCTTTTCCAGTTCTTCAATTGTGATTCCGTATTGTCTTGCAATGCCGTATCTGGTTTCTTTCGGTTTCACAACATGAATTACCGGCAGTTTTTGCTGCGCTGGTTTTGAAGCATCAGTTTTTGAGACATTAGGCTTTGATGTTTCACCCTTTGAAGGAATAGTAATTACTTCGCCTATACTTAATCCGTTTTTTACTTCAGGATTAAGCGTTTCAATATCAGCAACCGCTACATTATATTCTTTGGCAATACTATATAAGGTTTCCTTTGCCGCTACGGTATGCTTAATTGTTTTCGCTTCCTTCTTTTTTACTGAAGTGACAGCAGATTTACCGGGAATTATAAGCAACGTATTTTCCGAAACACCCGCTTGTGCATCTGGATTTAGTTTATAGATATCCGAAGCCGTTACTCCGTATTTTTGAGCAATTTTAGTAATAGTTTCACCTTTTGCCACTTTATGTTTAATCACATTGCCTTGTGCGAAATTAACATTCAGACTTAACAATAATAAACACAAAAAAAACTTCTTCATACTTTTAAATTTTAACCGAAAAACTATTACCGCTCAAAGTTAGAGTTCTTTTTTGATTTGAACAATGAATAGGTTTTTAAATAATTCGGATTTGGGTTTTACTTTATATTCAAACAAGGCTTCATCAAGCGTTTTAAACACATCGGTGTATACATAATATCCAAAGTTGTTGATGTTATAAAAAAACTTTGTTTTACGTTCGCCGGAATAACTCAATCGCACTGCAAAATCATCTCTTTCCTTTGCTTCTGTAAAGGTGCTTGCCACCAGATAAAAGCCGTTTTCTATATCATTTAAATTATTGATTACTTCAATTTTTGTGGATTCACCCACCACATTCTGATTCAGCGACTTGCGGATTTCAGCGGGAGCAACGGGTTCCTCCTTAGCCGTTTCACCCATATTATTCTGCAGTCTTTCAAGTTTTACCATTGCCAGTTTATCATCATATTCACGCGCTTCCGCACTGTAAAAACTAGCTCTGGCAATTTTGCGTTTTAAAACCGTTTTCTGCTCTGAATCTATGGCATCAATTTTATCTAATAAAGCCTCTTTCTTTTGGTCTTCATTTACCAATTCATCATTTATTTTATCCATTTCTGCCAATGAAGCCAGATCCCGGTTGGATAAATTCTCACGGACTTTTATTTTATATTCATGATTTTCCTGTACTGTCAATCGCTGCACTTTTTGCAATATTCCCGTAAAAATCTTACGGTTTTCCGCCAAATCCTGTTTTAACTGCACAATCAGTTTGTTTGTTTCACCAATTTTAAGATGTGAATCGTGTTCCAGTTTTTTAGACTCTTCATAGGTTTCAATATCTTTTTCTTTTAGCTGTACCAAATCATATTCCATTGAAATAGCCAATGAGTCCAACTTTGCAATTAACACTTCCTGAATCTTTTTATTGGCATCTAAAATCAATCGTAGCTTCTCCATAGATCCTGTTTTAGATTCATCTATTGCATTCAGATTGATATTTAACTTATTCAGCGTAATCATTTTCTTGTTCAGTTCTTTTTGAACTTTTAAACGGTCTTCCAAATCTTCGATTCTAACTGTCTGTGCTTTTGACTTTTCAATTACCGCCTGTTTTTCTGCCAAGGCAATCATTAACTCTTCGCTTTCATTTTTGGCTTTAATCATCGATTTATTGATAGCCAGCTTATTCCCAATCACCAATCCGTTGATAATCTCAGGATTCTGCATTTCAAGCTGTTCAATAGTTATGCCATATTTTTTAGAAATCGAATATTTGGTTTCCTTAGGCTGTACTTCATGAAAAATAGTTTCTTTATTAATGATACGTGTGCGGCCGTCGACCGTTTTTTTCTTATTGGGAATTTCTATTTTTTGACCAATCTGCAATCCGTTTTTCAACACTTCAGCATTCAATTCGTCCAAATCCTTAACCGACACATTATACAATCTTGCAATACTGAATAAGGTTTCCTGTGACTGTACTTCATGAAACTTTCCGTCAAAAATCACTTTTCTGTCATACGCCAGAGGCTTTTCAGGAATATTTAATTCCTGCCCTTCCTTTAAACCATTCTTTACCAAATCAGGATTCGCATTCTGCAGATCTTCAACTGAAATATTATGCTGTTTTGAAATACTGTACAAAGTTTCTTTTGCCGTCACCTGATGCTTACTGTATTTCACTGAAGACACATCATTTTTTTTGAACAAATACGAAATTGAGTTTGCATTGGGAATCACCAGTACTGTGTTTTGCTGTATTCCTTTTTCGGCACCGGGATTCAACTTTACGATATCATTTACAGTTACATTGTATTTTTTTGCAATAGCCGGAAGTGTTTCATCTTTTTGAATTAAATGCTTAAAAGTCTTTTCCTGCTGGGCAAAAAAAGTTTGTGAAAGGCATAATAATGCCACAATAGCATATTTCATAGTCTTTGGTTTGTTTTGGTTTTTAGCTTGCAACCGCTCTTTAAAAAAAAAGCCGTTTCAAATATATACTGAAACGGCTTTTTTAACAATTTATTTTATTTTTTTATTCCCACTCGATTGTTGCAGGTGGTTTAGAGCTAATATCATACACTACTCTGTTAACACCTTTAACTTTGTTAATTATTTCGTTGGAAATTTTCATTAAAAACTCATACGGCAGATGTACCCAGTCAGCGGTCATACCATCAGTTGATTCAACCGCACGAAGCGCTACAACCTTTTCATACGTACGCTCATCACCCATTACCCCTACGCTGTTCACTGGAAGTAAAATTGCTCCGGCCTGCCATACTTTATCATAAAGACCATGATCTTTCAGCCCTTGAATAAAAATGTAATCAACCTCTTGTAATATTCTTACTTTTTCAGGTGTAATGTCACCCAGAATACGAATAGACAATCCAGGTCCCGGGAAAGGGTGGCGTCCTAATAATTCATCATCAATACCTAATGTTTTACCTACTCTACGTACTTCATCTTTGAACAGCATACGAAGAGGTTCTACGATTTGAAGTTTCATAAAATCCGGCAATCCACCAACATTATGATGTGATTTTATTGTAGCTGAAGGCCCTTTTACAGAAACCGATTCAATCACGTCAGGATAAATAGTTCCCTGTGCCAAGAATTTTACATCTTCAATTTTATGTGCTTCATCATCAAACACTTCAATGAAAACACGGCCAATAGTTTTACGTTTTGTTTCAGGATCATCAATACCTGCCAGTTCGGAAAGGAAACGTTCAGAAGAATCCACTCCTTTTACGTTTAATCCCATTCCTTCGTATTGTTTTAAAACGTTATGGAATTCGTTTTTACGGAGTAAACCGTTATTTACGAAAATACAGTATAAGTTTTTGCCAATAGCTTTATTTAATAAAACAGCCGCTACAGTAGAATCCACACCTCCTGAAAGCCCTAAAACAACTTTGTCGTTTCCGATTTTTGCTTTCATTTCGGCTACGATCTCTTCTACAAATGAATTAGGCGTAAAATTTTGAGGAACATGCGCAATCTTTACCAGGAAGTTTTCCAGCATTTGTTTACCATCTTCACTGTGGTATACTTCCGGGTGAAACTGAATAGCATAGGTAGTTTCTCCCTCGATACGGTAAGCGGCATTTTCAACATCTTTAGTTGAAGCCAAGCGAACACCGTTTGTCGGTATTTTTTTAATAGTATCGCTATGGCTCATCCATACCTGACTATTCATATTAACCTCATCAAAAAACAATTCATCTTCTTTGATGAAAGACAAATTTGCACGGCCATACTCACGGATATTGGAAGGCGCTACCTCTCCGCCGCTGAAATGCGCCAGGTATTGTGCCCCGTAACAAACTGCCAGCAATGGCATTTTACCGCGGATGTTTGACAAATCAGGATGCGGCGCATCTTCAGCTCTTACAGAAAAAGGGCTGCCTGATAAAATTACGGCTTTGTAACTTGAAAGATCACTTGGAACGTGATTGTAAGGGAAAATTTCGCAAAAAATATTTAACTCGCGAACGCGGCGCGCAATAAGCTGAGTGTATTGCGAACCAAAATCTAAAATTAGTACGTTGTGTTGCATGTGCAAAAATAGACATTTCTGTTAATCCTGAAAATAGTGTTGCCGAAAGTTTTATTTTTTTATACACAGTCATTTATTTTGCTTGTTTTTGGTTCGACAAGCTTAGCAACCTGTTTCGAATTTGCTCAGTAATCATGACTTCTCTCTATCAGCTATTAAAATTAGATTCATTTGGGTTTACTCGAAGTACAATCGGAGTATAAACAAAGTATTATCAAGATAATACATTCTCTTTTAAAATTAACTCATCAAACCAATCTATTAAAATTCGGCACTATTTTTAATATCATCTTTAAAAAAATGTTATTTTTGAAATAGTATAAGCCTTTAAAAATGAATTGGAAAGCCAAAGCTGTTTTGTATAAAAACATCCCTAGAATAGCTGTGTGTTTTGAAAAAAACACAGCACTTATAGCCAGAATAAAAACTTTTGAAGATGCCCGATGGAGTGCTAGTAAAAGATTTTGGCATTTACCGGATACAGAAGCCAACCGACTGCATTTTAAAGTTCCTTTAGCACACACCTTACTCCCTAATCAGGAAGGTATTGCGAGTATTACGGTTTTTAAAAACCATTTGTCCTCAAAGCGGTATAGTCCAAACACAATTGCAGCATATTGTGATGCTTTAAAATCCTTTTTGACATTTTTCAATACTAAATCAGTAAATGACGTTACAAATGAAGATGTTATTTTATTCAATAATGAATTTCTTCTAAAGAATAAATTATCAGCATCTTATCAAAATCAAATTGTGAATGCCATAAAATTATATTTCAATATTATTAACAATACTACAATTGACATAGATAAAGTACACCGCCCAAAAAGAGAAAAAAAGTTACCCAATGTTTTAAGCAAAAATGAAATAAAAGCTATACTTACAGCGCACAGCAACTTAAAACACAAAACGATGCTATCACTGATTTACAGTTGCGGTTTACGCAGAAGCGAGCTTTTAAGCTTGAAACCTTCAGATATTGATTCTAAAAGAGGAGTCGTAATTATTCGTCAAAGCAAGGGCAAAAAAGACAGAATCGTTCCTTTGTCATTAAAAATACTCGAAATGCTCCGAGAATATTATATGAGTTACAAACCCAAAACCTGGTTATTTGAAGGACAAACAAAAAACACAAAATACGATGAACGCAGTTTGTCGAATGTATTGAAACAAGCCCTAACAAAGTCAAATATAAATAAGCCGGTAAGCTTACATTGGCTACGACACAGCTACGCTACTCATTTATTGGAAAGCGGAACAGATTTACGTTACATACAAGAATTATTAGGACACAACAGCAGTAAAACAACCGAAATATACACTCATGTAAGCACCAAGAATATCCAACAAATAAAAAGTCCGTTTGACGATTTATAATCTTTTCTATATATTAGCAAAAAAAAGGTCATTTTATGGCACAAAGCCAACCTAAATCGGGTGGACAAGAGCCATTTTATGGCACATATATACAAGTTACCAGTAAGTGCCGAACCGACGCTCCGAAA
>NZ_SJZD01000010.1 GCF_004959765.1 Flavobacterium sp. H122
AAGTTTTTTGCTTTGTAGTTTCAGAGTCGCAAAACAGCAGAGTTGCCAAGTGGTTTTACTCTATTATATATATAGTGTACCTGCAAAAGTGTCCTTTCTCTATACCGGGGCTTGCGCGTGAGCGGCATTTCGGCTCCGCTCAATGGACTTAGAAAAGATATAGCGGAACGCGTGGTCCGGAGGAACGGAGAGAAACGCACAAATTGGATTGTTGGATTATTACACCTCCTAGAATGTTGGACTGATTAGACTGCCGGCTCATGGACCGATAAGTGGTGCGGCTGAATTTTAAAGAGCAGAAACAAACATAATAAATAAGTGCTCACAGGATTTTCAGAGTAATCATTCAAAAGCAGCAGTAAAAAGGTTTGTTTTATTGAAAATCAGAAATTAATGAGGCTTAACTCAAAACAAGAAGAACAGACAGGCTTAATAAACTCAATACAAAAGTTGTGAAGATATTAGAAAAGTTTTATTTGGTAATTAAAACCGGTTTTTTAATATCTTAAATAAGCAATTACTCCTTAAAATATATTAATATTAAAGGGTATTTTAATTAACTTAAAGCTGGAAGGTAAAGTAATTATTTTATGTGCGGAGGAAATCAATATGACACCCTAAGATTATTCTCAAGACAAAACTGCAGCCAAAAGATTATCGAAAGTATGCAGCTCAGGCTACTTATCATCCGGGACTATAAAATAAAAAAAGCCTGACAGTGCTGTCAGGCTTTTTTAAGCTCCCCCTCTTGGGCTCGAACCAAGGACCCTCTGATTAACAGTCAGATGCTCTAACCAACTGAGCTAAGGAGGAATCACCTAAAAAGGTTTATGTGTTTGCTAAAAAGTCGCTCCCCCTCTTGGGCTCGAACCAAGGACCCTCTGATTAACAGTCAGATGCTCTAACCAACTGAGCTAAGGAGGAAGATATCTATCTTTTTAGCGAGTGCAAATATAGGCGAATTTTTAAAATTGTCAAGAGTTTTTATAAAAAATTTAGAAAAATTTCTTTGAAATAATTTCCCAAATATCTTTCCCGAATGTTAATGCCATTAAACTCAACAATATAACCATTCCGATAGTCTGCACAATTTCGGCAGCTTTGTCGTTTAATTTTNTCACCTAAAAAGGTTTATGTGTTTGCTAAAAAGTCGCTCCCCCTCTTGGGCTCGAACCAAGGACCCTCTGATTAACAGTCAGATGCTCTAACCAACTGAGCTAAGGAGGAAGATATCTATCTTTTTAGCGAGTGCAAATATAGGCGAATTTTTAAAATTGTCAAGAGTTTTTATAAAAAATTTAGAAAAATTTCTTTGAAATAATTTCCCAAATATCTTTCCCGAATGTTAATGCCATTAAACTCAACAATATAACCATTCCGATAGTCTGCACAATTTCGGCAGCTTTGTCGTTTAATTTTTTACCGGTAACCATCTCTGCAATGGTGAAAATAGCATGTCCGCCGTCAAGTCCAGGAATAGGCAGCAGATTCATAAACGCCAATCCAATTGAGAACATAGCTGTAAATCCCCAAACAAATTCCCAATCCCATGTGGTAGGTAATTTTTGTGTGATACCTATAGGACTCATAACTTGTTTGTAAGCTTCTGTTTTAGGTCTTAAAATTAATTTAAACTGTTTTATATTATAGATAAACTGTGTATAGGATTCGTTGATGGCTTCCGGGATTGCCTGGAAGAAACTTAAATTATTAGTTATAATAAAATTTTCTTTGCTTCCGAAAACCGGTGCAAAACCGATTTTTCCTTCTTTGGATACATTTGGGTGCAAAACAAGCTCCTTGTTGTTTCTTGTTATTGTCAAATCAATTTTTTGGGATTTATTGGCTTTAAGAGCTTCTACCAGTTCATCATAAAACGTGATTGATTTCCCGTTTATTTTATTGATTTTATCGCCTTTTAAAAGACCTGCCTTAATAGCTTCTCCTTCAGGAAGTATAGAATCTACTTTAATATTGGATAACCTTGGAGAAATGAAACCTTTACCTTCGGAACCTAAAATTTTACTTTTTTGTTCATCAGTTATAATCAGCGTCTGTTTTTGCCCTTCTCTTTCAATTTCAACTTTATCGCTTAACAGCACATCAATAACCATTCTGTTGAACTTTGGCTGTACCTGCCCATCGACAGTTAAAATCTTGTCTCCGTTTTTAAATCCTGCATTAAGACCGGATTCTCCGAACATTAATCCGTTTTTTTGATACAGTTCTGTTGAGGCATATTTTTGCCCTACAGTAATATACATTACCGCATAAATTGCGATGGCCAGCAATATATTAATTGTAATCCCTCCCAACATAATAATTAAACGCTGCCATGCCGGTTTAGAACGGAATTCCCATGGCTGAGCCGGTTGCGCCATTTGCTCTTTATCCATGCTTTCATCCATCATTCCTGACAGTTTTACGTAACCTCCTATTGGCAGCCAGCCGATACCCCACTCAGTTTCTCCTATTTTCTTTTTAACCAGAGAAAACCATGGATCCATAAAAAGATAGAATTTTTCTACTTTAACCTTGAATAATTTTGCTGGTAAATAATGTCCAAATTCATGTAAAATAACTAAAACCGAAAGTATAAATATGATCTGGCCAATTTGTATTAATGTATCCATTTGTATTATTAGTATTTCTATGAAAAAAGCAAAAGTAAGACTTTCGCCTTACTTTTCTAACAATATACGTGCCTTGTTTATTTTTTTATAATTTTTTTATGAAAGTTGCCTTCATTCGTTTCAACTATTACTTCATAAGTACCACTTTTCAAACCAACTAAATCAATGGTTTCTTTTTTGGACTCTTTAACTTTTTGGCCTAACAAATCATATACTGTAACTTTTTCCAAAACCAGTGAACCACCAACATTCACAGTGACCAATTCGTCGTTTCCTGATGGGTTAGGGTAAATACTCACCAGATTTTCAGAGAGTCTGGCTGTTCCTGACGTTAATGCTGCAGTGCTGTATCTTGAAATGATATCTTTTTTAGGGTCAAAAACAATGCTTGATACGCTTGTTCCTGCTGGCAGGGAAATATTAAAAAGCTGACCGCTAAAAGTATTGTTTAGTTTCAAATCCAGAACACTGCCGTTACTCAAAGTAAGTCTGACAGGTACAGGCATCTCAAAATACGAAACGTAACCTATATGAGAAGTGTTGGTTATAGACCGTGTTTGTTTTACCTGGACTGTTGCCTGATTTGTACCAGAATTTGATACAGTGATGTTATATGTAGGATACCCCTCTTTATATACCCAGTCATTAAAAAATTCTTGAAGGCTACTACCATGAACGGCTTCAAGATGCGCTTGAAATTGCGGGGTAAGTGCGTATTTGTAAGCAAGTGCCGGATCGTTCAGGTAATTTCGTAATGCCTGATAAAAATTAGTGTCTCCCATTATATACCGCAGCATATGCACCACCATTGCCCCCTTATTGTATGTCATCTGACTGCTGAATATCCTGTTTGCATCTGTCAGTTGTGAGTCGTATAAATATAGATTACCGGTGGAAGTTGATGTTACACTGCTGATTTTAGAAGATTTCCAGCTTACAAAACTGGATGCCCCATCAAAATTCTCAACTACCGCTCCAGTCATATACTCTGACAATCCTTCATTCAGCCAAATGTCTTTCCAGGAACCGCAAGTAATCTTATCTCCAAACCATTGGTGCGCTAATTCGTGTGCTATCAGGCTTCTTCCAAAACTATTCATAAATGATACCGTTGTATGTTCCATGCCGCCACCCCAGCCAAATTGGGCATGACCATATTTTTCAGTATTGTAAGGATAAGCTCCCAACTTGGTTTCAAAAAAATTCAAAACCGGTATAGTCCGTGCCAGATTAGTGGCATTTGTTGTCGTATTGCTTTCAGGATAAATATAATCAATGATTGGAAAGGTTGGTGTTGCCGGAACATTGTTTCCCCCTGCAATCCCTGTATTTTTAACCACATAATTAGTCACCGCTATAGCAATCAAATAAGCCGGTATAGGATAATTATGCTTAAAATGGGTGGTCTTTTTTGAACCGCTTAAAACTTCAGATTGTTTTAAACCATTAGCCACACTCACATAGGTAGACGGGGCAGTGATGTATATGTCCACAGCATCTATTTTATCGTTCAAATCCTGCTTGCATGGCCACCAATCACGGGCACCGTAAGGTTCAGATAAAGTATACAGGACAGGTGTACCACTGTGTGTGCTTGTTGTAAAGGCCTGTTCGGCAGTAGATGGAGCGCCACCGTATGTTATTTCTGCACTTGCTGAATTTCCAATATTTAATGGAGATGGCAGATTAATAACCAGTTCATGTGAAGAATTATGGCTGAAAGTGGTTGAAATACCATTTATTTTTACCGATGTTATTGTAAACGGTGTTGTTTTTTTATACAAATCAAAAGTGACTGTATTCATGCTGGCCAGTGCCTTAAAAGTTAAAGTTACTTTTCCGGATATATTATACACAGCCGGATCTACTGTAAATTCAAGTTTCCCATAAGTCAAATCATAGTTTTGGGTGTTGGGATTGACCTTGAAATTCATTTTTTTTTCAGCCAAATGGCTTTCTATTTGGGCAATTCTCTCGGATTTGAATTCTTCGTGTTGCGAAAAAGCAATGGAAGAAAAAAGCAATAGTGCTTTTGTCAGTTTTTTCATTTGTTTATTTTTTTGAATAAAGCAGCTTAATATTTTAATCTGTTTTATTCGGGTTAGGTGGTTCAAATATATAAAAATTACATAGGTAATTTCTTACATTTATATTTTAAAAACCTATCAAATAAACACTTACAAAATCAGCATTGCGTAAAACAAAAAGGTAAGACAATTGTCTTACCCTTAAAAATAGATTTTATTCTTTTAGTTTTTTATAATCTTTTTAGAGGCCCTGCCTTTATCTGTTTCAACAATCAAATTATAAATACCAACTCCAATTTTTGAAACGTTAATTTTATTACTTACGCTTTCAATGATTTTTTTTCCTAATAAATCGTAGATAATAATTTTGTTCAGTTTCAAATTTGAAGGAATATCAATAGAAATTATTTCATTTACAGGATTTGGGTAAATCACAACCTCATCATTCAAAATAATATAATTATTGCTTAACGTAACCGCAGAACTGCCTGAAACTATCAAATCACTATTTGTGTTAAACTCTACTTTGGTTGCCTGTAAACCTTCAGGTAAATCCAAAACAAAAATCTGATCGTTTGAAGTGTTATTCACTTTTCTGTAAATCACAGAATTATCAGACAAGGTTATTTTAAACTCTAAGGGCATTTCAAAAAAAGAAACAGAAGGATCTGTCTGCGTTTGATTTACAACAATTCGTAATTGGCTTTCAGGAAGATTAGAAACAGAAATAGAATATACAGGCAATCCTTTACCGTACACCCAATCATTAAAAAACTCATTTAACGTTCCTATTCCATTCAAATTTTCCATCTCAGCCTTAAATTGCTCAGTTGTAGCATATTTATAAGCATATGAAGTGTTACTTAAATAGTTTCTCAAGCCATGAAAGAAATTATCATCACCCATTATATAACGCAGCATATGAGCTACGAGAGCTCCTTTATCATAGGTAATACGTCCACTAAAAATTCTATTTACATCCGACAATTGAGCATCTGTCAGATACAAATTACTATCAGATGCAGGCTGGAGATTAACATTTGCTATTTTGTTCTTTTTCCAATTAGTAAATGCTGAAGGATTTGTTGGAACATCGAAATTTTCGATAACACATCCAGACATATATTCTGTTATTCCTTCATTAAGCCAAATATCTTTCCAAGTCCCGCAAGTTACTTTATCGCCAAACCACTGGTGTGCTAATTCATGTGACAATAATTCCCTGCCATAATTTATCATAAAAGAATTGGTAGCATGCTCCATTCCACCTCCCCAGCCCCACTGGGTATGACCATATTTTTCTGTGTTGTATGGATATGGGCCTATTTTTGATTCGAAAAAATTGATAATAGGTGCAGTTCTGGCTAAGTTAATTGCATTTGCAGCCGTATCGCTTTCAGGATATATGTAATCAATTATTGGAAACGTAACACCTGTTCCTGCCGTTCCTGTATTTTTTTTTTGTATAGTTGGTAACTGCTATTGCCACTAAATAAGCAGGTATAGGGTAATTATGTTTAAAATGGGTAGTAGCATCGGAACCATTAATGGTTCTTGATACTTCAATACCATTGGAAGCACCCAGATATTGTGAAGGAGCAGTAATATAGACATCTATAGAATCTAATTTGTCTGTTAAATCCTGCTTGCATGGCCACCAGTCTCGGGCTCCGTATGGCTCGGATAAGGTGTAAATAACAGGAGTGGCCGGGCTTCCATGAGTACTCTTTGTAAATGCCTGTTCTCCTGTAGCAGGTGAACCACTATAATTTATTTCAATAGTTTCTGTGCTATCTGTTAATAATACAGAAGGCAATGTAATTACCAGTTCATTATTGGCATTTTGAATAAAAGAAAGATCGGTTACTCCTTTCTTAACTGATGATACTACTAATTGGTTAGTTAAATCAAAAGTAACCGTATTCATATCAGTCAGAGCCTTAAAAGTAAATGTTACTTTACCGGTTATATTATACACGGAAGGGTTTACGGTAAACTCTAATTTACCATGAGTCAAATCGTAATTTTGAGTATTTGGGTTTACTCTAAAATTCATTTTTTTTGCCGCCGACTTCATCTCAGCCTCGGAAATATGTCCTCCTTTAAATTCCACAACTTGTGAAAAACATAAAGATGTAAATATCAGTAATAAGCAGGTAATTTTTTTCATTACAAAAGAATTTCAGTAAAAATAAGAAATATTGTGAATTCTTTTAGAAACAAAAAAGCCTGTCTATAAAACAGGTTAAAAAACTTATAAAAGAATCAATTGATTTTTTTATTCATTCTATTCTTAACTCCTGAGAAAAACAAAATACATGTACGATGAGTGTCAGAATTACGAATTAACGAATTTTTATTTTTTACAGTTTATTTGTTTGTCTAATTTATGACGCAAAGCTAAACAAATTAGAATTCTTACTCATTATTAAGCAAACTAATTTACTGGTATACAATTAAAAAGAGGCTGTTCCGCATATGAAACAGCCTCTTTAAAGCGGCATGACCACTAAATTATCAACTATATTTTACCGTCAGTTTTCTTAATGATTTTTTCCATTCTGCCATCTAAGTCTTTTAACAATTGTTCCAAAGCACTCTCGCACATTGGCTGAATTTTTTCTACAGACATTACCGGTATTCCACCTACCATTACACTTGTCTCTTTAGAATTAGCTCCTTCAGTAATTGACCAAACTTTTTTACCTGTACTGTCATACAAAGCCATACGGACAAAAGCTCTCATTTTTACAGTAGCCATTCCTCCTATCCCGAAGTTTTTCACTAAACTGAAATGGATTTGTGTAAATAAAACACCATTTGCCTGAGTACTGAATACTTTAGCAATTCCTTCCTCATTAACCTTCCCGAACATCCCTTCATAAATATGCTTGTATCCGTTGTAATTGATGATACCGTTAATGCTTTCAGTATCTTTTTCTTCAAATCTTGGCTTAAAATCAATATATTCTTTATTACCTGTTACTTCTGCTTCCGGTAAAATTGCAAAAGGGAATTTTTTGGAATAATTATCAAAAAATGCCGTATGGTATTTTTCTAAAAGTGGCGTAAGATTAAAATTAGGATTGTTTTTTAAATCGAAAATTTTGTCTGCAAGTCCTTTAACCCCTTCCAAACCTAGTTCAGAAACTCCTATTGTTTTATCTGTATAAAAAGATACTACAGCTACTTTTTTATCCGTTTTGTCCTGCGCCTGAACAATAAAGCCAAAATTTAAACAGAATAACATTAAAAGTAAATTGATTTTTTTCATTTTTGAAAATTTTATAGTTTATAATTTGTATTCGCTAAGCATAAATAAAGCAACAAACCAAATAATGGTTTGCTGCTTTATTTTCATTTTTTTGTTTGCTAAAGTATTTACATATTTTTAGTTATCCTATCATTAAATTTAGTGATTAACATTTTTTTAACAAGTAAAAATAACTTACTCAAAACCAGATCCTTAATGCGTTTTTAGGGAAAAATATCTCAAAGTCAAGCCTTTATTTCAACTATTTTCCCAGCAAAAGCAATTCACTTACTACAACTTCGGTACTAGAACGTTTATCTCCGTTTTTATCTTCCCAATTGTTATAGGTCAATTTGCCTTCAATCATAATTTCTTTGCCTTTGTTTACAAAACTTTCAATGATTTCTGCTGTTTTCCCCCAGGCAGTAATGCTGTGCCATTGTGTCTCAGTTACTTTTTCCTTTTTATCGTTATAATAAACCTCGTTAGTTGCCAATGTCAGTTTAGCTAATTTTTTTCCTCCCTCTAGGATTTTAATTTCCGGCTCTTGTCCTACGTGTCCGATTAATTGTACTTTGTTTCTTAATGCATTCATGGCGTTTAAAATTTAAATGTTATTGTTAATTAAAATTGTTTAGTCATTCATTTTGACACTGCAAAGATGTATTCGTTCAAAAAAATTATTCGGTTATAAGTCGTTTAATTTCGATTGTAAGTGTTTGTTGTCGTTTGTAAGTAGGAATTTTATTATCTTTAAATCAAATAACAGACTATGAATCTTGAAGCACTTAAATTTCCGATAGGAAAATTTCAGTTTGATCCTGATGTATCAAACGAACAGGTACAGCAATGGATCAACACAATTGCTTCATTTCCTGAAAAAATTGAGGCAATCACAAAACCACTTTCTACTGAACAATTGAACTGGCGTTATCGTCCGGAAGGCTGGTCCATCAAGCAGGTAATACATCATTTGGCAGACAGCCACATGAATGCTTTAATACGAATCAAATTAGCATTGACAGAGAATGCACCTGTTATACGACCATATGAAGAATCACTTTGGGCACAATTGAATGACGGTTTAAATAATGATATTGGCGCTTCGGTAAAAATTATTGATGGTGTGCATGAAAAATGGGCATTCCTTTTAAATCATCTGATTGATCAGGATTGGAATAAGATGTATTTTCATCCACAGCATCAAAGATTGTTTTCAGTAAAAGAAGGCTTAGGTATATACGACTGGCATTGCAATCATCATTTTGCACATATCCAACAGGCTTTGGATACTCAAGGAAGTTTTGGCAGTACTGAATAACATCAAAAGACAAAATCAACTAAAACAAACTAAAAGTATTGGTTACTTTTAAGCGATCAATCAAAAAATGACAAATGAAAAATTGTTTAGAATGCGGGGAAAAAATTGTAGGCCGGGAAGATAAAAAATTTTGCAGCGATGGCTGCCGGAATGCCTACAATAACAAAATGAATAAAGATAGTACCAACTTAATGCGGAATATCAACAACAAACTACGGAAAAACTATCGGATTTTATGTGATATGAATCCCGAAGGAAAAGCCAAAACCAACCGGACAAAACTCACGGCAAAAGGTTTTGACTTTGATTTCTTCACTTCCATTTACACCACAAAAGCCGGAAACGTATATTATTTCTTATATGATCAAGGCTATATGGCAATCGAAAACGAACATTTTGTTTTAGTTAAAAAAGAATCCTAAACCCTACCACAATGCAAAAAACTACCAACTTCTCTTTTTTAAAACTTTTATTGTTAGTAAGTATAACCTTTTTAATTTTTTATGTGATGGTTCCTCAAACCGAGGAAACAAACACACCTATTAATGAATTCTCTACAGAAAGAGCTTTAGCTCACGTAAAGGCAATTACAAAAAAACCTCACTATATAGGTTCGAAAGGACATGAAGAAGCTGCCAATTATTTATATAACGAATTAAAAAAACTTGGCTTAAATCCGCAATTTCAGGAAGGTTTTACCTTATCTGACGGTGGAATTTTAGTGAATTCCAAAAATGTTTTGGCCAGAATTAAAGGAAAAGAACAAGGAAAAGCATTGTTATTACTTTCCCACTATGACAGTGCTCCTCATTCTAAATCGCTTGGTGCCAGTGATGATGCCAGCGGAATAGCAACAATTTTGGAAAGCGCAAGAGCTTTTTTAGTAAATAAACAAACACCTAAAAATGACATCATCATCCTTTTTACTGACGCAGAAGAAATAGGACTGAATGGTGCCGCTCTATTTGTTCAAAATCATCCTTGGGCTAAGAATGTTGGTGCAGTAATTAATCTTGAAGCCAGAGGCAGTTCAGGTCCGGGTTATATGCTTATGGAGACTAACGAAGGTAATGCAAAAATGGTGAATGCCTTCAGTCAAAGCAATCTTACAAGACCTAACTCCAACTCTTTGATGTACAGCATTTACAAAATGCTCCCTAATGATACCGACTTGACCGTTTTTAGAGAATTGGGAAAAATCCAGGGGTTTAATTTTGCATTTATTGACAACCATTTCAACTATCATACCGCACAGGACAGTTATCAAAATTTAGATAAAAGAACATTGGCACATCAAGGCTCCAACTTTTATCCTTTGATGGTTCATTTGGCTAATGCCGATTTATCAGAGTTGGATTCTCCAGAAGATAAAGTATATTTTTCTATTCCGTTTGGTTTTATCAGTTATCCTTTTGACTGGATACTGCCTATGCTGCTTATTGCAACTGCAATTTTTCTTTTTTTAATTTTTCTGGGATATTCAAAACGTGTCCTGGATCCTTCAGAAATCGCAAAGGGATTTTTAACCTTTTTTATAGCATTGGTTGTTACAGGTGGCATAGCTTTTTTTGGATGGAAGCTGTTATTAAAAGTTTATCCGCAATACAACGATATTCAGCAAGGATTCACTTACAATGGCCACGATTATATCTATGGTTTTGTAAGTATTGCATTGGCCATTTGTTTTCTATTATATCACAGTAAAAAAAGCAAACCGCAAGAGTACAATCAACTTATTGCTCCCCTATTCTTTTGGCTGTTAATTAATCTGGGTATTGCTTTACAACTTAAAGGAGCAGGATTTTTCATCATTCCTGTCTTATCAAGTTTACTTATGCTGGCTTGTTTTGTAGTAACACAAAAATCTAAATCTATACTTAATCTATTATTATCCATTCCTACATTGGTCATTTTAGTTCCTTTTGTAGAAATGTTCCCTATTGGACTTGGTCTGAAAATAGTATTTGTGAGCACCCTATTTGTAACACTTATTTTTGGTTTATTATTACCTGTTGTAGGTTCGTTCCAAAACAAAAAAGCCTATTTCTATTTATTTCTTGTCCTTGGAATCTGCTTTTTGGGAAAAGCGCATTATACTTCTGACTATAAAGAAAACAAAGCTAAACCTAACAGTTTGGTTTACATCCAAAAAGCAGACGAACGTAAAGCCTATTGGGCAACGTATGATAAAAATTTAGATGAATGGACTAAAGGATATTTAGGGGAAAAACCTTTAAATGCTACTATTTTAAATACCAACAAAATATACAGCAAATACAAATCTGAGTTTACTTTAATGACTCCTGCTCCCTATAAAAACATTCCTAAATCAACGGTAAATTTTGTACAGGATTCCATTATAGGAAATCATAGATATTTCAATATTGAATTGGTTCCTGCCAGAAAATTAAACCGAATTGATATATTTTTCAATTCCGGAAAATTAGATAATTTAAAAGCTAATGGTGTGATATCTTTAGATCTAAAAAGTGCTATCGGGAATGCTAAAGAAGATAAAGTACTTACTTATTATGTAGTTGACAGCACCTCTTTACAACTTAAATTCAGAATTCCAGCCAAAGCAAAACTGGATTTAAACATCAAAGAAAGTTCGTTTGATTTGCTAGAACACCCTAAATTCAGCATCGCAAAACGCAAATCATGGATGATGCCTACCCCTTTTGTTTTAAATGATGCTGTTATTGTTGAACACCGAATTTTTAGAAATGCAAAAAATTAGTATCCTGGGTTGTGGGTGGCTTGGCTTTCCATTAGCCCAAAAACTTGTAAAATCTGGGTTCAATGTTAAAGGTTCAACAACTTCGGAAGAAAAATTAAGTCAACTCAAAGAAGCTGGAATAAATCCTTTTCTTATTGCTGTAACAGAAAATAAAATAGAAGGAAATATGTCTGAATTTTTAAAAGATTCAGACATATTGATTATAAATATTCCGCCAAAATTAAGAAGTTCGAACATTGAAAATTTTGTGGATAAAATCAAGAATCTGATTCCGTTTATTGAACAGTCTACAATTGAGAAAGTACTCTTTGTGAGTTCCACTTCGGTATACGGAGATTTACCCCTTGAAAATAATCAGAAAGCTGTAGTTTTTTCTGAAGAATCAAATCCAAAACCTGATACCGAAGGTGGCAGACAGTTACTCGAAACAGAAAATCTTTTACTTAACAACAATCATTTTTCCACAACTGTATTGCGTTTTGGCGGATTGATTGGAGCTGAAAGGCAGCCTGTAAAACATTTGGCCGGCAGACAAAACCTAGAAAATTCAGATGCTCCGGTCAACTTGATTCATCAAACAGATTGTATTGCAGTTATCGAAAAAATAATTCTCAACAACAGTTTCGGGGAAGTTTTCAATGCAGTGGCACCATTTCATCCCAGTAGAAAAGAATATTACATTTCAAAAGCGAAGATGTTAGGCTTAACTGCCCCGCATTTTAATGAGAATACTATTTCGGAAGGAAAAATTATTAGTGCAGAAAAGATTACAAATTTGTTGAAATATAATTTCAATACAGAAAAATATTAGCCTTATTGTTTTCTATATTTGAAGAAACCAAAAACAAAACCTGATGAAAAAATTATTCACATTAGCTATTTCGCTAATTGTAACTTTAAGTGCATTTGCACAAACCGAAGAAGCCTATCTAAAGCAATTGGATTCCATAGAAAAAACTTTAAAATATGAACATGGAACCATTCAACTTGCCAATGGTATAGGTACCCTTAAAGTTCCTTCCGGTTTTAAATATTTGAATGGAGCTCAAGCTGAAAAAATATTAGTAGATGTTTGGGGAAACCCTAAATCTGAAAGCCCGTCATTGGGAATGATTTTACCAGATGCTAAAGGGGTAACTTCTTTAAACAGTTATGTTTTCAATATTGAATACGAAGAAATGGGGTATGTAAAAGATGATGATGCAAATGACATTGACTATCAGGAGTTACTAACTCAAATGAAGGAAGATTCAAAAACTGAAAACGAGGAAAGAAAAAAAGCAGGCTATGAGCCAATTGCGATTGTAGGATGGGCAGCAACGCCTTTTTATGATAAAGAGAGAAAAATTTTACATTGGGCTAAAAATTTAAAATTTGGTAAGGATCCAGTAAACACACTTAACTACAACATACGTATTTTAGGAAGAAAAGGAGTTTTAGTTCTTAACGCAATTAGTACAATGAATGAGCTTCCTTTAGTAAAAAAGGATATCAGCAAAGTTTTAGATATTGTTCAGTTTAATGATGGCTTTAAGTATGATCAATTTGATGCCAGTATAGACGAAGTGGCTGCCTGGTCTTTAGGAGGACTTGTAGCTGGGAAAGTATTGGCAAAAGCCGGTATACTGGCTGTGTTTTTAAAATTCTGGAAAATTTTAGCCGTTGCTGTTATTGCTTTATTTGCTAAATTTAAAAATCTGATTTTTAGAAAAAAAGAAGAAGTTATTCCACAAGTTGTAGAAAACAACGAAGATACGGACGAAGCTGATAAAAATTTATAAAATGATAAATTTTAAAGGTTGCCGGAAGCAACCTTTTTTTATATGAAAAAAATCAAATCACTAATTCAAAAGAAAAGCGAAAGCTTAGGACTTCCTTTTCTTGCTTTATTATGGGTATGTTTCTTTTGGGGCACCACTTGGTTAGCGTCAAAAGAAGGTGTAAAACACATGCCTGCCTTACAGCTTGCGGCAATTAGACAATTCTTAGGTGCGGCGTGCTATCTCACTTATTTTATGTTTAAAAAAACGCCTTGGCCCAAAGGCAAACAATGGAAAGCAATTTTCATTTTAAGCATTTTAAATTTTGTACTGAGTAATGGTTTGAGTACCTGGGGCGTAAAATACATCTCAAGTGGTTTGGGAGCGGTGATTGGCGCTATATTTCCGTTATGGATTGTGATAATCAGTTTATTTAATGGTGAAAAACTATCCCGATTATCAGTTTTAGGTTTATTGGTTAGTTTTGCAGGGGTATGTGTTGTTTTCTCTGATTATTTAGGAGATTTAATCAAACCTGATTTCCAGTTTGGCATCATCCTTTCAGTCATAGCAACATTTACATGGGCTGCCGGAAGTCTGTACACTAAAAAGAAAGCTAAAAACTTCAACCCCTATTTCAGTTTAGGACTGCAAATGCTTATTTCCAGCATTTTACTTTTTGCTTATACCGGTGCTACCGGGACTTCGGTCTCCGTTTTGCAGATACCTTCACAGGCATGGTGGTCTATAGCTTACTTAGTCCTTTTCGGTTCGATAACGACTTTTATAGCATTTATTTATGCCCTACAGCATTTACCCACAGAAGTCAGCAGTATTTATGCTTATATCAATCCAATTATAGCTGTGATACTAGGCGCAATTATTTTTAATGAACCTCTAACAGTGCCACTTGCTATAGGTGTTGCAGTAGTTTTAGCAGGAATCTATTTGGTTAATAAAGGAATAACAACCAGTTCTAAAGATAAACTGTAACAATTTGATTTACAACCATACTAATACAAAATAACATCAATCGATCAGCTATGAAAAAATTATCATTAAGTCTTTTGGCACTTACTTTCATTTGGAATGTGAGCGCACAAGACAAAAAAAACGCTGTACAGCCTAATGAAAACTTAATTGCAGAAAACATCGCTGCTATTCCAAAAGAACTTGCTCAAAAAGTAAAAAAATATGCTGAAACACGTGGTGCCTCTCTTGTTACTGTCAATCCGGTTAAAGACGAAATTATTGTAAGTACCCGTTTCGGTTCAACAAATCAATTGCACAAACTGGTACAACCCTTAGGCGCAAGAAAACAAATTACGTTTTTTGATGAACCTGTAGGAGGAGCAATTTATGAGCCTACAAAAGGGGAATATTTGATTTATTCAAGAGATGCCGGAGGCAATGAATTCGGACAGTTGTATAAATTGGATTTAAAGACACTGCAATCCACTTTGTTAACTGATGGCGGCCGTTCACAAAATGGAGGGGTAACCTGGAAAAAAGACGGCTCAGGATTTTACTTCTCCTCCACCAAAAGAAACGGTGGCGACCGTGACATTTATTTCATGAATCCCAATGATCCGTCATCGGTGAAACTTGTTTTGGAAGTAAAAGGTGGTGGCTGGGGAATACAGGATATTTCTGAAGACGGTAAAAAATTATTAATTGGCGAATATATTTCTGCCAACGAATCACATATCTGGGTATTAGACACCGCAACAGGAAAATTAACCGAAGTTACCAACAGAAACGATAAAAGCATAGTCCAAAGCGATGCCTCATTTTCTAAAAACCCAAATGAAATTTGGTTTACAACTGACAGAGACAACGAATTTCAGCGTTTAGCCACTTTTAATTTACAATCCAAAAAGATTACCTATTATACCTCTTCAATCCTTTGGGATGTTGAAGGGTATCAGTTAACCGAAGACAAATCAAAATTAGGATTCATTACCAATGAAGGCGGCTTACATAAAGTGTATATTATGGATACCGCTGCAAAAAAATTCAAGGAAGTCCCTAATCTGCCGATTGGTTTGTTTGGTGGTATGACGTTTACCAAAGACGGAAAAAGTGCCTTTTTTGCACAATCAACATACGACAGCACCAGCGATGTGTACAAGCTGGATTTACAGACCAATAAAGTAACACGCTGGACAGAAAGCGAATTAGGTGAAATTCAAAAAGCGGACATTTCAAAGCCTAAACTGATAGAGTGGAAAAGTTTTGACGGAATGAAAATATCTGGATTTTATTATCCTGCCGCAACTAAATTCACCGGTAAAAGACCTGTACTGATTAACATTCATGGCGGTCCGGAAGGACAATCGCTCGCTTCCTTTTTAGGTTCAAACAATTACTTTACCAGTGAAATGGGTGTAGCCCTGATCTTTCCTAATGTGCGCGGTTCGTCAGGTTTTGGAAAAACGTATCTGGCAAAAGACAATGGTTTTTTACGGGAAGATTCGGTAAAAGACATTGGTGCTTTACTGGACTGGATTGCACAACAGCCTGAACTGGACAAAGACCGTATTATGATTATGGGCGGAAGCTACGGAGGTTACATGACACTGGCAACCGCTTTCCATTATGCCGACCGAATCCGATGCAGTGTTGATGTTGTGGGAATTTCCAACTTTAATACTTTCCTGAAAAATACAGAGGATTACCGTCGTGATTTGCGCCGTGTGGAATATGGAGATGAACGTGATCCTAAGATGTATGCTTTCCTGGATAAAATTTCTCCTTTAAACAATACGGATAAGATAAAAAAACCAATGTTTATCATTCAGGGAACAAACGATCCCCGCGTACCGGTAACTGAAGCTACCCAAATGCGTGATAAATTAAAAGCACAGGGAAATGTGGTTTGGTATCTGGAAGCTAAGGATGAAGGACATGGTTTTAGAAAAAAAGCCAATGTGGATTTTCAGAGATTAGCTGTTATCAGATATATGGAAGAATATTTGTTGAAGTAATAAATCATAAAAAAACCCGGGCATTGCTCGGGTTTCTCTTTAGTAGTAATAAATAATTACCAAATTTTAATTCTATTTTCTTCTTTTACAAAAAGCTTATCTCCTTCTTTAATATCAAAAGCTTTATAAAAAGATTCCACATTTTGCAACGGTACATAAGCACGGTACATTCCAGGTGAATGAGGGTCAGTTTTTACCTGGTTTTTAATAGCCTCTTCTCTCATTTTTGAACGCCATATCGTTGCCCATGAGATAAAGAAACGTTGTTCCGGAGTGAAACCGTCAATATTTTCAGGTCTTCCGTTTTTCTTTAAGAACAATTGTAAACCATCATAAGCCGCATTTACCCCGCCTAAGTCACCAATATTTTCTCCTAAAGTAAATTTACCATCTACAAAAACTCCCGGTAATGGTTGCAACGCACTGTATTGAGCTGCGAAAGCTTCACCCAAACCAGTAAATTGTTTTAAATCGGCGTCAGTCCACCAGTTTACTAAGTTACCATCAGCATTATAACGAGAACCCGAATCATCAAAACCATGAGAAATTTCGTGTCCGATAACAGCTCCAATTCCACCATAATTTACAGCTTCATCAGCTTTATAATCATAAAAAGGAGGTTGTAAAATAGCAGCAGGGAATACGATTTCGTTGTATGATGGATTGTAATACGCATTAACTGTTTGAGGTGACATACCCCAACGGGTTTTGTCTACAGGTTTTTTAAGATCAGCTAAGTTTTCAGCATAGGCCCAACGAGATATATTTTTCATATTAGTAAAATAATCACCCCCGTTTTCTTTAGCCGCAATTTCTAATTTAGAATAGTCTTTCCATTTGTCAGGATAACCAATTTTTACGGTCGATTTTCTTAATTTTTCAATTGCTCCTTTACGTGTTTCCGGAGTCATCCATGGTAAATTGTTGATACGGTTTTCAAAAGCCAAAAATACATTATCGATCATCGCTTTTGCTTTTGCTTTAGCCTCTGCTGGAAATTTTTTCTCAACATATAATTTGCCTAGAGCCTCTCCTACAGTTCCATTTACAACCTGTAATGCTCTTTCTTCTCTTGGACGCTGTTTTAATGCACCTGTTAACGTTTTGCTGTAGAACTCCCAGTTTGCAGTTTCAATATCAGTAGTTAAAACACCTGTAGATTTATTTAGTAATGTCCAACGAAGATACGCCTTCCAGTCTTCTACTTTATTAGCTTTAAAGATACCGTCTAAAGCCTCCATGTATCTGGGTTGTGAAACAATTACTGAATCTATTTTCCCAATTCCAACACCTTGTAAGTATGCATCCCAATTTACAGAAGGAGTCAACTTTTGCAAATCAGCAACTGACTTTGGATTGTACGTTTTTCTTCGGTCACGACGTTCCACTCTGTCTAATCTTGGACGAGCCATTTCGGTTTCAAGCGCTAATACTTTTTCGGCTTGAACTTTTGCATCTGCAGGCTTCATACCTAAAAATTGTAACATTCTTGCTACATGTAGCAGATATTTTTCTCTCTTTTCTTTAGAATCTTTATCATCAGAAACATAATAATCACGATCTGGCAAACCTAAAGATCCTAAACCAATATAAACTACATTGCGATTACTATTTTTAGCATCAGGTCCCACACCAGCACCATAAAATCCTATACCTCCTTGCGGTTCCATTTCAATTAATAGTTTATTCACGTCATTAATTGACTTGACAGCATCAATTTTTGCTAAATAAGGTTTTAGTGGTTTTATGCCTAGTTTATTTCTTGAAATAGTATCCATGTACGTTCTGTACACATTTACTGCTTTTGCTTGGTCAGATTTTGGATCAAGATTTTTGTTTGCAACTGCTTCCTTCAAAATTGCTAAAGCGTCCTTATCTGTATTTTGACGCAATTCATCAAAACTACCCCAACGTGTTTTATCACTAGGTATTTCTGTTTTGTCAAACCAAGTTCCGTTTACATAACGGAAAAAATCATCACCAGGTTTTACGGACTTGTCCATAAAATTCAGATTAATCCCTGGCTTTTCTTGTGCTAAACCTGATGCTGAGGCTAAACTCAGTAAAGCGATAACACTCCAAGTAACTTTTTTCATTTTTTTATTTTTGATGGTTAGAGTTTTATATTTGTATCCAAATAAATTGAACCGTTACAATATTTGCCAAATTTAACACTTTCATTAAACCTTAAAATTAATTTAACACTGTATTGATAATTATAAGTCGGTTTTGATTTTTACCTTTGCAAAAAAATAATTATGCTGGAAAGATTAAAAAAATATAAAACCTTTATTATTACGCTTACAATAATATCAATTACCTGTATCTCTTTGTTTTATATTGCTTTAAAGCCCAAAAAAGCATTACCGGTTTATACCCCTTCCATGGTTAATCCAGAGTTGGTTGATACCACTATTCAATATGTAGCCAACAATCATTTTATCGCAGATTTTTCTTTTACGAATCAAAACGGAAAAACCATTACCCAAAAAGATTATGAAGGAAAAATTTATGTAGCCGATTTCTTTTTTACCACCTGCAAAACAATTTGCCCGTTAATGACAGATAATATGTCTTGGTTACAAGGGCAAATAAAGAACAATCCAGAAGTGATGCTGCTTTCTCACTCGGTTACGCCGGATATTGACAGTGTTCCTGTTCTAAAAAAATATGCAGTTGAAAAAGGAGCCATTGATGGAAAATGGAATCTGGTAACGGGAAATAAAAAAGATATCTACTACATAGCCCGTAAATCCTATCTGGCAGTAAAAACAGGACGCCCTGAAGAAATGTACGACATGGTTCATACAGAAAATTTTGTCCTGGTTGACCAAAAAAAACGTGTCAGAGGTTTTTATGACGGCACTAAAAGAGAAGAAGTTGAAAAACTGCTGGAAGACATAAACTTCTTGTCTTCAGAAGAATAATTTTATATTTCCATCCTCTAATTGGAAAAAATTTTTATTTTTACGGCACCCTAAATTTTCTGACTATGAAAAGCATAACTAGAGCCTTTGCCTTTTTTGCAGCTTTATTTGCTGTTACACTGCATGCACAGGAGTCAAATCAGCGTGTAGAAAACGATTTGTTTTGTGAAAATCCTGCTACCGTTAAAATCTTAGATTTATCCAACAAACAAATGACCAAAATTCCGCCTGAAATTGGGAATTTCGTCAATGTTGAAAAATTATATTTGAGAAATAATAAAATAGTTTCTATTCCGATTGAAATTACCAATCTGAAAAAACTGAAAGAAATTTATTTGAATAATAATCAGATTGTTCGTTTTCCAATTGAAATCTGCAGAGTGGCCAGTTTAGAAAAATTAGAACTAAGCAGAAATAACTTAGACTATGTTTCTCCGTCAGTTGCTAAACTAAGTAAATTAAAAAAGCTGGATGTAAGCAACAATAAAATTTATGAATTGCCGGTTGAAATGGCAGGAATGATTAGTCTGACAGAGTTAAATTTTTCAAACAATATCATCAAAGCATTCTTTCCGGGGATTGAAAACTTAAGAAACTTAAAAGTATTGAATGCTGAGAAAAACAAATTTGAAGTTATCCCGGTTGAGATAGGCAATCTGGCAAATCTTACAACTTTAACGGTTAACCAAAACAGAATTCTTGCCATCCCTGATGAGATAGGAAATCTAACCAAGCTGACGCATTTGAATGTTGAAAAGAATTTAATCAAAAAATTACCTTCAAGTGTTGGGAATTTGGTTAATCTGACTTATTTGGATTTGGATGAAAACCAAATGAGGACTCTTCCTGAATCATTAAACAATTTAGTGGTTTTAAAAGAATTGTATCTGGGCACAAATCCGTGGGTATCATTCCCGGAAAGCTTAAGACCTTTAATTGTAAAAATGCTTTACGGACAGTCAGATGCTGTAAAAAAATTATTGACAGCTCCTGCTCCGCAAGCTCCTGCTCCGCAATCACAGCAACCACAGCAACCACAGCAACCGGATACGCAGCAGACACAAACGCAACCACAGTAACAATAAATAATAAAGCCGATTCTCATCGGCTTTTTCTTTTATATTTTATATTAGTATCTTTACCCGACAAAATATATTACTTCAATGGACTTTATATACCAAGACCCGTATCCGATTTTAAAAGACGATACTGAATACAAAAAATTAACTTCAGATTACGTTAAAGTTGAACAATTAGGTGATAGAGAAATTCTAACCGTTGACCCGAAAGGTTTGGAACTATTAGCCGAAGAAGCCATGAAAGATGTTTCTTTTATGCTGCGTTCCGCTCATCTGGAAAAACTCCGTAAAATTATTGACGATCCTGAAGCGACCGATAATGACCGTTTTGTAGCTTATAATTTATTGCAGAATGCAGTAGTTGCTGTTGATGGTGAACTGCCTTCTTGTCAAGATACCGGAACTGCTATTGTAATGGGTAAAAAAGGAGAAAATGTTTATACAGGCGTTGATGATGGTGAATGGCTTTCAAAAGGGATTTTCAATACCTATCAAAACAAAAACCTGCGCTATTCTCAAATCGTGCCTATTTCAATGTTTGAAGAAAAAAACTCCGGTTCCAATCTTCCGGCACAAATTGATATCTATGCAAAAAAAGGAGCTTCTTATGAGTTTTTGTTTTTAACCAAAGGTGGTGGATCTGCAAACAAAACGTTCTTATACCAAAAGACAAAGTCATTATTGAATGAAAAATCGATGGATGAATTCATTCGTGAAAAAATCATGGATTTAGGAACCGCAGCCTGTCCTCCGTACCATTTAGCATTAGTAATTGGAGGTACTTCGGCAGAAGCAAATCTAGCGGCGGTAAAAAAAGCTTCGGCAGGATATTATGATAATTTACCCACTTCCGGAAACATGAGTGGTCAGGCTTTCCGTGATTTGGAATGGGAAGAACGTGTTCAAAAAATCTGTCAGGAGAGTCATATCGGAGCACAATTTGGTGGAAAATATTTAACACATGATGTACGTGTTATCCGTTTGCCCCGTCATGCTGCTTCTTGCCCGGTAGGAATGGGGGTTTCTTGTTCTGCCGATAGAAACATCAAAGGAAAAATCAATAAAGACGGTATTTTCTTAGAACAATTAGAAACAAATCCAAAACGTTTCTTACCGGAAACTGCTCCGCATTTGGAACCGGCAGTTGAAGTTGATCTAAACCGTCCAATGAAAGAAATATTGTTAGAATTGTCGAACTATCCTATTAAAACACGTTTAAAATTAAACGGAACATTAATTGTAGCCCGCGACATTGCACATGCTAAGATTAAAGAGTTATTGGATGCCGGTAAACCAATGCCGGAATATTTCAAAAATCATCCGGTTTATTATGCCGGTCCTGCAAAAACTCCGGAAGGAATGCCTTCAGGAAGTTTTGGCCCAACAACTGCCGGACGTATGGACGTATATGTTGATGAATTCCAGGCAGCCGGCGGCAGCATGATTATGCTTGCAAAAGGTAACCGCAGCAAAGATGTTATGAATGCGTGCCACAAATACGGTGGGTTCTATTTAGGATCAATTGGTGGTCCTGCGGCAATTTTAGCCAAAGAAAATATTTTATCTGTTGAAGTGGTTGATTTTGAAGAATTAGGCATGGAAGCTGTCCGCAAAATCGAGGTAAAAGATTTCCCTGCTTTCATTATTACTGATGATAAAGGAAATGATTTCTTTGCTGATTTAAGTCACTAGAAACTTTTAAAACTTAAAATAGTAAACCCTGAAAGAATTAAAATCCTTTCAGGGTTTATTTTATCACTTCAGTAATGAAATCCCAAGTCTTGGAGAATCTTTATAGTATCTGGTATTTTTTACCCAGATATTCCAAGGCATTTAACACAGTATCCAAATGCTCTTTGGTATGTTCGGCCATAATGCTTAATCTGATTCTTGAAAGACGCTTGGAAACAGCGGGATAAAGAACCGGATTTACATAAATATTCAGTTCTCTGCAAATTTCTTTTGTCAAAAAATCATTACCTATTATTATTGGAAAAATTGCTGTTTCACTTATACCGATATCAAAGCCTAAGTGTAACAGACCTTTTTTAAAATAATTGATATTATTCCAAAGACGCTCTCTAATTTGCGGTTCTTCTTCCACAACATCTAATGCAGTAATTACAGACCCTGCCACCTGAGGTGTCATCGCGCTGGAAAACATATAACCTCTTGAATAAAAATGCAGTAAATCAATCAGGTCACTGTTTGATGCTACAAATCCGCCAACACCTCCTAAAGCTTTTGAAAAAGTACCGCTGATAATATCTATTTTACCCGTTAGATTAAAATGTTCGGAAGTACCTCTGCCATGCTGCCCCAAAACACCTGTGGCATGTGCTTCATCAATCATAACATAGGCTCCATAATGTTTTGCCACTGCTGTAATCTGATCCAGACGGGCAATATCACCATCCATAGAATAGACACCGTCAATAACAACCAGCTTGGTTCTATAGGAATCTTTCCTTTTTTTAAGAATTGATTCCAGATCCTGCACATCGTTATGTTTAAAATACTTGACGTTTGTATTCCTGCAGCCGTCTATAAGACTGGCATGCGAAAGCATATCTACAATGGCCAGATCTTTATCGGTTAACATTGAAAGCAACGAACTGCTGTTTGAACCATATCCGGAAGTGTAGATTATGGCTTTTTCACATCCCTTGAATTTGGCAATCTTTTTTTCCAGTTCTATATGCAAATCAGTAGTCCCTCCTAAAAGCGGCGCACTTCCTGCTCCTGCCCCGTATTTTTTTAGAGCTTCAATCCCTGCTTCTTTTACCCTGGCATGATTTGTTAAATTCAAATAATCATTCGATGCAAAATATAACATTTCCCGTGTCTCACCCGTATAATTATCTTTAACCTGTCTTACCGCAGCAGAACCATTCAAAGCTATTCTCTTGTAATCAAAATGCCTGTTTTGGGTATTACCTTCAATATATTCTTTAAATTCACTTGCCCTGCCCATTATATCCAATTCCGGAAAATCATAATAATCTGCAAATGATTTTGGTGATTTTAGTGTTACTCCTGCTGTTTCCATCATATCCTTTTTTTAGGGGAAAAACCAATTGAAGAAAATCTGTTAAAAGAAGGCAGAATCAACCAAAGCAGGTTTCCTTTTTTATGAAAGACCCGCTTTGTCTGTAAAGTTAGTTTGTCCATTTTAGTTGTTTTAGTTTATTGATTTTAGAATATTTCCATCTTTTTCATAAGAAAAGTGGCGCTTTTGTTTTTACAGATTCCATCTCTAAGTCTGTAATCAAATGATAAATCATTGTTGATTATTTCAACTTCAAAGCATTTATTATAAAGTTTATCCTTATAATCATGTACCAATTGACAGACTTCCAGATCGTGAGTAGCGATACAGCCAATTGCTTTTTTAGACATAATTTTCCTGATGACTTCGATGGTACCTGTTTGTTTATCATCAGAATTTGTTCCTTTTAGGATTTCATCGAGCAGTACAAAACAAATTTCATTTTCCAGTTTCCCAATGATTTGTTTCAGCCGTTTAACTTCGGCGAAAAAGTACGATTCACCGTCTGACAATGAATCCGATTGCCTCATAGAAACTATTACATTCAATGGGTGAAGATTTGCGGCTGCCGCGCATACCGGTGCTCCGATTCCAGCCAAGACCATATTTACCCCCAATGTCCTGAGGAAAGTACTTTTCCCGGACATATTTGAGCCTGTAAGTATTATAAAATCCTGATTGTCAAAATACACATCGTTGCAGACTCTTTTAACAGATTTAATAAGAGGGTGACCAAGTCCTTGAAATTTAATCTGATGATTTTCATTTATTTCCGGAAAGACAAATTCCGGGTTATTAAACGAAAAATTAGCCAGACTGTTCAGGACTTCAAATGCTGCTATTATTTCCAGCCACTGTTTGATGTTTTTAGAATGTTCATTTTTCCAGTTGTATAGATTATTCAGAATATGTATGTGGTATAAAAAAATTCCGTTCACAAAAATTGAACCCATGACATTTTGGACACTATGCATGTTAGATACAATAGCAGACAGTTTTTTTACTGACAGATAGGCTGACCCCGATTCATTGGTCAAACCTTTCTTTAAAGAACTCAGTTTTTCACTGGTGAAATTTTGGTTTTCAATATTTTCAATGATTAGAGCATATTGAATTATCGGCTTCAGGATTTTATCTGAATTTGATATCTCTTTTTTAATTTTCTTGAGTTGGGAAAAAGTTACCAATAAATTACAGACAAATAAAGCGGAAGCTATGTTTTTAAATAAGGGATCAGGATTAAAAACGGCTAAAGCAAATGAAACAAGAAACAATAATGGCAGTAGATAAGAAACAATGATTAAAGCTTTAGGTAGATTGTTTTCCTGTTCATCAGCCCAGTTGACTAAATTATTATGTTTTTCTTTAGTATCTTCACTCAACCTTGCGAGTGCCAGAAAATACTGTCTCCATTCTATTTTTTCAGCTAACTCTTTTACAGCTTTCTGGTTTGTCCTTATATCTGAATTGCTTAATTTTTTTAAGAGGATATTTGCCAGCTTCTCCTTCCCTAAAAATGTAGCTGTCCTGTTCAAATTCTGGAATAATGATTTTTTATCAAAAAAGTCAAGATCGAAAGAACAAAAATGATTATGGTTTATAAATTCATGTCCGTTTTCAAAAGGTATTGATTCTCCGTTCAAATATGAAATTTCATCCTCGTTAACAGCAATTAATTTCTCTTGAATATCTTTTCTTCTTTTTATCTGTTCATGAAAACGAATTAAAAAAATAAAAATAATCAGAGAAATCAACCCTCCTCCCAGTAATAAAAAATTTCCTCCTTGAAAATACAGATAGGCAAGTGTTATAAAAACAAGTATCGACAACAGCCTTAAAAAGCTTATTGTGTTATACTTTTTATTTAAACGTAAATATTCTTCTGAATGTTTTTCTTTTAATTGGATATATATCATAAACATTATTATTAACAGTACAACAAAACACTATTCAATACAAATATTTGCTTTTATTGCCGATTAAATCAATAAATATATGAAAAGGCGTTAAATGTCTTTTTTGAATTTAACCTGTACAAAGAATTTTACTTTTACTAACTGTCAGCAGTAAATTTGAAATAAAAGAATTACACATAGGAATTTGTTTATTTATTTTGGTCAAAAATACTCCATTTATACTATTTGGGAACAGTATAAGTAAATAAATTCCTGCTTTTTACATAAAAATAACTTTTGAATTATTCTACATAAAGAATCAATCCTTTAAGATAATGTCCTTCGGGATGGTAAATGTTTGTAGGGTGATCCGGTCCCTGGCCCAACTTATGCAGTACTCTGATATTGCGGCCTGTTTCAATAGCTGCCGCTGCCACCGTATTGTAAAACAAAACATCATCAATTACCTGCGAACAAGAAAATGTAAACAAAATACCTTTAGGTGCCAAAGCTTTTAATCCGGCAATATTTAAACGTTTATAAGCTTGTGTTGCGGTATGTTTACTTTTAATACTTTTTGCAAAAGCCGGCGGATCCAAAACAATTACATCATAGACCTGATGGTTTTCTTTCATGAAATTAAATACATCATCAGCCACTGCTTTATGGTTGGATCCCGGGAAATTCAGTTCCATATTTCTGGCTGCCAGATCGACCGCTTTTTGAGAGATATCAACAGAAGTCACTAATTCAGCTCCGGCACTCATGGCGTAAATCGAGAAGCCTCCTGTATAACAAAACGTATTTAATACTTTTTTGTCTTTTGAGAATTCACCCAATAATTTTCGGTTATCCCTCTGGTCTAAAAAGAAACCTGTTTTTTGTCCTTCAACCCAGTTAACGGCGAATAAAATCGAATTTTCTTTGGCAACTGTTTCTGCTTTGTCGCCAAACAGGAAATAGTCGGTTCCTGTATTTGGTAAAGTGCCGCTGCTCTTACAGTAAACCGTTTCACAATAATCCGGGAAGCAAGCCTTAATGGCAGTGGCAATTTTTTCAATCTGGTAATAAATACCTGAAGAATGAGCCTGCAGTACCCAATTTTTATCATAATAATCAATAATCAAACCTGGAATTCCATCTCCTTCACCATGTATTACACGGAAAGCATTGGTAACATTCAAATCCAATAATTTCAACCGCAGTTCCCAGGCAGACTGCAGTTTTTCATTCCAAAAGTTTTCCGTGAAAGTTTCTTTCTCAAAAGTCAGCAACCGAACAACAATACTTCCTTTATCACTGAAATATCCGGTGCCAAGATGTTTGTTGTCTGAATCCACCACATCGACCATTTCACCATCATTTATTTCCTGGGTAACACCATAAACTGCTCCGCTGAAAACCCAAGGATGACGACGTTGAATAGATTTTTCTTTACCTTTTTTTAAGATGACTTTAGGATACATACTCTATAAATTAGGATGCAAAGCTATTGAATAAAAAGATTAAGACACAAAAAAAGCCGGATAAATCCGGCTTTTAATCTATTTTAATGAATTATTTTTTAATGAATTTTTGAGACAACACTACTTCGTCACCGTCATTCATTTCAATGTAATACATACCTTTAGTTAAACTTTCCACATTAATTTCTCCGGCAACTTTTCCTTGTAATACTTGTTGTCCTAATAAATTAACTACTCTGAAGCTTAATTCTCTTTCAAAACCGCCAGATACATTTAAAATGTTTTCAACCGGGTTTGGATAGATTTTAATTTCAGATGAGAATGCACTCGTTCTGTTAGCAGAAGCTGAAGACATTCTAGCTGTTGAAGTATATGCCGTTCCAACACCAACAGCATAGAAAGCATTAGTTGTAGCGATTACTTCCGGTGAACCTGCACCAAATAAATCAACTGCTGCCTGAATACCATAAGTTCTTGCATTAGCATAAGTTGAATTTGCAGATAGGTAAACACTTTCTAATCTGTATGCAATTTTAGCTGCCTTATCAATTCCGATTCCTGTTACACTATATGAACTTCCTTTATCATTTGTTCCAGATTTACCTTCAGTTAAAATATAGAACCAGTGATTCAATACTCCTGAGTTTGTGTGAACACCGCAATAATCATTCCTGTTAGAAGGTCTACATTTAGTTTGACTTACCCAGTATGTTCCTCCGTAAGTATCAGGCTGTCCTTCAGACTTAGGATTGCTCATTGAACGTAAAGCCAGATGTCCGCTTCTTCTTTCAATATCTTCACCTATTAACCAACGCTGTTTGTTTGGCGCTGCATAATACTCAATACAAGCTCCCCAGATATCAGAAAAACCTTCATTCATTGCTCCTGATTCTAATTGATATGCCAATCCTGCTGTTTTTTCACATACCGCGTGACCAATTTCGTGACCAGCAACGTCAATTGAAGTTAAAGCGTCGAAATATGTACCTGAACCGTCACCATAAGTCATTACACTACCATTCCAGTAAGCATTATCATAATTGTTTGCATAATGTACATAACTTTTTAAAGTAGTACCTAAATTATCATAACTGTTTCGTCCGTGAACATTTTTCCAGTAATCATACGTCTTTTCTGCCCCCCAGTGTGCATCAAGTGCCGCATTGTCTTTGTTGGCATTATTAAATTCGGCTGCTGTCCAGTTATTATCTGCATCTGTAAAATTAACTGCTGCTGAATACGTTGTTCCTTTTTTCATGTTTAAAGTAACAACACCGTTACCTCTCGTGTTTTCTGACAAAATATAAGAAGAACCGCTTAATGAAGTTTCAATAGTTTGAGTACCGCTGTAACGGGTAGCTGCATTTGCCGCAACCAACATAGAATTAGCCTTGAATAAATTTATGCTACTTTTTTGTGTAGCTGCTTTACCATGTGCATGCTCACCTACGTGCTTGATTGTCGCGTTGTAATATAATTCCTCACCAGTTAAAGCATCGATATAAATATCACCACGGCTGATTGGACTGGTTGCATAAATGTCAAATTTATATGCCAGTTTATGGTCAACAACTTTACCCGCTTCTTCAAAAATAGGTAGGATAACCAATTCTCCTTTAGGCTTGGAATAATTCATCGCAGAAGCTTCTGCAAAATTTTCCCATAAATATTGTTTGGCTCCAATATACGTTAATGCTTTGCTGAATGCTGCCTGAGCATTTAAAGATGGTCTGTTGCTTACTTTTCCAATATTTGTGTACTCCCCGCTCATTGCATTTACTTTCCCTGATTTTGAGTGTAAAGTATAGGTGGAAAATTCTACTTTTATACCTTGATGGTACAATTGGTACACATCATGGGTAAATCCCTGCGGATCAATTTCTGATTTTACCTTGTTAAAAGCCTGATTCGTTTTTAAACCAAGATGGTTTTGAAAAATAGATTGAAAATCTGAGTTTTTTAAATTTGAATCCTTCTTAAAAGTGATTAGAGACGGAGACCCGTTTTCACCAAGAATTCTTTCATTAACATTTTTATCCGTTTGCGCATTTAATGCCAGACTGAATAATGAGACTGCAAAAACGGTTTTTGCATTCAGTAGTTTTTTTTTCATGTTGTTTGGTTTTACAACAAAAATGTTGTTTAGGTTAATACATTGCAATTATATGAAATTATTTTCATTTTTTTAACAATAAATTGACTTTATATTAAAAAAAAGGATCGCCATACGGCAACCCTTTAATTTATTTACATATTTGATTTTTATTATTTCTTGGAAAATTTCTTAGAAATAGATTTCTGTCCGTCATTAATTTCCAAAACATACACTCCGGAAGCTAAATTTGCCACATTGATTTCGTTGCTTAACTTACCTGATTCCAATTCCTGTCCTTTTAAATCAAATATTTTATATGAAGCATTGCTGTTTTCCATAGAAGAAATATTTAAAATATCTTCAACTGGATTAGGGTACATTACTATTTCAAAAGAAGCGTTTTCTTTAGAATTAATTGCCGCAGAAGGCATTGCAGCAGCTCCAATGTTTACCGTATAATCTTCAACCTCTCCATAAGAAAAAGTTTCACAAGCTGTAGATGTTGCATTATATTTCATTTGAACACGCATTCTTGTCTGACCTGCTAAAGCTGTTGTAGGAACTGTGAAAGTTGCTGTCAAATTTGCTGAACTTGTTGAAGAAGTTGCTGCAACTTTTTCTGTAGATTCGAAAGTTCCATTTTGATTGTAATCAATCCATACTGACCAATATTCAGAATATGCACTGCCTGTGAAACCTGCACTGAAAGTAATCGTGTTCGAACCGTAAGGAACATTTCCAACCAGATTTGTAAAATCAGCGTAACCTGCATTAGCACCTGTAGTATTTGTAATACCGCCTAATGCCACATAGTCAATATACTCATCAGCAACACTGTTTCCTTTTGAAGCACAGTAGGTAATAGAAACGGCAGAAGTTGTTACATTTACTGCATTACTGTCTGCAGAAACATTTCCTGCTGCATCAATTGCTCTTACTGTAAACGAATACGTTGTTGAAGCAGCTAATCCTGTAACTGTTGCGCTGTTTGCAGTTGATGTCGCAACTAAAGTTGAACCACTGTAAATCCTGTATCCTGTAACTCCCACATTGTCAGTTGAAGCTGTCCAAGTTAGATTTGTTGAGCTCGATGTAGTTCCTGAAGCTGCTAAATTAGTTGGTGCTGAAGGTGCCTGCGCATCAGCTGTTGTGCTGATAGAAGCTCTCCAGATACCGCGTCCATATGTTGCAGCTGTAATATTATTATCCACGTAATTAATATCTAAATCGGTAACCGGTACGTTAGGTAAGTTGTTATCAAAAGGTTCCCATGAAGCTAAACTGTCATCTTTATAATAAACTCCTAAAGAAGTTCCTAGATATAAAGGATTTAAAGGATCATTAGCTTGGTGTACTATTACATTTTTACCTATTGATGGTAAACCATTACTCATACTTGTAAATGTAGCACCTGTATCCGTTGATTTGTAGACTAATCCCGAAGTTCCCTGAGTAACTGCATATAGTATTGAACCATTTGAAGAATGAACACGGATATCTTTTACAGTAGCCGGGAACGTATAAATTAAAGCAAATGTAACTCCTTTATCAGTACTTCTGTATAGCTTTGCAGCATCAGTTGCATACATGATATTGTTGTTTGAAGGATCTACAATAAGATTTTCCAGATTACTTGAAAAAGTTGTTGTACTTCCTACCCATGAAGTTCCATTAAGTCTGTACACTTTGGTATATCCGCCAAAAACCTCACCTGCTGCATTAATTGCCAATGGTGTTACCCAGTTTCCGGTTGCCGGACCTGTTACTGTTGAAGTCAGACTGTTACCTCCATTTGTTGTTATATACAAATTAGAACCACTTTGTATGAAGCCATAGTATTTACTGCTGTTATTAGGATCCACACCAGTATCCATACCATCAGCTCCATAATAATTTTTCCACTGATTACCGCTGTATGCATAACCTCCATTGTCCTGTAAACCACCTACCATATTAGCTGATGATTGTTTTGAAACCGCAATTTTATAGAACTGACCTATCTGCAGACCTGTGGTTAAACTTGAAAAAGAAGCACCGTTATCAGAAGAAACGTAAATACCTCCATCACTTCCACAGTATAGCTTATTTCCATAGTATCTTAAGAAGTGGATGTCAGCATGTGTATACGTTGCAGATGTAGGAGAACTCCAGCTGTTTACTTTAGTAAAAGAAGTTCCTCCATTAGTACTTTTCCAAACATTTAAACATCCTGTAAAAACTAATTCCGCATTTGTAGTGGATACTGCTAATGCCATATCATACCATGCCTGAGTTGATTCAAAAATATCAGTAGTCGAGCTTGTTTTTGTAAAAGAAGTTCCGCTGTTTGTTGAACGGTACAGTCCTTGAAAACCGTTTCCTGTAGTAGCACTTAAAACATAAACATACGCTGCGTTTGCCGGTGTAACATCTATTGCCAGACGGCCGGAACTAGCCGGTAATCCCGAAGTCACTGCTGCAAATGTTGTTCCTCCGTCTGTAGATTTGTAAAACGCCGAAGGTGTAACCGCGTAAATAGTATTAGGATCACCCGGTTTCAGCTTCATATCTTTAATATTACCGCTTAAAACATTAGTCCATGCGACACCGGCATTAGTCGTTTTATATAATCCGGCGCTGGTTGCCACCCATAAAACATTTGGATTGGTAGGGTGGATAAAAATTTCAGATGCTCTTGTTGATGTATTGCTGAAAGTAAGACCTGTAGTGTTCCAGGTTGCGCCGCCGTCAGTTGATTTTAATACACCAATAGAATATGTATCACCTGCATCTTTATCACCTGTTGCAATGTAAATTGTATTAGAATTGGTAGGATCTGTTACAATTCCGGAAACACCTATCTGTGGTAACTGATCCGACATAGGTGTCCAGCTAGAACCTGCATTTGTAGATTTCCAGATACCACCAGCCGGTGTACCCACATATAAAACACTTGAATTGTTAGGATCCACATAAACCATATTAACCCTTCCCTGACCCGCAGACCATGAACCTGTGATAGTATGTGAAAATGGTCCTACCGGCTGCCAGTTAGCTATTTTTGCTGTCAAACTGGTTCTGGTATTTTTTGCTTTCTTTTTTGATTTCCAGGCATTCCATGTTTCATCAGGAGTAATTAAAGTTCCATCAGGATGGACATTATTTCTCCAGTAATATTCCCAACGCATAAAGGGTTTATAACCCGAACCCTTCTTGTTTTTATCATGTTTTGACCAGTAGGTATCAAAAGATTTAACCATATCATCAATGGTAATTTCTTTTCCCTTTGCTTCTTTCGAAGCATCATTCATCCATGGTGCTTCGGTGTTAAACTGTGCCGAGACTTTTCCAGGTATTAAAGTAACAATACCTATAGCCATTAAAGAAGTAATTTTTCTTAATGTTTTAGTTTTCATTATAGTTAATTATTGATTAAAATTAAATTTTATAAAAGAGACCGAATTTATCGGTCCCTTTTTAAGCTGCTTATTTTTTAGAAAATTTCTTGGAAATTGATTTTTGACCGTCATTAACTTCTAAAATATACATTCCGGAAGCTAAATCAGAAACGTTGATTCCCTGTTGGTTTAATTTACCTGATTTTAAAGGTTGTCCCATCAAATTGAAAATTCTGTAAGAAACACTTCTGTTATCAAGCATTGCTATATTCAAGGTAGTCTGCGCCGGGTTAGGATACATTACTAAATCAAATACATTGGATTCATTGGTTATTTCTTCACCTGAATTTAATCCTGTAAGACCAGAAGCACCAATATTTACTGTATAATCTTCAACTTCACCATACGAAAATGTTTCACAAGCTGTAGAAGTTGCATTATATTTCATTTGAACTCTCATTCTTGTTTGTCCTGCTAAAGCAGTTGTTGGAACCGTAAATGTACTTGTTAAATTAGTTGAAGAAGATGAAGAACCTGTTACTACTTTTTCAGTTGTTTCAAAAGTTCCATTTTGGTTGTAATCAATCCATACCGACCAGTACTCTGTATAAGCAGATCCTGTAAAACCAGCACTGAAAGTGATTGTATTAGAACCATAAGGTACATTCCCCACTAAATTTGTAAAGTTACCGTAACCAGCATTTGCACCTGTTGCATTTGCAATACCTCCTAATGCCACATAATCAATATACTCGTCAGCTACACTATTCCCTTTAGATTCACAATAAGTAATTGTACCGGAAGTAATCACATTCACCACATTACTTGAAGCAGATACATTTCCTGCGGCATCTTTAGCTTTTACCGAGAACGTATAAGCAGTAGCCACTGTTAAGCCGGTAACTGTATAAGAAGTTGAAGTAACAGTTGCTTTTAAAACAGCACCTTGATAAACATCGTATCCTGTTACACCAACGTTGTCAGTTGAAGCTGTCCACGATAATACAGTTGATACAGCTGTAGTTCCAGAAGCTGCCAAACTTGTTGGAGCTGTTGGTGCAATAGTATCTGCTGATTCTGCTACTAAATTAACAGTATAATCCTCAACCTCACCATAAGAAATTGTCTCACATTGTGTAGGAATTCCATTGTATTTCATTGAAACTCTCATTCTTGTTGACCCAGTAACCGCAGTTGTTGGTACTGTAAAGCTTCCTGCAGCCGGTGTAGTTGTAGAAGCTGCTTTGCTCCATACCAATTCACCTGCATCATTAAAATCTTTATCGTTATTTAAGTCAATCCAAACTGCGTAACCTTCAGGATAAGTTGAACCAGTCCATGTAGGTGTCACAGTAATTGCAGTTGCACTTCCTTTAGTTACATTTGTAGAAAGACTTGTATAATCTGAATAACCTGTTCCACCTGCAGAAGCATTGTTGATTGATCCAATTTGTACTCTTCCAATGTATTCATCAGCTACGCTGTTTCCTTTTGAAGCACAATAGACAGCCGTTTCTGATAACGTTGTTACACTTACTGAACTGCTAAGCGCCGAAAAATTACCTGCTGCATCTTTTGCTCTTACTGTAAATGTATAAGTCGTAGCAGGAGATAAACTTCCAACTACAATAGAAGTTGCCGTTGAAGAACCAATTAAAGTTCCTCCCTGAAAAATATCATAACCGGTTACCCCCACATTATCTGTAGATGCAGTCCAGGTCAGGTTTGTCGATGTTGTTGTAGTTCCTGATGCTGCCAATCCTGTTGGAACAGTTGGAGCAATAGTATCTGTTGCTGTAGATGTTGTAAAGTTTACAGAAGAAGAGAAAGCAGAAGCTGTTCCTCCTGAACATAAACTTCTAACCTGTGCCTCATACGCTGTGCCTGCTGTCAATCCTGACAATACAGTTGATGCAGAAGGAGAAGCTACCGTAGACCATGTTGCTGCTGCAGTTTCTTTGTATCTTACTTCGTATGTAGCATTAGGCACAGAAGACCAATTTACTGTTGAAGAATTAGAAGTCACTGATGTTACATTAACTCCTGTTGGAACTGTTGCACTGCATGTTGCATTGTTGGTAATACCACTTACAACCAAACTGTAATTCTGACTGCCGCCCGTTAAACTGCCCTTGTGGGTAATTGTAATCGTATATTCACCCGAAGCTCCAGTCACTTCAACTCTTTCAAAGGGGTCTTTTGTATTATCCCCTAAACCATTTGCATTAACTCCTGTTAATCTCCATGGCAGATATGTAGTTCCTGATTTTGAAATTCTTATATCCAAATCATTTACTAATTTTGCAGTACCTGAATTTAATAAGGTACCTGAAGTTCCTGCCGGATCAGTCCAGCATATAGACGCGATCAGTTTATTAACTCCATCACTGTTTACATTAAGAGTATACGTTTGTCCCGGCTGTAAAGTAAGTTCGTTAATTATTGTTGATGTTCCCTTTGTTGAAATAGCCTGTGCAGCTTTTTTGGCATTTAAAAGACCCCATCCAAAAATTGCATCAGGTCCGCTTGCTCCGGCATCATCGGCAGTATGAAGTGCCAATCCCTTTAAAGTAGCCGATTTCATATATAAGCCGTTCAAACTGTTATAATGCTGCTGCAGTAATAATAATGTTCCTGTTACATTAGGTGATGCCATTGACGTACCGCTAATCGTACCGTAAGCACTGTCACTGGTTTCATAACTTGAATATACACTTGTACCGTTTCCTGTAATATCAGGCTTGATCCGTAAATCATCTGTGGGCCCTTGGCTGCTGCTTGAATTAATAGTCACCGATACTAAATTTCCATTTGTATCTATATTGGCATCATTAGCATTAGCAACTACCAGGTTGTTTTTTGAAGTTGCATGTCCGGTTAATTTATCATATTGCGGAAAGCTTGAATTTAAAGGAGAACCATTATAACTAGTCGACCCGTCATTACCTGCCGCCACGACCATTAAATAATAAGGAGCGTTATATAATAAATTATCCCAGTCTCTTGAATCGTCAATATAAGCACCAAAATAATAGTCCTCTACCAAATCTGAACGGTATCCGTAAGAATGGTTGGATAATAACATTCCGTTTGATGCCGCAGTTGTTGCCTCGGATAAATCGTTATTCCACATATAACCTCTTACTCTGGATTGCGGTGCCATTCCTTTAGCATTTGCAGTAAACCCGGAAGCAGTTATAGTTCCTGTTACGTGGGCTGCATGAAAGTTAAGTTTGGTTCCTCCTTCTGATGCAGCATCCTCAACAGTAACTCTGTTAGTCCCTCCGGTTCCGTCATATTCCTGATGCGAAACTCTGGCATGACCGCCATCCCATACATAAGCAGTCATATTCTGCCCGTTTAGATTAAGTCCTAAACTTCCGCCTGTGTGCAAATGATTTGCTCTGGTAGATTTTGCGGCGGCAACGTTAAAGGTTCTGTAATAAATGGGTTTGCCATTAACAATTTTTTGAAGTTCTGCAAAACCTCCATCAGTTAATTTTAAAGTTAAAGGCAAATTGTTTTTTTGAGCAAAATCGACAGCCTCTTCTTTTTGCTTTCTTTCTTTTGCTAAAAATTCCCTGGAAAGATTGGTAATTTTTTCCTTGTTGTAACCCGAAGATATTTTTGCTCTTTCAGTTGGAGTTTGCGCATAAATTTCAAATCCAGTTGACAGAGCACAAAATACAAGGAAGCCTTGAAAAATTGTGTTCTTTTTCATGGTTAATTAGGTTTGGTTAGGTTAATATTTGTTTATTTGATTTTTGAAATCGATGCGAATTTAGCTTTTTTTTGTAAGTATTTAACAAAATTTTAATCATCCATTAACCGTTTAATAATAATACTGTAAAAACCCCTGATTTTATTACCGTTCACATTTTTATTGTAATTTGTTAAAAATCAAACATTTACAAAATATAATTTTTAAACCCATATTATTTCATGCCGAATAGTCTAAATAAATTCTATCGTTTGCTGCAATTTGGGTCTGTTTCCGATTTAGTTTTTCCTACAAAATTAATTTCAGTTTTAAAAAGCAAATCAAGCTGTTTTAAACCTGTTGGAAAAAAACTTTACCGGAACCATTTTCTTTATATAATACCCAAACAGTATATATAAAATTCTATTACGGTTAAGGTTTCCGCTTCCATAACTCTTTCAGTTAATTAATACAACTTTGATTTTGACTCCTTGCTTTCTTTCAGATTTAAAACTGAATAGAATAATTATATTGGAAAACGAACAATAGCTTTCGGGGAATTTAAAATCTTTGAGAAAATCATTTATAGTTCTAATATCAGTTGTTATACATCGGAACATATTATAAAATAAAAAAGGCTGTCCTAAAACAAGGACAGCCTCTTCTTATTAAAATAAAAGCGTGTTTTTATTTCTTGGAAAATTTCTTGGAAATAGATTTTTGGCCATCATTAACTTCCAAAATATACATTCCAGACGCTAAATCAGAAACATTAATTTCCTGTTGATTCAATTTACCAGCTTTTAAAGACTGCCCCATTAAATTAAATATTTTATAAGACGCGCTTCTGTTGTCTAACATTGAAACATTTAAAATTGTTTCGGCAGGATTTGGATACATTACTAAATCAAACACATTTGATTCGTTAGAAATAGCATCACCCGCTGCAATCGCTGCAATTGCAGTTGAACCAATATTCACAGTATAGTCTTCTACTTCACCGTATGAGAAAGTCTCACAAGCTGTAGAGGTAGAACCATATTTCATTTGAACTCTCATTCTGGTTTGACCTGCTAAAGCAGTTGTAGGAACTGTGAAAGTACCTGTCAAGTTACCTGAACTAGAAGAAGAACCTGAAGTTACTTTTTCAGTTGTTTCAAAAGTTCCATTCTGATTGTAATCAATCCAAACTGACCAATATTCAGTATAAGCAGAACCTGTAAATCCAGCGCTGAATGTGATTGTATTTGATCCGTAAGGTACATTACCTACTAAGTTTGTAAAGTTACCGTAACCAGCATTAGCTCCAGTTGTGTTTACAATACCTCCTAATGCTACATAATCGATATATTCGTCTGCTACACTATTACCTTTAGAAGTACAGTATGTTACAGTAGTTCCAGAAGTTGTTACGTTTACAACATTACTTGAAGCTGAAACATTACCAGCTGCGTCTTTTGCTTTTACTGAGAAAGAATAAGCTGTTGAAGCTGTCAATCCTGTTACTGTATAAGAAGTTGAAGCGACAGTAGCTAAAAGTGTAGAACCTTGATATACATCATACCCCGTAACTCCCACATTATCAGTAGAAGCCGTCCATGATAAAGTTGTTGAAGAAGAAGTTGTTCCAGAAGCTGCTAAGTTAGCCGGAGTAGTTGGAGCTGTAGTGTCTGCAGAACCAGCTACTAAGTTAACTGTATAATCTTCAACTTCACCATATGAAAACGCTTCACATTGTGTAGGAATTGCGTTGTATTTCATAGAAACTCTCATTCTTGTTGTACCTGTGACAGCAGTTGTTGGCACAGTGAAACTTCCTGAAACAGGAGTAGTTGTAGAAGCTGCTTTGCTCCATACTAATTCACCTGCATCATCAAAATCTTTATCATTATTTAAGTCAATCCAAACTGCATATCCTTCAGCATAAGAAGAACCTGTCCATGTTGGTGTAACTGTAATTGCAGTAGTACTTCCTTTGGTAACATTTGTAGAAAGACTTGTAAAATCTGTATAACCAGTTCCTCCAGTAGAAGCATTGTTGATTGAACCAACCTGAACTCTTCCAATATATTCGTCAGCTACGCTGTTCCCTTTTGAAGCACAGTAAGTAGCAGTTGCAGCTGCAGTTGTAACGCTCACCGCATTGCTTGCTGCTGATAAATTACCTGCTGCATCTTTTGCTTTAACAGTAAATGAATAAGTTGTTGAAGCTGTTAATCCTGTAGCTGTATAAGTAGTTCCTGCAACAGTACCTAATAAAGTTGTTCCACTGTAAATGTTATATCCTGTTACACCAACATTATCAGTAGAAGCTGTCCAAGATAAATTAGTAGATGTAGATGTAGTTCCTGAAGCGGCTAAGCTTGTTGGAGCTGTTGGAGCTGTAGTATCTGAAGAACCTCCAGAATAAGCAGTACCAACACCTACTGCATACCATGCATTTGTAGTAGCTATCTCTTCAGCTGAACCTGCACCATATAGTTCTACAGCTGACTGAATTGAGTACGTTCTTGCATTAGCAAAAGTTGAATTAGCTGATAAATAATTAGCTTCTGTACGATAAGCAATTTTAGCTGCTTTATCTACTGTAATTCCTGTCACATTAAAAGCATTTCCTAAATCATTTGTCCCTGATTTCCCTACTGATAGAATATAAAACCAGTGGTTTAAAACCCCTGAGTTTGTATGTACACCACAATAATCATTAGATTGTGTAGGTGTACAGTTTGGGTTAATCCAGTAAGTTCCTCCGTAAGTATCTGGTTGACCTTCAGCATTTGGATTACTCATTGATCTCAATGCCACATGTCCAGATCGCATTTCAATATCTTCTCCTATTAACCAAGGTTGCTTTGTTGGTGCTGCATAAAACTCAACACAAGCTGCCCAAATGTCTGAAAATCCTTCATTCATTGCTCCAGATTCTTTTTGATAAGCAAGATCCGCTGTGTATGAACATACCGCATGACCTATTTCATGTGCCGCAACATCTAAAGAGGTTAACGCATTAAAACCTCCTGTACCGCTACCATCTCCATATGTCATTCTAGAACCATCCCAATAAGCGTTGTTATAACTTGAGCTATAATGCACATAGCTATTGATTTTTGCTCCTGCATTATTATAACTATTTCTTGAATGTACCGTACTAAAATAATCATATGTTTTCTCTGCCCCCCAATGTGCATCTAATGCTGCATTGTCTTTATTTGTGTTATTAAATTCGGCAGCTGTCCAATTATTATCTGCATCAGTAAAATTAACTGCTGATGAATAATTAGTACCTTTATTCATATTATATGTTTGCATGCCTCCTCCTCTGGTATTGTCGTGCAAAATATAAGACGAACCACTTAACAAAGTTTGAATAGTTTGAGTTCCGCTATAGCGAGTAGCTGCATTTGCGGCAACAACTATTGAAGGCGATTTGAATAAATCTAAAGAATTTGTCTTTGTTATATTCTTACCATGACTATGTTCTCCTAAATGCTTAATAGTTGCATTGTAAAATAAAACTTGTCCTGATTGTGCATCAACATACACATCGCCTCTGCTTAATGGTTTTGAGGTATAGATATCGAATTTGTATGCTAATTTAACTGTATTGTCAACTGGTAATAAAACCAATTCCCCTTTTGGCTTTGCATAGTTCATCATAGAAGCTTCTGCAAAATTATCCCATAAAAATTCAGTTGCTCCTGAATGAGCCATAGCTCTTTGTAAAGCGGCAGAAGCATTTAATGATGGATTAGTGTTTACATCCCCTATGTTGTAAAACTCTCCGTTCATTGAGTTTACTTTTCCATTTTTTGAGTGGATTGAATACGTAGCAAACTCAACTTTAATACCTTTATGAAATAGTTGGTATTTTTCATGAGTAAAGCCAAGCCCGTCTGCTTCCCCTTTAATTTTAGAAAATTTTTGATTCTCTTTAAGCCCCAGTTGCTCTTTGAAGATTACACCGGCATCAGAACTTTTGTAATTTGCAGATTCTTTAAAGGCAATGAAAGCAGGAGTGCCATTGCCATTCTTTTCTTTTTTGCTTACCAGTTTATCTGTCTCCTGTGCAAAAGCAGATAGTGTAAACAAAGATAAAGCCATCACCGAAGCAACGCTTTGTAATTGTTTTTTCATAAAAATGTTTGGTTAGGTTAATAAATGTTTATCTGATTTTCTAAATCGTGGCGAATTTAATACTTTTTTTGTAAGTCTTTAACAAAATTTTAAGCATTTAGAAACAATTCCTTAAAAATAATACAAAAACCTTGTCTTTATTGCTGTTAACAAATTTATTCTAATTTATTAAAAATCAAATAATTAAAAAAGCGATAGGGAATTTCCTATCGCTTTGTTTATAAATCACTATGTTTTGATGACTTAGAAAGCCATTTCAGGAATTTCACCTTCAATTATCAAATCTGCTTCTGTAGCTTTGACAATATCTTCAACTGAAACGCCCGGTGCTCTTTCAAGCAATTTAAATCCTTTTGGCGTTATTTCTAAAACTGCCAATTCGGTCACTACTTTTTTCACGCAGCCAACCCCTGTCAATGGCAAAGTACATTTTTTAAGAATTTTAGATTCTCCGGCTTTATTAACATGCATCATGGCCACAATGATATTCTCGGCAGAAGCAACTAAATCCATAGCTCCTCCCATTCCTTTCACCATTTTACCAGGAATTTTCCAGTTGGCTATGTCGCCGTTTTCTGAAACTTCCATTGCTCCCAGGATTGTCAAGTCAACTTTTTGAGCTCGGATCATTCCGAAACTAAATGCCGAGTCAAAAAAACTTGCTCCAGGCAATGTAGTAATAGTCTGTTTTCCTGCATTGATGATATCAGCATCTTCCTCTCCTTCAAACGGAAACGGTCCCATGCCCAAAACACCGTTTTCTGATTGAAACTCAACTGAAATATCTTCACGAACATAATTAGCTACCAGCGTAGGGATTCCAATTCCTAAATTCACATAGTAACCATCTTTAACTTCTTGTGCTATTCTTTTTGCAATTTCTTCTTTACCTAATGCCATGATTAACTTTTTTGTCTAACAGTACGTTGCTCAATTCTTTTTTCGAATTTCTCACCCTGAAAAATACGGTTTATCATAATTCCGGGAATGTGAATTTCGTTAGGATCCAAAGTACCGGCCGGTACAAGTTCTTCAACCTCTGCAATGGTAATTTTAGCTGCTCCTGCCATAGGGGCATTAAAGTTTCTTGCTGTACCTTTAAAAATCAAGTTTCCTGCTTCGTCCCCTTTCCATGCTTTGACAATAGAAAAATCGGCTTTAAACGCATGTTCAAGTATGTGCATTTTACCATTGAACTCACGTACTTCTTTACCTTCGGCTACTTCGGTTCCATAACCTGCCGGTGTAAAAAATGCTGGAATTCCAGCCTGAGCCGCACGGCATTTTTCAGCCAATGTTCCCTGAGGAGTTAATTCCACTTCCAATTCACCTGAAAGCATTTGGCGTTCAAACTCGGCATTTTCTCCTACATAGGAAGAAATCATTTTTTTAATCTGACGCTTTTGCAATAAGAGTCCTAACCCAAAATCGTCAACACCTGCATTGTTTGATATACAGGTTAACTCTTTTACGCCTTTATTTACTAATTCGGCAATACTGTTTTCCGGAATTCCGCAAAGACCAAATCCCCCTAACATGATGGTCATTCCGTCCTGAATTCCTTCCAGTGCATCTTTTACGTTGTTTACTTTTCTTGAAATCATTTTATTTATAATCCAAATTCGTCTGTGTTTTGTTCTTCTTCGGGTTTAATAGCTGTAGAGTCTTTACTGATACTGTCATTCTCCACCCGGGTATGAACCGGCGGCGTATAACAATCTACTTTTATACTAAGATTTTTTGGTTTTTCAAACGGTTCTTTGGACACATTTAAAGTAGGGTCGTTGTAACATTTTTTCATGAACAATCCCCAAATAGGCAATGCCATAGTTGCACCCTGACCGGCAGCCAGTGTTTTGAAATGCGCTGAACGGTCTTCATTTCCTACCCAAACACCTGCAGCTAAATTGGGCACCATTCCAATAAACCATCCGTCAGATTGGTTTTGAGATGTCCCTGTTTTACCGGCTATAGGGTTAGTAAACATGTAAGGATAACCTGTCACGCGGTTGTATTTCCAACCACCTCCCTGGGTACGTAATCTATCTCCTGAACCTGATTCAGTAACTCCTTCCAGAAGTTTTATCATTGCATACGATACATCTTTACTCAATACATCTTTTGATTCCAATTTTGGTTCAAAAATTACGTTACCGTTTTTGTCCTCTATTTTTGCAATAACCTGTGGTTTCAGATAAATACCCTGATTTGCAAAAGTACTGAAGGCAGCTACCATATCACGGACGGTAATATCAACCGCACCAAGCGCTATTGAAGGCTGTGACGGAATTTCAGTTTCCACACCTAATTTTCTCAATAAGGCGATAACCGCATCAGGTCCTGTCTTATCAATCAATTTTGCTGAAATTGTATTAACCGAATACGCCAATGCTCTTTTAAGCGTCATCATTCCTCTGTATTTACGGTCAGAGTTTCTAGGTTCCCAGTCTTCAGTCACATTATGTTTTCCTTTACGAATCATGAAAGGTCCGTCGATAATAGTATCACATGGTGACATTCCCAACTGTTCTATAGCTGTTGCGTAAACAAAAGGTTTAAAAGTTGAACCTACCTGACGTGCCCCTAAACCTACGTGGTCGTACTGGAAATAACGATAGTCTATTCCGCCTACCCAAGCCTTAACATGACCGGTTTGCGGTTCCATAGCCATTAAGCCCGGCTGCAAAAAATGCTTGTAATAACGGATGGAATCATAAGGAGTCATTACTGTATCACGGTCGCCTTTCCATGTGAAAACCGTCATTTTGGTTTTAATCTGGAAAGAAGCTTTTATTTCTTCCTCATCTTTACCGTTTTCCGATAAGATTCTCCAGCGCTCCGAATTGCGCATAGAGCGGTCCATTACTTTATCGATTTCAGTTTGCGTTATATTTACAAACGGAGCGGTTTTATTATTTTTCTGTTCGATAAAAAATTCCTGCTGTAAGTTAGCCAAGTGCTCGCGCATAGCTTCTTCTGCATACACCTGCATACGGGAATCGATAGTTGTATAAATTTTTAATCCGTCAGAATAAATATTGTAATCAGAACCATCTTCTTTTTTGTTTTCTTCCACCCATTTTTTCATATAATCACGCAGGTACTCACGGAAGTAAGTAGCGGTTCCTTCATTATATTTTTCCGGGGTGAATGTTAATTTAAGCGGTTTTGCCTGATAATTTTCTTTTTGTGTAGTCGTCAGGAATCCGTTTTTCTCCATTTGTTTTAAGACCACATTACGGCGTTCTTTTACTTTTTCCTCACGGCGTAACGGATTAAACAAAGACGGGTTTTTGAGCATTCCCACTAACATTGCCGCTTCATCTACTGTCAGGTTTTTAGGTTCTTTGGCAAAATAAACTTTTGCTGCCGAACGGATTCCTACAGCAGTATTGATAAAATCGGCTTTATTCAAATACATTGCAATGATTTCATTTTTCGTGTACTGGCGTTCTAAACGAATTGCGATGATCCATTCTTTTGCTTTTTGTACGATACGGAATGGTAAAAAGCGTGATCCTTCCCCGTGAAATAAAAGTTTCGCCAGCTGCTGGCTAAGGGTACTCGCTCCGCCGCTTGTTCCTGCACTTAAAACCGCTCTCATGGTTCCCCTGCCGTCGATTCCCGAGTGCTCGTAAAAACGTTCATCTTCTGTTGCCACTAAAGCATTTACAAGATGTTTAGGCAGATCCTCATAATCAACAGGAGTTCTGTTTTCATTAAAAAACTTTCCGATTACAACACCATCAGAAGATATAATCTCAGTAGCTAAATTTGATTCAGGGTTTTCTAATTCAGAAAAAGAAGGCATTGACCCAAAAAGGCCCCATGAAGCCAAAAGGAAAAACAAAAGCACGCCTCCAAAAGCATACATAAAGTATTTCCAGAACTTTTTCACATAAGGCGAAAAATCAGATTTTTTAGTATTTAATTTTTGTGCCATAATTATTTACTTTCTTTGATTGATTCAATTCTAAATCCTAATTCTGTAACTCCGTTCAACACTTCAACACCCTTAATCTTTCCGTTTTGTCTTACCGCCTGCTGGATACTTACTTTATATTTTCCTTTTTGAGGAAACTTATAGTTTTCTTTGTACCAAAGCTTGCTTTCCTTAACATCTGAAAAACCTTCACCCATGAGTGTCCCGTCAGGATTTGCCATTTGATATTCCAAAGTATCTACCAGAATTTTACCTTTAGGTTGTTCCAATTTTACAATTAAAAACAAATTGCTGAATTCATAATCATCATTGTTTCTGATATTAATGAACATGTTTAAAGGTTTTACCGAAGCTTCCTGTTCAAATTCAAAACTTACCGCTTCTTTTTTAGGCCATCCATTGTCAAAAGTTTTGTACTGATCAAAAACCTGTGAATCATCACAGGAAATAAGACACAATGAAGTCGCTGTAAATAAAAAACTATTTTTTAAAATCTTTTTTATCATTTTTATTTTTGAACCTGTTGGGTTTATTTTTTGGCTTATTGTTTTCCGGTTTTGGAGCTGGTGCTGTTTCGTTGTTTTCAACAGCCAGTTTTGGTTTTTTCTTTTTGGGCTTATTTTTCTTTTTGGGCTGATCAAAACGGGTTAAACTATCCTGACCCATAGCATTCTGGAATGTTTTTTCAACTTCTCCTTTATCTTCTTCAAATGCAAAATCTTCTAAAGAAGCAACCTTTTTCCCTTGCTTGTTTAATGCGAGTATTTCTTTTACTTCATTTACCTTAAGTACATGCCACACAGCATTATTGCCTATATAAGCAAACCACATTAATTCCTTGAAAATATCTACTTTCTGACAGATTGCCTCACCTTTTTCGGTATGCAGTTTTGTCTCCATGTCCGGAAAGTCCTTCAAGGCATCCATGTAAGTATCCAATTCATAATTCAAACAGCATTTTAACTTACCGCATTGTCCCGCTAATTTTTGAGGATTTAATGACAGTTGCTGATAACGGGCTGCTGCCGTATTTACACTTCTGAAATCTGTCAGCCAAGTGGAACAGCATAACTCACGTCCGCATGAACCTATACCGCCTAAACGGGCCGCTTCCTGACGGAAACCAACCTGTTTCATTTCGATACGGATCTTAAATTCAGATGCGTAATCTTTAATTAACTGACGGAAATCCACCCGGTCATTTGCCGTGTAGTAAAATGTAGCTTTTGAAGCGTCGCCTTGAAATTCTATATCTGAAATTTTCATTTCAAGATTCAAAGCAATTGCCAATTCACGTGCTCGAACCTTCATGGGTTCTTCCCTGTCACGCGCCTCGCTCCAGATATCAATGTCTTTTTGTGATGCTTTGCGGTAAATTTTAAGTACTTCACCTTCAGGATTTACCCCTTTCTTTTTCATTTGTACTTTAACCAGTTCTCCTGTTAAAGTTACAATCCCTACATCATGCCCCGGAGAAGCTTCAACTGCAACAATATCTCCTATGCTCAGAGTCATTTTTTCAGTATTTCTGAAAAACTCTTTTCTGCCATTTTTGAAACGTACTTCAACACAGTCAAAAGGTGCCTGGCCTCCTGGTAATGACATATTTGCCAACCAGTCGAAAACTGTTAATTTGTTGCAGCTATCGGTGCCGCAAGTCCCATTATTTTTACACCCCTTAGGCGCTCCGCCGGTCGAGGTTGAACAACTATTACATGCCATAACTTGAATATATATATTGGTCATCCCGTGAAATCACGGGACTACTACTGCCAATTTAGTTTAGAGCGTAAAGATACATATTTTTAAATTCCAAATCCTAAAAAACAAATTCCAAAAAAGTGTTTCCAAACAACCGGAAACAATTAATTTCAAATGCATTTTTCTTAAAAAGAAAAAACCCGTTACATATAAAACGCAACAGGTCTAATATAAATTATTCTTTCTGATTAAATTTCTTTGACAGAAATAATATGTACCGGACATGCTTTTTGAGCCAATTCACATGCCTCGAAAATAGTATGGTCGTGTGACTTTAAAGTATGAAATCCTTTAGTATCGATTGCTTTTATCAAAACAGATTTTCCGTCTTTTTTTGACATTTGAAACTGAGCAGGCGCAAATTCCACACAATAATTACACCCAATACATTTGTCTCTTTGTAAAGTAACAATTACCATTACGCCTCTACAATTTTATATAATTTGTCGGACAAACGGATTCTGAAAGGTAATTTAAAAGTACAGCTGTCTCCTCTGCCGGCTTTTTCAGAAACTTCATCATTAACATACATTTCGTCAATCACCATTTCCTGTGCTCCGGTACTTGGTCCTGTGATCAAAATTTTGTCTCCTTTTTTAATATCGTAGGCTTCAATTTTAAATTCGCCAATATTCGCTTTTGGAAAAAAATGAACTCCTTTACCTACATATACTTTCTTTTGGGTAGCATTGCTTCCAGAGTCTTTACTCCATTCCCCCAGTTTTTGTCCAAGATAGTAACCACTCCAAAATCCGCGGTTGTAAACCGTTTCAAGATCAGACATCCATTGTGTTATTTTTTCTTTTGAAAAAGTACCATCGTAATAGGAATCTATAGCATCTCGATATGTTTTTGTCACGGTGGCCACATATTCAGGAGCGCGTCCGCGGCCTTCCAGCTTTAGTACTTTGATACCCGAATCAATCACTTGATCCAGAAAATCAATCGTACATAAATCTTTTGGCGACATCATGTATTCGTTGTCTATTTCAATTTCAAAACCTGATTCCTGGTCGATTACTGTGTATTTTTTCCGGCAGTTCTGTTTACAGGCACCACGGTTTGCAGATGAATTATGCGAATGCAGACTCAAGTAACATTTCCCTGAAACCGCCATACACAATGCTCCATGACCAAAAATTTCTATTTCAACTGGATTACCACTTGGTCCTTTGATTTGTTCTTTCTCTATCAACTCGGTTATTTTCTTTACCTGACGTAAGCTGAGTTCACGCGATAACACGATGGTATCCGCGAACATTGCGTAGAATTTAACCGTTTCAATATTGGTCACATTCAACTGAGTTGAAATATGCACTTCCAAGCCAATCGTCCGCGCGGCCATAATCACTGCCTGATCCGAAGCAATCACTGCAGTAATATTAGCTTCTTTGGCTTTGTTTAAAAGTGTTTTTACTATTGATAAATCATGATCGTAAATAATCGTGTTCAATGTTAAATAGGTTCTAACATTTTTTTGCTGACAACGATTGGCAATTTCAGGTAAATCGTCTATTGTAAAATTTACCGATGCACGGGCACGCATGTTTAATTGCTCTACCCCGAAATAAACCGAATCACAACCATTATCAAGAGCTGCCTGCAAAGATTCAAAATTTCCTGCAGGAGCCATCAGTTCAATTTTTCCTGTGGCAGTCATTTTACTTTACTATTTTGAATAATTTATCAGAAGCTCTCACTTTAAAAGGTACTGAAAAAGTAATTTTATCACCTTCTTTAGCCACAGTTCCTTCTTGGCCGTTTACAAATAATTGCTCTACAATTAATTGTTTTTCACCGGTAGTAGGTCCTTGGATTAATACTGTATCCCCTGCTTTCAATTCATGGTTTGTTATGGTAAACTGACCCACTTGAGATTTAGAATAATAGTGTTCACCTTTACCCACCATTACTTTTTTAACCGCAATACGCTGACGAAGTGTTTTAGGTTTTTCCGTTGTCAGTTCATTAACGTTTGCTTCAAAATCTGTTGCTTTTGCCAAACTGATTCCGGTAAGTTCACCTGATTTTTTAAATTTCAGCGCTTCTGATTTTCCTTTACGGAAAATTTTATTTCCTACCTGAATCCCTTTTCTTAATCGAACCTGATCTTCCAGAGATAAATGCGTTGTTTCCAAACATTCGGTAGAACAGCAGTGTTCCATTTTTTCAGCACATTCATCGCATTGGATAAACAATAAATGACAGCCATCGTTAGCACAATTGGTATGATTATCACATGGTTTACCACATTGATGGCACTGTGAAATAATATCATCAGTAATTCTTTCACCTAAACGATGGTCAAACACGAAGTTTTTACCAATGAATTTACTCTCGATACCTTCCTCTTTTATCTGACGGGCATAATTAATGATTCCGCCCTCCAACTGATATACGTTTTTGAAACCCTGATGTTTAAAATATGCCGAAGCTTTTTCGCAACGGATACCACCGGTACAGTACATTACCAGATTCTTTTCTTCTTTGAAATCTTTTAATTGCTCATTAATGATTGGCAACGATTCACGGAACGTTTCCACATCCGGTGTAATGGCTCCTTTAAAATGTCCGACTTCACTTTCGTAGTGATTTCTAAAATCTACCACTATAGTATTAGGGTCGTCTAAAATATCATTGAATGCTTTTGCATTTAAGTGAACTCCTTTATTAGTTACATCAAAAGTCTCGTCGTTCAATCCATCAGCAACGATTTTATGACGCACTTTAACAGTAAGTTTGAGGAAAGAATGGTCATCGTGTTCTACAGCAACATTAATACGAATGCCTTTCATAAAATCGTAAGCTTCCAGTGTATCGCGGAATGTTTCAAAATTTTCGGCAGGAACACTCATTTGCGCATTAATACCTTCTTTAGCCACATACACACGGCCAAGAGCATCCAGCTTGTTCCAAGCTAAAAATAAATCGTTACGAAATTGTTGAGGGTTTTCAATGTGCGCGTATTGATAGAAAGAAATGGTAAAACGCTGCTTACCCGCCTGATCGATTAATTCAGCTCTTTCTTCTGCGCTTAAGGTGTTATACAGTTGCATGCTATAAACTTTAAGTGAGATAATAAACAATATGTTGTGAATTCTAAATGGAAGAATTCGGGGGCAAAGGTATTGATTTTTAAATTATTTCAAAATATTTCCCAGGCAAAGGTCTGACAACACCTTTTAGCTCCATATTCAATAATAACGAAGATAATTTAAAAACAGGCATTTGACAATCCAATGCTATAATATCCAAATGCTCCTTATTTAGTTTTTGCAAATAATCATATATGAGTTGTTCTTCATTGTCCAAAGAAATAAAAAGCTGTTTTTGAATTGCTTTAGAAGTATCTTTTTTCAAATCCCAATTCAAATGATAAATTAAATCAGTCGCATTTGTAATCAGTTGTGCCTTGTTGGTTTTAATCAAAAGATTACAGCCTTGGCTATACTTATCAGTAGTTCTTCCCGGCACAGCAAACACATCTCGATTGTATTCATTGGCCATATTTGCAGTTAGTAAAGAACCTCCTTGTTCTGCACTTTCTATGACAATTGTAGCTTCTGAAATACCTGCTACAATCCGGTTGCGTTTTACAAAGTTTTCCCTGTCAGGATTTGACGTACTCCAAAACTCGGTCATAAAACCACCGTTCTGTTCTATTTTGCGCATGTATTTTTTGTGAACTTTTGGATAAATCTGATTCAATCCGTGCGCTAAAACACCTATAGTCTGCAACTCATTTTCCAAAGCAGTCTGATGTGCTGCAATATCCACTCCGTAGGCAAAACCACTTACAATTATAGGATTTAAAGGCGCTAAATCATTTATAAGATTTTTACAAAAGTCAATTCCCTGAGGTGTTACCTGACGGGTTCCCACAATGCTAAGTATTTTCCTGTTTTCAAGATGTATATTTCCGGCAGTAAACAGCAAAACCGGAGCATCAAAACATTGCTTTAAGCGTTCAGGATACAACGCATCCTGATAGTACAAAACGTTTATATTCTCCTTTACAATAAATTGAAGTTCGTTTTCGGCTTCTTTAAAAAGTTGGGGGCTTTGCAGGTTTTTAATAATGGCTGCTCCAATCCCGTCAATTTTTGCCAATTCGTTGGACTTGGCTTTAAAGACTTCTTCGGGAGAACCTAATGCAGTAATTAATTTTTTGGCAATCACGTCGCCAATACCTTCTGCTTTCAGCAGTGCTAAGGCAAATAATAAATCTTGATGTAACATGGCGTATAAATAATAAACACAAAGAAATGAATTTTTAAATTGTTAATAACATTTGTTGATAAAATTTTTAATTCGGCTTGCATTCGTTACTTTTGTTCTTATGAATATCGAACAATACATCTCGCAGTTATTGTACCGTTATGCTTGTGTAACGGTGCCTAATTTTGGTGCATTTTTAACAGAAACTATATCGGCAACCATTCAGGAAAGCACTAATACATTCCTTCCGCCGAAAAAAGCAGTGTCTTTTAATTCGTACATCAAAAACAATGATGGATTGCTTGCCAATCATATTGCTCTGGCAGAAAAAATTTCTTACGAGGAAGCAGTTCATAAAATTGACGTGGTAGTAAACGAATGGTTTTCTAAATTACAAAATCGTGATTTTGTGATTTTAAAAAACATTGGCCTGCTTAAATACAATGTTGAGAACAATATTGTATTTGAAGTTTTTGAACACACTAATTATCTTACTGATTCTTTTGGGTTATCTTCATATGTTTCTCCTATGGTTAAACGTGAAGTTTTAAAAACCGTTGTTACAGATGAAACTGTTCAGGAAGAATTAGAAAAAGAACCGGTTAGTTTTGAACCAGCAAATAGAAATCCGTTACGCAGTTTTGCAAAATACGCAGCAATTGTGACGATAATTATGGGCGGAGGAACTTTGGGCTATGTGGGTTACATCAACCAACAGGAACAAAGTGAAACTTTAATTGTTCAGGCAGAAGTTCAAAAAGAAGTTCAGGCTAAGATTCAGGAGGCAACGTTTTTCATAAGCAATCCGACTCCGGAAGTTACTGAAAATAATATTCGACCATTCCATTTAGTGGCGGGCTCTTTCAGAAGTGAACAAAATGCACAAAAAGCAGTTGATGAATTAATTGAGAAAGGTTTTGCCGATGCCAGGATAATGGAAAAAAACGATCAGGATTTATATCCGGTTTTTTATGGAAGTTTCACAACCTATGCAGAAGCACAACAAGAACTTACTCAAATCCAGGCTAAGGACAATCCGGAAGCTTGGTTATTGATAAAAAATATGTAATTCGCAAAATGCCTTTCAATTTGAAAGGCATTTTTGATAAATATTCAATACAAACATTATATCTTTGTAAAAAATTAAATTTTATGCAACCTAAATTCCCGTCAGATTCATTAACTACATTAACTGATTTAGTTTTACCTGGTGAAACCAATCCACTTAACAACTTATTTGGAGGCGAATTACTGGCTCGTATGGACAGAGCTGCAAGTATAGCTGCAAGACGTCATTCACGCCGTATTACAGTTACCGCATCTGTGAATCACGTAGCATTCAACAGAGCTGTTCCTCTGGGGAGTGTTGTTACGGTTGAAGCAAAGGTTTCAAGAGCTTTTACAAGTTCGATGGAAATTTATATAGATGTGTGGATTGAAGACCGTGAATCAGGACAAAAAACAAAAGCCAATGAAGCTATATATACTTTTGTGGCAGTAGATGAAACCGGAAGACCGGTAGAAGTTCCTCAGGTAATTCCACAAACGGAAGAAGAAAAAGCAAGATATGATGCCGCTTTGAGAAGAAAACAATTAAGCTTGGTTTTAGCCGGTAAAATGAAACCCAGTGAAGCAACTGAACTGAAAGCTTTATTTATAGAATAATAAAAAAGCCGCTTTCAAAGCGGCTTTTTTAGTTTTATAGTAAATCCTTACCAATATCTTTCCTAAAATACATTTTTTCAAAAGTAATTTTAGAAATACTTTCATACGATTTTTTCAATGCTTCAGGGAATGTTTCTCCATAAGAAGAAACCGCTAAAACGCGTCCGCCGCTGGTTACAACTGCATCACCTTCAGTTTTTGTACCTGCGTGAAAAGCAATTGAATCTGTAACCTGATCCAAACCGGAAATTACTTTCCCTTTTTCATAATCCTCAGGATAACCTCCGGAAGCCACAATTACAGTTGTAACTGCTCTTTCGTCAATTTCCAAAGTTGCTTTATCCAATTCCTGGCTTCCTACTGCCTCAAATAATTCCACTAAGTCCGATTTGATTCGAAGCATCACCACTTCAGTTTCCGGATCACCCATACGAACATTGTACTCAATAACCATTGGTTCACCTTTCACATTGATCAGTCCAATAAAAACAAATCCTTTGTATTCAATATTGTCTTTTTGAAGTCCTTCAATAGTTGGTTTAACTATTCGGTTTTCCACTTTTTCCATGAAAACAGCATCAGCAAACGGTACCGGTGAAACTGCACCCATACCTCCCGTATTTAAACCTGTATCTCCCTCGCCGATTCGTTTATAGTCTTTGGCTGTTGGAAGTATTTTATATGATTTACCATCTGTTAAAACAAAACAGCTCAATTCGATTCCGTCAAGAAATTCCTCGATTACCACTTTTGAAGAAGCATCTCCAAATTTGGCATCAACCAACATGTTTCTTAATTCTTGTTGTGCTTCAGCTAAATCGTTTAAAATTAAAACTCCTTTTCCAGCTGCAAGTCCATCGGCTTTTAAAACATAAGGTGCATCTAAAGTTGTTAGAAACTCACATCCCTGCTCAACAGTATCTTTTGTGAAACTTTCATAACGTGCTGTAGGAATATTGTTTTTTACCAAAAACTGTTTGGCAAACTCTTTACTTCCTTCCAATTGCGCTCCAACTTTCGAAGGTCCAATCACAGGAATGTCATGTAATTGTGAATCATTTTTAAAGAAATCGTAAATCCCGTTCACTAATGGATCTTCAGGACCTACCACAACCATACTAACTTTGTTTTCCAGTACAAAGTTTTTAACCGATTCGAAATCAAGTGGATTTAAAGCAACATTAACAGCAATTTGAGCTGTTCCTGCATTACCAGGTGCCACAAAAAGCCGCGAACATTTTTCACTTTGAAGCATTTTCCAAGCCAAGGCATGTTCTCTACCGCCTGAACCTAATAATAAGATTGTCATTGTTGTGTTGTTTTATTACGCTGCGCTCCATACAGTTCGGCTGCGCCTCGAGTTGTTGTGCAAAAATAGTTTGTTTAAAACGAATATGAAAACAGTTGTTTTCTTATTTTTGGTGAAACAGCAAATATGATTCGGTTTTTTGATTGGTCCCTGAAATTAAATGGTTTCCGCATGAAGGAATCCCAAGCCGAGTTTAACGCTATCCTGTGTCTTTCTCCTGAAGAACATGAACAATTCATTGAACAAAAAAAGATAGAAATTCTAGAATATCATTTACAAAACAATTCCTATTACAGACATTTTGTTGGAAAATCAGAAATTGAAAACTGGAATGATGTTCCGGTAATGACTAAAAAAGATTTTCAAAAACCATTGACAGAAAGGCTTTCACGAGGTTTTACCGAAAAAACTGTTTTTAAAAACAAAACTTCGGGTTCCAGCGGTGACCCTTTTATTTTTGCCAAGGATAAATATGCACATGCCATTACCTGGGCTTCGATTATTTACAGATTTGGCTGGTATGGAATTGATTTCAACAAATCATATCAGGCCCGTTTTTATGGAATTCCGTTAGATTTTATTGGTTATACCAAAGAACGGATTAAAGATTTTTTAGGGCAGCGCTATCGGTTTACTATTTTCGATTTATCCGATGCTGTGCTGGAGAAAGTACTTCAAAAATTCAAAAAAAAGAAATTTGATTACATCAACGGTTACACCAGTTCAATAGTATTGTTTGCCAAATTTTTACAGAAAAAAAATATCATTTTAACCGATTTTTGTCCGACACTCAAAGTCTGCATGGTTACTTCTGAAATGTTGTTTAAAGAAGATAAAGTCTTGATGGAAAAACAGTTTGGGATTCCTGTGGTAAACGAATATGGTGCTTCCGAACTGGATTTGATTGCTTTTCAAAATTTGGATGGAGAGTGGCAGGTTAATGCTGAAACTTTATTCGTTGAAATTCTTGATGAAAACAATCAATCCGTTCCTAATGGTACTGAAGGTAAAGTAGTGATTACCTCATTATACAACAAAGCACATCCGTTTATCCGTTATGACATAGGTGATATTGGTATTTTGGATGAAAGAAGTACACTTGATCATCCTATTCTTAAAAAACTCATTGGTCGGACAAATGACATTGCGGTTTTGCCAAGCGGAAAAAAATCGCCTGGATTAACCTTTTATTATGTCACCAAAAGCATTATTGAGGATGATGGAAATGTAAAGGAATTCATCATCAGACAAACAAAAATTGATGCTTTTGAAATTGATTATGTGAGCGAAAAAGAATTAATGGCAACACAAATTGATAAAATAAAACAAGCCATTGATTTGTACTTGGAACCTAATTTAAATTTCACTTTTTACAGAAAAGAATCTTTGCAAAGAACCGCTAGAGGAAAACTGAAACAATTTCAAAGTTTGATTTAGTTTCTATACTTCAAAAAACCTCTGACCATCCAGTGAATCATATAGTAAGCTGATTCTAAAATTGATAATTTTTCAACTTCGCGGTAAAATTGCCACTGGTATTTTAACAATGCTTTTTTGTCTCTTGAAAGAGAATTTTCTCGAATACGGTAAATAGCTTTGGGTTCCTGAATTCCGTGAGCAAACGGAATTTCTTTCAAGTATTTTAACCACAACCCCATATCCTGTCTTTTACGTATATCCGGCATTGATTTTACGCCAAGTTTTTTTACGTCTATAAAAGCGGTCAGGCAACTTATAGAATTGGTTTTCAAAATATCAGTATACGTCACTTTTTGTGGGACGATAAAGTCTGAATACACAAATTCAAGATTTTCATTTGATCTTCGGTAAGAAGAAAATACAAACGGAATTCCGGTATTGTTTATAGTGGCAATACTATTTTCTATAAAATCAGAAAACCAAATATCATCAGCGTCCAAAAAAGTCATATAATCACCATTAATTTCATTTATGGCTTTATTTCTGGCCTTGGATGCTCCTGAATTTTTATTCAACCGGATTAAATGAATGCGGTGATCATCTTCCATAAAATGCTGAATAATATCAACCGTTTTATCAGAAGAGCAATCGTCAACGATTAACATTTCCCAGTTTTGGTACGTTTGATTTTGTACCGATTGAATGGTTTCAGTTATGAATTTTTCTGAATTGTATGTTGGAGTAATTATAGATACCAGCCCGTTCATTTAATACGCTTTTTCGTCGCCTAAAATAAAATTTTTAATTGTAATCAATATTATTTTAATATCAAGAAATAAGGTCCAATTTTCAATATAATATAAATCAAATTTCAAACGATTTTCTACATCTTTATCTGTAAGCACTTCACCTCTAAAACCATTTACTTGTGCCAATCCTGTAACCCCTGGTCTTATATAATGCCGTTCCATAAATTTATCAAAACGCTGAGCATAATCTTGATTAACACTCAACATATGCGGACGTGGTCCAACAACTGACATGTCACCTAAAAGAACATTGATAAACTGCGGCATTTCATCTATACTTGACTTGCGTAAAAATTTACCAAGTCTGGTAATTCTTATGTCGTTTTTAGAAGCTAATTCGGTATCTGCCGTTGCATTTACTGTCATTGATCTAAACTTGATGCATTCAAATTCTTCATTATCCAGTCCGTGACGCTTTTGTTTAAAAAAGACCGGTCCTTTTGAATCCATCTTTATTAGCAAAGCAACTATTGGGATCAACCATGAAAGGACAAAAACAATTATCAATAATGAAAAAACTAAATCAAATATCCGCTTAACCCAATAATTAAACCATATCTCAAGCGGTGTTTTCCTGATGGAGATTAAAGGAATATATCCATAATAATCCAAAAACATATTATGCGACAACGCCGAATTATCAGGAATCAATTTTATGGTTTTGAAATTACTGTGTGCAAAAGCAATTATTTCATCGGAACAATCTTTTGAAACACTGTTAAGATCACAGTATATTTCGTCAGTTTTATTTTTGGAAATATATTGTTCAATTTCAGTAAATGAAATCCCGTTCGAAAAAAGCATTTGCAATTTGTATCCAAAATCGCCGTTCTTATTAAAGAAGTCTGACAATTCCTGACTTTTTTCACTTTGCCCTATAATGATTACATTCCGGTAATTTCCCCCTAATATTTTGCGGTACTTTCTTAGCAGATAATAAATTCCGAATTTGAAAAAGCTTACCAATAGTGTAAGCAATATCAAATATTTAATAACTACAGCTACTGAAACTGTTCTTTGTGTAGTAAATAAAAGCGCAATAAACACTAGCGAAAACAATGCTAACTGTTTAAAAATTTTAGCAAGAATATTGCTTTGAGCCGTAAAGCGGTATACTTCATAAAAGTTGGTGTAATTAGCTATAACCGTCCATAAAAAAAGAAGCAATAGTGTGCTTTTTATACCAAAATAAGCATCATGAAATGTAAAAAGCAATAACCAGACAATCAAAAGAAAGTCTACCAGATAAGATATAGGTCTGATGTATTTAGAATACCTGCCTACTGCCATTATTACTTAATAAAATCTTTAAAATCTTTATGTGCTTCTCTTAAAAGTTCATCTTTAGGCAATGCTTTAAAATATTCGTACGTTAACTTCATTCCCTCAGCACGTGAAACTTTGGCTTCCCAACCCAATATTTTTTTAGCTACAGTTGTATCCGGCTGTCTTTGCAGCGGATCATTTTCCGGCAGCGGATGATATACAATTTTTTGATTGGTTCCTGTTAACTTAATAATCTCCTCCGCAAAATCTTTTATAGTAATTTCATCTGGATTACCAATATTTACAGGATATGCGTAATCTGAAAGCAATAATCTATAAATTCCTTCCACCTGATCATCTACATAACAAAACGAACGCGTTTGCATTCCGTCTCCAAAAATAGTAAGATCTTCACCTCGCAGAGCCTGACCAATAAATGCCGGAATTACACGGCCGTCATTCAGCCGCATTCTTGGTCCGTAGGTATTAAAAATACGGACAATACGTGTTTCCAGACCATGAAAACGGTGATACGCCATGGTTATAGATTCCTGAAAACGTTTTGCTTCGTCATATACGCCACGTGGTCCTATGGTATTTACATTTCCAAAGTAATCTTCAGTTTGAGGATGAATTAAGGGGTCTCCATATACTTCAGAAGTTGAAGCAATTAATATACGCGCCTTTTTTACTCTGGCCAGTCCTAATAAATTGTGAGTTCCTAACGAACCAACTTTTAAGGTTTGGATAGGGATTTTTAAATAATCAATTGGGCTTGCCGGTGATGCAAAATGCAGAATATAATCCAATTCTCCCGGAACATGAACAAACTTCGATACATCATGGTGATAAAACTCAAAATGTTCCAATTTGAATAAATGCTCTATGTTTTTTAAATCACCTGTAATCAGGTTATCCATTCCTATAACATGATACCCTTCCTTTATAAATCGGTCACAAAGGTGTGAACCTAAAAAACCTGCCGCTCCAGTGATTAATATTCGCTTCATTATATTTTTGTTTGTGCTAAAGCTTCCTGCCAATTTTTAATTGTTATCCCAAATGTACTTTTAATTTTTGATTTATCCAGCACACTGTACCCGGGTCTTTTTGCCGGTGTAGGATAAGCCTCTGTGGGTATGGGATTTACTTTTATATTTATATTGTTTTGTTTGAAAATTTCAACTGCAAAATCATACCAGGAACAGATTCCTTCGTTGCTGAAGTTATAAATTCCGTAATTATCATGAGCTGAATGTTTAAAGTCGGAAGAAATAATCTCCAAAACAGCTCCGGCCAAATCAACAGCATTGGTTGGTGTTCCTATTTGATCAGCCACAACATTCAACTCTGTTCTGTCCTGAGCCAAACGCAGCATGGTTTTCATAAAATTATTACCAAATTGAGAATATACCCATGATGTTCGGATAATATAATACTTATTACAATTTGAAACAACTTCGGTTTCCCCATCTAATTTTGTTTGACCATAAACTCCTATTGGATTTGTTGCATCAGCCTCTAAATAAGGCTTTTCAGAAGTACCGTTAAAAACAAAATCGGTTGAAATATGGATTAAAACGGCATTGTTTTTTTGACAGGCAATCGCCAGATTTTTGGGTCCGGTGACATTAACCAAATGCGCTTTTTCAATTTCAGATTCTGCTTTATCAACAGCAGTATAAGCTGCTGTATTGATACAATATCCAATTTTATTGTTTTCAAAGAAAGAAGTTACTCTTTCTTCATTTGTTATATCTAAGTCTTGAGATGACGCAAAAATAAATTGCATCTCTGGATATTGAGATGCAATAAATTGTAACGACTGACCTAATTGTCCCAAAGCTCCTGTAACTAAAACTACCATACTTTTCGGGCGTTTTCTATTGTTGGCAATACTTTATCTTTTTCAGAAATAATCAATTCCTGCTCAGGCATTTCCCAATCAATATTTAATGTTGAATCGTTATAAATCAAACCGCCTTCGCTGTCCTTATTGTAAAAGTTATCACATTTATAAAAGAAAGTGGCTTTATCACTAAGCACAATAAAACCATGGGCAAAACCTCGTGGAATATAGAATTGTTTTTTATTTTCTGCGGAAAGTAAAATAGAGTAGGATTGCCCGTAGGTTTCAGAATCAGGACGTAAATCCACTGCCACGTCCAACACTTCTCCTTCCAGCACACGAACCAGCTTGGCCTGTGCATGTTCACCGCATTGGTAATGCAATCCTCTTAAAACCCCTCTTGAAGAGTAGGATTGATTGTCCTGAACAAAATTTACTTCCTGCCCTATTCCTTTATTAAATACTTGTTGGTTAAAGCTTTCCATGAAATAGCCTCGCTCATCATGGAAAACTTTTGGTTCTATAATAAAACAGCCTTTAAGACTGGTCTCAATAAAATTCATTAACAGTTAAATATTTGCTCTAAAATCTTGATAGTAATTAGATAAGTTGGTTTTACCCCTGTTGTTCCTAAACCTCCTGAAGCTAACGTACTTCCTGTTTCCAATGGATTATCCGAAGCATAGTAGGCATAACGGACTTTTACATCAGGATTAATACTTTTACGGATTCTTGATGCCGATTGAATCGCTTTTTGATAATAGGCTCCTTCCATCTCCAGTCCTATTGCCTCCCAAGTAGATTCATGGAAAAATTTCAGTAACTCCCTGTTTTGCAGTGATGTTCCCAATACGGTAATCATAGGCCCTTCATATACAGGAATATCATTTCCTTCAAACATGGCAGCTGTCAATTGGTTTTCAAAAGGATAATTATCAGCTGTTCCTTCATTTACGTGAGCGGTAGCAATCATAATATCGCCTTTGCCTCCTTCAAGAATTCCGGCTTTACCCATTATGGATACCGATTCTACATTCAAGAATGTTTTCTTTTTCTCTACTTTATAAGGTTTCAAAAGCTCGTCAATAGTTTCAAAAGCCTGTTCCCCGAAGGCATAATCCATTACAATTAATACAGGTGCTTCCTCATTGATTTTCGCATTAGGGAATGCTGTTTTTTTCCAGTCGAATTTAGCCGTATCAAAAATCTGAACATCAATGTTTGTTCCTGAAGTATCCGGCATTGAAATCATTCCGTGTAATAAAGCAAAGTCTTCCACTTTTTTACGTAAATCTTTATTTCCGGAAGCCGATAAATCTTCATATATCTGATACTCGCCTTTTCCTTTGTATTTTGCAGCCAATACCGCTGGTGCAAAAACCGAATTCATCACACTGTGCATGTTTGCACTGATAACATGAATTGGTCTTTCCAATAAACCATTGTCGGCTAGTGTTTTCTTAATATTTGTAGCCCAGATATCACCGTAAATATGATGTCCTAAACGCTCTCTTAAAATCGGACTGAAAGTAATTGTACGTTTATTGTTGTCTACTACTTCTTCGATAGCCAATTTCCCCAGCCAGTAAATTACATGTAAAAAACGGTCAGGTTGTGCGGCATTTCCAAAATCATCATAAATGGCACTAACCTCAGCAAAAGTCCTTCCTAATACATTAGCTGCATGTGAAATCGCTTTTTCTCTTTCAATTAAAGTTAACTTTTTGGTTTGCAGTGCGGCTTGCTCTAATTTTTCCCAGTCACGAGAAACTTTACCTTCATCATCAATTAAAACACGATCTTTAATTTTGTGCGATTCGATGAAAATGAAAGTCAAGTGTGTCAAGATATCGTAAATATCTGAACGACCACGAGTGATTTCTACATTCATTTGTTCATCATCAATGCGGTAGCAATTTCTACGACGTTTAGGAGGAACGATGGGTTGGAAATGAGAATTTGAATACCCTTCGTCAGAAGTTAGGTTAATGTAACGACATTCTTCAATTCCTACTGGAAGACGTTCAATTACGTACAATAAACCATTCAATTCAACTTTTTCATCAGCAATTGAACCATAGATTTCAGGTCGTAAAGCCAATAAAGCTTCTCTTAGAGTTTCTCCAGAAACACCCATGGGTTTATAAAAACCTCTATTGAATAAGTGTCTCATGGTAATGTACAGTCGTTCGATAGCTGCCGACGACTCTTGCGCTCTTGAGCGCGAAATGTTTTTGATTTCTATCATCTTTTATATTTTACTAACCTGCAAAGGTACGATTTTATTCATATGTTAAAAATTTATTTACAATAGGAACCTATACAATCAATTTTTAATTCGTCAGAATTAATGTTATGGAAGGTTCAAAAACCCTGTTTTTAATAGTAGTATCAGCAGATTTTTTAAACTCCTTATGCCAGTTTCCACCGTAAAAAGTATAGGTAAAATCTCTTTCGATATAATTATAAAACAACAGTGGATAATATACCATATGTGTTTTTGTAGTTCCATCTGCAGCGGTACTTGTTTTACTAAATTTATTTTTATCAATAAACAGTCTTTCAACAGAAACAAAAAGTCCTTCTCTTGGAAAAACGATATTCCTGTTGGAAACATCAAAATAAGTTTTTCGGCTGCCTTTTTTAACTTGTACAATCAAATCTTTACTTAACAGTTCTTCTCCAGGAAGACCTTCACTATTAACGGCATAAAAATGAATTTTTACAGTTGCGGTTTCTAAGTTATTTTCAGTAAATATGGATACTTTTTTAATATATCTGTTTTTTTTCACTTTGGCATTATACGGAAAAAAACGAGCATCAGTTTTGGGTCCGTTTTCAAAAGCCTGTGAAAATGAAGTTGGCATTCCAATTTCTACTTCTTTTGTCTCTTTTTTATTTAAAACCACAACTTCATTCAATTCATAGGTCATGGATTTCATTTTTACCAATGCAGCTTCGGAAGATTTAATAAACACTTTTTCAAACCCAATTGCGGAAAAAATAAGTACTTTATCTTCCTTGACAGGTAAATAAAAACTTCCGTCTTCATCAGACGTTGTACCTATAGTTTCATTTTGAACCCAAATATTCACATAAGCTATTGGGTTATTATTAACATCTACAACTTTACCTTTAACTTGTGAAAAAAGGGAGATTTTTACAAAAAGAAATAGTATTAAAAGTATTTTTCCCTTCATCTTTTCTCTTTACTCATTTGCAAAATAATCTGCGATCTTTCTGTCATTGGATAATCTGGGTAATTTATTTTGTCCGCCTAATTTCCCAATTGATTTCATATATTCCTGAAATCCATTTTTCCCAACCTTTGTGATTACCAGAGTCTGCAACACATGTCCCGAAATCAAATCCTCGTAATACACATTTTGCTTGCGCATGGCAGTATCTATTTTTAAAGCAAAAGCTTTTACATCTTCGGGTTCATTTTCAAATTCAATAAGCCATTCGTGATACGGTAAACCTTCGGTAGGATTTATCTGAGGTGCTACTGTAAACTCATTAATTCTTACTGAAGTGCCTTCCACTGCTTCCTGCAAAGCACTTTCTACTTCTTTGCCTATAACGTGTTCTCCAAAAGCTGATATGTAGTGTTTAATCCTACCGGAAACTATTACTCTGTACGGTTTTAAACTTGTAAACTGAATGGTATCTCCAATATTATACGCCCAAAGTCCCGCATTGGTGGAAATGATTAATACATAGTTCACACCCATTTCAACTTCACCGATTGTATAACGTCTTGGATTTTCAGTGAAAAATTCATCAGCTTTTATAAATTCGTAGAAAATTCCAGAATTTAAAAGCAGTAACATTCCTTTTTCCTTTTGGGAATCCTGATAGGCAAAAAATCCTTCGGAAGCTGGAAACAATTCTATAGAATCTACTTTTCTTCCGATTAAATTTTCAAACTTTGCTCTGTAAGGTTCATAATTCACTCCGCCGTAAATAAACAAATTGAAGTTTTTAAAAACCTCACCGACTGGCTTTTTAGCTTTTTCAGAAAGTTTTTCAAAATACATTTGTACCCAGGATGGAATCCCGGAAATAACAGCCATATCCTCATGAAAAGTTTCTTCAACTATGGCATTGACTTTTGTTTCCCAATCTTCAATACAATTGGTTTCCCAGGAAGGCATTCGGTTTTTTTGAAGGTATTTAGGAACAAAATGCGCTACAATCCCTGAAAGACGGCCTAATTTAATTCCGTTTTTTTCTTCCAGAATCGGACTTCCCTGCAGAAAAATCATTTTCCCGTCCACAAAATCCGTCTTACCTGTTTCGTAAACATAACTCAAAATTGCATTGCGGGCAGCTTCGATATGATAAGGCATCGATTCCTTTGTAAGTGGAATATATTTTGCTCCAGAAGTCGTTCCGGATGTTTTGGCAAAATACAACGGTTTCCCTTTCCAAAGAATATCTTCTTCTCCTTTTACAACCCGGTCAACATATGGCCTTAATTCTTCATAGTCACGAATAGGGACTTTTTGAGCAAAATCTTCAAATGATTTTATGCTGTCAAAATTATGGTCTTTACCAAACTGTGTAGCTCGTGCCTCGGATATTAATTCCTGAAAGACTTTTTGCTGTGTTTCAACAGGATTATTAGCCCATTTTTGGGTTTTATGATAAATGATGGAAGCAAACAGTTTTGCTCCGATACTTTTAATTGACATTACTTACTATCTTTTTTTGCAGCTTCCTCTACCTGTTTGCGTAATTGCAGTTCTTCCTGAGAAGCGTTCATTTCATATTCTGAAGGGTCAACATAATCAGAAGCTAAAATAGAATCTTTATTTACCTTGGCGTACTCTAAATCACCTGTAAGCACTTTTTTTACAGATTCGATATAAGCATCGTTCTTTTTTAATTGAAATTCCAATGAATCAGATTTCAAACCCAGCAGCAGTGCTTTCTCTTTCAATTCTGTAGACGAATATCCGGGAATATACTCCCGTAAAGTAGTAAAAGCTATAATATAGGTAGTTACAGAAATCAAAAAAATGGCTCCGATTGTTGCCAATAAAAAAACATTCAAAATAGTCAGCCGAAGTGAAAACTGCTCCTCAAAAGTTTCTTCATTTAGTATAATTAATCGACGCTTGGTTATAATTTTATCAAGAAATTGTTTACGTCTGAATCGCTTTAATTTGGTCATAAAAAGACTGGATGTTTATACAAATATAGCAAATTGGAACATTGCAAAAGTTCAAACAATAATAATTCGTTAAAAATTAATAGGGTGCTTCATTTCTTTACTATATTTGTCCAATATTTAATTGCATTTTTGCACAATATTTAAAAGCATGGGAAGATTAGGTCCAACTGAAATTATATTAATTATTGCAGCAATATTATTGTTTTTTGGAGGCAAAAAAATACCTGAATTAATGAAAGGTCTGGGAAGCGGGTTGAACGAATTCAAAAAAGCTTCTAAAGGAGAAGAAACTGCAACAAAAAAAGAAGAAGAAACTAAAGAGTAAATAGTACTGCTTACCTTCTTTTTATGGATAAAATAGACGCAAAAATTCTTAATATTTTACAACAGGATTGTACACTTTCTGTGAAAGATGTTGCGGCTATGGTAGGACTTTCTTATACCCCGACTTACGAGAGAATCAAACACCTTGAAGAATCAGGGGTCATTAAAAAAAGTGCTGTTATCCTCAATCCTTCAAAAGTAGGTATCAAGCTTTTTGCTTACTGCAATATCACTCTTAAAAAACAATCACGCGAAAATTTAAAAAATTTCGAAGATGAAGTAATGAAAATGCCCGAAATACTGGAAGTAACCAGTCTTTCGGGTATTTATGATTATATGTTAAAAATTGCTACCACCGATATTGATGCTTACAATGATTTTGTAGTGAATAAATTGGCCAATATTCCTAACATCGGTCAGTATCACAGCAATATTGTGATGAGTATGGTGAAAAATGAAACTTCTTATTATTTACCTGAAAATTAAATCATCTGTTTTCTTTTCTGGATAAACTCCTCTTTTATTTTATCATTTTGTAAATTACCGATGCTTCCCTCATGGGTATGATTTAGTGTTTTGCTATTATAGGCAAACTGATTTTCTTCCACCTGTTTTGACACTATTTTATAGGCTTCCCTGAATGCAATTCCTGATAAAACCAATTCGTTAACAGCTTCCACCGTAAACAAATTAAGGTATTTTTCATCTGATAAAATATCCTTTTTGATAATACTATTTTCCAGCATCACCTCAAGCATATCCAGACATTCCTTCAGAGTAATAATAGCCGGAAACAAACATTCTTTTGTTAACTGCATATCCCTGTGGTAACCGGAAGGTAAATTGTTAGTCAAGAGCGTCAACTCATTCGGTAATGCCTGGATTCTGTTGCATTTAGCTCTGATCAACTCAAAAATATCCGGATTCTTTTTATGAGGCATGATACTGCTTCCCGTGGTCAGTTCTTTTGGAAAACTGATAAATCCGAAATTCTGGTTCATGTATAAACACACATCCATCGAAAATTTGGTCAACGTTGAAGCAATGCCAGATAAAGCCATAGCTGTAGTTTTTTCAATTTTACCTCTTGTCATTTGGGCATAAACCACATTATGGTTCATCGATTCAAAATTGAGTAGTGTAGTAGTCAATGTTCTGTTCAGTGGAAAAGAAGAACCGTAACCCGCTCCCGAACCCAATGGATTTTTGTTTGCCATGTGGTAAGCTGCAAGTATCAATTCCAAATCATCACAAAGACTTTCTGCGTAAGCACCAAACCATAAACCAAATGATGAAGGCATAGCCAGTTGAAAATGCGTATAGCCTGGTAATAAATCATTTTGATGTTTATTACTCAGATGGATTAAACTATTGAAAACTTTTTCGGTTTTTTCAACAATTTGTTTCAATTCTGATTTTATGAACAACTTAATATCCAACAATGACTGATCGTTTCTTGAACGTCCGGCATGGATTTTTTTTCCGACTTCTCCTTTCATTTGAGTCAGTAGCAATTCTACTTGGGAATGTACATCCTCCACTCCTACTTCGATAATAAATGTCTTATCATACACAGTTTGAAGAATCGTTTCCAAACCTTCATGCACCTGCTTCAACTCTTCCGTAGTTAACAATCCTATGTCATGTAACATAGAAGTATGGGCAATCGATCCCTTTATATCGGCTTCAGCCAGATACAAATCCCAGATTGTATCCTGTCCGATAGTGAATTGCTCCACCATTGCAGAAATCGAAGTTTTTACGTTATCCGATGTATTTTGCCACAGTTTCATAGTCAGTTGTATTAAATTTTTCCAGCATTTTGATATAAATTTCAATGCCTTTGTTGATTTCTTCTATATAAATATATTCATTGGCCGTATGCGATCTTGCCGAATCACCTGGTCCCATTTTGAATGTTGGAAAGCCATTCATCAAGGCTTGATCCGAAGTAGTTGGTGAAGCATAAATAGCTCTTCCCAATGCTATTCCGCTTTGTACAATAGGGTGATCTTTAGGTGCGAAAGACGGATTCAAACGGGTTGATCGCGGAATCACTTCACAAGCTACATGCTGTTTGATGATTGCTAATGCCTGTTCGTTATTGTATTTATCAGTCGTTCTGATGTCGACCGTAAACTGGCAGCTTTCAGGCACTACGTTATGTTGTACTCCAGCGTTGATAATCGTCACCGACATTTTTACTTTACCCAGCATTTCCGATTCCTCAGGAAACTCAAAAGTTCGAAACCATTCGATGTCTTTCAATGCTTTATAAATTGCATTTTCACCTTCTTCCCTTGCGGCATGTCCCGATTTTCCGTGGGCAATACAGTCAATTACGAACAATCCTTTTTCGGCAATCGCAATATCCATTTTTGTAGGTTCACCAACGATTCCAAAGTAAATTTTGCCTAATTCTGGTAAGACAATTTCCACACCGTTATTCCCTGAAATTTCTTCTTCCGCAGTCGCGGCATACACCAAATTGAACTGCAAATCGTCTCTTTCATAAAAATGTAGAAAACAAGCCGCCAAAGAAACCAATGGTCCACCGGCATCATTACTTCCTAATCCATATAAAATCCCATCTTCAATATCTGGGCTAAAAGGATCTCTTGTATATTGCTTATTAGGTTGTACAGTGTCGTGATGCGAATTCAATAAAATGGTTGGTTTAGATGCATCAAAATATTTATTCTTTACCCAAACATTATGCAACAATCTTGTTGTTGGAATTCCTTTCTGAACAAAAAAATCATTCAAAATTTCCGCTGTATTCTCTTCTTCTTTACTGAAAGAAGGTGTAGCAATCAATTTTTGTAAAAGTTCCAACACTTCTTTTTGTAATTGTTCCATTGTTTAAATTATTTGGGTTCCGATAAAAGATTCGCCTTGTTCACTCGCATAATCCGCATGGCAGATTTCAACTTTGGTCACTTTTGATTCACTAGCTCTAAATGCGTTTTCCAATTTTGGCAACATTCCTTTTGAAATGATTTGTCCTTCTTTTAGATAATCATATTCGGTTTTATCCAAAACTCTTAGCCATGAACTGTCTAAATCCGGATTGGTCAAAACCCCGAGTTTTTCAAAACAAAATCTAAGATTCACTTCGTTAGTTTCAGCAAGTGCCATGGCAACTTCAGTGGCAATGGTATCCGCATTGGTATTCAATAAATTTCCTTTTCCATCGTGTGTAATCGGACTGATAACAGGAACAATTCCGTTATCGATCAGATTCTGTAAAAATTTGGCGTTGATACTTTCCACATCACCTACCCAGCCATAATCAATCGTAGGATGATTTCTTTTAACTGATTGAATTATGTTTCCATCAACACCGCTTAACCCAATGGCATTGCATGATTTCGCCTGTAATTTGGCCACAATGGTTTTATTCACCAATCCGGCATACACCATCGCGGTAACTTTCAACGTTTCAGTATCGGTAATCCTTCTTCCGTCAATGATTTGCTGTTCTATATTCAAATCCTTTGCTAAACTGGTAGCCAATTTTCCACCACCATGAATCAATATTTTCGGACCTTCCAGTTTTGCAAAACGGTTCAGGAAAGCGTCCAGTTTAACTGTGTCATCAATAATATTCCCGCCTATTTTTATTACGTGTACCATACCTTTAAAAATTAGTCTCCAGTATTTTTTTCAATACCGTCTGTGCGGCATATACTCTGTTTTCAGCCTGCTGCAGAATCAAAGAATTTTTGCTGTCCAGAACCTCATCTGATAATTCCACATTTCTTCTCACCGGTAAACAGTGCATCACTTTTGCTGAATTTGTTGCTTCCAATTTCTTATTGGTTAACATCCAATCTTCTTCCACCGGCAATACCTTCCCATAATCTGTAAAAGATGACCAGTTTTTTACATACACAAAATCGGCATCTTGTAATGCCTTTTCTTGATTGTACTCAATTGTTGCTCCTTTGGTAAACGCTTCACTCAATTCATAGCCTTTCGGATGCGTAATGGTCAAATCATAACCGCTGGCCAAAGTCCATTCGGCAAACGAATTAGCTACCACCTGCGGAATCGGTTTGATATGCGGAGCCCAAGTCAGAACCACTTTTGGTTTCTCTTTGGTTTTGTGTTCCTGAATCGTGATCATATCCGCCAAACTTTGTAAAGGATGTCTCGTTGCCGATTCCAGACTCACCACAGGAACTTTTGCATATTGAATAAACTGATTGATAATTTTATCAGCGTAATCCTCTTCTCTATTTTCCAGATTCGGGAAGCAACGAATGGCCAAAATATCACAATACAAACCCATTACTGCGGCTGCATCTTTAATGTGTTCGACTGTTTTGCCGTTCATCACGGCGCCTTCTACGAATTCTAATGCCCAACCGTCATTATTCACGTTAAGAATCATAACTTCCATTCCTAAGTTTTGAGCCGCTTTTTGCGTACTCATTCTGGTTCTTAAACTTGAATTAAAAAACAATAAACCAATGGTTTTATTTTTTCCAAGATTTGAAATTCTTACAGAATTTTTAAGTTCTATCGCTTCTTTAACCAAAGCATTCGGATCAGCTATATCGTTTACTGATGTGAAATTTTTCATTTTTATTTTTTTTAACCTGACAAGTTTTAAATACCCGTCTGGTATGAAAAACTCTCAGCAATTTTTAATTCAAAATAATCTTTAAAGCATCTAATAATGCATCTAAATCTTTTTTTGCAACTGCCAAAGAAGGCAATATTCTCAATACATTTTTGTTGCTTGCTGTTCCGGTAAAAATTCCGAATTCGTCTAACAATCGTTTGCGGACTGAGACACAAGGTTCAAATAATTCAATGGCAATCATTAATCCTACACCTCTTATTTCCTTGATATTCGATATTGTCTTTAATTGCTTCATAAGATAGTCACCCATTACTTGAGCATTCTCCATCAGTTTTTCTTTTTCAATCACTTCCAAGACTGCTAAACCGGCAGCACATGCTAAATAATTTCCACCAAAAGTTGTCCCAAGCATTTCTTTCTTAGGCTGAATATGCGGTGCAATCAAAACCCCTGCGATTGGAAATCCGTTACCCATTCCTTTAGCCACCGTGATGATATCCGGCTGAATTGCTGCATGTTGGTGGGCAAAGAATTTACCGGTTCTTCCGTAACCGGACTGTACTTCATCTAAAATGAGGACGATACCTAGCTCTTTACACTTTTGCGCTACGTGTTGTAAAAATGTGGCATCAGGAATCTGAATACCTGCTACTCCTTGGATTCCTTCAATAATCACACAGCATACCTCATTGTTTACAGCCTGGTCGAAAGCATTACTATCGTTTAATGGTAAAAAAGTTATGTTGTTGTTTTCGTTCACCGGCGCCACGATTGCAGGATTATCCGTGCAGGCAACCGCCAATGATGTTCTACCATGAAAAGCTTTGCTAAAAGCAATAATTTTTTTTCTTCCGTTATGGAAAGAGGCCAATTTAAAGGCATTCTCATTTGCTTCGGCACCTGAATTACACAAAAACAGCTGATAATCAGTATAACCTGAAAGTTGGCCCAATTTTGCTGCCAATTGCTTCTGTTGGTCAATTACAATCGAATTGGAATAAAAACCGATTTTCTGTAACTGTTCCGTAATGCTAGCAACATAATGCGGATGTGTATGACCGATGGAAATCACAGCGTGACCACCGTATAAATCCAAATATTCTTTTCCGTTTTTGTCCCATAACTGTGAACCCAATGCTTTAACGATTTCGATATCTGAAACCGAATACACATCAAACAAATTCATTTGTAAAGGACTATTTATAACTGTTGTCTCCATAATTAAAATGCGATTGGTTTTAATTTCAAACCTGTGGTTTCGGGCAATGCGAACATTAAATTCATATTTTGTACTGCCTGACCCGATGCTCCTTTCAATAAATTATCAATTACACTCACAATCATTACATCATCACCATTTTTTTCCAGATATAACAAACATTTATTCGTATTTACTACTTGTTTCAAATGAATGTTCTTTGGTGATACAAACACAAAAGGCTCTTCTTTGTACTTCTCTTTATATAAAGCGTTCAATTGTTCCAAAGACATCTCTGATTTTAATGTGATGCAAGCCAAAATCCCTCTCGTGAAAGATCCTCTTTGCGGCAAAATGTGCAAATTCCCGGAATTATCATTCTGAACCTGTAGCACACTTTGATTAATCTCTGCCAAATGTTGGTGCGTAAATGCCTTGTATACCGACAAATTGTTCTGTCTCCAACTGAAATGCGAAGTCTCAGCCAAAGATTGTCCGGCACCCGTTGAACCCGTTGTGCACGAAGCATACACTTCACCGTTCAATAATCCAGCTTCGGCCAGAGGCAAAACGGCCAATTGAATCGCAGTCGCAAAGCAACCGGGATTAGCAACGTAATCAGCATTTTTAATTGCTTGTTTATTCCATTCCGTCAACCCATAAACGAAGGAATGATTTGCTGCAATTCTGTGATCTTGACTCAAATCGATTATCTTAACAGAAGGTGAAAATTCAGTCACAACCTTTTTAGCTTCACCATGAGCCACACATAAAAAAACCACATCGATATCCGAATGATACGTTTCAAAGAATTTCAAATCAGTATCTCCAAACAAATCATCATGAACTTCATAAATGAACTTCCCGGCATTGCTTTTACTGTGCACAAAACCAATTTCCACCTGCGGATGGTTAATAAGGATTCTCAGTAATTCCCCAGCTGTATATCCGGCTCCGCCAATAATTCCGACCTTAATTGTTTTCATAAACGCTTTCTTTATTCACCTGATGGTAAATCGAGGTTTGGTTCCCGAATATTTTAGTAAATCCTTTGACATCTTCACCTGACCAACCGTTATTCATTTCGCCATAAGATCCGAATTTGGCCGACATTAAATCAAAAGGACTTTCAATTCCATTCAATTCATATCTGTATGGATACAATGTGATATAAACCTCTCCGCTTACCGTTTTTTGGGTATTCGTTAAAAATGCTTCAATATCTCTCATAGTAGGATCCAACATTTGTCCTTCGTGTAACCAGTTGCCATACCAACCTGATAATTGTTCTTTCCAAAACAATTGCCATTTGGTAAGCGTATGTTTTTCCAGTAAATGGTGTGCTTTGATAATCAGTTCCGGTGCTGCTGCTTCAAAACCAACTCTTCCTTTAATACCAATAATGGTATCACCCACATGGATGTGTCTTCCTATTCCGTAGGGTTGTGCCAATTGTTGCAAATACTCAATAGCAACTGACGGATGTTCAAATGATTCTCCATTGATTGAAATCAATTCTCCTGCTTCAAAAGCCAATGTAATATCCAAAGATTCTGTAGCCGAAACCGGTGTTGGCCAAGCTTCTTCCGGTAAATTCTGATATGAAGTCAATGTTTCTTTTCCTCCGACCGAAGTTCCCCACAATCCTTTGTTAATACTATACACCGCCTTTTCGAAATTGAAACTCACATCATGTGATTTCAGGAATTCGATTTCAGCTTCCCTACTCAGTTTTTTATCCCTGATTGGCGTGATGATTTCAACATTAGGCAACAAATGATTAAAAATCATATCAAAACGCACTTGGTCGTTTCCAGCACCCGTGCTTCCGTGGGCAATTGTATTAATTCCCAATTGGATTGCATATTCAGCAATGCTTTTTGCCTGAACTGCTCTTTCGGCACTAACGCTTAATGGATAAGTTCCGTTTTTTAATACGTTACCGTAAATCAGATACTTAATGCAATCGTCATAGTATTCTTTACGGACATCAATACAGGTATAAGAAGCCACATCACACTGCAATGCTTTCTCCTCTAAAATTTCAATCTCTTTCTGATCAAAAGCTCCGGTATTGATTGTCACGGCATGCACTTCGTAATTTTCAACTTTACTCAGATACACCGCACAATACGTCGTGTCTAATCCACCACTATACGCTAATACTATTTTCTTCTTTTGCATTTTTCTGTTCTTTTATATTACTGTCATACAGCATAGCCGTACACAAACAATTCTTGTAGTTTTTACTTTGCAGGATTTCGAAATTCACACAACTCTGGCATCCTTTCCAAAATTTTTCGTCAGTAGTTAATTCAGAATACGTTACCGGTTGATAACCCAGTTCCGAATTAATACGCATCACGGCTAAACCAGTGGTCAATCCAAAAATTTTGGAATTTGGGTATTTAGTTCGTGACAATTCAAAAATTTTAGATTTGATCATCCGTGCCAATCCGCTTTGACGGAATTCCGGAGACACAATCAATCCAGAATTTGCCACATATTCCTCATTTTGCCAAGTTTCGATGTAACAAAACCCTGCCCATTCCTTATTTTCTGTCAAAGCAATAACCGCTTTTCCTTCCTGAATTTTTTCCACAATGTATTCAGCTGATCGCTTCGCAATACCCGTGCCTCTCACTTTCGCAGAAGCTTCCATCTCGTCGCATATCGTCTGGGCGAAGTGAATGTGGTTATTATTTGCAATTTGAATACTAAACATAGATTAATTTTTTTGCAAATATACAAACAAATAGATATAATATCTTTTTTTAATAAAATTTAACAGATATTTTATCTTAATAAATTAATATAACAATTCTAATCACCTGTTTATTTTTGATTATCAGATATTTTATCCAAATAAAAAACCCTGATTTCGATTTGAAATCAGGGTTTTTATTATAGATGAAAAAGATATTAAATAATCATCGTCAACTGAATGCGTTTTCTGGCTTCGTCAACCTCAACCACTTTCACTTGTACATGTTGATGTAATTTCACAACTTCATTTACATCGCTTACATAACCGTCTTTGAGTTGGGAAATGTGAACCAATCCACTTTCTTTGATTCCGATGTCAACAAAACAACCGAAAGCTGTTATGTTATTCACAATTCCAGGTAGAATCATTCCGCTACGAACATCAGCAATGGTTTTTACATTGGGGTCGAATTCGAAAATTTTAGCAGCTTTACGCGGATCCAATCCCGGCTTTTCCAATTCCTTCAGAATATCTTTAATACCCAGAATACCTACATTTTCCGAAATATAGCTTTCAGGTTTGATTTGACTTATTTTTTCTTTATTTCCAATTAGTTCATTGACTTTAACACCCAAATCTTTAGCCATTTTTTCGACCATTTTGTATGATTCAGGATGTACCGCCGAATTATCCAATGGATTTTTTCCGTCTTTGATTCGGATGAAAGCAGCAGCTTGTTGGAAAGCTTTTTCGCCTAACCGAGGCACTTTTTTCAACTGACTACGCTCTTCAAATGCACCGTTTTCACTTCGGTACGCCACGATATTCTCGGCCATTTTTTCACCAATTCCCGAAACATAACTCAACAACGATTTACTGGCCGTATTGATATTGATTCCTACTGAGTTCACACAACGAACCACGGTCGTATCCAATTCTTCTTTCAATTTCGTTTGATCCACATCGTGCTGATATTGTCCTACACCAATAGATTTAGGGTCAATTTTAACCAATTCGGCCAAAGGATCCGACAAGCGTCTTCCGATGGAAACCGCTCCACGAACTGTCACATCATAACTTCCAAATTCCTCACGGGCAATTTTAGAAGCTGAATATACTGATGCTCCGGCTTCTGAAACTACAAAAACCTGAACCGGTTTGTCAAACGCAATCTTCTTGATGAAAAATTCGGTTTCGCGGCTTGCCGTTCCATTTCCGATGGAAATCGCTTCAATATTATAAGCATTCACCATCGATTTCACCTTCTTCATCGCCATCGTCATTTCATTTTGTGGCGCATGTGGAAAAATGGTTTCGTTATATAGCAAATCGCCTTTTTCATCCAGACAAACCACTTTACAACCCGTTCTGAATCCAGGGTCGATAGCTAAAATTCGCTTTTCTCCCAAAGGCGGTGCCAATAATAACTGACTTAAATTCCCCGCAAAAACATCGATAGCCTTAATATCAGCTTTTTCTTTCGATTCTTGTAAGGTTTCGTTTGAAATTGCTGGCTCTAAAAGTCTTTTGTAACTGTCTTTTATAGCCAATTCTAAATGCTGGGTAGTATCATTATTCGATTTAATGATGTTTTCTTCAATAAACGAAAGTGCTTCTTCTTTCTCAATTTCCACATTCAGTTTCACAAATCCTTCGGCTTCAGCTCTCAGCATTGCCAGTAAACGATGGGAAGGCGCTTTACTGATTGGTTCAGCCCAATCAAAATACTGAGAAAATTTTTGGGCAGCTTCATCATCTTTCTTAGTTTTTACCACTTTGGTAGTAATTTCCGCTTTGCGCTGAAACATACGTCGCAGATTTTTACGGATATAGATGTTCTCATTAATCCATTCGGCAATGATATCACGTGCGCCTTGTAACGCTTCATCTTCATTGGCTACCTTATCATTCAGGTATTTGGATGCCAAAAATTCGATGTCATCATTACGTTGTGACATAATGATTTTCGCCAAAGGTTCCAATCCGTTTTCACGTGCAGTATCCGCTTTAGTTTTCTTTTTCTTTTTGTAAGGAAGGTATAAATCTTCCAATTCCTGCATATCAAAACTGTTTTCAATTTTCGATTTCAGTTCGGGTGATAATGCATTTTGCTCTTCAATCGATTTTAAAATACTCTCTTTACGCTTTACAATTTCATCAAACTGTTTGTTGAGTTTAGCGATTTGCTCGATTACCACCTCATCCAAATTGCCGGTTTTATCTTTACGGTAACGAGCGATGAATGGAATAGTACAATCTTCGGAAAGTAGTTGAAGCGTGGCCTCTATGTTTTTTGGAGCGGTCGAAACCACTTTTAAAATGTATTCTAAATTTGTCATTCTGTAAAATAAAATAAGGATGCTAAAATAGTATCTTTGAGGCAATTTTGAAGAATGAAAATCGTATTACTTTATCTTATTTGTATTAATATTTTAACCTTATCATTGTTTGGGATTGATAAGGTTTTAGCAATTAAAAACAAACGAAGAATACCCGAAAAAGATTTGTTAGCGTTTAGCTTTTTGGGCGGTGCAATTGGCGGTTTGTTAGGAATGTTTATGTTTAATCATAAAATTTCGAAAGGAAGTTTTTTATTGAAATTTACATTCGTTTTGATCGCCCAAATTGTTCTTTTCTATTTTATGCGCATCTAATTTGACTTATAGTTTCGTTTCATAAAACTCAAAGCCGCCTCCATAACTTCACCCATTGACTTGGCATTTTTAAAGTTTTTATCCTTTGTAAATTCGTAGGTTTCTTTTTTTAATTGTTCCAAATGCAATGTTGGAGACAACATCATTGACTTCATGACAGAAAGTAAGTCTGTTAATCGTTCTTCCGAATCTGCTAAGCGTTTGACTAATAAAGACCGTTCTTCATTTTGGTACTGATCGATGGAATCGGGTTCGAGTTTTTCTTTGACCAATCTGGTGAACTGGAAATTCTCTTTAAACAAATGTGGTTTGTATAATTTAAAACTTCCTTCATAACACTGCTGGTCAAAATCGATAGCCCTAATTTTATACACGATGTGGTCATAATCATACGTAGGAATGACTACAAAATTATACGACCGCATATCTCCTAAAAGTCCAATCATACAACGTTCATTGAATTTTACAAACTCTTTGGCAATCTGTGCTTTTTCGGCTTCAGTACATTTGTCCAAGTGCTCTTTCAGGAAAACATCTCCTGGAATTCCAACGATATGTTCTTCTATTAAAGTACTTTGATAAACTAAGAAATTGATCCGGTTGGGTGACAAGATATGTTCCAGTTCCAATCCGAAAATACGTGAAGCATCCGCCTTTTTGATATAAAAATGCGTGTAGTTTTCATTTAAAATATTTCTAACCTTTACTCTGAATGGTTTTGAATTTCCAAAGCCGCAGTAATCTATATAATCTACCGTAAGGTGTTTCAATACTCTTTCATCACCATCGGAATGGAGCAAGGTGTAAATTTTCTTCAGACTTAAATCAATTTCTTTTCTGTCGAACTCATTGTAAAAAACCCTCAACCAAAGTGTATCTTCACCCTTTTGATCATATACAATAACCGACCCTTGAAAACGCAGCAGGTCGTCATAAAAAACATTAGTTTTTGTGACTCTTTTGTATTTTTCAAGGTATTGAAATAACTTATCAGTTATAGGATAATACTGCTTTTTAAACAATGGTGCTTCTTCACTCATGATTATTACATTTAAAGCCTATTTTGTGATAGTAAATGTAAATCAATTTATTTAAATTTATCCTTATTACCTTTGTCTGATAATGGATACATTAGTGGTTTTATCATATTCGGGAGTTTTTGTTTTTGCGGTAACAGGCGTGTTAAAAGCAAGAACCAAACGCTTGGATATTTTTGGTGCCGCAGTATTGGCATTCGTAACGGCTTATGGCGGTGGTACTATACGCGATTTGTTAATTGGAATCAGACCTGTTAATTGGGTAAACGATAACCTGGCTATTTTTATAGTCCTTGCCTCAACAGTGGTTGCCTTTTTCTTCAAGATGAATACCAATATCATCAAAAAACTTATTTTTTGGGTAGACGCTTTTGGTATCGGGTTGTTTACCATTGTAGGGATTCAGGTAGCTTTACGCGCAGGGATTTCGAGTGGTTATTCCCTTGTCATGGGAATTATAACGGCTACTTTTGGCGGATTGCTGGCTGATGTTTTATGTAACAAAGTACCCAGTATTTTAAAACCTGGTGAATTGTATGCTACTGCTTGTTTAATTGGAGGGAGTTTGTTTTTACTGATGCATCAATATAAACTTCAATCTGATATAAGTATGATTACAGCAATTTTAGTCATTGCATCCATCAGAATTTTTGCAATCCGTAAAAAACTGCAATTACCCAGAATTTAATCCTGAACAATAAATTCTTTAGGGTCTTCTTTCTTGAATTCGGGCTGGATATTAATGTGGTTGATCCCAAATTTATCAAACAATACGATTTCTATTTCATGAAGTAAATCGTTAAATTCACTCATCAAAATATTTTCAGCACAATCCAAATGTGCTTCCAGATGCAGTTCTTCTTCGTTTAAATGCCAGACGTGAATATGGTGCAACTTCCCTACTCCGGGTATTTTATGCACTTCACGGACAATTTCTTTAATGTCAATTTCTTCAGGAGTGAACAGCATCAGCATTTTGGTAGAACTGATCAGTAAGTCATAACCCACATAAATCAAGTAAATAGATATCAGTAAAGTCATTACACTATCGACCCAAAACCATCCAAAGAATTTCATCAGCAAACCACCTGTTAAAACAGCTACCGATGCCATCATATCTGTCAATAAATGTAAATAAGCCGATTTCATGTTTAAATTATGATCTGCATCTTTTTTTAGCAACAAAACCGAAAGTCCATTAGCCACTATACCCAACAATGCCAGCCAAATCACCATTCCTGATTTTATGGGCTCAGGATGAAAAAATCTATGAACCGCTTCGTAACCTAAATAAATGGCAACTATTAACAAAGTCATGGCATTGACAAAAGCAGCAATCAATTCGGCACGTTTGTATCCAAAAGTATTGTTTATAGAGGCTTTTCTCCGGGATAATCTATGTGCGACATAGCTGAACACTAATGACAGTACATCGGAAAAATTATGTAAAGCATCAGATATTAATGCTAAACTTCCGGATATCAGTCCGCCCACAACCTGAGCCGCAGTTATTAACAAGTTCAAAAAAATAGAAAAAACCAGATTTTTTCCTTCTACATTGTGCTTGTGAATATGGACATGGTTGTGATTATGAGACATTTTAAATTAGATTTTTGGATTATCAGATGATTAGATAGTTAGACTTTTAAATAATCCAACTATCTAAAAATCTAACCATCTATTTACAGGCAATCTTATCTACTCTGTTTGCGTGTCTTCCTCCTTCAAATTCGGTAATTAAGAAAACTTCCACCATTTCAACAGCTTGTTGTATAGAAGTATATCTTGCAGGAATGCTTATTATATTTGCGTTATTATGCTGACGTGCCAATTCGGCAATTTCAACCATCCAGCATAAAGCACAACGGATATCCTGATGCTTGTTTGCCGTCATGGCGATACCATTGCCGCTGCCGCATATAACAATACCAAAATCAGCTTTTTTGCTTTCTACATCATATGCCACCGGATGTCCAAAATCTGGATAATCAACACTATCAAAAGAGTCGGTGCCATGGTTAATAACTGTATGTCCGTTTGTTTCTAAGTATTTTACAATAGCATTTTTGTAATCAGGACCAGCATGGTCGTTGCCAATAGAAATTATCATAATATATATATATATTGTGTTGTTGTTTGTTTTGCAAAAATACAGAATAAAGTAAACCTTGAAAAGGAAGTTTAACATAAAAAAAATGAATTTATTTATGTTTAATAACTTAACTCACTAATAATCAGAATAAATACAATTTTTACAATTCATTATGTTTAATAAAAGTACTGGAAATCAATAAAATATATAAGCTTTTAATGGTTTTATTAACGACTGTTAATGGTATTTTACAAATCGTTGATTTTTAGTTAATTAAAAATTAACAAGAATTGTTAACAACTTTGGAAAGAAAATCAGAAGTTTTTTTGGAGTCTATTCTTTTTTTTCTAATCAAAAATTGAATTGAGATAATCAAGAAAAGTTTCACCTACTTTTTGAAAAATTATCCCATCGAAATTCACAGTTATTAACAGTAATTAACAAGTTGAGTTTTCAAAAAAAACAATCAAAAACCAATTGTTGACAATTGTTAATAATGAAATATATTTTCTTTAATTTCAAATATTTATCCTTTTATAACTATGTTGATAACGTTGTATAACTTTGGAAAACTCCATAACAATGACAAAAACACAAAAGTTTTAAGGCTTATTAACACCCTATTATAACAATCATAAATTTTAAATTTAAAAAATCTTTTTTTGTTGTTTTTAGTTATTGTTGAAAACTCTTGAATTTAAAAAAAATTAAAAATGTTAAAGTTAAAATAGAAAATGAAAAGTTATATTTAATTTAAAACTGATTACTGTTTATAGATAACTGTAAACTATTTTGTAATTTTCAGCTGTAATTAAAAATGAAGATGAATAAAAAGCCTAGAAGATTTAGTAAAGGAGTAAAAGATTTTTCCGGAAAGATTTTAAAGATACTTTCAAAAGAAGCGAATAAACCCTTTAACTACAAACAGATAGCGGCTAAATTAGAAGTAGATGATACCAAAAGCCGAAATGAAATTATTAAAGACCTTAAAATTTTAGCTTCAAAGAAGCAGATTATTGAAATAGAACCAGGTAAGTATATTGTAAAAGCGCAAAGTCAGGATTACTACGAAGGTATAATTGATATGACGTCGCGTAAAACAGCATATTTTATTTCAGAAGATTTTGAAGAAGATGTATTTATTCCAACGAATAATTTGAATCATGCACTGGATGGAGATAAAGTAAAAGTATATGTGTATAACCGAAGAAAAGGTAAACGCCCTGAAGCTGAAGTAATTGAAGTTTTAGAAAGAAAAAAGACAGAATTTGTCGGGGTTATTGATGTACAAAAGAATTTTGCTTTTGTTACTACTGCCAATGCTAAAATGTATACCGATATTTTTATTCCTAAAGATAAAATTTGTGAAGCAAAAGATGGTGATGTCGTTTTAGCTAAAATAGAAGACTGGCCTAAAAAAGCAGATTCACCTTTTGGAACTATTTTAAAAGTACTGGGTCGTCCTGGTGAACATGATACCGAGATTCATGCTATTCTTGCTGAATATGGTCTGCCCTATGATTTTCCATTGGAAGTTGAAGCGTATGCTAAAAAATTGGATACTTCTATTCAAGCAGAAGAAATTGCCAAGCGTCGTGATATGCGAAATGTGTTGACATTTACTATTGACCCAAAAGATGCTAAAGATTTTGACGATGCGCTTTCTTTTCAAAGATTGGAAAATGGAAATTTTGAAATTGGTGTTCATATTGCCGATGTTTCCCACTATGTACAAGAAGGAACTATTCTTGATGATGAAGCATTCAAACGCGCTACTTCTGTGTATTTAGTGGATAGAGTTGTTCCAATGCTTCCTGAAGTCTTGAGTAATTTTGCCTGTTCGTTACGACCAAATGAAGAAAAATATACTTTCTCAGCCGTATTTGAAATCAGCCCGAAAGCACAGGTAATCAATCAATGGTTTGGAAGAACCGTTATTTATTCTGACCAGCGATTTGCTTATGAAGAAGCACAGCATATTATTGAAACAAAATCAGATACAATTCCTGCTGAAATTTCATTGACCGGAAGTGAATATGTTGTAACCAAGGAAATCAAAGAAGCAACTTTGATGTTGGATGAACTGGCTAAAATTTTAAGAAGAAACCGTATGAACAATGGTGCTATTTCTTTTGATAAAGTTGAAGTGAAATTCAAATTGGATGACAATGATGAACCAGTTGGTGTTTATTTCAAAATAGCCAAAGATGCCAATCATTTGATTGAAGAATTCATGCTTTTAGCCAATAGAAAAGTGGCTGAATTCATTGGTAAGCAAAAGAAAACTTTTGTGTATCGTATCCACGATGAACCAGATGAAAATAAACTAATGAACCTTCAGGGAGTAATTTCAAAATTTGGATATAGTTTAAATTTTAAATCAAAAGAAGCTATTTCCAAATCATTGAATATTTTATTGGAAGATGTGGTAGGGAAGAAAGAACAAAATATGGTCGATACTTTAGCTATCCGAACTATGAGTAAAGCTAAATATTCAACTGATAACATTGGCCACTACGGATTGGCTTTTGATTATTATTCACACTTTACTTCACCTATCCGACGATATCCCGATGTGATGGTACATCGATTATTGCAGTATTATCTTGATGGCGGTAAAAGTGCTGATGAAGAAGTTTACGAAGAAAAATGTGTGCATTCTTCTAACATGGAAAACAGTGCTACCAATGCCGAACGTGATTCCATCAAATACATGCAGGTAAAATACATGCAGGATCATAAAGATCAGGAATTTTTAGGTGTTATTTCCGGAGTGACTGAATGGGGTATCTATGTTGAGATTATCGAAAACAAATGTGAAGGAATGGTTCGCATTCGTGAAATAAAAGACGACTATTATACGTTTGATGAAAAGCAATATGCATTAGTTGGTGAAATGACCAAAAGTTTATTGCAATTAGGAGATGAAGTCTGGGTAAAAGTAAAAAATGCTGATTTAGTCAAAAAACAATTGGATTACCATTTCATCAGAAGAAACGAATAATTGGTTGACTGTTTTTTGTCAGCAGTTTTCAAAAAACAAAATGATTATGAAAAAACATTTTTTAGCATTCTCTCTGGTTTCTTTTTTTTTGATACATGGAAATGCGCAAACTACAAAGTCGTTAGGAAGTTTTACTAAAGTAACTGGTTTTGATAAAATTGAGATTCATTTGGTTCCATCCAATGAAAATAAAATTGAATTATCAGGAACCAATTCTGATCAGGTTGATCTGGTTAACAACAATGGTGAATTAAAAGTCAGAATGCCGGTAGGAAAGCTTTTAAAAGGTGATGATGTAGTAGCCTCGGTTTATTACAAAAAGCTGGAAGGACTTGAAGCTAATGAAGGCAGTCTTATCATCAGCAGTGATAATATAAAAGCCAGTATTTTTGAAATCATTGCTAAAGAAGGCGGTAATATTAAAGTTGGTGTTGAAGCTTCAAAAATATCGGTTAAAACATCCAGTGGTGCAGTTATCAGTCTTTCCGGAAATGCTCAAAATATCGATGCAGTGGCTACTGCCGGCGGAATTTTAGATGCATCCAAGTGTAAGACCCAGCAGGCAACAGTTACCGTAAATGCCGGCGGTCAGATAGATATCAGCGCTTATGACGTGGTTGAAGCCAAAGCCCGTGCGGGAGGAAAAATTACTGTTTACGGAAAGCCCAAACAAGTAAATCAAAAAATAGTTTTAGGAGGCAACATCCAAATTATAAAAGATAGTGATTAATTAAATTAATTCGTTTAAAACAATCAGGCCGGTTCAAAGGAATTTCTTTTGAACCGGCTTTTTTTATCCACTCACATAGTATTTATACACTTAATCGATTTTTTGGTAATTCTCTGTTTTTAAATTATAACTTAATGGTATAAAAGGTTTTAACCTATTTATTTTTATCATTTTACTAATTTGTAAACCATTGTAAATATGAAAAACAGAGTATTTTTTATACTGTTTCTTTTAGTATTTCCTTTTTTAGTTTATTCTCAGATAGAAAGAAAAGTGGGAGATTTTTCTAAAGTTACCGCATATGACCAGATTACAGTTTTCCTGATTCCATCGACTGAAAATAAAGTCGAAATTTCCGGTTTTAACGCTGATAAGGTTGAATTAATTACTGAGAACAACGAACTTAAAATTAAGTTTCCGCTTGCTGATGAATCAAAAGGGAATGATATTTTGGCTAAAGTTTATTTTGTAAAACTTATTTCAGTTGAAGCCAATGGCGGAAGCAATATTGGATCTGCCACTACCATAACTTCACCAAGTTTTGATATTATCGGTAAGGAAAGTTCCAAGATTAAACTTAATCTGAAAGCCGATAAAATCAACGCCAGGCTTTCACAGGGTTCAAAACTTGATTTACTGGGAACGACTGAAAATATGGATGTTGTCGCAAGTAATTCTTCAAAAGTTTTTGCAAAAGACTGCATTGTAAAACAAGCTAATGTGAATGTTAACGCCGGGGGAGAAATATATGTAAACGCTTCACAGGTTGTAGATGCAAAAGTCCGTGCAGGCGGAAGTATTTTTATTCACGGCAATCCAAAAAAAGTGAACAAGCAATTGATTTTGGGAGGCGATATAATCATGAAATAAATTGATTCGTTTAATTAGATTTTTTAAGAATATAAAACTAACTTGCCGTATCTTAAAAAGTTTTTGATGATTAACGATATTCTATCAGCAATTCCTTGGGGATTTTTATTAGCGTTTACTATAGGTCCGGTTTTTTTTGTTTTACTTGAAACCAGTATTACTAAAGGTTTCAGAGCTGCAATGGTACTTGATGCAGGTGTGGTTTTTGGTGATTTTGTTTTTATCCTGATTGCTTATTTCAGTACGAATCAGATTCTCGAAAAATTGAAAGACAATCCACGTCTTTTTATTTTTGGCGGTATTCTAATGTTTGGTTACGGACTTATTTCCTACATCAGCGAGAAAAAGAAATACGAAAAGAAACAAAAAGAAGAAATGGATGATGTTGTTGATGATATCAATAAAAAGAACTATTTAGGTTTATTTTTCAAAGGTTTCTTTTTAAACTTTATCAACATTGGTGTACTGGCTTTCTGGATGGGAGTTATTATTGTTTTTGCACCTAAACTGAACATGGAAACCAGCCGTATTATTACTTTTATTACTACCATAATTTTGTCTTATATTGCTATTGATGTGGTAAAAATTTTGGTAGCAAAACAATTAAAATCACGTTTAAACAAACATAATATTCATAAAATCAAGCGAATAATAAGTGTTATTTTAATGATTTTCGGTTTCTTCTTAATCGCCCAAGGCTTTTTCCCTAATGAAAAAGAAATGATTGAAAAGAAAATCGAACAGCTTCAGAAATAGTATTTCAAAGTTTATAATCTAACCAAACCTACTAAATTACCTATGAAAAAATTATTATTTTTTATTCTGTTTTCATTGTCATTTTATGCTCAGAATGATTCCACAACAGTAGCAAAACCTAATCTTTCATTAATTGGATTAAATAAATTAAATGTTGTTTATAAAGGAATTCCCAATCCTATTTCCGTTAACGTTAAAGAAGCCAAACCTTATAAAGTAAAAGGCGAATACGTTTTTCAAAATCTTGACGGTACATATGCTTTACAGCCAAAAAAAGGCAGCGATACTAAAGTAGTAGTTGAGATTGAAACTTCAGATAGTACTAAAGTTACTGAAGAACATACATTCAGAGTAAAAGATTTGCCTTATGCTGCTTTACTTGTTAATAACAAAGGTTGTATTAACGGAGACTGTGTTATTGAAATGCCGGGTAAAGAGCTTCTAAATGCAGAAGTTACTGTAAAACTGATCGATTATCTTTTAGATTATAATATTTCAGTAACTGGATTCAGAGTTAATTTAACCAGCAGTAACGGTGATTTTTTAGATAGTTTTGAAGTAAAAGGAAATAAGATTCCGCAGGATGTCTATGATGCTATTGCAGCAAATAATAAAGCCTCATTAATTATTATCCACAAGTTTACCTTTGCCTCCGATTTGAATTTATCTATAGCTAAAACACCTGTAGTTAAGATAAGAAAAGTTTAAGGTGTTTAATTTCACAATAATAAAAATGAAAAGAGCAATTATTAATTGCTCTTTTTTTATTGAAGTTTATTTTAAAAATTATTCATAAAAAAAGAGTTACTAGAAATAGTAACTCTTTTGAGGCATCGCCCGGATTCGAACCGGGGTAGACGGTTTTGCAGACCGGTGCCTAGCCGCTCGGCCACGACGCCATTGTGGGTGCAAATATAATAAAAAGTTTAAAGTTTAAAAGTCAAAAGTCAAAAGAATGTCTTTTTTCTTTACTCTTTTATCTTTTTTTAGATAGAATTATTGTAACTTCTTCAACATCACCACCTATAGGCGGATTTAATTTTGATACTTCTACTTCTACCCTATTTACTAAAATCAGTTCTTTTAAGGTTCTGTCAACGATTCTTTTGGCAGCATGTTCCAGTAATTCAGAACGGATAGCCATTTCTTCAACAACAATTCTGTTTAAATGTACATAATCAACTGTATCTGCCAGTTTATCACTAACAGCTGATGTTGATAAATCGGCTTCAATTTCTAAATCCACACGGTAATTACTCCCTATTTTACTTTCTTCAACTAAACAACCGTGGTAGGAAAATGTACGTATGTTTTTAAGTTTAATAACTCCCATTCTGTTTAAAAGTTTAGGAGTTTAGATGTTGGTTTATCATTTCTAAACGACTTAACCTCTCAACTTCTAAACTCTTTTTTCTATCTTTGTCAAAAGTATAAAAATTAACATGTCAAATACTGAAAAATCACTGAATTTTATTGAGCAAATCATAGAAGAAGATTTAAAAAATGGTTTGCCAAAAGATAAATTACGTTTTCGTTTTCCACCTGAACCTAATGGTTATCTGCATGTGGGTCATGCCAGTGCCATTTGCTTAAATTTTGGTTTGGGATTAAACTATAATGCTCCTGTAAACCTTCGTTTTGACGATACTAACCCTTCTAAAGAAGAACAGGAATATGTAGATGCTATCAAGCGTGATGTAGAATGGCTTGGTTTTAATTGGGATAGAGAATGTTATGCTTCTGATTATTTCCAGGAATTATATGATTGGGCGGTTGAATTAATTAAAAAAGGCAAAGCCTATGTTGATAATTTATCATCAGAGGAAATGGCCAAACAAAAAGGAACACCTACCCAACCTGGAGTAAATAGTCCCAACAGAGACCGTTCTATTGAAGAGAATTTAGATTTATTGACACGTATGAAAAACGGTGAATTTCCTAACGGTTCATACGTTTTACGTGCAAAAATTGATATGGCTTCACCTAATATGCTGATGCGTGATCCATTGATGTACCGTATTATGCATGAACACCATCATAGAACCGGAGATAAATGGTGTATTTACCCTATGTATGACTGGGCTCATGGTGAAAGTGATTATATGGAACAGATTTCACATTCACTGTGTACACTGGAATTTTTACCTCATAGAGAGCTTTACGATTGGTTTTTAGATAATATCTATGATACTTCAAAAGTACGTCCTAAACAGCGTGAATTTGCCCGTAGAAACCTATCGCACACAGTTGTTTCTAAACGAAAATTATTACAACTAGTGCAAGAAGGACACGTATCAGGTTGGGATGATCCTCGTATGAGTACTATTTCTGGTATGCGCCGTCGCGGTTATACTCCTATGGCTATCCGTAATTTTGCTGACACTATTGGTATTGCTAAACGCACTAATTTGATTGACGTTTCTTTATTGGAGTTTTGCGTCCGTGAAGATTTAAATAAAACCGCACCACGTGTCATGGCTGTTTTAGATCCGGTTAAATTGGTTATAACTAATTATCCGGAAGTTCAGGAAGAATGGCTAGAAGCAGAAAACAACCCTGAAGAAGAGGTAATGACGTACAGAAAAGTGCCTTTTTCTAAAGAAATTTATATCGAAAGAGATGATTTTAAAGAAGAGGCAGATAAAAAATTCTTCCGTTTGACTTTAGGTACTGAAGTGCGTTTAAAAAATGCTTATATCATTAAAGGTGAATCAGTTGTAAAAGATGAAAACGGTAATATTACTGAAATTCATGCATCGTATGATGATGATTCACGTTCAGGAAGTGGTTCTGAAGCAAGTAAACGTAAAGTAAAAGGAACTATTCACTGGGTTTCAACAAAACATGCTTTAGAAGCTGAAATCAGAGTTTATGACCGTTTATTTACACACGAAAATCCTGATGGAAATAAAGAAGTTGATTTTAAAGAATATATTAATCCAGATTCTTTAAAAGTGATTACTGGTTATGTCGAACCAAGTTTAGAAACCACAAAAGAGTTGGATCATTTCCAATTTCAACGGTTAGGATATTTTTGTACCGATAGAGATTCAACTGATCAAAAATTAGTTTTCAACAAAACTGTTGGTTTGAGAGATACCTGGGCAAAAGTTGAAAGTAAAGAGTAAAACACTTTTTATATAAAAATTCTATAACACTTATCAATTTTTGGTAAGTGTTTTTTATTTATAGAAATTACTTATTTTTCATTTAATTTTTGATAAATAATTATAATAATAGTTTTTAGTTATTTTAATTTAAAAATAATAGTTTTTATAAATTAAAAATGACTTTCATAAATGATTTCTGCTTGATTTTATTTTTTAAGTAAGGTGAATTTGCATTTATAATAATGAAAGTCTTTTAAATCGCTTTGTTTTAATTTTTAGTGTTTTTACCTTCGTTTTTAGCCAAAAAGACTATAGTGAAATCAAAAAACATTTTTTGACAGTTCAATTTTTGAAATCTGAGAAAATTTGATTTAAAAAATTATTGGATAAAAAAAAGAGCTTCATTTCTGAAACTCTCTTTTAAAGAAATTATTTTTTAAACTTCAGGTGTTGGATTTGAAGTATCCGATGGATTAAAATCACTTGAAGTGTGATCTGTATTTTTCTTTACACGTTTGGGTTGATTTTTCATTTGTTCCCCAATTTGATTACTGGCTGTAAAAGAGGCAACCATGTTGTTCAGCATGTCACTTCCGGCTTGAGGCGAGTTCGGTAATAAAATCAAGTTCGAATTGGTATCGGCACCAATAGCTTGTAGTGTATCATAGTGTTGTGTAATTACAATTAAAGCAGATGCTTCTTGCGAATTGATACCTACATTATTTAATACTTCAACACTTTCTACCAATCCGCGGGCAATTTCACGACGCTGATCAGCAATACCTTGTCCTTGTAATTTTTTACTTTCTGCTTCTGCTTTGGCTTTGGCAACAATACGAATACGTTGTGCTTCCGATTCAAACATGGCTGCAGTTTTTTCTCTTTCGGCTGCATTAATTCTATTCATAGCATTTTTTACCTGGATATCCGGGTCAATATCAGTTACTAACGTATTAATGATGTCATAACCATAGGCCATCATTGCTTCGTTTAACTCACGTTTTACGGCGATAGCAATATCATCTTTACGTACAAAAACATCATCCAAAATTAGTTTAGGCACTTCAGCACGAACCACATCAAATACATAAGCAGTAATCTGATCGTGTGGATATTCTAATTTGTAAAAAGCTTCATACACATGTTCCTGTATTACTTTAAACTGTACCGAAACCTTCATTTTAACAAATACATTGTCTTTTGTTTGTGTTTCGATGATAACATCTAATTGTTGAATTCTCAGATTTACCCTACCTGCAATACGGTCGATAATAGGAATTTTAAGTTGTAATCCGGAATTTCTGATACTTTGAAATTTACCAAAACGTTCAATAACAACTGCTGTTTGCTGTTTTACTGTGAAAAAAGAAGAAAGTAAAATTAAAAAGCCAAAAAATAAAATGGCTAATGTAAATGGTCCCATAATGTTAAAAGAGATTAGTTTGTTATGTTTATTATACGTTAAATTATTTTAAATGTTACAGTTCTTAACTAAAATAGAATGTTTACTTTCGCAAAAAAATTACATAAATGAAACGTATTTTATTGATTACTTTTAGTTTATCTACATTTCTAGGTTTTTCTCAATATAGAAAGAATGATGGAAACCGTATAGGAATTTCCGGTGGTATAACTAATACTGCTGTTTATACTTCTAATTTTAATACGAAACCAGAATCAGGATGGATTGCAGGTCTGTCTGTTCGTGGGAACTTTTATAACGATAACTGGAGTATGATTTATGGTATGCAGTTTACTGATAGTAATTTCTCTGTAGAAACAACAAATACTTTATTACAGAAAGAAGATGTCAAATATAAATTATCCGGTGTACAAATACGCTTGTTAGGTAGTTATCATTTAATTAATGATAATTTATGTTTTGATTTTGGTCCTGTATTACAAGTCAACGGTAAATTAAAAGTAGATGATAATGATAAAAACAATATAATAAACAAAACAGCTTTAGCAGCTAATGATATTGTTGATATTACAAAAGTCAACGCTAATTTCTTTGTTGGTTTGTCAGGTGGTGGTAAAGTTATCAGAGCCAATTTGTTTTATCAGTATGGCTTGACCAATATGTTTAATAATTTGAATAAATACTCAGATTTAAAACTAAAGAATAATAATAATGATTTTAAAGGACATCTTGGAATGATAAGCGGACAGTTGACTTTTAATCTGTAAAAATAAAGAAGCCCTGCATTTGCAGGGCTTTCTTTTTATATAGTTTCTATTGCTTTTCGAATACGTTTGATTGTCTCTTCTTTACCAAGAATTTCGACTATATCAAATAAATGTGGCCCCATCATCTTTCCAACTAAACTTAAACGGAAGGGCTGCATAACCTTTCCCATTCCTATTTCATTTGCCGTTAACCACTCTTTTACTGTTGTTTCTATAGTCATACTTGTAAAGTCTGAAATACCTTCTAAAACTGCAATTAATTGTTTCATCAGTTCCGGAGTTTCTTCTTTCCAGTTTTTTACAGCTTTCTCATCATAGCTTGTTGGCGCTTCAAAGAAATAATCTGTTAAATCCCATAAATCAGTGACAAAGTTAGCTCTCTCTTTGTTTAATGAAACTATTCGAGTGACATCAAGTGTTGTAGATATGTTTTTTTCAGCTAATATTTTTTGAAACATTTCAGCTAAATGTTCATCACTTTGCTTTTGTAAGTATTGATGATTGAACCATTTATTTTTTTCAGGATCAAATTTAGCTCCTGACTTGTTTACCCTTGCTAAATCAAATTTTTGAACCAACTCATCCAATGAGAATATTTCTTGTTCAGTTCCGTCATTCCAACCTAATAAAGCCAGGAAATTAACAACGGCTTCCGGAAAGAAACCATTTTCACGATACCCCATTGATGTTCCTTCTTTCGTTTTCCACTCTAAAGGAAACACAGGGAATCCCATCTTATCACCATCCCTTTTTGATAATTTACCATTTCCAATTGGCTTTAAAATCAATGGTAAATGAGCAAATTCCGGTGCTTCCCAACCAAATGCCTGATATAATAAAACGTGTAACGGCATAGATGGTAACCATTCTTCACCACGGATTACATGAGACGTTTTCATTAAATGATCATCTACTATGTTAGCCAAATGGTATGTAGGCATTCCATCACTTTTAAATAAAACTTTATCGTCTAATAAATTGGTATCAAATTTTACATCACCACGAATGATATCCTGTAATTCCAAAGTCTGGTCAGTAGGTGTTTTAAAACGTACTACATAAGCTTCTCCATTAGCTATGCGTTTCTCAACATCTTCACGTGAAACAGTTAATGAATTATCTAAAGTCTCACGTACAGTATGATTGTAGATAAAAGTATTTCCTTCTCCCTCGGCTGATTTACGTAATTCATCTAACTTATCAGCAGTATCAAAGGCATAGTATGCCCATCCATTTTCAATCAATTGGTCAGCATATTGTTTATACATGGCTTTACGTTCGCTTTGACGGTAAGGACCAAATTTTTCATTCTTCCCTACGGTTTCATCAGGTGCAATACCCAACCATTCCAACGCTTCAAAAATGTAAGATTCAGCACCCGGAACAAAACGTGTTTGATCAGTATCTTCTATTCTTAAATAGAATGTACCATTATGTTTTTTGGCAAATAAATAATTAAATAAAGCAGTTCTAACACCGCCTATGTGTAAAGGTCCTGTTGGACTAGGTGCAAAACGCACTCTAACTGGCTTTGACATTGTTTTTTTGTTTTTAAAATGCAAAGATACATTATTAGAAATCACTTTAATTAGTTGATTTTGAATATTGCTTTTGTAATTGATATTTTACTAACTTTATAGGTTATTAAGTTTGTATTTTAAATTGGATTCAAAAGCTATCATATTCGCAAAATTAGAAGATTTCACAAAGAAATTTTATACTAATGAACTCCTACGTGGAACATTGTTTTTTGTAGGTTTAGGACTTATTTATTTTCTTTTTACCAGTTTTGTAGAATACTTCCTTTGGTTAAAACCTTTAGGACGAACTATTTTGTTTTGGTTGTTTATAACTATTGAAATATTCTTGTTATTTCGATTCATACTGTTCCCGTTGTTTAAGTTATTTAAACTTCAAAAGGGAATTGATTATAATGACGCTTCGGTTATCATTGGACAGCATTTTACTAATGTTAATGATAAGCTTACTAATTTTTTGCAGTTAACACAAGATAAGAATCAGTCAGAATTATTACTGGCATCCATTGAACAAAAGGCAAAATCATTACAGCCTATTCCTTTTACAAATGCTGTTGATTATAGTAAAAACAAAAAGTTTTTACCATTAGCAATCATTCCATTGTTAATCATTTTGTTTTTTATGATTTCCGGAAAAGATGAATTTATTGCTCAAAGTATGCATAGGGTAGTGAATTACAATGAACAGTTCTCCCCACCTTCTCCATTTCAATTAGTTCTTACTGACAAATTAATTACGGAACAGAATAAGGATTTCACTCTTAAAGTTAAAGCTGTTGGTAAAGTAATTCCTGAAAAAGCCATGATTGTAATTGGAAATGAAACCTATTTTATGGAAAGCAAGGAACCAGGTATGTTTCAATATACTTTTGAAAAACCTGTTTCAGATATCAGTTTTAGAGTAGAATCAAATGAAGTTATTTCTGCTGATTATACTTTAAAAGTGACGACAGTTCCAGCAATCGAAAATTTTGAAATGCTTTTGTCTTTTCCTAAATATCTTGGAAAGAAAAATGAAATTTTAAAAGGAACCGGTAATGCTGTGGTTCCGGAAGGAACTTCGGTTACATGGAAAATTAATGCAATTGCGACAAACAATGTGCAGTTTCAGTCTAATTCTTTAGTAACCAACTTTAAAAATGAAGATAATGTATTCAAATTGACTAAAAATTTCAATCAAAATTCAGAATATCAAATACTTACTTCAAATAAAGCTGTAAAAAACTACGAAAAACTATCGTATTCCATTAATGTTGTCAAGGATCAGCTTCCAACAATAAAAGTTGAAGAAGCACCGGATAGTTTACGGGCAGGAAAGCCTTTTGTTTTAGGTCAGATTTCTGATGATTATGGTTTCAATCGTTTGAGTATTGTGTATTATCCAAAGGATAATTTGAAACAGGCTAAACGTGGAACGTTGCCTTTCAAGCAAGGAGTATATGATAAATTTGTTTTTGCTTTCCCAAGTAACTTAGCCATTACTGCCGGTGTTCCTTATGAATATTATTTTGAAGTTTCAGACAATGATGCTGTCAATGGTTTTAAGTCGGTTAAATCTTCTGTGTTTTCTCACCGTGAAGCTACTAATGAAGAAAAGCAGGAAGAATATTTACAACAGCAAAATGATAATATTAATAGTCTTTCCAAATCTTTAAAGGCTCAGGAGAAACAACAATCCGAACTGGAAAAACTGCAGCAGGCAGGAAAAGAAAAAAAGGAATTGGATTATAAAGATCAGCAAAAGATTAATGATTTCATCAAGCGCCAGAAACAACAGGAAGAGATGATGCAAAAATTCTCTAAAAACATTAAAGAGAATCTGGATAAATTTAACTCTAAAGAAAACGATCCAAAAAAAGAAGAACTTGAAAAACGTCTTGAGAATGTTGATAAGGACTTAGAGAAAAATAAAAAATTACTCGATGAATTAAAGGAGCTTAATGATAAATTACAACAGGAAGACTTGTTTGATAAGATAGAAAAGTTCCAGCAAAAGTCGAAAAACCAAAGTAAAAGTTTAGAACAGTTGGTTGAATTAACCAAACGTTATTATGTAGAAAAGAAAGCCCAGCAATTGGCTGATAAGTTAGATAAACTTGGAGACAAACAGAAAGAGCTTTCTGATAGTAAGGAAAATTCTGAGGAGAAGCAAAATCAAATTAATAAAGAATTCGATAATCTGCAAAAAGACCTGAACGACTTAGATAAGGAAAATAAAGAATTAAAAACACCTTTGGATATTCCTTCCGATAAAGAAAAACAGGAGAGCATTACTAATGATATGCAAAATGCCAGCAAAGAGTTGAAGAAAGATAACAAGGAAAAAGCATCTCCAAGTCAAAAAAGTGCTTCGAAGAAAATGAAGCAAATGGCTAAATCTATGGAAATGGAAATGCAGGGAGGAGCACAGGAACAAATGAATGAAGATGTAAAAATGCTTCGTCAGATAGTTGACAACCTGCTTAAGTTTTCGTTTTCACAGGAACGTTTAATGAATAATTTCAAAGCTATTAAAGGAACTTCAAATTCATTTTCCAAACATATAAAAACACAGCAGGATTTAAAATTCCAGTTCAAACACGTTGATGACAGTTTGTTTTCGCTGTCTCTCCGCAATCCTAAAATCAGCGAGAATATCACAAAAGAAATTGGTACTATATACTATCACATGGATAAATCCATTGACTATTTTACCGAAAATCAAATGGCCCGTGGTGCTTCAAGTCAGCAATATACTTTTACAAGTGCCAACAATTTAGCCAATTTGCTTGCTGATGTTTTAAATAGTTTGCAAATGTCCATGTCAGGTTCTGGTCATGGAACACCTAAACCCGGTCAGGGAAATGGTATGCAGTTGCCGGATATTATTATGCGTCAGGAAGAACTAACCAAAAAAATGGGACAGGGTAAACCTAAAAATCCAGGAGAAGGGAAACCGGGTGAAGATGGTAATAAACCCGAAAGCGGAAAAGGTTCCAAGCCCGGACAGCAAGGTAATCCCGGTAGTAAAGAAGGTGAAAATGGTCAGGATGGTGAAGGTAATGCTAAGGATATTTTGGACATTTTAAAGGAGCAACAGCAATTACGAGATGCTCTTCAAAAAGAATTGGAGCGTCAGGGTTTGGGACAGCAAGGCAGAAATGCTTTAGAGCAAATGAAGCAAATAGAAAAGCAATTAATTAATAAAGGCTTTTCACAGCAGGTAATACAAAAGGCTCTTAATTTAAAATATGAACTTTTAAAATTGGAGCAGGCTGTGCAGGAACAAAATCAGGATAACAAGCGGGAATCAAATACGAATAAAAATGAGTTTAATAACAACGCTACTGCCCTGCCTCAAAAGTTGCAAGAATATTTGAATAGTATTGAAATATTAAACAGACAAACATTACCTTTGCGCTCGCAAATTAATAAACGCGTTCAAGATTATTTTAGAAACAATGATAAGTTATAATTACGAAATTGATTTTATGGTTCCTGATGAAGATTTATATTCTTCATGGATTGAAAATGTTGTTGTTTCCGAAGGTAAGCAACTGGGTGAATTGTCTTATGTTTTTTGTGATGATGAATACCTGTTGGATATAAACCAGCAATATCTTGACCATGATACTTTAACAGATATCATTAGTTTTGATTACACAGAAGGAGATGTTGTTTCGGGTGACATTTTTATATCTGTCGATCGTGTACAGGATAATGCTTCTGATTTCAATGTATCGTTTGAGGATGAATTGAAACGTGTTATGATTCACGGCGTATTACACTACTGTGGGTATAAAGATAAATCAGAATCGGATGAAGTGTTAATGCGTTCTAAAGAAGATGAAAAAATTAAAATGTTTCACGTGAAAAATTTTTAAATAAAATTTTAATTCTGTTCCACGTGAAACAAAAAAATCTTTATTATGTTTAGGGTTTAAATAATGTAGGATTTTTTGTTCCACGTGAAACAAAAAATATAACCAAAAAGAAAAAGTTTCACGTAAAACATTTGAATTTAATTTAACGGGACAGTAATAAGTTCCACGTGAAACAAAATAATATATAATTCTTAATTTATAATTGAGGAAATGTTTTTAGAGAAGTATGATGTAATTGTGGTTGGAGCCGGGCACGCAGGTTGTGAAGCCGCGGCAGCTGCTGCAAATTTGGGATGTAAAACGTTGCTCATTACCATGAGCCTGCAAAACATTGCACAAATGTCTTGTAACCCTGCTATGGGAGGCATTGCAAAAGGACAGATAGTTCGTGAGATTGATGCGCTTGGTGGTTATTCTGGAATTGTTTCAGATAAGACAGCAATCCAGTTCAAAATGCTGAACCAGTCAAAAGGACCTGCAATGTGGTCACCGCGTTGTCAAAGTGACCGTATGCGTTTTTCAGAAGAATGGCGATTGATGTTGGAGCAAACTCCAAACCTTGATTTTTATCAGGAAATGGTTACCGGTATTTTGAATGAAGGTGATAAAGTAATTGGAGTTAAAACTGCCATTGGTTTGTCAATTTTTGCTAAAACTATTGTGCTGACGAACGGTACCTTTTTGAATGGTTTGATTCATATTGGAGACAAACAATTTGGAGGTGGCCGTGCAGGTGAAAGTGCTTCGTACGGAATTACAGAAGACTTGGTGAAATTAGGTTTTCAATCCGGAAGAATGAAAACAGGAACACCGCCGCGTGTAGATGGCCGTTCGTTAGATTATTCAAAAATGAGAGTGGAACCCGGAGATGTTAATCCGGCTAAATTCTCATATTCAGACATTACAAAACCGTTGACTGTGCAACGTGATTGTCATATGACGTATACTTCTCCCCTTGTGCATGATTTATTGCGTGAGGGATTTGACCGTTCACCAATGTTCAACGGCCGTATAAAATCATTAGGCCCGCGTTACTGTCCGTCAATCGAAGACAAGATTAACCGCTTTGCAGATAAAGACCGTCATCAGCTTTTTGTAGAACCTGAAGGTTGGAATACAGTAGAGGTTTATGTAAACGGATTTTCTACTTCGTTGCCGGAAGATGTTCAGTTTAAAGCATTGCGTTCGGTGGAAGGTTTTGAAAATGTAAAATTCTTCCGAGCGGGTTATGCAATCGAATACGATTACTTCCCTCCTACCCAATTGAAACATACTTTGGAAACCAAATTGATTTCCGGTTTGTATTTTGCAGGACAGATTAACGGAACAACCGGATACGAAGAAGCGGCATCGCAAGGATTGATGGCAGGAATCAATGCGGCACTCAAAGCTCAGGAGCGCGATGAGTTTACATTAAAACGTGATGAAGCGTATATAGGAGTGCTTATTGATGATTTAATTACTAAAGGAACTGAGGAACCTTACCGAATGTTTACTTCCCGTGCTGAATATCGTACCTTACTTCGTCAGGACAATGCCGATTATCGTCTGACACCAATGTCACATAAAATTGGATTGGCATCCGAAGACAGAATGCGTCGTATGGAATGTAAATTTAATGAAGCTGATAAAATGGTTGCCTTCTTCAAAGAAACTTCGGTTTCAGTTGCAGAAGCAAATCCTGTATTAGAAGCTAAAGAAAGTACTCCTATTATTCAAGGCGATAAAATGTTTAAAATTTTCTCCCGTCCCCAAATTGAAATGGATGATATGAGGAAATTCGAAAAAGTTGAAGAATACGTTTCCAATAATACTTTGGATAAAGAAATTTTAGAGCAAGCCGAAATCCAAGTGAAGTATTCCGGTTATATCGAAAAGGAAAGAACAAATGCTGAAAAGCTTCACCGATTGGAGAATATCCGCATTCCGGATAATTTCGATTATGACCAACTAAAATCTCTTTCTTATGAAGCACGAGAAAAACTTAAAAGAATCCGACCTGTAACTATATCTCAAGCATCTCGTATTAGTGGGGTATCCCCTAACGATATTTCAGTGATGTTGGTTTATATGGGAAGATAATTTTCTTGAATTTGTTTCACGTGGAACGGAATGCTTATGGATAAATTTCAAGATGTAAGTATTGTTTATTTAATTTTGATAGAAATTATTATTCTTATTATAATTTATTTAATGATACTCTATGAAAAAAATCGTGAAATATGGTTGTTTGAAAATAACGAGAATTTTGAATTTGAAAATAAAATCCGTTTTTGGAGATTATATATTATACCAACAGCTGTTTTTATTATTCTTTATATTCGAAATTTTTAATAGAATTTACAACTGCATATACTTTTAATTAATAATATAAAATTTTAACCTTCGAATTAATTCGAAGGTTTTTGAATAAATAGAAAATGAATTTTTCAGAACAAAACGTTTACATTAAAGTGCAGGATCATTCCGTATCTAAAGAAAATTTCGAATTACTTTTGGATTCAGAATTGCAATTACTAAAAACCCACCCCCAGCCTGCCTTGGAAAATTTGGGGTCGTATTACGAAAGCGAAGATTATATATCACATACTGACGCGAAACGTTCATTATTTGAAAAAATATACCATATCGTTAAATCCTATTCCTTGAAAAAGAAAGTGGGATTGATTAATTCTTATCATAGCAAAAAAGGAAGTTTACTGGACATTGGAGCCGGTACAGGAGACTTTTTAGTGACTGCAAAAGGCGCTGGTTGGCATACAACTGGTGTAGAACCTAACGAAAATGCAAAAAAATTAGCAGTTTCCAAAGGAATTTCCTTTAAAGATACTATAGAAAGTATTGAAAATCAGCAGTTTGATGTTATTACGATGTGGCATGTTCTTGAGCATGTCCCTGATATTGAGCATCAAATCAAACAGTTAAAGCGATTATTGAAACCAAATGGGACTTTAATTATTGCGGTGCCCAATTTCAAATCGTTCGACGCGCAGCATTACGGGAAATTTTGGGCAGCTTATGATGTGCCAAGACATCTTTGGCATTTTTCAAAAACCAGTATCGAAAAGTTGGTTTCACGTGAAAACATGAAATTGATAAAAATCCTTCCAATGGTTTTTGACAGTTTTTATGTCTCCCTCCTATCAGAAAAATACAAAACAGGAAAAATGAATTTTTTAAGTGCATTTTTGATTGGATTGCGTTCAAATATAAAAGCCAATCGCACTAAGGAATATTCATCGCACATTTATGTGATAGAAAACGACTAAAACGCATTTTCAGGCTTTTTAAAGGTATTTAAAGCTGTTTCATATCGAAACACCTTTTGTGTTTTTTTAAATTGTTTTAAAGGTGGTTTATTTAAGCGGGTTTTAATTATAAAAATCTATTGTTTTATAATATGTATAAATTTTTCTTATAATTCATTTTACCATTTTTTCTCTTCGTCTTTTTTCTCTTCGTCTTTTTAAAATAAAAATTCTATTTTTACCAAAATTTAAAATCAAACATAAAAATAAGCATGAAGAAGATTGTTGTAATGGCTGCGATTGCAGTTGCGGCTGCAGCGTGTAATAAAGCTCCTGAAGTAAAAGAATTTAAGACAGCCTATATTGATACTATCAAACTGATGGAAGAATATGAGGAGGCAAAAGAAATGCAGGACAAATTTAAAACCAAAGGTGAGGTTAAAGGACGTGAACTTGAGGTTGAAGCCCGTAAATTAGATGCTGAAAAGAAGGCATTCCAGCAAAATGCAATGGCAAAAGGTCAGGTATGGGCACAGCAAAAATATGCCGAATTACAGCAGCGCACACAGCAATTGGCTTATGCTGAGCAAGCTATAACACAACAGTTACAGGCTGAAGGCGGTTCAAAACGCGATTCAATTGTTGAAAAAGTACGTGGATTCATAAAAGAATACGGAAAAAAACAAGGTTACGACTATATTTATGGAACTGGTGATGCCGCTACTGTTTTATATGCAAAAGACAGCTATGACATAACTAAAGAGGTTGTAAAAGCTTTAAACGAAAAGTATACCGGTGGAGCAAAAAATACGGCACCAAAAAAAGAAGAAGCTAATCCGGCTGAAAAGAAATAATCTTCTTAAAATATAAAAGAAAAGCGCTCATTTAGAGCGCTTTTCTTTTATTAAAAAACCAGCAAAAAACTTATTGTTTGGTTTTTATTTTAATATTTATTGTAATAAATAAACCCCTAAAACAGCTGTAACAAAATATATTGCAATGGTGCGTGCTCCATCGTAATCCTTTGCCACACGCTGTCCGAATAACAGCATCAGCAATGTTACACATGAAACAACCGCGCCGCATTTTCCAAAAGCTGTTCCGCCGTTTATGAACAATTCTATGGCGCCTACAATACATAATAAGCCACCAATCAACTCTAAAATTAAAATGGTTTTTAAAGAGAAATCTACCTTTCCATCAAAAAAAGTGCCTTTAAAATGTTCTTTCAGCCATCCTAAATTGCCTTGGTAATCAGTAAATTTATCATAGCCTGACTGTAAAAAAGTCACGGCTAAAAAAAGTAAAATCATTAGTCCTGCTAAGTTGCTCATAATCTATTTTTTATGGATTAATCGGGTTAGTTTTATAGATAAGTCGGTAAGTATTATTTTCGCGTTGCCGTTACGCTCAATATGATAGACAGCATCGTTTAATTCCTTGTATATTTCTGTAATATTGTTGCCGGTTATGAAAGGTGCAAATTTTTCCAGATCAAAGCCTTTTATGCTTGATTCATAATAAACCAACGGTTCAGCCTTATAGTTTAACAGTAATGCCTGTCGGAACATATCTGTACAAAAATGCAGAAATTTTTTCTGAGTTTCACGGCCCAGTTTTGCAATATCCTCACTCCAGTTAATTAAATCCTGAATTGCGGCAGCATTCCCTTTCGCTCTGAAGGCCGCACGTACCCACGTAACAAACCATTCTTCAAAAGGCGCATCTTCGTTAACGTTGTGGCATAACGATAATGCTTTGTTATAATTTCCCTGTGCTTTGTGGGCAATGGTCATGGCTCTCCTCTCCTCTACTCCTTCATATTCTGCCAGCTGTTTTGCTATTGCAGCCTCACTTAAGGATGGAAAATGGATAACCTGGCACCGGGAACGAATTGTTTGCAGTATATCCTCCTCATTTTCAGTAGTTAAAATAAAAAGAGTTTTATCCGTTGGTTCCTCTAATAATTTTAAAAGCTTATTGGATGCGGCCACATTCATTTTGTCGGCCATCCAGATAATCATAATTTTATAGCCGCCTTCATATGATTTTAAAGAAAGTGATTTTAAAATTTCGGTGGCATCCTCTACCCTTATTTCTCCTTGTTTATTTCCCACACCCAGCTTGTCGTACCAGTCAAATAAGCTGCCATAGGGTTTCTCAGTTAGAAATTCGCGCCATAAAGGAAGAAAATCAAGGCTTTTAGGTTTCGATTTAACATCTTCTGTCGTGACTGTAGGATATACAAAATGCAGGTCAGGATGTGAAAAATTTTGAAATTTCAAATTACAGGCTTCTCTCCCGCCCTCGTTTTCAAAACCATGATTAGAGCATAAAACATACTGGGCATAAGCGATTGCAGTAAGTAAAACACCTATGCCTTCAGGCCCGGCAAACAATTGTGCATGAGGAATCCTGGCGTTTGCTGCACTTGTTAACAAATGGTTTTTAATATGTTCGTGTCCTGTAATTTCTTTAAATAACATAAAAACAAAAGTAAGCGAGTTGAATTTGAAATCAAATTTTTAATTGCGATATAGATATAAAAAGATTAAATTGTTAATAACTTTATTTTAATTGCATAATAATTATCAAAATAAGCGTTTTTTAATAAAATCGATAAAAATCGTCAAATCAACTCAAAATTAACAACTTAGTAAAAAAATAATTTTATATTTGTTATCGACAAAGCGTTAAAAATAATCGGTGAAAAACAGTTTTTATATTTTTTTTAACAGAAATAAAATTTTGGCACGCTTTTGGTTAGTTGTTTAAAAAATGAAATGCATTAAATTTTTTTACGACTTTTAAAACAGATTAACAAGCAGTATTAAAAAAAGTTATTAAAGAATTGTTAATTCAATTTAAAAGTATATTTTTGGACAATTAGAACTTTAACAACTAAAAATTAAGATTTACCATGAAGAAAATTATCTTTTTAAGCTTATTCATGCTTTTTGCAGTAGAAAATATGAATGCTCAAAAAAAGCCCAAAAGTATTATCAGTACTAGTGGTGCTGCTTTAAAAAAGTTTCATGAGAAAAGTGAGCTGGATGGAATGCAGAAAGGGCAACTTTTAGAGTTATACAAAGAACGGATAAAAGTATTAGTGAACATTTTACCATACATAGCATTGACTAATAAACCAGGAATGACTATGACTGACGTTGGTATTCCTGATACTGCTGAAAACAACAAAGCACTTGATTTACAGCAGGCAAATACTTTAGAATTTGTTAATGGAACTTTAGAATTTCAAAGTTTAATGACACCTTATGCAGACAAAGGGAACTTAGTATCATCAATTCTCTATTATGAAAGTATGCTGCGAGAATTAAATCAACTTAATGAATAATTAAAAAAAAATTATTATCTTAGTCTCAAATTTCTAAAATAAACCCCATGAAAAACCTATTTAACTTAAAATGGATAGCTTTGTTTGCAGCGATAGCTGTGAATGCACAGCAAGAGAAGGGAATCAATGGTTCTACAAATTGGTTAAATAACTGGACAGAGTTCAGACCAGCTAAGACGGAGTATAACGAAGCTACAGAAATCTTATACGGAAAGATTACAGCTAATAAAACGTTACAAAAGAGGAATACTTACCTATTGCAGGGTCCTGTGTATGTAACGGCAGGTGTAACTTTAACGATTGAAGCGGGTACGGTAATCAAGGGGGATTCTGAAACCAATGGTGCATTAATTATTGCCAAAGGAGGAAGAATTGAGGCTAACGGTACAGAAACAGATCCTATAGTTTTTACTTCAAACAAACCTGTGAAAAAAGCAGGTGACTGGGGAGGTTTAGTAATTCTTGGTGATGCTCCTATCAACAAATATGGCGGTACAGCTGGGGTTAATTATGAACTGGATCCATCACAAACTATTTATGGAGGAACAAATCCTTTTGCAAATTCAGGGATTATGCGTTTTTTACGTGTTGAGTTTGCAGGAAAAAAAATAAAAGGATTCAAAGACTATAATGCACTTACACTTGCCGGAGTAGGTAACAGAACAGTTATCGAAAATGTAATGACCAGCTTTTCTGCAGGAAATGGTGTGGAAGTTTTAGGAGGAGAAGTTGCTATGAAAAATATGGTAACACTAAGAGCTTCAGGTGATGATTTTAGATTTACGCAAGGAGCACAGGTAAAATTAGACAATTCTTTGGCTGTTAGACATTCATTATATTCAGGTTCATCAAGAGCAAGATGTCTAAACGTGAATTCTTACGATAAAAAAGAAGAGGCTGATTTCAGCAAACCAACTACAAATGTAGCAGCAACTAACTGTACGCTTGTAAACAATACTGACAGTTTTGAGCAGGATTTGGCAAGTGGCTTGGTTAAAGAAGGTATTTTTGTAGGGGCTAATGCTGGATTGAGCTTAAAAAGAAGTGTAATTTCAGGATTTGCACCTGCAGTGATTCTTGATAATGCAATCAAACCGGAAGCCGGCGGATTGAAAAAAATAGTATTCTCTGAGGTATTCTTCAACAATTGTAAAGGAAATATCTTTATCGCTGATTCATCAAATAATGATGATTTAGAAGACTACTACGGTAATCCTTCTTTCTTTAACTTATATGAAAAAACTGCTAATACAGAGTTGTTCATATCTTCTAATGAAACTAAATCTCCTGATTTTAGAGTTAAAGTTGGTAAGTTCACTGCTGGAAAATAAGAAATGAATTTAAAGTTTTAAAAGAATCCATTGGAATGTATCCAGTGGATTTCTTTACTTTAAAAACTTAACCTTAATGCTTTAGACGTATGAAAAACTTTCCTTTCATTTTTAATAAGAATGTATTAAAACATATTTTTATTTTATTAATAGCTCAGTTTGGTTTTTCACAGTCAATAGGCGCACCAACATATACTTTTGGTTTTATTTGTGCTACTCCGACTACAAATTATTTTGACTGTTCATTTACTTTTACTCCAGCTTCCTTTTCAGCAGGTAATAAATTTAGATTGGAATTGTCAGATAAAGACGGATTTTTCCCAGCTTCTAATCCAACAATTTTAGCTGAAATAACTGCAACTGTCAGTCCTGCAACCTTTAGTAATTTTGCAATTCCAGCAAATACTGATGGAATAGGTTACAGATTAAGGGTTACAAGTACCAGCCCTGTTGCGGCAAGCCCCTCTTCAACTCCATTTGAAGCGCACTATATGCCTTTTGATACAAATTTTTTCATAAATGGAAAAGCAGAAACTATTTCTATTTGTGGCTCCAATGGTTCAGTAAAATTGGAAATTGACCCGGATACGCCAACTATCCGTTCGCCGCGGTTTTATCCCAATCTTAAATATAAGTGGTTTAAAGACGGTGAGATAATTTCTAATGAAAGTACTTATTTTATTAATGTAACAACTTCCGGTGTTTACAGAGTGTTTATCGATTATGGGTCTTGTTCTACTTATGATGACGGACAATCATCTAAATCCCAGCCGGTTACAGTATCGATAGCAACAACATCAACATCTGTTGCAATTACATCAAGCAAAGGAACAAATATATGTCCTTCAGATCCTACTACTTTAAGTGCTACACCCGGCTATGCTTACCAATGGTATAAGGACAATGCAAAAATTACCGGAGCAACTTCTTCTACTTACCAAACTGGAGTTGCCGGTACTTATAAAGCTGTCGCTAATCCGGGTACAGCCTGTGAATCAACATCCAATAGTATTACATTGACTGCTGAAGTTTTTAATTTAGATATCGATGCTAAAGTAAGTCCTTCCATTAATTACATTGATGCAGGACAGTCTTTGACTATTACTGCAACTACTGATGCAGTCAGTCCTACATATACTTGGTTGGAACCTGGAAATACCACTCCGGTTAGTACAACCGATAATTACACTGTAGTAACACCTATTGATGGTGACTATAAATTAAAAGTAAGACAAAATTCAGGATGTGTTTTTGAGAAGGAAATTATTTTCAGAGTTAAAATTGGAATTGAATCGACTAAATTACCTAACCTGATCAGCCCGAATAATAAAGATGGAGCCAATGATACCTGGATTATTCCTGATCAATATAAATCCACTGACATTGAAATATTAATTTTGGATTCTTTCGGAAAAGAAGTCTTCAGGAAAAAAAATTATGATGACTCATGGCCTTCCGGTCCAATAGAATTTAAATCAGTTAATCCTATTTTCTATTATGTAATATCAAAAGGAGGAACTGCACTTAAAAAAGGTTCAATAACTGTTATAAAATAGTTACAGCAAATAAATAGTACCCCAATGAAATTGAAAGTTTTTAGCATTTTAGTTTTTACTTTATTCTTTATACAAACTCAAGGGCAATCTGATGAAAACGGAGTTGTTCCTTTTGACTTGCCAGCTAAAAACTCATTAAAATTCAATAAATTTCTAATCAACCCTACTTTTAGCTTTGTCCGCGAGGACGAATCCTTTCTGAGTTTTTATAATAAAAGACAATGGGTGGGTTTTGAAAATTCACGTACCGACTATTTTTTTAGTTTTTCAAGTAAATTCCGGGAGCAAAATGGTATGGGCTTTGGCTTATTTCAAAACAAGTTCAATGTCTATTCGACTTTTGGACTTGTAGGTAATTTTGTAAGGAATGTTGAGATTAACAGTGATTCCAACTTTACATTTGGACTGAATCTTGCCTATGTAAACAGTGGACTTAATTCAGGAGAAGTAATTACAAATACCCCTGAAAATCTTGATAATATTCCCAAACATTCTTTAATATCAGTAAATCCGGGAATTAATTATTCCACTGGTTTTTTTGATTTTGGAATCGTAGCAAACAATATTTTTTACTACAACTTTAATCCGTCCGGATTGGTTAAGGATGATCCGGCCAAAACCTTTGGTGTGCATGGTATGTACACAGGGTATCTTGATGGATACGGTTTTTTGGAAAGAGCAAAATTCTCTACTTTAATACGATCGGACATTGGAAAGGAAAATACTGCCTTCGCAGGTTCTATCCTATTCAATGCACCAAAAGCAGGTTGGGCGCAGGCTGGTTATCATACTTTAAATGGTATTTCTGTCGGTGTAGGTTTTATATTGGCAAAGAAATTTTCATTAGGATATTCTATAGAAAAAGGATTGGGCAATATCAGCAATTTTGGTTATTCGCACGAAATCACTTTAGCTTATAAATTGAGAGGTTATGGTGATTTTGAGGATGAAAAACCAATTGTAAGAGCAACGAATAAGACCAATCCATCAGGTGCTGATAAAGCTGTTGGTGTGAAAAAGAAAACTCCTCAGGAATTGGCTCAGGAAAGAGGTGCTGAATTAGCCTTAAAACAACAGCAGGAAAGAGAACGTCAGGAAGCTGAGAGATTGAAGAGAGAAGCAGAACTGGCAGAAGTAAGAGCTAAGGCTGAGGAAACCGCAAGGTTGAAAGCTGAGGAAGACCGTTTGGCAGCTTTAAAAGCTAAAGAAGAAGTAGAGGCAAGATTGAAAGCGCAGGCAGATGCCAAGTTACAAACACAACAGGATAGAGCTAAAGCATTAGCAGAGGCAGAAAGATTAAGAAAAGAAAAGATTGCTGATGCTGCTAAAGCTAAAGTTGAAGCAGCTACACAATTAAAAGAAGAACAGGCACATCTGGCAAGAGAGAAAGCCGAGGCTGATGCAAGAGCAAAAGCAGAAGCAAACAGAATAGCAGCGGATAAAGCAGAAACAGCACGTCTGGCAAAAGAAAAAGCTGATGCAGAGGCAAGAGCCAAAGCAGAGGAATCGTCACGCTTGAAAGAAGAACAGGCCCGTCTGGCAAGAGAGAAAGCTGAGGCTGATTCAAGAGCAAAAGAAGCAGCAGACAGATTAGCAGCAGAACGCACTGAAGCAGCACGTCTGGCAAAAGAAAGAGCTGATGCAGAGGCAAGAGCCAAAGCAGAGGAAGCCGCACGTTTAAAAGAAGAGGCAGACAGAATAGCAACAGAGAAAGCAGAAGCAGCGCGTATTGCTAAAGAAAGAGCTGATGCGGAGGCAAGAGCCAAAGCAGAGGAAGCGGCACGCTTGAAAGAAGAACAGGCACGTTTGACAAGAGAGAAAGCTGAGGCTGATGCAAGAGCTAAAGCGGAAGCTGATGCAAGAGCTAAAGCGGAAGCTGATGCACGCGCAAAAGAAGAGGCAGACAGAATAGCGGTAGAGAAAGCGGAAGCAGCGCGTCTGGCAAAAGAAAGAGCAGATGCAGAGGCAAGAGCTAAAGCAGAGGAAGCCGCACGTTTAAAAGAAGAAGCAGAC
>NZ_SJZD01000011.1 GCF_004959765.1 Flavobacterium sp. H122
ATCCTCATCAGTAATGATGGGGATTTTTTGTTTATAAGTGTTTTGTGAAAGTTATTTTGTAAAATATACCTGAAGCCCATCGGGCTTCTTCCTCTTAATGTCACCCGAGTGAAGCGAACGGATGGGATAAATACTTAGTTGGAATAAAGCCTTTCAGATCTTTGAGAAACCCTATTCAGTAAGGAGTATTTTTTTGTTTTGGATAAATTTGAATTATTGAATTTCAAAATGAATTATTCTCTTTTATAGTAGTTTCTATGATTGTTTTTGGAATTGATTTATTTTAAGGCTGTTGTGAGATTGTTGATTCCTTATTATGTGGTTAAGGAGTTGGATTATGGATTAGCTTTTGAATGAGAAATAAGTTATATTTGCACTCTTTTAAAATAAAACTCAATGAAAGCAGGTATTGTAGGATTGCCAAACGTAGGAAAATCAACTTTATTTAATTGTTTGTCAAATGCTAAAGCACAGAGTGCTAATTTTCCATTCTGTACAATTGAACCTAATATTGGTGTTGTTAATGTTCCAGATCCTAGAATTAATCGTTTGGAAGAACTGGTAAAGCCGGAACGTGTTCAAATGGCTACTGTTGATATAGTAGATATTGCAGGTTTAGTTAAAGGAGCCAGTAAAGGGGAAGGTTTAGGAAATCAATTTCTGGGTAATATTAGAGAGTGTAATGCTATTATTCATGTTTTACGTTGTTTTGATAATGATAATATTGTGCACGTAGATGGAAATGTGAATCCAATTCGTGATAAAGAAACGATTGATATTGAGCTACAATTAAAAGACTTAGAAACTGTCGATAAACGTCTAGAAAAAGTAAACCGTGCAGCAAAAACTGGTAATAAAGAGGCGCAAGTTGAAAAAGCATTGTTAGATAGAATTCGTGAAGCATTAATGCAAGCTAAATCTGCTCGTACAGTAATTCCTCAAAATCAAGATGAGGAAGAATTGATGCAAGAATTCCAATTGATTACTACAAAACCAGTTTTATATGTTTGTAATGTTGATGAAGGTTCAGCGGTAAGTGGAAATAAATATGTTGATCAAGTTCGTGAGTTGGTTAAAGATGAGCAAGCAGAAGTTATAATTTTATCGGTAGGAGCTGAGGCAGATATTACAGAGCTAGAAAGCTATGAAGAGCGTCAGGTATTTTTAGAAGATATGGGATTAACAGAACCAGGTTCATCAGTGTTAATTCGTGCGGCTTATAAATTGTTAAATCTTCAAACGTATTTTACTGCGGGTGTAAAAGAAGTAAGAGCTTGGACAATTAATATTGGTGATACAGCACCTAAAGCAGCTGGTGTTATTCATACTGATTTCGAAAAAGGATTCATCCGTGCAGAAGTAATTGCTTTTGAAGATTATTCAAATTATGGTTCTGAAGGAAAAGTTAAAGAAGCTGGAAAATTACGTGTTGAAGGGAAAGAATATATAGTTAAAGATGGTGATGTAATGCATTTCAGATTTAATGTTTAATTAAGTCTTCCTATAGAAATATATTTAAGCGAAACCTTAAGGTTTCGCTTTTTTTGGCTCAATTTTTGATTTCATTTTAATAAAATTATTCTTGTAAAAATGAAACGGATAATCAAATTTATTTTAAAATCTTTTGCAGTTTTTATAGCACTGATATTATTTTATGTACTTTCTGCCTTTACACTTTCTAAAATTTCTGTTAATTCGAATACAGCAGCTGAAGGTCAAACTATTCCGGTGTATATACTTTCAAATGGTGTTCATACAGATATTGTAGTTCCGGTAAAAAACCATTTGTATGATTGGACACAAAAAGTGAAATTTGAAAATACTATTGCTAAAGATACTTCTGCTCAATTTCTTGCTTTCGGTTGGGGAGATAAAGGATTTTATTTAGAGACTCCCACATGGGCTGATTTAAAATTTTCAACAGCACTAAAGGCAGCAACCGGGTTTAGTGCTTCGGCTATTCATGCTACATTTTATAAAAGTCTGAAAGAAAATGATAATTGTAAGCGGATAATGATTTCTGAATCGGAATATATGGACTTAGTTGGTTTTATCTCTAATTCATTTGAACAGGATTTGGGTAATTTTCTGAAAATTGAAACAGATGCAGTTTACGGTAAAAATGATGCTTTTTATGAAGCTAAAGGCAGTTACAGTTTGTTTCATACCTGCAACACATGGACGAACAATGCTTTGAAAGCAGCAAATCAAAAAGCAGCATTATGGACTCCAACAGATACAGGAATTTTATATCATTATAAAAACTAAGTTTTTGTCTGAATGCTTTTTATTTTGTTGCTACAATGACAAAAGTGTCATAGGCGTAGGTTCTTTTGTCAATTATTTCAATTATGCTGAAGCCTTTGATTTTTAAAAAAAGTTCAATTTCATCAAGAGTAAAAACTCTGACAATAGAAATATCTTTTTTTAAATGTTTTTTTTTGTTATTGAGGGTTACATAATAATCTGCTTCCCATTGTAACAGGAAATTATCTTCTTCTAAAGGCGTCCAGTTTCCTATTCTTGAATATATGGTATCTTCTGCATTTGCAATATGTTGAATGTTTTTATTTTCTAATATATGTGGAATATATCTTGATGCGTCTATAAAATCAAAAATGTAAAATCCTTTTTTGTTTAAATTACTGCTGATAGAATCCAAAGTATTGTAAAGATCTTTATTTGAAATGATATAACTGGATGTTCTTCCTGTCATTATTATTGCATCAACTTTTTTTTCCAACTTAAAATTTCTCATGTCGCCATGAATAAATTTTATATTAGAACTTTTTTCTTCAGCAATTTTTATCATATCCAGACTATAATCCATACCCTGATAATTAATTGATGATAATAAGGAGAATCGATTAGCTAGATTTCCTGTACCACTGCCTATTTCAAGCACTGAATTGCAATTGTATTTTTTGAGGAGTTCGTTGTAAAAATTAAATTCGGCATCATAGTCGATAAATTTTTGATACATGATGTCAAAAATTTTTGCCATTTCTCCTTCGTATAATTCATATGCCATATTTTAAAAAATTAAAAAGGCAGCGGTTAAGCTGCCTTTGTTGATTCTTTTTATTTAGAATTTATAATTCAATGATAAATTAAACATTGAACCTAATTGACTGAAATGATAGCCATCGTAGGTCATTGTTGAATATCTTTGATTGAAAGTTATCAAATTTGATTGTGTTTTAGTTTGAGCAGGATCATTTAAGATTGCTCTACCTGCGTTATTCAAAGCAACAAATTTCCATTCCGGTAAAACATTTAAAATGTTATTAGCGTTAAATGCAATTGTTATTTTTTCATTGAAATTATAATTGATGCCTAAATCAGTAACTACTTTTGGTTTAAATTCGGTCTCTAAATTTAAATCAATACCGGCTTGTTGGAAGGTTGTTTTTCCAAACAAAGTGTTGTTTAATGTAAAGCCAAATTTACCGATATCATAACTAGTTCCTAAAATCCATTTGGTTTTTGGTCTGGAAGTAAATAATAGTCTTTCTTGAGTATTATCTATGATTGGAGTATTTTGTCCATTATATGTGAAAAGTGGTACAGCATTTCTTTTCTCATTTTTGAATGTATAATTTCCAGATAAATTAAATCCGAGTTTTCCAGAGGCTAATTCGATATCTTTATAGTTCATTACAACATCTAAACCTGAAGTCCTTGTATCCAAAGCATTTGTAAAAAATGATATAGTTCCCAGGCTTCCAGCATCTTGCTCGTCACTTAATACGATTCTATCATCAACTAAAATGTTATAATAGTCTAAAGTAGCACTGAATTTATTACTTGGTTTAAGACCTATTCCTAAAGTTAAGTTTTTGGATTTCTCTGCTTTTAATTGTTCAACACCAATTTGTCTTGCCTGTGGAGATACGTTGTTTACTAAACCACTCACTTGGATTCCTGAACCCGCTACGAAACTATATTGAGATTTTTGTGTGTAAATCTGATGTAATGAAGGGGCTCTGAATCCTGTTGAATATGAGGCTCTTAAAGTGATTTTATCGTCCATGAATTTATATCTTGAACTTAATTTCCAAACAGCTGTACTGCCAAAATCACTGTAGTTTTCAGCACGTAAAGTTCCGCTTACCTGAAAATCTTTAGTAGGGTCAAAATCAACTGCTACATATCCACCTAGATTGTATCTGTTCCATTTTCCAGAGTTTTCAGGTCGGTTTCCTGCAAAAGAGTCGGCACCCAAACCTTCCCATGATGCTTTGTCTCCTTCAAAAACGATAAAGTTTTCTGTACGGAATTCAGAACCTACACCAATACTCCAATGGTCATTCAAAATTTTATTAATGTCAATATTTCCAACGATATGATTGAAACTTGTTCCTCCGGGCTTAAAGCTGATAGGACTGTTTTCTAGATATACATTTTGGCCATTACTGTCTTGAATATCTGAACGGTTAAAAGAATTATTTACTCCATACTCCTGAGTATTACCACCAAAAGTTATACTTAAATCGGTGTTCCAGCCATTCTTTTTTGACTTTATACCTAAAGTACCATTGTAATCATTCAGGTCACCCTCAAAAGTAGGAACATACCCATCGTAGCCACTTGGTGTATTAGCAGGGAATAATTCAGATAAAAAAGGATAGTCTGCCAATGTTCTCCAGTATGGTGTTCTGTAATTGGCAAATGAATTTACTTTTTTGTATACATAAGCTCCGTTAAAGTAGAATTTTGAGTTTTCAGTGACATCAACTCCTCCGTTTAATTCAAATTTAGATGCAGCAGTTTCTGGTGATGCATTTATATTACCCGCATCCGGTCTTCTACCTAAAAATTCTCTGACATCATTAATATCAGCTCCAAAATCATTAGCTTCACCTTCTGCGTCTACTTTTCCAGGGCGATTAGCCATTTTAGTTTTTGAAAAATCAATAGTGTAATTTAAAAAGCCTTTGTCCTCAAAAATAGTTGTACCGTTATTAACGCTAACACCTATCATTTCTCCACCGCCTTCACCAGTGATTCCAGTTCTTATTGTTGCTGATCCTGAATTAGGCGAGCTTTTTAAAATAATGTTCATAACACCGGCAATCGCATCTGAGCCATATTGTGCAGAAGCACCGTCACGTAAAATTTCAACTCTTTCAATTGCGTCCTGAGGAATTGCAGAAATATCAGCGCCTGTTTCACCGCGTCCCGGAGAGGTTTGAGTGTATAATAAAGCACTCATGTTTTTTCTCTTCCCGTTAATTAATACTAGAGTTCTGCTTGGTCCCATGTTTCTGATTTCGTAAGGATCCAGTAAGGATGTAGCATCATTTACAGGAGTTTGGACAGTGTTGAATGAAGGAATTCTGTATTGTAAAGCCTTGTCGAAAGTTGCCTGGCCAGTTGACGCTAATTCTTTTGAAGATAGTAGGTCAATCGGCAGTGCTGTGGTAGTGTTGCTTCTTGGTGCTGATCTTGATCCTACAACTACTACTTCATCAAGGGATTTTGAATCCTCCTGAAGTGTAATATCCAATGTGTTTTCACCATCGTTTATGGTTACATCTTTGCTTGTAGTTTTATACCCTAAAAAAGAAAAAGTAATTTTATAAGTACCGTTTTCTAAATTAAGCATGTATTTTCCATCAAAATCAGTAGTTGTTGAATTTCCGTTGGAAAGATTAATGTTAACACCAGGTAAGCCTTGATTATTTTGGTCAATTACTTTACCGGTTAATTTACTTTGGGCTAATGACATATTACTGATAATTAACCCAAATAGAATGAATGCGATTTTTCTCATGTTTATTTGGTTAGTAGTTTATTTTGTAAATATCATAAAAAATATTTAATATTTTAACAAGTATTTAACTTTTGCTGTCAATTTTTTTTAATGGTGTTGAAAATATTATTGTCAATAACTTTATAGGAAGCCTGTTTCATATAAGCTTCATTTATTTTATATTAGCACCACTCGAGATTTTTATGGACTATAAAAATCAAACAGAACGAGATTAAATCGATTTTTATATGCTTGAGCAAAATCAATATACCGAAGACAATATACGCTCTCTCGACTGGAAGGAGCATATCCGTATGCGTCCCGGTATGTACATTGGTAAATTGGGTGACGGTTCGTCGCCTGATGACGGTATCTATATTCTACTAAAAGAAGTTCTTGACAACTGTATCGATGAGTTTGTTATGGGGTCCGGTAAAACCATTGAAGTAACCCTTAAAGACCGAATGGTTACAGTGCGTGACTACGGCCGGGGTATTCCACTAGGTAAAGTGGTCGATGTTGTGTCGAAGATGAATACCGGAGGTAAGTACGATTCAAAAGCCTTCAAAAAATCTGTTGGTTTAAATGGAGTTGGTACCAAAGCCGTGAATGCGCTTTCGGCTTTCTTTCGTGTAGAATCGGTGCGTGATGACCAACAAAAAGCAGCCGAGTTCTCCGCAGGTAATTTAACGCTTGAAGAAGAAATTATAACTACAACAAAACGCAAAGGAACAAAAGTTTCTTTTGTGGCCGATGATACTATTTTTAAGCACTACAAATATCGTAACGAGTACATCGTAAAAATGCTTAAAAACTATTGTTACCTGAATACAGGATTAACAATAATTTATAATGGCGAAAAGTTTTATTCTGATAACGGATTAAAAGATTTATTGGAAGAAACCATTTCAGAAGAAGATATGCAGTATCCTATCATTCACCTGCGTGGTGATGACATCGAAATTGCAATGACTCACAGTAAAACACAATATTCTGAAGAATACTATTCGTTTGTAAACGGACAAAATACAACGCAGGGAGGTACGCATTTAGGCGCTTTTCGTGAAGCTATTGTACGAACAATCAAGGAGTTTTACAATAAACCTTTCGAGGCTTCTGATATCCGTAAATCGATTGTTTCAGCAATTTCAGTTAAGGTTGAAGAACCGGTTTTCGAATCACAGACAAAAACCAAATTAGGTTCTACCGAAATGGGGCCTAACGCACCTACGGTACGTACGTTTGTAAACGATTTTATCAAAACGAATCTAGATAACTTTTTACATAAAAACCCTGAAGTTGCCGATTTATTGCTTCGTAAAATCCTTCAAGCGGAACGCGAGCGTAAAGAGCTTTCTGGAATTAGAAAATTAGCAAAAGAACGTGCTAAAAAAGCAAGTTTGCATAATAAAAAACTGCGTGATTGCCGTGTGCATTTAACTGATGCCAAAAACCCACGAAGTTTAGAAAGTACATTGTTTATTACTGAGGGAGATTCGGCTTCGGGTTCAATTACCAAATCACGTGATGTGAATACGCAGGCAGTATTTAGTTTGCGTGGTAAGCCCTTGAATACCTACGGAATGACAAAGAAAATTGTGTACGAAAACGAAGAGTTTAACTTGCTTCAGGCGGCATTGGATATCGAAGAAAGTATGGAAGATTTGCGTTACAACAATATCGTAATCGCTACCGATGCCGATGTCGATGGTATGCACATCCGTTTGTTGTTGATTACGTTTTTTCTGCAGTTTTTCCCTGAAATCATTAAAGAAGGACATTTGTATATTTTACAAACGCCATTGTTCCGTGTGCGTAACAAGAAAGAAACTATTTATTGTTACAGCGACGAAGAACGAAGAATGGCGATTGATAAATTAAAACCAAAGCCTGAAATCACACGATTCAAGGGATTAGGAGAAATTTCGCCTGATGAGTTCAAGCATTTTATTGGTGAGGATATTCGATTAGACCCTGTAATGTTGGACAAAGCGACTTCAATCGAAAAATTATTGGAATTCTATATGGGTAAAAATACGCCTGACCGTCAGGAGTTTATTATCAAGAATCTGAAAGTGGAGTTGGATACTGTGGAAGAATTAACAAATTAAGTTCACAGCTTACAGTTCACAGTTTACAGTTTTTCTGTTAACTGATAACTGTTAACCGTAAACATAACAAAATGAGTGAAGAAAACGAAAATATAAACGAAGAAGAATTAACGCCTCAAGACGAGAATTTATCTGAAGAAAACACTTCAGAGGAAGGTCATTTTGAAGGTGAACATTTTTACGACCACAACGAAGAAAACCCGGATGCTACCATTACTAAAGTAACTGGTATGTATAAGGATTGGTTCTTAGATTACGCTTCTTACGTAATCCTGGAACGTGCCGTACCCGCTATTGAAGACGGATTTAAACCGGTGCAGCGTCGTATCATGCATTCCATGAAAGAGTTGGATGACGGCCGTTACAACAAAGTAGCCAATGTGGTGGGACACACCATGCAGTATCACCCACACGGAGATGCGAGTATTGGTGATGCCATGGTGCAGATTGGTCAAAAAGATTTGCTGATCGACTGTCAGGGGAACTGGGGTAACATACTTACTGGTGACGGTGCTGCTGCATCGCGTTACATTGAAGCACGTATTTCAAAGTTTGGCCTTGAAGTTTTGTACTCACCTAAAATTACCGAATGGGGATTGTCCTATGACGGTCGTCGTGCTGAGCCTATCAACCTTCCAGTTAAATTTCCATTGTTGTTGGCTCAAGGTGGAGAAGGGATTGCAGTTGGTTTGTCAACTAAAATTTTGCCTCACAATTTCAATGAGCTGATTGATGCATCGATTAAGATTTTAAAGAACAAACCGTTTACTATATTCCCGGATTTTCCAACAGCTGGAATCGCCGATGTTTCTAATTACAATGATGGTATGCGTGGCGGACGCGTTCGTGTACGTGCTAAAATTTCGCAGTTAGACAAACAAACGTTGGTTATTACCCAAATTCCGTTTTCGACAAATACATCAACATTGATTGATAGTATTCTGAAAGCGAACGATAAAGGGAAAATCAAAATCAAAAAAATTGAAGACAATACAGCAGCCGAAGTTGAAATCCTAATTCATCTTCCGCCGGGAGTTTCTCCTGATAAATCGATTGATGCCTTGTATGCCTTTACGGCTTGTGAAACCTCTATTGCGCCTTTAGGCTGCGTGATTGAAGATAATAAGCCTTTGTTTATTGGTGTTTCAGAAATGTTGAAAATTTCAACCAATCGCACGGTTGATTTGCTTCGTCAGGAATTAGAGGTACAATTGGCCGAATTGGAAACCAAGTGGCATTTTTCAACCTTGGAAAAAATCTTCATCCGTGAAGAGATGTACATCGATTTCAAATTGTATGGCGACAGAGAATCGTTATATAAGTATTTATATAAAAGTTTCGAGCCTTTCAAAAAGCAGTTAATCAGAGAAATTGTTGATGAAGATTTGCAAAAACTGACGCAGATTCCAATGATTCGTATTACACGATTCGACTCGGATAAAGCTGATGAATTGATTGCAAAATTAGAAGATGAAATTACACAGGTTAAACATCATTTAGATAACCTGATTGAGTTTGCAATTGATTATTTTGCCAAACTGAAAGAGAAATATGGTAAAGGTCGCGAGCGTCAAACCGAAATCAGAAACTTTGATACAATTGAAGCTACAAAAGTAGTGTTGCGTAACACGAAACTGTATGTAAATAGAGAAGAAGGTTTCATGGGTACTGGTCTAAAGAAAGACGAGTACGTTGCCGATTGCAGTGATATTGACGATGTGATTTGTTTCCTTCGTGATGGTAAAATGATTATTACCAAAGTGGATGATAAAAAATTCATTGGGAAAGATATCATTCATATTGCGGTTTTTGATAAAAATGATAAGAGAACGATTTATAACATGATCTATCGTGACGGAAAGTCGGGTTCTTCATTTATCAAGCGTTTCAATGTTTCGGGAGTTACGCGTGACAAAGCTTATGATTTAACACAGGAAAAACCAGGATCACAGGTATTGTATTTTTCACATAATCCAAATGGTGAAGCTGAAGTGGTAACTATTTTACTGCGTCAGGTGGGGAGTGTCAAAAAGCTGAAATGGGATATGGATTTTGCAGAAATAGCAATTAAAGGACGTGCTTCTAAAGGAAATACGGTTTCAAAATATCCTATTAAGAAAATTGAACTAAAAGAGAAAGGAATTTCAACTTTGCGTCCGCGTAAAGTCTGGTTTGACGATACAGTGCAACGTTTGAATGTAGATGGAAGAGGAGAGTTGTTAGGAGAATTCCGTCCTAATGACCGTTTGCTAATCATTAATCAGTCTGGAAAATTGAAAACCATTATCCCGGAATTGACTACCCATTTTGATGAGGATATGATTATCCTTGAAAAATGGCATCCTAAAAAACCAATTTCGGCGATTTATTATGACGGGGAAAAAGAACGTTATTTCATCAAACGTTTCTTAGTTGAAAACGAAAATAAAGAAGAAATTTTCATAACCGAACATGAAAAATCACAATTGGAAATTGTTTCAACCGATTGGCGACCAGTAGCTGAAATTGTTTTTGCAAAGAGTAAAGGAGCTCAAAAAGAGAACCAAACCATCGATATGGAACAGTTCATAGCTGTGAAAGGAATCAAGGCATTAGGTAATCAATTAACCACTGATAAATTAAAACAAGTCAACTTGCTGGAATCGCTTCCTTATGAAGAACCAATAGAAGTAATTCCTGAAGAAATAGAAATAAACGAATCTTCTTCCGAGGAAGGGACAGAATTGACAGATTATAATATAACACTTGAAGATGATGGCCAAATCACTTTAAGTCTGGATTAAAAAAAGGGAAGCTTAGCTTCCCTTTTTTATTTATCTAATTATCCTTTTAAATGCAATTTCAATGCATAACAGGTCCTGTTGTTCCTTGTCACGGTAAATGCAATAGTGTTTTCATTTTGCAAAGAGTTGATTTCAATTTTATCGTGCAGATTCACTTCCTGTAAAAAATTAATTCCAAAAGATGTGATTTTTTGTTCAAAGACAATTTCGGGTTGTACTTCATCCAAACACCATTCTAAATATTTTACATTATTAGCATGATTAACAATATCAATATCTGAAAGCTTTACAATTCTATCTGTTATTTTTGGAGCATTGTGGAGAATAGAAACTTTATGTGTTCCTATGTTGGTTGCATTATTCGGGAAAATTTCAAAATGATCATGTGGCACAGCCAAATTTTCAGGTCTTCGTGTGTTGGTGTTAATTGCCACCCAAAAAGTTTCACAGCCTACAATCTTTTTTCCGCTCAGATACATTTCCATGCATCTGACAGATTGGTAATTCTCTATAGATTTAATCCAGGTTTTAATGACTACTTCATCCTGCCATTTAGGTAATTCAGTAATTTCAATTTGCATTCTGCTTAAAACCCAGGCTTGATGAAAAACCTGCATATCAGCATAACTTAATCCACCTGATTGTGCGTGAGAACCTGCGGTTAATTGTAAAAGATTGCACAAATCTGTATGTTTAAGAAAACCATTGGGTGTACAATTCAAAAAATTGATTTTATGTTTTTCTTCGAATAATGATGTGAAATCCGGTGAGATAGGCATTGTTAACTGATTTTTGATTTTATGTGGGCAATAATCTCATTATGATTTGTTTGATAATCAAACCAGATTGCATTTTCTGTACGTTTAAACCACGTCATTTGGCGTTTGGCAAAACGTCGGGTGTTCATTTTAATTTGTTCAATAGCCTCTTCCAAAGAAATTGTACCATCAAAATAATCAAATAATTCACGATAGCCTACTGTTTGTAAAGCATTCAAATTTTTGTGAGGATAAAGTGCTTTGGCTTCTCCTACAAGTCCTTCCTTGATCATAATATCCACGCGCATGTTTATTCGCTGATACATTATTTCCCTGTCGGCATCCAAACCAATCACTATAGGAGTGAAGTTGCGCTCATTTTTCCTTTTACCAATAAAACTCGAATACGGTTTCCCGGAACCGATGCAAACCTCTACAAAACGTTTCATTCGTTGTGGGTTTTGTAATGTCTGGGGATTCGTATTTTCTATTTTGGAATAGTATTCCGGGTCAAGATTTTTTAAATTTTCCTGAAGATATTCTATCCCGAGTTCATCGTAGTTGCGATTGATTTCTGTCCGTATTGTATCGTCAATATCCGGAAATTCATCAAAGCCTTTTAGAACTGCATCAACATACAAACCACTGCCTCCTACCATGATTTGAATAGGATTTGTTTGAAAAAGACCATTCAGTTTTGTCAGTGCCTCGGATTCAAAATCACCTACCGAATAACTTTCAAAAATAGATTTATTTTGAATAAAATGATGTGTGGCAGAAGCCAGTTCTTCTTTATTAGGAACAGCTGTACCAATGGTCATTTCATTAAAAAACTGACGACTGTCACAGGAAATAATATCACATTCAAAGTGTTGCGCCAATTTGATGCTTAAAGCAGTTTTTCCAATGGCTGTGGGGCCAATGATGGTTATTAATATGTTGGCAGGAGTATTCAGATTTTTAATTCTTAAGTTAATTAGTTAAAATTTAACTACTTTGAGTATTTTCTTTTTATTGATGAAATTCTGAATTATGTTTCTAGTGTCCCTATTATTTTGCATTGGAACAATAATGTTTTTCAGAATATCTATATTGTTAATTTGATAATTCAGATTGTAAAAGCAATAGCCTTTATAAATTCCGTTTTCTACCAAAATAGCACTTCGTTCCTCTAAATTTCGTCCTTTATCAATAATCATCATGCTTTCATTGTGAAATTGATGATTTTCAATGAATTCGTTAACTCGTTGGTTGTAGCTTTCAGATGTTTCTTTTTTTACACAAGCACCATAACATTGTTTAATGTCGTATTGAAAACATTCTTTTTTAGTATCGTATAAACCATTTATCTTTTGGCATAACTGATATTTTTCAGTGATTTTAAACAATGCATTTTTACCTTCCTGAGAAGTAGAAAAAGAAGTGATTTCTTTTTTGCGTCCATCAGCTTTTAAAACTTTTAATGCCAAATACCCATTTTCATCTTTTTCGGCATACAATGCCCATGGGAAAATGGTTTTACGCTGTGCCCGATTGTAAATAGGTTTGTTTATTTTAATTTCTTCGCTTTCTTTTAAAAGGGCGATTAACTCACTTCCGGTTTCTTCAAAGGTTACAGCATACACATCACGCTGTATTTTTTTGCTTTTATTTGAAGTACCTGTAAAATGCTGGTTGACACGTTTTTTAATGTTTCTGCTTTTACCGATGTAAATCAATTCTCCTTTTTCGTTGTGGATGTAATAGATACCGGTTCTGCTTGGGAGATTTTCAACAATATCAAGCAGTTTTGGTGCCATTCCCGATTTGATTTCAATTTTGATGAAGCTTTTTACAATAGTCTTTTCGAAATCTTTGGCTAAAAGCATCTTAAATAATTTCACCGTTGCCATCGCATCTCCGTTTGCACGATGACGGTCAGTTACTGGAATCCCCAAACTACGGACTAATTTTCCTAAACTATAAGATTGCTGGTCAGGAAGTAATTTTTTAGATAATTCTACAGTACAAAGTGTAGGTTTTTTAAAACTATAGCCTAAACGTTTAAATTCCGTTTGAATAACACGGTAGTCAAAAGAAGCATTGTGTGCTACAATTACACTTCCTTCGGTAATTTCTATGATTCGTTTGGCTATTTCATAGAATTTTGGGGCACTTCGTAACATGGCATTGTTGATGCCTGTTAGTTTTACCACAAATGGCTGGATAGGAATTTCAGGATTTACCAGACTGATAAATTGATCCACGACCTCCTGACCATCAAATTTATAGATGGCTATTTCGGTAATACCTTCTTCGTTGTATTGACCGCCGGTTGTTTCTATGTCGAGTATGCAGTAAATAATCTTTTTTTTTTAACCGCTAAGAGCGCAAGGTTTTCGCAAAGGTCGCAAAAAAAAACTTAGCGNGTGTGCTTTGCGGTTAGACTATCGAGTGCCAAATATACTACTTCCAACGCGAATCATTGTACTGCCACATTCAATAGCAGGTTGGTAATCCCCACTCATGCCCATTGAAATAGTAGTAAGTTGACAGTTTTCAGTTTTCAGCTCCTTATATTTGTCAAAAATAGCTTTTAAATTTTGGAATTCTTTTTTGATTTGGTCTTGATTTTCGGTAAAGGTTGCCATTCCCATTAAACCAGTAATTCTGATGTTTTTGAATTCATTGTCTGGACTCTGAGCGGCCTCGGAGAGTTGTTTTAGTATCTCTTCCAATTCTTTTTCATCCAAACCGAATTTACTTTCTTCTTCAGCAATATACACCTGTAACAAGCAATCTATGGTACGATTGTTTTTTGCAGCCTGTTTATTAATTTCCTGCAATAGCTTTAAACTGTCCACACCATGAATTAAACTTACAAACTGAGCCATGTATTTTACCTTATTGGTTTGTACATGCCCAATCATATGCCATTCGATATCTTTAGGCATTTGTTCCCATTTTTCAGTCATTTCCTGAATTTTGTTTTCACCAAAAATACGTTGACCTGCATTATAAGCCTCCATCAAGTCACTAACCGGTTTGGTTTTAGAAACCGCTACCAAGGTTACATGTGAGGGAAGGGACGATTTTATGTTGTTGAGGTTTTGAGATATTGACATAGTTAATCTTTTAAATAAAAATTTATAATTTCTTTGTTTTTTGCTTTTACCCAAGGAAAAACATCAAATAATAAAAGGTTTTTTAAATTTTTAGTTTTTGATAATTCATCAAAAGAATAATTAAATTCATCTTTTAATATATCATTCTTAGTGATTTGTTTTACTTTAATTTTGATATAAATAAATTTATCATTCGAATAGTAAAAATTACCAGTTCTTTTTTCAATCATCCCATTTTTATATTTTATAGATTCATTACAAATCGCTTTCATCAATTTTTGCTTGACTTGTGTATCGAAATAAAATATTATGTCTGATTTACCAATACCAGATGAGTAACCATTATATAATTTATACTTTTTATCAATGGAAAAATTGTATTTTTTTGAAGGAGTTTTTTTTAAACATATACTATCTATTCTATTGATTTTTTGTATCGTGTCATTTTGTGAAAAACAAAAAGTTGAAAATAATATTAGTGATAGAAAAAAGTTTTTCATCTTAAATTCTTTATGGGATTCATCGACTACGTTTGGAATGACAAATTTTCAAAAAGTCTTTCGTCTTTATGTCTTTTATCTTTCCTCTTATTTCTACAACTCATACACCAACAACCCACTTCTGAATTTAGGTTCTATGTAAGTTGATTTAGGAGGCATAATCAAGTTATTGTCGGCTAATAATTTAATTTCTTTGATATCAGAAGGATACAGCATAAAACCAACCTCAAACTCACCTTCATCAATCATTTCTTTCATGTGTATAATGGCTTGCTTTCCTGGAATATAATCAATTCGTTCGTCATTACGTAAATCACCAATACCTAGAATAGGGTGTAAAACGGTATCGTATAATATTTGGGCATCAAGGTTTTCTAAGATTCCTTTTCTGTTTTCCTTGTGTTTGTATTCCAATGCGTAAAAACGCCCGTCGAGATACATTCCAAATTCATTTTTATTTTTAGGCTGCCACAATTCTCTCTTTTTGTCTTTGATAACAAAATTAGTTGCCAGTAATTTGACAAACTCTTCTTTTGTATGACCATTCAAATCCTGAATTACCCTGTTGAACTCGTATATTTTTACATTGCTTTCGGCAATTAAAAAACTCATAAAATAGTTTAAATTTGGGTTTCCTGAATTTTTATCCTGATCAAATAACATTTCCGCAGAGGCAGAACGATGATGGCCATCAGCTATATATAAATCAGGAATAGCTTCAAAATGTTCGGTTAACAAGTTAATTTCTGTCTCAGTATCTATTTTCCAAAGTGTATGTTTCTCCTTATTGGTAGTAGCGAATTCATAAATTGGTCTGCTTTTTTTATGAATAGCAATAAACGTATTGATTTCTGTACTGTCAGGATAAGTTATCAAGACAGGTTCTGTATTAAAACCAGTTTGATGCAAATAATCTTTGAAAAGTTCTACACGGTATTGAAGCGTATCTTCATGTTTTTTGATGATATTTTTTTGTAATCCTCAATGGAAGTTCCCGCTATAATACCTGTAAACGTGTTGGTTTTCGTCTGGATCTCATAAAGGTAAAATATATCTTTTTCTTCTTTGATAAGCACATTTTCCTTTTTGAAATCATTGTATTTATGGGTTACACCTTTAAAGCGTTTATCGGCTGTTATTTTTTGTGAATGTGTATAAGCAGGATTAATAACGTGTAAAAATGAATAAGGATTATAACTCAGCCAAGCAGCTAACTCGGGAGAACTATAATCATCATACATTCTGCAGGTTACAAGTGCTACTTTATCAGATGCCGGACGAACTGCTTTAAAAGGGATAATTTTTGCCATTTATTAGTAATTAGTGAAAAGTGAAAAGTGATTAGCAAACATCATAAGACTATTTACTAATCACTAATTACTATTTACTTAGAAAATTGTTTAGAAACTTTCTCTGCTTTTTTGCTTTCAGAATAATCGTAGAAACCTTCTCCTGATTTTACACCAAGTTTACCGGCCATTACCATATTTACCAATAGCGGACATGGAGCATATTTAGGATTTTTGAATCCGTCATACATTACGTTTAGGATCGATAAACATACATCAAGTCCAATAAAGTCAGCTAATTGCAATGGTCCCATTGGGTGAGCCATTCCCAGCTTCATTACTGTGTCAATTTCGTAAACTCCGCCTACACCGTTGTATAATGTCTCGATAGCTTCGTTAATCATAGGCATTAAAATGCGGTTAGCTACGAAACCAGGGTAATCATTAACTTCTGTCGGGATTTTTCCTAATTTAACAGATAAATCCATGATGATTTTAGTCACTTCGTCAGAAGTGTTGTATCCACGGATGATTTCAACCAATTTCATAATTGGCACCGGATTCATGAAATGCATACCAATAACACGCTCAGGATGTACAACATTTGCAGCAATCTGAGTAATTGAAATTGAAGAAGTATTGGTAGCCAAAATCACATTATGGTCACAAGTATCACTCAATTGTTTGAAGATATTCATTTTTAACTGAACGTTTTCAGTTGCTGCTTCAACCACTAAATCACAGCCTACCACACCGTCTTTGATATCAGTATAGGTGATGATGTTTCCTATGGTTTTATGTTTATCCTCTTCGGTAATAGTACCTTTTGCTACCATACGGTCTAAGTTGGCCGCGATGGTTGCCATTCCTTTTTCAAGGGATTTTTCAGAGATATCAATTAGTTTTACGGTAAATCCTGATTGTGCAAAGGTATGGGCAATTCCGTTACCCATAGTTCCAGCACCTATAACAGCTATGTGTTTCATTATTAATTTATTTGTTGTTGTATTTAAAATTTTGCCACGAATTCACGAATAATTTTCAAAAATCATATTCGTGAATCCGTGGCGATTTTTCTATTTTTTCATCTCATCAATAATCTGATACGCGACACGCAAAGCATCAGTAGCCTGTTCCAGAGTTACTACTGGAGTTGTGTTATTGTTTATTGCATCAGCAAATGATTCGAGTTCGTCCAATATGGCATTGTTTGGCTCTACGGATGGATTATCGTAGTAAATCTGTTTTTTAACACCTTCGGCATTTTGTAAAATCATATCAAAATCACCCGGGGATTCAGGCGCATCTTTCATTTTTACAACTTCACAAATTTTATCAAGATAATCAACCGAGATATAGGCATCTTTTTGAAAAAAGCGTGATTTACGCATGTTTTTCATTGAAATTCGGCTTGAAGTAATGTTGGCCACACAACCGTTTTCAAATTCAATTCGGGCATTGGCAATATCCGGAGAATCACTGATTACTGAAACACCGCTGGCATGTACATTTTTCACTTTCGAATTTACCACACTCAAAATAGCATCAATATCGTGAATCATCAAATCCAAAACCACAGGAACATCAGTCCCACGGGGATTAAATTCGGCTAAACGATGCGTTTCGATAAACATTGGGTTTTCGATTTTGTGTTTTACCGCTTTAAATGCAGGATTGAAACGCTCGACATGTCCTACCTGCCCTTTTACGTTATGTTCATTGGCTAAAGCGATAATTTCTTCAGCTTCTTCAACAGTAGTGGCAATAGGTTTTTCTATAAAAACGTGTTTTCCTGATTTTATAGCCACTTTGGCACATTTATAATGTGAAAGAGTTGGAGTAACAATATCGACAACATCTACTGCATGGATTAATTTTGCAATGGTGTCAAAACGCTGGTATCCAAATTCTTTAGCTATTTTTTCTGCATATTCGGCATTTTCATCATAAAAGCCAACGAGTTCGTATTTTGTAGATTCTTTAAGTAATCGTAAATGTATTTTTCCAAGGTGACCGGCACCTAAAACGCCCACTTTAAGCATAAAAAAGTATTTTGAACAAAAATAACAATTTCCAGTTGGAAATAACAAAAAGCATAAACCAAATGACAAATAAATTTCAAATTCAAAACCTTTAAATGTTTAGACAAATGTTTTTTTAAATTGAAAATTTACGCTTAATTTTACCAAAAATTAACTGCCTATACCGTGAAAGATACCCCAAAACATCAAGGACTTCGAAATCAGTTGGTAAGCCTGTTGGAACACAAAGGAATTGCCGATAAAAACGTGTTGGATGCTATTAAAAAAATTCCTAGACACTTGTTTTTGAATTCCGGCTTTGAGGATTTTGCCTATCAGGACAAACCTTTTCCTATAGGTGCTGGGCAGACTATTTCCCAACCTTATACGGTTGCTTTTCAAACCGAATTACTTCAGGTAAAAAAAGACGATAAGATTTTAGAGATTGGTACCGGTAGTGGCTATCAGACTGCTGTATTGTGTACTATGGGCGCCAAAGTATATTCTATTGAAAGACAGAATGAGTTGTTTAAGCAAACTTCTATTTTACTACCTAAATTAGGAATCCGTCCTAAGCATTTATCTTTTGGTGACGGGTATAAAGGATTACCCAATTATGCTCCTTTTGATAGTATAATTGTAACGGCAGGAGCGCCTTATATTCCACAACCTTTAATGGCACAGCTTAAAATAGGAGGCAGGTTAGTAATACCTGTAGGGGAAGATGTTCAGGTTATGACTTTACTTATCCGTAAAAGCGAAACCCAGTTTGAAAAACATGAGTTTGGTGATTTCAGATTTGTTCCTTTGTTAGAGGATAAGAATTAATGTGATTTTTTGATTCTGTCTAAATCACGCTTATTATCACGGTCTTTAATTGTCTCTCTTTTATCGTAATTTTTCTTACCACGGCATAAAGCAATGTCTAGCTTAGCCAACCCTTTTTCATTTGTGAAAAGACGTAAAGGAATAACAGTAAGACCTTTGTTTTGCAGATCTTTTAAAAGTCCTTTCAGCTCTTTTTTATTTAAAAGAAGTTTTCGTTCACTTTTTGCTCTGTGATTATAATGTGTTCCAAAAGCATATTCTTCTATATTCGAATTGATTACGAATAATTCAGTGCCATGGAATTCACAAAAACTTTCAGCAATAGATGCTTTTCCTAATCGTATAGATTTAATTTCGGTTCCAGTCAGCACTATACCAGCAGTGTATCTGTCGATTATTTCGTAATCAAACTTCGCTCTTTTATTAAGTATGTTAACTGTTTTTTGCATAGGAATGCAAAAGTATGAAATTATTTTTTCTTTTTTAGTAGTTGGCTGATGTTGAGATATTAATTTGTTTTTTGTAAAAAAAATACTACATTAGTAAAATTAACCAACAAAAACCAATAAAATGAAAAAAAATTTAATGAAAATTTGCGTATTGTCTATTTTGACTTTTGCTTCGTGTTCTAAAGATGATACAGCAACCAGCGAACAGGAGGTTACTATTCCTGAAAATCAAAGACGGCCTTTGTCTGCTCAAGAAGTCAGATCAAAGGTTTTTTCTTTTGTAAACCAAGGAAAACAATTCAATTGGGGAATGGCAACTTCTCAGGAATTATGGAGTGCTGTTCAAAACGGGAATAAACTGTGCACAATAGGTTTTGGGAATAATAAAAATGATTTTGACAGAGCTAAAACCTCGAATCAGGTTTATCTGCAGAACCAGTTGTTAGAAACAATTGCCAGATATGAGGGTAAAACAGTGGATAAAATTTTATTGTCATCGGATAATTATTTGAATCAAGTGAATGTTTATATCGAGAAACAGGAAACTATTGTAGCTTTAAGCAGATTAGGTTATGTGAGATATATTGAGCCTGCCGATTTCAGACTGCAGGAAGAATCTGCAATACAAGGCAAGGATTCATCTTCTTCATCCGGATGCGGCTTGGAAAGTGAAGCAGTAAGTTCAGCTGATTATACTGTAATCTCGCCAAATGCAAAAGCTCCGTGGGCATTTTACAAACATAATATCCCGGCAGCATGGGGGTACAGTTCAGGTCAAGGCATCACATTAGGTGTTGTTGATACAGGGGCTTCTACAGTCAATTCTTTATTAAACGGCAGTTTTAATAATGGAGCTTCTTCAGGCAGAACAGTTCAAAAATACGGTGTATATGTAGATTCTATCTGGCCTTGGTCAACGGGTTACGATGGAGCTAATGATAAATGCGGACATGGAACCAGCATGTCATCTGTAGCCGCGTCACCGCGTAATGATAAGGGACAGCCTGTTGGTGTAGCTTACAACTGTAATCTGATTACTTACAGAGCAGCTTCTAATGTTGTTCTTGATGGGTATCATGAATTGGAAGGAGTTAAAACTGCATTTACCAGTTTAGGTAATAATTCAAGTGTAAAAGTAATTTCTATGTCAATGGGGAATATTATTTCTTCCGGTAAAATTGAAGATGGAATCAGGTATGCTTACAGTAAAGGAAAATTGATATTTTGTGCTGCGGGAACTTCTACAAGTTTTACCAATTTTGCAGGGGTTATTTTCCCGGCTTGGATGGCTGAGACTGTGGCTGTAACAGGAATTAAAGAGGCAGGTACTTACCAGGCGTGCGATGTGTGCCACACAGGAAGTAAAGTTGAATTTACTATAATGATGCAAAGAGACGGAACAGGAAATAAATTGCCAGTAAACAGTTATTATGATGGTCAGGGGGACTATGTAGGCGGTTCATCTGTGGCTACAGCTACTACAGCGGGTATAGCAACTTTAATTTGGGCTAAAAACCCAACCTGGACACGTGATCAGGTATTGAATAAATTACGCCAGACATCACACTTGTATAACAATAAACATCCTGAGTTTGGTTATGGTATGCCGGATGCTTTAAAAGCAGTTCAATAGTTCATACTCCCTTTGAGTTAATGAGATGAGGTTAAATTATTAATTCAAAATGAAAACGGAATTGTAGTATTACAGTTCCGTTTTTTTTTTTTTTTTTTTCAATCTGTTTAAATTTTGAGAAAAGTAATTATTTAATTTTTTGAATTTCATCATTTGTTATTTCTTTACATTCCCAGGCCTGCCAAGTGATATATAAAGTTGCTGTAATTTTAATATCAGCAAAAAATAGATAATTTTCAGCATTTTTTAGGGATGTTGTAATGTGTTTGACAGATGCTGTCAACAATGATTTATTTTTTAATTATTGTTTTTTATCTGTTCCGGCATACGGAATTTAATAATCAGAGAAGAGATAATAGTCACAATTCCAATAAAAATAACAGCGTATTTAATGCCGAATAAGTCGGCAGTCACTCCAGATATTACTGCCCCGAAAGCGTATCCTAAATCTCTCCAAAGTCTGAATGTTCCTATGCTTTCTGCTCTTTGTTTTGGGCTTGTTGCCTGTGCTATTGTTGACAAAAAAGTTGGATAAACCAATGCAGTTCCAAGGCCTAAAGCAGCCGAAATGAATGCCAGAATATAAAAGTCACTGTAAAAAGGGAGAAGTAAAATTGCCAAACCCTGTAAAAGCATCCCCCAAAAAAGCATCGCTTTTTTAGAGTAAAAATCAGACATCCGGCCTGTGAAAAGTTGACCGATTCCCCATACAGTAGGATAAACAGCTGTAATTATTCCAATGTTCTCATTGTTGTAGTTTAATGACAGCAGTACAATTGGAAGCAATCCCCAGATCATACCGTCATTCAAATTGTTGACAAGACCGGCCTGCGTCACTGAACTCAGCGTTTTGTTTTTAAAAGTCGTTTCTAAAAATATATTGTCGAGCTGGGCCGTAGTGTCTGTTGTACTTTCCTTATGGACAAACAATCTGGTATCTTTCACCCATAAAGCAGTCAATAGGAAACCCATAATGGAAATAAAGATACCAATATAAAACGGATAGGGGGTAATGCCGAATCTGTTGGCAATAAAGCCTGTGAAGAATGCTACCAAGCCTACCGAAAAATACCCTGCAAATTCGTTTAGACCCATTGCAAAACCACGGTCTTTTTCGCCTACAAGATCAATTTTCATCACAACTGTACTGCTCCAGGTAAGTCCCTGGCTCATCCCTAAAAGTATATTGGCAAAAATCACCCAACTCCAGTTTGGTACGTGAATCAATAAAAAGGGAACTGGGATGGCGGTTAACCAGCCAAATAAAAGCAGATTCTTTCGCCCGAATTTATTAGCCAGCCTTCCTGTATAATAGTTTGCAACTGCCTTGGTTAGCCCGAATGCTGTAATAAATGATAGTATTGCCGTTTTTGAGCCAACTCCAAATTCCTGACTGGCAAACTGCGGAAAAATGGTTCGTTCCATTCCTATCATACCGCCAACAAAGGCATTTACAATTACCAAAACAGTAAATTGTTTCCAGTTTTCTTTGAGTCCCAGCTTTATATTATCAGTCATTTTAATGTTTTTTGTCAAACTGCTGTATTGTTGGTTTTACTTTCGCTTAAACTTAAATAAGTAGGTTAAAGATAGAAATTCTATATTCTGTAGAAAAGAAATTTCTAAAAGCTGACAATTATTAAAAAGCAAAAAAGATTTTAATGCAGTTTTAGTTTTATTTAAGAGGTTGGGCAATTCCAATTAAAATTCCTTCCGGTCCTCTTATGTAACAAAGTCTATAAGCGTCCTGATATTGAACTACTTCTTCTACGAGCTGGGCACCGTGTTTGTAAAGTCTGTTGAGAGTATCGTCTATGTCGGCAACTGCAAACATGACGCGTAAATAACCTAAAGAATTTACCGGAGCATTGCGATGATCTGCAATCACTTCAGGATTAATGAATCTAGATAATTCCAGACGGCTGTTTCTGTCCGGTGTGACCATCATAGCAATTTCTACAGATTGATTATGAAGACCGGTAATACGGCCTGCCCATTCGCCTTCAATGAATGCTCTTCCTTCCAGTTCCAAACCAAGTTCAAGGAAAAATGGAATGGTTTCATCAAGAGATTCCACCACAATTCCTACATTGTCCATCCGAAGTAAATTGTTTTGTTTCATAGTCTGAAATTTATAGATCAGTGGGTTTATAAAGTTTTGAATGTTTTACTGTTATTCTATAAATTTAACCAAAAGGTTTCAGGTTAAAAAGAAAATCATTGATTTGAACTGCAATTGAGGCTTAAAAAGTTAAATTCGGTTCGTTTTTGAGTATGGTTTTTTTGCTTTTGCCAAGCCATATCCCCGAATTGATAAAGGTTATTTTTTATTCATTTTAATCTCCTTGTGTTTTTGGTATAATTCAGCACATCTTTCGGCATAGTTGAAATAGGTTTCTTCTCCAAAGTCTTCCAGATTTGTGACAGTAAATTTCATTTTAGTTTTAATTGTTGGAATACTGATTAATTTTTCAATTTCCATATCATAATAATTCCAATTACCAATATAATCTCCAGTTAGCAGATTTACACTTGATTCGCCGCTTCCGTAATTAGCGGCATTTCCAAATTCATACCTGCTCATACCAATTAACTGAATCTTTTTCGTTTTGACATTGTATCTGAATTGGTTTTTGTAACCTGCACGCATCCAATCATTAAAAAACTCAAATCCATTTTTTGTTTTATAAACACCGGAAGTTGGATTCAATATTTCAATAGGTTTGCTTGAAACGGGTTTAAATTTCAAGGTGGATAGTTTGCAGATTATTACAGATTCTAACGAATCAATAAACACAGTGTCTTTTATACCGTCATTGTCTAAATCTTTTATCAATTTAGTTTGCCCGAAAACAATTGTTTGAACTAAAAAAATAAATAATGTGATTATTGATTTTTTGATTTGCATTATTTGTGGTTTTATGGAGGGAAGTAGAGCGATTTGAATGTTTTAAAATCGAAATTTATTTGTTTTGGAACTAAGGAAACTTCAGTTTGTAAAAATTCAGCCATTTTCCGCTCTCCATTTTGCACATACTTTAATTAGTTCGTCAAAAAAGATTGTAAATTCATTTTCAAATTCATTATGAAATAACAGAAGTTCGTTTATGGCTTCAGGCATGTTGGCTCTGTGCTTGGTACGGTAGTCCATCTGGAATAAAATCATTTCCAGTCCTCCAACAGTTGCGTAGCTTACAAACCAGTTTCGGCCAATCATGTAAGGCATCATTTTTTTGGTTTTTTCAGTAAGCTGGTCGTAATTGTTTTGCAGCGATTGGTAAAAATCATCAGCATAACTGTCTAGATTCTTCTCATGATAGTTGCTCCAGTTTTTGGCTAAAAAATGATCATAAAAAATATCCATAATCACCCCGGAGTAATGTCCGTATTTTTCATGCAGACGGTGCTTGCTTTGGCGGTAAACAGGGTGCGCATCGGTAAAAGTATCTATGAGCCGGTGTAATAAAACGCCTTTTTGAATTTCAGGGTCAAAATGCAGATAATCTTTGCCCCGGATACCATCGGCCATAAAGTTACCTATCTTAAGTAATTCATTATCACCTGATAAATATATGTGTGCTAAAAAATTCAAATAGTAGTGTCTGTTTAATTGTTTGTCTTCGTAAATATAGCTTTTTTGTAACTATTCAGTCATAATATATTAAAAGAAATGCTTAATGTACTTAAATTCAAAACCATCTAACTTTTTGATTTAACCATTAAGATATTAAGTTATTAAGCGATTCTGAAAAAAACATAAAGCAATACTAAATTCCTTAATTTCTTAATGGTGAGATAATTAAGGGTTACACTAAAATTAAGAATACTAATACTGATCTTTTGAAGCCGTCAGAAAAATTACAAGTTAAATAGTGACACTTTTTTTACCTAAATTGTTTAACTATATTTGCTATCCAACTTTGGTTGGGTCAATTTTTTTAAACTTCTAAATTTTAAATGCAATAATGACCTTAATAAAATCAATTTCAGGAATTAGAGGAACAATAGGAGGTAAAGTAGGAGATAATTTAACTCCGGTTGATGCGGTAAAATTTGCATCGGCTTATGGTACTTTTTTAAAGCAAAATATTTCAAAAGACAGATTAAAAGTGTGTATAGGCCGGGATGCTAGAATTTCGGGACCTATGATTCATAACTTAGTGGTGAATACTTTAGTAGGATTAGGAATTGATGTAATCGATTTGGGTTTGTCAACCACACCTACAGTTGAAGTGGCTGTTCCTTTAGAACAGGCTGACGGAGGAATTATTTTGACTGCTTCCCACAATCCTAAACAATGGAATGCCTTAAAACTTTTAAATGCAAAAGGTGAGTTTTTAAGTGGTGCCGATGGTGCTAAAATACTTGAAATTGCCGAAGCGGAAGCTTTTGATTTTGTGGATGTGGATTCATTAGGTGAAGTGACTGAAAATGATGCGTATATGGACATCCATATCGACGAGGTTTTGGAATTGCCATTGGTGGATGCTGATGCTGTTGCGCAAAAGAAATTTAAAGTGGTTGTTGATGGGGTAAATTCCTCAGGCGGAATTATTATCCCAAAATTATTGGAGCAAATGGGTGTTGAGGTGGTAAAGTTGTACTGCGAACCTAACGGTCAATTTCCACATAATCCTGAACCATTAAAAGAACATTTGGGAGACATTTGTAAGTTGGTAGTGGAAGAAAAAGCCGATTTTGGTATCGTGGTGGATCCGGATGTCGATCGTTTGGCTTTTATATCTAACGATGGAGAGATGTTTGGTGAAGAATATACTTTGGTTGCTGTGGCTGATTATGTGTTGAGTAAAACTCCTGGAAATACAGTTTCCAATATGTCTTCATCGCGTGCATTACGTGATATTACGGAAAAGCATAACGGAAGTTACCAGGCAAGTGCAGTAGGTGAAGTGAATGTGGTTGAATTGATGAAAGCTACAAATGCTATTATTGGTGGTGAAGGTAATGGCGGTATCATTTATCCAGAAATTCATTATGGTCGCGATGCACTTGTAGGAGTAGCCTTGTTTTTAACGTATTTGGCTAATCAGGAAAAGTCGGTAGCTGAATTACGTGCTTCTTATCCGCAGTATTTTATGAGTAAAAATAAAATTGAATTGACACCTCAAATTGATGTGGATGGAGTGATGAAGCAAATTGCGGATAAATATGCTTCTGAAAATATTTCGACTATTGATGGTGTAAAAATTGATTTTTCTTCTGAATGGGTGCATTTAAGAAAATCGAATACAGAGCCAATTATCCGTATTTATACCGAAGCTCCTTCACAAAAAGAAGCTGATGTTTTAGCAGAACGTTTTGTAAATGAGTTGAAACAAATTGCTGGGATTTAATAAGAGTTTTACAAAATAAAAGCCTGAGTTAAACTCAGGCTTTTTTATGCAATATACTTAAGTATTTTTCCCATGGACCTACTTCCGTTTTGTATTGAAAAGCCATAACCCGGCTTATTTGACTTAAATGATTCAAATCATGAACCACCCAGCAGGAAAGTAATTCTTTTAATGTTACAATACCTAATTCCGGATGAATTCCTTTTTTTGATAAATCACTTTCAGTTAGCTTAAACGCTTTTAGTTTTTCTAAATTTTCTGCTCTAAGTTTAGCAAATTCTTCAAGTAAATCTTGTGCTATTTTATTGGGTTTGTCAGTAATCATAGCAAACCGATCAAAAGGTTCGAATGTTTTGTTCTCTTTTGAGGATAAAATGATTTCAGATCTAACAATCCAGTCTGTTTTTTCACCATGAATCAAATGGCCTAAAACATCAAAAACACTCCAAGTATTTTCGCCTTCACTGTTATGTGTCCAATCCTGATGGATATTGGAGAGTAAAGTTTCTAAAACCTGAGGTGTTTTTGATAAAATTGTTATGCTTTTGTTTAAATCAAACTGCATATACCGTATTAGTGTTTTCCGTGTCCACGACCGTGGTGACCATGACCGTGATGATCATGCACTTCAATTACCTTTACCTTTTTGTGTTTAACTTTTTTAGGTTTTTTATATTTCACAATGTGGGTAGTGTTGTAACGGTAAGGTCTGGTTCCTACAAAGTCTAATTCAACCTGTGCGCTTCTACCTAAATTGATTCCAACAAAAATGCTGGGTAAAGTTGCTCTAACTTGCCAGTTGGAACCGTTTAGATAAATGTAATTTCTTGCCTGTAAATCATAATAAAAATTTTGATCAGGGAAATACACATAACGTGTTTTAGCTCTATAACCGTGAGCAGGTGCCCATGGTGGCGGCCCTTGTGCAAATGCATTTTCGCTTATTGTAATAAACAAGAAAAGTGCAAGTAGAAATTGGGTAATTTGTTTCATAAATAATTATTTTTTTGAAATATAACAATATTTTTTAATTTTTATTGTTGCGGATAATCAAAATTTACCATCCATGCTACACCAAATTTATCAACAAACATGCCAAAATAAGCTCCCCAAAATGTGTCTTGTATCGGCATAGTGATAGAACCGCCTTCAGAAAGACCGTTAAATAATTTTTCTGCTTCCTCTTTACTGTCAGCATTTATAGAGATTGAAATATTATCTCCAAACTTTGCATCACCACTTTGTGAGTTACTGTCACTGCCCATTAAAATAGTTTCTTTGCTGATAGGAAAACTAACGTGCATAACACGATTGGCTTCTTCTTCAGATAATGGCGGAGTACTACCGTCATTAGGCATATCACTAAATTTAGAAAAAGTTACAAATTCTCCGCCAAAAGCTTTTTTGTAATGATTAAAAGCCGCTTCACACTGTCCGTTAAAAATCAAATAAGGATTTACACTTGCCATAATTATATAGTTTTTTAGTTAATATTCCAGTGGTGTCTTTTTAAAGCTTTCTTGCATTGATCACAAAACGTGTTTTCTTCATCCAAATGATCTTTACCCTCCGCATCCCGCATGAAACAATTTTTTACGGGACAATGAACCAGCCCTTGAGTGTGTCCCAGTTCGTGGATGGCTACTTTATAAAGTTTATCAATTTTATTGCCTTTTAATCTATAAGAAGAAGCGATACATGAATTTCCGGGTCTGTAACCTAGTCCAAAAACACCCCAATCGTCAATATCGTTTTTTGAGGTACTGATGTCTTTTTTTGTCAGCCCGATTATGACTTCATCATTTTTTGCTTTACTGTTTAAATAAGCAATTAATGAATCTGCTCTGTGTCTTGTTTTGGTTTTATTCCATGTATAATCCGGAAAGGAAATGGACTTGTTTATTTTAATTTCTGAAAAAATAGTCTTTAATTTTTTTTCAACAAAATCAATCTCTTTGTTTGAAATGTCTTCAAACGGTTGAATGATAACTGTTTTTGTTTCTTGTTTTGTTTTTTCTTTGTTACAGCCAGGAAGAAAAATTGGAACCGATACTAAAATATATAAAAGTCTTTTCATTTTAAGAACTACAGCTTAACATAGAACAACCTACTTTTTCTTTTGCCCAATCAGGTCTTTTAGAGAACCATTGTTCCATTTGAGGTTGTTCGTCATATGGTTTTAAAAGTAAGGTAAATAATTCATTTAGTAAAGAATAATCTTCTTGATCCGCTTTTTCAATAGCTAATTGTGCCATGAAATTTCTCAATACGTATTTAGGATTTACTATGTTCATTTTTTGTTTTCGTTCAGTATCTGAAGGAGTTTCCAACTGCAATCGGTTTAAATAGTTTTCAAACCAGATTTGCCATTGGTTTAAAATTTCATCTTTAATTTCTTCAGGATGATAAAATGAATAATTTATTTTCTCTAAAGCTGTTTCAATGGTATCTTCTTTTTGAATTGTTGAAAGCAATCGGAAGAAAATAGTATAATCAGTTTCTTTTATTGATAAATTGTTTGTTAGTTGATGGATTAGTTCCGTATCTGATTCAATAGTGTTTTCAAGGCCTAATTTATTGCGCATCATTGTCAGGTAAGCCTTGTCATAATCTTCTTCATAAGCATGTAAAATAGCTTCCAGACCTTCAGTTTCATTAATCAGAGGATATAAAGCATTGGCTAACTGATACAAATTCCAAAGGGTAATTTGGGGTTGGTTACCATAACGATAACGGCGTTGGCCGGCATCGGTTGTATTGGGTGTCCAATCCGGATTATAGTCTTCCAACCAACCATATGGTCCGTAATCTATGGTAATGCCGTGAATGCTCATATTATCGGTATTCATAACACCATGTACAAAGCCTACATGTTGCCAATGAACGACCATATTAAGAGTGGTTTCGGCAACTTTTTTAAAGAAAGCCAAATATTTTTCTTTTCCTTCCGAATGTATTTCAGGAAAATACTGCTGGATGGTAAAATCAGCTAATTTTTTTAAATTGTTGATATCATTCCGCGAAGCAAAAATCTCAAAATTACCAAAACGGATGAATGAGGGAGCTACTCTGCAAACGATTGCTCCTTTTTCATAAGCTGGGTTGCCATTGTATAAAATATCCCTCAATACCATATCGCCGGAAGTAATTAAACTTAGAGAACGCGTGGTAGGGACTCCCAAATGATACATAGCTTCGGCACATAAATATTCACGAACGGAAGAGCGTAAAACTGCCAAACCATCAGCATTTCTTGAATAAGGTGTTTTTCCGGCACCTTTTAATTGAAGGGTTTGTTTTTGTTGGTTGTTTTCTGTTTCAAATAAATTTATGGCTCTACCATCTCCTAATTGCCCTGCCCAAACCCCAAACTGATGTCCACCATAGCACATGGCAAAAGGTTTCGTATTTGGATAAATTTCTTTTCCTGAAAAAACATTTAAAAATGCTGATGAAGCCAAATCTGACATTGAAAAACCAATATCAGTTGCCAAATCAGCGTTGGTGTGCAGGATTTTAGGATTTGATGGTTCTGTTGGATTTACAAATGAGAAAACGGCTTCGAATACTTTTCTAACTTGATTTTCTGAGTTGGAATCGGCAGGAAGCTCATTTATAAAACTATTTTGAATATTTAATTGCATTTTTTATTTTCAGGTTATTCATGATGAACTCCAAAAATAATCATAAAAATGTCAGTATCGAGTTATAAAATTGCTAAAAAATGTATATTTGGAACCAAATTTCAACACAATGATTGCAACAGAAAAAACTACTGCTCTAGAACAGTATTTCCAACAGTTTAGAAATAATATTGTAGGAATTAATCAAGAGTTTGAATCTCCTTTTGGCCGAAAAAAAATTATTTACACAGATTGGACAGCTTCGGGTCGTTTATACAGACCAATTGAAGAAAAAATGTTGAATGATTTTGGTCCTTTTGTTGCAAATACTCATACCGAAACTACGGTTTCAGGTACAGCTATGACCATGGCGTATCATGAAGCACGACATATTATCAAGCACCATGTAAATGCTGATGTAAATGATGTTCTGATTACAGACGGAACAGGAATGACAGGTGTCGTAAATAAATTTCAACGTATTTTAGGCTTACGGGTTTCTGAAAACTTAAAAGAATTTACAACGATTCCTTCGGAAGTACGACCAATTGTTTTTGTATCACATATGGAACACCATTCCAATCAAACATCATGGTTGGAAACTATTGCAGACGTCGTTGTGATTCCTGCCAATGAGGAAGGTGTTTTTTGTTTGGATATTTTTAAAAAATTGATTGAAAAATATCAGGACAGAAGTTTTAAAATCGCATCAATTACTTCATGCTCTAATGTTACCGGAATAAAAACACCGTATCATGAAGTAGCCAAAATCATGCATCAGAACGGAGGTGTTTGTTTTGTTGATTTTGCCTGTTCTGGACCGTATGTAGAAATCAACATGCATCCTGAAGACAAAGAAGCTTATTTAGACGCTGTTTTCTTTTCTCCTCATAAATTCTTGGGAGGGCCTGGAACTTCCGGGGTATTGGTTTTCAATAAAAACTTATATAAAAATAATGTACCTGATTGCCCTGGAGGAGGAACCGTTTCATGGACTAATCCATGGGGAGAACATAAATATATTGATAATATAGAAGATAGGGAAGATGGCGGAACACCAGGTTTCTTACAAGTGATTAAAACAGCATTGGCAATTCAGTTGAAAGAAAAAATGGGCGTTCAAAATATCTTGGAACGTGAACATGAAATTGTTGATTATGTTTTTTCTGAATTAAATAAAGAGACTAATATCAATATTCTTGCCGGTCAGCATAAAGACAGATTAGGAGTAATTTCGTTTTATATAAATGATCTGCATTATAATTTAGGGGTAAAATTATTAAATGACCGTTTTGGTATTCAAACAAGAGGTGGCTGTAGTTGTGCAGGTACTTACGGACATTATTTGTTGCATGTAGATCAGGAAAAATCAAATGCGATTACGTGTAATATTGACTCTGGTATTTTAACTGAAAAACCAGGCTGGATAAGAATGTCAATTCATCCTACAACCACTAATGATGAAATTACCTTTGTTTGTAACGCAATAAGAGAATTGGCTCAAAATCATAAGGAATGGGCTAAAGATTATAATTACAATTCTAAAACCAACGAATATTTGCATAAAAATGCAATTTCAACCGAGAAAGAATTAATAAAAAACTGGTTTCAATTATAAAATAAAGCTCAGAATTTTCTGAGCTTTTATTTTTTTTATACTTTTAAATAAAAAAAGAATGAACATATTTTTGCTAAGCATTATAGGTGCAAATGTTTTGATAAGTTACAAAGGATTTAATGATTATAATTTTTTTAGAAAGTACGAATTTCATGTAGGAAGTATCCGTGCCGGTGAACAAATTCGTATGCTTTCCTCTGGTTTTTTGCATGGGGATTATATGCACTTGTTTTTTAATATGTTCACCTTGTACATGTTTGCGCCGGTTGTGATATACAGTTTTGGTTCTCTTACCTTTTTGATGGTGTATTTTATTAGCTTAGTTGCAGGAAGTTTACTTACGCTGAGTTTTCATAAGAATGATTTTGGTTACAGGGCAGTAGGAGCCTCAGGAGCTGTAACAGGTATTGTTTATGCTTCTATTTTATTGAATCCAGACATGAACTTATACATGTTTTTTATACCAATACCTATTCCGGCTTATATATTCGGTATTGGTTATTTGCTGTATTCTATATACGGAATGAAAGCTAAAAATGACAATATAGGCCATGTAGCACATTTTGGGGGTGCCATAGGAGGCTATGCAACAACATTGATAAAAGAACCGTCTATGTTGACAGATAACACATTTATAGTAGGACTTTTGGCTATACCAATAGTGCTTTTATATTTTTTAGATAGGGGTGGAAAGCTATAATGGCACGACATTTGTAAATCTTGTATTGTTAAAATATAGATTCGTACAATTTTAAATTAAATAAACAATGAAAAAACTAGTAGTAACTTTTTTAATGTTTTTAACAGCAATGACTTACGCTCAAGATCAAAAGCCTCAGATTCCGCAAGTAAATGTTTCGGGTGAGGGTAAAGTGAAAGTAGCACCTGACCAATGTGTAATTACTCTTGGAGTGGAAAATACCGGTAAAGATGCAGCTTCTGTAAAAAAAACAAATGATGAAACAATTGACAAAGTCATTAAATACATCAAAAAGAACAATATTCCTGCAACTGATTTCCAGACTACAAATGTAAGCCTGTATAAAAATTACGATTACGAAAAGAAGAAGTACAACTTTCATGCTAACCAAACGATTACGGTATTGTTGAAAGATATCAAAAAGTATGATGAATTCATGATGGGAATTACAGATACCGGAATCACAAATATTAATGGTATTGAGTTTAAATCCTCAAAATTAGAAGAGCATGAAAGAGAAGCACGTAAAAAAGCAATGCTTAACGCAAAACAAAAAGCGAATGATTTTGTTTCAGCTTTAGGACAAAAAGTGGGAAAATTACTTTTAATTACTGATAACTCTGCTACACATTTCCCACGTCCAATGTATAAAGGGGCAATGGCTGAAATGGCAATGGCAGATAGAGGAAATAAGGAAACATTAGCGATTGGTGAAATTGAAATCGTTGTAAATGCCCAAGTTGCTTTCGCTATTGAATAATTAATTGATGTAATAATTTATAAAGGCTGTTTTTACAGCCTTCTTTTTTATGTTTTTAGAATCAAAATCCATAGGGATAGTTTTTTCCGGTGGCGGAACCAAAGGTTTGGCACATGCGGGTGTGCTGCAGTTTTTGGAAGAAAAAGGAATTAAGCCAACATGCATCGCAGGTACAAGTGCCGGGGCTATAGTGGCTGCATTATATGCTGAAGGAAAAACTCCTGTCGAAATTTTAAATTTTTTTAAATCAATCTATTTTTTCAATTGGAAGCATTTTACTTTCAGAAAAGCAGGATTTATTGATGCCGATGCTTTTAAATTGTACTTTGAAAGTGTTTTTGGTGATAAGACAATAGGCGATTTGGATTTAAAAATTCATCTTACTGCAACCGACTTGGTTAAAGGCAGATTGAAGATTTTTGACGAGAAAACTAAAGTGGTGGATGCTGTCCTGGCATCGTCATCTTTTCCCGGCGTACTGTCACCGTATCAAATAGACGGCGATTTATATAGCGATGGCGGTATTTTGAATCAGTTTCCTACAGATATATTGTTAGGTCGTTGTGATGCCATTATAGGGGTGTATGTAAGCCCCACCCAAAAAATTGATGCCAATTCCTTAGCATCTATAAAAGCTGTAACCGCAAGAGCTTTTGAACTGCTCTTTGCAAATTCCAGTGCCCATAAATTTACACATTGTGACTGGGTAATTCAGCCGGAAGAATTGTCAAAATTTGGTACGTTTGAAACCAGCAAAGCAAAAATGGATGAGATTTTTAAGATAGGTTACGAAGAGGCTAAAAAATCATATGAGGAAACGTATATGAAGTAGTTTTCTTTAGAATAAAGAGTCTGTCTGTAATCCTTAAAACCAAACATAAAGCAGGTTGTTACAGACAGACTACTTTTTTTAAGATTTATTATCTCCCGTCAAGCAGGTTTCCTAAACCGCCTAACAAGCTTCCTTCTTCTTTACCGCCTCCGGCAACACCGGGAGCTGATGCAATAATTCGGCCTGCCAGTCTGCTGAAAGGCAATGATTGGATATACACTATTCCAGGTCCTCTCAAAGTTGCATAAAACATACCCTCGCCACCAAATAAAGTGTTTTTGATGCCGCCTACAAATTCAATATCGTAGTCAACATCTTTAGTAAAACCTACAATACAGCCTGTGTCAACTTTCAAAACTTCGCCCGGAAGCAATTCTTTGCGGGCTAAAGTCCCACCGGAATGTACAAAAGCCATTCCGTCACCTTCAATTTTCTGCATGATGAAACCTTCTCCGCCAAATAATCCTCTTCCTAATTTTCTGGAAAATTCGATTCCTACAGCTACTCCTTTAGCAGCACAAAGGAAAGAGTCTTTCTGGCAGATGAATTTCCCTCCGTATTTCATTAAATCGATTGGAACAATTTTTCCAGGATAAGGAGAGGCGAAAGAAACTTTTCTTTTACCCAAATCTTGGTTTTGATAAGCCGTCATGAATAAACTTTCACCTGTAAGCATTCGTTTACCGGCGTTTAAAAGTTTACCCAGCATTCCTGATTGTTGTCCGGAACCATCACCAAAAATGGTTTCCATTTTGATGCCGTTGTCCATCATCATAAAACTGCCGGCTTCGGCAACAACAACTTCCTGCGGATCCAGTTCTATTTCTACATACTGCATTTCTTCACCATAAATATGGTAATCTATTTCATGTGCCTGCATTTTTTTAGTTTTAAGTTTATATAATTAGAGTTTTAAACAATAAAAATGTTACAAAAAAAGCGTTCAAAATTTTTGAACGCTTTTATCTTTATCCATGTATGGTTTCTTTTTTTCCAAAATTGGTAATGATGCTTTCTTCGTACTCAATCCATTGTTTCCAGCGGTTGTCTACATATTCTTTTTCACCATATTTTCGGGCAAAACCTAAGAAAACTGTAAAATGATTCGCTTCAGAAATCATCAATTCGCGATAAAATTTAGCCAATTCTTCGTCTTTTATATTTTCTGAAAGTACTTTAAAACGTTCGCAGCTTCTTGCTTCAATCATAGCTGCAAAAAGCAAACGGTCAATCATAGATTGATCACGACTGCCGTCTTTTTTTAAAAATTTTGTAAGTAAACCAACGTAATCATCCTTGCGTTCCCGTGTAAATTCAAAATTTCGAGCTTTTATTATATCGTGAACCATTCTGAAATGATCCATCTCTTCAATAGCTATTTTGGTCATTTCTGTAACCAAATCATCTTTTTCTGAATTATTGATTATTAAGTTAATCGCATTGGTAGCGGCTTTTTGCTCGCACCAGGCATGGTCCGATAAAATTTCAGCTAAATTATCTTCAGCAATATTTACCCATCTTGGGTCGGTTTTTAATTTTAATCCTAACATAGTTTCAAGATTGAAATGCAAAATTACATTTTTTAGAACTAATTTATAGTTGTTACTTTGTATAAAAATCAAATTTTGAAACGACTTTTAATCATTGGATTGGTTTTTCCTGAGCCCAATTCTTCCGCTGCGGGAACTAGAATGCTGCAATTAATTTCCCTGTTTCAGGAAATGGATTATACTATAACTTTTGCATCGGCAGCGCAGGAAAGTGATTTCTCATTTGATTTGAAAATATTGGGAATTGAAACTCAAAAAATAGAATTGAATTGTTCCAGTTTTGATGTTTTTGTCAAAGAATTAAATCCTGATATTGTATTATTTGACCGTTTTATTTCAGAAGAACAGTTTGGATGGCGTGTAATTGAAAATTGCCCGGATGCCGTTCGGATTTTGGATACAGAAGACCTTCATTGTTTGCGTTATGCACGTCATAAGGCTGTTAAAAGTAATTCGGACTTCGAAATTGAGAATTTATTGGAGGAGGAATCCGCCAAAAGGGAAATTGCAAGTGTATATAGATGTGATGTTTCGCTTATGGTTTCTGATTTCGAAATGGAAATTCTGCAGCATATTTTTAAAATAGATACTTCGTTGCTTTTTTATCTGCCAATATTTTATGCGCCTAAAAAAGAAATTAAAACATTTTCAGAAAGGAAGGATTTTGTTTTCATCGGCAATTTTCTGCATGAACCTAATTATGATGCGGTATTGCAGCTGAAATCCTTTTGGAAAGCAATTAAAAAAGCCATACCCGAAGCCGATTTGAATATTTATGGAGCTTATTCCTCACAAAAAGTAGAGCAATTGCATAATGAAAAAGAAGGTTTTTTAATAAAAGGCAGAGCCGAAAATGCATTGGAAGTGATTGAAAATGCAAGAGCCTTACTGGCTCCATTGCGTTTTGGTGCCGGTATAAAAGGAAAACTTCTTGAAGCAATGGTGACTGGTACTCCTTCAATAACTACACAAATAGGTTGTGAAGGTATTTCTAAAGACGATAACTGGAATGGTTTTATCGTGGATAATAATGCAGATTTTGTTTTGAAATCTGTTGAATTATACCTTAATCAGGAGTTATGGATAAGTAAGCAAAAAGCAGGATTTGACATACTTGAAGAGCATTTTTTTCAAGAAAAATACGCTTATGGTTTTTATGAAAAAATAACACAAACAAAACAAAATGTTATAAACCTAAGAAGACAGAATTTTATTGGTAACTTACTGATTAATAATCAGTTTTTGTCAGTAAAATTTATGTCAAAATGGATTGAAGAAAAAAATAAGACAATTAATTGAAAACAAGAAAAAAATCAGTAAATTGGGTCATGGTAATAACATTTTTAAACTCCCAATTTATTGATTACAATTACTTTAGTTGCGAAAAGCTTATTTTTTGAAGACGATGTTCACCATTCGTGGTGGTTTATATTGTCGTTTTTTGTATTTACTGCTTTTTTGTTTTTTTTGGGGTTTAGAAAAAGTTCTTTAATCAATAAAGATCTGATAAAAAATTACTCCGAAATTGATAATTCCAAAGAACAATATCAGCTTTATTTTTTATTTATAGGATTAACACTTCCGGTTGTCGATTTCTCGATTGAATATTTTGATTTAAGGGAAAAAGAACAGGCGCCTATCAATATGATAGTGTCTTTGATATTGTTAAGTATTTATTTTTCAAGCTTAAAAATAAAAATAGTATTTAATAATATAAGGGAACTTTTTATTCTGCTTTTTACAGCCTATTATTTCATAACAATTCAAAGAATATTGGAAAGACCTGAGTATGAATCAAATTATTTTGATTTAATCATATTGATGTTTTTTGCCTATAATGTCTTTAGATCGTTACGTTCCTATTGGGTTTTTGTGTTGGCTAATTTTGTTTTTATTGCTGTTTTATATTACTTGAGCATAATTAATGAGATGTATTTGGTTATACTAATGTACAGCTGTTTTATGACATCTCTTATAAATCATGTAAGATATATAGTCAACCTGAATGCTAAAGATAATTTTTTGTTTGCAGATAATATTGTCAACAAAGGGACATCGCTGGTATTGGGAGTAAATAAAAAGGGAGAGGTTGTTTATTGCAGCCATACTATTGAAAGTATTCTGGGATATACTCTGGATGAAGTTAAAGGGTTTGGTTTTTGGGAATTGACAGAAGATGAGGGGTTTACAACCGTTGATTATGAAATCAGCGATAAACTTTATACCAGAAAACTTAAGACAAAAGACGGTTCATACAAATATATTCAGTGGAAAGATTCAAAATATTCTGAGGATTTATATGTTGGTATTGGACAAGATGTAACTGAGCAGGTTGATTTAGAGCATCAGTACAAAAATCTTATTGAGTCGGCCACAGATATAATTTTTGAAACAGATAGAGAGGGGCGCTTCACCTTTGTGAACTCTTATGCTAAGAAATTATTCAATCTCACTAATGAAGAAATAATAGGTGAAAATTTTACTCTATTTGTCAGGGAAGATTATAGGAATGAGATACTAGGCTTTTACCGTAATTCTATTCTTAATGAAACTGAAATTACTCCTTTTGAATTCCCTGTTATAATTCTTAAAAACAAGGAGATATGGCTGTCTCAAAATGTTACTGTCAAACGTGATGTTGAGGGGCGTTTGTCTGGCTTTTCAGCAATTGCGAGAGATATTACTTTGCTCAAAAAGATTGAACTTGAGCAAAAAGAAAGACAGTATAAAAATGAAATATTCAATAAAACTATCAATACGCTGGCTACTCAGGCATTTGACAATGATGAAACTTTTGAAATCAGATTGAATAAAATACTCAAAGCAGCTTCGGAAGGTTCATTCATTGACAGAATAAGCTATTGGGAATTTTTTCCTGAAAAATTATATTGTGTTTCACTTTATAACTTAGAGTCTGATGAGTTTGACGGAGGTTTTTCGACTTATAAAGACGGAGATTCCGTTTATTTTAATACTCTGGAAAAGGAGAATATCATTGTTGCCTCAAATGTATATGAAAATGAGAGTACAAAAGAATTTGCATTGGATTATTTCCCGGAAAACGATATCAAATCAATGCTGGATGTACCTGTTTTAATTAACGGGGAATTACATTCAATTTTATGTTTTGAAACAACAAAAAGTCAAAGGGAATGGGATAATGATGATATCAATTTTGCACGTTCTGTATCAGATATTATTTCACTGACCATTGAAACTTTTAAAAGAAAAAAGACAGAACAGCAATTAGAATCCAAGACAAAGTTATTGACAGCCATTGCGCTTTCTACAAAAATAATTTTAAGCAAAGATTCCCTAAAAGACATTTTTGATGAAATTTTTGCATTAATAGGTAAAGTTACTAATGTTGATAGAATTTCTTATTTGGAAAATGACCCTGTAAATAAGGAAATATCAATAAAATACGAATGGGTTGCAGAAAATATTTCTTCACAGATCAATAACCCATTATTGAAAAAAATGAAACATGAAGATAACCTGATGTTCATGAGTAAACTTTTCAATAATGAGATAATTAAGGTTAAAGTAAGTGATGATAATAATGATGAAGATAATAGATTCATTGTTGAGGATATAAAAACGATTTTAGTTTTCCCCATTTTTGTAGGGGACCAATTCTATGGAACTATCGGTTTTGATGATTGTTCTCAGGACAGAGAGTGGACAGACGATGAAATTGAAATCCTGCAGATATTAGCAAATAACGTTTCGATTACAATTGAACGGATAGAAAGTCAAAAATTACTTTTTGAGTCACAGCAGCGGTTTAAATTATTGGCTGATAATATGCCGGGTGTAGTTTTCTTATCAAAAGATGACGAGAGATTTTCTAAAATTTATATCAATGATGAGATAGAAGCGCTCACAGGCTACTCAAGAGAAGAATTTTTAGATGGTAAAATTAATTTAGTTGATTTACTGCATCCTGAGGATAAGCAAAAAGCACTCCAAATTAATAAAAAAGCAATTAAAGGAGGAACTCCGTTTAGATTGACTTACAGAATCATAAAAAAGAATGGAGAGATAGTTTGGGTTGAAGAATACAGTGATGTTATTTTCAAAGATGGAAAAGTTGCTTTTATTGAAGGTATTCTTATTGATATTACTGAAAAGAAAGTTGTAGAGAATGAAATAAAAGCCCGTGAATATGCTGAAGCTTCCAGTAAAGCGAAGTCTGAGTTTTTGGCAAATATGAGTCACGAGATCAGAACCCCTTTAAATGCAATTATTGGTTTCTCGTCGTTAATGAAGGATACGGACTTGGATAAAACTCAAAATGAGTATATAACCACGGTTAATCAATCTGCAAACATACTTTTAGATGTAGTTAATGATATTCTGGATTTTTCTAAAATCGAGACAGGAAAACTGGAACTTGAATATAAGAAAACCAACTTATATGAATTAGCAAATCAGATTATTGATATTATTCGATTTGATTCGGTCCAAAAAAACATTGAATTGGAACTTCATATTGATGAAAATGTGCCTGAATATGTTTTAATTGATTCTTTGCGTATCAAACAGGTTCTTTTAAATCTGCTGTCAAATGCTGTTAAATTTACTGATAAAGGACGGGTTGAACTCCAGATAAAAGCAAATGATTTCAGACAGGATAAAGCAAATATTCAATTTTTAGTGAAAGACACGGGTATTGGCATTAAAAAAGACAATCTGGCTAAAATTTTCGAGCCTTTCTCGCAGGAAGACAACTCTACTACCCGAAAATATGGAGGAACAGGTTTAGGATTGACAATTTCCAATAATATTCTGAAATTGATGAACTCTAAACTGGAAGTTGAAAGCCACTACAGAAAAGGAAGTACTTTTTATTTTAATGTTGACTTGGATTTTTGTACTCTAAATACGAATTGCGGGCCAATGGATGTGAATACCATGGAAGTGATTTATGAAAATGTTCCGGTTTCGTTATTAAAAAGTCTGTCGCATAAAGAGTTTAAAATCCTGGTAGTTGAAGACAATAAGGTAAACATGATGCTGGCAAAAACAATGTTGAAAAAAATGCTGCCGAATGTTATTGTAATTCAAGCAGAAAACGGTCAGACGGGTATTGAGGAATTTGAAAAAGAAAATCCTGATTTGATACTGATGGATATTCAAATGCCGGTTTTAAATGGGTACGAAGCCTCTGTATCAATACGGAAGAAAAATAAAAAAGTGCCTATTATCGCTTTGACGGCTGGAACAATAAAAGGAGAAAGAGAAAAATGCCTGCAGTCAGGTATGAATGATTACATTGCCAAGCCAATCGAGAAAGACTTATTTGAAAATATCCTGTTCAAATGGCTTTCAAAACCATAAAAAAATATATTTTTATATAATTCAAAATTCAAAACTATGAAATGGCAGGGAAGACGTCAAAGTGATAACGTTGAAGACCGCAGGGGAATGTCATCCGGCGGAAAAGTAATTGCCGGCGGAGGTGCTTTGGGAATTATTATTTTATTGTTGAATTTATTTGGCGGTGAAACCGGTCAGACAATCGGTAATTTGTTAGAGCAAACACAACAGCAAACCACAACACAAACTGAACAAAGACCTTTAACAGAAGAGGAAAAAGTACTTGGTGAATTTGTATCTACTGTTTTTGCTGATACTGAGGATATTTTTGGGAAAATTATGACTGATAATGGGGTGCAGTACCGAAATCCAAAAATGGTTTTGTTTACAGATGCTGTCGAGACTGCCTGCGGAAGTGCATCAGCAGCCTCGGGACCTTTTTATTGTCCGGGAGATGAAAAAGTATATATGGATCTTAAATTCTTTAACGAGCTGCAAACACGTTTTGGAGCAAAAGGAGGTGATTTTGCCATTGCCTATGTTATTGCGCATGAGGTAGGGCATCATTTGCAGACTGTATTGGGAACTTCCGGAAAAGTACGCCAGCTGCAGCAACAGATGAGTCAGGAAGAGGGTAACCGCCTTTCTGTGGCTTTGGAACTGCAGGCTGATTTCTACGCAGGCGTATGGGCAAAATATAATCAGAAATATTTAGATCCAGACGATATTGATGAAGCACTCAGTGCGGCCCAGGCAGTAGGAGATGATGCAATTCAAAGCCGTATGCAGGGTTATATAGTACCGGAGTCGTTTACTCATGGCACTTCTGAACAAAGAAAATCCTGGTTTATGAAAGGGTATAATACCGGAGATATCAAACAAGGGGATACTTTTGCAGAGCTAAAATAAAAGATTTAAAATCATATATGTAAGTCGGGATTTCCCGACTTTTTTTATTGTTTTTCTGAGCTTTTTTGTTTAATTTTAATTGTAAATAATTAAACAAAATACTGATTTTTAATGCTTTAAGTTTTTTGTAAAAATCATGAAGATATTACTTACCGGAGCAAATGGATATGTGGGGAGAAGACTGCTTCCTGAATTACTGGCCAATGGGCATGATGTGGTATGCTGTGTAAGGGATAAAAATAGATTGGGAACTGATGAGGAGACTTTAAAAAAAATAGCTGTCTGGGAAGTTGATTTTTTAGAAGAACCAAATTTTGACCACATTCCTGAAAACATTGATACTGTCTATTATCTGATTCACTCAATGACCAGCTCTACTGAAGATTTTGACAAGTTGGAAGCTTTATCTGCACATCATTTTAATGCTTATATGGATAAAATGAAGGTAAAACAAGTCATTTATCTTAGTGGAATTGTTAATAACCCTAATCTTTCCAAGCATATGAATTCCCGGAATAATGTTGAAAACATTTTGTATCAGGGAAATTTTAATCTTACCGTTTTAAGGGCAGGAATTATTGTGGGTTCCGGAAGTTCTTCCTTTGAAATAATCAGGGATTTATGCGAGAAACTTCCCATAATGATAACTCCCAAATGGGTCTTAACAAAATCGCAACCTATTGCCATAAGAGATGTTATTCAATATCTGATCGGTGTAATAAATAAAGAAACATGTTTCAATAAATCATTTGATATTGGCGGACCAAACATTTTGACCTATAAACAAATGATGCAGTTGTATGCTAAAGTAAGAGGATTAAAAATTATGATTATAGGAGTGCCGTTTATGTCGCCTAAGCTATCTTCTTACTGGCTTTATTTTGTTACTTCAACGAGTTATAAACTGGCAAAAAATCTAGTGAACAGCATGAAGGTTGAGGTTGTTTGTAAAAACAATGATTTACAAAGAATGCTTGGTATAAAACCAATTTCATATACTGACGCAATTAAATTGGCTTTCAAAAAAATTGAGCAAAACCTTGTTGTTTCAAGTTGGAAAGACAGTCTCTCAAGCAGCGGTTTCAAATTGGATCTTAAGAATTATGTTGAAGTACCTAAATACGGCTGTCTGAAAGATTATCAAAAAGTGAAAGTTGATGATGTAAATAAAGCTCTGGATAATATCTGGTCAATTGGGGGGTATAACGGGTGGTATTATGGAAATTGGCTGTGGGAAATAAGAGGGTTTATTGACAGGCTTTTTGGAGGCGTAGGTTTAAGAAGAGGCAGAACCAATCCGGATCATTTGGATAATGGTGATTCATTGGATTTTTGGAGAGTGATATTAGCCGATAAAGACAAAAGAAGACTGCTTTTGTTTTCCGAAATGAAAGTACCGGGTGAAGCCTGGCTGGAGTTTAAGATTGATGAAAATAACACACTACACCAGATAGCTACATTCAGACCCAAAGGAATTTTTGGCCGGCTTTACTGGTATAGCATGTTACCTTTTCATTTTTTTATTTTTAAGGGAATGATAAAAAATATTGCGGCCAATTAACCCAACCATCCATCTCTGTCAAGGCTTCTGTATTGAATTGCCTCGGCAATGTGGTTTGAGCTGACATTTTCAGAATCTTCTAAATCAGCAATTGTCCGCGAAACTTTTAGAATTCTATCATAGGCTCTTGCTGATAAATTTAATCGTTCCATAGCAGTTTTCAGCAATTGCAAAGAAGTATCATCGAGTTCACAGTATTCACGTATCTGTTTTGTGGTCATTTGAGCATTGTAATGTATGTGTTCGTATTTTTCAAAACGATTGCTTTGAATTTCCCTTGCTTTTGTTACCCGCTTTCTGATTTCAACACTGCTTTCGGAAGCTCTTTTATCAGATAGTTTTTCAAACGGAACAGGTGTAACTTCAATATGTATGTCAATCCGGTCTAAAAGTGGTCCTGAAATTTTATTCAAATACCGTTGCATTTCATTAGGAGACGAACTTACAGGGGCATGCGGATCATTAAAATAACCTCCGGGACTTGGATTCATACTGGCAACCAGCATAAAAGAGGAAGGATAGGTTATAGTAAATTTGGCTCTTGAAATAGTTACTTCCCGGTCTTCCAAAGGCTGACGCATGACTTCAAGAACTTCTCTTTTAAATTCCGGCAGCTCGTCTAAAAAGAGAACGCCATTGTGAGCTAAAGAGATTTCTCCGGGTTGCGGATAACTGCCGCCACCTACTAATGAAACACTCGACGCAGAATGATGGGGACTTCTGAAAGGCCTTTGGTTCATCAACCCGGTGTCTTTAACTTTTCCTGCGACACTATGAATTTTAGTCGTTTCTAAAGCTTCCTTTAGAGTCATTGGCGGTAAAATGCTGGGCAATCGTTTGGCAAGCATGGTTTTACCTGCTCCTGGAGGGCCAATTAATATCACATTATGTCCCCCGGCAGCCGCAATTTCCATACACCGTTTAATCGATTCCTGTCCACGGACTTCCGCAAAGTCAAATTCGGGATAATCCAAGGTTTTGTAAAACTCTTCTCTTGTATTTATTGTGGTAGGCTCAATTGTTCCTTTTCCTTCAAAAAAGTCAATGATTTCTTTTACGTTCTCAATTCCGTAAACAACCAATCCGGTAACAATTGCAGCTTCTTTTACATTTTTTTTTGGTAAAAAGAAACCTTTGAAACCTTCTTCTTTTGCTTTGATTGCTATGGACAAAGCCCCTTTTATGGGCTGTAAACCTCCGTCTAAAGATAGTTCTCCCATAATGACGTATTTGTCAACCTCTTCAGACATAATTTGACCTGATGCGGCGAGAATTCCAACAGCGATTGTCAAATCATAGGCAGAACCTTCTTTTCGTAAATCGGCAGGAGCCATATTCACAGTGATTTTTTTACCGGGAAAATTATAATTATTGTTTTTAAGTGCTGCGGCTATGCGGTAGCTACTTTCTTTAATAGCGTTATCAGGAAGTCCTACAAGATGATAACCTATTCCTTTGTCAATGTTTACTTCTACAGTAATGGTGGTGGCGTCCACGCCAAAAACGGCGCTTCCAAAAACTTTTACTAACATGGCGTATATTATTTTAATGGCTTATATAACACAAAAATAGCAAAAAATAATTAGCGGCAATTTCTTACGGCTTTTTTCTTAAACTTATGTTAAAGAAACTGATTGTCTAATTTTATCACTGAAAAAAATCGGTATTTTAGAAGCCTAATCAACCAGATCAAAATGAGAAAAATAGTATTGTTGTTGCTTTTTGGAATTTTATGCATTCCTCAAACGTATTCTCAGGACTACTTTCCTAATAATGAAAGTACCAAGAGTAAATCTTCAATGTATGTGGCATTTCAAAATGCTAAAATTTACGTAACCCCTTCACAAATAATTGAGAAAGGAACTTTACTCATTAAAGATGGTAAGGTGGTTTCTGCTGGAATGAATCTGACAATTCCTAAAGGAGCAATGCTTGTCAATTTAGAGGGGAAATCTATCTATCCTTCATTTATAGATATGTACACAACGTTTGGTGTTGAAGTTCCTAAAGGTCAAAGTAATGGCAATAACCCTATGTATGATACAAAAAAGAAAGGTTATTACTGGAATGAACATATTAAAACCGAAGTAAATACAGCTGAGGTCTTTAAGTTTGATCAGACAAAAGCAGAAGAATTCTTAAAAGCCGGTTTTGGAACTGTTGGAACTCATGTGCCTGATGGGATAGCAAGAGGAACGGGATCTTTGGTGCTTTTGAATAATGATAAAGAAACCAATAAATTTTTAGTGCCAACAGTTAGCAATCATTTCGCTTTCACTAAAAGTCCAACAAGCAATCAGGCTTATCCATCTTCATTGATGGGAATGCTGGCTTTATTAAAACAAATGTATCATGATGCCGGTTGGTATAAAGGAGGGAATTCGGAGTATAAAGATGCTTCTCTGGAAGCCTTACTAAAAAATGAAAAATTGGTTCAGATTTTTGCCTCTGAAGACAAGCTGAACAGTTTACGGGTAGCTAAATTGGGTAAGCAATTTGGTATAAATTATATTCTGAAGGGTTCCGGTAACGAGTTTGAGCGTGTGGAGGAAATTAAAAAAACGAATGCTAAATTTATCATTCCAATTAATTTTCCGGAAGCGTATGATGTTTCCGATCCTTATCAGGCCAATCAGATGGAATTGGCAGATTTACGCTTTTGGAATCAGGCACCAACCAATTTGAAAGTATTGGCTGAAAACGGAATTGTTTTTGCATTAACAACAGACAAACTTAAAAAAATAGATGATTTTAGAAGCAATCTTTTAAAAGCTATTAAATATGGTTTTGATAAAACTAAAGCGCTTGAGGCATTAACAACGGTGCCGGCATCTTTGCTTGGAAAATCTAATGAAATTGGAAGTTTGAAAAACGGAGCAATTGCCAATCTTTTAATCACATCGGGTGAAATATTTGATGCTAAAACGGTTATCTATGAAAATTGGGTAAATGGAACTAAGTTCATAGTAAACGACATGAATCTGAAAGATGTCCGTGGCGATTACCAGCTGACTTTAGGGAATGAAAATTTTAAATTGAAAATTGAAGGTGAAATAGTTTCTCCAAAAGCTGATGTAAAAACAGCTCAGGATAAAAAGGTGAATTCAAAATTGGCTTTAGCTAATAACTGGATGAATTTATTAGTTAGAACTGCTGATACAACCAAAACTGAATTTAACAGACTTACTGCTTTTGTATCTGATATAAATATGATTTCAGGAAAGGCAGTTTTGGCAAATGGCCAGGAAACGTATTGGTCTGCTAAAAAAGTACCGACTTCTTCTGAAACGAAAAAAGAGGATGAAAAGAAAAACGATATCTATAAAGTTTTCCCTGTTACCTATCCTAATTTGCCTTATGGTAATCTGCAAAAACCAACGCAAAAACCAATTCTGTTTAAAAATGTAACGGTTTGGACCAATGAAAAGGACGGAATTTTGCAGGAAACCGATGTTTTGATTAAAGACGGTAAGATTGCGGCTGTTGGAAAAAATCTTTCTGATGCTTCATCAGTTGTAATTGACGGTAAAGGGAAACATTTAACCAGCGGTATCATTGATGAGCATTCGCATATTGCTATTTCAAGAGGTGTGAATGAAGGTGGTCATAATTCTTCTGCCGAAGTAACGATTGAAGATGTTGTAAATTCTGACGATATCAATATTTATAGAAATCTTGCCGGAGGTGTTACTACTTCACAGTTACTGCACGGTTCAGCGAATCCTATTGGAGGCCGTTCGGCAATTGTACGCTGGAAATGGGGTTTGGCACCGGATGAAATGATTTTTAAAAACTCACCTCAGTTTATCAAATTTGCCTTGGGAGAAAATGTGAAACAATCCAATTGGGGTATTCAAAATCCAACCCGTTTCCCTCAGTCACGTATGGGAGTGGAACAGGTATTTATCGATTATTTTACCAGAGCCCAGGAATATGATAATGCATGGAAGACTTTTAATTCACAAGGTAAAAAAGGCGGAATGAAACAGCCAAGAGTTGACTTGGAATTACAGACTTTAGCTGAAATTATTAATAAGAAAAGATTTATTTCCTGTCACTCTTATGTGCAGTCCGAAATTTTAGGTTTGATGCGCGTGGCAGAAAAATTCAATTTTAAAGTCAATACTTTCACACATATTCTTGAGGGATATAAAGTGGCTGATGAAATGAAGAAACATGGAGTAGGAGCTTCAACTTTTTCTGATTGGTGGGCATATAAGTTTGAGGTAAATGATGCTATTCCTTATAATGCAGCTTTAATGCAAAAACAAGGACTTGTGGTTGCAATTAATTCTGACGATGCTGAAATGTCACGCCGTTTAAATCAGGAAGCTGCCAAAACAGTGAAATACGGAGGTGTTTCGGAAGAAGAAGCATGGAAAATGGTGACACTAAATCCTGCTAAGCTTTTGCATCTGGATGATAAGGTCGGAAGTATAAAAGTTGGTAAAGATGCCGATGTGGTTTTATGGAGCGATAATCCATTATCGATTTATGCCAAAGCTGAAAAAACGTTAGTTGAAGGTGTAGTCTATTTCGATAAAACATTGGATGAAGTCAAGCGTAAAGAAATAGCCAATGAAAAAGCGGCCTTGATTATGCAGTTACTGCAGGAAAAAAATCAGGGAATGGCCACGCAGCCGGCTGCCAAAAAAGACAAAGTACATTACCATTGTGACACTTTAGAAGAATAAAAAAATGAAAAAATATATAAAATTAGCCTGTCTGTTATTTCCAATAGTTGGATTTCAGGCACAAAATATACCCGCACCTAAACAAGCAAAAGCAACGTTAATCATGAACGGAACCGCTCACTTGGGCAATGGTGAAGTTGTTGAAAACTGCGCAATTGGTTTTAAAGACGGAAAACTGACATTGGTTGCAGATGCCCGTTTAATCCGTTTGGATATGACGGCTTATGAAAATGTTATTGATGCTTCCGGGAAACATGTATATCCTGGTTTTATTGCACCTAATTCGACTATTGGTCTGGTTGAAATTGATGCTGTAAGAGCTTCTGATGATGAAAAAGAAATAGGAAGCTTTACACCTAATGTACGAAGTATTATTGCGTATAATTCTGAATCCAAGATTATTGAAACCGCAAGAATTAACGGAGTATTAATGGCTCAGGTAGCACCCCGCGGAGGAAGAATTACAGGAACTTCTTCAATTGTCCAGTTGGATTCCTGGACCTGGGAAGATGCTGTAGTTAAGCAGGATGACGGGATACATTTGAATTTCCCAACAACTTTTAGGCGTTCCGGGTGGTGGGCAGAACCAGGGACTATAGAGGCTAATAAAGATTATATTAAACAAGTGGATGAGTTAAACACTTTCATTAATAAGTCCAAAGCATATTTAAGCGAAACCCCAAAAGAAAAGAATTTGGTTTATGAATCTATGAAAGGACTTTTTGATGGTTCACAAATTTTATATATCAATGCCAATGAAGAAAAACAAATCATTGATGCCATAAGAGTAGGGAAAGACAACGGAATTAAAAAAATGGTAATCATAGGAGGTTATCAGGCAGACAAAGTAGCCGGTTTGCTTAAATCGAATCAAATAAGTGTATTGATAGGAAGAACACATAGTCTTCCCAATTTGGATCAGGATGATATCGATCAACCGTTTAAATTGGCTAAAATCCTAACCGATTCAGGAATTGTTGTCGGTTTGGAAAACAGCGGGGATATGGAACGTATGAATACCCGTAATTTACCATTTCAAGCAGGAACAACTGTGACCTACGGATTGACTAAAGAACAGGCTTTGCAAACAATTACGCTTAATACTGCTAAAATACTGGGTGTTGAAAATCAATGCGGTTCTTTGGAAGTCGGTAAAGATGCAACATTATTCATTTCGGATGGTGATGCACTCGATATGAGAACCAATAAACTGACTAAAGCTTTTATTCAGGGAAGGGATATACCGCTGGAATCACATCAAACGAAATTGTATAAAAAATATAAAGACAAATACAATCAGTAAAAGAAAGGCCCTCAAAATTGAGGGCTTTCTTGTTATTTAAAGTTTTTGATTCCGTTTTCCAACCAGGTTTTGTATTCCTGTATGTCAGAAGTATAGGCTATAGGTTCAGATAAATCATTGCCTTCGTTATCCAGAATTACATATAAAGGCTGTGAGTTGCTTTTATATCTAGTAATTTGTAAATCACTCCACTTGTTGCCAATCGTAACAACTTCTTTACCCGTGGTTTTTGAAACATATTGCTGTTCTTTTGGAAGTTCTATTTTTCTGTCACAAACCAATGAAATTACGACCAGCTTCTCTTTTAAAATAGATAGAACTTCAGGATTGGACCATGCATTATCTTCCATTTTTCGGCAATTGGCACAGGCGTCACCTGTAAAATCAAGAAGTACTGGTTTGTTTACTTGTTTTGCATAAGCCAGACCGGTTTCATAATCATCAAAAGTGATGATGCCATGCGGGCCGTAATGTGCATGTTCCGGTAAAGCCGATTTATCGTTATTAGTCGTGCCGCCTAAACCATTTGGTATTTCACTATAAGTTGAAGGAGGTGTTAAGCCGCTTAAAATCTTTAAAGGAGCTCCCCATAAACCAGGAATCATATAAAATGTGAAAGTAGTTACAATGATAGCCATTGAAAGTCTTCCTACTCCAATTTTATCAGCTTTTTCATAATCATGAGGCAGCATATATCTGCCAAATAAATATAAGGCCCATGCACCAAAAATTGCAATCCATATCGCTATAAACAGCTCTCGCTCCAGCCAGTGTTTTTGTAATACTAAATCGGCATTTGATAAAAATTTAAAAGCAAAAGCCAATTCTAAAAATCCTAATGAAACTTTTACGGTATTTAACCATCCACCTGATTTAGGCAGTGAGTTCAACCAGCCCGGGAACATAGCAAATAACATGAATGGTAACGCAATAGCCAGTGAGAATCCTAACATACCAACAATTGGGGCAATACCTCCTTTTGAAGCCGATTCTACCAATAAAGTTCCTACAATTGGGCCGGTACAAGAGAATGATACCACTGCTAAAGCAAGTGCCATAAAAATGATTCCGATAATACCGCCTTTGTCTGCCTGTGAATCCAGTTTTGTAGCCCATGAACTTGGTAAAACAATTTCGAATGCACCTAAAAATGAAAGAGCAAAAACTACTAATAATCCAAAGAAAATTAAATTAAACCATACACTCGTTGATAATTCATTTAAAGCTTCTGCACCAAATACAGCAGTTATGATTGAACCTAAAATTACATAAATAGCAATGATTGAAAGTCCGTAAATAACCGCATTTCTGATTCCTTCACTTTTTGTTTTGCTTTGTTTTGTAAAAAAGCTTACAGTCATAGGAATCATAGGGAAAATACAAGGCATTAAGAGCGCCGCAAATCCACCTATGAAAGCTAAAATGAATATACTCCACAAACTCTTCGAGTTTCCAGATTTCTTTTCAGTGGCAGGATTTTTTACTTCATCTATTGAAGCCGGTCTATTTTCCTTTGTAATTAAAGGAACTGCAATTATTTTATTGGTGTCTTTTTGAACCGAGTCCTTTTTTACTTCTTTTTCTGTTTTAGTTTCTTCAGCAACGGCAACAGGTAATTTTATATCAAATGTCTTGTCTTGCTGAATGCACGATTCTTTACATACCTGATATTCTACAAATACTTTAACCGAATTGCTTTTAGGATTGGTTACTTTTACAGTTTGTTTAAATTGTGCTTTATTTTCAAAAAGATATTCATCTATTTCAAAAACATCACTATATACTTTTTTATAGGGGCTTTCAACTGTTTTGCCAACTAATTGATAGTTGCCTTTTGCGTTTTTAAAAGTGAAAACTGTAGGTAAAGAACCACCATCAGGCGTAAACTGAGAGAACATATGCCACTCAGGTTCTATTGTTGCATTGAAAGTAATGACAAATTCGGTTTCCGATTTTTTCTCAACCGATGTCTTCCATGAAACTGGATTTAAAATTTGGGCTTGAACTCCTAAAAAGCTTGTAAAAAATAGGAGTAAGGCGTATAATTTTTTCATTTTTTTTGGGTAATATTTAAAATTTTTATTGTGTTGTTTGTTGCAATATATCGTTTGTCGGCTCTATGGTTTACAATCCAGACTACTTCGTTTTCTGAACATAAAAGCCAGGTTTTTTCTTTATCAATCAATGAGAATTTTTCATCTTTGAAATATTTACTCACTTTTTTCCTTCCATTCATTCCCGAAGGGTAAAAATAATCACCTTCTTTCCATTTTCTAAGCACTAAAGGAAACTTTAACTTTTCTTTATCAACAAAAATAGATGATTTTGAAGGCTCTGAAATGTGACTTTGGTTACAAAACAATAATTTTATTGGTTTATCTATGAAATTATCTTCTTCATTTATTAAAATAATTTCCGGATTTTCATTGGTAATTTTAGAAAGAATAAGCCGATTTCTGTCTTTTAATAATCTGTAATTTTCCGAAAATACCTGCTTTCCTGATTGGTTATCCATTAAATCATTAATGGCAGTCCAATCAAAAAAACCATATGGTTTCAGCCATTCGTATAAATATGTACCGCAATTCGGGAGCTGCTTTAATTTTTCGGTATCAAAGTGGATTTCTTCATTTTTTTGAGAAGCAATCCTCTCAAATTGAAAAACCAAAGCGTCTTTGGCTAATGAATTGGTTTCTGATAGATTTTTAATGGTATTTTGAAACGAATCCAGTAAACTATTATTCAGTTCTTTCAGCACAGGAACAACATGATGTCTGATTTTATTCCTGAAATATTTATCAGAGGCATTACTTGAATCCTCACGCCATTCGATACTATTGTCTTTGGCATAATTTTCAATTGCTGACCTTGAAAAAATTAATAAAGGACGGACAATTTTGTTATTTACCTCAGGAATTCCTGTAAGACCCTCGATACCGGTGCCCCGTGTAAAATTAATCAGAAAAGTTTCCAGTGAATCATCCAGATGATGGGCAGTAATTAAATAATCGAAGCCTTCTTTTTCCAATAATTCATGAAACCAATTATAACGTAATTCGCGTGCCGCCTGCTGAATGGAAAGTTTGTTTTCTTCAGCGTATTTTTGAGTTTCAAATTTTCGAATAAAGATTTTGTGTTTGGCACCTCGACTGCGCTCGGTGTGGCATATTTTGGATTTTACAAAAAATTCATCCTGATTGCTTTCTTCTCCACGTAATTGAAAATTACAGTGTGCTATGCCGATTTCAAAATCAAGTTTTGAGAATAAATCTACTAGAACCATACTGTCAATACCACCACTGACAGCCAGAAGCAGTTTTTTACCAATAAGGTAGTGTAGGTTTTTATGAATATGATTTTGTAAATCCTGAAGCATTATGCGAATTTAAGTTTTTTATCAATAAAAAAGCAACCCTGTTGAGTTGCCTTGATTTTTAATTATCCAATAATCTTCTGTGGTAATTGATTTGTCCTAAATGATACCCCAAATGGACAGTTAAATGTATCAATAAATGATAGGTGGATTTAAATGGGTAATTCTTTACCAGTGTATATTCTTTATGTAAATCTTCTTCTGTTAGTTTAGTAAGTGTGTCTAAAACTATCTCTTTTGTTTCTTCTACCGCACGTAATAAATCAATTCTTGGAGTGTTTTTTTGAGAAAATTCTAAATCACGCTCACGTATGTATCCGGTTTCGCCAAGTTCAGCACCAATATATGTTTTCAGATTGCCGATTAAGTGTAAACATAAATTTCCTCCCGAATTGCTTATGTTTTTGTCAGTAATCCAAAGGTTGTTTTCGTTGTTGTAAAGTTCGATTTCTTCTTTTAGTTTGTTTAAATCCCTTTCAAAAAGATACTGTAATGATGGAATAAGCATATTTATTTTTTTTAGTTTGTTAATACTTCATGCATCGCTTTAGCTTTTAATAAACACTCTTCATATTCTTTGTCAGGTTCAGAAAGTGCTGTAATGGCACTGCCCACAGAAAAAGAGATGTATTTATTGGCAGCATTATATAAAATACTTCGGATTATTACATTAAAATCAAAATCGCCGGCAGGAGTGAAGTACCCTATGGCACCACTGTAAAGCCCGCGTTTTGTTTCTTCGAGTTCTTCAATGATTTGCATCGCCGAAATTTTTGGTGCTCCTGTCATGCTTCCCATAGGGAAAGTGGTTTTTAAAACTTCTATAGGAGATGTATTTGGTTCAATTTCTGAAGTAACAGTAGAAATCATTTGGTGTACTTGTTTGAAAGTGTAAATACCGCATAATTCTTCTACTTTGACAGAACCTTTGGTGGCTGTGTGCGATAAATCATTCCGGACTAAATCAACTATCATGATGTTTTCGGAGCGTTCTTTTGGATTTTGTTCCAATTCGGTTTTGGATTGTAAATCCAAAGCAGCATCTTCAAAACGTTTTGAAGTTCCTTTTATAGGTTGTGAAATGATTTTATTTGCTTCTTTTCTTAAATAGCGTTCAGGTGAAGCGGATAATAAGTAATGTTTGTGGTTTTTAAAATATACTGCAAATGGAGGTTCAGAAATAGTGTCCAGTTTTTGAAAAATTTCCACTGGATTAATTTCAGCTTCGGCAGCATAAAATTCCATACAAAAGTTAGCCTCATAAATATCGCCGCGGTGAATATGAGCCAGCATTTGGGTTACTTTGTCTAAATAGCTCTCTTTTGAAATACGTTGTTGGATTTTTATGCTCTCAATGTTTGACATTTGACTTTCGGCTTTCGGCTTTCGACTTTTGACTATATCTTCAAAATCTTCCTCCAATTCATCATCACACATTGATAAATATGAAATTTCGACAAGGTTTTCTTTTATCAGGAAAATTTTCTTTGGCTGAAAAAAGTACAAATCCGGAAACTGCAAACCATCAAAATTATGTGATGTCAACTGTTCTATATCGTTTTTTAAATCATACGATAAATAACCAAACAGCCAGTCTTTTGTTTGTTGCTGGTATTGTCTTAAATCTTCAAAAGCATTATAATAATCCGTTTTTATGGAAGTGAAAGCATCGACAGCCAAAATTGCTTCAAACGAACCGTATTTTTGAGGATAATTGTTACTATCCAGAAAAATAATTTCACGAAACTGTTGTGCCCAATGCAGCAATTGGGTTTTAAAAAGATTTACATCTTCAATCGATTTGATAACTGTCTTTCTCAAGTGTGCAAAGATAAAGGATTTTGCACTGAAGTGAGTTGAAAAATAACGCAAATCCTCCAATAAACTTCCCGGTAACGGGTTAATTATTTAACTTTATATGTTGGTTTATGACTTCTGTAAATAATAAAGAAATGGCAGATACACATAGTAAAGAGGTACGGAGTTATAATATGAGTCAGATAAAAAGCAAGAACACAAAACCAGAAGTTCTTGTTAGGAAATTTCTATTTAGTAAAGGGTTCAGGTATAGATTATATAGAAAGGATTTACCGGGAAAACCCGATATATTTATCCCCAAACTTAAGTGTATTATTGATATCAGAGGATGTTTTTGGCATGGTCATAATGACTGCAGATATTATAGACCTCCCAAAACAAATACAGAATGGTGGTTGAAAAAGATTGGAAACAATATAAAAAGGGATGTTGAAAATGAAAAGATTAATATTGCAAATGGTTATAATGTAGTTGTGATTTGGGAATGTGAGATTAAAAAAGGTGACTGGCAGGAAAATTTGATTTCCAAATTAAAAAGCCTTCTTTGAATAAATGTATTTACTAATCAGCTCTTTAAAAATGTATTTTAATCAGCTGATTTTAAATTTAACAGGCATGAGTATTAGAATATAGTATTACTTGTATATTTGTATTTTTAAATATAGATTACATACTATAATTAGCATAGAAAACAAGAGGTTATGAATGAAAAGTTTAAAGTAGGGAGCTTATATGCTGGTATTGGAGGGATTTGTATGGGATTTGAAAAATCCGGATTCGAATTGCTTTGGGCTAATGAATTTGATAAGGCTGCCTGTGTAACTTACCGCGAAAACTTTAAACATGAGCTTATTGAAGGAGATGTTTTACAATTGGATTTGAATACAATTCCAAAGATTGATATTTTGACAGCAGGGTTCCCTTGTCAGCCATTTTCAGTTGCCGGTTATAGAAAGGGATTTAATGACCATAGAGGCAATCATTTTTTCAGAATATTGGATTTTGTTGATACAATGAGACCTAAAGTGGTTTTTTTAGAGAATGTTAAAAACCTTGTAACCCACGACCACGGCAAGACTATGCAGGTGATTGAATCTTCTTTAAGAGAAAGAAATTACTCGTTTCAGGCTCAGGTTTTAAATACAAAGGACTATGGTAATATTCCTCATAACCGGGAAAGAATATTTATGATAGCTTTTGATTTGAATGAATATCCAAATGCCGAGACTTTGTTTGAATTTCCAAAAAAGGAAGAACTTACAAAAACAATAAAAGACTTCCTTATCAAAGAGAAAGTTGATGATGCTTTCTATTACAATGAAGACAGGTATATGTTTGATATGCTGAAAGAGACTATCAAATCAAAAGATACTGTTTATCAATTCAGAAGACAGTATGTAAGAGAGAACAAATCAAATGTTTGTCCTACGCTTACTGCTAATATGGGAACCGGCGGACACAATGTGCCGCTCATTTTAACTGATTATGGCTTTAGAAAACTAACGCCAAGGGAATGTTTAAGATTTCAGGGGTTTCCGGATACTTTTAAGATTCCAACGAAACTGGCCAACTCAAATTTGTACAAACAAGCGGGTAATTCTGTCAGTGTTCCTGTTATTGAAGCCGTTTCTGCAAACATTAAAAAAGTTCTGGATAATGTTATGGTGCCTGTTGAGGCTGAGGCATAGCTTTCAATTCTGACACTAAATCTGTTATAACCCGCATATCTCCACACTGAATATAATAATTCTCCGCATCCATTCTTACTTTTCCATTCAGGTAAGAGTTTTGGGGTAAAATATTTCTATTGGCTATTACCGTTATTAAATCTGTGTGGGTAATATATCCTGCAATATCGGCACTGAAATTTTGTTTCGTTACAGTTGCTTCAATATTGTCTTTCTCAAAAATAGTACCGTTGAATAAATTATTTTCTCTGAATATCGATTTCAAATCGGGTTTTATTCTTACCAAAACAAAGTAATCATATTTACTTGTAGTGCCCGTATTTAAATTTGGGATATACTGACCATTTGTGTTCCAGTCTCTCGTTTCTAAAAGCTGGAGATTTGAGAAGAAGGCTGCGGATTTTACATTAATTTTTTTTCCGTTGATTTCTAAATCCGAATCATCCCAAAGACCTTTGCCATATACACCAAAATCAGGTTCCTTTATATCAAATCCATGCGATTTAAAATGGTTATAAAGAACTATTTCGGCTAATTTTCCTTGAAATGTATTGCAGAATTTTTCTCCGTTACTTCTGTCATATTGACCGCCTGTCCTGTGAGCACGGTGGTGTCCAGTACCCATGCACATTTCGAAAGCAAAATCAAAAGTTTTTTTTACATCAGTTGATGATAATGGAAAACCAGAAAAAGCTCTTTTGGAATTCGAGTGATAATTATTCCTTTGGTTTTCAGTTGAATAAGTCAGTTTCATATTCTTTTGTTTTTTTCGGAAGCAACTTCAGAAATAATATCCCAGTTTTCTTTAAATCGGTCAAGAGAATTTAAGCTTACATTTGTGATGTCGGCATCATCAATTTTTTCCACATAACTCATAGGAATTAAATAGCATATACCTACCTGTTTATCCACGGCGGCGTAAATATCACAATGTTCCGCAGTAATTCTCTGACCTTGATTTCTTATGTGATGATGGTCAATTCCCTGACCTCCTCTGTCTCTGTCTTTAAAACTGATTGAATTCCCTGATGCACCTTTTATTTGAATTCTTAACAAAGTATTGTTATAATCAACGACTGCATCATATTTACTGGATCTGACATCAACATTGGAACAATTGAAACCTGCTAATATGGCTCTTGCCAGAAATAAAAATTGAGCACTATCCCCTGCATTGGCAGTCATGATTCCTGTGTTTATATTTTGAATATTAGAAGGAAATCCGTTTGAAAATATAAAATCATATTGTTTTTCTAAAATCTTCTTTAAACTGGTTGCTGTATATTTATAATGATACTCATTATTCATATTATTCTTAATATACTCAATAGCATTGGCAACAAATCCAGCTTTATCGATTTCATTTTTTACACTTTGCTGTAAAATAGAATCGTAATATGTGATTAAGTCAGCTTTTAAAATTAAATGCCTGTTTGCTATATCCAGAATTCTTGCTTTAATATAATTCTCATCTCTGAATTCACGCTGTAAGGTTTGATTAAATTCATCATCACTGAGTCTTTCAGTAAAATACCTCTTCATAGCAGTTTTGAAGTCGGTTTTAGAACCAAATAAAAGCAAACCTCCAATACCTGTATTTGCAGGGTCGAAATTCACACCGTTTATTGCTGAAATATTGTCTTTAAGATACTGAATCTGCTCTTTGTTCATCTTTTAATAAATCGATTAGGTCAACACCAAGACCATTAGTTATTTTTTGAATGTTGATCAGTGTGATGTTTTTTTCAGCTCTTTCAATCATTCCTATATAGGTTCTGTGAACATCAGCGAGATGGGCCAATTGCTCCTGAGAAAGTCCTTTTTGGATTCTGAACCTTCGGACATTGTCTCCAAACGTGATTAATATTTGCTTTTTTTCCTCCATTGCTAACTAAAGTATTCAAATCTGCCTTTATATACAAGTTTAATCAACATATAATAATTAGCATTCAGAAATTTTACTTGTATTAATGATTTGGATGGCTTTCTTTATTGAAATCAAGATTGCTGATTTATGAATCTAAAAGTACTCTTAAAAAAAAAGATGTATCGCAACGACACATCCTTTTTGGTTAAATCCATTTTTATTTAGCAGTTGTTGTGAAGATTCTTGGATTAATATTTATCATTATCCATGCCCAGTTGTTGTCATAACCTTTATTTCCGGCTTTAAGTACTTCTAAAGTATCTGAACCGAACATTTGTGAATATCCGGCGGATAAGGTAATTTCTTTTTTGAACATAAAAGTTGTGACAAAATCAATTTCTGTTCCTAAATAGTTATCCATTTTTTTTGTTGCAGCTGCAGGGTCAGAAACATTGGCTGCGCTGTAAAATAAATGAGGTGTTAGATTAAACTGCCATTTGTTTGAATTCAGATTCAATTTCAAATATGCATCCTGAAGTCCGACATTATTTTTGAAACTGCCAACATAAAAGTAATCCATCAAACCATTAAAAGCGTGATTTGTTCCAAACAGCGGGTAGAATGATTTTATTTTGTTGCTGGTGTCCTCTTGATCTTTCCCTGATAAGTATTCATAACCTAAACCGGCTTTAAATTTTTCAGTAAAAGCATAGTTGGCTGCAATACCGGCATAATAAGCACCTACAGGAGTTTTTTCATTGATTAATTTGCCTTTGCCGGTTTGGCCGTAAATTCCTAAGCTGGCATCAAGTTTATTGTTTTTGTAATCCATAAAGGATCCAAAAGTTTGAATGTAATCAAGTTTCAAATCATCTGTGACAGCTTCTTTATATTGATAACCATTGTTTAAAAACAACAAACTCATGTTCATTTTATTGAAGTTTTTGTGGTACCAGGCAAATTGCATGTTTTTATAATTGGTGGTATACAATTCCTCGTATAATTTCTCACTATCTGTATTTAATGCAAAACCTAAATGTAATTGATGTTTTTTAGTGTTGAAAGTAATTAATGCTGCATCGTGGGATTGTGCCTGCTGTGCCCAGTCTATTGCACCCATAATTCTTTGGTTGTCATATGACAGGACCTGCCTTCCCACTTTTATACTCCAGGTAGAGTCGATTTCATATTGCGCCCAGGCTTCAAACAATGCTGTTCCATTTTTATCGGAGGCAGTAACTGTGGATGCATCACCCCAATTCCTTAAATTTTGAAGAGTTAATTTAACTTTTAAATGTTCTTGCCTGTAATTAAAATCCAATCTGCTTCTTTGACTGACAAATGAGCTTGGGTAAGAACCGTCTTTCATTAGTTCTTTAAAACCGTTTCTATATTCATATCTTGGTCTTAATTGTAAATTTACTTCAAATTCCTGTGCTTGAATATTTATTCCGAAGGTTGTTAAAGCTAGTAAGCTTAACTGTTTTATAAATTTCATATTTTTAATTATAAATTTCAAATAAAATTAGGACACAAATGTCCTATTATTGATGACATTTATCATATGATGCTTTTTTTTTGCATCAGACATAAAAATAGTTTAAGAAATTAAAAGCAGGATCATATGGTAGTTAATCGTCAGTACCTAATATTTCAGCAGCTTCCATTACAATCATTATGATGTTTTTGTCGTAGGAATGAACCAGTTGTTTGAGGATGTTTAATTTGTTTTTATCGATTAAAATAAAAATTATGTCCTTATGCTCAGTATTTGCTAAATCGTTCCCGGTTACAACTGTACCCTTTATATTTAGTTGTTGAAAAATAAGATTGCTTAATTCTGTTAAATTTTTTGATGAAGATAAATGAACAATCTTTTTGTTTGGCGCACCTACCAGAATAGTATCGATAAGTTTTGAAGCTGTATATATACTAATCAGACTCCAAAGTGCAATTTCAAGGCTTTTAAAAATAATTCCAGCCATAATAATTACAAGGGCATCCAAAACTAAAATTATGGTACTGGTTTTAAAGCCTGTGCTGACAGCGATTATTTTTGCCAAAATTGTACCGCCTCCGGCTGAGGCCCCTCCTTTAAAAATCAACCCCAATCCTATGCCTATAGAAATTCCTCCATATAAAGTTGAGAGTAACAAATTATTGCTTAAGGCAGGAATCGGAATTATTTTAGTGAGAATTGCCACAAAAACCGAGATTAAAACGATACAAAATGTGGTGTCGACAGCAAATTTTCTTCCTAAATATTTAACACCAAAAAATAATAACGGTATATTAATTAAAACAAGCAACAGATATATAGGCAGTTTAAGAAGATGATGCAGTACAATGGCCAAACCAGCCGTACCACCTGTTGCGATATGATTTGGCGATAAAAAAGCAACCACTCCAAACGCTAACAAAAAGCTTCCGGAAATTATTAAGCAATAGTTAAAAATTTCTATTTTTATTTTTGTAGTCATTAAGGGAATTTATTTTTCTTTCAAGATACAATTATATTTGAAACAAGATAACAGATATTGTTCAGCTAAAATACCTTAAAAAATTATTTCATCGAAGCACTGCTTTTATTCTTTTGGTGCTTAAATTTTCAATTTCAGTAAGTTTTGTTGAATAATTCAGATTACCAATTGTTGGAGTGTTATTGATAAAATTTTGGATATAATAATAACCAATGTATCCTTTTTGCTCTAAAAACAGAATCATTTTTTTTAAATCGGAAATGGAAATTAAATCGGAATGATAAGTAGTCCGTACTTCAAATTTTACTTTGTATTCAAGTAAAATATCCAATGTTTTTTGAAAAGAATCAAATAAATCGGACTGTGTGATTTTTTTATAATTATCAGGCAGTGATTTAAAGTCCAATGCTATATAATCCACCAATTTCAATTTTATTATTTCAGCCAGCAATGCTGAATTTGAGCCGTTGGTATCTATTTTGACAGCATAACCAAGCTGTTTCACCTCTTTTAAAAAGGGGATAAAATGTTTGTGGCTTGTGCATTCTCCGCCGCTTAAAATAACGCCGTCCAAAAGTGTCTGCCGTTTTTTTAGAAAAGACAGAGAATCTTCATACGAAAATTGCCCTTTACCGGATACAATTTCAGGATTGTAACAATACAAACATTTCATATTACAGCCTGAAAACCAGAGGATGCAGGCTGTAATATGAGGGAAATCCAAAAGAGTAAAAGGGGTTATGCTGTAAATAGGTTTAACAGCATGACTTTTCGTTAAAATGGATTCGTTGTTTGTGTTCACCTTTCTTACCAATATTAAAACTTTCAACAGGTCTGTGATAGCCCATTACTCTAGTGTACACCAGGCATTTAGTTCTTAAATGCTGGTGATTAATTAAAATTTGTCTGGTTTTGTTCATATATCTGATTATTAAAGTTTTGTATGATTAAATCATCACATTTTGGACAATATTCGTGTTCACCATTCAAATAGCCGTGTACCGGACAAACACTAAATACGGGTGTAACTGTTATATAAGGTAGTTTGAAATTTGTCAGCACTTTTTTTACAAATTCTTTACATGCCTGGGGAGAACTTATTTTTTCGCTCATATACAAGTGTAGTACCGTACCTCCGGTGTATTGGCATTGTAAGTCATCCTGCATCAGTAAAGCTTCAAACGGGTCATTGGTATAATCCACAGGGATCTGCGAACTATTGGTATAATAAATGTTTTCGCATTCCCCGGCTTGAAGTATGTCTATAAATCGTTTTTTATCTTCTTTTGCAAAGCGATAAGTGGTTCCTTCAGCAGGAGTTGCCTCAAGATTGTATAAGTTACCCGTTTCTTCCTGAAATTCTTTCATTTTTTCTCTTATATGGCTTAAAATTTCCATTGAAAATTCATATCCATACATTGAAGTGATGTCTTCTTCGTTATTGGTGAAATTTCGAATCATTTCGTTCATTCCGTTAACTCCAATTGTAGAAAAATGGTTTCTGAAATGCGGCAGATACCTTTTAGTATATGGGTAAAGTCCCCGGTCATACATTTCCTGAATGAATTTTCTTTTTTTCTCTAAAGTTGATTTGGAAATAATGAGTAAATTGTCCAGTTGACGGTATAATTCGGTTTTGTTGTTTTTATACAAATACCCCAGTCTGGCCATATTTATGGTAACCACGCCAATACTGCCGGTCATTTCGGCACTACCAAAAAGTCCGTTGCCTCTTTTAAGCAATTCTCTTAAATCGAGCTGCAGCCTGCAGCACATACTGCGTACGGCATTGGGTTTGTAGGCATTGGGATTTTCTACTTTATTACCCAATTCATCAACTAAGTACTGACTTCCGATAAAATTTTGGAAATAGGATGAACCTATTTTGGCCGTGTTTTCAAATAATATATCGGTATTTTCTCCATCCCAGTCAAAATCTTCCGTAATATTTACGGTTGGAATAGGGAAGGTAAAAGGCTGTCCGTTGGCATCGCCTTCTGTCATTACCGTATAATAGGCTTTGTTAATCATATTCATTTCTTTCTGGAAATGCCTGTACTGCAGCTCAGGTAATGTACTAACGCCTCTTTCCCTGGCTTTACCAAGTAAATCTGCATTTGAAACGGCAAACAGATGCTGGTTGTTTTTTGTTGGTATTTGATCTTTCAAATCTTCAGGGACAATCCAGTCTAAAGTGATATTGGTAAAAGGAGATTGGCCCCAGCGGGCAGGGACATTCAAATTGTATATGAAGCTTCTGATAGCTTTCAACACATCTTCATAGCTTAAGTTGTCTTTAAAAACATAAGGAGCGAGGTACGTATCAAATGAACTGAAAGCTTGTGCACCAGCCCATTCGCTTTGTAAAATACCTAAAAAATTTGCCATTTGTCCTAATGCTTCTCTGAAGTGAGACGGAGCTTTGCTTTCAACACGGCCTCTGACACCGTTGAATCCATCGTTTAAAAAGACTCTCAGACTCCATCCGGCACAATAGCCGGTAAGACAGTCTAAATCATGAATATGAATGTCTCCGTTTCTATGTGCAAACCCTTCTTCTTTGGAGTATATTTTATCCAGCCAATAATTAGCAATTATTTTTCCGGCCACATTGTTTACCAGCCCGGCATTTGAATAAGACGTGTTGGCATTAGCATTGATACGCCAATCGGTTTGTTGGATATATTCTTCAATGGTCTGAGAACTGTCTACATAAGTAGTGTCATCATTTAAATCCTGAATATGTTCTCTTTGCATTTTTCTTGTATGCCTGTACAGCATAAAAGAGCGCATAACTTCAAAATAGTCCTTTTTAAATAAGGTTTCTTCGATTAGGTCCTGGATTTCTTCTACTGCCCAAACAGTTTTACCTTGTAATTTATCAATTACCGAAGTAAAAATATCTTCGTCGTAAGCAACATGAACACTGTCAAAGCTTTTTAAAATCGCATCTTCGATTTTGAAAGCCTGAAAAGGTTTGTATTCTCCACTGCGTTTGATTACAAAAAAATCCATACAGTTTAGTTTAACAATTTGTTTTCTAAATTTTCAGCAGTAGGAAATAAGATGTTATTTTCAAGATGAATGTGCTTGTGCAGATCCTGCTCAAATTCATCTATCATGGCAAACGTTACTATGTAAGTATTACAGGCATCCTGCGGTGGTGTATAATCGTTAGAAAGTTCTTTGATTTTTCTAAATCTTTCACCTTCATTATTATGCTCATGTTTCATCATTTGAATAGGGTTCAGTACAGTTCCAAAAGGAGGATGGTTCAAACTGCTCTCATTATTTTGGGAAGCCACCATTTTTTTGATGAAAGGAAAAAGAATCAGCTCTTCTTTTTTCATATGTTGTGTAAGTTCATCAGCCGATTCGAAAAACATTTTTTGAATTTCAAAAAGTTCCGGATGTCTTTCCCCATGAACTTTACACAGCTTATTTAAGAATTGGGCTATAACAAGTATTTTTTCCTCTACATATCTGTGATGTTTTTTTTCTATGTAATCAATTAATAAATCCAATGGCCAGGATTTGAAATCTATTATTTCTCCTTTATTTGAATTTGTAACTGTCCCGATTTCGTCAATCAATGCCTCTTTGTCCAATCCTTTAGCCTGGCATACTTCATCTATGGATTTATGTCCTTTACAGCAAAAATCGATACCGTATTTTGAGAATATCGCTGCGCTTCTAAAATCATCTGCCACATATTCTCCTATTGTTTTTTCTTCCATTGTTTTCATGTTATTTTTTTTATTCGAAATTACTCGAATAGGTAATCAGCACTTATGATTTTAATCATAGACGCTTTTTTTTGCAAATAATTTGATATATGATAAATATCATAAACAGTTAATGAAATGTTAATGAAATTTGTTTTCAGATAAAAAGGATAAAAATGTCCTTTTAAAAATTCACTAACCTTAAACAAGTAGATTATGCTTTCAAAATCACAAGCAAGAGCATTTTTTCTCGGAGGAACGTTTGTCACATTTACGATTTTTATTGGATTAACCATTTATTCGTTCATGCCTCAAAACGATCAGTCTTTTGATGAGAAAATAGATGTCAGGATTGTTCGCGGAAAGGAAATATGGGAGTCTAATAATTGCATGGGCTGTCATACTATTTTAGGCGAAGGAGGATATTACGCTCCAGAATTAACAAAAGTTGTTGACCGAAGAGGAGAAGCTTATATAAAAGCGGTCCTGATGTCTAAAGAACCATGGCAGCCCCGAGGCAGAAAAATGGTAGCCTATGCCATGACGGAACAAGATGCAGAGGCAATGGTAGCCTATTTAAATTGGATTGGGAAAATCGATTTAAATGGTTTTGACAGAGTTGTTTCACCATTAGCAAAAGATAAACAATAAAAATTACACTTATGAAATACGAATCACAAAAAGTAGCCTATTGGTTTTTTGCCTTGTGTATGCTGCTCTTTTCATTGCAAATAGTCTACGGATTTATAATGGGTTTTGATCGGATTGGTATACAAGGACTGCACGACATTATTCCATTCAATACTGCAAGAGCAGTGCACACTAATTTATTGGTAGTGTGGCTGTTGACAGGTTTTATGGGAGCAGCTTATTATATTATTCCAGAAGAAGCGCAACGGGAAATAGTAAGTGTAAAACTAGCGTATGTACAGTTAATATCGCTTGCTGTTGTTGGTGTGATAGCCATAATCGGTTTTCACTTAAACCATTGGGAAGGAAGAAAATTTCTTGAAATCCCAAGAGAATTGGACTTTTTAGTAGTAGTAAACGTATTACTGTTTTTGGGACTGATATTGGTTACGTTATTTAAAAGTCCGCGAAGAACCACTACTGCCTTAGTGCTTTCAATGGGATTGTTGTTTGCTGCGCTTTTATATTTACCGGGAATGATTTGGTTTGATAGCCAGGTAACGGATTCCTTCTTTAGATGGTGGGTAGTTCACTTATGGGTTGAAGGTGTTTGGGAATTAATTATGGGAGGTATTTTATCATTCCTGTTGATAAAACTAACCGGTGTAGACAGAGAGGTTATCGAAAAATGGCTGTATGTTATTATAGGTTTGACCTTTTTATCAGGAGTTTTAGGTACCGGACACCACTATTATTTTATAGGTGTAAATAAAATTTGGTTGATTATAGGCGGTATTTTCTCAGCTTTAGAACCGCTTGCTTTCTTAGCGATGGCTTTATTTGCAGTAAGGATGTATCGTAAGGGTGAAAAAAGCCATCCCAATAAAATAGCCCTGTTCTGGACTATCGGTTCAGCTATAGTTTCGTTCATCGGAGCAGGTTTATTAGGATTTGCACACACATTGCCGCAAACCAATTTATATACTCACGGAACGCTGGTAACAGCTATGCATGGTCATTATGCTTTTTGGGGTGCTTATGCTATGATTGTCTTAGCTATTATAAGTTATGCACTTCCTAACCTGACAGGAAGAAAACGATATGACAGTAAACAAGGGCATGTGGCTTTCTGGCTGGCGAATATCGGAATTTTAGGTATGACAGTTGCTTTTGGTGTGGCAGGTGTTGTACAGGTATATCTCGAGAGAAAATTAAAAATGGAATTTATGGAAGTACAAAATGAAATTAGCATTCACTTTTATGTATTGCTGATTTGTGCCACCATGTTTACAGTTGGTATCATACTCTATATTATTGATTTTATTAAGTATGGCAGACCAACAGTCGAAGCAATTAAAATTACCAATAACGATTAAAACGTACAAAATGTTAAGAAAATTAGCTTTAATCCTGATTGCAGGAAGTGCAATGATGATTAGTTGTAAAAAAGAAAACACAAAAACAGATCCAGCTTCAATTAGTGTAGAAGGAGATCCTGTTACAGCAGAATTGACAGCACCGCCGTTTGTTCCAAAACCCGTAGGCGACAGACCGGCAAAAAAACTGATTGTCAATATGGAAATTATTGAGAAAGAAGGTGAAATGGCTGATGGAGTAAAATATGTTTACTGGACTTTTGGTGGTTCAGTTCCGGGCAGTTTCATCAGAACCAGAGTTGGAGACGAAGTTGAATTCCATCTTAAAAACCATCCCGATAACAAATTACCGCATAATATAGATTTGCATGCGGTTACTGGTCCAGGTGGCGGAGCTAAATCTTCATTTGTAGCGCCAGGTCACGAAGTAACCTTCTCATTTAAAGTATTAAACCAAGGTTTGTATGTTTACCATTGTGCGACTGCACCGGTAGGGATGCACATTGCAAATGGTATGTACGGATTAATCCTGGTAGAACCTGAAGGAGGACTGCCTCCGGTAGATAAAGAATACTATGTAATGCAGGGTGATTTTTATACTAAAGAAGTCAACGGTGAAAAAGGATTGCAACCGTTTGATATGGCAAAAGCAGTAAAAGAAGAGCCTGATTATGTGGTGTTTAATGGTAAAACCGGAGCTTTGACCGGGGATGGTGCACTTACGGCAAAAGTAGGCGAGAGAGTACGTTTGTTCGTTGGGAATGGTGGCCCTAACTTAGTGTCTTCTTTCCATGTTATTGGAGAAATTTTTGATAATGTTCACGTAGAAGGCGGTGATTTGGTAAATCACGATATTCAAACCACCCTTGTTCCGGCCGGTGGTGCAGCCATCGTTGATTTTAAAGTGGATGTTCCAGGTACTTTAATTTTAGTCGACCACTCTATTTTTAGAACTTTCAATAAAGGCAGCTTAGGGATGCTTAATGTTACCGGTGAGGATAATAAAAAAATATACTCAGGTACACAATCAGATCAGGTTTACCATCCTGAAGGAGGTACAATTCAATCTATGCCTGATGAAAACACGGCAAAACCGGCTAAAGCAGTCACGCTTACTGAAAGAATTGACGATGGTAAATCAATCTATGGTAAAACATGTTTTGCATGTCACCAGGCTAGTGGAGAAGGATTGCCCAATGCTTTCCCGCCGCTTGCAAAATCAGATTTCTTAAATGCTGATATTAATAGAGCAATTGATATTGTGCTGAAAGGTAAAACGGGTGAGATTACTGTAAATGGCAAAAAATTCAATAGTGTCATGACTGCCCAGACATTGACGAATGAGGAAGTGGCAAACGTACTGACTTATGTGTATAATTCATGGGGTAATAATAAAAAAGAAGTTACGGTTGCAATGGTTCAAGCTGTAAGAGGTAAAAAATAATTTTTAGTGCAATGAAGAATTTATATTTTTTAGTTTTTGCTTTTGTTTTGATTTCATGTCAGAAAAATGATGATTTCAAAAATGTAGAAAATATAAATAAACCATCAATTTCTACTCCGAAAGATACGTCTTTTGGGGTAGAAACCCCGATGGTGTTCATAAAAGGAGGAAGTTATGTTCCTTTATATGGAAAACAAGGAAAACCGGTAACCGTTACCAATTTTTATATGGATGTTTATCCGGTAACAAACGAAAATTTTGCAGCATTTGTAAAACAAAATAAACGCTGGCAGAAATCTGAGATTAAAAGAATTTTTGCAGATGAAAATTATTTGTATAGTTGGAAAAATAATGACGGGACATGTAATACAGAAGAAAATAACCATCCTGTGACCAACGTTTCCTGGTATGCGGCAAATGCTTACTGCGAATGTCAGGGTAAAAGACTGGCCACTGTGGATGAATGGGAATATGTGGCAATGGCAAATGAAAAAATGCCCGATGCCCGAAAAGAAAAAATATACAATCAATACATTTTGGATTGGTATGAAAAAACGAAAGCGTATGATAATGAGGTAGGAAAAACTTTTAAAAATTATTATGGGGTTTATGACATGCACGGACTTGTGTGGGAATGGACTTCCGATTTTAGTTCCATTCTCCTGACCGGAGAGTCAAGAAGTGATGTAACTACAGACAAAAATCTGTTTTGCGGCAGCGGCTCGCTTAATGCATCCGATTTGATGAACTATGCCGCTTTTATGCGCTATGCATTCCGGGGTAGCACAAAAGCAGATTATACCATTAGAAACCTAGGTTTTAGATGTGTTAAGGATACTTTAAAATAAAATTGAAAATCATGAAAAATATAATCTACATACTTACACTATTTCTTTTTTTGGGTTGCCAAAAAAAGGAAACTGTAAAGCAGTCCATTTCAGAAGAATCTATCTTCAATTTAACCAGCGAATGGAAAACACAAGACAATAAAACCATCCATTTAGAGGATTTGAAAGGAAAAGTAACCGTCATGGTAATGATTTATACCTCATGTAAAGCAGCTTGTCCCAGATTAGTTGCTGATATGCGTGATATCGAATCGAAAATGCCGGAAGATAAATTGTCAGACTTAAATTTTGTTCTGGTCAGCATAGACCCCGAAACGGATAATCCTGAAAGGCTGAAAAAATTTGCGAAGGAAAATTTTATGGATGCTCCGCATTGGACATTTCTTCAGGGAAATGTAAACACTGTACAAGAATTTGCTAATGTGCTGGCCGTGAAATATAAAAAGATATCGCCTTTGGATTTTTCCCATTCAAATATCATCAGTGTTTTTAATAAAAACGGGGAATTAGTCCATCAACAGGAAGGTTTAGGTGTTAACAACGAAAACACCGTGGCAAAAATCATAGAAACAGTATCACAATAACAAACGGAAAATTTACACCAGATTCTTATTTGCTCATACCTCCATACCCGTCACTATCTTTATAAGAGGTGTAAATTTCCGTTTTATTCTTAAAAATTATGACAACTACAATTCCATATTATTTTGCGGTAGGAAAAGAAGAAGATGTTTTTTCACAGGCTTACCAAAATAAAATTCCGTTACTGCTCAAAGGGCCTACCGGAACCGGTAAATCCAGATTTATAGAATTTATGGTGGTGAAACTTGAAAAAAAATTAATCACCATCAGCTGCCATGAAGAAACTTCATCGACTGATTTAATTGGCAGATATATCATAAAAGGAGCCGAAACGGTTTGGACTGATGGTCCTTTAACCATGGCTGTCAAGGAAGGTTCAATCATTTATTTGGATGAAATTGCCGAAGCCAGGCCCGACGTTATCGTAGCCATACACTCCTTAACCGATCACAGACGTCAATTATACATTGATAAATTAGGAATAACCATCACAGCACATCCTGATTTTATGTTGGTGGCCTCTTTTAATCCGGGTTATCAAAAAGGTTTTAAAGAACTTAAACCATCCACTAAACAGCGTTTTACAGCTATTACTTTTGAACATCCTAAATCGAATCAGGAAATCGAAATTCTGATTCAGGAAACCGGATGCGAACCGGACACTGCCAAAAAATTGACGGCCATTGGAAATAAAATAAGAAACCTGACCGAATTAGGACTGACAGAAACAGTTTCAACAAGATTGCTGGTCAATGCCGCTAAGCTGATTAAAAGTGGATTGCCTAAAAGATTATCCACTCATACAGCCATTATAGAACCATTGACCGATGATTTGCAAACCACCCAGGCTCTGAAAGATTTATGTGATTTAATGATTTGATTATGGACTTAGACGAGATACTTTTTAGTTCGGTAGCTAAATACTTTAAGAACAGAAACAAGCACAAAGTGCTCTCTGATAAAAATGCTGTTTTCTTAAAGGATATAAAATCTCGCATTACTCTTTTAGCAAGAGCCATTACCGGCGAACCTATCGAAATATTCCCTGCAGAAAGGGAAGGAGGTTATAAAAACAACAATTTCTTTTTGTCTGTTCATTTTAATGGATTTGAATCGGGTGATGAAAATTTTGATTTTTATAAGTTCCGGATTCTTTTTTTAAGTATTCAAAAAGAATTAGATATAAACCAACAGGAAAATGTTTTTTTTTTCGGAAGAAGAAAAACAGCAAGTTTTGCAGCTTCTTTTTGAAAAATATCCCAGTACCGAAGATATTTATTATCGGTTGGTCAGTCATTTTTCTAAAAATACAAATCCCAAAAAAGAGCCGGATTTTTCCATGATATATGGAAAACCAATGAAAAATGAACAAAAAACAGCTGGTAATAATATTTTGGAAAACTTTTCGGATTCGGTAAAAACTTCCAATACAGAACAGCCTCAGACCCTTTTAAAGGCAAAAGCGGTTGAGGAAATAAAAACACTCGAAATTGATAAAAAACAGCAGGAAGACTATGTGTTGCTGCATCAATTTGAAAAAGTAGAGACAGCTGAAGAATTCAGTGGTACCTGGAGGGATTTCGATGGTTCTGATGAGTTGGAAGACCATGAAAATGCCATCGAGGATTTGAGCATGAAGTTTACAGTCAGGGTAGATGATACGGCGCATTCGGTATATCAAGCCGATTTTATCGAAAATACTTCGGTTTCAGAAAGTGCCGAAGTTGATACAACCGGTTATCATATCGCTTATGACGAATGGGATTTTTCAAAAAGAACCTACAAAGAAAAGTTTTGTAAAGTATATCCGAAGACTTTGCTCAAAAAAGATACTTCGTATTATGAAAATACCATCAAAAAAAATGCGGCTACTTTAAATGGACTGCGCAAAATACTCACCCATTTAAATAATAAAATGCAGCAGCAAAAACGTCAGCCGCAAGGAAACGAATTTGATATCGACGCACTCACCGATTTGTATGTCGACATCCATTCTAAAAAAAATCCTTCGGACAAAGTATATCTTTCCAACCGGAAGAAAGACAAGGATGTCTCTATTTTATTGCTTCTGGATGTCAGTTTGTCCAGTGACAGTTATGCGGCAGGCAACAGAGTCATTGACGTCGAAAAAGAAGTTTCCATATTGTTTGGAGAAATTTTAAATGAGTTCAATATTGATTTTTCAATCGATAGTTTTTATTCAAAAACACGCAACTTTTCCAGTTATGTAACAATCAAGGAATTTGATGAAAACTGGGATAGTGCCAAGTATAAAGTCGGTGCGATAGAACCTTCCGGATATACACGCATAGGCGCCGCACTGCGTCATGCCGGTGCAAGACTGGAACAGCGGGATTCTAAAAACAAATGGATTATCCTTATTTCTGATGGTAAACCTAACGATTATGATAAATACGAAGGCAGATACGGTATAAACGACACCCGTCAGGCTTTAAGGGAGTTGAATCAAAAAAACATCAATTCGTATGCCTTGGCAATTGAAGCGCAGGCCAAATACTATTTACCGCAGATGTTTGGTCAGAATCATTACCAAATATTGACAAATCCGGTAGAATTACTAACGGCATTGGTTAAATTATATGATAAAATCAAAAAACAATAATACTGTACTAAATAAAATCATCAGAAATCATGAAGACCTATTTGTTTAAACTATTATTTTTTAAAGGATTGTTTGCTAAAGGGTTTGTAATTAAAATCCTGGCTTTAAAAACCGCTTTCCTTGTTTTGGGCTGTTATTCCAAAAAGCAACACGTAAAAATGGATTCTCCTGAAGCTGTAAAAAAGGAACTTATGGCAGGTAACGAAAGATTTCTGTCCGGTAATTTTATAAATACGGATTATAAAAACGATATTCTTCATAATAAATCGGCACAACATCCTTACGCATTGGTATTGGGTTGTATGGATTCGAGAGTGCCTCCCGAAATTATTTTTGATCAGGGTCTGGGGAAAATTTTCGTAGAGAGAGTGGCAGGTAATTTAGAAGATGACAATATAATAGGCAGTATTGAATATGCAGTGAAATTCAAAAAAATCAAACTGATTGTTGTCTTGGGGCATACTAACTGCGGTGCTATACAAGGTACATTGGACAAAGTCGAGCTAGGCAATTTAACCCAGCTTACAGGGCAGATCAAGGAATCATTTACAAATAATGAAGCCCAGCATCATGTTGCTTTAAATATCAATAAAACCATTAAAGACATTTTGGATAAAAGTCCTGAAATCAGGAAACAGGCTTATGATGATCAAATAGATTTAGTAGGTGCTTTTTATGAAGTTGAAACGGGGCTGGTAAAATTTTTATAAATCATGAAAACACAGGAAATAGATTATAAAAGCATATACTATCCGCCGGGAGGAATCCTGATGTGGATTATCATTTTTATTGAAGTCATTACTTTTTGTATGGCACTTTTTGCCGCATTGATTGATGCTAAAGCCACCCCGGAGTTATACCACAGCTCTAGTTTAAAATTAGATTTGACTTTGGGAACCTTAAATACGTTTATTTTACTGATTAGCGGCTATTTTGTGGCTCAGGGACTGCATTTTTTTAAAAAAGAATCCTATTCATCAGCTGGCAGGCAGTTTAATCTGGGGGTTTTCCTCGGAATCCTTTTCATAGTTGTAAAATCGATTGAATATTATAATAAATTGAGTTCCGGATATGGCTTAGGAACCAATAATTTCTTCTCTTTTTATTGGCTCTTGACAGGTTTTCATTTAATCCATGTAATTATCGGCATCCTGATTATACTGCTGCTGAAAAAGAATCTATCGGCTAAAAAAATAGAAGATGTAGAGGCGGGAACCACTTTTTGGCACATGTGTGATTTAATATGGCTGTTGCTTTTTCCTATTTTATATTTATACTTCAGAATCGTATGAACAAGTCATTAATTAATATTATTGTCATTTTAATTCTGGTCTCAATAATGGCCTTTTTAATAAGTCTCTTATCGATCAGTGCAACCAGTAAAATTTTACTCATTTTAAGCATTTTTGGAATCAAATTTTTGTTGGTGGCCTTCCATTTCATGGAGCTGAAAAATGCCAATGCCTTTTGGAAATCCAATATTATAGTTGTGGTTGTTATATTTTTTATTTCGGGTTTATTTTTAAAATAAGCAGAATGTGATTTTAATCATATTCTGTTTGAAAGTTATTTGGTCAATTTGTTACGTCCAAACAATGAACTAATTAAAATACGATGCATACATTTCATATTCCCGTAATGGGATTAGCTTTTACCATTGACAGCCCTATCAGGGTTGCCCACTATGGTATAGATTCTGTCATTTCCATTATGGATGATGATTTAATTGAAAAGATGACGGCTTACTATGCTGCGAAATTCAAACAGCCTTATGAAGAAATTACTCAGAAAATAGAAGACTTCAGAGCCAGACGAATCACCGGTTATTTAAATTTAGCCGATAAAATAGTTACTCAAAAATTTGAAAATTTCAAACAGGAACTCCTTCAAAAAAGAGCTTCATTGGAATCATTTATTGCAATGCTTCCCAATGGTTCCCAATTGAAAAATAATTTGGAGCAACTCATTACATCCGGTAAGACCAATATTAACGAAGTAAAAAGCGTTTTGGAACAATTTTTTAAACCGGGCAGTATTGATGTAAATATTATGACCAAAGTCGATAAAGACAATTTTGATAATCAGGAACAATTGCCAATCTTCTATAATGACGCACATGCCGCCTTGAGAGGTTTTGCAAACAGTACTGTAAATTCTTCAGTGGTTTTTTCGGCGGGTATGAATCCCAGATTATACAGCTACCTGGAATCTTTTGATGGATTTTATCCTGCTCCTGACGGTCAATTCCATAAAAAAATCATTTTAAAAGTAAGTGATTTTCGTTCGGCAATAATTCAGGGCAATTTTTTAGCCAAAAAAGGACTTTGGGTTTCAGAATACAGAATTGAATCGGGTTTAAACTGTGGCGGTCATGCTTTTGCTACCGAAGGTTTGTTGCTGGGTCCTATACTGGAGGAGTTCAAGGCCAAAAAAAACGAACTGGTTGATTCGGCTTTTTCATTATTCACACAAGCGTTGACTTCCAAAAATAAATTTGTGCCTGAAAAACCTCCTTTGCTGAAAATAACTGTACAGGGTGGTGTTGGGACAGCCGAAGAACATCAGTTTTTACTGGATCATTATCAGGTTGACAGTGTAGGGTGGGGGTCTCCTTTTCTATTAGTCCCTGAAGCAACTTCTGTAGATGCGGAAACTAGAAAATTATTAGCTGACTGTAAGGAAAGCGACCTTTATCTGAGTAATATTTCACCATTGGGAGTACCCTTCAATACTGTCAAAGGCATGACCAATGATATTTTTAAAAATGCACGGATTGCCGCAGGTAAAGCAGGAAGCTCCTGTCCTAAAAAATATCTGGCGTTAAGCAAGGAATACGATAAAGAAGGAAGTTGTACCGCCTCTAAAAAATATCAGGATAAAAAAATAACCGAATTGCAAAACAGGAAGCATGAACTTCCGGAATCGGTTTTTGCAAAAGAAATGAAAGCCATAACCGAAAAAGCCTGTCTGTGTGTAGGCTTAGCCAATCCGAGCCATTTAGAATTAAATTTCCCTGTTAAAGGACAGGCACAAGGAGTTGTGGTATGTCCCGGTCCCAATATGGCCTATTTTTCAAAAGAAGTTTCTTTAAAAGAAATGGTTCAGCACATATACGGCAGCAAAAGCATTGAGATACACGGGGACCGCCCCAATTTTTTTATCAAAGAACTGCAACTGTATATCGATTATTTGAAAAATCAAATAGAAGAAGTACTTGAGGTACAGCCTGCTCAAATAAAAAAATGGGAAACCTTTAAAAACAATTTATCTCATGGAATCGATTATTATAAAAACCTGTTTGAGCAGTATTACTGGGTAAACAAGGAGAAAGTAATCCATGATTTGGAAAATCTCAAAATACAATTATTCAAGATCGAATTAAACCTATATGCATATGGAGAAACATCAGTATAATTTAGATTTAGAGTGGACGGGAGACAGAAAAGGAACGCTTTCCTCACCCGATTTTCAATTAAAGGTTGAAGTGGCCACTCCACCGGAATTTGACAAAGGAATGGCTGGATTCTGGTCGCCGGAGCATTTGTTTACGGCAGCCGTGCAAAGTTGTTTCATGACTACTTTTTTGGCTATCGCCGAATATTCAAAACTGGAATTCAAAAAAATCAACTGTGCGGCGACCGGGATACTTGAAAAAGTGGACGGCAGATTTTTAATGACTGAAATTGTTTTGAAACCTGTTATCGTGATTTCAAATGAAGAAGAGAAAAGTAAAACCGAAAGAATTATCTCCAAATCAGAAACAGCCTGCCTGATTTCCAATTCCATCACGTCTAAAGTGATATTGCAACCCGAAATTATTATTTCAAAATAACGGTCTTAAAATGAATACAGACACGAAAAGCAGTCCTGTGGTTGAAGGACATCCGGTTTATACGTATTTTCAAGAAGTTGATTTGATAGTTTCGTTATTAAAGGAATTAAGTGCAACCCATCCGCAGGAGGAAACGCAAAAATGGTTCAATATTTTTAACGAACTATCAACGATTGAAAAACGTTTTCTTCGAAAAGAAAACCAGCTTTTTCCTTATCTGGAAAAAAAAGGCTGGAACGGTCCTTCAAAAGGGATGTGGTCATTTCATGATACAATGCGCGAACAAATGCGTTTGTTGAGAAAGCATTATTCAGATAATAATTATGAACGCTTAAAGGCCGATACGCCTTATTTAATCGATAATATTTACAGATTAATTGAAGTGGAGGAAACTGTTTTGTTTCCCAATGCTTTACAGCTTTTGGAAGATAAGGATTGGATTGAAATGAGTAATGGAGAGGAAGAAATTGGCTGGATGCTTAAAAACCCGCCCATCCCTTATATTACAAATGAAACAGACGCCAATGATTTTGAAGCAAAAGAAGAAAGTCTGTTTGCCAATGAAGGTTTTAAATTGAACGAAGGGTATATGACTCTTGAGCAGTTAAATCTGCTTTTTAAAACCATACCGCTCGATTTGACTTATGTGGACGAAAATGATAGAGTTATTTTTTACAATCGGGGAGAGGAGCGTGTGTTTCCCAGAAGTGCAGGTATTATAGGAAGAGAAGTTAAATTTTGTCATCCACCTAAAAGTGTGGGGACTGTATTGGAAATTCTGGATAAATTCAGAAAAGGCGAGCAAAACGAAGCTTCATTTTGGATAAACTATAAAGGACAGTTAATCTACATCCGTTACTTTGCCGTAAGGGATGAAAAATTAAACTATAAAGGAGTGATTGAAATGTCTCAGGATATTACTGATATCAAAGCAATTTCAGGTGAAAGAAGGTTGCTGGATTGGTCTAATTAAATTTTTGATTTGTGATTTTGGTCATAAAACTGTTACTATGTAAATCCGAAATTTGAATAAAATTGAAATCTTTATAAAAACATGAAAAAAGTATGTTTACTTGCTTTAACAATTAGTTTAGCAATAGCTTGCGGGAAAAAAGAAAGTGGCAATGAGGACTTTTCAAAAGCAGCAGCAGAGCCTGTCGTATCAGAAGGAGAACCTGTTGCAGAGGGTGATGCGGCAGCCTCAGGAAACTATGATGCAACCAAAGGAGAGGGAAGTTATGACAAAGTGGATTTAGGAGCTTCCTTAGACCCGAAAATGGCTTCAGAAGGTGAAAAAGTTTATGGACTTAAATGCAATTCCTGCCACAAACTGACTGATGAAAAATTGGTTGGACCAGGTTGGAAAGGTGTCACTGAAAGAAGAACTCCGGAATGGATTATGAATTTCATCACAAATCCTGATCCTATGATTGACAAGGATCCTGAATTGAAAAAACAATTGGAAATTTGTATGGTTCGTATGCCCAATCAAAATCTTGCTGAAAGTGATGCCCGAAACCTTTTGGAATACATGCGTAAAAATGATGGTGTTAAATAATTAACGAATTTCTTTTCATATTACTTTTTAGAATTAATTATTGAATAAAGCGGGACTTGTCCCTCTTTATTTTTTAAAAACACATTAATCAGAAATAAATTTTATGATCAATAATATCTATCACTTTCTCATTTTTTAGTTTAGAACAAATCCTTATTACCGTTTCTACCCTTAATCCGGTAAAATTGGCTATTTCCTGGCGTGTGTAGGAAATTAAAACCCTTTCTTTGGTTTTGCTTCCTTTTTGGGCGTTTAAAAACGAAATGATTTTCTGTTTTGTGTTTTGATTGATAATATCTTTAGAAGATTTGGCTTTGCCGATTATTCTTTTTGATAAAATCTTTAGAAAAATCATTTGGAAATTTGGATTTTCTTTAAGTAAATGAAAAAAGTGATCTCTCGAAAGTTTAAGTAAAACCGAGTCTTTAATGCAGGCTGCTGTAGTAGGATATTTTTCATTGATAAGCAATGGAGGTTCTCCAAAACTCTGTCCTGTTGTAAAATATCCCTGAATGAATTCTTTTCCCTCTTCATTACGGTTAAACATACGTACACTGCCTTCTACTATGATGTAAAAGAAACCTGCCCAGTCATCTTCATTGAATATGATTTCATTTTTTTTGTATAGTTTTTGAACAGCACCATAGTTTATAAATAAATCGTAATAATCCAGCAATGTTGAGGTTTCTGTTTTTGTATTGATTGCAATCATCATTTAAATTTTTAAAAAGCCACCACAGTTTTTGGCTCTTTTTATTGAAGCTTTTGTGATTAAAATTGCCACATCCAGCATGTTTCTAATTTCACAAAGTGTGGAGGAGATTGTATTTTGTTGAAATTTTTGTTCGATTTCCTTTTTCCAGACTTTAAACTGCTGCAGTGTCTGCTTCAATTCTTCATTATTTCTAACGATTCCTACTTTTTCACGCATGCAAAGCTGTATTTCAGTCTCCAAGTCATTTGTATAATTGTCAGACAAGTCACATTGTTCCAATGGGTTCAAATCGGCTGCGGTAATGGTTTGTGTTAGTTTGTTGACAGATGATTTAGTGATCTGTTTGTAAATCCTGTCGGAAAAAACCAGTGCCTCCAGCAGTGAATTGGATGCCAGACGGTTGGCGCCATGCAAACCTGTCCGGGAACATTCACCACACGCATACAAATGATCTATTGAGGTTTTTCCATTGCTGTCGACATCAATACCGCCACATAAGTAATGCTGGACAGGAATGACCGGAATCCAGTCAGATTCTATATTTACGTCGTTTTTTATACAATATTCAAAAATCATTGGAAAATGATGGATGAATTCTTCTTTGTCAAGATGCGTGCAATCTAAATAGACACAATTTTCTTCCGTTGATTTAAGCTCGTTATAAATGGCCTGTGACACGATATCACGTGATGCCAGTTCACCTCTTTGATCAGCTTTAAATAAGAAACGTTCTCCTTTTTTGTTCTTCAAATAAGCGCCAAAACCTCTGACCGCTTCAGAAATTAAAAAAGTTTCGTTGCTGTCCGGGTTATAAAAAGCTGTGGGGTGAAATTGGATAAATTCCATGTCTTTGGTTTTTGCATTGGCTCTGTGTGCCATAGCAATACCGTCGCCTGTAGAAATTTCAGGATTGGTGGTAAGACCATATATTTTACCAATGCCACCTGTTGCAAGAACAGTATAACCTGCCCTAAGAGTCAGTATTTGTCCGGTTCTTTCATTAAGTACATAGCATCCGTAGCATCTGTTTTCGGAGGTTAATAAATCAATGGCAAAATGATAATCTAATAGTTCTATGTTTTTTTGTTTTCCAATTTGCTTAATTAAAGCTTCTTCGATTTCTTTTCCTGTTTGGTCTTTGCGATGCAGGATTCTGTTGGCCGAATGTCCTCCTTCTTTTCCTAGATTATATTTTCCATTGTCGTTTTTGTCAAAAGAAGCGCCCCATTTCAACAGTTCGTTAAACCGCTGCGGGCCTTCTTTTACGACCATTTCCACAATATTGGGATCACAAAGACCGTCGCCGGCTTTTATGGTGTCTTTAATATGTTTTTCGAAAGAATCATTTAAATGATCCATTACAATTGCAACACCTCCCTGAGCATATTTAGTGTTGGACTCTGCATCTTCCGATTTTGTGATGATTACCACTTTTCTCTCGGGATAATGCTGTGCAATTTTTAAGGAAAATGTCAGACCTGCAATTCCCGACCCAATAATTAAATAATCTGTTTTCATAATTAAGATAATTCCAGCATTCTTTTAATAGGAATCAAGGCACGTTCAATGACAGTACTGTCAACCATTACTTCGGGAGATTCCTGCAACAGGCAGTCATATACTTTTTGTAAAGTATTTACTTTCATGAAGGCACATTCGCTGCAGGCACATGTATTATCTTCATGTGAAGGAGCCGGAATTAAAATTTTATCAGGAACATTTTCCTGCATTTTGTATAAAATACCTGCTTCGGTGGCCACAATAAACTTATGGGAAGGTCTTTTAGCCACATAATCAATCATTCCCGCCGTAGAGCCTACATAGCTGGCTACTTTCAGGATATGTGATTCCGATTCGGGATGGGCAATTATTTCAGCCTCCGGGTGTTCTTTATGAAGGGCAATTAATTTATCGAATGAAAAAGCCTCATGTACTACACAGCTGCCGTCCCATAACAAGAGTTTTCTGCCTGTCTGCTCCATAATGTATTTTCCTAAATTTTTATCGGGAGCAAAAATAATCGGTCTGTCTTCGGGTATCGACTTAACTATTTTTAGGGCGTTGGAGGAAGTACAAACAATATCCGTCAATGCTTTTACTTCTGCAGAACAATTGACATAGGTGACAACAATATGATCCGGATGATTGAATACAAATTTTCCGAATTTTTCGGCAGAGCAGGAGTCAGCCAGTGAGCATCCGGCATTTAAATCGGGAACAATTACCTTTTTATCCGGATTTAATATTTTAGCTGTTTCGGCCATAAAATGGACCCCTGCAAATAAAATTACAGGATTGTCCGCCTTTGCGGCTACTTGTGATAAACCCAAGCTGTCACCTACATAGTCGGCAATTTCCTGAATTTCTTTATCCTGATAATAATGTGCCAGAATTATAGCGTTCTTTTCTTTTTTGAGCTCAATTATTTTGTCTTTTAATGCTTTCATTTTTTTAATATTGGGTTATTAAAATCCTTTTCATTTTTTTCAACAGTGGTAAAGCAATACATAATATTCCGGTAAAAATGCCTAGTCCTGACAATACAAAGAAGGCATACACCCATCGCAAATTGTAATGAATAACCGAAATACTATCTATTTTAAGGTAATAAAGACAATACGATTTATAGGCGCCGGCAATCAACAAAGCCAGCAAAAAAGTAATCAGACTGCTGTTTAAAATTTTATATCCAAGGTATTTCGAATCCAAATCGGTTGTCATCTCCCAATCATTCAGGATATAAATCACAGATGCCAGTAAAATAGAAGTATTTATGCCAATTGTTGTTCCCATTGAATGGGCAACGGTTATATGTGTGCCGTGGGTGAAATAATTTACTGCAGGAATTGATATCAGCAAGGCAAGAATAATATTGATAAACACCCAAATATCGGTCATAATTAAAAATTTATAAGAAAGAAAATGGTTCTGAATCAATGTTTTCGGCATCGATTTCTTCCATTCATAAATCATATGGAATAGGATAATCCATTCTGTCATGCTGATGGCATAGGCCGAGTACCGGATCCAGGACTCGGTAGGGACAATGTAAATGTGGTGTGCCCAGCCAAACATTAAATTGGTCAATCCTAAAAAATAAAAGAAAAAGGATTTTCTGTTCCTGCCTATGGAATCATCCTGTTTTATTTTAGACATTAAATAAATAGCTGTGCCATACACAAGCATGTTCCAGGAACCTACAAACGAACCGCCTGCTTTCCATTGCATGGCAAGTGATTTAATATAATCGGTGCTGAAACTGTGCAGCAGCCACAAGTAGGCTTCGCACAAATGATAAATCATAAAGACGATACCGGTTCCCCACATCCAGTAATACACAGGCCAGTTTTTAATTTTACCCGCCAAAGTCCTGTAATAATTGATGCCAAACAATACCCAGCCCAATAGAATGGGGATAATTAAAAAAGGAGGAAATTCCAAATACTCTTTGCCTCCAAAGTCACCTTTAAAGTAGAATAGTACAATACAGATTCCAATAATGAAAAATAAAGCAAAATGAATGTAACTTAATTTTACGGAATACAAAGTGGATATTTTCGAAAGGTAAAAATAAACCCCGCCTGTTGCCGATAAAATTATCCAGGCTATTACGCTGGTCGTATGCAGTGGACGTAAGTGGGAAAAAGGTAATATCTCTTTTAAAAAATCGGGTAATATGTATTGGAGTCCTGACAAAACACCAAAAAATATACCAGCCAGTAAAGAAAGCATACCCAGGGATAAAAACAAAAGCGGTACTTTATTTTTCATTTTCAGTCGTTATTTCCACCCATCCGTCGGGCTTCATGTTAGCATTATAATTAGGATATTGCCCTGTTTTATCCACTTCTTTTAAAAAAGACAATAAAGCGTCTGTTTCTTGTTTTGAAAAATGGAATACAGGCATCGTTTTTACACCGCTTTTCAGCATTGCTCTGATGTAGCCGGGTCCTTTATTCGGATTAGAATAGATGTTTGTCAAATCAGGCCCCAGATAGCCGCCCAGACCATAAAGCTGATGGCAGTTAAAACAGTTGTTTTTTTGCCATAGCTGCTGTCCTGACATTGCTTTGGCGGATAGTGTCAGTTTGGGAGGTGAACTGTAAAGGGTATAATTATAAATTGAAAAAATTATAATTAAACTACTGATACATAAAAAATAAATATAAGTGTTTTGCTTCATTAGATTTTATTAACAAGACAAAAATATCTTATTAAAAAATAATGAATTATGACATTTATCAGTATGATAAAATTAATAACGTAAAAAAGTGTTTCCTTCTTTAATTCCGGAAGCCAGTTCTTCTAAGGTAGTATTTTCAAACATTTCTATCAAACTGGCTTTAATGTCTTTGAATTTCTCATGAACAGGGCATGGATGCTCTTCTGAACAATTTTTAAGTCCCAAACCACAGCCTGTAATAATTGAACCGCATTCCAGGGCTTCAATTATTTCAATAAACTTAATTTTTTTTAAGTTTTCCTTTTCGATATAAAAACCGCCACCGGAACCTTTAGAAGAGCTTACAATGTTTTTTCGAGCTAACTTTTGCAAAATTTTAGCTGTAAATGCCATAGGAGAATCAATTTCTTCAGCAATTTCTTTCTGACTGGTTTTTTTATATTTTGCTGATTCTGAAGCTATAAAAATTGTTGCTCTTAATCCGTATTCACAAGTTTTAGAAAACATACATTTATATTTTATTTCAAAAGTATTTATAAATTAAGAAATAAAAGCGGTTAATTAACATTATGTTGTGTTACTAATCTGTTCATGTAATTTAAAAAAGAATTGAAACTGTCAAAGTAAACTTTTTCATTCCGGCTAAACGATAACCGTAAAACAAAAAACCCTTCAAATTTTGAATTTGAAGGGTTTTAAAACCATTAGCCTTTAGCTCGCGGAGAAAGAGGGATTCGAACATCCTAACTAACTCTTTTATTGATAAGGGTTCCAGGGAACATAAAAAACAAAGGACTCCTGTACTACAAAAGCTTCAAATCTTATGTAGCTAGGATAGTTATAATTGATAATTTGACCAAATAAATTGTTCTGAATCAGACTCAAAAATGAACAGGTTTAAAATGATTTTATATATAAAAATATGTATTCTTAATCTTTTTTGAGATTTTTTTTAAGAAGTATTATAGCTGTTTTAAAATGGAAAATGGATTACTCCCAACACTTAAATCGCTGACCCAAAGTCTAAGACTTAGATAAAATCAATATTTCGTTTGAAAAAGCATAAATTTGTAATCAGTAAGCAATTTTGTAAGATAATTTACAAAATTAATTTTAACGATTGCCAAATGAATGAAATAGCACCTTTAGCCTCTGTTGAACCTTTGCTTGATTACCTTTCAAGTAAATCTTATGTGTTAAACGACAAAGAAAAAGCGTTGATTCAGGAAAAGTTTCATCCACGCCTGTATAGAAAACGACAATATATTCTACAGGAAGGAGATATTTGCACACAATTTAATTTTGTAGTAAGAGGTTGTCTGAGAACCTATAGTGTTGATAAAAAAGGAAATATTCATGTTTTACAATTTGGAATTGAAAATTATTGGATAAATGATCTTGGCAGTTTTCATGGAGTAAAACCATCTACTCTGAATATTGATGCACTGGAAGACACTGTTGTTTTACAAATAAGTAGGAAAGATTTAATATCATTATATCAGCAATCAGCTATATTTGAACGTATTTTTAGAGTATTAATAGAGAATGGCTTTGTTAATTTACAAGGGCGATTACTGCAAAATTTCAGTTTAACAGCAGAAGAGCGTTATGAATCTTTTTTAAATCAATATCCTCAATTGATTAACCGGATATCGCAGGTACAGATTGCTGCTTTCCTTGGAGTAACTCCTGAATTTTTAAGTCGATTGCGAAATTTACGTAGCAAGGCTTCCTAAAATACTTAATCTACATCAAGACTATTTCTTAAACTATATCATTGGATTATCTCTATCCAATGTCGGACATTGTATCCCTAAATTATAGTTAATATTAAAAAGAAATAGTTATGATACAAAAATCAAAAGTGGCAGTTATCGGTTTGGGAAATATCGGAGCTACAGTTGCCACAAATCTTGTAAAAGGAAATCGTTCCGTTATTGTTGCGGACAAAACAATTGAAAAAGCAAACGAGCTTTCTCAAAAGTTAGGTAGTTTAGCAAAGCCGGCAACTATTTCTAATGCAATCAAACAAGCAGACATTGTTATACTAGCGATTTGGTTTGATTCTATCAAAGAAGTTTTAAAAACGTATGCAAGTGAACTACAAGGTAAAATTATTGTAGATCCTTCAAATCCAATCGCTCCTGACGAAAAAGGAGGTTTTAAAAAAATAATCGGTGCAGACGAATCATCAGGACAAATACTTTCTACATTATTGCCTAATGATGTGAAATTAGCAAAAGCACTAGGGACATTAGGAGCAGCATCACTATCAAATGCTTCTTTCCAAACTCCAGACAAAGCAGTTGAGTTTTATGCAACCGATGATAATAGCATAAATGCAGAAATCGAAGACTTAATTCGTGATAATGGTTTTGACCCATTACGAGTAGGTGGTCTTAATCAATCTATACGTATCGAAGTATTTGGTGACCTGCATGAGTTTGGAGCTTTAGGTAAAACGGTTACTCTCGCTGAAGCAAAGAATAAAATTAATACTATTTCATAAGTACAATTATTAAGTTTTATAGTATGCTTAGAAAGTCAAGCATTCTCACAAACTTCAGTAACTGAAAAAGAAAAACAACTTAAAAACAAAACCATGAAAACTCCAAAAGAAATTATTGAACTTTTTTTAGCCAACACAACTAATCCTGATGTTATAAGTTCACTTGTTGATTCGAATGCTACTTATATTTCATTAAATTTCGATAACCCAGAATTGCAGAAAATTCTTCCTTGGACAGGAACTCATCATGAAGGAGCAAAAGCTTTTATTGATACTTTCTCCGGCGTAAATGAATTTTGGACCATTCAGGCTTTTGAAGTACAGGATATATTTTCTGAAGATGAAAAAGTAGCAGTGTTTGGTTCTTTTACTTATACATCGAGAACACTTAACAAACAAGTGACTTCACCTTTCTCCATACTTGCCAAAGTCAAAGACGAAAAAATTTATCATTTCATGTTCATGGAAGATACACTTGCCACAGCAGGTAGTTTCAGAATTACTCCGGCAGGAAAATTTCACAGTGATCCAAAAGGCAAGGAATTTAATTTATAATAGAAAAAAGAAATACAATAGCAGAAAAGTAGGTTAAACTTTTAAAGGAAACTATAGTTAAAAAGCAAATTATCAATTTATGAAAAATAAAATAGCATTGAATTTTATTAACAACGAATGGGTTGATAATAAAAATTATAAAGACAGTTTCAGTCCTGCTACAGGAGAAGTTATCGGGCAATATGCAGACGGTGGCAAAGACGAAGCAATAGCTGCAGTTGCTGTTGCAAAAGAAACGTTTAAAAAATCTGACTGGAGAACAAACCGCCACTTACGCTATAAAGTTCTAAATCAGTTGGCAGACCAGTTTGAAGCCTATCAAGAAAGATTAGTGGATGCCTTAATGCTAGAAAATGGGAAAATAAAAATGGAAGCAGAATTTGAATTCAGTCTCGTTGCTCCTAAATTTAGATATTATGCTGCATTGACATTAAGTGAGAACGGACGCGCTTTGGAAACAAAGCCAGGATCTTTTAGTATGGTCTTGGCAGAGCCTTTAGGTGTAGCGGGAATTATTGCACCATGGAATTCTCCAATTATACTAATGGTTCGTTCATTAGCACCTGCACTTGCAGCCGGTTGTACTACAGTAATTAAGATGCCTGCCCAAACTGCACAGGTAAATGCATTAATCAGTGAAGTTTTTGAATCAGTTAAGGATATTCCTAAAGGTGTATTAAACTTGTTTACTGAATCGGGTAGCGATGGCGCAGCATTTTTGGTTGAATCACCCGATGTGCCAACAATTAGTTATACAGGAAGTACAAGAACTGGACAAATTTTGATGCGTAATGGTGCGCTTCAATTGAAACGATTTGGTTTTGAGTTGGGTGGTAAAACGCCTATGCTTGTTTTCGACGATGCAAACTTAGATATAACATTACCTACTCTTGAAAAAGCAATTACTGTTTTTGCGGGACAATTTTGTATGACTGGAAGCCGTATATTGGTACAAAGAGGAATAGCTGACAAAGTTAAAGCAGGTTTAGCAGAAAGATTGAAAAAGGTTAAGGTTGGTCCGGCATCAGACCCTACAAGTGATATGGGGCCAATGATTGATAAAGCAAATGTAGAACGCGTTGACAAAACAGTCGAAGAGGCAATAACTGAAGGTGCAAAAGTGTTGGTTCGAGGCGGAAAACTTTCAGAAGGTAAGTTAGCTGATGGAGCATTTTATGCCCCTACTTTATTAGAAGTTTCTGATAACTCAATGAAAATTATACAGGAAGAAACGTTTGGTCCGGTAGCAACTATTCAGGTATTTGATACACCTGAAGAAGCTATCACACTGGCAAACGACAGTATATATGGTTTAGCAGCATCTATATGGTCACAAAATGTCGATTTACCTCTTCGTGTTATCAGAGAGTTGGAGGCCGGCACTGTATGGATTAATAATTGGGCACAGGTAAATGATGAGTTTGAGGAAGGCGGATATAAATTAAGCGGGTTAGGAAGATTAAACGGTTTATCAGCAATGCATGACTTTGTTGAATACAAACATATTTTTCATAATTCTGGTATATTAAATGGAGATGCAACAAATTGATGGAGATGGAGTTCTACTAGTACGATATAAAGTAGCTCCTGATAGTGTGAAGGATTTTCAAATATGGAAGGCTAAGACTGATGAAGTTATGAAAACTTTTAAAGGCTTTATTGCTATTACATTACTGAATCCCGAAAAGGATAGTGACTATTATTATGTTATAATTCGTTTCAATAGCTCTGAAAACGCAAGGGTTTGGTTAAATTCTGATGCAAGAAAGAATCTACTGAAAGATCCACACGCTACATGGTTGAGTGATAAACAGGAAGTAATCCAAGACTGGGACAAATTTTGGTATAATACTTTTTCAGAAGTAAAAAAATGGAAACAGTGGGTAGTTACATTTATTGCTGTTTATCCGCTTACAATTGTTGTGCCTAGGTTTGTAAAAACAATTTCAGCAGTAATTTCTCTTTCTTTTTTTGAAGGAATTATAAATGCACTTTTAATTTCAGGTCTAATGATTTTTTTAGTTATGCCGCTAGTACTGTCTTTTTTTAAAAAATGGCTTCGTACATAAACATAATTAGATTAAGAAATAATAATTTTTAAAAAAGTAATCTATTAAAATATTGAGACATTAAATAAATATGGATAAAGAAATTAAAAAAGAGTATACCAACGGAGAAATAACCGTTGTATGGCAACCCCAAAAATGCATTCATTCTACCATTTGCTGGAAAGGCGAAAAAGGATTGTCTCAAGTATTTAATCCTCAAAAAAAGCCTTGGATAAACATAGATGGTAGTGATAGTCAAATCATTATGGAAAAAATAGATCAATGTCCGAGTGGTGCATTAAGCTATTACAAAAATAATGATACACAAGAAAAACCAACAGTGGAAACCGAAACCATTGTAGAACCTTTAGCAAACGGACCGCTTTTAGTATATGGTAACATATCAATAAAAAAAACAGATGGGACAGAAGAAAGAAAGTCAAAGGTTACAGCTTTTTGTCGTTGTGGCGCTTCTCAGAACAAACCTTTTTGCGATGGAGCTCATGTGAAAATAGGTTTTAATGGATAGTGGTTTTTAATGTAACCAATTAAAAAATTTGAATTAGAAATTATAGAATTAAGTAAACAATTTAAAATGAGTACAGAATTAACATTTGCAAAAGAACTACGCTCTTCATATAGAGCTATGATACCTTCAGCAGGTACGCCAGATACTGAATGCGAAATAAAAACCATACATATTCCTACAAATGATGTCGAGTATAGTATACCCGTTCATTTATATATACCAAAACATTTGGAAACTGAATCTCTTCCTGTAGTCGTTTTTGCTCATGGTGGGTGTTTTGTTGCTGGCGATTTGGAAACACATGTTGTTATGGCACATACCATTGCAAATGGTGCTAAAGCTATAGTTGCTTATGTTGACTACCGTTTGGCTCCTGAACATCCTTTTCCAGCAGGGTTAAATGACATTTACACAGCAATAGAATGGATTTCAAATAATGCTAACCAAATAGAAGCTAACCCTAACAAAATTGCAGTTTGTGGAGACAGTGCGGGAGCTAACCTAGCTACGGTTGTCACTATGATGGCAAGAGATAAGAATGGTCCTCAAATTGTTGGACAATGGTTGATATATTTATATGCAGCAAGTTTGGACATGAATACAGCATCGTGGAAAGAATTAGGCGACACAAACTTTCCAACTAAGGAGGTATTCATTAGTAGTATGAATGGATATATACCAAACGGTACAAATTCAGACTTGCCATATATCGCTCCTTTAAATGGCAATCATAAGAATCTTCCACCAGCTTTTATTCAAGTGGGTGAACTCGACCCTTTATTAGATGAGAACAAAAATTATAATAAAGCATTAATTGAGGCTGGAGTAAAATCGGAAGTGTGTGTTTATAATAATCAATATCACGGATTTATTCAGTTTTTTAAAAATAATGAACAAAATTCAGAAGGTTTGAAAGCGATTAATGAAGGGATTCAATTTCTAAACTTAATATTTAATAATTAATTTAAGTATGACGTTTCAATAATAAGAGATTAGTTCATTTCAAGAGTGATGGTGAGGGGCACACCCCAATTATGCATGAAGATATTTTTGAAATGATTCTTTTTATGCTTCCTCAACCCCAAAAGAAATATAAAAAAAATGCTTGTAAACGCAGTAACACAAGAGATTTGTTTACTGTGTTTATTATTTGTAAAAAAATGAACATTGTTTAAAAATAAAATATATTATAGTCAAATAATTTTTGAGGTAAGAGCGTAGCGGATAGAAAAGCAAGAGAAAAAGAAACATTAAAAACACTGATTCTTAAAGGAGCAAAAAACTTTTTTATAGAAAAAGGAATTGAGCAAACCACTGTTAGAAACATTGCTGACGGGATTGACTATAGTGTAGGTATTATACATGTTTATTTTAAAGATAAAAATGCTATTCTACACGACCTGTATTCTATAGGTTTTTCAGGAACTGGGTGGCTATTTTGAAGATTTATTCAAAATAGAAGATTTTATGTAAATGAGTTTGGCTTATATGAAATTCGCCATAGAAACCAAGAAATGTATGATTTGATGTTCAACCTAAAGGCACCAATGGGATTTTTAGAAAGTTCGGAGAATGAAGATTTGGATGAAGGTGTTGCTACTTTGACCGAGTTGAAAAAACATCAAGATGTATCAATAAAGGTTATTTTAAAGGACATAATGTAGAACCGCTTTCGTTTATGGTTTGGAGTTTAGTTCACGGTATGTGTTGTTTCGAAATTCGTCAAAGAATTAAAGGTGTTAAATTCACTAATCCTGACATTATTTTGTATGATGGGTATAATAAATATTTAAAAATTATAAAAAGACTGTGTTTTTTTGATTAAAAATAATAAACAATATTCAATTAATAAAAATTGAATATAATGAGGAAAGCACAAATTCTAATGACAATTTTACTTTGGTATCAAAGATATTCCCAAAGTAAATTCGAGGGGTACATTGAAGCCGGATTAAAAAACAATGAGGTAATCATGCAACATAATTTTGACATAAATAAAGCATGTATGCCTTAAAAGAATCACGTTCGCTTTTTTACCCAACTGTCACTTTAAATGGAAACCATACTAAGACTGAAGGTGGAAGAACGGTAGAATAATCGGCCTTTAATTCATCTATATCCCAATAATCTTTTTTTCTGCCGGTTCTGGAAGCAACATCTAGTTTTAGTGCTATTATTTCTTCAAGACTTGCTATTCAGGAGTTGATAACTTCAACTACTTCATCGATAAAAGTATTGGTGGTATTTTACCTGTATTTGGTTATTAAAACCTAAGCAAGTTTGGGTGGATTAGTTAAAACTAAATAAAGGTAACTCGGAATTAATCTTGATATTAAATTTACTCAATCAATTGCAGAAGCTACTCAATCAAAATTGCATGAATTAATAATGGTTGTGAAATATAATTAAAATGTAATTAAAATGTTTTTTTGGATTAAAAAATGGAGTGTAGTAGATTCACTCAAATAAATTGTTCGAGCTTTTGAATAGACAAGGGTTTTTCTAATAATGTTTTAACTCTTGCGCTGTTTTTTATTTTTTCAATATCATCATTGTTTAAAGTCGAAGACAACATGAAAATTTGCGTTTCTTTTTTCAAATTTTCAGGTAATGATTCAAATTCGTTGAGAAATTGGAAACCATTCATTTCGGGCATATTTATGTCTAAAAGGATTATCAGCGATTTATCAAAATCAATTCTGTTGTAGCTAATCCATTTTATAGCTTCCCTGCCGTTCTCAACAATATTTATTTCATGGGTTCCGGTAATTCTATTGATCAATTTACTCGTTATAAGCTGATCAATAGAATTGTCTTCAATAAGTAAAAAAGTATGATTACATCTCATATTGGATTGGTATTAAAACTGTAAAAGTTGTTCCTATAGTATGTTTTGAATTTACGGTTATTGAACCGTTAAGATTATCAACAGCTTCCTTTGTTATATAAAGTCCTAAACCAGAACCTAAGTTAGTATTTGTCACAAAAAACATATCAAAAATTTTATCAATAAATTCTTCTTTTATACCAATGCCATTATCCTGGACTTCGATTTTAAGAAATGGATTTGTATTAAATATTTTGATATGAATGAATTTTGAGCTTTTATTTTTATCAGAATATTTTATAGCATTTGAAACCAGATTATTTAAAATAATTTTTATTCTAAGCGGGTCACCATTTATTTTCTTAACTGCCAGGTCTTTGTGAATTTGAATTTCGTTTGCTTCTTTAATATGTTTATGCTGGGAAATTACTTCTTCTATGGCTTCATTTAAATTTATTTCTTCATTTCTTACTCCTAGACGTTTATTTCTGGAGTAATCAATTATGTCGCTGATAAATTGATCTTGTTTGGATAGACTTTGTTCCATTAAAGCTAAATAATTTCTTATCTCACCCAAATTGTCTTCTTCTTTAGCGATTTCAACTAATCCTTTTAATGAAGTTATTGGAGATCTTAAGTCATGTGAAGCACTGTAAACAAATTTGTCTAATTCTTTATTAGCAGTAACTAAATTTTGATTGTTAATTTCAATCTCTTTGTTAGAATTCATTATTCTTTTCACAGTTATATGATAATATATGCTAACACTGCTTATGATGATTAAAATAAAAAAGATATTTGTATATATTAAATAATCTTTGATGATATGGGTTCCATCCCCCAAAGTATTGGAAAAATTACGTTCATTAATAGTCAATCTATCACTAATTTCACTAATTTCTAAGAGAATTTTTTGTCTGTCAGTATTACTTAAATTGTATCTGCTAATTTTTTCATTAACATTGTTTCCTATATTAGATAATTCTTTAATTAGCTTATCTCCTTGTTCCCATTCTTTAATGGCTTTATTCAAAAAAGGAACAGAATTAAAGTTTCTGAAAAGCCAGATGATATCGTCTAAATCTTTATGACTGTTTCTACCTTGTATAAATCCTTCTTTAATTTTATAGTCAGGAGTATTTGTTAGCAATCCTATTCTCGCTGAACCATCTCCAAATGGAACCTTCATTTCTTTTAAATAGAGATTCCATTGTTTTTTGTCATGTGTATACAAATAGGTTATTAAGTGTCGAACAGCATCTTTTTGTGCTTTAGAGTAATGAGATTCTCCGTTGACATATGCTCGACTTGCTGATAAGATTTTTATAGTAAAGCCATTTAGAAAAATAAGAGAAGTACATGCAAGTATAATTACTAATAGTAGTATAAAAACATTAGAAAATGTAATTCTATATTTTTTATCACACTTCTCCATAATAGATAATTATCAGGTGACTTTGTTTTTAATAAATTGTAGGAATTTATCTATAAAGTTATATAAAATAATCATATTATGTTATTTTTTTAATGATTATTAGCTTTTTTTTAGTTAAATATGGAAAAATGTTTAGTTTGTCGATTTTTTTTCAACCTTCATCGAATAGACTCGTATATGCGACTTTTTTCTTACTTTTTTTGATAATTTTAATATGTAACATTTTGAATTTAATGTTTAATGAATAAAATTTCACAAAAACACAAATCGTATTTTTTAAGCAACTAATTCGAAAAATTATTAATATTCTAAGATCTCCCACTAAGAATAATTTTAAGTAAGCTTTTGTCTTATAATGGAATGTAAATTTCACATTCTGCTCACTTAATAGATCTTATAATGATTTAAGTAAAGATTCATTTTTCACACAATAAAAATAAAGTTGAACATTTAAATTATTGCTTATGAATAGGAGATTTACCAAAAAGGATAATTTTATCCTTGTTTTTTGTCTTTCTGTCTTTCTGTTACTTTTTCTTCAAACAGATTTGAAAGCACAAATCAATTACGTCAATGCAAGTTCTCTGGTCACCTCTGATCATGTTACCAATCCAAACAATGCTACATTGTTTAATAATTCATTTGCAACCTTAAATTCTTATGGAGGGGTGGCGGTTGGAATTGGTAATTACAGCGGTAAAATTGAGTTGGAATTCCCAACAGCAGTGCCCGCAGGAAAAACAACTTATGTCAGACTTGATTTTGACCAAGATGTATTAAATTCCTTGCTAGGCGGTAATTTAGGCAGTGATCTTGCCGATTTACTGGGGACAGTTGTTCTGGGAAATCATTTCTTCACAGTTACTGCAAAAAACAACACTACAATAATAAATAGTTTCTCAAGTCAAAATAATTTTTCAAACGAATCAGGTAAACTGATTCGTGACAAGGATGGTAATTTTTATTTTGCAATTACACCTGATTCATCTTATAACAGGATTGAAATAACAGATAATACTAATGCTGTTTTATTAGGAACTTCCAACAGTATGAAAGTGTATTATGCATTTTATACAACAGGTAATGATAGCTGTAGTCCTCCTTTTGCTACTTCATTTGACGGAACAGGAGGAACAATTGACTTAATAGGTTTAGGAGGTGCAGAAGTAGATCACCCTGAACGGGCAATTGACTCAGATTTGAATAGTTATTCACATTTAAGTTTGGGTGCATTAGCTGCTGCTGGAACTATAAGTCAAACCGTATATTTTAATGCCCTTTCCAAACCAACTGATCAGGTGCATGTAACTTTACAGCTTGACAATCCGGCAATTTTAAATTTAGGATTATCTGACGGATTAAAAATAGAAGCTTTAAACGGGGCAAATGTTGTCTATACATTAGATGTAGGAACAATACTGGATTTAGATTTATTAGGATTGTTGAGTAACGGACAAAAAGCTACTATACCTATTACTCCCGGACAGTCTTTTGACAGAATAAAAATCACACTATCATCATTGGTTCAATTAAATTTAACTAAGGGATTAAGGTTGTATGAGGTGTATTTATCTCCGGGGACTCCAGCAATTGCTGGAGGCTCACAGAATGTATCCATTTGCGGGCCTCAGTCAGTGACACTTTACGCAGAGACAGATAGTGAGAACGAATTGCTTTGGTATGATAGTCCAACTAGTAATACTCCTATAGCAACGACTGCTTATAATGCAGGTTTCACGACTCCGGTTTTAAATGCAACGACAACTTATTATGTTGCTGCAAGAAAAATAGGTTGTACAGCACTATCATCTCGAACTGCAGTGACAGTTACTTTTACTGCAAGGCCAGTTGCGACGGATATTTCAATTTCCAGCCCTGTTACAGCTACGTGCTCAGGAATTGCTGTTCTAAATCCAGTAACTGTTGTAGCTGATAGTGAATTTCATTATTATACTGATCAAAATAAAACTACCGAAATAACAACTGGATTTTCTGGTCATACAGGAATTACTTATGTTAAAGATGCAGTTACAGGTTCACTTACAATAAATGGTTTAAATACTGCAAATACACCCAGAACCTACTACATATCTATTAAAATAAATGGAACTTGTGAAAACGAAGTTAATACATTATTACCAGTAGATGTAGTTTTTCCTGCTCAGGTCGATTTAGATGTTGCGGCAACATTAGCCGGTTGCGGAGTAGTGAATTTAAGAGATGCTATTCTTAATTTTGATGCTTCTGGAAATACTACCTATATATTTTTAGATAGTAATCATAATACAATTCCGCTTGATCAAGTTGATAATATTCAAGTAAACGGAACATATTATATACAGGCAGTAGTTGGAGGAGTTCCTTGTGCATCAACAGAAGCTTCAGTAGTTGTTACAGTACATCCGGTACCTCAGTTAACTGTTAATCCAGATAACTTCGTAATAAATGTAGGTGACAGTATAACACTGCAGGCTACTTCAAATGCAACGGTTACTTGGTATAATTCAAACGGAACTCCTCTGGCTTCTCCAACAGTAGGACCTTTTACTCAAGCAGGAGTATATACTTTTACAGTAGTGGCAAGTAATGGATTTTGTGATACAAGTGCTATAGTGACTGTTGTTGTAAATAACCCTGCTGATTGTGTTACTTTTACAGAAAGAGTTTATGCTGATACTCAAAGTTCAGGTTCTATAGTAACTGGAACAGTTGTTAATGATTCACAAGCAATTGATCATAACCCGCAAACTCATTCGACTATTACAAGTGGATTAGGGGTTTTAGGTGTAGGTACTACATGGCAAACATTACAATGGAATACTGCCATAGCAGCAGGAACTCCAGTTTCAGTAAAACTTGGAACAGAATATAGTGGTCTGACATTAATTGGAGCTATTTCAGTTGTTGCGACTAAACGTGACGGAGGCGGTGTACCACAAATTATAGGAACAATTCAACCGCTTTCAGGAACTCTTGTCGATTTATTATCAGGTGAAAATAGTTTTGAATACACTTTTGTTCCGTCAGATAATACTGGTCCAAAAATTTATGACGGAATCAGAATTATTGTTGGATCTACTGTTGGAGTATCCCAAAATGCTAAGGTGTTTGAGGCTTACTACACAAGAGAAGCTAATCCATTGATTTGTCAATCTGGAGATGTTGAAGATTTATTTTATGGAACATATGATTTAGGAGTTGGAGCTTTAACAGGGACTACAAGTGTGGTTAATCCTTGGAATTCTGTAGATAATGATGATAATAGTTTTGCAACCATGTACAATGGAGTAGGAGTTTTATCGGCTTCAGAATTGACAGTTAAGTTTAGAACAGTTTCTCAACCGACTGATATTTTAAAAATTAAGCTGACAAAACCTGGAGCATTGCTGACTGTTTCAGCTTTAGCAGGTTTTACCGTACAACGTTACATGGGTAACACACCTGTTGGTGATTTGATGGTGGCAGGAAGTTCTTCTGCAACTGTTCAGGTAATTGATTCTGATGAAGTTGTTTTCCTTTCAAACACCCAGTCACCACCTTATGACAGAGTTAAAATCCGATTAGGAGGAGCGGCTAATGTGCTTGATTTTTTAAATGTTAATTATGTTAAACGTGAAGCTGACGTTAGTGTAGTTGGGGGAACAGGAACTACAATTCAACTTTGTCAGGGAGGAACAGTTACTATAGCTGGAGACAATTGTACTTCATACAGATGGTATGATGCTGAATTTGGAGGAACTATTTTAGCCAATGGTAATTCTTATACATTACCTTCTAATTTACCTGCTGGAACTTATGTGTTTTATGTGCAGCCTATAAGAGGCGGGTGTGAAGTGCTTTCAAGAACAAAAATTACTGTAACCGTATTAGGAACATCACCTAATGGATCTATATCAAGTATTTTAGTTAATTCAGATACAGATACTACCATTTGTAGTACAACAGGAGATGTGCTTTTGACAGCTCAGCTTAATAGTGTTCCACCGGTTACGAATCCAGTGTATTACTGGTACAGTTTTGATGGCACAAACCAAATTTTAATAGCTGGACAAAACTCGAATACACTTCAGTTAACAGGATTACTACCTGGTACGTATACTTATTATGTTGGAGTGAGCTCAACACAGTTTTGTCAATCCGCACAAACAGACAGAGCCTCTATAACATTTACGATATTACCATTCTCAGTTGCTAATGATATTAATGCTGATAATGTACAAATTTGTTTAGGGAATAATGCGGTAATTCAACCAACATCCGCTTTAAGTAATCCGGTTTTTAGCTGGTATTTTACAAATGATTATTCACAACCAATTACAAATGGAACATTTAGCGGAGTTACATATACTATAAGTCCAACCGGACAATTGACAATTTCTGGATTGACAATGCCGGGTAGTCCATATACTTATTATGTCTCTATGAATAGTGATTCAAGTTGTCAAAATGTTTCAGGAACATTAAAAGTAGTAACTGTTCAGGTAAATGAAACACTTGCTCCAACAACAAACGATACCACTCAGGATTTTTGT
>NZ_SJZD01000012.1 GCF_004959765.1 Flavobacterium sp. H122
CAAGATGATCTTCAATGATGCCCGGGGAAGTATCTTCATAGAAGACCCAAGTGGCAATACATGGTTGATGGACGGACAGGGAAATATCAGTGTGAATGCACCTAAAAATTTTACACTGACTGCAGGAGATGATGTTGTTATAAATGCCGGAAAAAACATTTCGGTAAGTGCCGGTGAAAATATTTCGAATTCGGCTAATGAAAATATTACATCGGTTGCGGGTACTGATATTGTTCAGACAGCAACAGGTGATATTAAAGAAACTTCAGATAACAGAACAGAGTTAATCGAAAATAATTTCAAAAGACAAGCAACTGTTTCTGATGAAATTGCAGGTGAAGTTTCTATCTTCAGTGAGAAGGAAAACATGACCATGCAAAGTGGAAAAACGGTTGAATTTAATAGTGCCGAAAAATCCAAAATGTTCTAACATGGCAATACTGAAACAAAGTAAAAATATGATTGTAAACGTTAAAAATGATTACAATCTGCAAGTTGGAAAAAAGCTGGAAAAAATAGCATCCAAGCTTAATGTTGAAGCAATGAAAGGCAATTTGGTCTTGGCATCAAATAAAAAAATTGTTTCTGATGGGAATAAAAGCTGATAATTCAAAAAAGTATTTGATTATTAAGCTATTTTTTCTGATAGTACCATTTATTGCCGCAGGATTATATTTTTGGATTCCCAGTGGCAGCTCTTCAGGTATTGGAGGCGGTTACTACGATTTGAGTCTGTTGTATTATTTCTTTTTGATTATTCCCTATATCATTTTATACGGGATTATGATTGGAATAAATTCAGCTTTTTTGAAGTATAAAAAAGGAATAATTAGTAATGAGAATAAGTACATTTTAATCATTGGTTTCATTTTATTGGTTGTCCATATTTTATACTTTTTTATCGTGTTTAAATAATCTGTTAAAATGGAAAAGGTATAAAATAGATGATTATCAGGTGTTGTTAGTTTAAAAGGAGACATTATGACAAAATTAAAGATTGTATTATCCTATTTCCAGTTTTTTATAATGGGTTTAACATTATTAAGTTGTAAACAAAATATGGAAGAAAAAAAATATGAATGGTTAGGAACTGTATCAGCTCCTGAAGAATATCCCGCAGAGGTTTATGAAGGAGCAATAATTGCTAACGATTTTCAATATACTTTTAGTACTATTTGGGGAACACAAAATACCGGTTGGGGAAATACCGGAGGTACCATGAGTGTTTCAACAGAAACAATGGAAATCCCCCATGCATTAGAGTTTACATGGTATTCTATAATGGAACGCAAATTTTACACAGGAAAATGGAAACTTGATAAAGAAAAAATTTCAGAGTATTTTGAAAAAGGATACCTGGACCAAAATAGCAATAAAAAGGAAACGTATAATACTTTTATTGTAGGATTGGCTCCCAAAGGTAGAGTCGTTTTGTGGATATCCGGTGCTGGAAATCAAAAAGAAGTTGGTTCTTTTCAGGCTCATGATACAATAATCACAAAAAATACAGCTTACGAGGATGCAAAGTATATTTTTAATACAGACATGAAAGAATTTGTATTGAATGATACAATGATTATAAAGCCTGAAATTAAAAAAAAGATATTAGCTGGTGAGCCTCCCATGAATATATATGATATCTATAGGGAGAAGTATAATTGGAAGCCGGTAGTTATAACTCCGGAAGGAGGTAAGTGGGAAGATTTTGGGTTTAATTGTTACAACGGAGAACAGGAAAACCTATTTGGGGAAACATTAAAATCTAATGATTATAAAGAGAGGGCTATACCTGAATTTTGTGGGTTTTATTGGTTTGATAAAGCTGGAAATGAGTATGGAGCCTGGCTTGACCCGTTTGATGAAAAGGAAATTTTATCAGCTTTTAATAAGCTGGGTAAAAAGGGAAAAATAGATCTTGTGATCCAAACATACGATAACAATTCCAAGCTGAATGTTTTTCTTCAAAACGCTAATGAAAAGTTAGAAATCAAAAACGTGCATATACGATTGTCAGATAAAATTGAGAAATAATATGGCTAATATTCAATTCAATCCATACAGTCCTAAAGAGGAACAAAAAAAAGAAGAACTTATAGATATTACATTAGGTGTATTCTTTGACGGAACATTGAACAATAAGAACAATACCGATGAAAGAAAGAAAAATTCGGCTGTTTTTCAAAATGAAGGCAAAGATAAAGACGAAGACACCAGTTATTATAATGATTGGAGTAATGTAGCAAGGCTTTGGGATAATTATGATAAAGCCAAAAGTATATACATTGAAGGTATTGGAACCGAAGATAATAAATCAGATACAACACAAGGCTATGCATTTGGTACCGGGACAACAGGAGTAAGAGGTAAAGTAAGAAAAGGATGTGAAAAAGTAGTAACAGCTGCTAAAGAAGTCGCAAAAAATAAGAAGTCAAAAACGATTAATACTCTTACTTTAGATGTTTTCGGATTTAGTCGTGGTGCTGCCGCAGCTAGAAATTTTGTTTACGAAATAAATAAAGCAAAATACAAACCTACTCCGGTTAATCATTCAAAAAATGATTTTGCTGAACCGGTTTGGGTTGATAGTGATGGATATTCTACAACTTTGCAGGAACTGCCTAAAAGAGGTCATTTAGGATTGAAACTAAAAGAAGCCGGTATAGAAGTTACTAATGTTGTTGTAAGATTTTTAGGGATATTTGATACTGTTTCTTCTTATGGAGGCAGTTTTAAAAATGATATTGAAGATCTAAGTTTAGATTCAATTCAAAGAGCAAAATCGATTATTCATTTTATTGCAGAAGATGAACATAGGGAAAATTTTGCATTGACTAATGTGAATACAGGTATAGAAAAAAAATTCCCTGGTGTCCATTCAGATATTGGAGGCGGATATGAGAGTGGAATTGAAACCATAGAAGAATTAGAGACTGACTGGACTAATAGAAACGATTTAGAACCTTTCCGTAAACAACTTATAGATCAAGGCTGGTACAAGGAAGATCAGTTGAAATATACAGGTGGAAATTTCTATTTTGCTTTAGAAGGAAAAAGAGATCTGAAAAAAACATACAGTTATGTTCCTCTGCATTTTATGGCCAAATACGGAGTTCTTAAAGAATTACCAATTAATACCAATAAGATTGAGAATATGAAATATTCGATTTCAAATGACCCTTTATTGGTGAGAGTGAAAAATAGATTAGAGCCTTATGTAATGGGGGACGGTGCTTATTATAGTTTTAAATGGTTTAAAGATATTCATAAGAAATATGAAAGCAATAAATCCTCACCAAATTATCAAAAAGAGCTGAATGAGCAGCAAGATTTAAGAGCGTTGAGAAACGGATATCTTCATTGGTCAGCTAAGAGAGAAGGAATAGGAATGGATCCAACATCAGATAGAAAAAGAGTTGTTTATTAATCTTTCACATGAATCTTCAATCCAAAAAATATAAAATCCAAAAAGGCGACACCCTAAAAAGTGTTGCTGTAAAATTCAATATAAATGAATATGATCTAAAATCATTTCATAACACCTATTGTAATATTGAAGATTTAATCGGAATAGATTTTCCAAAACATTTGACAGAATTGATTGTCCCTTCTTCAGAATTGATAAAAGAAGAAGATCAACTGAATTCACCTAAACCGGTAAGGTTAGGTGTTAAAGAAAAACTGGATTTTTTTCCTGCATCAGTTAATAAAAATTACGGAGTACTTATTGTTCTGGAAAATGGCAATGATTCACAGACAATTAAATACGAAATCAATCTTCGGTATATCCGTCATGAGGAAAAGAATAAAATTTTTGAATTGAACCGAATCTCAAAAGTTTTTATAAATGATGAAGAGGCCGATTCAATAGCTGATGTATTGGCAGTGAAAGTGGCTCAGGTACTTTATCCGCTTCAAATTTTGATTGATGAATACGGAAGTTTTTCAGGAATTGCCAATTATGAACAAATCAGTGAAAGATGGGGAAATGTCAAGGAAAAAATATACGATGAATACGAAGGGGAATGGGTGGAAAAATATATAGAACTCAATGAAGAGGTTTTGAATGAAAAAGAATCAATAGAATTTTCATTGTTAGGCGATTATTTTATAAGAACATACTTTAACAGAATCTACTGTGAATATCCTGAAAACAAATCAAAAACCAGTGATATTCAGTTTCCGGTCTTGAACGATGTCAGCGATATAAATTATACAGTAAAAACTGAAATTGAAGAGTTTTATGATGAATCAAATTTTATAGTACTGAATCAAAACGGAGTAATAAACGACGAACGCTCTAAAGAAGACTTGGAATCAAAGTTTGATTTTCCCTTTTACGCTAATCCGGATTCAACTTATGTACTGGCTGAAGGAACTTACAGAGGAAAATATTTCCTGAATCCTAATGATCGTTCCATAGAAGCTGCTTATGCAGAAGCTTCGGTTGAGCTTGAAATTGCGGAACGTGTCAAAATTTCAATCGCAAACCTCAATCCGAAATATAATTTGAATATTCAAGAAACCGATTCTAAAATATTCATAGGAGAAAAGAAAGAATTGCAAAAACAAAATCATTTTTTAATTGATTAAAAGGCCTGCTCATGAGTGAAAAACATTTAGTGGTACAAGATGCTTTATGCAAATGCCAGTTTGGAAGTGCTCCGGATAAGTTAAAAGTACTTTCACATAAAAAAGAATATGCTAACGACAAGGATGCCAGCAAAAAATTAATTGCTACCACGAAAGAAATCGGAGCTGCTACTTTTGAGAAAAATACCTTTGGGAACTGTCCTAAAATGGGAAATCCGCCACCGCCCTGCAAGCCTAATGTGACTGAATGGAAAGGTTTTTATAAAGATGTTGTCATGAGCAATGGCGGAAATCCGCTGTTGGAAGACAGTAAAGCCGTTTGTGCTGTAGCCGGTTCCCCCTGCATAGAAATTATCAAACACGGTCAAATGGCCTCTGCGGGTGCGCAAAATTTTAAAAATGCAAATCCAGCGGTGCAAAAACAGTTGAATCCTATGGTAAGTAATTCAAAAATGACAGAAAGAAAACCCAATCATCAAGGGAGTGAAGATACTTCTAAATAAAAGCTGTGATTATGTCAAAAGGAGTAAAAAAAATAAAATGGAATAGTTCTGAACCAGGAGGTGCGGGTGCTTATTCTAAGCTATCGATGCCAAACAAGCTTTTAACAATTGAGCCTGATAAATTTGCTTGGTTTTCAGTTAATGAATGGTATCCAGAAACGACAAAAGCGGAAAAAGAAAAGAATCTTACTTGGATTAGACAAGATCGTCAGGAAAAGACCATTTTGAACCAAATGACTATTCCCTCTAATAAACTGTATGGTTTTAGAGTAGAAAAAAAGCTTTGTGGTCCTTTTACTTATTATATAGAGGCAAGTTTGTCAGGTAAAAGAGATTTAAAAAATGAAACCGGGTTGTATGTACGTGGCTATTGTACACCTAAGATTGTAAATAGTAAATGGTGTACAAGTAATGACGGAAAAGATGAAAGAAGCCGATTGTTTAGTTATGGTGAAAAATTATATCTAGGAGTTAATACAGAAGGATTAAATGGTAATATACTAACAGTTGAAATATTTAGATTAATTGAAGGAAGTCGGTTAACTGGAAGAAAGGAAGACAAGCATATTAGAACAATTGCTAATGTATTGGTAATTGATGGTGAAATTAATCTTGAAATTAATAACACTTCTTTATGGAAAGCAGATATTGCTGATATTCAGGAGACTGAAAAATTTTATATCAAAATTAAAGATGCTTTTGGTAACTATATAAAAGATGATAAAAACGATATCATTCATGGACGTTTTTTAAGAATAAAAAATCAAAGTGTGCCTCAGGTTCCTAAAAAGCCAACAAACAATACACCAGTTAAAGTAGGAGAAAATCCGGCAAATAAAAAAAGGGATGAACTTTGTAAATTTTCAGCGATTAGCATAACTGAAACGCAAAAGAAGGATGGTAAAACAGAAAGCACTAAAGTAGAAGTCTTTAAAGAAGGTCAGGCTTTAAAAGGTAATAAATCTCCGCAAGAATTAGTAACAAGAACAATTTTCTTTGATTTTGATCAGCATGTATTAACTTCTAAAAGTGTTGAGGCATTAGATAATGTGTTGAATTTTTTATTGTCTAATCCTTATTCTATTATAACTATTGATGGTTATGCCTGTATTATAGGTAAATCACAGTATAATAAAGACCTTTCATTAAAAAGGAGTGAAGCCGTTAAAAATCATCTTATCAATGGTGGCCTTGATTCAAAACGTATACGATGCAATGGTCGAGGTGAAATTCAGTTGAGTGATGGTAAAAAAATTGGTCATGAGACAGATGAGAGAGGAAAAGGAGATAATATTGCTCATAAAGATGAAAAAAATTACGTCGAAGCTAGACGCGTAGATATCTCGTTTGTTTTCACAGGGCATGATGCGCAAACAATTGTTTATGAGGTTGTAGCTCCAAGTTCTGATAAGAAACTAGCATTTGAAGCAATAGAATATGAAACAAAGGCGTGTATTTCTCAAAAAAAACATACAAAACAAATAAAAGTATTATCTGCAGAGTATAAAGAAAAAGAAGGGAAAAAGAGTTCTTCAGGTAAAATTGATATACCTGTTCATTCATCATTAGCTTGGGGAAATATAGCCCCAGCACAATATATTTGGCCAAAATACAATTTACTTAATTGGACAGCAGGTAAGAGTTTAGATGCTGGTCTATTGTATAATGTTTATATAAACTCATGTAGATATTTTTCTAATGAAAAAAATGCTACCGTTTTAATTAAAGCGTATCCAGACATTAAATGGGACTTGAAATTCTTTTTGAATCTTACAAATGATTTGAGCGTAAAATGGCAAAATCAGCCTTCAAATAAAATAAAAGAATTACAACAAAAAGCAGGTAAAATAGGAGCAGAAAGAAGATGGAAACAAAAAGAAGCTTCTTTTGGATTTAGTCTTAAAGGTGACTGGGATATGAATGATTCTGGTCAGTATAATAGGAGCAAGGAATTTAAAGCCGAATATGAGACAAAGTTTAAAAAGATGTATGATCTTTTTTCTTCTTTAGGAGCTATGTCTGATGGAATTACTAATAAAACAAAAGGTCAAATTAGAAATATAGGTTTCAAAGGAATGCCTATGACATTTGCAGTTAAACCTCCTAATTTAAACCTTAATGGTGTATGGTCTTTAGAAAGAGCTAAAATTAAGGACTCTTCAATTGAAAAAGTAGGAACCAAAGTAGATATTTCTTTTAATGCTGATCCATTAATAGGCCTTGAAATAACCATAGATTTGCTTTGTACAGCTGTTGGATTAGTTGCAGGAGCAGTTAGCGGAGGAACAGCAGCACCTGGTGCTGTTAGACTTTATGGACTGATTAAAGGCAAAATGAATGATGGTGTTGGAGTAGGTGATGATGATTTTGGTGCTAAAGTTTCTTCAGATGTCTATATCGATTTAATAATTTCTAGTGTTATAAAAACTGCTTTAGGTTTTTCATTTAATACAGAGAGCGATTCAACGGATTCACAAGCTAAACTAGAATCAAAATGTACTTTAAAAGTAGAACTGAAAGCTGGGGTTTGGATAAAAGGCGAAGCAAATCTTATTGTTGTGAAAGCTGAAGCTTATTTTGAAATGAGTGGTAAAGGCTCTGCTTCAATCACTTTTGGACATGGAGTAAAATATGATTCAAAAGGTTTAATGTATAGACCTGAATTAGGTTTTGATGGTTTAAATGCCGAATATGTTATAAAAGGTAAAGTAGGACTATCTTCAAAGAAGAAAGTACTTGGAGCCAAGACTGAATCTAGTGATGAAGGAATAATAAAACAAGGTACTTTTAATGAAATTGTGCCTAAATTTGATGTAGTTAAAAGTCTTGAAGAATTATTTGGCATTAGCGCCGATATTCCTATAATAAAAAGTTAATAATTTCATATGATCATGAAGACAAATTGGATTTTTTTTTTAATTATTATGCTATTTTCTAATTCCTGTACTACACAAGAGAAAGATTTAAATAATTTGAGTTATGCTGAAAATTATAAAGATCTTTTTAAAGACAAAAAAATAATGACGGAGCAATATGACATTGCTGCTAAATTGCCTTTAGCTTATACATATGAAACAAAAGGTTTCAAATTTGGAACTGTAAATATTCCTGAAAACGCTGAAGATCAAATTGCAATGAATTCAGTGGGAACGTTTCTTAATAATGTAAAAGAACGAAAAATTGTTGGTGTAAAAATTTCAATTGAAGGTAAAGAAAATTGCAAAAAAGCCCTAGATTATTTACAAAGTCAATATGGAAATCCCAAAGTTTTGAAGCAATTGCCAAATAAAAACAAAGAAGGATGGCTTGTGGGTAATTCAGCATATTCCTGGGACTTAAAATCAGTCAACAGAAGTATAATAGTTTCTCAAACGTTTGATTTAAATTTTGTTGAATCTAATAAAGGGAAAAAGTATAGTCAAAATGAAAGTATCATCATTTTTGTGATTGATAACAACATTAAATCTGATGCACAAGGTTATACTGAACTAACAACGAAAGAGCTATTAATAAAAACATTTTCTTCATAAAGTTTAAATGACACAACAGCCTTATTATATGATCGATTTTAGTGCTTCAGCATGTATGTTTGAAATACTAATTAATGACTATCCGGTAATTTCAATGAATGTGGAAGGGCAAGTTTCTACAAATTTGCCTATTAATTATGCTATTCTGGAGAGTGGAGAACAAACAATTTCACATAAAATTCTTCCTTTATTAGGAGAAACTTCAATACACGAAAAAGCCGAACTAAAATACGATATAAAGTTATTTGATGTTTCTAATGATTTTGTTTTTAAAGAACAATTTGCTGAATATAAATCGGAACCAGTAGAGGATAAAAAGTTGCCAGTAATAGCGTCTGGCAAAAAATTCAATGCTAAAGTGCCATACAAATTGGAAGCTTGGCAAAATGGAACAGTTATTAAAAATGACGATAATCATAAAGAAAAACTGCATTTGGCATATACTGAAATCATTAATCTAATTAACAAAGGGGATTACACTGGTTTTCAAAAAAAGATAACAGCTAGAGAGTATAATATGACGTCCTCTATGTATTTAAGCAAATCAGAATCAGATTCAAGAATTGAAGAACTAATTGAAGATTTTAAAAACGGATTTAAAACACTTCCTGTCGATAAAAAATCAATATTTCATATTTATGGTTTTGGAAAAGTAGCAATGCTTAAAAAGTTAAATGGGGAATCAGGATTAACATTGGTTAATGAAAAAACTAAGGAAGAACTAATGCTAGATATTTCGTTTTATTTGCCTCAAGGGAGTGATAAGTTTGAAGTAATTTAAATAAAGAATTAGTTGAGATTAAAATATAAATGAACGAATTTCTAAACTCGATCTTAAACCAAGATATTGACACTCTATTAATTATTTTCCTAATGTTTTTTAGCTTAGGAATTGCCATTTTTCATACAGTCATTGTTTCAGGATTGTTTGAAATTAAAATTAAAGGTTGGTTTTTAAAATTTAATTATGAAAAAAGGAATTGTTTTATTTTCCGTGTTTTTACTTTCCTGTACTAATCTGGATGTTAAAAATGATTTGCAAAAACTAAAGTTAAATGGTAATGTTAAAACATTGTTAGTTAATTGCTACACTATAACATTTGAAGATGGCAAAATAATTAAAGAAAAAAATAATATAGATGATTCAGATAATCCTGATGCTGACAATAAATGCACTTTCAATGAATCAGGCTTCATTTTGTCAAAATCAACTCCATACAAAGACATAGATTATAGTTATGATAAGAATGATAAATTAGTTAAAATAATAACTGAAGGGGATACGGTTAACTATAAGTATAATTCAAATGGGTATGTCACTACAGAAAGAAAACATGATTTGTATGAAAAATATTTTTTGACAAAGGTTAAGTATTATGACTTAAAAGCCAATCTTGTAAAAGAAATTCATTTTAACGAATCAGATAAAAACAATCTGATTATGGATAGTAAATATGAATATGATGAGTTTAATAATGTAATTAAAATTGATGATAGAAAAATCTATAAAAATCAATATGATGACAAAGGAAATCTTACAGCTAAAAACCTTTATTATAGAAATGAAAACAATATTTTGGAAAAGGATTTAATTGAGACCTATCATTTTAAATATGACAACAATAGTAATTTAACAGACGTTAGTAATTTTGATGATAGTAATTATAAGATTCATAATAAAGAAAATATTAGGATTACTTATAGATATGACGAAAACTCAAATGTAATTGAAACAAAAAAAAATACATTTTATTTTTTAATCAATGAGAACAGAAAGGATATATATGAAGATTCAAAGTATACTTTTGAGTATGAATATGATTCACACCAAAATTGGATTGTAAAAAAAATATATTTAAATGACATATTAATTAATTCCATTGAAAGAAAGATAACTTACTATTAATTTAAATTTTCCATGAACCAATTTCTAAACTCAATCTTAAACCAAGATATTGAAACTCCGTTAATTATTTTTCTGATGCTTTTTAGTTTGGGAATAGCCATTTTTCATACGGTAATTTTTTCAGGATTGTTTGAAATTAAAATTAAAGGTTGGTTTTTTTTCGTTTTTAATCCGTCAGTTATAGGGATAACTGCACTTCTTTACAGAAATGCGGTTTTTTTAGTTTTTATAACAATGTTTCTTTCTGTTTTTGCTTTAGGTATTATAGGCATGATATACGGAATGATTAAAGACAGTTTTAAGGAAGCGGAAAAGAACGAAAGATTTTACAGGCAATATAACATCAAACCAGAAACCACTTCAAATAAAATACTCAAATACTTAGGATCTGCACTGCTGATTCTGTTATTTGTATTTAGCGGGTTTTATTTTTTTTTCATCATTTTAGGCTTCATAATTCTTCAACGTTTTCTGCCAAGCAACAGGAACAGGTTCCTTAAGCTGCAATCTGTACTGCCAACCTCAAAAATCCATACCGTTGCCATGGGACTTGCAGAGGTAAGAGGAAACATCAAATATAAAGAAGCACCATTGCTGGCACCAATCAGAGACAGGGAATGTATTGGTTTTACTTACAAAATAGAAAAAATTTCAAGAGACAAAGACGGTAAAGAAAGTTTTCAAACGATTTTTAATGAAACCAAAATCAACCGTTTTTATATTGAAGATGAAACCGGAAAAATAGAAGTCAATCCGGAACAGCTGGAATTTATAAAAACTACAACAGATGATGAATATTCTTCGGGAGGGAAACGTTTTTCACAATATCTGATTGAGCCTGACGACAAAATGCTTTTGGTGGGTAAAGTGGCTTTGGAGAATAATACGCCGGTTTTTGAATACGAAAGCATAAAGAAAGTTTTTGCCATAATGCCGGTCGCCGCTGTAGAAAAACATAACGAAAACAAGCCTCTTGTAGATTCGCTTTTTAGACATACCGCTGTTTTTGTTTTTATGATTGCACTCGTCTTAATAACACCGGTTAAAATAAAAAATAATACAATTTATATAGGAAAACCTGAATTCAAGAATCCGCTTCAAAGTGTTGATAGTTTTGATGATTTTATGAATTTTATGTATCCTGATAAACATAAAGAACCAACTGATTAAATAAAAAAATATGTCTACAATTATTTCTTATGCCATTATTGCAGTACTGGCCATCGTTATTGTCTCGGCTATCGTATCAATCTATAACAGGCTGGTGATGCTCAAATTCAATGTCGATAAGGCTTTTGCCAATATTGATGTTATTTTAAAACAGCGTGCCGATGAAATTCCGAATCTGATAAAAGTAGTTAAGGAATCAATGAGTTATGAACAAACGCTTTTGGAAAAATTAACAAAGCTTCGTACTGATTTTTTAAATGCAGCTAATGCCGATGCGAAAATCAACCTGACTAATGAAATAACTAATGTTTTTAAAAACGTATTTGCAGTCTCTGAAAACTACCCCGACTTAAAAGTGAACAGCAGTTTCTTATCATTACAGTCAAGAGTTTCACAAATTGAAGATGCTATTTCGGATAGAAGAGAATTTTTTAACGAAAGTATCAATATGTACAACATCGGGATCAATGAATTTCCGAATGTTATACTGGCTAAAATATTTCTATACAGAGAGAAACCGCTTTTACTTATAACCGAAGAAGAGAAAAAATACGATGGAATTCAGTTCTAGTTATATAAGTGTTTTGGAGAGGCTGGCTTCAGACAGGGAACAGCTGATTCTTATTTTTACATTTGGTGCCATGGGAGTAGCCTTTGTAATGTTTATCCTTATGGCTTTATTGAAAAGAATGGGTTTTCATCAATTTATTGTCAATGCCGTTTTAATTTTAAGCATAGCGCTCTTAATTAGTATATTAGTTGGGCTTGTATCTCAATTGCTTTTAATGATGAGTGGTGTCTCCGGGATAAAAATGATACTTATCTGGGTAATTATGTTTATTGTCATCATATTATATCTGACGTATAATTTCTCGGGGATAAATAAGAAAATTAATAAGAATATGAAATAATTTCCTAGAAAAAAGATAAGGAAGTAAATAGTCAGATAAGCTATTTTTTATCCGGGATGTGTGAATATTATGATGTTTTTGGTAAAAATGACACCGATGCTTTTTACGATTATTTTGAAACAGACATAGCAAGGAAAATAAGGCTTTTTAAAAAATATAAAGTGCTTTCTTCCAAACAACTTATTAGTTACGAAAAAATACTTAAAAAATATCTTTCACAAAATAATACCAGTAAAATAGATAAGGTAAAAGACTATGTGAAAAGTAAATTGTAAAAGTAAATTGTAAAAGTACTGTATAGCTTTACTTTGTTATTGTTTTACAGTTTATTTTTTCAGTCATTTTATACTTCGAAGCGGAAATCGTACTATAATATATTTTAGAAACCTCACATTCACAATCGCCTTTTTTTAGATTCAGGCTGACAATACGTGGTCCAAGCGGATCATAATTGCCACGTCCCCAATCAGTGACTTCAAAACCTTTCGCTTTCAGTTTCTCAGCAAGGAGCAGTTTCTCTTCGTTATCAGAAGCTATTTCGGTTACAGGCAGATTATAAAGTGATTGGAATTCTATTTCTTTTCCTTCTGAGGAAGCTATTATCATATCCAATAACTTGTCTTCAAAATCTTTATCGTTACTTTTTTTAACTGTACATGATGCAACAAACGCAACAATCAGAATTAAAAAGAATTTTATTCTATTTTTCATTTTCTATTTGTTTTTTGGTTTAAATATAAAATCACTGCAGCATAAAATAGTAACAATAAAGGAAAGGTAAATATTATTAAAAGTGATGATCTGTTTCTCATTCCGCTTTGACCTGAATAATATCCGATTAAATGGAAAGAATTATAATAAATTATAAAAAACAATATCGGAATCAATAAAATCATGCTGAAAAAAATAAAGGAATACCAAAATGTCTGTTTGATTTTTTTTACCCGCATTAATTTTAAATGGAAATAAAAAGCAAGAATTAAAAATAAAAAGGCAATTCCACTTGGGGATAAAAAAAATAAAAATTCAGAGAGAATACCATATTTTTTAGAAATCACTAATTGTATCGTGTCAATACTTAAGTTGGTTATTTTCCACTCGGCAATTCCGTTGGAAATTTTTGGTAAACCAATATTTGAATTTATAAAACGAAATTCATTTTTTAGAGGTATCTGTAAAGTAATTGGTCCAAATGAACGCCAGAATTTTGAAGGATATAAAGAATATTGCAATTCATATTCTCTTTTAAATTCTTTGTTGGAATACCCAAGGGAGGCATCATAAAAAACTTCAATTATGTTTATTCCTTTTTTTAGTTTTGCTATAAAATAAATGAGGTGCTCTTTGTCAATATTTAGAACTTCATTTTTTATATACCTTATTTGTGAATCGTTGTATGGCAAAATTTTTACCGGCTCATGATTTACAGAAACCGATTTGTTTTCACTTAAGCCGATGCCGATGAATAGTAAAGGAGTGGTTTGATTAACGCCGGACTCGATAATGTATTTTATTTTGAAAGTAGGATAAATTTCTTTGTCAAATTCCCCATAATGTAACGTAACAAAAATATTTTCCTTTATCACATCACAATTTTTTGTTCCGTACAATACCGAATGTGAAGAACTTTCAATCCATGGATTAGCCATGTTCGCATAAGTCATGATTGGGAAAAGAATACAGTACAGAATTAATTTCATATGCTTTTTTAAATATAAAATTTATAAGTTATGTGACTTGGCATATATAAAACGATACAGGATACAGTATAATAGTCCTAAACTTATACCTGGAAACATTGTTAATCCTAACCCTATCTGCCAGACATTGGTAAATGTACTCCATGCTGCCACTCTGTCGACAAAAATATCGGTGTTTATTAGCAACCACCAGAGAAACAGTATCCAAAAACTAACGGCAATACGAATACCGTTTCTTGGTTGCACCCAAATAAAAAATAAATACACAAGGGATAAGGTTATACTTGGAAAGAATGAAAACATGACCAGATCTGAAAATAAGTCACAATCCAGACATGATGATGACATTGCGGTTCTGTAGTCCCACATGGCCCAATGCCCCTGAAGTATTGTAAATAAATATGTCAGGATAATTGGAAATATAAAATAAAGGGTTTTTTTAAGCATCTTTTTATAATAAAATTAAAATATAGAAGGAGCCTTCAGCCACAAATTCTCTCATTTCCGTTTTTTAAAGCTCTGCTTCACAGAAATGCTGTCGACATGTATTTGCAAAAAAATCAAGCTGTCATTCTCGTCATTGTAACTAATGTCCTCTATTTCCCATAAATCATAACCGGTACTGTCATTAATCCGTATGCCGTCTCTTTCACTGTAAATTTCTTTTTCCTGTAATCCATGTCTCTCGTCAATTTCCAGTAAAAGGGTACTCATTACGCCATAGCTGGTAATTTGGACACGGTACTTGTCGTTGATTTTTTTGTTAAATCTCAAGCCGCTTCCGGTTGTAGAAAGAATAATGGCCAAAAAGGGAATAGCCATTGGGAGTATGCTTAAAACAATCCCTAAAAACAAAATGCCTGCGTATATTTTTGTTGCAAAATATTTCCAGAAAGTACTACAGAAAATAGCCGTTCCAATAATCCAAATCCAAAACAGGACACGTTCAGACCAGTAACCTGCAATTGTTGTTTTTGACTTGATAAACAAAAAGAAAATAAGAAACAGCAAAAAAGATATAATCAGATACGATAAAAAAATTATCCGGTTTTTGTTCATTGCAGTTGTTTAATTTTTAAAAATAATATCAGTCAGATTAATAACAGATTTTGCATTGTCATCGGCTGATGCTTCACTAAACTCAACTTCAATGGTATGTTCAGATAAAAAGCTGATTTTTTTGTTGCATCCGGTTATGCAGCTTTCGATGTAAATGGGAAAATAGAGTTTCTTGGTTTTATCATACCCTAACAGATTGCCTCTGAAGTAGGAAACAATTTTATAGGTGTCATTTTCAATAATTTCTTCATAATCACCTGTGAATTTAAAAATGTCTTCTTTGTAGTAAGTGCTATAAATTTCTTCCGGTAAAGGGCTGTAGCCATTGGCCAAATTGTTGTCGGCATTATTTATCTTTTCCCAATATTTAGAGTAGTTTTTATAGTTTTTGGGGTTTTTCTCTTCTTCTGTCGGGTGGTAAATCCATTTATGTTTCGAGGCTTTTTTATAAAGTTCTTTTTTAATGGCAGGATTTGAATTCAGTGATTTTGATTCTGAAAATTCACCGTCAATACATTCTTCGCACCGTATGCTGGAAGTGCCATTGTATGGTAGTTCGGTTAAACGTAAATCATTAGTGTTTAAAGCAAGAAAATGTATTGATTTTTCTATTACGGCCTGCCCTTGAAAAGACTCGGAAAATGTGAATAAAAAATAATTATCCTGACGAATTTTCTTTTCTTCAAAGCTTTCAGGGTCTACATCAATGTAGACATATTCACCATATTGTAATGTGTCCTGCTTAATCAGTTTAAAATTATTATTTTCCTTTTTGTATTTCGAAGCCAAAATAAAACTCTTCTCTCCGGAAAGGAGATACTTATTATGCTCGCTGGCCTCAAAAGCCGAAATCCTTACAAAATCTGAGCTGTCTTTGCTGACAAGTATATACAGATTAGTTTGTTTGTCTGAACTGGTGAATTCTTTAAAAGCATTCAATATTGATGCCTTTTCATTTGTTTTGTTTTTTGTGATGAACTTTGTTTTCTCTTTTCCGCAGGAAAAGAGTATTAAAAGTGACAAGAGTATAATTGATAAATGAGATAATTTCATATAAAGTTCCAGTTGTTTGTTATTTGCATAAGGATAGATAATCCTTGATGAGGTTTTTGTTGAAAATAATGGGAATCAAGCTGTCATTGGCAGTATCATAGCGGTATAATTTTCTCTTTGTGGTGTCAAATACATAATGTTCAAGTGTAGGCATTCGGTCCGGATAGGTTTCATGAAGACTTAATTCGAAGTTTTTAGAATATCCCAATGCTTTATCTCTTTCAGGATTAGGACTTCCATTCACCGTTATGCCATGCGACGTGCCTCCGTTTTTAACCACTGTTTCATAAAGCCCTTTGGTAGTTTTAATGTATTCAGGGGAAGTTCGCAGAATTTCAAGAACAACGTCCAGACAGGAAGTGAACTTTTTTGATTTCCTGTCAATGGCTTTTGTGATAACTCTGTCGGTTGAATTATCACTTTCTGAGGTAATCTTCCACAGTGAGCCAATTTGGTCAAAACAGAGATACGCTTCTACAATCGCAGATTTGTTATTGAATACGGACAGTTTTTGGAATATACTTTTATACTTCTTATCTGACAGCTTAATTGTTTTTATTGGACCAATTATTTTTTGGCTAAAGTCACTGTGCTTTTTAAAAAAATCTTTTTTACTCAAAATGATTTTCTCTTTAGTAAGCGGTACCCCATAATGAGTTACCTGGCTGGCGTACAAATTGGTCAGCAATTCTGTGTTTTGTTTTGAAATGCAGTCATTCCATTGCAAAGTAAGATTCTTTATAATGTTGACTTCATCAGATGTATTTTTTAAATTTTCATTTGAAAAATTGGTTAAAGAAATAAAACATAAAAAAAGGAATAAATAGGAGAAAGCGATATTTTTATTCATTTGTTTTTTTGTTGATTTTATCTAAAAATGAAAACAGCTTATAGATTATTTCATAATTGCTCAAGAGAGAACTGTCATTGAGAAAGTAATAATGGAAATATTTTCTTTACGACTTTTTCATTATAGTTATAATACGAATGTAAGTATTTATTTACATTCGGTAAGGTTCTTGGAAAAAATAAAACAGAAGCAATTGTTATTTGTGCAATAATCTGAAAAATCTAACAATCTATTAATCTTTAAAAAAACTATTATGCGTTACTTTGCTGTATAAATAATTTTATTGATGAAAAAGATAATTATAATTTTTTGTTTGAGTTTTGTACTAAACACAGTCGCTCAAAATTCTTTACTGCAGTCGGGACCTATGGTGGGTTACTGTGAAATGACCGAAGCTAAAATTTGGGTGCAGACTACAACAGCGGCCAATGTGAAAATCATGTATTCACCTGCTGACAATGTGAAAGAAATTCAGTATTCAAATGAAGTGTTGACCAATAAGGATTCCGGATATACCGCACATTTGGTTTTAGATGGGTTGTCACCGGGTAAAAAGTACAATTACGTTGTTTATATCAACAATAAAAAAGTCAATTTACCTTACGAAACCACATTCTCTTCTAAAAAACTTTGGCAATGGAGAGAAAACGCTCCTGATTTTACAGTGGCATTAGGCAGTTGTACTTATGTTAACCAGCCTGAAGTGGACAGGCCAGGAAAGCCTTATGGCAGCGAATACGAAATCTTTACAAGCATTGCCGGTAAAAATCCGGATATAATGCTGTGGGGAGGAGATAATATTTATCTGAGAGAAGCGGATTGGGATAGTAAAACGGGAGTATACCACAGATATACACATACAAGAAGTATAAAAGAAATACAGCCTTTATTAGCTAGAGCTCAAAATTTTGCTATTTGGGACGATCATGATTTTGGACCAAATGATGCTGATAGAAGTTATTATTTCAAAAATGTTACTCAAAAAGCATTCAAGGATTTTTGGGCTAATAAATCATACGGATTGGATGCGGCACAATCGCAAGGTACGTTTTCAACTTTTAATTGGGGTGATGCCCAATTTTTCTTATTGGATGATCGTTTTTTTAAATCTCCTAATGACAGAGTTACCGGACAAAGGACATTATTAGGAAAAGAACAATTGGAATGGCTGATAGATGCTCTGTCAGCTTCTAAAGCTTCTTTTAAAATAATTGTAATTGGAGGACAGGTGCTTAATTCTGCTGCCAAGTATGAAAACTATGAAACCTATCCTGAGGAGAAGGAATATTTGTTAAGTGAAATTGAGAAAAACAAAGTCAGAGGTGTTTTGTTCATAAGCGGAGACCGTCATTTCTCGGAATTATCCATGCTGCCAAGACCGTCCTCTTATTCGTTATATGACTGGACAGTTTCACCGCTAACTTCCGGAGCATCAAATTCAGCAGAAAAAGAAGAAAATAAATACCGTGTTGCGGGCAGTTTATTTATGCAGCATAATTTTGGTACTATTTCCTTTTCAGGAGATAAAGATAACAGACAATTAAAATTATCCCTGTTTGATAAGGATGGTAAGGAGTTATGGAATAAAGTAATTACAAAGAAAGAATTGCAATAATGCAAAGCTGAAGAATAGATGTCGCTGAAAAGGCGAAATAGAAAACGGGGCTTCATAACCCCGTTTTCTATTTAAAAAAAGAATTGTTTTTTATAAGTGCTTCAAGTCCTTTATTATCTTTTATCAGCACTTTGCTTTCAAAGGCCTTAATGTGTCTGCTGTGATGAACATCAGACCCTACAAAATCATAAAGACCGGATTCGAGTAATCTTTTTGCAGTATCTGTTACTTCATTGCCATAATAACCAACAGTGGAAAGTAAATTAAGTTGCAGGTAACAACCGGCATTTTTAAGTTTTTTGTATTCATCAAAGTTTTTGTGGTAAAATAAATAACGTTCCGGATGGGCTAAAACAGGTTTGTACCCGGCAACCTGTAAATCAAAAAGTAAATCATACAGATGAATAGGAGCATTCAGATAGGACATTTCCACTAAAACCAGATTGTCTTTTAGAGTGAGAATTTCTCCTTTTTTAAAGAGTGATGCAAAATGATCGTCCAGTAAATATTCTGACGCGGCTTTTAAATCAACAGTTGTATTTTGAGAAGACAATGTTTCCAAAGTATCATTTTCTTTTTTTAAAATTGCTTCTTTGGTATTGTCCCAAAAACCACTAAAAGTATGAGGTGTGGTAATGAATTTTTCAAAACCAAAATTTTTTAAACTATTGGTTAAAAAAATAGTGTCTTCAATGGTTTTGGCACCATCATCGATTCCGGGTAATAAATGGGAATGTATGTCAATGAAACCTTCCGGGATAAGGTCTTTAAGTATTGTTTTGTTTTTTTTGAAGAAAATCACGATTTGAGGTTTTTTTGTGAGTCACAAATTTAAGAAATAAGCACATATTAATTCCAAAATATGATTACCGAATACTAAATCTGGTTTTTTAGAGTTTTTTAATGATTAAATTCCGGCGTCAGTTGTAGGTTTGTTGCCTGATAGTTGAATCATTTTTGTAATAGTAAATTGTAAGCTAAATTCTCACGCAGTATTTTTTAGCATTTAGCATCGTTAATTTATATCCCCAAATTTGGTTAGTTTTCTAAAAAGTTTAATTTTGGTCTCTTCTAAAAATAAGTTCGAATTGTATGGAAAATAAATCGGTTGCTGATGAGGGATGGGATCATGTCATAGAGTCTAAATCGTCTTTGTTTGATTTACGATTAAAAGAAGTCTGGCATTACAGGGACTTGTTGGTACTGTTTGTACGCCGCGATTTTGTAACGGTTTATAAGCAAACCATCCTTGGGCCATTATGGTTTTTTATCCAACCGATACTAACTACGGTTACATTTACGATAATCTTTGGCAATGTAGCTCAATTATCTACAGACGGAGCACCTAAATTAGCTTTTTACATGGCCGGGATTACCTTGTGGAACTACTTTTCTAGCTGTTTAACTTCCGTAGCCGGTGTGTTTAATGCCAATGCAGGGATTTTCGGTAAAGTCTATTTCCCCAGATTAATCATGCCTTTAACGATAGTGATTTCCAATCTGATGAAATTTGGAGTCCAATTTTTAATGTTCATTATTTTTGTTTTTTATTTTTACTTTAATGGACAAATTCAACCTAATAGCTGGGTGTTACTAACACCTCTTGTTATTTTATTGATGGCTGTAATCTCAATGGGAATCGGACTTATTTTATCTTCGATGATGACCAAGTACAAAGATCTGAGCCAGTTGATTAGCTTTGGTGTTCAACTGGCTATGTATGGCACGCCGGTAATATATCCAAGTTCATCAGTACCGGAGAAATTTAAAATGATATTACAGCTTAACCCTTTAAACGGTTTGTTTGATTATATGCGTTATGCTTATTTGGGAGTGGGTAGTTTTAATTTGAATTCTTTAATTTATCCTTCTGCATTTGCTATTTGTGTATTAGCTATTGGTGTCGTGATATTTAATAAGGTTCAGAAATCTTTTATGGATACTGTGTAATCGTGAAACGATTTTTTATGAAACGTGAAACGAAATTAGAAACCCGAGTAATCGAAACCGAAATAAAAGATATTAAAAGTAGTATGGAGCATAAAAATCTGGATGTATGGAAAAAAAGCATGGATTTAGTGGAATCAATTTATAAATTGACACAAACTTTTCCTGAATCAGAGAAATTTGGATTAGTTAGTCAAATGCGTAGATCAGCTGTTTCTATACCATCCAATATTGCTGAGGGTTCTGCCAGAAAAGGAGATAAAGAACTGATTCAGTTTTTGTACATTGCGCTAGGATCGATTGCAGAATTAGAAACACAGTATATGATTGCATTACGGTTAAATTTTGTAGAACATGATATGGGTATAGAGGAGTTAATGCTTAATGTTAAGAAGATGCTGTTGGGATTCAAGAATTATTTGGGAAGTAAGGCGTGAATTGATTTTCCGAGAATCGAAATTTCGAAATTCGTTTCAGGAAACCTGAATAATCGAAATCCGAGTAATCTTTTCACGATTCCCGAAACCTCGTTTCACTAAAACATAAAAATGAGCAAAATAGTAATAAAAGCCGAAAATATTTCCAAACAATACCGCCTTGGATTAGTGGGTACCGGAACCGTACGTGATGATATAAAACGCTGGTGGTATAATATACGTGGTAAAGAAGACCCATTTTTAAAAATTGGTGAGTCAAATGACCGCTCGGTAAAAGGAGAAAGTGATTATGTATGGTCGCTTAGAGATATTAATTTTGAAATCAACCAAGGAGATTCGGTAGGAATTATTGGACGTAACGGAGCAGGTAAATCGACGTTGTTAAAAATTTTAAGTCAGGTTACACAGCCTACTACAGGTAAAATTTATACCAAAGGACGTATTGCATCGTTATTGGAAGTAGGGACAGGTTTTCATCCGGAAATGACCGGCCGTGAAAATATTTATCTCAATGGTGCCATTTTAGGGATGCGTAAGCATGAAATTACCCGAAAACTAGACGAGATTATTGCTTTTTCCGGTGTGGAACGTTATATAGATACTCCAGTGAAAAGATATTCTTCGGGTATGTATGTTCGTTTGGCGTTTGCGGTTGCCGCACATTTAGAATCTGAAATTTTAATAGTTGATGAGGTTCTGGCTGTAGGTGATGCTGAGTTTCAAAAGAAATGTTTAGGCAAGATGAACGATGTGAGTAAGGGAGAGGGAAGGACAGTATTGTTTGTGAGTCATAATATGGCAGCGGTGAAGAGTTTGTGTAATAAGGGGATTGTTTTAGATAAAGGGAATATAAAATTAATCGGAAATGCTGAAAATGCAGTAAGCCAGTATTTGGGTGGAGATGGAGTTTCTTCAAATAAGAGAATTTTTGACTCAGTATATAGCAATTCAATATTCAAGTTAAATGAAATAAATCTGTGTTCTTTGGATAAATCAGATAATAATGCTTTAAATGAAAATTTACCAATCGTTTTAACGACTGAAATAAAATTTTTAGTTCCTGACGCGCATCGTTATCATATTACTTATCATTTGTATAATGAAATGGGTGAACCTCTGTTTTCTTTTTATCATACTGAAATTGACGGGAAATTGAAGCAAGGATCTAATACAGTAAAATGCATTTTTCCGGCTAATTTTTTTCAATCCGGTAACTTTTATTTGAGTCTTTTTATAGTTGAGGATAAAAAGAAATCAATTTTTTCAGAAAAAGATGTTTTGGCCTTTACCGTTACTGATGGAGGAAGAGAATTGGGCGTTTATATGGGGAGAGAACCAGGTTATGTAAAACCTAAATTTAAATGGGAATTAGAATGATCAACGTAACCAAAACTTTTTTCCCGCCTATTGAAGAATATCATGAACAATTGCAACGCATTTGGTACAACGAGTGGTTAACCAATCGCGGGGAATTGGTGTTGGAATTGGAGGGAAAGTTAAAAGACTATTTGGAAGTTAATCATATTTTGGTTACTAATAATGGAACTGTGCCTATTCAGATTGCTTTGAAACTGCTTGGGAATGGTGGAGAGATTATTACAACGCCTTTTAGTTATGTGGCTACATCTGCCGCTATTGTATGGGAAAACTGCACCCCTGTTTTTGTAGATATCCATCCCGAATATTTAACGATTGATGAAACCAAAATTGAAGCGGCTATAACTGATAAAACGACTTGTATTTTAGCTACTCATGTTTTTGGTAATCCTTGTCATGTGGAAGTTATTGAAGCTATTGCACAAAAGCATAATTTGAAAGTAATTTACGATGCAGCACATGCTTTTGGTGTAGTTTATAAAACACAATCTATTTTTAATTATGGAGATGTAAGCACATGTAGTTTTCACGCAACGAAGTTATTTCATACGGGTGAAGGAGGTGCCTTGTTTGCAAAGGATAACGAATTACAGCATCAATTGTTTTACAGTCATAATTTTGGACACAACGGACCGTTGGACTTTCACGGTTTGGGAATCAACGGTAAAATATCAGAATTACAGGCTGCTATGGGATTGGCTGTTTTTCCGTACATAAGTGAAATTAGTACCCAGCGTAAAAAAGTAGTGGAATTTTATGATACCCATTTGGACTTTTCAAAGCTAAAAAAAATAAGAATCAGGGAGAATACCAATTGGAATTATAGTTATTATCCAGTTATATTTGAAACTGAAGAAATTTTGTTGAATGTCCAAAAAGCTTTGAATGAGAAACAAATTTTTCCTAGACGTTATTTTTATCCATCGTTAAATACTGTAAATTATGTTCAAAAGATAAAAATGCCGGTTTCAGAAAGTATCGCTTCCCGAATCTTGTGTTTGCCTTTGTATGTAGGATTAAAAGAAAAGGATTTAGAAAATTGTACAACAATTATAAATAAAAATTTATGTTAATAGTTGGTGCAAAGGGATTTGCTAAAGAGGTTCTGGAAATATTATTTCAATTAAATGATATTGAAGATTTAGTTTTTTATGATGATGTAAATTTTGATATTCCGGATAGTTTGTATGGTAGATTTCAAGTAATAAAAACAATAGATAAAGCCGGAGAGTATTTAAAAACTATTGATTCCCGTTTTACCATCGGGATTGGAAATCCGGTATTGCGAAAAAAAATGGCGGATAAATTTACCGCTCTTGGAGGAGTTTTTACCAATACAATTAGTCCTTTAGCAAGAATTGGACATTTTGGTAATATAATTGAAGATGGATGCAATATTATGACAGGAACAGTTATTACTAATGATGTTAAAATAGGAAAGGGAGTATTGATAAATTTAAATTGTACCATTGGTCATGATAGTATAATTGGAGATTTTACTGAAATGTCACCTGGGGTACATATTTCTGGAAATTGTATTGTAGGGTCTTATACAAATATTGGAACAAATGCTACAGTTTTGCCTAAAGTGACCATTGGCAGTAATGTAATCATAGGAGCTGGTTCTGTAGTAACCAAAGATGTTCCTGATAATTGTTTGGTTGTGGGAGTGCCGGCAGTTATAAAAAAAGAAATTCCACCTTTAGTAATTTAAATTTTTCAATTTGATTAAAAAATATATCCATATTTTTGATGATGATAAATTTATTGATCCAGCAATAAAATTGTTTGAGGAGGTAATCCCTGAACAATCTGTTTATTATATAATTCAATCTAAAAATACAGAATTTCGATATGTTAAATCATCAAATGTCGCCAAGGTTGATTTATCGATAATTAAAGAAAAAAATGAGTTATTGGATTTTATAAATTCAGACACGAATCATGTTGTTTTTATACACGCATTAAATTATGAAAAACAGCAGTTGATTTTTGGTATTTTACCTGATATAAAGAAAGTGTGGTTTATTTGGGGGTATGATTTGTATGGAAGTTGGCCGCTTTTAAAGCAAAATATTTATCTTCCGGTGACAAAATCCATATTAGAAATTAAGACAAATTTCAAGACCAGGCTAATATATAATTCTTTTTCGTTTTTCCTTTTTCATAAAAGAAAAATCATAAAAAGAATTAATAAAAAAATGTTTACTGTATTAAATAATGCATTTGATACTTCTTTTTATAAAACCGCTAAACTAGTTGATTTTATTGCGCCTGTAGTTCCTGCTGAATACAGAATTATTAAAAATATGAATCTAAAAGCAGAATATGTTCCATTTACATACGGCTGTATAGAAGATTTGTTGGGCTCTAATATTGATAAAAATGTTATGCATCAACCTAATATTTTAGTTGGAAATTCGGCTGACCCCTCTAATAATCATTTAGATATTTTTTTGAAATTATCCGATTTAGATTTAAGGGATAGAAAAATATATGTTCCACTAAGCTATAGCGGGAATGATAAATATAAAGAACAAGTTTTAAGAAAAGGATATGAATTATTTGGTGATAAATTTTGTCCATTAACTCAATTTATGCCGTTGGATGAGTATAATGAAATTTTGTTGAGTTGCGGGACTTTGGTATTTAGCCATATACGGCAGCAAGGGGTGGGGAATATTATAGTTTCAGCATATTTAGGCGCTAGAATATTTTTGAATGAAAAAAGCCCTGTTTATGAATATTATAGATCAGAAGGATTGAAAGTTTTCCCAACAAGAGAACTTTCAAAAAAATTAAACGTTTCATTGAAGGAAAAAGAATTGCAAGGGAATAGAGAAAAAATTTTCAATCTGTATAATAGAGAAGCAGCGCATGAGAAAATAAAAAAACTAATTCAAATTGTTGAAAAATAAAACGTTGTTTGATATATGCTACATTGCGTTTTTGGTTAAAACAGTAATCAATTCTTATCTTCGAAACAAGTAACAATACAATTACCGTTTTGTAGTTTAAAGAATTAAATAAATTGCATTTAGTAACCTTGTTGAAAGAACTGATTTAAAGTATATGTATAATCCACTTGTTTCCATAATAATTCCAACGTATAACAGAGCCCATTTAATAAGTGAGACTTTAAATAGTGTTTTGGTACAAACTTATACCAATTGGGAATGTGTCATTGTAGATGATGGATCTATCGATAATACGGAGTCTGTTGTGATGGATTATGTTAACAAAGATGCAAGATTTCAATTTCACAAAAGACCTGAAAATTATAAATCAGGAGGAAACGGTGCAAGGAATTATGGAGCTGAAATGACTAGTTCGAATTTTTTAATTTTTTTTGATTCTGATGATTTACTTGTTGAATCAGCCTTAGATGAGAGAATGATGTTTGTGAAAAAAAATGAATTTGATTTGTTAATTAACAATACAGCAACTTTTAAAAGAGAAATAGGAGATAGTGAACTTTTATGGAATATATTCGATACAAAAGACTCAATTACAGATTTGTTAAAAAGATTTCTGAATAATGATATGCCATGGCAAACTAATGGAGCGACATGGTCAAAAGACTTTTTTAAAAAAACAGGAGGTTGGAATGAGAAGCTGTCTGCTTGGCAAGACTGGGAAATACACATAAGAGCCTTACTTTTAAATCCTAAAATATTACATCTCAATCCGTTTCCTGACACTTATTATAGGTTAGAAAGTAATAATAGTATAAAAGATGGAATCAAAGAAGTTAAGTATTACCGCTCTGTAAGATATGCTCTTTTTAGTGTGTGTAAATCCATTAATAGGAACAAATTAATAAAAAATAAAGTAAAGAAAGAATTAAATAAATTGACAATACGTATATTAATTAAAATGCCTTTGTATAATAATTTTTATTTTTTTTTATTTAGAAACTTATGTGAAACAGGTCCGGCATTTTGCTTAAATAAATTTCAATTTCTTAAAATATGTTTTATAGAAGTTTTCGGAAAAAGTACAAAGGTAAAAATGTTTCTCATTAAAAAGATATATATAAGGCATCATGAATATATGAAAGTGCCAAGCTATTTTTTAAAATTGACAAAGCAGGATATAAAGCCTTTTTAATTTTTAGTTTTAAAATAAATAATCTCAAATTTAATATCGATAGACAAAAATAGTATATGAGTTTTAAATACAATTTTTCAATAGTTATTTGCTGTTACAATAGTGAAGAAAGAATTTCAAAAACGCTGCATCATATAGCCAGACAAAAGATAAAGGATGATATTAATTGGGAAGTAATTGTTGTTAATAATAATTCAACAGATTTAACAACTGAAAAAGCATTTAAAACTTGGGAAAAAATTAATTCTTTTATTGATTTTAAAATTATTGATGAAATAAATCCTGGTTTATCATTTGCCAGAAAAAAAGGAACTCTTGAGAGCAGAGGAGAATATATTCTGTTTTGTGATGATGATAATTGGTTAGATGAAAATTACATTCAAACTGCTTTTGAAATTACACAGAAAGATTCTAAAATTGGTATGTTAGGTGGTATAGGAACAGCTTTTACAATTGGTGATACTCCGGAATGGTTTGAAAAGGCAAAAATTGCTTATGCGGTAGGTGCACAAAATGAAACAGAAGGTGATATAACTTACAAAAAGGGATATGTTTATGGAGCTGGAGCTATTGTTAAGAAAGAATTACTTATATTGTTAGATGAAATAGGATTTGCTCATGTTTTGACAGATAGGATTGGGAAGAAAATAGTTTCAGGTGGAGATAATGAGATCGGTTATGCAATTGTTTTATTAGGCTACAAAATATATTATTCACAAAAATTAAAATTTCAACATTACATTCCTGACAATAGGCTTAATTTAAAATATTTAAAAAAGTTTAAAATTGGTCAGACATATACATACACTGCTATAAAGACTTATGAGGATTATATTTTTAAAAAGGATACGTTGTATAAGCCTCTTACTTTTAAAAATTGTGTGCTAACTAATTTAAAAGAAATTGTTTTAATTAATATACAGTATTTTAAAGGAGAAACAAGTTATTCTAATTATTATCTAAATCAGGCTAAATGGATTAGTAATATTAAATATTATTTTTTTAACAAATATCAGGATTATAATATTTATGTCAAGGTTCAAAATAATATTAAATTAATTGAAAATTATATTAAAAGTTGATAATCTCAAATAGTTTAGTTTCGGTAATAATTCCTGTATATAACAGATCTCAAATAGTTTGTGAAACTCTTAATTCCGTATTATCTCAAACATACAATAATTGGGAATGTATAATTGTTGACGATGGTTCTACAGATACTACTGTTGAAGTTATAAAAAATTTCATAATTGAAGAAAGCCGATTTCTATTAATAATTAGATCCGAAGATGAAAAAAAAGGAGCAAGTACTTGCAGAAACATTGGATTAAAGTATGCTAAAGGAACTTTCATTCAATTTTTAGATTCAGATGATGTTTTGTCACCACATAAAATATTAGAGCAATGTAAATTGTTAGATTCTCAATCTGAAATGTCATTTGCATTTTGCAAATGGGGTAGATTTACTCATTCAATCAATGATGCCGTTTTATTTGATAAGTTAGCCGTTTATAAGGATTTTAGTAATCCTGTAAAACTTTTAGATGCTTTAACTTTATCGAAAGGGTATTTACCTTTACATTCATTTTTATTTTCTAAAAGATTAATTGATCAGGCTGGCTTTTGGGATGAAAATATAGGATTAAATGATGATGGAGAGTTTTTTAGTAGAATTATTCTTAGTTTTGAAAATGCTTTTTTTGTACCTGATTGTTTTGTATTATATAGGACGCCTTTTAACGTTGAAGATAATTTAAGTTCATTTAAAAATGATAAAGATGTTTTGTCTGCGATAAAGAGTTGGGAAGTAATTTTTAAACGTTATGACAAAAAATTTAGAGGCACAGAAAAAAAATATCGAATATTTATAAAGATTGGTGTTCATCAGAATACCAAGAAAATCTCACCAGGTTTATTAATTCATCCTTTTTTTTCGGAATTAGAATTTTATTTTTTGAAGCAAAAAGTAATTAGATTTCTTCAAAAACTAATAAAAATTATATATGGAAACGGATAAATTAATTTCTATAATATTACCAGTTTATAATGGTGAAAAACATCTTGCAAAATCAATTGAAAGTTGTTTAAGTCAATCGTATAAAAATATTGAATTGATTATTGTTAATGATTGTTCGACGGATGCCACTTTAGAAATTATTACTGATTTTGCTTCAAAAGATGATAGAATTAAAATTATTAATAATGACATAAATAAAAAGCTGCCGGCATCACTTAACATAGGTCACAAGGTTGCCAATGGAGATTTATTTACATGGACAAGTCATGACAATATATATGAACCTTCAGCAATTGAAGAATTAGCAAAACCAATTCTGTTAGGTCATGCAGATGTCACTTATGCTAATTTATTTTTAATTGATAGTGAAGGGAATTTCAAAAAAGAAACTATACTCCCTGAAATTGAAAATTTGATATTTGGAAACTGTGTCGGAGCCTCTTTTTTATACAGAAAAGAAGTTTTTGAAAGAAATAATGGTTATAATGAGCATTTATTTTTAGTTGAAGATTATGATTTTTGGATTCGCGCTTTCAATCATAGTAAATTTATTCACATAAATAATTCTTTTTATAATTACCGTACTCATGAAGAAAGTTTGACATACGGAATCAATGAGAATCCGGAAAAGAATAAATTATGGAAAAATAATTTACTCAAAATGTATGAAGTCTTCTTTTCCGCATATTTGAAAGAATTTTCCAATACAGCTATTATTTTTACCCAAATGCTTACAGAATATAAATTGGACTTTGATTTGTTGATTAAAGAAAATCAGAATATTTCACTCCTGAAAAAAAAGTTAAGCAATAATAAAAATATTGAGTCTTCAAAAAATGTAGAAAGAATTTTTTTGAAAAAATATATTGAAATGATTAGTAATACTTTGGATGAGAAAAATACTATATCAAAATCTCTTTATCTTTTAAAAAATTACTATAAGGTAATGGATAAGAATGATTTCAAAACGTTAATTAAATTCATTTTCTTTAAGTAATGAATAAACCTAAAATTACAATTATCATGGCCACCTACAATAGAGCACATTTTATTGTAGAAACCTTACATTCCATTCAACAACAAACATTTGTTGATTGGGAGTGTTTGATTATTGATGATGGAGGAACTGATAATACTAGCCAGGTTATAGCTTCGATACTGGAAAAAGATAAAAGATTTCAATTCTTAAAACGACCTGAAAATTATTTAAAAGGATTACCTGGCTGCAGAAATTACGGACTTGATTTAGCACAGGGAGATTACATCATCTTTTTTGATGATGATGATATAATCCATCCTGAAAATCTAAAAGTAAATCTTGAAGTTGTACAGGGGAACAGTGTTGATTTTTGCCATTATCAAAAACAATCATTCGAGAACCGTAAACCTGAAATTCATTTGTCTGAAGCTAAAATTATTCAATCGATTTCAATCTCAGACATAGAAGATGTGATAACCCAAAAAATCGGGTTGGCATCATGTACTGTGTTCTGGCATAAAAGATGTTTTGCAGACAACCGTTTTAATGAAGAATTAATGTATGCGGAAGAATGGGAATGTTATTCCAGAATTATAAGTGATGGATTTTGTGGTTTGATTATTGACTCTTTTTTATATTTTAATAGAAAACATCCTAATTCAAATACGGGAGAGTTCTACAATAATAATCCTATTCGCAAGGCTTCAAAAAAAGATGCTGTTCTTTTAGTAATTGATAATTTAAAAGTGAAAGGACTGTTTTCGGAAAAACTCCTTAGGTATTTTGTTCAAATGGCTTTGCAGTTTAAAGAACATCTCCTTTTTAAACAGATAAAAGAAAAAGCGCGTTTATCTTTTGTTGAAAGAGTGAAATGGAATATTTTTTATAGCTTGCTGCCCATAAGACTTTTTTTATATCGTATTAAAAAGCAATTGTAAAAAAATAATGAAAGTACTGCTTTGTTTTGGAACAAGACCCGAAGCCATCAAAATGGCACCTCTTTATCATAAGTTGAAAGATACTTCTGTTGAAATCGCTGTTTGTGTAACTGCTCAACACAGGGAAATGCTGGATCAGGTTCTTGATTTTTTTGAGATAATACCTGACTATGATTTGGATTTGATGCAAAAAGGGCAAAGTTTGAATCAGTTGAGTAGCCGTATACTCTCATCAATTGAAGTGATTTTTCAAAATTTTAATCCCGGCTTGGTTTTAGTACACGGCGACACTACAACATCTTCCATGGTAGCATTAGCAGCATTTCATAATGGTATTAAGGTGGGGCATGTAGAGGCAGGATTGCGGACTTACAACAAACTTTCACCTTATCCTGAGGAAATGAACCGGCAAATTACCGGCAAAATTGCCGACTATCATTTTGCCCCCACATCTTGGGCAGAAAAAAATCTTTTACAGGAAAAAGTCACTAAAGAAAATATTGTAGTTTCAGGAAATACTGTAATAGATGCTTTACAATTGGGTGTTCATAAGTTGGAAAAAGGCTATCATTGTGATGATTTGAATTTAGTGAGGCAGCTTCTGCAACCGGATAAAAAATTGATTTTGGTTACCGGACATCGCAGGGAAAATTTTGGTGAAGGATTTGAAAATTTATGTTTGGCAATAAGAAAAATCGCCACAGCAAGACCAGATGTTCAAATTGTTTATCCTGTTCATTTAAATCCGAATGTACAAGAACCTGTACAACGTATTCTAAGTGCAATTTCTAATGTGTATTTAATTTCTCCGGTAGATTATCCTGCTTTTTTATATTTAATGCAGCACTCATATTTTATTGTAACCGATTCCGGAGGTGTTCAGGAAGAAGCTCCTTCTTTAGGAAAACCTGTTTTGGTAATGCGTGATACAACTGAACGGCCGGAAGCTTTGGAAGCTGGAACGGTACAATTGGTAGGTACTGATACCGGGACCATAGTGAATGCTTGTTTGGAATTGCTGGACAATGAAGTTTTATATAAAAAAATGAGTCAGGCGCATAATCCGTATGGAGATGGAAAAGCTTCGGAACGAATTTGTACCTTTATTACCCAATTGCCATTTTAGAATGAAGATTTTAGTTGTAGTTGACTCCATAGATGTTAATGATAGTAGTGGTTCCAAAGCTAATGTAGCTTTGATTCAAAACCTGGCTGCTTGCGGATTTGAAGTCTGCGTTTTACATTATACCCAAAAGAATATAATATTAGATGCTGTTACCTGTGTTGCGGTTCCTGAAAAAAAATGGAATTACCTTTACGTATTAAGCAGAACTGAGCGTTTATTTACCAGATTGACAAAAATAAGCTTAAATAAGTATTTAGAACAATGGTTTGGTTTTTCATTTACTTTTTTCAATGATTCCTACAGTATAGCCACTGCTGTTAAAAAACATAAAGATTTTCAGCCTGACTTGATTTTGACATTAAGTAAAGGAGCCAGTTTCCGCCCGCATCATGCTCTTTTGAAAGTGCCTGAATTTCATAATAAATGGATGGCTTATGTTCATGATCCTTATCCGTTTCATTTTTATCCAAGACCATATAATTGGATTCAGCCAGGTTATGCTCAAAAGGAGAGGTTTTTTAGAACAGTTTCCGGGAAGGCTGAATACAGTGCTTTCCCAAGTCAATTACTAAAAGAATGGATGGGGAGCTATTTTGATAATTTTTTGAAAACAGGAATTATCATCCCGCATCAAGTGGAAAAAAATACTATAAACGATATTCCGGCTCCTGATTATTTCGATAGTACAAAGTTTAACTTATTGCATGCAGGAAATTTGATGAAGCAAAGGAGCCCAATCCCATTAATAAAAGCGTATAAAAAATTTTTAGAAGCTTTTCCTGATGCTGAAAAACAATCACAGTTATTACTTTTAGGACCAGCTGATTTTTATGAAGAAGAATTGATCAATTTTCAAAAAGAAATAACTTCATTGCATGTAGAAAATAGAAATGTCCCTTTTAAAGAGGTTTTGGCTTTACAAGAAAAGGTTTCCGTTAATATTATACTGGAATCCAAATCTGAAATCAGTCCCTTTTTGCCTGGTAAATTCCCTCATTGTATAGCTGCAGATAAGCCTATTCTTCTGTTAAGCCCATATTACAGTGAAACCAGAAGATTGTTAGGGGAAAATTATTCATACTGGGCTGAAGCAGATGATGTAGTGAAAATTAAAACGAAAATTGAGAAATTATATCTTAATTGGAAAGAGAATTCCAATCAGTTTTTAAATAGAAAAGATTTAGAAAAATATTGCAGTAACGAGCATGTTAAGAAAGAATTGTTTAAATTGTTTAATAATACCCAAAATTTATGAGAGAGGGAATTAATCCGCAAAAATTAGAGAAAAAACTGGAATTGGATAAAATCCATCGAATTGTAGTTGTGGTATACATACCCGAATTGACCGGGTTTTATAAAAATTCTTTTGAGGTTTTTAAATTATGCATTGATTCGTTAATTTCCACAATCGACAAACATGCTGCTGTAACGGTTGTAAATAATGGTTCTTGTGCTGAGGTATATGCATTTTTGAATGATTATCTGCATTTAGGGAAAATCGATTCTGTAATCCACCATAGAACCAATATAGGAAAAATTGATGCCCAGATAGGGGCAGCAAGGGGCGTAAGGGAAAAACTGATAACATTGACAGATTCGGATATACTTTTTAAGGCAGGATGGCAGATGAATGTTGAAAAAGTTTTTCATTCTTTTAACGGAGTGGGCTCTGTGTCTCCAATTCCTGTGAAAGATGGCCTTTTTTATGGAACAACATCAGTCTTAAAAGCAGTTCTGTTGCGAAAAGTCCGATTTAAAAGAGAATCAATTCCTGGAAATTTCGATGATTACAATAAATATTTGAACAGTATTAATTGGGATTTGGAAACTGATAAAGATAAAAAATGGACAATTATATATTCAGGAAATACAAAAGCAGTTATAGGGAGCGGTCATCAGGTGTTAACAGTTGACAGGGATATTCTCTTTAAAACTGTTCCCACAAAGCCTTCATTGACTCTGGTTGGAGGGGATTCAGAATTCAGTTATGTCGACGCTCCTATCGATAAGGCAGGAAAGATGAGGTTGTCAACTTATAATAATTATGCTTTTCATATGGGGAATAATTTAGAACCATGGATGATTGATGTTCAAAAAGATAATGAAAAAAGCAGGGTTGAAGATTCAAATTTGGATATGAGAAATACTGTATCAGTGGATTTGCTGAATACGAGGTTTAAAGATAAATTCTTTGGATTGAAAAAAAGAATCGTAAAAAAAATATTTGCTCTTTTTTATAATTAAAAAGAAGAACTTTTGTTATGACAAATTTGAAACACAAATTCTCTATACAGATAACTACAAAAAACAGAATTCAGGATTTGTTGTTTACACTTTCCCAAATACAAGAAATTACTGAGCGAAAAGATGTTGAGTGTGTAATCTATGACGACGGATCTGTTGACGGGACTTTTGATATAATAAAGAAAAAATTTCCGTTGATTAAACTTTTTAGGAATGATAAAAGTAAGGGGCTTATTTTCTGTAGAAACAGGATGTTGAATACAAGTGAGTCTGATTATGTCATTTCGCTGGATGATGATGCTCATTTTTTGTCAGAGAATGTTTTGGAAAACATTGAAAATTATTTTAATGAAAATTCTGCCTGTGGTGTTATAGCTACCCGGATTTTTTGGGGAATAAGCCCGCCAATTTCTACTTTCTCAGATGAAAAACCATTAAGAGTAAGAGGATTTGTTGGGTGTGGCCATGTATGGAATATGAAAGCATGGGCTTCAGTTCCTGATTATCCTGACTGGTTTGTGTTTTATGGCGAAGAAGAGTTCGCAGGTTATCAGTTGTTCAAGAAGAAATGGGAGATTCATTATGTGCCAAAAATATTGATTCATCACAGAGTAGATGTCAAGGGAAGAAAGAAGAATGATGATTATTCTATACGGTTACGACGTTCGCTACGTTCAGGTTGGTATTTGTATTTTCTTTTTATTCCGGTAAAAATGATTCCGGCAAAAATGATGTATTCACTTTGGATTCAGATTAATAAAAAAGTATTTAGGGGAGATTTGAGGGCTTTAAAAGCAATAGTTTTGGCAATTATAGATTTATTTGTGAATTTGTTTCGTTTGTTCAAAAATAGAGAAGGCTTTACGGTTGATGAGTATAAAGTTTTTTGTAATTTGCCCCAAACTAAGATTTATTGGACTCCAAAAAATGAAACAAGTAATTCCACAATATAAAACAAGAGGCGATTTTGCTCATGAGATGATTGATAAATATTTTAAATCATCACCAAATAAGACGGTTAGCGATATTGGAGCCGGATTTGGTTTTATGGGTGAAAAAATTAAAAACTCCGGTGGTGATTGGCAGCCTTTTGATTATGTTCGGAAAATTGAGGAATCAATTATATGGGATTTGAATTGTTCTGAACCTGAAAATGTTAAAAAAGCCGGTATGGTTATTTTTCTTGAAGTACTGGAACATTTGGCCAACCCGCTATTGGCAATACAAAATATTTCTGACCATATAGAAAAAGGAGGCTTTTTGGTGTTAACCACCCCAAATCCACAATCCAGTAAAAACAGAATTAATTTGATGGTAAAAGGTACTTTGTACGCTTTTCAGGAAAAACACTTGCAGGAACATCATGTTTTTACACCTTGGGAACATATAGTTAAAATGTTTTTGGAACAAACTGGTTTCGAAATATTGGAGTATGCCATTGTAGATACCGCATACCAGGGAGAGAAGCCTAAAACTGTCAAGGCATATCTGAAAAAAGTTATCGAAAGATCGATTGAAAAATATAATCCTAAATCGGTTGGGATGAGTTATGGAATTGTAGCAAAAAAATCGAAATGAGCGTAAAGAATGAAGTTTATCTCATCGCCGAAATAGGTCAGGCTCATGAAGGCAGTCTGGGAATACTGCATTCTTATATTGATGCCGTAGCATCAACAGGTGTACAGGCAATAAAATTTCAGATGCATATTGCAGAAGCAGAAAGTAGTTTGTATGAGCCATTTCGTGTGAAATTCTCCTTGGAAGACCAAACCCGATACGATTATTGGCAGAGAATGGGCTTTACCTTGGAACAGTGGAAAGAAATTAAAAAACATTGTGATGAAGTTGGCCTGGATTTTATTTGTTCACCATTTAGTAATCAGGCAGTAGATTGGCTGGAAGAGATTGGAGTTAAATATTATAAAGTCGGCTCCGGTGAAGTGAACAACCTGTTGTTGCTTGAAAAAATTACAGGAACCAAAAAGCCGGTTATTATTTCTTCGGGTATGAGTTCTTATGAAGAATTGGATTGTACCGTTGCTTTTTTAAAAGAAAGAAATGTGGCTTTTTCAATTTTGCAATGCACAACTTCTTATCCTACACAACCCGAACAATTTGGTTTTAATGTAATCCGTGAATTGAAAGAAAAGTATGGTGTTCCAGTAGGTTTTTCTGATCATTCCGCAAAAGTGTCCACGAATATTGCTGCTGTGGCACTGGGCGCAGAAATACTGGAGTTTCATGTGGTTTTCGATAGGAGAATGTTTGGCCCGGATACAAAATCCTCATTATTAATCGATGAGGTTTCACAATTGGTGGAGGACGTTAATGCTGTTTACAAAGCTATTCAGCACCCGATTGATAAAAGTAATAACAAACAATTCTCTGAATTGAAATCTATTTTTGAAAAATCATTAGCCATAAACAAAGATTTGCCGAAAGGGCATTGTTTGACTTTTGAAGATTTAGAGGCAAAGAAACCTAAAGGACACGGAATAGAAGCATTAAAGTTTCAAGACGTTATTGGAATGAAGTTAAAGCATGATATGAAACAATGGAATTTCATTAATGAAAATGATTTAATAAATGATTAGTAAAAGAAAAATAGCTGTTGTTATTACCGCCCGTCCATCCTACAGCAGAGTAAAAACTGTTTTGGAGGCCATACAAAACCATTCGGAATTAGAACTTCAGCTGGTGGTTGCCGCTTCAGCACTTTTAGACCGATATGGTTCAGCAGTGAATTATATTGAGAAAGATGGCTTTACCATTGCTGCTCGGGTTTTTAATGTTCTGGAAGGAGAAAATCTTACAGCTGCAGCAAAAACAACAGGCATCGGTATTTTGGAATTATCTACTGTTTTTGATAATTTAAAACCGGATGTTGTGGTAACTGTAGCTGATCGTTTTGAAACCATGGCTACAGCCATCGCGGCTTCCTATATGAATATTCCACTGGCACACATACAAGGAGGAGAAGTTACCGGAAACATAGATGAAAAGGTAAGGCATTCAATCACCAAATTAGCTGATTATCATTTTGTAGCTTCTGAAAGTGCAAAAGAACGCGTATTGAAATTGGGAGAAAACCCGGATTTCGTTTTCAATACAGGATGTCCTTCAATAGATTTGGCTAAACAGGTAAAAGAAAACAGTGCTGTTTTACCTTTTGATCCTTACGAAAAGTATGGAGGTGTTGGTGCAAAACCGGATTTATCAAAAGGTTATTTAGTAGTCATGCAGCATCCGGTTACAAATGAATACCAGGATTCCAGAAAACATATTGAAGCAACGCTTCAGGCTGTTTATAAATTAAATAGACCTACACTGTGGTTTTGGCCCAATGTAGATGCCGGTGCAGACGGTACTTCAACAGGTATCAGGGCTTTTAGGGAGACCCATCTTTTACCGAATGTCCATTTCTTTAAAAATATGGAAGGCAAAGATTTTCTGCATTTGCTCAATCACACAGACTGCCTGATTGGAAATTCCAGTGTAGGGATTCGGGAATGTGCTTATCTGGGTGTTCCGGTTGTTAATATCGGATCCCGTCAGAACAGAAGGGATCGCGGAGTTAATGTAATAGATGTGGACTATGATGAAGCCAATATTAAAAAAGCTATAGAAGAGCGGATTTTAAATAAAAATAAAATTGCTTCCAATGTATACGGAGGCGGGAATGCGGGTGAACAGATTGCCGATTTGTTAGAAAAATTGCCAATCCAATTTCATAAAACAATCATGTATTAATGAAAATTTTAGGTATTATTCCAGCACGTGGCGGTTCAAAAGGTGTGCCAGGCAAAAATATTAAAATGCTTGGGGATAAGCCTTTATTAGCCTATAGTGGTGAAGCTGCTTCACAAGCAGCGTTTTTAACAAAAACAATTCTTTCTTCTGATAATGGGGCTATTCAGGCTGTTGCAATAGAATACGGGCTTGAGGTTCCCTTTACAAGACCTGAAACTTTAGCGACTGATACAGCTTCAAGCATTGATGTGGTGAAGCACGCAGTTGAATATTTGGAAAGACAAGGTGAATATTTTGATGCGGTTTGCTTACTGCAGCCCACTTCCCCTTTTCGGGAACAAGGATTTATCGATAAAGCCATTCAAAAATTCATAGTTGATGGAACTGATGCTTTAGTAAGTGTACTTCCTGTACCGCATGAGTACAATCCACATTGGGTTTTCGAAGTGGATAATAAAGGATTACTGCGGATAGCTACCGGAGAAAAGGAAATTATTAAAAGAAGACAGGAACTGCCTCAGGCTTATTTTAGAGACGGCTCACTATATATAACAAAAGTTTCGGTTATTAAACAGGGAAGTTTTTATGGAGAAAAATTAAGTTATATAGAAAGCAATCCTGATTTTTATGTAAATATTGATACATTCCAAGACTGGATTAAAGCCGAAGAGAATTTAAAATTGATTAAAGATAGATTGTAATGTGCGGGATTGCAGGAATAGTTTCTTCTTCACTTTCATTGCTTGAAAGAGAAAACCTATTGCATAGGATGCTTGATGCACAGGAACACCGCGGTCCTGATGCCAAACAGGAATGGCATGATCAATGCTGTAGTTTAGGGCATAACCGATTAAGTATTATTGATCTCTCGACAGCAGCCAATCAGCCCATGCAAAGCAGTTGTGGAAGGTACAGGATAGTTTTTAACGGGGAGATTTATAATTATATTGAAATACGGAATGAACTTCAGCCGTATTTCAATTTTCATACCCAATCAGATACTGAGGTTTTGTTGAATGGGTATATTCATTGGGGGAAAGATTTCCTGCACCGTCTTAACGGAATGTTTTCCATAGCAATATGGGATACAAAAGACAGGAAAATGTTCATAGCAAGAGACCGGTTTGGAGTGAAACCATTCTATTATTGCACCGATGCTGCACGTTTCGTTTTTGCAAGTGAGATAAAAACCATTTGGGGAGCGGGAATCCCTAAAATACCGAACAATAAAATCTGGGCAAATTATTTAAGTTTTGGTACTTACGGACTGCCTCATGAAACGTTTTGGACTGGGATTCATCAGTTGCCTGCCGGGCATTATGCTGAAATCAAAAGTAATTCTTTAAATGCAGTACAGCCTGAACTTTGGTATGATTTTGTTTCAAGAGTTAATGGAATTGAGCCTTTGACAATTAGTCAGTTGCAAAAACAATATACTGATTTACTCAATGATTCCATTCAACTTCGATTTAGAGCTGATGTACCTCTTGGTATGAATGTGAGCGGTGGTTTGGATTCTTCAACATTAATAGCCCTGATTCATAAAAATTTACCTTTCAGTAAAAAAATGGAAGCTTTTACATTTTATTGTAATGATGTGAATTATGATGAATTGCCGTGGGTAGAAGCCTTACTTAAAGATAAGCCCTATTCCTTAAATAAAGTCCTTTTGCAAGCTGAAAACATCCCGCAATTAATAACTGAAATTGCCGAAAATCAGGATGAGCCTTTTGGAGGTTTTCCAACATTGGCTTACAGTTTATTGTTTCAGGAAGCTGGGAAAAAAGGAATTAAAGTACTGTTGGATGGTCAGGGGATGGATGAGGCCTGGGCAGGCTACGATTATTATCATAACGAGACAGGAGGTGTTATTCAAGGAGTGACCTCAAGTCCGGTAAGACCGGAAGTGTTATTGCCTGAGTTTACTCAATTTGCTGATAAAGAAAACTATGTTCAGCCGTTTGCTTCTAAAATGCAGAATATGCAGTATAGAGATATCTTTTATACCAAAATACCCAGAGCTTTACGATTTAACGATCGAATCAGTATGATGCACGGAACAGAGTTACGGGAACCTTTTTTAGATTACCGCTTAATGGAAATGGCATTTGCTCAAAGTGATGATGTGAAATTTAAAGGAGGCAATACAAAATGGATGTTACGTCAAATCAGTCAGAAATTAATTTCGGATAAAGTCGCTTTGGCACCAAAAAGACCTTTGCAAACGCCACAACGTGAGTGGATTGCCGGTGAATTGAATGCATATGTCTCTGAAAATATCGGGAAGTTCTCACAGTTCGATTTTGTCAATAAAATCAAAGTGGAAAAGATTTGGCAGGAATATATTAAGGGAAATCAGGATAATAGTTTTTATATTTGGCAATGGATTAATACAGTTGTCTTATTAGAAAATTAATAATGAAAAAAATTGGTGTAGTAATTACTGATGGAGTAGGGTTTCGCAATTTTGTATTAAGTGATTTTTTAATAAAATCTCAAGAGCAATTTGAAGAAGTTATCGTATTTTCTTGTTTGCCCGAATCAGTCTATCAAAACTTAAATTTTAAAGTTAAAATAGTTGAATTAGAAGTTTTTGAAGAATCTTTTTATACATGGTTTTTTAGAAAGGCAAAAGAACTTGCGCATTTGCAAAAACACAAAAAAGACAATTTTGGGATTACCGACAATCTAAATGCAAATTATTCAAAGGCAAAAACTCCCAGAGGATGGACTACTAGATTTTTGTTCCCAATAACCAGTATCTGTAATTCTGAAAATTGGATTTTACGATGGGAAAAATGGCAGCAACTAACCTTTGCCAAAAAAAACATCACAAAAAAATATAGAAAAATTCTAAAAGATTTTGGTCCGGATGTACTCTTTTTTACACATCAACGTCCGCCATTTATAGCACCTTTAATTCACGCCGCTCAAAAACAAAAGATAAAAACAGCCAGTTTTATTTTTAGTTGGGATAATCTGGCATCTAAAGGAAGAATGGCTGGAAGTTTCGATCATTATTTAGTATGGAGTGAGCTAATGAAAAAAGAATTGCTTCATTTTTATACTTCAATAAAGGAAAACCAAGTGGGTGTTGTTGGAACACCACAGTTTGAACCTTATATTTTAAATCGATATGGTTTAGATAAGCTGACTTTTTGTAGTAAATTCAATTTAGATTTAAATAAAAAAACAATTTTATTCAGTTGTGGAGATGTTTCCACAAGCCCTAATGATACAAGATATATAGAGGCTATTGCAGAAATTATTGCTGACGGGAAATTAGATGAAGAAGTGAATTTTTTAGTAAGAACTTCACCTGCCGAGACACCTGAACGGTTTAATGAATTAGCCGTTAAGTATCCATGGATTAGCTGGAATTACCCTAAATGGACTCAAGCCCGATCTAATCATCAGGAAAATTGGTCACAACGTATTCCAACAGTTGAAGATGTCTCCGATTTAAAATCGGTTTTACAGTATTGTGATCTATGTGTAAATATGCTTTCGACTATGAGTCTGGATGCTATGTTGTTTGATAAGCCGGTGATTAATACCGTTTTCGGAAATGGCATTAACGGATTGGTTAATGACCAGAGGTTTTTAAATTATGCACACATAAAAAAAGTGCTTGATAGTGGAGCAGTTACCATTGCTGAAAACGAGGAAGAATTAATTTCGGCAATCAATCAATGTTTGTTCACGCCAGATTATAAATTAAATGAGCAAAAAGGACTATTGGAGTTGCAAATTGGCAAACCATTAGAACAAACCAGTAAAAGAATTGCTCAAGCATTGAGGAATTGCTGACAGGTTAATTGGTTTGAAATGCTTTTGAACTTTCCCTTAGTTAAATTATAAATATGAAAGAAGAATTTAGTCCTGAAATTTCATTTGTAAGCCCTGTTTACAAAGCAGAAAGAATACTTGATAAATTAGTTTCGGAAATTCAGAAGGTGATGGACGAAATCAATCAACCCTATGAAGTTATTTTAGTTGATGATAGAAGTCCTGATGGAAGCTGGCAGGTTATGAGAAAAATTTCAAGCAAATTTCCCGAGGTGAAAAGCATCAGATTGAGCAGAAATTTTGGACAGCATCCGGCAATTATGGCTGGATTGTCTATGGCAAAAGGGGAGTGGGTTGTTGTAATGGATTGTGATTTACAAGACCAGCCAAAAGAGGTATTGAAATTATACAATAAAGCCAAGGAAGGGTTTGATATAGTTTTCGCGAAACGAAAACACAGAAAAGATGGGTTTTTAAAAAAAATGTCATCTGCCATTTTTTCTAAAGTGTATAGCTTTTTTACTGATACAAAGTATGACAATGAAATTGCTAATTTTGGGATTTACAATAAAAAAACAATAAAGTCAATCCTTGAAATTACTGATGCAATAAAATTTTTTCCTCTTTTCGTTAAACTTGTAGGATTTAATTTTACTTCAGTTGTGGTGGAACACGCTGAAAGAGAAGAAGGCGAATCTAGTTATAGTTTTTCAAAATTAATTAGTCTGGCATTTAATACTATTATTTCATTCTCAAATAAACCGTTGAAGCTCTTCGTGAAGTTTGGAATTACTATGTCAATGATTTCATTTCTTTTTGGAATTTATAACATATATCTCGCAATGACAAATCAAATTGAAGTTTTAGGTTATAGTTCTATCATTGTTTCTGTTTGGTTTTTATCTGGAATAATTATTACAACTATTGGTGTAACAGGTATTTATATCGGTAAAATATTCGATCAGACTAAAAATAGACCCACCTTTATAATTGATGAAATAGTATGATAAAAAAGCTTGATTGGGATTCGGATGCAGAGATCCAATATAGGCGCTTGCTATATATATGAGAAACTCGGGTACAAGGTTTTAGAAGAAAAGTACATTAAACATTATTGGAGAATATGATTCCATTCAACAAGCCTTATTTAACAGGTAAGGAAACACAATATATCGAAGAAGCTGTAAAGTCTGGGAAAATTTCAGGCAATGGAATTTTTACACAAAAGTGTCAAACATTCTTCGAAAATAAATACAGTTTTAAAAAAGTATTGTTAACAACTTCTTGTACAGATGCTCTTGAAATGTGTGCGATTTTAGCAGATATTAAATCTGGAGATGAGGTAATAATTCCAAGTTATACTTTTGTTTCCACCGCATTAGCTTTTGTGAGACAAGGAGCCAAAGTAATATTTGCTGATTCTTGCAAGAATACTCCTAATATTGATGTTAAAAAAATTGAATCACTTATCACTGATAAAACAAGAGCAATTGTACCGGTTCATTATGCAGGTATGGCCTGCGAAATGGATGAGATAATGGAAATTGCTAATCGATACAATCTAATTGTAATTGAAGATGCTGCACAAGCTATTGATGCTTATTATAAAGGAAAACCTTTAGGTTCTATAGGGCATTTAGCTGCTTTTTCATTCCATGAAACTAAAAATATAATAGCTGGCGAAGGAGGTATGATAGTGGTTAATGATGAACGTTTTATACATCGTACCGAAATAATCTGGGAAAAAGGGACAAATAGAGCAGAGTTTTTCAGAGGCGAAGTAAATAAATATGGATGGGTGGACACAGGCTCGTCTTTTTTGCCTTCAGAAGTGATTGCTGCTTTTTTATGGGCACAGATTGAAAATATAGATAAAATTCAACAAAGGAGACTGCAGATATGGAAGTTTTACGAGACTGAATTGAAAGATTGGGCTGATTTAAATGATATAGAATTAATCAAAGAAATAGAAGGAGCTTCAAATAATGCACATATGTTTTATTTAGTTTGTAAATCTATTGGACAAAGAACACAGCTGATAAATCATCTTAAAGAAAATAATATTCATGCCGTTTTTCATTATATAAGTTTGCATTCAAGTCCGTTTTATATTGAAAAGCATGATGGAAGAATGTTGGTAAATAGTGATAAGTTTACGGATAGATTACTTCGTTTACCTATGTTTTATGAACTGGAAGAAAAAACTGTTGTTCAAATTATTAAGGAATTTAGAAATGTTTAAAATTAGAAAAATAAGATTGCCGTTTTTGCTTTTAATGTTTGGGTTGTTTACAATTTGTAACTTGATTTATTTAGTTCAAAGTATTAGATTACAGTTGTTAAATAAAGAATGTAATGGAGATGAATATTATTACGAGAATTTATACAGATTAGATCAGATAAGTTTGGAAAAGATTACTTCAATACCATCTCAGATCTATGTGTTTATTTCTTCAATATTTAATTTTTTTATTAATGACAGCATTTTATCCACAAGAATAGTTTCTGTTGTTAGCGCAGTTTTATTTTTATTTTTCGTCTATAATTTCTTTTTCAAAAGGTTATTAATAGATTCAGTAGAAAAAAGTATTCTTTTTATTTTTTTTGGGTCAATTATATTCATAACAAGAAATTGTTTTATAGGAACTTCTGATTTTATGTCAATATGTCTTTTGTTCATTACTTTATGGCAACTAATAGAGTTTTTTGAAAATGAAAAAGCATTTAACTCCAAAAAGATGCTTTTGATAGGAGCGATATTAGGAATTTCAATTACAGTTAGACCAACCGTATTGTTGGTTTATCTGGTTTTTTCAATATCACTTTTGTTTTTTAAAAAATATAGATTGGTTATAACTTACAAATTAAAAGAGTTGTTTCTCATAGCTTTCAGTTCACTTTTTTTAATAATATTAATTAATTTATACCCCGTTATTCATGAACACAAAATTGTTTTAGATGTGAAAGAAATACCTAAAGAAACAGGTGTGAATTGGTTACAGAGAAATTATTTGATGGCAAAATTTTGGGATAATGGAAGTTTAGATAAAGGAAATTGGCTGTCTACTCAAGATGTTATTGATTATAAAATGAAAAATCCAAATGCTTTTATACCAAAGGATAATTTTGAAATTCTAATGCAGGAGCCGGGTTTGTATGCACGGCAAATGACTAGAATGTTTGTAAAGGCAAATTATACATATTTCCGCTTTATGTATCTTTTTTTTCCAATTTTATGGCTTATTTTTTTCCCAGTATTTAAAAAAAATAATTTGTCAAAAGAAACAGATAAATATAAGTTAATAATTTTAACATTGTTTTTGAGTACTTTATTTTTTTCTTTTATGGCTATAAAAATGTTTGAACCTAGATGGGTAGTTGCCATACTTTTAGTGTATGCTTTATTTTCCATAGAGTATTTGATAAAATTTAAACAAGAAAAAAGGTATTTAGTGTATTCTATATCTTCTGTTTTAGGTATTATTATGTTTTTAAATACTTTTTTAGGAAATTAGTTAATGAAAAAAATAGCCATAGTTTGCCAATATGAATTGTTGCCCACCCGTATAGGGGGTATGGATTATTTTTTCTGGGCATTTCAAAAGGAATGTAACCGTTTAGGAATTGTGATTGATTGGTACTTTCCTAATCAGGCTAATTTTGGTGAATATGCTGGTTTCAATATAATTGCAGGTAAAAATCCAGAGTTAAAAATTATTGAGAATTGTAAAAAGAATGAGTATGAGATCATCATGACTCATTTTGTTGAATTGTGTACTTCTTTTTTCAAAGAATTAAAGAAATGTTCAAATGCTCAGATTATTGCTGTAGATCATAACCCCAGACCGTTAAATGGATATCCTTTTAAAAAGAAAATGATAAAAAAAATAAAAGGTATTTTATATAGTAAATATATTGATCTTTTTATAGGTGTTTCTGAATATACTAAAAAGGAGATTCTCAATGACTTTGGGAAGCACATACTTAATAAGACTAAAGTTATTTACAATGGTGTTGTTACAACTGATATAACAAAAAGGGAATTCAGGAATTATACCAATCCTTCTTTTTTAGTGGTGTCACATCTCAGAGAATCGAAAGGAATTCAAGATTTAATAAAAGCCGTTACTGCCTTGTCAGTTGAAACTAAAAAAGATTTGAAAATAGATGTTTATGGTGATGGCCCCTATAAAGATTACTTGTTGGATTTGTGCGGTAAACTAAATGTAAAGGATAATTTTAATTTTAAAGGAAGTTCTGGTGATATAAAAAGAGTTTTGGCTGATTATGATTATTTGTTGCACCCAACACATATGGAATGCTTTAGTCTGACCATTTTGGAAAGTTTAACTGCAAATGTTCCGGTAATTACCACTCCAGTAGGTGGAAACGAAGAAGTAATTTCAAATACCGGGAATGGCTTAATATTTCCTGTGCAGAATAGTCAGGTATTAAGTGAAATTATTGAAAAACTTTATAAAGGTCAAATCCAAATAAAAGAAGATACCAGAGAGCTGATTGAAAAACAATTTTCAATCGAAAAAATGGTTCAAAACTATATTGATTTATTATGAAAATTGGATTTTTAACGCCGGAATATCCATCGGTCAAATTTGGGGCATCAGGAGGGATAGGTACCAGTATATACGGATTATGTCAGGGATTATTGATTACAGGTCATACACCTGTCGTAATTATTTACGGACAGCCTGAAGATAAAGTGTTTCAAGATCAGGGAATTACTTTTTATTGTGTTAAAAATGTAAAGTTTAAAGGTCTGTCATGGTGGTTCTCACGAAAAAAAATAGAAAAACTAATCAATCGGTTATATGACGAAAATATAATTGATTTAATTGAAGCTCCGGATTGGACAGGAATTACTTCTTTTATCCAGCCTAAAAAATGTCCGATTTTAATCCGTTTAAATGGTAGTGATACCTATTTCTGTCATTTAGATAAAAGACCAGTTAAGTTTTGGAATAAATTTCATGAAAAAAGGGCCTTAAAAATGGCTGATAAACATGCTTCGGTAAGTAAATTTACTGCAGACCTGACAAATGAGCTTTTTCGTTTAAATATTGATTTTGAAATTGTTCCAAACGGTGTAAATGTGAAAGATTTCAGTAATCCGGATAAGAGTTTGAAAAAAGCTTTATCGATTCTTTATTTTGGTACTCTGATCCGAAAAAAAGGATTGTTGGAATTACCTTTGATTTTTAATGAAGTTATAAAAGAATTACCAGAGGCAAAATTGATTTTAGTTGGAAGAGATTCGCCTGATATCAGTACTAAAAATACTTCAACATGGAAAATGATGGAAGGTTTGTTTTCTAAAGAAGCAAAAGAAAAAGTTGAATATGCTGGAGGTGTATCTTATGACAAAGTAAAGCAATATATAGATGAAGCTTCCGTTTGTGTTTTTCCGTCTTTTGCTGAAGCACTGCCAGTTTCATGGTTGGAAGCAATGACTATGAAAAAAGCGATTGTAGCCTCAAATATAGGCTGGGCAAAAGAAATGATTGAAGATGAAAAAGAAGGTTTCTTGGTAAATCCCAAAGAACATAATTTATATGCACAAAAAATTCTAAAATTATTTCTGGATGAAGAGTTGAATGCTTCTTTTGGTGAAAAAGCTTTAGAAAAAGTAAAATCAACTTTTGACAGTACAAGAGTCATTGAGAAAAATTTGTCGATTTATAAGAGTATTATCAGGAAAAATTGAGAGGGATTTAATTTAAAATTAGACAATTTTTTATTTTGTCCAAGTTGTTTACAAAACTATAATGGTTATTACCGTTGTATAGCCTCAAATAATTTACATTTATGAAAACATATACCACATCTAAAGGTGAGATACTATATTATTTCGGAGAACCTGATGTTACTGTTCTTGAAGATTTAACGAATGGTGTTGGGGATTTATGGCACAGTGGTTTAGAAATGGGTTATGCCGGTTTATTCCCTGAGTTAATTTACCAAACAGCAACTTTTTGGTGGTATTTGAATGATTTTTTTAATAATAAAAAAACAATCAGTTGGAGAGTGCCTTCAAATGCATTTGTTATTAAAAAGTCTTTATGGGATTTGTTGGGAGGTTTTGATTCTGATTATCAAACGAATACAATGAAAGGGGTCGATTTGGGTTACAGAGCTTTGAGAGAGTCTCATGCTGTGCCATTGTACATAAAAGGTCTTTTTAAAGAAGAGAATTCTTTAGTAGAAAAGATTAGTAATCTTGATAGGTATTTGTTTTTTAAAAAGCATTTTAAAAAAGAGCATAGTTTATACATGCTTTTCTGTAAAGGTTTTTGGAAATTCAGCGAATGGGATGCCTATAGAAAAGCTGGTAAGTATAATCGTATAACAACAAATACGTTTGGTGTTAGAGCATTGAATCCATTAGAAGGAAGACCAACTGTAAGTTATATTATTCCAACAATGTTACGACAGGATTTTACCTGTCAATTATTAAATACATTGGCGAAACAAACATATCCGCCATCACAGGTGGTAATTGTTGATGCAACTCCTGAGGATAAAAGAACTGAAAATGTTTATAATCAGGAAAAATATCCTTTTGAATTAGTGGTGGAATGGCAACAAACCAAGGGAAGTTGCAGAGCCCGGAATGAGGCAATTCAATTGTGTAACGGAGACTATTTTGTTTTTGGAGATGATGATATTTTGATTCCTCAGGATTTTATCGAAAATCATATCCGTTTTTTACAGACTTACAAAGTGGAAGCTTGCAATGGTTTGGATATTAGAGCCGATCATCCGCAACAGACATTAAAGGATTTAGAAAGTAAATTGAAAATCCTAGGGAAAGATAGATGGAAAGCCGGTGCAACAGCTAGTTTTAGTAATGCAAACTCTTGTGTGAAAAAAGAATGGGTGGAAAAACTGATAGGGAACGATATTAATTTTGACGGAGGATATGGTGAAGATTCAGATTTTGGTTTTAGATTGATAAAAGAAGGGGCTATAGTAATGCATAATCCCTTTGCTGTTAATCTACACCTAAAACCTGCAACCGGAGGATATCGTTGGTGGGGGGCACAGGCAAAAATAACGGGAAAAAAAAGAAAGAAACAGCCTTGGGAATTGGATGTCCCGGTTGGGTGGATAAGACCGGTTCCCAGTCCAACGGTTTTATATGGTATTTACAAGCATTTTCCTTTAAATCAGGTCATGGAATACCGTAATAAATATTTCTTTTTATACCTTTTCAAAGGAAGTAAGTTGGGTTTTATTACCAGATTAATGAAATTACCGCATCGATTATGGCAATTCAAAAAAGCACAATTTTATGTTGAAAAATTAATAAATCTAGGGCCTAGATATAATTAACAATATGAGAATTTCATTAATAATATGTACATATCAAAGACCGGATTCTTTGTTTCAGTTACTGCAGTCGATAGTTCTTCAATCAGTTTATCCGGATGAGATTTTAATCGTAGACGGTTCTGTAGATGATAAGACTTCGGTGATGATTTCTGAAAAACATTGGGATAATTTACAGTATCATAAAGTTCCTGTTGAGCACAGAGGATTGACAAAACAAAGAAATTATGGAATTGAAAGAGTTTCTTCACAAACAGATGTAGTTTGTTTTTTGGATGATGATACCATTTTATCAAAAAATTACTTTGAAGAAATTATAAAGACATATGATCAATTCCCCAATGCTCTGGGTGTAGGTGGATATATAACAAATGAAGTGAATTGGGAATTTAAAGGAACAGATTTTGTGCCCGCTGTTAATCAATTCAAATTTGAAGGCTGGGTAAGAAAAGATGGGTCTAGGTTTGTTTTTAGAAAAAAACTTGGATTGGATGCTGATAAGCAACCTGGCTATCTGCCTGAATTTTCTCACGGTCGCAGTATTAGTTTTTTACCTCCTTCAGGAAAAATTTATCAAGTTGAACAGTTAATGGGAGGTGTGTCTTCGTTTAGGAAAGAAGTGTTTGAAAAATTAAAGTTTTCGACTTATTTCGAAGGATATGGATTGTATGAAGATGCCGATTTTACCTTGAGACTTTCAAAGCATGGTGATTTATATGTTAATACAGCAGCTCAATTAGAACACCATCATCATCCTTCAGGAAGGCCCAATCAGTATCATTATGGTAAAATGGTGGTTTGTAATGGTTGGTATGTATGGAGAGTAAAGTATTCTTGTCCTTCATTAAAAGCAAAATTAAAATGGCATGCTATTACTATTTTATTGACTTTAATCAGAGCTACTAATGTTGTAACAGGTAAACAAAAAAAAGCTGCTTTTACTGAAACTTTAGGAAGAATTGTGGGGTGGTTTAGTATATTTGTAAAAAAGCCTCAATAGGATGTCACTTCTGAAAATAATAGAATCGGATTTTAGAAAATATAAAAAATACGGAGGTAATTTTTTTGCGATAGTATTTTTTACACAGGGTTTTTGGGCTGTTTTTCAATTTAGAATTGCTAGTGGTGTTTATAAAAATGTCAAAGTCCCTATACTTCGTCAGATATTACTTTTCTTTTGTCTATTATGGCAAAAACTTGTAGAAATTACTACCGGTATTTCAATACCGGCTTCCTCTAAAATTGGCGATTCTTTTTATATTGGACATTTTGGAGGTATAATTTTAAATTCAAAAACAATTATTGGAAATAATTGTAATATCTCTCAGGGAGTCACTATAGGAGTTTCAGGACAAGGGGAAAACAGAGGAGTTCCTATTATTAAAGATAATGTATATATAGGAGCCAACTCAGTTGTAGCAGGCAATATTGTCGTTGGGAATAATGCTTTGATAGGTGCATGTTCATTGATAAACAATGATGTTGAGGATAATAGTGTTATGGTTGGGGTGCCGGCAGTTAAAATTTCCGAAAAAGGTTCTAAAGGATATATCTAATGAAGTTCTTGATTGTTACTAATGCACCAATTATTCAAAAGCACAATGAAAATTTTGCCTATAGTCCTTATGTAAATGAAATGATAATATGGGCAAAACACATTGAAAAGATTGCTTTCTGTTGTCCTCGATGGAAAAATGAAAAGGGATTACTAATATCGAAAATTCCTTTTCAAGTAAATAATTTTTTCTGGCTTTCTGATTTTGATATTAAATCTTTTAAATCCATTATAAAGGCTATTGTTGGTATTCCAGTAAATTTCTTAATTATTTTTAGAGCAATGTTGTGGGCAGATCATATTCATCTTAGGTGTCCTGGGAATATTGGTCTTCTAGCTTGTTTTGTGCAAATTCTTTTTCCTTTTAAGAAAAAAACAGCCAAATATGCCGGTAATTGGGATCCAAAAGCAAAACAGCCGTGGACGTATCGTCTTCAAAAGTGGATTTTATCTAATACATTTTTAACAAGAAATATGCAGGTGCTTGTATATGGAGAATGGCCATGCCAAACAAAAAACATTAAACCTTTTTTTACAGCAAGTTATAGTATAAAAGATTTGAAGGAAACTGTTCAAGAAAGAAAGTTAGATAGTAAAATCAATTTTTTATTTGTTGGTACTTTATCCCCCGGGAAAAGACCCATTTATGCAATAAAATTGATTCAAAAACTTAAAAATGAAGGTTTTGATATTCATTTGAGTGTTTTAGGAGACGGAAAGGAAAAAGGCAAAATTGTACGTTATATCGAAGAAAATAATTTGAAGGAATCAATCACATTGCATGGAAATAAGACTTCTGAAGAAGTGAAAATCTGGTATTTGAAAAGTGATTTTCTTATTTTGCCTTCTAAAAGTGAAGGTTGGCCAAAAGTAGTAGCTGAGGCCATGTTTTGGGGTTGTGTGCCGTTGGCAACATCTATTTCCTGTGTTCCATATATGTTGGATTATGGTAAAAGAGGAGGTTTGCTAAGATTAGAACTGGATAATGATGTCAAAATGATTCTTGAACTAATGAAAAATCATGAAAAATATGACGAAATGAGCAAAAATGCTCTGGGATGGTCCAGGAAGTATACCACTGAATATTTTGAAAGTGAAATTGTTAATTTGGTACGGTAGATAAAATGAGAATTGTACAGTTGATAGATAGCTTAGAAGCGGGTGGTGCTGAACGTATGGCTGTGAATTATGCTAATACACTGCTGTCTTATACCAAATTTTCCGGTTTAGTAGTGACTAGAAAGGAAGGTTTGCTGAAGGATAAGGTAAAATCTGATGTAGGTTATTTGTTTTTAAATCGAAAAAAAACATTGGATTTTAAAGCAATACTCTCATTAAGAAATTTTTTGATTGCTAACAAAGTTACACATATACAGGCGCATAGTTCTTCTTTTTTTATGGCTGTTATTGCTAAAATATTCATTCCTGATTTAAAGATTATTTGGCATGATCATTATGGTAAGGCAGAACAGTTAAATGATAGAAGTTACTTTTTATTAAAACTGTTTTCTTTGTTTTTTTACCGAATAATTTCAGTAAATCAGATATTGAAGAATTGGGCTGAACAAAAACTTTGGTGTTCTAAAGTGACGTATCTGCCAAATTTTGTAATGTTCGAAAAGGAAATTGAGGATCCATTCGAATTGAAAGGTGTTGAAGGGAAAAGAATTATCTGTTTGGCTAATCTCCGGCCTCAAAAAAATCATGATATGTTAATTGATATAGCCTATGAAATAGCACAAGAATTTCCTGAGTGGTCATTTCATTTCGTGGGACAGGATAATAATGATGATTGTTCTCAAAAGATAAGGGATAAGATAAGAGAATTTGAATTAGAAGACAATGTCTTTATTTATGGTAGTGTTTCTTCGGTTCAAACCGTAGTAGAGCAATGTCAGATTGGAGTTTTGTCTTCCGTTTCGGAAGGACTTCCATTAACACTTTTAGAGTATGGAAAAGCGTCGTTGCCTGTTGTGGTTACAGCAGTAGGAGAAATACCTTCAATTATAAACGAGAATAATGGATTTTGTGTTTCGAGTGGTGATAAATATGCTTTTTCTCAAGGTCTGAAACAATTGATAAATGACGAAATTCTCAGAAGAAAATTAGGAGAGCATTTAAAAAATAAAGTAGAAACAGAATTTGGAGTGAAAAATATAATGGCCAATTTTATTAGTTTTGTAAATCATGGAAGAACAAGCATATAAAGGCTATTTAAAATATTACTTTTTCCACTTTATCATAGGAGTTATAATTTTTGTCATGCCTTTTTTGTCAAAAATATATAGTCCATTGATTTTTTTGTTTGGGATTTACGCAATCCATAAAAAGCAAAATAAAAATCACGAAGCTTTACTGATATCTGCCTATGTTGTGGGGGCTGAGGTATTGTTAAGAATGACCGGAGGAATGTATTTTAATGAGTATGGAAAGTATTCAATAATTATATTCATGTTATTAGGAATGTATTATAAAGGTATTTCGAAAAGCGCATTCTGGTACCTTATTTTTATCGGATTGTTAATTCCTTCTATCATCAACGCTCCTTCAGTGCTTAATTATCGTACAGATGTCAGGAAAGCTATTGCATTTAACATCTCAGGACCTGTATGTCTGGCAATTTCAGCTTTGTACTGCTATAAATCAAAAATAACTTTTGATGGAATGAAAAGGGTAATTCTTTATATAGGATATCCATTGTTGGCCATTTTGACATATGTAGTTTTATACAATCCAAGTATTAAGGAAGTAGTAACGAGTACCCAATCTAATTTTGAAACTTCCGGGGGGTTTGGTCCTAATCAAATGTCTACTGTTTTAGGGTTAGGGATGTTTGTCTTTTTTGTTCAATTTTTATTGAACTCAAAAAATAAGTTAGAACTTCTGATAAACGGAGGTATAATGATAATTTTTGCTTACCGGTGTCTGGTTACTTTTTCAAGAGGCGGAATGTTATGTGCATTAGTAATGATTGGTATATTGGTCTTTATTACTTTTTTTAAAACTAATAGAGGAGGCAAATTAAAAATTGGAATTATTGGAATATTAGTTTTTTTTGCCGGAACTTTAATCTGGGGATATAGTTTAATACAAACGAACGGTTTAATTGAAAAACGCTATGCTAATCAGGATGCAAGAGGAAGAGTCAAAGAATCTCAATTGAGCGGGAGAGAAGAAATCGCTAAGACTGAATTGAAGATGTTTCTGGATAATCCAATTTTTGGAGTTGGAGTTGGTAAGAATAAAGAATACAGAGAAGAAGTTACGGGAATTGTTGCTGCATCACATAATGAAATTACACGTATGCTGGCAGAACACGGAATGTTAGGAGTAATGGGGTTGGCTATTCTTTTTTTTATACCGGTTTTTAATTTATTAGGCAATAAACAACACATTTTTTTACTGTCTTTTTTTGTTTTTTGGCTTTTAACTATTAACCATGCCGCAATGCGTATTGCTGCCCCGGCTTTTATTTATGCACTTAGTCTTTTAAAAGTTAATTTTGATATTGGGAAAGAAGATACTTTACATAGGGAATCAACTATCGGGTAAAGGACGTAATGTGTCAACGATTGATACATTGGGTTCGCAATTAAGAGAGGAAGGCTTTCGAATGGTCACTGCATCCTCAAAACAGAATATGATGTGGAGAATGCTGGATATGTTGTATGCGGTAGTACAATATAGAAAAGAAGCTTCTTTTGTTTTAATTGACACCTATAGTACATCGGCATTTTGGTATGCTTTTTTTACAAGCCAGCTATGCAGGTTGTTTGGCTTAAAATATATTCCTATTCTGCATGGGGGTAATTTACCTTATAGAGTTAAAAATAATCCCTGGTTATCCCGATTGATCTTTAAAAACGCGTATCGCAGCGTAGCACCTTCAAATTATTTGAAATATGAATTTGAAAGCGCAGGATATAATAATATAGTACATATTCCAAATACAATTGAACTTCAAAATTACCTTTATAAAGAACGAAAAGATATACAGCCCAAATTATTGTGGGTCCGTGCATTTGCAGGTATTTACAATCCCAAAATGGCAATTGATGTTCTCAATAAGCTGAGAAAAAATTATCCTGAGGCTGAATTATGTATGGTGGGGCCTGATAAAGACGGTTCGCTTGAAAAAACAAAAAATTATGCGCAATCGCTTGATTTGAAGGTTACTTTCACAGGAGGTTTAAGTAAACAGGAATGGATTTTACTGTCCCAAAAATATGATGTCTTTATTAATACAACACATTTTGACAATACACCCGTAAGTGTTATTGAAGCAATGGCTCTGGGACTGCCTGTAGTCAGTACAAATGTAGGTGGCATTCCTTTTCTGCTCGATGTGGGAAATGATTCGTTTTTGGTTAATGATAATGATTTAGAAATGATGGTTGTTAAAATTGAATTTTTAATGAAAAACCCTGACGAAGTTTCGCGCTTGACCGGAAATGCATTACAAAAAGCCAAGCATTTTGATTGGCACCATGTAAAAAAGGATTGGCTTGCTTTATTAAACGAATCAAAATAATATTAAGGGATTTTTTGAAATTTTGTAAATTACTGTTTTTTAGTTAGTTATGGAGATAAAAAAACCATGGTTAACTTATAATCTGATTAATGACAAGTCACGTAAACGAAAACAAAAAAAACTTCGTTATTCTTAAAAAAAAGTTAATTTGCGTTAGTAGTTTTTAATGTATGACCAAAAGTAAAAAAATCCATTTCGAAATTTCTGAACGTAAGATATTATTGCGGATTTTTGACATACTTTTAGTTTTGCTGTTATTGTATTTTGTAGGGGTTTATACCGATTTTAATTATTTTAAAATTTCAGCCGAAAACTTCTATTGGACAATTGTATTGTCATTGTACCTGCTTTTTTTTGGAACAGTTTTCGAAATGTACCACTTGCCCACGGCAAGTAATCAGTATGCAATTATAAAGAGTATTGTGTTGACCAGTTCGGTAACGGTTCTAACGTATCTGCTGACTCCTTTTTATACGCCGTCACTTCCTGAAAACAGACTGCAGATTATTTTGTTTTATCTCACTATTGGGTTTGCACTCTTGGGTTGGCGTTTATTGTATGTTAAGTTTCTGGCATCAACAAGATTTACAAAAAGAGCTGTAATTGTTTGTGCTGACAGTGAGTTGGTTGAGCTTGTAAACGGATTGCAGAGAAATGACCCTCATTATCATATAACAGGTTTTTTAAATCTTAAACCAAGTCAAAATAGATTTCAGAAAATTGCTAAAATCGATTCGGTTACGATTGAGGATTTGGTATCTTATATAGAAGAAAATCATATATCCGAAATTGTTATTGCATCACAAAATACCGAAGGAATAACAGTGGAATTGTACAATAAGCTTTTGTATTTGTTGGAACAGGGCTTTTTGATCAGAGAATATACCCAGGTTTATGAAAGCATAACCAGACGTATCCCTGTGCAATTTGTAGCAAGGGATTTTTACCGTTATTTCCCTTTTTCACGAAGTAACCAAAATCAATTGTATTTAATGTCTGTTCGTTTAGGGGAGATCATAGTTTCCCTTGTTGGTTTGTTGTGTGGGTTACTGATTCTTCCTTTAGTGTTGGTTGGAAACTTGATGGCTAATAGAGGACCCTTGTTTTATATGCAGGAACGTGTAGGTAAAAACGGTGAAATTTTTAAAATAGTAAAACTCCGTTCTATGGTTATCAACGCCGAAAGCAACGGGGCAGTTTTTGCAAAAGCAAATGATGTCAGGATAACTGGTTTCGGAAAGTTTTTAAGAAAAACAAGATTAGATGAAGTGCCTCAGTTTATAAATGTATTGAAAGGCGATATGGCAATAATTGGTCCCCGACCGGAACGCCCTGTTTTTGTGAAGGAAATTGCTAAAATGATGCCTTTTTACGAAACCCGTCATATTATTAAACCTGGATTGACTGGTTGGGCACAAGTAAATTATTCATATGGTGAGACTTTGCAGGATAGCCTGATAAAACTGCAATACGATTTATATTACATCAAACACAGAAGCGTATTCTTGGATGTAAGTATTGTTGTGAAAACAATCAGTACTGTACTTTTTTACAGAGGACAGTAATGTAATTGTTCATTGTTCAAAGCAAAATTTTCAATATATCGATATATAAAATCATGCATTGAAGGTCTTTGAGGATTTTTAAAGATTATGTGGTTGTATTTTTTTCTGAAGAAACTTTCTAAGTAAAATAATTCCGGTTGCTATCAGAATCGGACTTACAATAGCAAGATGAATCTTGGTAAACATATATAAAGCATATACTGCCAGGAATAATAAGCATACCAGACTCCATTTTTTTAGTGAAGCAGTGTTATTCTTTATGCTGTGATAAACAAAAACCAAATACAATGGATTAAACAATAAAATGTTGTAATTCCAAAGTACTTCACGATGCTCTGAATATAAACTGACAGTAAAAAGAAACAGTCCGGTTAACGAAAGTACCGATAAATAAATGTTGGTCAGCCATTTTTTATTCAATACGATAATAAGAAGCAACAAAATACTCAATGGAAATACACTGTTCAAAAAAGAAAAACTTTTTTCAGGCCTTTGAGCTGTAAATAATGCTTCCGGATTTCCGGCTAATGGCTTTCCATTGTGTTTGCATGTTTCTAAAACTTTCATCAAGTCCAGTGGTAAGAACAATGCCTTTGCCTGTTTGTCAGGTCTGTGGCCAAAAATAATATTAATGCCAAAGTTCAGATAAAACAGGTTTTTTTGGTAGCCGTATAAAACCTCACGATAGCTCTCGTTTTTATGAAGTGTATTTTGGATAGGTTTGTCCTTCAATACTTCATTGACAATATCAATTACTTTTGTGGTACAATTCCTGTCTATAAATTTATAAGTGTAGAATTTTTCTTCACTAAAAACAGAATGATTTAATTTCTCAAACAGCTGTTGTTTTTCTGTTTGTGTTAAATGCAGCTTTTGTTCGTAAATAGATCTGTTTTCATCCTGATAACTGTATTCAAACTGACTGTAAGGATAAACAGCGGCATAATATTGCAAATCGCCTTTGGTGAATTTTAATAAAAAATTAGGTGTGGTAAAATCAAACATTCCATAATTGTAAACCACATCAAATCCTGATATTGAGTCTTTCACCCGCAAAGCTGTGTGTCCGTAAAGTGTATGGGATTCTTCCGCTGTACCCACAGTAAGTATGCTTAAAACAGCTTTTTCAGATAAATTGGGGATTTGTGAAAAACTATAAAACGACTGAAGTAAAACTAGTATGGAAATTAATTTTTTAATCATCTTTAATGTCTTTTGTCCTTTCTTTATCTGAAGATTGATAAATCTATTTTTACCGAAAAGACATTGGAATACAATGCGGCACTTTGGTTTCCTAAATCTGTTAAGGCATAATCAACCGAGATACCTTTGTAATGAAATCCAAGGCCAATATTGGGCTGGAAACTGACTTTTTCACTTCCGTCAAGCTGTAAAGAATTTTGAAAATTTCCGGCACCGGCTCTGACAAATGCTAAATTATTATAACCAAACTCAAATCCTATTGCCGGGGCTATACTTACAGCACTGGTTGAAATAATGTCATTTGTCTGTTGGAATTCCATGTTCAGATTTGTCGCTGCAAGAAGACTCATATCGTTATGGAAATCAAATTTTTTAGAAAGGCCAAATTGTGCTTTCGGCAAAGTAATTTCATTTGTTTCAGGTAAGTCCTGATTTTGAAACTGATTTTGAGTCTGGGCGTCCTGAATTTTTTTAAATTCTTCCTCGTTGATATTCCAAATGTTGTATGTAGTTGTGATATCACGAAGCATTACTCCGAATTTCCAGTCGTTTTTTTCGAACTGCATTCCAAAATCAAAACCAAACCCCCATGAACTGGCAAAATCACCTATGATACGGCGAATCACTTTGGCATTTACACCATATTGAAGTCCTTGTATAGGAAGTTTGCGCGCATAGGAAAAAGTAACTCCGTAATCAGCTGCGGAAAACAAACTGATCCGGTTATAATCTATGTTGCCGTTTGAATCGATTAATTGTGTGGTGTTTAGGATGTCATCAACCCCAAAACGTATCATCGAAGCACCCCAGGCACTTCTGTCGTCTATCTTTTTTGCATAAGCGGCATAATCGTATTGTGCAATGTTGGCAAAATAACTGGCATGCATTAATGAAAGTTCACTGTCTTCAATTTGTAAAAGCCCGGTAGGATTCCAGTAGCCTGAATTTACATCACCTGTATGCGAAACCATAGCATTGGCCATACCAAATGCACGCGCATCGACTCCTATATTCATAAACTCGTTAGAATATTTACGGGCCGTTTGTGAATTTGTTAATTCAAATACTAAAATAAATACAAATAATAGTAACTTTTTCAATGCATTGAAATTTTAGCAAAGATGATATAAAAATCTGATATAATAAACTCTGTAACTTATAAACTTATTGTGTTACATTTGTAAGATTAAAATTAAGGATACAAACTCATATTTATGTCAGTAAAATCACAAATCCCCAACATTATTACGCTTTTAAATTTATTTTCCGGTTGTGTTGCTATTGTTTTTGCTTCTCAGGCACATTTTGAACTTGCTTTTTTATTTGTGTGTTTAGGAATCTTTCTTGATTTTTTTGATGGATTTTTTGCCCGAATGTTTAAAGTACAAAGTGAACTAGGATTGCAGTTGGATTCACTGGCCGATATGGTTACAAGTGGAGTGACACCTGGTTTTGTGATGTTCCAAATGCTTTTGAAAACTTCGGGTGAGGAAAGCGTAATCAATATTCATTCATGGGATAATTCGGTGATGTTATTGCCTTTTTTAGGGTTTATTATAACTCTCGGAGCTTGTTTTCGATTGGCTAATTTTAATATAGACACTCGTCAAACCGATTCGTTTATTGGGTTGCCAACTCCGGCAAATACTTTGTTTATCATGAGTTTGCCATTAGTAATTCAGTATGGAACTATTGAAGTTATCCATTCACTTTTACATAATCCTTATGTGTTATTGGTAATTACTTTGTTGAGCGCCTATATTATGAATGCTGAAATTCCTTTATTTTCACTAAAAATCAAGCAATTCAATTGGTCAAAAAATGCACTGCAGATTTTCTTTTTAGTATTTTCATTGATTTTGTTGATTTTCTTGCGTTATTCAGGAATTCCATTGATTATCTTGGGCTATGTACTTTTATCAGTAATCAATAATTTGTTTTTGCAGAAGAAATAAATGGCGCCAAAAGGTACTTCTAAAACTACCCGGAGAAAACCACAGTCCAGACCTCAAAAAAAACAAGCACAGAAGACCTCTTTTTTTTCGAGTTCCCTTTTTTTTAAGTTGGTCATGCTGTTTGGTGTTGCAGTTGTTCTGTATAGTCAAAAAAGTGTTTTTTCACGTTATTTAGGGTTTACTACTGATAAGATTATCTTTTCAGAAGCACGTTCCATGCCTATAGATAAAGTATTGGATGCACATATTTCAAAATCTTTTGGAATTGATGTTTCTGAATATCAGGATAAAGTGGATTGGGATAAAGTGAAAGAAATTGAAGGTGGCTATCCTATTGAATTTGTCTTTTTGAGGGCAACGGTTGGAAATGAAAGAGCCGATAGAAAATTTAAAAAGTATTTTAAAAAGGCCAAAGAGAAAGGGTTTATTTGTGGTGCATATCATTATTATCGCCCCAATGAAAATTCTATTGAACAGGCTGATAATTTTATAAAAAATGTGACTTTAGTTGAAGGTGACTTTCCTCCCGTATTAGATATTGAAAAATTGCCCAAAACACAATCAATAGAAAGACTTAAAGTGGGTTTGAAACGATGGTTGGAAAGGGTGGAAGCTCACTACGGTGTGAAACCTATTGTTTATAGCGGCGAAAGTTATTATGAAGACTTTTTAAGAGATGATTTTGAAGATTATCCTTTTTGGATAGCAAATTATACTGCTTTTTATAAAGATATTGAAGACGAATGGTCTATCTGGCAATTTACAGAAACGGGAAAAGTAGCTGGAATTAAAGGCCCGGTTGATATCAATATCTACAACGGAAACTCTGTTGAAATGAAAGAATTGTTGATTAGATGATTTAAAATAAACTGAAAATCAGTCACTTGTTAAAATGTCGTAAGAATGTCATATCTAATTCAAACATAAATTTTGGTGTTTTTTTGAGAAGCCATTATCCTTGCATTACAAATTTGAATTATGAATCAACCAGAGTTAGGAAAGAAAATTTCAGAGTTAAGACTTTTGAAGGGGCTTACCCAAAATGAATTGGCAGAATTATGTAATGTCAGTTTGAGAACTATTCAGCGCATTGAATTAGCTGAAGTTACTCCTCGCAGTTTTACCATTAAAACTATTTTTTCTGTTTTGGACTATGATTTCTACAATTCAAATGCTCCAATTGTAAATGGGAAGACGTCCTCATCTGTATATTGGATAAAAGACTTGTTTAATTTAAAGAAAAACACAATGAAAAAGTTATCATTTTTATCAATTATCCTATTGTTTGCGACAGTGTTACTTACAAGAAACGAGAGTCAGGCGCAAAATATTAACGGCTGGTTTAAAACGGGAAGTAAAGCTAAAAGTTATGAAATTGGTCTTAATAGTTCGGAAAGCAAAACTGGTAAAAAATGTGCCTACATTAAATCTATAAAGAGAAAAATTAAAGGTTTTGGAACCATTATGCAAACCTGTGATGCTAAAAATTATTTAGGCAAGCAAATTAAAATGACAGGCTATGTAAAGACTGAAAATGTTGAAAACTGGAGTGGCATGTGGCTGCGTGTCGATTCTAAATATGGAGGAAAATACCTTAGTTTTGATAATATGCATGATCGTCCTATTAAAGGAGATACTGATTGGATGAAATGCGAAATCATTTTAAATGTTCCCAAAGAAAGCAGTACTTTGAATTTTGGGATTTTATTAAATGGTACTGGAGAAGTATATTTTGATAGAATATCCTTTGAAATTCTTGGTGATATTACAGAGACTACTGTGAGAAGAAAAATACCTGAAAAACCAGCGAACATTGATTTTGAAGAATAATTTTTTAACCGCAAAGAGCGCAAAGATTTAAAGCTAAGTCCGCAATGTAAAACTCCTTTTTTGACTTTATTTTGTGTTCTTTGTGATTTTCTTAGCGTACTTTGCGGTTTTCTTTCCGATTAAAACTCAATCTTTTTTCTTCTTAATTCGAAGTTTTGACCTAAATACACACGGCGTACCATTTCGTCTTCAACCAATTCTTCAGGGACTCCGGCTTTAAGGATTCCACCTTCAAACATTAAGTAGGTTTTATCTGTAATGGCAAGTGTTTCCTGTACGTTATGGTCTGTGATTAAGATGCCAATATTTTTGTTTTTCAACTTCGCAACAATGCGCTGGATGTCTTCAACCGCAACGGGGTCAACTCCTGCAAAAGGTTCGTCTAAAAGAATGAATTTTGGGTCGGTTGCTAAGCATCGTGCAATTTCGGTACGGCGACGCTCACCACCGGATAATAAGTCACCTCGATTGGTACGTATATGATTTAACGAAAACTCATCAATTAAAGCTTCCATTTTTTCTTCCTGCTGTTCTTTGGTTAAATCAGTCAATTGCAGTACGCTCATGATATTGTCTTCAATACTCATTTTTCGGAATACAGAAGCTTCCTGAGCAAGATAACCTATCCCGTTTTGTGCACGTTTGTACATAGGGAAATCAGTAATATTCATATCGTCAAGGTAAATATTACCCGAGTTAGGTTTTACTAATCCTACAATCATGTAGAAAGATGTTGTTTTTCCGGCACCGTTAGGTCCTAATAGTCCCACGATCTCACCTTGATTTACTTCAACCGAAATTCCTTTTACAACTGATCTTCTTTTATAGGTTTTAACTAGATTATCTGCTCTTAATATCATTGTTTTTTGTTTATTCGGTTATTGTCATTTGATTATTCGCAAAGTAACAAATAAACAAATCAACGTATAACCCTATTAACAATTATTTAGTTTAACTTACGTTCTGTTCGTCTTACAGACTCGAGTCTTCAAGTGCTTCCCAGAATTCGTAAGCTCTTCTTAAATGCGGAATAACGATTGTACCGCCAACTAAAGTTGCAACACTCATTGCTTCCATCATTTCGGCTTTATTTATACCTAACTTATAGCAAGTTTCCAAGTGGTATTTAATGCAGTCATCACAGCGCAATACTGCCGATGCTACCAAGCCCATTAATTCTTTAGTTTTAGTATCTAAAGCACCTTCGGCATAAGTGTTGGTGTCTAAGTTATATATTCGTTTGATAACTTTGTTATCATCAGATAATATTTTTTCGTTCATTTTAGAACGGTAATCGTTGAAATCTTTAACTAAATCAGCCATTTTGTTCTTTTAATTGGTTTTTATAAACGATTTTCGAAATCAAAATACTGATTTCATATATCAATAACATGGGGACTGCCACAGTAATTTGGCTTACTACATCAGGGGGAGTAACTATAGCTGAAATAATAAGTACTATTATAACAGCATACTTTCTAGTATTTTGTAAAAATGTAGGTGAAACCAAGCCTATTTTAGTAAGTAAATAAATGATGACAGGCATTTCAAAAAAGATACCGCCTGCTAAAACGGATGTTTTTACCATACTGATGTATGAGCCTAAATCGATGTCGTTTTTAACAACATCACTTATCGAAAATGAGGCAAGGAAGTTTACTGACATGGGTACGATTACAAAATAACCGAATAAAACTCCCGTGAAAAATAATACTGATGCTGAAAATATAAAAACTTTAGCATACTTGCGTTCGTGTTCATACAAAGCAGGACTTATAAAACGCCATATTTCGTAAAGTATGTAGGGGAAACCCAGGATAAATCCAGCAGTGATACACATCCATACAAATACGTTTACCTGACCTTCCATACTTGTGTTTTGGATAGTGAAAGGTAATTCTTCGATACAAATTGTATCGGCAAAACCTAAATAATGTGACGCATCACAAAAAAAACGATAGGTGACAAAATCAACCCGGGTTGGACCAAAAACTATTTGGTCAAAAATAAAATCGGCCACAAAAAATATAGCAATGGCTAATATAACTACTGCTATTGTACTTCTGACCAACAACCATCTTAACTCCTCAAGATGGTCTAAAAATGACATTTCTGATAAGGTTTTTTTTGCCATTTATATAATTCCTTCTTTTAATATATCGTGAATATGAATAATTCCAGCATATTTGTTGTTTTCCTCTACTACCATTTGAGTAATCGAAAAATCTTCCATAATGTTGAAAGCATCAATTACCATTGAGTTTAATTGAATGGTTTTCGGATTAACTGTCATGATATCTTTAGCAACTAAACCGGAAATAGTTTCCGTTTTGTTGAGCATACGGCGAATATCACCATCAGTGATAATACCGACTAATTTATTCCCATCAATTACAGCAGTTACCCCTAAACGTTTTTCTGATATTTCAACAATGACATCTTTGATGGATGTAGTAGGTGTAACCATTGGCTTGTGGGTTCTGTCCAGCATGTCACCAACACGTAACAATAATTTTTTACCTAAAGCACCTCCTGGGTGGTATTTGGCAAAATCCTCACTTTTGAAATTCTGCATTTCCATTAAGCAAACTGCAAGGGCATCACCTAAAACCAATTGTGCTGTGGTGCTGTTTGTTGGGGCTAAGTTATTTGGACAAGCTTCTTTTTCTGCATGCGCATTGAGAACCAAATGTGACTCTTTAGCTAAAAAAGAAGTAAGATTAGCAGTCATACCAATTAGAGTGTTTCCAAAACGCTTCAATAATGGCGCTAAAACTTTAATCTCAGGGCTATTTCCGCTTTTTGAAATACAAATAATTACATCGCCATCCTGAACCATTCCTAAATCACCATGTATGGCTTCTGAGGCATGTAAAAACATTGAAGGAGTTCCTGTTGAATTGAATGTGGCTACCATTTTTTGTGCAATAATGGCACTTTTGCCTATTCCGGTCACTATAAGCCGGCCTTTGCTGTTGTGGATCAGCCCAACAGCTGAGGCAAAATCTTCATTCAAATAATTAACCAGTTGCGCTATGGTTTCACTCTCTTCCAATATGGTTTTTTTAGCAGAGGCTAAAATGTTTTCTTTTGTAATCAAAACAAGAATAGTTTTAAATTTGTGTGTCTCAAAGAAATTTGTATCTTTATGTGTGCAAATTTATGAAAATACCCTTTAGTAAAGTTTTTTTATTTGCCCGAAATTTTATTAATTTCGTGTAAAATTTCTCAAAAATAAAAATAACAGACACATTTTTCTTTTATCTTACAAAAAGGGAGGAGTAAATGTTGTTTGATTTTATCATTTAATAACTTTTTAGAAAATAGTTGAAGAATGAGTTCAGACCCAATCGATTTACATAAAGAACTAAAAAAATATTTTGGCTTCGACCAATTTAAAGGACTTCAGGAACAGGTAGTCCGAAGTATTGTTTCAGGAAAAAACACTTTTGTGATTATGCCTACAGGCGGAGGTAAATCACTGTGTTATCAATTACCGGCATTAATTCAGGAAGGTGTTGCTATTGTGGTGTCGCCGTTAATCGCCTTAATGAAAAATCAGGTTGATGCATTAAGGAGTCTGGGATCTGAAATGGGAATCGCCCATGTTTTAAATTCTTCACTTACAAAGACAGAAATAAATCAGGTAAAAAAAGATATAGCTTCAGGATTGACAAAATTATTATATGTTGCTCCCGAATCATTAACAAAAGACGAATATGTTGAGTTTCTTAAAGCCCAAAATATTTCTTTTGTTGCAATTGATGAAGCCCACTGTATTTCTGAATGGGGTCATGATTTCAGACCTGAGTACAGAAATTTAAGAAATATTATCAGCTCTATAGGTGAATTGCCTATTATTGGGTTAACCGCAACGGCAACTCCAAAAGTGCAGGAGGATATTCTTAAAAATCTGGATATGCCGGATGCCAATACATTTAAGGCATCATTTAACCGTCCAAATTTATTTTACGAAGTACGCACAAAAACTAAAAATGTTGAAGCCGACATTATCCGTTTTATAAAACAGCATAAAGGAAAGTCTGGGGTTATTTATTGTCTTTCCCGTAAAAAAGTGGAAGAAATTGCTCAGGTTTTACAGGTAAACGGTATTTCGGCTGTACCTTATCATGCAGGATTGGATGCTAAAACAAGAGCCAAACATCAGGATATGTTTCTTATGGAGGATGTTGATGTGGTAGTGGCAACCATAGCATTTGGTATGGGTATTGACAAGCCGGATGTGCGGTTTGTGATTCATCATGATATTCCTAAATCGCTGGAAAGTTATTATCAGGAAACTGGTAGAGCAGGACGTGACGGAGGTGAGGGGCATTGTCTGGCTTATTATTCGTATAAAGATGTAGAAAAACTTGAAAAATTTATGGCCGGAAAACCAGTTGCAGAGCAGGAGGTAGGTTTTGCATTATTACAAGAGGTGGTTTCTTATGCAGAAACTTCTATCTCCCGTCGTAAATTCCTACTGCATTATTTTGGTGAGGAATTTGATAATGAGACAGGTGAAGGCGGTGATATGGACGATAATGTCCGTAATCCTAAAAAGAAAATTGAAGCCAAAGACAATGTTGTTGTACTTTTAGATGTTATAAGAGATACAAAAGAACTATATAAATCCAAAGAAATAATTCTTACCTTAATTGGTAAGGTAAACGCAACCATCAAAGCGCATCGTACAGATGCGCAAAAGTTTTTTGGTCGTGGAAAAGAGCATGATGAGAAGTATTGGATGGCTTTAGTCCGTCAGATAATGGTGGAAGGGTTGATTCGAAAAGACATTGAAACTTACGGCGTTTTGAAACTTACCGAAAAGGGTCTGGAATTTATTAAAAATCCTCATTCGTTCATGATGACAGAAGATCATGAATATGATGATAATGAGGATGATAGTGTTGTGACTTCGGGTAAATCGTCAGGTACTGCAGATGAAGCTTTGATGGCCATGTTGGTGGATTTGCGTAAAAAGGTTGCCAAAAAAGAAGGAGTGCCACCTTATGTGGTATTTCAGGAATTTTCATTGGAAGATATGGCTTTGAAATATCCTGCTTCTATTACAGAAATGAGCAATATTCAGGGAGTAGGAGAAGGGAAGGCCAAAAAATACGGCAAGGATTTTGTGGATTTAATCGCAAGATATGTAGAAGATAACGATATTGTTCGTCCGGATGATTTAGTGGTAAAATCCACAGGAGCAAATTCGGCATTAAAATTATATATAATACAGAATATTGACCGTAAACTACCTTTGGATGATATAGCTAAAGCAAAAGGTCTGGACATGGATACTTTGCTGAAAGAAATGGAGCAAATTGTATATTCAGGTACAAAATTGAATATTAGTTATTGGGTGGATGATATTCTTGACGAAGATCAGCAGGAAGAGATTCAGGATTATTTCATGGAATCAGAATCGGACAAAATTCAGGATGCTCTTGATGAATTTGATGGTGAGTTCGATACTGAAGAACTGCGTCTAATGCGCATCAAATTTATCAGCGAAGTGGCTAATTAATTAAGTTCTGCTTCAAATAAAATCTAGTATGTTACCGGTAACTATGCTTTTAATGGCTTGGTTATTAGTGTTCTGTATAAATTTTATGTTTTTTTAAAAAATAAGGAAACTTCTATCCCTGCGGACAGTGAAGACTTGTTTTTTATAGATTTTTTTTGATTATAACCAAAAGTAAGCCTCTGTTAAATAGATTTTAAAGAGGCCTTTTTTATGTTTTTTAGAAAAAATAGTTGTTATGCAATTATTGCTGTAAGTCGTTTGGTGTTTTACCTATTTTCAATTCGTTTCAACATTTCTTCTGCATTTTTATTTTTGGCGTCAAATTCCAATGCTTTTTTTAAGTTAATAATCTCCAAATCTGCTTTTTTCATTTTGTAGCAACATTCTCCAATAAATGAATAGGCACTTGAAATTGCAGTAGTGTTTTTGAATCAATTGTTCTACTTAACTGAAAAATTTTGATTGCATCTTCAAATCGATTTTTTCTCATTAAATACTTTCCGGTATTTATTAAATCGGCAAATTCGTTTGAAAAATCATATTTCTCTTTTTGATTGGATTTAATTTATTCATAAAATGAAATTCGATTTTGAAAATCCGCAGGATTTTTCAAAGTAGCCCAAAGAAGCCATTGCAGCAAACCACCTTAAGTTTACATAAAAAAGGAAAGAACAAAAGAGAGGAGTAAGGTTATAGATAACCGCAGGAACTATAGATTCCGTCAACAGTGATAATCCCCTCTCTTTTCTACTTTTATTTCGTACAGTTTTTTGAGATAGGATCTCGTTTTTAAGGTGATGAAAAGCAAGTAGAATGTCCTTTCACAAATCATTTTTGTTATGGATAAAAATAAGAAAATTTTCGGAATCGACATTAGTAAAGAGACCTTTGATGTTGTGGATTCTCAGGGTAATTATTATCAATTCTCTAACAATTTTAAAAGCTTTTTAAAGTTTTTAAAATTGTTGGATGAAAATTCGCATTGTGTTATGGAAGCCACTGGCTATTACCATTATTCCTTAGCTTGCTTTTTAGTAGAGAAGGGTATTGCCGTTTCAGTAGAGAATCCCTTATCGGTCAAACGCTTTATCCAAATGCATTTAAGTAGGATCAAGACCGATAAATCAGATGCGGCAATGATTTGTCTGTATGGTCAGCAACGTTTGTTAAGCTTGTGGGAAGGCTATTCAAAGAACCAGTTGGAAAGCCTTCAGTTAATAGGCTTATTAGAGACTTATACCAAACAATCTACTGCCTTAAAAAACAAACTGGAAGATCAGCAGACTTTAGGAAATCCCTCAAATCTGGTTTTGAAATCCTTGAAGAAGAACCTGATGCATTTGCAGAAGGAAATGGTTTTGATTGAGCAGGAGTTGCTGGTATTGGTAAAGCAGGAGCATCAGCAAATGCTGACCCAGTTGGAGAGTATTCCCGGAGTGGGCCGTAAAACAGCAATGTTGCTGGTTGTCTTGAGTGATGGTTTTAGACGTTTTGAAAACAGCTCGCAGTTGTGTTCGTTTACAGGACTGACCCCCATGATACGACAGTCAGGCAGTAGTGTAAAGGGGAAGAATAGAATTAGTAAGATGGGAAATGGACGCTTAAGGAATTTACTGTTTATGTGTAGTTTTACCGCTTGTAAATGTAATAAAGGCTGCAGGGAATTGTATGAACGTTTAGTGAATCAAGGCAAGAGTAAGAAACTGGTATTAATTGCAGTGTGCAACAAACTTTTAAAACAGGCATTTGCAATTGCTAAATCGGGAGTATTATACAATGAAAATCACAGAAGTAAACTGCAAATAACGAGCTAAAAAAATCAATTTTTTATTTGTTTTTAAGCACAGTTCTTTGTTAGCAACAGTTTTTATTTTAGGAGTTTCATTATTTCAAATTCTGAGTTTGCCATGTTTTTAATTATTAAGTAACTCTTATCAATACTTTTTCCTTCCTTCTTATTATAAAACTCATTCAAATCTAAATTTATTTTTTCAGCTAAATCCAATTTGCTAATTGAAAGGTAATATTCTTGTTGATACAAGTATGCATATAGTTTTTGAATATCAGTTGAATTTTTATCAGTAAATATTTCATTAATTAATGCTTCAACTTTTGAATTATTATTTGTGATTTCGTCAAAAAGATAAAGTTCAACTAGGTCTCCTTTCTCTTTTTCTTTGATAAACTTGTCTTCATCTTCTTTGTTGAATAGATTTTTTCTGTAAATCACTAAATTGTTTTTTATAAAATACCATCTTACCAAATGATTTTCATCTTCTTTAGTATATTTTCGGCTATCTTGATTAAAGTTAGTTGAGAGAATTATTATTGGACCGTCTTTAGTTTTTTCTTCAATTGTAAATATTAGTTCAGCATTTAGTCACGTTTTCTGTGGGAAATCAAATTTAATTGCATTTTCAGGAGAAATTCTTTGGCGAACAGTTTTAATTATTTCTGCCATTTCTAAAGAACTAAGTTGCTTGTATAAATCAGTTCGATAAAATGCATCTGCAAAAAAATTGTGTGTGAAAATATATTTATCAAAATTATAAGTATTTGTTTTGCTTTCACCAGTATAATAAACCTTGAATTTTTCTTGAGCGTTTACGATACTTAAATTCATTGTAACTAATAATAAAAAAATAGTTTTTTTCATGTCGAATTTCTAAAATTGTTGCTAACGTCCCGTGGCTTTGCGAAGTTTTGGGGGTTAGTTTGCCCAAATGTATGATTTTAAGATAAAGTTTACAAAGATAAAACCAACTTTAAATTAAGCCTTAAAGCCCAAATTTCGCAAAACCACTGTTGTGCGTAGCTCTTATTATTTATCAGATACTTAATTGGTTTTCAATATCCATTTTTTCGTGTAAAACTCTAATTACTTCTATTTCATTAGATTTTGTTTTTTTGAAAAATACTAAGTGAGATTTTACTTTTGAACATCTATAGTTTTTTCTAATATTTCCAAAGTCACGAGCCATTTCAAAATGATCAACTATATATTCAATTTCATCAAAAATTAAATCATAATAACGGTCAGCTTGTTCAATTGACCAATTTTCCGCTGTGTAAATCCAAATTTTGTTAATGTCATCAAGAGCTTTCTCACTAATTATATATTCTGACATTATTTCCCAAAGTTTGCTTTAAGTTGTTCAAGATTTTTGTTACGGTCAAAGTTTTTAATCTTAGCGCTTTTTTCGCCTATTTTAAGTTCATTGACTAAAGATTTTGTTTTGTTTTCTTCTTGTTCAAAAACTCTCAAAGCCGTTCTTACAACCTCGCTTACAGAATTATATTTTCCAGATGCAATTTGCTCATTGATAAAATTCTCAAAATAGTCACCTAATAATATTGAAGTATTTCGTGCCATAATCTTTTTTTATCAAAGATACCAAGTCTTGGTATTTTATGCAATATATTTTTAAGGTTTTTTTTGGCAGAGTTACGTACAACGTCCCGCCGGCTTTAAGAATTTGGGGATTTTTGTTCCCAAACCATTCCATTAGAACTGAAGCCAAATATACAAAAAGCTCGTTCCATTAAACACTCAAACCCCAATTTCATAAAACCGCTGTTAGCTGTTCGGCTTTTTATTTTTCCATTCAGATTTTGTCATTTTAAACCAATTGTGTTCTTTGTTTCTGTGATTAAATGTTTCGATTAATTTTAAGCCAGTTTTTTCCAAAACATTTTTAGAACCTATATTTTCAACATCACAAATTGCATAAATATTTTCAGCTTTTAGATTTTCAAATGCGTAATCCACTAACGGAATTGTTGTTTCGGTAGCAAATCCTTTTCCCCAATATTTTTCTATAAATCGATAACCCAACTCATAAAAATTGTTGTGATTATTCATAGGTTCTTTTATTAATTTTATTCCCGACCAACCAATTAATTCATCAGTTTCTTTATCAATAACTGCCCAACGAGCTATTCCGTTTTCAGCATATTGTTGTTGAAGGTTTTGAATTAGTTTTTCAACTTCTGTTTTGTCTTTTACGGGTATATTTCCAACATATTTTTGAACATTTGGATTACTATCTAATTCATAAAGTTTATCAACATCGGTTGATAAAACTTCTCTTAAGATTAATCGTTTTGTTTCTAATTTTATGTCCATTTTCTAATTTGAATTTGTTTCGATTTAGTTCGTCTAAGCTGACAGCTAACGTCCCGCCGGCTTTATGAAGTTGGGGAAATTTATTCCCGAACCATTCCATTAGAACTGAAGCCAAATATACAAAAAGCTCGTTCCATTATACACTGAAACCCCAATTTCATAAAACCGCTGTTAGCAGAAGTTATTCTTTAATTATTATGTTGTTGCTTTCATCGACTATCATATTCTTCTTACCATCTATGCTTACTTTATAGATAAGATTACTTTTAGAATATTTATTGTTTTCTTGATATGAAAATTTTGATATTTCTTGATATTGTAGAGATAATATCAAATTATTTTTAAGATCTATAATTCCCCATAGTTTGTCTTTAGAAACCTTCAATCGTTCTTTATTTTCAAATTTATACAATCCATTATACTCAAAAGGGATAACTTCATTACCATTTTTATCTAATAAACCGAGGTAATTTCCTTTTTGAGCTTTCCTATAGCCTTCGTTTAACTGATAAATTTTGTCATAAATGGGATTAACAATAAATTTGTTTTCTTTATTTATGATGCCAATCTTGTCATTTATTGTTACTCTATACTCTTTAAGAAAACTTCCTTCAATATTTGAAAAATTTATATCATCATATTCAAACGGTATGATTATTTGGTTTTGTAAGTTTACAATCCCAAATTTTCCGTTTTTAACGATAATTTGATTATCTAATACTTCTTTTTTTATATCCTCATAAATAATTGGAATAATTAAGTTCTCTTTTTTATCAATTATACCAAATTTATTATTGATAGATACAACACAATAATTACCCTCGAAGAATAATTCTTTTTCATACCAATTTTTAAACTCTTTACCCTTTGAATCTATAAATGTATATTTTCCATTAAGTCTAACCATAAATAAATTATCCTGATAAGGACCAAACATATAATCATATGTTTTACTAATTATTTTGTTATGTTTATTGATGGTGAAATATTTGTTGTCTTTTGCAACAATCATTAAACTATCTTTAGTTTTAAACAAAGATATAATTGCATCATATTCAAAAGGTATAATAGTGGAGTATTTTTTATTTAAAACACCATACTTATTTGATTTTTTAGATAAAAGATAGTTGCCAGCAGTATATTCTATATTTATCCCTTGTTCTTTAATTTCTAGAAACTTTCTATCTTCTTTTGATATAGGAGTAGAGTCTATAACATCAATGACTTGAGAATATATATTTTGGTATAATGCTAAATAAAATATTATAATTAGTTTAATTCTGTTTTTCATTTTTTTATAATTTCTGGTAACGTTCCCGCGCTACACGCAGTTTGGGACTAAATTAAGCCCATTCTTCGGATTTGCCAAATCTTCCAAATACAAAACCAACTTTAAATTAAGCTCAAAACCCAAATCTTGCCAAACCGCTGTTAACTGCTGCCAAAATATTTTTAACTAACCCAGCTCTCCAAAGTTGATATTGATGTCCATTTTCCATTTACTTTTTTATAAATTTCAGTAGTTCCAACACCACAAAGTCCACCACAATGAAAGCCTGAAGTTATGATTACAGTTTTTTTGTCTAATGAAAATAGTGGTAATCCCATTGTATAAAAACCTTTATTGCCATATTTCTTTGTATAATTATCCCAAAAACTATGTTTTCTACTTTTGTTATTTTGAAATTTCGATAAAGTGTCTCTTGGGATAACAACTTTGCTTATCAACAAGTTTTGGTTTAATCTGAAGTTGTCCACTTCAATTAGTTGTTTTCTAATAAACTGAATATCTTTTTTACTGAAAAGAGTATCTAACTTATAATCTTTTTCTTTAAAATTAAACTTCATTAAAACATCTTCGGTTACGTAATTTGTTTTTATCAATTCATCATGTTTTAAAGAACCTAAGACAACATTTATTACTTCATAAATTTCTTTTTCTGAAACAAGTTGTTTTTTGTGGATGAGATTATTTTCAACAGTTTTGTTTTTTTCAACAGTTTCAGTTTTTTTACAAGAGAAAATAAGAAAACTAATTGTGATAAGGATATAAAGTTTTAGTTTCATTTTTAGTTTACAGTTGGTGGATTGGTTGCAGTTAACGTCCCGTGGCTTCGTGTAGTTGCTAACTTTGGGACTGAGTTCTTTCCGCTAAGATAATGTTTCTTGGGAAATATAATCGTCCGGTTTGCATAAATCTAGCAATTACACGAAACCGCTGTTAGCTACAGTCATTTATCCATAAATTGTGTTGATTTTATTCTGTATTTGATTAGGAATTTCGTAATTTAATTCAGAAACAAGACTTAAAGCAATAAAAGGTTTGTTTTTATTATTTCTTTCAATTATTCCAATTTCTTCTTCAATATCATTAATTAGGACGATTGATGTTCCATATCTCGCATCTAAAACATTTTCTATTCCAGCAGTTGAAATGTTAGCACTATTAATTCCGTTTGCATCTTTGTTGGCTTGATGGTCTCTATCATAAACAACAATATAATTTAATTTAAATCCATTCAAAAGTTTAATGTATAATGGCATGTTATCTTTTGAACCACAATCAATTATTGTATATTCATTTTTGAAAACATTTAATTTTTTTGCTAAAAATGGAATTATAGTTTTGTCTGTTTGTCCTTCAACTAAAATAATTTTTTTTGCAAAGAATAGTTCGCTTCTTTCTGGATTAATCCAATAAATTAAGTTTATTTTTTTTCTATCATCCAATTCTAAAAATAAATTTTCACTGCATTGTTTGATTTTTGTACCTTCTTCAATTGTTCTTTTTTGAGCAATAATTATTGATTTATAATTTTCTAAATCTATAAAAGAACTAGAGTGTGTTGTTAAAATAACTTGGTTGTTATTTGTTTGAGAAAGAGTTTTCAATGTTTCATGCAAATCTCTTTGAGCTTGTGGATGAAGGAATAGTTCAGGTTCTTCAATTATGAAATAAGACGAATTTGATACTTGTCTTGCTTGCTCTTCATTTACATTTTCTCTATCATTTCTTACGATATTTGAATATGCTTTTATTAAAGCAAAGATTAAAGCTCTTTGTAAACCATTTCCTTTTCTTGCAACATCAGTTTTTATTCCATCATTAACCCAAATTTGTGTGCCAACTTTGAAAACATCATCGATATTTGGTGTTGATATTTCTACTTCAATAGAAGTATTTCAAGACAACAATTCTAGACTAATATTTTCTTCAAAATCATTTAGTTCAACAGGCCTTTCATTGTTAATATTACCATCTATTGTCGTTCTGTTTAAGATGCTTGCAAGTTGATTTATCTGTCTTTTAGCTTCTATGTAAATTGGATTTGTTTCGGCAAGTCGATTGAGTATTTTGCCATATAATTCGGCAAACAAATTGGATTTGTTTGGATTTAATTCATCATTTGCATTTTTGATTGCTGGAATAAAAAATATATCTCCAAAAATACTTTGGGCTACAGTTTTTAAGCCAAGAAAGTTATTCTCCTCTAATGAATAAGTATAATTTAGGTTTGCTCTATTTTCTTCAATATATCTAGCTTGAGCTTCTTCAATTATAGCTTTTGTAAGTCTTCCATTTTGAGGAATGTAATTGTTTAATGGAGTTTCTAAAACTACTTCTCTGCTTGTATAATTGGATGAATTATTTACATTAAGCCATTCTTCTTCTAATTGTTGTAAATATCCGTGATAGCTGAATTTTATATCTGTTCCTATAACTTTTCTGACCTTAATATTTTCTTCATTATCCAAATATTTTCTAAAAGTTATTTTGTCGCTATCATCTAAATCATAAAACTTTATTTCTACAAAAGAAATTTCGTTTGGATTAAAAAAGTCTTTTATTTCAGGTTTAATCTTACCAAAAAAGAAAAGTAATGCAGAAATAATATTAGATTTTCCGTGATTATTTTGTCCAATTATTACTGAAATATCTTCGAAACTTGCCTCAAGAGAATTTATCGACCTCCAATTATTTATTAATATGGATTTAATTTTCATAATTTACGTAGTGTTGATTTTTAGGACTTTTCGGATGATTGTAGCTAACGTCCGGCGGCTTGGCTTGCAGTAGCGATGCCAGCAAACGATTTACTTCCGGTTAAAGATAAACATTTTCGTAAAGAAAATTATGAAGTAAATATAAATTAGCTATTGCGCCAAACCGCTGTTGTGTGACGTTTTTTATGGTCAAATTTTCACTAACCAATTACATACATATTCCGCTACTTCTTGCCAACCTTTTTGACCACATATATAGTGACTTCTACCTTTGAACTCTTTAAAGTCAGCTATACTGTTTTTATCTTTATAGGATGACGCATTTCTTTTTGTTAATCTTGCAGGAATTATTCTGTCTATTTCTCCACCGATAAAAAGCAATGGATTATGTGGTTTTTTAAAATTGATTTTGGCAAATGCTTTATTTAGGGTTGCTCTTGGAATTTGTCTGCTTTCTGGCACAGCAATTTCATCGAATACAATATCTGATTCTTGACGTGTAAGTGAAGAGCAGAAAGCATTGTGAAACCATTTTTTGTTAGTTATAAAAACAGATTTTCCTTTAAACGGATTAATTACAGAAAACATTGAGCGTACTGTACGCAGAGTAGGTAAAACATTTTTAGGCGTTCCTCCATTTATTGAAATTCCTGCTACTGCCTTATCCATTTCTACTAATTTTTGCACAGCTAATCCTCCTAAAGAATGTCCAATGACAATTGGTTTTTCGGGAAGTGAATCTATGAACTTAGATAAATGCATCATTACATTTTCAAAATCAACTTGAGCCAACTTTGGATTTATATTATTTCTCAAATCGGCGGGCTTACCTTCGTGATATGGATAAGCAGGAGCGTAACAGGTATAACCTTTTGCTTCAAAATAGGTTTTCCATTCGTTCCAGCTTGATGGGTTTACAAATAAACCGTGGATAAATACAATTGTTTTAGATTTTGTCATTGTTGCATCGTTTTTAAGAGTTTGTGAAAAAGAAAAATGAGTTGCGAGAAGCAACATTAAGCTGTTAAAAAATTTTCGCATAATCATTTTTTTATTGATTTAATGATTACACAAAATTCACACATTAAACAGACAAAATTTTTAACTTAAGTTAAAATCGCTTATTTCTCTGTGATCCTTTTTCTGATACGGCTCAATGACGGTCCTTGGATTCCTAAATAAGAAGATATATGATAAAGTGGAATATTATTAAAAATATCAGGATGGTATTTTATTAAATCCAAATAACGTTCTTCGTTTGTTTTAAAAATAAAACTTTCTATTCTTTCAATAGTTACATTAAAGGCTTCCTGTGCCAATAGTCTGCCGAAAGTTTCCCATTTATGAGATTGCTTATAAAGAAGAAGTAAGTCATCAATACAGATATAGACCACAGAAGAATCTGTCATTGCTTGTGTATGATAGTCACAAGGGATTTGATTGATAAAACTCTTGAAAGTGACCACAAATTGATTTTTTGAATAAAGAAAAACATTTTTCTCTATCCCACTTTTTTCGTCCACGACATAAGAACGAAAAGTTCCCTCAATGATAAAACCCAAATACCTACAAACGGATTTATGTTGATTATAGAATTCGCCTTTTTTATATTCTTTGTGTTTCCAATAGGGACGTGAAGTATTAAAATCATCTGCTGTCAAGTTCGCAAATTGCTGAAGCGCGTATGAAACTATTTCTATTTCAGTCATTGTTTATCTTCTTTATAATCTTTACACAAAATGTCACACAACGTCCCGCCGGCTTTATGAAGTTGGGGAAATTTGTTTCCAAACCATTCCTTCAAGACTGAGTCAAATATATAAAAATACCTTTAAATTTAGCCCTGAAACCCCAATTTCATAAAACCGCTGTTAACTGCCGTTTTTTTTATTCAAAATGATTGGAGTAATTATTATTCCAATCATTCCTGAAGAAATAAGGCTTACAATTACATTTCCAATTAATCTCGAATTCTCTCCACTGATTATTTTTAGCGTAAAAAATGAAAGAGTAATTAGTGCAACGATTATCCAATATTTCAAATTTATTTTGTTTTCAAAATCCGCAATTTTTGGAAGTTTCCAAATAGCAACAGCAATAATTATTGCTCCAATTAATGTGCTCAAATGCTGTAAAATTTTAAGTATTTTAATTGGAGTTCCATTAATTTCTATCGTTTTTGATAATTCAGGAATATTTTTCACAAAGAAACCTCCGTTATGCGTAAATCCGTCCCAAAATATGTGCGAAGCAGTTCCTATTAAAATCGAGATTATTATGATTTTCCAATTCTCGACAAAGTGTTTATTCCAATTCAGTTCTTTTATGTTCAAAAGTCTTTCGCTTAATATTTTAGGTGAATTTTTGTATAATTCGTTTTTTACTAAATTATGAAAAATAAAAGTGAGTAAAATTCCCAAGGGCAAATCAAACCAAAAGATTCCTGAGATTGTATGACTATAATTGCTTTCAATCTTCATTCTTAAGAAATATTCAAAATCTGGTGTCAAACTTCCAATTATCAAACCAGTTAGTGAAATCCATTTTTTTGGTAAATAATTTAGTGGTAAAATTATCGCTGGATGTGAAAAAGTAAATGGCATATTTTCTTTTTAATTCGGATTTTCTGTTTGGGCAAAATGTTAGTTAACTTCCTTTTTGTTTATTAATGTATGCTTGTGTTATTTCTAAAATCAACTTTGGCTCATCCATCGTTTTAATATAGTTTATAGTTTTTAAAGCATCAAAGTTAAGCTTTAGGAAATTTTCTCCTTCTTGTGTGATTTTATATTCTTTAGCGGTTCCATTATCAAATTTTTCAGAGATGCTTATCAAGTTTTCTTTAAGTAAAGGGTTTAAGTTCTCTGTCATATTTGCAGGAAAATCAGCTCTGTCAAAAATTTTAACCAATGTATAAATTCCTTTAATCCCTGGTTCGGATGCTATCAAGTATAATATTAGAATTTGTTTCTCAGTTAGTATTTTCATTAAAGCGATTAGTTTGGTAAAATGGCAGTTAACGTCCCACCGCTTGGCGAGGTTGGGGATTAAAGATGCGAGATTTTTCGGTTAAACACAAATTTTCCAAGTACAAAACCATCTTTAAATTCAGCCTAAAACTCCAATCTCGCCAAACGGCTGTTACCAGCAGTTTACTTATTCATTCGAAATTATCTCTAACAACGCTTCATTGCTGAAATTTCCATAGATTCCTCTTTTTGAAATAAGATATTCAGCAATCTCAACTTCATTTAAATTTTGAAAAGTTTCTTTAATTCCCCTAACAATTATTTTTAGATAATTTATGTCAGGTTTGTTTTCTTCTTCATAATCACTATCGTGAGTGAAGGTAAAGATTGGAAAATTATTTTGTAAACCTAAATAATGAATTTTATTGTACCAGGAATTTTTTCTAAAAATGTTAGAACCGTCAGAAATTGCTTTTTCAAAATCAATTTCAAAATCCTCTTTCCCAATTTCTTGCTTAACAACATCAACAAATTGTTCTTTTGTTATCAAATACATTCTCGCTAAAGTTTCTGATTTAGGTTTAAAATCATTACTTATAAAACATACTCCACCGCCATTCCAAGTTTCAGATTCTTTAGCAAAATATAATTCGCTTGTAATATAAGTTTCTTCACTATCGATTGGCAAAGTTTTATTTTTACATCCTTTATATTGTTTTGTTGAACCTTTTGGTTTTCCGCCTTCAATATAACAATGAAAACGTTCTTCAAGAAGATTAGAACCGTAACTTGCGTACCAAATGTAGTCTTCCGATTTGTTCATATTCTGATTAAATTGCTGGTAACGTCCCGCCGGCTTTAAGAAGTTGGGGATTTTTATTCCCAAACCATTCCGTTAAGACTAAAGCCAAATATATAAAATTACCTTTAAATTTTGCCTAAAACCCCAATTTCTTAAAACCGCTGTTATAAGATGTTTCTTTTATTTAGTTAAAACATTAAATATTTGTTGCGATTTATGCCTCGTCAATTCCGCGTAATTTTCATTTAATTTATCGATTTCATCTATGTAGTTTGACATTTCTTTAGAATTCTCTGAGTACAGTTTTGAATAATCTATTTTGCGACCATCGCTATAAATAATTTGAGATATCATAGTTACTGTTCGTTGTAAAGTTGCTTCAAAGAATTGCTTAGGAATATTAAGATTTGAAGAAATGAAGGATAATACTTGCTCACTACATTCAATTATCCTAATTAAAGGATGAGGATGGCTATTTTCCTTATAGTAAATGTTTTGAAAATTATTTCCTGAAAATTCAATAATAATATTTGAAGTCGTAAACAGTAATGAAGTTAAAGCGTTAAACAACTTAACGGTCTCAAATTGATTACTAGAGTTCATTATCTCATCTAATAAATTATATGCACTCATAGCTGAACCAAAATGATCAGCGTCAAGTTCGTATATATGATTTCTTACTTCGAAGTTTTCCGTATTGGAGTACTTTTCTTGTAAGTTGAATTCTTTGTCGGAATTAATATTGAGTAACTGGATTATATGCGCTAATTCGTGGTGAAAAAGATATGAAATACAACATTTTATTAATATTCTTTCCAGAATGTTTTTTTCTTCATTCTGAATAGTCATACTTGCAATGTTTTCAGCCATGAAGAGATTCATTGAATCCGAAATAATGGATTCTAGTTTATCAATAAGACCTAAATTAAATATGATTGTTGCTGAGTCATTTTTAATTTTGGCTGTAGCATTAAATGTATGATTATAAATTACTGCGAAATGTAAAGGGATTTTTAGCTTTCCTGACGCATTTTCGCAAAGTTGAATACATGTTTTTATTATTTCTTCTGCGAATTCAGAATTTTTGAACGTATCAAATTCAGACTCTTTGAGTAAATCTAAATCTTGAAATCTTGTCAAGATATTTTCGTAATGTTCTGTGTAGCTCATGAAATATCTTATAACGTCCCGTGGCTTGGCTTGCAGTAGCGATGCCTGCGAACGTTTTATTTTCGGTTAAAGATAAACATTTTCGTAAAGATAATTATGAAGTAGGAGTAAATTAGCTATTGCGCCAAACCACTGTTACAAGCAGTTATTGTTACGAAAAATAATCAACCACTTCTTTATCTTCAACTCCAATATGGTCAGTAATATGGAATACGTCTTTTATCCAAGGATGTTTCAACGCTTCGCTTCTGTCCAATATTTTTCCAAGTATTTCATGTTTCCAAGGTGAATCTTCTCTGTCAATCAACCCAATTTGATAATTATTTTCTTTTGTCCACATTTTAAATGGGAAAGAATATCTATTTTTAGGTTCTTCGTCAGTTCCCCAATCTCCTATACTGATTATTCCAGTTGCGATTTTCTCTTCGTGAGCTTTGGTGAACTTTATGTAATAAATTGCAAAAGCGTAGTCATCTTGATATACAAATCTTGTCAATTTTACGGTTTCTTTACCGCAACATTCACAAGTTTCAATATTCGGTTCTTCAAATTCTATTTTAAGCATAAGGTTTTGACATAATTGCTTGTAACGTTCCGGCGCTTGGCGAGGTTGCGAACTTCGGAACTGTTTATTTTCTATCAAAGATAAAATTTCTTGCGAAATGGAAACGTGTATTTACTACAAAATTCGCAATCTTGCCAAACGCCTGTTGTATGCTGTGTTTATTTGAATTTCTCCAATTCAATTGCGTCGTCAAAGTACGCTTTAAACTTTTCAGATAAAATGTGATTTTTAAACTTTACGATTGTGTATGAACTATCAAAAGCAATTATTTCTATTACTGAATTTTTAACTTGAAAATTATCGTTTTTCCATATCAACTCATTTCCCTCAACGAATGGCAAGTTATTCTCATCAATTTCAATATTTTTCGGAATAGCTGATATTACACCCCAAATTATTTGAGTTTCAGAATTAACAATTTTTAGAAACTCTTCATTGTTTAATTTAAAATAATCCTCGTCAAAATTTATCGGCAAAGATTTGTCAGACATAAAATCTAAATCACATAAAAACCAGTTATAGTTTTCTATATTCTCCAAAATAGGTTTTAAAGTTTCACTTAAATTAGTATGAAATTTAATTTTTTTAGTATTTCTAATTATCCAATTCATCTATTAAGTTCTGTTGTGGTAACATAGCATACAACGTCCCGTGGCTTTATGAAGTTGGGGAAATTTATCCCCAAATCATTCCTTCAAGACTGAAGTCAAATATATAAAAATACCTTTAAATTTAGCCCCAAAACCCCAATTTCATAAAACCGCTGTTGTGTGTAGTGATTTTAGGTACTAGTTAATAGTAAATAATTTTTTTTGTTTACTTTTGTTGACATAATTCCATATAGTATACCTGAACTAAATTTTTTAAATGAAAACACCCAATATAAGAGTTAAGACTCAAGGATTTCGAGCTGTAAATCAAGCGGATTTAATTATTGATGGGATTACGTTAGTTGCCGGTGAAAATGGGTGTGGTAAGAGCTCAATATCCAAACTATTGTACTTTTTATATAAGACAGTATCAAATTATGATATCCTTGTCAAGGAAAAGTTATTTTCAAGTCTACAAGATATTCTTCGTTTTTTGGATATTGTTCAACAAGAACTGACAATTAATTTAAAGGATAGAAATTTGAGAGATGAGTTTAGGAGAGAAATTTCTGAACTTAGAAGAGGATTATATGATTCAGAATTTTTAGAAGATGAATTGATAAATTGGATTAGAGTAGTTGATAAAATTGAACAAATTTACACTGACTCTGATTTAAAATCAATTAAGCCGTCAGTTGCTGGAAAATCAATGAGATTGAAATATATTATAAAAGATATTTTAAAAATTGAAAATGTTGATGATGAATTTTCAGAATCATTTCCAAAAATTAAAAGTTTAATTGAGAGAAGATTTAAAGAGGCTATCAATAAGATTAAATCAAGACCGACATCATTATTTATTGAAGAATTAAAATCAGTTTTTTCAGATGGTGATTTGCCTAACAAATTTGAAGTTTTAGAGTTTGATGATTTAATTGTTGCTTTAGATAAACATAACTTATCTATTCCATATAGTATTCAAAATGCGATTTATATTGATACTCCGATGATGATTTCCGTTGAAGATAGTCATAATGAACATTGGAATGATTTAAATGAATTGCTATTAGAAAGAGGCAATAAGAATAATAAGTTTAGTAGTATTATAAGTAATGAAATTATTCAGGGAGATGTTGTTGTAGAGGAAGGAATATATTCAGCGGATGATTTTAAATTTAAGAGAAATGACGGTTTAGTTTTTAATTTATTAGATGTCGCAACAGGAGTTAAATCATTTTCTATTTTGCAATTACTACTTAAAAAAGGAATATTAAATGATAAAACTTTATTAATAATTGATGAGCCTGAGTCAAATTTGCACCCGCAATGGATAATTGAATATGCAAGAATTATTGTTATGCTGAATAAAGAGTTGGGAGTAAAGTTTTTTCTAGCAAGTCATAATCCTGACATGGTTAGCGCAATAAGATATATTTCAGAAAAAGAAGGAATATTAGAAAATGTTAATTTTTATTTGGCTGAAAGAAAGGAAAATAAATTCAGTTATGATTATAAATTTTTAGACAAAGAAATTGACCCAATTTTTGAATCTTTTAATATTGCGTTAGATCGTATTAATAAATACGGGATTTAATAATGAAGTACAACAAACCAAAAACAGAGAGTCATATTGTTTCTCAAACTTACCCTTCATGTTTAGTAGATTTAGATGAACTAATATTTAAAGAAGACGATTCTCTTATTGAAGTTGGAAGTGAATTTGATAATTCAACTGTTATTGATTTGGATGGTGTTGAGATTTTAAGAGCTCAGGCTGAAAGAAGAAATCAAAAAAGCACTATGGATTGTACTTTTGCTATAAGTGATAATTCTAAAACCGAAATGTTATTAGTGGAATTTAGATTTAATTATATAAATCTGCAGAATCTAAATAGAAATAAGTTAATTGATAAGGTTGCGGGGTCTCAGGAAATTTTGGGTGATTCTACACCCATAAATGATAATAATATTTTTATATTTCAAAAAGACTTGAAAGCACAAGCACAAAGTAGACTTTATCGAATGTATCCTAGAGTACCGAATAATTACGTAGTAATGGATTTGGATGATTTAAAGAGTTTTTTCTGAATCATTACACACAACGTCCAGCCGGCTTCACGAAGTGGCGAAGTTCGTGACTGATTTGTTTCTGCTAATATAAGATTTTCCAACGGAAAATTGGCAACCGGCTTAAACAGCTCTCGCCATTGCGTGAAACCGCTGTTAACTGCTGTATTTATTTTAGTCCTTAATTACTTTTGTTTTTGATATTGCATCGTGAAATCCATTCCTAGTAAAAAAGAACGAAAATCTGTCAAATGGAATAAATCTGCAAAATGTTCTACTGATAATGTCTCCTAATTCTGGTTTTTCTCCTTGTAAATTAACAACTTTTGTTTTCGTGATTATTTTCCCAAGTGTTTTTTGATATTTACTTTCAAAGAATATGTAATAACTAGTGATGAAAATTATCAATGTTCCAATTCTGTAGATACCTCTTTCTGCTTGACTTGTAAGTGACAATAAAGTTTCAATATTTGGAATGATCAATCCATAAAGTACAAAAATCACAACAAAGTCAATTAGGAAATTTACAAATCTGATTTTAGAACTAACCGTGTTTGTATCCACGTGACTAATTTTCTGATTTTCTACTTCAATATTTTCAGTTACTGCTTTAATTTTCTCATCTCCAATATTTCGTAATTGGATTTCAGTTTTTGCTGCATCAATTGCTGCTTTTTGATATTTTTCACTGTCAATTGTTGTAATCGCAATTAGTTCTCTGTCTGTTTTAGTTGACATTATTTTTGTGAACTCATTTTCCATTTTTAATAGATTTCTTTAGTTTTCGTTTGTCGTAATATTGCAGTTAACGTCCTGTGGCTTGGCTTGCAGTAGCGATGCCTGCGAACATTTTATTTTCTGTTAAAGATAAACATTTTCGTAAAGAAAAATATGAATTTAGAATAAATTAGCTATTGCGCCAAACCACTGTTAGTGGCAGTATTTATTCTTTTTCGTCAAACTCTAATAAGTCAAATAATGATTTTCCAATATCTCTGATTATGTCTAAATATGAGAAAAAGGCAAAGAATAATACTGAATCACAAACTAATTTAAAATAATCAGCTTCAAATATGGTAAGCAAGTATTTGCTTTCTCTTATTAATCCAAATATAAAAGCAAGACCAATAAATATAATTTGCTCGTAAAAACTTCCTTTTAAACTCTTTTTTGTTTTTATAAATGGGTAACCAGTTTTTTCTTGTATTTCTCTTAATTTGCCAGCAATTAAAGTACTACTTGCTATATTTATTGCAAATAAAGTTGTCAATAGAGCAAGAATATTTTCAGCAAATTTATCTACAAAAGTACTTTGCAATTTCATTGAGATAAACGCAAATAATGCACTTATCGAAGTAAAAGCTACTATTTTATAAATATTATTCACCTTTTAATATTTCTTTTAAATCTGTTACAAAGTTACGTATTGTTTCCGTATCAGCTTCTATTTCTAGAGTGTCTAACTCAATTGATTTAACTGACGTAGCTGTTGTTTCCCAACTCCTTAATCCAGATAATTTTATCTTTGCTGGACCTGCACCTTCAGATGAAGTTTTTACCAAATCAACTAATTGTTTATTGTCTTCATCTAAGTTTTCTAAAACTTGTTTTTCTGGAGCATTAAACTCTATTTTAGTTTTAGAACTGTTAAATAATTTACTTGCTTCTTTTAATTCATCTGATAGAGATTCATTAACTCGAGCTAAATTAGGCTTTGAGAATTCAAATTGAAGTTTTTCTATTCGACCGTCATATCTCTCAAGCATTTCCCATAAAATTCTTGCCTCATATTTTGGCTGTGGATAGAAACGAAGATTGTAATCATTTAATTTTCTATCTATTGCTTTTTCTATAATTTTTAAAACTGAAAAACTATTTCCAAATGAAGTTTTATCACTTTCAATTGCAATTAATTGTATGTCAGGATTATTATAAAATGCAACTAAACAACTAGGTTCGCTTTCGAAGAATTCTTGATGAAAATCTTTCTCAATTTTAATTGTCTTCTTATTCGCAAGTCTAATTAGTATGAATTCATCATCGTAGTATTCGATTTTATAATTAAGTCTATGTTTACTGCTAAAAAAATGAAGATTTTCAAATATATCAGCAAAGAATTTGTTTTTGTTTTCTACTAGTTCAGAATATGTAAAATTCTTGCCAAAAAGGTTGAATTGCGAATTTGAAATTGGACTAATCTGATAAGTAAAAATGTCGTATTTTATCATAATTCGATTTTATCGATTTCGTTTTTTTAATATTGCCACTAACGTCCCGCCGGCTTTAAGAAGTTGGGGATTTTTGTTCCCAAACCATTCCGTTAAGACTAAAGCCAAATATATAAAATTACCTTTAAATTATGCCTAAAACCCCAATTTCATAAAACCGCTGTTGTGTGCTGTTTTTAATCTAAACAATTATAGAAACCTTTTTTTATTTTACGTTTTATATTTCTCTTATTTTTTCTTTCATTTCTAAGAATTTTTCTTTTCTCTCTTTTGCTTGAGTAAAAAATGGGGTAATCTACGACCAATTTTTTAGTTAAAAATATTTTATAGCAATTTTTGTCTGTGATTATAATTTCTTTAGAATTAAATCCTATAAAATCAATGTTTAAAACCTGATTTTCGGAAGCTATAATTTCAAATTTTCCGTCGTCATTTGACATTGTTTTTTTATCAGTCCCTTTTATCTGAATTTCAGCAAATGGAATTGGTAAATCATCCCCAAAAATAACTCCTCTTATTTTTTTTGTATTTAGATTTTTTTCAAGAGTTATGTCATTTACCTTTCTTTTTCTATTAATAGTTGGAATATAATGTGAACCCTCAATAAGCTTTACATCATCATCCATTAATTGAACATTAATCTCATTTTTATCAGCAATAATTCTCTGTTCTTTCTTTCCTAAAAAACTAAATATTAAAAATTCATTAGGATTTACTTTTATAGAATATTTTCCATCAATATCTGTATTTGTTCCTCTTGTTGTTCCTTCAATGTAAATATTAGCCCCAGGAATTATTTCACCAATACTGTCTTTAACAATTCCACTAACTTTTCTTTGTTGACCAAACAAAAAAATAGAGAAAAGAAAAAATGATATGTAAAGAATTTGTTTCATTTATTTTTAAGGGGATTTTAAAATATTGAAAATAGCAATTTTTATTAGTATTATCAATTAGTGATCTTGGGATTAGTCATAATAAATATGACTTTTCCACCACCTTGAAACATCGCTTTTATAAGAATATTTTCTTTGAATTCAAGAGTAAATGTTCCTTCGGGATATGCAATATGGTTGTAAAATTTAGTTTTCCATTTTTAAATGCTTCTTGGCTCCATAATAGAGAATTTGGTTCATTTATGTTTTGTATTCTTGCAATTCTTCCATCATTGTCATACATCTCGGACCTTACGCAATGGTAAGGTTTTTTTGGTAGGAAATATCTTCGATAAATAATTTTACCTTTTTCGTCTAATTCAGTTATTATGTAAGGATCACCTTTAATATAATTTGCAAATTCTTTTAAATTACCATTTTTGTAAAAAACTTCATAACTACCACTTTCAATCCCTTCTTCAAATGATTTTAAACTATAAAGTTCTCCAGTTTCATAGTATACTTTTTTAATTCCATTTAATTTAGCATTCTTAATTACAAAATGCTCTTTCAAAGTTTCATTTACAACTATTTTATATTCGTTATCAGGAATATTTTTTTTAATTACATAATAAAACCCATATCGATGTCCCATATCTTCACGATGTTTAAATTCAAGAAAAATAGAATCTTTTGGGTTTACAAAAGAAAATTCCTTGTATCGAATTTTTTCATCATAATTAAGTTTGATAATAGTTTGACCACTTGTACTCCAAAAGAGTAAAGTAAAAAAGGCTAAAATAAATATTTGTTTCATTATGGTTTGAATTTTATTCATTTTCCCAAAATAGCACACAACGTCCCGCGGCTTGCGAGCAGTGGCGGGAACTATCACTGACAATTACAAATATAGACGAAAATTAGAATTAACAGCGTTTTTTCCGAAGGAAAAAACAACTAAAGCCATTGACGCAAACCGCTGTTGTGTGCTGTTTTTTAGTTTCAATGTGGAATTAATTCAATTTTCCATATCCATTATTCCAAACCAATGATGCTTCTCTATCACACCCGCCGAAATAATTACCCAAAATATAAATAGTTTTCTGTTTATGACTAATTTTCAAAATAATCGGAAAATTGGTTAGTTCAAATGTGTTAAAAGTTATTGAAGATTTAATTTTTCCTGTTTGAGTTATATTACTTAAATCTAACATTTTTTTCAAATCACTATTTAGTTTTTCATTATTAGTTTCGATAATTCCATTAGCATATTGTTCCATAATAATTCCACCACTTGAATTGATTTTTTGAAAAAGATAATAATTTGGATTGTCAAGATTTACTTCATTTACAACTTTCTGATAGAATTTTTCTCGAAGAAGTTCTTTTGAAACAGGAAGTATCTCATAATCAAAATCATTTATTTCAATACCATTTAGTGTATAAATATTAAAAGATAATTTTCCGCCACCGCATTCTTGTGAAAATCCATTTTGAGAAAAAAATAGAAAAGAAAAAATAGTATATATGATTATTGTTCTCATTTTTAGTGTTTTTCTGTTAAAATAGCACACAACGTTTTGTGGCTTTGTGGCCGTTGCGTAA
>NZ_SJZD01000013.1 GCF_004959765.1 Flavobacterium sp. H122
TAAATCTAAAACTGTAACATCTGATGGGTAGACTATATTGGTATCATTAAACAGTTGTAAAAGTGACTTTTCATTATCTGTACAAATCGAAAAGGATTTTAATTCAAAATCTATAATTTCATCATAGTCAGAAATTATTCTGCACAAATTTTCCAGAAGACTTTCAATAATATTCTCTTTATAATTTGATGCATAGTAAATTGTAAAATTAATTTCGTTTTCAATTTCTTCAAAAACTAATGTTACATCATCATTTTTAACATTCAGGCTATTTTCGAATTGTATTGAAAAATTAGAGAATGATTCCAGTTGTATATCCGAATTATCATAATCAGCATGAACAAATGTTTCTTTAACTTCAGCAGCCGTTTTTTGAAGAAATTCTTTAAACGAATTACTATCCTTTGTATTTAAGTCTAAAATTAAATTATTTTTTAAACCAATGTTATTGGATGCATAAACCAATAATGTTGCTTGAAATTCTTCAAAATACTTTTCCAGTAAAAATGAAAAAACAGAAGTTATGATGGTAAATTTTGACAATAAATTCCCTTTTGAAATTTTATCAAACCCTACGGCATCTTCTTTTCTTATTTTTTTTACTTTACAATTAAAAGCAGAGTCTTTACTTTTTACTCCGCTTTTTTTAGATTTAGTTTTATTTTGCCAATAAGTATTTGACAACGAATTTGGTTCTGCCATTATATTAGGTGATAAGATTGTATTTCTGCTAAAAGACTTTGCTGCAAAGAATTTATTTGTACGCAAATTTTTTGCTTGCTGTTAATTTTGATTATTTCACATTCATAATTCTCAAAAGGCCCTGTATTAATCCTTTTTAAATCTCCAACCTTCAATTCTGATGAATTTTTAATCTCTACTTCAGAAAATTGATTTAAAAAAAAAGTAATGCGATTAATTTCTTCATCCAGTACTCTAATTAATTTATCCCCGAATTTGATGAACAAAACGACCCCCTCTACAGTAAGAGCTTTAAAATAATCGTTCATTGTTTCGAGATAAATAAATACGTAAGAACTGAACAGAGGCTTTTCAATTTCTTTCTTACGATCACTCCACTGTGAAACTGTTTTTTGGAGAGGCAGATAAACCTGGAAATTCTGTTGGATAAGTTTTTGTGCTGTTTTTTTTTCGCAGCGTGATTTGGTATATATAACATACCAACCTTGAATGAAATTCATATAGTAAAAAATCAGTTTTTTTCATGGCTCCGCCTCTTAAGTCACATGCTCATTTATGTGCGAAAGTGGGGATAGAAGTATTTTAAAAACGGAATTTTATATAAAGAACTTAAGTTTTTTTAGTTTGTTTAGTTTATCGGTTCTTTGATTTTCGTTTTGTCGCCAAAATAAACAAAAAAAAAAGTGGTATACAATATGTAGGAATTTATTTACTAAAATTTAACATTTTCTCTATTTTAAAATATGAAAGCAGTGTAAATAAAAAACCATTTTTGCAAATATCAACAAACGCCATAAGCCTTGAATAATTGCAAAAATGGAAGAATAAAAAAAAAGAATTTATCTGAATTTGATTAACTTATACACTTCAAACACTCAGCATATTCCCGCTCGATGGTCTCTTGATGTGCAGGATGCGCAATTTTTACCATTTCCGTCACACGCTGTTTAAGTGTTTTGCCATATAAATCGGCGATACCGTTTTCGGTAATGATATATTGTACATGGGAACGGGTAGTCACCACACCGGCACCTTGTTTCAAGAAAGGAACAATGCGGCTTTCACCACTTTTAGTAATAGATGGTAATGCAATAATAGCCTTACCTCCTTCGCTTAATGAAGCCCCGCGTATAAAATCCATTTGGCCGCCCACACCGGAATACATTTTCATCCCAATAGAATCGGCACAAACCTGACCAGTCAAATCCACTTCAATAGCCGAATTAATCGCAATCATTTTTGGATTTTTACGTATGCGCGCTGTATCGTTTACAAAAGAAGATTCCTTCATCTCAATAAAAGGATTATCATTCACAAAATCATACAAACGCTGTGAGCCTATCAAAAAAGTAGCCAAGGCTCTCCCTTGTAAGATTCCTTTGTAGTTACAGTTAATCACATCTTTTTCTATCAAATCAATGACTCCGTCGCTAAACATTTCGGTATGCAAGCCAAGATCTTTATGATTTGTCAGTTGAGCCAGAACCGCATTAGGAATAGAACCAATCCCCATTTGAAGGGTACTTTTATTGTCAATCAAACTCGCCACATATTGTCCAATTTTAGCTTCTTCTTCTGAAATTGGCGCCACTTCGTGTCCAAAAATAGTTTGATTCACTTCCACCATATAATCAATTTCAGATTCATGTAAAATCCCGTCTCCAAAAGTTCTTGGCATTTGCGGATTCACCTGAGCAATAACAATTTTGGCATTTTCAATCGCGGCGATACTGGCTTCAACCGAAGTTCCCAAAGAGCAATAGCCGTGCTTATCAGGCGGTGATACATGAATAAAAACCACATCCAGTTTCACAACCTGTTTACGGAATAAATTAGGCAATTCACTCAAAAAAACAGGCGTATAGGATCCGTTACCCGCTTTTAAAGTATGACGTACATTGGCACCTATAAAAAAGGAATTCACATGAAAACTTTCCGCAAGCTCAGGATTTGCGTACAAGGCTTCACCTTCAGTATGCAAATGGCAGATTTCGACATTCCGTAATTCTGAAGCTCTTTCAGCTAATGCTTTAGTTAAAATACTTGGTGTTGCCGCAGCGGCCTGAACATATACTCTGTCTCCTGATTTTACAATTTTGACAGCTTCTGCTGCCGATATATATTTACCCATAACCTAAAATTTTACACAAATTTACCTCAGTGAAATATTGCAAAATATGATAAAACTCATATTCAGATAAATTTAGGTAATTATTACTAGAATGTTGTATTTTTGCAGACCTATGCAAATATCATGAGTGCAATTATTATAAAAACCCGCGAAGAAATTGAATTAATGCGTGAAAGTGCATTAGTTGTTTCCAAAACATTAGGAATGATAGCTTCAGAAATTAAACCTGGAGTAAGTACGCTTTATCTGGATAAACTGGCAGAAACCTTTATTCGTGACCATGGTGCCACACCGGCATTCCTGGGCATGTACGGTTTCCCAAATTCACTTTGTATGAGTCCCAACTCACAAGTGGTTCATGGTATTCCTACTGACAAACCTTTGGAAGACGGTGATATAATTTCTGTTGACTGTGGTGCATTAAAAAATGGTTTTTACGGAGATCATGCTTATACATTTGAAGTCGGAGAAGTAGCATTAGCAACTAAAATGCTTTTAAAAGCTACCAAAGAATCTCTGTATGCAGGTATTCGTGAATTGAAAGCTGGAAACAGAACAGAAGACGTAGGTCATGCTATTCAGAAATATTGTGAAAGTCATGGTTATGGTGTAGTACGCGAGTTGGTTGGACACGGTTTAGGCCGTACCATGCACGAAGCCCCTGAAATGCCTAACTACGGTAAAAAAGGCCGAGGAAAATTATTGCAGGAAGGTATGGTAGTAGCTATTGAACCAATGATTAATCAAGGTACAAAAAACATCAAACAGCATAAAGACGGTTGGACTATCACTACTGCTGACGGTAAACCTTCGGCTCACTTTGAACACGATGTGGCTATTATAGATGGTAAACCGGAATTACTTTCAACCTTTGCCTATATTTACAAAGCTTTAGGCATTACTTCTAATGAGGAAGATGAATTTAGAAAAGAACCTTTATCAATCTAAAACTTATGTTTCTTATATGACTTATGTGTTGATTTTTTACCATATAAGCCACATAAGGCCATCTAAGCTATGAAAAAAATATTCAAATTCTTTTTAAACGTAGTTCCAAGACCAATTCTAATAAGGGTTAGTATAATCATTCGCCCAATATTAGCATTTTTATTACGTGGAAACAAATTTGCCGATCCTATTGACGGGAAAAGCTTTCGTATGTTTTTACCTTACGGATATGGTTCCCAACGCAATAATGTCCTTTCTCCAAGTACACTTTCATTGGAAAGACACCGTTTGCTATGGCTTTATTTACAAAATGAAACCGATTTTTTCACGGCACTAGAAAAGAAAAAAGTATTGCATTTTGCTCCGGAACAAGAATTTTACAAGCGTTTTAAGAAACAGCAAAATATAGAATACACTACAACCGATTTGTTTTCACCATTAGCCGATGTAAAAGCTGACATTTGCAACTTGCCTTTCGAGGATAGTACTTACGATATTATTTTTTGCAATCATGTTTTAGAACATATTCCTGATGATACTAAAGCTATGCAGGAACTTTACCGCGTTTTAAAACCAGGGGGAATGGGGATATTCCAAATTCCACAAGAGCTATCAAGAGCTGCAACTTTCTCAGATGACACTATCACTGACCCTAAAGAAAGAGCTAAAATATTTGGACAATACGACCATGTTCGTGTATATGGAAGAGATTATTTTGACAAATTAAGAAGCATAGGCTTCACAGTTAACGAGGTTAATTACACCGCAAAATTAGGCCCTGAATTAGTTGAAAAATATTGTTTAGCACAAGGAGAAATTCTCCCCGTATGTTTTAAATAACAGACTTAAAATGCCGCTATTTTCATTAGCAATCGATTTATCATGGAATGAGGAAGAAGAACGTTTTCTTCCTTTTTTGTATATAGTGGATATCTCTAAAAACCCACTGTACATCTATAAAACAGCCAATGAAGAAACACTGAAAAGTGTTTCAAAAACACTTTCTAAGAAAGAAGAGAGCTTAATGGCTTTGATTCATGATTTAAAGAAAGACAGCATTCTTAAAAAGCTGACAAAAAACAAGAAAATAACTTCTTTAAAACAGCTTAAAGAAGACAAAACCTTAAAAGCCATACTGCAGGATTACCTAAACCGAAAATTAAACGCTTTAATTAATATTACTCAAAAATCAGAGATTCCAATCAGCATTAATCTGAATAACAGGAAGGATTTCTATTTAAATCAAGTTCATTTCCTGGATAGCGTCATTAAACCCCAACTCCATTTTTCCAAAAATGAAGAAGGTATTAATTACACTTTGTCTTTATTGCACAAAAATGAAAAAACACATCCAAGTGAATGTGAACTGATTATAATTAACCAATTCCCTTGTTGGGTTGTCATTAACAAACAATTAATCCAAATCACTGATATAGATAGTTTAAAACTGAAGCCTTTTTTAAAAAACAAATCGATCCACATCCCTAAAAGGATGGAAAATGAATACTTTAAAAAATTCATTAATGACATTATAAAAAAAGTTGCTATTGAAACTGAAGGCTTTTCGGTAATTACTAAAAATGAAATATCAGGTTACAGCTTAAAAGGAAGTCATGACTTTTTAGGCAAAAAATATTTACTTCAAATAGAATTTGATTACCAAGGAATATCCTTTACATCAAACCAAAGCAAGAATCAACATTCTTTTATTGAATTTGACAATAATGAGACTGTAAGCGTAATCCAGTATAAAAGAGATTTTTCAAAAGAAACAATAATTGAAGAAAAACTAATCAGTCTAGGACTCGAAAAAAACAGGGATGGCAATTTTTACGCACCTGACCAGACGGATGAATTAGCCTCTATAGAATTTGTTTTGGAACATCTTGAAGCACTTCAATCAGAAGGTTTTAACTTAGAAAACTTTCAAATTGACCATAAAAAAATCCAACTAAAGAAAAGTACCATTTCACTTCAAAGTTCGGAACAAGCGGATTGGTTTGATTTGAAAATGACAATTTTCTGCGGTAATCATCAGTTTCCGTTTTCTGACATTATTCCAAATATAAAAAATGGCAATCAATGGTTTTTACTCCCTGATGACACCTACTTTATAATCCCTTCAATGTGGATGAAAACTTATGGCAACATTGCTCAATTTGGAACAAAAAAAACCAATGGTGGCATTAGTTTACCTAAGAGTCATTATCTAAATTTGAATTTAAACAGTGTCCAACTTGAAAACGAAACAGAAGCTAAACAAACACTTATTTACAAACCATCGCCTTTATTAAAAGCTACTTTACGCCCGTATCAGATTCAAGGTGCGCAATGGTTATTAAATCATTACGCAAATGGCTTAGGAGCTTGTCTCGCAGACGATATGGGGCTGGGTAAAACCCTGCAAACCTTAGCTCTGTTAATAGCAGTACAGGAAAACGAAAAAAATCTTGCTGAACCTTCAAGTTCCGAAATGGATTTATTCAGTCTGTCACAGGAATCTCAGCAGGAACCTTTAAAAACACTGGTTGTAGTGCCTTCTTCATTAGTTTTTAATTGGTACAATGAAACTAAGAAATTTACCCCGCATTTTAAATGCATCAAATACATTGGCAACGACAGAAAAGTTTTAGCAAAAAAACTGACGAGATATGATGTTGTATTTACCAGTTTTGCGGTATTGAATAGAGATATCTCACAATTAGAAAAAATGCCATTCCGTTATTTAATAGTCGATGAAAGCCAACAGATTAAAAACAGGAATTCAAAAATATTCAAAGCCCTCAACAGTCTGCAGGCAGAAAATAAAATCTCCCTTAGCGGTACACCTATCGAAAACTCATTGGCTGATCTATGGTCACAAATGCAGTTTATCAATCCTTCCATTTTAGGTGAGTATGCTTTTTTTGACCAATATTTTAAAAAACCTATTGAAAAAGAAAAAGATGAAAGTAAAATTGAGGAATTAAAAAACATTATCAATCCATACATACTCAGAAGAACCAAAAACGAGGTATTGAAAGACCTGCCTGAACTTGTAGAACAAGTAATCGTTTGTGAAATGAACGAAGAGCAGGAAAAACACTACGAAGAAGAAAAATCAAAGGCCCGCAATTATTTATTAAAACTGGAAGAATCTCCTTCTCCAATACACATACTTAATGTATTACTCAAACTACGCCAATGGAGCAATCACCCTAGATTGGCTGAAAAACAATCAGTTTTCACCTCAGGAAAATTCGACAGTGTCAGCTCTTATTTAGAAACACTGGTTAAATCGAAAAGCAAGACTTTAATATTCAGTTCTTTTGTAAGTCATCTGGAATTATATGAAGATTGGTGCCGTCAAAACAATATCAGTTTCTGCTCATTAACTGGGAATACCTCTTCCGAAGAAAGAGAAAACAGTGTCAGACAGTTTCAGACTGACAACGATACACTTTTTTTCTTTATTTCCTTAAAGGCAGGCGGTGTGGGATTGAATCTAACAAAAGCTTCCTATATCATTTTATTAGACCCATGGTGGAATCCTTTTGCAGAAAAACAAGCAATTGCTCGCGCACACCGTATTGGTCAGGAAAACAAAGTAAATGTTATTCGCTTCATTACACAAAACACCATAGAGGAAAAAATAATTCAGTTACAGGAAAAGAAAAAAGAACTTTCAGAAAGTATAATTGATGAAAGCAGTATTCCTGAAAATGTAATGGAAAATCTGGATTTTTTATTAGAATAATTACACTTCTAAAATAAAAAGAGGCTCCCTTATTTTTGGAGAGCCTCTTGTTTTATTTTATAAATCATTATGTTATGATTTCACAAGCAATTTAGGTTTTTTAGACGGAATTGGCTTGTTAGCTAACAATGGTGATTTAATATCTCCAAGAACATTAATTGCCTCATCAATATAAGCGTCTTTAGAAATTGCCTCATACCAGTCTTTACGCTTACGTGAAAAATCAGCATCTTTTTTCATAAGCTCCAATTCACCTGGAAGATTGCGTATTTGTAAAAGATTTTTGTACTTGGTAATCTCTTTAAATTTTTTAGTTGACTCTTCAATGTTTTTCTGCTCAGCAATGAATTTATCGATATTCAAATTAACAAGACTTTCATCTTTTCTGTCATTAATCCATTTCGCATTTTCATCAATCAATTTAAATTGGTTATTTTCAGAAATTCTCTTTTGACTGTTAGTAACAACACTTTCAAAATTTAAAATTGACTTACTTGTTCTATAAGGAGCCGCATCGATTTTATCCCATTGTAAAGCTTTCTTTTCATCGCGCTCTCCAAAACCTATATATGTATATCTGTCCGGAATAGGAATATCACTTGTTACACCTTCAAGCTGAGTTGAACCTCCGTTAATTCTATAGAATTTCTGGGTAGTTGTTTTTAAAGCTCCAAAATCACCAAAATTAGATTGTCCCGGGAATTTAAACTGATTCAAATCAATCACAGTCTGTACTGTCCCTTTACCATATGATTGTTTACTTCCTAATACTATACCTCTTTTATAATCCTGAATAGCGGCAGCAAAAATTTCTGAAGCAGAAGCGGAAAAATTATTTTGCAGAATAACCAATGGTCCATCCCACTGTACTTTTGGATTATGATCTGCCAAAACATCTTTTTTTCCTCCGAAAGATTTTACCTGTACTATTGGTCCTTCATCAATAAACAAACCAGTAATATCTACAACCGTTTTAAGAGACCCTCCACCGTTGTCACGTAAATCCATCACAATTCCCTCAACACCTGCTTTTTTCAATTTTAAAACTTCGGCTTCAACATCTTTAGCGGCATCACGGTTGTTATCGTTTTCAAAATCGATATAGAATTTTGGCAGATAAATCAAACCAAATTTTTTACCATTCTTCTCAATTACAGTAGATTTAGCGTAAGTCTCCTCAATTTCAACAACATCACGGATTATTTTTATAACTTTAACATCGCCGTCAACTTTTCTCACTGTCAACCGGACTTCAGTTCCTTTAGGTCCTTTTATCTTTTTAACGACATCATCTAAACGCATACCTGTTACTTCAACAGGCTCGTTGCTGCCCTGAGCTACTTTTAAAATAACATCTCCGGGCTCCAGTTCTTTACTTCTCCATGCAGGACCGCCTGAAATAAGCTCAGAAATTTCAGTATTGTCGTTTTTCTTTTGCAAACGGGCACCAATACCTTCTAATTTTCCGCTCATGCTGATATCAAATTTCTCCTTTTCTTCAGGAGCAAAATAAAACGTATGGGGATCAAACTGGGTTACAATAGCATTAACATAAACTTCAAACCAGTCATTTCTATCCAGATCGCTTACAAAATCGAAATATTCGTCAAGATTTTTAATTGCAGACTCTCTTGATTCTTTCTCCAGTTGTGCCGTTGTTTTTACAGCGTAGGAAGCATCTTTGGCTTTTTTATCCTGCTCGATTTTCTGCTTATCAACCAATGAAGCCAGAGTAGAGAGTTTTATCTGCAAACGCCATCTGTTTTTAAGCTCATTATAGTTTTTTGCAAATGCTATTTTATCAGAATCAATATTAATTGATTCACTTGTATTGAAATCAAAAGGTTTGTCATTCAAAGCTCTGTAAATGACTTTAGCTTCATTCATTCTTTTCTGAACTCTTTCATACACCAGATTAAAGAATGTTAAGTCACGGTTTCTAAGCATATCATCTACCTGAAGTTCATACTGTTTGAACTCCTTAATATCCGATTCCAGGAAGAAACGTTTTGAAGGATCCAGGGCATCAATAAAATTTCCATAAACACCTTTGGAGAAATTGTCGTCCATAGCTGCAGGATCGTAGTGTCCTTTTTCAATGACGTAGGTAATCAAATCCAGTAAAATCTTGTCTTTTTCCGGATCGTCATTGTTAAACTTTGGCTTAAAACTCCACAATACAGCCGATACCGCCACCACAAGCAGTAATACTCTATAATTCTTTCTCATAAATAACCAAATTGCGTTCATAACTTTTACTAAAATACATAAAAAACTATGCCAATAAACATCTTACCAGATAATTTTTTGTTAAAGATGTAAAATTAGGCAGAAACAATTAAAATTGCTTACTTTAGCAATACTTTTTATGTTAAATTTCAGATGAAAAAACCTTTAATTTTAGTTACAAATGACGACGGTATTACAGCTCCAGGTATAAAAGCATTGGTAGATGTGGTAAAAGAATTTGGAAATGTGGTAATTGTGGCACCTGACAGTCCGCAGAGCGGCATGGGACACGCCATTACTGTAAACAACACGCTTCATATCGACAAAATATCAGAAGACAATGCCGAAATCACAGAATATACAACTTCCGGAACTCCGGCTGACTGTGTTAAAATTGCCAAAAACGAAATTATAAAAGAGAAAATAAATCTTTGTGTATCAGGCATAAACCACGGAGCCAATTCCTCCATAAATGTTATCTATTCGGGCACTATGAGTGCCGCTATCGAAGCCGGAATTGAAGGTATCCCTTCCATAGGTTTTTCACTTTGTGATTTTTCATGGAAAGCCGATTTTGAACAAATCAAACCTTTTGTCAGAAAAATTATTAAAGAAGTTTTACAGCATGGTTTACCCGAAGGAGTCATTCTGAATGTGAACTTTCCCAAGCTTAAAAAAGAGGAAATCAAAGGCATAAAAATCTGCAGACAGGCCAAAGCAAAATATTCCGAAAAGTTCGACAAAAGACAGTCTCCTTTTGGAAAAGAGTACTATTGGCTTGCCGGCGAATTTGTTTGTGAGGACAAAGGCGAAGATACTGATGAATGGGCTTTAAGCAATGGATATATTTCGGTTGTGCCTGTACAATTTGACTTGACAGCACACCATGCCATTCAACAACTTAACAACTGGAATCTGAATGAAAAAAATTGATTTACTGATTGGTGTTTTAATTGGTTTTGCCACAACCTTCATTGGTATTATAATATTTTTCGAGTTTTTTTCAGAATACTCTTTTGAAGAAGGCATTCAAAGCATGAAACAACTGGGCTATTTAGGCAAAGTGATTACTCTTGGCGCTATCTTAAACATAGCGGTTTTCTTTGGACTTTTGAAATTCGACAAAGAACTGATGGCCCGTGGCGTTGTACTTGCTACTCTTATTTTAACTGTTATTACAATGTTAGTATAATGAAATATTATATCATAGCCGGAGAAGCTTCAGGTGATTTACACGGCTCGAATTTAATGAAGAGCATCTTCAATGAAGATCCAAATGCAGAAATACATTTTTGGGGCGGCGATTTAATGCAAAAAACCGGAGGCACTTTAGTAAAACACTATCGTGATTTAGCTTTCATGGGGTTTATAGAAGTGGTTATGAATTTAAAAACCATTTTAAACAATCTGAAAATCTGTAAAAAAGACATTCAAAAATTTCAACCGGATGTTTTAATCTTTATTGATTATCCGGGGTTCAACATGCGTATTGCCAAATGGGCCAAAACTCTAGGAATTCCGACCCATTATTATATTTCGCCGCAAATTTGGGCATGGAAAGAAAACAGAATCAATGCTATTAAAAGAGATGTTGATAAAATGTATGTGATTCTTCCTTTTGAAAAAGATTTTTACGAGAAAAAACACAACTATCCTGTGGAATTTGTCGGCCATCCACTTATCGATGCCATTCAAAACAGAATAAAAACAGATGAAGCAACTTTCAAAAAAGAAAACAATTTATCTGACAAACCGATTATTGCACTTTTACCCGGAAGCCGAAAACAGGAAATCACAAAAATGCTCAATGAGATGCTTTCTGTAGTAAATGATTTCAAGGATTATCAATTTGTAATTGCAGGTGCTCCCAGTCAGGAGTATGATTTTTACAAACCTTTCCTGAAAGATAAAAATGTAAATTTTATTTCCAATAAAACTTATGATTTATTAAGCGTTTCGCATGCTGCATTGGTAACTTCAGGCACAGCCACACTGGAAACTGCGCTTTTCAAAGTCCCTGAAGTGGTTTTATACAAAGGAAGCAATATTTCTTATCAAATTGCCAAGAGAATCATCACTTTAAAATACATTTCACTTGTAAATTTAATTATGGATGCTCCTGTCGTAACCGAATTGATTCAAGACGAATGCAATAAGGAAAACATCAAAAAAGAGCTTCAAAAGATTCTCGAAGAAAACCACAGAAATAAAGTACTGGAAGACTTCAAAGAACTGGAGGAAAAATTAGGTGGCTCCGGCGCCAGTAGAAAAACAGCAAAGCTGATTGTAGAAAGCTTAAAAAAATAGCATGAAGTTACTGCAATTCCCTATTATTAAAATCACTATTTGGTATGTATTGGGAATTGCAGTTTCCTATTATTTTGAATTTTCCTTATTTTCAATAATCATTCTAACGTGTGTAAGCACATTAGGAATGCTTTTTTCTAATTTTTACTCCCTTAAGAAATTTCAAAGTCAAAAAAGTTTTGCAGTTTTTTTATATGCAACATTATTTTTTCTAGGTATCTTGCTTTCTTCTGTCAGGAAAGAAACTTTTCATGACCATCATTTTTACAATCAGAATGTTTTCGGCAAAACCAGCCTGATTAACGGGACTATAATTGAAAAGTTAAAAACAGGAAGTAAATACGAACGCTTCGTGATTAAAGTCAACCAAATTGATCAAAAAAAATCATTTGGAAAAATAATTCTAAATCTTAAAAAAGGAAAAGCAGAAAATCTATTTATCGGTCAAAAAATCCTCATCACCGACCAAATATCCACGAATCCGAAACCTGATAATCCCAATCAGTTTGACTACGGAGAATATCTCAAAACCAGAAATATATACGGACAGATTTTTACCGATGCAAGTGCAATAAAAGTTAATTTCAAACCCGAAAAATCCATCCGTTATTACACGGCACAATTCAGGGAGACCATCATAAAAAATCTAAAAGAAGCGTGGTTTCCTGAAAGAGAATCGGCTGTTATTAATGCCCTGATTTTAGGTCAGCAACAGGAAATCAGCCGGGACATTGTAAAAGATTATCAATTTGCAGGAGCAGTACACATACTTTCAGTTTCAGGGCTGCATATTGGCTTTATATTATTGTTTGTAACCTTTCTTTTAAAACCAATCCCTAAAACCAAACTGGGAAATACTTCGAGATTTTTATTGACTGTTACTGCTCTTTGGGCATTTGCCTTCATAGCTGGATTGGCACCTTCAGTAATCCGGTCAACAGTCATGTTCAGCATTATAGCTTATGGAAATTATTTAAAAAGAGAGAGCAATGTATTCAATACGGCTGTGGCTTCAATGTTCATCATACTAGTTTTTGAACCGTATATTCTTTTTGACATTGGATTTCAGCTGAGTTATCTGGCAGTATTTTCTTTATTGACTATTGAACCGTTATTAGCTAAAATATGGCAGCCAGAAAACCGCTTGGTTACTTTCTTTTGGAAAATAATGACAGTCTCATTTGCGGCTCAAATAGGCACTTTACCATTAAGTCTGTATTATTTCCATCAGTTCCCCGGTTTGTTTTTTATAACCAACTTAGTTGTCATTCCGTTTCTGGAATTTTTAATAATGCCATTAGGCTGTTTACTCACTGTTGCAGCTTATTTTAATTTTACTCCCGAAATTTTAATTCAGGCTGTGGCTTATTCGATAAAAGGAATGAATTATTTCATCAATCTCATTGCTTCAGCAGAGAGTTTTGTATTAAGAGATATCCCTTTTACAAACTCGATGCTGTTACTATCCTACATATTTCTGATAACCTTATTTAGCTGGATATACAAGCCCGGTTTTAAAAAACTGATATTAAGTATAACAATCTTATTGTTTTTACAAGCCAATGTGTTGTGGAATCATTGGAATGCTAAAACATCTAAAAGCTTTATTGTTTTCAATACATTACACAACACTATTATAGGCGAAACAAAGAATCAGGAAACCGCAGTTCATTATAGGAACAGGATTAATAAAGAAACTTTTGAGGAAAATATGCTTAAAACATTCAGTACCGCTAATTTTTCCAGGATAAAGACTTTTCAACCCTTGAAAAACTGTTATTATTTCAAGAACAAAAAGATTTTATTGATTGACAGTACTGCTGCATATCCAAAAAACAGAATCGCTTCTATCTTAATTTTAACGCAATCTCCAAAAATAAATTTAGACCGTATTCTAAACAATTTGAAACCGGAGCAGGTTGTTGCAGACGCATCTAATTATAAAAATTATATTGAGATGTGGAAAAGAACCTGCCAAAAAAGAAAAATCCCTTTTCACAGTACTTATGAAAAGGGATTTTACAAAATAGATTAATTATATATTATTTCTTCTTCTTTTTAGGGGAAACGTAATTTGCTAAAATTTTTTCTGCACCATCCAACCATACTGTTGGCCCTCCTGCAACATAACCTGTGCTCCCTAATTGCTGAAAATTGATTTTCCCTTCTTTTTCCTGCGCCTGTACAAACCAAACAGTAGGATATCCTCTTACCTGAAACAACTGCTGCAATTGTGCATTCTGAACTTTAGTTTCCTCAGCCTGCTCGGTACGTCTTGGAAAATCAAGCTCAACCAGGACAACCTTGCCCTTTGCCCATTTTTCAAATTCGGGAGTTTTAAACACTTCTTTTTGCAGACGGATACACCAGCCGCACCAGTCACTTCCTGTGAAAAAGAAAAACAAAGGTTTGTCCTGTTTTTTAGCTATTTCAACTGCTTTTTTAACATCAGTATGCCAGATTAAATTTGATTCTTCATTAGTTTCAGTATGTAACGTAAAACTCAAAAATAAAACGGAAAGAATTAGAACAAGTAAATAGCTAAACTTTTTCATAGATTAATTTTTTAGTATCCTTAATAATTCAGATGCCCCTTTTTCTCCTTCAATGACTTCTTTCACACTCCCTTTCGAATCAATAACATACATTACAGGATAACTGGGCACTTTTAAAAATTTAGTCAATTCATGCGAAGCATTTCTTCCTTTTCTGTTTGGATCGTAATTCGGGTTTGAAAACGAGGTACCCTGAAAAGTAACTTTCGAATTACCTTCTGCATTAAATTTTACTGCGTAATAGTTTTTGTTAATATAATCAACCACAGAATTGTCCTGAAAAGTACCTTTGTCCATTAATTTACATGGAGCACACCATTCGGTGTAAACATCCATAAATATTGGCTTGGGGGCTTTTTTTTGTTTGGCCAGAGCCTCATCTAAAGTCAACCAGTTGATATTCTGTGCCTGAAACGGCAAAACTCCTAATAAAAAAAACAATATTAGTAAAATTCTTTTCATTGCTGTAATTTTAATTTTCTAATCATCAAAAACAATGCCGAAAATACAAAATTATTTAACGTCCTGCATTAATTTTCTAACCAACGGCGAAATAATGATCAACGCCACACCGGCTATCAATGCATATAATCCCAACTGTTGGTAACCATCAGCATAGGTATTCAACTTTTCCAGATTTGATGCTTTTTCAGAAGCTTCTGCGATACCCGCTCCTAACAATCCGGCAAAATACTGTCCGTATGCACTCGCCAAAAACCACATTCCCATTATTACTGCCTGCGTTTTTTGGGGTGATAATTTAGTCATAGCACTCATCCCGATTGGCGACAAACATAATTCCCCAAATGTGATTATAAACCATCCGAAAGTAAATAAATCCAAAGATGTTTTACCTGATGCATCTGCAAAGAATTTAGTATAATAAAAAATCCAGAAACCTCCAGCCAAGAATAAAAATCCTAAACCAAATTTCACAACAGTATTAGGTTCAATTTTCTTTTTAGCCATCCATAACCATACCATACCTACTAAAGCTGCAAAAGCAATTACAAACAATGAATTGGCAGAATTATTAACTCCGTTTGGATCTAGCTCTACTCCTAAAACAGTATTGTTTAAATTATTAGCAGCAAACAAACTTAACGATCCTCCACTCTGCTCGAAAAATGCCCAGAAGAATATCGAAAATATTATAAATACTAAAGCTGCTAATAATTTCATATTTTCTGATCTTGAGAAATTTTTCATCTCATAAAACAAATACAAAATTGAAGCTGGACCAATTATCATCATAAAATAATCCGTATACACTGTGTTAGCAACCATCAAAATAATAACCGGAATAATTGCTAACGAACCTATATAGGTCGCAATTTCAAATATTTTGCGTTTAGAATTTTCTAAATGAGCTAATGGAGACAATCCTATTTCACCCAAACTTTTCTGTGTTTGAGTAAAAGTTAACAAACTTATAATCATTACTATTGATGCAAAACCAAATGCATAATTCCAACGTAAATTTTCTGGCACTAATGAAGACCAAAGATTGCCATTAGCTACAGCAATACAAATATACCCTCCTATTAAAGCTCCCAAATTAACTCCTGCATAAAACAAAGAAAAACCGGCATCACGACGTACGTCTCCATCTTTATACAATTGCCCTACCATTGATGAAATATTTGGCTTAAAAAAACCTGTACCTACAATAGTAAACGATATACCTAAAAAGAAAAAATTCTTAGGATCGATTGACAAAATAATACTTCCAACAATCATAAGCAAACCTCCCCAAAACAAAGAGCGTCGCAAACCTAAAATCTTATCAGCAAATAATCCACCAATAAATGTAAAAGCGTACACCCATGCTTGAGTAGCACCGTACTGTAAATTAGCAGTGGTTTCATTCATCGCAAGTTGACTTACCATAAAAACAGTAAGCATACCACGCATACCATAGAAACTGAAACGCTCCCACATTTCACTAAAAAACAAATACCAAAGTTGTTTTGGATATTTCCCTTTAAAATTTTGAATTTCTTCTATTGTTGTAGCCATATTATTCTTTGTCTGATTCAAATCGTATTCTATCTTGGTTAATTATTTCTTTTAAATCTTCTTCTTTCGGCATATATAACATATACTTACTGGCAAATAAATTATTATTATCATTTAAAACCGAATACCTTACAATGGTTTCATCCTTTTCAGAACACAGCAAAATTCCTACAGTAGGATTATCACCTTCGTTCTTTTTCAAATCATCATACATTCTCACATACATATCGATTTGCCCTATATCCTGATGTGACAGCTTATCCGTTTTCAAATCAATGATAACAAAACACTTTAAAATGTAATTGTAGAACACTAAATCTATATAGAAATCAGATGTATCGGTTATGATATGCTGCTGTCTGGCTACAAAAGCAAACCCTTTCCCAAATTCAAGTAAAAACTTCTGAATATGATCAATAATAGCGGTTTCTATACTATATTCCGTATTTTTTACATTCTGCTGCAATCCGAGAAATTCAAAAATATACGGGTCTTTTAGAAATGAATGAATAGAGTTTTCTTCAAAGGATGGCTTTAACGTGCGTTCAAAAGTCAAAGTCTTTATCTGACGTTCCAGTTGCCTGGAATTCCATCCTAATGCAACGGCCTCGTTCAGGTAAAAAATTCTTTTTTCTTCTTCATCTATTTTAGATAAAATCCTATAGTGTGTCCAGCTCAATTCTTGACGCACTGCGTCAAGTTTTTGAAAAGCCAGATAAAACTTACGCATATTGGTAAGATTTGTATAGTCGAAACCCTTACCAAATTCAAGGGTTAACTGTGAAGAAAGCAGTTTTAGGGTTTTATCCCCATAAACAGCACGAATATTACCGTTTTGTTCCTCTTCAATAATTAATTTACCAATCTGCCAGTACGTCTCTATTAAAACAGTATTCACTGCCCGATAGACCCGCTGCCGAGATTGTAAAACCACATCACGGATAGATTGGTAAAATAAATTATTTTGCAGTTCCACTAATTAATTCCTTTTTCTTTCATTACTTTATTCAACTGCTTCAGCAATGCAAACATCAATAATGTAGCAAACATCAATAATCCGAAGTTCACCCAAAAGAAGTTTGCTTTATCATCATATTTATCCCACATTGAAGCTAATACGCCCGATAATTTATTTCCAATAGAAGTTGCTAAAAACCAACCTCCCATCATTAAAGATGTAATATTAACCGGACTTAATTTAGATACTACCGAGAGACCCATTGGGGACAACAACAACTCTCCTATCGTAATTACTCCGTAATTAGCAAACAACCACAAAACTGATACTTTTTCTGAACCGTTTTGTCCTGCTTTTACAGCCAATACCATAACTAAAACCGATAAGGCAGAAATTAATAACCCAAAAGCAATTTTTGTTGGTGTCGAAGGTTCTTTTTTACGGCTTCTTAAATAAGTAAAAAAGGCTACTATTAGTGGCGTTAAAGCTATTACCCAAAAAGGATTAATCGATTGACTCAAATTAGAAGCCCAAACCGAAACTTTTGCTTCTTCAGCCGGCAATTTCTCTTTGGCTACATTTCTGAAATATAAAGGGTAGTTTACTTCTTTAATTACTTCACCATCTTTCTTTTGAATCCTGAAAGCCTGATCATAAAGTGCCACTGAATCTTTTTTGTATTCTAATTCTTTCGTTAAATAAATTTTATCCGTTACTGTTTTAGCTATTCCTGTAACTTCTCTATCAGTATATTTATCGCCCCAATTGTTTAATGCTGATCCATTTAATTTAAAAACAGCCCAGAATAAAATCACAACTGCGAATATAGCTAATAATGCCCCTATTGGCCTTTTGTCTTCAGCTTTGGCTTTAAAGTATAAACTAGAATAGAATAATACTACCGGAATACAAGCAAAAATAAAGGCATCAGTACTATCAGAACCAAAAATTGCACTATCAAGATTAACATCAGAAGCTACTCCTTTGATGAGCCAGCCAATAATTCCAAATACTACTGAGGGCACCAATATAAACATGACGATTTTCCAGAATGGCATATCCCCTTCCTGCGTTCCTTTTTTAGCAGTTTTGTCTCCATAATGCTTAGTTCCTAAAACAAAGACTATGACACCTATAAACATTCCTACTCCAGCAACAGAGAAAGCTGCGGCCCAGCCAAATAAATTTTCAAAAACCGCTCCGAAGAAATTACAAATAAAAGCTCCAACATTGATTCCCATATAGAAAATATTGTACCCTTCATCCTTTTTGGATTTATATTCTTCATCATTATAGAAATTCCCTAATAAAGTAGAAATATTAGGTTTAAAAAATCCATTACCTACAATAACTAATGTCATTGCCAAATACAACATAGGTAAACTATGAATACCCATCATTAAATAACCGGCTCCCATCATAATTCCACCGGAAATAATAGAAGTACGATATCCTAAATATCTATCTGCTACCAAACCACCTATAAAAGGAGTCAAAAACACCAAAGCGATAAAAGTTCCGTATAAATCGGAAGCTTCTGCTTCAGTCATGGCAAAACCAGTTTCAACATCTTTTAGGTAAAGGGTAAAAATCCCAATCATTAAATAATAACCAAAACGTTCCCACATTTCAGATAAAAACAAAAAAGGCAGTGCCTTAGGATGCGATTTCCACATAATTTTATTCAGTTTGGTGTTTTAAAAAAGCCTGTAACGTGACGTTACAGGCTTGAAAGATATAAAAATATTTTTTAATGGAATTATCTCACTCCGTGCATCATCTTTTTCAACTTTGGTGTCAATGCGAATAAAATAACAGATGCGATACCACACAATACAACAAATACCATAAAGAATTCGTAAAGATTGTGGATTTCAAAACCAGCAAATACTGGATTTGTAGCACTGATTTGATTATCAGAAAGTAATTTCAATTGCTCAGCTGTTGGCGTTATAGTTTTATCTAAAACTGCCTGTAAATCAATCCCTAATTCCTGTGCTTTTTTAAATTTATCACCCGTTGCCGGTAAAATTGAACCTAAAGTTCCTGATAAAGCATATCCTGCCGCATTAGAAATAAAGAATACTCCGTAAGCCAATGACGCAAAACGTTTTGGTGATAATTTACCTACTAATGACAATCCGATTGGCGATAAACATAATTCACCAAAAGTTTGTATTAGATATAATAAAATCAACCAGTAAATAGCCAACATACCCGAGTTACCCAAATCTTTCACATTATGAGCAATGATAAAATAACTCAAAGCGATTAAAGCCAAACCAATTGATTGCTTTACAGTTGAAATTGGTTCTTTGCCTGATGCTCTCAATTTATCCCATAACAAACTGAATGGGAACGCAAACATAACAACGAATAATCCGTTGAAAATCTGTACCATTGAAGGCGGCATATTCCAACCGAAGAAATTACGGTCTGTCTGGTTATCAGCGATGAATGTCAAAGACGAACCTGCCTGTTCAAACGCCGCCCAGAAGAAGATGATAAAGAATGACATAATGTAGATTACCCAAATACGTTGTGTTTCAACTTTAGTCAAAGTTTTATCTAATAAAATTAATAATGCTAATGAAATACCACTCGCATAAATAATAGGATAAATGATAGTTTTAACTACGTTATCTCCTTCAGTTGTATAATGAAAAGCAAAGAACAATCCAATGAAAACCAAAACAGCAGTCATTAAAGAACCAGCTGTAAAATGTGCTTTTTGAGACTCACCTTCTTCAAAATCCGAAGCATCATGCCCTGAAGGTAATCCTCCAATTGGTTTCCCTTCCGGAGTAACTACATATTTATTTTTAAGAACGTAGAAAACAGTCGTTCCAATCAACATTGCTATTGCAGCTGCCAGGAATCCCCATTTGAACGCATGAATATCTCTGATTCCTCCAGCATCTTTAACATCTCCTAAAATAGGACAGATGAATTGACCTAAGAAAGCACCAATGTTGATACCCATATAGAAAATTGTAAAAGCGGTATCTAATTTGGTTTTTTCCTGCTTTGGATATAAGCTTCCAACCATTGAAGAGATATTTGGCTTGAAGAATCCATTACCAAAAATAATAATCCCTAAAGCAGTCCACATCAATGTTTTAGCCAAATCTAAATTTGATCCAAATACACTAGCACTAAAAAACAACAATAACTGACCAATTGCCATCATTGTTCCACCCAGCATGATACAGTTTCTATTTCCAAAAAAACGGTCAGATATAAACCCTCCCAATAATGGTGTTAAATAACACAACCCAAGGAAACCACCATAAATCAATGAAGCATCAGCTTCTTTCATTAATAATGAATTCACCATAAATAATGTAAGAATCGCCCTCATTCCGTAGAAGTTGAAACGCTCCCACATTTCCGTTCCAAATAACACCCACAATCCTTTAGGATGCCCTTGTTTTGCTGTTTCGCTCATTTTGTATTCTATTTGTTTTTGGTTAGTAATATTTCAATTATAGTTTTTCTTTAATAAAATTTGTCATCTTGGTGTATAACTGCAGACGTGTTTTACCTCCAAAAATACCGTGGTTTTTATCAGGATAAATTGCCCAGTCAAATTGTTTGTTGGCCTGCACTAAAGCCTCAATCATTTTCATAGTGTTTTGCACGTGAACATTATCATCAGCCGATCCGTGAATCAATAAAAAGTTTCCTTTTAATTTACTCACATGATTTATAGGTGAATTATTGTCATAACCTCCTGCATTTTCCTGAGGCGTCTGCATATAACGTTCTGTATAAATGCTGTCATAGTATCTCCAAGAGGTTACCGGCGCTACAGCAATAGCCGTTTTAAACACGTCAGCTCCCTGAAAAATACAGTTAGAAGCCATAAACCCTCCAAACGACCAGCCAAATATACCAATTCTAGATTTATCTACATAAGAATACGTTCCAAATACCTTCGCCGCATCAATTTGATCCTCCACTTCGTACTTACCTAACTCTTTTTGTGTGCATTTTTTAAAGTCGGCTCCTTTGAAACCAGTGCCGCGTCCATCCACACAAGCCACAATATAGCCCTGCTGCGCCAGCATCATAAACCAATAATCATCAGATGCATTCCAGGCATTATCAACCTGCTGTGAACCAGGCCCTGAGTATTGATACATCAATACAGGATATTTTTTGTTAGGATCAAAATCTTTTGGTTTAATCATCCAGGCATTTAACTTATGCCCTTTTTCAGTAGTCAACACAAAGAATTCTTTAGAAGGAAGGTTATAACCTTTTAATTTTTCCTCTAAATTTTCATTGGAAGCGATTACTTTTATCTCCTTACCCGATTTAGTCTCGTGTAACGTATACTTCGGTGCATTTTTAGCACTCGAGAATGAATTAATGAAATATTGGAAATTCGGACTAAAAGTAGCAGCATTAGTTCCTGTTTTAGTTGACAAACGTTTTTTAGCACTTCCGTCTAATTTTATCGCATACACATCACGGTTAATAGAACCGTTTTCAACCGATTGATAATAAATCATTCCGTTTTTTTCATCAAAACCATAATAGTTTGTTACTTCCCAAAGTCCTTTAGTAATCTGTTTTTTAAGTTTCCCTGTTTTGTCATAATGGTAAATATGGTTGTAACCGTCTTTTTCCGAAGTCCAGATAAAACTGTTGTCTTTTAAAAATGTCAGGTTATCAGTCACATCAACATAAGCTTTATCTTTTTCGTTTAAAGCAACTTTTGTTGTACCTGAATTCCCATCAACAAACAACAAATCCAGATTATCCTGATGACGGTTTAACACTTGTGCAGACAAAGTATTTACATCATTAGTCCACTTAATACGAGCTATATAAAAATCATTATACTTATCTAAATTGATTTTTTGAGCAGAACCTGTTTTTACATCATAAACATGCAATGAAACTGCAGCATTTTTCTCTCCTGCCTTAGGATATTTGAAAACATTTTGTGTTGGATACAAACCTTCATTATACATATCCATTGAGAATTGAGGCACATCCGTTTCATCAAAACGAATAAAAGCAATCTTATCTGAACCTGAATTCCAGTCATACGCTTTTACAAAAGAAAACTCTTCTTCATACACCCAATCGGTTACACCGTTAATGATACTGTTTTTCTTGCCATCGGTTGTAATTTGAGTATGTTTTTTTGAAGCAATATCATACACATACAAATTGTTTTGGTATACATAAGCTATTTTAGTTCCGTCAGGAGAAAAAGTAGGCTCCTGTACTTTATAGTCGGCCAACTTTGTTAATGACTTCGAAGCAATATCGTAGATAAAGAAATCGGCTACAAACGAATGACGGAAAATCTGGTCGCTGTTGTTTGCTATCAATAATTTCTTTTCGTCTTTACTGAACGTGTATGAATCGATTCCTTCCAGCTGTTTAAAATCTTTGCTGTCAATTAAAGTTGCCACTTTATTTAGTGTAGCAAAATCATACAAATTGATCTGGGATGATTTTGATGCTTTATCAAAATCCAAAACGGTATATTGATTTGTGTTTTTCATGGCTTCAAGAGCAGTCATTCCCTGCGCCCTGAAAGCTCCTGTCCAAATTTCATCTAAAGTAATTTTTTGTTGACCAATGGCATTGTATGAAGCCAGCAACAACAATAAAAGTAATTTCGATAGTGTTCTCATATTTATATTTATTGTAAAAAATGCTCAATTTTAGTGAAAAAATATCAATTATTCATAAAATACATGCAAAAATAAAAAAACCCCCTCTTAAAATAAATTGCTGTTTTTCCTACATAAATTATCAATTCAATCGAAAAACAACAAAATATTTTTGAAAAAATCATTTTTTTTATTAAATTTCATTAAATAAAGTTTAAAAAACGAACCTGCAGTTTTCTATGCTCAAAAAAATACTCTTCTTATTTTTTATCCATTTTTCGGTAAACTGTCAGGTTTTTGATTTTGAAATATTCAATCAGAAAAATGGCTTACCGTCCTCGACAGTATACGCAATAACACAGGACAGCCGTGATTTGATCTGGATTGGAACTGATGGGGCCGGATTAGTCAGATATGACGGTAAAAACTACGAAGCGATAAACAAATTAGGCGACAAAGAAGGCTTTGCAGTTACCTCTATTGTTGAAGATTCAAACCATAACATTGTTTTTTCCACTCAGGAGGCCGGATTGATAATCTATGACGGACAAAAAATAATAAAGTCTTTCGAAAAAAACAATCACACAATAACCGGTGAATTTGTACAAAAACTTTTCCTGACTCCAAAAGGGGTTTACTGTTTCACAGAAAACGAAATTTTTCTTCTTAAAAAAGACTACTCAATACAATTAATAACCAGAACCAATAAAAAGTACAGCAAAATCAATTCGGTATTTGCCGACAGCTTTCAGAATATATTTATAGGAACTGAAACGGGAATCTTCAAACTAAATAATAATTCCTTATACCCTTTTGAAGAAAAAAAATTAAAAGGGTATAGTTGTGTTACTGAAACAGGAATCAACAGTGCATTTATTGGAAATGATAATGGAGAACTTTATGAATTGATTTCCACAACTAAAAACAATACCATTGTAAATTATCAGGCAACAATTTCATTACCTCACAACAGACCTTTTTCTATCAAGCATCTGATTCAGGAAAAAAAAGGGCAATTCTGGCTTGCCGGTGATTACAAACAAGGGCTTGCACGATATTCAAAGGAACAGACACGCTTTATAAACAGTCATAATGGCTTTAACGGAGAGAATGTCCGCTGTCTTTTTATTGACAAAATAGGGCAGTTTTACTGCGGCACATATGCAACCGGTCTGTTTAAAAGAAAATCACAGGCTTTCTACAACTATAACAACCTTGAACAGATCAACAACCCTTATATTTTTCCTGTTTTAGCTACTCCTGAGGGTCTTTTTGCAGGTGTTCGAAGAGAAGGACTTCATCATTTTGTAACAGACGACAATGATGAACTTCAATTCAATAAAAGCTTTTTACCGGGTCAGGATGCAGTCGCCTTGTATCAAAACCACAAAAAAGAGGTTTTGGTTGGGACAAAACAAGGATTATACAAAATAATCAACAATCAGATTGAAAACATTCCCATTGATGAAAAATACCCGGGCGAACCATCATTAAAAGTTATCCAACAGGATGACCAAAAAAGGTATTTCATCGGTACAACTAAAGGGTTACTAATTCTGGACAAAAACTTTAAATGGATCTCATTTCTCAACAAAACTCAAGGAGAAAAAGAATTCACACATGTCCCCACCTTAGAACAAATAGATAAAAAAAACTGGTATATAGCCACTAACAGAGGTTTATTTCTATTGAATGAAAAGAAACCTAATGAATTTTCCCTTTCTAAAGAAATTCTCCCTGATGCTTTAAACATATCCTGCAAAGACAAATTTGGCACATACTGGTTCTCAAGCTTTAATGCCCTATTTGCTATTTACGATGGAAAAATAAAAAAATATACAACTTCTGAAGGACTTACCTCCGGACTGATTTTTACACTTATTGCTGATAAAACCGGAACCATTTACATGGGTAGTAATTTAGGTTTTGACAAAGTAAAGATTGGCAATAATGGAACTATTCTAAACATTAAACCTTATAATTCAAAAAATGGTTTCAACGGATTGGAAACCAATTTAAGATCGCAGACTATTGATGAAGAAGGAAATATTCTTTTTGGAACAGCAAACGGACTCTACAAATACCTGACCAATTATAAGTCAAAAACGAAAGAAGACACTAAAATCATCATCAAAAGCATTGATGTTTTTAATGAAAAAAGAAACTGGAATACCTTAAACGAGGCCGGCAGTAAATGGTTTAACATTCCTAAAGAAAATTACACTTTCGAATACACCGAAAATCAGTTAACTTTTCAATTTGGTTCAATTAATGACGTTTCCACTAACGATGTTTTGTATTCATATTACTTAGTAGGTGCCGATAACAAATGGTCAAATCCCTCATTGCTCGATGAAGTAACTTATTCCAATTTAAGACACGGAAAATATATTTTCAAGGTAAAACCAGTCGACAGTTTTGGCCGGGAACTAAGTAAGGAAACATCCTATTCATTTGTGATTGATACCCCTTATTATTTTAAATGGTGGTTTTTACTTCCCTTATTCTGTTTTACAGCTTTACTATTCAAACTGATTATTGACAAAACATCGACATACAATAAAGATTTTGTTGTCAATTTTTCAGAAACCAAAGAAAACATAGAAGAAATCAGAAGTTATTTCTTTTTCTTAGGAATTCTGTTTCCGCTGACCGAAGTTTTAAATCTGTTTTTCATTGTACGCCCCAACTCAGAATTGATTATCAATATTGTTCTGGGTACCATTTCGTTTGTAATTTATTTGATTACAAAAAAGAACAATAAGCTGGACCGTTTTCTGTTTCCATTATTTATTATTTTTTTTATAGGCTTTACGATACTTACCATATACAAAACCATTACTTATCCTTTTGACATTATTACATTTTCAGAATTCTTGTTAATCCTTTTTTTCTCTTATAGTGTATTTAAAAATATCAGCCATTATGTCCTGTTTCTAACCTCGGTTTTTATTACACTCTTTATTCTTTTGTTTAACAAAACCGAAGAAAGCAAACAGCTAGTAACATTAATCAACACCTCAATTATAATTTTAGTCATTAATTATGCCCGACGCATTGCCATTTTAAACGCTAATGATAAGATTCTTTTTTCTGACACTATCATCAACAACTCCAATTTACTCACCATAGCCACAGATAATTTTGGGAACCTTACTTTTTGCAGCAAATCCATTGAAAAAATATTAGGTTTCAAACCTGAGGAAGTCATGGGACAAAACTTCTGGAAATTGACTCTGGGAGAAGAATTCAAAGAGATAGACTACAACCTTGTTTTCACACCAAACACTGTTTACACCAGAAAATTACGCTGCAAAAACGGGGAATACAAACACATCCAGTGGATTGACCAAAAGTACAACAACAAATTATTTGTTTCCAACGGCCAGGATGTAACCGAAAAAGTTATAGCAGAAGAACTAATCATTTACAAAAGCGAAATCCTTACCTCGATTGCAAAAACCACAGTCAATTTACTTCAAACTGAAGATATAAACAGTATTTTCCAGGATTCATTGAGTAAAATGGGAGAAGCTACAAAAGTAGACCGTGTTTACTATTTTGAAAATGACATGAAAACCAATTTGATGAGCCAAAAATTTGAATGGACAAGCAAAGAAGAATTAAAAGAAATAGACAATCCGGATTTACAAAACATACCACATGATGCGTTTCCGGAACTTATGGAAGCCATGCTGCTGAACAAACCCTACATGACTCTTACAAAAAATATAGTCAGGGAAGATTTTAAAAAAGTTTTAGAGGAACAGTCTATTTTATCAATTTTAATTTTTCCTTTATTTGTTAAAGAGGTTTTCCGCGGTTTTCTGGGTTTTGACGATTGCTCCAGTGAACGTATCTGGAACAGTGACGAGATTAATATCCTGCAAACATTAACCAACAATATTTCAGCCACCATTGACCGTATCGAAAATGAAAAAACCATAAAGGAAAGCGAGGAAAAATTTAAACTGCTGGCCAACAACATTCCTGCAACGGTTTATCTGGTTAAAAACAATCCGGAAAAAACCAAGTTGTTTTTAAATGATGAAATTGAAAACCTGACCGGTTATCCAAAATCAGATTTCTTTGAAAATAAAATTTCAATGACCAATTTATATCATCCGGAGGATTTAAAAAGAGTCCGCGCAGAAATAAAAAATGCAATTGAAAACCGGAGACCTTTTCAAATAACCTGCAGAATTAAAAGAAAAAATGGAGAATATGTGTGGATTGAAGAATATGGGGAAGGCATCATTCTAAATCAGGAAACAACCTATATTGAAGGTGTAATCATTGACATTACCCAGCGTAAAAAAGCTGAAAATGCTATTAAGGAAAAGGAAATTGCCGAAACTGCCAATCAGGCAAAAACGCAATTCCTTGCCAATATGAGTCACGAAATAAGAACTCCATTAAATGGAATAATTGGTTTCAGCAGTTTATTATCCAAAACAGAATTGTCTTCCATTCAGGAACAATATGTGGCAACTGTGCATCAATCAGCTAATGCGTTGCTTGAAATTGTCAATGACATTCTCGATTTATCAAAAATTGAAGCAGGAAAACTCGAATTATACATTCAAAAAACCAATCTCCTTGAATTAGTATATCAGGTGGTTGACATTATCAAATTTTCTGCGCATCAAAAAGGACTGGATCTTATTATCAACATCAAAGAAGACATACCTTACACCATTTGGATTGATGAAATACGGCTGAAACAGATTTTAATAAATCTGCTGGGAAATGCTATAAAATTTACCACCAAAGGTGAAATCGAATTGAAAGTCAAATTGGTAAAAAAGGAGCTGAATAAATCTGTTTTAAAATTTACCGTAAAAGATACCGGTGTAGGGATAAAACCGGAAAATCAGCATAAAATATTCGAAGCCTTTTCACAGGAAGACAACTCCACTACAAGAAAATATGGTGGCACAGGGCTGGGATTGCCCATCACCAATAGTTTACTCGCGCTAATGGGAAGTAAACTTCAAATCGAAAGCAGTTCACAAGGAAGTACTTTCTTCTTTGAAATAGAAGTGGATGCCGCCTATACCGAAATCGAAAAAAAACTGGAAAACAATACGGTCAAATCCGTTTTACTGCTTGAAGACAACATCAGAAACAGCAAAACCCTAAAAAAATGCTCAATTCACTTAAAATTGACGTAAAAAAAGCCACTGATTTTGATGAGTTTTTTGAAAAGATAAACACAGGCAGTCACTACGATCTGCTTATTCTGGACAATGACGTTATTCAGGAAAAAGATTTGGAAAAAATCATCAGCCATAAAAAAACTGCTGAAAAACCTATTATCATAATGCATAATTCCAATTCGCCTGAACTTGTTTTTTCCAATAAAATAAACATACATACCATTTTGAAACCTATTAAAAAAAATGATTTAATAGATATTTTAAATGAATTAAACAATCCTAAAAAGGAAAATACTGCCATAGAAAACAAAAAAGAAATTGACAGAATAATCAGCATAAACAATCTGAAAATTCTCATTGTGGAAGACAATAAAATCAACATGATGCTTTCCAAAACACTCATCCAAAAAATCATCCCGAACGCAGCGATTCTGGAAGCTGTAAATGGAGCGGAAGCGGTTGATTTATTCGAGAAAAACAATCCGCATATCATTTTCATGGATCTTCAAATGCCTGTCATGAACGGCTATGAGGCAAGTAAAAAAATAAGAGAACAAAACAACGAATGCATTATAATTGCTCTGACTGCAGGGATAATCGACGGAGAAAAAGAAGTTTGTCAAAGCTTTGGCATGAACGACTACATAACCAAACCTATCAATAGGGACATTTTAGAAAGTACTTTAGCAAAATGGGTCAAAACAATTAAATTTTAAATCACCGAAAGCGTATCTTTGCCAAAAAATTAAAAGGAATAATGACCAAAGCAGTTAGCGGATTCTCGAAATTAACAAAGGAAGAAAAAATCAACTGGATTGTTGAAACCCATTTTTCGGATGCAGTAGAAGCAAAAAACATTATCAAACAATACTGGAATAATGACGATGCTTTACAAAAACTGCATGACGAATTTATCGAAAACACCATAACCAACTTTTATCTGCCGCTGGGGGTAGCTCCAAATTTTTCTATCAATGGAAAAAATTACACTATTCCATTTGCTGTAGAAGAAAGTTCGGTTGTTGCGGCTGCAAGTAAAGCGGCAAAATTCTGGGGTAACCGCGGCGGATTTAAAGCTGCAATTATCAATACCGAAAAAATCGGTCAGGTTCACTTTATATACAATGGTGACAAACAAAAATTAGAGCAGTTTTTCACAGAAATAAAACCAAAATTCTTCACAGAAACCGAAAGCATTACTAAAAATATGCAAAAACGCGGTGGCGGAATTTTAAACATTGAGCTTCGTGATAAAACTTCCGATCTGGAAAATTATTACCAGCTTCACGCAACCTTTGAAACCAAAGATTCGATGGGTGCCAACTTCATCAATTCATGTCTGGAGCAATTTGCCAAAACGTTGAAAGAAGAAGCGCAAGATTTTGAAACATTTACTGTAGAAGAAAAAAACATCACTGTCGTGATGAGCATTTTGTCCAATTATGTTCCAAATTGTCTGGTTCGTGCCGAGGTTTCCTGTCCGGTTGAAGAATTGGCTGAAAAACATATTGAAAACCCACAGGAATTTGCTGAAAAATTCGTGCAGGCTGTCCGCATCGCCGAAATAGAACCATATAGAGCAGTTACCCACAACAAAGGTATCATGAACGGTATCGATGCCGTTGTAATTGCTACAGGAAATGATTTTAGAGCGGTAGAAGCCGGAGTTCATGCTTATGCTTCCCGCAAAGGAAAATATTCAAGTTTATCCCATGCAAAGATTGAAAATGGTATTTTCACTTTCTGGATGGAAATTCCGTTGGCTTTGGGAACAGTTGGCGGATTAACCAGCTTACATCCGCTAGTGAAAGTGGCACTGGAAATGCTTGAAAAACCAAGTGCACAAGAACTGATGCAGATTGTAGCCGTTGCCGGATTAGCACAAAATTTTGCCGCGTTGCGCAGTTTGACTACAACCGGAATTCAGCAGGGGCATATGAAAATGCATTTGATGAATATTTTAAACCAGTTTAATGCTACTGAGGAAGAACGCAGACAAGTGGTAAAACATTTTGAAAAAAATACAGTTACCCATAGTGCTGTGGTGGATTATTTAGCAAAATTACGTAACTAAGACACTTTATAAAAATGATACAATTTAAATCATTACTCTTCTTTTTGGCTTTTAGTGTAAAAATTTTCAGCCAGATTAATTACGGTTCAAATAATGGGAATTTTTTAACGATAAAAGGAACCAAAATTTACTATGAAGAATATGGAAAAGGCATGCCTCTTTTGTTAATTCACGGAGGGTTTGGGAGTATTTCCGATTATGAAAATGTCATCCCGAAACTTTCGGAAAAATATAGGGTAATAGCTGCAGACGCACCAGGTTTAGGTCGTTCTGAATATGCCGAAAGTAAATTAAGTTATAAGCTGCTAGCCGAATACCAGTCAGAAATTATAGATAAATTAAAACTTGACAGCTTATACGTTTTGGGCTGGAGTGATGGAGCTGTTACCGGTCTAATCTTAACCAAAAACAGACAGGATAAAGTAAAAAAGCTAATCATATCAGGAGCGAATTATAAAGCTGATGCTGCAAAAAACATCTCTGAAATTAAAAACTGGGGAAACACCAATTGGATTGAAAAAAACTGGCCAAGATGGGTTGAAAATTATATCAAAAAAACGCCTTCAAAAGATTGGAAAAGATATGTAAATGAAATCAATCAGATGTGGTTTGAAGAACAATATTTTCCAAAAAGTGATTTGGAAAGCATAAAAACACCAACTTTAATAGTATACGGTGACAATGACATGTACACCCTTGAACATGGACTGGAAATCCGAAATGCAATTAAAAACAGTCAGTTTTGTGTCATTCCGAATTGCTCACATGATGTTTTTATTGAAAAACCGGATTTGATTAATCAGATTTCAATTGATTTTTTACAATAAATGAAACAAACCTTTTACAGTAACGGTAAACTATTAATAACAGGGGAATATGTAGTACTTGATGGTGCTCAGGCATTTGCCCTGCCCACAAAATTCGGACAGAATCTGATTGTAGAAAAAAGTGAGTCAGAAAACACTTTTCAATGGACAAGTTTTGATAGTGACAACAGTATCTGGTTTGAAAGTGAATTCAGCTTTGAAGATGTTTTCCAAAAAAGTGAATTTGAAGACAGCAAAATCAAAACTACTCTGATTGAAATTTTACATCATGCACATTTGCTCAATCCTGAGTTTTTAAAAAACGGCACTGGATTCAAAATTACAACCCAACTCACCTTCCCTAAATTTTGGGGACTGGGTACTTCTTCAACCTTAATAAACAATATAGCCCAATGGCTGGAGATTGACGCTTTTACATTGCTTAAAAACAGTTTTGGAGGCAGTGGTTATGATATCGCCTGCGCGCAAAACAACTCTCCTATTATTTATCAATTAATCAATGAAGTCCCAAAAATAACACCTGTACTGTTCAATCCTGATTTTAACGATAAAATTTATTTTGTTTATCTGAATCAAAAACAAAGCAGCAAAACTGCCATTTCCAATTATTACAACAAACAGGCAAATATTCAAAAAGTAATTCCCGTTATTGATAAAATCACTAATACAGTTATTCATGCCACCGAGCCAAAAACCTTTGCTCAGGCATTACAGCAACATGAAATTGAAATGAGTAATGTTTTGGAAAGCGAAACTGTCAAAGAAGTCCTTTTTACCGATTTTAAAGGCGTAATAAAAAGCCTTGGCGCCTGGGGCGGAGATTTTGTATTGGCAATTTCAACAGAAGATCCCACTGCATATTTTAAAGAAAAAGGGTATAAAGTAATCATACCATATAAAGAAATGATTTTATAAATCAGTCCGCTTATTAATTTCCTTCAAGATAATAACAACAAAAAAGCCTTGCAATTGCAAGGCTTTAATTTTTTGAAACAAATTCTTAATTGAATTGTGCTCTGTTATCTTTAATATCAGCATCACGCTTTAAGATGTAAAACAATCTGTTTGCAGCAGAACCTTTAGTTTGTCCGTTTACTCTGGAAACAACATCTTTAAAATCTTTTGCAGCTGGTGCTTTTGCAGTTGATTTTACTTTAATTTTGAAAACTCCTGAATTACCCGCAATAGTTTTAGAAACCACACCAGGTTTTAAAGAGAAAGCAGCTCCTACTACTTTTGGTTCCGGACCTACTGATTCGATAAATGAACCTGCAGCAACAACATCTTTCGCTTCTTTCACAGGTGAACCTGTAGCTTTTGAAACAGCTTCTAAAGTAGCACCTGTCATTTTAGCTTCAATCAGTTTTGCTTTTTTCTCATTCATTAATTTGAAGCCAAACATGTTTTTAGCTTCAGCAACCGGCATTAAACCTGCATCGTTAACTGTTTTAACTTTTGCAATCACATGCCCGTTAGGAGTCTGAAAACGTTTTACATCGTCTTTACCTGCAGTAAATGCCCAACGAACAATTTCTCTTTGTGGTCCTACTCCTTGGATATTTTCGTCTAAAGCAAAAATTCTAGACGCCGGAGCAACAGTTAATTTTTGTGCTTTAGCAGCTGCCTCAAAACCTTTTTCATTTGCTAAGATTTCAAATTGAGAAGCTTTTGTAAACGCTGCATCACTTGTAGCTTCAGAAGACATAATTTTTTGAGCAATAGTTGCCAAACGGATTCCGTCCTGCTTATCAGTAACCTGAATTACATGGAAACCAAATTCAGTTTCAACAACACCGATTTTTCCAACTGCATTTCCAAAAACAAAGTTTTCAAAGTTTTTAGTCATTTGTCCTTTTGAAAAATAACCTAAATCACCTCCCTGTTGTTTTGAAGTATCATCAGAGTTTGTCATAGCCAACATTGCAAATGATCCTGGATTAGCCTGAGCCTGTACCAATAATTCATTAGCTTTAGCTTTAGCCTCTTCTTTTGATCTGCTTGCCTGAGGTCCTGCAGAACCTTTATATGATAATAAGATATGGCTTGCTTTAGCATTGATACCTGATTTTTTACCTAATGATTTAGAAATACAGTAGTAATCTCCAAAAACATATGGTCCGTAAGTACCTCCCTGCGGCGTATTGAATAACGCTTCCGAATGGTCAACCGGCAAATCTTTCTTAGCAATATAAGTAGAATCGTATTTAATATCTGAATTTGCGTTTACAAACTCAATTACATTTGCAGTATTGCGGAAACCTGCAACTGTATCGTTTTTACCTGTTTTAGAATTATAAACAACAGAAGCATTCATTAAAGCATTAACTTTATCCTTAACTGCTTTTTCATCAGCCGGAGATGGTTTATCTTCAATTAACACATATTCAATTTCACGTGAAGCTTCGGCTTTATACTTTTTCTCATTCTTTTTCATATAAGCAATCACTTCCTCATCAGTCAATTCTACTTTTTTATCTTCAATAGTAGTATAAGGAACAGAAACAACATCAAAAGTCACCTTGTTGTTTTCAAGCTCGTAATTGAATTTACCTTCAGCCTGAGTGGTATAATAACCCGCTTTAATCATTGAGTTGTACATTTGCTCTTTAGCAAACTGTGCAACAGAACTCTCGTAATTCAACCATTGATTCCATGATTCAGGTTGTTTTTTCATTGAATTTAAAAACTCATTGAATTTTGCCTTATCAAATTTTCCGGCAGCATTTAAAAACTGTGGATTTTGAGCAAACTGAGGATCTTCTTTAATAACATTGATTAATTGATCATCTGCAACACGCAAGCCTGTTTTTTCAAACTGTTCACCTAACAATATTTTTCTGATTTCCTGCTCCCAGACACCATTAGTAGCTTGAGTTAAAGACATCCCTTGTTGGCCTTTTTGCATTACATCGACTTTGTTTCTAAAATCTTCAAAAGAAACATCAACTCCATTTATTGTCCCAGCATTTCTTGAAGCAAACAACGAAGTACCATTTTCAATTAATGCTCCAATAATGAATGCCAATAGCGATAATCCAACGATTACAGCAACCAATAAAGAACGCTGTCTAATTTTTGATAAAACTGCCATTTTATATATACATTTTTTAAATTCAGTTGGCGAAAATACAATTATCTATGAAATAATAAAATAGGTTCGCTTTTATTTTAAAAGAAAGTTTAAATTTTTATTGATTGTTATTGCGATCTTCAAATTTCTTTGCGAATTTTCTACGAAAGAAAAACATTGCAACAGCACCTAAACCCAAAATCAAACTCAGATAAGGAGTGTCTGTCCCCGAATTCATTTTTGAAAACGCATCGTAAAACAAAAATGCAGCTGCAATTAAATAAGCATACTGCGTGTATTTCATATAAGCCATAATTATTTTTTTTATAAACTATAATTACCTTGGATCTGTTGTGTATCCAAGAATTTAAAATCTTTACTAAAATCTATTCCTACCCCATTTATCACACTGCCTCTGTCATTAAAACGGTAAGGTTTTTGAGTAAAAAACCATTCGTTCTTCTGATCATAATACAATTGTTCTGTCTCCAGTTTTTTCCCGTCATGCGTGGTGATGATCACCTGATCACGCAGTTCGATTATACTTGAGGCCGAATAGGAGATTGCATATTTTGAAGTCACAAAACTTTTATTTCCCAAATCATCGTAAACAGTAAGATCAATACCCTTGGGAAATTCATTGAACGGAAAATCAGCAGTGGAAAAATCCAGCATCTGCGGAGAAACCAACACTGCCTTTATCTTGCCCGAATCCGTATATTTCAAATTAAAATCCTGAGCCTCACCTACCGGACTGATTTCGGTAATATTAATTTTTCTGACTTCGTTAATATTATTTTCACAAGAAACAAGAAAAAGTGCCGCCACGGTAAGCAGCATCACTTTTTTTGTTTTTGTATTTTTAAAAAAATATAACATTAATCATATTTACGTTTCACAAACCATCTGTCGCTGAACGATAGTCCAAAAGAAAAATTCATGTAATTCTCCTGTACCAAACCTGAATTGACAGTTCCTTTTCTTCCAAGTTCAAACCCAACATTTATATTAGAAAAACTCCCTCCCAAAGGAAAACCTAAACCACATGTCAGAGCTTTATCCAATATTGAAATATTATTCACTACCAGTCCTGTATTTTCATATCTCAACCCCGCTCTGTATGTAATTCTGTCAAAATAATTTGAAAATGAATTGTATTTAGGAATATAATATCCCCCTAAAGCAAATTTTACCGAAGTTTCATAAGTGGTTCCATCACCTTTGTCGATATCCAAATCCCCTTTGGATAAAAAAGACGATTCAAAACCTACAAACCATTTTTTCTCAGAACCAATTCCTGAACCAAAAGTAAATTTAGAAGGCAATTTCAGTCTTGTATTATCCACTTCAACTTCCTCTTTATCAAAAACAATAACTGTACCATTTATAATGGCAGCCTTACCTATTTCTCTGGTATTATCCGTCACCAGATTAGTTCTTGTAGTAAACGTTGCAGAATTTATAAAATCAAGCTTTCTGATTTTTGTTTTATAGATACCTCCAAAATTAAATCCAACTCCTCCGATTTTTGAAACATTATTTTCATTAATTCCATTCTGGACATTTTTTTGAAAATACGATACATTTCTTTCAATTTTTCCGAATGAATAATCCAATCCTGCACCAAAACTGAACTTAGGCGTTATTTGATACCCGGCAGAGACAAACGCTTTATTCAAACCGCCCATTCCATCGTATTTATACACATCAGTATCTGTTTCCTTAATTATTTTATATCCTACAAAGGAATAAGGAAGCAAACCAAGACTCATTGACAGTTTACCGGTTGGAAAAGTCATTGCCAAATAATCTAAAGTTGTTCTTTGTGCCTTTTGCGTATCTATATCCGTTGTAATCTTAGTAGGAGAAAAAGTTCCTGCAACCGAAAATGTTGTATATCTGATTGAATTTAAAGCGGCAGGATTTTGAAGATTAATATGAATACTGTCATTTAATATTCCCACGCTACCCATTGATCTGTTTTCTACACTCCCTTTAAATTTAACATCACCTATACCGTGGTATGAATAAGGAGAAGCTGTACCTTCCTGTGCAATTGTCTGTAATGAAAAAAGGAATATGCTTCCTAAAATTATTTTCTTAATCATTTTTGATTTGATATTGATATAATAAATTCAAACTTTCCAGCAGGAAATTTGAATTGGCAAATATGGTATTTTTTAATCGTTTAGCCAAAAAATTAGCATCGCCGCCAGTTAAAATTATGATAAAGTTTTCTTTTTGGGATTTTAAAGCATCAATATACCCGTCAATTTCAAAAGTCAAACCATTAATTACGCCTGAATGCATTGACTGCTCTGTCGAATTTCCTACAACATGTTCAGGCTCTTCAATGGTCAGCATTGGCAGTTTAGCAGTATAATTATGCATTGCTTCATAACGGAGACGCAGTCCCGGAGAAATCGCGCCGCCATGATATACATTATTACTGTCGGTAAAATCATAAGTTACACATGTTCCCGCATCAATTATCAATCTGTTTTTATCCGGGTACTGCAAAACAGCTCCGGCTGTCAAAACCATCCTGTCAATACCAAGTGTATCCGGAGTTGCGTATTTATTATTAAAAGGAAATGGCTTTTCTCGGTCGATAATATAAATTTTCACCCTGTCAGCGAATATATTTAAGGCTCCATTTTCCAGTTTTCCCACCGAAGCAACAACCAAAACAGAAATTTTTTCAAATTTTTTTAAAATTTTTTCGACTGAATTTTCAAGTTCTGAAAGCAAAAAAATATCTTTTTCCAGCAATCTATCATACTCAAATACAGCACTTTTAATTTGTGTGTTCCCCACATCAACGGTTAAAATCATATTTACAAATATTGATTTTGCTAAGGTACAAATAGATTTTTTTAAAAAAATGTTTTGGATAAATGAAAAATGGTTCTATATTTGCACCCGCAATCAGCAAGCAATTAAGCGCTACTGAGAGCAAAACAAAAGAAGGTACCTTAGCTCAGTTGGTAGAGCAACGGACTGAAAATCCGTGTGTCCCTGGTTCGATTCCTGGAGGTACCACTTAAAACCGCTCTTTGAGCGGTTTTTTTGTTTAATACTACTTTTATTACACAAAAAACGATAATATATATTTTTAAACCTCTTGATTTTTGTTTTTTGTAACTTTATCACTATCAAATGATTAAGGTTATGAAGAATATAATTATCTCTAATTTTCACCCTATTTTAGTAGGCAACCTAATCAACCAGACTAAGCTTAACCAATACACTAAGTTCCTTTACCATCACTTTCAAAACCATCCGGTCAAAGAGAGCATGGGAGTTTTTGAACAGGAAAGCGGTGAAGAATTTATTTCTTTTGAGACCGTTTCAGCCCATGTTGACAAATATGCAATTGGCTTTGAAAATATAAACAGCAGGCAGGCACTTATTTTTGAAGAAGTAGAAAGTTTCATCGAAAATGATATGCAGAATATTTCTCCCAAAGAATACATATTCCCTGTAGACTTTGAAATCCATTCAGGCAGCTCATTCGGGCCAAAAATTGAAATGCGGATGGACTGGTTCAGAAGGAAAATGAGAAAAGTTTTTGATGAATTCTATACTTATACCCATGAAAAGCCTGAAAATTTAATCCATGTAACCTGTTCGGGTTATTCCTCCCCTAGTCTGGCACAGGAAGCAGTTATCAAACGCAGATGGGAAAATGTTCAGGTAACCCACTCTTATCATATGGGATGCTATGGCGCATTTCCTGCAATAAGAACAGGGTATTCACTTCTTCAAGGCAGTAAAACAAATGGCAGAGTTGACATTATCCATACAGAACTGCTTTCCGCACATTTGAATCTCACTGAATACTCACCCTCCAACACCATGATTTGCTCACTTTTTGCAGACGGATTCATAGGTTATTCACTTTACGAGGAAGATTCATTTTACAACAGTAATGAAGTAAAAGAAAAAAGCGGATTAAAAATTCTGGCCTCACATGAAGTAATTATTCCGGACTCACTGGAGGATATGTCCTGGGATTTAGGAGAATACAGTTTCCTTATGACATTATCCAAACGTGTTCCTGTTTTTATACGAAAAAACATAAAAGGCTTCATGCATGCTCTTTGCGAAAAAATACACTTGAATTTTGACGACATTAAATCTGAAATCATTTTCGCAATTCATCCCGGCGGTCCTAAAATAATAGACTATGTGGTAGAGGAATTGGGTTTAAATTTAGGGCAGGCAAAATGGTCTTACGAAATATTAAGACAACAAGGCAACATGTCTTCTGCCACTGTACCGCATATTCTAAATGAAATCATAAAAGACAAAAGTATAGCGCCGGAAACCAAAATTATTGCAATTGCATTTGGCCCCGGACTTACTGCAACCGGATTGATCGCTGAAAAAGTATAACCTCTAATTAAATTTAGTTACTTCAAATAGTACTTGTATTGTTAAAAATGTTAAATAAATACTTTTTTCTTATTAATTTTTTAATAATATTTAATTTTAAATCGCAATAATGAACTTCTATTGTTTTTGTGATAAAATACTGACAATTCAACAAAATACCTCTTATTGTCATTTTATAATACCACCTCAACACACAATTGTTTTATTTTTTTCTTTAATCTAATTAATTCATCAATGTTTAAAATCAAAAGCATTTTAAACCCCAGATTACATTAATTAATCCTACTTCCTGATAATGGTCTTAAATGATATTATTATGGAAAAATTTATCCTTTTAAACAAAAAGGGGAAGGGACGGCTTTTGTCTTCTTTTTCCTGTTGTAGAAGCAAAAAACTTTTACAGTTTGTATTTTCTTTCTTTGTATTATTAACGGGTAACAGTGCCTTTTCCCAGCTAGTGGGAGATGCCACTGTCAAAGCTAATTTTGGTGTTGAAGCTGACGTATATGCTAACCAGCTTCAATTCCCAAACTCTGACATACCACCAGTTCCTCTACCTTCAGCAATAGGTACAGATGATTGGTTTGTGGATCCTATTTTATTTCCCGGCTCCGGCAAAGGGGTAATAGATCAGTCAAATGCAGCGGCCATTGAGGCCACTATACTGGCAACTCCAAAATACAACTATGCATTTGAATTAAGACAATCTGTCACAACCCCTACTTTCCCCTTTCCTTATCCAATTGTGGACGGCTATTTATGGCTTGACTCGGTTTATGGGAGAGACAATATAAGTGGCCAAGGGGAAAATGATTTAAGTATCTTTTCTGGCACAAAAGACAAAAATTCAGACAATCCTAATACTTGGAATTTAGGAATTGGAAGTATCCCACAAAAAGATGACATAGTTGATGTCTATGCACATCTAAGAGGTGAAGGCCCAAAAGAACCAACTGGCTTAGACCCAAGACCTTTTACTACCCTGTGGGCTTTTGCTGGCGGTTCCTTAAGAGACACC
>NZ_SJZD01000014.1 GCF_004959765.1 Flavobacterium sp. H122
TCGGAGCGTCGGTTCGGCACTTACTGGTAACGTCCCGCCGGCTTTGAGAAGGTGGGGATTTTTTGTACCTTTAGTTTGTTTATTCCTAAAGCCAAATATACAAAAAGAAGTTTGGTTTTCCCCTAAAACCCCACTTGCTCAAAACCGCTGTTGTGCGACGTAATAATTTTAAGATCGTACAAATTTTCTAAATGATCGCACTATCTCAAAAATTCCAATTCCTATGATAATCCTACTTAAAATATCTACCCAACCAGAAAAAATTCCTAATTTAAGGCCAGTCTCATTCATAAAATCTAATTTATGAACTGGGTTTAAATATTCAGGAAAATATTTTAAAACTTTATAGATAAAAAAATCACTTCCAGAAGGAGTAAAGTCGAAAATAATATTTTCGAAGGATGCGATAAATATAATAAAAAGAGTAAGGCCGGCTAAAAAGGTAATTAAGAATGCTCTCATCCAATTTGTTCCATGCCTGCTGTAGAAATGTGAGGTTTTAATTGAAATTAGTGATCCTTGTGTTGACCAATGTTTTTCCTTTTGTTCAATCAAATACTTTTTTAATGCTTCCTGTGATTCTCTATAATATTCTAATTTATCTTTGACGTTATTTTGTCTGTTTGCAGAAGTATATAGATCATTAAATATGTGGAATTTATTTTCAGAAGTTCTACTATTTATAATTTTGAATGTCGTATTGATTAATTTAATATTTGATAAATCAGATGACTCAATCTTAACACTAGCATTATCCAAAACAATATTCTTAAGCTCCAAAATTCCAACAGAGGAATAGTTAATCTCAAAGTTCGGTTTGTTAAAAGAATCATTACTTGAATAAAAATTGATTATATGATTACTAAACACATATTCGATGAATTCTCGTAACCCAAATGGTAAGTAGAAGTTATTATATATTCTAACTAAACTATTTTCGTCTGGAAATTTTTTTAAAAAATTTAATAAACGCTCAGCTTCTTCATTATCAGGAGAAAGATATCTCTGAAAGTTAAAATGATGATTTAAATTAAGGACTTGCTTTAATAAAATATTTGAAAAGTAGATTTTTCCATCATTATTAACGTTTATAATTATTGTATGGTGAATTTTTATGTTAGAAAAACTTGCCTTTGAAGATGAGTTAAAATTTCCAGTAATTGAAAGCAGATTTATAATGCAACTTTCAAAAGTTATATTCGCTCCTGTATTTGAAAAAATATTTACTTCTTTTAAAAATGTAAACATTCCTTCTACGTTAAGCTGTGATTTGTCATCTAAAGATTGATAAACAAATTTTTCAATTTCTCCACCTTTTATTTTTAAAGGCTGAAGTAAATTATTATTCTCAAAAACAAAATTTTCGCATATGGCATCATAGATTATAATACCTTTTTTAAACAAGCAGTTTGTGAAATGAAAAAGATTGAAATCTCCCTTGTATATTATAATTTCTTCATGAAACGTGCATTCTTTGAACCAGATCCATTCGGAAAAATCAACGTCTTGAATCGTAATTTTATCAAATTCACAGCTATTAAAGATTAAAGGATTTTCGAATTCTAAGTTTTGTAGATCTACTGAACCAATTACTTTAACACGATTAAATCTTTTATTAAATCCACCATCTTCCATAAACTCCTCATCAACTTGATTCGGATTTGGGAGTAATTCGATAAATTTTGATGATTCGAGTTCAGTTAATTCCATTTCGTTTTTTAATTATGTCGCACAACGTCCCGCCGGCTTTGAGCAGGTGGGGACAAATTTAGCCAAAAGATTGCAAAGTAGGATGGAAGATTAAATAAAACAAGCTCTCCCAGATACAGACTAAACCCCCACTTGCTCAAAACCGCTGTTAGCTATATTATAACACTTCACGTTTTTAAATGCTTCTAAAGTACCGTATTTATTGGATTTGTTTTTTCAATCGATGCAAATGAACGTAAAAAAAAGCAATCAAATGTTTGCTTTGTTGTACCAAATGTTGTACTTTCGTTTCAGGTTGCTTTCAAATGAAACGCTTTATTTTCAAAGACTTCACCCGTTTGCTTCCTTTTGTAAATATAGTACAACTTTTTAATTTTTGCAATTTATGGCATCCATTAAGTTAATTTTAAGAACGCACCAGCAAGACCAAACGGGACATTGCCCTTTGTATATAAGGGTTATCAAGGATAGGAAAGCCAAATTTATTTCTGTCGGGGTGAAGCTCAAAGAAAGCGAATGGGACGAAACCAAACAAAGGGTAAAAAAGAACCACCCCAATAGCGCAAGGATGAACGCTTCGATTGCCCAAAAAGTTGCCGATGCGGAGGGACAGGTTGCGGATTTGGAAAGAAAGGTAAAAACAGTTTCGGCAAAGAAACTCAAAGATGCCATTAAAGGAAAAGAAGTCCCTAATTTTTTCGATTACGCTTACAAGCGCTGTGAGAAAATAAAAGGGAGTGTTTCGGTGGGAACATATAAGAATTATAAATTATATCTGAAAAAGTTTGAAGACTGGGTAGGGACAAAAGATGTGTTCTTTGATGATATTACGGTTTCCCTGCTTATGGATTATATGGCATATATGGTCAATGAATTAGGGAACGGTCTAACCACGCAACGTTATTCGATAATGATTTTGGCTATCATGTTCAAGGAAGCCATTAAAGAGGATATTATTCCCCAGTATATGTACCCTTTCAGCAAGCTTACTTTAAAAAAGAATACGGCACCGAGAACCTTTTTAAAGAAAGAGCAAATCACAGCCTTTATGGAATATCCAGTAAAAGAGGGTTCACTTGCCGAACTGGCAAAAGACATGTTCGTGTTTTCTATTTATGCAGGAGGTTTGCGTTTCGGGGACGTGGTGGAACTGCAATACAAACATTTTTTAGAAGCAGATGCCAAGATTAAAAAGACCATCAACAAAACAGTAAACCGAACCAAGGCAGAACACCAGTTTAAAGTTGGGAAATTGGCTTTGGATATTATCGAGAAATACAAAAAAGAAAATCCCGACCCAACGGATTTTATTTTTCCGATTATCAAACACAAAGAGCAATATTTAAAAAACAGGGAATATCGCCAAAAGATAAAAGAGAACGCCACAGGTTCGATAAACTTTCAATTAAACCGAATAGGGAAAGCTTTAAAATTTGATTTTAGCCTGTCGTTTCATTTGAGCCGACACACTTTTGCGACCAATGCTTTAAATAATGGCATGAGAATTGAGCATGTTTCCAAGTTAATGGGGCATCAGGATATTAGAACCACACAGATATATGCAAAAATATTGGGCGAGGAATTGGATAAGGCGGTTGATGATTTTATTTATTAAATCATAAAAAAATAAGAATAATAAAAAGCAATGATTTTACGTTGTTTTAAATGTGTAAAATAGTAGTTAAAATCGTAATAAAATTTTAATAAAAAATTATGAAATCCTTTTGAAAAAGAGGATTTTTTTTCCTCTATTTTAGACCCAAAGAATGGAGTTCTTTTTTAAATCGGAATCCCCTCCAAAAGCAAGTAAAGTGGTATTGAAAGCATAGGCTCAAAAAATGAGAAAGGGACAGGTTTAAAATTGCCATTCTAAAGAATACACAAACCCAAAAACAAACAGCTTTCAATTTTATGGAGTCAAATTTTCAAACCGCCTCGTTTGTCGAAATGGCGGTGGTACGCCCTAACCAAGCTTCAAGCCACAACCTTGATATTATTATCGAGGGTAAAATAACCTTGCAGGACTATTGCAATGCCCTGATGAAAAAGATTTTTGAACTCCACCAATCCGATTACCCTATTTTTCTGAATTATCAAGCCACTTTGGTCAAAGAACCCATTGTATGGTTAAACCGTTTTGAAGAATTGATTTCCAATAACGAGGATTTATTTACCAGTAAAAAAGCCCTGTGCCGTTACAACAAACTATTCAACCTGATTGAATCCAAACGAAAAGAAGTCCAGTTTTCCAGTGGCAAAGAAATCAAGCAGACCATTGCCAAGAAATACATCAATGCAGAGAGTGAGGACAGGTACTTTTCATTCTATGAAATCAAAAAGATTGCAGATAGTATGGAAGACGATAATGAGAAAATACTTTTACTGACCAAAGAAAAGCACGAATACAGGCAGTCAAACATTGAGTTTATCAATCAAAAACTGCCACTTTTCGACTTGCAATGCAGTAAGGAAATCAAACAGATTTATGAACTGCAAAGCATCAAGAGCAGTATTGAGAAGTTTAAGCCCAGTGCCACGGGCAATTCACTTGCGCCCGTTAAATTACAATTCAATTGCAATGTCAATCAGTTCGTGGATATATTCTATCAAATGTCCTGTGAGATATTTGTGGAAGGCAAGCCGATGATTGAGGGTAATATCAATGATATAGCCGATATGATTGTAAATACTTTTGTAGATAAAGACGGCAGGGAAATAAGCTTGCAGAGCGTTAAAACCATCCTCAAACCCTCAAGGGAAGACAAACGTCCCAACACCAATAAAAGGATAGATATAAGCAAACTTTTATAAAACTGGAAAAAGTCCCCGAAACTCTCGGGGACTTTTTGTTTTTATAAAGTGCTAAAATCCTGTAAAGCCTTGTAAAATAAGGTTTTTTGATAGAAAAAAAGTCCCCAGCCTAGTCGGGGACTTTTTTCCTAGTGCTGTTTTTAAAGCGAAAAACACGGAAAAAACAGCCCCAAAACAGCTTTTTAGGGCTTTATTTCAGCCCAGTATCACCCAAAACAAAAAAGTCCCCAGACTCTTTGAATCACACCCCTGTTTTGGTACAATCGCAAATTGCAAAATCCCTTTAAAATAAGGGCTTCCCAAAGCCCGTTAAAAAAACTTAGTCCCCAGGGGACTAAGTGGGGACTAAAAGACTTTTTCATTGTCCACACATTTGCTCTATAATTTTTAAATGAGCAAAAACATGGAGGTATTTATCTTATCCAAAGCACAATTTACAGAGCTTACTTCAAGGCTCGATACACTGCAAGAGTTACTTACTGCCACGGAATCCAAAGGTTCTAAAAAATCCTTTATGGATAATGAGGAATTCATACAGTTTATGGGTATCTCCAAGCGTACCGCACAATGTTGGAGGGACGAGGGCAAAATCTCATTCTCACAGGTTGGAAACAAAATCTACTACAAGATGTCGGATGTGGATAAACTACTGGCAGAACACTACAATAAATCATTCAAGAGTAAATAAACCATTGCAATACCATTGCAATTTTTATCCAAACAATTGCAATGACACCTTACATAGACAGCAATCCGCTGAATTCCCTTGACGCTAAGGCGTAAATCTTTACGCCTTGCCGATAGGTTAAAAATAAACACTATGAGAACTGTTACACCACAAAAATTAGACGATAGGGTTTTCTCCCTTGCTTGTAATCTCTTTGGTTATGGAACCACGCAGGAGAAAAAAGACACCGAGGCGACCATTGCAATACAAAACGCAATTTCATTGCAATCGGACAAGAGAATCATTGCAATTTATCCAGCGATAATCGAAGAAGCCTTTGCCACCACTATGGACAATTACCGAAAGTATATTGCCAGTTACAATTTCAAGACTCAGGCAGAAAATGAGCTTATCCAAAAGCACAATGCTTCAGTTGCGGAGTTTTGCAGAGAAAACCCGCTTACAGAAGTCCAAAGAGAATTTAGAAAAGTCTTTTTAAGCAGTAAAAAGAGCCTAAAACCCAGAGCCTACAACGAGCAAGTGGATGTTTTTTGTGAGAGTTACGGGCTGATTGTGGAGAAAAAGAAAATCCAAAGCGTGAAATACGCCACCGAGATTGTTTTTCAAAACCTTTTGCACCTGTACAACTGCCAACTAATGAAATGCAACGAAAAATTCATTAAGGCAGGTATTACAGCTAAACGCCCTGTTCAGGAGTTTAAAATCAATTCCTTTTTGGTTACCCAGTTAAAGCGAAAAGAGATAAACAGTATTGACATCTGCTCAAAAACGGTTCGCAATCACAGACAGCGTTTGGAAGAGGCGGGCGTGTTTGTCGAATATCATTTTGCAGGTCAAAACAAGCCAGTAGAGGTGCATATCAACCCTGAAATCTTGGTGGTTTTGGACATGAAAACCTCAAAATTGAAAAACGCTGAAAACAAGCAACTTAAATGTGAATATTGGAATCTTTTACCTGATAACAATGAAAATACTGGAACAATATTAAATGAATATCAAAAGAATGAGAATGTTGAAAACATTTCTCAATCCAAAAGGAGTTCGGGGCAAGCCCTCACGCCTTCTTATTTGTTTTTTTCTACTGGAACACATGCCAGCAATGCAGAGAGTTCAAACCAAGGGGCGGGCGCGAAAACTGCTAAAGTCCAAAATACGTTATCGGAAAAACTGCAAGAGCTGATTATCCACCCGCAGGAATTGGCGGTAAACCTTGCCAGTGGGGAATATTACAATTACAAGCCCATTGACATCCGCTATCTCTACAAAGAAGCCTTTTCGGGAACGCTGACCAATGACGAGTTCAGGGAGCTTGCAATACAGGATTTCTTTAAATCCATATCCAAGATTTATAGGTTTTCCACCCCATTTGCGGGGAGTTGGAAAAAGGCAATTACCCTGTACTATCAAAACAAATGGATAGCCTTTACAGGCAACAGTTTCAATAAAAGCGTATTGGTGGACGAAATACAGCAAATGCGCTGGCGTATCGAATGGGCAAGAAAATGGTTTGCCAAACACCAGTTCCCGCCACTCTTCCCATTTGATTATTTCGATATGACCCGCAAAACCTCGAAAGAAGTCGGTTTTGAATACACCAAAATTAAATGGAACGAACATTTGCAGGCAGTAGCCAAATACGATGCTTTAAAGAAAAAACAGGAGTGCAATGCCGTGAGAAGAAAAGAGACGATAAACCATGCCAAGAAATGTGAAACGGCTCTTAACCGCTTTTTCAAAAACAAAGTGACCTACACGCAATTGTATGACTATGTAGAGAAGAACTTGCCTAAAGAATACATCGAGAAACTGCCTGATTTGATACTGAAAAAATCATTGCAGGACAATGAGAAAACCATTGCAATAACAGGCAATGAAGTTGTAAAGTACAGCCTTTTTGAATTTTAAAACAAAGAAATATGCCAGTATTTGAAAACACAAAATCGAAAATCAAAATGGTCATCCTGACCCAAAACAAACATAGAAATAAGGTTTGGTGGTCTCCCATTAACCAGAACAAACGCAAGAGCGAACTGGTTATCAGAAGCATGCTCAAGCGCTTTGAAAGAAGCCCGCTTTACGGGATTACCAACGTGGTACAGTTCTATGAAAACAATCTATTAATCTCTCAATTCAAATTCAAATATGAAAATAGCCTTAAAGAAAATCAAAACAGCGGACATTGAAATCATACAGTCCGAACTCCTAAAATTCATCAGGCATAAAATTGACAATTTAGCCCATTGCAATGATTATCAAAACTATTGCAATGATATTATTGTAATCGACACACTTCAAAGCATGTTTTTCCTTTTCAGGACAAAGATTGAAAGCAAAAAACAGGAATCGAACTTAACCCTTTCACCCACACAGGCGGTCATACTGCTGTTTTGCTGTCAGTGGCAAAGGGAAGAAAGAACCGAAGTACAGAGAATTGCAATGCAAATGGTCTCGGATGTATTACACGAAAAATTGGTTAATATTTAAAAAAGACAGGGTTATGGAAAAGAAGCTTATTGCAGGGAAGAAATCGCTCTACCCCACCAATGCCATTATCAATAAGAATTTCATTATCAGGGTACTCGAAAACCCCAAAGAAAACCCAGTTAAGAACACCAAGCTGAGAACTGCCAATACGGTTTCTAAACTGATAAACGACGAAAAACTGAAAACAAAGCTTTTTGCCAAGGTTTTAAACGGTCAGAAGTACAAGTACACCTTTCTGATAAGAAACCGCCTGAGAATTGATTTTTGCTCAAAATAACTTTAAAAAAATAGACAAATGAAACTCAATATCCGTCTTCAAATCCTGCTATGCAATAGCTATGTGTTATTGCTGTGCATTGCAATTGTTTTAACCATCCCATTGCAATTTGTTGTTTTCCTCTTTAAAGGCAAGAAAAAAGCAGTCAGTTCTTTGGAAGACAGGCTTTTTAAAACCTTGTTCCATATCAATGATTTGCGTAGAATTTTAAAGAAACCCAGCGATGAATAAGAAAGATAAAAAACCAATGCCTAAAGCCGTAACCAAATCGGAACTGGTTGTTATGTACCTGAAAAACAAAATGAGCGAATCCACTATAAAAAGAGGTGTGAATACCATAATCGAAGCCAAGATAAAGGAGGTGCAGAAATGCGGTTATTCCATAGGAATGCACAGCGTACCGCCTGATATTTTAGAGGAATTTATCGCCATTTACGGGTTGCCCGTAGGCTATTATTTAGAGGACGATGATTGATAAGAATTGCAATTGTATGGAAAAACAATTGCAATTCTTATCAATCAGTCGAAATCACCGCTAACCCCTGTAAATCAGCCCGACAGGGGTTTTTTATTTCAAACCTTTGTTCAAGAAAGTTAGAGAAACTAATAATGACAAAGGGTGAAATCAACTTAGTACTCAAACGCAGGATAAAAAACGGTGACGAGTTCAACCACCTGATTGAAAAGCCCAAAGGGCAAAAGGTAAAACTCAAAGCAGGTGATACTTTTTATTCGGTTGCAATGATGAAAGTATGGGTAGAGACATTTTACAAGCAGGTTGCCAAATTATCGCAAATCCTGAAAGGAAAAACGATTCAACAGACCTGTGATAAGATCCATTACTTTTTGTATTACGACATCCAGTATCAGGCGGACGGTGTGACACAGAATTTAAGAAGTCCAGCCAATAGTTGGTTTAACAGACGGGAGGGCATTGACTGTAAGAGCTACTCGATTTTTGCCAGTTCGGTACTGATGAATTTGGGAATCAAGCATTACATCAGGCAGATTAAACAGCCCAATTTCAATCCAAGACAGTACACCCATGTTTATGTGGTTGTGCCATTTGACCAAGAAAGCGGGAAACTGGATAAAGGTCACTGCATTATTGACGGGACTTTGCAGAGTAACAAAGAACCGAATTATACGGATAAAAAAGATGTTTTTATGAATCAGAAACTGCCACACGTGGGACTTAACTGTCCCAGACCGAGAAAAGGATTAAAAGGGGCATCGGGCAAAACAAAAAAGAGGTCAGCTCCAAAGAAAAACAGTAATACCAGTAGAAACAGGTTTCCATTTTAAAAGATAAGGATATGTTGATATTAGAAGAACAAACAGGATTAAATGCAGGATTGAACAGAGGTTTTTTAAAGAAACTGAAATTGAAAAATATTGCAAAAATGGCATTTGCCCCGCATCTTATGATTCCCAAAAACAAAAGAGGAAAACTGATAAAAGGAGCATTAGCACCCCACACCCTGATTAAAAAAAATCAGAGAAAACGAATAATCAAAGGAGTATTTGCCCCGCACACACTTTTAAAAAGATAGGCTATGTTGATATTAGAAGAACAAACAGGATTAAATGCAGGCTTGAACAAAGGGCTTAAAATCGGCAAGATGCTTAAAAAGAATGTGAGATTAAGAAACGTATCTATCAAAAATGCTGTTAAAGTCGGCAAAAAGATAGTCCCTATTGCTTCGATGGCTATGAGTATTATTCCCGGAGGAGGTTTGGTGAGCAAAGTACTCGACAGTAAAGTAGGTAAAATACTTACTAAGGTTAAAAGCAGTAAAGCCCTAAAATTAGCCACCAAAATAGGCAAGAGCAAAGTAGGCAAATTTGCGATAAACAATGTTGTGAAGCCTACCATTAAAAATGCCTTTGCAGGCAATCAGGTACAGCCTGCACAGGTCGAAGTGCCACAAATTGAAACTACCGCGCCAGTCGAAATGATGCCAAATGCGACTCCGACACCTGCTCAATTACAAACCATTGCAGAGGTAAAAGGAGTTTCGGCGGAATCCTTAACTACAGGCACAGAGACTGGCGGGGAAGTTCCAAACGATGCACAGCTTGAGACCATTTCCAAAGTCAAGGACATTCCTGTCGAGAATTTAAAGGAAGAAGTACAAGCGCAAAGGGAAACCGCCCAAATCGAGAGCGGGACAACCCCGACGGATAAGCCAAATTATACTATCCCTATTGTCATAGGAGCGGTTGCGGTTGGCGGAATCCTTTTAGCCACAAGTTCAAAAAGTAATTAATAAAGAGAAAAATGAAACAGGAATTAATAACAATCAGTTCTGCCGTTGTTGTAGGCGCTCTTTCAAGAGGTCTTACAGGCACTATGACCGAGACATCCTCCAACACGGTAAAAGGTGTTGTTAATGGTGCGGTTGCTGTTGGTGCGGGATTTTTGGCAGTAAAAGTAAAAGGGAGCGATACCAAAAGTTCGCTTTTAAGAGGTTCGGCAATCGGGGTATCGATTGCTCACGGTCTGGAACTTGTGAAGAATGTTTTTTCATCCGAAAAAATCGCCTCCAAACTAAACCCTGAAACAGCAATGGGAAGATTCATGCAAAAGGCAGCAGGTCTTTCAGGAGCGGTAAACGGTCTAAACGGCTACATCGATGCTTACGGCAACTACCATGAAGACGGTTTGGGCGGTTACATTGATGCAAACGGAAACTACATCGAAGACGGTTTAAACGGTTATGATGAAGAGGGACTTAACGGCTATTTTGACGATGCAGGCAATTACCATGAAGATGGTTTGGGCGGTTACATTGATGCAAACGGGAACTACATCGAAGACGGTTTAAACGGATATGACGAGGATGGTCTGGGAGCTTATGACGATGATGAAGGCTTAGGGGCTTATATCGACCAAAACGGGAATTACATACTGTAATCCACAAATAAGAAGTAAAATTTAACTCATAAAGAAAGATGGAAAATAGAAATCCACAATTGCAAAGAGCAATTAAAGTTTTAGGGGCAAGACAACGCCAACACATTCAGGCTGTCAGACCACAGCCTACAAAATTGGTCGATAAGACTTTTTACCTGAACGTAAGAGTTGACGGAATGAGCGGTATTAACCAGCTCGTTGATGCCAACACCAAGAAAATCGTCGGGATAACCAATTTTGACGGAAACCTTTTGAATTCGGGACGTGATGTGGTGATTGATGCCATCCGTGTGCAGTTTACCACGTATGGAAACAGAATTGAAAGTGCCAATTGGCAAAGCAAGGACACACTTCCTGCGGAATTGCAAAACGCCGATTTGAGACTGATCCAAACCAACGACATGCTCATTGATTTACCGCTTACCGATATTCAGAATTTCAAACAGGATGATTACCGTCCCATTGCAACCACTCCGCTTTTAAGAGCCAAAGAGGAGTTCAAACTGGAACTGGAGTTTCCAAAAGGGGTTACTGTTCCTGTTAAAGAAGGAGTTCCAATGTTTATGCGATTGGAATTCAGAGTAACCGAAGCTAAAAAGTAGTAAGAAACAATTAAAAGCCGAAGTCAAAGGGCTACGGCTTTTTAAATCTTAAAGAGTTATGCGACAAATTCAATATGTAGTAAAGGCAATCATAAGACCAGGAGAAAGCAACACATCGGAGAATTTCAAACTGCCTATCGGCTTTACCACAGGAGTAGCGGTGTACACCAACGGAGTTGAGAAAACGGCAGGTGCAATGACAACTATCGAAATGAAAGACGATAACAGTATTGCCATTATCCCTGCGGTTCACATCGACAACTGGAGACAGTCTAATGGAGGTGAATACGAAAAGAGTTTCAAACCTCTGAATTTCGATACAGGCAATAAGGATTATTCACTCCTTTTTGCTTTGGACGAACCCCTTGGCGGATTAGTCCCTCTGAAATTCCATGTGGTGTTTTTATACAACAATACCATTAAAAAAGTATAGTCATGTTTGTGGAATCTGCTTTTATAACAAGGGAGTTTAAGGAAGAACAAATTCCAATACTAGAGGGAGTTACCTGTCTTTCCGTGTTAAATACTGGAACTACTGTTGCGGTTATCAACGGGGTTACAATCTATCCGACACAAAAGCAGATTTTAATCCCTCCAGACGGTACTTTTTCGAGGGTACAATTGGAGGTTGTTTATCCCCAAAAGAACCCAAAAGTCAGATGTAGAATAGTACTGATTTACAAGAAACTAATTTAAAATGGAGCAATTAGATGATTTGATGGATAGACTGGGGAGCGACAAATTTTGTGCTGTCACAGTTACAGACAGACAAACGGAAAAACCGATTTTCCGCAATGTAACCCACGAGCAGATAAAGGACGAGTACGGAACACCCGAAAGTTTTTTTGAGAAACTCTACGATGAGGGTTACACCAAACTGACCATTCAGGAGAAAAGAAAAAACGGGGTGAATGCCTTTAAGATTGAGGGAGAACCTTTTGATGTGACTTTCGGTGAAACACAAAAGAAATCAAAAACTAATGAATCAGAGCTGATGCAAACCGCTAAAAAGAAGAAGAAAAAGAAAAAAAGCGGACTGATGGGACTCGGAATCGCCGAGATTTTTGATTTGAAACTGCAAGCGCACGACAGGGGCGAACTGGCTCGAAAACTGGAAGAATCCGAGAGGGAAAACAGGGAACTCAAAGCCAAAAACGACCAGCTCAACGAGGAGAAGTTACAGAAGAAGTACACCAAGGAGAGAAACGACAGTTTGAACAATATGCTTTTGGGAGTGGTCAAGCAAGCACCGCTTATCTTAAAAGGATTGGGTTTCAACGTGCCTGTCGAATCATCAGGTTTGGCAATGGCATCGGGGGAGGATTTACAGGACGAGGGCTATTCGGATGCTAAAAAAGCATTCTTGGACATCATCAAAACCCTTGACGATGATACCATAACCCTGCTTTCGGTCATTTATCAGAAAATCAACGAGAAAAGCGAAAATAATGTTTTCTCACAGGAATTGTTCGGGTTATTACAAAAACATCAAATGTTAGTATAAAATGAGTGTGTTGAATATAAAAACAAAGGAGAGCAACCCTTTCAAATTACAGAAAAAGACAAAACTGGTTCAGGAACTGGCGGATTTGGATAACGAGGTTTTGGAAAAACTGGTGGAGCTGAAAAAATCCAAAAAAGCCATTGCAATGGTCAACGACCCCCAGAGCTGGCAGACAATTAAGGAGTTCATAATGTAAAGCGTTGGAGTAGCCTGCCCGTGCGCTCCATTTGCGGGCGGGTGAAACAACCATTAAGCATAGCTGTAAGACCATTGCTCCTAAAGATGAAATTGATAAAATGAAATGAAATCGGGAGCAATACTACAGCCAACAAACAACTATGAAAAGACAAGGTTTACATAATCCCGCAGTACTTACGGCTGTTGCTTCAACCCCGCAGGGACAGAAAGCAATCGCCAACACACTGGAAAATGCAAATGCAGGGGTAAACGCTACCGCTTCGATAGTAAAAGGAGTTTTGAAAACAGCTCTGTTTGTAGGGATAGGTTATTTTGCTTACACAAAGATATTTAACGGTTTTTCCCCGCTTAAAGAAAACAAAAGGGACAGACCGAGCAATATCTCAACTGGAATGGCTAAAAACAAGGCAGAAGCGATTTATAGTGCGATGTATGGAATGGGCAACGGTTTTAAATCGGTAAAACAAAACCTTATGGGGGTTAATCCCAACGGGTTTGTGAGGATTCATAATGAGTTTGGACAGCGCAAAGGCGTTAACCCGTTATCGAAAAAAATGACGTTGCTAGAATGGTTTGCCGACCAGTTCAGCCAAAACGAACTGATGGAATTACGCTTTTTAATCCCCAACTTTTTTTAATCATGGAAAGTTCAAAAATACTGCCTATCTCGGTAGGTGTTGTGGGACTCACGATACTGCTTTTTTCCATAGCACAGGCAAACAAGACAAGGAAAGGCAAAGCGTATCAGGACGGAAATCCAACAGAACAGAGCATTAACGCCAAGGATATTGCCACCACGCTTTACAATGCGATGAAACAAGCCAATTTCACCAATACCGAAAAGCGCAAGACCATTCTGACAACGCTCACAGGAATCAATGAGGCTCAATTTTCATGGATAGTCAAAGCCTTTGGAAGCAGATATTATAACAGGTTAACGGGCAATACCTATTTCGCCTTATGGCAAACCCCAGTAAAGCACCCTTTGAAAGTGTGGCTCAAGGAAGAGTTAAGCGATAGCGATTATCAATTATTAAAATCAAATTATCCAAAATATTTATAGCAATGACCACAGAAGATAAATTATGGATTGGAGGCGGTATCGCCCTTGCCGTGGGAGGTGGTATTTATTATTTCGTACAGAAAAGCAAAGATAAACTGGCGTTGCAGGAGGCAGAACTGGAGTATGCTCCTGAGGAAACGCAACCCAGTGGAAATAGTACAGTACCCATAAAAGCACCACCGCTGGCAACCGCTCCGATAATCCCTGTTAAAACAGTTACTGAACAGCCTGTTCGGGAAGCGGATTCGTTCAGGTACAGCGTGGGTCAGGAAGTCATGGCAACGGGTTTTAACGGCACAAAGACCTACGATGCCCGAAAAATGGCTGACGGAAATTATACCAGTGAGGGCATTAGAAAAGCCACTTTTAAAAAAGGGGACAGAATAGGGAGAATTATCTGGGTAGGCAGAAAACCTGACGGGACTTTCCGCTATGTTGCCCAAAGAAACGGAGCATTTCTAAATGACATTTACTGGATTCCCGACCACAGTGTAATAAAGCCAGTGGGTAAAATACTGCCAACGGTTCCTGCCGTATCAACAGCATCGGATATTGATAAATCCAAGTTGCTTAAAAAAGGAAGCAAGGGCATGGAAGTAAGAACATTGCAGAAGTTACTTAAAATCAAGGCGGACGGTGATTTTGGAAGAAATACGGAAAATGCCCTTTTCACCCAAAAGGGAGTTAAACAAATCAGATTAAAAGACTGGAGATAATGAATACAAATACAGGGATATGGATTGGTTTAGGAGTATTGGGCGCACTTGTTATCGCTTCGATAAGCAATGGGACAAGCCCGCAACCCGTAACCCAACCCAACGACAAACCGAAAGTTGAACCCAAAAAAGTAATATTATGACCTTACCGATTTTCCTTTTGGATAACGCAGTTTCATTGGTGGCAAACCTTGTCAAGTATGGCATTAACACGCCTTTGCGGGTGGTTCATTTCATTGCGCAACTACACCACGAAAGCGGTGGTTTTACGGCAAGCGTGGAGAAAATATCATATAAGAAAGCACAGGAAAAATACCAAAACCACAAGTATTTGGGGAACAGATTGCCAGGGGACGGTTATCGTTTCAGGGGTCGCGGGCTTACCCAATTAACAGGCAGGGGCAACTACGAGAAATTTACGAAATATTCAGGAATTGACATTGTGAGTAATCCTGATTTGGCAAGCCGAATTGATATTTCGATACAGATTGCCTGCTGGTATTGGACGAAAGGGAGTGCTTGGGGCAACCTGAATAAGTATGCGGACAAAAACGACATCGTTACCATTACCAAAGGCATAAACGGGGGACTCACAGGACTTGAAGACAGAAAGAAACAATTTGCATTTTACAAACAGTTCGACCTGTTTGAGATATTAAAAAAAAAAAGCGATTCACAGAGCAGTCAAAAAGGTCAGTAAACCTGTTTTTAGCTTCTACGACCCTTTTACTAGGATGCTCGATTTTGGTTTTAAAATTAAATAAAGGATAAAGATATGCCACCGATAGAAATCTTATTAAACTACTTTTTAGGTTCGACAACACTGGTTTCCATATACATTGCTTGGAGGTCAAGAAACTCGGAAATAAAGAAAACGGAAGCTTCGGCACTCGAAGCCATAGACTCCATTTACACCAAGATGTCCATAGTAACGGATAAGAAGTTTGAAGAAATGCAACGGATTATTGATGAAAACACCATTGAAATCAAAAACCTCAAAGAACAGTTGCAGGAATATCAAAAAAGATGTGCAGGCTGTTCCAACAACAAGAGCAATGAAAAGACAGGCACTTAATAAAATCATTGAAGCAGTCGGTGTGTATTACGGAATCGATTTGTTTCAGGTAATAGAAGCCTCTGAACTGTTGCTTTTTACAATCAAAGTCCATTTTAAAAAATCAAAACCATGAAAAAACCAATCGCATATTTAGTCCTTTTAATTGCCTTTTTTGGATTGCTTACAGGCTGTTCTTCAGCTAGAAAATTAAAGCAGGAAAACACCATTGTCAAAAACGAGGTTCAGAAAAATGACAGTATCAAAAGCGTTATGATTAATCAGGCAATCGATGATAAACTCATTACCCCGATAGTGCAGAGTAAAACAGGAAATGCGGTTTTTGACAGTTTGGTAAATGCCAAGGTCGATGAAATACTTTCAAAACTCAACACTTCCAAAAATTCAGGGGATAACAGCTATAAACTCATTTACGACAAGCTTACAAAACAGTTGGAGTTTTATGCTAGGATAGCCCAGACCAAAAACGAAAATACGGCTGTAAAAAATGAAAAGGCAAAGACAATTATACAGGTAAAAAAAATACCTGTTGTGGTAGAGAAACCGCTCTCAAAACTGGAGAAGTTTTTCATCGGATTGGGGATTTTGGCTGTGGTTTATATCGGGTTTAAAGTAATTGGGTTTATCCGAAAAAAAACAAGCGTATGGAGTTAAGGGCAAAACATATCGTAATCACAGGGGCAATTTTAGGAGCAGGGATTTTGTGGTATAGCAATAAGCTTAACAAGTGGAAAGAAACAATGAAAAAACTAAAAGCAGTACCGACAGGGATAAGGAATTTCGATATTAATTTCAAGCGGTTGCGCTTCAATTTGGATGTAACGCTCTATAATCCGACCACAAACAGTTTCAGTCCTGACGGGGTTATTGCGGTAGTGAAAAGAATCATCTTGAAAGACAAAACAGCCAAAAGGATAGCTACCATAACGGTAAACAAATCTTTTGTCTCTATTCCCGCCAAAGGAAAATTTGTGCTAAAGGATCTGATAGTGGAAATTCCGATACTGGAGAACCTTTCCAACTGGCAGAGCCTCTCTCAGATAACAGGATTAAAAGACATTCAGACCGAAACGATACTGGGTGTGTTAGGCAAAGAGTATTCAATAATCAGGTAAACATGGATTTAGTAACGACATTTAATAATCTGAGTGGAACAACAGTAAAACGTTCTGCCTTGAAAGCAATTTTGACAAAAGCCAAAAAGCAAAAGCACACGGTTATTGCAAACCGAATCCAAAAGGTTTTACAGCAAAATGATGATTTGCTTTTCGATATTGAGATAATGGATTTTATAGAACCTGCGGGGCTTTCGGGAGCGGAGCAAAGAATCATACTGCCTACTTTGGAATATATCTCGGAAGAGGACAGCGAGGGTTTAAACGGGGTTTCGCCTGATGATATTTACAGCTATATCACGAATTTGATTATCAATACCATTGAAAAGGTTGGGCATCTACCTTGGCAAAAAGATTGGGTAGGTTCTGGAGCTGATGGTGCAGCCAAAAACTATGTAAGCAAAAAGGAATACACAGGGGCAAATTTTCTACTCAATTTCGATATAAAGTTTGACAAGGAAGGCAAAGGATATTTAGTACCGATTAACTTCATACAGCCGTATTATTTAACGTTCAATCAGATTAAGGAAACTGGTGCGAGCCTAAAGAAAGACAGCAAGGCAAGACGTGTGATTTATTACACGATGATTTTCAGTTTCGACAACGGGACTTTGCAGTTTAAAACCACCGACAGGGAAAAGTTCACCGAGTTTGTAAAAACCCACGGACTTACCAAAGAGGATTTAAAAGAACACCTGCAAAAGATACCCGTAATTAAATATTACAATGTTTTCAGGGCGGACGATTGCACAGGGTTAAAATTCCCTGAACCGACTGGCAATGAAAATGTGAATCCGATTGAGCAGGCACAAAGTTTAATAGACGGCTATAAAGACCCACCGACCTATACGTTTGTCGGAGACAAGGCATATTATCAGCCCTCAACCGACAAACTCAATATGCCCAATATCAAAGCGTTCAAAAAAGAAGCTTCGTATTACTGTACTTATTTCCATGAGCTGACACACTCCACGGGAGCAAAGAAGAGACTCAACAGGGACATGAGCGGAACTTTCGGAAGCAAGTCGTATGCCTTTGAGGAACTTATTGCAGAACTCGGAGCGGTTTTTATGTGTAGTGAATCAGGAATATTGTTTCAGACCAAGGAAAACTCGGCAAAGTACCTGAAAGGTTGGAACAAGGTTTTGGTGAATGAACTGGAAAATGATAACCGTTTCTTTTTAAAAGCTTCGGCACAATCACAAAAGGCAGTCAATTATATATTAGGTAGAAGTACGGATAGCGAGGAAGTGGAAACACTTAAAGAAAGCCCTAAGAAAGTTGCTACAAAAAGACCAGGAAAGAAAAAGGTAAAAACCAAAGTTACCAAAGGCAAAAAAGTAGGGCTTTCGGCATCATTAGGGGTAACAATTGATGTACGTAAAAATACGCAAGAGAGGAAAAAAAGAGTTGTGCCGGCTGTTGTGAAAAATCCAGTTAGAGAGAGTAAAAAAACGATTGCTTCAGGACAGAATAAAAGCCTTAGTGAATTGGAAAAATTGGGTTTTGTTTCGGCAGGTTCTGCCCCACAGGAAGCGAAAGATGTTTTTGTACTGGGTGGGGAGATTGGGAAGTTTCTGCAAAAGCAACAACCCCATAAAGCTTTAATCCTCATAAAAGGAAATAAGCACAGTTCTAAATCCCAACTCGCCATGCAGATTGCCAATGCCTTTGGAGAACAGCAGACACCAGTAGCCTATATCGATTATGAGCAGGGCGGAATTGAAAGCAAGGACACAGTGGACAGCATCAACCGAAATACTACCGAAGCAGGCAGGAAATACATCGCCATTAAAGGCTACTTGGAAAACCCATTTGAGGAATTGCAAGGGTTCTGTAAGGTAGTTAAAGTCATAATTGCCGATTCGGTTACGGATTTGAAAATTACAGCAGACCAACTCAACTATTTGCGTACCAAATATCCTAAAATCATTTGGTGTTTCATATCACAGGTAAAGGAAAACGGGGCAATGTACGGCGGTAACAAGATGGCGCACAATCCGACATCGGTTATTCATTGTTCCTCGCATCCCGACCCGAAACAGCGGTTTGCCACACTGGAAAAAAACAGAGGAAACGACCTCGCCTTAAAATACTCGATGTACTATAAAAAGGTAGTAAATCAGCACAAAAAGGAAAAATTATCATTTAAAGTCAAATAACTAAAATCAGAAATCATGGTAGCAAAAAAAGCAAAATCAAAAGGTAAAAAAAGAATCTCGGCTAAAAAGCTTTGTAGCGGGGTAATCAAGCGCGAGGGAGTAAAAAGAGACGGAACTTTGAAAAAGGGTTATCGCTATGTCAAGGGTGGTAGAGTGGTAAAAGCAAAAGCAAAGAAATAATTTTTGATTTGGGTTGATTGGTAAAGCCGTGTTGCAGAAATGTAATGCGGTTTTGTTTGTTAATTTAAATTATAAGTTTTTATTTGTTAAATTCATATCTTCGTGAAATTATAATAAATGAACAATAATACTATGAATCCATTAGACAAAATTTTAAACTGGTTTAGCTCTCAGCCAAGTTACATTCAAACTGATTTGGCAGGCTTGTCAGGACATTTTCACATTGACCAACAGATTGATTTAGAAGTTGATTCTGAAAAGAAGATAGAAAAATTCAAAGACTATTTAAATTCAAAATCACTTGATAAGCAGGAAATAATTCGTAGAACTTTATTTATAACAAGGTTAATTCCATTTTCGTTTTCTGGACGTGATACTGAAGAAGGTTGGACTAAAAGTTATGATAGAATGGTTAAACTTAAAAATAGATTAATTGAAGACAATCGTCCGACTCAAACTGCCGATAACTTTTTTGATACCTATGAAGAAAAAAAAGCACTTTGGTTGGAGGCTTGCGAATCTTGGCATGAATTAATTGAAGATGAATTAACAGATGAGCAACTTGCAAATTGGTACTTTATTGGAACATAATATTTCATTATAATTAAGTATCTGTCATTTAATTTAGAAATAGATTAGTGAATAGAATTTTTATATATTAAGTTAATTTTATAAAACACTACTTAAAAATAATCATAAGTATAAAAACCTTAAAAGAGAATGAAAAAAATTGAACTATATTTTCAAAAATTTGATTTTGAAAAATCATTTAATGAAAATAAAATTAAACTGGCAGAGTTCACAAATGTTGATGAATTGAAAAAGAGTTACTTAGACTATTTTGATGATGAGAATATCATTGAAGATTGGGAAATAAAAGATTTTGATACATCAATTAGAGAATTAGATAAATTAAACCTTGATAACGGAATAATTTTAGCAATCAATACTCTTGCTGTGAAAATATATGGGGTTAAAAACATGGATGGATTTGAAAAGAATCCTTTGTATGATTTGTTTAAAAATGTAGAAGCGCCTCCAATGCTCTTATGTGCAGGTTACTGTAATTAAATAAATTGTAATAAAAAAAGCGTGTTCAAACACGCTTTTTTTATTACAATTTATTTTCTTTTCTCAGCCTCAAGCAATCGCTCATAAAGTTTTTTATTTTCTTCGTAGACTTCAACTAATTTGTCGATTGGATTAAATGTAAAGTGGTTTTGATTATTGTTTCCAAAAGCACTATTGGTACCACTACTATCGTAAAAATTATTGAAAAAATTTACCACATTTTCCTCTGAAAAGTTTTTAATAGCTTCGACAGACATTCCTAATTCTTTGGCAATTAATTCCAATTTATCTTCGTCAACCTTCTCACTGTTTTCAATATGTGAAATAGTTTGTTGACTTACTCCAATAGCAAAAGCTAAGGCATCCTGTTTTATTCCACGCAGTTCGCGCAGACGGCCAATATTACGACCGACATGTTTAGGTTTTGTTTCTGTGCTCATAATTCAAAGATAATAATTTCTGTGAAATTTACCATTGGTAAAAAACCAATAATGGCTTATAAATCACCAATGCATTCTGTTGTACACGGTTGCGAAGCTTATTTACTTGCAGACATTAACAAAAATACAATTTTAAAATATGTTTCACCTTAAAATCAAGATTTATGTATCGCAACACTTTAATTCGCAAAGATCTTTCTGACCCGATAGAATTGATTACGCAAATCGTTACCGAAACAGTAGAGGCTTCGGCAGTTTATTGTTTTGGGCAAAAGAGTATTAGTAAATCAGTTACCGGCTTGCTTTCTCAAAATAACACAGCAGATTATCAAAACACGCATTATTACTTGTTTTTAATCGTAAAGGATTTTAAGGCTGATGTTCCGGGGAATATCGCTTACAATATCAAAGCACAGACAAACGGACGTTATACGGCAACCGTTCTGATGCATTCTAAAAAATCACTGCATCAGAAGCATGGCGACCAACAAAACTTCTTTTACCAGATAATACAGCGCGGACAATTGCTATTTCAGGAAACGGCGAAACCGCCTTTTTTGCCTTTTGAGCAAATCCCTGCTAGGAATATCCCATCGGCAAAAATGTATTGGTCGCAACGCGACCGCACAAAAAGCTTTTTGATGGAAGCGGAAGCTTTGGACGGTGGTGGTGCTACGAAAATTCATATCTATTTAATGCAACTTGTAATAGAACAGACGTGCCTCGGTTTAATCAGAGTGTTTCTTGGATATATGCCTAATCATTTTTCTCTGCCATTTCTGTTTGAATTGTGTGATTATTTCACCCATCTGACAGCTGAGATTTTTCCACGAGTAACTGATAAGGACAAAGAACTGTTTAAGATTCTTTCGGGACGTACCACGTCGTTACGATATGGTTTTATCGACGATGTTGCTTATCATGATTATGAAGTCTTGAGTAATCGTTATAATGAGTTTGTGGAAAGAGCCGATAAGCTTGCTACTTCCGAATTGGAAAGACTTGAACAGGCAAATGAAACTACTAATGCTAATAACTGACTGATGGAAGAAAAAATCAAAACAATCGAAGATTTGAAAAATTTGGCGTCGCGCTCCTTTCAAGTTGTTGAGCCTTTAAAGCATTGCAAAGGAAGGGCAACTGTAAAAATTCCAGTGAACAGTTATATTGAACTGAGTTATTATATAATAGATGTAATAAAAGTTTCGGTAGCTGCCTTGGATGCTGAAAGTGCAGATGCAACAGAAGTGAGAGATACTTCAAGCGCAATAAGTGGTGTTTTGAATAAATTGATTGAGATTATTCCGTTAGAAGAAATGGACCTTTTAGATAAAATACAGGCATTTATAACAGATGATAGTCATAAAAAGAGTTGATTTTTTCAAAATTAAAAATCAAATAATTCCTTTATCTCGATACCCAGTGCATTTGATATTAATTTTAGATTTGATAAGGAAGTATTTACAATACTTCGTAACTGAATAAAGAAAAACATTTCTTTAATAAAATCCGTAATTTATAAGTACAACTATACTCGCGATTATAAGGGCTATACTAATCAGGTTTGTTTTACTGACGGTATTTTCATGAACTAAATTTTCAGCAGTTTTTTTGCCTTCAAAAATCAGGAGAATGATTAGTGAAAAAAAGGGTATAGATTCCATTTTTTTTTGCGCGAAAGTACCAAGTTTATAATTATGAGTCAATCCCTAAATTAGTGTATTTTTTATCTAACTAAAATTGGTTAGATACTGAAAAAACAAGTGTTTAGGAGAAAATTAATTAATTTTTTTTAATTTTTTTTGTAATATTTTTCTGTACATTTGACTCCGTAAAAAAAAGCCACTTGGAGTCAAAACATAAAATATATACGATACAAAAAGGAGACACATTACAGAGTGTTGCCAAGCAATTGAATTTAACCCCTGAAGAAATAAGAGAATATCATAATATTTACTGTGAGCTTCCTGATTTGATTGGGTATGATTTCTCACATAACCTAAAAACACTTATTCTTTCTCAAAACCCAAAAGAAAATAAAGAGAATAATTCAAAACAGCCAGCCCCCTCTTTTCTGCAACTCAAATCAATACAAAAAAAAATAAATTATGGGGTAATGTTTACCGTTACTACAGGTGAAGAAGTTACTACGATGCACTACGAAGTCAGTGTACAATGTACGGATAGACAGCCAAGTGAGTACCATTTATTTGAGATAAACAGGACTTCCAAAATTTTTATTGATAATCTGGAAGCAGATACCATTATCAACGAACTTGCTGAAAAAGTATCCCAATCATTATATCCACTTGTCTTAGTTGTCAATAAAAGCGGAAAATGGGAAGATGTTCATAATATAGAAGAAATAAAAAAGCGATGGGCAAATAATAAGCAGAAAATATTTGATGAATATCAAGGAAAGGAAGTTGAGAATTATTTAACAGCCTTTGAGCAAAGTATGGATAACAAAAGTAGTTTAAATGAAAGCTTGCAGAATGATTGGTTTTTAAATGCTTTTTTTAGTGGGATCCATATAAAGCATAATGAAGAATTAAACTTTGAATCTACTGTTGATTTTCCGCTTCTAGTAAATTGTAACCCGTTAAGATATTCCATTAACCAAACAATCGATAAATATTTAGATGAAAGTAATAATATATGTCTTAGCAGGAATGGAATTTTAAACGATGACAGACTTAAAGAGGATTTTGAGAATGAATTAAGTTTTTCCAATTATGATAGTCAAATGGGTCTGGAATTTGAAAAGGCAACTGGAAATTTTAATGCTAAATATTTTTTAAATCCTTACAGTAACACAATCAAAACCTTGTTAATGGAATGTGATATTAAGTTGGATATTCCTAAAAAACTGGAAATAATAATCGCAATTATTAATGATAACGAAAAGCTAAACAACAGACCAGTAGAAATGATTTTACCTGCAAAGAAAAAAAGCTGGTTTTTTTAATTAACATAACCCTATAAGCAATGAGTGAAAAGCACGTGGTTGTGCAAGGCGCAACCGTAAAATGTAAGTTTAGTGTCGAACCCAAAACAGATGTTTTAAAGGTAAAAACACAAAAAAAGGTTTACGCCAATGATAAAGAGGGGTCGGAAAAACTCGTTGCGAGCGATAAAGACATAGGGCAAACGCTTGAAAAGAATACTTTTGGAAAGTGCAAAAAACAGCCTAACGGTAGTGGTGATTATTTGCCCTGTCAGGCAGTAATTACAAAATGGAGTGGTACTTACGATAAAATAACTTTGTCAAACGACGGTAAAGCATTGCTTGAAGACAGCAAAGCTACTTGCCCAATGGGTGCGCCCGATTGCATAAGTATAGACAAACACGGACAAAAAACCGAAGCAGGAAAGCAAAACATTAAAAATGCAAATCCCGAAATTCACAATCAAATAAATCCGTTAGTAAATATTACTGATTTGCAGAAGAAAAAGTATTCATTCGAGGGTATAGAACAAACACAAGGATAGTCTATTATTCTTAATAATTATAAGTATGGCAAGGGGAATAGCAAAAATTAAATGGACAGGAATTGGGGAAGTAGTATCTAGTTTATCCGTACCCAATGTAAAATTAACCGTTAAAGCAGACCAATTCGTTCACTTTACGGTAGCCGAATGGTTTAAGAATACAACACCAAGCGATAAGACTAGCAGGAGGTTTTGGACGTTTCATGCCCATGATAAAAAAATAGTTTTAATGCAACAGGTACTGGCACACGACAAAACATTTGGGATAAAAATAGCCAAAAAGTTTTGTGGCCCTTACTGCTATTATCTGCAAGCCAACCTTTCAGAAAACAGGGAGTTTACAAAAACAGGATTAAGTATAAGAGGTTATTGCCCACCCCGAATAACCACAAGTAAATGGTGCCTTAGCAACGATGGCGAAGATGTACGGAGTTCTCATACCTTTGCGTACGGAAATATTATATATCTTACAATTAATACTGAGGGACTTAACGGATATAACAGTTTGATTGTAGAGGTTTACAGGCAATTTGGAGGCTCTTCAACAAACGATGACCCGTTAATCGCAGTTATTTCAAAAGTTAAAGTTACTAATGGCGAAATCGATTTATCGATTAACAATACCTCATTGTGGTATTCTAAAGTTAAAAACAGAAAACCTATTGAACGATTTTATGTAAAAGTAAAAGACCCTGCAACCAATACATACATACGAAACGATAAAAACGAAATAGCACACGCCGAGTTTTTAAAAATCAAAGACAAGCTTGAATACCAGCCTCCACGACCTCCCGAAAATCTTACCCCGCTCAAAGTAGGAGAAGCCGAAGCTAGTTATAAGAAATACGAGCTTTGTAAGTTCCCGAAAGTAGTTATTTATGAGGATAATGAGCCTGTAACCATATTTGACGAGGGTAAATTTAACCGACAAATAGACGGCAAGGAACGTTTTGTGGTAACCAAAAAAATAAACTACGATTTCGATAAATACAATATTCGTCCTGATGCAAAATCGGTAATCGATGATATTACCACTTTTTTGCTGGAATCACCCTATTTGCCTGTTGAAATCGGGTCGCATACAGATTGCCGAGGTAGTGAAGAATACAATATAAAGCTATCGTTAAACAGGGCGCAGACCATTGTTGACCATTTGGTTGAAAAAGGTATCGATCCTGATAGGATTACGGCAAAAGGCTACGGCAAAACAGCGCTGATACATCATGGCGAAAATATAAGTGAGGGACTTCACGAACAAAACCGAAGAACTACATTGCTATTTAAAGTATATGGCAATAACGCACAGCCTATAACTGTCGATATTATTGCACCCACGTATTCACACGCCAAGAAATTAAAAATAAATGTCCCTAAGCAGTCTTTTGATTCCTGTTTCAAGGAACATAAGGAAAAGCACAGTATAAGAAAGACAGTATTTGAGCATACCCAGCTTTCTGTAAATAAAAAAACGGTTTATAACGCTGAAATTATCGAACACCCTGTTTTCTCAGTCATAGGGTCAGATTTTAAGACAAACTATTTAAACTATCTTGCCAAATACCTGAATCCTTTTTCAGACAAAACAACGTCGTATTTTGACATAACAAACGATTATTATTTTCATATTAATTCGTGTGCGTATTATTCTGATAAGAGTAAACCCACACTACACATCAAAGCCTATCCTGATGTGGTTTGGGTTGGGCATTTTCAATACAGGGATATAGAAAAATACAAAGAACCGTTGGATTACTTTTTTTATAAGAAGGAAGTAGCTTTAAAAAGAGAAATAAAGCAAGAAATTGAGGAGCTGACAGATAGTTTAGGTTGGAAAATATTAAGGCTGTTACCAAGTAATTTGATAACTGAGCATGTACTTTTTCCTTATATGAAAAAACAGGCAGAAAACTTTGGGATAGGCTTACATGCTTTTTATGACCGAAAACTAGAAAAAAAAGGAGAAGATTTAAGCCTTACAGGAACACAGGTAGATTTTATTAAAGAAAATAAACATACCCGTTATCTTGTTGCCATAGCCATATATGAAATGGTAGCCGTAGGGATTCTTATAGAATTACTCATGATATACCTTACAAGAGGGAGGAACATACCTGGTAAACTTAAAAAAGCAAAAAAAGTTGCCAAAACAATAGAAGAAATTTCTAAAAAACTTGACGAAATAGGTATAGAACTCTATCCGCCTAATATTGGCATGAATGCGGGAATGTATTACAAAATGCAAGCTGATAGCAGGCTGGCACTTATTTTTGAAGCCAATATAAAATGCGCTCCGCTTGTAGCCGTAGGCTTCAAGAGAGACTTTGACCTTATTGAATACCTCAAAAATAACGATGAAACCCCTCAAAAAAGCAAAGACCCTGAGGAAGAGAAAAAAAGAAAACAACTGCGGGAAAACAAAAAAGTAGTTTCTACCGCTCTTGAAAAAATGGGTGTTACAAAAATAGGAGGTATCATAACAATTCTTGGAGAAATAGGATTTGAGCAGAAAGTCAAACACAATTTCCTGACCAAAACCTATACCATTACTGATAATGCTAAAAATTATGTAAATAATAAATTGGCAGTATCAATAGTTAGTACGATGATAAATGCCAAAATAGTCATTGAAGCAAAGTATGAAAAAGCTTTTGCTAAGTTTACACCAATAGAAACAAAAGTTGAAGGAGGAATTAAAATTAAGATGGAAGGTTCAGCAACGTTGAAAAATCAATACGGCATTGACCCTAAAAAAGGCTTGTTTATGGAACAGTACCTTATTTTTTCTGGAATTAAAGGAGTATATTTAACCTATGTAGAATTAAAAACTGAATCTGGATTTAAAATAGGTACTTCGGAGAAACAAGCCACACCAATCCCCTTTACATTGATAGAACCATCAGAGAAATCATTGATGAAAATCTACTTTTTTAATACCTAATCAAACAGTTAATAATTATGAAACTTAAATTTATAGTACTAGGAATACTCATTTCTCTAAATTCATGTTCACAAAAAAAAGAAATCAAAATGACACAAAATCCTAACATTACAGCCAATAACATAGTTGATAAAATATATGCCGAAGTAAAAACCTATGCTGATTATACACGATATTATTTAGACATTGAACAAAATTGGTGTCAATCTGAAATTTTTGTAAATGATATACCTGTTTATCAAGATTATACTTTTGGTGGTCACACAGGTGTAAGTATAAATCATGTTATATTAAAAAGCGGTTTGCAAAAAGTAACTTATAAATTATATCCTGTGGGAGAACATGAAGGCGAAAAAATACCAAATTTTATCAATGAAACGGAAATGAAAATTACAGCAGAATGGCAGGATTTTTACAAACTCGAGAAACAAGGAAACGCAAAGGTTGAATCTACACCAATGAGTGAGCCAGCAAATTCTATGGAAGTTCCTGTTTCTTTATTGGCGGGAAAAAAATACTATGAAAATAGTTTTACATTTAATGCCATAGTGCCTTACGTGTTAAAAGGCTGGAGCGAGAGTCAGGATTTAAGAAAATTTGACCAAAAAGAATTAGAAAAAAGAGTTTTGGCAGAATATGAAAAAAATAAAAACATATATCAAAGTAAGAATTTAGATGCAATTGCAAAAATAAGATTTGATAATATGAGAAATCAATATGTTTCAGAGTATGCTACAAGAAAAGATATTCAACGAGGTTGGGATGAAACAGTGAATATTGTGAATAGCCCTGAATTTGAAATGCAACCAATTAAAGATTACAAAATGGTTTTTTATGCAGAGGGTAGATTAGTTGGATTAGTTAGTACTTCAAATGATAAGAATTTAAAAGATAAGTCGGTTTTGGTTTGCCATTATAGAGATACTGATGGTGATTTAAGTGGTTTTGTTTTTAGTAGTTTTTTACATATTCCAAAAGGGAAAACGGAATTAGAAGTTGTGAGATAGTATGATGAAGAAAGTTTTAATGTTATCATTTTGTTTTTTTGTGTTGCAGGCATGTTCACAAAAAAAAGAAACTAAAATGATACAAAACCCAGACATTACAGCCAAAAATATTGTAGATAAAATAGAAGCCGATGTAAAAACTTATACTGAATATACAAGATATTATTTAGACGTCAAACAAGGCTGGTGTCAATCTGAAATTTTTGTTAATGATATACCTGTATATCAAGATTATAGTAATGGCGGGCATACAGGTGTAAGTATAAATCATGTGATTTTAAAAAGTGGTTTGCAAAAAGTGAACTACAAGTTATATCCTGTTGGTGAATACGAAGGTGAAAATTATCCAACTTTTATCAATGAAACCGAAATGGAAGTTACAGCAGAATGGCAGGATTTTTACAAACACGAAAAACAGGGAGAATCAGGTGTTCATATTGCACCAATGAGCAAGCCTGCAAATTCTATGGTAGAACCAGTGTCATTGCTTTCAGGTAAAAAATATTATGAGGGTAGTTTTACTTTTAATGCAGTAGTGCCTTACGAATTAAAAGGCTGGAGTGAGAGTCAAGATTTAAGAAAATTAGACCCAAAAGAATTGGAGAAAAGAGTTTTGGCAGAATTTGAAAAAAATAAAAGTATATATCAAAGTAAGAATTTAGATGCCATTGCAAAAATTGAGTTTGATAATATGAGAAATCAATACGTTTCAGAATATGCCACAAGAAAAGATATTCAACGAGGTTGGGACGAAACAGTGAATGTTGTAAAAAGTCCTGAATTTGAGATGCAACCTATAAAAGACTATAAAATGGTATTTTATGCAGAGGGAAGATTAGTTGGATTGGTTAGTACTTCAAATGATAAGAATTTAAAAGATAAGTCGGTTTTAGTTTGCCATTATAAGGATAAAGATGGTGATTTAAGTGGTTTTGTTTTTAGCTGTTTTCTACATATTCCAAAAGGAAAAACGGAATTAGAAGTTGTTAGATAGCATGGCAAAGAAATTTTTAATATTGTTATTTGGCTTTTTTGTGTTGCAGGCATGCTCACAAAAAAAAGAAATCAAAATGACACAAAATCCTGATATTACGGCAAACAACATTGTAGATAAAATAGTAAATGAAGTAAAAACATATTCAGACTACACAAGATATTATTTAGACATTGAACAGAGTTGGTGTCATGCAGAAATTTTTGTAAATGACATTCCTGCATATAATAATTTTGAAGATGAACTTATTGCCTCAACGGAAAGTATTAATCATTTAATTCTAAAAAGCGGTTTGCAAAAGGTTACCTATAAATTATATCCTGTTGGTGAACATGAAGGTGAAATAATTCCAACTCTTACAAATGATACAGAAATGAAAATTACGGCAGAATGGCAGGATTTTTACAAACACGAAAAACAGGGGGAAGCAGGTGTCCAATCTACGCCTATGAGCAAGCCTGTAAACCCTATGGAAGAACCAATATCATTGCTTTCAGGAAAAAAATACTATGAAAATAGTTTTACATTCAATGCTGTTGTGCCTTACGAATTAAAAGGCTGGAGTGAAAGTCAGGATTTAAGAAAATTAGACCAAAAAGAATTGGAGAAAAGAGTTTTGGCAGAATTTGAAAAATACAGAAGCATATATCAAAGCAAAAATTTAGATGCCATCGCAAAGATTAAATTTGATGGTTTGAGAAATCAATACGTTTCAGAGTATGCTACAAGAAAAGATATTCAAGAAGGTTGGGAAGAAACTGTAAATGTTGTGAATAGTCCTGAATTTGAAATGCAACCTATAGAAGATTACAAAATGGTTTTTTATGCAGAGGGAAGATTGGTTGGATTGGTTAGTACTTCAAATGACAAAAATCTAAAAGGAAACTCAGTTTTAGTCTGTCATTATAAGAATAAAAAAGGTAATTTGAGAGGTTTTTATTTTGGTTGTTTTCTACATATTCCCAATGGTAAAACGGAGTTGGAAACTGCTATATAATATTTATGGGAATGATTAAAAAAATCATGATGTTATTGTTTTGCTTTTTTGTGTTGCAGGCATGTTCACAAAAAAAAGAAATCAAAATGATACAAAATCCTGATATTACGGCAAACAACATTGTAGATAAAATAGAAGCCGAAGTAAAAACCTATGCTGATTATACACGATATTATTTAGACATTGAACAAAATTGGTGTCAAGCAGAAATTTTTGTAAATGATATTCCAGTTTACAAAGATTATACTTTTGGAGGCCATACAGGTGAAAGTATAAACCATGTTATTCTTAAAAGTGGTTTGCAAAAAGTAACTTATAAATTATATCCTGTTGGGGAACATGAAGGCGAAAAAATACCAAGCTTTATCAATGAAACGGAAATGAAAATTACAGCAGAATGGCAGGATTTTTACAAACTCGAAAAACAAGGAGATGCAATGATTCATTCTACACCTATGAGTAATCCAACAAATTCTATGGAANAAAACAAGGAGATGCAATGATTCATTCTACACCTATGAGTAATCCAACAAATTCTATGGAAGTCCCTGTTTCTTTGTTATCTGGAAAAAAATACTATGAGGGTAGTTTTACTTTCAACGCTAAAGTGCCTTATGAATTAAAAGGCTGGAGCGAAAGCCAAGATTTAAGAAAATTAGACCAAAAAGTATTAGCAGGAAAAGTATTAGCAGAGTATGAAAGTAACAGGGGTATTTTTCAGAGTAAAAATTTGGATGGAATAGCACGAATAACTTATGATGGTTTGAGAAATCAATTTGTTTCAGAATATGCCTCAAAAAAAGATATTCAGGAAGCATGGGACGAAATAGTTGAGATAGTTAATAATCCTACATTCGAAATGCAACCTATAAAAGACTACAAAATGATTTTTTATGGAGAAGGGAAATTAGTGTGTTTAGTCAGTACATCAGATGATAAAAAAATAAAGGGGCAGTCTGTTTTATTGGGAAGGTTTAAGAAAGGAAAATCAGATTCAGGTTATGCGGTTTTTTGCATGTTACACATTCCTAAAGGTAAAACAGAATTGGAAGTTGCGAGATAATAGAAAATCTAAATGTTACGAACAAGTAGAGAACGACGAAATATTAACAGCATTAATAAAAAAAACAATGGATTTGCAAACAGTTAAAAATAAGGTTGAGGAAATAGCAAAAAATAATAGTGTAAATGAACAAGAAATATATAGCAAGATTATGGCTTTTCTTGATACAGTTTATACTTATAAAGTCCCTTCAGATTTGGAAACTAAGATTTTAGAAGACGTAAAATTTAAAATATTGAAAGTGCTGTATTCTAAAGAAAGACACAGACAAATTGTAAATCAAGCGACAAAATACAATACTCTTTTTGGTTTAGATGAAATTGAAATGAAATATCTTGAAAGAGCTTTTCATGAATTAGAAACAGACGACCAAGTATCAAGTTTAATGTATGAAATTTCTCTAACTGAAAAAGGAATTATGACAGCACGAAATCTTAAATAAATAAATTAGACGTCTATATGCGCTTGTATATCCAAGTATATAGATGTCTAAACAACATCTAATTTGTTGTACCTATGTTGTACTTATGAGTTTTTATTTTTAAAAATATCAATAAAATAAGGACTTAAAAGGATTTATTAGTCTAAACCGCTGTTA
>NZ_SJZD01000015.1 GCF_004959765.1 Flavobacterium sp. H122
GTCAGTTCAAATTGTGCTTCAGCCGGGGAAAGGGTATATTGACGAAGTTCTCCGCTCTGGTCATCCATCTTGAAGCATGTACGCATGATCTCATGCTTGGCGATAAATACGGCAAATGCAGTGGCAAATGAATCTTTATCCAAATCTCCTTTAAGGATTAAAGCACCTGTCATGTTATACGCTAACGAACCGCCTTCCATCTGGCTTAAAACCCATAGACGGTACTGGGACGAGGTAACAGGATAATGCAATGATTCTTCCACTTTAGGTATTGAAACATAAGAGCTTTGGNACCTTCAACGGTTGGAAATCCGAAAAAATCTTTAAACGTTATCGTTTGTCCCAATCCTTTATTCAATCGGTTGATTACCTGACCAATCATAAGACTATTACCGCCTATTTCGAAGAAATTATCTGTTAAGCCAACTTTTTCGATCCCTAAAACTTCCTGCAAAATGATTGCAATTTGTTTTTCTAAAGCAGTTTGAGGAGCGACATACTCCGTTCTGGATAAATGTTCATTAGTCAACTCAGGAAATGCTTTTCTATCTATCTTACCATTTGGGGTCAACGGTATTGTCTCTAAAGCAATATAAAACGAAGGAACCATATATGCCGGCAACTTCTTCTGCAGATATTCCTTAAGCTCCAACGAAGAAAACTCTTTATCTGCTAAATAATAAGCAACAATAACCTGATCACCGTTGTATGCTTTAGGAAGCACAACCACTTTAGAAAGTGAAGTGCTATATAAAGCCAGTGCCGATTCTATTTCACCCAATTCAATTCTGTAACCTCTAATTTTAACTTGATGGTCGTTTCTGCCTAAAAACTCTATACTCCCATCAGGCAACCAACGGCCTACATCGCCGCTATCATACATTCTGCCTTCTTTTTCAAAAGGATTAATCACGAATTTTTCTGCAGTAAGATCAGGCCTATTAAGATAGCCTCTTGTAACACCTGCTCCAGCTATGTAGATTTTACCATAAACACCTATCGGTAATAATTTTTGATTTTCATCTAATATATATATACGGGTATTTGCTATTGGTTGGCCAATAGAAAACATTTTATCTTTATTGTACAGAAATTCTATACAAGTAACTGTAGTTTCTGTAGGTCCGTATTTATTATAAAAAGTACAGATACCATCCCAGCTTTCAGCTGTTTTTTGTTTACATACATCCCCACCTGAAAGTATTCTTTTTAGACTTAAATCCGGATTCGGAATAATTCTTTCGACTATGGAAGGTACAGAGTGGAAATGTGTTATTTTATTTTCTAAAATAAAATCATTCAATGCTTTTTGATCTGCCAATACATCTGCAGGCAATATCACAAGCATAGCTCCATTTAAAAGTGCCAGGAATGTCTGTTCAACTGATGCATCAAATGAAAAATTAGAAGACTGAAGTATTTTTTCATCTGATGTTATTCTAAATTCTTCCGTTTGTGAACATATCAAATTAATGACATTTTTATGTTCAACCATAACCCCTTTAGGATTACCAGTAGTTCCGGAAGTATATATAATATATGCTAAATCCTCTAAACCAGTTTTACTATTTATGTTTTCTTTTGCGTAATCTAATTGAACATCATAAAATTTACTATAGAATCTTTCATCTACAATAACTTTAGAATTACTGTCTTTTTCTATATACTCAATACGTTCCTGCGGATAGTTTAAGTCGATAGGAACATAGGTTGCTCCTGCTTTTAAAACTGCTAATAGAGAGATGATTATTTTTTCGCTTCTTTCTAATTTAATTGCTACAAAATCATTCTTTTTAACATTAAAATCTTTGATTAAACTGTTCGCCAATCGATTAGAAATTTCATTTAATTCCTTATAGGTATACGATTTATCTTCAAATACTAAAGCGACATTATTTGGTGTTTTTTCAACTTGCGCTTCAAAAATTTCAAATAAGTTTTTATCTAATGGAAATGACTTTGAGTTATCATTAAAAGTAAATAAAAGTTGTTGCTTTTCCTCTTCAGACAAATAATCTATTTCTGAAATGGGTAAATTATAGTTTGTTGTAATCTCGTTAATAATGCTATTGAAATGAGCTATCAATTGTTCAATAACATCTGAACTAAATATATCAGAATTATAAATCAGATCTAATTGCAAAGCATTTTCAAGTTCTGAAAAGGTAAACTGCAAGTCAAACTTACTTAGTGTTTTTTTATCACTAGTATACATTTTAACAGACAAACCTTCCACCTGATTTGAGTCATTAAGGTTATCTATGTTCTGAAGTGTTAGTGTCACATCGAACAACGGGCTTCTGCTTAAATCTCTTTTAAGATTCAAGTTCTCAATCAATTCTTCAAAAGGATAATCCTGATACTGGTACCCTTCCAATGTGGTTTTTCTGACCTTTTTTAACAGCTCTGTAAAGCTATCTGTTTCGTTAAAAGGAACCCTTAATGCAAGGGTATTGACATAAAAACCGATTTGATTTTGTAAATCTTCGTGTATTCTACCTGCGACAGGAGAACCAACAACAAAATCTTTCTGCCCGGTGTACTTATAAAACAACACATTTAAAACGCCTAACAATCCCATGTACAAACTGCTGTCATGAGATTGACAAAGGCTTGTTAAATCATTTATCGTTTTTATATCAATTTTATGTGAAGCTAATCCACCGTTAAATGTCTTTTTAACAGGTCTTTGGTTGAATGAAGGCATTTCTAAAACAGGAATATCCCCCGTAAATTGATCCAGCCAGAATCTTTTACCCTTAGAATTTTCTTTACTTAATTTATCCTGCTGCCAAACAGCGTAATCTTTATATTGAATTTTTAAAGGAGGTAATTCATAAGAACTATTTCCTGAAAATGAATTGTATAAAGCAAACAATTCATTTATCATGACCTGCATTGACCAACCATCATTAATGATATGATGTGTGACTAAAATAATAACAAAATGCTCATCAGAAATTTTAACAACTTTAGCTCTAACTAATGAATCCTTCGCTAAATCAAAAGAAAAATTACTTTCATTTTCTACGATTGAATCAATTTCATTTTTTGAAAAATCAGAGCTGATAGATTCAATCATAAATTGAGATCCAACTTCGTTATCACTTAAAATTCTTTGTTTAATTTCTCCTTGAGGAGTTTCAACAAAAACAGTTCTTAAAGATTCATGTCTGTTTATTAATGACTTAAAGGCTTTTTCTAAAATACCAAGATTTAAAAAGCCTTCAACTTCAAAAACAGTTGACATGTTGTATGCTTTTTTTTGCTCTTCATTTTGAGATAATAACCAAATACTGTTTTGAGCTGATGAAAGAGGGTACAAATCCATTTCATCAGCTTTAGTAATTTCAAAATAGTCTTCTTTATTATCAGATAATGATTTTAGAAAAGTAATTAATTTTTCTTTGCTTAATTTAATTTCCTCAAGTAAGTCCGGAGTAACAGCTCCTTTAGGTGCATTAATATTAAGCTTATCATTTTCTAATTCAATTTTTATATTTAAAGTTCTTAGTTTGTTTAATAATGACTGCATGATGTTCTTTAATTTCCTGTTCTTATCCTCTCTTCTTCATTACTTGTTTTTCGGTTTTGTGCTTTAATTTTATCACTACCGAACTTATAACTCACTGATAATTGAAAATATCGTGCATCGAAATAATAATTTGAATTTTGATAAATTCCGTTTATTCTCTCTTCTGATTTCCATACATATGTTTTCAAAAGATCATTTGCTTTAAAACTTACTCTTAGGTTTTTGTTCATTAACATGTATTGCAGTCCTAAAGACAAATTACTTCTTTCTTTATACTTAGCTACACCATAGGTTTCAGGCAGATTGTACTCATAATTGACATTAAAAAGTAAAGTTCTTTCACTATTAAGTACAATATCATTATTAGTGAAAATCTTCACGTTTACGCCTTCTCTGCCTTGAGCAAAAGTGAAAGGCACCTTAAACACTGAATAATTTATATCTAAAGTATTCGTACTTGTAAGCCATTTAAATTTATTAAAAGTGAAAACTTCGTTAATCCCATATCTTCTCGAATCCATATAATTCAGAAATTTTAACTCAAGAAAATCATTCTCGCTATCCGGTAAAATAACCTGGTTGAATAAGCCGTTTTCTGCAGTTAAATAAAACTTGGTTTCCAGTTTTTTATAGGAATAGATTAACTCTAAATTATCAATGAAAGCGGGTTGTAAAAATGGATTCCCCGCAAGGGTTTGAAAAGGCGTCACATAGGTAATATTAGGATTTAACTGTGTGAAAGTCGGTCTGTCAATTCTTCTGCTGTAATTTAATCGGACAACATTAGCGTTGTTTAGTTTATACGTTAAATTAATTGACGGAAAAAATTTAACATAATTATTTTGAACTGTATTAATAAACTGACTGTTTGAAATTGTTTGAGTAGATTCAACTCTTAATCCAATTATTGATTCAATTCCGTTTACGAATTTCTTATTCCCTGAAAAATATACTGCCTGAACGTTTTCATCATATTGAAATCTGTCATCTGTCAGTGGCATATCAGTGACTGGACTATCTACTACACCACTGTTAAATTGAGAAACTTTATTATCTGTTTTTGAAAAAGAAACTTTTGTACCAAAACTTAAATTAACCCACTTTAAAGGCCATTCAAAATCAATTTTTGCTGAATAATTGTTTATTTTCTGTTTGTTGATATTAATCCCTTTAAAATAGTTTTCATCATATGGGTTATAATCTACAACGGTTCCTCCATAAGGTCTTGAATCATTATTATCATAATTAAAATAATCGAAATTCACTGCAACCTTTCTCCCTCCGGAATTGATTTTAAAATCATTATATAAGTTAACAGAGTGAAACAAAGGCTTTTGATCCGATGACCCCGGTGAATTGGTTTCCTGAATAATATCGTTAGTAGCATAATCATAAACCACCATTTTCCTTTTGGTATCTGTTTCGCTTTTATTATAATTAACTAAATATTGACCGCCCAAATTCCATTTATCAGTCATCTTATATAAAGCGTTGACTACTACATTAAATCTTTCATATTTTCTTTTCAATGGATTCGTAGGATTCCATAAACCATCAGGGAAATAAATTTTATTTTCCTGATCAAAGTCTGTCCCTCCTTCTCTGTAACCTAAAGATGTTGATATATTTAATCTATTCTTGTTATACAAAATATTCCCGGTTAAAGCACTTTCCCCTTGAATCTTTCTAACCATTGTACTGGAGCCCAATGTAACACTCCAGTCGTCCTGTTTTGATCTCTTCATACGAATGTTAATCAAGCCACTATTTCCTATAGCATCATACTTAGCAGGCGGCGTAGTAATAACCTCAATACTTTGAATATTATCTGAAGGAATCGATTTTAAAAAATTAATTAAGTCCTCATTTTTTAACTCCATTAACTTTTCATCAATCATTACCATAACAGATCCCTTACCTGATATACTTACGCTTTCGTTTTGCACACGTACCCCAGGTGTGACTTTCAGTGCATCAAGTGCATCTCCTCCAGTGGCACTAATTGTATTTTGAAGATTAAAAACCAGTCTGTCTGATTTTCTTTCAACTAAAGATTTTTTACTTGAACCTCTAACAGTAATAGATTCCAATTGCGATGTTTTTTCTACTGTGACGTTTATATCCCCAAGATTTACATCTGACTTTACTTTAATATCACCATTATGCAATACAGCGCTCAACTGCCTGATTTGCAAAAAATAATCCCCATTTGGAACATTTATAAGAAATTCTCCTTTCTTGTTTGTAATTTCACTTACAACCGCAACATTATTCGACTGAGAAATAATTACTTCACAAAACTCTATTGGTGTATTATTGTTTAATACTCTTCCGGACACCTTATTTTGTCCGTGCAGCAAATTCCCGGCAATTATTGTTAATAGTAGTACTATTAGATTTTTGTTCATTTTTTTAGTTGTTAATTAATTTATTTTCAAAAGGTTGTAAAACCCTGATATTCTTTTCAGCTGAAACATGACCATCAACTAAAAATATCAGGATTTTACTTTTTAAATTATTTGAGTAAAGGATTATAAAGAGAAATTTTCGGTTTCGATTTCTTCCCGCTCTTCTATATTTTCATTAAAGTATTTAATGCTTTCAATTACTTGAACCAAGTCTTCAATAGTTTGATTGTCAAAAAGCTGATTAACAGTTAATTTAACATTAAATTCTTTATGAATTTGATTGATAAGTTTTGTTGCAATTAAACTATGTCCGCCAAGATCAAAGAAGTTATCCGTAACACCCAGTTTATCCAAACGAAGTATATTTTTCCATATTTCTACCATCATTTCCTCCGATTCATTTCTTGGCTCAACATGTTCTTTTTTGAGCATGTCCTCATTTCCGACTGAAGGAAGTGCCTTGCGGTCTATTTTACCGTTTGCAGTTACTGGTAAATTATCCAACTGAACGAAGAATGAAGGCACCATAAAATCCGGAAGTTTATCATGCAAGAAGGCTTTAACTAACGACTTATCAACTTCTATTTCACTCGTATAATAAGCAACTAAAAGGTTTTCCCCATGTATCTTTTTTGCTTCTACAACACAGTTTTGGATCTGGTTTTCAAATTGAATTAATGCTTTTTCAATTTCTTCCAATTCAATTCTGTATCCTCTTATTTTAACCTGATGATCGTCTCTTCCTAAGAATTCGATATTCCCATCTGGAAGCCATCTTCCTAAATCTCCGGTATCATACATTCTCTCACCCGGATTAAATGGGTTGTTTATAAATTTCTCAGAGGTAAGTTCTGGTCTATTCAAGTAACCTCTCGTTAATCCATCGCCTGCGATATAGATTTTACCAACTGTTCCTACGGGTATTATTTCTTGATTTATATCTAAAATATATACTTGTGTATTACCGATGGGTTTACCAATTGAAAAAGACATTTCAGGATTGAACAAGTATTCTATAGAAGTTACTGTTGTTTCTGTAGGGCCATATTCATTATAAAACTTACAAACTTTCCCCCAAGATGCTGCCAATTGCTGAGGACAATGATCCCCTCCTGCAATAACTCTTTTCAAAGCATATTTTTTATCTGGCAACACCATTTGTACTACAGAAGGCACAGCATGGAAATGTGTTATTTGATTTTCATACAAAAAAGTATCCAGAGCATCCTGTTCAATTAACACATCTTTCGAAATAAGATGCAATGAAGCTCCATTAAGCAATGCTAAAAATATTTGCTCAACTGAAGCATCAAAAGCATAATTAGAAAACTGTAAAATTCTTTCTGAAGCATCAATCCCAAAATGATTCGTTTGATAAGTGATAAGATTGATAACACTTTTGTTTTCCACCATTACTCCTTTTGGATTACCTGTAGTCCCTGAGGTGTAAATTATATAGGCCAGACTTTCGGGCAATATTTCTTTACTGAAATTTCCATTAGAATAAAATTTACTTTCCTCAACAAAAGATTCAAGTAAAACATCATCAATAATCAATCTACATTTACTATCTTTTTCGATGAAATCGATTCTTTCTTTTGGATAACTCACATCGATAGGAACATAAGCTCCTCCTGCTTTCAATACTGCCAATATTGAAACAATTACATTTTCACTTCTGTCTAATTTAATCCCTACAAAATCAGAAGTTAAGACATTGTATTTTTGAATCAGGAATTGGCTTAGCTGATTTGCCTTTTCGTTCAATTCCTGGTAATTTAATTGAATATCTTTAAAAACTACAGCTATATTTCGAGGTGTTTTTTCAACTTGGTCTTCAAAAATTTCTATAATAGTTTTATGACTAGGATATTCAACTTTTGTATCATTAAAATCAACAAGCAACTGATGTTTTTCTTCATCTGTTATTATTAAGTCATTGCTTAATAATAGTTCGGGCTGATTTACTAAACTCATCAGGAAATTATTGAAATACAGCTGCAATTGTTCTAATTGTATAGTCCCTCTGAACTCTTTCTGCTGCATCCAAGATATCCTCAAGCCCTTATCTGCCACTGGACGTACATTAATATCCATAAAAGTATTAGTAACAGCATATTCATCTACGAAATCTGTACTTTCATGCAGATTCTCCTCAATTTCTGAATTTAATTCCTCAAAAACGTGAAAATCAACATAATTATAAATCACATCAAAGAATGGATTTTGACCTTTATTATCAGTAGAAAAACGATTGTGCAGTTCAAACATGCTTATGCCTTCATATTCTTTTTGAATTGTCAGATTCTCACTAATTTTCTTGACAAATTTTGAAGAAGAATTCTTTTCGTATTGAGAACGGAAAGGCAGTGTATTCAAAAAGCAACCTAAAATTTTATCACCGTCTTCTGCCAATGGTCTGCCATTAGTTACTAAACCTACAACAATATCTTTTTCAAAACTTATAAGCTGCAATGTGTTTAAATAAGCTGCAAAACAGATATCTTTTAAACTTATATTATTTTCTTTAGAGAATTTTTGAAGACCAGAAAACAGTTCTCCTTCCAATTGGTATGTATATTGTTTGTAAAAATCTCTATCTGTAAATAAATCAAGACGGTGGTAACCGGTTAATTTTTCTGACCAATAACTAAATTTAGAATTATCTTCTTTAGTACATTTTTGATTGAAAACATAGTCTTTATAAGTTACTGACAATTTATTCAAAGATTGAATCTCATTTTTCAATAATAGCAAATAAGTATTGTTCAATTCCGTAATAAAAGAAGCTACACTCCAACCGTCTAAAATAGCATGATGGCACTGCATTAATAACAACCATTTTTCATTGGCTGTTTTATAAATTTTCATACGCCATAAACCGGCATGCTCCATTTGAAAAGGATTTTCATTTCTCTCTGAAGACATAAAATCATTTATATGTCTTCTTTGTACTTCCTCATCAATAGCAGCTATATCTTCATATTTTATTTCTTCGAATTGTCTCGAGTAAACAAGATGAACAGGCTCACTATAGTCATTAATATTATAAGCTGTTCTTAAAATTTCATGCTTTTCCACCATTAAATCCACAGCCCTTTCAAACGTTTTTAAATCAAAAGAAGTAAATGGCACAGGTAATAAAAACTGGTCATGATATACTCCCGTATCTGATTTTAACAACGACTCATACATCATTCCCAATTCGATATCACTCATTGGAAAAATCTCTTTTATTGTTGAATCATCAGATAATTCAGCTTGTAAATCTTTAAAGTTGCTATTTACTTTTTCTATTATTTCAGAAGAAATTTCACTTTCTGTTCTTACGACCTGTAATGATGCTAATTCTTTGATAGTTTTTTTGACGTAAATATCCTGTAGTCTGTAATTTACTCCTAATTCCTTATTAATTCTACTTAATGCACGTATTGATTTTATAGAATCACCACCAAGTTCAAAAAAGTCATCCTCGATTCCTATTTTATCTATTCCCAGTATTTCCTGCCATATTTCAACAACTTTTCTTTCAGTTTCGTTAGTTGGTCCGACATACATTTTTCTGATTAAATCTTCACCCATTACAGCTGGTAAGGCTTTTCGATTTACTTTACCATTTGAAGTTAGAGGAATACTATCCAATTGAACAAAAAACATTGGAATCATGTGCTCAGGAAGTTTACTTTTCAAATATTGTTTCAACTCTGATTTATCCACTTCAACCTCCGAAGTATAATAAGCAACTAAGTTTTTATCAGAATTAATCTGTTTTACCTCAACAACAATCTGTTTGATGTTTTCAAACTGGGAAATTTGAGTTTCGATATCCCCCAATTCGATTCTGAAGCCTCTTATCTTAACCTGTAAATCTTTTCTACCAAAATATTCCAAATTCCCATCCGGAAGTAATCTTGCCAAATCTCCCGTTACATACATCCTGCCTTCACCAAAAGGATTTTGCACAAACCTTTCATTAGTAAGTTCAGGTTTATTTAAATATCCCCTTGCCACACCTTCGCCGGTTACAAACAATTCACCAAATATTCCTACCGGAACTGGTTTCCTATTGGCATCCAAAACATAACATTTTAATGTTGGTATTGGCTTACCAATATTTGATCTTTCCTGTTTGATTTCTTTTTCGGTGATTTCCTTGTAAGTAACATGCACAGTTGTTTCTGTAATTCCATACATGTTAATCAAATTAACATTAGGATATCTATTATTCCAGCCTTCAAGTAATGAAGGATTTAAAGCTTCGCCTCCAAATATTACATATCTCAAGTCATATTTTCTTGGCTCCTTATCCATTTCATGTGAAATAAGATTATAAAAAGCTGATGGTGTTTGATTTAAAACTGTAACATTTTTTTCATGTATCAATTCTAAAAACTCCGATGTATTTCTGGTGATCAGTTTAGGTACAACAATTACTTTCCCACCAAATAACAAAGCACCATACATTTCCCAAACAGAAAAATCAAATGCGTACGAGTGGAAAAATGTCCATACATCATTTTCATTAAAATCAAATAAAGGCTTATCAGTAAAAAATAATCTTACCACGTTTTTATTCTCAATAATTACCCCTTTAGGCTGTCCTGTGGTTCCTGAGGTATAAATAACATAGGCGATACTGTCAGGATTAGTAATAATCTCCAAATTATCATTTGGAAGTTCATGACAGATTTTCTCAAATTCACTCATGAATGAACTATCGATAACCACTTTTGCATTGGTATCTTCTTCAATATACGATATTCTT
>NZ_SJZD01000016.1 GCF_004959765.1 Flavobacterium sp. H122
ATTTTGTTTGCGGGTAAGCAGCCCCAGCTTGCGCGCCACATTACCAGAATGTACATCAAGCGGATACGACAGGGCAGAAGTAGGAATGCTTTTCCAAATACCAAAATCGACACCTTTATTGTCTTGGCGACACATCCAGCGTAAGTACATGTAGGTGCATATAATTTGTGTAGCCCAACATTATTGTTACTTACCATTATACTCTTTGTTTGTTACTGGTTGTAACCAAACTACTGGTCCTTTTTGTGTATTAGTTACAGCAACCTGAACAAAAGAAGTTTCTGCACTTGCTCCGTGCCAATGAGGAACATTAGGAGGACATTTTATTGCATCGCCTTTACGAAGTATTTTTTTATGTTGACCTTTCTCCTGATAATAACCAACACCTTCTGTTACTAATAATACTTGCCCGCCTGGATGCGAATGCCATTTGGTTCTTGCTCCAGGTTCAAAAGTTACATTTCCAATAGATGTTGGATTAAGAGTATCTGCTTCAATAAGCATTTGCAGGTAGGCAGTTCCTGTAAAATTATCGTTCATAATTTTTTTGCCTTGTGGAAAAATAATTGATTTTTGGGATTCCATATTTGTTGCTTGTGCAGATTCATTTTGTTGTTTACAAGAAAAAGCAAACACTACAATAAGAACCGGTAATACTATATTTTTAAAGCTCATAATTTTAAAGATTGATTTGATAAAAACGAACCAATTTATTCACTGCTTGTGATACATATTTGGGTTTCCAATAGGTTTGAATATGAGTAGCGCCGTCAATCAGAAATAATTCCTTGTCTTTAGCATTGGTTGCTTTACTAAACGCTTCCTCTGTCATATATTTTGTATCTGCTTTGCTACCGGCAATCATAAGCAAGGGTTGATGGATTAAATCCATATTAGTAGAAGCATCCCAAGTCATTAAATCGAGTAAGCTGCTCATCGTGTATAAAAAAGTTGAATTGGGATGTACATGAGTTCTATAATAGTACTCATATCCTTCGCGATATAAATCGGTTGGGATCTTAGCAATTTCTTCATCCGTTACACTCGCCACACCTGCATAAATAATTTTACCCCCTGCGACTTCTTGCGCTCGGGCATCCGAAGCCTGTTCTAAGCGTTCTTGAATGGTGTTTAATTGGGAATTCTGAAAGCCATTACGTCTAACTTCACCTGAATTAAACATACTCAAGGTTGCGACAGCTTTAAACCGTTTGTCCGATTGAGCTGCTTTTAAAGTATAGCCACCTCCGCCACAAATACCTAATACAGCTAAACGGTTTGTATCAACTCCTGCATACTGAGTAATAAAGTCAGCCATACCATGAATATCTTCAATACGACTTGCAGGTTTATCTGTATGACGTGGTTCTCCACCACTTGCTCCCTGATAAGCCGCATCAGCAGTAATGGTTATATAACCTGCCTCAGCCAAACGTTGAGCATATAATCCGGATGTTTGCTCTTTTATACCACCGTTAGGATGAGCCACAACTACTGCGGGATATTTCTTTGAAGCATCGTAATTAGCAGGCGTATAAACATTGGCTGCGATGTTAATTCCGTTCAGTTTATAAGTTACAGGATGGATGTTTACTTTTCCTTTTTCATTTTTTGTAATAGCTCCTTCATAAACCAGAGTATAAGGGTTTTGCCTATTTGCCTGTTTTTTAGATTGTGCATTTACTACATCTGTAGCTACTATTGACATTGCGAATGCAATTATTGGTGCTAATTTTTTCATTTCTTTTATTTTTAAATTATTGAGGCTTCTTGGTTTTCAGTATCACTTTCAAAACTTTATTAACAGTCTTAGCTTCTTTTTTCCCAATAGCTATTTTAATGAGGTTAACAAATTCTTCCAACTGTTCGGGAGTAATACCTACATTCAGGGCAATGGATAAATGCCCTTGAAGCATTGGCTCAACATTCCCAATTGCACTTAATACTGAAATGGTAACTAATTCTCTCTGAGCATAGGTTAAAACATCTCTTTCAAAAATATCTGCAAACAAATGTTCTTTCAGGAAAATATCTATTGTTGGCGCAAAAGCCGAATAGCCCGCAAGTGCATCAGGTTGTGGTGTTTTGGTAAGTTTTTCCAAAGTCTTTTTACCTCTCTCGTATTTGCTGTCATTTTCTTTGATTGGTGAAGCTTCGTTGCCTATTTTATCCATAATGCCTTTTGCTTTTCGTTCATTAAGCACTTCCATAAATGTTTGCAACCCTCGAATACTACGCGGAAATCCGCAATAGGCATACAGATGAACCAATACTTCTTTAATTTCATTGACAGTTAGTCCAGCTTCAAGACCTACATTCAACTCTGTTTTTAGCCTTAACAAATCTCCTTTAGCTGTAAGAGCAGAAATGCTAATAATACTTTTCTCTTTCGCATTGAGTGTTGTCATTTGCTGGGCTTTTGCATTACTCATAAATAATAAAATGCAAACAAAAATTGAGATAAATTTTACTGGCTTTTTCATTTGAAACTACTTTTAAAATCCTTTCTCTTTTAACCATTTATGCATTAAATATGCTATCTCAATATTGTTCAAATCTGAAAAAGGAAAGTGAGTATTTCCCTTTATTCCAATTTCTGGCAAATGAACTACCGTAGCATTCCCTCCATATTTGTTAATGGCATCAACAAATAATCTTGCCATTGTTAATCGAGTACGCCAATTATCTGTACCGTAATTATCAGATGGAGTTGCAGGAATATAGTCGCCATAATAAATTACAATGGGGATTTTAGTCAGTTTCATGAAATCTTCTTTTGGAACTCCAATAGCTTCTAATATTCCTCCAGCACTTTGCATAGGTTCAGGAACTTCATCTTGAGGAAAAAGGAAGCCACTTCCAGGTTCATACGAAACGATGGCCTTTATATTTGGGTTTTTGATTGCAGTTGTCCATCCTTGACCACCACTATGTGAATGGGTTATCAAAATTCCTTTTCCAATTTTATTAAACAATTCCGAAACGGCATCAGTATTTACATTAAAATCAATAGAACCTACATCAGGTGTTGTTTGTCTAAAAAATTGATTTAAAGTTTCTGGGGCTTTTGAAAACTGAACACCTGGAAAGTATTCGCTACCAATTCCAATTCGGAACATTGTAAACCAATATTGGTCATCAGTTTTAGCATTAATAGTTATAGATTGATTAGACCTCCCACCATATCCTCTACGGGGTTGATCAATAACATAAGTAGAAAAACCTTTACGCAAAAACAGACTTTGAAATCCTTCTCTTCCGTCTGGAGTAGTTCCCCATGTTCTTGAAGTCTGACCGAATCCGTGCCAAAACACTAAGGGCAATTTTTGAGGATTTTTAGGAATTTGATAAAATGCATAAGCATGATCTACATGCAATGTTTGTCCTTCAGATGTTGGGTTTTTCGGGTCAAAAGTGCCCGGTGTAGTAATTACAGCACCTCCAATTGCAAAACTGCCTTGTTCCTCTATAATTAAGGGGTTCTTCTTTTTTACATTTTGCGCATTAAGTGTTATTGATACCACAAATAGCAGAACTGACAGGTTCAATAATTTTATTATGTTGTTTTTCATTTTAGATCGGTTTAAATTCTAAATTTATTTGATAAATCATATCATCTTACTCATTAAATTATGATTTCCGAAAGTTGTTATTTCTTTTTAACAAGAGCTTCAACATCTGAAAAAGCCAATACACCAGCTGGTAATCTTTCACCCGTAATATGAATAGTATTTAATTCTTTATTAAACTCCTGTAGTTCATTTGAGGTAAATTTTACATTATTTGCTCCAATGTTATCTTTCATATGAGCCATTTGCGTTGTGCCTGGAATTGGAACAATCCAAGGTTTTTGAGCCAATAGCCAAGCTAATGAGATTTGAGCAGGAGTAGTTTGTTTTTGCTCACTCCATTTTTTTATCAAATTCACTAACGCCATATTATTTGCAAGATTATCACCAGAAAAACGGCTTTCAATTCCACGTATATCGCCTTGGGCAAAACGTGTATTTGTATCGATTGCACCTGTTAAAAATCCAACACCTAATGGGCTCCAAGGAACAAAACCAATACCGAGTTCCTCGCAAAGTGGTATGATTTCTTTTTCTGGACCGCGCCATAACAATGAATATTCGTTCTGGATTGCGGTTATGGGATGAATTGCATGTGCACGTCTTACCGTTTTTGTACCTGGTTCGGAAAGACCGTAATACAATACTTTTCCTTCCAGTATTAAATCTTTAATGACTCCTACAACATCTTCAATCGGAATATTTGGGTCAACACGATGTTGGTACAATAAATCTATACGGTCGGTACGAAGTCGTTTGAGCATTCCTTCAACCACTTTTTTAATATGCTCAGGTTGGCTATTTAATCCAGGTAAACGTTTCCCTGTTTCTTGATCGATATTCCAACCAAACTTAGTAGCAACAACTACTTTGTCTCTAAATGATGCAATTCCTTCACCAAGAATTCTTTCTACTTCGTGAGGACCATAGGCTTCAGCTGCATCAAAAAAAGTTACTCCATTGTCAAAAGCAGTTCTGATGATATTGTGCATTTCTTGTCGAGATGGAATTGTAGTTTGATAGGTTCTACTCATATTTTGAACTCCTAGACCAATTGCAGAAACTTCCAATGAAGTACCTAATTTTCGCTTATTCAATAATGGTAATAATGGACTATCTTCTATTGAATGATTTTTACTGTCATTGGTCGTTTTGGCTAAAGCATCAAAAGGAAAAAGTGCACTTCCTGCTATTGCTAACCCTGCTGTTTTTAAAAGATTTCTACGGTTCATCTTTATATTTTTTAAAATTATAAATCCAGTTTTCTTTCACTTAACCATTGCACCATTTCCGGATTTCTATGGTCAAAAAATAGGCTTTCGTTAGTATCTAATGCAATTATAACTTGCATATCATCTGTTGAAAGTTGAAAATCAAAGATGTTAAAGTTTTCAACCATTCTTTCTTTACGTACTGATTTAGGAATAGCAACCACACCTCTTTGAGTTAGCCAACGAAGAATTACCTGTGCTACTGATTTATTATACTTATCACCAATAGCAGTTAAAATTTCATTCTGGAAAATATCGTTCTTTCCTTCAGCAAAAGGTCCCCAAGATTGAATCTGTACATTGTTCTGCTGAAGAAATTTTTGTGTTTCTATTTGTTGATGGAATGGGTGTGTTTCTATCTGATTAATTGCGGGGGTAAAACCACTGTTAATTATTAAATCTATTAATCTGTCAGGGTGAAAATTAGCTACACCAATAGCTTTGATTTTCCCAGCATGATATAATTCCTGCATGGCACGCCAAGAGCCAAAAACATCCCCATAAGGCTGATGAATGAGGTATAAATCGAGATAATCTAACTGTAATTTTTTTAAGGATTTATTAAATGCTTTCAGTGTGTTTTCATAACCCATATCATGCACCCAAAGTTTAGTGGTTATAAAAAGTTCTTCTCTTGGCACATTACTTTTTTTAATAGCATTACCTACGGCTGATTCATTCATATATGATGCGGCAGTATCAATTAAACGATAACCACTTTCGATTGCATCAGTTACAACTTTTTCACATTCTTCTGCATCTGGAATCTGGAAAACTCCGAAACCCAATAATGGCATTTCAAGACCATTGTTTAATATTACTTTTTCCATATTGTCAATATTTTATTTAATCATCGTATTTGTTATTGCAAATTTCCGAATAGGATAAGCTGGTGTTATTATATAGATTACTGCTTTTACTACCAATATTACCGATTGGGCTTATTATCTGATTATAACAACATTAGAATGTCTAAATTTGTGTCAGAAAAGGAATTATTGATATGGAACAAGTAATCAATTTTGATACTATAAGTGAGTACAATGCTTTTAACAATCATGAAACACTACATCCGTTAGTGAGTGTTATTGATTTTTCAAAAGCGAAAGAAAGAACTGGTTCTAAAATGAACTTTGGAATTTATTGTGTCTTTTTGAAAGATGTAAAGTGCGGCGATTTAAAGTACGGTCGCAATTATTACGACTATCAGGAAGGGACATTGGTTTTTATTTCACCTGGTCAGATAATTGATGTTGAAAATAAGACCGATTACTATCAGCCAATAGGATACGGACTGGTATTTCATCCTGACTTGATAAGGGGTACTTCACTTGCCAAGAGTATAAATGAATATAATTTCTTTAGTTACAAGACTAATGAGGCATTGCATTTATCGGCAAAAGAGCGTCAACTTGTATTGGATTGTTTTTCTAAGATCGAAAATGAATTGTTACAGTCTATTGATAAGCATAGTAAAAAACTGATTGCCTCTAATATTGAATTATTTTTGAATTATTGTGAACGATTTTATGACCGTCAATTTATAACCAGAGAAAATGCCAACCACGGTATTTTAGAAAAATTTGAGGAGTTATTGAATAATTATTTTTCTTCGGATAAGCCATTTAATATTGGTTTACCATCGGTTGCTTATTGTGCAGATGAACTGCATTTATCAGCCAATTATTTTGGTGATTTAATTAAAAAAGAAACTGGAAAATCTGCACAGGAATACATTCAAAATAAAATAATCGACTTAGCAAAAAATAAAATATTTGACAACCATAAAACGGTAAGTGAGATTGCCTATGAGTTGGGTTTTAAATATCCTCAACATTTTACTAGATTATTCAAGCAAAAAGTAGGTGTAACTCCTAATGAATTTAGGTCATTGAATTAAATGTAATTTAATGTTATAAATCGAATTATAACAAAATCATACATCGCATTTTCTTCAAAAGAGTAATATCGAAAACAGAATTATTCTTCTTAATCAATCCTCTTAAAACATTCTATACTCAATAAATTCTTTATCATCAAGATTTATATAGACAGTATAGGCTATCTTGTCATATAAATAATTATTATAGCTAATATTCTTTGCGTTAATATGTTCTTCTATTCAAACTTTTTAACATAATAGATATGATAGATGCTTTAGAATTTTTCAAACACTCCTAATCCAAATAAAGCAAAGTCGTATTTTACGGGATCATTCGGGTCAAGTAATCTC
>NZ_SJZD01000017.1 GCF_004959765.1 Flavobacterium sp. H122
TTCTGATCGTTTTAATAATTCTGCCCTGAATAAGAATGGCTCTGAAAGTTCAAACGGAATTGCATTGAGTGTTTGCAGATACTCATTTACTTCTTCATCTGACTGACCCGAAAAATCTTTTTCAGTCAGTTCAAATTGTGCTTCAGCCGGGGAAAGGATATATTGACGAAGTTCTCCCCTCTGGTCATCCATTTTGAAGCATGTACGCATGATCTCATGCTTTTCAATNATATATTGACGAAGTTCTCCCCTCTGGTCATCCATTTTGAAGCATGTACGCATGATCTCATGCTTTTCAATAAATACCGCAAATGCAGTGGCAAATGAATTTTTATCCAAAGCTCCTTTAAGGGTTAAAGCACCTGTCATGTTATACGCTAACGAACCGCCTTCCATCTGGCTTAAAACCCATAAACGGTACTGGGACGAGGTAACAGGATAATGCTCCAACGCTTCTGCTCTAGGTATTGAAACATAAGAGCTTTGGGAAAGTTTTTTGGAAATTTCAGATATAACAGGTGCAGCAAAAAATTCCCTAATGCTTATTTGTTGTGATAACTTCTGATAGATTTTATTAATTACTTGTGCCACCATTAAACTATGACCGCCAAGCTCAAAAAAGTTATCTGTAATTCCTATTTGATCTAATCCCAATACTTCTTTCCAAATTTCAACAATTTGTTTCTCGACTGTATTCGTTGGTGCAACATAAACTCTCTTGATTAAATCATTTTCTGAAATATCAGGTAAAGCTTTTCTATTAAGTTTTCCATTTGATGTCAATGGAATACTGTCTAATTTCACATAAACACTTGGAATCATAAAATCAGGGATTTTATTTGACAGATATTCCCTGATGTCTTTTTTATCCAGTGTTTCGACATCGCTTGTATAATAAGCAACCAATATTTTTTCTCCTTTTAAATATTTTACATCAGCAACGACTTGCTTTATAAATTCATATTGAGAAATATGTGCTTCAATTTCACCTAATTCAACTCTGAATCCTCTAATTTTTACCTGCTGGTCATTCCTTCCTAAGAATTCAATTTTCCCATCATTCATCCAACGGCCTAAATCACCGGTATCATACATAATAGTATCAGGCGAAAACGGATTTTCTATGAATTTTTCTTTAGTCAGCTCAGGCTGATTTAAATAGCCTCTTGCAACACCAGGACCAGCGACATAGATCTTACCAACAATTCCTACCGGTACAGGTTTCAGCTGCTCATCAAGGATATAGGTTTTAGAATTGATTATTGAATAACCAATTATACTCTCTTTAGATTCACAATTTGGATCAATTTTCCAGCTGATAGAATCAATAGTATTTTCTGTCGGTCCATAAGTATTATAAAAAGAAACTTCTTTTTGTGATTGTTTTATATGATGTACATTTAAAACATCTCCGCCTGATACTATATGTTTTAAAGTTGTGAGACTGTCAAAGTTTTCTTTATAAGATTGGTTTGACAATAAATTATTAAGTAGAACAGGAGGCATATTAACTTTAGTTACTTTATGCTTATCTATTTCAGAGATTAATCCACCTATCAAATCTTCTTTAAACTCATCAATTACAACAATTTTTGCACCAACAAAAAGCGGAATCAGGTATTCCTCAATAGCTCCGTCAAAACAAAAAGATCTGTAAAAAATAGAAATATCGTTTTCAGTTAGACTATAAAATTCTTTGTAATAACTAATTCGGGAAACAAGATTCCTTTGTTCAATCATTACCCCTTTAGGATTACCTGTAGTCCCGGAAGTATAAATTATGTAAGCTAAATTTTCAGGAGAGCTGTTCCTTGACGAATTCATTAATGCATTTGGATATTCGTTTTGCTTATAATTATCAAATGTATCTTCATCAATGATATACTTTGAATTTGTATCTTCAAGCATATATTGAATCCTTTCCTGAGGATAGTTAGGATCAATAGGTACATAAGCCCCGCCGGATTTTAAAATTCCAAGTATAGCAATAATCATTTTATCACTTCTTTTCATTTTAATACCTACAAGGTCATCCGGCTGAATATTTTGAGTTTCTTTTAGAAAAACACCAAATTTATTCGCTTCTAAATTAAGTTCTTCATAAGTGATTTGCTTGTCATCAAAAACAATTGCAATATTATCCGGAGTTTTTTGAGCTTGTTCTTCAAATAGTTCAATAATAGTTTTATCAGCCGGATAATCAATTTCTTTTTTATTGAAGCCGACTAAAATATCGTTGAATTGATTTTCTGTTAAAACTCCGTAATCAACAATTTGCTTATTCGGGTTATTTAAAAATTCTTTTAAAGTAAAGAAGTACGATTCAATTAAATTTCTAATAAAATCATCTTCAAAGACTTCTGTTTTATATTCTAATTCTAAATCTAAAGAGTCATTAAGATCAAAAAAAGTAAATGACAGATTAAATCTGGAAAAAGGTGAGTTTTTCTCGGTATCCTGCTCGATTTCAAATGGAAGGACATTTTTATCGATTAATCCTGATCTGTTGTTTTGATTTTGCAAAACAACCATCACATCAAAAAACGATTGTTTGTCAACTACTTTCAGATTATTCAGAATAAGATCATAAGGATAAACCTGATGCTCCAGAGCCTGCGATATCGTATTTGTTTCATCTTTTAATAAATCACCAAATACTTTGTCTTTTTCAATTTCTGTATATAATGGAAGTGTATTTACAAAAAGACCTATAACATTTTCAAAATCTTTTTTCACCCTACCGGAAACTGCTGTACCAATAACAAAGTTTTCATTTGTCATTTTATATAAAAATGCACGGATTGAAGAAACAAGAATACTAAACAATGTTGATCTGTTATTACCAGCAAAATCAACAATTTGTTTTCTAAAAGCAGCATCTAAAGAAAAGTTTAATCTTTTCCCATCATAAGAAGACGCATTCGTATTTCCTAATTGTAGTTTTGAATTATCAAGCTTTAATTTATTTAACCAATATTGTTTATGCTCTTCAAAGTTTCCTGATATTACAGCTTCTTCAAACCAAGAAAGATAATTTAGATATCCATTATCTACTTCTATTGCATTGTCAAATTCGTTGCTTAAAATTTGTCTGTATATAGTTACTAAATCACGAATAAAAATTCCAATTGACCATCCGTCAAAAATGATATGATGAAAAGCAAAACAAAGTTTAAATTCATCATCGTTTTTCTTTAGAATGATTGCTTTAAACAATGGTCCTTTTTCCAGATCAAAGATGAAATTTTGAAATTCTTCTTCTATACTTTTTACTTCATTTCCATCTTTATTTTCATGATACTCAAAATATTCCCAATTCACAGTATCATCAGCCGAGACAACATTTTGAATAACCAAACCCTCATTATTAAGCGGAAAATAACTTCTTAATGAAGCATTTTTTTCAACTAATTTTTCTAAAGTTTGTTTGAAAATTGTTACGTCAATTTGGCCTTTTATATTAAAACTCAAATTAATATTATACAAAGAAGATGTAGCATTATCAATTTTAGATTCGATCCACATTCTTTGTTGTGCATTAGAAGCTTTAAGTGGTGATAATAGTAGGTTATCATATATTTCACCGTCTTTTTTAGAAATTACTTCTTTTTTGTTTTTCTCAATTCGGCTGATAACAAGAGAAATTATATCATTTATTTCATAACAATCCAACAAGTCATCAAACACAATTTCAACTGAGAACAGTTCCCTCATTCTGTTTATAAACTGTATTCCTACAATTGAATTTCCCCCTAAATCAAAGAAATCATCTGTTAATTCAAAATTTGTATTCCCAAGAACTTCCTGCAACACAGCAACAACAGTTTCTTCAGGGTTTAAAGCTGCTTTTTCTGTTAAAACCTTAACCTGTTCTTTTGATTGATTCGTATTGAACAATAATGGATTTTTAATCTCATTCCAGCAGGAAACTTTTTTAAAAGGATAACTTGGTGCAAATGTTTTAAATTGGCTGCAGCCTTCATAGAATTTTTCCCAATTGAAAGTTATTCCATTGTTATATAACTGACTCCATATTTCGTTCCACCCGTTTTCAGCTAAAGCTTCTACAACATCAACAGATTTAACTCCTTCAGCAAGAAAAATTTCAGTTAATTTATTTTTTACCAGTTGATCTCCTCCAACAATTAAAAAGGTAATATTGTCTTTCTTTAGAACTTTTGTAACTTCCTGGAGTTTTACATAATCTATAACAATTTCAGTGTCAAAATTTAATCCTTCAGAAATAGAATAATTATCAGCCAGAATTTTCTTCGTGACTTTAGCAAGTTCACCGTTATAAATTACCTGATTTACAGTAAAACCTTTTTGTGACAAATTCTTAAACAAAGCAGTTTGAAATGCCAAAGCCTCAGCAACCGAAGAATCAGCATTTATTTTATTAAATTCGTTTTCAAAAACCGCTCTAAAATCATTAGATTTTAATGAAAGAGAAATTTTATCATTCTTATCCGATAAATAGAGAATTGCTATCTTTCCATTATTCTTTATTTCGCTTAATTGCTCTAAACGTTCTTTTTCAACCAATAATTTTTGTTGAATCTCCTCATTATTTTTTCCAAAAACAGAGACTCTGAATTTATAGTCGTTTCTTCCTTTGTTTAATGTATATGCAGTACTCTCTATATCTTCTTTTTCAGTTATGAAATCAGATACATTTTGTAAATATTCTTCTAATGTTTCTTTGTTTTTTGCAGAAACTTTCAGCCATATATTTTCTTCTTTTTGTTCTACTGATTTAGTATCATTAACATATTCTTCTAAAACAACATGAACATTGGTCCCGCTTAAACCAAAAGAACTTACACCTGCTAATTTCGGTTTGTCAGAAACCCATTTTTCAGTCTCTTTTTTCAAAATTATTTTAGGGTGCTGCTCTATAAATTGATTAACCGTATTGAAATTTGCTAATGGATAATATGTATTTTCCTTGAGTACAAGTACAGCTTTTAACAGACCAAAAAGCCCTGACATATTATCAAGGTGTCCAATATTAGATTTAAGTGTACCCAGACGGATTTGAAAATCTTCATCATACCCTGTTATTGTATCTTTTATTCCTTTATACTCAACTGGATCCCCCAATTTTGTTCCTGTACCATGTGTTTCAATATACCCTATAGAAGAGATTGATACACCCGCATTCTTACAAGCCTCTAAGATGACATTCTTTTGTGCTGATGGACTCGGAGCAGTGATACTATTTGAACTGCTACCATCATTATTAATTGCCGATCCTTTTATTATTGATAAGACATTATCTTTATCGATAATAGCTTGATCTAATCTTTTTAGGATAATAGCTGCTACACCTTCTCCACCTGAAGCTCCTGTAGCATCATTATCAAATGCTCTACAAATACCGTCTGAAGACATGATGGCATCATCATCAAAATTGTTCGGCTCACTAAACACAAACTGGACCTTAGCACCTGCAACAATTGCAACATCTATTTCATTATTCTTAATTTTTTGTACTGCTTCATGAACAGCCACTAATGAAGAAGAACAAGCTGTATCAATATTCATTACCGGTCCGGTAATATTCAAAATATTAGCTATTCTCCCCCCGCCAATTGATGAAAGTCCACCAATAAAATCCAAGCTTTTACTAGGTGATGTATATAAAAAGTTATACAATCCCGTTTGTACTGTTGTAAATAAACCTGTACGTTGTGTACCTATATAATCTAAATTATATCCACTATTTTCAATTGCCGTACAAACTCCTTGCAACAACATCCTATGCCCTGGATCCATTGCATTCGCCTCTGCTTTAGAAAGATTAAAAAAATCGTGATCGAAAAAATCTACTCTATACAAATAACCAAAGGGGTAATATTTGTCTTTTTTATCAATTCTGGAATTTATAATTCGTTCCTCTGTAGGCTGCGTTACACAAACCTTCCCATTTTCAAGTATATTTTGGAAACCTTGTAAAGTTTCAACATCTGAATATTTAATACTAGCACCAATTATTGCTATGTCCATTTTGTCTTTTTTAAATTTCAAAAAAATTAACTTCTTCTATTTCTTCTTCTTGTGTATCTGCAGTTCCTCTACTAATAAAAGAGGCTATGCTTCTTATTGAATTATATTCAAAAAGATCAGGCACCTGAACTTTATTTGGCCATAACAGATCTATTTTTCTTTGTAGTTTTATTAATTGAAATGATGTACCTCCCAACTCAAAGAAGTTATCAGTCACTCCTATAGGGCTTATTGACAAAATATCTTCC
>NZ_SJZD01000018.1 GCF_004959765.1 Flavobacterium sp. H122
GACCTATTATGCGAGTATTACAAATTCGGTAACTGGTTGTTCTAGTAGTAATCGTCTGGCAGTTATTGTTGATTTAAATAGTGGCCAGACACCAACAACAATCGATACCACTCAGGATTTTTGTCAGTCATCAAATCCAACAGTTTCCTCATTACTGATAAATGAACCGAATGTTGTTTGGTATAATGCAGCAACCGGAGGTAATGCTTTGTCACCAAGCACACTATTAGTTGATGGAATGATTTACTATGCGGGAATTACTGATCCAGTTAGTGGTTGTTCTAGTGCAAATAGATTAGCCGTAACTGCTAATTTAAATGCAGCGCCAACACCAACTACAAATGACACTACTCAGGATTTTTGTCAACCAACACCACCAACGGTTTCTTCATTACAAGTGAATGAGTCTAATGTAATTTGGTATGATGCGGCAACTGGAGGTAATGTTCTGTCACCAAGTACACCGTTAGTTGATGGAATGATATACTACGCAGGAATCACTGATCCNAGGTAATGTTCTGTCACCAAGTACACCGTTAGTTGATGGAATGATATACTACGCAGGAATCACTGATCCGGTTAGCGGTTGTTCTAGTGCAAATAGATTAGCCGTAACTGCTAATTTAAATGCAGCACCAACACCAACTACAAATGATACGACTCAAAATTTCTGTCAATCAAGTAATCCTACAATTGCATCTCTTCAGGTAAACGAATCAAATGTGATTTGGTATGACGCAGCGACTGGAGGTAATGCATTGTCACCAAGCACGCTGTTAGTTGACGGAATGATTTATTATGCTGGAATCACTGATCCTGTTAGTGGTTGTTCAAGTGCAGATAGACTGGCAGTTTCAGCAAATTTAAATTCAGTGCCAACGCCAACAACAAATGACACAACTCAGGATTTTTGCCAATCTAATAATCCTACNTTATGCTGGAATCACTGATCCTGTTAGTGGTTGTTCAAGTGCAGATAGACTGGCAGTTTCAGCAAATTTAAATTCCGTGCCAACGCCAACAACAAATGACACAACTCAGGATTTTTGCCAATCTAATAATCCTACAATAGCTTCACTTCAGGTAAATCAGAGCACTATAGTATGGTATGATGCTGCAACTGGAGGAAATGTTTTGTCTTCAAGTGCATTATTAGTTGATGGAGTCACTTATTATGCTGGAATTATAGATCCTGTTAGTGGTTGTTCAAGCACTACTAGATTAGCAATTACTGTAGATTTAAAGACTGCCGATTCTGCTTCAATTGATGACAATACTGATAAAACCTGTGATTTTGAACCAGTAACTTATTCAACTCAAGGAAACATGAGCAATTATGAATGGACTATTGGTTCCGGAGGGCAGATTGTTAGCGGTGGTGGATCAAATGATTCTACTGTAACTGTCAACTGGACACAGCTTGGCTCAAATTCAGTAACTGTGAGTTACCTTAATTCATCGGTTTGTAATTCACAGGAAACAGCAACTTTTAATCTGGTAGTAGAAAGTTGCGTATTGCCGGTAGATGGTTGTTTGACAATTTTCAATGAATTTACTCCTAACGGGGATGGTTCAAATGAGTTCTTTTATATTGTTTGCGCTGAAAATTATCCTAACAATAAATTAGAAATTTATAATAGATATGGCAATTTAGTATTCCAAACAAGAGGTTATAAAAATGATTGGAAAGGAATAGCCAATGTAAAAGGTACGTTTAACGATAATGTCTTACCTACCGGAACTTACTATTATGTTTTTGAAACTGGTGATAATACTGTGAATCAGGCTAAATCAGGATGGTTATATATAATGAGATAATCGTTACAGGATAACTAAATATTCTTTTTTTTAATATAAAATCCACAAATATGATAAAAAATATTAAAATATTTTTCTTTAGTCTATTCATTTACGGACAAAGCATTGCTCAGCAAAATCCAGAATATACTCAATATATGTACAACACTATGATGGTAAATCCAGGTTATACAGGATCTGTAGGAGTATTGGAAGCTAATTTACTGTTACGAAAGCAATGGGTAAATATAGAAGGTTCACCAAAAACAGGAACTTTAGGCATTCATTCCCCCTTATCCAACAAAAAAATAGGTTTAGGGTTCAATATTATCAGTGATGATTTAGGACCTTCAAGTGAACAAACACTTGCAGGAAATGTTTCATATTCTATTGATTTAAATGAATCTGTTAAACTGGCTTTTGGAATGAAGGCAGGTGTCCGGATGTTGAATATTGATTGGTCAAAAGGAAGATTTTATGATAATGATGATGTGCTTTTAAATACTAACGTAAAAAATAAAATGATGGGGATTTTAGGGTCAGGAGCATATGTTTACTCTAATAAATGGTATGTGGGATTATCAGTACCTAGTTTTCTCCGACATGATTATTATAACGATATTCAAGAATCGGTAGTTTCGGATAGGCTGCATTATTATCTGATTGGCGGCTATGTATTTGATTTATCAGACAGTGTGAAGTTTAAGCCTTCAATGCTTATAAAAGCAGTCAGCGGATCACCATTGTCAACTGATTTTTCGGCTAATTTCTTACTGAAAGAAAAACTGACTCTTGGAGCTTCCTACCGATGGGATGATTCGGTTAGTGCTTTGGCCGGAATTCAAATGTCAAATAGTTTCTTTTTAGGTTATTCCTTTGATTATACGGTTACCCGACTCAATAAATATAATGACGGGACACACGAAATAATCCTTCGCTATCAATTGCCTCAAAAATCATCTACAATAAAATCTCCAAGATTTTTCTAATTCCAATTACTATGAGAAAAATAGCAGCAGTTAGCTTGGTTTTATTTACCAGCATAATTTACGGACAGCAAAAACTAAAAGCGGCAAATGAAATGTTTGATGAAATGTCTTATGTCGAAGCCGCAGGGCTTTATGAAGAATACTTAGAAAAAGACCCCGATTTATCTACGCAAACTATTACAAATATTGCAGATACTTATTATAATTTGAATGATATACGTAAAGCATTAACGTGGTATCAAAAATTATACGATATCCAAGGACAAAATTTGTCAGATATCTATATGTTGCGATACACACAGGCATTACGCGGGGTAAGAGATTATGATAAAGCAAATACAATAAATAAAGAAGCGTTGAAAAAGAAAAACGATAATGCAGCGATTCGCTATTTTGTATCCAATCAGAAATATTTAGACAGTCTTTCACAAAAAACATCACTATTTCAAATAAAAAATTTAGATGTAAACAGCAAAAATTCTGATTTTGGTCCTGCTTTTTATGGTGAAAAATTAGTGTATTCTTCAACAAAAGAAGGTGCCAGTATTGATAAAAAAATATACACATGGAATGAGCAGCCTTATCTTGCAATGTTTGTTGCCGATAGAAATTTGTCTGATGGAAGTCTTTTCAATGAACAGCCTTTTCTTACAGAAATTGCATCGAAATACCATGATGCTACAATTTCTTTTTCCAATGACTTGAAAACTTTCTATTATACGACCAATACGATGAAGGGTAATCGGTTAAAAAATGATAAAAAAGGAACTAATAATTTTCAAATTATTAAATCAAGTTTAGAAAATGATAAAGCTGCTAAAGGAGAAAAATTGTTTTTCAACAGTCTGGATTACAGTGTGGGACATCCTGCATTAAGTCCGGATGGTAAATGGCTGTTTTTTGTCTCTGATATGCCGGGAGGGTATGGTGAAACTGATATTTATGCAGTTGAAATTTTTGCCGACGGAACAATGAATTCACCAAAAAATTTAGGGCCAAAAATAAATACGGTAGGAAGGGAAATGTTTCCGTTTTTTAGTGAAGGAAAACTTTATTTTTCTTCAGAAGGGCTTTATGGTTTTGGTGGCTTGGATATTTTTGAATGTAAGTTTAACGGGAAAGATTTTTCTGAACCTAAAAATATGGGTGAGCCTGTCAACAGTAATAAAGATGATTTTTCCTTTATCATCGATCCTAAATCAAAGTATGGGTATTTTTCTTCAAACAGAGATTCGGGAAAAGGTGATGATGATATTTATTACTTTGCTAAAAGAGAACCGGAATGCATTCAGACAATTGCAGGTACTGTGATTAATTCAAAATCAAAAGCACCTATTCAGGATGCATCAATCAAGGTTTTAGATTCTTTTGGAGATTTAAAGCAAGAATATTTCTCAGATGCTAATGGTAAATTCGAATTTCAGATGCCTTGCAATGGCAGTTATAAATTAGTTGCTTCAAAACCAGATTTTTCAACACAGGAAAAAGAAATACGAATAGGAGATAAAAACGGTGAAATAATGCCTGTTAATTTTGAATTGGCTAAACTTGAAGACTTTGTAGTGAAAGATAATGGTAATGAAAAAATTGATATTAATCCTATCTTCTTTAATTACGACAAATGGGATATAACTCCGCAGGCAGCAGCTGAATTAGACAAAGTAGTATATGTAATGCAAAATTTCCCGAAAGTCAAAATCAGAATCGAATCACATACAGATTCACGGGGAAAAGATTTATATAATTTGAAATTGTCCGATAATAGAGCCAAATCGACACAGAGTTATATTTTGTCAAAAGGAATTTCTGCTGATAGAATTGAAAGTGCTGTTGGTTTTGGAGAAACACGCTTAAGAAATCAATGTAAAAATGGTGTGAAATGCTCTGAAGAAGAACATTTTTTAAACAGAAGGTCAGACTTTATAATAATTGAAAAATAAAATATTTCTTAATTTTAGTTGATTTGTGATCAGTCAAAAATGCTTTAGATTGAAATTTTTAAAAGATAATTGGATCGCTATAGTTGCTTTTATTATTACATTAATAATAGGCTTTCAGATGTATGATTTTTATGTAAATCAATAACATTTATAAATATTTATTTCTTGAAAAATTAAATTTATTTTTAAGAATATAGAAAAATGAGTATTTAATAATCTTATTAATTTAAAACGATGTATCTGTTGCATAGCTCTAATTTTTTAACCGGAGTTATGCAATAGTTATCTATTTTAGATTTGTAATAGTTGTGAATTCCTTTCAATTTTGTTAGTTTACTAATTATTGTCACAACGATCTATTAAACTATTGAATGAATATTTTGAAGTGCCTGAAAACAAAAAACCCTTAAAATTTTGAATTTGAAGGGTTTTAAAACCGTTAGCTTTTCAGCTCTGCGGAGAAAGAGGGATTCGAACCCCCGG
>NZ_SJZD01000019.1 GCF_004959765.1 Flavobacterium sp. H122
TTACGCAACGGCCACAAAGCCACAAAACGTTGTAGGCAATCTTACCTCGATATAATGAGAATTCAGTAACTTAATGCAGCAAGTATAAATTTTATTTTATTGAATTTTTTTCAGTAATACAAAGCAAAAATCTTCATTTCAATTCATCTATTTTTTTAAGAAATGCAAATAACCTGATTTTAAAACATTTAGACGAAATTTACATATTGATATTCAAAATATCACTAAATTTAATCAACTAATAATTGAACGGATTTACCTACATTAAAGGATTCAATTCAACTTGTTTTTTAATTAATAAAAGTATATTATGAAAAATAAAATAACTTCTTTAGTTTTACTTCTAGCCTCTTTTTTTATACATTTTGGTACGTATTCTCAGTCTAAGAAAGTATACACATCCCTATTGAATGAAGATTTCAATACAAATGAAAATAAGTGGAAAATTGAAGTTTTTCCACAATATAAAACATTTATATCACGTCAAAAATACATATGCAGTCATCCATTAACAAACTTAAAGTATGATTTCACTAGAATACCAGTTTCAAATGTTTTGAATTTAATTAATCAAGCAGAAAATACTGAATTAAATTTTTCATTTGAAATTCTGGAAACTCAAAGCGATGGCTATTTTTCATTTGGATTGGTCTTTGATCGACACGATAACACTGATATATGTGCTGAAAATGAAGAAAATGTTGGGGATTTTTATTTAATACAAATTCAAGGTAATAGTAATTCAGCTAAAATTACCGCAAACATTAATCAAAGAGAAAAATGTCAATTTAAAGAAATTATCAAACCAGTTAGAGATGCAAAATATAATAAAGCAAGTAAAAATCTAATTAGTATTTCAAAAAATAATAGTACATATGATGTAATCATAAATGGTACAGTTGTAACATCATTTGTTTATGATGCCAAATGTAATTTCACTGATCTATATTTTCATCGCGGGTCATATGCTTTTGACGACATAAAAATAAATAAGATTTCTTATGATTTTTCGAGCCAAAATGGATTCGAACAAAGTAACACTAGCAACGAAAAACCAAAAATATATGTATTATTAGCAGGAATTAGTAATTATAATAATCCTAATTATAGTATTGGACAACTTAAAGGGCCTTTAAAAGATATCACTGCTATGAAAAGTTTTTACAACAGTATCAGTGGTGGTGCTATTAAAAACACTGATATAGTTTTTTTACCTGATAAAGAAGCAAACGCAAATAATATATTGATGAAATCTGCAAACTTATTTTCCAAAGCAACTCAAAATGATGTCATAATCACTTACTTATCAGGACATGGCGGTGTCGGTTATTTTTGTGCTTACGATCAAGGGCTACAATATGAAAGACTAAATTTGATAATTAACAAATCGCCAGCGAGAAAAATATTTATTGTTGATGCATGTCATGCAGGTTCATGGGATACAACATCTGCAATTACAAGTAAAGGGGAAAAACTTACAGAACAACAGGCTCTTGACCTATTTTATAAGCAACTAACAATCTCTGGAAATGGAATAAATTGGTTATTAGCTTGTAGACCTGATGAATATAGTGCTGACGGACAAAACAACGGACTTTTTACAGAAATTTTACTTTCTGGTCTAAAAGGAGCTGCAGATAAAGAAGGAAATGATGACAATATTATTACATTACAAGAAATTTATACTTATTTAACTCAACAATTCAATGTATGGAATAATCAAAATAGAGGTCGTTTTTGGATTAATACAAATGTTCCTCTTAAAATGAACCCTGTTCTTAAATCCGATGGAAATACTAATATTCCAATGGCTGTTACTTATTAATAAAACATGCCTTTTTCATTTAAAAGACTGCCTACAACAGCGGTTTTGAGCAAGTGGGGGTTAGTGTGTAACTGGAAGAGTTGTTTCTTGGCAAACTTTCGTCCTACTTTGCAATCTTTTGGCTAAATTTGTCCCCACCTGCTCAAAGCCGGCGGGACGTTATACAACATTTTACCAACTATGAGCGAAAAAAGCCATTTAGATTATTTAAACAAAACTTTTTTAGAAGAACTAAATTATAAAATTTGGTCAACAAAAGGAAGTCGATTTAATGCTAGTACTCGACTATCAAAAATGGCTAGATGGTCAAATTTTGCACTAACAATGTTATCTGTTTATTTAACTGCTGTCGGACTTCTTTCAGTATATAATATTAGTGTCAGTACTGAAAAATTAGACGAAAACTTAATAGCATATTCAATAACGTGCTTATCAATTTTAGCACTTGTATTGGGTCAAATAGAAAGTGCTAAAGATTATAGTATGAAAGCAAAAGAATTTCATAACTGTGGTTTAGAACTTTCTAAAATTTACAATGATCTTAGAATTTATAAAACCTTAAAAGAAAACCAAACATTAGCAGACAAAGAGCAGTTTGCGAAAAAAATTTCTGAGGCATATCAAAGAGTACTTGAAAAACACGAAAATCATCAAGCAATCGATAATGAAAAATTCAAGACCACAAAAGCTAAATATCACGAAATGAATTGGTTTGATGTCTTAATAATTAATATTAGATATTATTTAAAAACAACCTTTATATTTCACTTATTGATTTTCCTTCCACCAATAATTATTATTAGTTTATTGTTAAAATAAAAACGTTGTATAACAGCGGTTTGACGCAATAGCTAATTTGCTCTTGCTTCATAATTTTATTTACGAAAATGCTTATCTTTAACGGAAAATAAATCGTTCGCTGGCATCGCTACTGCAAGCCAAGCCACGGGACGTTGTGCGTAATTTAACCTAACTAAATGTTCAAACAAAATCTATGAATGATTCTATAGAAAATCAACTTGAATATAAATCTTACTTCCCAAATTATCAATTAGAATTTGTATTCCACAAATGGTTAATTGATGATGGCAGTTATATTGAAAAAGGTGATTACATTTACGAATATTCAAACTCCTCATTACTAGATTCAATATTAATTAAATCTGGTCGTAAAACAAATGCTACAATAACAAAACATAAGGCTGAAAAAAGTGGTTATATTGATTTCTTTTATGATAACAGAAGTTTTCATATTCCTAAAAACCAATTGATGTATTTAATCAGAAATAGTGATAATGAAAGAATACAAAGTAAATTCATTAATGTTCCCAAAATAATAAATGATGATTTTACAAATTCGATAAAAATATTATGGCAAAGAGTCAGCTCAAATTTTCCACTTAGTGAAGGAATAACATCTAAATCAAATGATTTAAATGTTGATTTATCATTTAGCTTTAATTTTGAAAATGATTGTGATAACATAGTTTTTAATTTTAATCCTAAACAACTAAAACCCAAACAAAATGATAAAATATTATTTCTTTTTGATAATGGAGAAATAGTAGAATTTGAGTTATTCAAAAAACCAATTTTGATAAAAAACATCACAACCGATAAAATATTGCAATATAAATCACCAATAACACAAGATGAATTAAACTTATTTTCAGAAATAAATTTCAAAAAATGGAAAATCATACTTAAGAATGATAATCATGAAATAATTGGTGGAGAGTTTGGAGGAGATAGCAATTATGTATCTAAAAGCAATTTAATAATTGTGATTAAAAAATTTGCGAAAGAATATTTAAAATTGGTTAGTGAAAAAGTTATCAATTACAAACCTTTAGGAACTCGCATATCAATTGAAAATAAAGAAATTCAAACTGATGATTATTGTTATGTATATCTAATGCAGGATACAAGCAATGGTTATTTCAAAATAGGAATTTCTAATAAACCAGAATACAGAGAAAAAACTTTACAAAGTGAAAAACCTACAATAGAAATGATATGCTCTAAGAGATTTCCAATTAGAAAAATTGCAGAAAGCTTTGAAAAGTCACTACATCTTGCATACGCTGAAAAAAGAATACGTGGAGAATGGTTTGAACTTGCTTCAATTGATGTTGAACATATTATCGAATCATTGAGATAAACTACGCACAACAGCGGTTTTAAGAAATTGGGGTTTTAGGCAAAATTTAAAGGTAATTTTATATATTTGACTTCAGTCTTAACGGAATGGTTCGGGAATAAAAATCCCCAACTTCTTAAAGCCACAGGACGTTGTACCGCATTTTAACAAACTGTTCGCTTAAGAATAATGAAAGAATTGATTGACAAAACACTTTTAATAGAATCTATCGAATTTAATGGTTCTATAATTGAATTAAAAGAAAGATTTCGAAACGAAAAAGATCAGAAATTCATACTCGAATGGTTTTCAGAGAACGAATTTAAAATCCTCTCAAAAATATCTTTAGGAACTTTAATTTCGAATTCAAATCCCGGTCTTTTTGATGGAATAAAAGGTTACGGAAAGTTAACAGAATTACAAAGCGGAAAGACAAAAATTGACCTGAAAACCAAACTACGCGTTGAGCTTTATTTTACTGTAATTATACCAATTCTTGCAATTATTGTTTCATTATTGAGCGGAAAAGAAACACCTTTGTGGAGTATTTTTGTATTTCCATTTATAACTCTATGGTTTTGGTCTATTCTCAGATATCAAGAAAGAATACTTTTTAGAAAGTTTATAAATTATATAAATCCTAAATAAAAACGCGGTACAACAGTGGTTTGGCGCAATAGCTAATTAACTCTGACTTCATAATTTTCTTCACGAAAATATTTATCTTTAACCGAAAATAAAACGTTCGCAGGCATCGCTACTGAGCCAAGCCGCGAAACGTTACCAGTAAGTGCCGAACCGACGCTCCGAAAACCAATCTGACGTTGAATTGTTACTG
>NZ_SJZD01000002.1 GCF_004959765.1 Flavobacterium sp. H122
AGAACAGGCTGATGCGGAGGCAAGAGCCAAAGCGGAGGAAGCAGTACGCTTGAAAGAAGAACAGGCACGTCTGGCAAGAGAGAAAGCCGAGGCTGATGCAAGAGCTAAAGCGGAAGCGGATGCACGTTCAAAAGAAGAAGCAGACAGATTAGCAAGAGAAAGAGCAGAAGCAGCGCGTATTGCTAAAGAACAGGCTGATGCAGAGGCAAGAGCCAAAGCAGAGGAAGCATCACGCTTAAAAGCAGAACAGGAGCGTCTGGCAAGAGAAAAAGTTGAGGCTGATGCAAGAGCTAAGGCAGAAGCTGAGGCACGTGCAAAAGAAGAGACAGACAGAATCGCAAGAGAGAAGGCAGAAGCAGAAGCAAGAGCTAAAGCGGAGGAAGAGGAACGCGCTAAATTAGATGCACAAAAAACTGCTGAAGATAAAGAAATTGACAATCTTAAGGGAGTTATAACCGATTCTCAGAAGCTGCAATCGGAATCAATAAGTAAATTCAAAGATTTAGTTTCAACTAAAGAAAAAGAATTATTGGATATGCGTAAAGCAAATGATGATTCTGAAAAAGGTATCGTAACTGAGGTTAAAGAAGTTGAATTCCAAAGTACAGCTGCAGCCAACAGAGCTATTGAATCATTAAAACAGGAAATTGAGTTAAATTTAAAACAACAGGATCAGTTTATTAATGAATTTAAAACTTTAGCGGCAGACCGTTTGAAGAAAGTTCCAGGCAAAAACGATGCAATCAATCAAAGCTATGTTAGAACAATAGCACAATTGGAAGCTGATAAAGCACTTTCACAAAAGCAAAGTACTGAATTGATTTCTAAATTGGAGCAGATTAAAGTTGAAACTGATATTGAGAAAAAACGTCGTATTAAGCGTGCATTGTTTGACAATTCACAGGCCAAATATCAAAAAGACAGAGCTGCTCTGAGTCAAATCAAAGCATCAACAAGTCCTACAGGACAGGTGTATCAGCCTTCAGACTTTGATTTCGGTGACGGTGATCAGACAAACATGCAGATTGTTAAAAATGTGGAAAATACAAAACCAGGTTTCTATTTGGTACTGGCAGCTCACAAAGATGAAGCAAGACGTAATGCTTTCCTGAAAAAAGCGATAGAGGCCGGAGAAACAAATATTGATTTCTTCTATGATGTAAATACGAGTACTTACTTCATTTATTCGAGACATTTTGATGAAATTTCAGACGCTGATGCAGCCGTAAGTAATAAAGGAACAAAACCGTATAATGGAAAAATGGTAATTATTAAAGTTGAGAAACAATAAAATAAAAAATTTAACGTTTCTTTTAGATTCACAAGTTTGTATTTAAAAGAAACGTTAATGAAAAAACATTAAATTTATTTGTTTAAAATAAACCTACCGCCCTATGAGAATAAAACACTACCTAATGTTATTATTGCTCCTTTTTGGTATTTATTCAGTAAATGCTCAAACAGGTGCGCCCTTCAAATCACGTTTAGGAGCTAAAGCGACTAAAGTAAGAGGGAATATCAAACTAGTTGGAAATACAATTCTGGGACATACCTTGTCAAATCCTACTTTTGACAGTTCCGGGAACGTAACCAATCTGGGTACTTTAACCAACCAGGCAAATCAAGCTACTCCCAATGGAGCAAACGGCCAGAACGACAGTGAAAATATGGAATATATTGACATTGACGGCGATGCTTCAACATTCAGTTCGAGTAGTGCATATCTTGATATTGACCCTAAAGAAGTAACCTGTAAAAGGATTGTCTTTGCCGGGCTGTACTGGGCGGCGACCTACCCGTATGAAAGGGGTATAGATGCAACCAAAGAATGGGAATCCTTTCCCTTAAATACTCCAAGGATAGGTAATTTTAATCAGATTAAATTCAAACTTCCCGGTGGAGCATATCAGAATATCACTGCTGATGAAACTATTTATGATGGGTATAATGCTTCAAATATTTCCGCCTCTTTTAAAGGGGCTCCTTATGTTTGTTTCAAAGATGTAACCACAATGCTTCAAGGACTGCCTGATGCTAATGGTAATTATACGGTTGGTAATGTTAGGGCAGCGCGTGGAAAACGTCTGGACGGATCAAGTGCCGGTTGGAGTTTAGTGGTTATTTATGAATCTCCCAATGCTAATGTCAAACCAAGACATTTTGTAGTTTATGATGGTTTGGAAAGAATTGCCGGAACTCATGACCTGACAATTGCAATTAATAATTTTAAATCAACACTGGCAGGGAAATTTGATACAAATATCGGGGTGGCGGCCTTGGATGGTGACAGGGAAAAAAATAATGACAAATACCAGTTTTCGAGCTTTAGCGGCGGACCTTTTATTGATCTAAAAGACAGTTTTAACGCATTCAACAATTTTTTTGACTCTTCATTAACCGATAACAATGCTATCGTTAACAACATAAACCCTATTAAAAACAATACGTACGGTTTTGATCTGGATCAGGTTGAATTACCTAATCCCGGACAGAGTGTACTTGTAAACGGGGCTTCCAATGCCTACATACGACTTACAACCGAAGGCGCAAATCAAGATGCCTTTATGCCGTATGTGGCTACTTTTTCAGTGGATGATTATGTGCCGAATGTTGTATTGACGAAAACCGTAAATAATTTATTAGGAGCAAATATTGACGGACAGCAAATACCAACTTGTAGGGATTTCAAATACATAATCGGTTTTCAGAATTTAGGTTCAGATGATGCAATAGGAGTTGCACCGGCCAATCCTAATTATGTAATTATTACCGATGTTCTACCGGCAAATGTAACTTACGTAGGAACCAATGTGACAACAACGGTACCAGGTTCTATAGTTAATTATGATGCTGCTACCAGAACACTTAGAATCAGTATTCCTAAATCATATCTGGAAGTAAACGATCCAAGATATGCTTTTGAAATTTATGTACGTACGGCATGTGCTTGTGCTGATATAACTGATGCATGTTCTACATCTATTAAAAACCAGGCATTTATTTCCTATCAGGGTGAAAGCGGGGGACAGGTAGTAACTTCTGATCCAAGTTCTTCTGTTTTTGACTCTACATGTCTTGTAGGTAACGGAACTCCTACAAACTCTACAATTTTACCTACATGTATATTTGAAAGTAATGTTTATACATGTGATGGTACAGCTACATTAACAGGGCCTGTAGGTTACGATAATTATACATGGACCGGCCCTTCAGGAGCAACTTTCACACCTAATGCAAATAGTCAGACTGTTACTGTAAACATAACCGGAAACTATACTGTTGTGGGTACTAAAGCCGGATGTGCTCCTATAACGTATATTTTTCACGTAATACGTTACAGTTCATCCAATACACATCCTATCATTCCTTATGATCAGGCAAATCCTATTCAAACATGTGACAATACGAATGAACGTATCCCTTACATTTACTTATGCGGTGCAAATGGAACAAGAGATTTAGACTCAAAAGTTACAGATGCAGAATCCATAACATGGCAGATTTATAATACGGCTTGTGGCGCATTTTCTCCTATAAACTGTCCCAATACAACAGCATCCTGCTGGACTAATGTGGGTACAGGACAGATTTATACAGTGAGTCAGGAAGGGGATTACCGTATTATTCTAAATTACGGAAACTGTTCTAAAACATTCTATTTCAAGGTTTTCAAGAATAATCTGGACTACCAGATCGTAAAAGAAGACATTTTTTGTAATACTCCCGGAAGTATAACAGTAATGGGAGTACCTCAAAGCGGTTATACATTTTCATTATTAAATTCAAGCGGTACAGTTATTCAGGGACCACAGGCTTCAAATGTATTCGTAATCAATACTGCTGGGGTTTATAACGTAAACATTAATCAGACAAATGTTACCAATGGCTGTGTCTTCACTGCCAATAATATAGCGGTACTGCGACATGTGCCAACGGCTCAGGTAATTTCGTATACACAACCGGTTTGTTTTGGTGACAAAGGAAGCATTACACTGGCTATAAATGACGGAAGACCTAATTATTATTTCAGCATATCAGATGCAGGTGGATTAGTTGCATCATCAGGAGCAGTAACAGATAATGTTTATACTTTTAATAACTTAACCCCGGGTGTTACTTACACATGGACAACAACCACTGATGACGGTTGTCCAAGTACAGGTACAATTACTATTGACAATCCTCAGGAATTAAAAGTTAAATTATCTCTCATTAAAGCATTGACATGTACAGCGGGAAGAGTTCAGGTAGATGTTGAAGGAGGAACGGGACCATACTTTGTTTATCTGTCTCCTAATTCAGGACCACCGTCTCCTTATTTACTTACAAATACTTTTGACGTCAGCGCAGCAGGAACATATACAGTTACTGTATGGGATTCAAATAATTGTAAAGCAACAGGTCAGATTACAGTTAATGCAATTCCGGCAGCAACTATTAATCCGGTTGCGACAAATATCAGATGTTATGCTGACGGCAATGTGGGTAGAATCAATTTTAACCCTGTTCTTAACGGCAACGACAGTATGCAGTTTGCTATAAGTACCGTTTCGGCTGCAGGACCATTTACTTACGGACCGGCCAGCGTATTTACAGGTTTAGCGCCTGGTAGATATTATTGTTCAGCTCAGTATATTTACAATGGGGAAGTTTGTACAATTCCTGTGGTAACTCTTGATATTACCAGAAATGCGGAAATTCTTCCTACTTTAACTAATACCGAAATAAGCTGTACTGCGGGTACTAACACGCCGGGTACTGCTGTTATAACTGCCAGTGCAACCGGAGGGGTAGCACCTATTCGCGCCAGCATTAACGGAGGAGCAAATTTCTTCCCTGTAACTCATAATTTTACAGTTTCCGGAGCGGGAACATATACTGTAATTTTTGAAGACGCAGTAGGATGCCGTGTTTCAAGACAAATTACAATTGCACCTATTACGCCGTTACAGAATATGACATTTACACCTTATAATTTAAGATGTAATGTTTCATCTACTACGGGTACTGTAGATGTTGGTGTTAATGTTACCGGCGGAACAGGTACATATACGTATCAAATTGTTGCTCCTGTAGTGGGAACACCTCAATCAAGCAATCAGTTTACAGGATTAACTCCTGGAACTACCTATACATTCCAGGTAACAGATGCAAAAGGATGTACACTGCAGCGTCAGCTGGTTATTCCTGCATTGCCTGTAATAGGCGTGACATTAACTGCTCCAAGAGTTTGTTATGGTGTTGCAACCGGCAGCATTCAGGTTACAGTAACCGGAACAACTAATTTCCAATATACAATTAACAATGGATCCAGACAGCCTTATCCGGGTTCCAACCCATTTACAATAAGCAATCAACCGGTAAATACACCTGTTACTATTACAGTTTATGACACTGCAACTGATTGTAATGCATCAAGTTCAGTTACAATACCAGTGCCTGCAAATGATATTACAGGTACTCTTAATGTAACTCCTATAAGATGTAGTCCTAATTATGGATCTGTAACAGTATCTGGAGTTTCAGGAGGCTGGGGCGGACCATACCGTTATGAATTGCTGCAGCCAAACGGAACAGTTGTTGGCCCGCAAACTGCAAATGTATTTACTAATTTGACGCAAACAGGTTCTTATACCGTAACTATCATAGATTCGAATGGTTGTAGAAAAGCACTGCCTCCATTTGTTTTGACTGCGCCAAGCTCACCTGATTTAACATTGCTCCCAAGCAGTGATTTATGTAATGATTCTAATGGAACCTCGGTTGTTGTTCAGGTAACTGCCGGAACAGGAACGGCACCATTCCAATTTAGTCTGAACGGAGGAGCTTATGTACCGGCAAATATGCCAACAAATGGCCATCAGTACACCAACCTTCCTACCGGAGGAACTGGACATGTTATTACGGTTAGAGATGTTTACGGCTGTACAGATACAGTTATACTGCCGGTACTAAATACGACATTAACTGCCATGGCAGTAATTACTAAAGGTCTGGATTGTTCTGCTTCACCAAATGCGGTTATCCGCGTGAATATCAGCGGCGGTTATCCTGCTTATGAATATCAAGTTTCATATAATGGGGGAGCTTACGGTTCTTTTGTGCCTGTTGCCGGAGCTACTTTCAATTATTCGGCAGCTGTTGCGGGAACGTATACATTTAGAATCAGAGATTCCAGAGGCTGTACTTATACCACTGCTACAGTAGTCATACCGGCTTTAATACCAGTAGCCGCTACTTATATTAAAACAGATAATAAATGTTTTGGTGACAGTATGGGAAGCTTTACTGTTCAACCATCAGGAGGTCAGGCACCATACATGATTAGCGTTAATGGAAATCCATTTACTTCACAAACGACTTATTCTGGTCTTGCAGCAGGAAATTATACAGTTAATGTAAGAGATGCAAATCAATGTTTATTGAATCCTCCTCTTACTATAACAATTGGCGCACCAAACGATATAACATGGACCCATAATACTAATTCTCTGTCGTGTGGAGTTTCAGGTATTGTTTTGGGTTCAATTGAAATTTTAACTTTAGGTGGCGGCACTGCTCCTTATATGTTAACATTGGTTGATTTATCAGGTGCAACGCCTAATGTTGTGGTTAATAACGCCACAGCGCCTCATACTTTCAGTAACTTGAACTTTGGTAATTATCAGGTATTTGTTACTGATGCCAACGGCTGTTCTAAAAATTTCGTAACAACTGTAGCTACTCCTGTAACTGATTTAACAATTGATGTTACTACAGTACCTGGAGATTGTACTACCGGGGCTTGTATAAAATTAACTGCTTTAGGAGGTACCGGACCATACTTTTTTGCCCAGTATCCGGTGAATCCTTCAAATCCTAATTCGTATGATTATGCTACTTATTCTGCACTTTACCAACCGGAAAGTGCTGTTGGAAGTGGTGAATATACTTTCTGTGGTTTGGCATCTGGAGTTACCTATTCATTTATTGTTTACGATCAGGGATCCAACTGTTATTTCTTCAGACAGGCTGGTGCACCTACTGTTGTATATACTTCAATGACAGTTGCGGCAACTCCTAAAAACGTAACCTGTAAAGGAGCAGCGGATGGAAGTGTGAGTTTCACCATATCTTCTTACGGAGGTACAAGTGTTTCATACCAAATATTTAATGCAGTAACCAATCAACCAGTAGCGCCTACTTTGGCACCGGCAACTTTAAATGGATTGTCCGGATCAGCCGTAACGGTTTCAAATATCGGACCGCTTCCTGTAGGAACATATTATGTAGTAGTAAGAGAATTGGACGGTCCTTCTGTTGGATGTACCAATGCTTCAAATACTTTTGCAATAGTTGAATCACCAACTGTGCTAAGTGTTACAGCTCAAATTCTGAAAAATGCCAATTGTAATGCTGCCGGTACGATTCAAATAAATGCATTAGGAGGTACTGCACCTTATTTATATTATTTCGCTCAATCACCAAGTCCAGCACCAGCTGTTGGATCACCATTGTGGTCAGGCTCAAACATAGGAACTATTCCTTTTGGCAATTCTGCGCCTTTTGATGTGTATGTATTGGATGCTTACGGATGTATCCGATCAACACAAATTACAATGATTTCTGATCCGTTACCATCTATAAGTGCTGTCGTTAATCCAAGTACAGTGTGTAATGCGGAAGGTGCTTTTGCTATTGATGTGACAATTAATGCAACAGGTGTTGAACCTTATACTTATAGTGTGAATGGAGGTGCGTATCAAAACCTGACTGCACCTTATCCTTTAACCTATCCTTATACTTTTACAATCAGTAATTTAAGTTCGGGTACCTATGATATCTCGCTTTTAGATAAAAACGGATGTGAGTCATCAGCAAGCGTTATCATTACGCCGCCTTTAAATATTAATGCTGATTTTAGTGTTTTACCGGAATGTAACGATGCGGACGGTACTATTACAGCTAATGCTTCAGGAGGAAGCGGTGTGCCGGCTAATTATCAGTACACTTTATATGACAGTGCAGGCACTACTATTTTAGTTGGTCCGCAGTCAGGAAATACTTTCCCTAATATGGCACCTGGTACATATTGGGTGCAAGTAAGAGACATTACAACCAATTGTACAGCTAGAGTTCAGGTTTCATTAGTAACTGCAGCGCTTCTTGATTTCACTTTAGCACCTACTAACGTAAGTTGTTTTGGTGGTTCAGATGGTACGATTACCGTTACTAACGTAGTTGGTGATGCTCCGTTTAAGTATCAAATTATTGCTCCGGTTGTAATGCCGGCAGTCCCTCAGGATTCAAATGTATTTATAGGCTTAGCAGCTGGTTCATATACTGTAGAGGTGACTTCTGCAAGAGGATGTAAAATTTCTAAAACCATACCTGTTACACAACCTGCAGCTCTTATATTAAACCCGGCTACTGTTTCAAGTCCAACCTGCAGCAGTAATGCGATTCAACCTGTGACTGTTACTGTTAATGTGAGCGGTGGTACTGCACCTTACCTATATAGTTTTAATAGCGGTGCTTTTACTTCCAATAATGTGTATACGGTATTTGCAACGACAGCTTCACAAACAATTAATTATGATGTTAAAGATGCTAATGGGTGTCCTGTAAGCGGTTCTGAAATTGTTCCGGCTTATACACCATTAAGCGCGTTGGGGGCAGGTGTGCAGCCTACATGTGCTGCTTCGGGCAGTTATACTATAACTCCTTCGGGTGGTTCAGGAGGCGGAACAATTGCTAATTACACTTACACTTTAGTAGGAGGTAATGCAGCAGGTGCTGTGCAGCAGCCATCACCTAATCAAAATGTATTCACAATCAGCCAGCCTGGTTTGTATTACTTTAGAGTTACTGATGCAAACGGATGTTGGGTTGATTTACCGGTATTTGATGTTCCTGCTTATGATATAATTACTATCAGTGCTCCTGCTACAACAGATGTTGTTTGTTTTGGAACAGCCTCAGGAACAATAGGACCTGTTACAATCAATAATTACAGTGGCGATTATAGCTGGCAGTTGCAGGGAAGTGCTTTATCAGGTACTGGCAACACAGGCACTCCATTGACTATCAATAATGTTCCTGCGGGAAGTTATACGTTGTTAATCACTGAGACACAAGCACCTTTCTGTGATGCGACTGTACCGGTTGATATAACAGCACCTGCAGCACCGCTTGCTGTATCGATAAAAATTGACGCTCTTGTTTCCTGCGGTTCTGCAACCGGTATAATAACCGTAGACAGCATCACTGGCGGATGGGGTAGTTATGAATACCAATTGGTAAATCAAACTACGGGAACTTCGTTTCCTTATGGTAATGCTAGTTCATTCAGTAATTTGCCGGCAGGCACTTACTATGTGAACGTGAGAGATGCTAAAGGATGTATAGTGGCGAGCAATCAGGTAACATTGAATGCACCTACACAAATCACTAATGTTACTGCTGTACCAAGTGTTTTGGCTTGTGCTAATGATACAAATGGAACTATTACTGTTTCAGGGGTAACCGGAGGAGTAGCTGGTGCGGTGTATCAATATATTTTGGTAACATATTATAAAGATGCACAGGGTAATACTTTATCATCACAATCTGTGCCTCAACTAAGCAATGTATTTAATGATCTAAATGCTGGTGATTATGGAGTTATTGTTCAGGATGGTTATAACTGTAACTCAACTGAAGTTAGGGTAACAATTATTAATCCATCAGTAGTTACCGCATCTGTTAATTTAATTGCCAACAGCAGAGATTGTTTGTCAGGTACTGAAACAATAACATTAACGGCATCCGGCGGTACCGGATCATATAGCTATGCAACAACTGCTGCAGGGCCTTTCACGGCTATGGCCACAAACCCTGTAACCTTTACAGTAAATCCTAACGGATCACCGTATACTTATTACGTAAAAGACAGCAATGACTGTATCAGTGGGCCGGCTGTCTATACAGTCGCACCGGTTGTACCGCTTACTATAACCATTAATGCTAATTCGCAATTACAGGTATTATGTTTTGGTGATGTTACTGGTTCGTTATATATTGACGTAACGGGTGGTTTAGGTACTCCTTATACAATAAATGTTACTGGCCCAGCAGGTTATAATCAAACAAATACTACCGGTATTTTTACAGATTTAGCTGCAGGTAATTATAATATTTCAGTTACAAATGGTACCTGTACTGCTGCAACTACTCAGAGTATAGCTTCACCTAATCCACCGTTACAGGCAACTGCTACATGGGAAAATGTTGTTTGTAGAGGCGATAAATCAGGATTCATTACGGTGATTATTCAAAATAATGGAGTAGCGACACCTATTCAGTATCAATTGGATAATTTGACAACAGGTGAAACGGTTGGAACGGTAACTATTTTAGATCCGTTTAATCCTGCTGGATTAGTTATCCCGGAATTAGCTGCAGGAAATTATACATTAGTGTTAAGTGATAAGAATGGCTGTCAGTTCGTAATTGATAATATTCTTATTTCAGAGCCGCTGACTTCTGCTTTTGCTACAGCACAAGGACTTCCTGAGTCTTGTGCGGAGTTCAATGATGGAATTATAGAATTTACAAATATAGGTGGAGGTAATCCAGGGACTTATACGTTAGGATATTCATTGCCTCCTACACTAACGAACCCTAACCCAACGCCAATTGCGGAGCTGACAAATGTTGCAGCCGGGCCAGGACCTTTCAATATAATGAATGTGGATGGCAGTGTTGCTGTAAACGGAGTTTTTGAAGCCTATATTATCGATTCAAAAGGATGTAAGACTACGTATCCCGTAAGAGTTGATCCAGGTGTGGTAATGAATCCGGATGTACGTTTTGAATATGATTGTGATAATTCAACAGTTCCTAATTCACCGGCACAGCCGTATGTTAGAATAACAGTGATTAATAAAGATACAAATGCTTTGTTTAGTCCTGCGGCAAATTATTTCTATTCATTGGACGTAGATGATTTTACAACAGCGGTTAATAATCCTGTATTTACATCGGTTACACATCCGCAATTGCTGGATCCTTCAAATACAAATCATACGATTTATGTATATCATGTAAACGGCTGTAAAAAATCTGTAATCGACGTTATCGTTGATGTGACTAGATTAGATCCTCTTATTGTTGATTTACAACCGGGTACAGCTCTGAATCAGGTCGTGGCTAATACAAACAATACTGACGGTACACCTTCAGGAGCGCCACCGTATACTTATGCGTTTGATTTGAATGGCTTTGGTGGTCAGACCGGTCCTAAAAATACCTTTATTTATTATCAGTCAGGTACGGTTACCGTTACTGTTACTGATGAGAATGGATGTATAGCTATAGACAGCCTTCCTGTAACCCACATTCCAATCTGTGTTTCGGATGTAATGACACCAGGCGGTGCAGATGGTACAAATGACGAGTGGGGTCCTGGATGTGTTGATCCTGTAACGTACCCTAATTTGGTAACTAAAATTTATGACCGTTACGGACGTTTAGTGAAAACATTACCGGTTGGAGAAACCTGGGATGGTAAATATGAAGGAAAAGATTTGCCTTCTGGTGATTACTGGTATGTGATCAAAGTGGATAAGAATGAAGGTCAGGAGATTGTAGGTCACTTTACTTTGTATAGATAATTTAACTCATGAGCTATGAATTTTATAGATAATATAAACAATACAAAAAAACTCTTTGTTGCATTAGTTTTAACGGCTTGCACAAGTGGAATTGCTCAAGAGTTGCATTTACCCGCTGCAACGCAGTATTTAGCAGATAATCCTTTTACATTATCACCTACCTATGCCGGGATAGGTGATAATGCGAGGATACGCGTTAACGGTTTTTTTCAATGGGTTGGTATTAAAGATGCGCCGGATAATCAGGCGGTCTATGGAGATTTTAGAGTGTTGAATCAATCAGGTGTAGGTTTGCATTTTTATAATGATAAGAATGGCGATACCAGACAGCAGGGAGGTAAAGTTTCTTTTGCCCACCATATTATTCTGGATTATCCCTCAAAACAGTATTTATCATTTGGTATGTCTTACAACTTCAATAATTTTAGAATTGAAACTGAAAATATTGACACTCCTGACAGTGATATTACTAATGACAGATATACATCAAATAACAACTTTGATGTAGGTTTGCTTTATAGAAAGGACAGATTTTATGCAGCTTTCAATGCCAGTAATTTACTGAGCAAGGATATTAAAAAGTTCGTTTTGGATCCTGAACCCAGCTTACTTAGAAACTATCAGTTGTATACAGGATATGTTTTTAGAAGTAACAGAGAATCCAGAGTCGAAATCGAACCTTCTGCTTTTATTCAATATTTCGAAAGTGATAACCGTTCCAGTACAGATATAAATATTAAATACCGACGTATTGATTACCAGCGTACAGGTTATTTCTGGTTAGGGGCCACGTATCGTTTCTTAAATGATCAGCCTATGCGCCCTTTGACTTTGGGACCAATGTTTGGTTTAAAGAAAAGCGGTCTTTATTTAGGATATTCCTATCAAATTACTCTTAATGAGCTGTCTGGTTATAATACTGGTTCTCATATGATTACTTTAGGATGGGATTTCTTCCAGGGAATCAGCAACTGTCCTTGTACACAAAATGCTATTGCTGAAGATTAAGAACTTATAGATTTGACATAGTAAAACCGCAGGGCAGTTTGCTTTGCGGTTTTTTTTTTTCTTTTAACTTTGTAAAAAAACAACTACTACAATGAAAACATTACACGACATTAATTTTAAAGACAAAAAAGCCTTAATCAGAGTTGATTTTAATGTACCTCTGGATGAAAAATTTAATGTAACTGACAGTACGCGTATTGAAGCTGCAAAACCTACTATAGATAAAATTTTAAATGAAGGCGGAAGTGTTATTTTAATGTCGCATTTAGGACGCCCTAAAGGTGTTCAGGAAGAGTTTTCATTACGCCATATTGTGGAACGTACTGCCGAAATTTTAGGAAGACCCGTTACATTTGCTTCTGATTGCATTGGTCACGTGGCTGATAATGCTGCTGCACATTTAAAACCGGGTGACGTTTTGTTGTTGGAAAACCTTCGTTTTTACAAGGAAGAAGAAGCCGGTGATGTGGATTTTTCTAAAAAATTAGCTTCATTGGGTGATGTTTATGTTAACGATGCCTTTGGTACTGCTCACAGGGCCCATGCTTCTACTACGATTATTGCGCAATTCTTTCCTGAAAATAAATGTTTCGGTACTTTACTGGCTAAAGAAATCGAAAGCTTGAATAAAGTATTGAATAATAGTGAAAAGCCTGTTACAGCTGTATTGGGTGGAAGTAAAGTTTCTTCAAAAATTACGGTTATCGAAAATGTTCTTGATAAGATTGACCACATGATTATTGGCGGAGGGATGACATTTACTTTTATCAAAGCATTAGGCGGTAAAATCGGTAATTCTTTATGTGAGGATGACAAATTGGAACTGGCACTTGAAATTTTAAATAAAGCCAAAGCAAAAGGTGTTCAAATCCATCTTCCTGTTGATGTAGTTGCCGCTGATAAGTTTGCTAACGATGCCGAAAAACAAGTTGTTGATGTGAATAATATACCTGACGGTTGGCAGGGGCTTGATGTAGGTCCAAAATCTCTGGAAGCAATTAAAGAAGTAATTTTAGATTCTAAAACTATTCTTTGGAATGGCCCGCTTGGAGTTTTCGAAATGGAATCTTTTGCAAACGGTACTATTGAATTAGGTAATTTTATTGCCGAAGCTACTCAAAACGGAGCTTTTTCATTAGTAGGCGGAGGTGATAGTGTTGCCGCGGTTAAGCAGTTTGGTTTCGAACCAAAGATGAGCTATGTATCTACCGGTGGCGGTGCTATGCTTGAAATGCTTGAAGGTAAGGTTTTGCCTGGAATTGTTGCTATTTTAAGCTGATCAGCTTAATTTTAACATTTTTTTTTGTTTTATTTCGTATAATGGTTATATGTTTGTAGCCCAACTTAAATAGTTGAATATAAACTATTTATAAACACAAGGCCTATGATTGGAAGAAGAATTGCCCTAAACCTACTATTGCTTTTATCTGCGTTTGTAACTTTTGGTCAGGATAGAGTTTCCCAAGACTCTGTTGTTAAACCTGTTATAAAATTGTCTTTCTTAGACTCTGTCAAAAGCACTTTTGTTGTCGATGAAACAGCTGACTGTGTCGATAATCAATATATAAAAGAACTTTCCAATACCCAGGATATTTTTGATGGGATTGTTTCTGATATTAAAAATTTAGATCTGGATAAGCCTGTAGATTTTGACTTGCCAACGGATCTTTTTAAGGAAAGACTTCGTCTTTTGGATGAAAAGTCTCCTTTTAATATCGAGTACAATCCGCAATTGGAAAACCTGGTTAAAAGCTTCCTAAAAAACCGCAAGCGTTCCTATGAGCGTTTGATGGGTTTATCACAGTATTATTTTCCCATGTTTGAAGAAGCTATGTCACGTTACGATGTGCCTTTGGAAATCAAATATCTGGCAATAGTAGAATCGGCTTTGCGTTCCAATGCGGTTTCAAGAGTAGGCGCTACTGGTTTGTGGCAGTTTATGTTTGAAACCGGTAAACAGTACGGATTAAAAATCGATTCGTATGTGGATGAACGTAAGGATACTTACAAAGCTACAGATGCTGCCGCAAGATACATGCAGAATATGTACAAAATCTTTGGCGACTGGGAATTGGTTCTGGCATCTTACAATTCAGGCGCCGGGAATGTAAGCAAAGCAATACGACGTTCTGGTGGTTTTCAGAATTTCTGGAACATTAAAAGCAAGCTGCCTCGTGAAACTCAGGGTTATGTACCGGCTTTCTTAGCTACGATGTATATTTTTGAATATCACAAAGAACACAATATTGTCCCTTACAAGCCTGTAGTTAAGCATTTCGAAACAGATACTATCGCATTAAAACGTAAAATATCATTCAAACAGCTTGCCGGTTTATTGGATATTTCAGAAACAGATATCGAGTTCCTGAATCCTTCCTATAAAATGAAAGTTGTTCCGTATGTAACAGGAAAGACAAACTTTATCTGTTTGCCAAAGAAGAAAATTGCAATGCTGGCTTCTAATGAAGATAAGGTTTATGCTTATGTTGATTATGAAGAAAGCAAAAGAGAAAAACCTTTTATCAAAAAGGTTACTCCAAAAATCATCAAAGATACTTTAGGTACTGAAAAAGTTGTTCAGGAAGCAATTGTCGATGCATCCACTGCAAAGAGTACCTTAAAAAACAAATATCACACTGTCAGAAGAGGTGAAAGTTTAGGTAAAATTGCTGAAAAATATAATGTTTCTATTACCGATGTTAAGAAATGGAACCGTTTAAAATCCAGTAATGTAAACCTTGGAGCTAAGCTTAAAATTGTGTATAACGAAAACAATGCAGTAGCTGCTAATGCTAAACAAGAGGCAGAACCAAAGGTAATTGCTGAAACTTCAACTAAAGAATCAAAGACAAAACCGGAAGCAGTTACTGAAAAAGAAACTGCTGTTGCTGAACACACTGTGCAGCAAGGTGAATCTTTATTCGTCATTGCAAAGAAATACCGTTTGTATGTTTCCGATTTAAAAAAATGGAACAATATTGAAAACGGAGTCGTAAAAGAGGGCGATGTTTTAAAATTAAAAGAAACCAAGCAGGAAGTTGTTGCTTCAGTTGAGACTTATACTGTAAAAAAAGGTGACAACATTGGTGGTATTGCAAAAGTCAACAATGTATCAATTGAAGATATAAAAAAATGGAATGACCTTTCATCCAACAATATCAAAGTCGGTGAAAAACTGAAAATTGAAAAACAGGGTAATGCAGTTGCTGAAGTTTCTAAAAAGAAACCAGTTTATGAAGACCAGCGATTATATATTGTTCAAAAAGGCGATTCATTGTTCAAGATTTCTGTAAAGCACAATACGACTGTTGCCGAATTGAAAAAAAAGAACAATATCAAAGAAGATGATTTACAACCTGGAATGAAATTGAAAATATAAGTAAAGGACGCGTAAGCGTCCTTTTTTGTATTTTTACTTTTTAAAAAAGCGGCATGAAACAAGAATTCAAAATAAAGCGTTTTAAAGAACTTTCTACGGAAGAGCTATATGAAATACTGCAATTGCGCTCCGAAGTGTTTGTAGTAGAGCAAAATTGCGTTTATCAAGACATGGATGGTAAGGACAGGAAGGCAATCCATATTCTGGGATATCTGGAAAATGATTTGGCAAGTTACTGCCGTTTGTTTGATGCGGGAGATTATTTTGAGGCAAGCTCAATTGGCAGGGTAGTGGTTTCTCCTAAACACCGCGACAAAAAACTGGGTCATGAATTAATCAAAACTGCTATTAAAACAATCCAGTCGGTTTTTAATCAGACAGCAATAACAATCTCTGCACAGCAATACCTGACCAAATTTTATCAAAGTCACGGTTTTGTTCAAACCTCTGAAATGTATCTGGAAGATGACATCCCGCATGTTGAAATGAAGATTCAATAAAAAATGTGCTCAAAAGTCTGTCATTCCGACGAAAGTAGGAATCTTATAATCAACTTATATGATTTCTCACTTTGGCCGGAATGACAAATTAGTCTGCTTTTCAGACAGTCTTCTTCTTATTTCACTAAAATTTTATTGTATTCAGCGGCAGTATTCAGTAACTGCGTGGCACGTTTGATTTCTGAATTGTTTTTGGTGTAATACTGATACAGACCTTCTTTGTATTGAAAACGTTTGATAATTTCGTCTTTCATCAAATTGATGATTTCTGCTTTGTTTTTATCAATCTCAGTTTCTTCTGCTTTTTGCAGCGAAGCAAACAAAGCATCATATTGCGTCTTTATGTTTGCATCAATTTTTTCCTTTTTGGCTTGTTCCAAAACCTCTTTTAAAGCCAGTTCGGTTTTAGTGTCTATTGAAAATTTCTGTGATTTGATGAAGTTTTTAAAATCGGTAAAATCAGCATCTGTCAGATTCGGAATGGAACTGCCTAAATTTGGGTTCTTATATACATATTGGGTTACATAATTAAAAATAGCATCATTGCGCAACAAAGCTTCGGCAACAGTACTCATTTTGCTTTCAGCCAATTCAATATCAGGCTGTATACCCCCGCCGTCATAAACGGTTCTTCCTTTACGGGTTTTAAAAGCATTATAGTTTTTTGCATCTGTCTTGACAGCTTTTCCGTTTGCATCTTTTTTGGAATAATCTAAAGCCTGAATACATCTTCCGGACGGAGTATAATATCTCGAAATGGTAACTTTTAACTGTGTGCCATAGGTCAGATCAAGAGGACGCTGCACCAAACCTTTACCATAACTGCGTGCCCCTATAACAACGGCACGGTCCAGATCCTGTAAAGCACCGGCAACAATTTCACTGGCTGAAGCACTTTTTCCATCGACTAAAATAGCCAAAGGGATATTCAAATCTACAGGTTGTTTGGATGTTCTGTAGGTATTGTTATGTTTTTCAATTTTTGATTTGGTGGTTACAATCACTTCATTTGCCGGAACAAATAAATTACAGATATTGACTGCCTCGTTAAGCAAACCACCCGGATTGCCTCTCAAATCAAGAATAATTTGAGTAGCTCCCTGATCTTTTAATTTTTCCAAAGCCTCGCGTGTTTCCGCGGAAGCTTTTCCGTTAAACTGCGACAAAACGATATAGCCCGTTTTTGCATCGGTCATGCCATAAAACGGAACAGCTTTTACATCAACCTCATCAATTGTTAATTGTGTTGATCTTAGTTCGCCGTTGCGTTTGTACTTTATATCAATTTTAGTGTTTTTGGATCCCCTGAACAGCTGTGAGGCATCTTCCTTAAAATCGGCAAGAATCACATCGTTGATTTGGATTATTTCGTCACCGGCTTTTAGCCCGGCTTTATCAGCAGCATAGCCTTTGTAAGGCTCGCGTATAAAAGTTTTTCCGTCTTTGCGGGTAATAGCTGCTCCAATTCCGGTATATTCACCTGTATTGTTTATTTTAAATCGCACGACATCGCCTTCATTGAAATAAACCGTATAGGGATCCAGTTCTGCCAGCATGCTTTTGATGGATTTATCCATTAATTCAGCCGGATTGGTCTGGTCGACATAATTCATGTTAACCGTTTTAAACAAAGTGGTGAATATTTCTATCTGTTTGGCAATTTCAAAGAAATCCTCTTTAAAACCGGCACCAACAAATAGAAAACCTCCTGCAATGACAGGAAGCAAATATCTTTTTTTGAATGATGTTATCATGACTTGTTTCTTTTTTTCAAAAAGCGTTTTCTTGCCCAAAGGTATACACCAACGAAAATAAGTATAAATGGCCAAATGCTGATAATACTTAACATAAAATTTGACAATCCGTTAAAGCCTTCTTTAATTGAATTCCATATTTTACTGCCATAGGAAGATGTTGCGCCGCTTTCAGAAGGATCAATCGTGTACATTTCAATTGAAATTGTACTAAGTGATATTCTGTTTTGAAGGTATTTCAACTGGCCTTCCTTGGCTTCGATTTCTTCTCTTATTTCAGCCAGTTTTCCTTCAATTTCAAGCATTTCAGAAACCTTATTGGCTTTATTCAATAATTGGATGTAGCGCTCTTCAAGTTTCTTCTTTGATTTCATGCGGGATTCCACATCAATATACTCTTCTGTAACATCTTCCTGAGAAATCTGTTTTTCGTCAAAATGACTGACTCCTTTGCTGATGTCATTAATAAAAATATCAAAGTTGGCGTTAGGTATCCTAATCAATAAGTTACGGTATGACGCGGCAAAATCTTTACCCGAAGAATCATTGGCAATAACAGCACCGTATTTTTGTGCGGCATTTTGAATGGCACCAAAGGTTTTAGCTAAATCCTGTGTTTCAAATTTTAAATTGGCTTTCTTGATGATTTTTGCAGAAGACTCTATGTTTTTTGGCGCGGGCTTATTCCTTGAAACTTCCTCTTTTTTATCATACGATTTTTCTTTTGGCAGAGAAATCTCTGACAACATTACTTTCCCACCGGCACTTCCAGCTTCCTGATTGCAACCAAATAAGATAAAAACAGGGGCAAGGGCAAAGAGTAAAAATGCATTTTTCATAACCACAGAATTTTATAAGATTAGACTTATTTAATCCTGTATCAAAAATGCAGCCAAATCTTTGTTGACCGCTGGTCTATTAAATTTAAAATGAGAAATTAATACTCCAATCGTCCCACATGACGCATTACACGTAAGGTTTTGTTTTTGCGTCGTTCCACATAGCTTGATGAATTAATGGCTTTGTATTTTCTTGGACTTGGTAAAATAGCTGCGATAGAGGCCGCTTCGTATTTGGTTAGATTATCCGCACTTTTATGAAACCAGTGTTTACTGGCTGCTTCGGCGCCATAAACGCCATCTCCCATTTCAATGCTGTTTAGGTACACTTCCATGATGCGTTTCTTACCCCAGATAAGTTCTATTAAAACGGTGTAATAGGCTTCTAAAGCTTTTCTAAAATAGCTTCGGCCCTGCCATAAGAAAACATTCTTTGCAGTTTGCTGTGAAATGGTGCTTCCTCCTTTAAGTTTTTTTCCTTTTAAGTTACCGGTAAGCGCTTTATTCATGGCCGAAAAATCAAAACCGTTGTGCTTTAAAAACAAACCATCTTCGCTGGCAACCACTGCCTTTTGTAAATTCATGGAAATATCTTCCAGTGGTACCCAGTCATGACTGCAAACCATATCTTTTCCAGCAGCATTATGTTCGAAAGCTCTTACTATCATTAGCGGCGTAAAAGGAACGGGAACAAATTTAAATAACAGAACCAGCGTCAGAGAAATAACATTAAACCATATGAAAAGCTTGAATAAAAAGCGTTTTACTTTACCCCAAAAGGATAGGTTTTCGTTTTTTTTAGATTGTTTTGATGGTTTTTTTGTAGAAGTGGTTGCTTTTTTTGCCATTATTCTATACTAAATCTGCTAATTCCTGTCCTATTAAACTGCCTATTGCCACACCCATGCCGCCCATGCGTACACCACAGTAAACATTATCTGAAAGTGGTTTTACAATTGGTTTTTTATGAGCGCCTACACCCATAATACCGCTCCAGCGATGAGCCACTTTTACTTCGGTGTGGGGCAAAATTACAGTTTTTAGCAATTCATCCAATTTGTTTTGTATTAAATTAGTCTGGTCAAGGCTGGTGGTGGTTTCGCCTTCAAAGTCTAAATTACGTCCACCTCCAAATAAAATCCGGTCATTGATGTTTCTAAAATAATAATAGCCTTTATCTAAATGAAAGGTTCCTTTTATATCCAGATTAGGAATAGGTTCAGTGATTAATACCTGAGCACGAGCGGGTTTGACTTCACCTTGAGTTAATTCTCCGGCAAAACCATTGGTGGCAAAAAGTAATTTTTTGGTCTTGAACGTAAAATCGTTTATTTGAACCTCAACTTCAGTACCCGAATCTGTAAAATTTTTAACTGTTTGATTGTTTAAAATCTGAATATTGTTTGCGTATGCCTTTTTAAGCAAAGCCTGCATCATGTTGCCCGTGTCTATTTGTGCTTCAAAAGGATTGAAAATACTGTATTCTTTTATTTTTTCGAAATTGAACCGGTCTACTTGTTTTTCAAAAACATCAGCTTTGAACAAAGGACGAAGCAAATCGTTTATAAAAGGCATCTTTTGAAGACACTCGTTGTAACTCGAATCATCATCTTCTAAAAATAATTCATAGCCACCATGAGGTTTAAAATCAATAGCTTCGTCGCTTAAGTTTTTACGTAGTAATTGTAAACCGCTCCAACGTTTTTGCACCAATTGAATTACTTCTTCTTCTGTATGGGTTTTTAAATCATCAATGATTTCTGATAAGGAACCGAAACAGGCAAAACCGGCATTTTTTGTACTGGCTCCTTCAGGCAACATGCCTTTTTCTAAAATTAGAATTTTACTTTCCGGAAAACGTTCACGCAAGCGTAATGCAGTGTGTAAACCAACAATTCCACTTCCTACAATAGTGTAGTCAACATTTGTAAACCAATTTTTTAATTCCCAGTAACTTAAATACATTTTTTATAGATGATTTGAAAGGTTGTCCCTTTGTTAAGTTCAGAGTGTAATACTCTAATTTTACCTTTGTGGTATTCTTCTACTATTCTTTTAGTTAAAGATAAACCTAATCCCCAGCCTCGTTTTTTTGTCGTATAGCCAGGTTCAAAAATTTTATTGAATTGATTTTTAGGAATACCTTTTCCGGTATCTGAAATTTTAATTTTTGTATAGTACTCGCCATCTTCAATAAAAATACCTATCGAACCTCTTCCACGCATGGCATCAATAGCATTTTTTACTAAATTTTCTATGGTCCATCCGTGCAATGTAGGATTGAGTTTTACTAAAATTGGATAATCCGGGGCGCTAAAATGAAAATTGACCTGACCTTCAAAACGTGAAGCTAAATATTCATAAGCCAATTGGGTTTCAGCAACCAAATCGCGTTCTTCCAAATTAGGTTCCGATCCTATTTTTGAAAATCTTTCGGTGATATTTTGAAGACGAGTGATGTCCTTTTCGATTTCAGTAACCGTTGATTCATCAACATTGTCGGCTTTCATGATTTCCACCCAGCCTATTAAAGATGATAATGGAGTTCCTATTTGATGGGCCGTTTCTTTTGCCATCCCCGCCCAAAGTTTGTTTTGTGATGAAATCTTATTGGTTCGGTAATAATTATATACTAAGGCTCCAAAAAGAAAAATAATCGTAATGAGCGCCATTGGATAATATTTTAATTGGCTCAATAGTGGAGAGTTAGTGTAATACAAATATTGGAAATGGTTTTTATCGATGCGGATTTCAATTTTATTATTGGCAGTTTTAAATTGCTGTAAAAGCCTTCTTGATTTAACCGAATCTTTTAATATTTCTTCATCAATGTTATTGATACTTAAAATACTGTCGTTTTTATCTACAAGAATGGTTGGTATGGTTCCGTTATTAGTCAAAATTTGAAGTGGCAAATCTACTTCAGTATCATCAGTTGCATTTTGAAGCGTCTTTTGTGCAGTAGCCCAAAGTTCCATTTTATTTCGCTCCTCATTTTTAAATATTTGAACCAAAGTATAGGTATTCCAAAGAATTAGAACAATTATCAAAAATGATAATCCAACTAGTATCCAGCGAACTGTGTTATTTCTTTCTGAAAAATTCATGTGTTTTCTTGAGTGGTTAAATATAGTAAAAAGTCTATTTTCTATTCTCTATTTTCTTTGTTCTTTCTTACTTTTGCTCCAAATCAATACAACAATGAAAAGTTTTTCTCCAAAAGATATTGCAACACCACAATTACAAGCCTATTTACAAGGAGCTGTAGCTCCTAGACCTATTGCGTTTGCAAGCACAATTAACGAAGAAGGAGTCCCAAATTTATCTCCGTTCAGTTTCTTTAATATTTTTAGTGCCAATCCGCCTATTTTGGTTTTTTCACCTTCAAGACGTGTTCGTGACAATACGACCAAACATACTTTAGAAAATGTTCTGGCTACCAAAGAAGTAGTGATTAATGTTGTAAATTATGATATCGTACAGCAAACATCTTTAGCAAGTACAGAATATGGAGATGGTGTAAACGAATTTGAAAAAGCAGGGTTGACTGCAATTGCATCAGATTTGGTAAAGCCTTTTCGTGTAGCGGAATCACCGGTTCAGTTAGAATGTAAGGTTAATGATGTCATTGCGTTGGGAACCGAAGGTGGAGCAGGAAACTTGGTCATTTGCGAAATAGTGAAAGTGCATATCAGTGAAGAGATTTTAGATGAAAAAGGAGGAATTGACCAACATAAAATTGATTTGGTTTCCCGTTTAGGAGGAAACTGGTATTCGCGTTCAAACATGGGATTGTTTGAAGTACCAAAACCATTGGTGACTCTTGGTGTTGGTGTTGATGCTATTCCTGATTACATCAGAAAAGATACTTTTTTCACAGGTAACGATTTGGGGATGTTAGGAAATATTGAAGCATTGCCTACCGAGGAAGAAATTGCTATATTTGTCCAGGAAAATTTTACTGTGAAAGCAGTTTTAAGTGCTGATGACCGTTTAAAAGTCAATCAGTTAGCAAAAGAATATTTAGAAAAACAAGACATACTTTCAGCTTGGAAAGTATTATTGGCAAAGCAATAAATTTAGAGATTATGGAAGTTACAGGAAGAATTAAAGTGATTAACCCTACACAAGACGTTAGCGCATCATTCAAGAAAAGAGAGTTGGTAGTTACTACAGATGAGCAGTACCCGCAACACATTATGATTGAGTTTACCCAGGCAAAAGTAGATGATTTGAATAACTTCCAGGTTGGTGAGCAGGTAAAAGTATCTATCAATTTACGTGGCCGTGAGTGGACAAACCCACAAGGTGAAACGAAATATTTTAACTCTATCCAGGGATGGAGAATTGAACGTTTACAGCAAGCGGCACCGGCAGGACAGCAAATGCCTCCAATGCCTGCAGCACAGGCGTTCGAACCGGCACCAAGTTTTAACGAAGAGGAGCATGATGATTTACCATTCTAATTTCTGATTGGAGAATTTAGAATTTAGATATTAGAATGTCATACTGAGCTTGTCGAGGTGTGACATTCGTTTTTTAAATCTTTTATCTATTTTCTGAGATATGTATTTTATAACCAAAGAATTATATTTTCCACCCGTAGAGCAGACTTCACCTGAAGGTGTCCTGGCTGTTGGAGGCGATTTGTCTCCTGAGCGTTTATTGCTTGCTTACAAGAATGGGATTTTTCCTTGGTTTGATGATGCCGACCCTATTTTGTGGTGGTGCCCGCCGGAGCGCATGGTTTTGTTTCCGGAAGAATTTAAACCATCTAAAAGTATGCGGAATGTGATTAACAAAGGCATTTATAAAGTTACTTTTAATCAGGCTTTTAGAGAAGTAATGGTAAACTGTCAGCAGGTTTATCGCCCAGGGCAATACGGCACGTGGATTACCGAAGAGATGATAGATGCCTACACTTTTTTACATGAAATCGGTAAAGCGATGTCGGTTGAGGTGTGGTTTGAAGACAAATTGGTCGGAGGCTTGTACGGTGTGGATATGGATCATGTTTTTTGCGGTGAAAGCATGTTTGCCCACATGAGTAATGCCTCAAAAGTAGCCTTTGTAGCATTGGTCGCTTATTTGAAAAAGAACAACTATGAATTATTGGATTGTCAGGTTTATAATGACCATCTTGCCAGTTTAGGCTGCAGGGAAATACCGAGAGAAGATTTTTTGGATATTTTAAAAAAGAAGAAACAATAAAAAAAGCAGTTCTTATGAATTGAAGAACTGCTTAAAGATTATTTACTTTTCTTTTGAGGTCTGAATGGGAATGTCCAGTTTAAAAACGGATTAATTTTCCTGGTCTGAACCCAAATTTTTCCTTTTCCACTAAAACGGCATACAAGCCCTTCACCTGAAAAAAACAAGGATTTATATCCTCCAACTGTTGATACATCATAGGTTAACCCTTCTGTAAAAGCAACAATATGTCCTGTATCTACGATATATCCATCTTCTACATCAATTGACATAATACCGCCATAAGAATTAAACCACAAATCACCTTCTCCGGAACACTTAATCAAAAATAAATTTTCTCCGGAAAAAAAGCCTTTGATCAATCCTTGAAATTTAGATTCAACATTTATGCTGTCTGATGATGCTAAAAATGCAGTATTCTGTAAATAAATAGTTTCATTGTTTAAATATACATGCTCAACATCGCCGGCGCAAGCAGGAGCTAACTGCAAATCACCTTGGCCGTTTTGAGCGGTAAATTCATTTATAAATAATGATTCTCCGGTTAAAAAACGTGAAAACCCGCCTTTTAATTTAGACTTCATTTCAATATTGGTATCCATAGTAGCCATTGCGCCAGCTTCTACTTTTAATTTTTTTCCGGATGGAATATTAATTGTTACAAAGCCAAAATCCGGTTTGCAATCCATTCTAAATTCAAATCCTTTTGTATTTTGTGTTTCCATAATTAATTTCTTGGTTTTAGTTTAGATCCCAGGACTTCTCCAAATGAAGATGAATTGTGGGATTGAACCCAAACTGTTCCCTGACCTTTAAATTTGCACACTAAGCCTTCACCCCCTAAAATTGAACTTACCCAGCTTTTTCCAGCTTTTGAAAGTGAAAAATTCAGATTTTCCTCAAAAGCAACAATATGACCCGTGTCAACAATATACTCACCATCGACTTTAATAGGATAAATTGCCCCGAATGAATTAATCACTACTGTTCCTTTGCCTTTTATTGATAACCAAAATAATCCTTCTTTAGAAACAAGATTTTTGAATCCTTGAAAACTCATATCAACGGTAATATCTGAAGAGCTTGCAACATATGACCCGCCTTGAACGATAATCCCTTCACCATTCAGTTCTTTTACCATCATATCACCTGGGAGTGTCGTACTTAAAAAAACAGTCCCCGGTACATTGCCGGCTTTATAATGATTAAGAAAAAAACTTTCTCCTGAAATCATTCTTTTCAAACCTTTTAAAATCCCGCCGGATTTCTTCTGCTGGGTTGAAGTTGTCATGCTGATTGAAGGACTCATTGCAATCATCGCTCCGGCTTCGGCTGTAAATTCCTCACCTGGCTGCAGTTTTATTTGTGCGGCTGTTGAGCCTGGCTGCATTTTTAAATCAACTTTCAACGTGTTTGATTTTTCTGCTATATATTGTGTTTCCATGTTTATTTTCAAAAATTAAAGTTGTCTGTTTATCCAAGAAACCAATCCTGAAATATTACGCGTTTGAATATAAATTTTCCCTTTGCCTTCAACTCGGGTCACAAAGCCTTCCCCACCAAAAAGACTGCTAAAAACACCTCCGGCTAATTGCGGTTTTAGTTTCATTTCTGGTTCATAAGCGACAAGATGGCCTGTGTCAACAATATATTCTCCGTCTATTTCTTTTTCAAGAATACCTCCGTAAGCTCCAAAAACAACTCTTCCGTTACCGGATACAACAAGTTTAAAAAGACCTTCTCCTCCAATCAATGAACCAAAACCAGCCCATTTTACACCTAATTTCACTCCTTTTTCAGAAGCAATATAAGCGCCTTTTTGTATGCAGTAACTGCGTGTGTCATCTAATTCTTTGATTTCGATATCACCGGGAGTAGCCTGTGTCAGATGTAAAGAAAGTGGTTGATTTGTGTTGTTTGTATAATGATTTACAAACAAGCTTTCACCACCCAAGTACTTTTTAGCCAACCCTATAAAAAATCCCCCGTTGAATTTGGCTTTCAAATCCAGTTCAGCTGACATACTAGACATTGCATCTGATTCGGCAATTATGGTTTCCCCTGGTTCAAGTTCAACCTTTACATAGGCGAATGCAGGTTTTCCTTCTGTTTTAATTCTCATTAGTTTGAATTTATTTAAGGTTTAATACTTTGTTTTTAAAATCTTTAAAGGAATATTGTATTGAAGGATATTTAGTTGTATCCTTTTTTTGTTTTTGTTTTAATTGTAAGATACGGGTTTTAATATCTGGATGAGTTGATAAAAATGACAAATCAATATCTTTAACTGCTGTTGAGTCCAACATGGTTCTTTCTTCTTTTTCAATGGTTTCAAAAAAAGAAATTAAACCGGACGGATTGATTTTGCCATTTATTAAATACATTCTTCCCGTTTCATCTGCTTCATTTTCAAAATCTCTACTATTTGATAATGATGCCAGTTCACCACCCATATTTATAAAGGTTCCCGCTATAGCGCTAATATCACCAAATGTCAATGATAATATTGTAAAAACACCTAAATTATTAATGATTCCTCTAATGTGATGGCGTCTGGTTACGTGAGCAAGTTCATGGCTCAATACTCCCATGACTTCTTCCCATGATTTTGCATTTTCTATTAAACCGGTTTGAATAATTACTTTTCCACCAGGTAAGGCAAAGGCATTAATAGTTGGATCTTTCACAAAATAAAAATCAACTTTATAACCTTTTTTTTCAATTTGCTTAATCAATGGTTGTGCAACTTGAGTGAATTCTTTTTTTAAAGAATCGTTTGTGATAAAATGATATTGCAGTGACAAAGTTGTAAATAGTTTGTCACCAACATTTTGCTCCCAGGATATAGGGACTTGTTGCGCCAAATTCTCAACCATTTTGTCTTTTAAGAGATACAGACCACCAAGCAATGCAACAATGAAAGTTAAAACAAGTAATGTTCCTCTAAACGTTTTTTTCAGTTCGTTATTGGATTTCTTTATTTGTTTCTTCAAATTAGAATTTGAAACTAAAAGAGGATGTTTTAAAATACTTTTTTGGGAAGTATATATTGAAATTTCATTTTGGGTGTTGTCTTTTAAAAAAATAAATCTGTTTGAGGCACCACCGGCACTTATAGATAAATTTGAAAAACCAATATGGTATTTGAATGTTTCAGATTCAAAATAAACCCCATTGTTTTTGAGGGAAATAAATCCAGAAATCCTCCCTCCATTACTATTGGGATGAATTAAAATCGCTTGATAAGTCTCCAATGTTTTTTTACTGTTTTAAGCAAAAATAACCATTCTGATGAAACTGAAAAATCTTACAAGTATTTTTTAATTTTTAGATAAACATTTCTTTAAGTTTATAATTTCGGAAGTGTTTTAATGTACAGTTCTTCTACTTTTTTTCTGGCCCAGTCGGTTTTACGTAAAAAAGTCAGGCTTGATTTTACTGATGGATTACTTTTAAAACAATTAATGGGAATCAATTCCTCCAAAGTATCAAATCCGTAATAATCAACCAGAGTTTCAACGATGGTTTTTAGAGTTTTTCCGTGTAAAGGATCGTTGCTCATTTTTTTAATCTATTTAACTGATGTTTTTCTTCTCAATTTTCGTAGGGTAAAATTATAATAAAATATCAGGTTATCAATTGTTAATGCAATTGTAATCAGGATTGCAGCGACAAGTAGCGTTTTCAGTCCAATTTCATAGAACAGGAGTGTTCCAGATATACATCCTGTAAAAAAGAAAAATACGATGGACAGTTTCAGGAAAATGTTCTTTTTCAGCTTGATGGCATTCGGATGATTTCTGTAGAAAAACAGTTGTGAGATTTCAATTCCTAAATCGGTAAAAAGTCCGGTTAAATGAGTGGTTCGGACTGTTGACTGAGATATTTTGGTTACTAAGGCATTCTGCAGCCCCATTGAAAACAAAAGCACGTAGGCTATCTGGTTTGTATCTGTTGTATCTGTGAAACCCCAATAGTTCCAAAAACCTACAAATACCAGTAGGAATAATTCCAGCAGCATAGGGGTAGTGTGCAAATATTTCTTTTTTCTGATGGCTGCCATCTCAATGATGAAATTAGAAACAAAAGCACCTAAAAAGAAAAAGAGAATATAAAGGATAAAAGGAACAGCTTTGGTATATTTTTCAGTAATAAATTCTTCTGCAAAATAGGCAAAATGTCCGGTTACATTAGTGGTGAGTGTACCAATCGCCAAAACACCCACACTGTTGACTATGCCGGCAATCAAAGACAGATTGGAAGCTAACCGCAGATTATGCCTGAATGTCCTGTTTTTGCCTTGGTGTCTGAACATTGAAAAAGAAGTATTTGGTCATTTCTTTCAATGTATAAATATAATTAAAATTTCAGTTTGTTGAACTGCCAGTGCAACGTATTGAAAAGCACCAGCTCGTTTTCCAAAACCGGTAAATCCAGAATCAGTTTTAAGGTTTCCTGTGCCATCATTGTTCCTACAATGCCGGGTAATGTGCCTAGTACGCCGTTTAAACTACAATTGGGGACATCTTCTGGGTTTGGAGGCAGTGGAAACAGGTCGCGGAGATTTTTAGCTCCTTTATGGTTAAAGACAGCTATTTGTCCTTCAAATTTTAAAATACTCCCGTAAACCAAAGGTTTGCTCAGTTTTACACAGGTGTCATTGACCAGATAGCGTGTGGTGAAATTGTCGCATCCATCCACAATCACATCAAATTCCGATAAAATCTTTTCAGCATTTTCAGAAGTCAGTTTTTCTTCAAAAATCTGATAAATTACATTCGGATTTATACGTTCCAAAGTTGATTTGGCCGAAATGACTTTTGGAGTTCCAACTACATCTTCAGCATATAAAATCTGACGGTGCAGATTGTGCAGTTCCACTTGATCGAAATCAACTATTCCGATGGTGCCAACTCCCGAAGCGGCTAAATACTGTAAAACAGGACAACCCAATCCACCGGCGCCGATAACCAAAACTTTGGCATTTTTCAGTTTTAATTGGCCGTTTTCGCCCACTTCAGGCAATAGCATAGGTTTTCCGTAACGTAAAATATCAGAAATGGTAAGCATACTTCAAAAATCTTAAATCGTTAATCATTACTCTGCAATCATGTAACTTTTATCCCAGTCTTTCCAAACCGGTTCGTATCCTTTTTGGGAAATAATTCCGGCAATTTCTTCGGCCGAACGTTCATCGCTGGTTTCAAATTGTTCCAACGATTCCACATCTACCGCATAACCGCCCGGATTGGTTTTCGAACCCGCACTCATTGCGGTAACACCTATCGGGATGATGTTGTCACGGAATTTTTCGTTTTCTCTTGTCGAGATTGAAATTTCCAAATCTTCATTCCATAAACGGTAGGCACAAATCAGTTGCAATAAATCACGGTCTTCCATGATAAAATTCGGTTCGATAATGCCTTCGGCCGGACGCAGACGCGGAAAGGAAACCGAATACTTGCTCTGCCAATAGGTTTTCTGTAAATAATCCAAATGCAATGCATTGAAGAAACTATCGGTTCGCCAGTCTTCCAGGCCTAACAAAACGCCTAAACCAATTTTGTGAATTCCCGATTTGCCAATACGATCCGGTGTTTCTAAACGAAAATCAAAGTTGGATTTTTTCCCTTTCGGATGGTATTGTTTGTACACTTCCTGATGATAGGTTTCCTGATAAACCAAAACGGTATGGACACCAGCTTGATGCAATTGCTCGTACTCTTCCTGCGAAAGTGGCTGGACTTCCACCGAAATATTGGCAAAATCATTTTTAATCTGCTCCACGGCGTTCAGAAAATAGTTGATGTTAACGGTATAATTGGCTTCACCGGTTACCAACAATACATGATCAAATCCGGCTTTCTTCAGCTCTGCCGTTTCTAATTCAATTTCCTTATCGGTCAGGGTTTTCCGTTTGATTTTGTTGTCCAGACTGAATCCGCAATACGTGCAGATATTCTGGCATTCATTGCTCAGGTACATGGGCGCATACATCTGGATGGTTTTCCCGAAACGTTTCTTGGTCAGCTGATGGCTCATCTGTGCCATTTGTTCCAGAAAAGGCTGTGCGGCCGGAGAAATCAATACCAAAAAATCATCCAATGTTCGTTTGCTTCTTGCCAAAGAATTTCTGACTTCGGTTTCTGTAGTCCGGTATATTTTACTTTGAATGGTGTCCCAATCGTAGTTTTCAAAAAGGGTTTTAAAAGTTGTCATGTTTTGAACCGCTAAGAGCGCCAGGCTTTCGCAAGGTCCGCTAAGCTTTTCAAATCATAAACACATTACTTTGTTTACTTTGTGGAAAAACTTTGCGGTCCTTGCGGTTAATAAAAATACTAGTAATTCAAAAAAGCCGTCAACGGACTGGATGCCACAGCATTATTTACTGTTTGGGCCAACTGCGCTTCGTAGGCTTTTCTTCCGGCGATTACGGCTTCTTTAAAAGCTTCGGCCATTACTTTTGGATTTCCGGCTACAGCAATTGCAGTGTTTACTAAAACAGCGTCAGCACCCATCTCCATAGCTCTTGCAGCATGTGATGGAGCTCCAATTCCTGCATCAACAATCACGGGAACTTTGCTTTGTTCTATGATAATCTCCAGAAAATCTTCGGTTTTTAAGCCTTTATTGCTTCCTATGGGTGAACCTAACGGCATTACCGCTGCGGTACCGGCGTCTTCCAGTCGCTTGCACAAAACAGGATCAGCATGGATATAGGGTAGAATAATAAAACCGAGTTTGGCCAATTCTTCTGTGGCTTTCAGGGTTTCAATAGGATCGGGGAGAAGGTATTTCGGATCGGGATGGATTTCCAGTTTCAGCCAGTTTGTTTCCAGTGCTTCCCTAGCCAACTGCGCCGCAAAAATGGCTTCTTTGGCATTTCTTGCTCCGGAAGTATTTGGCAATAAATTGATATGCGGATGATTGATGTGCGACAAAATCGCATCGGTTTCTGTTTCCAGATCGACCCGTTTTAAAGCCACGGTAACCAATTCACTCCCGGAAGTCAGGATTGCTTCCTCCATCTGTTGGTTGGAACCAAATTTTCCCGTACCCAGAAATAATCGGGAATTAAATTCTTTATCAGCTATTTTAAGATTTGGCATATAATTTTTCATTCAGTTGTATTAAAGTTTCTTTTGACGGATTGGTCAGTAGTTTTGATACTGCAATTCCGTGAATGCCTGTTTTTAAAAGCGGTTTAATGTCTTCTACCTCAATGCCTCCAATGGCATAAACAGGTATTTTTATTTTATTTTTTTTCAGTTTTTTAATGATATCGGTATACCCCTCCAGACCTAAAACCGGACTTAGCTTTTCTTTAGTCGGTGTAAATCGGAACGGCCCCAGACCTATGTAATTGCAATTTTCAGCTATTCTTTGTTCCACTTCTGAAAAAGTATTCGCAGTTCCCCCAATTATTTTTTCTGCGTTTAAAATTTCTCTTGCTTCTGTAATATTCATATCGGCCAGACCCAAATGCACTCCGTCGGCATCTATTTCACGGGCCAACTGTACATGGTCGTTGATGATAAAAGTGGCACAATAAGCATCACATAAAAGTTTAGCAGATTCTGCTAAAGTGAATAAATCTTCTGTGGTGCCATTTTTAAAACGGAGCTGAACCCAATCATAACCATGATCCAATACACGATGAATATTGTTTAGTTGTTCTTTAATCGTATCTCCCTGGGAGATGTACTGAAGTGTGCTTAACATAATGATATCCTAATAGTTTGTTATTTGTTTGTAAGTAGTTTTCTACATAGGCTTTTGCGTTTAAACATGAGTTGATTAAAGAATTTTTCTGCGCCAGATTTGCAGTTATAGAAGCTGATAAAACACAACCGGAGCCGTGTTTTTCTGTTGATAAAATGCTTTTGGGTTTGAGTTTGATACTTTGATTTTGAAAATATAAATAATCGGTTCCTTTTTCTTTCGGATTATGCCCCCCTTTCAGCAATACAGCACAATATTCCGAAAGTTCTTCAGCGCCGTATTCTGCAGCATTTTGATTCGGGTTAAGTTTTTGAATTTCCAGATAATTGGGCGTAATTAAATCGACTTGGTTCAAAATTTCCAGTAAATCTGATTGGTTTTCCAAGGAAATGAATTCAAATTCGGTGGTTGATTTCAAGACCGTATCCCACACGATTTTAACCTCAGCCGAATATTTTCTGATTTCTTCAACAATACTTTTTAAGTAATCCAAAGAAGGAACAATGCCTATTTTAACCGCTTGAATATCATATTTTCCAAACAGCGTTTCAATTGATTTCAGTACAAAATCCAAATCCATCCATTGCATGGCTTCAAATGTATCTTCTGTCTGAATGGTATTTCCGGTAATAATAGCCAGACCATACACCTGATGCAGTTCAAAAGTCTTGACATCAGCCAAAACACCCGCCCCTCCCGAAGGATCAAATCCGGCTATGCTTAAAACGAATGGACGATCTGCTGACATTTTTTAAAATTTTCTAACGGATTAGTACTGTTCCAAATGGTTCCCAAAAGCGCAACATCATCAAAACCTGCTGTTAATGCCTGTTGGATATTCTTTTCTGAAACTCCACCTAGGGCAACTAGTTTTGTGCTAAAATTGGTTCTTTTTTTTACAGTTTCCAAAAATTTTTCAGTTGGGATATAACCAATTTTTGAAATACTCGGATACACCGGACTCAAAAAAGCATATTCAAAATTTTCCAAAGCATTGAATTCTTCAATTGAATGGGTTGAAGTCGATTGGAGCGCAGGGTTATGAACCCTGAGGTCACAATTTCTCTCTTTTTTCTGAAAATGAAAACGGTTTATCCCGAATGAATCTCCCAAATGATGATAACTGTGCAAAACCAATCGATTACTGAAATCACTTCCAACAGCTGTTAATAACGAAACCATTTCCGTTTCTGAATAATCAGGTTTACGGATATGCAGCAACTCCAATCCATTTTCAAAAAGAGAATGGAGGATGTTGATTTCATTGACAACAGCCGTTGGATTTGTGATTACTATCATTTTATAGTTTGGATTAAAGATGATAGACTAATAGATAATGGACGGATGACCTTTGCTGTCTCTCATTTTTTCGTCTTTCATATATCTTTTTTTGGCTTAGTGATCGTTTTTTATTTTACATCTTCAACAAATATAGAACTTGCATATCCGTTTTTTGTACCGTCTGTGAGATTTTTTTCCTCTCCATTAATCCATAATTTTGCAACATCTCTATCGTTTTCATTTTTTCCATAACCAACTGCATAAATATTGTTTTTATGAACAAATACTGAATTGGCTGCAGAATCATATCTGCCATTCGTAAGATTTTGAGCTTTGCCATTTATCCATAATTTTGCGACTGCTATTCCATTTACAGTTTCATTGCCAACAATGTAAACATTACCATTACTAATAAATATTGAGTTTGCAATAGCATTATTTTTACCATTGGTAAGATTTTGAGCTTTGCCATCTATCCATAATTTTGCTATATATTTATTATTTTCAATTTCATATCCTGCTACGTAAACAATACCATTTTCAATATATAAAGAGAGTGCATATGCATTATTATGTCCATCAGTCAGATTTTGAGCTTTTCCGTTTTTCCAGATTTTTGCGATGTTATTATTCTTGTAACGTTGTTCATCTCTGTCTCCATTTTCTTCATAACCACAAATGAAAACATCTCCCCTGTAAATAAACATGGAAGATGCGTTTACCCAGTTTTTACTTCTAACCACATCTGTTGAAATTCCATTTTTCCAGACTTTCACTACATAATTAGTTTTGTCATATTTGGCTCCTAAAATATAAATATTGTCATTTTCGATACATACTGATCTTGTATAAGCAGATTTTATTCCATCAGTCAGTTTTTGTATTTTTCCATTTTTCCACATAGCAGCCACATTTTCCTCATGAGGCATAATAGAACCTACGACATAAACATCCTTGTTTTTTACCACTACAGCATCTGCATCTGAATACAATTCTTTATTTTCTAATGGAATGTCTTTTCCGTTTTTCCACAATTTTGCAACATGTTTCATGCCAACTTCATTGGCTATTTCTTCGATTGAACTTTCAAAGTTACTATCGTTGTATTCATATCCTGCTACATAAACGTTCACATCCTTTGAAACATTTTTTTCTCCAACGAGTGATTTGTTTGTTTTATATGCTGGAAACAACACAATAATAGCAATAGCAATTATTATTTGAAGAAAGTGCTTTTTAAAAATTGAACCCATCTATTTATTGGTTATATTTTATTTGGTGTAACTTATTTTGGGCGAGGTATATTTTAAAATCTCGCCCAACTATCTTTTTACACATAAATTTCCTTACCTGTTTCAATAAATTCCTCCGATTTGGCTTTCATGCCTTCTTCGGCGGCTGCCACATCTCGTATTTCCTGTGATATTTTCATCGAACAGAATTTTGGGCCGCACATCGAACAGAAGTGGGCCACTTTAGCACCATCAGCAGGAAGTGTCTCGTCATGGAATTCTCTCGCTGTATCAGGGTCAAGTGCTAAATTAAATTGGTCTTCCCAACGGAATTCAAAACGTGCCTTGCTCAAGGCATTGTCACGGTATTGTGCGCCCGGATGACCCTTAGCCAAATCGGCGGCATGGGCAGCAATTTTATAGGTGATTACACCGTCTTTAACGTCTTTTTTGTTGGGTAAGCCCAAATGTTCTTTAGGGGTTACATAACAAAGCATCGCACAGCCGTACCAACCAATCATGGCAGCACCTATGGCTGAAGTAATATGATCGTAACCTGGAGCGATATCGGTGGTTAACGGACCTAAAGTGTAGAATGGTGCTTCAGCACAATGTTCCAATTGCTTGTCCATGTTTTCCTTAATCATGTGCATTGGTACGTGACCCGGCCCTTCAATAAATACCTGCACATCATGTTTCCACGCAATCTTTGTAAGCTCACCCAATGTTTCCAGTTCGGCAAACTGGGCTGCATCATTGGCATCAGCTATCGAACCCGGACGCAAGCCGTCTCCCAATGAGAAAGCGACGTCATACTGTTTCATGATTTCGCAGATTTCCTCAAAATGGGTGTACAGGAAGTTTTCTTTGTGGTGAAACAAACACCATTTGGCCATGATTGACCCACCACGCGAAACGATTCCGGTTACACGGTTAGCCGTTAAATGAATGTAACGCAATAAAACCCCGGCGTGGATGGTAAAGTACGAAACACCCTGTTCGGCTTGTTCGATTAATGTATCACGGAAGATTTCCCAGGTTAAATCCTCAGCAATTCCTTTTACTTTTTCCAATGCCTGATAGATTGGGACTGTTCCGATAGGCACTGGCGAATTTCTAATAATCCATTCGCGGGTTTCGTGGATGTTTTTACCGGTAGATAAATCCATGATGGTATCGGCACCCCAACGGCACGCCCATACAGCTTTTTCCACTTCCTCTTCAATCGATGAGGTTACGGCACTGTTCCCGATATTGGCATTGATTTTTACCAGAAAGTTTCTTCCCACAATCATGGGTTCGCTTTCCGGATGGTTGATGTTGTTTGGGATGATCGCGCGGCCGGCAGCTACTTCGCTGCGTACAAACTCCGGCGTGATTTTGCTTTTGGGTGTATTAGCTCCAAAACTATTGCCGGCATGCTGGCATTGCATTGCTTTTTGTGCGGTTTCCAACTGTTCGATACGCTGGTTTTCACGAATGGCAATGTATTCCATTTCAGGAGTAATGATGCCTTTTTTAGCGTAGTGCAATTGGCTTACATTAGCTCCTTTTTTGGCACGCATGGGTTTATGTAAGTATTCAAAACGCAAATGGTTTAGTTTTTCATCAGCCAGACGTTCTTTTCCGTAATCAGAAGAGATTTCAGTTAATTCTTCCACATCGTTACGGTCTAAAATCCATTGTTCGCGGATGCGTGGTAAACCTTTGCGCACATTGATATCAGCATTGGGATCTGTATACGGACCCGAAGTATCATAAACGGTTACTGGAGGGTTTTTTTCGACACCGCCGTTGGATAATTTTGTATCGTGCAATGTAATTTCGCGCATAGCGACTTTTATAGGATGGATTTCACCGTCGATATATACTTTCGTTGAATTGGGAAAGGGTTTTCTGGAAATTTTTTCTTCGGAATTCATTTTAGTTATGAGTTATAATTTTTTAGATATGTGAAGTTATGCTGGCTGAAAACAGAGACTGCATACTAGCCTCCCTGTGTGGCAGTAATAATTAAAATATCGTCGGTTTCAGAAAGAATAGTTGTTTGCCAGTCGGTTTTAGGAATCACCGAATTGTTGATGGCAAAAGCGATTCCGTTTTGCTTCTCCGGAAATTCCAAGTCGAGCAAATCCTGAACGGAAAGTTCTTCTGCTTCGAAATGTTTGCTTTGGTTGTTGATTTTTAGTTCCATTCCTTTTAGTTTTTAGTATGTACTACTTTAGGAATGGCTGCAATATGTGCCTGAAAGCACAATGTGAAGTCATCTTACTTTTCCCTACGCTGGTATTAACCAGATCAGGTTCAGAGGGTAAAATCTCAGCCTGCGCGTTGCAGACACCCCTAAAGTGAGACAAATGTATGTTTTTTAATTAAAAGATTGAATAATTAAAAATTAAAAATTAAGAGATTGTATTTAATAATTGCTTAGCAGTGATTGAGACTGAAAACTGTGATTGTTTACTGATTTCTTTTCCAACAATCCTCCACATGATCGTTAACCATACCTGTGGCCTGCATGTGCGCATACACCACAGTGGAACCTACAAATTTGAATCCGCGTTTTTTCAAGTCTTTGCTGAGTTTATCTGAAATTTCAGTTGTAGCTGGAACATCTTTTAAGGTTTTAGGTTGGTTATCGATAGGTTTGCCACCCACAAAGTCCCAGATATATTTTGAGAAACTGCCAAATTCTTCCTGAACTTTCATAAAAGCCTGCGCATTGGTTACGGTAGCTTTTATTTTCAATCCGTTACGGATGATGCCAGCATCTTCTTTCAGAGCTTCTATTTTGGCTTCATTATAAGCAGCTACTTTTTTATAATCGAAATTATCAAAGGCTCTCCGGAAATTTTCGCGTTTGGCCAAAATAGTGTACCAGCTTAGTCCCGCCTGAAAAGTTTCCAGAACCAGAAATTCGAAAATAGTTTCGTCGTCATAAACCGGGTTTCCCCATTCCTCATCATGATAACTGCGGTATAAATCATCTTTTTCACACCAGGTGCAGCGTATTTTGTTCATTTTGTTACAAGTTGACATTTCAATTAATCGTAAATTTACATAAATATTTTAACGATGAAGAATGAAATTGCACAAGGCCTTTTAAATAGTATTTCTTATATCGAATATAGAAAAGTTGTTACTGCTTTATTAAAACAGGGTAAAGCTTCAGGAAATGAACAGTCGGAAGATTTACTGCATTATAGTTTTTTGAATGAGACGAGAATGAATCGTTTGGATAAAACACTTAGTGTGCCCGAGGATATTGCCGGTCAGTTAAAAAGCCTGAAAAAAAAATATACCTGGTTGGTTTTAACCGAAGGCTGGTGTGGAGATGCCGCTCAAATCAATCCTATTTTATTTAAAATGGCATCAGTAACGAATAAGATAGAACTGCGTTTTGTTTTCAGAGATGAAAATGATGGTTTAATGAATTGTTTTTTAACAAACGGTAGCCGTTCCATCCCAAAAGTTATTATACTTGAAAAATCACATAATGACCTAAAGGCAAGTTGGGGACCAAGACCCGAAGGGGCATCCAATCTTATCAAAAGTTACAAAAAGCAATATGGTGTCGTGGATGAAACAGCCAAGACAGAATTACAATTGTGGTATCTGCACGATAAAGGATTAAGTACGATGCAGGAGCTGACTAATTTGATGGTTCATATTGAAGAATTAGGACATCAGAAGATTTAAAATAAACGGCCATATACTCCCAAACTAAACAATACATTAGAAGGTTTGTTGTTGAAATGAAATCCATAATCGGATAGTTCCACCAGTAAACCTATATTTTCGGGACCTTCAAAAGATAAGTTGATCCGGCGGTATCTACCCTGCATATCTCCTCTTCCTATTGCATATCCTCTTCCATAACCTAGATTGATTACAAGTCTGCCTTGTTCGTCTCTGAAAAAGGGACTCAGACGTAAGTTTGCGAATAATGGAACAGCGACTAACTTTTGTTTTAACCGGATGTCAATTCCAGTGTTGAAACTAATTCCCAACCATTTATTTTTTTGAAGTCCGAAACCGTATTTTACGCCTAAGCTGTTTGGTATAAATAAAGGTTTGCTTTCGTCTTCTTCCGTATAAGGGTCATCATCTTCGTCGTTTATACTTAAAGAAGTTGTGATTTCAAATTGCTTAAATACAGGGCTTATAGGTCTTGTTCTTTCGTATTTTGGTTTAATAGAGTCCTGAAGTGTTGAGCCATAAAGAGATGTGTCTTGAGAAAAGGCTAATGATGATAAAAGAAAAAAAAGAAGTAAAAACCTATTTTTCATTTCTAGGAATCAATTTATCAAATGCTTCCGGAGTTACTGCATTTTCAACACTGTAATCGCCAATTTTAGTTCGGCGTAAAGCTGTTAAATGTGCTCCAGACTGCAAAGATAAACCAAAATCATGAGCCAACGAACGAATATAAGTACCTTTACTGCAGGTCACTCTGAAATCAATTTCAGGTAAGGCAATTCGGGTAATCTCAAATTCGTGAACGGTGGTTTTTCTGGCTTCAATTTCGACTTCCTCTCCCGCACGGGCGTGTTCGTACAAGCGTTTTCCGTCTTTTTTGATGGCTGAAAAAACAGGCGGTTTTTGATCAATTTCACCAATGAATTGCTTTACAGTCTCATGAATCAATGATTCTGTGATGTGTTCAGTTGGGAAAACCGCATTAATTTGGGTTTCCAAATCATAGGAAGGCGTAGTAGAACCAATATGGATAGTTCCTGTGTATTCTTTGGCCTGTCCCATTAATTCAGGAATTCTTTTGGTGAATTTTCCTGTACAAACTATCAGTAAGCCAGTAGCCAGTGGATCTAAAGTTCCGGCATGACCGATTTTGAATTTTTTAGGTAAATCCAATCGGTTTTTCAAAACATATTTCAGTTTGTTCACCGCTTGAAATGAACTCCATGTCAACGGTTTGTCAATCAGTAAAACCTGACCGTTTAATATTTCTTCTTTGGTATACAAACCAGTATTATTTTAAATAGGTGAAGTAAATCAATAATAATGTTCCGGCTACGATACGATACCAGCCCCAAGGCTTAAAACCGTATTGTTTGATAATGCCGATAAAGAATTTAATAGCCAAAACCGCTACGATAAAAGCAACAATATTACCCACAATAAACATAGTAATGGTATCCTTTGACTGTAAAATCAATTCATAACCTTTCATTTGGCTATGCTCATAAGTTTTAAGAAAAACAGAATAACAAGTTACGGCTAACATAGTAGGGACCGCAAGAAAGAAAGAGAATTCAGCGGCAACATGACGGGTTAATCCCTGCTGCATTCCGCCAATGATGGAAGCTGCACTTCGGCTTGTACCCGGCATCATAGCCAGACATTGCCAAAAACCAATGGTTACTGCTTTTTTGATTGTAATATTTTCTTCCTGAATCACAGTCGGATTTTGGAAATATTTATCGATAAAAAGCAGTACAAATCCTCCAACAATCAATACTATTGCTATTGGAACCGGGTTTCCTAATACGGCTTCAATTTTGTCATCAAATAATTTTCCTAAAACCAAAGCAGGCATCACCGCACATGCTAATTTAATATAGAAGTATATTTTACTGAAATCGAAAAACTTTTTCCAGTATAAAAACACCACAGCCAGAATAGCTCCAAACTGAATGGATACCTGGAATAATTTTACAAAATCATCTTCCTGTATTCCAAAATAAGAGCTGGTAAAAATCATGTGTGCCGTTGAAGAAACAGGTAAATATTCTGTTAATCCCTCAACTATTGCGATAAGTATTGCTTTGAGTAAATCCATTTTTAGATTGTTAGACTGATTGGATTCTTAGACTGCTTAGATTGCTTTTCAAAGTCTAATTGGTCTAATTTTCTAAAATTGTCTAGTTGTCTGTTTTTTTGAAAATTGAATAAACGGTAATCCCGAATCCCAGAAGTACTACCGTTGGAGCTAAACGGATTCTTCTGAAGCTGAAAATTTCCGGATTAAAAACATTGGGGTCATCACTGCCACCACCTGTCATTAAAATGAATCCTAAAGCTATGATTCCCAGTCCAATCAATAAAAATTTATAGTTTACTTTCTCAAACAGAAAGCCTTCTTTGTTTTCTTCCATTTTTATATAAATTATGTTGCTTTCCAGTGCTTCAAACAATTTTGCCTTCGAGAACTGCAGTCAACGGTGGCTGAGGTTCCCGAAGCCACCTTGTTATATTTTAATATAAATCGTCAGTTCTTAAGTTCAGGAAACGTTGCGTGGCAAAGTAAGTACTTAACCAAGTGATTAAAATACCTATGCCGAATACGCCTATTAAAATCACAACAATTGAAAACACATCGTTAAAAACTCCTAACGTAGGCCAAACACTGTTTACGTAAAACAAAACTGCCAGTAAACTTGCAATGGCTACTCCGGCACCTATCATTCCCAATTTGATACTTCTCCAGATAAATGGTTTTCTGATGAACGCTTTTGTGGCTCCAACCATCTGCATGGTTTTAATGATGAAACGGTTGGCATAAATGGATAAGCGTAATGAACTATTGATTAATAAAACAGCCACAACAGTTAAAAAACCACTGATGATTAACACCCACATACTTGCTTTTTTAACGTTTTCGTTTACCATTTTCACTAACTGTTTATCGTAAAAAATATCAGCAACCAAAGGGTCTTCTCGTAACTGTCTTTCAATTTTTGCAACACTGTCATTTTCTACATACGCAGCACGTAAATGAATGTCAAAAGAATTTTTTAGAGGGTTCATTCCCAAAAATTCTGTAAAGTTTTCACCTAAAGTCTTTTCATGATCTTTAGCAGCCTGTTCTTTTGAAACAAAAACGTAATCTTTTGCAAACTTTGCAGCTTTAAGCATCTCGCCATACTTCGTAAGAGTTGTGTCTTGAGCATCGTCTTTAAAAAACACAGTCATTGTAATGCCTTCTTTGAAATCATTGGATAATTTTTGGGCATTTACAACAAATAAAGCCAATAAGCCTAACATAAAAAGTACTAAACCTACACTTAGTACCACTGAAAAATAAGAAGTAATTAACCGGCGTTTTTGAAAGTTTTCAAAAGATGAACTCATACTGCAAAAATTATTTGGGGTAAAAATAGCAAAGAATTTCTTTATTTAAACGGGTTTTGTGATAAAATTAGTCATTCTGATCCGTTTTTCCGATGAAAAAGTAGTAGGAAGTATTTTACAAGGTTAAAGATGCTTTCAAACTTACTGCTATTTAAAGTTTCCAGGTTCTCCCAAATAAATGTAAATTTATCATACAGTTTTGGCTGAACACATTCTTATAACTGCAATTATATCAAACGAACTGAAAATGGAATACAGAATTGAAAAGGATACAATGGGTGAGGTGAAAGTTCCAGCCGATAAATATTGGGGAGCTCAAACCGAAAGATCCAGAAATAATTTTAAAATTGGAGCACCAGCCTCAATGCCGAAAGAAATCATAGAGGGTTTTGCTTATCTCAAAAAAGCAGCTGCGTATGCCAATTGCGAACTTGGAGTTCTTTCTATAGAAAAAAGAGATGCCATCAGTATGGTTTGCGATGAAATTTTAGCCGGTAAACTGGATGACCAATTCCCATTGGTAATCTGGCAAACTGGCTCAGGTACCCAAAGTAATATGAATGTCAACGAAGTGATTGCCAATCGTGCCCAGGTTTTGGCTGGTTTCAAAATAGGTGAGGGGGAACAAATCATAAAAACCAATGATGATGTTAATAAATCGCAGTCATCCAACGATACTTTTCCAACTGGGATGCACATTGCAGCGTATAAAATGATTGTTGAAATAACCATTCCCGGAATTGAAAAACTTCGGGATACTTTGAAAGCAAAATCTGAGGATTTTAAAAATGTTGTAAAAATCGGCCGTACCCATCTCATGGATGCGACACCATTAACATTGGGTCAGGAAATTTCAGGTTACGCTGCCCAATTGGAATACGGATTGAAAGCACTCAAAAACACTTTACCTCATCTGTCGGAATTGGCTCTTGGAGGAACTGCAGTAGGTACGGGTTTAAATACTCCTGATGGTTATGATGTAAAAGTGGTTCATTATATTGCAAAATTTATAGGACATCCGTTTGTAACCGCACCAAATAAATTTGAAGCTTTGGCTTCACACGACGCTATTGTAGAATCGCATGGTGCATTGAAACAACTGGCCGTTTCCCTGAATAAAATTGCCAATGATATCCGTATGCTGGCTTCGGGACCACGCTCCGGAATCGGGGAAATTTTTATTCCCGAGAATGAACCGGGTTCTTCTATTATGCCCGGTAAAGTAAATCCAACACAATGTGAAGCACTTACTATGGTTTGTGCGCAGGTAATGGGCAATGATACGGCAATTTCAGTTGGCGGTATGCAGGGACATTATGAATTGAATGTCTTTAAACCCATGATGGCTGCCAATATTTTACAATCGGCACGTTTACTTGGTGATGCTTGTGTTTCATTTGATGAACATTGTGCGCAGGGTATCGAGCCTAATAAGACAAGGATTAAAGAATTGGTTGATAATTCATTAATGCTGGTAACGGCTTTAAATACAAAAATTGGCTATTACAAAGCAGCCGAAATTGCACAGACTGCCCATAAAAATGGAACCACCCTCAAAGAAGAAGCGATACGGTTAGGATATGTTTCCGCAGAAGATTTTGATGCTTGGGTGAGACCTGAAGATATGGTGTAAATCAGTTTATTACTTTAATCAAACTTAAAAGCCTGTAAAATTTCCAGTTTCTTATAATAAATGTAAATTTGCGACTTAAATTTAAGTAAGCAGTCACAGTCGCAGTATGCATAAATGCATTTTGTGTAAGAAACTGAGACTGAAAACTGAGACTGAAAACTGATTAAAGATGAAGTATTTCCACAACGAAATCGAAGCCAAGTGGCAACAATATTGGGCCGAAAATGGCACTTTTAAAGCGTCCAACAATAGTGACAAACCTAAATACTATGTATTAGATATGTTTCCTTATCCTTCAGGAGCAGGATTACACGTGGGGCATCCTCTAGGATATATAGCTTCAGATATTGTCGCACGTTTTAAAAGACATCAAGGGTTTAATGTATTGCATCCACAAGGATACGATTCGTTTGGTTTACCAGCAGAACAATATGCTATTCAAACAGGGCAACATCCTGAAAAAACAACTAAAGAAAATATTGCACGTTACCGTGAGCAATTAGATAAAATTGGATTTTCTTTTGATTGGAGTAGAGAAGTACGTACTTCAAATCCTGATTATTATAAACACACCCAATGGATTTTTATCCAATTGTTTGAATCATGGTATAACAACGATACCAATCAAGCAGAAGATATTGCGACATTAGTAACAAAATTTCAAAAAGAAGGAAATGCAAATGTGAATGCGGTTTGTGATGATGCTATCGCTCCTTTTACAGCAGATGAATGGAATGCTTTTTCTTCTGATGAACAACAAAAAATTCTATTACAATATAGATTAACCTATTTAGCAGAAACCGAAGTAAACTGGTGCCCGGCATTAGGAACGGTTTTAGCGAATGACGAAATCGTAAACGGTGTTTCAGAACGTGGTGGACATCCGGTAATTCGTAAAAAAATGACCCAATGGTCGATGCGTATTTCGGCGTATGCAGAACGTTTGTTGCAAGGTTTAGAAACTATCGATTGGACAGAATCATTGAAAGAATCGCAACGTAACTGGATTGGAAAATCGGTTGGGGCGGCAGTGACTTTCAAAGTACAAAATCACGATGCGGTAATTGATGTGTTTACCACACGTCCTGATACTATTTTTGGAGTGACATTCATGACTTTGGCTCCAGAGCATGAATTGGTGGCTCAAATTACCACTCCAGAACAAAAAGAAGCGGTAGAAGCTTATGTGGAAGCTACTGCAAAACGTTCGGAAAGAGAAAGAATGGCCGATGTAAAAACCATTTCGGGAGTATTTACAGGGGCTTATGCAGAACATCCGTTTACTAAAGAAGCGATTCCAGTTTGGATTGGGGATTATGTATTAGCAGGTTATGGAACAGGTGCAGTTATGGCTGTCCCTTGTGGAGACGATCGTGATTATGCGTTTGCTAATTTCTTCAAAGGAACAAACGGCATGCCTGCCATCAAAAATATTTTTAACCAGGATATTTCCGAAGCGGCTTACGGCGAAAAAAGTGGTTTCGAATTAGTAGATTCTGATTTCTTAAACGGATTGGACTATAAAAACGGAACGGAAAAAGTTATTGAAGAGCTGGAAAAAATTGGTGCCGGTAAAGCCAAAGTGAATTACCGTTTGCGTGATGCGGTTTTCTCCCGTCAGCGTTATTGGGGTGAGCCGTTCCCGGTATATTATGTGAACGGAATGCCGCAAATGATTGATGCTAAACATTTACCTATTGTTTTACCGGAAGTGGAAAAGTATTTACCAACGGAAGATGGGCAGCCACCTTTAGGAAATGCTACAGATTGGGCTTGGGATACCGTAAACAATACCGTGGTTTGCAATGAGGCTGTTGATAATGAAAAAGTATTTCCTTTGGAATTAAATACGATGCCGGGTTGGGCAGGTTCGTCTTGGTATTGGATGCGTTATATGGATGCCTCCAATGAAAATGAATTTGCTTCTGCGGATGCTTTAAAATACTGGGAAAATGTAGATTTATACATTGGCGGTAGCGAACATGCTACGGGTCACTTATTGTACTCTCGTTTTTGGAACAAATTCTTAAAAGACAGAGGTTTTGCACCAACTGAAGAACCATTCAAAAAATTGATCAATCAAGGGATGATTTTAGGAATGAGTGCTTTTGTATACAGAAGTGAAGATTCTAAAACATTATATTCTAAAGGTTTGATTAAAGATAAAAATGTGCATCCAATTCATGTTGATTTATCCTGTATCAATGATGTTACAAATGAATTAGATATTGAAAAATTCAAAGCACATCCTTTGTATTCTGACTATGCAAATGCTGAATTTGTCTTAGAAGATGATAAATATATCGTAGGACGTGAAGTCGAAAAAATGTCGAAATCAAAATACAACGTAGTTAATCCAGATGATATTTGTAATGAATACGGAGCTGATACGCTGCGTTTGTACGAAATGTTTTTAGGTCCATTAGAACAGGCAAAACCTTGGAATACTGCAGGTATTACAGGAGTTTACGGATTCTTGAAAAAACTATGGCGTTTGTATTTTGATGACAACGGTTTGATTGTAACTAACGACGAACCAACTGCCGATATGTATAAATCGTTGCACAAAACGATCAAAAAAGTAACAGAGGATATTGAGAATTTCTCATTCAATACATCGGTGTCGCAGTTTATGATTTGTGTGAATGAGTTATCACAGCAAAAATGCCACCATAGAGCTATTCTGGAACCATTGGCTGTAATTGTTTCTCCTTATGCACCGCATATTGCTGAGGAATTATGGAGTGCCTTAGGTCATGAAGGTTCGATCGCTACGGTAGCGTTCCCTAAATGTGAAGAAAAGTATTTAGTAGAAAGCGAAAAAGAATATCCTGTATCTTTCAATGGGAAAATGCGTTTCACAATCAAATTACCATTGGACTTGACCGCTGGTCAAATCGAAGAAATTGTAATGGCTGATGAGCGTACACAAAACCAATTACAAGGAAGAATTCCCAACAAAGTGATTATCGTTCCAGGAAAGATTATTAACTTGGTGGGATAGTTTTGGATTTGTCTGGTAGGGTATCTGGATATAAAATCTAAAAGACTCATAATAAAAAAGCTATGACATTGTGTTATAGCTTTTTTATTTAAGATGATTTGTATTGCGTTTTAGAGCTTGTTAATCATTATTTGGTTTTTTAGTGATGATTTTTTAGTGATGATTTTTAAATCAACTAAGAAGCTTCATTGGCTTCTTCCGTTTCTTTGATGTAAGCATATTTTTCTATCAATTCATCAGGAACAGATTCCTTGTTGGATACTTTATGAACAAAGAAATATCGTGCAAAGTGATAGCTCATATCCTCCCCAAAGAAATTTTCAAACATCTTTGTCAGTTCCTCTTTACGATAAAAATGTAATGGTTTTATATCTTCATCAATCTTTCTTTTTTGCTTTTTTTCGACCAGTATTTTTTCGTAATCATAATCGGGAATAAGGGTAATTTTTTCGGCCGCTTGTCGTATTTTTTCGCAAAAATCAGCTCCATTTTCACCAAAATAATTATCAATTAACCCGATGACTTTCGCTTCCTGAGTAGAAACCGGCATACATTCATCCGTAAGTTGAAACGCCTTTGCGTTACCAACTCTTTGAGGCAGAAGATATGTCCAGTACTCGGAACCGTATAAACCGCCCATTTTTTTATAGTGAGGATTCAAGATAATGCCCTTTCTTGCATATATTTTATCGGCTGCCAGAGCCATAATAACGCCACCGGCTCCCGCATTACCTTGCATAGCTGAAATAATGACTTTGGAGGTGGTATTAATCACTTCTTTTACAAAATCATTAATAGCATTAATATTTTTCCAAGATTCATCTGCTGGGCTTTCAGCATGCTCAATCATATTTAAATGAATTCCGTTTGACCAAATGTCGCTTCCTCCCATCAAAACCAGCACTTTTGTTGTTGATCTGTTTACAGCCTCTTTAAAAGCATCCAGTAATCGATAACATTGTTCAGTGCTCATGGCTCCATTGTAGAAATCAAAATGGAGGTAACCAACTTTATTTTTCTCAGTATAGCTTATTTCCCTAAAAGTAGCTATTCCTTGATAATGATTATTAAAAGGTAAAAACTCAGAGATTGGAACATTGTCAAGTGAAAAAGGAGGAAGTGCCATTGCTGCTTCGATTTTGTATGAAGCATTTTTAGGTTTTAGATGTGTGAGCCAGATGGCACCATTGCCGGTAGCCATGCAAATGGCATTATAACGCCGGGCAATAATTTTTCCAGCTGTGTGACCTCTAAGTATTTCTTCGAGATGGGCACCATACACAAAATATTCATTGTTGTTAATTGTAGTCAGGATGCCGGGACTGCTGTCGGCGGCTTTTATTTTTCGTATTATGCTTTCCGATGTATCATTCCAATTAAAAATTCTGTCTTCTTGTTTGATAACAGCATGAAGTCTCCCTTTGATTTCAGGATTGTTATAATCTAGAGGAGTAGGTTTGAATTTTTTAGTTTTGAATTTTTCTATGGCTTCAAGGATGCATTCTATTGCGGCTTGAGTAATCTCATGGCGATAAATGTTGCCTTTTGTAATGGATGATAATTCTCGGACTTTAAACAATCGGTATGCCCATATATCACCTCCATCCATTTCTTCGTTGGCTTGCAGTAGTGTTACTCCCCATTCTTTGTCATTGTTCATGATAGCCCAATCTAAAGAATATGCACCTCGATCGCCCCTGATACCAGGATGAACAATCAGACAAATGTAATTTTTCCAAATGGCTTCCGGAATTGCCTTTTTAAGAAAAGGTGCAATGACGAGTTGTGGTTGAAAGTTTTCAACGGCTGCAATAATGGATTTCTCGTTGATAAGTTGATGTACATGAATTTCATGGCCTAAAAGTTTAAGCTCTACAAATATTCTTTGACTCAGTCCGTTAAAAGAACTTACGGTAAAAAAGATTTTCATATTTCACGTAAGATTTAGATTCAATGTGAATATAATTCATATTAATCAATAATAAAAACATTTTGTAAGAAAAAAACTATTTTTTTAAGAAAATGATTGATTTGTTAAAAAAACAATAAATCTGGTTTTCAGATGATTATATTAAAAGTAATTGAAAGATGAAAATCACATTTTCCTATGCTACTGGAATGACCTCATCTGTAATTTTATTACGATGCATAGGAAATTCACACAAAAAATAAACATATTTTAAATAATAAATTTAAAAGTAAAGTAGTATCACCCATTATGAGTTGATTGGATTAATTGTCTCTATAACAAGTTGTAGATAAATGACAAGTTGTCATTTTTAAATATTGGTTCAAAATTTGTTGCTCTTTTAAAAAAACGAAATTATGTTAGGATATTATATTTTAATTGGAGGAATTGCTCTGGTAAGCTGGATAGTGAGCAGCCGTTTACAAAGTAAGTTTGATCATTATTCGAAAGTGCATTTGCGCAATGGAATGAGTGGTGCGGAAATTGCCCAGAAAATGCTTAACGATCACGGAATTTATGACGTACAGGTGATTTCAACGCCGGGCAGATTAACGGACCACTATAACCCGTTGGATAAAACGGTAAACTTGTCAGAAGCGGTTTATAATCAGCGAAATGCAGCAGCAGCAGCAGTTGCCGCGCATGAATGTGGCCATGCGGTACAGCACGCAACGGCATACAGCTGGTTAACCATGCGTTCTAAAATGGTGCCTATGGTGAATGTGTCTTCCACTTTGTCGCAATGGCTGATTATGGGTGGACTGATTCTGGGAATCGCTTCAAAAGGATTGTCAATTGGCTATATAGTGGCATTGATAGGTTTGGCATTAATGACTATTGCAACCGTTTTTTCATTAATTACTTTACCTGTAGAATATGATGCAAGTCATCGCGCCTTGGCTTGGTTGAAAAGTAAAAACATGGTAAGCCAACAGGAATATGCAGGTGCTGAAGATTCCTTGAAATGGGCGGCAAGAACCTATCTGGTTGCGGCAATTGGTGCAGTAGCTTCAATGCTGTACTGGGCAATGCAGGTTTTCGGAAGAAGAGAATAAGGCAATAAATTTTCAAACAACAAATCCCAAATTCTGGTCACTGAGCTTGCCGAAGTGGGAATTTGGGATTTGCTTTTTTGTTGTTTGATATTTGTCATTTAGGATTTCTAAAGCTGTATCTGTCTTTCTATTTGCTGGTCCAGTGAGATAAAAGTTTCTGTTCTGGATACGCCTTCAATAGCCTGGATTTTGGAATTAAGCAACTGCATCAGATGTTCGTTGTCCCGGCAGATAATTTTTATTAAAATACTCCAGTTACCCGTGGTGTAATGACATTCCAATACTTCCGGAATTTTTCTCAATTCTCGGACAGCTTCCGGGTTTCTGGCAGCCTTGTCCAGATAAATACCCACAAAAGCCATGGTACTGTAACCTAACACTTTGGTGTTGACAATAAATTTTGACCCCGATATTACTTTGGCTTCTTCCAGTTTTCGCAAGCGCTGATGGATAGCTGCTCCTGAGATTCCTATTTTATTGGCAATCTGAAGAATGGGTTTGCGGGCGTCTTCCATTAAGTAACGAAGGATTTCTTTGTCGATACCGTCTATCTCAATTTGGAGGTGATTTATCTTCATAAGGTTACAGTTTGAAATTTAAAGATACGATTTTCTTTCTTTTTGAAACATAGAATTTGGTTATGACTATGTTGTAAAAGTTGTTTAGGCAATAATTTCCACTTCCTAACGTTTCATTATCAACCTACTATATGTTTAACCCTAATTCTATCACGTAATGAGCAAATGTCGATTAGTATCATGGATAGTAATTTGTTTTTCCATAATTACATCCGCAACAGGTCAGGAAACCGCAGCAACATCAAATTCTATTGGTAACCAATTCAACTATATCTTAGAAAAATCTGAAAGTTACAAGGATTTGAAAGTGGTGAAAAAGCAATGGATTGAAAACTTAAAATCGGATGTTTTGAGTTCAATTTCTAAAGTTGAAAGCGAACTGAACAGTTCAAAAATGGCTTTTAACCAACAGGCAGCACAAATGAATTCGTTGAAAGTAAAGCTTGACAAAGTAAATTCTGAATTGCAGGAATATACAAATTCAGGTCCTTCCATCACTTTTTTAGGAATTCAATTCAACAAAAGCTTTTTTAACGGACTGCTGTCTTTTATTCTGTTGGGTTCTGTGCTTTCTGTAGCTTTTTTTGCGTACCAATTCAAAAAAATGAATTCGGAATCCACTCATTCCAAGAGTGTTTTGAATGATTTGGAAGAAGAATATCAGGAGTATAAAAGAAAAGCAATTGAAAGGGAGCAAAAGGTGAGCCGTCAACTGCAGGACGAACTCAATAAACAAAAGCAATTTGCAAATTAAAATTTCAATAAAAAAAAGACCTGTTTCAATTAGAAACAGGTCTTTTTTTGAAATAAACTGGTTATAGTATTATTTGTATCCTTTGTACTGAACTTGTTTTTCATGGAAGATAACCCCGTAGTCCTCAAGCTCTTTTAAGATAGGTTCGTATACTTCTTTTTTAATTGGAAGCTGCACACCCGGTGTTTTAATGTTTCCGTTCAAGATTTGCAAAGTAGCCATGGCTACCGGTAAACCAACCGTTTTTGCCATAGCAGTATACGTTTGGTCGTCGCCTATACAAACCATAGTAGCATCGATTTGTTTGCGCTCGCCTTTGATTTCATAACCAAATTTATGATACATGACAATCATGTCTTTGTCATGTGCTTGAAGTGTCCACGAATCGGTAAGTATTTTTTCAAGGGCTTGTGCCGGAGTTGCATTTTTTAAACCTATTTTCTTTTCGTCATTGAATAAATCCAGTTCTACCAATTTATCCCACATGACATCGTCCTGATCAATTTTTAACTGATGGCGTAATTTAATTTCAACAGAATCTGTTGGGTGATACGGTAAAAACAAGTTTATAAATCCACGGTAGCTCATGTGTTCAGAATCATCAATTACATAAGTATCATCAGTCATGCCTAATTGCACAAACATATCCCATGCTTTTGAATAACCCACGCGACGGATGGTTCCTCTAAAAACAGTTAAAGCATCATCCAAACGGTAAACACTTCTGTATTTTAATGAATCTCTGTTGGCATAACCTTCAAAACGGCCATAACCTTCTACTTCAAGAAATTCTGTTCTTCTGAATAATTTGTTGTATGGTATGTATTTGTAAGTGCCTTCCTGAATGAATTTGGCTGCGCCTCCTTGTCCCGCTAAAACCACGTTTCTTGGAGCCCAGGTAAATTTATAATTCCAAAGATTGTTGTCACTTTCCGGAGCGACCAATCCACCGCAAAATGATTCGAAAAGAATAACATGGCCGCCTTGTTCACGGATTTCATCCAGAACTTTCATGGCACTCATGTGGTCAATTCCCGGGTCAAGACCCACTTCGTTCATGAATACCAGTCCGTTTTCTTTAGCCTGTGTGTCTAAAGCCTGCATAGCATCACTAATGTAAGATGCTGTTACCATATGCTTTTTGAAAGTGATGCAGTCTTTAGCCACTTCAATATGCATATGAGCCGGCAGCATTGAAATTACAATATCTGCTTTTTGAATTTCTGCCTGACGTTGATCAGCGTTGTTAATATCCAATGCAATAGCAGTAGCATTTTTGTGTCCGTTTGTTTTGCGTTGTGCTAATTCTAAAGATAAATCACCAATGGTAAGGTGTAAATTTTCGCTTTCCGATTTTTCTAAAAGGTATTTTATAAGCGATGAAGCAGAACGGCCTGCTCCAATAATTAATATATTTCTCATTAGTTATGGTTTAGTAAAAATCACACAAAAGTAATGAAATGTTATTTTTAAGAAAGCTTTCGTTTGAAAAATGAAAAATTATTACAGATTGTGTAGTAAATTTGAAGAAAATTTTCACGACAAATGGAAAAGAAAATTCTGATAACAGCTTTAAGTTTTGGTTTTGTATCTATTGTTTTAGGTGCTTTTGGCGCACATGCCTTGAAAAAAGTTTTAACCGCAGATCAATTGACCTCGTTTGAAGTGGGTGTACGCTACATGATGTACCATGCTTTGTTTTTGCTGTTTGTAGGGAGTGCTTCGGCATTGCTGCCGGGACAAAAAAATGTAGTTTACAACCTGACATTGATTGGAACGCTGTTTTTTTCTGTCTCTATTTTCCTGCTTTCAACACAAACCATATCAGGTGTTAATTTTAAATTTTTAGGACCTGTAACACCCATAGGAGGTCTCTTGTTAATTGCAGCGTGGGCAATGGCTACCTATTACATTATCACAAAAAAAGGCTAAACTGTGAGGCTATTCAAATAATATTTTTACTTTTGCCGTTATAAAAAAAACACAACTTATCGTAAATTTATGGAAACATACACCCCATCTACGAAAACGATTTCGCTAGAAAAATACGGAATCACTGACGTTAAAGAAATTGTATATAATCCTTCATACGAATTATTATATCAGGAAGAATTGAACCCTTCTCTGGAAGGTTATGAAAGAGGACAGTTAACAGAACTAGGTGCTGTTAATGTAATGACTGGTGAGTTTACAGGCCGTTCGCCTAAAGACAAGTATATTGTTAAAGATGCTGTGACAGAAAACACTATTTGGTGGACTTCAGAAAAAGCAGTAAATGATAACAAACCTATTTCTACTGATACCTGGAATGCGTTAAAGAAAAATACAGTAGATCAGCTTTCAGGAAAAAGATTATTTGTCGTTGATACTTTTTGTGGTGCCAATGAGAACACACGTTTAAAAGTACGTTTCATTGTTGAGGTGGCTTGGCAGGCACATTTTGTGAAAAATATGTTCATCCGCCCTACAGATGCTGAATTAGCAACTTACGGAGAACCGGATTTCGTGGTAATGAATGCTTCAAAAAGAGGTTTTGCTGATTATAAAGCACACAACTTGAACTCTGATGTATATGTAGCTTTCAACTTAACTGAAAAAATCCAGTTAATTGGAGGTACTTGGTACGGTGGTGAAATGAAGAAAGGTTTATTCTCTATGATGAACTACTACTTACCGCTTCAAGGAATGGCTTCTATGCACTGTTCTGCTAACAAAGGTAAAGACGGTGATGTTGCTGTATTCTTTGGTTTATCTGGAACAGGAAAAACAACTTTATCTACAGATCCTAAACGTGAATTAATTGGTGATGATGAGCACGGATGGGACAATGACGGTGTTTTCAACTTTGAAGGTGGATGCTATGCAAAAACTATCGACTTAAGTAAAGAAAACGAACCTGATATCTTTGGTGCAATCAAAAAAGATGCATTATTAGAAAACGTAACGGTTGATGCTGACGGAAAAATCGATTTCAAAGATGGTTCAGTTACACAAAATACACGTGTTTCTTACCCAATTTATCATATCAATAACATTGTAACTCCGGTTTCAAAAGCGGGACATGCAACTAAAGTTATTTTCTTAACAGCGGATGCTTTTGGAGTAATGCCTCCGGTTTCCAAACTGACTCCAGAGCAGACAAAATACTACTTCTTGTCAGGTTTCACAGCTAAATTAGCAGGAACTGAAAGAGGTGTTACACAACCGGAACCAACATTTTCAGCTTGTTTCGGGAAAGCATTTTTATCATTACACCCAACTAAATACGGTGAGGAGTTAGTGAAAAAAATGGAAGAGCACAATGCTAAAGCGTACATGGTAAATACAGGTTGGAACGGTACAGGAAAACGTATTTCTATTAAAGATACCCGTGCTATTATTGATGCTATCTTAGACGGTTCTATAGAAAATGCTGAAACTGCAGTAGTGCCTGTGTTCAATTTCAATGTGCCGACAGCATTGCCAAATGTAGATACCAACATCTTGGATCCAAGAAATACGTATGCTGATGCTTCTGAATGGAGTGCTAAAGCAGAAGATTTAGCCGGAAGATTTATTAAGAACTTTGTTCAATATACAGATAACGAAGAAGGTCAGAGTCTTGTAAAAGCAGGCCCGCAATTATAATACGGTTATTAATTCAATTGAATACGAAAAGAGTTGCTCATAAGGCAACTCTTTTTGTTTTTTATACTTTAATTTTTATTTGTTATTGATTGTATTTTGGAATTTTTCAAACAGCTGAATGGTCTTTTCGCTTACTTCCTGATAGGTTAGCCGGTCTTTTGTTTGGTATAAAAGCATAAAAGCATAGTTTTTATCTTCAACAGCGTCTAATAAAATGCTTTTATTCAGCCGATACGCCTCACGTAAGACACGTTTGTAATAATTCCGATCAACAGCTTTCTTAAAGTGCTTTTTTGACACAGAAACGCCCAATTTAATGTTAGAATCATCTAACTCGGAAACTTGGACATATACTAACCGCATCGGGTATTTTGAAACCGATTTTCCTTCAGAGAACAATTGGTTTATCAAAGTGCGACTTTTAAGCTTTTCGTGTTTTGGGTATGTGTTTTCCATTGTGACAAAGATAAATAATATTGTCATTTTATGATGACAAGGAATAATTTGTATACTTGCAAAAATTTTTAAAAAATGAAAAAAATAATATTAGTTATTTTGTTGATTAGTACTTTAAATACTTTTTCAAGTGAATTATTTAAGTTCCAATTGGCTAAAGATGAAAAATTGGAAGGTACTTATTCGGCTGAATTTGGTTCAAATAAAACAATTCATGTCGCATTAATTAAAAACAGCGAAACTGGAAAATTTTTATTTTCACCATACTTAGTTGATGAGAACAATAAGGTTTCTAAATTAGAATCGTTTGTAATGTCTAAAAAGCTTCAAATTCTTTCTTATCACCTAAATGATGATGTTGCTACTTTTTCTAATTATGATGAGGAAGAAAAGTTGTTGTATGTAATTGATTTCAATTTAACAACAGGTAAAAGTAAAAGCATTACAACCAAACTGAATCAAAAAGCAGATAATATTTTTAGGTTTCAAGACAAAACAATATTTGTTTTCTTTGATAAAAAATTAGGTATTTCCTTTAAAACTATCAAGAATACTGTAACTAAATTTGAGTCTAGTATAAACGTAAGTTCAGAAAAACTAAAGGTTTTTAAATCTGCAGTAAACGCTTTACCTGAAGCTGTAAATCAAACAGAATATGTAGAAAATGGGTCGATACAAAAGGCAAAGACTTATATTGTAGATAATAAGCTAATAATGACTTTTGAAACAGATAAACATGTAATTGAAATTTTTAAGTTTGATTTAAACGAAAGCCTGTTTAGTGCATCATCTATAAGTCCATATTCTTTAGATTCATTAAGAGACTTTAGTAATTATGTTTTTGATAATAAAATTGCAACTCTTGGTGTTAACGCAAAAGATGCATCGCTTTCATTTTATGACGTTGGTAATTTGAATAAAATAGCCACTTTATCACTTGCCTCTATAGTTGATGAGCCAATTTTAAAAGATTTTATAAAAACTACCTCCAAATTCAGTTTCAGACCAACATTAACGATAAACAAGAACATCAATGGGAAATATATTTTACGAATCGATAATGTAGATGAAAATACATATAGTTACAATTATAATTGGTGGTTTCATCAGTGGTTTTTTCAACAACAAATGTGGCATCAACAAATGATGATGAACCAAATGAGAATGAATCAGATGAATTTTTCTCGTGGTGGTTTTGGACCCAATGTTAATTTTTTAGAAGATGATCGTTATTTCTTTAAAGATCAAAAAAAAGCCATTCAAATAGTTTTGGATTTAGACTTAAATACTGTTTTGAATGATACTAAAGAAACACAAATGAAATATATAGATAGAGATGATTATGTAGATAAATATAAACAAAATGGCCGAATCAAGGAGTTTTCATCTTCTTTTACAAAAGATGAATTTAGATATATTTATCAAGACAAAAAATCTAAAGTAATTACTATTTTTTCTGAAAAAATCTAATAAAAATGGCGAACTCTCAGTTCGCCATTTTTAATTTTCAAGATTTACTTTTTAAAGTAAGTATTGTTTTCTCTGTTCACATCGGCCATTAAACCACTATTATCAATTACAATAGATTTAATGTTTGATTTTGTTTTATTGATTGTGAAATCAAAAGTCGGATAAGCCCAGTCCCAGCCTTCCAAATCGGTTCTTTTTAAAGAGGTTTCATTGGGTTTTGACCAGCGCATTAAAACCTGCGGGATGTAAAACAATTCCTGACTTCCATCTTCATAAGTTACCGTAATGTCCAGAGGCATTGGCATACGGCCAATTCTTTCCAAAGTAATTTTAGTAGAATTTCCGTTTTCGGTTACTTGTTTTACCCCATAATCGATAGTGTTTGTCGTTTGCGTCCAATCGACTAAATACCAGTCAAGGTTTGCTCCCGAAACTTTTTCGGCAGTGTGTTTGATATCGTTAGGAGTAGGATGCGTCATTTTATAATCGGCATAATAACGCTTTATGGTTTTATGCAGGTTTTCTTTACCGATGATATATTCCAGCTGTGACAGGAAAAGATTTCCTTTGCTGTAGGCCTGAATGCTGTACGGACGGTTTTCGTCGTATCTGTCAGCATGTGTTCCCTGAGGCTGTTCTTTTCCGGATTTTACCAATGAAGCATATCCTCTGTAGGAGTCTTCATGAGGATTGATTAATTTCTTTTCCGCAATTTCGTTCATTCCGTAGTTTTCCAGCCAGGTTGTAAACCCTTCATCCATCCAGCTGTGTTTTGCTTCGTTGGTAGCCAAAACGTGCTGGAACCAAGAATGCGCCATTTCGTGAGCCGTTACGCCAACTAATCCTTCGAATGTGCCTTCACCCAGAATTAAGGTACACATGGCATATTCCATACCGCCGTCACCACCTTGGATTACTGAGTATTGTTTGTACGGATACTGACCTACAGTTTTGTTGTAAATGTCCATTAACTGTGAAGTCTTTGGCTGCAGATTTTTCCAGTTTTGAATAAATTCAGTTTTGTTTTGGTACAAGAAATGCAGTGTCACACCATCAGGGCGAACTAATTTATCGTGAAGATAATCTTTGTCTGCTGCCCATGTAAAATCATGTACATCAGGAGCGTTGAAATGCCATGTTAAGGTTTTTGCTTTTTTAGGATAGACTACTTTTACGCCTGTATCTTCATAACCTTTTCCGATTTCGTTTGCGTTTTGCAGGTAACCGCTTCCGCCCAAGACATAATTCTTGTCGATTGTAATTTTCACATCGAAATTGCCCCAAACACCGTGGAATTCACGTGCGATGTATGGATCGGCCTGCCATCCGTCCATATCATATTCCGCCAGTTTAGGATACCATTGCGCCATGGAAAGCTCAATACCTTCTTTACTGTTTCTTCCACTACGGCGGATTTGAACAGGAACCTGTCCGTCAAAATCCAAAGTGAATGTTGTAGAAGTTTTAGGTAACAATGGTTTTGCCAGATCAACTTCTAAAACTGTACTTACACGTTTGTTGTTAACAGCAGCACCATCCTGTTTTAAGTTGTTAACGTATAAATAGCCTATTTCGTTAGGTTTTAAAACGGAAATACGGCTTTCTTTTACTTCTTTGTCACCAACTTTTGTTTTAGTAACCATTCGGCCGTCAGGATCTTTAATCGATTTTAAACGGGCGTCCATTGGGCTGTTAGGCTGAAAAGCATTGTTAAACAAATGGAAATACACTTTTTTTAAGGTATCCGGTGAGTTGTTTGTATACACTAAAGTCTGTTTCCCTTTGTATTGATACGTTTTTACATCCATATTGACTTCCATTTTGTAGTCAGCATGTTGCTGCCAGTAACCTGGGTTTGGGTTGTTTTGGCCAAAAAAACTAAAGGGTACTAATAATAGGAGATATTTTTTCATGGGTAACTAAATAAAAAGAAGGGAGAAAACTCCCTTCCAAATATACTAATTTTAGGAATAAGTTAATTTTTCGATAATTTTTCTGCTAAAATCAAGGCATTATACGCATTGACAATTTTTCCTGTTTTCGAAATTTTATCTAAAGTGGTCGCATCGCCGCTGTCACCTGAGATAGTAAAAGTGTTTGTTAATGGAGTTCCTGAATCCATTATAATGTGTTTTACCTGAGACGCAGTTAAGGTAGGGTAGAATGCTCTGATTAAAGAAGCTACGCCGGCAACATTTGGAGATGCCATAGAAGTTCCCTGTAAATAATCATACTTGTTGTTAGGTACTGTGGCATATATTTTTACACCTGGAGCGAAAACATCCACACTTTCCTTTCCGTAGTTTGAAAAATCCGCCATTACTTTGGAACCATATTCATAGTTTAAAGCGCCTACTGTTAAAACGTTATCAGCAAATTCCGGACTTTTTCCATCAGCGTCATTTGGATAATTAGGTTTTACATCAATATTTTCGGCATCATTTCCTGCTGCGTGAACAAATAAAACATCTTTGGATTCGGCATATTTGATTGCATCGTAAACCCATTGTTTGTTAGGAGAGAATGCTTTACCGAAGCTTCCGTTGATTACTTTTGCACCGTTATCAGCCGCATAACGGATAGCCAAAGCGATATCTTTGTCATACTCATCCCCATTAGGTACCGCACGGCATGCCATGATTTGCACAAAATTTGTCGCTACACCGTCACCGCCTTTACTGTTATTGCGGACCTGAGCGATGATACCGGCTACGTGAGTACCGTGTTTTCCGCTTTCTTTTGTAGGTCCAATTACGTTGTTGTTGCCGTATTTCGTTTGAGTAATGTCATAAGGGTTGTCACCTACAACTTTACGTCCGTCAAATTCAGTATTCAAATTGTAATTGAACTGGTCGTAAACATATTCTTTATAGTCGTTTATTTCGGCGTCAAATTTTGATTTATCACCGCCAATGTTTGTCATTACCTGCGTAATGATGTTTTGCGACTGCAGCAGACTTTGATCGGTGGTCTTTATAGCTTTAACTTCAGCAAGTGTATAATTGGTTTTTTTAAGATATGCTGCCACGGCTTTATCAGCATTTAAAATCATATCCAGCTGCTGTTTTTGTGGTTCTAACTCGGCTTTCTTTTGCGTAAGCTGGGCTAAAGCATTCTCATACTGTATCGATCCGTCATTGCCTTTTTTTACAATACGGGTCAGTTCCAGCTGTTCATTGTCAGAATCGCCTAAAAAATTCCAGCCATGCATGTCGTCTACGTATCCATTATTGTCGTCATCTTTTTTGTTTCCGGCAATTTCTTTGGGGTTTGTCCAAACAGATGATTTTAAATCTTCGTGTTCGATATCGATACCTGAGTCCACAACGGCCACTATAATTTTATTTGCTTTTTTTCCTTTCAATAATTCAGCATAAGCTTTATCAACACTCATACCCGGAACAGTGTCTTTTACTAAATCCAAGTGGCTCCAGCGCTGTAAGTCTTTTTCAGCAAGAGGCGTTGTTTTCAGAGGCATTTGATCAATTTTTGCAGGATCAATGCTGACAATTCCTTTAGGTGCGCTGCAGCTGGCAATCATCAATCCTATGGCACCTGTAAAAGTTATAGTTCTTAAAATTCTCATACGTATAAATTTATGAATGTAAATATCTGATTTATCTAAATAAATTAAAGGTTTTTAACATTAGATTAATATATCCTCACAGCGGAAAACGTCTTTTAAACGCACCCCTTTTTCAGTTTGTTCTACGGTAATAATTTGATTGTGGGCGTCGTGCTCTAACCATAAATAATAATTGTTTTCTGCCGCATTATTAAGAAACTTCGTTTTTTCAGGTAAAGTCAGCAGCGGGCGGGTATCGTATCCCATAACATAAGGAATAGGGATGTGACCTGCAGTTGCCAGTAAATCGGCACAAAAGACAATGGTTTTTCCATTATAGTTGATGTGCGGAATCATTTGTTTTTCGGTATGGCCGTCAGCGTAAAAAATTCCAAATCCCAATTCATCGGAAATTCCAAAATCTGATTCAGGACGGTTGATGTATTTTAACTGGCCGCTTTCCTGCATTGGTAAAATGTTTTCTGCCAAAAAAGAGGCTTTCTCACGGGCATTAGGTTTAGTAGCCCATTCCCAGTGGTTTTCATTGCTCCAAAATACAGCATTTTTGAAAGCAACTTCGTAACCTGTGCGGTCTTTGTTCCATATTACACTTCCGCCGCAATGGTCAAAATGCAAATGTGTCATAAAGACATCGGTCACATCATCACGGTGAAAACCATATTTTGCCAAAGATTTATCCAGAGAAAAATCGCCCCAAAGTGAATAGTAACCAAAGAATTTATCGGACTGTTTGTTACCCATTCCGGTGTCGATTAAGATTAACCGATTGCCGTCTTCAATCAGCATGCAGCGTGCGGCAATGTCAATTAAATTGTTTTCATCGGCCGGGTTGGTTTTGCTCCAGATAGTTTTTGGAACCACGCCAAACATGGCGCCGCCATCAAGTTTGAAATTACCGGTTTCTATTGGGTATATTTTCATGTTTAAGATGTTTCAATAGTTAAAAATAAAAAACCACTCTAAAAGAGTGGTAAATTTAGTTCTTAAGTTTTTCAAAAAGAAGTTTAAGCTCCGGTTTTTCTTTGAAAGTATATTTTGATTTTTTAATTCTGTCTTTAATATGTTTGATTCTGTCTATTGTAACAGGATGTGAACTTAAAAATTCAGGGACAGAAATTCCGGTTTCCTTTTCTTCTGTCTGCAGTCTTGAAAACAAATCAATCATTCCGTTTGGATTGATCTGATTTTGAAACATCATTTTAAGCCCTTCCTCATCCGATTGTTTTTCAAAACCTCTTGAAAACGACAATGATTGTAAATTATTGGCATGTTCCCCTAAAATAGCCATAACTCCATTGACATCCCCTAAAACGGCCGATATAAAAAAGTATCCTGATAAATCCCTGCACAGTGATTTCATGGAATGCCTGTGGTTCACATGCGCCGCTTCATGTCCTAAAAGTGCTGCCAGTTCTTCATAATTTTTCATTTTATCCAGTATCCCGGTGTAAACAACAATGTTCCCGTCCGGTAATGCAAAGGCATTTACTGTTTCTGATTTTACTACTGTAAATTGTAGCTTCTTAGAGTTGTTAAGCTGCAGTTTTTTTGCAAATTCATTTAAAATCTTTGATTTCTCCAATTCTTTTTCTTCAGTGACCATGGTCTGTTCATAAACCATATTGCCTAATTCTATATCGTAGCTTTCAGGAATGATTGCCACCGTTTTTTCACCCAACCAGGGGATGAAGTAAAAGTAAGACAGTATTATTGCCGTCAATATTCCAAAAGCAATTAATGTATGGGCCTTTAGTCCTAATTCCAATAAAGTATCATACCAATTTTGATGTCCGTGGCTTTTTAAAAGCGGATAGGCTTTTTTTATAAAATCCGGATCAGAAATAAAAATCTGCTGTACAGGGTCGTCACCATACAGGCAGATCAAATTATTGTTGTTTTTAGAAAATTTAGTTTCTGTGTTTTTCCAGGTGATTTTTTTTAAACCGATTTCAAAACTCAGCTTTCCCTGTTTGAAGTCAAAAAAGACCTCAATGTTTTGAGGCAATGAGGTCTTTCCGTCGTAAAATCTTCCTTTTGTGTTAAATAGCATACAGTTACATTACAAAATCCATATCTAACATATCACCAATGTCTTCTCCTGTTGCATCTTTGTATGCTGCTTCAGTTTGGTGGATATTATCTAAATCGATTGTTCCTTCAAGTTGAATGTTTGAAGCGATATATTTAAAAGTTCTCATTTGTACCCATGCATATCCTAATCCCAGTGTAAACATCAGGATAATAACATTTACTAACGTTAGTTTGAATATACCTCCGCCGGTTACTGACGTTTTAAAATCAATAGATTCGTTGTTTTTGTAAAGTTTAAGATTATCGATATAGTATTCTATGATTTCTTTTTGCCACCAAAACATATATACCCCAAAAGTTATTAATGTAAGCAGGTATCCTTTGATGTTTAACACAAGGTAATCTGCGCCGTTACCATCATATTTCATTTCAATATCCCCAAATCTGATATTGCCGATGATGTATTTTCTAAGATTGATAATAAACCAAGAGCCATAAATTCCAAAAGTAATGATTGTCAGACCGAACCATTTTAGAAAATTCACTATCAATTCGTTTCTGTTACCTCTGTAACCAAAACGAATTCCTCTCCATGAAGTTCTTGACATACGGTATTTATAGCTGCCGTGTATTGCTATAGGTAAAACGGCAAAAAAGAACAGATAGAAAAGTAATAAGCCAATAAGAGGCATTCCCATAGTATTGAATATTATGACAATCCCAAATAAAAGAGCGAATAAACCAACAGCCTTTATGAATCCCATAAACATTTCTTTTCCGGTACCGTGAAACTCAAATGGTGAGTCGTTCAATGTTGTCTGGCTGTATAAGTATTTTAAGTTCTTCTCTTTTGCCCAGGGATAATAAAACCCCAAAGTTAATCCTGTTAAAAGCCAGTTAATGATAATAATCCCAAAATAGGTTTCGCCTTTTCCCTTAAAATCAATAAGGTAGTTTTTTGATTTAGTTAAATTTTGTTCCATGAATTAGATTAGTTTTTTTATTTCCATGCAATATAAATATTTTTAAATAAAAAATATCTATGAGTTAATTAGTTATAAAAATGTTAGTAATTATGAAAAAGGGTTTTTATGTTATATCTTTGCGGTTTAAAACGGTTAATTTAGACAAAATCAAAATAAGGGATGATAAAAGTTTCAGAATCAGCGAGTAAGAAAATCATCGAGATGATGAAAGATGACGGATTCGACGCCTCTACAGACTTCGTAAGAGTAGGAGTAAAAAGCGGAGGTTGTTCAGGCTTGTCTTATGAGTTAAAATTTGATAAAGAAATTAATGATAGCGATAAAGTTTTTGAAGACAGCAACGTTAAAATTGCTGTAGAAAAAAAGTCTTATCTGTACTTGATAGGTACAATTTTAGAATACTCGGGAGGTTTAAACGGAAAAGGATTTGTGTTTAACAATCCTAATGCACAAAGAACCTGTGGTTGTGGAGAATCATTCTCCTTATAATTTTAAATAAAAAAAAAATGTCAAAATATACAGAGGACGATTTAAAAATCGAACTTGAAAATAAAGAGTACGAGTACGGTTTTTACACTGATATAGAATCGGAAACGTTTCCTCCGGGGTTAAACGAGGATATCGTACGTGCTATTTCGAAAAAGAAGAATGAGCCGGAATGGATGACTGAATGGCGCCTGGAAGCATTTCGTGTCTGGAATGAAATGGTTGAACCGGAATGGGCAAATGTAAAATATGATAAACCTGATTTTCAGGCAGTTTCTTATTATTCGGCACCAAAGAAAAAAGATAAATACGAAAGCCTTGATGAGGTTGACCCTGAATTACTGGAAACTTTCAAAAAATTAGGGATTTCAATCGACGAGCAAAAGCAATTGGCTGGTGTTGCAGTAGATATCGTAATGGATTCAGTTTCTGTTGCGACAACTTTCAAAAAGACTTTAGCTGAAAAGGGAATTATTTTCTGTTCAATTTCAGAAGCGATTCAGGAACATCCTGAATTGGTTCAAAAATACATCGGAAGCGTTGTGTCGCAAAGAGACAACTTCTATGCAGCTCTGAATTCGGCTGTATTTTCAGATGGATCTTTCTGTTATATCCCAAAAGGAGTAAGGTGTCCAATGGAATTATCAACGTACTTCCGTATTAACCAAGGAGGTACTGGTCAGTTTGAACGTACCTTGGTAATTGCTGATGAAGGCAGTTATGTATCCTATCTTGAAGGATGTACTGCACCAAGCCGTGATGAAAACCAATTACACGCTGCTGTAGTTGAACTTATCGCTTTGGATGATGCCGAAATCAAATACTCAACAGTACAAAACTGGTATCCTGGAAATAAGGAAGGTAAAGGTGGTGTTTTCAACTTTGTGACGAAACGTGGTTTGTGCGAGAAAAATGCAAAAATTTCATGGACACAAGTAGAAACAGGATCGGCTGTGACATGGAAATACCCTTCATGTGTATTGAAAGGAGACAATTCAATAGGAGAGTTTTATTCAATTGCAGTAACCAATAATTTCCAACAGGCAGATACCGGAACCAAGATGATTCATTTGGGTAAAAATACTAAATCGACTATCATTTCAAAAGGTATTTCGGCAGGAAAATCTCAAAATAGTTACAGAGGATTAGTGCAAATCAGTTCACGTGCCGAAAATGCCCGTAACTTCTCGCAATGTGACTCATTATTGATGGGTAACAATTGTGGTGCACATACTTTTCCATATATCGAATCCAATAATTCAACGGCAAAAATCGAGCACGAGGCAACGACTTCAAAAATCGGAGAAGACCAGGTGTTTTACTGTAACCAACGTGGTATTCCAACAGAGAAAGCCATTGCATTGATTGTGAATGGATTCAGTAAAGAAGTTTTAAATAAACTGCCAATGGAATTTGCGGTAGAAGCCCAAAAACTATTGGAAATTTCTCTTGAAGGAAGTGTTGGATAATCAATTTTTAAAATAAAAAAGATACTATAGTATGTTAACTATAAAGAATTTACATGCCTCTGTTGAGGACAAAGAAATATTAAAAGGAATCAACCTTGAAATCAAAGCAGGCGAAGTACACGCAATCATGGGACCTAACGGTGCCGGTAAGTCAACACTTTCGTCAATCATTGCTGGTAATGAAAATTATGAAGTTTCTGAAGGAGAAATCTTTCTTGACGGAGAAGATTTGTCGGAATTAGCTCCTGAGGAAAGAGCACACAAAGGTGTTTTCCTGTCGTTTCAGTATCCGGTAGAAATCCCGGGAGTTTCGGTAACCAACTTTATCAAAACAGCTATCAACGAAAAGCGTAAAGCTAACGGTGAGGAAGAAATGCCGGCTAACGAAATGCTGAAGAAAATCCGTGAGAAATCTGAATTGTTGGAAATGGACAGAAAATTTCTTTCCCGTTCATTAAATGAAGGTTTTTCTGGTGGGGAAAAGAAACGTAATGAGATTTTCCAAATGGCGATGCTGGAGCCAAAAATTGCTATCCTTGACGAAACCGATTCTGGTTTGGATATCGATGCGCTTCGTATTGTTGCCAACGGTGTAAATAAGTTAAAAAACAAAGACAATGCGGTTTTAGTGATTACGCACTACCAACGTTTGTTAGACTATATTATTCCTGATTTTGTTCACGTACTGATGGATGGTAAAATTGTGAAATCAGGCGATGCATCTTTAGCATTGGAACTGGAAGAAAAAGGATACGATTGGATTAAAAATGAGGTAGTTTAACATGGAATTGAAAGAAAAATTAATCTCATCCTTTATGGCTTTTGAAGAAAAAGTCGATGTAGCTACGGAGCTGCACGATTTGAGAACTTCAGCCTTAAAGAATTTTGAAACAAAAGGGTTTCCTACAAAAAAAGAGGAAGCCTGGAAATATACTTCGCTGAATGCGGTTTTAAAAAATGATTTCAGCATTTTTCCTAAAAAGGAGCATGCTATCGAAATCAAAGACGTAAAAAAATACTTCATCAACGATGTAGATACTTATAAAGTAATCTTTATCGATGGTGTTTTCAGTACGTTTTTATCATCAACCACTCATGATGGACTGGATGTTTGTTTAATGTCATCGGCATTGACAAAACCCAAGTATAAAATGATAATCGATACCTATTTTAACCAAGTAGCAAGTAAAGAGGAATCATTAACTACTTTAAATACCGCTTTTGCTTACGAAGGAGCTTATATTAACATCCCGAAGAGTAAAGTTGTAGAGAAACCTATCGAAATCATTTATTTTTCTACCGGTAACGAAGCGGCGTTAATGGTGCAGCCACGTAATTTGGTTATCGTAGGTGAAAACGCATACGTACAAATTATTGAGCGCCATCAGAGTTTGAATGAGAATCCGGTGTTGACCAATTCAGTTACCGAGATTTTTGCTCAAAAACGTGCCATTGTTGATTACTACAAAATTCAGAATGACGTGCAAACGGCTAATTTGATTGATAATACGTATATCTCTCAAAAACAGGAAAGCCGTGTTGCAGTACATACCTTCTCTTTTGGTGGAAACATTACCCGTAACAATTTGAATTTCTACCATCACGGAGAAAGAATCGATTCTACTTTAAAAGGAATTACGATTATTGGTGATAAACAACACGTAGATCATTATACTTTAGTAAACCACGAACAGCCAAATTGCGAAAGCCACCAGAATTATAAAACGATTTTGGACGGACAGTCGACTGGTGTTTTCAACGGTAAAATATATGTTGAAAAAGAAGCGCAGAAAACTGATGCTTTCCAGCAAAACAATAACATCTTATTGAGCGATAAAGCGACTATCAATGCTAAACCGCAATTGGAGATTTTTGCAGATGATGTAAAATGTTCACACGGATGTACCATTGGTCAGTTGGATGACAGTGCGATGTTCTACATGCAGCAACGTGGAATCCCTAAAAAAGAAGCCAAAGCCTTATTGATGTATGCTTTCACCAGTGAAGTAACAGCAAGCATCAAAATACCGGAATTAAAAGCTAAAATCGCCCGAATCATCGCCGATAAATTGGGCGTGAAAATGGGATTTGATTTGTAGTCAGATTATATATATAGAAAAGCCACTCATTGAGTGGCTTTTCTATATTCAAGAATTTCGTTTATAACCTCATTTGCTTCTGGAATTAAGTTTTGATTTAACTTATTTGTTAATTCAGAATCAGATAGTCTTTCAAATTCTTTTCTAAAAATATTTTTTTTCCTTTCGATTGATTCTAATTTTTCTTCTTCACTTTTTATATCTGAAGAAGTCAAAAAATCTAAAAGTTTACTTCGGTTTATATAGCTGAATATTATTATAAATAATAATGGTATAGCTTGGATAGTAATTCCAAAAAAAGATAACCCCATTTTAAATGGAAAAAAATAAATAAGACCACTCAAGCCTAATAGTAAAGTTAATCCTAGGATGTAATTGAAATATTTTTTAATAAAGAAAAAGGCTGGGAAATTTATTGTAATAAGACATAAACCTAAATAATAATTTTTCTCAAAATGCCATCCTTCAATTCTTCCGATAATTAAAAAAAGGATTGATAAAAAACTTGCAAAACAAAGAAGATAAAAATTTCTATTCATAATTTATTTATTGTTGAATGTTCAGCATTTTTAAAACTACATTGGATGGAATTGAAAAGCCTATTCCTGACACATTTGTACCCGAGGCTTTCATGGTATTGATTCCAATAATTTCTCCTTTAAGATTCAGCATAGGGCCACCGCTGTTTCCGGAATTGATGTTGATATCAGATTGAATGAAATTTACACCATTATACTTTCTGTAACCGCTTATTATCCCTTTACTTATAGACTGGACTAATTTCTTGTCAAGAGGTGTGCCGATAGCATATACATCATCACCCAGACTTGTTTTGCCGCTGTCGGAAAACGATAAGCCCTTAATGTTATTGATATTTACTTTTAAGACAGCTAAGTCAAAATCTTTGTTGTGTTTTACTATTTCTGCTTTTACTTTATTTCCGTTTTCAATTTTTACAAATATGGGTTTGTTTCCTTCAATTACGTGGTAATTAGTAATCAAATGGCCATTGTCGGTAATAAAAACACCACTTCCAAATTTACCTTCTGTCTCAACAGTAACAACTGAATTAACAACTTCTTTGAGCATTTCTGAAGTATTCGAAAATGACCTGTTTAATGGCAGTGGTAATTTTACTGAATCTCCCTTTGATTTTTCAAGATATTTTTGTTCTGCCTCAGTAATCAAACTGTACAAAGAATCCTCTTCCAGTAAATGTCTTTCAGATAACGATACCATTTCATGCAATAACAGCTCATAATTATTGCCGGCTCTGTAATACTGTGTTCTTACTGTAAATGTTTTTATAGGGTTTTCCAAATCTGATAAAGCAAATACCTGCCACTCACATTCTAACGAACATGTTCCTGTGTAATCACGTAGCAGTTTGCCATTCAGATTAAAATTCATGTTTTTAATTACAGGTTTAAGAATAATCTTAGGGCTTTGAAGGGTTGAAACATCTTTTTCAGCATTTTTTCTTGAGAAATAGACAGCATTAATGTAAGAACTGTTGAAGGAATTTATAATCCGCATTTCCATATTCTCCGGATATCCCAAAAGCCGGTAAATGTCTTTGTCCTTTAATCGCTTTTTGCTTCCGTTTATTTCTCCCAGTATATGATTTTCATCTATTTTTAAGATAGGGATTTCTATCCCGGCCAAGACCGTATTTTCTAACTCTTTAAAAGATTTTGTCAGTTTCAGGACGTTGCTTTTTGAATCCTTTTCAGAATCAATAATGCACGAATTACATTCATTTACAGCGTCAAGGAAAGACAGATTGTTTTTTCTTTTGTCTTTCAGACTAAGTTCAATGGTGTTATAGTTTTCCTTGACAATTTTGATTTTGCTGATTTGTTTGTCTATTTTTTTATAATCAAAAGGGGTTTCTCCTAATTTTTGACCATTATCATCTAAAATCTCGGCTCCTTCCGGATTTGTGATTATTAAATCTAAACTGCTGTTTTGAGAAAAAGCATTGAAATTTATTAATGAAAAGATAAAAAAGAAATGTTTTTTAATATTCAACGAACAGGTATTCATTTTTCGAAAGGCTTTATTTTTATTGAGGAAAATGTATATTTTTGCACGGCCATTTTCGGCATAAACTTAATTAAATCAAATGAAATCAAAAATTATTTTTTTATTAGCACTGGCTTATTCATTGGTAGGAAATGCGCAACTTTCAGCAGTTGATTACAAAAGTAAAGAGTTTAATCAATTCAAAGCTTCAAAAACGTATGTTGTTCTTACCGGAGATGCTAAATTTGACTCAGAAATCAAAGCTGGTATGACAGATTTATGGAAAGTAACTCCTTTTTCTTTTATCAGTAAAGCAGAATTTGAAAAAAAACTACCGGAAACAACAGCATCTTTCATTAGTTTCATAGTAATCAGCGGCAAGAATCCTGGTCAGAATTATCATTTTTTAGCATTGTTGAATGGAGGTAAAAAAAAGCTTTCCAGATATGAATATGACGATATGTTGGCTTATTGTCCGATCAACTTTTTTCAAAACGAAAATAAATTGACAGATTGCAGCTACCGTGTTAGAAATATGATTGAATCGATGGTTCACTCTATGAATATTGTTCAAAAAAATGATATTAAAGGTAATTCTTATAAAATTGTAAAAGAATTACGGGAGAAATATAATGAGAAAGCACCTCAGATTAAAGACAGAACTTTACTGTTTTGCGATGTTACATTAGGCAACAAAATTACCAAAAGTGACATAGCTGGAATTTATCCTCATAAATTTGAAATATGTTCCAAAGAGAAAATCGAACAGGTAATTAAGGATAAAAGCAAAGAGTATTATTACTTTCAGCCTGCTATAACCATGAATAAATCAATGTTTGTTTTTGATCCTTCAAATGGTGAAGTTTTATATTTCGACTACAACATTATGGGATTGAATATTAACACAGGGAATATTGAAGATTTAGCGAAAGCTGTAAGTCCAAAGAAGAAAAAATAATAATTGCAATTATTATAGTTTAGAAACGCCTCATTGATTGAGGCGTTTTTTATTAAATACAAAGGTCAGGTAATTGCCTATTGCTTCATGCGCATGATAATTAAAATGTCCTTCCATATTGGAATTTTCCCAGAAATAGGGATTAACCCCCTTTTGTCTCAAATTTTCTAAAACCGGATAAGTTTCATAAAACTTAAAATTGTACTTTTTTAATGTGTTTTCTAGCGCTGGTTCAGCTTTCTCATTTAAAATAAATAAACTCTTGTCATTTAGTAATTCTTTGAGCATTTTTATTTGTAAATCAGTTAAGTTTTTAAAATAATAGTCATAATAAGAATAATCAAAAGCCGTTGTTTCAGGCTGGTAAAACTTATCCAGTATAATTTTTCTGCTTTCACCTCTTGCATGCAATATATAAGCCTCCATAATCATATTTATCAGCGAAGTATTGTCAATTAAGGTTTGTGCTTTATAATACAATTCATAAGCTTTTGATTGATTTTTAACAATCTGAAGTTTATTGTTTGAGTTGATTATTTTCACCGGATCTAATGTGCTTTGTGAGTCTAAAATCAAATCATAACTATCAAAAAAATAGATGCAGTAATCAATGTCAAACTTTTCTGCCAAAAGCTTTTTTCTTATATAAACATCTGGAAGAACTGAATTACTCAAACCAAAATTGATTACTTCAATTGTTTTGTTATCTACAGCTTTATTTAAATTTCTTTCTAAAATTGAGCAAAAATTAAACTTTGGATCCAGTTGAAAAGCTTCGACAAATGAATCCCCGAATACCGCAATTCGTATAGTGTTTGGTTTCTTTTTAAGAGAAACGTTACCTATAAAACCATATTGATTTGTTTGGTTTATATACAATCCTTCTTTTATTTCATTGATGGGGCTGTTAGGTAGATAGGTTTTACCAATTTCTTTGTCAAATGTTTTAAATGGAAGTTTTATCTCCGTTCCTTTTAGGAAAAATTCCAAAAAAAGAAATGAAATGAAGCAACCAAAAATGAAGCTTGCAATTATTTTAAATTTTCTCGTCAAAATTGAAAGTAGATGAATGGAAATGGTTTTTTAATAAATATATAAAGGAAACTTATTACCAGCATTGAAAAAGCTATCCCAAATGCATAACCTTTGTTTTTAAGATTAATAAGAAATGCATCATTTTCGTATTTTATCTGAAACCAATCCATGGCAAAAAGAGTTATTCCAAAAGAAATTACAATTTTTATATATCTGAAACTGAAGTTGCCAAAACCAAATAAAAGAATCTTTTCGTAAAATTGCCCGATTTGATGTAAAGAATTGATCCTGAATAAAAACCAGCCTATTGTTACTAAAGTAAATGTCAATAAGGTATTGAGGATTTCGTTTTTTAAATTCCAATTCAATTTTCTAAATGCAACCAATAAAATACCGTGATATAATCCCCATAACAAAAAGTTCCAACCTGCGCCATGCCATAATCCACCTATCATCATTACCAAAATTAAATTTCTTATTGTTTGATTTTCTCCATTTCTGTTTCCTCCTAAAGGGATGTACAGATAATCTTTTAACCAGGATGAAAGAGAAATATGCCAACGTGTCCAAAACTCTTTTATGTTTTTACTAAAGTAAGGTTGTTTGAAATTCTGCATTAATTCAATACCAAATAGTTTTCCTAATCCTCTCGCAATATTTGAGTATCCTGCAAAATCAGCATAGATTTGAAACGAAAATAAAATGACGGCACAAGAAATTTCAAAAAAAGTATATTTTTCAAAATCATAAAAGATTGAATCTACAATTCTTCCGCAGGCATCACCTATCATTACTTTTTGGAATAAACCAATGCTTATAAAATAAAAACCTGCTTGTAGTTGGGAATTGCTGGTTTTTAATTGTCCACCTAATTGTGGTAAAAAATATTTTGCTCTTACAATAGGTCCGGCAATCAAAAAAGGGAAAAAACACATGTACAAACTAAAATCAACAATAGATCTAGTGCTTTTTATGTCATTTCTGTAGATGTCCATTAAGTAACCTATTGCATGAAAAGTATAAAAAGAAATTCCTATGGGCAGGATAATACCTAAAGTTTTAATACCAATAGTAATATTTACACAACTTGCTAATTCATTGAAATTTTCAATAAAGAAATTGCAATATTTGAATACTCCTAAGAGCAATAGATTAGCAGTTATTCCGCCAATGAGCAATGTTTTTTTCTTACTTTTTGAATTTTCAAGTGCAATGCATAAAAAGTAGTTGATAAATATTGATGCAAGCAGTATAAAAGACCATTTCCATTCCCAATAGGAATAAAAAAACAAACTAATCAGGAACAGAAAGATTTTTTTTAAATCATTCGACTTTAAAAAGCTATAGACAGGCAGTACTAACGAAAGGAATATCCAAAAAATAAAACTATTGAAAAGCATTTAATTTATTTTTTTATGCTTCCAAGAATTTCTTTTACCAACTCATTCAAATCTATATGATCATACCCCAAGCGCACTACTACCACGTCATGTGAAGGAATTATGAATACACGTTGTCCCTGAAAACCATCGGCGTAATAAATATCTTTCGGGCAATCCGGCATTTTTCCACCCGCATTTAACCAGAATTGTGCTCCGTATTGATTTTCTGAAGTCGGGGTAGGAGTGGCTACATATTTTGACCAGGTTGGATCAAACAATTGTTCGCCGTTCCAGTTTCCTTTGTGCAGGTATAACAATCCAAATTTCGCCCAATCACGCGCATTTGCCCATGCATAAGATGATCCAATGTAATTTCCAGCCAAATCAGCTTCAACCAACATCGAGTGCATCCCCATTTTATCAATTAAGGCACTATACCAAAAATCCAAATATTCCTGATGCGTTTTAAATTGTTTTCTGATAATTCCTGATAATAAATTGGTAGTTCCCGAAGAATAATTCCATGTCGCATTAGGTTTTCCAATCAACGGTTTATTGATTTGTGATTTACTCATATCACTCTCCTGAAAAAGCATTCTTGTTACATCAGAGATTTCGTTGTAGTTTTCATCCCATTCCAATCCTGAATTCATCTGTAAAAGATTATGAATGGTGATGTTTTTTCTTGAATCATTCTTCCATTCGGCAATAGGAGCGGTTTGATTTATATTAAGTCTGCCTTGTTTTTGTAAAATACCAAAAAAAGTAGAAGTTATACTTTTAGTCATCGACCACCCAATCAGTTTTGAATCTTTTGAGAAACCGGGAGCATATTTTTCGGCTATAATCTGATCTTTGTAAACAACAACTACTGCTCGTGTGCATTTTTTACCTTTATCATTGGGTTCAAAAGCCTGATCAACTGCTTTGTTTAATCGGTTGTAATCAATATTGGTAAAAGTTGGTTTTATAGGTTCGCCGTCACCATAAGGAAAAGGGATGGTTGTGTTTGTTGTAAAACTTCTTTTAGGAACCAGATAAGGTTTTGAAGGATCATAATCATCATTAACTAAAACAGCACCCAGACCTTCGCGATATACCGCTTTTCTGTTTTTAAAGCCATATACCGATGCTTCAGCCACTTTTTCTGTTTCCAGGATTTTGTTATCGGCTAATTCAAGAAGATCAATATCATTGTCACCTTTTTCAATAACCTCCAAGGGACGGTTGTCTAAAAAATGACCCGAAGCAACACTTTTTGCTGAAAAGCCCGAAATCAAATCCAGTTTTGGATAATTCATGTAAAAAGCAGTACCTAAAATACTGATAATTACTAATGCCGAATAACCTAGAATTTTTTTCATGATGATGATTTTTATGCAAGTTAAGTATTTGACTTTAATGTTGTATAGAAAGTCATTTCATTTTTGTGGAAAAAACCACCATTGAAATAAGGTTTTGTAGTTTTTTATTGTGCTATTTTATCTATTAAATTATAATTATACTATTATCAAAAAACTTTATTAATTGTTTCGTGTATTCCTTTGTAAATAACTACTTTTGTATTTAGAATTTTTCTAAATAATATGTTTGATATTCAAAAAGTTAGAGCTGATTTTCCAATTTTAACCCAAAAAGTAAACGGAAAATCATTAATATATTTCGACAACGGTGCTACTTCTCAAAAACCTAAAGTAGTTATCGATGCTATTTCTAAATACTACGAGGAGATTAATGCCAATATCCATCGTGGTGTACATACATTGAGCCAACTCGCGACCGATGCTTATGAGGAATCACGCGAAAAAGTCAGAAATCACATCAATGCCAAAGAAGTTTATGAAGTAATTTTTACTTCGGGAACTACGCAGGGAATTAATTTGGTGGCAAGCGGAATGGCTTCGTTGGTTAAGGCTGGTGATGAGGTGATGGTTTCTGCGGTGGAGCATCATAGTAATATAGTTCCTTGGCAATTTTTATGTGAAAGAACAGGAGCAAAGTTGGTGGTTATTCCAATGAATGAAAAGGGGGAATTGGTGATGTCAGAATATGACCGATTACTTTCCGAAAAAACTAAAATTGTTGCCGTAAATCATATTTCAAATGCATTAGGAACAATTAATCCTATCGACTATATCATTAAAAGAGCACATGAAGTAGGTGCCGCTGTTTTGGTTGACGGTGCACAAGCTACACCGCATTTAAAACCGGATGTTCAGGCATTGGATTGTGATTTTTATGTGTTTTCAGGACATAAGATTTGCGGGCCAACGGGTGTTGGAATCTTATACGGTAAAGAAGAATGGCTGAATAAGTTGCCTCCTTATATGGGTGGTGGAGAAATGATCAAAGAAGTGACTTTCGAAAAAACCACTTATGCCGATTTGCCACATAAATTTGAAGCAGGTACACCTAATATTGCTGATGGAATTGTTTTAGGCACGGCTATCGATTATTTAAATGAAATCGGTTTTGAAAATATTCAAAAACAGGAAAAAGAATTGTTAGCTTACGCAACAGAAAAACTTTTAGAAATCGAAGGGTTAAAGATTTACGGAACTTCAGAAAACAAAACGTCGGTAGTGTCTTTTAATATAGAAGGGATTCATCCCTACGATATTGGAACAATTATTGATAAATTAGGTATAGCAGTTAGAACTGGTCATCATTGCGCCCAGCCTATCATGAATTATTTTGGAATTCCTGGTACCATCAGAGCGAGTTTTTCGTTTTATAATACAAAAGAAGAAATTGATACCTTTGTGGAAGCTGTTAAAAAAGCTAAAATGATGCTTTCTTAATTTAAACTTTTGATTATGAAAAATGTAGCACTTATTTTGTTTTCAGTATTTACGATGTTGCTTTCATGCAAATGTAAAAAAGCCGTAACCGAAGCGGATTCTGTGAAGACTGTTTCAGATACATCAGTAAATGCTGATTCTTCTTCGGCATTAGTAGCTAATCTTAACGATTCATCACCAATGCAGGAATCAACTATTGTGGAATACACCGCTAATACAAGAGGTTATCATTTGAAAATCAAACTCACTCAAAATGAATTGGCTTATACAAATCAAAGGGATTCCAATGAGTTTACAAAAGTTTCTCTGACAGATGCTCAAAAGGCAGAATTACAAAAGCTTTTGAAAGAAATAAAAGCAGAAAAAATTAGTGAATTAAAAGCACCTACTCAAAAACGTTTGTATGATGGTGCTGCACACGCTGATTTAACTATTACTGTTAATGGTAACAGCTATCATTCGGCTGGTTTTGATCATGGATACCCGCCGGCACAGATTGAAAAATTTATAAATAAGTTAGTTTCTTATACAGAGCAGAATTAAAATGACAATAGAAGAAATTCAAAATGAAATCGTTGACGAATTTTCAATGTTTGACGATTGGATGCAAAGATATGAATACATCATCGAATTGGGAAAATCACTTCCTTTAATTGATGAGCAATACAAAACTGATGAAAATATCATCAAAGGATGCCAGTCTAAAGTTTGGGTACATGCTGAAGAAAATGGCGGTAATATTGTTTTTACTGCTGACAGCGATGCTATTTTGACTAAAGGAATCATTGGAATTTTAGTCCGTACTTTTTCTAATCAGCCTGCACAGGCAATTCTTGAGGCAAAAACCAATTTTATTGACGAAATAGGTTTAAAAGAGCATTTATCACCCACTCGTGCCAACGGATTAGTGTCAATGATAAAACAGATTAAAATGTATGCATTGGCTTTTCAAAGCAGGACATAGTTTAATCAACCATATAAGCCATATAAGTAATATAAGAATCATGCGAAACAAATTAAATATAAGCCAAAATGAAATTATCGAAAAATTACTTAAAAGATTTAGTTTATCAAGTTAACGGAGTGGCTATTGAAGTCCACAAACATTTAGGACCCGGACTTTTAGAGAGTGTTTATCATAAATGTTTAAAGAAAGAATTAGAATTAAGAAATATTAGTTTTGTTTCCGAATTTAAAATTCCAATACATTATAAAGGCCTTGAAGTAGAGACAGATTTAAGATTGGATTTATTAATTGAAGATGTTTTGGTTGTTGAATTGAAAGCAGTTGAATTCATTTTACCAGTTCATGAAGCTCAAATTCTTACTTACATGAAACTTTTAGAAAAACCAAAGGGACTATTGATTAACTTTAATGTTTCGAGTATTTTTTATGAGGGCCAAAGAACATTTGTAAATGAATTATATAGAAATTTAGAAGAAAGCTTATAAGGACTTATGTGACTTATATGTTTCAATAAAAATAGAATATGGAAGAATATAACGATAACATCAATTTAGGAGAACAGGTTGTAAGAATTTTAAAAACTATTTATGACCCGGAAATCCCTGTGGATATTTATGAATTGGGATTGATTTACGACGTGTATGTAAATGAAGACATGGACGTGAAAATCCTGATGACATTAACTTCACCTAATTGCCCTGTGGCTGAAACATTGCCTAACGAAGTAAAAGAAAAAATTGAAAAAATCGGCGATGTAAAAGCCTGTGAGGTAGAAATCACTTTTGATCCGCCTTGGACCAAAGATTTAATGAGTGAAGAAGCCAAATTGGAATTAGGAATGCTTTAATTTTTTATAGTATTCAGTTTACAGTATTCAGAAGACAGTTTGGTCACCTGAATACTGTGCACTGTAAACCGTAAACTAAAAAGATGGAAGAAATTGTAAACAAAGTTGCATCAAGTTCGCTGGTCGTTTTCGATTTGGAAGATTACTATCAAGCAGGTGTACGTACACAAATTGATATTTCACAATGGCTTATTGAAGGTTTTTTGTTGAAAGAAAAAGATTTTAGGGAGGCTTTAAAAAATCATGATTGGTTACAGTACCAAAATCAGTTTGTTGCGATTCATTGTTCTACAGATGCTATTTTACCGGCTTGGGCTTCAATTTTAGTGGCTTCTTATGTTGCACCCTTTGCGAAAAAGGTTGTTCTTGGAACTCTTACCGATTTAGAAACTTCTATTTATGAATCGGAAATTGCTTCTGTAGACTTTACACAATACAAAGACAAGCCTGTTATTTTAAAAGGCTGTTCTAAAAAACCAGTTCCGGAATCGGCTTATATTTTGGCTATACAAAAACTACAAGAGTACGCTAAGAGCGTTATGTATGGTGAAGCTTGTTCGGCTGTACCAATCTACAAATCAAAAAGATAGGATTTTATTTCATAAATTTGTGTAAATCAAAACACACAAACTATGAAAAAAGAAGCTTTAATGCTGTTGCTGTTTCTGGCAACAGTATATTCTTTTGCACAAGGAAGTGAAAAAGAACTCATCAATAAAACTTCTGCTACGGAAGCCAAGGCCAAAGATACTACCAACATGGGCTGGAAAAAAGCAGGTAATTTTGTTCTCTTGTTTAATCAATCTGCTTTTAATAATGACTGGCGTGCCGGTGGTACTTCCAATATGGCTGGAAACATAGGGCTGAACTATGATTTCAATTATAAAACTCCCCAAATGATTTGGGATAATAAACTGATAGTGGCTTATGGTTTGACCAAGCTTAAAGGAGCCGACGTACAAAAATCAGATGACCGGTTAATGTTCACCTCTATACTTGGAAAAAAAGCTTCCGGTTATTGGTTCTATTCGGCTTTTTTAGATTTTAAAACACAAATGGATTCAGGGTTTGATCCAAATCGAGTAAAAATATCACATTTTATGTCCCCTGCATATTTGCAGGCCGGACCGGGAATGCTTTGGAAAAAACATGATAATTTAAAGGTGAATTTTGCACCGGCGACTTCCCGCTTAATATATGTACATAAACATTTTACCGAGTTAGCGCCCTCTTTTGGTGTTGAGCAGGGAGAAATTACCCGATTTGAATTTGGAGCCGGAATACAAGGGTATTATAAGTTTAAAATAATGGAAAACATTACTTGGGAGAATATTTTGAATTTGTATTCCAATTATTTGGACAAACCTCAAAATGTTGACATCGATTATCAGGCTAATTTAGTGATGAAAGTCAATAAATATATTTCAACCAATTTGGCTTTTCAGGCCATATATGATGATAATGCAGTGGGAGCATTCCAAATCAGAGAAGTATTTGGATTGGGTTTCAATTATGGGTTTTAACAGATAAATTGATAAAAAAATGTTGCCATCGTACTCCAGCAGGCTCAGTATATCAGGCAACATTTTTTTTTATTCTTTTTCCACTGCATCTTTATAATCAGGATATAAGAAGTTGTTGTACGGGAAGCGGGTGATGTGAATTTGTCTAACCGCTTCATACACTTTTTCCCTGAATTCCTCAAAATTGGCTTTTTCAGTAGCCGAAATGAATAAGGCATTGTTTTCCCCCAATTTATTCATCCAGGTTTTTTCCCAATCTTCAAGAGTATAATGCTTTGTTGTTTTTTCGGTGATTAAATCGTCTTCTGCAATTGTTAAATGCTTGTAAGTATCAATTTTATTGAAAACCATTATCGTTGGCTTGTCGGCACTTTTAATCTCATGCAAAATCTGATTTACCGACTCAATGTGATCCTCAAATTCAGGATGCGATATGTCCACTACATGCAATAGTAAATCGGCTTCTCTAACTTCATCCAGTGTACTTTTAAATGACTCGACTAATTGGGTTGGTAATTTTCTAATAAATCCTACCGTATCAGAAAGCAAAAAAGGAAGGTTTTTGATTACTACTTTACGTACTGTTGTGTCAAGAGTTGCAAACAATTTGTTTTCTACAAATACTTCACTCTTTCCAACAGCATTCATCAGGGTTGATTTCCCTACGTTAGTATAACCCACAAGCGCTACACGAACCATGGCGCCTCTATTGCTGCGTTGAATTGCCATTTGCTTATCGATAGTCTTTATTTTTTCTTTAAGTAAAGCTATTCGGTCACGAACAATACGACGGTCGGTTTCAATCTCTGTCTCCCCCGGGCCACGCATACCAATACCACCTCGTTGGCGTTCCAAGTGCGTCCACATACCTGTTAAACGGGGAAGTAAATACTGGCATTGCGCTAATTCTACCTGTGTTCTTGCGTATGAAGTTTCAGCACGCTGGGCAAAAATATCCAGGATAAGATTGGTTCTGTCAAGCACTTTGCAATCCAATTCCCTTGTAATGTTTTTTTGCTGTGCCGGAGTTAACTCGTCATCAAAAATGACTGTTTTTACATCATTTTCTTTGATGTAGTATTTTATGTCTTCCAGTTTACCTGTCCCGACAAAAGTTTTAGGATTAGGTTTGTCCATTTTTTGCGAAAAACGTTTTACCACTTCACCACCCGCTGTAAAAGTCAAGAATTCCAATTCATCAAGATATTCTCTTAACTTTTCTTCACTCTGTTGCTGGGTTACAATCCCTACAATAACCGTTTTTTCAAAATTATGTTCTACTTTCTCTAGCATCTGAATTAATTGAACTGCAAAATTAAGGAATTAATGTTTAGGAATAAAAAAACCCAATTCGTGAGAATTGGGTTTTGGGCAAAATTATACGAAATAATTATTTTCTAGGTTCTGTTAATTTAACGTCGTTTATTGTTCTTCCTAAAATTTGGTATGTAGAAGAAAATTTAGTTAAAATACCTCTGATTTTACCATTTTTATCTGGAGTAATGTCATTTTTAAATGTAGCAAAACTACTTGTTCTAAAAACAGCTTTAATGCTTGTAGTGATAGATGGATCTACAAATTGACGGTCAGTTGCTCCCCCTGCTGCATTAGCAGCGTCGTAGTATGGTTTTCCGGCGTCGGTAGTAGTGAACTGAACATTGTCGATTTCAACCAATTTATTTAAATGAGAGTCGTTTAATTCGCTCACTTTTAATTTAACCACTAAATCTTCTTCATTAACCGCAGGCTCGCAAGATCTAATTATAACAGAACCGTATTTTGTAGCTGCAATCCTTCCTATACTAGGAACATTTGAAGATGAAATAAATAAATCACCTATTTCAAAAGCATTAAAATTGATTCTTTTGTATAAGTCTTTTAACTTGATGAAAACCTTTTGTCCCACTTTGTATTTAGTATATAAAGGATCTGCATCAACAGGTACCTTGATTCCTCTTGATTTTGTTGTTGACTGTAAGTATAAAGTTTTAAATATATTTCCAGCTTCGTCAGAAGAGACAACATAAGCTTCTATAACATCATCACCAGTATGCTGTTGTGGATTAGTACCTACAGTTGAATTGTAAATTTCATCTACTGTTTTATTTGCTGTCAGGTTACTATCACATGATGATTGAACAGGTGGTACATCATAGTTGTCATCATTAATACACCCCACAAGTGATAAAGTCAAAGTGGTAATTAAGATTATTTTTTTAATTATATTTTTCATAAATGTTTATTTAAAAGTTAATATAGAAATTAGCAAAATAAGTTCTTCCAAAAGAGATGAAATATTTAGGTCCAAATGAAGGAGTACCATTTAATCGATCTTGATTGTACTCTCTATAATTTGCGTTTCTGGCTTGTTCAAAACCACCTGTTTTATATCTTGAGTCAAATAAATTGTTGATTGAGGCAAATAGACCTACAGTAATATTATTTATTCTCCAAGATTTTCCTCCAGACAGATTAACTAACCTTACAGGGTCAAACTTTTCTTGTTTTAATAATTCTTTTAAACGATCTTCATTTGCTTCTGGAAATACTGAACCTGCAGATCCTGGTTCGTATACGAAGTTTTTAACTCTTAATAATGGAGCAACATCCAAATAATTATTATCTAAATAGTTAGCATTAGCACCTATCCACCAAAAGTTAGGATCTCTATATTCAATGCCTACAGAAAAAGCTTGCTGAGGCGCCCCAGGAATTTTGTAGTTTTTCATGTATGAGTCTCCGTAGTTAAAACTTGTTTGTGAACTATCAACATTTAAAGTCACATTAGGATTGTTGGCATATATATATTGACCTATTGCTGCAGCTGCTGTAGCTTTTATTGTTTTAGTAATATTATATTCTAAACCAACTTCAAGACCCATGTTTTCTTTATCTACCCCTGTAACTACTTCATTAACAAAAGCATCGTCATCTCCATTTGTTCCTTCAACTGAACCTTCTGCAAAGAAAAACCCTGTCTCGGTTGCATTTTTTATAGTTGAGTAATAAGCAGTAATTTTTCCTTTGAAGTCAGGAGTTCTAATTATATAACTTCCGTCAAATCCAGTAATGGTTTCACTTTGTGCATTAGCAGTAATTTGGTTATTTACACGTGCATTGCCAAATACATTCTTCAGTGCAGGTGCTTTAGTTTGGTATAATGCATTAAAATCCAATAAATGATTTCCAAGTTTAAATGTAGCTCCACCTTTAAAACCAAAGTTTTCAAATCTTACTTTATCACTTTTACCAAAAGAGTTTGTAGGGTAATATCCGTTTTTGTATAAACCTTCTCTTTGGTATTCATTAAATGTATATGATTGGCCTAAGTAAAAATCAACTTTTTTATAGTTGAATTTGAATTGAGTAAAGGCATTTAGATTTTTTGCATATAGATTATAATTGTATCCAAATCTTTCGTTTAATCCAACTTGTCTATTAGGATTGTTTAAATCACTTTGAGATTGATCAAAACTATTAGCAAAAGGATCAATATCATTGAAATATTCACCACCTAATAAATCTAGAAGATTTTGAAAATTTTCAGATTTTAATTTTTTTATCGAAACACCACCGTTGAAAGAAATATTGTCAGAAAGTACAGAATTGATTACAGAGTTCGCGGCAATTAATTTATCATCTGTTCGGTCTTCGTATAGAACATAGTTGCTGTTCTTTTCAATTTTATTGGTATTAGCTGCATATAAACCATCTTCACCTTCCCATTTGATTTGTCCTCCGCTCAAGAAAGAAGCTTCTAATAAGTCAGCCGCTGCTTGATTTGGTGTTAATGCTAAAGTAACTGGATCCCACTTTGATAATTCAAAGCTTGGTAAATTTTGATAGTATGTTGGGTCAGGATTACCTGCATTTTGGTATTCTAATCTACTATTTCCTATCTGTCCAGTTTGATACATTAAATGTGTGTTTAATGTAGTTTTGTCATTTAATTTCCAGAAATGTCCAAGCATTAATATAGGTTCTTCAAGATTTTTTATTCTTGAATTTCTTTTTTCGCCATTTTGCCATCCCCAGTAAGAATTGTAATCATATCCTTTTAAATCGATTACCTCTTGAGTGTTTGGTGAGTTTTTTCCTCTTCTGTTTTGTGCATATATAGATGTGAAATTCAACGCATGGTTACTTCCAAATCTTTTCTCAACACTGGCAAAGAAAGAGTTTGCGCTATAATCAGTTCCTTCAAAATGTGCTTCCTGTGCCCATCTTCTTCCTGCAGAAACTATAAATGCCCATCCGTTTTTATCCAAACCTGAGGCATGCGTTCCCATCATTCTCCAGTTGTAATTTGTATTAGTGCCTGAAAATGATATTCTTGTTCCTGGTCTGTAAATTGAAGCTCTTGTATTAATTTCCTGAGTTCCTAACAAACTTCCAAAAGTATAATCTGATGGTGCAGAGCCCATAGTGAATTCCTGATTTCGGGTTGCATCATTTAAACCACCCCAGTTACCCCATTGTGGTCTGCCATCATATATTTTATTCATTGAGATGCCATTAATCATTGTAACGCCATACTCAGTATCCAAGCCTCTAACTCTAAATCTGGCCTGTCCCCAGTTAAACGCAGCGGCTTGCTGAAAAACATCTCTGGAAGCCTGAAGTAGCCCCGAAGTACTTTCAGAACCACTGTTGTCATCTCCCAAGTCATTTTCCGTTAGAGTCACTAAACTTAACTGTTGTTCCTGAGTCTGGATGTCTTCTTCCAAAACAACTACTCCTAAGTCCAATACCTGATTGGCAATGATTTCAAGCGGCAGTAATTGTTCTTTGTAACCATCACTTTTCACTTTTAAAATTTGGTTACCTACACCAATTCCAACAATTCTGAACTTACCCTCTGAGTCAGTAAGTTGTGTTAAATTAGTGTTTTCAATAGAAGTAACTACATTTTGTAAAGGCGCATTCGTTTTCGAATCAATTACCTTTCCTGAAATACCGGTAGGTTGTTGGGCAAAAACTAAAATTGCCTGTAGTACCATAAGTGTACTAAAAACAAGTTTTTTCATAAATAAAATTAAAATTAATTTACCTTTTCCTGCATATTTTTCAAAAGCAGGGCGACAAATGTATAACTTTTAATAATATTATTTACATTTGGCGCAAATTTTGTTTGTTTATTAATGATATTTTAATATAAAGATATGAAAATTAGAAATTTTATCTTGTTGTTTTTCATGCTGTTAGCTCTGGGTTCTTTTGCCCAGAATAAGAAAATGGCGGTTCATACTGTGGCATTTTATAATCTTGAAAACTTTTTTGACACAGAGAATGATCCTAAAATAAATGACGAGGATTTTATTTATACTCCGGCTAATTATGCAAAAAAAATTGACAATTTAGCTCGTGTAATATCCGGATTGGGGTTAAGTGATGTTCAAAAAAACGCACCTATTGTTTTAGGTGTATCAGAAATTGAAAACAGAAGAGTTCTTGAAGATTTGATAAAACATCCTTTATTAATTAATTTAGGATATGGTATTGTGCATTTTGATTCACCTGACAGGAGAGGTATTGATTGTGGTTTTTTGTACCAAAAAAAATATTTTAGCCCTACAAGTTATCAAAATTATCCTTTAATTATATCTGAAGATCAAACGGATAAAAAAGCAAAAGATAAAGAAAAAAACGAATCAGATGCTGATGATAATGCAGTCGATGCTCAGACAAAAAGAATTTATACCCGTGATCAGATTTTAATGACCGGTATTTTAGACGGTGAGGAAATGAGTTTCATTGTGAATCACTGGCCATCACGCCGTGGAGGTGAAAAGAAAAGCAGTCCTTTAAGAGAGGCGGCAGCGGCATTAAATAAAAAAATCATTGACTCATTGCAGACTATCAATCCTAAAGCTAAAGTGTTTACTATGGGAGACTTGAATGACGGTCCGTTTAATAAGAGTATCAAAGAAATTTTAGGTGCTAAAGGAGAAGTGGAAGAGGTAAAACCGTTAGGACTATACAATCCTGCTGAAAAAATGTTGAAAAAAGGAATTGGAACGCTTGCGCATCGTGATGCCTGGGATTTTTTTGATCAAATTATTTTTACAGAGGCTTTACTGCCAAGAAATAATGATTATTCTACCTGGAAATACTGGAAAGCAGGTGTGTACAATAAACCTTTCATGATTCAGCAGACAGGGCAGTATAAAGGGTATGCTTTGAGAAATACTTCTGAAGGACCTGGTTTTTCAGACCATTTTCCATCATATATATATCTGGTAAAAGAATTCAAATAATAGTTAATCCCGATTCGTTCGGGATTTTTTATTTTTTAACTTTACATAAAAATCGGTTATGTCAATTAAAAAACCTTTTAATCTTAATAAATGGATAGAAGAAAACAGACATCTTCTTAAACCGCCTGTTGCCAATAAAAATTTATATGTAGAATCAGACGATTATATAGTAATGATTGTGGGTGGCCCCAATGCCAGAAAAGACTACCATTATAATGAAACTGAAGAATTGTTTTATCAGTTGGAAGGTGAAATTACAGTGTATATTCAGGAAGATGGGCAAAAAAAAGAAATGACTTTATCACCAGGCGACATGTATCTGCATCCGGCAAAAGTTCCTCATTCACCTAACCGAACTGAAGGTTCAGTAGGTTTGGTTATAGAACGTAGAAGACCAGAAGCGAAAGATGGCTTATTGTGGTTTTGTGATAGCTGCAATCATAAGCTGCATGAAGTTTACTTTGGTTTAAATGATATTGAAAAAGATTTTTTACAACATTTTAAAGATTTTTATACCTCAGAAGAAAAAAGAACCTGTGATAAATGCGGGACAATTATGGAAGCTGATACCCGTTTTCTAGGTTAGAATACAGCAAATTGTATATTTGCACAAAATGAATACCTTTGCACTAATTTTTAACAAAACAAGATAAAAAAGTTACAATGTCAACAATAGCTCAACAATTCGGAATGCAAGAAGCATTAAAAGCATTAGGAATTAAAGAAATTAACGATGGAACTTCAACAGGTTCAAATAGTTTTTCTTCTGGAGAAATTATCGAAAGTTACTCACCAGTTGATGGTCAATTAATCGGAAAAGTAAAAACAACAACGGCAGCTGATTACGAAAAAGTGATGCAAAGCGCTGAAGAAGCTTTCAAAGTTTTCAGAGCAATGCCCGCACCTCAACGTGGAGAAATTGTACGTCAGTTTGGAAATAAATTAAGAGAATTAAAAGAGCCTCTAGGGAAATTAGTTTCTTATGAAATGGGGAAATCTTTACAAGAAGGTTACGGAGAAGTTCAAGAAATGATCGACATCTGTGATTTTGCAGTTGGTTTATCTCGTCAATTAAACGGACAAGTTATTCCATCTGAACGTCCAGGTCACGTAATGCGTGAGCAATGGCATCCAATTGGAATTGTTGGAATCATTTCTGCTTTCAACTTCCCAGTTGCGGTTTGGTCTTGGAACACAGCATTAGCATGGATTTGTGGAGACGTTTGTGTATGGAAAGGTTCTGAAAAAGCACCAATTTGTACAATCGCTTGTCAAAATATTATTGCCGATGTATTAAAAGCAAATAATTTACCTGAAGGAATTTCTTGTATTGTAAACGGAGATTACAAAGTAGGTGAAATGATTACTAACGACACTAGAATTCCATTGGTTTCTGCAACAGGATCAACAAGAATGGGAAGAATCGTTGGGGCAAAAGTAGCGGAGCGTTTCGGAAAATCATTATTAGAATTAGGTGGAAACAACGCCATCATCATCACGCCTACTGCCGATTTAAAAGTAGTTGTTCCTGGTGCGGTTTTCGGAGCAGTTGGTACAGCAGGACAAAGATGTACTTCTACTCGTAGATTAATTATCCATGAATCAGTTTATGATACAGTTCGTGACGCGATTGTTGGTGCGTACGGACAAATTAAAATTGGTAACCCGTTAGATGAGAAAAACCATGTTGGTCCACTTATTGATACTGATGCAGTAAATACTTACTTAGCTGCAATTGAAAAAGCGAAAGCAGAAGGTGGAAAAGTATTAGTTGAAGGTGGTGTTTTAAATGGAGAAGGATACGAATCGGGATGTTATGTAAAACCAGCTATCATTGAAGCAGAAAATCATTTTGAAATTGTACAACACGAAACGTTTGCACCAATTTTATATTTAATGAAATATAGTGGAGAAGTTGAAAACGCGATCGATTTACAAAACGGTGTAGCACAAGGTTTATCTTCATCAATTATGACAAACAGCATGAAAGAAGCAGAAAAATTCTTATCATTCGCTGGTTCTGACTGTGGAATCGCTAACGTAAACATCGGAACTTCTGGTGCTGAAATTGGTGGTGCTTTTGGTGGAGAAAAAGAAACTGGTGGTGGTCGTGAGTCTGGTTCTGATGCTTGGAAAGTATATATGAGAAGACAAACGAATACTGTTAACTATTCAGATCAATTGCCTTTAGCTCAAGGTATCAAGTTTGATTTGTAAGAAAAATATTATTTACTTAGAAGCGCCCTAAATTAGGGCGCTTTTTTATTATCCTCAATTTTAGTGAGTGTGTAAAAATTCACGAATCAGTTAATCGGATTATAAATTCAACTTATCGATAATTCATAATTGATTGATTTTTACTCTGTTTTAATTTATAATTTTATATCACAGAAACAAATCTCCCCAAGAAATCTATTCTGTTTACTTGAAAGACATATTGATTGAGTAACTTATGACTTGCCCACTTCACTATTGGTGAAAGTAACACAAACATGAATTATTGTTAACTAAAATTGTTGTCTATGAAACAAATTCGACTTTTTTTAATTTTAGTTCTTACAACACAATACGGATTCGGGCAAGATTGTTCAATTGAGAAATCTTTGTCAAATGATGTATCAATTTGTATAGGACAATCAGTGATTATTACATTAAGCAGTAGTGAGAACGGAGTAAGTTACCAATTAAGAGATGATTTTGATGATAGTGATGTCGAATCTCCGGTTTTAGGAGATGGTAATGATATTACTTTTACAATTTCTCCAACTTCTGCAAAAACATACAATGTATTAGCTTACACTTCTACACCAGCTTGCAGTAACGAAATGGATGATTTAATAACTATTACTGTTACAAATTTGCCATTTTTAAATCTAGCCACTGCAAATGATAATCAAGATATTTGTATTAATACATCTTTAACTGACATAGTATATAATGTTGGTAATGTGACTGATGTTTTAATTAGTAATTTGCCAACAGGCGTTACTGGAAATTATGATTCTACAGCAGGAACATTTACAATTTCAGGTACACCATCCGTTGCTGGAATTTTTAATTATACAGTAACAACTTCAGGTGGGTGTTCTCCCGATGCTACTGCTAATGGATCAATAACAGTAAGACCTTCAATGGCAATTCTATTAAGTTCTGGGAATGATAACCAGACAGTTTGTATTAATACTTCAATAGCTGACATTACCTACAACGTAGGTGATGCTACAAGTGCATATGCACTTGGCTTGCCAGCTGGTGTGACAGGAAGTTATAATTCTGGCACAGGAGTTTTTACCATTAGCGGAACACCTACAGTATCAGGTCCTTTTAACTACACAGTTAGCACTAGTGGTGGTTGTTTGCCATCTGTTTCTTTAGGAGGAACTATTACGGTGACTCCGGCAATGGCAATAACGTTGAATTCTGGTAGTACAAATCAAACGGTTTGTATAAATACATCAATAGCTAATATCGCTTATAATGTAGGAAATTCTGCAAGTGCATCAGCATCTGGATTGCCTGCAGGCGTTACAGGAAGCTATAATGCTGGTACAGGTATTTTTACTATCAGCGGAACACCTACAGTATCGGGTCCTTTTAACTATACAGTAAGTACTAGCGGCGGTTGTTTGCCTGTTGCTTCCTTAGGAGGAACCATTACGGTGACTCCGGCAATGGTGATTTCGTCTTTAGACGATGAACCACAGATTATTTGTATTAATTCTTCAATTATTCCTATTCATTATACTGTATCTAACGCAACGGGAGTAACTGTAAATGGATTGCCTCCGGGAGTAACAGGAAGTTATGCGGGAGGAGTCTTTACTATCAGCGGAACATCATCAGTAACCGGAACCTTCAATTATACTGTATCTACAACCGGTGGTTGTAGTCCTGCAGCATCAATGGGAAGTTCAATTACTGTGCAGCCATTAGCGGTGGGCGGTACATTGACTGATTCCTCAGGTTATAATCCTGCAACAGTTTGTTACAGCAGTCCAACGGGAACACTTAATTTAGCAGGTAAAACGGGGAATGTAGTGACTTGGGAACGTTCAACAGACGGTGGAGTAACCTGGTCTTCAATTGCAGGTACAGCTAATTTAATTACATATAACTATGCTGGTTTGACAGTTACAACTTTGTTTAGGGTGAGTGTGAGAAACGGAATTTTATGCCCTGATGCAAAATCTAATATTGTGCTGGTAAATGTGATACCTAATATCAAGCCTTCACCAGTAGTTGCATCACCATCAACAATTTGTAATGGCGGGTCTTCAGTTTTAAGTGCTGTCAGTGGTTACGCTACCAGTCAAAATTTAGCTACGGGGGGTACATTTAACGATGCAAACCCTTCAGGTTGGCTTTCTGACGGATGTGTGAATTGTTTAAATTCAGGAAGCAGTAATACCAATGAAAATGCATTTGCTTTAAGTGCCACTAACGGAGGTACTTATTCCGGTATAAATTGTACTTCAACCGGTAAATTCGCAATAGTTCACGGGGATTTATGGGGAGCTCCTTATAACGGGACATCCCGGATGGAAACACCTGTTTTTAGTACATTGGGGTTATCAACTGCAACATTTCAATTTACACATGCCTATAGATTATATCCCGGAGCTAATATAAAAGTAGAGCTTTCACTAAACGGAGGGTCAACTTATCCTGTTACGCTTTATACACAGACAGGCGGAAGCCCTTATACAGATCAGGGGCCATTCAGTCCATTCACTACGGTTCAGTCATTTAACCTTAATGCTTATATTGGTCAGCCAAATTTAAAAATCCGATTCACTTATTTCTCTAATAATACAGATAGTTTATGGGCAATTGATGATATTAAAATTCCGGATATCCCGGTAAATATAACTACACAATGGGTAGATGGCGGCGGAAATGTAGTGGCAACGGGATTGACGTATTCAGTTTCGCCGACAGTAACCACAATTTATGGGGTTCGCTCCAGCTTCATTATCAACGGAACGTCAACTTGTATCAGTTCAGGAAGTGCAGGTACTTCCTATGTAACGGTAACTGTTATTCAACGGCCGACAGCTTCAATAGGGCCTTCACAAACTATATGCAATAATACACCTGCAACATTTAGTATTGCTTTAACAGGTGTCGCTCCATGGACAATTACCTATAATGACGGGACAGCTTCAACAACTGTTACCACAAGTAGTAATCCGTATATTTTTAATACTCCGAATTTAATTGCTAATACAACATATAGAATAACGGCTTTATCTGATGCTAACTGTACTTCTATTCCCGGGGATTTTCCAGGAAATGCGAACGTTAACGTGTTAAACGGAACTCCCGGCTTATGGACCGGTTTAAAAGACACAGAATGGTTTGATTGTATGAACTGGGCTGGTGGCGGACCTAATCCTCCGAGTATAACTACTGATGTTTTGATTCCATCCGGATCACCAAATATGCCAAACATTAATGCAGCTACCGCAAAGGCAATTCCTTATTCCGGTATCGCAAATGCAAGAGATATTACGATAACCGGAGGAGCTTCTCTGACTATGACTAATGCATCAACTATAAATATAGGTAAAGACTGGAAAAACAGCGGAACATTTAATTCAGGAAACGGAACGGTTGTTTTCGCCGGTTCAACTTTAAACCAAATACAATACATCAATCAAAGTATTAAAAACAATGAACAGTTCTATAATCTGAGTTTAAATGTAAGCGGTGGGGCCAAAGGGATAATATTGCCCAATGCATTCCAATTGACTGTTGCAAACAATCTTACGCTGCAAAGCGGGGATTTGAGATTGACAGACGAGGCTCAATTAGTGCAAAACGGTACTTCATCAAATCCGCTGACAGGCACAGGCAGATTATTCAGAGATCAGCAAGGTAAAAAAAGCAGTTTTCATTATACATACTGGTCATCACCCGTAAGTCTGGATAATGTGAATTATACTATTTCAGGAATAATGAAAGATGGGACAGATGTCACTACAGATCCGTTTGCAACTACTGGAATTGTTTTTGGTGAAGGAATTTATTTTGCAGATGGACCAGCCACAACCCCAATTAAAATAAGTAATAGATGGCTGTATAAGTTTTCATCAACAACCAATTCATATTCAAACTGGCAGAAAATATATAGTAACAGTTTGATGAAAATAGGTGAAGGATATATAATGAAAGGTTGTGACGGAACAGTTACACCATCAGCATTTCAAAACTTTGTATTTGCAGGCAAACCCAATAATGGTGATATAAATGTTGTCTTAGGTACAAATCAAACCTATCTGGTAGGTAATCCATACCCTTCAGCGTTAGATGCCGATAAGTTTATAAGAGATAATTTAAAAGATTGTATGGGTTGTACAGCCACTTCAAATAAGTTTAATGGGGCCTTATATTTTTGGGATCATTTTGGTGGAACCACCCATTATTTGGCACAATATGTTGGCGGATACGCAACTTATACTTTAATGGGGGGAGTAGTTGCAGTCTCTAACGATCCTTTAGCGGCAAATAACGGTGCTACTGGTTCGAAAGTGCCAAAAAAATATGTACCTGTGGCACAAGGTTTTTTTATTCATGCCACTTTAGATCCTAATTTGACAGCAAATAATCCTAATCTGGCGACTGCTATTACCGGTGGTACTGTTAATTTTAAGAACAGTCAAAGAGCATTTATGACTGAAGGAAGCGGAAATTCAGTAATGATGAGGGTTGCTTCTAACGGAAATGTAAATAACGAGTATCAGGATGCAAGAAAAAAAATCAGGATACAGTATATTTCTTCTATTGGTATCAGTCGACAATTATTAGTAGGTGCTGATGAAAATGCTTCGGATAATTTTGACTTAGGTTACGATGCTCCTATGATAGATGTCAATAAAGATGATGCTTATTGGTCGTTTGAAAATGGTAAATTTATCATTCAGGCTGTCAGTAATTTCGATGCAGCACAAAGAATTGGATTGGCTGTAGTTGTTGAAAATTCTGGAGCCAGTATTTTTAAATTAGCTGGATTAGAAAATATTCCGAAAGAAACTCCTGTTTATTTATATGATGATTTAATGCAGGTCTACTATAATTTACAGGATTCAGAAGTGGCTTTAAATTTAGAAAAAGGTGAGTATTTAAACAGATTTTCAATTCGATTTGAAAAAGCTGCATTGAATAATGATGATGTTTCAAATGATAAGTTTTTAATTTATTACTCAAAAAACGATACATCATTGAATATAGAAAATGGATCTAATGTTATTTTGAAAAAAATTCATGTATTTAATGTTCTTGGTCAGACAGTAATGACTTCAGATATGGAAAATTCTTCGGATTCACATACAAAAATTAATTTGAGCAAAATAAGCAAAGCAACTTATATAGTTAAGTTAATTGCTGAGAATGGTGTGGTTACTAAGAAGTTTATAAAAGAATAAGTTAGTTGTTAATTGAAAAAGAGGCTTTTTAAATATTTTTAAAAGCCTCTTTTTTATAGGTAATTATTTTGTTTTCTTGACATATTGTGTTAGGATAACAATATGCTGTCCTTCCACACGGCCTTCAATTTGCTCAGCATTATCCCAGACCAGTTTAATGTTGTGAACAGCGGCTCCACGTTTTGCAGTAAAGTTAGCTCCTTTTACGTCTAAATCTTTAATCAAGACAACTGAGTCACCATCCTGAAGAATATTTCCATTAGAATCTTTGTGGATTATTTTGCCATCTTCATCTTCACCCTCTCCTGTAGCTTTTGCCCATTCTAAAGATTCTTCATCAAGATACATCATGTCAAGTAAGTCATTCTTTTTCAAACGGGTCAGCATTCGCCATGAGACTATCTGAACCGGTAAATGTTCACTCCACATACTGTCAGACAAACAATGCCAATGATTGGCATCGGTCGTTTCCGGATTTTCAATTTGTCCAATACAGGTTTTGCATGCTAAAATAGATTGTTCCAGACTTTCAATCGAGTTTGGAGCAACATTGTAAACAAGTAAATCATGTTCGTTGCCGCATAATTCACATTTGGAACCGCTTCTATCCTTTAGTTTTTTTTCAATTACGCTCATTATAAGTTGAATACCATGCTGAAATTAGCATAAAATTGATTGTTTAATTCATCGAAACCCTGAATATTTGTGTCGTATTTAGCAAAAGGAACACCAAATTCAGTTTGTAAACCAAAACCTTCAGAAAAGAAATAACGAACTCCTAAATGTCCTCCAAAGTTTTTAACACCTAAATCCAGACCAGGATAAACATCTATCTGTTCAGGTAATGTCATTACTTTACCAATATTGGCATTGAATCTGAATTTTGCATCAATTCTGTCTTTAAATTCCGGTTTTAAGGTTTCTGAACCAACTGTAACTTCTTTAACACCTAACAAATAATTTGCAGAAAAACCAATAGAAATATTTTCACCTAACCCAAAGTCAGCTCCAACATTCAAACCGGTTCCTCCGTCTTGGAAATTAGCACCAATGTGCATTTTTGTATCGCCTTTGCCACTATAAGCTTCTTGAGCATTCACTGAAAAACCGGCAAATGCAACTAATAATAATGTGATGATTTTTTTCATTGCTAATAAATTTTGGACAAATATAGTAAGTTGAAATTAATTTCTGCCTTTTTCATCAGGATACAAAGTGTGTACAGGGTCACTTTGCCAAAACTCTTTCGTGTCAACATTCATTATTGTTAACGGGCCGTAAAATGCAGCGCCGGTATCTACATTCCAGATATTGGCTTTATTAACAGGGATAGTTTTGTTGATTTGAGTCACAGGAGTGTGTCCTATGTAGATTTCATTGTATAATGATAATCTTTTGGGATATAATAATGAATCTCTTGAAATGGAGTTGTCCAAACAAAGTGCCATTTCCCATAATGTTCTGTCCCAATATAATAATCTCGGGAAATGTTCAATGGTGACTCCTTTTAAATTTGTAAAGCCTGCATGAACAAATAATCTGTTGTTTTCATCAAGATAATAATTTTTAAGATTTAAAAGAAAATCAATATGTTTTTCCTTTATTTCATTACTGATAGATGCATAAGCTAAAACAGTTGACTCACCGCCATGATTGTACCACATTGGATTGTCGTGATTGTTTTGAAGCCAATGGAGTACCAGTTCATCATGATTACCTCTTATAAAAATACAGTTGTGAGATTTTTCCAGTTCAATAAAAAAATCTATGACCTGCGGCGACTCACTCCAACCATCTACATAATCCCCCAAAAAAAGAAGAGTATCGGAAGTTGAAATTTTTGCTCTGTCTAGAACCTGTTTTAGTGCTTTTAAAGCTCCGTGTATATCACCAATTACAAAAGTACCCATCAAATAATTTAAAATTTTAACAAAATGTACAAAAAATCCGTAAATAAATTCCAAAATATGCAGTTAAATTTGTTTAAAACAAGAGTAAAAACCTAAAAACTAAGAACTTATGAAAAATTTTTTATACACAACAGGTATTTTTTTATTATTATTATCTCCGGCAACCTGTAATTATGAGGAGAATGGCTTGTTAAGAACCGAAACAGAAGGAATTGTTGTAGATGAGACTACTGCCAGCGATGTATATACAGAAACTACAGAAACTACAGAAACTACTTCAACTACTTGTGAAGATGGAGATCCTATTATAAAACCTAGAAAACCATAAGAAAGCATATGAAATTTCTTACTGTATTTTATTTATCGTAAATTTGATGATTAAAAATAAGAAATTTGTTTAGATGTTTTGTTTATTTAATACTGCTGCTTTCCTTTTCTTGTGTTGAAAAGGAAAGCACCATCATTAATAATACTGCTGCTTTCCTTTTCTTGTGTTGAAAAGGAAAGCAGCAGTATTATTAATGATGGTGTCGATTTAATTTTAGACAGGGCAAATAATTACAGTCTTCCTAAAAGCGAGCGTTTAAGATTAATTAAACTGGCAGAAAATAAATTAAATAATTATTCGGTTAATGATTCTTTATATCGTGAAAGATTGTTTAAACTAGCGGGGAGGTATTACAATATACAAGATTATGAAAATTACTTAAGAGTTGTAAAAAAAGTTTATAACCTTTCACTAAATGAAAAAGATAACTTCGCCATTGCAAAAGGCTTTCATTATATTGCAGATTATCATTATTCGAAATTTAGAAACGATAGTGCATATTATTATTTTACAAAAGCAGAAAAGAAATATGATTCTTTAAATCATCTAAAAGACCTGATAAGAGTTAAATTTTCAAAGGCAGACATACTGCTTTATGAAAAGGATTTTTCCGGGGCAGAGGCAGAAATAATAAAAGTTTTAAAAATAGCTAAAATTGTAAATGACGACAGACTTATATATGATTGCTACGTTAATCTGGGTAATGCTTTGTTAGGTCTTAATAATGAAAAAGAAGCGTTGATATACTATGAAAAAGCTCTAAATTACACTAACAATTTAGAAGATGACCCACAATATATAACTTTTAAAGCCCAGGTTTTAAACTATATAGGTAAAGTATATACAAAAATAGAGGTTTATGAGACGGCTAAGCAATACTATAACGCAGCGATGGACATTGCTGATCTTAAATTTTTTGAACCTTACCTGTATTCTTCTATTATAAATAACGAAGCTTATGCTGAATTGAAGCTTGGAAATTTTCAGCAAGCTGAGAAAATGTTTTTTGAAGCATTAAATATCAGAAAGAATCAGAATAACACACCAGGTATAGTCGGGACATATCTTAATCTGGGTGAACTGTATAAAGCCAAAGGTAAAAAAGATAAATCCATATACTATTTAAATCAGGCCAGAGAATTGGCGAATTCAAATAAAATTTTTGAAGACGAGCTTAAATCCTTAAAAATTTTGACAAGGCTGGATGGTAAGAACAAATCCAAACTTTTTGAAAGATATATTAGACTAAATGACAGTCTGCAGAATGTTGAAAGAGCAAACCGGAACAAATTTGCACGTATTGAATATGAAACCGAGGAAATTCTGAATGAAAAAAAACTTATTCAGGAAGAAAAAGAACAGATTTCATCGCAAAGATGGTTGATTTTATTTAGCAGTGGCATCTTGATTTTGTTTTTAGGATTACTTTATAACAGTAAAGTACAGTATTCCAAAAACAGGCAACTTCAGTTTGAAAAAGCGCAGCAGGAAAGTAATGAGCAGATATATAAATTAATGCTGAGGCAACAAACTATCATTAATGACGTTAGACAACAGGAAAAAAAGCGTATTTCACAGGAACTTCATGATGGTGTAATGAGTAAATTAACAAGCACCAGATTGAATCTGTTTGTTTTAACAAAAAAAAAATGACCCTGAAACTATTAAAAACTGCATTAAACATATTGATAATATTCAAAATATTGAGAAAGAACTCAGGGATATTTCGCATGACCTGAACAGAGAGAGTTTACTGGAAAAAGAAAGTTTTAAAGTTATTATAAGTGATTTGTTTGAAGAATACTGCGGGGCAATAAATATAAAATATCAAATCGAAATCGATAAGACGATCGAATGGAGCAAGGTAGAAAGCGGTACAAAAATTCATCTGTATAGAATTTTACAGGAATGTCTTCAAAACATATATAAGTATTCAAAAGCAACATTAGTCAAATTGAGTATAAAAGGAGTCGTTGATAGAATTGTAGTTGATATTGATGATAACGGTTTAGGTTTTGATACAACAAAAGCAAAAGAAGGTATAGGTTTAAAAAATATGTCTTCAAGGGTAAAAGCAATGGACGGTGAAATACAGATTTACTCTTCAAAAGAAAAAGGAACACACATAAATATATCAATACCCAATTAGAAATGAAAGTCAGAATTTTAATAATAGATGATCACCCTTCGATGATAGAAGGATATAAAGTGATATTGTCATTTAACGATTTTGGTTATGAAATCGAAGTGATACCGGCTTATAATTGTGAAATGGCACTCAACCAAATTGAACCCAACTGCAGTTTCAATATTGCTTTCGTGGATTATAACCTGCCGGCATTTGAACAAAGAAATCTGAATACAGGTATAGATTTGGCAAAAATTATCAGAAAAGTAAATCCTGAAACAAAAATTGTTTTTCTGACCTCTCATTCTGAATCAATAGTCTTATATGATATAATTACATCTGTAAATCCTGAAGGTTTGTTGGTAAAAAGTGACTTTACAGCTGATGAGCTTTTGATTGCTTTTGATAAAATCGTAAAAGGCGATATATACAGAAGTGCTACAGTAAAAAATAATATGAAGGAATTATTGTCTAATAAAGTATATCTTGATGATTATAACCGCCAGATAATTTCATTGCTTTCTAAAGGTATAAAAACTAAAAGTATGCCTGGCTATATTAATCTTTCGATGAGTTCAATTGAAAAACGTAAAGCGAACATAAGAACTTTTCTGGGAATTGAAGGTGGCAATGACGAAGATATTATCAATGCGGCAAAGAAAGCGGGTTTGGTTTAAAATTAATTATTGTACTTCATTTTTCGTAAAACCCGTAAAGCTTCCTTAAAGGATATATATGTTTTGGGAAATGGTTTAAGGAGTATTTTAGCATCTATTAATCTTTGTTTTGCATTTTCGAAGCCGTTTAAGTAACAAATCATTAGAGTGTGGGGGAGATTTTCCAGATCCTTTTCTTCACGCTCTGTAAGCGTAAGTCCTTTGTTCATTTTTTCGATTAATGATTTATTGGAATTGTAAATATGATGCAGCATTTTTTTGTTGTACTGAGGCGGTTCAAAAAGCATTTCATTCTGCATTTTGTAATAGCCATTGTCAAAAAAACTGATGGTAACTTTTTCCAGTGGATAATAACTCGTTTTGTCATTCAAGCCCAGTTGAATAAATTCAGTAATACTGAATGAACTGTCTGAATAAGAAATTATAACTTCATCCTGTGCAGAGTAAAAGAGTTTTATTTGCTCATTTATCAGTTCAATGTCTACACGGGACAAATAAACAACATCCCGGACTCTTTTTTTATTACTTGACCAGCAAACCACAAAAAGTTCCTTAAAAACCTTGTACTCTGTTTCCATGTCTTTATGACGGATATTCATAAAGTCAAGAACGCCTTCCAGTGTGTGAGCAATACTGTTTCTGGAGTTGTTTTCAATACTTATGACTGTTTCAATATTTTGTTTGTTATGAGGTATTTTATTTGTTGTTGGCAATGTATTGCTGCCAATACGTATAAAAGTTGATCCGTTTTCAATAGTATGGATTCCCTTTTTAAAGAAAACAGTTTTGTGATTGGGTTTTATAGTAACTAAACCAACAACTTTGTCTTTTTCCAAATGAGGAAAAGGAATATTTTCATATTGAATTTTAGGCGGGTTTTCTAAAAAAGCATTTACAAGATTCTGAATCCGGCTGTCGTCAAAAAAATCATCGCCTACAATTTCGTTGCTCTCATCTTCAACTCCCACAACTATGTAGGAATTATTGTTGGGATTTGAGTTTGAAAGTGCGCAAATATGCTTTAAAAACTTTCCTTTTCCCTCTCTGGTATGTAAGTTCAATTGTCTTTTTTTATCATAGAAACTGTTTTCATCGTTGTGAGCCAGTAAGTTTTTAATTAAAAGACGCTTGTTAATCATTTTTCAATCTATTTTATACTAAAATACATTTTTTAACGTTAATAAATCATTAAAAATCAAATATCCCAGATTATGAAAAAACTTAATTTCAAATGGATTAGCCTAATGGTTTTAGTTTTGGCTACAGTATTTACTGCTTGTTCTGATAAAGACAGCGATCAATCACGTGTGTCTGTACGGTTAACTGATGCGCCGGGTGATTATGATGAAGTAAACGTTGAAGTTGTAGATGTTTTAATTAAAAGCAGTACAAACCCTGATGAACAGGGATGGGTTAGTTTAGGAAACGTAACTCCGGCAGTTTATAACTTGTTGGATTTAACAGGAGGTGTAACAGCATTGTTGGCTGAAAATAATGTCCCTTCAGGTAAACTAGGTCAGATAAGATTAGTGTTAGGTACCAATAATACTGTGGTAAAAGATGGTGTTACTCATGATTTGACAACTCCAAGCGGACAGCAGTCAGGTTTAAAGTTATTAGTGAACACTACTTTACAACCGGATTTTACGTATGATTTTTTAATTGATTTTGATGTTGAAAAATCAATTGTTGTTGAAGCAGGTGGTTCAGGTAAATTTAATCTTAACCCTGTTTTGAGAGTTTCTGCACAAGTAAATTCAGGTGCTATCAAAGGAACTGTTTCTCCGGCTAATGTGCAGACATTAGTTTCAATTCCTCTTGGTGATACTACAATTTCGGCTTATACAAATGAGCAGGGTGTTTTTCAGTTGAATGGTGTTCCATCAGGAACTTATACGGTTACGTTAACGCCTGATGCGGCTTCTGGTTTAGCAGTAAAAACGGTTGAAAACGTTATAGTAACTAATGGTCAGATAACTGATTTAGGAAGTATTAATCTTGAATAATTTAAATTTTAGTTAGTTTAAAAACGCTGGTACTCTCTCACACGACCAGCGTTTTTTATTTTATGGTACTTTATTACCCATACTTTCTGTCCAAATGGCAAACCAATCTTCAAGTTCTAGTTTTACAGATAAAGCATCAGTACTGTTTTTAATTCTTTGTGAATCTGTTGTGCCTATAACAGGATAAACTGTTGAAGGATGCTGTAATATCCAGGCTAATAGCGAAGTGTCAGGGTTTGTATTGTATTTCCCTGCTAATTGATTTAAAATATTTTTTATTCTTTGTGTTTGCGGAATATCTTCTCTAAAAACTACCCCAAGAGGATTCCAAGCCATAGGGGTAATAGAGTGCAGTTGCATAAAATCTAACTCGCCATTGGTCATTGCTTCATGATGAGTGACAGAAAACTGAATTTGGTTATAATCAATTTTAATTTTTTGCTGGATTAATTCTGTTTGTGAAGGTGTAAAATTCGACACACCAAAACTCCTGATTTTTCCCTGATTTCTTAGTTTGTCAATGGTTTCGGCTATTTCATCAGCCTGCATTAACGGGCTTGGCCTGTGCAGTAACAAAACATCTATGAAATCTGTCTGGAGATTTTTTAATGAATTTTCTACACTCCAAATAATATGTTCCTGCGTGTAATCGTAATGCTTTATTGTATAATTTCTTTTATCAGAAATGTATTTTATACCACATTTTGTGATAAGCTGTATATCATGCCTTTCAATACCGCTCTCTTTAAAAGCTTTTCCAAACTCTCCTTCAGTCGTATGTCCGCCATAGATATCAGCATGATCAAAAGTAGTTATACCATTTTCTATGCAGGTTTCCAATAAAGAAATCATTTGATTGGTGTTGAGGTTTTTACCCCATTTCCCCCAAGTCATGGTGCCGGCAATAATGCGCGAAAGATTCGGTTTCAATTCAATTATTTTTTAAGAGTTCTTAAAATTACTAAAAGAGATTCATAAACTACTCTTAAAAGCGTATAAATAAATTAACATTTAACTGATTGTTAACAGCATAAAAGCTTTTTAATTTTCAATTTGCATGATATAATTTAAGATGTTAATTTCACGACCTTAAAAAAATGAATAATGGAAGAAAACACAACCACTCTTGATATTAGAGCCATTAACGAAAAAATTGAAAGAGAAAGTGCATTTATAGACCTGCTTACAATGGAGATAAACAAAGTCATTGTGGGTCAAAAGCATATGGTGGAGCGATTGCTGATAGGACTTTTAGGACAAGGACATATCTTGCTTGAAGGCGTTCCCGGATTAGCAAAAACGCTGGCCATAAATACACTCTCACAAGCGGTGCATGGTTCTTTCAGCCGTATTCAGTTTACACCGGACTTACTTCCTGCCGATGTTGTAGGGACAATGATATATAACATAAAGGATAACCAATTCACAATTAAAAAAGGACCTGTTTTTGCAAACTTCGTACTTGCAGATGAGATTAACCGTGCTCCTGCAAAAGTACAATCGGCTTTGTTGGAAGCCATGCAGGAAAAACAAGTTACTATTGGTGAAAATACGTTTAAGTTAGACAGACCTTTTCTGGTATTGGCAACACAAAATCCAGTGGAACAGGAAGGAACGTATCCTTTACCTGAGGCACAAGTTGACCGTTTTATGTTAAAAACGGTTATTGATTATCCAAAAATGGAAGACGAGCGTTTGGTTATCCGTCAAAATTTGAATGGAGGTTTCGAAAAAGTAAACCAAGTGGTTTCTATAGAACAAATCCTTCGTGCACAGGAAGCTGTTCGTGAGGTGTACATGGATGAAAAAATTGAAAAATACATCCTGGATATTATTTTCGCGACCCGTTATCCGGAAAAATATAAATTGGAATCTTTAAAACCATTAATCAGTTTTGGTGCATCACCACGTGGAAGTATCAATTTAGCCATTGCAGCTAAATGTTATGCTTTTATCAAGCGTCGCGGCTATGTAATTCCGGAAGACGTTCGTGCTGTGGTTCATGATGTATTGCGTCACCGTATTGGAATTACGTATGAAGCCGAAGCTGAAAATGTTACTTCTGTTGACATTATCAATAAAATTGTTAACGAAATTGAAGTACCATAGAGAGTAGTTAGTCAAAAGCCATTAGCCATAGCTGAGCTAATGCCTATTGCCTATTGCTTATTGCCTTTATAAAATGGAAACCAAAGATTTACTCAAAAAAGTCCGTAAAATAGAAATCAAAACCCGTAGATTGAGCGATCATATCTTTTCGGGGGAATATCATACGTCGTTTAAAGGACGTGGGATGACTTTCTCGGAAGTCCGACAATACCAGTACGGTGATGATGTTCGTGCAATTGACTGGAATGTTACAGCACGTTACAACGAGCCTTATATTAAGGTTTTTGAAGAAGAACGTGAATTGACCATGATGTTGATGGTGGATATTTCAGGTTCGGAAAGTTTTGGGACAAAAAAACAGTTAAAAAGTGAAATCGTAACCGAAATTGCCGCGACCTTGGCATTTTCAGCTACTCAAAATAATGATAAGATTGGATTGATTTTATTTTCTGATCAAATCGAATTGTATATTCCTCCTAAAAAAGGAAAATCACATGTGTTACGCATCATCCGTGAATTGATAGAGTTTGAACCAAAAAGCAAAAAAACCAATATTGGTCAGGCTTTGCAGTTTTTGTCCGGAACTCAAAAAAAGAAAGCAATTGTGTTCATGATTTCCGATTTTATCACTGATGATGATTACGAAAAGACATTAAAAATTGCCAGTAAAAAACACGATATCACTGGTGTGCGTGTTTATGATATTCGTGAAGAAAAAATGCCTGATATCGGACTTGTTGCAATGCAGGATGCTGAAACCGGAGCTGCACAATGGATAAATACAGGTTCAAAAAATGTTCGTTTACAGTATGAAAACTATTATCAGGAAAAAGTAAGCTATTTCAAGGATGTTTTTTCCAAATGTGGTGCTGGTTGTGTAAATACACGTGTTGATGAGAGTTATGTGACTAAATTATTAGGCTATTTTAAATCAAGATAATTTAAACGCAAAGTCCGCAAAGAAATTTGCAAAGGACACAAAGCTTTGCAAACTTTGCGAAAAATCGTTGTATACTTTGCGGTTGAAAAATTAAATAAATGAAATTTAAACTTTACATAATACTTCTACTTTCTTCCATCGGTTTTGCACAAACCTTGGAAACTAAAGTCGATACCAATAAAAACAAAGTAGGTGCCCAATTCACCTTAACGCTGAGAGTTAAATCTAAAGCCAAGACAAATGTAGTTTTCCCTAAAGATAAAACCTTTGGAACTTTAGAAGTAATCGAGTCTTATCCGATTGATACTGTAAAAGAAGAATCAAAATTTGAATTAATTAAAAAATACGGTTTAACCCAATTTGATACAGGAAAGTTCGTAATACCTAAAATGCCTGTGCTGATTAATAATAAGTCTTATTATTCCGATAGTATAAAAGTTGAGGTATTTAATGTGAAAGTTGATACTTTAAAACAGAAAATGTATGATATTAAACCTATCATTGAAGCTGAAAGACCAGTGGGGGATTGGTGGAAATATCTTTTGGGAGGTTTAGTATTGGCTGGATTGGTATACTTAGGCTATTATCTTTGGAAAAAGAACCAAAATCAAAAAATCTTAGAACCTGTTTACAGTACACCAATTGAAAAAGCAACAGGTTTGTTACAGCAGCTCGAAAAAAAACAGTTGCTGGAAAAAGGAGAGATAAAGGCCTACTATTCAGAAATGACGGATATAGCCAGAGATTATATAGAAGAAGCTATCGAGATTCCGGCAAAAGAGAGCACAACTTCCGAATTGATTGTAGGTCTGCGTCAGGCTGCCCAAAAGAGAAAATTGAAACTTTCAAAAGAAACAGTGGAAAGCTTGGAAAAAGTATTGAAACAAGCTGATTTGGTTAAGTTTGCACAGTCTAAGCCACTTGATTATGAAATTGAAGCAGACAGAAAGAAAATAGAATCCAGTATTATTAACATTCACAAATCTATTCCGGTAGTAGTTGACGAAACCAGCGTTAAATGGTTAAAGGAGCAGGAGGAGATCCGTAAAAAGCAGGAACGTATGCAACGTATAAAATCAATAGCTGGTGTAGCTGGATTTGCAGTGTTGGCGGTTCTGATTTTTGTGATCATTACAAAAGGAATTGATTTTGTACAAAACGGCTTTACTGGTCCTTCGACTAAGGAATTGGTCAAAGCCAACTGGATAAAATCGGAGTATGGAAATCCTGCAATAATTTTAGAAACTCCTGAAGTGCTTACCCGTACAAATGTTTCAAAAGCGACTCCAAAAGATGCCGTAGCATTAATTAAGGATTCACAGCTTTTTGCTTATGGAAGTCTGCTGCAAAAATTTTATATAGCAGTTTCTTCAACAGAGTTCAAGCAAAAAACGAACGTCGATTTGAATCAGGCTTTAAACGGTATGATTCAAACACTTCAAAGTCAGGGGTGTGAAAATGTAATTGTGAAGCAGGATGATTTTGCTACAAAAGAAGGTCTGAAAGGAGTTAAAGGCTATGGAACTTTAAGTATGAAAGGTGAGACAATGGTGTACCAAACATTATTGTTCAGTCAAGAAGGAGGTTTACAGCAAATTATGATTGCTTTTAAGGAAGGTGATGAAAATGGACAAAAAATAGCAGAAAGAATGTTGCAGTCTGTCGAACTTAAAAAAGCGCCTTAATGAAAAATGTAACATTTTTAAATCCTGAGTTTTTTTGGCTGTTTTTAGTGCTTCCATTAGTAATTGTCTGGTATTTCTTTATGCAGAAAAAAGAAAAACCAACACTTAAGATGAGTTCTTTAAAAGGTTTTAAAGGAACAGTTCCGTTACTGCCAAAATTAAAACCAGCTTTGTATGCGCTTCGTTTAATTGCTTTAAGTGCATTGATTGTCGCTATGGCACGTCCGCGTTCAGTTGATGTCAGTAATAAAACCAATAGTACTTTAGGGATTGATATTGTTATTGCATCTGATGTTTCCGGTAGTATGCTGGCAAAAGACTTAAAGCCTAACCGAATGGAAGCTTTAAAAGAAGTGGCGGCAAGTTTTGTGAAGGAACGTGTAAATGATCGTATAGGAATTGTGGTCTATGCCGCTGAAGCCTATACAAAAACACCTGTTACCAGCGATAAAGCTGTTGTTTTACAAGCCATAGAAGAGATTAGATACGATAATGTTCTGCAGGACGGAACCGGAATCGGGATGGGATTAGCCACGGCTGTAAACAGATTAAAAGACAGTAAGGCAAAAAGTAAGGTTATAATCTTAATGACTGATGGGGTGAACAATTCAGGGTTTTTAGATCCGCAGACATCAGCTGAAATTGCAGCCGATTTAGGAATTAAAGTTTATACTATTGGAATAGGAACAAACGGGAATGCTTTATTCCCATATGCTATCGCACCTAATGGAGGATTTCTGTTCAAAATGATGCCGGTGCAGATCGATGAAAAATTAATGAAAAAAATTGCCCAAAAAACCGGAGGGAAATATTTCAGAGCAACAAACAATTCTGGATTGGAAAAAATATACAGCGAAATCAACAAATTGGAAAAGACCAAAGTCGATGAGTTAAAGTTTGTTAATTATGATGAGAAATACCGCCCGTTCGTTTGGTTGGCAGGTTTGTTGCTGTTGCTTGAATTAGTTTTGCGGAAAACAATTTTTAGAAGTTTTATATAATTGAAATTGTTATTGATAATTGCAATTGAAATTTAAAAAGAGATGTACGAATTAGACGAGTCAAAATATTTGTATTTATTTATCCTAATACCACTTTTGGTTGGGCTTTTTCTTTGGAACCAACTTTGGAAAAGGAAAAAACAGCAGGAGTTTGGTGATTTGGAATTAGTTGAGAAATTAAGCCCGGAAAAGTCAAATTTCAAACCGGCTTTGAAGTTTATTATAGTGCTTTTTGGTTTAGCCATGCTGATTTTAGGTTTGGTAAATCCAAAAATCGGAACTAAAGTAGAAAAAGTAAAACGCGAGGGAATTGATATTGTTTTTGCTATTGATATTTCCAAAAGTATGCTTTGTGAAGATATTGCACCCAGCCGATTGGAAAAAAGCAAACAGTTGGTTTCGCAAATAATCAATGGTTTAGGGAGTGACCGTATCGGTATTATTGCGTATTCAGGCAGTGCTTTCCCGGTTTTGCCTATTACAACTGATTACAATGCGGCAAAAATGTTCCTTCAGGGAATGAATCCCGGGATGATCTCATCGCAAGGGAGTAATCTGGATGAGGCAATTCAGCTGACTGAAAAATATTTTGAAGGGAGTGGCAATACCAGCAAGTTGTTGGTAATGGTTACTGATGGTGAGGATCATTCAGAACGTGCACAGGATGCAGCGGCTCAGGCAAGAAAAAAAGGAATCAAGATTATTACAATTGGAGTAGGAACAACCAATGGCGGTCCTATTCCTATTCGTAATGGAAATGCTGTAGAATATCATAAAGACAAAGAAACGGGTAAAACGGTCATTACTAAGTTACAGCCACAAGCACTTGAAGCTATAGCTAAAAACGCTAAAGGAGGTTACATCAACGGAGCCAACACAAAACAAGTGGTAGATTTTATGCGAAAATCTCTTAATAATATTCAAAAAACCGAATTTGAAGCGACGGAGATGGCAAATTTCCAATCACAGTTTCAATGGTTTTTAGGGATTGCATTTTTCTTGTTTCTGTTGGATGTTTTCTTATTGGAGAGAAAAACAAAATGGGTACAAAAACTGAATTTATTTAACGAAAAGAAATAAAAAATATGGCTCTTAGCGGGCTCTGCGAAAACTTTGTGTTCTTTGCGGTTAAACAAAAAATGAAAAGAATAATTTTACATATCATTTTATTAATTTCTGTTAGTATTTTTGCGCAACAGAAAAAAGACTTTGCCTTACCGGATGGAAATGCAAAATTTGAGAAGAAAGAATATGCTGAGGCGGAGGCAAATTTTAGAATATCCAAAAGTGATAACCCTAAAAAAGCGGTAGCAGCGTATAATTTAGGAAATGCTGTTTATAAGCAAAACCAAGCGGCAGAAGCTAAATTTGCTTATACAAAGGCAGTTGAAACCGCTAAAACAAAAAATGAAAAGCATTACGCGTATCATAATTTAGGGAATGCTTACATGAAGGAAAAAGCATACGACAAAGCGGTTGAAGCTTATAAAAATGCGCTACGGAATAATCCTTCAGATGATGAGTCAAGGTACAATTATGCTTTGGCCAAGAAGATGCTTAAGGATAATCCGCCCTCAAAAAACGACGATAAAAAGAAAGATAAAAAAGGGGATAGTCCTGAGAAAAAACCGAAACAGGATCAAAATCAGGATAAAAACAAAGATCAAAACGATAAAAACAAGAATAAGGAAGATAAGCCTAATAATAAACAGGATCAAAATCAAAATAACCCGCAACCACAGCCTAATAATGTGCCTAAAGACAGAATGCAGAATTTATTGGATGCGGTAAATAACGAAGAAAAGAAAATTCAAGACAGAGTAAACGCCAGAAAAGTGAAAGGAGCTCCTAAACAGGAAGGAAAAGACTGGTAAAATGATTGATAGAAAATGAAGAAACTACTTTTTATACTTTTAATTTTTTGTACTAAACTTACAGCGCAGGTACAGTTTGTCGCTAGTGTGAGCAAAAACAATTTGGGTATAAACGAACGCCTGCGTATAGATTTTGCAATGAATGATGATGGGGATAACTTTAATCCTCCGTCTTTTGAAGGTTTTCGAATTGTAGGAGGTCCAAACCAATCAGTAAGTTATTCCTGGGTTAACGGACGTAAATCGTTTGAAAAAACCTACTCTTATTTTCTTCAGCCTTTAAAAAAAGGAACCTTCGTAATTAAAGGAGCTACCATAGAAATTAACGGCCAAATCTATAAGGCCAATGCGGTTAAGGTAACGATAGGCAATCCAGTTGCTGAAGAGCGTGACCCTTACGATCCTTATTACCAGCAGCAACAACAGGCGCCACCTTCAATGGCTTCTGGAAAAGACGGAGTGCACTTGGTAGCCGAAATTTCTAATTCAAACCCATATTTGAATGAACCTATTACTGTTGTTTATAAAATCTATGTAAGCCAAAGTACAGGTGTAGGCGGCTGGCAGGAAGTACAAAATCCTAAATACAACAATTTCTGGAGTCAGAATATAGATATCAAACAGCTTCAGGTGCAGCAGGGTAAATTTAAAGGTGAGATTTACCGTTATGCCGTGTTGCGTAAAACTGTTTTATATCCGCAAAAATCAGGACAATTGGTGATTGAGCCATTAACACTTGATGTAGAAGTGGAAGTGCCTTCGGGAGAAGAAGATTTCTTTGGGCGTCCTATAATGACTATGGGGCATAAAAAAGTTTCGGCCGGTTCAAAAGTAATTAATGTAAAACCACTTCCAGAAGCTGGAAAACCAACTGATTTCAGTGGTGCAGTCGGAGATTTTGATTTCAAAGTCGTACCAACAAAAACAAGTGTGCGTGAAGGTGAATCTATCGACTTAAAAGTAATTGTTTCCGGTAAAGGAAATTTAAAATTATTTACTTTGCCTAAGCCGGAAGTTCCTGCTTCGTTGGAAATGTATGATCCGCAACATCAGGAAGTTGTACAGACACCACTTACAGGGATGGTGGGGAATATATCTGATACATATACTATAGTTCCTCAAAGTAAAGGGAAGTACCCAATCAAACCTATGACTTTCTCTTATTTTGATCTGGATAGCAAAACCTATAAAACAATCACGTCAAAAGAGATTACTTTGTTTGTTGATGAAGGGGATGCTTTAGCAACAACAGAAAATGCAACTAATAAGACTAAAGTCACTGCCAGTACAACCTTTGGATTTATTAAAACGAAAACCAGTTTGCAATCACAAAGTAAATCTGATTTTCTGGGTTCAGGATTGTTTTACGGATTGCTGATGGCGCCTTTCTTAGTAATTCCTGCAATTGTTGCTTTCCGTCGTAAAAAAGAAGAAAGAGATGCTGATGTGACCGGCAACAGAATTAAGTTATCGAATAAACTGGCTAAAAAATATTTGTCGGAAGCACAAAAGCAATTGGCCAATAAAGAGCCTTTTTATATCGCTTTGGAAAGAGCCTTGCATAATTTCTTAAAAGCTAAATTGAATATCGAAACTTCTGAGATGAGTAAAGATAAAATCAAAGAATTGTTAGCCGTTAAAAATGCTGATGAAGAAACGATTACTCAGTTTATTGCTTTGGTGGAAAGCTGTGAATTTGCACGTTATGCGCCTTCAACAAGTACAAGTATTCAAAACGATTACAACTTGGCGGTTAGTATAATTTCTGATTTGGAAAAACAAATAACGTAATGTTGTTTCACGAAGTTTCACAAAGTGAGCACAGAGTTTCACAAAGATATTATTAAATAACATTGCGTTCCTTGCGAACCTTTGTGTTCTTTGTGATTAAGAAAGTTATTGTTTCACTAAGTAAATGCCAAGTCAGACAAATGAATTAAATATCATTGCGTTCCTTGCGAAACCTTTGTGTTCTTTGCGGTTAAAAAAAGATAAAAATGAAAAAATTACTATACATATTTCTGCTTATTACCCATGTTTTTTGGGCACAGACTCCCTTTGAAAAAGGTAATGATTTCTACCAAAATGGAAATTATAAAGCAGCAATAAACCAGTATGAAAGTATTTTAAATTCAGGACAGGAATCGGCGGAAGTGTATTTTAATCTGGGAAATTGTTATTATAAACTGAATAAAGTAGCACCCGCTGTTTACAATTTTGAAAAAGCATTGTTACTAAATCCTAACGATACTGAAATTCAAAATAATCTGGCATTTGCAAAAAAAATGACAATCGATGAAATTCAGGAAGTGCCTGAAGTTGGTTTTTCAAAAATCATATCCGACTTCTCTTCCGGTTTTCATTATGATACATGGGCATGGATTGCCATTATTCTGGCAAGTTTGTTTTTGGTGAGTTTTGCAGTGTATTATTTTTCATACGCTACTGTCATTAAAAGAGTCTTCTTTACCGGTATGGTTGTTTTTTTGCTGTTGATTGTGGTGAGTATTTTTTCAGGTTTTTATGAGCAAAATAGAATAGAAAATGAAAGACCAGCCATAGTTTTTGCCGATACTGTTTCGGTAAAAAGCGAACCTAATCCTGCATCTCAAAAAGCCTTTACTTTACATGCAGGAACAAAATTGATTGTACTTGAAGACTTGGATAACTTCCACAAAATTCAATTGGCCGACTTAAAAGAAGGCTGGATTGAGAAGAGCGCGGTGAAGGTGATTAAGTAAAGTCAGGATTTTCTGTTTCACTTTTGAATACTGATAACTGAGACTGCTTACTGAATACTATCCTTTGCGATCTCGTTATTTTCGTTTTTGGTTTCCCATTCTTGAGTTTTCTCTTTCAAATCGGTAAACCAATCGCCTAAGACAGGTAACAATGTTTCAGAAGTTTTCATACATGGATTGAAAAATAATGAACTCTCCTGCGTTTCTTTGCTGATAAGCATATCGTTGATATTAACCTTTTGGAAAAGATTTAAAATAACTCCAACTATTAATGCGGTTTTAAGCGCTCCAAAAACACCTCCTGCTAACGTATTTGCCCAGCCTAAAAAAGCGAAACTTGCAATACCCGAAAGAACTTTTGCAAGTAAATGAATAACAACTATTACAATGCCCAGCGTGATTATAAAAGCAAAAACCTGTGTGGTTTTAGGTGACCAGGATACATTTTTTTCTAATGCTTCGCTGACTATATACGAAAATTTGATTGCAATAAAGATGCCGACAAAAAATGCGACTAAAGAAGCTAATTCAACAAATAAACCATTTTTAAATCCTTTGTAAAATCCAAATACCAATAATGCCCCAATGATAATATCTATAAAACCCATTTGTCTCTTTTTTTCAAATATAATAAAATAATCGAGTGTAGAAGAGAATAGAACAAAGACGGCTGGATGATAGATGTACTATAATAGACAGATGGTTTATTAATCTTATATTTGCACAAAGAGAAGATTCTATTTTCTATTCTTCTATTATCAATTTTTTAAAACACAATGAGTAGAGATATACAATTAAAAAACCGTTGGGAACAGGTTGTAAAGTTCCTTTCTGATAAATTTGCTGATGGAGATGAACTCGATCTTGATGCCGTTATTTATTTAATAGGGGTACAGGAATTAGGAAAATTCAGCAGATCTTTTAAAAAAGACGAGAAAATCAATTTGATGCATATTGCCATTTGCCGTCTGTTAGAACCCTATGGTTACTATGAATTTGACTATTTTGATGCCGAAGGCTGGCCACATTACAAGACAAAAGAAGAATTGCCTCCACTTAAAGCCGGCGAACAATCCGTACTGATGAAAGAGGCTATTGTGAACTATTTTGTTGAAAAAGGCGTTATTGAGTAATGAGAAAATAGTGATATGTAATTGGTCAAACAAACTAAACTATTCACTTTTTACTATTCACTAATCACTAAAAAGAATTAAATTTGCACCTTTCAAAGGAAGACCGATGATAGATAAAATAAAAGAATACATAGCCGAAGCTCAGGCGTTTAACGCTCAAAATAAAGAAAAGCTGGAAGAATTCCGTATTAAATTCCTTGGTAGCAAGGGTTTAGTGAAGGATATTTTTGCCGAATTTAAAAATGTGCCTAACGATCAAAAGAAAGAATTTGGTCAAATAATCAATACGCTTAAAAATATTGCTGAAGAGAAAGTAAAAGCGATTCAGGAAGAACTTGAGAGTAAAGAAGAAGTAAAAGGTATTTACGGCGATTTAACCCGTCCGGCAGAACCAATTAAATTGGGCTCACGTCATCCTATATCTTTGGTGAAAAATCAAATCATTGATATTTTTTCCAATGTAGGTTTCAATGTGTCTGAAGGTCCGGAAATTGAGGATGACTGGCATAATTTCACGGCTTTAAATTTACCTGAATACCATCCGGCACGTGATATGCAGGATACTTTCTTCATTCAGACGAATCCTGATATTTTACTGCGAACGCATACATCATCAGTACAGGTGCGTTATATGGAAAGTCATCAGCCGCCTATCCGTACTATTTCTCCGGGACGTGTATTCCGTAATGAAGCGGTATCTTCACGTTCACACTGTATTTTTCATCAGGTAGAAGGTTTATACATTGATAAAGATGTTTCTTTTGCCGATTTAAAACAAACGCTTTTATATTTCACTAAAGAAATGTTCGGGAAGTCAAAAATCCGTCTACGCCCGTCGTATTTTCCATTTACAGAGCCAAGTGCCGAGGTGGATATTTACTGGGGATTGAAAAACGAAATCGATTACCGTATCACTAAAGGAACCGGTTGGCTGGAAATTATGGGTTGCGGTATGGTAGACCCTAATGTACTTAAGAATTGTGATATCAATCCTGAAGAATACAACGGATTTGCGTTTGGTATGGGTATTGAGCGTATTGCAATGTTGTTGTACCAAATTGGTGATATCCGAATGTTTTACGAAAACGATGTGCGTTTCTTGGAGCAGTTTAAATCGAGTATATAATAATAGTAAAATAGTAAACCCGACAGGTTTTTAAAACCTGTCGGGTTTGTTTTTTAAATATGAAAAAAGATATTGTAGTCCCAAAAGTTGAAAATGTATTTCTGGCCGCTGTTCAGGAATGGAGTGATGATTTTATGGATAAAGTATGGTATGTTTATTTGGTAAATGATTCCGACTTTGATCTTGATAGTGTGATGGTGGTGTCGAAAGCTTTTGGAACCATAGACGGAGAAATGCGCAAGACTTCTTTATTGCGTCATGCTTTTATGAAAGTACCCACAGTATCCGCTGTAAAGGTGGAAATGATAGAAAACAGTGTTTTAGAGCTTAACAATGAATTTATGGTGACCTATTTCATAGGAAATACATTGTATGATAAAAAATTCATCTTCCGTAAAAATACTATCAACGAACGCGCCACTGAAGAAGTTCCTCACATTTGGAAAAATGGGGTAGTGGTTAAATAGTGTTCGGTAATCAGTAGAAAGTATTCAGTGAAGAGTGATTAGTCTTAATTTAGTAATTTGAGATGCTGAATACTAAAAACTGAACACTGAATACTGTCTTTTAATCCAACTTCTCAGTCAATTTTTTAAATACCTGTTTCGCTTCTTTGCCTTCGTATAAAACCTGATAAACAGCATCCAGTATAGGGGCTTTGGCTTTGTATTCCTGATTTAAATTCCAGGCGCTTTTAGTAGCATAATATCCTTCGGCAACCATACTCATTTCCATCTGTGCCGATTTTACAGTGTAACCTTTCCCAATCATGTTTCCAAACATTCTGTTACGTGAAAATACAGAATAACCCGTAACCAATAAGTCACCTAAATACGCAGAATTGTTGATGTTTCGCTTCATCTTGTGGACTTTCTTGATAAAACGTTTCATCTCACGGATACCGTTACTCATCAGAACAGCCTGAAAATTATCACCATAGCCTAAACCGTGGGCAATACCTGCGGCAATGGAATAAATATTCTTTAATACGGCTGCATATTCAGTACCAACAATATCATCAGTAGTTTTGGTTTTAATGTAGTAGCTGTTTAGGTTGCTTGCCATTATTTTTGCTTTTACCTTATCGCCACAAGCAATGGTTAGATAAGAAAGGCGTTCCAGTGCAACCTCTTCAGCATGACACGGACCTGTAATCACACCGATATTCTCATAAGGAATATCGTAATTTTTATGAAAATGCTCCCCTACAATCAAGCTGCTTTCAGGAACAATTCCTTTAATGGCAGAAAAAATTGTTTTACCCTGAAGGCTTTCGGTCATTTTTTCCAGTTCGTTGTTTAAAAAGGCCGAAGGGATGGCAAAAATGACATAATCGGCATCTTTTACGGCTTCATTTATGTCATTGGTTAAATTCAGTTTTTTTATATCAAAAGCAACTGAACTTAAATAATTTGGGTTGTGTTTGTGGAGTTTTAAATGTTCTATGGCATAAACGCTGCGCATGTACCATGAAATCTGGTCAACATTCTCGCATAACATTTTTACAATCGCAGTAGCCCAGCTACCTCCTCCTATAACGGCAAATTTTGGTTGTGTACTCATAGTAAAATATTTAACCCTCTTCTTTTTTGAAAATTATTTCGCCAACTTAAAAGTTTAAAATTAAGCAGTTTGAACAGGGGATTTCCTAAAAATCTGTTTTTAAGAAAAATTGGTCAACAAAGTTAATAAATTTTTGGCACGCATATTGGATAGATATGTTAGGAAATCACTATATATTGATTTTTGGATAAAAAATTGTACTGAAGATATTTGAATAGTGGTTATTTTTGAAACGTTAAAAATTACAAGTTATGAATACAATAAAATTATTTCTGATAGCGGTGGTTTCACCATTCTTATTTACATCATGTTCAGCCGATGTATTGATTGAAGACGATTATTCAAACAATATTACGCTGCCTGAGTTAATGGAAGGGTATGATTTGTGGTATGTGGATTATGATGCAACAACTGGAACCGGAGATGTGCCGTTTTTAACAAGAGCCTTCACCGTTTCATTTTTAAATGGAGCTTTATATGCAAACAATAATTTGGCAGGAATTGGAACAACCGGCAGTGGATTTGGTATCAGAGTGGGATCTTACAGTTATTATCCTGATGCAATAACAGTGTATCACGATGTATATGGAACTTTTGATTTAGAAGTGTACCAACTGTCTTCCAACCGTATCAAATTGTACGACAGATATAGAAATGTAACATATTATTTAATTGGATTCCAAAGAAGTAATTTTGATTATGACAAATTATTTAATGACAACATTCACTATTTTCTGCAGGAATACAAAGCATGGGAAAAAGTATATACCAGCCGTGTGGGAGCATTGAATGATTTTGATAAAGAAAACTTCATCCAGTTTGTTGCAGGAGGCAGTGATGACAATTTCCGTTCTTCTCAGGATGCTTCCGGAACAGGTGTAAATAATATTTACTGGGATTTCACAGGGATATACGGGATTTCAAATACCTCAAATATGTACACTAAAATTTTAACATTAGATTATGATTTTTGGGGCAATGAATCGTTTACACTAAGCGTTATTAATGACCACCGCATAAGATTATATCATAATAACAGCGGTACAACATATGAGTTTGAGGGCAGAGGTTTTATACAATATTTAAGACAAAATGCCGTTAGAACTAAAGCAGATAACGTTTTGAGAAAGAGTTAATTTATTGAAAATAGAGTTAAGTTAAATTACGTTTTGTTTTTGGTGTTTAGTAGGAAGGCGCACTTGGAATTTATTTTCAGTGCGCCTTTCGAATTTTTAATGAGAGATAAGAAACAATTTGTTTTTTGTATTTTATATTTTGGAATTTGTACTTTCTATTAATAACTCATCTCTACTATTTCCCTCACTTTTTCAGGAGTAATATTTTGTTTTTCTCCTAATGCTTTCCAGCCACGTTCTTCAAAACGTTTTACAATAAAATCGGAAGTACCTTCAAACTGATCTGTGTTTTCAGACAATCGGGTTAACATACCCATTGTATGGAAAAATTCAGTAGTTTTTTCAATCGCTTTTTCGGCTTTTTCTTCTATTGAACCTGTAGTGATTCCAAAAACACGTTCACCGTATTGTGCCAGCTTGTCTTTTTTGGTGTCAAACATTACGCGGTATAAATTTGGTCCGATAATAGCCAACGTACGCGCATGGTCAATTTCATACAAAGCGGTCAATTCGTGACCAATCATGTGTGTCGCCCAGTCGGAAGGAACGCCTTTTTGAATTAATCCATTCAATGCCATCGTGGCACACCACATAAAATTGGAAGCCAATTTGTAATCGGTTGGGTTTTCTACAACAGAAGGGCCAATTTCTATCAAGGTTTGCAAAATGCTTTCAGCAATTCTATCTTGAAGCAAAGCATCGTGTGAATACGTTAAATATTGTTCCATCACGTGCGTGAAAGCATCTACCACACCGTTTTGTAACTGACGTTTAGGTAATGATTCGATTACTGTTGGATCACAAATTGAAAATTTAGGGAATAAGGCACTACCGCCAAAAGCCAATTTCTCTTGAGTTTCATTGATCGTGATAACTCCGCCCGAATTCATTTCTGAACCTGTTGCCGGTAAGGTTAAAATAATTCCGAAAGGAACCACGGCATTAATGTCTTTTGTCAAAATGCGTTTTTGTAAAATTTCAATTGGATTTCCATCATATTTTACAGCAGCAGAGATGAATTTTGTGCCATCAATCACACTTCCTCCGCCTACTGCAAGAATAAAATCGATGTTTTGTTCTTTGATAATTTGAACAGCTTTCATTAATGTTTCAAATCTCGGATTGGGCTCAATACCGCCAAATTCTACAACATCATACCCTTGTAAAGCAGTTTTAACCTGATCGTAAATACCATTTTTAAAGATACTTCCGCCGCCATAGGTTAGTAAAATTTTAGTATTTGATGGAACAAGTTCAGGAAGTTTGGAAATCTGTCCTTTGCCAAAAACATAATTTACGGGATTGTATAATTCGAAGTTTGTCATAAGTTAAAAATTTAGAGGGTTAAATTTACTGAACAATTATTGAACATGTTTTAAAAGTATGTTAAATCAAAAACTATAAGAGTTCTTATATTTGTGTAAAATTCACACTAAAATCTGTTTCTTATGCAGAATATAAAAATAGCTGTCGATGCTGTAGTTTTCGGATATCAAAACAATACACTGCATGTGTTGTTGATACGGCAGAAGTTTGGAAGCGAGAATTCCTATTGGGCCCTGCCAGGAGGTTTGGTTAAGGAAGAGGAGTCTCTTATTGATGCTGTAAAACGTGAATTGAAAGAAGAGACCAATGTTGCGGTTAATTATCTGGAACAATTATACACTTTCGGAGATGATATTGCCAGAGATTCCCGTAACAGGGTAATTTCAGTGGCCTATATGGCATTGGTTGATCCGTCCAAATTATTTCTAAAAGCTGACACTGATGCTGATGAGGTAGCTTGGGTGCCGGTTTCTAAAATTCCAAATCTCGCTTTTGACCATAACCTGATGGTCGAGAAAGGACTTGAGCGGTTAAAAGCCAAACTGACTTATCAGCCTATAGGTTTTGATTTGCTTCCTCCTGAGTTTTTATTCTCGGAACTCGAAAATCTTTATGCTACGATTCTTCAAAAGGAAATTGACCGCCGGAATTTTCGAAAAAAAATGCTGAGCTTTGGTATTTTAGAAGAGACAGAAACTATAGTAATGCAAAAAGCCGGCCGTCCCGCCAAGTTATTCCGTTTCAATACAGCTGAATACAACCAACTGGTGAAGGAAGGATTTCACTTTGAAATCAAATTTGCGTAAAAAATACACTAAAAAATTTTGTAAGTAAATTTATTGTTTTTACATTTGTGTAACAAATACGCAAAATAATACATCATGATACTTAATTTAGACCCTCAGTTCCGTCCATTCTCAAACGAATCAGAAATTGCTTTCCAAAGTTTTACTTTTTCAGGAGGCGAACCCCATATTAAAATCCAATCTGGTTTTGACGTTGCAGAAAAAGTGACCGTTACGCACCGTGTGAACTCGTTTAATGATCTGGGATTGGTGTGTGTGACCATCGATGCATTGAAAAGAATGGGGGTAAAAGTAATTGATTTGTTTATCCCTTATTTTCCCGCAGCTAGACAGGACCGTGTGATGATTCCCGGAGAACCACTATCAGTAAAAGTATATGCTGATATTATAAATGGCTTGGGATTAAACAAAGTAATGGTCTTTGATGCCCATTCAGAAGTGACTCCGGCCTTGGTTAATAATTGTGAGGTAATCCCGAATTACACATTTATTGAGAAAGTTTTAAAAGAAATCGGAAATGAAGCCAAACTGATTTCCCCTGACGGCGGTGCCTTAAAAAAAATCTACAAAGTTTCCGAATTTTTGGGTGGCGTAGAAGTAGTGGAATGCAGCAAAAGCCGTGACGTTAAAACCGGAAAATTGTCTGGATTCAAAGTCTATGCCGATGATCTGGAAGGAATGGATTGTTTGATTGTGGATGACATCTGTGATGGTGGAGGAACTTTCATTGGCTTAGCGGATGAATTAAAAAAGAAAAATGCCGGAAAATTATATTTAGCAGTCAGCCACGGTATTTTTAATAAAGGATTTGAGAGCCTGACTGTTTTTGATAAAATTTTTACAACGAATTCATTTAAGGATTTTGATAATGAGTTCGTGAAACAAATTGCATTGGAATTATGAATTATTCATTAGAAATACTAAAAGAAGAATTTAAAAAAGGCAAAAAGAATAAATTTCTGTTTTTTTGGGGTCATCAGAAATCAAAAGACGGCAGTATTACCAAGACCTGTTTCAGTCAGTGGTGGGAAAGTTCGTTTACTGTTGACGGCGTGACTTATAAAACGGCTGAGCACTGGATGATGGCTAAAAAAGCCGAATTGTTTGGTGATAAGGAAATTTTAGAAAAGATACTGATTTGCAACTCTCCCGCAGAGGTGAAAAAGCTCGGCAGAGAAGTTCGAAATTATATGGATAAACTTTGGTTGTCCAATAGATATCAAATCGTGAAAGAAGGTAACTTTCATAAGTTTAACCAAAATGATGAACTTAAAGAATTTTTATTGAACACTAATGAAAGAGTTTTGGTTGAAGCCAGTCCGGTCGACTCAATCTGGGGAATTGGTCTGACAGCAGATCATGAGGATTCTGAATTTCCTGAAAAATGGAAAGGATTAAATCTTTTGGGCTTTGCATTGATGGAGGTTAGAGATCAGTTAAGAGATGAATAAAATTGTATATTTTGAAGATTTATTTGTAATCGATAATTTTTTATCAGATTCGGAATGTGATGCTTTAGTCAATCAGAGTGAGCAAATTGGTTATGAGGAAGCAATGGTGCAAACTGGCGAAAATACTCAGTCTCTGCTTAAAAGTGTAAGAAATAATGATAGAATTTTATTCAGAAATGAAGAACTGGCAGATAAATTATTTGAGTTGGCCAAACCTTTTTTAATTCACGAAGTTGAAGAATATTGCATTTTAGGATTAAATGAAATGTTTCGGTTTTATAAATACAGTCCAAAACAAAGATTTAAAATGCATAGGGACGGCAGTTTTAAAAGAAATGAAGATGAGAAGAGTTTTTTTACTTTTCTGATATATCTGAATGATGAATTTGAAGGCGGTGAGACAGAATTTAAAGACTTAATCACTATAAAGCCCAAAAAAGGGACATTAGTAGTATTTAACCATTCATACAGACATGAGGGAAAAGTGATTTCTGAAGGGGTAAAATATGCATTAAGAAGCGATGTGATGTACCGCAGCAACAATATTGATTTTTAATTATTTTAATTATGATTTTAGAAGCGGCAATAGGAGATGCTTATGGAGCAGGTTTTGAATTTCAAAAACAAGAATATATAGAACACTATAATAACCTTACTAAGTACCACCCCCACGGATTGTATCAAGAAATATACAAACGTTATACAGATGATACCCAAATGGCAATTGCTATAACTGAATTACTGTTGGAAGATCTGAACTGGACTGAAGAAAAAGTTGCAAGTAAGTTTGTAGAAGTTTTTCACAGAGACAAAAGACGTGGATATTCGGATCGGGTTTATAATGCTCTTGACCAAAGTAAGAATGGATTAGAATTCATTGCTAATTTAACTTTTCAAAGCAATGGTAACGGTTCTGCAATGCGGGCATATCCAATAGGTTATGTAAAAGATATACCCACACTTTTGCAATTATGTGAAATTCAGGCAAAAACCTCCCACAATACAATTGAAGGAATACAATGTGCAAAACGGATTGCTTTGGCTGTTCATTTTTACAGATATGGATTAGATAAAAAATACAATTTGATCGATTTTATCAATTCTACTTTAAATGAAAATGAAATATATGAAATTGCGGCTCCTATAGATATGCATGGCTATCCTACAACAAAGGCAGTTATTAAAATTGTTTCAGAAGCAACTTCTATGAAAGACTGCCTGAAAACAGGTATAGATTATGGTGGCGATACTGATACAGTAGCGGCTTTATGCATGGCGATACTCAGTCAAAAAGAAAATTGTCAAAAAGAACTGCCTGACTTTCTTTATGAAAACTTAGAAAACGGCAGGTATGGAAAAGATTATTTAATAAATTTAGATTTTCAACTAAACGAAAAATTTGAATAACCCATGAATGATGAACTAAAACCAAGATTCATTGATGCCTTAAGGAGGAACAATGACCAAATCAGAGAAGATAGAGCAAGAACTATCGGAGAAGATTCTGAATTAATCTATAGACGCAGAGTAGAAGATATAGATTTGAAAATTAAAAGATTAGAAAGAGAACAGGAAGGTCTTATTGATATCAGTCCCTTAGATAAAAACAGTTTGACTTTTGCTGACTTTGAACCGGATGCTTTTGTTCAGAAAGACATCGAATTGTCTTTAATTATTAGAAATCTGAATATACAGTTCGAAGTGGCGAAGAAAAGATATGAATATTTATTTGGCAAAACTTTTTAATTATGGGAGGTACAAGATATGACATGGGAGCTCGGGATGATAGAGCTAAAAAAGCCGGTTATGCTTCAAAATCGGTAAGTGAAATTTTTACGCAAAATTCTAAAAGGATGGCACATCCTTCAATGAATCCTAATGGTATTGTTTTTAGGGAGGCAAGAGATTCTGATGTGCATCCTAACTCGGTTCCTATTATTTTAGGACTAGATGTTACAGGAAGTATGGGACACATTCCTCACGAGTTAATCAAAGATGGATTGCCAAAATTAATGGGCGGCATAATTCAAGGAGGAGTTCCTGATCCGGCACTTTTATTTTTAGGTATTGGTGACCACGAATGTGACGGTTATCCTTTACAGGTCGGCCAGTTTGAGTCTGGAGACGAAGAGCTGGATATGTGGCTTACCCGGACTTATATTGAATCCGGTGGTGGCGGAAACGCAGGGGAAAGCTATCTTTTAGCATGGTATTTTGCTGCTTTTCACACCAGAACAGATGCTTTTGAAAAACGTAATCAGAAAGGATTGTTATTTACGGTAGGTGATGAGCCTACTTTAAAAATCCTTCCCGCATCTTCAATCAAAGAAATTATGGGTTCAGGACAACAGACATATACTCACCTGGATCTTTTAGATGAAGTTAAAAAAAGGTATGATGTTTACCATATAAGTGTTTTGCATTCTGATCAAGCCATTAATGCCGACAGAGGTTGGAAAGAATTATTGGGACAAAACTGTCTTTCAATTACTGACCACAAAGAAATACCTAACGTTATTAAAGATATTATTTGTGAACGGTTTAAAAATTCAGACTATTCAAAGAATGACAATCCGGATCTGGGAGGATTCGAAAACATTCAAATGCTTTAAATCATGAAACAAGCAAAAATAGTTATAGGATTAGGTTTTGGTGACGAGGGCAAAGGTATTACTACTGATTTTCTGGCCAGCCAAAACCCTGAATCTATAATTATTCGGTTTTCGGGAGGACAACAAGCTGCGCATACAGTAATGATTGATGAAAAAAAACACATTCATTCGAGTTTTGCCAGTGGAGCCTTACGTGGTTTGCCTTCCTATTTTAGCGAGCACTGTACTATTCATCCTGTTTTTTTATATAATGAACAAAAAGAATTGCAGTCTAAAGGAGGAAATGTACAATTGTGCATCCATCCTTTAGCCAAAGTAACAACTCCTTTCGACGTCTGGAAGAATCGGACCAATACAAAAAACCTCGAACACGGGACATGCGGAAAAGGAATTGGAGCCACGATGAAACGAAATGAATCGCAGTATAAGCTTTTTGCTGTCGATTTAATCGCTCCTAAATCAATGCTGATAGAAAAATTAAAAGCAATAGCTTATTATTACGGATTTCCGGAGGATAATGACTTAAAAGAAGAATTGGATTTTTTCCTGGATACTATAGAAAAAATAAATTGGAATATTCAGGATTACAGTTATCTGGCTGATTACAATAATTTAATTTTTGAAGGCAGTCAGGGAATTCTGCTTGATATGGATCATGGTGTCTTTCCTAATGTGACATATGCCAACACCACTTCAAAAAACGCAATGGAAATATGTCAGAAACTGGAAGTAAAAGATATAGAAATTTATTATGTCACCAGAAGCTATGCTACTCGGCACGGCAATGGTTGGATGGGAAAAGAGGAAGAACTTCCATTAGTAAATAATCATGAGGAAACGTGTATTTATAATGAATACCAAAAAGAATTGAGAATTGGAAATTTAGATTATACACTTTTGAATTATTCGCTTAAAATAGATGCATCTTACTCGTTATTTGCTAAAAAAAATTTGGTAATAACCTGTCTGGATCAGTTGGATATAGATTTTCAACTGAATAAAATAAATACGGAATTTCAAAAAGTATATGGTTCGTATTCTCCTTTTTCGAATAATATCAAGCCTTTAACCGATAACTCAAAGCAGACCGAATTATCAATCTCATAAGCAAAATACTTTTATTAAAAACATTTAGAAAACTATGAACCCATTATTATTAACCGACGGTTATAAAGTTGATCACCGCCGTCAATACCCAGACAACACCACTTTAGTATATTCCAACTGGACACCACGTAAATCAAGAATTGAGGGTGTGAACGAAGTAGTTTTTTTCGGTCTGCAGTATTTTATCAAGAAATATATTTTGGATGAATTCCAAACGCAATTTTTCGGTCAGCCAAAAGAAAAAGTGGTGGCGCGTTACGCACGCCGAATCAATACATACTTAGGCGAAAATCAAGTTGGGACAAAACACATCGAAGATTTACATGATTTAGGGTATATTCCAATGGTCTTCAAAGCACTACCAGAAGGTTCAACCGTGCCGTTGCGCGTCCCTATGTTTACGATGTACAACACGAAACCCGAATTTTTCTGGCTGACCAATTATTTTGAAACCTTATTGTCGGCTGTGGTTTGGATGCCTTGTACTTCGGCGACGATTGCCAGACAATACCGTTTGGTGCTGGATAAATTTGCTGAAGAGACTTCATCAATGCCTGAATTTGTGGACTGGCAGGGACATGATTTCTCGATGCGCGGTATGGCGGGAATCGAAGCGGCAGTAATTTCGGGCATGGGACATTTATTGAATTTCACAGGAACTGATACTATTCCGGCAATCGATGCATTGGAAACATATTATAATGCCAATTCTGAATTGGAATTAATCGGAGGCTCAGTAGCCGCAACCGAACATTCGGTAATGTGTATGGGGACTACGGAAGGTGAATATGAAACCTTCAAACGTTTAATTTGTGAAGTGTACCCAAAAGGAATCGTTTCTATCGTATCGGATACCTGGGATTTGTGGAAAGTACTGACGGATTATATGCCAAGACTGAAAGCGGAAATTGTTAACCGTGAAGGAAAAGTTGTCGTACGTCCTGACAGCGGTGATCCGGTATTGATTATTTGTGGTAACCCTGACGGAAAAACCGAACAGGAACGTAAAGGGGTTGTCGAATTGCTTTGGGATGTGTTCGGCGGATCGGTAAACGATAAAGGATATAAGGAGTTAGTGCCGCAAATCGGGGCTATTTACGGCGACAGTATCACCGTGGACAGAGCCACCAGAATATGCCAAAAACTGAAAGAAAAAGGATTCGCTTCAACGAATGTTGTTTTAGGAATTGGTTCGTATACCTATCAGTACAACACCAGAGATACTTTTGGCTTTGCCATGAAAGCGACATACGGGGAAGTAGACGGCATCGGACGTGAAATCTTCAAAGACCCGATTACTGACGACGGAACCAAGAAATCGGCTAAAGGTTTGATGAAAATCGAATTGAATGACGGATGCTATGAATTGAAAGACCAGGCTACTTGGGAAGAAGAGCAACAAGGCGAATTACAAGAAGTATTCCGAGATGGAAAATTATTGGTTGATGATTCATTGGTTGCAATTCGTGAGCGTATGAAAGAAAAGCAACTAAGCTTTGCCGAATAATTTATAAAGCTTTTTCAGGCTATTTAATACAAGCCCGCTTTTGCGGGCTTTTCGTTTTCTATGAAATTCTTCACAAAAACCTAACATTGACCTAACGATTACTTCATAAAACAGTGGCAACTTTAACCTGGAAATAGAGCTCAGATTTCTACAATGTAAAATGATAACAATGATACTGTATGACAGAAAAACAAAGAGCATTATGGGAAACCATCCGTAGGTTTTCCTTTGATGAAACCATCGAAGAGTATGGTTTCGAAACTAGATTGGCGTATGAAAATAAATGGACCCATTACGTCACCAAACAAGCCATCGAAGAGTATAAGAAGTTCGTGTTTTTAGCTTCAATCTCTAACCAAATGGTTTCTCCTTCCGAAATAGTTGATATAGTCTGGCACCAACATCTGATTTTCAGTAAATCCTACGAAAAACTCTGCCAGATACTCGGAAAAAAAATCGGACACATTCCTTCCACACACAATCCACATAATCATTCCGTTTTTAAAGAAGCAAAAGAACACACTACTACTTTATATGAATCCTGTTTCGGAAAACAAAATCCATACTTCTGGGACAACAATTATCTCGATGAAACCCAATTAATCACAAACGATACTGTTTTCCGTAAAAGAATCATAAATACACTTATAGTTTGTCTTTTTCTTTACTTCCCGCTTTATTTTTTCCTCAAACCATACATTATAGAAATTGATAATCCCGCTTTTATAATGTTAACGCTAATAATACAGTTTTTCCTGTTTCCGTTTCTTTATTTTCAAATGGATAGAATAGTAGAAAATATGACAAAGGAACTGTATGGAACCGACTTGCATGCGCAAAATTTGAATGGAGCCGAGATTCTGTGTCTCAGAAAAGGAAATAACAGCCGGTATGTGCATGCGGCAGTGGATAACATGATTAAGAAAAGAATACTTTCGGTGGAAGGAAAAACAGCGATACGGCTTGGTTTTAATTCCAAAGTTGAAACCATTGATGAGGTTGCTGTAGGCAATGCAATGTCTGTAAACGAAACAATGACCTATCCTGATTTATTCCACAAACTGCGGGTAAAAGAATTGTTCTTGATTCCGCAGCAGGCAATGAATAATCTCAGAGAAAAAATAGTCAATGAGAAGCAATTTGTGAAGCATTTCACAGTGCTGGCCTTGCTTTTGATGCCTGTCCTTTATATCTTATTAATCCGATTGCAGTTAGGTGTTCAAAGAGGCAAACCGGTTACTTTTTTACTGATTGAAATAGGAATTTATGTTTTGGTCGGTCGCTATTTGCTTAAGAAGGCCTATAATCGTTTGTTTGTTAAAGCCATTCCAGAGCTTTACAATATAAAAATTAAGAGCGGGGAAAGAATTGATTTGAAAGATAGTTGGGAGTGGCAATATTTACTTTTTGGAACTGCTTTTTACAGTCATGAATTTTTTCCTCTGGTACATCCTGTCCAGGCAAGCGTTGATTCGGCTCAATCCTCATGGAGCAGTTGTGGCTCAGGTTGCAGTAATAGTTGCGGAAGCAGCTGTGGTTCCAGCTGTGGAGGTGGGTGCGGCGGATGCGGCGGGGATTAACCTATTGTTTTTCTGTTTTATGTTTAATTCTGTAATGATACAGAGTTAAGCATTTTTTTATTTCCTATAAAATAAATTGTGATCAATGTATTCCCAAACTTTGTTAGGCAGCATAGGGATTACATTCTTTTTGTTTTTAATGCATTCACGGATAAAAGTAGAAGACAATTCAATTACTGGAGCGCCAACCCGATTAATTTTTGGGTGGTTTGCAAATTGACTGTCTATTTCACCCGAATTCATTCTCGGATACACATAAATTGCATGATTTTGAAGAATAACCTCATAGTTTTTCCATTTGTGAAGCGAATTCAGATTGTCTTCGCCCATGATTAATGAAAATTCATGAACCGGATACTTTTCCTGTAAATGTGCGAGTGTATTTACGGTGTAATTAGGCTGCGGTAATTTGAATTCGATGTCGGAAGGTTTGATTTTTGGGAAATCTTCGGTAGCCAGATGCACCATATGCAAACGGTGATAATCATCCAACAGTGAGTTTTTCTGCTTATGCGGATTATGGGGTGTGACCACCATCCAGATCTGATCCAAATCCGAATGCTCTGCCATATGGTTGGCAATAATCAAATGTCCTATATGAATAGGGTTAAATGTCCCGAAGTAAAGTCCGATTTTCATTTTTTAGGCATTAGGCATTAGGCAATAGGCATTAGGCATTAGCTATTTACTAGTGCCTGGTGGCTGTTGCCTTATTGAACAAAATTCCTTACCAATTCATACGCTTCCTGTTTAGCTACATCCAAATCATAATTTTTGATAATGGTATCAAATTGCGGCGCAGTAGCTAACTCAACGTGGGCTTTAGCAATACGCATGTTTATTTTGTCTTCGCTTTCTGTAGAGCGTTCTTTTAAACGGCGCTTTAATTCATCAACACTTGGCGGTTTTACAAATACAGCTAAAGTTTGTTCTGGAAATTTATGTTTAATACGTAATCCGCCTGCAACATCAATATCAAAAATCACATTTTTGCCTAAAGCCCAGATGCGTTCTACTTCTGTTTTTAATGTGCCGTAAAAATTATCACGGTATACTTCTTCCCATTCTACGAAATCTTCGGCTTTAATATGCTTTTTGAATTCCTCAATAGACATGAAGTAATAGTCTTTTCCTGAAACTTCTTCTCCTCGAGGTTCACGTGTTGCTGCCGAAATTGAAAATTCTAAGTTCAATTCTTCAATTCCTAATAAATGTCTTACTATAGTGGTTTTCCCGGATCCTGACGGCGCCGAGAATACGATTAATTTTCCTCCTTTTTCACTCATGGTGATTTGTCTTTTTTCTTTGCTCTATTTTTTTCTCTTAAAGAACATTCAATACCTGTTCTTTAATTTTCTCCAATTCATCCTTCATCATCACAACCAATTTCTGCATTTCAGAATGGTTGGATTTTGATCCCATGGTGTTTATTTCGCGGCCCATTTCCTGAGTGATAAAGCCTAATTTACGGCCATTGGCTTCTTGACCTTTTAAGGTTTCCAAGAAATAATCAAGATGATTTCCCAATCGGACTTTTTCTTCAGTGATATCGTATTTTTCCAAATAGAAAATCAATTCCTGTTCAAAACGGTTTTCATCTACATTTACCTGAAGTTCATCTAAAGCTGTACGTAACCTCGTTTTTACCGTTTCAACACGTTCAGCGTCGTAAGACACAGCTTCGTTCATCAAATTGTAAATGTTGGCAATACGTGTTTTGAATTCGGTTTCCAAAGATTGTCCTTCGTCTTTGCGGAATTGGTTGATGTTGACTAATGCTTCATTAATGACTTTTTGAATTTCCTTCCATTCATTTTCATCAATTTCCTCACGCTCTGTTTTTAAAGCATCAGGCATACGGACAGCCATTTTCATCAATTCGGTAGCATCAGCTTCAGGAAGTATTTCCTTCATTTGTGCTATGTAAGCTTTGACGATTGGTGCATTTATTTTTGAAGAGGTTTCTTCTCCGGTAACTTCTATGTATAAAGAAAAGTCAACTTTCCCACGTTCCAGTTGTTGTGAAATTTGGTTGCGTAACCCTAATTCCATCTCACGATAGGTAGAAGGCATACGCACGTTTAAATCCAGACCTTTGCTGTTTAATGATTTTAGTTCAACAGTAATCTTTTTTGTAGGTAATTGCAGAGACGCTTTCCCAAAACCTGTCATTGATTGTATCATAGGCGAAAAATAAGGTGTAAAGATAGTGTTTTTAGTGATTAGTGAAGAGTGATTAGTTATTAGTCCTTTATTAAAAGCTATTCACTAATCACTTTTTACTAATTACTTTTTTCTGTGTTACCAAATAAACTCCAATAAAAATCAACAAGGCTGATCCCGCTTTTACCCAACTCAATTCGTCTTTTCCTAGTCCAATAGCAAAAATCGAAGCAAAAAGTGGCTGCAGGTAAATAAAAACCGCTACTGTTGTAGGTTTAAGCTCTTTCATCGAAAGTAAATTCAGTAAATAGGTTAAGAATGTTGAAAAAACAACCACAAATCCAATTTTAATATAGGCAGATGTTGGGACAATAGCCCAGTCAACCGACTGAAATTCCCCCCAACCAAACGGAATTACCATTAAAAATCCGAAGAAATAAATCCATTTTACAAAGGAAAAGGCATTGTATTTGTCCATAAGTTTTTTAACAATGATGAGGTAAAAACCATACGACACTGCATTTACAAAAACCAGAAAATTACCCAACATAGCATTGGGTGCATTTACTTTTGCTTTCCCATAGAGAATTAAAGTTATAGTGCCGATTAATCCTAAAAGGATTCCTGCGATTTTTCGGTTTTCCATCCTTTCTTTGATCAAAATGGCTGAAAGAACCAATACAATCATAGGGGTCGTAACCATTAAAACGGCTCCCATAATAGGGGAAGTATAACTCAATCCTTTGAAAAAAGTAAGCATATTGAAGGCAATCCCAAAAAATGATGCAGCTATGATTCTTGGGAAATCGGTTTTGTCTATTTTTTCACTGCGAGCAGGACGAAGCAATCCAATTCCAATTGAAGAAAGCCAAAACAGCAACATAGATCCACCCACACGCAGAAAGATAAAACCATAGGCGTCAATATGTTTCGGCATCACATCTTTGGCAATGGTAAAAGTCACACCATAAATGATAGATACTAAAGTAGCGGCTACAAGTGCCCAATTTCTCTTACTCATTGCTCAAAAATTGAATCGCAGCGTCAACCGTTTTTGCACTGTTGCCTACAAAGATTTTTCCGTCAGCAATAATTACCGGACGTGATAAAAAAGTGTAATGTTCTAAAATGTATCTTTTGAAGTCGGCTTCCGTTAGTTTTTCATCTTTCAATCCCATTTCTTTGTATAGGGTTGCTCTTTTGCTGAAAAGTACTTCGTAGCTTCCGGCCATTTGCTGCATTTCCTCTACTTGCTTAACCGTCATGGGTTGGATTTTAATGTCCTGTAATTCGAAAGTATCAAGATTCGGTAACGATTTTAAAATACGTTGGCAGGTACTACAGGTTTTAAGGTAATATATTTTGCGCATATTTTTTTCTGCAAAAATAAAGAATGTCAAGGAGATAAATTCTTATTTTTGATTGTCAAAATTATATGCCACGTGGAAAATTTATCTAAAATCGCCCGTTTTACATTACAATTTGTAAATCAGACCAACAAATCTGTCTTTCTTACCGGAAAAGCCGGTACAGGAAAGACGACGCTGCTAAAAGAAATTATAGCAACTTCCCATAAAAACACAGCTGTTGTGGCTCCTACCGGTATTGCGGCTTTGAATGCTGGTGGAGTAACCATTCACTCGATGTTTCAACTGCCGTTCGCAGCTTTTATTCCTGAATATATAAAAGATGAAGTAACCAATGGGAATTACCGTTTTGAGAGTAAAAGCTCTTTGGGAAGAATGTTTAAGATGGGCGCTTCAAAAAAACAGGTTTTAAAAAATCTGGAACTGCTGATTATAGATGAAGTTTCAATGCTGCGTCCTGATGTTTTAGATGCCATTGATTTTGTCCTGCAAAGCGTACGAAAATCAACGCAGCCGTTTGGAGGGGTTCAGGTTATGTTGATTGGTGATTTATGGCAGCTGCCACCCGTTATCAAACCGGAAGAATGGATGCAGCTGCAAAAGTATTATCAGGGCATGTTTTTCTTCCATGCTAGAGTCATGCAGCAAAATCCGCCATTGTATGTCGAATTGGATAAGATTTACCGTCAGGATGATGTTGCTTTTATCTCAATTCTGAACAATCTTCGGAATAATGTCATAACACCTTCCGATGTTTCTGTGCTTAATAAATATGTCAATCCGCAATTTGATATCAGGAAAAATTCGGGAACTATAGTGGTTACGACGCATAATGCTAAAGCCGATGCAATTAATAGAGAAGCGCTTGATGCTTTAACGGCCGAAAGTATTTTTTACAAACCTGAAATTGTAGCAGATTTCCCTGAAAAAATGTATCCGTTGGAACCAGCGTTGGAACTGAAAGTTGGCGCACAGGTTATGTTTGTTAAAAATGATCCTTCCATTGAAAAGAAATATTACAATGGGAAAATAGGTGTTGTCAAATCTTTGTCCGGTCAGGAGATTTTAGTTGAATTTCCCGAAGAGGACAAGACAATTGAAGTTGATAAATACATTTGGGAAAATATAGTTTATGAAGTAGATTCCAATACCAATGAAATTGAAGAAAAAGTAATTGGGACTTTTAGTCAGTATCCTTTAAAATTAGCTTGGGCTATTACCGTTCATAAAAGTCAGGGCTTGACATTTGACAAGGCAGTTCTTGATGTGGCTCAGGTTTTTGCGCCGGGTCAGGCTTATGTGGCATTGTCGCGGTTACGGAGTTTGGACGGATTGACATTGTTGCGTCCCATTCAATTGAATGGTATTGAATCGGATAGATCGGTATTGCAGTATGCAGAGAATAAGGCAGATGAAGTGCTGCTGGAAACAACTTTGACTGCTGAGACAAAACAGTATTTGTTGTCAGAGATTTTAAAAGGATTCAACATCCAGCAATTAACGCAGTCATGGCGGAATCATCTGTTTTCGTTTAAAGATGAATTACCTAATTCTCCTAAGCAAAAATTTAAACCATGGGTTGAGAAACAATTGCAATTGCTGACAGGATTAGCCGATACTTCTCAGAAATTTCTTTCGCAGCTCCATAAAATTGGAAATAGTGAAACCGTTGATCTGAATTTCTTACAGGAGAGATGCGAGGCGGGTTATCAGTATTTTTTCAAAGATTTAGACACTCTTTTTTCGGAGCTTTTACTCAAAATTGTTGAAGTGAAACAATTGAAAAAAGTAAAAACTTTTGCCGATGAATTACTGGAATTGGAAGAAGCATTGTTGAAATGTATTTTAGGACTGAAAAAAATCCGACTGTTGATTAGAAATACAAGAGAAGGAAAAGAATTGTCTAAAAAAACGATGGAAGCGGATGAAATTAAGCTTTATAAGATTAATAAAATAGCATCCTTATCGGAGCAGTTCAAGCAAATAAGCGGGTTTATTGATGATGGGAATAATACAGATTTCAGTCGTCAGACCAAGGCTAAAAGAAAAACTCAGGAAAAGAAAGAACCAAAAAAATCAACAATTGCCGAGACGTTTGATTTGTGGAAGCAAAATAAAACGATTCATCAAATTGCCGAAATTCGTAAATTAACACCGCAAACCATTTATAATCATTTTTCGAAATTGATAGGTACGGGTGAAGTCCTGCTTTCTGATCTTTTGACAAAGGATAAAATAACAGCATTGGAAGCGGCTTTTTCTGATTATAATGATGAAAGTTTAGGAGAATTAAAAGATAAATTCGGCGAACAGTTTACCTGGGATGAACTGCGTTTGTTTAAGGCAAACTTGGAAGTGAATGCTAAATAATAATTTTGTATCTGTCAGGTTTTTAAAACCTGACAGGTGCAGGAACATAAATAAATTTAAAAATGGGAATATTTACTAAAGAAATTTCAATTCGCTGGTCTGACCTTGACCCGAATTTTCATATGCGTCATAGCGCTTATTATGATTTTGGTGCACAGCACCGTGTTGAGGTTTTAGAAAATGAAGGATTAACATTGAGGGTAATGCAGGAAAACCACATAGGCCCGATTTTATTCAGAGAGGAATGTATTTTCAGAAAAGAAATCCGTTTGGGAAATAAAATTACCATAAGTACCAAAATAGGGAAAATGAAGGCTGATGCTTCAAGATGGACAATTGTTCATGAGTTGAAAAATGAAAAAGACGAATTGTGTGCTGTCATTTCAGTTGATGGAGCCTGGATGGATACTAAATTGAGAAAACTGGCAAGCCCTACACCGCAAATTGTTCAGGATGTTATGAATGCATTTCCCAAAACTGATGATTTTGTTTTACTATAATCATAAAGCTATGGAATATACTTTTAGAATAAACACTTTGTCGCGAAATGTTTTCCTTAAATATCTTGAAGGGCATTCGTTGGATGAATTAAATAAAATTCCTGAGGGATTTAGTAATAATCTAATTTGGAACATTGGGCATGTCATAGTGGTACAACAAATGTTGGTCTATAAACTGTCTGGATTGCCTATGATGATTTCAGATGATATGGTAACTAAATATATGAAGGGAACAAAACCTGACGGAAATGTTACTCAAGAAGAGGTTGAGGAGCTTAAGATTCTCCTTTTTACTACTTTAGAAAAAACGCAAAAAGATTTTCAGGATAGTATATTTAAAGAATATAAGGAGTTTACGACTTCTGCTGGATATACGGTTACAAATGCTCATGATGCTATGGAATTCAGTAATTATCATGAAGGATTGCATACTGGTGTTGTGATGCAAATCAAGAAGTTTTTGTAGAGACTTTTTCCTGATAGAATCATTCTTAAAGAATAATAGTAAATTTGTATTCTAAAAAAATAAAATAATGAAATTCAATACAAAGGCAATACATGGTGGACAACACCATGAAAAAGTAACTGGAGCAGTAATGCCTCCGGTATTTCAAACATCCACTTTTGCTCAGGTATCTCCAGGGCAGCCGGTTGGCGAATATGAATACAGCCGCGCGGCAAATCCTACGCGCCAGGCGTTGGAAGATGCTTTGGCTTCAATAGAAAACGGAGCAAGGGGATTAGCTTTTGCATCAGGTTTGGCAGCAACCGATTGTTTGCTTCGTCTTTTTAAGGCAGGTGATGAAATCATTGCTATGGATGATTTGTATGGCGGAACGTACCGTTTGTTTACCCGTTTGTATAAGGACAGCGGCATCAAATTTCACTTCGTGGATATGAACGATTTGGACGGTTTTCAAAAATTGATTAATGAAAATACAAAGTTGGTTTGGGTTGAAACGCCTACAAATCCACTGATGAAATTAGCAGATATAGCTGCTATTGCGCAAATCACTAAAAAGCATAATATTTTATTTGCGGTTGATAATACATTTGCGACACCTTATCTTCAAAAGCCATTGGATTTAGGAGCTGATATCGTAATGCACTCGGCTACTAAATATTTAGGAGGACATAGTGATGTAATTGCTGGAGCATTAGTAATTAAGGATAAAACTCTTGGTGATGATTTACACTTTAAGCAATTTGCAACAGGGGGTACATTAGGGCCAATGGACAGCTTTTTGGTGTTACGCGGAATCAAAACACTTCACTTGCGTGTACAACGTCATTGCGAAAACGGTGTAAAAGTGGCTGAGTTTCTTCAGAATCACCCAAAAGTAGAAAAAGTGTATTATCCTGGTTTGGAAAATCATCCGTTTCATGAAATTGCCAAAAAGCAAATGATTGGTGGTTTTGGGGGTATGGTAACGTTTACTTTCAAATCTGGAACAAAACAAGATGCTGTTAGCTTCCTTGAAAAATTAAAAGTATTTACTCTTGCGGAATCACTAGGTGGTGTAGAATCATTAGCTAATCATCCTGCTTTAATGACACACGCTTCAATTCCAGAAGATAAAAGAAAAGAAGTAGGAATCACAGATGATTTGGTTCGTTTAAGTGTAGGTGTGGAAGATGCTGATGATTTAATCGAAGATTTGAAACAAGCATTAGCATAAAATAAAAACCCCCGAACGATTATTCAATTCATTCGGGGGTTTTTTCTTGTATCTTTTCTTATTTGATTAATCAAGGTAATAGATATATCCAAAGTTTAACCAGACATTCCAGTCGTTGGCCTTGTTTTCTTTGTACAAATCAGGATTAGGGTTTAAACCATCTACCCAGTTGTCAAAATAATACTGCCAGCGCAAGTCCACAACTAAGTCTGAAAGCGGGCTCAGTTTATATCTTGTGCCGATACTTGAAACAATAGACCAGGTGCTTCCTCTGTCATTTGAAAAACCATGGGGTTTTCCTTCAGAAGCATCCCAATACTTATAGTAAACGCTGTCTGGATTTAAAAGAGATCCATCGTTAAATGTTGTGTAAACTTCAGGTTTGTAAAAACTGTATTGGCCACCTAAACTTACATATGGCGCCCAGCTTCCTGTAGATGCAGTGAAATTTCGGATGCTGAAAGGATAGTATTCCAGCTGCATCCCAATGTTTGTAACAGCAGTTGAACCCTGCATGCCTCTCAATTGCTGGGCCTCGGTTGAAGTTTTGTCCGGATCTACCCAATGACCAAAATGATTGAGATTTGTCTTGTTGTAAGACAGCTCTGATCTCACTTTGAAATGATCATTAAAATAAGTTTCCGGTGTGTAACAGTTACAATCAGCACGATATGAGAAATTCATATAATGAACAAGACCGATACCTAAACCGGTATTTCCTTTATTAGTGTCAAAATCGTGACGTTCACCATAGTCTGACTGAAATGCGACAGGACCGGTAATTATACCAACCTCATGTGAAAATCCTAGCTGTGCAAAAGTAGAATTAGCCTGAGTTACTAAAAAAAGTATTAAAATTCTAAATAGTTTGGGCATAAAATGTTTGTTTAAACCTTTAAACAACAAATATATAAAAACATCATTCACTTGGAAAGAAAATATAAAAAAATAAAGTTTTATTAAATAATTTACATAAAGTTTGTTTAATAAACTATATGTAAATTATTTAGATAAATGTATATTTGCTCCTCCAAACGAAAACGTTTTCACAACGTATATAAAATTTAAAATTATGTCACCAAGTATTAATGCTTTTGTCGAAGCAGTTGCAAAAAACAATCCAAATGAGCCTGAGTTTTTGCAAGCAGTTATGGAAGTTGCAGAAACTGTAATTCCTTTCATTGAAAAAACCCCAAAATATCAAGGAAAAATGTTGCTTGAACGTATGGTAGAGCCAGAAAGAGTAATGATGTTCCGTGTAGCTTGGGTTGATGATAAAGGTCAAACACAAGTAAATAAAGGATACAGAATTCAAATGAACTCTGCAATTGGTCCTTATAAAGGAGGTTTACGTTTTCACCCTTCAGTTAACTTAAGTATTTTGAAATTCCTTGCATTCGAGCAGGTATTCAAAAATTCCTTGACTACATTGCCGATGGGTGGTGGTAAAGGAGGTTCCAACTTTGATCCAAAAGGTAAATCGGATACAGAAATTATGCGTTTCTGCCAGGCATTCATGACTGAATTAGCGCGTCATATTGGTGCTGATACTGACGTTCCAGCTGGTGATATCGGAGTTGGTGGCCGTGAAGTTGGTTATATGTATGGTCAATACAAAAAATTACGTAACGAGTTTACAGGAGTGTTAACTGGTAAAGGAATTACTTTTGGTGGTTCATTAATCCGTCCTGAAGCAACTGGTTACGGGGATGTATATTTCGCACAAAATATGTTGGCTACTAAAGGACAAAGCTTCAGCGGTAAAACGGTTGTGGTTTCAGGTTCTGGTAACGTAGCGCAATATGCTATCGAAAAAGCAACACAATTAGGAGCAAAAGTAGTTACTGCTTCTGACTCTTCTGGATATATTTATGATGCAGATGGAATTGATGCAGATAAATTAGCATACATCATGGAGATTAAAAACGTACGTTACGGAAGAATCAATGAGTATGTTGCAAAATATCCAAATGCTAAATTTGTTGAAGGGAAACGTCCATGGGAAGTGAAATGTGATATTGCATTGCCATGTGCTACTCAAAACGAATTAAACGGTGAAGAAGCTCAAGTGTTAGTAAATAACGGATGTATCTGTGTTGCTGAAGGAGCTAACATGCCTTCAACTCCGGAAGCAGTTGAGGTTTTCTTAAAAAATAAAATTTTATTTGCACCTGGTAAAGCATCAAATGCAGGTGGTGTAGCAACTTCAGGTCTTGAAATGTCTCAAAATTCATTACGTTTAAGCTGGACAAGAGAAGAAGTGGATCAAAGATTACAACGTATCATGAGTGATATTCATGAAGCTTGTGTTACTTACGGTAAAGACAGCAACGGATATGTTGATTATGTAAAAGGAGCAAATATTGCCGGTTTCGTTAAGGTTGCTGATGCAATGCTGGCGCAAGGTGTAGTATAATTCCAATACCAAAATATATACTATTTAAAAGCACCCGAAACGGGTGCTTTTTTATTTATGTAACAAAAATTTTGAAAACACGTTTTTAAACTATATTTGCTGAAGAAAATATATTTGTCATGAGAAAATTATTGCTTTTTCTTATTTGTTTCTGTTTTGTTAATACCATTGCTCAAAATAATGAGCAATGGCAAGGCTACTTTTCTTATAACAATGTAAAAGATATTGTAGCAGGTGATGGAAAAATTTTTGTGGCAGCAGATAATAGTTATTTTATAAAGGATATTTTGACAAATGAAGTTAGAAAAATAACTACTGTAGAAGGTCTTTCGGGGGATAGTATTACCCGAATGCACTATAGCGCTCAATATAAAAAAATTATTATCGGACATTCTAATGGATTGATAATTGTTGTGAATGAAACTGATGGCAGTATGTTTTCATTAATGGGGATTGTAGAGAAACCAACGATTCCGATTGATAAAAAAAGAATTAATCATTTTGAAGAGTTTAACGGGAAAATCTATATTTCAACCAATTATGGAATAACCGTTTTGGATTTAAATACATCACAATTCGGTGATACTTATTTTATTGGTCCTAACGGGAGTAGTATCGAAGTTTTTCAAACAGCAGTTTTTAATGATACGATTTATGCAATTACTAACAATTACGGTCTGTTGAAAGCTAATGTCAGCAACCCTTTTTTGATTGATTATAATCAGTGGACTATGGCTGCCTCAGGCTCATGGAAATTGATAGAAACAACTCCAAATAAAATATATTTGATTAATATAGAAGGCTCAATATTTGAAATAGATGCCGCAAACAACTTAATTGCTAAGTATTCTTTGCCTCAAAGCCCAAAAGACTTTAAAATTTCAGAAAACAATTTAATTGTTACAGAAAATAATTACATTCAGATTTTTGATGAGTTTTTAAACAAGACTTTTGAAATTGATAATTCTGTTTTACCGAATTTTATTTTTTCAACAGCAATTGTTTTGAGTGATCAAATTTATATAGGAACAGAAAATGATGGATTAAAAACCTGTATGAAGTCATCAAATATTGTTTATGAAGATCTAACTCCTGATGGTCCTGTATTGAATAAAATATTTAAAATTAATAAAACAAATTCTAATTTATGGGCTGTTTATGGAGGATATACTAAGCAATATAACCCATATACATATTGTTGCGGCAGACCAAGTGAATATGGAGTAAATAAATTTGATGTAAATAAGAAGTGGAATGTGATTTCTAATCAGGAAATTATGGGAATTAAAGCTGTAAGTAGTGTGGTTGAAAACCCAATAAATGAAAATGAAGTATACTTTGGTTCCTTTTTTTCAGGGTTGTTAAAAATGGAGAATGACTTACCTCAAGTTTTATACAATCAAACAAATAGCACACTGGATGACGATCTGATTCCAAACGTAACACTTGTAAATTCGTTGAATTTTGATTACGAGGGTAATTTATGGTTAACAAATAGCAGGGTAAACAATGCTGTAAATGTTTATAAAAAAAATGGGGAATGGGCCAGTTATTCTTTACAAAATATAACGAATAGACCTTCGGACGATAGTTATTCTTCATTAGTTGTAGATAGAAATGGAACAAAATGGATTGGTTCCTACAGGAATGGAGTCATAGCATTCAATGAAAAGCTGAATAAATTTATCGTTATTAATTCTAACCTGGATGGAGGCGGCTTGCCAGACAATGATGTAAGAAGTTTAGTAATAGATAATAATAATCAACTTTGGATTGGTACTTTTTCCGGGTTAAGGGTTTTGCCCAATATTAATAGTTTTTTAAATGAAACTAAGTTAAAAACAAAACCTATAATTATACTTCAGGATAATGTTGCGCAAGAACTCTTCTATAGATTTAATGTACTTGATATAGCTTTGGATGGTTCAAATTATAAATGGGTATCCGCTGAAAACTCCGGGGTATATTTAGTGTCTCCTGACGGTCAGAAAACAATTCATCATTTTACAAAAGACAATTCTCCATTACCAAGCGATAATGTATTGGATATAGATATTGATAACAAGACTGGTGAGGTTTTCTTCGCTACTGATAAAGGATTGGTTTCATTTAAAGGGGTGAGTACAGCAGGAACTTCTGATTATTCAAATACATACGTATACCCTAATCCATATAGGCCTGAACATAATAATGGAGTTAAAATTACAGGGTTGAAAGATAAAAGTAATGTAAAAATAACCGATATAGAAGGAAATTTGGTTTTTGAAACCATTTCTGAAGGAGGCACAGTCGAATGGGATACAAGATCATTTAATAAAAAATTAGTGTCTTCCGGTGTTTATATGGTAATGATTTCGGATGAAGAAGGGTTGGATACGGGAGTAAAAAAAATTATGATTATTAGATAAGAGTTTTGGAAAATAATAATAGTTTTAATTTTTTGCGTTTTATAATGGCCAATATTATTATGTTGGCACATTTATCCGAATTATCAGAGTCTGAAGAATTGGCTTTTTTATTAAGCTTCTGCAAATCTTCTTTAGGAGTTAGTGGTTTTTTTATTATCAGTGGTTTTCTAGTTGCTAAGAGTTATTCGAAATCGAATGATTTAAAAAAATATTTCATTAAGAGGACCAAAAGAATTTTTCCGGCATACATATTTGTTTTAATGTTTTTTGTTCTGGTTCTTTCTTTTTTCTCCGTTTTAGGTTTTACGGATTTCTTCCTGAATATCGAAACATATAAATATATTTTTTGGAATCTGCTTTTTTTAAACTTCATGCAGCCATGTTTACCAGGGGTTTTTGTGGATAACTTTAATTGTGCTGTGAACGGGTCATTATGGACCATGAAAATTGAAGAAGGTTTTTATATTGTACTTCCTTTGATTTTTTATTTAATGTATAAATTAAGGAAAAAAAATGCTGTTTTGGTATTTATATACATCATGTCGGTTTTATATACTTATGTAATGCTGGATGTATATAATAAGCCTTTGCTGGCAAAACAACTTCCGGGTAAATTGGCTTATTTTGTTGTTGGTATTTTTATTTATTTGAATTTTAATAAGTTTATTATTAAAAAATGGCTCTATTTAGTTCTTGCTTTAATTGTAATGATGCTTGAAATATCTTTTGTGTCTGTAAACGTGTTTTTTCCTTTGGTTTTTGGTACAATAATACTTTTTTTAGCGTATAGTGTTCCTTTTTTGAATAACTTCAGTAAAAAATCAGATTATACATATGGTATCTATTTATTTCATTATCCAATAATTCAAATTTTTGCTTATTTGAAATTATTTGATAAAATCAACCCTTTCGTTTCATCTGTAAGTATTATAATCTTGGTTTATTTTTTTGCGTACATTTCATGGCATTTAATTGAGAAGCGTTTTTTAAACCGTACTAATTAATTACCGGATGCTGGTCAAAACCAAAGCTATTGTCCTTAGTGCTCTGAAATATCAGGAAAAATCTTTGATAGTAAAATGTTTTACCCAGTCGGAAGGTTTAAAAAGTTATTTTGTACCTAGCGCTTTTTCAACTAAAAAATCGAGTCAGCGAATTGCTTATTTTCAGCCGTTAAATATTCTTGAAATTGAAGCCAATCATAAAAATAAAGGCTCGTTAGAACATTTTAAAGAAGTAAAGATTTCTGTGCCTTATCAAACATTAAACCTTGAAATTGTTAAAAGCACCATCGTTATTTTTCTTTCAGAAGTGCTGCATCATGCTATAAAAGAAGAAGAAAAAAATGAGCCGCTTTTCACGTTTTTGGAAACGGCCTTAATTTGGCTGGATACACACGATGAAATCGCTAATTTTCACATCATTTTACTGCTTGAAATCACAAAATTTTTAGGTTTTTATCCTGACGATTCCGAAATGGATTTGCCTTTTTTTGACATAGTTGAAGGTCATTTTGCGCTTCATCAATCCATGAACTGTATTAACATGCAGGAAACGCTTTTGTTTAAAAAATTATTGGAGTTAAAATTTGACAGTTCACAAAAGTTTTTTACAGCTTCAGAACGTCAAACATTGCTTAAAATCCTTTTAGATTACTATGTAATTCACTTGGTTGGATTCAAAAGACCAAAGTCGCTTGAAGTTTTAAAAGAGGTTTTCTCATAATATTTGGTTTTCTTTTAGAATACGCCTAGAATTTTAACCATTTTTTACCTTTCTTTCTTTGGCTATTGCCTTATAAATCACTACTTTCGCGGATTGATTTTATAAAACGACTCTAATAATATGAATTTCAACGAATACAAAGGACTTGACTTGCCTACAGTAGCATCTGAAGTGCTTGATTTTTGGAAAAAAAACAATGTCTTTGAACAATCTGTAACTTCTCGTGAAGGAGCTGCGCCGTATGTATTTTTTGAAGGACCTCCTTCAGCAAATGGATTACCGGGTATTCACCACGTGATGGCGCGAGCGATTAAAGATATTTTTTGTCGTTATAAAACTCAAAAAGGTTTTCAGGTAAAGCGTAAAGCAGGTTGGGATACGCACGGATTGCCTGTGGAATTAGGTACCGAAAAAGAATTAGGCATCACCAAAGAAGATATCGGGAAAACTATTTCCGTAACCGAATACAACGAAGCATGTAAGCGTACTGTTATGCGTTATACAGACGTATGGAATGACCTTACCGAAAAAATGGGGTATTGGGTAGATATGGAGGATCCGTATGTGACGTACAAATCTAAATACATGGAATCGGTTTGGTGGTTACTAAAACAGATTTATGACAAAGATTTATTGTATAAAGGATATACGATACAGCCATATTCGCCTAAAGCAGGAACCGGTTTATCATCACATGAGGTGAATCAGCCGGGTTCATACCGTGATGTGACGGATACGACAATCGTAGCCCAGTTTAAAGCCATCGAAAGTTCATTGCCTGATTTCTTAAAAGGTTTCGGAACGATCCATTTTATGGCTTGGACAACCACACCTTGGACGTTACCAAGTAATACCGCATTAACAGTTGGTCCAAAAATCGATTACGCATTGGTGAAAACCTTCAATCAATACACGTTTGAACCAATTAATGTGATTTTGGCAGAAAACCTGATCGGAAAACAGTTTGGGAGCAAATATTTCTTAGCTGAAACCGAAGAAGATTTCACTAATTATAAATCCGAAGATAAAAAGATACCGTATAGTATAGTAAAGGTAAGTAAAGGTGCCGATTTAGTAGGTATCAAATACGAACAATTATTGCCTTGGGCATTGCCATATCAAAATCCTGAGAATGCTTTCAGAGTAATTTCTGGTGATTTTGTTACTACCGAAGACGGTACGGGTATTGTTCACACAGCACCAACTTTTGGGGCTGATGATGCGAAAGTAGCTAAAGAAGCTACTCCAGAAGTGCCACCAATGTTAGTATTGGACGAAAACGGGAACCCAGTTCCTTTGGTTGATTTACAAGGAAAATTTGTAACACAATTAGGTGATTTTGGTGGGAAGTACGTTAAAAACGAATACTATAATGATGGCGAAGCGCCTGAAAAATCAGTAGATGTTGAAATCGCTATTCAGTTAAAAGAAGAAAACAAAGCCTTCAAGGTTGAAAAATATGTTCACAGTTATCCTCATTGTTGGAGAACTGACAAACCAATTTTATACTATCCATTAGATTCTTGGTTCATCAAAGTAACTGAGGTTAAGGATAGAATGTTCGATTTAAACGAAACGATCAATTGGAAGCCAAAAGCAACTGGTGAAGGACGTTTCGGTAATTGGTTAAAAAACGCAAATGACTGGAACTTATCTCGTTCACGTTATTGGGGTATTCCATTGCCGTTATGGAGAAATGATGAAGGAACAGAAACACTTTGTGTAGGCTCAGTAGAAGAATTATACAACGAAATCGAAAAAGCTGTTACAGCTGGTTTCATGATCGAAAATCCATATAAAGGATTCGTGATTGGTAATATGGAAGAAGCTAACTATGACTTGGTTGATTTACATAAAAACATAGTAGATAACATCGTTTTAGTGTCACCTTCAGGAAAGCCAATGAAACGTGAAAGCGATTTGATTGACGTTTGGTTCGATTCAGGAGCAATGCCGTATGCACAATGGCATTACCCTTTCGAAAACAGAGAGTTAATAGATCAGAATAAAGCATTCCCTGCTGATTTCATTGCAGAAGGAGTAGATCAAACTCGCGGTTGGTTCTATACGTTGCATGCTATCGGAACTTTGGTTTTCGATAAAATAGCGTATAAAAATGTGGTGTCAAACGGATTGGTATTAGATAAAAACGGACAAAAAATGTCGAAACGTTTGGGTAATGCTGTAGATCCTTTTGAAACATTGAAAGAATACGGACCCGATGCGACGCGTTGGTACATGATTTCAAACGCAAACCCTTGGGATAATTTGAAGTTTGATATCGAAGGAGTAGCTGAGGTTCGTCGTAAATTCTTTGGAACTTTATATAATACCTATTCGTTCTTTGCGTTGTATGCAAACATTGACGGATTTAAATATGCTGAAGCAGAAGTGCCTTTAGCAGAAAGACCTGAAATCGACCGTTGGATTCTATCAGAATTACATACATTAATCCAATTGGTTGATGAAGCCTATGCAGATTACGAACCAACAAAAGCAGCTCGTGCCATTTCTGATTTCGTTCAGGAAAACTTGAGTAACTGGTACGTTCGTTTGTGTAGAAGAAGATTCTGGAAAGGTGAGTACGGAACTGATAAAATTGCAGCATATCAAACGCTTTACACGTGCTTGATGACGGTTGCAAAACTATCGGCACCAATCGCTCCGTTTTTTATGGACAGACTTTATAAGGACTTAAATGAGGCTGCAAATGCCGAAAAATATGATAGTGTGCACTTAGCTGAGTTTCCAAAATTTGTTGAAAATTTTGTTGATAAATCACTGGAAAGCAAAATGTTGAAGGCGCAAACGGTTTCGTCATTGGTGTTGTCACTTCGTAAAAAGGAAATGATAAAAGTACGTCAGCCACTGCAAAAGGTAATGATTCCGGTACTTGACGAGGTACAGCGTGCTGAAATCGAGGCGGTCTCCGACCTTATAAAAGCGGAAGTAAACGTAAAAGAAATACAGCTTTTAGACGATGCTTCGGGCATATTAGTAAAGCAGATTAAGCCTAATTTTAAAGCTTTAGGGCCAAGATTTGGGAAGGATATGGGGTTGATTTCCAAAGAAATACAGGGTTTCACGCAGGAACAGATTGCAGAAATCGAGAGAAATGGTAAGATTTCTATTGTTATTTCAGGAAATAGTGTTAATTTAACATCTCAAGATGTGGAAATTTCTTCACAGGATATTGAAGGTTGGCTGGTAGCTAATTCAAACGGTATAACAGTAGCATTGGACATAACGATTTCCGATGAATTGAGAAAAGAAGGTATCGCTAGGGAATTAGTTAATCGAATCCAAAATATTCGTAAAGATTCAGGTTTTGAAGTGACGGATAAGATTAAAGTAACCATGCAGCATGATGGGGAAATTCAATCAGCTGTTGAAGCTAATCTGGATTACATTAAATCAGAAACCTTAACGGAAGAACTGGCTTTCACAGCAAGTATCGAAAATGGTACGGAAATTGAGTTTGATGAACTAAAAACTAAAATATTAATTTCAAAATAGAAATTATGGTGGAAGAACAAATTAGATATTCTGATGCAGATTTAGCAGAATTCAAGGAATTAATTCAAAGAAAGCTTGAAAAAGCCAAAACCGATTTAGACCTTATAAAAAGTGCTTATCTAAATGATTTGAATAACGGTACTGATGATACATCGCCTACATTCAAAGCATTTGAAGAAGGAAGCGAGACTATGTCAAAAGAGGCTAACTCGCAATTAGCTATCCGTCAGGAAAAATTTATCCGTGATTTAAAAAATGCATTAATCCGTATTGAAAATAAAACGTACGGAATATGTAAAGTTACCGGTAAATTAATAGCTAAAGAGCGATTGAAATTAGTTCCTCATGCGACTATGAGTATCGAAGCGAAAAACCTGCAAAAATAATTTTAGCGAAATATACTACTGAACGCTCCTTTTTGGGGCGTTTTTTATGCAATAATGTGTATTTTTGTCTTACAAAAGTGAAAAAATGAATCTGAAAAAAGCTTACCTGGTTGTAATCCTGGTCTTATTAATAGACCAAATTTCAAAAATTTATGTAAAAACTCATTTTATGCTGCACGAAGAAGTTGTGGTCACAAACTGGTTTAAATTTTTGTTTGTTGAAAATGAAGGTATGGCTTGGGGTGTTGAATTGCCGGGGATTTATGGGAAATTAATTCTGACTTCTTTCAGAATTTTAGCTGTGGGTGGAATTGGATACTGGTTGTGGCTTTCTGTTAAAGAGGAAGCTTCCGGATTGCTTATATTTGCTATATCTTTAATTCTGGCAGGTGCCTTCGGAAATATTTTGGATTCTGTTTTTTACGGAGTAATTTTTGACCATAGTGAAGGACAGGTGGCAACTTTGTTTACTGATAAACCTTATGGAAATTGGTTTTACGGTAAAGTGGTGGATATGTTTTATTTTCCTATTTGGCAGGGTAACCTACCTAATTGGATTCCTGTCTTTGGCGGAAAATATTTCACGTTCTTTAATGCCATCTTCAATGTAGCCGATGTGGCCATTTCAACAGGTGTTGGAATATTAATTGTGTTTAATAAAAAAGTTTTTGGAAAATAAGACTTTACTTTATAAAAATTAAAAAGACCTCATTTGAGGTCTTTTTTTAATTATGTCCGGGAGCATGATTTCTTGCGCTTCTTTCACCTGTTATTTTTTTAGCTTGTCCGGGCGGAAGCCTTTTTTGCTTTACCACCACAGTCCTTCTAGGGTGATGAACACTTACGCAGTTTGAAAATGAAACTGCCAACAGTAATAAAAATGTAAAACTTAAAGTCTTACTTAAAGTTATTTTTTTCATAAGTTAGGTTTTTTGGGTTTGGCTAATATAAATTAAAATTTATAAATAGCATAAGGAGTAACACAAAAATCTAACTTAATATCATTTTCAAATATATCTTCAATATTTTCTTCGGGATCAAAGTACGAAAGGCCTATTTTAATGGTTTCAGGCTTGCATTCACTTAAAAATTTATCATAAAACCCTTTTCCGTAGCCGGTACGGTGCCCTTTTTTATCGTATGCCAGAAGCGGTACAAATACCACTTCAATTTTATTTGCCGGAACTTCAATGCCGTCAACTGGTTCCGGAATACCATAATCATTGGTTTTTATTTTGGTGTTATCAGTCAATAGATAATGTGTCATTGAAGTATCTTCAAAATTGGATTTTGAAATTATAACTTCTTTATCTCTGCCTGCTAAAATCTGAAGGATAAATTCGGTGTTGATTTCTTTTTGATTTTCTATTGGTAAAAACAAATGAAAATACGTTTTATCCCAAATAGGCAAATCAATGCAAAAATTTGCGATAGCTAAACTATCGTTCATGATTTCATCAAATGTGAGTTGGTTTCTTAAGGTTTTGTATTTTTTACGTAAATCAGATTTTAACATGTAAGGTTTCCTTTAAATCGACTATAAAAGTACTCAAATCATCGACTTCTACATGATCCATAATCACAATTTTGTACCATTCATTTGTTTCGTCGTGTTTTTGAGGTACCAGATTGTATTTCTCTTCCAGATCTTTCGGTACGTTTTTAGCCTCTATGGTGACAATATTCATGTATGGCTCACGGTAATAACCCACATTAAGTCTGCTTAACTGCTCACATAGCCAGTTGGTACGCATCTGCAGCACGCTGATTTTTTCAAACCATCCAAAAGGACCATAGGTAAACAAAATCATCCAGACTGCAACCGCATTTGACCCGCTTCGGCTGCCGCAAAGGGTCAGATCCATTCCTTCAACATATTCGGCTTCTTTGGTCAATACATTTTCAATCAATCCTTTACGGCATACAAAAACGCCTGTTCCATAAGGAGCCTGCAGCATTTTATGTGCATCTATGGTTATGGAACTGATTTTAGGATTCTCAAAATTGATGGTATTTTTTTTATTGCTGAAAGGATATACAAAGCCACCATAAGCCGCGTCGATATGCAGTTTGTAGGTTAGTCCGTGTTTTTCTAAAACGGTGATGTAATCCTCAGGGTTGTCTACGGTTCCAAACATTGTTGTACCCATATTGGCAACTGCAATACAATATTTTTTGCCGTTTGCTTTAGCTTTAGCAACAATCTCCTCCAAATGTTGAAGGTTTATTTTTCTGGATACAGTATCCACCTTTACCGGATAACGGTTCAGTAGTAATAAATTGGCTCCTTTAGGGATAGAATAGTGGGTGTCTTCGGAAGCAAAAATGGCAATTTCATCCGGACGGGCGTTATATTCGTTTATAAATAAATTACGATACATCCACATAGCCTGAATATTGGCTTCGGTACCTCCGGAGGCAATATAGCCGTCATAGGAATCCGGAACGGCTTTAAAAATATCTACCGCAAGTACTTTTAGTACCTCACGTTCTATTTCCTGAGTACCGCTAAAAGCTTTTTCTGAAGAGCCAATGGTGTGGCAGCCAATGTTGTTTGGATTGGCTACATAGGCCTTAAGCGTAGGAGCGTCTTTTAAAAAGGGAGCATCACTGTTAAAAACCCTGTTGTCCAGCTTTGAGGCAGGATAGCCTAACGAGATGTCTTTTTCGAAATTCACATTATCTGATAAGGCACTTTCAATACGTTTCTGACGTTGTTCCTGCGTAAGTTTTTTCCAAGTAATCATAGCTGATAAATTTTATTAAAACTAAAACCTTCCTGTTTATTAAAAAATGATAATTGTTAGGTTTAGTTACTTTGGATACAATTTGTAAATTTGAAAAACAATCTGACACTATTCATGACTATTCCTTCTTTAGACCTTCAAATACAAACTTTGCCTGATAAACCGGGTGTTTATCAGTACTTTGATAAAGAAGGAAAGATATTGTATGTAGGTAAAGCCAAAAATTTAAAAAAAAGAGTTTCTTCTTATTTTAATAAGATTCATGACTCAGGAAAGACAAATGTCCTGGTCAAAAAAATTGTTGAGATTAAGCATATTGTTGTGCCAACAGAAACCGACGCGCTTTTACTGGAAAACAACCTGATAAAGAAACTGCAGCCCCGATATAACATCAATTTAAAAGACGATAAAACGTACCCGTGGATTTGTATTAAGAATGAACCTTTTCCCAGAATTTTTCCAACCCGGAGAATGGTTAAAGACGGATCGGAATATTTTGGGCCTTATACCAGTTTTAAAACGGTAAATACTATTTTGGATTTAGTGAAAGAGCTTTATCCACTGCGGACCTGCAACTACGATTTAAGTCAGGCAAATATTCGTTCCGGAAAGTTTAAAGTATGTCTTGAATATCATATAGGCAACTGTAAAGGTCCTTGCGAAGGATACGAAACCCAGGAAAATTATCACAATCAGGTCAATGCAATCCGTGAAATTCTCAAAGGAAATTTCAAAGAGAGTCTGAAAAATTTTAAAAAGCTGATGAACGATTTGGCGATGGATTTAAAATTTGAAGAAGCTCAAAAAATCAAAGACAAAATTGAAGTTCTGGAGAATTATCAGTCAAAATCAACCATCCTGAACCCGAAGATTACCAACTTGGATGTTTTTTCGATTGTTTCAGATGAAGCTATGGCATATGTAAATTTTTTACAGATTTCCCACGGAGCCATAGTACGCTCGCATACAATGGAAATCAAGAAAAAACTAGATGAAACAAATGAAGAAATTCTTGAGCTGGCCATTGTAGAATTACGGGAACGTTTTCATTTGAACGCAAGAGAGATTGTGGTTCCTTTTGAATTGGATCTGGGAGAAAAAATAACGGTTACCGTTCCTAAATTAGGCGATAAGAAGCAGATATTGGATTTATCGGAACGCAATGCGAAATACTATCGTCTGGATCAGTTGAAACAGATAAAAATTGTAGACCCTGATCGACATACCAACCGAATTATGGCGCAGATGCAAAAAGATTTGCGACTTTCTGTTGAGCCTAGGCATATAGAATGTTTTGATAACTCGAATATTCAGGGAACCAATCCTGTATCGGCTTGTGTAGTATTTAAAGACGGAAAACCAAGCAAGAAAGATTATCGCCACTATAATATAAAAACAGTTGAAGGACCTAATGATTTTGCTTCGATGGAAGAGGTTGTGTATCGCCGTTACAAACGCTTGTTGGACGAAAAGCAGTCTCTGCCGGATTTAATTATTATTGATGGAGGAAAAGGCCAATTGTCATCAGCTTTAAAAAGTCTTGAAGATTTAGGACTTCGTGGAAAAATAGCTATTATAGGTATTGCAAAACGATTGGAAGAAATCTATTATCCGGGTGATTCAGTACCGTTGTATTTGGATAAGAAATCGGAAACTTTAAAAATCATCCAGCATCTTCGTAATGAGGCACACCGTTTTGGGATTACTTTTCATCGTGATAAGCGGAGCAAAAATGCTATTCAGTCTGAACTTGAATTAATTGAAGGAATTGGAGAAAAAACAATAGAAATGTTATTAAAACATTTCAAAAGTGTTAAAAGAGTTAAAGAAGCGTCAGAAAAAGAAATTTCTGAGGTGGTAGGTCTTTCAAAAGCCAAAAAAATTTCCGAATTTTATAAGAAAATTTAGACATATGTATTTTAAGGCAAAAGCCAATAGTTTTAACCCAATAGCAAAAGTTAATATATTGCAGCGCAATTTTTTTTTACTTTTTCTAACTATTGCCTGTTGTCTGTTGCCTGATGATTTGTCAGCGCAGGATTCTAAAAAAAAGCCAAAAATCGGATTAGTGTTGAGTGGCGGCGGTGCTAAAGGTCTGGCTCATATAGGTGTGTTGAAAGAGATAGAACGTGCTGGCATTAAAATAGATTACATAGGTGGTACCAGTATGGGAGCCATCATAGGAGGCTTGTATGCCTGCGGCTATTCTGCAGATGAGCTTGATTCGATATTTAACTCGGCAGATGCTGATGCCATTCTTCAGGATAATATTCCCAGAGGAAATAAAACGTTTTATGAAAAATACAATGATGAGGTATATGCTTTGACATTGCCTTTTCAAAATTTAAAGGTTTCTTTTCCCAAAGGATTTTCAAAAGGGCTTTATAATTATAACCTGCTCAGTAAATTAACGCACAAGTATAGAAATGTCAATGATTTCAGTCAGTTGAAAATTCCTTTTTTGTGTATTGCTACTGATGTGGAAACAGGCGAAGAGATTGTGTTGAAAAAAGGCAGTCTTCCTTTGAGTCTTACGGCTAGTGGAGCCTTTCCCTCGCTGTATTCTCCTGTTGAAATCGATAACCGTTTTCTGATTGATGGCGGTGTGACCAATAATTTTCCTGTAGAGGAAGTAAAAAAAATGGGTGCCGACATAATTATTGGTGTTGATGTTCAGGATGATTTAAAGGATATTAATACGATATCCGGAGGTACCGGTGTATTGGCACAGATTTCAAATTTCAGGACTGTTGAGGCTATGAACCGGAAAAAGAAATTGGCAAACATTTATATAAAGCCTGATATTAAAGGTTTTTCGGTTATTTCTTTTGATCAGGGCAAGGAAATTATCCAAAACGGAGTGGATGCTTGCAAGCCCTTTGTGGAAGCATTTGAAAAATTGGGTTCAAACTATAAACCGGAAAAAAATTCTTTCTCTGAGGAAAAAATTTTAGTAAAAGGAATCCAGATAGAAGGTTATAAAAACTATACCAGACCCTATTTTTTAGGAAAAATTAGGGTTTTCCCAGGAAAAAAAATTACGTATTCTGATCTGCAGTCAGGATTAAACAATCTAAATGCGACACAAAACTTTTCATCCATAAATTACAGGCTTGTAGGGAATGAAGAAGGAGATGATTTATTTCTTAAAGTAGTTGAAAATCCTGTTAAAACATATTTGAAATTAGGACTGCATTATGATGAATTGTTCAAATCAAGTGCTTTGCTGAATATTACCAAAAAAAACCTTCTTTTTAAAAATGATTTAGCCTCCCTTGATTTTATTCTGGGAGATAACACCCGTTACAATATTGACTATTACATTGACAATGGTTTTAAATGGAGTTTTGGACTGAAATCCAATTTTGATCAGTTTTCCAAAAACAGTAAAACAGATTTCAAGGGGGGGCAGCTTTTAAATGCATTAAACAGGAATTCAATTAATCTGGATTATTTAGTGCTTTCAAACAGAGCGTATTTGCAGACACTTTTTGTTCAGAAGTTTTTAATGGGTGGCGGTTTGGAACATAAATTTGTTGATATTACTTCTGATGCGGCCGGTTCTATAGATAAATATATTGATAGGAGCAATTATTTTTCTGCTTTCGGTTTTTTGAGATTTGATTCTTTTGATAATAAATATTTTCCAAAAAAAGGCTGGTATTTTTTTGGCGACTTCAACAGTCATTTCTATTCCACGGATTATGCAGATGATTTTCAGAAAATTTCAATGTTTATGGCTGATATGGCCTACGTTAAAACTTTTTGGAACAAAGTATCTGTCAAAGTGCAGACCGAAGGAGGATTTACCGTAGGAGAAAATCAAAATCATATAAATGATTTTGTGTTAGGAGGTTATGGCTTTCACCGTTTTGGTTTTTTCAAACATTTTTACGGTTATGATTTTCTTTCATTAAGCGGCGACAGTTATGTAAAAGGAAGTATTACCGCAGATTATATTTTTTATAGAAAACATCATTTAAACTTTACTGCAAATTATTCAAACATAGGCCAGAAAATATTCGATAATAAGGAATGGATCACAAATCCTAATTATTCAGGGTATGGTTTTGGGTATGGTTTGGAAACACTTATAGGTCCTATTGAAATCAAACATACATGGTCTCCTGAAACCAGAAAACATTTTACCTGGTTCAGTATTGGTTTTTGGTTTTAAATTTCTAAAATTGTTAAACATTTAATATTAAGTGTTTTTTTGCTCTATTTATATATAAAAAACTCTATTTTTGGCAATCTATAAACCAAACTATAATTTTTTATGTCTATTTGGAAAAGAAAATCAATAACGCAACTTCTTTCAGAGGCCGACGAATCTGAAAAAGGGCTTAAAAGAACTTTATCCTCTAAAGCACTTGTGGCTTTAGGTATTGGTGCCATAATAGGTGCCGGATTATTTTCACTTACGGGTATTGCGGCGGCAGAAAATGCCGGCCCGGCGGTAACTTTATCATTTGTATTGGCAGCTGTAGGCTGTGCTTTTGCTGGATTATGTTATGCAGAATTCGCGTCTATGATTCCGGTTGCCGGTAGTGCTTATACCTATTCTTATGCTACCATGGGTGAGTTTATGGCTTGGATCATTGGTTGGGATTTGGTTTTAGAGTATGCTTTGGGTGCCGCGACAGTTGGCGTTAGTTGGTCAAGATATTTTTTAGAGCTTTTAAATAAATTCGGAATTCATTTACCGCACAATTTAATATGTTCTCCCTGGGAATCATTGAAATTAAGTGATGGTACAGTAATAGAGGGGGGAATCATAAATTTACCTGCGGTTGTAATTGTTTCTTTACTTTCATTACTGTTAATAAGAGGAACAAAGGAATCTGCGAATATGAATAACTTCCTGGTTATTTTAAAAGTTTCGGTAGTTATTTTGTTTATCGTTTTAGGATGGGGTTATATAGATGAGGCAAATTATTCGCCTTATATTCCTGAAAACACGGGTACTTTCGGACATTTTGGTTGGTCAGGTATTGCTCAGGGTGCGGCTACAGTATTCTTTGCTTTTATTGGTTTCGACGCGGTTTCTACTGCAGCTCAGGAAGCTAAAAATCCTCAAAAAGGTATGCCTATAGGTATTTTAGGTTCACTTGTTGTTTGTACAATTTTATATGTACTTTTTGCTCACGTAATGACCGGTTTAGTACCTTATCATGAATTTGCAGGTGATGCAAAACCTGCCGCTACAGCATTTGCTAAAACACCTTATGGGTTTTTACAAACAGGTTTAATTGTAGCTATTTTAGCAGGTTATACTTCTGTAATGCTGGTAATGTTAATGGGACAAAGCCGTGTTTTCTATACCATGAGTAATGATGGTTTACTGCCAAAATTCTTCGGAGCAATTCATCCAAAATTTAGAACTCCTTGGAAAACAAATTTATTTTTCATGGGATTTGTGAGTATTTTTGCAGGCTTCGTACCTGTGTCAGATCTGGGTCATATGGTTAGTATTGGTACTTTATTGGCATTTGTTCTGGTGTGTATAGGAGTGTTGGTGATGCGTAAAAAAATGCCGGAAATACCAAGAGCATTTAAAACACCACTAGTGCCTTTTGTACCTATTGCTGGTATTGTGGTTTGTTTAGTGTTAATGTATTCATTGCCGCTTGAGAGCTGGATGCGACTTTTTGTATGGATGGGATTAGGAGTTTTAGTCTATTTCATGTACGGTAAAAAGAATAGTAAACTTAATGATGAGTAATATAAAGGAAAGCGACTTTTAAAGTCGCTTTTTTTATTCTGTTTTTTTTACGAAATTTGTAGTCATGGAACCTATTTTTAGAGGCTTATTAGCGCATTTGAAATTTCTCATCAAGAGGAATCCTGAGTGATTAATGTTTTTTTGATTTAAAAAATACAGTTTATTGTTCGTAACTTTAAACTGATAAACACATAAACTTTTTAAACAAAAAGAAATGCCTATATATCATAAACTTGGAAAAATTCCACACAAGCGTCACATACAATTCCGTAAAGAAAACGGAGATTTGTATTATGAACAGCTTTTTGGAACTATTGGATTTGATGGAATGTCAACCAATATGTACCATGAGCACAGACCTACTATGGTCAAGGAAATAAAAGGACAATATTCTGTTGCGCCAAAAATTGCTAAATCCAATAATATTCAATCCTATCGCCTGAGAGGTTTTCAGGTGGATCCGCAGGACGATTTTTTAGAAAGCAGAAAAATTGTTTTGACCAATTCAGATTGTCATATTGTACTTGCAGCACCAAGAAAATCTACTACAGATTATTTTTATAAGAACACTGATTCCGATGAAGTTGTTTTTATTCACCGGGGAACAGGAAAATTAAGAACCATGCTTGGAAATCTTGATTTTAAATACGGTGACTATCTTGTTATTCCCCGCGGAATGATTTATAAAATTGATTTTGATACAGAAGATAACCGTTTGTTTATCGTAGAGTCGCACCGCCCTATCTATACTCCTAAAAGATACAGAAACTGGTTTGGCCAATTATTGGAACATGCTCCTTTTTGTGAAAGAGACATCCGTCGTCCGGAAGAATTGGAAACATATAATGAAAAAGGTGACTTTTTGATTAAGATTAAAAAGAAAGACGAAATTTTTGATATGGTCTACGCCTCACATCCTTTTGATGTGATAGGATATGACGGTTACAATTATCCGTATGCATTTTCAATACATGATTTCGAACCAATTACAGGCCGAATTCACCAACCGCCTCCGGTGCATCAAACTTTTGAAACTGATGCTTTTGTAATCTGTTCGTTTGTGCCAAGATTGTATGACTATCATCCTGAATCAATTCCTGCGCCATATAATCACAGCAATATAGACAGTGATGAAGTGTTGTATTATGTTGATGGTGACTTTATGAGCCGTAACGATATTGAAGCAGGGCATATTTCATTGCATCCTGCCGGGATACCTCACGGACCGCATCCAGGAGCAACCGAAAGAAGTATTGGTAAAGTGGATACACAGGAATTAGCAGTTATGGTGGATACCTTTAAGCCTTTGATGGTTACTGAAGAAGCTATGAAAATAGCCGACGATAAATACTATCAGTCTTGGTTAGAGTAATAAAAATAAGCACAACTTTAGGACATTTAATTGTCTGTTAAAATATAGAATATCATGTCACAGGAAATAAAATCAGTAGAATACGGATTAGAAAAAATTTTTGAAGGCGCACAGGATTTCCTTCCATTGTTAGGAACAGATTATGTTGAGTTATACGTAGGAAATGCAAAACAGGCGGCTCATTTTTACAAAACGGCTTTTGGTTTTCAGTCATTGGCATATGCCGGATTGGAAACAGGAGTGAAAGACAGAGCATCTTATGTTTTAAAGCAGGATAAAATCCGTTTAGTGTTAACAACGGCTTTAAACAGTGATTCACCTATTGGGGAACACGTAAAAAAACACGGTGATGGTGTAAAAGTCATTGCGCTTTGGGTGGAGGATGCCCGTTCGGCTTTTGAAGAAACTACAAAACGTGGTGCAAAACCGTTTTTTGAGCCAACAGTTGAAAAAGATGAAAACGGTGAAGTAGTACGTGCGGGTATTTATGGTGCGTACGGAGAAACTGTATTCATTTTTGTTGAGCGAAAAAATTATAATGGAATCTTTTTGCCAGGATACAGCGAATGGAAGTCTGATTATAATCCTCAATCTGTTGGATTGAAATACATTGACCACATGGTTGGTAATACAGGTTGGAACAGAATGAATGAAGCAGTAAAATGGTTTGAAGATGTGATGGGATTTGTAAATTTCCTTTCATTTGATGACAAGCAGATTACTACTGAATATTCGGCATTGATGTCTAAAGTAATGTCAAATGGTAACGGACGTATCAAATTCCCAATTAATGAACCGGCTGAAGGAAAAAAACGTTCTCAAATTGAAGAATATTTGGATTTTTACGAAGGAGAGGGTGTACAGCACATTGCTGTAGCGACTGATGACATCATCAAAACTGTTGCAGATATGCGTTCCCGCGGGGTTGAATTTTTGACGACACCACCGCAGGCGTATTATGATGCAATTCCGGAAAGATTAAAAGATCACATGTCTAAATTTAAAGAGGATATTAATGAGCTTCAAAAGTTGGGGATTATGATTGATGCGGATGAAGAAGGTTATTTACTGCAGATTTTTACTAAACCGGTTGAAGACAGGCCGACTCTTTTCTTTGAAATTATCCAAAGAATGGGAGCGCGTGGATTTGGAGCTGGAAACTTCAAAGCATTATTTGAATCAATTGAAAGAGAGCAGGCTTTGAGAGGAACTCTTTAATTTTAAGAATATTTTAATAAAAAAGCAGAATAGGTGTCTTATTCTGCTTTTTTTTATTTAAATCGGCCTCTAAATCAGTGATTTGGTAATTATGGCAATTGTTTTTTGTTAAGTATTTCTTAATAAAAATGAATTTATGTTGAATTATTTCTAAACGACAACGTTTAAGTCACCTATGTTTTGATAAAAATATGTTAAAGTTGGTTTTTTGTTATAAATAATTCAATTCTTGATATATCTTTGCATTGCAATTGAGAGGGGTGGTTCCCTTTAGATTGAATAAATTTTTCATAATTTATAGTTTTTTGGTTGGTTAATAGCATAAAAACTCAGTCAGTAATGACTGGGTTTTTTTGTTTTTTATTACTTTTGGAATGGAAATTGTATTCCTTGTGTTGAAAACATAAAATCAACAAAAATGAAAAAGTCTTTACTGCTAATTTTAGCCTTGGTTTTTCCACTGCTTTCTTTTAAACAAAAGCCCGAAGCTTATGGAGTGGGTGAATGGCTCAAATTTAGAATTCATTACGGACTGGTAACTGCCGGATACGCAACTTTAGAATTGAAGGAATCTACCCGAAACAACCGTAAATGTTTTTATGCTGTTGGTCATGGATATACTGTGGGTATGTCAAAATTCTTTTTTAAGGTTGAAGATCATTATCAAAGTATTTTTGATCTGGAAACCACTAAGCCCTACCAGTATTTAAGAAAAATTGATGAAGGCGGTTATACAAAAAATCAGGAAGGTTTTTTTAATCAGGAAAAGAACACAGTTTTAGTAAAAGACTATAAACATAAAAAAGAAAAGACTATTAATGTTACTGAAAACGTTCAGGATATTGTTTCTTCTTTTTATTATTTAAGAAATCATCCTAAAATTCAGAGTTTGGATGTGGGCGAGTCGATTACAATAGATATGTTTTTTGATGATGAGATTTATAAGTTTAAAATGCGTTTTTTAGGACGTGAAACGTTGGATACAAAATTCGGAAAGGTAAAAAGTTTGATTTTCAGACCTTTAGTGCAGTCCGGCCGGGTTTTTAAAGAAAAAGAAAGTCTTACTGTCTGGGTTTCAGACGATGAAAATAAAATTCCTTTACGTATTAAAGCCAGTTTGGCAGTTGGCTCTTTAAAAGCTGATTTAGATGCCTTTAAAGGACTTAAAAATCCGTTTATGCTAACAAAAAATTAAAAAATGAGTGATTATTCAGAACTAGTAAACGAAATTGATAAAAAGTATAAATCATTAGATCAAAAAACAGAAGCCTATCTTGAAGGTTTGCTTTGGTCGAAACCGATAACCTACTGGGATTATATACAAACCGATGCATTGCTTAATCTTCAGGTGCAAAGAACAGTGTTTCCTGATGAAAATGTATTTATAATGTACCACCAGATTAATGAATTGTTATTCAAAATGATTTTGTGGGAAATCAAACAAGTTTCTTATGCTGAAAATCTGACCACAGCGTTTTTTGCGGAACGCTTGATGCGTATCAGCCGTTATTTTGATATGCTTACAACTTCTTTCACAATTATGGGAGATGGAATGGAAATAGAGCAATACACAAAATTCAGGCATACGCTTACTCCGGCAAGTGGTTTTCAAAGTGCACAGTATAGATTGATTGAATTTTGCTCAACCGATTTAATTAACTTGATTGATTACAGATTCAGGTCAATTATTGATCGAAATACACCATATGAGCATGCTTTAGAGCATTTATACTGGCAGGCAGCCGGTAAAGATTATAAAACAGGTGAGAAATCATATTTCTTAAAACAATTTGAAGAAAAGTATAAAGATTTGTTCCTTCGTACTATGGAGGAATACAATACGATAAACCTTTGGCAGAAATTTAAGGAACTCCCTGAGGCGGATCAAAAAACTCCTGAATTGATCAAAGCTATGCGTCATTATGATTATACTGTAAATATCACCTGGGTTATGGGACATTACAATGCTGCTAAAAAGTATATTGACAGTGCAACGGGTGATGGTGAGGCAACCGGAGGAAGTGACTGGAAAAAATACATGCATCCCCGTTACCAGCGCCGCATTTTCTTCCCTGAATTATGGACAGAGCAAGAATTGGCTTCCTGGGGTGAAAATGTGTAATTTTTCCTATATTAGCTAACAGTTAAACTAATTTCTGTTATTCAGAAATCTCAAAAATTATTTTTTTTGAAAAAACTCGTTTACTTGTTAGCTTTTATTTTTGCTTTTTTTTCTTGTAAAAATGATTCTGATGTGGTTGTAAAACCCGTCAGGAATGCTGAGCCTATCCGTTATGGTTATGGATTCAGACTTAATGATTTCAGGGTAATTGAAGATTCAGTGCGTAAAGACGATACTTTTGGCAGTATTATTCAAAAAGAAAACCTGAATGGTAAACAGGTTTATGACATCATTGCACAGGTAAAAGATTCTTTTAACGTACGGATTATGCATTTGTATAAGCCTTATATGATGCTGCTGTCAAAAGATAAAACAAGAAAACTTCAGTATTTTATTTATAAGCCTGACAATAGGAGTTATTATGTGTTGGATTTTAATGATTCAATTGTAAAAGCTTCGAAAAAGATACTGCCTGTAACAATAAAAAGAAGGACAATAGCAGGTGAATTAAACGGCTCTTTGTCGGAAACGCTTAAAAATGAAGGAGCAGCGGCATCTTTATCCTCAAAATTGATTAATGTTTATAAATGGTCAATTGACTTTTTCAAATCCAAACAAGGAGATAAATTCGCAGTTACTTTTACCGAAAGATATATCAACGATACTATTTATGACGGAGTAGATTCTCTGGAATGTGCTTTTTTTGAATACAAAGGCAAAAGAATTTATGCTTTTCCTTTTAAACAAAATGCGAAAGATAAAATTGAGTATTATGATGAAGAAGGGAAAGTTCTGAAGAACTTCTTTTTAAAAGCGCCACTAAAATCAATAAATATAACTTCAAGATTTTCTAAAAGACGTTTTCATCCGGTACAGAAATTTTTCAAGGCTCATAAAGGTACCGATTATGCTGCTCCTCATGGAACATCCATTATGTCAACAGCGAACGGTGTTGTGGAATTGGCCGGATATACAGCCGGAAATGGCAATCATGTCAAAGTGAAGCACGATAAAACATATGCAACCCAATATTTACACATGTCGAGGATTTTGGTCAGAAGAGGCCAGAGAGTAAGACAAGGGCAAATAATTGGAAAAGTGGGAAGTACAGGACTGGCAACCGGTCCGCATGTCTGTTACCGCTTTTGGAAAAAAGGGAAACAGGTGGATCCGTTAAAAATCAAACTTCCTAATTCAACACCCATGGATCCAAAAAACAAGCCGGAATATTTGAACTTTATCGCACCGCTAAAAAAAGAACTGGATAGTATAGCGGGAGTGAAATAGATTTTTCAAACTACAACGTTTTCGTTTATAAATCTTTGTAATTACTTGATTTTATTGGTGTTTTTTCGATTTCAAAATTGTAAATTCGCTATATAAATCAAATGTTTATTGTATGGGACTTCCATCTATCAACCCATCTGGGACACAAGCTTGGCAGAATTTAAGAGAGCATTTTTTTGATATGCAATATGTTTCCATGCAGGAAATGTTTGCCCAGGATGAGCAAAGAGCAGAAAAATTTCATATCGAATGGGATAAGTTTTTGGTTGATTATTCTAAAAACAGAATCAATGAAAAGACTCTGCGGTTACTTTTGGATTTGGCTGCTGAAGTGAATTTAAAAGAAGCTATTCAGGCTCAATTTTCCGGAGAAAAAATAAATCAAACGGAAGACAGATCAGTATTGCATGTTGCATTGCGGGCTCTGGAGAATGATGTTTTTTTGGTTGATGGAAAAAATGTTATGCCTGAGATTTATGCAGTAAAAAACAAAATAAAAAATTTCGCAGGAGATATTGTTGAGGGAAAACGAAAAGGATTTACAGGGAAAAATTTTACCGATGTGGTTAATATTGGTATTGGAGGTTCCGATTTAGGTCCGGCAATGGTTCTGGAATCATTACGTTTTTATAAAAATCATCTCAATGTACATTTTGTTTCTAATGTTGATGGTGACCATGTTTATGAAAGTATTAAAAATCTGAATCCCGAAACAACCCTCTTTGTTGTAGTTTCCAAAACATTCACAACTCAGGAAACCCTTTCTAATGCCGAAACAATCCGTAATTGGTTTTTAAGATCTGCAAAACAGGAAGATATTGCAAAACATTTTGCGGCGGTGTCGACTAATATTCAAAAAGTAACCGAATTCGGTATTGATGCTGAAAATGTATTTCCTATGTGGGATTGGGTTGGAGGCCGTTTTTCTTTGTGGGGAGCTGTTGGATTAAGCATCGCTCTTGGAGTAGGCTATGATAATTATGAAAAATTATTGGAAGGTGCCCGTAAGATGGATGTCCATTTTAAAGAAAGTCCCTTTAATGAAAATATCCCGGTTGTATTGGCTTTACTGACCGTTTGGTATAATAATTTTTTTGGCGCGGAAACTGAAGCTGTTATTCCATATACCCAGTATTTGCAAAAATTAGCACCCTATTTACAGCAGGGAATAATGGAAAGCAACGGTAAGAGTATTGGACGCGATGGTTTTCCTGTTAATTATCAGACAGGGACTATTGTTTGGGGAGAACCTGGAACAAACTCCCAGCATGCATTTTTTCAGCTGATCCATCAGGGAACAAAATTAATCCCGGCGGACTTCATCGGTTTCAAAAAATCTTTATATGGTAATAAAGAGCATCACGATAAATTAATGTCCAATTTCTTTGCACAGACAGAGGCTCTTTTAAATGGTAAAACTGCTGAACAGGTAAAAGATGAGTTTGTTAAAGCAGGGATTGAAGAGGAGAAACTAAAATTCTTGCTTCCCTTTAAAGTCTTTGAAGGCAATAAACCCACAAATACGCTGCTGATAGAATCATTAACACCGGAAACTTTAGGTTCTCTTGTTGCGCTTTATGAGCATAAAATTTTTGCACAGGGAATTTTGTGGAATATATTCAGTTATGACCAATGGGGTGTAGAACTTGGAAAACAATTGGCTGATACGATTTTAAATGAAATTGGCAAGAATAAACTTACAAAACATGATGCGTCTACAAATTTGTTATTGCATAAATATTTGAAATAGGTAATTTTTTTTTAATAAAATTTATTTTAATGCGCTTTTGATAACGTTAAGTTGTCAAAAGTGCATTTTTATTTATATGCACGCATATTTTTTGTCATAATTCTTAACATTAACTTAACATTGAAAAGAATAAATAGTGTCAAATTTGTTGTGCAAATTTTAAATTCATACACAACAAATGAAAAACATGAAAAATTGGTTTTTGGTGTCTTTGTTTTTCTTGAGCATTTCTGTTTTTGCCCAAGTAACAAAATCCTCAATTTCAGGTACAGTAAAATCAAGCAAAGGAGAAACTTTGCCTGGAGTAAATGTTGAAATTAAGCATATACCATCTGGAACTAAGTACTATGCAAATACTGATTTTAATGGGGCTTATTCTGCTCCTGCAGTCAAACCAGGCGGTCCATATACTGTTAAAGCATCTTTTATTGGGTATAAACCTTCAATTGTTGAAGAAGTTAATGCTCCTTTGGGAAGCAGTATAACAGTTAATCTCATTTTGGTAGATGAACTGACAAAATTAGACGAGGTTGTTGTTACAACTACAAGGTCAAATAGAACTTTTTCTAAAAACCGCAATGGTGCATCGCAACAGTTTTCCAATAGAGAAATTAATGCTGTTCCGGTATTGGGCTCGCGATCAATTGCTGCAGTTACAAAATATAATGCAAATGCAGGAAGTGGCGGAACTTTTGGAGGACAGGATTCACGTTTGAATAATGTAACTATCGATGGTTCGGTTTTTAATAATGGTTTTGGATTAGGTTCTGAAGCTCAGGCAGGAGGTAGAACAGGATCGACAGCTATATCTTTAGATGCAATTGAACAGATTCAGGTTAATATTGCACCTTATGATGTAAGACAGACAGGATTTACTGGTTCAGGAATAAACGCAGTAACAAGAAGCGGTTCGAATGAAATTGAAGGTTCTGTTTATCATTCTTTTAGAAGTAATGATAAAACTTTTGTGGGAACAAAAGCTGGAGATGTAGAAATTGTGCCTGCTAAATTTGAAGAGAAAATATGGGGAGCTAGAATTGGAGCTCCTATAATTAAAGATAAATTGTTCTTTTTTGGAAGTTTTGAAACAGTTGATAAGTCATCTCCGGCAACAAACTGGACATCGACTGGTTCTCCGTTAGGAGGTGCACAGGTTTCTGCTCCTACTTATACAGAAATGCAAAGTTTATCTAATTATTTAGGAACCAACTTTAATTACCAAACGGGGCCTTGGGAAAATTTCGATGCCATATCAACTTCTAAAAAATTCTTAGGACGTTTAGATTGGAATATCAATAATGACCACAAATTAACTATGCGATATGTTCATCATGATTCAGGATCAGATGAGTTAATTTCTAATTCTACTTCTTTAGGGCAAGGGAATAGAAGAACTAATGCTAATTCAATGGCATATAAAAACAGCGGATATGTTATTGAGGATAATACAAGGTCTATTGTTTTGGAATTGGATAGCAAATTATCAGAAAAATGGTCAAATAATTTCATGGCTGGTTTTGATAAGCAAATTGAAGATAGAGGTTTGCAAGGAAGTTTTTTTCCAACAGTGGATGTTAAAAATGGTGCAAATAACTACATATCGTTTGGTTTAGATCCTTTTACGCCAGGAAATAAATTAAACTATTCTACTTTACACTTTACAAATAATATAACTGGTTTATTTGGCAAACATACTTTGTTGTTTGGTGCTAATTACGAAAGATTTAAGTCTGAAAACTTGTTTTTCCCAGGTTCTAATGGTGTATATATTTTTGATTCACTTCAAGATTTTTATGATGCTGCAGACGAATCTCTTGCCTTAGGAGGTTTGCCATCAGTTAATAATTTACCTAGTAGATTCCAATTCAGATATTCGGCTTTAAATGGTGGGGCTGAGCCAATGCAAATAATGAAATCTGATAAGATAGATTTATATGCACAGGATGAATATAAAGTATATGATAATTTTAAATTGACATTTGGTTTAAGAGTATCAAGAATTTCATTTGAAGATACTGCTCTTGAGAATCCAGCGGTTACAGGTATGACTTTTATGGATGGTCAGAAGTTTAATACTGGAGAAATGTCTAAAACCCAATATTTATTTGAACCTAGAATAGGATTTAATTTAGATGTTGATGGTAAATCAAACACACAGGTACGTGGTGGAACTGGTATTTTTACAGGTAGACCTCCATTTGTTTTCTTGTCGAATGCTATTGGTAATAATGGTGTTTTAACTGGATTTGTGGATGTTAGTGGTGCAAATGTTGGAACTGGTGGTTATAATGGAACTGGATATGGTTTTACAGCAAATCCTAACCAGTATTTTATACCTAGCACACCTACTCTGCCAACTACATTTGACCTGGCTTTTACAGATAGAAATTTTAAATTTCCTCAAGTATGGAAATCAAATGTTGCTTTAGATCAAAGATTGCCATTTGGTTTCATTGGTACTGTTGAAGGAATTTTTTCAAAAAATATTAATGCTGTTCATTATTACAATGCAAATCTTGATGCGCCAGTTGGAACTTTTTCAGGAGTTGATGATAGACCAAGATATGCTAGAAATGATAATGGGGTAAGAATCAATGATAATGTTTCCAATGCAATTGTTTTAACCAATACTGATGAAGGATATTTTTATTCAACAACCTTTAAGTTGGAGTATCCTTATAAAAATGGGTTGTGGGGGTCATTTGCTTACACTCATTCAAGTGCTTACGATTTATTATCTGCAGGCTCAATTGCTTCAGGTTCTTGGACAGGTGCGAGATCAGTATTAGGTAATAATGATTTATCTGTTTCTTTATCAAATAACAATACACCACACAGATTAGTAGGGGTGTTGGGATATAAAATTGATTATGGAAAGACTTATGGAGGTTCTACATCAATTAATTTAGGTTATATTGGAGAAAAAACTTCTCCGTTTACTTATAGCTATGGAGGTGATATGAATGGTGATAGAATTAACAATAATGATTTAATATTTGTGCCTTTAAGAGGTTCTGATATCAGATTCCAGCCTTTAACTGTTGGTTCAGTAGTTTATTCTGAAGCTGATCAACAAGCGGCTTATGATAGATATATAGAGCAAGATCCTTATCTTTCAACAAGAAGAGGTCAATATGCTGAGAGAAATGCAGTAGAATTACCAATGTTGCATAGAATTGACCTTTCAGTTACTCAAGATTTTTATATAAAAATTGCCGGGAAGAAAAATGCTTTTCAATTTAGAGCTGATATCTTGAACTTTACTAATTTGTTGAATAATGATTGGGGTATTTCTAAAAGAGCAACTAATACAAACGTATTGAATTATAGAACTACTAACGCAAGTAATGTTCCTTTCTTTCAGTTAGCTACACAAACTAATCCTGATGGTTCAAGAGAGTTAATTCGTCAAACATTCCAAAAAAATGCTTCTATTAATGACGTTTGGCAGGCACAATTTACTTTAAGATATACTTTTGGTAAATAATCATATCGTATCAAATACTTTAAAAACCGCTCGTTAAACGAGTGGTTTTTTTATTATATTTGTTTTAAACTAAATCTTACAAAATGTACGAATTATTACAAAAATTTCACTCAGGATGGGCGTATTTGGCCTTGATTTTATTAGTGTTTGCAGTAGCTAACAGTGCTTTAGGCAGTTCTTCAAAGAAGGAGTTTACTGCTAAAGACAGAAAAATTGCTCTTTTTGGTTTGATAGCTACCCATATTCAGTTTTTAGTGGGACTTATTTTATACTTCATATCACCTCTTGGGCTTTCAGGATTTAATATGAAAGATGCGGCATTGCGTTTAACGTCAATGGAGCATCCTTTGATTAATTTAATAGCTATTGCATTAATCACTGTAGGGTGGTCAAAACATAAAAAAATGGACACAGGTTCAGATAAATTCAAAAAAATTGCTATTTTCTACGGAATAGGTTTAGTGCTGATTCTGTCACGTATTCCATGGAGTACATGGTTAGCATAAAGAAATAAAAGCCCTTTTCAGGGCTTTCTTTTTCAATTGGGGTATGGTATTTGATAGTTGGATGTTGAATTTTAAAAATGTAATAGTATGATTAACAAATTAATATTGGGTGTTTCTACTATGGTTGCTGCTTTTTTGGCATCTAATTTCTCATTCCAAAAATTCGAATCAAATTCGTTTAATTCGAGTATTGTTCAGGATACAATCAAAAATGATACTGTAAAAGATTCATTGTTTATAGACAGCCTTTCTATTGAAGAAGGATTATACAATTATAAATTGTATAAGAGTAAAAGCTATGCAACACATTATGCTAATAAATTTAATGGCAGAAGAACTGCAAGCGGTGAACGTTTTGATAATAATAAGTTGACAGCTGCCCATAGAAGGCTTCCGTTTGGAACAAAAGTCAGAGTGACAAATATTACAAACGGCAGAAAAATTATTGTTAAAATAAACGACCGTGGCCCTCATGTAAAAGGAAGGGAAATTGACCTGTCAAACAAAGCTTTCAGATATTTGATGGCTGGAAGGCGCGGCGGTATAATGGCTGTTAAAATTGAATTGGCTGTCAAGAAATAATTACCAGGCTGTAAACGGATTGTTGCTTAAATAGGAGTTGTAATATCTTCTGTCTTTTGTGACTTCCTCTCCAAGCCAATCCGGTTTTTCAAACCATTCGTTTTCCGATTGAAGTTCAATTTCAGCAATAATCAATCCGTAATTATTTCCTGAAAAAACATCCACTTCGTAAAAATGATTGCCTACCGGTACTTCATAACGGATTTTATCAATCACGCCTGTTTCACATAAAGCTAAAAGTTGTTCCGCTTCGTTAAGCGGAATTTCTTTTTCCCATTCCAATCGGGTTGTGCCGGTATCATTGCTTTTTCCTTTAATCGTAATAAATCCTTTTTCTCCTTTTATACGGATACGGACAGTGCGTTCTGGGTTTGAATTTAAATACCCTTGAACAATTCTGTTATGTGATGTGGCTTGAGTTAAAAAAACTTCATTATTCACTAAAAATTTGCGTTCTATTTCAATCATATTTCCTTATTGGCTATTTGCTTTATCTGATGGGATTCTATGCGGTCAAAATTAAATTTTCTTTTGGTTAGTTGAAGCATTGCTTCTGCAATTTGTTCAGGAGTTATACTCTGATATTTTTTTAAAGAACCAACCAATAAAAAATTTAGAATGCGCATGAAATATACCGCAATTCTTTCTCCCAAACGTTCATTTCTTACATAATCAATCAGTGACGGCTGCAGTATATAGGTTTGCTCAATTTTTTGAGCCAAAACATCTCTTTCCATTTCTCCTTTGGTACGGTTGTAAAAGATACTGCTGTTGACATCTGCTCCAAGAGCGGAAATTACTATAAAAATCTTGATGTTGTTTTGTCTGGCTAATTTGGCGGCATTTACAGGAATTCCATAATCGATGGCTTTGTACTGATTTTCGTCGGGAGTTTGTTTTTTAGTAGTGCCAATGCAGCAATAAACCACGTCGCCTGTAAATTCATTTTTATAATTCTCCAGTTGAAGTAAATCAACCGGATATTCTTTGATTTTAGGATGGTTGATATTAACTGGTTTCCTGCTGAATACTTTAATGGTTTCAGATGTATCATCCCGCAACAGCTTTTGCAGCAAAATGTTTCCTGTCAGTCCCGTTGCCCCTATTATAATAGCAGTCTTTACCATAGATGAAAATTTGAATGAATATACATAAATTTACAAAATGGAATTCGTGCAACGAAAAATAATTCATGTCGATATGGATGCTTTTTATGCCTCTGTTGAGCAAATGGATAATCCTGAATTGAAAGGGAAACCATTGGCTGTGGGAGGCAGTGAAATACGTGGTGTGGTATCGGCGGCGAGTTATGAGGCACGTAAATTTGGTGTACGGAGTGCTATGAGCGGCGTGCAGGCGAAACGGTTATGTCCTGAACTTATATTTGTTCGTCCCCGTTTTGACCGTTATAAGGAGATTTCTAAAAAAATAAGGACTATTTTTAAGGATTATACTGATTTGGTTGAGCCGCTTTCTTTAGATGAAGCGTATTTGGATGTTACAGTCAATAAAAAAGGTAATCCAAGCGCCACTTTAATAGCTCAGGAAATCAGGAAAAGAATTTTTGAGGAAGTAGGACTTACGGCTTCTGCCGGAATTTCAATTAATAAGTTTGTGGCCAAAATTGCTTCGGATTATAATAAGCCTAACGGTCAAAAAACCATCAATCCCGATGAAGTGGAAACTTTTTTGGAAGGCTTGGATGTGAAAAAGTTTTATGGTATTGGTAAGGTAACCACTGAAAAAATGTATCAGTTGGGAATTTATACCGGAGCCGATTTAAAATCGAAATCGTTAGAATATTTAGATGAGCATTTTGGTAAAAGCGGCAGACATTATTATTATCTGGTAAGAGGAATTTCCAATAGTCAGGTAAAACCCAACAGGACAACTAAATCGGTAGCTGCAGAGCACACTTTTTATACGAATCTGACCTCAGAGATTTTTATGGAAGAAAAGTTAAACCGAATAGCTGAGGAACTTTCAAAACGATTGCAAAAACACAAAATATCAGGTAAAACGATTACTTTAAAAATAAAATATTCAGATTTTACCCAACAAACCCGAAGTAAAACCTTGCCTTATTTTGTTTCGGATAAAGGATTGTTGTTTGAAACAGTAAAAGAATTACTGTATCAGGAAAAAATGAAAGATTCAGTACGATTGCTGGGTATTTCACTTTCCAACTTAAATACTGAAATAAAAAAAACCGTAGTCGTGCAACTACGGTTTGAATTCTAATATTTTATTTTACTATTCTATTTCAGAAATTCTCAAAGTATTTACCATTCCTTTGGCAACTACCGGCATAGCAGCTAAGTTGACAAGGATGTCCCCTTTTTCAACGAATTTACTTTCTTTGGCAATAGCATTAATATCATCAATAGTATCGTCTGTACTTACAAATTTATCATAGTAAAAAGCATGAACGCCCCATAACAGGTTTAACTGCGTTAAAATACGTCGGTTTGAGGTGAAAACCAATACATGAGCATGAGGACGCCAGGCTGAAACCTGAAAAGCCGTATAGCCACTATTTGTTAAAGTGGTAATCGCTTTTGCTTCAATATCATCAGCCAGGATAGCAGCGTGGTAACAAATATGTTTTGTAATGTATCTGTTGGTTTTAACCTGAGGTTGTTTTTGCGGTACCTGAATAAGCGGAGAATCCTCAACTGCTTCAATAATCTGTGTCATTTTTTCAATAACCTGAACCGGGTAATTACCCACTGAAGTCTCACCGGAAAGCATTACCGCATCCGCCCCGTCCATTACAGAATTGGCAACATCGTTTACTTCCGCTCGTGTAGGTGTAAGACTTGTAATCATGGTTTCCATCATTTGGGTTGCCACAATTACTGGTATACGGGCCAATTTAGCACGGTTGATTAATTTTTTTTGAATCAACGGAACTTCGTGAGCCGGCATTTCTACACCAAGATCACCGCGGGCCACCATAAAACCATCACAATGTGCTACTAACTTGTCTAAGTTTTCAATAGCCTCAGGTTTTTCAATCTTAGCTATAATTGGAATTTTATGCTCTGAATTTTTATCGATCAGATCTTTTAAATCTTTTAAATCCTCCGGAGTTCTGACAAATGAAAGCGCAATCCAGTCAACCTGATTTTCAATAGCAAAAAGCGCGTCTCTGATGTCTTTTTCAGTTAATGCAGGAAGTGAAACTTTTGTATTAGGTAAGTTAACTCCCTTTTTCGATTTCAAAGGACCTCCCTGAATTACTTTACAAACAACTTTGTTTGCTTTTTTGTCGCTTGATACGGCTTCAAAAATTAATTTTCCGTCATCTAATAAAATTCTTTCGCCTGGATTTACATCCTGAGGAAAAGATTTGTAGGTCATGTAAACGTTGTCCGGTGTTCCCGGAACATCATCAGTGGTTTGAAAGGTTACTAAATCACCTTCATTAACCACTACGTCTTCTTTCATTACACCTACACGTAGCTTAGGTCCTTGTAAATCGGCAAGGATAGCAGTTGTATATCCGCATTCATCGTTCAGTTCTCTAATAATGCGGATTCTTTCGGCTACATCCGTATAGTCAGCGTGTGAGAAGTTAATTCGGAAAACATCCACACCGGCATCCATCATTTTTTTAATTACTTCTTTCGTACTGCATGCCGGACCAAGGGTAGCAACTATTTTAGTCTTTTTTCTTGTGCGCATTTTTAAAAAATTAAGTTGTTCTTCGATTTGATTTCATTGGGGTCAACCTCATATACAGTGGTTATAAAATCAATCTTTTTAAGTTTACTAATAATATCTTTTATGTCAATTTGTTCGTCGTGTTCTATTTTCAAAACAAAATCAGCTTTTTTTAAATCCGTAACCAAATTGATTTGTTTTACAGTGCTGGTTTCTTCAAAAAGAGATGTGTTTTGAGTAATAATAGGCAGTTCTATCTCCTGTTTGTTTTGAATTAAATCCCAAGTCATCATGGCTTCTTCATCATCAAATGTAAATCTCGAAAAAAAAGCGGGTTGTTTGTTGATTTCAAAAGTGATTTCATTCTCGTTTTTAGAAAGAAGAATTCCTAAATGCTGGTTTATTTTGAAGGCAATTCTATAATCTTCAAGTGTAGTGTGAATGGCAATAAGGTCATAATCAACCTGATCAAATTCTTCTAACTGGAGTTTATGAATAGCCATATTATTCAAAATAAAATGTAAATATACTATTAATAAACTATACTTGAACAGTTTAAAATGTTAGCTTTATGCTAACTTATTAACGAAAACGATTGAGGTTTGCAATTATTTTGAGTCAATTTGTGACTGAAAAACGAAATAGGCTCTTTTTGAAGCAATTTCTTCAGCTTTTTTCTTAGAAGTTGCTCTGGCTTTTGCAACTACTTTTTTGTCAATGTGAAGTTTTACAGCAAAATGTTTTAGATTTCCGGTTCCGTTGTCATCATATATTTCGTAATGAAATGATTTTTTTTCTTTTTGGCACCATTCAATAAGTAAGCTCTTGTAGCTTATTACTTTGCCTTCAAGACGGTCGATGTCTACATAAGGTTCAATGATTTTCTTCTGAATGAATTTTTCACAATATATGAATCCTTTATCTAAGTATATGGCACCAATGAAAGCTTCGAAAATATTACCATGTACATTTTCACCAAAATGCTGGGGAGAAACTTTGCTTTCCACAAATTGGATTAAATTAAAATCTTTTCCTAACTCGTTTAAGTGTTCCCTTGAAACAATTTTAGAGCGCATTTTGGTTAAATAACCCTCATCACCATTAGGAACTTTGCTGAAAAGATGTGAGGCAATCACAGAACCAAGCATGGCATCACCTAAAAATTCTAATCTTTCATAATTTATGGGATGGCCCTTTTCATCCAGTTTGTTCATAGAACGATGGGTGAAGGCTTTTCTGTAATGCTCAATATTGTTAGGCTTGAAACCTAAAATACTGGTAAGTTTTTCAAAAAAAATCCCGTCTTCAGACGAAAGAGGACGGGAAGTTTTAAATATTTTTTTGATAATTCTCATATAATGGAATTACTCTGCTTTTTTGAATAAAACACAAGCATTATGACCGCCAAAACCAAAAGTGTTACTCATGGCTACAGTGATTTCACGTTTTTGTGCTTTGTTTAATGTTAAATTTAAAGACGGATCAATGTTTTCGTCAACTACTTTATGATTGATCGTAGGAGGGATGATTCCGTTTTTAATGGCTAATATAGAAGCAATAGCTTCAATAGCTCCGGCAGCTCCCAATAAGTGACCGGTCATAGATTTAGTTGAATTGATGTTGATGTTTTTAGCATGTTCACCAAATACGGTACTGATTGCTTTCAACTCAGCAACATCTCCTAATGGAGTCGATGTTCCGTGAGTATTGATGTGATCCACATCTTCCGGTTTCAGGCCGGCATCCTGCAGACAGTTTTTCATAACCGCAATTACACCGATTCCTTCAGGGTGTGGTGCTGTTAAATGGTAAGCGTCAGATGACATACCGCAGCCACCTACTTCGCAATAGATTTTTGCGCCTCGGGCTTTTGCATGTTCATATTCTTCCAGAACCAATGCTCCTGCACCTTCGCCTAAGACAAATCCGTCACGGGTTGCGTCAAACGGTCTTGAAGCCGTTTCAGGGCTTTCGTTTCTGGTTGATAGAGCCTGCATAGAGTTGAATCCTCCCATTCCGGCAATAGTTACAGCGGCTTCTGAACCTCCTGAAACAATTACGTCACATATTCCCAGGCGGATGTAGTTGAAAGCATCCACTAAGGCATTTGCTGATGAAGCACAAGCCGAAACCGTAGTGTAGTTAGGTCCCATGAAGCCATTTCGCATAGAAATGTGTCCTGGTGCGATATCTGCAATCATTTTAGGGATGAAAAACGGATTGAAACGTGGTGTCCCATCTCCTTTTGCGTAGTTAAGCATCTCTTCCTGGAAAGTTTCCAGACCGCCAATTCCTGCGCCCCATATTACACCAACCCGATATTTGTTGATTTCTTCAGGATTTAAACCAGAGTCTTTAATGGCCTCATCGCTGGCAACAATTGCATATTGCGCAAATTTGTCCATTCTTCTGGCTTCTTTCTTATCGATAAAATCCTCAACGTTGAAGTTTTTGACTTCACATGCGAATTTGGTTTTGTGTTTTTCAGTGTCATAATAAGTGATAGGAGCGGCACCGCTTTTTCCGTTTATAAGCCCATCCCAATATTCCTGAAGAGTATTTCCAATGGGTGTTAATGCTCCTAATCCTGTTACTACTACTCGCTTTAATTGCATAGTTCAGCTGGTTATGTTAAATATAAAAAATCCCAAAGTACTTTTAATATTAACTAAAAGAAACAATGGGTATTACATGATATTTTATGATTGTAATACAATCAATGTTTGTACAAATCTAAGAAAAGATTTTGATAAAGACCGTAAAAAATAATAACATCTGTAAGTTTTCAGGCTTACAGATGTTTGGAATTTATTATTTTTTAGCTTCTTCGATGTAAGAGATAGCTTGACCTACAGTAGCAATGTTTTCAGCTTGGTCATCTGGAATTTGGATATCAAATTCTTTTTCGAATTCCATAATTAGCTCAACAGTGTCTAATGAATCAGCTCCTAAATCGTTAGTGAAGCTTGCTTCAGAAACTACTTCGTTCTCGTCAACACCTAATTTGTCTACGATAATCGCTTTTACTCTTGATGCAATGTCTGACATAATCTTTAAATTTTAAATTTTAATTAGTTGGCAAAAATAAAAAATTTATTTAAAACCAAGTTTTTTAGTTAATAAATGTTAGTACGAAATTAAAAAATTAATTTTACAAAGAGGGTCAATTTTAATTATTTGTCATTTATTATTCTTTTTTTTGCATAATAAAAATTACAGTTGCGTCTATAACCCAATCTAGATTAGGCTCAATAGCAACACGATTAAACACATACAACAAATGAACAAAATTGTAATATTTGCTTCCGGTTCAGGATCCAATGCCGAAAAAATTATATTACATTTTAAAAACAACTCTTCAGTGAACGTAGCTGGAATCTTTTCTAACAATCTGCGTGCCAAAGTTTTAGAGAGGGCTGCAGCTCATGATGTCCCGACTTTTGTTTTTAATAAAGAGGAATTAAATACCGGTGAAGTTTTACGGCAATTGAATGAAATTCAGCCTGATTTAATTGTATTAGCTGGTTTTTTATTAAAGTTCCCTGAGGATATTATTCATGCTTATCCTAATATGGTGATTAATATACATCCTGCTTTGCTGCCTAAGTATGGAGGAAAAGGTATGTATGGTATGCATGTGCATCAAGCTGTTTTGGATAATAACGAGAAGGAAACAGGTATAACTATTCATTATGTAAATGAACATTATGATGAAGGGGCAATTATCGCACAGCATTTTGTTAACATTGAAAATTGTACTTCGGCGGAAGAAATTGCTCAAAAGGTTCATGAATTGGAACATGTGTATTTTCCAATTACTATAGAGAAACTTATAACTCATAACTTATAATTTAAATTGTCACATCAGGTACATATATATACAGACGGTGCTGCAAAAGGAAATCCCGGTCCGGGAGGCTATGGAGTAGTCATGGAATTAGTGGGAACCAATTATAAAAAGGAATTTTATGAAGGGTTTCGGTTGACGACTAATAACCGGATGGAATTATTGGCGGTAATTATTGGCTTGGAGAAGCTTAAAAACCCGAATATGAAAGTTTTGGTGGTTTCTGATTCCAAATATGTGGTTGATGCTGTTGAAAAAAGATGGGTGTTTGGTTGGGAAAAAATTGATTTCAAAGCAAAAAAAAATCCTGATTTATGGATGCGTTTTTTGAAGATTTACCGCAAACATAAAGTCGACTTTAAATGGGTAAAAGGGCATAACAATCATCCTCAAAATGAACGTTGTGATGAATTGGCGGTTATGGCTTCGCAGCAGGCAAAACTTTCTGTAGACCTATATTATGAAAATCAAGAATAATTATTGGTGTAATGTACTGATAATAAATAAATTGTTAATTGAAACTTAATCAATTTGGTATTTACAAAAACTAAATTGTACATTTGCGCTCTAATTTTCAATTCGTTTTATGAATAAATTATTAATTGTAGGAACAGTAGCTTTTGATGCTATTGAAACGCCGTTTGGAAAAACAGATAAAATTTTAGGTGGTGCTGGTACTTTTATCGGGCTTTCAGCTTCACATTTTAACTTGCAGTCAGCTATTGTATCGGTTGTAGGCGAGGACTTTCCACAAGAATATATCGATTTATTAAAATCAAGAAATATTGATGTAACCGGACTTGAAGTTGTAAAAGGAGGAAAGACTTTCTTTTGGAGCGGAAAATACCACAATGATTTGAATTCACGTGATACATTGGTTACTGAATTAAATGTATTGGCAGATTTCAAACCTGTTGTACCGGAAAATTTTAAAAATGCCGATGTGGTAATGTTAGGAAACTTACACCCGTTAGTACAAAGCAACGTTTTGGATCAATTGACAGAGAAGCCTAAATTGGTAGTTTTAGATACTATGAATTTCTGGATGGATTGTGCATTACCTGAATTAAAAGAAGTAATGAAACGTGTTGATGTTATTACAATTAATGATGAGGAGGCACGTCAGTTGTCAGGTGAATATTCATTGGTAAAAGCAGCTGCTGAAATTCATAAAATGGGACCTGAGTATGTGGTTATCAAAAAAGGGGAACATGGTGCTTTGTTATTCCACGACAACCAAGTGTTTTTTGCACCAGCTTTACCATTAGAGGAAGTTTTTGATCCTACAGGTGCAGGTGATACTTTTGCAGGTGGTTTTTCTGGATTTATCACACAAAGCGAAAACATATCTTTCGAGAATATGAAAGCAGCTATTGTGCATGGATCGAATTTAGCCTCTTTCTGTGTTGAGAAATTCGGGACAGAAAGAATGGTTGGACTTACAAAAGAAGAAGTTCAAAGCCGTTTGAAGCAATTTAAAGCGCTAACACAGTTTGAAATAGAATTAACATAAATTTACGCCTCGAATTTTCGGGGCTTTTTTTATTTTTTGAAATGGATTTTTTTAAAAAAAGTATTGAAATTCAAGCAACTATAACAATACAACAACTTTTTTCTGGATTAATTTCAGAGACAACACAATTAAGATATGAGTGACGCAATTAAACACGAATGCGGAATTGCACTTTTGCGATTAAAAAAACCTTTAGAATACTACAAAGAAAAATACGGTACAGCTTTTTATGGTGTAGAAAAAATGTACCTGCTTCTTGAAAAACAACATAACCGCGGACAGGATGGTGCAGGTTTGGCAAGTATAAAACTGGATGTTGAACCGGGAGAAAGATATATAAGCCGGATCCGTTCAAATCAGGCACAACCTATTCAGGATATTTTTGGACAAATTAATGCCAGAATAAGTCAGGAATTGGAACTTCACCCGGAATATAAAGATAATGTGGCACTTCAAAAAGAACATATTCCTTATGTAGGTGAGGTTTTCTTAGGGCACGTACGTTACGGTACTTTTGGTAAGAACAGTATTGAAAATGTTCATCCCTTTTTACGTCAGAATAACTGGATGCACCGTAATTTGATTGTAGCCGGAAACTTTAATATGACCAATGTAAAAGAGTTGTTTCAGGATTTAGTGCGATTAGGTCAGCATCCTAAACAAATGGCAGATACGGTAACTGTGATGGAGAAGATAGGTCATTTTCTTGATGATGAAGTGACAGATTTGTATCAGGAGTGTAAAGAAAACGGTTTGTCAAAACGCGAAGCTTCTCCGGTTATTGCAGAAAAACTGAATATTGGCCGTATTTTAAGAAGAGCTTCTAAAAACTGGGACGGAGGTTATGCAATGGCTGGTTTAATAGGTCATGGTGATGCATTCGTAACCCGTGATCCTGCAGGTATCCGTCCTGCATATTACTATCAGGATGACGAGATAGTTGTAGTGGCTTCAGAAAGACCTGTGATTCAAACAGTTTTTAATGTTCCTTTTGATGCTATTCAGGAAATTACTCCTGGTCATGCTTTAATTATTAAAAAAGACGGAAGAGTAATCGATGAAAAAGTCAGAGAAGCTTCGGTTAAGAAAGCATGTTCTTTTGAACGTATTTATTTTTCCCGTGGAAGCGATGCGGAGATTTATCAGGAAAGAAAAGAGCTTGGGAAACTGATCATGCCGGCTGTATTGAAAGCTGTTGGCCATGATACAGAAAATACTGTTTTTTCATATATACCTAATACTGCCGAAACTTCTTTCTTCGGGATGGTTGAGGCTGCCAATGATTATTTGAACCAGCACAAGATTAATCTGATTCTTGAAAACAAAGACAATCTTTCGGCTGATAAATTAAAAGAGATTTTAGATGTTAAACTCCGTTCTGAAAAGATTGCCATAAAAGATGTGAAGCTTCGTACATTTATAACAGAAGACAGTTCGCGTGATGATATGGTGGCGCATGTTTACGATGTAACGTACGGTGTGATAAAACCAACAGATAATCTGGTAATCATTGATGATAGTATTGTTCGTGGTACTACATTGAAGAAAAGTATCATCAAAATGATGGATCGTTTGAATCCTAAAAAGATTGTTATTGTTTCTTCAGCGCCGCAGATCCGTTATCCGGATTGTTACGGAATTGATATGGCTAAGTTGGAAACGTTGGTAGCATTTCAGGCAATGCTGGAACTTCTAAAAGAAAATAATAAATATTATCTGGTAGATGAGGTTTATGCCAAATGTAAAGCGCAGGAACACCTGAATGATTCGGAAGTGGTAAACTATGTAAACGAATTGTATGAACAGTTTACTGATGAACAGATTTCAGATAAAATTGCGGTAATGCTTACAGAACCGTCGGTAAAAGCAGAAGTAAAAATTATTTTCCAATCGGTTGCCGATTTGCATAAGGCATGTCCTAAAAATTCAGGGGATTGGTATTTTACAGGTGATTACCCTACTGATGGCGGTAACCGTGTAGTGAACAGAGCTTTTATGAATTTCTATGAAGGGAAGGACGCCAGAGCGTACTAAAAGGATTGTTAAAATGTATTTTATCGAGTATTTTTACAATTCACCGACATAATTTTGAATACAATATTAATCAGTCTAGCTTTGCTTCACCATTACATAAGTAGGTTAAGTTTATGGTAGATTTGGGGCAAAAAGGGTAGAAAGGAATTTCTACCTTTTTTATTTTATATACTTTTCTTTTTTTGCCCTTCTTTTTTATTCTTCTTTATTTTTTCTGCCGAATAAGAACTTAATGTTAAAATTACATCACCAAATTTGGTGAGTAAAAAAAGACGTTTCATCTCGTTGTCGACTTTTTTATCTGTTTACCGATTTTGTTTGTTTTATTCAAATTCCGAACATACATTTGATTCACCATTACATAAGTAGGTTAAGTTATGGTAGATTTGGGGCAAAAAAGGCAGGAGCAATCCTGCCTTTTTTATTTTATATCGGTTGCGGTTTTTCAGATTGCCGGATGCGGTTCTCGAATTGTTGGCTGAGGCTCCCGAAGCCAAAAAAAGTCCCGGCAATGCGGGACTTCAATCATATTGTTTTTTTACTGAAATTATTTTGCTTCAGCATAACGTCTGGCTACTTCAGACCAGTTAATCACATTAAAGAAAGCTTCAATATAATCAGGACGGCGGTTTTGATAGTTTAAGTAGTAAGCATGTTCCCAAACATCCATTCCTAAAATTGGAGTTCCACCACAACCTACACCCGGCATCAAAGTATTATCCTGGTTTGGTGTGCCGCAAACTTCAAGTTTTCCGTCTTTAACACATAACCAAGCCCATCCTGAACCAAATTGCGTAGCGCCTGCTTTAGAAAAAGCTTCTTTGAAAGCAGCAAAACTTCCGAAAGATGAATTAATAGCATCAGATAATTCTCCGGTTGGTTCACCACCGCCATTTGGAGACATTACTGTCCAAAATAAATTGTGGTTGTAAAAACCACCGCCATTGTTGCGCACAGCAGCTTTGGTCATGTCAAGATTTTTAAGGATTTCCTCAATTGATTTTCCTTCTAAATCAGTTCCTGCTATAGCAGCATTTAAATTTGTTGTATAAGCATTGTGATGCTTTGTATGGTGGATTTCCATAGTTCTTGCATCAATATGTGGTTCCAATGCATCGTATGCATAAGGTAATTGCGGTAACTCAAAAGCCATATTATTTGTATTTTAAAGATTAAAAATTAAATTCAATCAAAATTAATCAATTAACTTTGGAATTAAAATTTTTTGAAGCTATTTCCCGCTATTAGCACAATCTTTTTATTTTTATACAAGACAGAACGAAGTCTAAAAATAAATGGATTTCCACAGTTGCAGTAGTTAAAATTATAAAAATGAAACACTTATTTTCCATAATCATATCGTTGCTTTTTGTACACCAAAATTATTCTCAAAACTTTTTGAATTACAAAGTAAGCAAGCTTTACTGTGTTTTAAATTTCATGCAGACAGCGTCCGGAGCGCAGGCAACATCACCTTCTTTTAAGGAATTTATCAATTTGAAAACGCAGCATAATTTGGAATTCAAAAAGCTGGTCGCAGATTTTTCAAAACTGAATCTGTATCATAACATCATCAAAACTGATTTTCCAAAGAACCGGGATCAAAATAATTCAACTTATGATTTGATAGCTATGCATGCCGTTAATTCAGTGGATTTTAATGAATTTAAAATGAAATGTCTGGGGCTGATTCCTATAGAAACAAATCAAAAAATGATTGCTCTGCTGAAATCGGCTGAACAAGTATATGATAAAATAATCTGGAACGAATACAAACCGAAAATTGAAAAACAACTAGCCGAATTGTCAAAATACGAAAATGCGAACATGCAGATTTTTAATAAGATAAAGGCATTCTATGATTCAACCTGGTCTGAAGATATTCCTTTTCAGATAGCAATTTACCCAATTCCCGGGGTAAATGGATTTTCTACCGCAACGCCCCACATCAATAGTTTGTGTGTAGGGGTTTTAACCGATGAAACCGACTATAACTCAAGGAATGGAGCAGTACTTCATGAAATATGCCACATGCTTTATAAGGAACAGCCACGGGACAAACAGTTTGAAGTTGATCAGTATTTTAAAGATAATAATACCATCTATTCGAAACATGCTTATTCGTATATGGATGAATCTGTGGCAACAGCTATAGGTAACGGCTGGGCTTATAAAAAAATAAGCGGTAAAATTGATGAAAATGACTGGTATGCCAATAAAACCATAAACGATTTTGCAAAGGTGTTGTATCCAAAAGTAGAGGAATATCTGGAAAAGGGTAAGACAATAGATAAAGAATTTGTTGACAATGCAATTGCGGTTTTTTCAAAGAAATTTCCAAAATCAATTTATGATTACTCGATTTTATTAAACAGTTGTTTTGTTTATGCCGATGATATGAGCGAAATGGAAGCGGTAAACAGCCTGAGTGATTTTTTTCAGATTTACAGTCTCAATTTTTCTGCCTCAATTTTGCATTCAAACAACTTTAATCTGACTGACGATTCGAAAGACACACGGGTTTTCATAATTCATAAAAATCAGCTGCAGACACTAAGCTCCTTAAAAAAAATCTTTCCGCAGATCCAGGATTATGAATTTAAAAAACAGCCAATGACTTTGAGTTTCTTCGATAATGACGGTAGAGCTGTAATTATTCTTGTTTTAAATAATAAAACAGAATTAGGCGGTGAATTGCTGAAAATGAGGAATAAGAATTTTTTTGATATAAAGAGTCCGCTTCAACAATAATAAATAGTTATAGTAAATGCATAAAACAGCATTTTCAATATATAATGCATCGGCAGGTTCAGGAAAGACCTATACTCTTGTAAAGGAATACTTGAAAATTATTCTGTTGTCACCTAAAGAAGATGCATATAAAAACATTCTTGCCATCACTTTTACCAACAAGGCGGTGCATGAAATGAAAAGCCGTATTGTGGACAGTCTGTTTGATTTTACAAAAGATAATCCCACTGATAAATCTCTTAATTTAATGAAAGATTTATCTCTAGAAACTGGCCTAAGTCTGAATGAAATTACAGCTAAGGCAAAATTGATCATTAAGAATATCATTCACAATTATGCTGCTTTTGATATTTCTACGATTGATAAGTTTACCCATAAAGTAATCCGTTCTTTTGCAATCGATTTAAATCTGCCTGTTACTTTTGATGTTTCTTTGGATACTGAAAGTTTATTGCAGGAAGCAGTGGATGCCATAGTAGCCGAAGCTGGTGAAAATGACGAATTGACAAAATTGCTGGTCGATTTCACCATGGAAAAAACGGATGATGATAAATCGTGGGATGTTTCGGGAGAGATTTTCAATACCGGAAAACTGATTTTGAATGAAAATAATCGTGAAGAGGTTCTTTCTTTACAGGATAAGTCCATTCAGGAGTTTGTTGTTTTGAAAAATAAACTGCAGGAATTGTGTAATAACATTGAAGCCGAAACAAGTGAGCAGGCTAAACTGGCTTTGGAATTGATCGAAAATAAAGGAATCGATTTGAAGTCTTTTTCGGGAGGATATTTCCCTAAGCATCTGCAAGGTATTGCAGAAGGAAAATTCAATCCGCAAAATAAAACCTATCACGAATTTGATGATATTAAAATCAATAAATCTGCAAAAGATAAAGAAATAATCGAAGGCTGTGTTCCTGAATTGCTGTCTGTTCTGGCTGTAGTCTATCAAAAGTTTCAAAAGAAGAATTTGTATGAAGCGTTCTTAAAAAACATAACACCTCTGTCACTTTTAAATACGGTTAATAACAAATTAAAAAACATACAAGAAGAACAGAATATCTTGTCCATAACTGAGTTTAATAAACTTATCAATGAACAAATTAAGCATCAGCCGGCTCCTTTTATTTATGAACGTTTGGGTGAGCGTTACAAACATTTTTTCATTGATGAGTTTCAGGACACTTCGCAAATGCAGTGGCAAAATCTCATTCCGCTGATTGATAATGCGCTTTCAAGTGAGGATTTACAGGGAAATCAAGGTTCATTGTTAATTGTAGGTGATCCTAAACAGTCTATTTACCGTTGGCGTGGTGGTAAAGCGGAGCAGTTTATCGATTTGGCAAAAACTGAAAATCCGTTCAGTAATAAAGATAAGCAGGTAATTAATTTAGAATCTAATTATCGGAGTTATGATGAGGTAATTCACTTTAATAACGATTTTTTTAAATTCTTATCTCAAAAATTTGAAAACGAAGATTATAAGGATTTATATGAAAACAAAAGTTTCCAGAAGTCAAATTCTAAAAAAGGAGGGTCTGTAAATATTTCTTTTTTGCCAAAAGCTGATGAGATTGAGACCGAAGAAGAAATCACCCAGGATGATTTGTATCTTCAAAAAACATTACAAACTATTTATGAAATCCAGCAAAAAGGATTTTCTTTAAGCGAAATAGTTATTTTAGTACGGAATAATAGTAAAGGAGTATTACTGGCTAATTATCTTACGGAACAAAAAATCCCTGTAATCTCTTCAGAGAGTTTGTTGCTTTCGACTTCTTCCGAAGTACAATTTCTTCTCAATATGCTTCGCTATTTAAGCGATAGAAAAAACAAAGAGGCATTAGTTCAGGTATTGTATTATTTGGTCAATAATTTTGAGACTCATTTACAAATTCACGATTTTATCTGGCAAGGATTGCAATTTGCTACAGAAGCTGAATTACAGCAATGGTTAGAAGACTTTGGTGTCCAAATTAATTTTGCTTCAATTCGGCGAAAACCATTATATGAAATTGTAGAAGATTTGATTTTGGCTGGAATACCTCCATCAAAAAACAATGCATATGTGCAGTATTTTTTGGATGCAGTATTAGAAAAGGATGTCAAATACCAATATTCAATGGCTGACTTTTTGGATTTTTGGGAAAAAAGCAGTCACAAATTAAGCGTTCCTACAGCCGAAGGTGCTGAGGCAATTCGTATTATGACTATTCATAAATCAAAAGGATTGGAATTTCCGGTAGTTATTTTTCCTTTTGCCGAAGAGAGTTATAGTGTAAATAAACGTGAAAAAATGTGGCTTGATGCTCCTGAAGAAGAAGCTTCGTTTGAAAAATATCTGATAGATAAGTCGAGTAAAGTAAAAGAGTATGGTGCCGAAGCATCAAAAGTTTATGATCAAAAGAGTCAGGAAGAATTATTGGACAATGTTAATGTGTTGTATGTGGCTCTAACGCGTGCGGAAGAACAATTATACATTATTTCTTCTTGGAAGGACAGAAACAAGCAAGGTAATTTACCTAATAATCTGGCTTCATTTTTTATTGAATTTATTGAAGATAGGGTAGATTTTGATCAAAATTCTTTGAAATATGATTGGGGACTTTCGGAAAGGGTTTCAATTAGACATTATTCAGAACGTAAAATAGACATTATTCAGCCAGTTACATCTTCATTGGTGTCTGAAAATATAAAAATTGCCCAGCGGGAAGCAATGATGTGGGGTAGTAAACAACAAGAGGCAATTGAGTTTGGTAATACCATGCATGAAGTGCTTTCGTTTGTAAAGAGTAAATATGATGTTGATTTGGCAATTATAAAAGCCATTGAGAACGGATTGATTACTGAAAATCAAAAAGAAGTAGTGCTTCAAATGCTGAATGATATAGTGTTTCATTCGGAATTAGCCGATTTTTTTGATGGAAAAGGGCAAGTATTTAATGAAAGAACCATATTAAAAAAAGGAACTAAGAATCATATACCAGACCGGATTGTAGTAAAGGAGAAAGAAGCCTATTTATTGGATTACAAAACCGGAACACATAATCAGAAATATGTAGTCCAAATTTTAGAGTATGAAAATGCTTTAAAAGAAATGGGTTTTTCAGTTCAAAAAAAATCACTCGTATATATAGGAGAAAAAATTGAAATACTAAATTTGTAATCGGTTTTATAAAACCAAATTTGTGAATCACCGAATTAACATCAATAAAAAATGTACGGAAAAATCAAACAACACTTACAACAGGAATTGGATACCATTACAGCTAATGGTTTGTATAAAAAAGAAAGAATTATCACTTCGCCACAAGGAGCAGAAATCACAGTAAACGGTAAAACAGTTTTGAATTTTTGTGCCAACAATTATTTAGGACTGTCTTCACATCCTGAAGTAGTGCAGGCAGCAAAAGACGCGTTGGATACACATGGTTTTGGAATGTCTTCAGTACGGTTCATTTGTGGTACGCAGGATATTCATAAAGAGTTGGAAGAAACCATTGCTAAATTCTATGGTACAGAAGACACTATATTATATGCCGCGGCATTTGACGCCAACGGAGGAGTTTTTGAGCCTTTGTTGGGTGAAGAAGACTGTATTATTTCAGATAGTCTGAACCATGCTTCAATTATTGACGGGGTCCGTTTGTGTAAGGCGGCTCGTTATCGTTATGAAAATAACAACATGGCCGATTTAGAGGAGCAATTGAAAAAAGCGACTGAAGCTGGTCACCGTTTTAAGTTGATTGTAACAGACGGTGTTTTCTCTATGGACGGTTTAGTAGCGCCTTTGGATAAAATTTGTGATTTGGCTGATAAATATGATGCTATGGTAATGGTGGATGAGTGTCATGCGGCTGGTTTTATAGGTAAAACCGGAAAAGGAACGCTTGAAGCTAAAGGAGTAATGGGGCGTGTGGATATTATTACAGGGACATTAGGTAAAGCTTTAGGCGGTGCAATGGGTGGTTACACAACGGCTAAAAAAGAAATAATTGAGATTCTGCGTCAGCGTTCAAGACCTTATTTATTTTCAAATTCATTGTCTCCGGCAATTGTGGGAGCTTCTTTGAAAGTTTTTGAACTATTGGAAAAAGATACATCTTTAAGAGATAAATTAGAATGGAATACTAATTATTTCAAAGAAGGAATGAAGAAAGCCGGATTGGATATTATTGATGGAGATTCGGCTATTGTGCCTGTAATGCTCTATGATGCCAAGTTGTCTCAAATCATGGCAGATAAGCTTTTGGAAAAAGGGATTTATGTAATAGGATTCTTTTTTCCGGTGGTTCCAAAAGAAAAAGCAAGAATTCGGGTACAGCTTTCCGCAGCGCATACTAAGGAGCATTTAGATAAAGCTATTCAGGCATTTACGGAAGTTGGACGTGAGCTAGGTATTGTAAAATAGTAGTTTTTTTGTTAAAAACATCATTTTTTTTAACAATTCATTTTGTAATTAACTCCTTATCACTTACTTTTGTCATAATAACGTATTGTAATCAAATAAAAATTAAGTATGAAACATCTTAACAAACTTTTTGTTTCTATGTTGATGGTTGCTGGTTTAGGTGCTAATGCACAAAGCAGTGATAATCCATGGGCAATATCATTTGGAGCAAATGCAATAGATACTAAAACTAGTGCATATAGTGAGGATGGTAAATTTACAGATCATTTTACTCAACCGTTTAAAGTTAAAGATCATTGGAATATTATTCCTTCGGTATCTTACTTGTCAGTTACAAGAAATGTAGGTGGAAACTGGTCGTTTGGTGTTGTAGGATCTGTAAACAAAATTTCCAAATATGTTGTTTGGCAAGGCCCTTCTGCAAATGCTACAACTGTAGTTAATCCAGGTGATTGGATGTACTATGGTGTTGATGGTAAAATTGCTTACAGCTTTAAAAGTTTATTCGGAACTAAGTGGTTTGATCCTTCTATCCATATTGGAGGAGGTTATACTTTCTTGGATGAAAAATCTGCTGGAAATGTTAATGCTGGTGCCGGTGTTACTTTTTGGTTGACTGAACAAGTTGGTTTATCATTGAGCTCTAGCTACAAAAAAGCATTTACTGATAGAGTTGAGTCAGACGGTTCTTTGGATGTTCCTTCTTTATTCCAACACATGGCTGGTTTAACTTTCCAATTTGGAGGTAAAGATACAGACGGTGACGGTATCTATGATAAAGAAGATGCTTGTCCGGATGTTGCTGGTTTAAAAGAATACCAAGGCTGTCCTGATACAGATGCTGACGGTATCCAAGATAAAGAAGATGCTTGCCCGGATGTTGCTGGTAAAAAAGAATTAAACGGTTGTCCTGACGGAGACGGAGACGGTATCGCTGATAAAGATGATGCTTGTCCAGAAGTTGCTGGTTTAACTGCTTTACAAGGTTGTCCAGATGCTGACGGTGACGGTGTAGCTGACAACAAAGATAAATGTCCTAACCAGGCAGGTCCTAGAGAAAATGCAGGTTGTCCTTGGCCAGATACAGACGGTGACTCAGTTCTTGATAAAGACGATAAGTGTCCGGATGTTAAAGGTACTGTAGCTAACAACGGTTGTCCTGAGGTAAGCGAAGAAGTTATGAAAAAATTAAACGACTACGCTAAAACTATCTTATTCGACACTAACAAAGCTACTTTCCAACAAAGAACTTACCCGGTATTAGAAGCTATGACAGCTATCTTAAAAGAGTACCCAGGTTCTAACTTCTCTATCGAAGGTCACACAGACGCTGATGGTAAAGACACTGCTAACCAAACTTTATCTGAAAATAGAGCTGCAGCTGTTAAAGATTATTTAATCTCTCAAGGAATTGATGCTGCTAGATTGACTTCAACTGGTTTTGGTGAGTCTAAACCAATTGCTTCTAACAAAACTAAAGCTGGTAAAGCTTTAAACAGAAGAGTAGAAGTGAAATTAGTAAAATAATTTCTTTAAAATATTTCTTTGAAAAGGCCCCGAAATTTCGGGGCTTTTTTTATTTTTATCCTATGATGAACGCTACTTTTCTTGATAAACTTGTTGGACATTTATTTCAAAAATATTCTGAAAATTTATCGGAAATTGTAATTGTACTTCCTAATAAAAGGGCTAGGGTATTCTTGCTGGATAAACTTAAATCTCATTTTGAAAATTATTTCTTTGCCCCTAAAATAATAAGTATTGAAGAATTTGTTGAGGAATTATCCGGAGTTCGTAGTATAGATAATATTGAACTGCTTTTTGAATTTTATCAGGTTTATCTACAATTAAGTAGTAAAGAAACTGCTCAAAATTTTGATCAGTTTTCTAATTGGGCAAAAACACTTCTACAGGATTTTAATGAAATTGACCGCTATCTAATCGAACCAAATTATGTTTTTTCCTATTTGAAAGACATTGAAGTTTTAAAACGCTGGGATTTATCTGTAGAGCAAAAAACAGAATTAATAGAAAAACAATTAATTTTTTGGGACAAACTTCCTGAATATTATCAAGAGTTCTATAATCATTTGCTGACAAAAGGATTAGGTTACCAAGGGTTAATTTATCGAGAAGCAGTTAATCATTTGGAGTTTTTTTCTTCACAATTACAATCCGAAAAAATAATCTTTGCTGGTTTTAACGCTTTAAATCAAGCCGAAGAAAGAATCATCCAACATTTATTAGCTGTAGATAAGGCTGAAATTCTGTGGGATATCGACAAGACTTTTTTAAATGATTTTTATCATGATGTTGGTTTATTTATACGTCGTTTTAAAGAAAAATGGATTTACTTTAAAAACAATCCTTTTGAATGGATAATTGATGAGTTTTCTCAACAAAAGAATATAGAAATTATTGGTACTTCAAGATCAATCGGACAAGCTAAAATAGTTTCTAATATAATTTCTGACCTAACAGAAAATAGTACATCTTTAGATAAAGTTGCTGTTGTTCTTGGCGACGAAAACTTATTAATTCCTACATTACATTCATTGCCTTCTACTGTTGGCAGTTTGAATATCACGATGGGTTATTCAGCAAAAAATAATCCTATCCAGGTTTTTATCAATAAGCTTTTTAAGATGCATGTTAATGCTGTTAAGAGAAATCAAAATAGCTATGTGTTTTATTACCGTGATGTGCTCGATGTTTTAAATAATCCTATCATTGAGTCTTATATTAATGTAACCAATTTGGTTGATGTCATAAAAAAGAACAATTATACTTTTATTACACATCATAAATTACTCAGTCTGCAAGAACAGAAAAGTAATCTATTCGATTTAATCTTTCAAAAATGGAATGAAAAACCCGATTTTATTTTAGAGAATATCAGTAAGATTCTTCTTGTTGTCAAGCAAAATTTGGATAATGAAAATAATGACGATAAAATTCTTAAAACGTTTTTATACGCAATTTTTAAGGTCATAAACAAGTTGATTTCGTATTGTTCAAAAAACAATTATGTAGAGAATTTAGATACATTATTTTCAATTTATAAGCAAGTTATTGATGTGGCCGAGGTTTCTTTTGAAGGAGAGCCACTCTCTGGTTTGCAAATCATGGGTGTTTTAGAAAGCCGTGTACTCGATTTTGAAACTGTTATCATAACTTCCATGAATGAAGGGAAATTTCCTGCTGGTAAATCAACTAATTCTTTTATCCCTTATGATGTGAAGAGGGAAATAGGTTTACCTACTTTTAAGGAAAAGGATGCTATTTATACCTATCATTTTTATCATTTGTTGCTAAGGGCAAAAAATATTTATTTGATATACAATACTGAAAATGATGGATTGGATGGTGGAGAAAAAAGTCGATTTATTACGCAATTGGAAGTTGAAAAACAGCCAAGTCATATTATTAGACACAAAATCTTACAGCCTGAAATTCCCAACATTGCATATGAAAAGCAAATCATACCTAAATCAGATGCAGTTTTAAAAAGATTGCATGAAATTGCTTCAGATAAAGGTTTTTCACCTTCAGCTTTAACAGCTTATATCAGAAACCCTATTCAGTTTTATTTCCAAAGACTTTTATCTATTCGTGAAACTGAAGAAGTAGAAGAAAATATCGCATTAAATACACTGGGAACAATTATTCATAAAACTCTGGAAGAATTGTATAAGCCCTATTTGAACAAATTTCTATCGGTTTCAGATATCGATTTTATGATTTCAATGGCTGATAATGAAGTTCTAAGGCAATTTAAAGAAGAATATAAAGAAGGTGAAGTAACTAAAGGTAAAAATCTTTTGGCTTTCGAAGTGGCAAAACGTAACATTTTCAATTTTTTAAAAGAAGAAAAGAGAGATATAGTTTCTGGAGATGTCGTGAAAGTTATTGCTGTTGAAACTTCATTAAAAGAAGTGATTCATGATGATAGATTGCCTTTTCCTATAACAATTTCAGGAAATGTTGACCGAATTGAAATTCGAAATAATTTCATAAGAATCATTGATTATAAGACAGGGAAAGTAGAGCAAACGTCTTTGAGAATTAAAGATTGGAACGGTTTAACGTTAGATATAAAAAACGAAAAAATAATTCAGTTGCTTTGTTATGCATTAATGTATCAAAATGAATTGGGTGGTAAAGAGATGGAGGTTGGAATTATTTCTTTTAAAAATATGAAAGCTGGATTCATGCCTTTTCAGTATCAGTTTGAAAAAGAAAAGTTTTCAATAATATCAAGTGAAATTATCGAAAACTTCAAATCTGAATTAATAAATTTAATAGTTGAAATTTTAGATTCTTCAATTCCTTTTGAAGAAAAAGTCTAACACTTTTCAAAAAAATCAAGTAAAATATCACCTAAAACATTTCTGTTTTCAATATGACTCATATGTCCGTCAGGTAAAGTTACAAGTTCTACCGAAGTACCTTCAATTTGAGAAACAGCGTCATCATAATTTAATACAGGGTCTTTTTTACCTAAAATTAAAAGGATAGGGAATGTAGCCTGGTGTAAAATAAATTCCCTGTCTTTTCTCACTTTCATACCTTCTAAAGCAGAAATTACGCCTTGAACACTTGTTGTAACAGCTTCCTGTTTTATTTTGTCAATTTCATGGACTAATGTTTCGCGGTTATTCTCGCTAAATAAATTAGCAATTGACATGCCTATAAATATATCCGGGTTTTGTTTAACAGCTTTAATGGCACGCATCCTGTTTATTTTACGTTCCTGACTGTCTTCTTTTGAGGTAGAATTTAGTAATACGATTCCTTTAGCCATTTCAGGGTATAATTCGGCAAAGGCTAAAGAAACATAACCTCCCATTGAGTGTCCAATAAATATGGCTTCAGAAATATTCAAATGGTGGAGCACAGCATGAACAGTATCTGCCATATCTTCCATGGTGTGCATATAGCTCAAGTTTTCAGTTTGACCATGACCTGGTAAATCAATAGTAATGACCTGATGATTTTGGGTAAAATCGTTAATATAGAACTCCCACATAGTGGAGTTTTCTAAAAAACCATGAAGTAATACGACGGCTTTTCCTTTTCCAATAGTGGAATAAGCTATTTTGATGTTTTTATAATTAATGGTATTCAATGCTTATTTTGTTGTGAGTGCAAAAATAGCAAAAGATGCGAGCCAATGTTCACCGCCATAGCCACTATCAAATAAAACCGTTAACGATTTACTTATAAATTGCTGAGCTGTAGTTTCAAATTTTGTTTTAATTGGATTTTTTTCAGAAAGATTTCTAGCTATATTTTTCATATTCCACGCTCTGCTGAATGATAAACCGTCTAAATGTACAATTTGATAGTCATTTCTGTCGCTGACAGTTGGGGTTTGGCAAATTCTTTCAAGTCCTTTTTTAGTGTAAAAGTTTTTGAACCATTTTTCAAACTCTTTTTGAGGTAAAATCCGCGTCATTAAATCAGCCGATTGTAAACTAGGAGAGAAAAAGTCGCTTCCGTCTGGTTCCAAATGGGCTGGGATTTCTTTATTTGACAGATAGAAAGTTTTACTTTTTTGAATAATGAGGTTTAAAAAGTCAGTTTCATTTTTGGTTTTTGCCCAATCATACGCAAAACATAATCCAAAGGCAGTGTTTGGGTGTACACCAGTTCGGTTTGGGTAGGTTTGCTTAGGTAAAAATTCTTTCCATAGGGTTACTATCTTTTGAGTTAAAGGTTGAAGCGATTGATGCCATTTTTTACCTAAATCAGAATCCCAGGTATATAATTCTTCATCAAGTTTTAGTAACCATGCCCATCCATACGTTCTTTCAAATCCTTTTGATGCGGTGTATTTTCCAAAATATTCGGCTTCCAGGATCATTTTTTCTTTTTGAAAAGATTCGTTTAAGACTTTTATGATCTCTTCTTTGTTTTCGATATTCGGAAAACTCTTTAATAACTTTACCAGCATCCAGTGACCATGCACACTGCTGTGCCAGTCCAGACAGCCGTAAAATGCAGGATGTAATTCACTAGGTAACATGCGGGCATCTTTTTCAGTATCTGATAAATGTGAGGTTTTGTTTGGAAATTCGGTATTAATACAATGCAACGGCATTTTACTTAGTTTTAATGCTGTTTCTAAATTTAATTCCTGAGCATTGATTCCTGTTGAAATTAGTAGTAAGAATAAAAAAAAGACTCTCATGATTGTAGTTTAACTAAGTAAATGTATAAAAAAAGCCTCACATTTGTGAGGCTTTTAAATTGTATGAAAAATAGATTTATTCTTTAATTAATTTTCTAGTGAATAAAATATCCTGTTGTGTTTTTACTTTTAAGAAATAAACCCCCTTATCCAGATTACTGATATCGAAAGAAGAATTAAGTCCATTAAAAACCTTAACTGTTTTACCACTGATGTCGAAGATTTCAACTGCTTTTACAGATTCTGAAAAATTTATTGTTGAGAGTGCCGGATTAGGGTGTAAAACTATGTTGTCAGTATTAAATTCATTTTCCGGATTGCTCAAAGTGCCTTTTTGGGTTACTAAAATAGTTTTTGTGACTACTCCGTTTCCACTTAATGTGACATTTGCTGATCTTTCATTTGAACTGCTGTTAGTTTCTGCTGTCAATGTAATTTTAGCATCACCTGAACCAGAAATAGAAGTGCTTAACGAATTTCTGCCGGTTAAATTTAAATGAGACAAGTTTAACCACGACTGATCGCTGGTTGCTGTCCAGTTTACATTATTAATAAGATCAAATGAAAAAGTATTAGCATTGTTTTCATTGTTTGAAATTGTAATAGCACTTAATTCAGCATAATTTTTTTCCGGAGTTAAATAGGCCATATCTAAAATTCCAAATGTAGCAACATAAGCATTTGAACTTGATAAATTATTTACAGGGTAATTTAAGATGTTGTTCTCTGTGGTAAAGCTTGTAACATTAATTTTATCCTCACCAAATACATCAATTGAAGCATGTTGATTTCCATAATCAACCGATTTTACATAAGATTGATTTCCGTTAGTGTCAAATTTAATTAATGCTTTTTCTCCTTTTACAGTATTAAAATTATACTCAGTACCGTTAATTTTTAATTTATCTTTTATTCCGGAATAATAAACATAGAAATTATTGTTTTCATCAAGATCCAAATTGGTATAAGAACTAAAAGCTGTATTGTTTGTGCCTAAAGATCTTTGCCATAGAACATTTCCGGAGGTATCGATTTTTGCAAAAAATCCTTCGTATGAATTTCCAGTATAACTTCTAGGTATTGTTACTAAGTCCAGACCTACGAAGTCTGAAGTACTATTGGCTAATAATGTTCCATTAAGGATGAAGTTGGTACCGTCAAAAGCTACGTCATTAGGCCAGGAATAGAAATAATTAGATGAATTCGCATAAAAATCTTTTCCGAAAACCACATCTCCTACATTGTTGAATTTTAACATTAGATGACTTGAGCCTTGTGTGCTTCCAGGGAAGGAAATTGAGTCAAAAATATAAGAGCTGTTTGCTGACATAGGCTCTGTAAAAGCATATAAGTTATTATTGGAATCAAAAACAGGAATAAACATGTAGCATCTGTAATTATAGTTTTTACTGTAAATAATACTGCCGTCATTTGCGTTTAATTTAATAATAGATAAGGTTGGAGAAGTAGAGCCAATAATTGTATTATCTATAGTGAGTGTTGTTCCTGAGGCTCCTGGAAATGAAAGAATAAGATACACATCTCCATTACCGTCTGTTGTAATCGCTCCTTCAAATTGAACGGATGAAGCCGGAATTATTTTTTTTGACCAAAGATAATTGCCGTTTTTATCAACTTTAATGAGCGCTTTAGTTGTACCGGTGGTTTGTGGAAAATTTATTAAATTACCTGAGGCATCTGTAAACACTGAATTACTTCCTGAAACATTGCTTAAAAATAAAAAATTATCGTCTTTATCGACACAGGCAAAATCATCAGATATGTTGAGTTCATTAACTCCCTGGTCCGGATAGAATTGGGCATACCATTTTGGAAGTCCATCTTGACCCAATCGGGTTATATGTCTTGATTTAACACCACTATCGTTGTTTACCTGCGTGCCAAAGAAATTGTTTTTTCCTTCAACCAAAGAGGTAAAAAACAAATCGTTTTTTTGAGAATGTAAATGTTTGACATAGCTTTTTGATAAAGAACCAGCTATCGAATTGTTTTTTTGTTTAATCCATAAGGATGTTCCTGAAAAATCAAAAGCTTGGGTAGTAAAACGACTCTTGTTTATATTACTTGAAATATAAAAATAATTTGAGTTCGCAGTTTGTATTGTGTTTATATTGGTTGGCTGGGAGCCAGAGATAATGTTTCCTGAATTATCAAAATTTCCCAATAGATTAATAGTATCTCCATATAAAGTTGTACTTAAAGAAGCAGTAGATGCGTTCGCTTGGGTTAAAGTGTAAGACGAAGTTGCTGTGGTATTCCACTTTAATAAGATTTTAAAATCATTAGCAGTTGGATTTGGAACTATTTTTAAACCGGAACTGATACCTAAGTCAGAAAGATAAGTTCTTTGAGTTGTTATTTTTGAAGAAGTCCTGTGAAAAGAAATAGTGTTTAACGTGGGGTCAATTTTTGAAACAAAATGATAAGTTCCATCAGAGAATAATGCTGTGGGGGTATAAGTGTAATTGTAATTACTGCCGGACTCAGCAATCAAATAAGAGTCTCTAAATGTAAATCCAGAAAAAACTAAATTACCATCATTGGTAAAAGCTAAATCTACAACAGCGTTGCCGTATCCGCTATAAACTTGATTTGGGTAAACTTTTACAGAGGAATCGAAATTAGCATTTTTATCACTTTTTAAAACGAATCCTGATCCATAATATAACATGGTTTCAGTTCCTAAAGTAACATTTGCGGCTGAAGTTCCGCCTGCTAAATATATGTCAGTGTTTTTGAGTGCAATGGAATTTAAAACAACATTAGGGTATGAATTATTGTAAATTAAACTTCCGTCTGTATTGTTTAATCGAGCCAATTGATTTTTACCATAAACGATGAAAACATCACTGCTGTCAGAAGCAATTTTTGTTTTGAATGAAAAATTGGTGTCAGGGTTTGAAAAAGATGATACCCATAAAGGATTTCCGTTGGCATCAATTTTTAGCAGGAATGAGTTAACTGATGCAGATGAAGTGATACTGTTACTTTGAGTTGTTATAGTTCCGGTAAATTGGCCAAAAACAAAAACGTTTTCATTGTTGTCTATGTAAACATATTTAGGGCTGATTATTCCTGAGTTTCCGGCATGAAAAGTTTTCATCCAAATATTGTTGCCATCACTGACATTGGATTTTAAAATATACATGTCTGTAAGGCCAACATTAGTATAAGAATTATAGTTGTCAAATCCTATTTCTGAATTACTGGCAGTACCTACATGGTATACGAAATTCTCACTGGCTTCGGTAATGTCTAAAGAACTCCCTTTAGAAGTGTTTAATTGCAAGAATCTAGTGTTTTCAGGAGCAGTTTGTGCTTTTAAAGCTGAAAAGAAAAGCCAAAAACACACAATTAAAAGCAAATTATGATTTGCCTTTGTAAAAGTAGTTTTGATCATTTAGTTAAAATTTGTTTTAAAAATTAAAATGCAAATATATATTAATTGTGAATTGACACGTTGCCTTTTTATTATATAATTGTAAAAAACGCCCCACAATTGTGAGGCGTCTTTCATCTATCAGTCTTTTATCTGACTGTCTCTTTAGCTATTCATTAAGCTTTCAATTTCGTCAGCTTCAATAGGGATGTTTTTCATTAAGTTGAAAGGTTCACCGTTTGGTTGGATTACAACATCATCTTCTAAGCGAATTCCAAATCCTTCAGCAGGGATATAAATACCCGGTTCTACAGTGAATACCATATTGGCTTGCATTGGTTCGTGTAATAAACCATAATCATGTGTGTCCAAACCTAAATGGTGTGACGTACCATGCATGAAATATTTTTTATAGGCTGGCCAGTCAGGGTTTTCATTCTGTACATCAGCTTTATCAATTAAACCTAAACCTAATAATTCAGATGTCATTATTTTTCCTACTTCTACATGGTACTGTTTCCAAAGTGCTCCTGGAACTAACATTTTTGTAGCTTCATTTTTCACATTTAAAACGGCATTGTAAACTGCACGTTGTCTGTCAGTAAAACGCCCAGAAACCGGAATAGTACGAGATAAGTCACTTGAATAGTTTGCATATTCGGCTCCTACGTCTAATAATAATAGATCTCCGGCATTACAAACTTGGTTATTTTCAATATAATGCAAAACATTGGCATTATTTCCAGAAGCAATAATTGGTGTGTAAGCGAATCCTTTCGAACGGTTACGTAAAAATTCGTGAGCAAATTCTGCTTCAATTTCATATTCAGTCACTCCTGGTTTTACGAATTTCAGAATTCTGCGAATTCCTTTTTCTGTAATGTTACAAGCAGTTTGCATTAAATCGATTTCTATTTGGTCTTTTACAGAGCGTAAACGTTGTAAAATAGGATTTGATTTTTCTACTTTATGCGCAGGATAGTTTTCTTTCCACCATTTAATAAAACGATCTTCACGAGTTTCGGTTTCTACAGAAGAACGGTAATGTTCGTTTGTGTTGATATACATAGTGTCTGCATACATCATCACTTCTTTTAATACTTTGTGAAAATCTTGTAACCAATACACAGATTTGATCCCAGAAACTTCAAAAGCTCTTTCTTTAGTTAATTTTTCACCTTCCCAAACAGCGATATGCTCATTGGTTTCTCTTAAGAAAAGTATTTCTTTTAAATGTTCATAAGGTGCGTTAGGGAATAATAATAAGATACTTTCTTCTTGGTCAACTCCTGATAAATAAAAAATATCTCTGTGTTGGGCAAAAGGTAATGTACTATCAGCACTTACTGGATAAATATCGTTACTGTTAAATACCGCAACTCCGTTTGGCTTCATTTGTGCCATGAAATTCCTGCGGTTTTTTATGAATAATTCTCGGTTTATTGGTAAATATTTCATTTTAATTATTTTTTAGATAACCAAAATTACTCAAACCTTTTTATTTATATGTAGCCAAAAGGCGCGAATTTTAGATTAGATAAAAGCTAAGCAAAAAAATTACAGAGTATTATTCTTTCTAATTCTGCTCATATGTCTTGTTGAAATACCTAAAAATGAAGCTAAATAATGTAGCGGTACTTCTTGCAGTAATTTGGGTTCAGAGGCTAAAAGCTTTTTATAACGTTCTTCGGGTGTTAAAGCCAATAAGTCAATACGATAATCATCTATCAGGCAGATCTGGCTTTCGATCAAGTCGTAATAAAACTGATGAAATTCCGGATTATGATTTCTAAGGCTTGTGAAATCTTCTAATGAAATTACTAATAATTCGGTATTTACTAACGCTTTGATTTGTTTTCGGGATGGTGTTTGGGTTAAAAAACTTTTTAAGGATGAAGTGAAAGTGTTTTTTAAAGATAAGTAAGTGGTCTTTTCTTCATCATCAATTGAAATGGCATGCTGTAAAATCCCTGAAACTACGAAACAAAAGTGATTGCAGACATCGTTTTGTACAACCAAAAAATCATTTTTCTTTAGAGACAAAGGTCTGAAATGGTCTTTGAAATTTTTAATTACATCACTAAAATCGATGCTGTTTTCTAAAACCATATTTTTTATTTTAACCATAAACCTGAGAAAAGTTAAACTTACTGATGTCGTAAATTTATGAAGGAATATTGTATTATTTTTATGGCTTAATCAAAACTTTGACTTAATGAAAAGTTATTACGCAATTCTTTTTTTCTTTTCTATAATGCAGTTTTCGGCTCAGACAGCATCTTCGGAGGTTCAAAGGGCTTTAAATAAAAAACAGGAACTTGAGCAGACATCATGGTTTAATCAGTACGATTTTAAAAATATTGGACCTGTAATTATGAGTGGGCGTGTGGTTGATTTAGCTGTTAATCCTGTAAATCCAACAGAATTTTATGTGGCTTATGCATCTGGAGGTTTGTGGTATACAAATAATAATGGCAACTCATTTATTTCTGTTTCTGATACAGCACCAACACAAAATTGTGGTTCTTTAGCTGTGGACTGGAAATCAGGAACAATTTGGTTAGGTACCGGCGAAGTAAATTCTTCCCGTTCATCTTATGCTGGTGTTGGATTGTTGAAATCTACCGATAAAGGCAAGACATGGGTGAATATAGGATTGCATGATTCGCACCATATCAGCAAGATAGTGGTAAATCCAAATGACAGTAATGAAATTGTTGTTGGTGTTATTGGTCACTTGTATACCAAAAATGAAGAAAGGGGAGTTTTTAAAACCACAGATGGTGGTAAGACATGGAAAAAAACTTTGTATGTAGATGATGAATCCGGTGTCATTGACGTTGCTGTTGTTTCTGATAGTTTTAAAATTCAGTATGCTTCTGTATGGCAGCGTAACCGCAAAGCATGGCATTTTGAAGGAAGCGGAAAATCTTCAGGGATTTACAAGAGTCTTGACGGCGGGAATACATGGGTTTGTGTAACGAATGGGGATAACGGTTTTCCGCATAATGAAGGTGTTGGAAGGATAGGCATTTCGGCTTATGATGAACATACCGTTTATGCTGTTTTAGATAATCAAAATAAAAGACCTGGCACGGTTAAAGATAATGCGTCAAAAGATGCTGATAAGGCAATGGTAGAAACAGATGTTATAGGGGCTGAAGTTTATAAATCTATTGATGGCGGAATTTCATGGGTACGGACACATGATAAATTTTTGGATGACTTGTATTACAGTTATGGGTATTATTTTGGAAATATTTCTGTAGATGCTAAAAATAAAGACAGATTAATAATAGGAGGTGTGCCTTTGCTGTTGTCTGAAGACGGCGGAAAATCATTTATAAATATTGATAAAGAAAATGTTCATGCAGATCATCATGTAACTTGGATAAACCGAAATAATCCCAACCATATTATAAACGGGAATGATGGAGGTGTTAATATTTCTTTTGACTCAGGCAAATTCTGGAATAAGTGCAATAACTCTGTTGTAGGGCAGTTTTATGCCATAAATGTTGACGAACAGGAACCATATAATGTTTATGGAGGTTTGCAGGATAATGGGATTTGGGTAGGGCCTTCAAATTATGAGCCAAGCCTGGAATGGCATCAAAGCGGTAAATATCAATATGAGCAATTGGGTGGCGGCGACGGTATGCAGATTCAAATAGATAAGAGAAACCCGGCTATCGTGTATGCGGGTTCCCAGCATGGCTATTATTCCAGAATAGACCGGTTGAAAAATAAGCGGACTCAAATTACACCTAAGGCTGATAAAAACGAAAAGCCATTTCGCTTTAATTGGCAAACGCCTGTTTTGCTGTCGCATCATAATCAGGATATTGTTTATTTAGGATCTAATTTTTTACACCGTTCTATGAATCAAGGAGATTCCTGGGAAATAATATCTCCCGATTTGACAAAAGGTGCAAAAGAAGGAAATGTACCTTATGGGACATTGACAACAATAGCTGAAAGTCCATTGAAATTTGGACTAATCTATGCAGGAAGTGATGATGGATTGGTTCATGTAACCCGAGACGGAGGGGCTAACTGGATTAAGATTTCGGATAATTTGCCACAAAATTTCTGGATTTCCAGAGTAGTGGCTTCGGTATATAAAGCTGAAAGAGTCTATGTTACGCTTAACGGGTATAGGAATGATGATTTTAAAACAATGATCTATGTATCTGATGATTATGGGCAAAACTGGAAATCAATTGCATCGAATTTGCCTGACAGCCCTGTGAATGTTATTGTTGAGGATCCTAAAAATGAAAATTTATTGTTTGCAGGAACTGATAATGGTTTGTATGTTACTTTGGACAGAGGTTTAAGCTGGCAGGATTTTTCGGAAGGTATTCCAAACGTGGCTGTTCATGATTTAAAAATTCAGAAGAAAGCAAATGATATAGTGGTAGGAACACACGGACGGTCAATTTATAAAATCAATATTGAACATCTACAATTGTTGAATAGTGATATTGTAAAAAAAGACATCCATTTGTTTGCAGTTACTCCCATTCAAAAGCAAAAGTATTGGGGTAATTCCTATAATGTCTGGTCAAAAGCTTTTGAGCCTAAATTGGAAATATGTTTTTTCTCGAAAGAAAACAAAAAAATAATTTTAGAAGTTTTTAATCCTTTTAATCAAAAGATTTTGTCCAAAGAAGTGAATGCTGTGCAGGGCTTGAACAAAATTGAATATGATTTAACTGTGACGGAAGATGCTGCGAAAGAATGGAGAAAGAAGGATTCTAAAGCAGAATTAAAATCAGCAAAAAACGGTAAAACCTATCTGCCGGTTTCAAAAAATAGGATTGTAATAAATTCTTTGGGAGATAAATGTGAAACTAATCTTTTGATTACTAAGGAAGACCTTCGCTAGTCAGCTGTGGGAAATTGTTAAAATTGAGGCTTTTTAAATTCATTATAAATAACAATTGTTTAGTTGTATATGCGTCTATTTTAATTTATTTTTGCTTGATTTTTTAAAACTATACAATCAATCTAAATACTATGGCAAAATCTGCACTTCTAAAGTCATCGCTTGCAAAAAAATACTGGATGGCTCTTACAGGTTTATTTTTATGCTTGTTTTTGGTAGGCCACTTAGCTGGTAACTTACAGTTAATTTTCGGCGATGCATTACAGTTCAACAAGTATGCATTGTTCATGACTACCAATCCAGCGGTAAAATTACTTTCTTACTTAACGTACATTTCAATTATTTTCCACGCTGTTGACGGGATTATGTTGACTATCGAGAACAAAAAAGCACGTCCGATAGGTTATGCAATGAACAGTCCGCAAAACAGCAGTTCTTTAGCATCGAGAAATATGGCGGTTTTAGGAACTGTGATTTTGATATTCATCGCAACACACATGACTAACTTCTGGGCAAAAATGCACTTCGATAAAAATATGCCTTTGCAAAAAATTACTATCGAAATGCAGCCGGGTATGAAGAATGATTTTTATGTTACTACTGACGGTGGTTATGTGCCTGCTAACGATCCGTCTTACGTAATTAAAAACAAAACGGAAATCTATGATGCTAATGTAAATGTAAAGATCAAAGATGCTTACAAAGATTTACATAAAATCACTTTTGCTTTCTTTAAAGATGAAAAATTAGGATTGGCGTTCACAATATTTTACGTATTATCAATGGCTGTGCTGGCTTTCCATTTATTGCATGGTTTCCAGAGTGCATTTCAGTCATTAGGAGTTAACAATAAATTCACACCGGCAATTAAATTGTTCGGAACAGCATTCGCAATCATTGTGCCTTTATTGTTTGCAATCATTCCTCTTTTCATTCACTTTACAAAATAATCAACATCAGAATATATTATGAAGTTAGATTCTAAAATACCAGAAGGTTCTATTTCAGAGAAATGGACTAATCATAAAAATCATTTAAAACTTGTTGCGCCTAATAACCGTCCAAAAATTGATGTAATCGTTGTTGGTACCGGATTAGCCGGAGCTTCGGCTGCTGCTTCATTAGGTGAAATGGGGTATAATGTAAAAGCATTCTGTTTTCAGGATTCTCCCCGCCGTGCGCACTCAATTGCTGCACAAGGTGGTGTGAATGCTGCAAAAAATTACCAAAATGATGGTGACTCAGTTTACCGTTTATTTTACGATACAATTAAAGGTGGTGACTACCGTGCCCGTGAGGCAAACGTTCACCGTTTAGCTGAAGTTTCAGGAAACATCATCGACCAGTGTGTGGCACAAGGAGTCCCTTTTGCACGTGAATATGGTGGGATGTTGGATAACCGTTCATTTGGTGGTACACAGGTACAACGTACATTTTATGCTGCTGGTCAGACAGGGCAACAGTTGTTGTTAGGAGCTTATTCGGCTTTATCCCGTCAAATTGGTTTAGGACGTGTGAAAATGTACAACCGTCACGAGATGCTGGATATCGTTAAAGTTGATGGTAAAGCCCGTGGTATTATTGCCCGTGATTTAATCACAGGTGAAATTCAACGTCATTCTGCTCATGCGGTAATCATTGCTTCAGGTGGATACGGAAATGTTTATTTCTTATCAACAAATGCAATGGGTTCTAACGTAACAGCTGGATGGAAAATTCACAAGCAGGGAGCTTTATTCGCTAACCCTTGTTATGTACAGATTCACCCAACATGTATTCCTGTACACGGAACAAATCAGTCAAAATTAACTTTGATGTCTGAATCGTTACGTAACTCAGGACGTATTTGGGTACCAAAGAAAAAAGAAGATGCAGAAGCAATCCGTGCAGGTAAATTAAAACCGACACAAATTGCTGAAGAAGATAGAGATTATTATTTAGAAAGAAGATATCCTGCTTTTGGTAACTTAGTACCGCGTGACGTAGCGTCCCGTGCAGCAAAAGAGCGTTGTGATGCAGGTTACGGTATCGAGGCTAATGATACTAATGAAGGGGTTTATTTAGATTTCTCTTCAGAGATTATAGCTAAAGGTAAGCAAGCAGCTTACGCAAAAGGAAACCATAATCCTTCTGATGCAGAAGTTACTGCTTTAGGAAAACAATGGTTGGAAGAAAAATATGGTAACTTATTTACCATGTACCAAAAAATTACGGATGAAAATCCATACGAAACACCAATGAAAATTTACCCTGCGGTTCACTATACTATGGGTGGTGTTTGGGTTGATTATAATTTACAGTCTTCAATTCCAGGATGTTTCGTAGCTGGTGAAGCTAACTTCTCTGATCACGGTGCAAACCGTTTAGGAGCATCTGCTTTGATGCAAGGTTTAGCTGATGGATACTTCGTATTGCCTTACACAGTTTCAAATTATTTAGCTGATGAAATCCGTACAGGTAAAATCTCTACTGATTCTGCAGAATTTGCTGAAGCAGAAAAAAGAGTACAAGACCAAATCAATTTCTTCCTTAATAATAATGGAAACAAGTCAGTAGATCATTTCCACAAAGCTTTAGGAAACATTATGTGGAATAAAGTTGGTATGGGAAGGAATGCACAAGGTTTAAATGAAGCTATTGCAGAGATTGATGCTTTACGCAAAGAATTCTACAAAGATGTTTTTGTTCCTGGTTCTGCAGATGAAATGAATCCAGAATTAGAGAAAGCTATTCGTGTGGCTGACTTTATGGAATTAGGTCAATTGATGGCTATGGATGCATTACAGCGTGAGGAATCTTGTGGAGGTCACTTCCGTGAAGAACATCAGGATGCTGAAGGAGAAACGTTGCGTGATGATGAAAACTTCTCTTTTGTTGGAGCTTGGGAATACCAAGGTGAAGACATTAATAAAGAAGTGTTGCACAAAGAAGAGTTGAAATACGAGTTTATCAAAATCGCTGCTCGTAACTATAAATAATAGTTAACAGCTTAAAAAGTAAAGATTATGGCATCAAAAAAAACCATCAATATAAAATTAAAAGTTTGGCGTCAGAAAAAAGCTTCTGACAAAGGACAAATGGTAGATTATTCATTAAATGATGTTTCTACAGACAGTTCATTCTTAGAAATGATGGACCAGTTAAACGAACAATTGGTTGCTGAAAAGAAAGAACCTATCGCTTTCGACCACGATTGCCGCGAAGGTATTTGTGGTATGTGTTCAATGTTTATCAATGGTCGTGCACATGGTCCGGATACAGGTATCACTACTTGTCAATTACACATGCGTATGTTTAATGACGGTGATACTATTTATGTTGAACCATGGAGAAGTAAAGCTTTCCCTGTAATTAAAGACTTAGTTGTTGATAGAAGTTCTTTTGACAGAATTCAGCAGGCTGGTGGTTTCGTATCTGTAAACACTTCAGGTAATACTATCGATGCTAACACTATTCCTGTTCCAAAACCTGATGCTGATAAAGCTTTTGAAGCTGCAGCTTGTATTGGTTGCGGTGCTTGTGTGGCAACTTGTAAAAACGGTTCGGCAATGTTATTCGTTGGGGCAAAAGTTTCTCAATATGCGTTGTTGCCTCAAGGTAAAGTTGAAGCTACAGACCGTGTATTAAACATGGTTCGTCAAATGGATGAAGAAGGATTCGGTAACTGTACTAATACAGGAGCTTGTGAAATTGAATGTCCAAAAGGAATTTCTTTAGAGAATATCGCCCGTATGAACAGAGAGTTTCTTAAAGCAAGTCTGGTAAAATAATTCAAAAGCGTCTTCGGGAGCTTTTAACCCTGAAAGAGTTACCAACTCTTTCAGGGTTGTTTTTTTAAAATGGCCTGCTTTTTGTATATTCACAAAAAAATAGAATCATGAAGAAAATATATTTATTCTGTTTGTTGTTAGTTACAGCTTTGAGTTTCTCACAAACAGCAGAAGAAAAAGAAGAAAAGAAAAAGAAAATCGAAGCCGAAAAAGCTTCGTTGTCTAAGCCGTATCATGAAATGGAAGATGCTGATGCCAAAGTAAAAGAACTTCTTGTTCAGGCAAAAGCGGAAAATAAAAATATTATCCTTCAGGTAGGAGGTAACTGGTGTATCTGGTGTTTGCGGTTAAATGATTTTATCCAGAAATCAGATGAATTAAAAAGTGCAATAGATAAGGATTATATTTTTTACCATTTGAATTGGTCACCAAAAAATAAAAACGAAAAATTCTTTGCTCAATATGGTAACCCGGGTGAAAAACAAGGCTACCCTATTTTTATGGTCTTAAATAAAAAAGGAAAATTAATTCATGTTCAGGAAACAGGTTCTTTAGAAGAAGGAAAAGGGTACAGTGCTGAAAAAATTAAAGCATTCTTTGATACCTGGAAATCAAAAAGCTGATACTTTGTTATATAATCATATTTAAACGCATTCAAATTACTGAATGCGTTTTTTGTTTATGCCGGCTTAAAAATTATATTTGTAAGAAAATTCTAAAAATGAAGTCAATAAACAAACTATTTTCACTCTTCTTGTTTTTAATTGTTTCCCAAGCATTTTATGCGCAGTCATCAAAAGAAATTTTAGTTCTGAGTGCTGTTGTTAAAGATAAAGCGATTCCTGATGCTCAGGTGATTTTTCAAAAAAACGGAGAACAATCCATTCCATTGTACACTGATGGAAGAGGTAAAGTTCAAATCCCTAATGAATTTCAGGACGGGACAGATTTAACAATCATAATTAAAAAAGAAGGTTATTCTACTTTAGTGTCTAAATGTTCTTGCGGGGGACTGACTTACGCAATAAGCCCGGTAATGGAAGAATTAGACGGTATGCGTATTGTTTTAAGCTGGGGAAGTGCTCCAAATGATTTGGATTCACATCTTTCGTATCAGGGAGGCTATGTTTGCTATCATCAGAAAGATGCTTCTCAGGCAAACCTGGATGTTGATGATACAGATAGTTATGGCCCGGAAACAATTACGATTACCAATAAAATTCAAGGAAAAAAATACGTTTACGCCGTACATAACTTTTCAGATAAGGATAATTCAAATAATAATAGACTATCTACGATTAGCAGAGCTAAAGTGTACGTTTATATAGGTAATACGTTAATAAGAACTTATTCACCGCCTGCTAATGTAAAAGGAACGGTTTGGATACCGTTTATTATTGATGAAAATGGAAACCTGGTGGATGTAGGCGATTTCAAAAATGCGACTTCATGGGAAGGTGTGCGTTCAATATTAAGAGATTATAGATTTGATGCCGGTAATGCAGTAGTTGATGCAGATGCGGTTCAGGAATCAGCAGACTTAAACAAACAGGGAGAAAGAGCGTATCACAGTGGTAATCTGGAAGAATCTGTAAATTATTATCAGGAAGCAATAGAACTAAACCCAAGAAACGGTCAGGCATATAGTAATTTAGGTTTGTCATTCCAAAAAATGAACCGTGAGGCTGAGGCATTATGGGCAAATAGAAAAGCAATTGATTTGGCTGCGGGTAATAAAGCAAATGTTGTGAGAGCAAGTTCGTATTACAATATCGCCAAGATTTACGAGAAAAAAGGACAATGGAATAATGCATTGCAAAACTATAAACTGGCAAAACAAAATAATGCAAATCCGGTTTATGATAAAGCAATTGTAAGAGTTGCAGCAAAAGTAAGAGCATAGTCATGAAAATTAAATTTTTGGGTCTACTCTTATTTGTTTCTTTTAATTCTTTCAGTCAAAGAGATTTTGCAAAAATCGACCGTTCCGTATGGCCGTTTCCAATCAATTCAGCAACTGATTTTGATGCAGCGTCAAAAATGGAAATGCTTGTATTTTTAGAAGTATTTAATGAATACGCAGGTTTAAACCAAACTGAATTATCTCAAAAAACCGGAGTGAAAAATGTAAATATTACATCGGTTAAAAAATGGGAAAGCAAAACCAAAAACATACTGTTGGATAATTTTAAAAGCCTTTCTTCTGAATCATTGTCAACTTTTGTTTCTGTGAAAAAAAATAGTGACTGGAATACTTTGACTGCTTTTCAGTTGGGAAAAAGTATTCCGGCCAATCTAAAAAACTGGTATTATTCCTCAAAAATTTTCTATGAGGATTATTTGGCTGAATTATATCGCTTAGCAGCATTGAACCCAAGAATTACAAGTGAAATTGCTGTAATAGACAACACCGAAATTACCGGAGATAATTTTAATCAAAAACATTTTCTGCTGACTTTTGATGATGGGCCTACACCGCAAAACGGAAATACAGACAAACTTTTAAAAGTATTGGATGAATATAATTTAAAAGGGATATTTTTTGTTCTGGGTGATAATTTCAAACAAAGATCAGATGTGTCTTCGGCTAAATCGATTGAAGGATTATACGTTGAAAATGTAGTAGGTTCTCATGCAAAAATCCATAAATCCCATCAGAATTTTGCAGGCTGGCAGTCTTCTCTGGATTTCACACAAAATACAATCAAAGCAACCATAAAACAAGAAAGCCCTGTTTATTTCCGACCTCCTTACGGACAACGAAATAAGACTTTGGTGGATTACGTTAACAGTCATCAGTCAAAAGTAGTGTTGTGGAATATGGATTCACAGGACTGGAATAATAACATGACGGCAAAGCAGGTTGCAGACAGACAGATTACTTTGATGCTCCTCTGGCGGAAAGGAATACTGCTTTTCCACGATATTCACCCAAAAGCACAAAAGGCAGTTCCTGTAATTCATGACTATTTTAAAAAAGCAGCTATAAATTGGATTGATCCAAATGTAATCCAATTGTAGTTTTTCAGATATTTTAAAAAACGCATTCATTGATTTGGATGCGTTTTTTTATCTTTGGAATAATCAAAACAGACTAATGAGTACTTTTCGTTTCCAGCTTTTAATTCTATTTTTTACTAATTGTGTTTTTTCACAGGATTTTGCAAAACACGTTAATCCTTTTATAGGTACCGATGGACACGGACATACATTTCCCGGAGCGACATTGCCTTACGGAATGGTGCAGCTGTCACCGGATACCCGTGTTGACGGCAGTTGGGACGGATGTTCAGGTTATCATTATTCGGATAAGATTATTTATGGATTTTCTCACACTCACTTAAATGGAACAGGGTGTTCTGATTATGGGGATATTATGTTGATGCCATCAATGGGTGAGCCATCATTTGATAATAAAGTATACTCTTCAACTTTTTTGCATGCTAATGAAAAAGCATCCGCTGGATTTTATGGTGTAAAGTTGGATAAAAATAATATTGATGTTCGATTAACTTCTTCAACTCGTGTTGGTTTTCACGAATATACGTTCAATAAAGAAGGGCAAGCCAACATCATTTTAGATTTGAATCATCGCGATAAACTTCTGGAAGGAAGAATCAGAGTAATCGATAATAAAACCGTAGAGGTTTTAAGAAGGAGCGAAGCTTGGGCAAAAGATCAATATGTTTATGCTCGTATCGAATTTAATGTGCCTCTGAAAGTTAATCTGGTAAAAGGAGAAAATACCAAGTTGGAGGGGCTGTATAAAGGTACTCAATTGGCCATTAGTTTTTCAAAACAAGTCAAAAAAGGAGAGAAAATTTCTGTCAAAGTTGCACTTTCACCAACAGGTCATGATGGGGCAAAATTGAACATGTCTGAAATCAAGCATTGGGATTTTGAAAAAGTAAAAAAAGATGCAGAAATAGTCTGGAATAAAGAATTATCCAAAATCGAGGTAACTTCAAACGATAAAGATAAGCTGACTGTTTTTTATACAGCATTATACCATACGATGATGCAGCCTAATATCGCGGAAGACTTGGACGGCAAATACCGTGGCCGTGACAACAAAATCCATGTGGCTGATACGTTTGATTATTACTCGGTGTTTTCATTGTGGGATACATTCCGCGGTGCACATCCTTTGTATACGTTAATTGATAAAAAAAGAACATCGGATTATATCAATACTTTTATAAAACAATACGAACAGGGCGGACGATTACCGGTTTGGGAATTGGCATCTAACGAAACCGATTGTATGATTGGGTATCATTCTGTTTCCGTTATTGCCGATGCCATGGCTAAAGGAATCAAAGGATTCGATTATAAAAAAGCTTTTGAAGCCTCAAAACATTCGGCTATGCTGGATCATTTAGGTTTGGAAGCCTATAAAAAGAACGGTTTTATTTCGATGGACGATGAACATGAAAGCGTTTCCAAAACTTTAGAATATGCTTACGATGATTGGTGTATTGCTCAAATGGCAAAAATCTTGAACAAAAAAGAGGATTATGCTTACTTCATGAAGCGTTCCCAAAACTGGAAAAACGTCTTCAACTGGGAAACGGGTTTTATGCAGCCAAAGAAAAACGGTGGTTGGGACAAGCCTTTTGATCCGCGTGAAGTAAATAATAATTTTACCGAAGGCAATTCATGGCAGTATTCTTTTTTTGTGCCTCAGGATATCCAAGGCTTGATAAAAGCACATGGTGGAAAAGGAAAATTTGAAGCCAAGCTGGACGAAATGTTTAACAGTGAAAGTAAAACTACCGGCCGGGAACAGGTTGATGTTACCGGATTGATTGGTCAATATGCTCACGGGAATGAACCAAGCCATCACATGGCCTATTTATATAATTATATAGGCAAGCCAGAAAAAACGACAGCAAAAGTACATTACATCTTAAATAATTTTTACAAAAATACGCCTGACGGACTCATAGGTAATGAAGACTGCGGTCAAATGAGTGCCTGGTACGTATTGAGCAGTATGGGGATTTATAATGTTACTCCTGGAGAATACAGCTGGGATTCTGTAATCCCTTCATTCGAAAAAGTTATCATCAAAACAGAGAATGGCGTTAAAACATTAGACGCTAAAACGCCAAAAAGCTATTTCAGATATTTAGATACGGATTTTGAAAAGTATGCTAAAACAGATGATTTCAATGTTTGGCATGCTGAAATAGGAGAGAACATTATAAAAGATATTACACCTGTGCCAGTAATCAAAGCTTCAGGTAAATCTTTTAAGGATAAAATGAATATCTCGTTTGATACTTATGGTAAAGATGCAGAGTGTTTTTATAGTATTAATGATTCTGAATTTAAAAAATTTGACAGGGAATTAATTTTAAATGAATCGGCAAAAATTAAATTCTTTTCAACCGATGGTTCTAAAAAGAGAAGCGACACTATTTCTGCTGAATTCTTCAAAAAACCAAATAACTATACCATTAGCCTCAAATCAAAATACAATCCGCAATACCATGCCGGAGGCGTTGAAGGTTTGATTGACGGTATTTTTGGTTCTGAAAATTGGAGAAAAGGGGATTGGCAAGGGTATCAGAGTCAGGATTTTGAATGTGTTATCGATAGACAAACTAGTTCGCCTATCAATAGCATTAGTGCCAATTTTTTGCAGGATCAGCGTTCGTGGATTTTAATGCCAAGTCAGGTAGAATTTTATGTGTCAAATGATAATATCAATTTTGAACTTATCGAAAAAATAAATAACGACATTGATCCTAAAATGGATAAGAATATTTTAAAATCATTCGACAGTAATAAAAAAATGTCTTCAGCCAGATATGTAAAATTAATAGCTAAAAACTTTGGTAAATTGCCTGAATGGCATCAAGGCTTTGGAGGAGATGCTTTTATTTTTATTGATGAAATTACAATTAAATAATTTATATGAAATTCTTTTTTTTAATTAAGATTTTATTGCTGCTTTTCTTATTCCAAGAAGAAAACTTTGTAGGTGTTTACCATAGTGAAAACCAAGGAGATTTTATCTTTAGCGTAAAAATAAAAAATGATAAAATTTTTATTAAACAGGGGGACAAGATAGAAAATTGCAAAATTTATAAGAAAGCTAGTGAAAGTTATTTTTTTGATGATAACCGTGAGAAGATAATAATTATAAAAGAAAAAAATAATTTGGTTCTAATACCTACAAAGTCTGGAAGTGAAAAAAGTATTAGGTTGATTTATTTAATTAGTTTTGAAAAAAAATGAAAATAGCCATAATCCAATCAGATATAACTTGGGAGAACCCAAGTATCAACCGAATAAATTTCGAAGAAAAAATCAAGTCGATAGATGAAACTGTCGATTTAATTGTTTTGCCTGAAATGTTTTCAACAGGTTTTACAATGAATCCTTCTGTAGTTGCAGAAACGATGGATGGAGAAACGGTTTCATGGATGGTTTCTGTAGCGAAAAATAAAAATACAGCCATAACAGGAAGCTTAGTAATCACTGAAAACGGAAATTACTATAACCGTATGCTGTTTGTTTTTCCAAATGGTGAAATTCAAAAGTATGATAAAAGGCATTTATTTTCTTTAGCAAAAGAAGAGGCTGTTTTTACGCGTGGAAATGACAAAGTAATTGTGGAGTATAACAATTGGAAAATATGCCTGCAAATTTGCTATGATTTGCGTTTTCCTGTATTTGCACGAAATGTAGAGAATTATGATATGCTGATCTACGTAGCGAGTTGGCCAAAACCGCGTATTAATGCTTGGGATATTTTGCTACGTGCGCGAGCTGTCGAGAATCTTTCGTACGTTATAGGTGTAAATCGAGTAGGGACTGATGGGAGCCAACTCGAATATGTGGGGCATTCGCAGGCCGTTGATCATTTAGGGAATTATGTCCTAGAACCTTTTGAGAATGAAACCATCAAAATCTTTTCGTTTGATAAAAATGAAATGCTGGAAACCCGTTCAAAGTTGAATTTTTTGAATGACAGGGATGTTTTTACTATTGTAGACTAAAGAATAAAAATTAACGATTTTTGATCGCGTAAGTAGTGAAAATTCTAAAATTAAAAATCGTTAATCATCAATCAAAAACATTACTTCCCTAAATCCACATCCTGATTGACATCCCAATTCGCTCTTACATCAATTTCCGTAGGGTAATGGTATACTTCTTCGGGCTGGCGGTTTTCTAAAAAAGAGCCGGTATCCCATTGCTGGTTGTTATTGGCGTCGTAAATGATACGGACAGAATATTTTTGAGGCTCAATAAGGAAAAATTCAACTTCCGGTTCTTTGGAGACAAATCGGGTGTATAAAACTTTTCCTTTATCATCTGTTAAATCTACAATTACAGGATATGATTTTACATTTTTTAAAACTAATTTCAGATTCCCGTAATCCGTCATTGCTTTTGTTGAAAATGTAAATTTAATGCTGTCATTTTTTTGGCCCAAGTAATCCTCAACGGCATCAGGCAATAAATTGAAAGTGTATTTTTCGTTTTCTTCTTTTTTAAAAAGCACGTCCATGGTTTGATTAAAGCCGTCATAGGTTGTTTTGAAATTTACTTTTGAAGAATCTTTTTTGGTTAAACTCATTTTAGACCCGTCAAACTTTTCAAGCGGTGTTGCCGAAATAACCTTCAAATTGCCATTTAATGCAAGCACATTGTCTTTAGAGCTTAATTTTAAAGTGTCATTTTTCTGATTTTTGAATTGAACAGTAAAATCCTTGTTGAATTTTGGATGATTAACTGTCAGACTGATAGAATCGTTCTTTAAAGGATTTACCCAAACCTGTAATGAGTCTTTTTCAGGGAATTTAGTAACCCGGTTAAGTAAGGGATTTCCTTTATAAGTTGTTTTTACTGCTGCATCTTTTGGATTGCCTTCGTAACCCACAATAATCCTGTTTCCGGAAGCCTGGGCAGGTTTTTTTGCGGTAAATCCGACTTCTTCTTTGAATAATTCCAGTTCAAAAATCGATTTGTCTGGTACAGTAATGGTTTGGTTGTAAAAGCCTATTTTGTCCTTTTTAGAATCAAATTTGTAATTGCTTGAAGTTTCTTTTAAAGCAACCAATTTGTATTTTCCGGCTTTAATATTTTCCAGTTTGAAAGTAGTCAAGCTGTCAGATGTGTTGGTGATATATCTCGGTGATTCTTTGTAAATGATGGAATCTTTATAGTTTTCATCTACTTCGTACAGCATTACATTAACAAAAGGAGGCGTCTTTTTTTCGAATGCATCTTTAATAGATCCTTCAACAGTTAATGAATCCAGTTCTTTTCCTGTAGAGAAAACATATTTAAAATTTTTCAGAACATTTCCTTCATTGTTGTCGATGATACTTTCGCCAAAATTGAAACTGTAAGTAGTGTTGGGTTTTAAGGTATCTGCGATTTTAATAATCATGTGTTTGCTTACACCGCCTTGAGGTAAAACAGTTAAGGAGTGTTTTAAAAGCGGGGAAACAATCAGGTTTTTTTGAAGGTCCTTTATTTTGATATATTCGTCAAATGTTATCTTGATGGTTTTCTCATTAAAATCTGTCGATAGGTTTTTAGGATAACTGCTGATAATTTTCGGAGCAGCAACATCCTTATCTCCTCCGGTAATAGAACCACGTTTAGCGCAGCCAGCCAAAGCAATCACAAATAAAAAAATATAACCAAAGTGTTTGTTTTTCATAAGAGCATTATTCTTCTGCAAAATAACAATATTTATTTAAGATTGCGAAAACCCAATAGTCACGATGCTTATTTTTGCCCCGGAAAATTTTAAAAGTGCTTTGCCGCAGGTTTCAAGTGTGGCTCCTGTTGTGAGTACATCATCAACCAAAAGAAAATGCTTGTTGCTGTAATCTTCATTAGTATGGCAGTCAAAAGTGGTTATTGATACTTTATTTCTTTCTGTGAGTCCTTTTTTAGATTGGGTTACCGCATATTCGCTTCGGTAGAGAATATCATTCTTTAACGGAATTTTAAGTTCGTTTGACAATGCCTGACAAAAGGTGTCAATTTGATTATAGCCTCTTTCTTTGAGTCTTTTTTTGTGTAATGGTACAGGAATGATGTAATCGATGGTTTTGATTATTTCCAAAGCAGAAAAATCCTGCGAATACCAATTACCTAAAACTGTTCCGATTTCCTGTTTGTCCTTATATTTTAAATTGTGTATCAAATGCTGCCCGATTCCTTTTTTATGATAATACATCATTGCGGAGGCATGCTCAATCGGTATTTTCCCTTCAAATTTTTTATAAGCTTCGTTTCTTGAATCATTTAAATGATTGGTTAAGGGAATGTTATGACGGCATTCCAGACAGATTATATTCTCACGCTCCAAAAGTAAATTCTGACAGCCTTCGCATACTTTCGGGAAAAATAAATTTAACAGTTTTTTAAGCATTTCATCGATTTTATTTTTTAGAATAAAACTAATAAAATATTTTAGCAAAAAATAATGACCCTAAACAATGTCGGTAAAATCCTCACTAACAATATTTAAAATTGCTTCTGTTGCTTTTTTGTCAGCAACTTTTGCAATCGGGGTCAAGTATTATGACACTGTAGAAAGATACAGAAAACTTCAGGAAGAAACGAAGATTGATAAAGAAGCGTACGCTAACGATTTAAAGGAAATTCTGAACCGTTATGATGCGGAACTGCAAAAAAACAGAGAATTTCTGGCATCAAACGGGATGGCAATAAAAGAGGAAGTTGTAAGGATGAATAATCTGTACACTGTTGAAAAGAAAATAGTTCCGGTACAAAATGTCGCAAATTCCTATTTGAAAAAAATTGACTCTTTTCAAAGTCAGCTGAAAAAACAAAACGACGAAAATAGCGACTTGGTCTCGCAGGTTTCTGTGCTGAGGGAGAAAAATAAAGAGCTGAACAAAAAAAACTCTGAAAATGAGACTATCATCGCAACTTCAAAAAATCTTACCGCTACTAACGTTGCTGCAAACGGAATAAAAATTGTTGCAAACAACATTATTGAAACCAAACGTTTTAATGCAACACAGCAAATAAAAGTTTGTTTTACATTACTTGAAAACAAAGCGGCGGTAAAAGGCAACAAGGATATTTATATTCAAATAGTAAACCCTGATGGTAAAGTAGTTACCAAAAACGGAGAGGTTTTAGAAACTAAAGATAAATTATTGAGTTACAGTGCAAGGACAAACGTGTACTATGATAATGAGGAACTTGATGTGTGTGTGTTTGTTGATCCAAACAGACAGGATATTACAAAAGGAGATTATGAACTTAATATTTATTCAGGAATTAATTTAATAGGAAACACTGTTTTTACACTTAAATAACAATTTTCAACTAATAATTATGAAGGTAAACGGATTTTTTAAGTCCGTTTTTTTATTTTTGCAACACTATGGCAAAACAAGAAGATTTATTTAAAAATGTTATTTCGCATGCTAAAGAATACGGATTTATATTTCCGTCAAGCGAAATTTATGATGGTTTGAGCGCTGTATATGATTACGCTCAAAACGGGGTAGAGTTAAAAAAGAATATCAGAGACTATTGGTGGAAATCAATGGTGCAGATGCATGAGAATATTGTGGGTATTGATGCTGCGATTTTTATGCATCCAACCACGTGGAAAGCATCGGGTCACGTTGATGCATTTAATGACCCATTGATTGATAACAAAGATTCTAAAAAAAGATACCGTGCCGATGTTTTAATTGAGGATTATGCCGAAAAATTAAATCAAAAAGCACAAAAAGAAATCGAGAAAGCTAAGGGGCGTTTTGGTGATGCTTTTGATGAAGCACAATTTGTTGCAACTAATGAAAGAGTAAAAGGGTATTTAGACCAAAAGAATGCTATTCTTCAAAGAATGGCTAAAGGTTTGGATTCCGGTGATTTGGCTGATGTAAAAGCATTAATTGAAGAATTGGAAATTGCCTGCCCGGATTCAGGTTCTAAAAACTGGACAGAAGTGCGTCAATTTAATTTGATGTTTGGTACTAAGCTTGGAGCTTCTGCTGATACGGCGATGGATTTATACCTTCGTCCGGAAACTGCTCAGGGTATTTTTGTAAACTTCCTGAATGTTCAAAAAACAGGACGTATGAAAGTGCCTTTTGGTATTGCGCAGACAGGTAAAGCTTTCCGTAATGAAATTGTGGCGCGCCAGTTTATTTTCCGTATGCGTGAATTTGAACAAATGGAAATGCAGTTTTTTGTAAAACCGGGTGAAGAAATGAAGTACTACGAGTATTGGAAAAATACACGTTTGAACTGGCATTTGTCGTTAGGATTAGGACGTGAGAACTATCGTTTCCATGACCATGAAAAATTAGCACATTATGCTAATGCGGCGGCTGATATCGAATTCAACTTCCCATTCGGATTCAAAGAATTGGAAGGGATTCATTCACGTACCGATTTCGATTTAAAAGCACACGAACAATTTTCAGGTAAAAAACTGCAATATTTCGATACCGAGGAAAACAGAAACTATGTTCCATATGTAGTAGAAACTTCGGTAGGTTTAGACCGCATGTTTTTGGCAGTTTTCTCAAAAGCATTACAGGAAGAAACATTGGAAGATGGTTCTACAAGAACTGTTTTGCGTTTGCCTTCAGTATTAGCACCGACAAAAGCTGCTGTTTTGCCATTGGTGAAAAAAGATGGTTTGCCTGAATTGGCAAAAGAAATCATTGAAGACTTAAAATGGGATTTCAATGTGGCGTATGATGAAAAGGATGCGGTTGGCCGTCGTTACCGTCGTCAGGATGCACTAGGAACACCTTTCTGTATTACAGTTGACCATCAAACGCTGGAAGATAAAACAGTTACTATCCGCCACCGTGATTCAATGCAGCAGGATAGAGTTGCTATTTCTGAATTGAGAGGAATTATCAGTAATGAGGTTTCGATGCGTAACTGGTTGATGAAGATGTAAAATGTCTCACTGAGCTTGTCGAAGTGTAAATTCCAAATAACAAAAATAAAATCCCAAACGGTCACTGAGCTAGTCGAAGTGGAGTTTGGGATTTTTTTATTTCTTATCTGCAATTGGAATTTGTTGTTTATGCCTGTAGTTCATGCAATCGTTTTACATATTTCCCAATCACATCAAACTCTAAGTTTACTTTTGTTCCTATTTTAAAAGAATTAAAATTGGTGTGTTCGTAAGTATATGGGATAATCGCGACGCTAAACTCGTTGATTTTTGAATTTACTACAGTTAGGCTCGTTCCGTTTACGGTGATGGATCCTTTTTCAATGGTGATGTTGTTTAGGCTTCTGTCGTATTCGAAAGTGAAATACCAGCTTCCATCTGCTTCTTCTATATTTTTGCAGATTGCTGTTTGATCCACATGACCTTGAACGATGTGTCCGTCCAGACGGTCTCCCAGCTTCATGGCGCGTTCTAAATTAACTGCATCGCCAACCTGCCAGTCACCTAAATTGGTTTTGTCGATCGTTTCTTTAATGGCAGTAACCGTATAAATATCATCTTTAATTGAAACCACGGTCAGACAAACGCCATTATGAGCTACACTTTGGTCGATTTTTAACTCATTTGTGATGTCTGCCCGTACAGATACGTGTATGTTTTCGCCCTCTTTTTCAAGTCCCGTGATGGTACCAAGAGTTTCTATGATTCCTGTAAACATTAACTGATTAATTTTAGTAAATTTGCATTCAAAATTAGCATAAATACATTAAAGCGATGACAAAAAAAGCAGAAAATATAATCGTAGGAATCTCGATTGGTGATTTGAACGGCATAGGAAGCGAGGTAATACTGAAGTCGTTTGAAGACAACCGTATGCTGGAAATGTGTACGCCTGTAATTTTTGCTAATGTGAAAATTCTTTCATTCTTAAAAAAACAATTGAATTTAAATATCAATCTGCATGGGATTGATAAAATCGATCAGGCTGTCACAGGTAAGATAAATGTGCTTAATGTGTGGCGTGAAGGAGTGAATCTGGAATGGGGTGTGGAAGATCAGAATGTTGGGAAATACGCCGTTAAATCTTTTGTTACGGCTGTTCAGGCATTAAAAGAAGATAAAATAGATGTTTTGGTTACTGCTCCTATCAGTAAGGCTAATATACAGAGTGAAGAATTTTCATTTCCCGGTCATACTGATTATCTGAATAAGGAATTAGAAGGTGACGCATTAATGTTTATGGTTCAGGATTCACTTCGTGTAGGTTTGCTGACAGATCATGTGCCAATTAATGAAGTGGCTAAACATTTGACGGAAGATTTGATAAGAAGAAAAATCAAAACGATAAATAAGTCTTTGATTCAGGATTTCGGAATCAATAAGCCAAGAATTGCTGTTTTGGGGTTGAATCCTCATTCAGGTGATAATGGGGTGATAGGTGATGAGGAGGAAAAAATATTAAAACCTGCTTTAAAGAAAATTTTTGAGGAGGGAGTTTTGGTTTTCGGGCCGTTTTCAGCCGATGGATTTTTTGGCAGCGGACAATATGAAAAATACGATGCGGTTATTGCAGTATACCATGACCAGGGATTAATTCCGTTTAAGACTTTGTCTTTTGGGAAAGGAGTGAATTATACAGCTGGTTTGAATAAAGTGCGTACTTCTCCGGATCATGGAACCGGCTATGATATTGCCGGAAAAGGATTGGCAGATCACAGTTCGTTTACGGAAGCAATTTATACAGCGATAGATATTTTTAAATCGCGTAATGAGTATTTGGAAATGTCTGAAAATCCTTTAAAAGTTAAAGAAAAGTAGTTATAAACAAAAAAATGTTTATAACCCTTTTGATTTTATAAATAATTTATATCTTTGCACACCCTAATTAGGGAGCAAATTGTTGTTAAGATGAAAGTTACGAATGATTATTTAATTCCTTATGTGGGATTAAAGCTTGGGAAACATCAGTTTGAATACCAGATTAGTAAATCGTTCTTTGATTACTTTGAGTATGATGAGTTTGAATCGTCAGATATTAAAGTAAGCCTGGTGTTGGATAAACAAAGTAGTATGCTTGAATTAAATTTTAAGCATAAAGGTACTGTAAATGTACTTTGCGATGTTACGGGTGAGCCTTTTGATATGCCTGTTAAAGGAAAATTAAAACTTATTGTTCGTTTTGGTGATGAATACAATGACGACAATGAGGAGTTGCTGATCCTTCCTTACGGGGAACATCAAATTGATATAGCGCAATACATTTATGAAATGATTGCTTTATCTATACCATTAAAAAGAGTTGGTCCAAATGCAGAGGAATTTGAATTGGAAGAACTTAATGACATAGAAGTTAAAGAAGAACAAGAAATTAAAGAAGAAGAAATTGACCCGCGTTGGGCAGCATTAAAGAAACTATTAACGGATAAATAATTTTGTAAAATGGCACATCCTAAGAGAAGACAATCGTCGACAAGAAGAGACAAAAGAAGAACTCACTATAAAGCAACTGTTGCTCAAATCGCTACATGTCCAGTGACTGGAGAGGCGCATTTATACCACAGAGCTTACTGGCATGAAGGTAAAATGTATTACAGAGGTCAGGTAGTTATTGATAAATCAGTAGCTGTTGCTTAATACGTTTTAGTAAAAGATGAACTAACTCTCACCATGTGAGAGTTTTTTTGTTGGAGTTAATTCAACTTTTCAAAAAATTGAAAATATTTGGTTTCTAATTTGAAGAATTTTTGTAATTTCATCGTCTTTTAGACGAAAGATTAGAAAGTCATAATTTTTAGACTTTATGAATAAAATGACTGCTGCAATAACTGCTATAGGTTCCTATGTTCCTGACTTTGTTTTATCAAATGAAGTTTTGGAAACAATGATTGATACTACTGATGAATGGATTACCACCCGTACAGGTATCAAAGAAAGAAGAATCCTTAAAGAAAAAGGAGCCGGGACTTCTTATATGGCCATAAGAGCCGCGAAAAATCTATTTGAAAAACATGGTGTAAATCCTGAAGAGATTGATTTGGTAATCATGGCAACTGCTACTCCGGATATGCCGGTAGCCTCTACAGGTGTATATGTGGCTACGCAAATTGGAGCGGTAAATGCTTTTGCTTTTGATTTACAGGCTGCCTGTTCTAGCTTCCTTTATGGAATGTCGACCGCTGCAGCTTACATTCAATCAGGGCGATATAAAAAGGTACTTTTAATTGGGGCAGATAAAATGTCGTCAATTATTGATTATACAGACAGAGCAACCTGCATTATCTTTGGAGATGGTGCAGGTGCTGTTCTTTTTGAGCCTAACGAAGAAGGATTTGGTTTACAGGATGAAATTTTAAGAAGCGACGGTATAGGCCGTGAATATCTTAAAATTGATGCCGGAGGGTCAATCCTGCCAGCTTCAAAAGATACTGTAGAGAATGGACAGCATACTGTTTTTCAGGATGGTAAAACGGTTTTCAAATACGCTGTATCAGGAATGGCTGACGTGAGTGAAAAAATCATGCAGCGCAACCATTTGTCGCATGATGATGTAAACTGGTTGGTGGCGCATCAGGCGAATAAGCGTATTATTGATGCTACAGCTGAACGTATGGGATTAGACGAATCAAAAGTACTGATCAATATTCATCGTTATGGAAATACTACTTCGGCTACTTTGCCATTAGTATTATGTGACTTTGAAAAGCAATTGAAAAAAGGAGATAACATTGTTTTTGCCGCATTTGGGGGTGGCTTCACTTGGGGAGCTATTTACTTAAAATGGGCGTACGATACTAAATAATAAACCAAAATCGAAATATCATGGATATTAGAGAAATTCAAAACCTAATCAAATTTGTAGCAAAATCAGGTGCTACTGAAGTAAAATTAGAGATGGATGATTTCAAAATCACTATCAAAACTATAGCGGAAGGTGCTGAAACAACTTATGTGCAACACGTTCCTATGCAGGCTGCTATGCCGCAAATGCCGGTAGCTGCTGCTCCTGTGGTTGCTGCTCCTGCTCAGGCTGCTCCTGTTGCTGAAGTTGCTGTTGAGGAGACATCTAAATACATTACAGTGAAGTCACCTATGATTGGGACATTTTACCGTAAGCCATCTCCGGATAAACCAATGTTTGTTGAGGTAGGTTCTACAATTTCTAACGGAGATACTTTATGTGTTATCGAAGCAATGAAATTATTCAACGAAATTGAAAGTGAAGTTTCAGGAAAAATCGTTAAAATTTTAGTTGATGATGCATCTCCGGTTGAATTCGATCAACCATTATTCTTAGTAGATCCATCTTAATTTTAGACTTTTAGATTTTTTAGATTTTTAGACCTGTAAAATGTTTATCAATCTAAAAATCCAATAATCCAATTGTCTAATAATCTAATTTGAAAAAGGATGTTTAAAAAAATATTAATAGCAAACAGGGGAGAAATTGCACTTCGTGTAATTAGAACCTGTAGAGAAATGGGAATCAAAACCGTTGCGGTTTATTCTACAGCAGATGCAGACAGCTTGCATGTTAAGTTTGCTGATGAAGCAGTTTGTATTGGTCCGGCGCCTAGTAATCAATCGTATTTGAAAATGTCAAATATCATTGCGGCGGCTGAAATTACTAATGCAGATGCAATACACCCGGGTTACGGATTCTTATCAGAGAATGCTAAATTCTCTAAAATCTGTCAGGAGCACAATATTAAATTCATTGGTGCTTCTCCTGAAATGATTGAAAAAATGGGAGACAAAGCTACTGCAAAAGCTACTATGAAAGCTGCAGGAGTTCCTTGTGTTCCAGGTTCAGATGGTATTTTAGAATCATTTGAAGAAGCAAAAAGAGTAGCTAAAGAAACTGGTTATCCAGTAATGATGAAAGCTACTGCAGGTGGTGGTGGTAAAGGTATGCGTGCTATCTGGAAAGAAGAAGAGCTTGAAAAAGCTTGGGAAAGTGCGCGTATGGAAGCTGCGGCTGCTTTTGGAAATGACGGTATGTACATGGAAAAACTTATTGAAGAGCCACGTCATATTGAAATCCAGATTGTAGGTGATTCTTACGGAAAAGCTTGTCACTTATCAGAAAGAGACTGTTCGGTACAACGCCGTCACCAAAAATTAACGGAAGAAACCCCGTCACCTTTCATGACTGACGAATTACGTCACAAAATGGGTGAGGCTGCGGTAAAAGCGGCTGAATTTATCAGCTACGAAGGAGCTGGTACAGTGGAATTCTTAGTTGATAAGCACCGTAATTTCTACTTCATGGAAATGAATACCCGTATCCAGGTAGAACATCCAATTACTGAACAAGTAATTGATTACGATTTAATCCGCGAGCAAATTTTAGTTGCAGCTGGTGTGCCTATTTCAGGTAAAAACTATCTGCCGCAACTGCATTCAATTGAATGCCGTATCAATGCTGAGGATCCATACAATGATTTTCGTCCGTCGCCAGGTAAAATTACTGTTTTACATGCGCCGGGAGGTCATGGAGTGCGTTTAGATACTCACGTATATGCTGGTTATACAATTCCGCCTAATTATGACTCTATGATTGCGAAATTGATCACAACAGCTCAAACCCGTGAAGAAGCAATTTCGAAAATGAAACGTGCTTTGGATGAATTCGTGATTGAAGGTATCAAAACAACTATTCCGTTCCACAGACAGTTAATGGATGAGCCGGATTATGTTGCTGGTAATTATACGACTAAGTTTATGGAAACTTTCAAAATGAAAGAGCCTAAAAATTAATAAAAAAATAGCCCTGAAATTCAGGGCTTTTTTGTTTAATGATTTTAGATGTGAATTCCTCCAGAGGCTTCAATGCGTTGCCCATTAACCCATTTGGATTCATCAGAACATAAAAAAGCAACGACGCTCCCAATGTCATCTGGTTTTCCAACTCTTCCCAGCGGAGTCATATTACTTATCATGTCGTTCAATTCTTTATTGTCACGAACAGTTCCGCCTCCAAAATCAGTTTCTATAGCACCCGGTGCAACAGAGTTAACTCTTATTTTTCTGTTTCCAAATTCTACTGCCTGATAACGTGTTAATCCATCTATACCAGCTTTCATAATTGCATAAGCGGCATAACCTGAATAACTAAAACGTGCTAAACCTGAAGAAGTATTTACAATACTTCCGCCATCATTTAATAATGGTAATAGTTTTTGAGTTAAGAAAAAAGGGGCCTTCAAATGAATGTCTGACATAGCATCAAAACCTGCTTCCGTTGTTTCGCTAATTGTTGCATGATAACCAGATCCTGCATTATTTACTAAAGCATCAAATTTATTAGTGCCGAAATCATTTTTAAGGATGTTTTCGAGCTCTTTTGCGAAATTATCGAATGATGAAGTGTTTGATAAATCTAATTGAAGAAAAGAAGCCTTTTTTCCTTCTGCAACTATTTCATTTGCTGTTTTTTCTGCTTCTTCTTTTTGAGATTGGAAAGTGATGATAATATCAAATCCTTTTTTAGCTAATTGTAATGCTGAATTCTTGCCTAAACCACGGCTGCCTCCTGTAACTAATGCAATTTTATTTATACTGTTTGTCATTTTGATATGTTTTAAAATTATATGACAAAGTTGCGATGATTTTGAAAGTTAGAGGTTGCTTGAAACAATCTATCTTTTGTAAAAATCAAATAATCAATTGCGAAATGCTAACGGAGAGAAACCAGATTGCTTTTTGAAAAAATTAGAAAAATGAGCGACTTCTTCAAATCCTAAACTATTTGAAATTTCGGAAATATTCCATGCAGTGTTTTTTAAAAGAATTTTAGATTCTTGTAAAATTCTAGACGTAATTATTTCTGTTGTTGTTTTTCCGGTTCTTTCTTTTAATGTTTTGTTCAAATGATTTACATGCACGTTTAATGTATCGGCATAGTCTTTTGGATTACGAAGTAATAGGGTTTGAGTGCTCGATTCTATTGGGAATTGTCTTTCAAGAAGTTCAAGAAAAAGAGATGTAATTCGGGAAGAAGCATTCATAGTGTCAATAAGAGAATCCATTGGTTTTAGTTTTTGACCATAGTGGATAAGCTCAACTAGATAATTACGAAGCAAATCATATTTGAATTTATAGTCTGATTCTATTTCGTTATGCATTTTATTGAAAATAGACTGAATTTCTTCATATTGTTTCTCTGTTAATTGAAAAATAAAATCGGTATTAGGCTGATAAATTGGTAATTCATCTATGACTAATCCTGTTTTTGATTTGGTCATAAAGTCACTTGTGAAAACACAAAAGTGTCCTTTTTGATTATTGTCTAGTGGTGTATAGCGATAAGGTATTTTGGGAGTAGCAAAAAGAATGGCGAAATCTTTAATTTCTATTGTTTTATCTGTGTATTCGACTGTATTTTTTCCATTAATTAGGCTGATTTTATAATAAGCTCTTCTATTATATGGCATCGCTGGTTTTGCTTTACACACATTGTACATATCAGCAATATTAAAAACATTAAAATGACCAACATCTTTTTTGTCCATTTCCTCAATGTATTTTATTACTTCAGGACAATAGTCGCCAAACATTTCATTGTAAAACTCTTTTATGGTTGTTGTTGTCATTTTTTATTTTTTGTAAAATTCAAATTTACAAAAAAAATGAACCCTAAAGTTAGTCTTTAGGGTTTGGAGTCTTACTTGATGAGGAAATCATATTTTATTTGTGTTTGTCACTCATTGTGAATTCTAATAATCCACCTCTAACTATATCATCATAGTTAATGGAATAGTTGTCAAAGCTTTTTCCGTTTAAGGTCATTTTTTGGATGTAGATATTTTTATCGGAAGCATTATTAACTTTTATTTCAAAAGTTTTGCCGTTTTCAAGATTGATTTTTGCATTCTTGATTGTTGGACTTCCTATTGAGTATTCATTCCCACCAGGTGCAACAGGATAAAATCCTAATGAAGAAAAAATATACCAAGCACTCATTTGTCCGCAATCGTCGTTACCGCCTAAACCATCAGGAGTTGGTTTGTATTGCATTTTAAGTGTTTTTCTAATAATTTCTTGTGTTTTCCAAGGTTGGTTCGTCCAATTATATAAATAGGCAACATGATGTGCAGGCTCGTTACCATGTACGTAACCACCAATGATTCCATCGCGTGTGATGTCTTCAGTATCCGCAAAAAAAGTGTCAGGTAGATGCATAGAGAATAATTGATCTAGTTTTTTAGTAAAGGTTTTTTTGCCACCCATAGCTTCGACTAATGCATTTGGATTTTGAGGTACGAAAAATGTATAATTCCAACTATTGCCTTCTATGAATCCTTGTCCATGCGTGTTTAATGGGTCAAATTCTTTTTTGAACGTTCCATCAGTTGATTTAGGTCGCATAAAGCCACTGGTTTTGTCAAAATTGTTTTTCCAGTTTTCGGAGCGTTTTAAAAATTGTTCATATACTTCATTTCGGTTTAGTTTTTTAGCTAATTGCGCGATTGTCCAATCATCATAGGCATATTCCAATGTGTTTGAAACTGAAATGCCGCTTTTTTCGGCTGGAATAAAGCCATTGTCTATATAATGTCCAATTCCTTCGTAATCTCTTTTGTTGGCTGTAGTAATACAAGCGTCTAGCGCTTCGTTTTTGTCTCCGGTATATATGTCTTTCATAATGGCATCAGCTATAACTGATACACTGTGATAACCGCTCATACACCAATTGTCATTAGCATGATGACTCCAGATGGGTAGCATTTTATGAGGACTTTGCTCAAAATGTTTCATCATAGAATGGATCATGTCATTGTTTCTTTTGGGCTGTATGATATTGAATAAAGGGTGTAACGCACGATAGGTGTCCCATAAGGAAAAAGTAGTGTAGTTTGTAAAACCTTGGGCTTGATGAACGTTTTGATCTAAGCCTTTGTATTTGCCGTCAAGATCCATATAGGTTGTTGGTGCTAAAAAAGAATGATACATCGCGGTGTAGAAGTTAGTTTTTAAGTCTTCATCACCTTCTATTTCAATTTTTTGTAATTCCCTTTCCCAATTGTTTTGGGCTTTGTTTTTTACTTTTTCAAAATCCCAATGAGTAATCTCTGATAGGTTCAAAAGTGCTCCATCCATACTAACAGATGAAAGAGCCATTTTTACCTTTATTTTTTCATTGTCTGATGTTTTGAAATTAAAGTACATTCTAATTTGTTTGCCTGCTATTTCCGGGAGGTTTTTATCTTGATTAAATTTTCTCCAAAATCCTCTATAAACTTGCTTTTCTTCAAAGTTTTTACTGCCATATTCTATGAAAGGTTTTGAGAAACTCATTGCGAAGTATTGTGTTCGTGTTCTTGCCCATCCGTTCGTTTGGCGGTATCCTGTAATTAAGGTATCGTTTACTACACGTACATAGGTCCATACATTTTTTTCAGGATAATTATAAATGCCGCTCATTAAATCCAAAATGATATGTGCTTCCTCTGATTTTGGGAAGGTGTATTGATGAAAACCTACTCTAGTGGACGCCGAAAGTTCTGCTAAGATGTTATCATCGTCTAATTTTACTTTGTAATAGCCAGCTTCTGCAATTTCATTGGAATGAGAAAATGCGGAGCGAAACCCAGATTGTGGTTTATCAGCTGTTCCAGGATTTAATTGTAATTTACCTACGGTGGGCATTACTAAAAAATCTCCCAAATCGGAATGGCCTGTCCCACTAAAGTGGGTGTGGCTAAAGCCTACTATTGTTTTGTCGTCATATTGATATCCTCCACAATATTTGTAAACATCGGGATTGTATTTGCTATTTGTGGCATAAGGGATTGTATCTGTATCTGGACTTAGTTGTACCATCCCAAAAGGAACTGTAGCACCAGGATAGACATGTCCCATTCTTTGAGTTCCTATTATAGGTTTTACATATTTTATGTATTTGTTTTGGCTGAAACTTAGAGAAGCAATAAAAAGGAATAACAGACAGGTGGTTTTTTTATGCATAATTAGATTTTTTAGTTGTGTTGTTAGTGCAGTTTTTTTCGAAGGTATTTAAAAAAAAATCGATAACTAAAAAGTTATCGATTTTTAAAAAAAGTATGATGAAAAGTTATATTTTCAATTTAGTAGCTATAGCATTTGGTACCGCTTTTTTGTGAAGCATAATTGCGGTAGCTTTGTATTTTGCAAACTCTTTAGACATATATAAATAGCCTTTGTAGTCGTTTGTAGTTCCCCAAGAGTTTTTAACGATGTAATATTCTTTACCGTTCTGGTCTTTTGAAATTCCTACAATATGCATTCCGTGGTCATCAGTTGTAGTGTAGTTGTCAAATGCTTTTTGACGCATTTCTTCTGTTACTACAGCTTCTTTTTTAGGCCCGTTAAACATGTCTGCTTTTTCTTCGGCAGTCATGTCTTCTACTTTTTTCTCAGGAACAAAAGCTACGCCATTTTTCCAAGAGAAACTTTTCTCACTTACATCTCCAGCCCAAGCTACTGTATACCCATTTTTAAGTGCGCTGTCAATGATTTCTGTTAGTTCGTTCATTTTAACGTTGTATACTTGGTCATAGTTCCAGTTGTCCGGTACCATAAGTACAAACTTTGTGTAATATGGGTATTCCTGTAATGAGGAAATTTCTACATAATCGTCTGCATTAATACCTACGACTTCTTTGGCAAAAGTCTCCGGAGTATATTTTTTGCCGTTATAGTCGAAAGTTTTTGGGATTGTTCCTAAATAAGAATCGATGATAGCGGCGTATGCTTTTTCCCAGTTAGGGGTTAACTCTCCGTTAGGATTTGTTACAACTGCTTTTAAGAAAGCTTCTGTTAAGGCAGCCATTTCTGAAAATTTATTTTTGTCAGTTCCGTAATTCAAACCTGTATAAACAGATTGTGGTACAGCGCCATATTTACGGTACATATTGATTACATCGTGAAATGCTCCGCCGTCTCCTAATGCTACAGAGCCGTGCATGCGTACATAGTTTCTCCCTTTTTCTACATACGCATTGCGCGCAGAATAAATTTGAGATAATTCAACAGGTTTTTTGCCCATACGGATCATTTCAGACTCTAAAAATGAGTTGGCAGAATAACTCCAGCAAGTACCTGATGAACCTTGATTTTTTACAGAAGTATTTTCAATATTGATTACATCAGAAAATTTGAATGATTCTTTACTCTTTTCACTTGCGTTGATTTTCAAAGAGTTTACTAAATTGTCTTGAGCAAAGCTGGTAACGCCCACAAATAGTGAGACAGCAATAATGAAAGGTTTGGTAATTGTATACATGTGTTTTATAGTTTTTTCTAATATATGTCGGTAAAAATAAAAATAGGTTACAATTGTACCTAGTATTTAACAGTAAATTATATTATTGTTAAAGAAAATTCCCAAGCATGCTTGGGAATTGATTTATATTATAAAGTTTCTTTCAGCCATTTGAAAAACTCACGCTGCCAAACCAGAGCATTTTGTGGTTTTAACACCCAGTGGTTCTCTTCCGGGAATAATAGGAATCTGCTTTTTATTCCTTTTAACTGAGCTGCCTGGAAAGCTTCCTGTCCCTGACCAATAGGCACGCGGTAATCTTTTCCTCCCTGGATAATCATTATAGGAGTGTTCCAGTTATTAACTAAATTGATTGGATTAAACTCGTTGTATGTTTTTTGAGCTGTTTTATTATCTTTTTCCCAATAAGCACCTCCGGAGTCCCAGTTAGTAAAGAAAACTTCTTCGGTTGTCCCATACATACTTTGAGTATTGAAAATCCCGCAATGTGAAATAAATGTTTTGAAACGGTTTTTGTGAATTCCCGCCAATTGAAATACTGAATAACCTCCGTAACTGGCACCTACAGCACCCAAACGGCCTTTGTCCACATACGATTCTTTTGCTACATCATCAATTGCAGCTAAATAGTCATCCATTACTTGTCCTCCCCAGTCGCCTGAAATCTGTTCGTTCCATTTAACTCCATGACCCGGCATACCGCGGCGGTTAGGTGCTACTACGATATAACCTTGTGAAGCAATGGTTTGAAAATTCCAACGGTATGAATAGTATTGAGACAATGGGCTTTGTGGGCCACCCTGACAATATAATAGTGCCGGGTATTTTTTGTTAGCATCAAAATTTGGAGGAAGAATTACCCAAACCAGCATTTTTTTGCCATCCGTTGTGGTTACATATCTTTTTTCAGTTTTACATAAAGCTAATTTATTATAAGTTTCTGTGTTCACATTAGTGATTTGCTTCCACGATTTCTTTTTCAAATCATAAGAGAAAATTTCCGAAGCATGGTTCATGTCGTTTCTGGCAACAATTACCTTGTCCAGGTTGAAGCCAATAATTTCAGTAACATCAAATGTCCCGTTGGTAATTTGTTTTACAGTGATTGCAATTCTGGTTAAACCAGGAAAATTAACTTCGAAAAGCTGTTTTGTCCCGTCAACCGGTGCAATGAAATACACTTTTTTTCCATCAGAACTCCATTTAAAACTTTCAACGGTTCCATCCCAAGCTGATGTAAGATTCATATCCATTCCTTTAAAACGGACAATGATATCGTTTTTGTCGGCTTCATAACCATCACGCTTCATTTGTAACCATGTTAAATCGCCTTTAGGTGAAAACATTGGGTGAGTGTCATAACCTAAGTTGCTTTCGGTAAGGTTTTTGGTTTCTTTGGTTTCAATGTTATATTGATACAAATCGGTGTTTGTACTGGTTGCATACGCAGTACCTGCTTTCTTTTTGCAAACATAGATGATGTTTTTACTGTCAGGTGACCAAACGTAATCTTCATCACCACCGAAAGGTTTTTGCGGCGCGTCAAATAGCTCACCTTCCATAATATCGATAGGAGGTGCCAGGCGAACATTAGGAGCTGGAATACCACCATAAAAAACATGGTTGTAAGTTCCGTCTCTCCAAGTATCCCAATGGCGGTAATCTAATCCATCATATACTTGTGCATTAGCTTTGTCAAGTTCCGGGTAAACATCTTTACCAAGTACATTGCTGACTTTAACTTCCTGATGTGAAAGTAAGAAAGTCCCATCGGGCGAAATATTTTTGTCTTTAATTAATTCTTTGTACTCTTTAATTTCAGTTGGATTTCCTCCTGTAATTGGGATAGAGTAAAACTTAGAGTTTGACTTGTTATCCTCAATTGATGGTGTAGCAACTTTATAAACGATGTTTTTACCGTCTTTTGAAATGCCTAAAGGGGAAACACGACCGAGTTTCCAAAGCAATTCCGGAGTCATAACTTCTTGGGCAACTGCTGAATTTATTCCCATAAGCGTTAAACTTAATAATGCCAGTTTTTTCATTTTATTTGTAAAATTTATGCCTGCTAAAAGTACAATTTTATTTATAAAAAAAGCTGCCTCATTGAGACAGCTTTTAAGGTTAGGTTGGGTTAATTATCAAATTACTCTTTGATAAAGCGTTTTGTAACAGTTGTTTCATTATCAGAAACTTCTAAAATATAGTTTCCGGCTTTGAAGTTTGTTACATTGATTGTTCCGTTATTAATTTTTCCTTCAGCAACTACCTGACCTAATAAATTATAAGCTCTGTAGGTTGCTTTTTCAGAAATAGAAGTAATAGTTAAGAAATCTCTGGTTGGGTTAGGGTATAAACCAATTTCAACTCTTGAAGCATTTGAAGTTTCTTCTCCTCTTGCTGTTGATGTGATGTTGATTGTATAATCCTCAACCTGCCCGTATGAGAATGCCTCACATGATGTAGGTACAGCGTTATATTTCATAGACACTCTCATTCTTGTAGTTCCTAAAACGGCAGTTGCAGGAATTGTGAAAGTTCCGGAAACCGGAGTAGTTGTAGAAGCTGTTTTTGTCCAAACAGTTTCACCGGCATCAGTAAATACACCATTTTGGTTGTAGTCAATAAACACTGCATAGCCTTCACTGTAAACAGTGCCAGTCCATGTTGGAGTTATAGTAATAGTTTGTGATGATCCTCTGGCAGCTGAAGTTGATTGTGCAGTAAAGTTTTCATAACCAGCAGTACCAGTTGATGCATTGTTGATTGAGCCAATAGTTACACGTCCAATTCTTTCGTCAGCTGTGTTGTTGCCTTGAGATGTACAATACGTAATTGAAACTGATGAAGTAGTTACACTTACAGTATTACTTGCTGCAGAAACGTTTCCGGCAGCGTCTTTAGCTCTTACCGAGAAAGAATATGTTGTAGAAGCCGTTAAACCTGAAACTGCATATGAAGTAGAAGCTGTTGAACCTAATAAAGTTGCTCCCTGGTAAACATCATAACCGGTAACACCTACGTTATCAGTAGCAGCTGACCAAGATAAGTTAGTTGAGCTAGAAGTAGTTCCAGAAGCAGTTAAACTAGTTGGAGCAGTTGGTGCTGTCGTATCAGCTGTGCCAGCAGTAATGTTGATTGTATAATCTTCAACTTGTCCGTAAGAGAAAGCCTCACAAGAAGTTGGGATTGCATTATATTTCATAGAAACTCTCATTCTTGTTGCTCCTAATGCAGCAGTAGCAGGAATTGTGAAAGATCCAGAAACCGGAGTTGTTGTAGAAGCTGCTTTTGTCCATACTGTTTCACCAGCATCAGCAAAATCACCATCTTTGTTATAGTCAATAAATACTGCATATCCTTCAGCATAAGTGCTTGAAGTCCATGACGGCGTAATTGTAATACTCTGTGAAGCATTTTGAGCAGCAGAAGTTGATTGCGCTGTAAAATCTTCATAACCGGCAGTGCCCGTTGAAGCATTGTTGATAGAGCCAATTGCTACGCGTCCGATTTTTTCGTCAGCAGTACTGTTCCCTTGTGAAGCACAGTAAGTGATCGTTACAGCAGAAGTTGTTACGCTTACAGTGTTGCTAGCAGCAGAAATATTTCCAGCAGCGTCTTTCGCTCTAACTGTGAATGAATAGGTAGTTGATGCTGCCAAACCAGTAACAGCAAAAGATGTAGAAGCTGTAGTTCCTAATAAAGTTGCACCTTGATATACATCATAACCTGTAACACCTACGTTATCAGTTGAAGCTGTCCAAGATAAGTTAGTTGAGCTAGAAGTAGTTCCAGAAGCAGCTAAATTAGTTGGGACTGTCGGAGCTGTTGTGTCTACAATAGGTGCTGAAGTAGTTACACTTACAGTATTACTTGCAGCAGAAATGTTTCCAGCAGCATCTTTAGCTTTAACAGAGAAAGTATACGTCGTAGAAGCTGTTAATCCAGAAACTGCGTATGATGTAGAAGCTGTTGTTCCTAATAAAGTAGCTCCTTGGTAAACGTCATAACCAGTAACACCTACATTGTCAGTTGAAGCTGTCCAAGATAAGTTTGTTGTTGTTTGAGTAGTTCCAGAAGCTGCTAAACTTGTTGGAGCAGAAGGCGCTACTGTGTCGCTTGATCCTGCAGTTACAGTAATATTAGCATTGTTTACGTCAAAGAAAATATGGCTTGTACCTTTTACCATGATCCTGCCTGTTGAAGTAGAAGCATTAGGAATAGTCACATTTTCAGTACCGTCATTAGGAGTTCCTGCAACTAGAGTTGTCCAAGAAGCTCCGTTATTTGTAGTCCATAAAATATCTACGTTAGCACAGTTTACGCCGTTTGCAGTAGTACCGGCAACATTCCAGGTAACTGCCTGTGAAGTGCCTCCGGTATATGAACTTGCAGTACCTTGTGATGTGATTGCAAATGGACCGGCAGTTCCATTTACAGTTACAATCATGTCATCAGAATTGTTGGCAGAACCACCAGCTCTGTTATCACGCACTGTAAAACGGAAATTCATTGTTCTTGCAACTGAAGGTACAGCCTCAACAGCGATTTCAGTTCCTTGAGTTGTAGTTGCACCATTTAAAACAGAAGACATTTGAGGGAAATATCTTGTTGGTGTTGTTGCAGGGTTGTAGGATCTGAAAGTCGGGCCCGAAGTTTTTGTCGCACTTGCAGCAGAACTTGCGCCAGTTTGTGAGCTTGATGCATTGTCAAATTGTTCCCAGATATAAGTTAAGGCATCGCCATTAGCATCAGTTCCTGTACCTGTCAGCATGAACGGAGTGCTCTTAGGTATAGTAAAATCTGAACCTGCATTTGCAGTTGGTATCGCATTACCTGTTGCAGTGTTTACTGAACAAGTTTTAGCTTTAATGTTGTTAGTAACCTGTTGCACACTAAATGCATGGAAATACGCATCAGAATGCGGTTGTACGTCCTGAGAAGTAATACCGGCATATCCCATGATTGTTGATCCAGATCCTGGTTCCATATTTGCTCCAGTGCCTTCATTGCTCATAGAAAATGTGTGGTTTGCACCAAATTGGTGTCCTAATTCATGGGCTACATAGTCAATGTCAAAATTGTCTCCCGAAGGTATACCGTCACCAGGAGAGGTGTAGCCGGATCCTTTATTCTTGTCAGATGTACTTGAAGTGTCATCAACACAAATACAACCAATACAACCTGCATTACCACCACCGCCTGAAGCACCAAATAAGTGACCTACATCGTAAGCGGCATTACCTATTGTATTCGTTAAATTGTTTTGTAACTCAGTGTTCCATGCACCTCCTGCACCTGTAGATGCGGCAGAATAAGGGTCGGTTGATGCGTTAGTGTAAATTAGAACGTCATTGTTTGCAATTAAATTCATTTTAACACTAAAGTCTTTTTCGAAAACACCATTCACACGAGTCATAGTTGCGTTCATAGCTGCCAAAGCCTGGGCTTTAGTTCCGCCAAAATAAGCAGTATACTCACCAGTAACAGACAATGCTAAACGGAATGTTCTTAGAGTAGCATCATCAGCATTTGGACGCAGGTTAGCTCCATTTGCTAGTTTTGGTTCAATTTTGTCAATTACTTTACACTCAAAAGGAGTCAGGTTTTCTTTTTTGTCTGATTTTTTATAAACAGAATATGTTTTTAAATCTTTTGAGAATGGCTCAATGAATGAGGCTGATTTGTCTGCATTCAAAGTCATTGATTTGAATCCTAATGGAGACATACTGAAATAAGCTGTAGAAGTTGGATTGTCAACGCCAATTCCAATGTATGATCTGATTTCAGGGTATTTTGCCTGTAAAGCCGGATCCATGTTAGAGTTTTCATATACTCTGAAACGCTCGGTTTTTCCTTCAGCATTTGGCAGGGAAATGATAGTTGCTGAAGTTGTTCTGCTGAATCTGCTTGGTGATTTGGCTAATTCAGTTTTGATTAAGTTAACATCCAGATCGTAAAGATTCTTCTCTGGAAGCTGCGATTTGCTTTCCAATTGGGTTTTATTAGAAGCCCCCGTTCGCTTCCATAAACCATCTTGAGCAAATGCCAAACTGGTAGCCATGAAAGCTACTGAAAGTAATTTCAATTTCATTGTTTGGTTTTTTTAGTTGGTTAATAATGGCTGCGAATTTATTCATAATTTTTTAAACTTTTCATAACAATTTTAATAAAATCGATAAAAAACATCAACAAAATACACTGTTTAGGGGATGCTAAAATGCGATTTTATCAATAAAAACGAGGGTTTTAAGAGTTTTTTAACAAAAAAACCACTTCTTTTGAAGTGGTTCATTTTCAGTTGTTTATCGATTTATTTGATTTTTACGACAAAATAATTTTTTTTGCCTCGTTGTAAAAGTATAAATTGATTATTGATTAAATCTTTACTGGAAATTTGATATTCTTCTGTAATTTTTTCTTTGTTTACTGATATTGAATTTTCTGACAAGGCTCTTCTCGCTTCTCCGTTTGATTTTAAGAAACCTGTTTTAGAGTTTAAGACATCCACGATGTTGATTCCTTCTTCAATTTCGCTTAAAGAAATTTCAGCCTGCGGTACACCTTCAAAAATTTCAAGGAATGTTTCCCCATCCAATCCTTTTAAATCGTCAGAAGTTGAGTTTCCAAATAAAATATTAGAAGCCGAAATAGCTTTCTCCAATGCTTCTGCACTATGAACAAAAGTAGTTACCTCTTCTGCTAATTTACGTTGTAAAACTCTTAAGTGCGGAGCTTGATGGTGTTCTTCAATTAATGTATTGATAGTTTCTTCATCTAAGAAAGTAAAGATTTTGATGTATTTTTCAGCATCAGCATCAGTACTGTTTAACCAAAATTGATAAAATTTATATACAGAAGTTTTATCAGCAGTCAACCATACATTGCCGCCTTCTGATTTTCCAAATTTAGAACCATCCGCTTTTGTAATTAACGGACAGGTTAAAGCGTATGCTTTTGCGCCTTCACTGTCAGTATCTACATTCATGCGGCGGATTAATTCGGTTCCAGTGGTAATGTTGCCCCACTGGTCACTTCCCCCCATCTGCAGTTTGCAGTTGTATTCTTTGTTCAAATGGTAAAAGTCGTATCCTTGAATTAATTGGTAGGTAAACTCTGTGAATGACATTCCGTCTCCGGCTTCTCCGGATAAACGTTTTTTAACAGAATCCTTAGCCATCATGTAGTTTACAGTTAGTCGCTTTCCTACATTACGGGCAAAATCGATGAAAGTGAAATTTTTCATCCAGTCGTAGTTGTTAACTAAAACCGGTGCGTTTGCTTCTGTAGAATTAAAATCTAAAAATTTAGATAAAACCGTTTTAATTCCTTCAACGTTTTTAGTTAAAGTAGCTTCGTCCAATAAATTTCTTTCGTCAGATTTTCCAGATGGATCACCTATCATTCCGGTTGCTCCTCCAACAAGGGCAAATGGCTTGTGTCCAAAATTCTTTAAGTGAACCAATAAAATGATAGGAACTAAGCTTCCTATATGTAAAGAGTCGGAAGTTGGGTCGAATCCTATATATGTTGCAGTGCTTTCTTTTAACAATTGTTCTTCAGTTCCCGGCATCATATCGTGTACCAGTCCACGCCATTGTAATTCAGCAATTAAATTTTTCATTTTTATTAAAATTTTTGCAAAGATAAGAATTCAATGACAATGTCAATAATCAATTACAATAACAAAATGGTAAGTAAGTTGCAAAGTTTGTTTTTTTGAATCTTTAAATTTTTTAATCATTAATCATTCAATATATTTGAAACATGATTTTAGTAACAGGAGCAACAGGACTTGTGGGTTCACATTTGGTTTTGCGTTTACTTGAGCGGGGTAAGGCGGTAAAGGCAATTTATAGGTCTGAAAATAATAAAGACCGTGTTCAACGAGTTTTTGAGTATTATCAAAAAGCAGATTTGTTCGCTAAGATAAATTGGTTTAAAGCAGATATAACTGATGTTCCTGAATTGGAAACCGCGTTTCAAAACATTGAGTTTGTTTATCATTGTGCCGCTTTGGTTTCTTTTGATCCAAGTGAAGAGGAAAATCTCAGAAAGATTAATATTGAAGGAACAGCCAATGTAGTTAATCTTTGCATTGCCTACAACATAAAAAAGCTCTGCTATGTGAGTTCTATAGCGGCACTGGGTGATTTAAAAGACTTCGAGACTATGGTGACTGAAGAGACTGAATGGAATCCTGAAGCTTTGCATAGTGACTATGGAATTTCAAAGTATGGTGCCGAAATGGAAGTTTGGCGGGGCTATCAGGAAGGACTGGCTGTTGTTATTGTTAATCCTGGAGTGATTCTTGGACCATTGTTCTGGAGGGAAGGCAGCGGTGATATTTATGAAAAAGTGAAAGCAGAAGTGCCTTTCTATACTAATGGCGGTACAGGTTTCGTGTCGGTAATTGATGTTGTTGCTGTAATGTTGCTGTTAATGGATTCTGAAATTACAGGAGAAAGATTTATTCTGGTGGCAGAAACCAAAGCCTATCGTGAGATGGCTGATTTAATAGCTGAAAAAACAGGTGTCAGAAAGCCTGAATATGAGGCAAAAAAATGGATGACTTCCATAGCCTGGCGTATAGATTGGTTTTTGGGGCTTTTTGGCAAGAATCGTATTTTGTCTAAGGACATTGCCCGGACATTGCACACTACCAAATATTTTGATGTATCGAAAGTCAGGAATGCAGTTTCCTATGAGTTTGAACCAATTTCAAAATATATAGAAAAATTATCCCGTAGTTAGTGTTTTACTGTTTTTTCGGGCTTTTGAAACTGAATCTTTTATTTTTTTCAGTTTGGCGTCAGATTCTTTTTTTAATATTTTTTCTGCTTTAAGCCTGTTGTTTTTTACTCTTTCCAGAACTCTTTCATAAAGGCTTTTGTAGTTCTCAATATCAGCTGAATAGTATTTGTTGCTGTTTACAAATTGCAGACTGTCAATTTTGTACTTCTGATAGATGTATTTCTTAGGATCGATATTGTTTTTAGGAAGCAGTTTGGCATCGTTTCCTTTAATGGCTTGCAGTAAAGCAAGATCGTACAGAATATTCTCCATTTTAGCTTCATCAATCAAATTGTCCGGCTTTTCAATTGCTTTGTCAGAACAAGAGAAAAGTGTAAAAATCAAAAAGAAGCCAATTATTTTTTTCATTTTATTATCTGTTAAATTCTAAACGTTTGCCGTTACGGATGTCTTTTACCTGTTCATTTTCATAAACCAAAGCACCGTTGACAAAAGTATGGGTAATTTTTGAATTGAAGGTATAGTCTTCAAACGGAGACCAGCCGCATTTGTATAAAATGTTTTCTTTTGCAACAGTCCAGGAAGAATTTGGATTTACAATGGCTAAATCAGCATAGAATCCTTTTTTGATAAATCCGCGGCGGTCGATCTGGAATAATTTGGCAGGATTGTGCGCCATTTTTTCCACTATTTTCTCTACGGAAATTTTCCCTTGTTTGTTTGCTTCAAACATAGCCACAACAGAATGCTGTACTAATGGTCCTCCGGAAGGAGCCGATGTGTATGGGTTTTGTTTTTCTTCAATAGTATGAGGAGCATGGTCGGTAGCAATTACATCTATACGGTCGTCTAAAAGAGCTTTCCAAAGCGCATCTTTGTCTTTTTGGGTTTTTACAGCAGGATTCCATTTGATTAATGTTCCTTTTTGGTCGTAATCTTTATCTGTAAACCATAGATGGTGAACACAAACTTCTGCGGTGATTTTCTTTTCCTCTAAAGGGATGTCATTTTGAAACAAAGACATTTCTTTGGCGGTGGAAAGATGGAAAATGTGCAGTCTGGCACCTGTTTTTTTAGCTAATTCAATTGCTTTTGAAGAAGAAATATAACATGCTTCGTCGCTTCGGATTAAATGATGGCAGTTCATAGGGATGTCGTCACCATATTTTTCTTTGTAAGCAGCCAGATTGTTTTTGATGGTTGCCTCATCCTCACAATGAACGCAGATCAGCATTTTTGTATTGGAGAAGATTTTCTCCAACACTTCTTCGCGGTCAACCAGCATGTTTCCTGTTGATGAACCAAGGAAAATTTTTATTGCTGCAACATTTTTAGGGTTGGTTTTTAAAACTTCTTCTAAATTGTCATTGGTTGCACCCATCATAAACGAATAATTTGCAAATGATGTTTGTGAGGCAATAGTGTATTTTTGTTCCAGTAATTCCTGTGTTACCGTGTTAGGAACTGTGTTGGGTTGTTCCATAAAGGTAGTGACACCACCAGCAACAGCAGCTCTTGATTCTGATTCGATATTGCCTTTGTGGGTTAGCCCCGGTTCGCGGAAATGCACCTGATCATCAATAGCTCCGGGAATTAAATAGTTTTCCTGGGCATCTATGATTTGAAAGTTTTCTTCCGCTGAAATATTTTCGGCAACTTCAACTATAAATTCATTTTCAATTAAAACATCACCTTTAATGATTTTTCCTTCGTTAACAATTTGGGCGTTTTTAATTAAAATGGGTTGCATAGCTGTGTTTATAATAAGTTGAACATTTTTCTGATTCGGAGCATGACCACACCTAAGATAGCTTCTTTGATGATGGCGCCGCTCATTTTTGACTCCCCTTTAGTTCTGTCAGTAAAAATAATAGGGACTTCAATAATTTTGAAATGATTTACAAAGGTTCTGTATTTCATTTCTATCTGAAACGCATAACCTGTAAATTTTAGTTTGTCAAGATTGATTTTTTCCAGAACCTGCCTTTGATAGCAGATAAAACCTGCGGTTGCATCCTGAATTTGCATTCCGGTAATCATGCGGACATATACTGAGGCAAAATAAGAAAGCAATACTCTGTTAAGAGGCCAGTTAACCACATTTACACCTGTGATATACCTGGAGCCAATCGCCATTGCTGCTCCTTCTGCTTTACAGGCATTGTACAGTTTTTCCAGATCGTTGGGGTTGTGTGAAAAGTCGGCATCCATTTCAAAGATATATTCATAATGATGCTGAATGGCCCATTTGAATCCATGAACATAAGCTGTTCCCAAACCGGCTTTGCCTTGGCGTTTTTCAAGGTGAAGTGCTTCGGAAAATTCTTTCTGAAGTTCAATGACTTTACCGGCAGTTCCATCGGGTGAATTGTCGTCAACGATAAGAACATCAAATTTTTTAGGTAATGACATTACTGCCCGAATGATAGCTTCGATGTTTTCGATTTCGTTATACGTTGGGATAATTACTAGGGAATCCTGCATATTTTTTTAAAATTCTGGTGCAAAAATAAACTTTTTAAGTTATGTGTTTCTTAAATTATTTATAATTAAACAATCAGAATGAAAAATTTGTAATTTTGCGCAATGAACAACTACGAGCTCATACCGCGGATAGTGGAAAACAAAAACTGGATAACAATATTGTTTATTGTTACCATAGGAGTTGTAACTATAGCAAAAGCCGGATTTGAAAACAGGTTCAATGACTTTGTAAACCTGTTATTCAATAATAAATATTTAAAGATTTATAAAGATCCCAGTAATTTAATGAGCTGGTTCACAATCCTGCTTTTTTTTGTACAGCTTATTTCTTTTGCATTTTTCCTGCAGCTGGTTTTGGCAAGTTGGGGTTATACGACAAAAACGAATTGGGTTTCTTTTATACAGATTATAACTTTTTTGAGTTTCTTCGTTTTGTCAAAATACCTGATAGAAAAAATTATAGCGACTTCTTTTAATGCAGAAAGCTTTGTTGAGCAGTTTAATTTGTTTAAAGTAAGCTATAGAACCTATATTGGATTGTTTTTGCTTCCTGTGAATTTGGTACTGTATTACACAAATTTTGTAAATGATAATATTATTTTTACTGTTTTAGGTATAATTTTGATAATAAACTCAGTTACTTACCTGTTGTCATTGCGAAATTATCAAAATTTACTTTTCAATAAGTTGTTTTATTTTATTTTATATATTTGCGCTCTTGAAATTGCACCGTATTTTTTTATGTACTACTACATTTCAAACAGGTAATATGTAAATAAAATACCACAGAACATTTTTGACTATGAAAGTGAAAACGATTTTAGTTTCGCAACCTGAACCAAAAGTTGATAACTCGCCTTATTTTGATTTGCAAAATAAGCACAAGATTAAAGTTGACTTTAGGCCTTTTATCCACGTTGAAGGAGTACCGGCTAAAGAGGTTCGAGCTCAAAAAATTGATTTGAACAACTTCACCGCGATTATTCTAACGAGTAAAAACTCGGTTGATCATTTCTTTAGAGTAGCTGAAGAGATGCGCTACAAAGTTCCGGAAGATTTACGTTATTTTTGTCAGTCAGAAGCAATTGCTTACTACCTGCAGAAATATGTAGTCTATAGAAAACGTAAGATTTATGTAGGGCAAAAAGATTTTGCTGATATGGCTACGTTATTCAAAAAATACAAAGACGAGAAGTTTTTGCTTCCTGCATCAGACAAATTAAATGCCGATGTGCCTCAAACATTAAACAATCTTAAATTAGACTGGACTCCAGGTACTTTTTATCGAACGGTTATGAGTGACTTGTCTGATTTGAAAGATGTGTATTATGATGTTCTGGCATTTTTCAGTCCAACAGGAATTCAGTCGTTGTTTAAAAACTTCCCTGATTTCAAACAGAATAATACACGTATAGCTGTTTTTGGCAGTACTACACAAAAAGAAGCTTTGGAACACGGCCTGCGTGTGGATATTATGGCGCCAACGCCTGAAGCACCTTCAATGACAATGGCTCTTGAGAAGTATGTTGCTGAAGTAAACAAAGGAAAATAATTTAATTTTACTATATGAATCCCGATTGTATCGGGATTTTTTATTTTGAAACTAACAACTAAACTGCTATGAATGCAAACGGAAGCATCCAGACTGTAATAAATAATAAAATTGCTGTAATTACCTTCAGCCATCCGGCGAGTAATTCTTTTCCAAGTAATCAGTTAAAAGCCTTGACTGAAGAAATCAATTCGTTGAGTGATAATGATGAGGTAACTATTGTTGTATTGCAAAGCGAAGGTACAGGTGCTTTTTGTGCTGGAGCTTCTTTTGATGAATTATTAGCAGTTAGTGATCTGGAAACCGGTAAGCAATTTTTCAGCGGGTTTGCCAACGTTATTAATGCTATGAGAACCTGTAAAAAGATAATTGTAGGCAGAATTCATGGGAAAGCAGTTGGTGGAGGCGTAGGATTGGCTTCAGCCTGTGATTATGCTTTTGCAACTGAAACGGCTTCAATAAAATTATCTGAAATTGCTATTGGTATAGGACCCTTTGTGATTGAGCCGGCAGTTTCAAGAAAAATGGGTAAATCAGCTACAGCAGAAATGTCTCTGTTGCCTACAGAATGGAAAAGTGCACAGTGGGCGTTTGAACATAAGCTGTATGCGCAATTATTTGCCAATGATGCGGAAATGGATACTGCTTTAGATAAATTTACTGCGCAGTTGGCAGGTTATAACCCGGAAGCGTTGTATGAAATGAAAAAAGTGCTGTGGGAAGGAACTGAGAATTGGGGACAACTGTTATACGAACGCGCAGGTATTTCCGGTAAATTAGTATTGTCAGATTTTACTAGGGAAGCTTTAAATGCTTTCAAGAAAAGTTAAAACTCAGGTTTTCTTCTTGAGTTTTTTGTTTCGGAAGTTGATTTTTTCTGTTTAAGACGTTTTTCAATCGCGCTTTTGGGTGTTTTGGTGGCCTTTCTGACTTTAGGTTTTACTAAGGCTTTTTCTAAAATTTCAAAAAAACGTTTTGTTGCTATTTCCTTGTTTTTGAGTTGGCTTCGGTCTTCGTCAGAGTTTAAAATTAATGTAAATTCATTAGTGAGTTTGCTTGAGAGTTTCTTTTTAATCCGCTCTTTTTCTTCTTCGTTTAATCCTGAGGAATTTTCAATAGAAAAAGATAAAATCACTTTGCTGGAAACTTTATTTACGTTTTGCCCTCCGGGACCGCTGCTGCGCACGGCTTTAAACTGCAGTTCGTTTAAAATGATTTCTTTTTCCACAATTAATTAGGCTGATGTGCTGGTTTTAATAAATCATTGACCGTTTTTACCGGATTAAATGTTTCCAGCGGAACTTCAACAAAAAGTGTAATCCAGTTAGCCATGCTTCCGTTCCATAAACCGGGTAACTCATAGGCTTTGTAAGAAGCTCCGTTTCTGCTTTTCTCAACAATAAATCCTGCTTCGGGGTTGGTGAATTCAAGCAGGTTGAATTTTTCTCCTTTATAGTTTTTTATACCGCAGACTAAGTCAACAGGGTTGAAATGAGTAGACGTGTTAAAAATACTTTTTTGGTTTGGATTGTTTAAATCAATCTGAGCTGATTCAACTATTTGTAAAGTCACGTTGCCCTTACTGTCTTTTACCCAAAATGGTCCGCCGCCAGGTTCATTTTCGTTTTTCACCATACCGCAAACCCGGATAGGGCGATCTAAAAACTGCTGTAAAATTTTTATCTGGCTTTGTTCTTTAAATTCATCAAAATCAGAATTAATTTTAATGTTAAGTTCTGTTATGATGAATTTTTTGATTTCTTCAATTTTTTCGATACCAATGGTTTGGTTATCCAGAATATTCAAATATCCGAAAACCTTTTCCTGAATGCTCAATAAGTTGCCGGCTAAGGCTTTTTTATAAAAAGAAATGGTTTCTATATTGTTGTGGCTTACATTGTCAATGTTTTTTATAAAGATAATGTCAGCGTTTCTGTTATTTAAGTTGTAAAGCAGCGCACCGTGACCACCGGGTCTGAAAATAATCTGACCGGCATTATTTTTAAGAAGCGTTTCTTTTTTACCTATTGCAACAGAATCAGTTATGGAATCCTGAAACGAATAGGAATAGTTGATTTGTACGTTTTGCTTTTTATTTATTAAGCCAATTTCATTTTCGAAAAGCGGTAAATGTTCTTCCGAAATTGTAAAATGTATAGATGCTTCTTTTTTGTTTGCAATGTAGGTTTCGGCTTCTTTAAAATGCTCTGTAATAGGCGTTGCAATTTCGTCTTTGTAGGCATGAAACGGTAGAACTGCCTTTGGCTTGTTTAAATAATCGAAGTTGCTGTCTTCCAATATGGTTTTTATAAACCAATAGTTTTTTTTATCCCTAGAAAACTTTTTGAAATTATCAAATTTTAATTTCAAATAACGGTCTACATCGTTGAAGAATGGGAATTTATCCATTGCAATAATGAAAGTTTCCAACGAACGGTTTTTAGAGCGGTTAATGTAGGCGTTAATGGTTTCGTTTTCCAGGTCAAAATCTGTTAGAAAATCAGATAAAAACTTAAACATTCTGGTGGCTGCCCCTGATGCAGGAACGAATTTTTCAAGAGTCAGTTTGTTTAATTTGTCTTCAAATTTTGATATATAAGTTTCAAATTCTGCTGTTGAGTATTTAAGAATACCATTGTCGATTGAGGCATGCTCTTCTATATGAATCTTTTCAATTCCTTTTTTTACCGAATTAATCTGATGGATAACAGCGTCAATATCCTTGTTTTGATTGTAAAGCTCAACAAATTCCAGACTGGTCAATCCTGCTTTTAAGGCTTTTTCCAAATTGATTACAATCCTGGCTGCTTTTTCCAGACGTTGCTGTTTGCTGCCGCTGATTTGAATGAAAGGTTTGTTGTAATCAATTAAGTTTTGTTTGAAAACTTCGAAGGAAGAATCTCTGTATTCCTTACTGTCACGTAAACCGTCATCCTCCCAGGGAACGTCTTTATCTGTTAGAAAATATAAATCATAATGGTGTGATCTTGCAGCTTCTTCAAGTTCAAAAGTACAGTGATTGTAATAAATATCAGAATACACCTTGGTGACTAAAGCATTAGTGTCACAAAACAAATATTTATTGGCTTCGTTTAATGCTTCATTTTCTATGGCTGTTTGTCCAATAGCAATGGGAAGCAAATCTTTTTCTTCACAAATACGCCCTTCTTTCTCTAGTATTTCCTGAAGAAAATCACGTGCAAACTCAACAATCCAAACGGTATTGAAATAATTGGCCAGATCACGTGCTAAAGTGGTTTTTCCTGTACTTTCCGGCCCGTAAGTGGTTATTTTAAGGATGCTGGTTGGTTTTTGTCTAAGATTTTCTTCCATTCTAAATAGGCTAATATGGCTAATATTGTGAAAACAACATATTGGAGAGCAAATATATAAAGTTCTCTTGACCAAAGGATAGGAACAATTAGAAAATCACCAATTATCCAAAGCGTCCAGTTTTCAATTTTTTTCAGGGCCATGTACCACATCGCGGTAAAGAAAACGGATGTTGTGAAAATATCCAGCCAATTGCTGGGATGTATTTCCACACCAAAAAGGTTGTAAATAAAGAAACATACTATTCCGGTAAATACAAACATTCCGAAACCAATAAATTTTTCCCTTGTGCTGGTTCTTGTAATTTGTAAATCATCTTCTTTTGTATCGGTAAATTTTGTCCATTTATACCATCCAAAAATACTCATAACGGTATAATAAATATTAATACTCATATCGGCAAGATATTGTGCTTTGAACATTACATATACCGTAATAATTGTTGCTATAATCCCGGTTGGAAAAACAAGATAGCTTTCTTTTTTTGCATACCAGACACTTAAAATGCCAAAAATAAATGCGATGGATTCCAGCCAGATTTGCCAGTCTGGAACATTTTGATATTGTGAAAAAATCTGTTCAATCATTTTAATTAAAAAAATTTGGATCGTTCTCAAAAGCAGTGCCAATGACTACCAAGTCAGCCCCGGCTTTGAAAGCTTCCTCAATTCCCTGTTTTGAACGGATACCGCCGCCAACAATTAGAGGAATATTTAAGTTTTCGGATATTTTTTGAATCATTTCAGTTGGTACCGTTTTTTCGGCACCGCTTCCTGCCTCGAGATAGATTAACTTTTTACCTAAATACTCGCCGGCTTTTGCAGTTTTAAAAGCTAAGTCAATATTGTTGCTTTCTATCGGTTGGGTCTGGCTTACCCTTTGTACTGCGGTTTCTTTTCCGCCGTCAATCAAAATATAACCGGTTGGAATAATTTCAAGACTGGAGTTTTGCAGCATTTCTATTGAATTGATATGATGTTCAATTAAATACTCCGGATTTCTGCCGGAAAGTAAGCTTAAAAATAAAAGTCCGTCTGCTTTATGTGAAATTTGGGAAGGATGTCCGGGAAAAATCAATACAGGAAGTTGAATATGCTTTTTCAGTCCCATTATCAGTTCATCCATTATATCTTTCTCTACAATGCTGCCACCAACAAAAATGTGTGTGGCGGGTGATTGTTTTATTTTTTCTGATAATGATTTTATTGCAGCTAAATCAACTTTGTCCGGATCGATTAATATCGCCAGTTGCTTTTTCTTTTCTTTTTTAGCCGATACGATTTGCTGATAAAACATGTGCTCTTCTTAATGCAATGTAAAAGTAATTCTTTTAAAGAATATGCATTTGAATTTATGAATTATATAGCGAAAATAGTTTTTTAAAAATGATTTTTATCATGCAACTATCTGATTATCTGATGTAAATTTGTAGTATAAAATAATAAGAATCATGACATTATATCAAAAAACATTTCAAAACTTTGAAGAAGGATATTTAGGTTTTGTTACCCTGGCAATTATTGGGCAAAGTTGTTTGGGAGGTGCCGCAGCCATGTATATTTTAGAAAATGGTGTTTCGTTTTTGCAAATGTTTCAACTGACTTTAGTGGTGTTGATCTGCAGTTGTGTTAATGGAGCAATCCTGTCGCAGCAAAAGCATAAATTAGTTTTTAATCTGATAATTATCAGTGCAGTAGTAAGTATATTGACTATAATTATGAATACGATAATTCTATAATTTTTACTAAGATAATTTTCTTTGTTGTCTCTATGACTGAAAAGCACAAACCAACATATAATTGTTTGCTTCTTCAAAGAAAATATCGAAATTTTCTATACAGGAATTAAAATGCAATTCGGCTTTACATTTTTTATCCGATAGTGTAAAAGGTTTTTCGAAGATATGATCCGGAAAACTGATGCCAACCTCATTTTTAACTTTAAAAATAGCCTCCTTGGTTCCCCAAATCACGGTGGCTTTTTTCATTTGATCAGCTTCTGACAGATTTTCCAAATGCCACATTTCCATAAAACGGGGAGCAATGCGAAGTACTTTTTCTTTAACCTGTTCGATGTCAATACCAATATTTTGATTGCTTAAAGCTATTGCTGCAAAATCGAATGAATGAGAAATGGAGATATGTTTTTCATCCTGTTCTGAAGTATCGGGATGTTGAAAAGTATCTTTTAAATGTGGTTTGCCAAATTCGTCATAAATCAAATCAAAATCGGTGTAGCCGCAATACTGAAGTAACATTCGAACGCTTAAAAAAGCTTTTTGATGACTTTCTGATTTCATGCCTTCAAGCCGCGCAAGAGAAGAATCTTTTAGTAAAACCTGACGGAACAGTTCGTTGTAATCTTCAGTTATTTTCCAAAGAAAAACTGTTGTATCGTTATTGATAAAAATTGTTTTGAATAAAGGCATTACCAGAAAAAAATAAATGCACTGAAAATTAACAGGTTATATTTATTAAACAAATATTAAATATCGATTATTAATTGGGAAATCGAAAACTAATCTGTAATTTTGCAGTCCAAATTTTGTTAAACAAATATACTAAAATAGATGAGTACAACAACAATTCCATTTGTAGCGTATAAGGTTAAAGATATTAATCTTGCGGCTTGGGGAAGAAAAGAAATTGAATTGGCAGAAGCTGAAATGCCAGGTTTAATGGCGCTTCGTGCTGAATATGGTGCAAGTCAGCCGTTAAAAGGAGCGCGTATTGCAGGATGTTTACACATGACAATTCAAACTGCAGTTTTAATTGAAACATTAATTGCTTTAGGAGCTGAGGTTACTTGGTCTTCTTGTAATATTTTTTCTACTCAGGATCAGGCTGCCGCTGCAATTGCTGCTGCTGGAATTCAGGTGTATGCTTGGAAAGGTCTTGATGAAGAATCTTTTGACTGGTGTATCGAGCAAACGTTATTCTTTGGTGAAGACAGAAAACCATTGAACATGATCTTGGATGACGGTGGAGATTTAACGAATATGGTTTTTGACCGTTACCCGGAATTAATTCCTGGTATCAAAGGTTTATCTGAAGAGACTACAACTGGTGTTCACCGTTTGTATGAAAGAATGAAAAACGGTACATTGTTCATGCCGGCTATCAACGTAAATGATTCTGTTACTAAATCGAAATTCGATAACAAATACGGATGTAAAGAATCTGCAGTAGATGCTATCCGTCGTGCGACTGACGTTATGTTGGCAGGTAAAAGAGTTGTGGTTTGCGGATACGGTGATGTAGGTAAAGGTACTGCAGCTTCTTTCCGTGGTGCTGGTTCTATTGTTACAGTAACTGAAATCGATCCAATTTGTGCTTTACAGGCAGCTATGGACGGTTTTGAAGTTAAAAAACTGGATACTGTTGTTGGTAACGCTGATATCGTAATCACTACTACAGGTAACAAGGATATCGTTGTTGGAAGACATTTCGAAGCAATGAAAGACAAAACTATCGTTTGTAACATTGGTCACTTCGATAACGAAATCGACATGGCTTGGTTAAACAAAAACCATGGTGCTTCAAAAATCGAAATTAAACCACAGGTGGATAAGTACAATGTAAACGGAAATGATATTCTAATTTTGGCTGAAGGACGTTTAGTGAACTTAGGTTGTGCTACAGGTCATCCGTCATTTGTAATGTCAAATTCATTCACGAACCAAACATTAGCTCAGTTAGAGTTGTGGAATAATTCTGCAAACTATAAAAATGAAGTGTATATGTTACCGAAACATTTAGATGAAAAAGTAGCAGCTTTACACTTGGCTAAATTAGGTGTTGAATTAGAAACATTAAATGCTGAGCAGGCTGCCTATATTGGTGTTGAGGTTCAAGGTCCGTTCAAGCCTGAATACTACAGATATTAATCTTCATTTTGTCATTCCGACGAAGGAGGAATCTCATAAAATTAAAAACCCTTGTATTTGCAAGGGTTTTTGTTTTTTATGAGTTGTGATTAAAATGCTTTTTCAAAAAAGATAGTTGCGCTAAAAGCATAAATGATGTAATGCTAATGCTTAAAGTGCTTATTTTTGAAAAAGAAAATATTTTAGGCGTGTTGAATTTTAACAAAGTACTAAAGTCAAGCGGTACTGCAAATCGGCTTGATTGTGATTTGTCAGAAAGTAAAAGGGCAGTAACTATCAGAACTGCCAATACTAAAATTAAAAGCGCGGTTTGTTTTGAAATCAGTGGTTTGTATTCGAAAGCTTTGTTTTTTTGGCTTACAGCTACTTTATTCATGACTTTTGAGGTGAAATCAAACGAAGGAGTTTCCAAAGTCTGATTTTTCATCATTTGGTCAATCAAATTTTCGATATGTTTATCTTCTTTCATATTCATAATAATCCAACATTTCGGGTTCTAATCTTTTTTTTAAAATGGAAGCCAGTTTTTTTCTGGCCCTGAAAAGTTTTACTTTGATGTTTGCTTCACTGTTGTTCATTACTTTAGCAATTTCTTCAACAGATTGGTCATCAAAATAATATAGTGTCAGTAAAAAAGCATCTTCGCCGGGCAGTTCTTCCAAACATTCCTGTATGGCCTGATTTCTTTCTTTTTCATCTATGCTGTCTAAAATCCCTTCCAGTGCTTTTGTTTGATGTTCACTGAAATCTTCTATATAAGACACATTGTTTGCCTTCTTTTTTTTCTTTAAGGCATCCAGACAGGTGTTGTAAGTCACTTTATATACCCAGGTCGAAAATTTGGATTCTCCTTTGAACTTATTCAGTGCATTATAAATTTTAATGAATGTATCCTGGGAAATTTCTTCAGCCTCCTCTTTATTGTTGAGCATTTTGACCGAAAGCGTATATACCATATCCTTATAACGGTCTACTAAAGCGGCAAAACTGTTCGTATTGCCATTTAGGACTAAATTGATATAATGCTGATCTTCTAAATGCGTCATATATACATAAGACGATAAAAGATACAATATGGTTACAAGATTATTAAAAAAAATATTTTTCTTTTTTGTGTAACCAAAATGTAACTCTTGTCGTCATAGCTTATGAACAATCATTAATTATTAATTTTTTAAATCAATCAATCATGTTAGGAGACATTTTTATTCCGATTAGTTTTTTCTTAGCCGTTTTCGGTATTTTTTATCTTTATCTGTCAACACGTAACAGAGAACGTTTGGCTCTAATAGAAAAAGGGGTAGACGCCAGTATTTTTATGTCGGGGGCTAAATCCAAATCCCCTTTTTACAAAGTAATTTTATTAAACCTTGCTTTATTGTTAATGGGTATTGGAGTGGGAACTTTTATTGCACTTTTATTAACCACATACACTTCTTTAAATGAGGATGGTATTTACCCGGCAACTATATTTACTATGGCAGGAGTTTCTTTGTTTATTGGATTCAATATGACAAAAAAGTTAGAAGAATAATACTAAATTTTATCATCAATTAAAAAACTAAAACATCAATCAAATCATGAACAAACAAATCATTACTATGGTTTCCCTTTTGACTTTGTCATTGGGAACCACAAAAATGCAGGCTCAATCACAGCCTGCAAATCCTGCTTCAAATTACAATTATCATGACGCTTTTGGTCCCGGGTTTTATACTAAAAATGGAACAGGAACAAGATCGGTAAGCGGTCAGCCTGGTGCTGAATATTGGCAAAACAGAGCTGATTATAAATTGACAGCAGTTTTAAATGAACAGAAAAAAGAGATAACAGGTACAGAAATTCTGACATACACAAACAATAGTCCGGATAAGATTTCTTTTTTATGGATGAATGTTGACCAGAATTTATTTAAAAATGACTCAAGGGGCGAATTAATCACTCCGGTATCAGGAAGCCGTAATGGAGATAAGGGGCAGGTTTTTGATGGCGGACATAAAATAAAATCGGTAAAAATAGTTTCAAGTCTCAACGGAAAATCTATTGAAAAGGATGTTAAGTTTGAAATTATTGATACAAGAATGCAGATTTTTCTTCCGGAAGAATTGAAAGCTAAAGGTGGAAAAGTAACGCTTAAAATTGATTTCTCATTTATTTCACCTGATTATGGTTCAGACAGAATGGGGGTTTTGGAAACCAAGAACGGAAAAATTTTTTCAGTGGCACAATGGTATCCAAGAATGTGTGTCTATGATGATATTAAAGGCTGGAATTCATTACCTTATTTGGGAGCCGGTGAGTTTTATTTGGAATATGGTGATTTTGATGTAAGTATTACTGCGCCTTCAAACCATATTGTTGTTTGCTCGGGCGAATTGGTTAATCCTGGTGAAGTTTATACTGCAGAACAGCAGCAAAGATGGAAAACAGCCTCCCTGAGTGATAAAACAATTACGATTCGTTCTGCCGAAGAAGTTTTGAAAGCCAATTCAAGACCTGCCGGTAAATCAACATTGACTTGGCGTTTTAAAATGAAAAATTCACGTGATGTTTCTTGGGCTTCATCAGCTGCTTTTGTAATTGATGCTTCTAAAATTAATTTGCCAAGCGGTAAAAAATCACTGGCGATTTCTGCTTATCCTGTTGAAAGTGCAGGACAGGAAGCTTGGGGAAGAGCAACCGAATATACTAAATATTCAATAGAGAATTATTCTAAACGCTGGTTTGAATATCCTTATACCGCTGCTGTGAATGTAGCTGGTATTCCCGGCGGAATGGAGTATCCGGGGATTGTTTTTTGTGATTGGAAAGCTGGCGGTGACTCGTTATGGGAAGTGACTGATCATGAATTCGGACATACATGGTTTCCTATGATTGTGGGTTCTAATGAGCGTGTTTTTGCCTGGATGGATGAAGGTTTTAATACGTTTATCAATGGTTTGAGCTCAATTGATTTCAACAACGGGGAGTATAAGATGCGAAAAAGAGACATGCAAAGAGGTGCTGAATTTCTTACGGGTAAAGATTTAGATCCTGTTATGACTACCCCTGATGGAATGAAAGAGCAAAGTTTAGGAACCCTTGCCTATACGAAGCCTTCTTTAGGGTTAAGAATGCTGCGTGAACAAATTTTAGGTCCTGATCGGTTTGATAGAGCTTTTAGAGTTTATGTTGAGCGTTGGGCTTTTAAACATCCTGCTCCGGATGATTTTTTCAGAACAATAGAAAATGTTTCAGGAGAAGATTTAAATTGGTTCTGGAGAGGTTGGTTTGTCAATAACTGGAGATTGGATCAGGGTGTGACTAAAATTAAATACGTAAAAAACGACCCTAAAAATGGTGCTTTGGTTTCTTTGATTAATCTAGAAAAAATGGCAATGCCGGTTGTTTTGGAAGTTAAAACCAAGTCTGGCCAAACAAGCCGTGTACAGCTTCCTGTTGAAATCTGGCAGCGTAATACCGACTGGAAATTCAAACTGAATACTGCCGAAGAAATTGCTTCAATTACCATTGATCCTGATCATGCTTTTCCAGATGTGAATCCAGCCAATAATGTTTGGGAAAACGGTAAAGGGGAAATGGAACAAGAACCGTCTTTAACAGCTTATTTGGGTAAGTTTTCGAGCAAACAGGTTCCGGTAAAGATCAGTTTTACTAATGAAGACGGAGTTCTTGTGGGGACGCCTGAAGAAGGACAGGGGCCGGCATTGTCTTTTGAGTCTGTTGCAAAAGATAAATTTAAAGCTGAACAGGCAGGTGTTGAAATTCAGTTCAATGAATCAAAAAATGAATTTACTTTAAATGCAGGAGGACAGAGCTTTTTGTTTACCAGAAGTTAAACACTGTTTGCCTATTCTAAAAGAATAACATGGAATTTGTATAAACCCTTGCTCTTTTGTGAGGGTTTTGGTTTTTGAAAAACGTTAAGGCTTCCTTTTTAATTCAGGTATATTTCGATTTTTTCAGAAATGTAATGCTCCTCGAGAAAATTGGGATTTTGAATAATAGTTTTCTCTTCTTCTTTAGTTAAATATTTTTCAAAAGGCTTTTTTAATAAATAAATGGAAAAATCTAAATAGTATTTTGATTTCTCGTCCAGATAATATTCATTGTCAAAGTAAGAAATTGTCCGTAGCTTATTCCAAGTCAAATTGTGTTTCATAGTGATGACTTCGTTTGGCTGTAAAGTTGTTTTTTGAGACTGCAGGAGTTTTCTTTTGTAATTTAAATGGTATTCTGCCGGGGTTTTATATGAATTGACCAGCTGCATTACAGAATCAATCTTTTTCTTCATTTCTGCATCATACTTTTCTTTTTCAATTGGGCTAAGTTCTTTTGGTTTGTTAAAAACAGGGGCGTTAATTGTGTTTTCATCTTGATAAAGTCTGTATATAACAGCATTTGACATAGATCCGGTAGCATTACTTTCAATTTTGTTTTTATCGAGGTAAAATGATATTTCTTTTGAAGAAATGTTTTTTACAGAATAGCTTATTTCGTAGATATATTCAGTTTTGTACTTATTTTCTATTCTGTTTATTGAATTGATTTTGAATTCTAATTTATTCTGACCAAAACAAAATGTAACTAAGAAGCAAAATGTAACTACAAAAAATACTCTCATTACATTACCATTAAATTACATCCTCTTATATCAGAATTGTCAAACCTTCCAAGAACTTCAAATGAATTATTGCCTGTAATCTTGCCTAAATCCTGTGTCGCTATAAAAGAGCAGGAGTTAATGTTTGCTAAGTCGATTACATTAATTCCGCCTGTTTTACCTTCTTTTACATAGGTTAAAGCATCTTCAGGGTCACGGATTAATATTTTCATCCAGGCCGGACATTCAAAAACCCCATCGCCAAGGGAATACGCCTGGGATAGTAATTCGGTCATGCCATATTCCGAATGAATTTCAGATACACCAAATCCTTTGCATAAAATATCATGCAGTTCTTCTCGGATTATCTCTTTCCGACGGCCTTTCATGCCTCCGGTTTCCATTATGATGGTGTTTTTGAGAGTGAAGGATTGTTTTTCGATTAAATCAAGTAGAGCGTAGGTAACACCTATAAGAATTATGTTTTGACCTTCATTGTCCAATCGGATTAATTTTTCAATCAATTCGTCGTAATTGTTGAGATAAAATCCGCTTTCAGGATTGTTAGAAAGCTGAATCAGATCATCTGCCATATAAATCAATGACGAGCCATCTCTTTCCAAATAGGAGGGAAGAAGGGCCAAAACGACATAATCCTCTATATTGCCATAAAACTGCCGGAAGGCTAAGCGGTAACTTTCTTCGTAAAATTCTAAATTGGTTACATGGTGCTTGCTGGTGCTCATGCCGGTAGTGCCACTGCTTGTAAAAGTCGTCTGAATTTTTTCTTCCGAGCTTAAAACATCATGACTTTTGAAAAACTGGATTGGAAGGAAAGGTATTGCTTCAATGGTTTTTACATTGCTTTTATCCTTTTTGAGCAAGGTGCAAAAATCTCTGTAAACGGTATTGTTGTCGTATTGAAAACGAAAAACCTTTAATGTCAGTTTTTCGAATTCTTTTTTAGAGCCGATTTGAAATATGTCTGAAGTAGAAAACATTTTTCAAATGTAATTAAAAAAAAAGTCCTGCAAAAGCAGGACCAACCTAACCCAAAAAAAACCTAGTCAACTTTGTATTCAATAATTTGTATATTGTTGTTTTCAGTAACTTTTACATAGTAAATGCCTGATTCTATTTTTTCTAATTTTATAGGAGAACCTACTGTTTTAGTTGAATAGATAACTTTACCGTTTTGATTTATAAATTGTACTTTCTTTTTAGTGTAATGATCAGAAACAACATAAATATGTTTTCCTAATTTTTTTGTTTCATACGTAACAATATTAAGTCCTGAAATTCTTTTTTCCGGTTGATTATCAAATGAAACTTTTGCAAATAGACTTGTAGTGAAGAATAAAGCAATCAATAATGTTCTCATAATTATATTGTTTGTGTTTGATTATGAGCCAAAAATAGAATGCCGGCTGTTGCTGTGGTAATTTTATCGATGCAATGATTACATATTCGATATAATGTAATCAAAACAGGAATAAGGTGAAATGCGTATCACTAAATTTGGTGATTGTCTTACAGTTAAAAGCCCCGGCAATGCCGGGGCTTTTATAGTAGTATTTTTAGGTGTTGATTATTCAACAATTATTTTTCGTGTAGCTGTTTTACCTTCTTCAGTAATTTTAGCAATGTAAACACCTTTTGATAAAGAAGAAATATCAACAGCTTGATTGGAAACATTGGTTGTCAAAGCTATTTTTCCTAAAGTATCGTATAATGTTAGTTGTTTTTCAGAAAAATTGTCTGAAGTAATACTTAAATATGACTTTGCAGGAGAAGGGTAAATTTTTAAACCGGCAATTTCGTTTTGTTGATTTCCTAATGTGTTGTATGAGAAAGTTACACCGTCAATTAACCATTTTCCGTTATTCCCATTGTAACCGCCTCCCTGAATCGATTCATAAGCTGAATTTGTAGGTTGAGCAAAAATTGATACTATTCTAAATGCCAAATTTGAAACATTGTCACAAGCTGCAGGCAGATTAAATGACTTTTGTGCAAATGTTGTAGTTAAATCTCCATTGTTATTTCCTAAAATTGACCATGAAGTACCTCCGTCAATGGAATATTCATATTGCTGCCATCTTGAAGATTGATTAGTGCCTGATACATAAAATGAAACGGTGATGCTATTGTATCCTGTCGTGCTTGTGTTGAATTGATATCCAGCAGTTCCTGAAGCCGCGGTATCGCCGGGGAAGTTGCTGATACTATAGGCTAACCCTGTTTGTCCGGTAGGGTATGCAGTTGAAGCCTCGGCTGTACCGCCGATTAATGTTAAAGTACCAGTACCTGAAGATGGATTGGTAGTGTTTTCAAAAGTCCATTGCGTAAAAGCAGTTTGTGCCTGCGACGTAGTAAATGATAAAGCCATTATCATTAATGAGTAAATTTTTTTCATAGTGCTTGTGTTAAAATTGTGAAATTCAGTTTTCTTATTATAAAAATAAGTACAAATTTTCTTATAATTCAAAATGCCGGATAAAATGCATAAAAATCGGATGAAAGGTGTTTTAAGCAAAAAAGTCCTGACTATTTTAGTCAGGACTTTTTGTAAAAATTAAATTATGCGTGTGTTATTCAATAACCACTTTTCTTGTAGCAATTTTTCCTTCTTCTGTAATTTTAGCTACATAAACACCCTTAGGTAACGAAGCAACGTTTAAAGGTTGGTTAGTAACTTTTGCAGTTAAAGCAATTTTTCCTAAAACATCATATAAAACTACTTGTTTTTCAGCAAAACTAGCTGATGTGATGTTTAAGAATTGTTTTGCTGGGTTAGGGTATACTTGTAATCCAGAAATGTTGTCAAAATTGTCTTTTTTTAGGACTACATTTGTTGTTGCATCATTCCAATTATTTGCAATTCTCAATTCGTCAATTTCTAAAGATGTTGGAGTGTCACTAGCTGAACCTTGTCTGATAAGCATTCTGTCAATGCTGGTTAAGTCTGTTAAAGTATTTGTTGTTTCACTAAAACCTGAAGGTTCTGTGCCTCCTCCGATAGTCGGGTTTACCCAAATTCTTACTTTATCATTGGTTGTAGATGAAACTATCTCGTTTGCAACAACTATTAAATAGGTTTCCCCGACATTAAGAGCGGTAGGGGTCGTGTTGTCTGGGAAAAATAATGTGTTGGCAGTTGTTGTTCTCGGATTTACACCAATATAATAAGTTGTTCCTCCTCCTGTTGGAGTAGCGTTTTTGAGCCATAAAGTTGCTCCATAAGTTGTAGATGCTCCCTGTACTAAACCAGCTATGTAGCTTCCTGCAGCAAAAGTCGTACTTGTTAAATCGTTGACTTTTAGTAGAAAAGAATAGTATACAGTTCCTGAAATTTGTGATGCAAATTGTTTTGATGCGTCAATTCCAGCACCACCAAAGGTAAGTTTGTTTCCTAAAGAAGAAGGGTATCCGGATAAAGTTGCTGTTGGTGTGAGGCTTCCTGAAATTATACTTAAGTCATCTCCAGAATTGATAGAAGTCCAAGAGTTTTGTCCTTGCAAGGCACTTGGGGCGTTGTAATCGAATGGTTCGTAAAAAGGAACGGGAGCCTGTCCGAAAGATATAGAAGCTGTTAATAGTGCCCCAAATAAGTAAATCTTTTTCATTTTTTATAAGTTTTTTTTTTAAAATAAGTTGGAAAACAAATATAGAAAGTATTTTTTCTTTTTGATGAGAATACTTGTAAATTTTAGGTTAAAAAAATAAAGTTATGCAGAAAATTAAACTACTTAATTATAAATTTTCTGGTAGCTCGTTGTTCTGCTTCTTTAATTTTAATAATATAAACGCCAGGAGTAAGATTGCTTATGTTTAGCTCTTTTGAAGTTAAATTGTGTTGCATGACTCTTTTTCCTAGAACATCAAAAATTTCAATTTCTTTTGGGTTGTTTGATTTTGATGATATATATAACTTTCCTGTAGTTACAGGGTTGGGATATATGTTTAAATTGTCAAGAGGTTGTTCCTGAGTTTTTCCAATCAATGAAGAATCCTTATTCTCCTGAGCTGTTACAGCCAAAGAAAATAATAAAAAGAAAAAAGTAGTATAAATGTAATTTTTCTTCATTGTTTGAATTTGAATTGTAAATTTAATAAAAATATTTTAAAAAAAGAGATAAAAAAGCCGCTTAAATTTAAGCGGCTTATAATATTTATGAACAAAATTTATTTTATCAGGTTCATGTTGTCAACAGTACTCCATGCACCGGCTGAAAGATTTGCACCGGTTGTCTCGTTTGAAGTCTTGAAATTCTCTGCCGGGAATGAAACTACAACTGAAGCGTCTTTGTAGCCATAGTTTGTAGTACCGTCATTGATTTTAATATTTAACAATTTTATTTTACCTGTATTTACCTGGTTAGTATTTGTACCAGCGTCCTGTATACGGACAGCCACTGCATTAGGAGTTGTGTATCCTGAAATTAATACATTGTTGTAAATACCGTTTCCTTCTTTTTTGAATTGGATAGCGTCATATTCTACAGCTGATGAACCTCCTTCTGTTACTGTGCCGGGAGCTCTTTTTAAAGTGATTCTGGATACAGTAGGGTAAAAGCTGTTATTTACGTTTTTAGCTTCGATTTCCATGCCATAGTTACCGGTTCCTTCCTGATAAGCATACCAGTCAGTGTTTAAATCACCTTTCCAACCATCCTGCCAGTCAAAAGAGTCGTCAAAGTTTCCGTATGAAATCAGGTTCTTTGCGCTTACAGTCCCACCGTAGAATTCGAAACCGTCATCTGCTCCTTTGTAAGCTACCAGATTTTCAAGAATTGTTCCATTGCCTACAGAGTAGAATGAAAAGCCATTCATTTCACTTGTATTGTCTGATAATTTTTTACCTGCAAATTGTACTTGTACAAATTTCAATACACCTGCATTGTGAGAAGGGTTGGTTCCGCCGTAAGCAGTGTTTGTTCCGTCTTCAGAGTTAGCTGTTGTAATAGGATTTCCATTTGCATCTTTTCCACTTACGATAGGTGCATCACCAAATACTACAATTCCACCCCAAGAACCAGGAGTTTTGGATTTTTCTGTAAAAACAATCGGTTCTGCTGCAGTACCTGTAAAGTTTACTTTACCGCCATTTTCAACTAATAGAAGGTCTAAACCATCTGCGACATCAGCTGTTACAGTTGAACCTGCTGCAATTGTTAAAGTTGCACCGCTTTTTACTCTAACTGTTCCTTTAAGGGTATAAGTTCCTTTTTCAAAAACTTTATTTGCAGAAATATCTCCGGTAATTTCTCCTACAACAATAGGTTTTGGAGTAGTGTTAGCTTCTTCTTCTTCTTCTGAACAGGAAGCTAATAACAATGCTAATGCTGAAAAGCTAAAAATTAATTTTTTCATTGAGTTGTTTGTTATTTTTTACAAATGTAAATTCTAGTGATTTTACAGAGGTTAAGTGATTATTATTGAATTATTAGCAACTAATAAAGTTTGTGTTAATTTATTGCAAACAAAAAAGACGGTATGAAATACCGTCTTTTTATTAGAAATTATAAGTTATATTTAAATTAAACCCGGTTCCTCGTTTGTAGCTCTCCATAAGAAGTGATGATTCATTGATGGTGTTTGTGCTTTCGTTTCCTAATTCAACTTTGTACAAAGGATTTAGAATATTGTCTATTGACAGTTTTGCCTCGATGTTTTCGGTGAACTTACTTGTCCATACAAAATCTAATTTATGAAAAGGCTTTTCGAATCTGTGATCAATACCTTGTGAGCCTACAGCTTGAATTCTGTCTCCATAAACTCCATAAACTAAGGTCATAGTATTTTTCATTTCTTCATTGAATTCAAACTCATATTTGAAATCTGAATTAATTAACCATTCTGATGCTCCTTGAAGTCTTCTCGAAGATTTATTCTCTAATGGGTTTTGAGCAAAATCAACATTTACTTTGGTTTTCATTAATGAAGTGTTGAAGCCTAATGAAAAATTATCTAGATGTTTAGATATTTTGCTTAAAGGTAAAACCGTTTCAATTTCTGCACCATAAATAGTTGCGTTTTTCGAATTTTGGTAGGTGATTAATTGTCCACTTCCACCTGCACTAGGAATAAAAACGGTTTCTATAGGATTTACGATTTTCTTTCCAAAAACACCTACTGCGATCATTTGATTGTCTGCCGGGAAAATTTCATATTTAAAATCAGCATTAAAGTTTTTACTATCTTCTAAATCTTGATTTCCTTTTACCGATGTTCCGTCAGGGTTAATATAAACTATTGGTAAAACCTCCATGGTAACTGGTCTGGTAATTGTTTGAGAAGTGCTGAAACGAAGGTTGCTTTTCTCGTTCAATTCATATTTGGCATTTATTGATGGTAAAAAGTAATTTTTATTGTTTATTGATTTGGTATATGGATCATCAAAGGCACCGTTAGGCGAACGATAACTGATTGTACGTTGTGATCTTTCAAATCGAACACCACCGTTGATTTCGAATTTATCTCCAAAGTTTAAAAACATATTGGCATATCCTGAATTTACTAACTGTTTGAATTTTGATTTGTAATCAGGGTTGGATTCTTCTCTTACGGTTAAAATACCATTATTGATATCCTCTGTAATATTACTGTCAATCGTAGAAAGTACCGCAGTATAGTTTTTGTTGAATGTTCTTAAACCAGAGAAAATTCTGTATTTTGAAAATAAATTGTTGTTGTAAAAGTTGTGGCCTATAACCAATTTATTTGCTTTGCCATTGTCTTTTTCTTTGAATTTATAAGTGTATTCAAGTAGGCTTGAAGCATAGTAATTTCCTTTAATCTCTAAATCCTGTCTGTTTAGGTTGTTACCCCCGTAGGAAACATTAATTAAATCCTTGTCAATTTTTTCGCCAATAATGAATTTACGGTCAGGCTGCTGATATTGTGTTTTAACATAAGAAGTACCCCCCTTTAAAGAGTGCTTCCCATCAGCTGTAAGTTTGATATTGGTTGTTAACTGGCCGTTTAAATAATCAGATTGATCAAATTGATTGGAACGGATTAAAATGTTAGGATTAGATGATTGATTGTTGGTGTATCCTAATTGGTCTTTTATTTCACTATCGGTAGAGCGCAGGTAAAACGCAGTTCCTGAAATGTCAAAACGGTCTCTTTTGTATTTTAAACCTGCTAAAGTTGAGGTGTTTGTGCTATAGCTGAAAGTAGATTTGTTGAAATTATTATCATAATCTCCTGAACCCAGCAAGAAAGTTCTTTCCACACCTTTACGGATAGTATATTTATTATCACCATTAATTGAGATAATGTAATTTAAACTTGAGTTGTCAAAAGTTACTTTGTCAGAATGTAAAAAGCTGATGCTGTTATTTATCGGGCTTGTGGTTTCCACAACATTCCAAGAGTTGTTTTTGTATGCTTCTTTGTATTGTTCCGGAGTTAATCTTGTTGCAGACGGAACACTGCCGAAGTAACTCGATAATTGTCTGTCTTGACCGTTTAGTCCGAAAAAGCCTTCATTATTGTTCGCGTTTTCGTGTATTAAAAATGGTTGATTATTGTTCTGGGTTGTGAATCCAAAGCCCACACTTAGTTTAGTAATTTTTTTAGGCTGGGTTGTTTCAATATTCATCGTAGCTCCGGCAAAATCACCAGGGATATTTGGATTGAAAGTTTTGTAAACATTCAAAACGCCTACAATGTCTGTTGGGAAAATATCAAGAGGGATGATTTTTGTAAAAGGAGTATTTGAAGGTGCCTGCAAATCGTTAATCAATAAATTGTTGTATCTGTCTTCAAGTCCGCGAACAAATAATCCGCGTCCGTCAACTTTAGTGATTCCTGTAATTTTTGTCAGTCCTTCTTCAACATCACTTACCCCTTTACGGGCCATTTCCTGAGCACCAATACTTTGTTTGATTTCTACAGCTTTCTTTTGTTCCAATAATAATGCAGTTTCTTTTTCGCGGCTCACAGTTGCTTTTACGACAACATCTTCCATTGTAACACTTCCGGAACCTAATATTTCATTTATTTCTTTAGTTTCACCAGCATTAATCGTGAATTTTACTTCTTTAGTTTCGTAGCCAAGAAAGCTGAATACTATTGTATGGTCACCCGCAGGGACTTCAATAGTATACTTACCCTGCATGTCTGTCGTTGCACCAAAGGTTTTTCCTTTAATGTTTACATTTGCAAAAGGGAGTGGTTCATTGTTTAAGTCTTTGTCGGAAATCACTCCGGTAACTGTTGTTTTTTGGGCAAATCCAACAAGGCTTAAAAAAAGTAATAAAAATGATAACTTGAGTTTCATTATGTTGTGTGTTTAATTTTGGTGCAAAGGAATTTATCCAATGTAAAAATGGTGTTAGTTGGATATTATTAATTTGTTTACCTAATGTTAGCAAATTGTTACTATATTAAATTTCTGTTAGCCCAATGTATTTCAATCAAATAATGACTAATTTTACAGCAAACAAACGCTTAACTCTTATATGAAAAAAAAGGATATAAAAATTCTTTTAGTTGATGACGAAGTGGATATCTTAGAAATTGTAGGGTATAACTTAAGTCAGGAAGGCTATCAGATTTTTACTGCAGAAAACGGTAAAAAAGCTGTGGAAAAGGCTAAAAGACATCAGCCGCACCTAATTATTATGGATGTGATGATGCCCGAAATGGATGGAATGGAAGCTTGCGAAATAATAAGAAAAATACCTGAGTTAAGTAATACTGTAATAACCTTTCTAACGGCAAGAAATGAAGATTATTCCCAGGTAGCAGGTTTTGATGCAGGTGCAGACGATTATATTGCCAAGCCTATTAAGCCAAAAGTGCTTGTGAGTAAAGTTAAAGCTTTGCTCAGACGATTTAAAGAGGAGAACGCAACGACCGAAACGCTGAATCTGGGGGGGATTGAAATTAACAGGGAAGAGTATAAAATCCATAAAGAAGGTGAAGAAATAATTTTACCGCGTAAAGAATTTGAGTTGTTCTATTTGCTGGCTTCTAAACCCGGTAAAGTTTTTAAAAGGGAAGAAATCCTTGATAAAGTATGGGGTAATGAAGTAGTTGTCGGAGGAAGAACAATTGATGTTCATATCCGTAAACTTCGCGAAAAAATAGGTGAGGATTTATTCAAAACTATAAAAGGAGTAGGATATAAATTTGAAATATAATTAATGGGTTTGAAGATTAAAAAGACTTACAAATTTGCTGTAAAATCATCATTATATATTGCACTATTTTCAACTGGGTTAGTAGTTATACTAACCTATTTGTTTTTTAGTATTTCTTTTTGGTTTACATTGTTTTTTGCACTTTCTGTTTTAGTTTTTTCTTTTTTTGTTCTGCAATACAGAGTAGAGCGGTTTATATACAGAAGGGTAAAAAAGATATATGATGAAATTTCTTTTTTGGATGCCGCCGACTTTAAGAATCAGTCCATTACTACTGATATGGCTACTTTGACCAAACAGGTTAAGAAATTTGCTACGGATAAAAAACTGGAAATTGAAATGCTTAAAGACCGCGAAGAGTACCGACGTGAGTTTTTAGGCAATGTTTCACATGAGTTAAAAACACCTTTGTTTACAGTTCAGGGATACATTTCAACTTTGTTGGATGGTGCCCATAAAGACAAAGATCTTCGTAAAAAATATCTTGAGCGCGCTGAAAAAGGGGTTGAGCGATTAGTATATATAGTTCAGGATCTCGATATGATCTCTAAATTGGAAATGGGCAACGAAAGTGTGGAAATGACCCAGTTTGACATTGTTCAAATGGCTCAGGAAGTGATGGATCTGCTTGAAATAAAAGCCAACAAAAAAGATATATCACTAACTTTTGATGAAAAGTATTACAAACCCATAATGGTATTTGCTGATTACGAAAAGATTCAGCAGGTTATGCTTAATCTTGTTGTTAACTCTATAAAATACGGAAAGCAGGGCGGATCCACTGAAATAGGAATTGAGGATCTGGCTAAAAATAAAGTATTGGTTCGTGTTATAGATAATGGTGAAGGTATCGAAGCACATAATATACCCCGTTTGTTTGAGCGGTTTTTCAGAGTTGATAAAAGTGGAGCCCGTTCAGAAGGAGGCTCAGGATTGGGACTTTCAATTGTTAAACATATAATTGAGGCTCATGATGAGAAAATTTTTGTCAAAAGCAAGTTCAAAAAAGGTTCGGAATTCTCATTTACTCTCGAAAAAGGAAGCTGAAAACATTTTCTTAACAAAAGAAACATTAGCTTAAATTTTTCATAAGCTCACGTAAACTCTGAATTTACATATATGTGGGAAATTTGATAGTAAATATCAGATTATGAAAAATTATGTTTTTTTGGCAGTGTCTTTTTTATTCTTTAGTTGTTCTGACGATTCAAAAGATAGTCATGTCAGCAGGTTTGTTTTTGAAAACAGAACTGATCAATTGCTCGACAGTGTTTTGATAACAAATGATTTTAATGCGGAGAAAGTAGTTATAAGGAAAATTCAGCACGATAATCAGTTTGAAGGGATCCTGAAATGCGAGAATGATTTAACTAAAGATGGAAAATACACTATAAAAGTTTACAAACTTAACCAGATGGTTGCAGGTAAGGATTTTGGAACAATCAGTACAAACAGAAGTTCCGTTTCCTATTTTATTTCTCTTGATGAGGCTTTTAATCTTGAAATTGAGGAAAATTAACATTAAATGTATTCAGAATTTATAAATGCCAGTTTTGGCATTTTTTTTATTTTCAAATTCTCAATGTTATGAAATTGTTAAATAAAAGTTTTGTTATTGTAAAATAATTAATTATATTTGGTATATATATTTATGAACCTTAAATCTGTGACACCATGAAAAAAATGTTGATTTTATGTGCTTTAATTGTTGGAGGAACTACAATTGCACAAGATGTTGAGCCTAAATATGAAATTCAAGGTAATTTAGTTAAGGCTACTTACTATTATAGTAACGGTAAAATTAAACAGGAAGGATTTTATAAAGATGGAAAGGTTCATGGTAAATGGATTTCTTATTCAGAAGCCGGTGAGAAAATTTCCTTAGGGGAGTTTGATAATGGACAAAAGGCCGGAAAATGGTTTTTTTGGGATAAAGGTGCATTAAATGAAGTTGACTATGCTGATAGTAGAATTGCATCTGTAAGTAAATGGGAAAAAGAGACTATTGCTTATAGAAAGTAAGCACTACTTATTTATACTGGTTAAAGAACCGATTCTTGCGATAATTAAGAATCGGTTTTTTTATTGAATATATTGAACAGTTCTGTCCAGTCTATGTTTTGTTCAAAATTTAAGAACCCTTTATAAACATCCAACTTCAGTAATTTATTGAGCGTAAAAGTTTCTTGTTTTGATTTAGGTGCAATGCCTTCTTCTTTAAATTTTTTTGCAAGGTATTCCTGTTCGTACTGACCCGGAGTAGGAATGAAAAATGCTTTTTTTCCTAAAAAAGCCAAATCCATTACGGTTGTATATCCGGAACGGCACAAAATAGCCTTACTTTCATTAAAAGCAATTTCAAGTTCGTCGGAATTCATGAAGTTGTAAAAGGTGAATTGGTTTTGGTTTGTAATGGTTTGCTTTTCTTCTATTTTACCTTTTATAAAAATAATTTTGCCTTCATAATCAGTTAGTTCGCCAATTAATTTTTCTTCCAATAATGTTCTTTGAGGCTCGGGACCGGAAAGAATTACCATCAAATCATATTTTAAAGGAATGTCTTTTTTTCTTAACCGGCTTAAAGGCCCAATATATTTTGTGTTTTTGGGAGTTTTCTTAGGGTGTCCTAAAACTCCCGATAAATTAATCGCCCCGTCAACATCAGGTACCCAGCATTCATTAAATTTATTGATAATTTTTTCATGCATTTTTGTTGAAAGCCATGTCGTATTGCCTGTTAGTACCTTTAATTGGTGGGTTATGAAAACAGAAGGGACTTTTTTATTTTGAACACCTAAACGGTTGTCTGATATTATTCCTTCTATTTTATAATTTTTTATAATTTGTTTTGTTTTACTTTTCTCAAGTAAAATAGCTTTAATAATCTTATGTCCGTTTAAGACTAATTTAAGTTTGAAATATCTGCCTTTCTTGGGATATTCTATTTTGTAGGAAGGTAATTCTATAAAAGTCAGAGCTGGAAATTCCTTTTTTAATAATTCCAATGCTACACCATCAGATGCAATTACCGGATTAAAACCATTTTCTGACAGCGCATTGATTATTGGTATGCATCTGGCAGCATGACCTAATCCCCAATTTAAGGGAGCAACTAAAATATTTTTCTTTGTTTTCAAAAAATAATGATTATCTAAAATTAAGGTAAAGATAAAAGACTTTCTAATATGGTATATTTATTTAATTTTGCCAAAAGTTTAAGAAATTGTGGGAAGTAAAAATAAATTAAAGCGTTTTAAAGAAAACGAAACATTTGATAATGTGATTCAGCCAACGCGTGAGGAGGTTGTTAATGGTGAGTTTCCGTATAAAGGAAAGTGGAGATCTGACTTTTTTAAAAATGATAATCCTGTCATAGTTGAATTAGGTTGTGGAAAGGGAGAATATACTATTGGTCTTGCAGAGCGCAATCCAAATGTGAATTATGTGGGGATAGACGTAAAAGGTGCCCGTTTTTGGCGCGGTGCAAAAACTGCCGTTGAAGGAGGTATGAATAATGTAGGTTTTGTAAGAACTCAAATTGAACTGATTGAAGGTGTTTTTGATGCTCATGAAATTGATGAAATCTGGATTACTTTTCCAGATCCGCAAATCAAATACAAGCGTACCAAGCACCGTATGACGAATAGTGAATTCTTAAAAATGTATAAAAGAATTCTAAAACCTGAAGGTATCGTAAACTTAAAAACCGACAGCGAATTCATGCACGGATATACTCTTGGTCTTTTGCATGGCGAAGGGCATGAAGTGTTATATGCAAATCATAATGTATATAAAAATGAAGGTGCTCCAAGTGAAGTTTTAGAAATACAGACTTTCTACGAACAACAATATTTGGAAATTAATAAAGCAATTACTTATATTAGATTTAAAATAAAGTAAATGTCATTTCTTTTAGCCTTTTTACTGGCCACTTTTTTTTCCGGGATGGGCGTATTGCCTCCAGGTATGCTTAATATGCGGACTGCAACAATAAGTATAAAAAAATCTATTAAAAAGGCTAAAGAATTTGTGTATGGAGTTTCTTTGGTTGTAGGCGGACAAAGCTTTTTCGGTTTTTATTTTGCAACTTTTTTAGAAAGCCATCCGCAGATTACTCAAAATTTAAAGCTTGTAGGGTGTATTATATTTATAGCACTCACCGTTTTTTTTATAGGGAAAGGAATTCAAAACGTTATTCAGTCCGGAAATAATATAGATACAACTTCTACAGAAAGCCGGTTTTCTCCTTTTTATCAGGGAATTACACTTTCAGCCCTTAATGTATTTCCAATTCCTTATTACGCTTTTTTAAGTCTGTATTTTTCAGCATTTATACCTGATTTTTTTACTATTGAAGTTGGATTGGCTTTTATACTAGGAAGCATGCTGGGGTCAGGGATTGTCTATCTTTTGTATGCGTACCTTTTCAAAAAGTGGGAAGATAAGGTGGCATTCTTTGTTAAAAACGTTAATTTTATTATTGCCTTTATCACAGGAATGGTTGTGGTTTTTACAATATATAATTGGTAATGATGAAAAAAGATAACGATAATTTCTTTGAACGTGTTTACGATATAGCCCGGCAGATACCCTATGGCAGGGTAACATCCTATGGTGCAATTGCAAAAGCTTTAGGTACGGCGCGTTCAGCAAGAATGGTAGGTTGGGCTATGAATGCAAGTCACTTGATGGATGATCTTCCTGCACACCGTGTAGTCAACAGAAAAGGAGTCTTAACCGGGAAGCATCATTTTGACGGAACCAGTCTAATGCAACAACTTTTGGAAAGTGAAGGTATTGAAGTGATTGACAACCAAATTGTAGATTTTGAAAAACATTTTTGGGAACCTGAAATTAATTCATGATTTCTGATTGAAAATTTTTAAATTACACATAAGTATTTGAAAAACAATATTTTAAATCATTTATGTGTTGTTGGTTTGAAATTTAATTACTAACTTTGGCATCGAAGATTACTCAATTTTAATGATCTCTAACTGGTTGTTTCTATTTTCAAACAACCTAGTAATCTTGCTCTCCTTCTATTATTTTAATTTAAGATTTGTTGTTATTAATTTCAATTGCATTTAGCTGTTTGTTTTACGATTAAGAACAAACGGAGAAAGCCGAAAATCCAACTAAAGAGTAGGCAAATCAAATAAATAACAAAAAACTTTTTTATGTCTAGTAAACTTTCAGCACAGATTAGATTCTTAATGTCTATTCATGCAATAGACCCTAAGGCGTGGGATGCAATTATACCACACGGACCCAAATACTCAATAGCTATCAGAGAATACATGATTGCTGGTGTAGTAAGAGATATAGCTAAAAAAATCACAAATCATGATATTCAAAGTAAATTATTGTCAGTAGGTAAAGAAATGGTGTCCTATTCTTCTAGAGGTCTTGTCAATGGTTGGGAAGAAGGAGATGATATATGTCCTCCTATTTTTAAATGGCCACGCCCTTTGCCTGATCCGTTTCCTGATTTAACTGGTCCACAACCAGATCCTTGGAATAGTTATGTAGGATCTAATGGTGATTTTCTTGATTATTCTTCTCATCAAAAGCAACTTGTGGCTTCACTTAAAGTGCTTTCAACGTTAACTACTCAAAGAAAATTAGGTGAACACCTTGCCAAACTTGCAGATGAACTAGATGCAGATTTTAAAGAAAATGCCTTAATTAAGGCATATGTTATGTAATTTCTTGTTTTGACAATAGCATTAATAACAAATGGCTCTTGTCAAAATGTTAAACAAAATAAATTATGTACAAAATCTAATGTTATGATTATTGGAGATTGAGGAAAAGGTAAAAGCGATTAACTCTGAGATTTTTTGGTAATAACAATTACCTTTTGATTATGCCTATAAACTCTTCAGCCAGTTTATTCTCATAATCAAAAAACACCTTTTCTTCATCTTCAATTATATATCGGCCTTCTATCTTGTGGTTGTATAATTTCCAGCGTTTATTATTGTATTCAAGAGCGGTAAGGTTCTCAATCCAGTCTCCCGAATTTAAATAGGTCGTTTTGCCTTTATGGTTTACGATTTCTTCAATTTTAGGTTCGTGAATATGTCCGCAGATTACGTAATCATATTTTTTTTCAATAGCTAATTCAGTGCAGACTTCTTCATAATCATTGATGAATTTCACAGCCTTCTTGACACTGCTCTTGATCTTTTTAGATAATGAATAAGGCTCTTTTCCTATTTTAACCAATATAAAATTGATAAACCGATTGATTAAAATAAGCATATCGTAACCCCAGCCACCAAGTTTTGCCAGCCATTTTGTGTGGGTTATTGAAGCGTCAAAAACATCACCATGAAAAATCCACGCTTTTTTATCATCAATTTCTAAAACTAATTTATCGACTAATGAGAAATTGCCTATATGTATATCACTGAATTTTCGTAAAAATTCGTCATGATTCCCAGTAATGTAATGCACTCTGGTTCCTTTGGTCGAAAGAGATATGATTTTTTTCAATACCCTTAAATGGCTGTTCGGAAAATAGGATTTCCTGAACTGCCAGATATCTATTATATCTCCGTTAAGAATTAAAATTTTAGGCTTTATTGTTGATAAATATTGCAACAGCTCTTTGGCATGACAGCCAAAAGTGCCTAAATGAATGTCTGATAAAACAACAATCTCTAATTTTCTCTTTTTCAACTTCTTGTAGTTTTTTCAAATTAAAAAAATCATTGTTGAATTAAAGTTACTGGAATGTTATTTCAATATCAACTTTGCTTATAACATTATAAAAACTTTGAGACTTTCTTACTTTGTCACTTTGTAACTTCTTCACTATCTTTGCAATCTAAAATCAGTTTAAATAAATATAACTGAATAGGAAATTAGTAGAGAAATGAAATTAGATAGAAAAGAAATATTAAAAGCATTAGAAAACATTTCTATTGCGGGTGAAGGAAAAAACATGGTTGAAAGTGGCGCGGTAACAAACGTATTGACTTTTGGCGATGAGGTGGTTGTTGATTTAGTGTTGACAACGCCAGCAATGCACATTAAAAAACGTGCCGAAGATGATATCCGTAAGTTGATTCACGAAACATTTTCGCCTGAAATTAAGGTGAAAGTAAACATCAAAGTGGAAGTTCCTGAAAAAGCAAACGAGATTAAAGGAAAAGCAATTCCGGGAATTTCAAACATAATTGCGGTGGCTTCCGGAAAAGGAGGAGTAGGTAAATCTACTGTTACGGCTAATTTGGCGGTGACTCTGGGTAAAATGGGTTTCAAAGTGGGAGTGTTGGATGCTGATATCTACGGACCTTCAATGCCAATTATGTTTGATGTCGAAAATGAAAAACCTATCTCAATAGAAGTTGATGGAAAATCAAAAATGAAGCCTATCGAAAGCTATGAAATCAAGTTGCTTTCTATCGGGTTTTTTACAGCACCAAGCCAAGCCGTAATCTGGCGTGGACCAATGGCTGCAAAAGCATTAAACCAAATGATTTTTGATGCGGCATGGGGTGAACTGGATTTCTTATTAATCGATTTGCCTCCGGGAACAGGTGATATTCATTTGTCAATCATGCAGTCACTGCCAATTACAGGTGCGGTTGTGGTAAGTACACCGCAAGCAGTTGCCTTGGCTGATGCAAAAAAAGGAGTATCAATGTTCTTGTCAGACAGTATCAATGTGCCTGTTTTAGGAATTATAGAAAACATGGCGTATTTCACACCGGAAGAATTGCCGGATAATAAATATTACATTTTTGGCAAAGAAGGAGCAAAAAACCTTGCGGCAGATTTACAGGTGCCGTTTTTAGGAGAAGTGCCATTAGTGCAAAGTATCCGTGAGGCGGGTGATTACGGTCGCCCTGCAGCATTGCAGACTGCTTCGCCTTTAGAAAAAGTGTTCGAGGAAATTGCCAGAAATACTGTTCAGGAAGTAGTAAGCCGTAATGAAAGCCTTCCGCCTACAGAAGCGATAAAAATAACAACAATGGCTGGTTGCTCGGCTGTTAAAAAATAGACTGTTTAGACTGCTTGGATTATCAGACTATTTCTCTAAGAAGTCTGATAATTAAAGAAATCTAACAATCTAATAATCTAAAATGTCTAAAAAATGACAAATCAAGAATTAGAACAAAATATTTTAAAAGCTTTAGAAGAAATCCGTCCGTTTTTAAATTCTGATGGGGGAGATATTACTCTTATCAGTATTGAAGATGATAAGCATGTGAAAGTTCGTTTAGAGGGTGCCTGTACCAGTTGCAGTTTAAGTATCAGTACTCTTAAAGCTGGTGTGGAAACCACTATAAAAAAATATGCACCGCAAATTGAAACTGTGGTAAATGTAGCTTAATGTTATCCTGAGCGTGTCGAAGGATGGGCGTGACCCTTCGGGTCGGGTCTTTTGCTATATCTTTTTATTTGGTCATTTCGAGGGTCACTGAGCCTGTCGAAGTGCGAAATGACTAAATAAAAAGGATGTCGCTTCAACCCCTCACGCAGATGACTTATATCATAAAAATTAAGTTCAAAACGAATTAATTTTGGACTTATAAAAAAATTTCAAAATGATCGAAACCGATATACTTATTATAGGAGCTGGTCCTACGGGACTTTTTGCTGTTTTTGAAGCAGGTCTTTTAAAATTAAAATGCCATTTAATTGACGGATTACCGCAACCCGGCGGACAATTAACAGAGTTGTATCCTAAAAAACCAATTTTTGATATTCCTGGTTTTCCTTCTGTAAATGCCGGAGACTTAGTGGACAATTTAATGGAACAGATAAAACAGTTCCAGCCAGGGTTTACATTAAATGAAGTTGCAGAAAAAATCCAAAAACTTGAAGACGGAACTTTTATTGTTACCACTAATAAAGGAACTGAGCACCATGCAAAAGCTGTGGCAATTGCCGGAGGATTAGGAATTTTCGAGCCTCGTAAACCTCTTTTGAAAGATATTGAATTCTATGAGCAGGAAGACCGCGGTGTAGAATATTTTGTAAAAGACCCTGAAAAATTCCGTGATAAGAAAATTGTGATTTCCGGTGGTGGTGACTCAGCATTGGATTGGACCATTTTCCTTTCAAATGTTGCTTCAGAAGTAACTTTGGTTCACAGGAGAAATGAATTCCGCGGTGCTTTGGATTCTGTGGAAAAAGTGCAGGAACTTAAAAAGCAGGGTAAAATCAAATTGATTACAGAGGCTGAAGTTATTGGCTTTAATGGTTCAGAACGTATTACCGCTGTAGATATACAAGTGGGCACGGCTCGTCAAAATGTAGAGTGTGATTATTTTATTCCGTTGTTTGGTCTTACGCCTAAATTAGGTCCTATTGCCAACTGGGGATTGGAAATTGAAAAGAATGCCATCAAAGTGAATAATGCTTTGGATTACCAAACTAATGTTGAGGGTATTTATGCTATTGGTGACGTGAATACGTATCCTGGAAAATTAAAACTGATTTTATGCGGTTTCCATGAAGCGACTTTAATGTGCCAAAGTGTTTACAACCGAATTAATCCCGGAAAAAAATATGTGTTGAAATACACCACAGTTTCAGGAATAGACGGGTTTGACGGGTCGCGTAAAGAAGCTGAAAAAGCTGTTGTTAAGGCAATTGAATAAAGTTGAAATAAATTTTTAATTATAGTATAAAGCGGGAAATTCCCGCTTTTATTTTTTGCTGGCTATATAAACGCCGCTTAAAATTACTCCTGCCCCTGCGAGCTGCATAAAGTTCAGGCTTTCACCGTCTAACATTCCCCAACTCATAGCTACAATTGGGATAAAATAGGTCACAGAGGAAGCAAAAAGGGGTGAGGTAATCTGAATAAGCTGGTAGTATAGAATGTTGGCAATTCCGGTTCCAATCATACCCAGTACCATAATAAATAATGTCGAATGGATTACTTCGGGCTGTGTCATTACCTCCGCATAGCCGTTGGCAAAAAGAATAATCAATGCAGGAATTAAAAGCGTTAAAAAATTACCGGTTGTAATGGCTAACGGACTCACATCCGATAAATATTTCTTGATTAAATTTACATTCAGTGCATAACACATGGTTGCAATAACTACTAGAAAGGCACAAAAGTAGTCGGTTTCACCAGTGGCCGACTTTCCAAAGAACACTAAAAGCAAACAGCCTGTCAAACCTAAAACTACCCCGAAAACCTGATTTCTTACAAATCCTAACCCAAAAGCTAAAACACCAATCAATAATGTATACAGCGGCGTAAGTGAATTTAAAATACCGCTGACAGAGCTTTTAATACCGGTTTGTGCATAGGCAAACAAAAATACTGGCAATCCGTTTCCAAAGAGAGAAGTAATGGCCACATATTTCCATTTGTAAAGCGGTATTTTGGGAATGCTCTTAAATCCTACGATCACCATAAACAGGCAGGCAAAAATTATTCGTAAAGCACCTAATTGAAAAGGATTTAGTCCAACTAATCCTCTTTTTATAAGTATAAATGAACTACCCCAGATTAAAGAAAGTAATACCAATAATAACCATTTATTGTTTTTTGATAACATAGTATTGATTTAATGTGTCAAAATTCTGTTATTTTTTTCAAACAGAAGTGCTAATTGCATATTTTTGTTTTGCAAAACTTAAAAATATAGTTATGAGGAAATTACTATTTGTTGCTATGGCGTCTATAGCTATTGTAAGCTGTAAAAAAGAAGGAGAGACAGCTCAAGCTTCTCCGGAAGTTGCAACCCAAGTTAAGAAAGAAAATAAACCTGTTGCCGATACTAAAAAAGCAACAATGAAAATAGAGGGAATGACTTGTGCAATGGGCTGTGCAAAAACCATTGAGAATAAACTGGCAGGTCTTGACGGCGTTCAGAAAGCTACTGTTGATTTTGATGCTGAAACAGCTTCAATTGAATATGACGGTGCAGTTCAGTCAATAGAATCTTTGTCAAAAACGATAGAAGGTGTGGCTGACGGTAAAACCTACAAAGTTTCCGATGCCAAAAACATGTAAAATTTTCAAAAAAAAACAGCCGTTACTTTAAAACAACGGCTGTTTTTTTATTTCAGTAAGTGTTATTGATATTCCAATTACCATTGTAAATTTTCTCTATGTTGCCAGAGTTCGTAGATGAACAATCCCAAGAAAATCATACAAATCACAAATTTCATGAAAGTAGAAGCTATAAAGCCTAAAAATGAGCCTGTAGCTGCTTTTAATGCTTTTTGATGGTCTTGTCTGTCGTGATACAATTCGCCTATTAATGCTCCAGCAAAAGCGCCAATAACAAATCCGAAAGGAATAGGTAAAAACAAACCAACGATTAATCCAATATTAGTTCCCCATACTCCGTATTTACTGCCTCCAAAACGTTTGGTGCCTTTGGCAGGTATAATATAATCGAGGATTAAGACTATTATTGTGACCACTAATGTTATGCCTAAAACCCAATAATTGTTTGGAATGGATTTAGTAAGATAAAGAAACAGCAAGCCTACCCAGCTTAAACCCGGACCCGGTAAAGCAGGCAGGAAACTGCCAAAAATTCCTATTACTATACAAAGAAAACCCAAGATGATTAAAATAGAATCCATAAGAATATTTTTTACTATTTTTGAAAATTAAAAATAAGCAATAAAAACTATTGGTATAACTGACAAAATGAAAAAGGGAATATTTATTTTTTTGACTTCACTATTATTTTTTGGATGCCAGTATTTTGAAAAAAATGTTCCTTCAAAAGATGTATTGCTTAAAAAAGAACTTGAAAAAATCAATTGGCAGACAGTTGATGAATATCCCACTTTAGCTGATTGTGATTCTGTTACCCGGGAAGACGCAAAAAAACAATGCTTTTTTAATGCCCTGACAATTGCTTTGTATCAAAAAATAGGAACCGATTCAGTAAGAATGCTGTTGCCTAAACTTGATTCACTTCAGGTAAAAATCTCAATTTATCCGGATAAAAAAACAACGTTTGAAACTATCCTGCCGTCAAGCGCAATTAATCCTGAATTTACTGACAGTATTATTCAGTCTAAACTTATTGATTTCCCTGTAATAGAACCTGCGATTAAAAGAGGCGTGAAAGTGAAATCGGAATTTATTATTCCTTTAGTTTTAAAAGGCGAATAATTATTCTTTTTCTTTCTGTTTTTTCACCGCTACCATGGCAGTTTTTGCATTCAAATAAATAGAAGCCAGTAAAGTAATAATACTTGTTATCAGCAGTATCATTTTAGGAGTGTTGTTTTCTCTGAAAACGGTTAATCCTAATATTAATGATGCCATTCCAATGAACAATAATGCACGTCCTTTTCTTGTAGGTTGTTTTTTCATGTTTAAAATTTTTACTATTAGTAGTAAACAAGTGTAAGAAGTTACATTTTAAATGAACGTCCTTTCCATGTGTAATTGCCAAAAAAAGAATAGAACACTACTGTACAACTGAAAATGGAGTATAGTGCGCTTGAAAGCATCAAATATCGTAATGGTTTTTTAAAGAAATCAGCAGTTATTCGAAACAATACATAATCTATTAAAAACTTGAGTGCAAAAATATATAAAGCTAATTTCCAGTCAGTCGTTAACACAAGTATGAGTAATAACAGATTTAAAGTAAAAACCGACAGGCCAAGTTGCTTACTATATATGCTTTTATAATTGGCCGATTTACTTGCCCATCGTACTCTTTGAAAAAAAAGTGACTTCCATGTTTGTTCAGGTAAAGTAGTAACAACGGAAGAAGGATTTTTTAAAAACTGAACCGAAGAAGCTTCTTTAAGGATCGCTTTTTGCAATAAGAAGACATCGTCTCCGCTGGCAATATTTTCGTTTCCTTCAAAGCCGTTTAACTCTTTAAAAAAAGATTTTTTATAGCAGAAATTGGCTCCATTACACATAAAAGCCTGCTCATTTCCAAAACTACCAATTGTAGTGCCTTGTAAACTCATCAAATCCAGTTGCTGAAAGTTTCCTAAAAAGCTATTTTGAGAACTGTAAATTACTCCCGAAGCAATCATTTTAACCGAATTGTGCTGTATAAAAGCATCATAAGCCTGTAGCCAATTTTCGTTAACAATACAATCCGCATCAGTGGTGATAATCCATTCATTATTTGCTATTCCAATAGCAGTATTAATCGCATCTTTTTTAGGAGAATTTGTTTTTCGTTCATTATCAACGACCGTAATTTTGTATTTTGTATTTTGTATTTTGTATTTTTCGACTGATTCATCATCTACTAAAATAACCTCATAAAGTGCAGTCGGGTAATTCAGTTTTTCAAAAGATTGTAAAAGTTTCGGGAGATTATCAGCTTCGTTTCTAAAAGGAACAATGATGGAAAACTTCGTTTTGGGAATCCCCGAGTGATAATGGAAAGATTTTATTTTAGTGAATCCTATACAAAGCCAAAGTATATTGATGATATACCACAACAACACAATATAAGTTACTAAAATTAAAAGTTCCATCAGGTTGTAGTTTTAGTGTTATTGATTTTAAAACGTAATACATAGTAACTTCCTATCACAACGGGAATAACAGTATTTAAGAACCACATTAAGGTAGTAATAAAAAGCACAACCCATTCATTGACTTGTAATAACCCAAAGAAATATACCGCGACACTTCCTTTAACAGCAAAATCCAAAAATTGGAAAGAGGGTAAGGAGGAAGCTAAGAAATACACCGAAGTGATTGCAGAGAGTAACAACCAATATGGCAAATCAACCCCAAACATCAAGAACAAGAAATAGTATTGGTGAGAAAATGTGAGATAACGCAATAGTCCTAACGCAATATTTTTTTGATGAATGCTTCTAGGGATTTTAGTAATCTTTTTAATTATTTTTTCAATAGAATATCCTTTAATGTCTATTTTTTTTAAGAAAAGGAAAAAAAGAAAAAATAGAGAAGCACTACCAATGATGACTACTATAGTTTTTGCAGGAACAACATTAAATACTGAATTGAAATATAATAGCCCTAAAGTTCCAAAAATAATAGTCAATATCAGCTGAATACCATTACAAATCAGGTTCAAAAAAATAATTTTTTTTGCTTTTTCTTTTTCAAAAAATAATGCTTTTCCTGCGTATTCACCAATGCCATTTGGCGTAAACAATGCTAATGTCAAAGCACCTAAAACTTGTTTGCTGGCTTCACTAACAGTTATTTTTTTGATTGTTTGCACTAAATTCTGCCATTTTAGTATCTCTAAAAACCGATTCAAAAATGACAGGAATAAGATGAAAAGGATATTGTAAAAAGGTTGTTTTTCCAGTACTACCGACTTGAATTTTTCGAACTCTAAAGTCGAATCGTTAGAAAGCCTGTCGTAAATAAAATAAAAGGCTCCCGCTATAATTATTATTTTAAGCAGAAGTACTAAGAATTGCTTAGTTTTGTGTGAAAGTTTATTCATTAAGACAAAGAAACAAAACTTTGAACTTCATCCCGAAGAATTGGGGTAAAACTTGAGACAAAAAATTGGCAAACGAAAGAATCATATTAGGCATTGACCCCGGAACGACCATCATGGGTTTCGGACTGATTAAAGTGGTTAATAAAAAAATGGAGTTTATCCAGTTAAACGAATTACTGCTGGGTAAATATGACGACCATTATTTAAAACTGCAAAAAATATTCGAGCGTACTATTGAATTAATCGATACTTATCATCCTGACGAAATCGCTATTGAGGCACCGTTTTTTGGTAAGAATGTACAATCAATGTTAAAATTAGGTAGAGCACAAGGAGTTGCAATGGCAGCAGGATTGTCGCGTCAAATTCCCATCACAGAATACGAACCTAAAAAAATAAAAATGGCAATTACCGGAAACGGAAATGCCAGTAAAGAGCAAGTGGCTAAAATGCTCCAACAGTTATTAGGGTTAAAAGAATTACCCAAAAACCTTGACTCTACCGATGGATTGGCGGCAGCAGTTTGCCATTTCTTTAACTCAGGAAAAGTGTTTGTTGGTAAGAGTTATTCAGGTTGGGATGCTTTTGTGAAACAAAATGAAGATAGAGTAAAAAAATAGTGTTCAGTGTTCACCTTGATTAACCGATGTGTAAATAAACACTTTATAAGCAAGTCTTTATATTTAAGTTTTTTCCGATTAAACAAAATAGATTAATTCGTCTATTATGAATATTTACGAAATTTTTGAACACATCTATAGTATTGAGCAAGAAACTAAATCTGTTGTGCATGAAGAGGTTTCGAAAACTAATTTTGAAACCTTTTTAGTTAAAAAAAATGAAGGATTGAGTTTTCGAGTTAGTTATCCTAATTTTAATATTCTATATAAAACTAAAAAAAGGTTTGTTATAACTTGTAACTCATTAGAAATTGAAATAAATCACTTTTGTGTTAAATCTGTTAAAAATAATTTTTTAGAGAGAGAATGTGAAACATATAACTTTCAATCAATAACTTTCGATAAAGAAAAAAAGTGTTTTAATACATATTTTTCTAAAATTGAAAGTGTTTTTTACATTAAAAATATTTTATCTGAAAACAAGAATGAATTTGATTATCAATGCAATGGCGTGATATTTGAAATTTCTGTTTCTATTCTCTCTGAGAGTATTAATGATGTTTATTTGATAATAAATTCAAAAAATAAAATTTCACATAATGAATTTAAGCATAGTATAAATTCTATAATCTTAGCATTGGGATTTTTAAGCGGTTATTTGTACAAAAAAGAAGAATATTTTTTTCAATCTAATGATTTAAATTTTACCGAAACAGATTTTTTTTATAGAGCTCAAGGTAAACGCTTAGATGTTTACGAACCATTTTCAAAGTATCCTCAAAGCTATTCATTCCCTCAAAACCATAAGCAAAGAAACTTCGAGCCAAAAGTATTTTCTTCGACAATTTCAATCGAGCAAATTCAAAAGTTGGTTGATATGGTTAAAGATAACCCTAAATATTATGTTTCTCTTCGAATGTTATTTGAAGTAATGCCAAGTACTTTTATTTCGAAACATTCGATTTTGTTTATTGCTTTAGAGACAATAGTGCTAGAAATAAGAAATAAACATTACAGTAAACAGATAGAAAAAATAAAAATCAGAGACAATGCAGTTAAAGTATTGAAAAATATAAAAGGGAAGATTTCGGAAGCTGAATATGATAATTTGTTAGATGCCTTGGATAATATAAATGAGAAAAATATTGAAAATATTGTCGATTATGAGCAAGCATTTAATTCTTTGAGTATTCAAATTCGTAAAAGTGATAAAAATGTATTTAAAAGAAGGAATAATCTGTTTCACGGGAGAACAATTAAATCAGATATAGAATTAATTTTTGAAGATCAATATCATGAATTGGAAGTGGAATATAGTTACTATAGTTATAAATTGTACTTGTTAATTTGTAAGTTAATTTTGAAGCAAATTGAATTTCAAGGTTATTTGTTAAATCATTCAAAAATTATTTTACACGATTCTCCTTTAACTTTGAAAGAAAATTTTTTTGAAAAAATTTAATATGTCAGGAATCTACATACATATCCCTTTTTGCAAGCAAGCTTGTCATTATTGCGATTTTCATTTTTCAACTTCAATCAAGAAGAAAGAGGAAATGGTACAGGCATTGGCAAAGGAAATTGCTATGCGTAAAAATGAATTCCAAGATGAAATTGTAGAAACTATCTACTTTGGCGGAGGAACTCCCAGTATTTTAGAGACGTCAGATATTAGATTTTTGATTGATGAGGTTTATAAAAATTATAAAGTTGCTGATAATCCCGAAATTACACTCGAAGCGAATCCTGACGATTTATCTAAAGATCGAATTATAGAATTATCAAAAAATCGAATCAACCGTTTATCCATAGGAATCCAGTCTTTTTTCGAAGAAGATTTAAAACTCATGAACCGCGCACATAATGCTAATGAAGCATTGGAATGTCTTAAAGTTGCAACGCAATATTTTGACAATATCACAGCCGATTTAATTTATGGAATACCAGGATTGACAAACAAGAAGTGGAAACAAAACATTGAGACCTTATTAGATTTGGGTATTCCGCATATTTCGAGTTATGCACTTACTGTGGAACCTAAAACCGCGTTGGAAAAATTCATCCAAAAAGGAAGTATATCCGCGCCTGACGATTCGGTTGCTCATGAGCAATTTTTAATGTTGGTAGATATTTTAGAGCAAAATGGTTTTGTACATTATGAATTGTCTAATTTTGGAAAACCTGATTATTTTTCAAAAAACAATTCGGCGTATTGGTTAGGAAAAAAATATATTGGAATTGGTCCATCGGCACATAGTTATGATGGGATAAACCGTTCGTGGAATATTGCTAACAATACGTTGTATATAAAATCTATTCAGGAGGATAAATTGCCTCATGAGATTGAGCAACTTTCAATTACAGACCGCTATAATGAATATGTGATGACAGGTTTACGAACAGTTTGGGGTGTTTCTTTGGAACGGATTGAAAAAGAATTTGGTAAAAATTATTTGGATTATCTACTTCAAAATGCTGACAAATATCTAAAAGAAGAAAAGCTTCAATTAAAAGACAATGTTTTGAAAACTACCCGAAAAGGTAAATTCTTTTGTGATGGAATTGCGAGTGATTTATTTTTTTTAACTTAGTGTCGAGGGTTTTAACCGCAAAGTTCGCAAAGAATTACGCAAAGTCCGCAATTTGTTTTTTTGCGTTCATCGCGATAACCTAGCGCTCTTTGCGGTTAAAAAAATATAAACGCCACGAAAAATTTAGATTATGTCAGAAAACGAATTGTCAAAAATTGCTTTTGATTGTGCTTTAAAAGTACATCAAAAATTAGGTCCCGGATTATTAGAAAGTGCTTATGAAGAGTGTTTGTTTTATGAATTGAAAAAAACAAGACTTAAGGTTGAGAAACAAAAGCCTTTGCCTTTAATTTATGAAGAAGTTAAAATGGATGTTGGATATAGAGTAGATTTAATTATTGAAAACAAATTAATTTTGGAAATAAAATCGGTTGAAGCTTTAAATGATATTCATTTTGCACAACTTCTTACTTATTTAAAATTGACTGATTGTAAATTAGGAATGTTGATGAATTTCAATGTTACATTAATAAAAAACGGGATAAAACGAGTAGTTAATAATTTGTAAACTTAACCGCAAAGTTCATAAAGAATTACGCAAAGCCCGCAAGTTACTTTATTTTCGTTCATCTTTGCGTCTATTGCGATAACCTAGCGCTCTTTGCGGTTAAATAGAATATAAAATGAAAGCAACTATAAACAACCTAACCTTCGACTTATCAAAACCTATTGATATTTCCATTCCCTTAGCAAATACTGATAAAAATCCTATTGCATGGTATATTGAAAAACCGGTTATAGAGCCGGTTCGTTTTGGAGATTGGGTAGGGAAAGTTTCGGAAGGAAGTTCGACTAACTTCAATAACATTTTTTTTAATCCGCATGGACACGGTACGCATACCGAATGTCTGGGGCATATTACAAAGGACTTTTACAGTATTAATCAATGCCTGAAGCAGTTTTTCTTTATTGCCGAATTGATTTCAATTCAACCGAAAGCTATAGGAGAAGATTTAGTAATTATTAAAGAACAAGTAGAAGAAGCTTTAAAAGGGAAATCTCCGGAAGCAGTTATTTTACGTACTTTACCCAATACAGAAGAAAAAAAATCAAAAAATTACTCACATACAAATCCGCCGTATTTGAGCGAAGACACAGCTATTTTTTTACGTGAAATAGGGGTTAAGCATCTTTTAATTGATTTGCCAAGTGTAGACAGGGAAGAAGATGAAGGTAAACTGTTGGCCCATAAAGCATTTTGGAGTGTAAAAGATGTGCAGAATTTAAATGTTGATGCCAGAATGGATTGTACAATTACTGAAATGATTTTTGTTGACGATGCTGTTGCTGACGGAATTTATTTGTTAAATTTACAAATAGCTTCGTTTGAAAATGATGCAAGTCCGAGCAAACCCATTTTGTACAAAATATGATTACAGTATCAACAGATAAAAACAAATTAGATCTGCCCTTCATTCAAAATTTTTTGAAGAATACCTATTGGGCAAAAGACAGAACAATGGAAGCTCTTAAAATTTCTATTGATAATTCGCTATGCTTTGGGATTTACCTTAATGATGAACAGATAGGTTTTGCCAGGGTGATTACTGATTTGGTTTCATTTGCCTATCCTATGGATGTCTTTATTACTGAAGAACATCAAGGGAATGGATATGTAACTATTCTTTTGAACGCAGTAATGACCGAGCCGCAATTCAGCAAATTAAAATATGTGGACTGGCGACTTTAGACGCCCATCCTTTGTACAGGAAATTTGGTTTTACAGCTGTTGAAACCATGAAAAATTAATGGAAAGAATATTATGAAAGCAACAATCAAGTTAGAAGAATTAGGACTATTTGTATTTGGAATCTATTTGTTTAGTCTTCTGAATTATCAATGGTGGTGGTTTTTGATACTTATTTTAGTTCCTGATTTTTCAATGATTGGTTATGCTTTTGGAGATAAAATGGGAGCGTATGTTTACAATATTTTTCACCACAGAGGCATTGCTGTTTTATTGTATTTGATAGGGGTTTATTTTTCGGACAATATTATTCAATTAATTGGAATTATTTTATTTTCCCATGCTTCGATGGATCGTATTTTTGGATACGGATTGAAATATGAAAAAGGATTTAAGTTTACGCATTTGGGAGAAATCGGTAAAAATTAAAGTATGAACCTAGAAGATTATTATTCGTATTGTCTGTCAAAAAAAGGCGTAACGGAGCATTTTCCTTTCGATGAAGATACATTGGTATTTAAAGTCGGCGGAAAGATGTTTTGTCTGACTTCTTTAAAAGAATGGGAAAAAGGAACACCTTCACTTAATTTGAAATGCGATCCTGAAAGAGCCTTAGAACTTCGTGCAGAGTATGAAGCAGTGAGTCCTGGGTATCACATGAGCAAAGTGCATTGGAATACTGTCGATTTTCATAAAGATGTTTCTGATAAAATGATGATTGATTTGATCAATCATTCGTATGAGTTGGTGTTTAAAAGTTTAACTAAAAAAATGCAGAGCGAAGTTTTGAATGAATAATCTGAAATTAAGTAAAAAAGATCTCTTTCAAATCATTGAAAATGCTTTAGTGTGGATTGTTACTTTGGCAATGTCTATTTATGGGATAGGTAAGGTTGTGCAATTTAAAGGAGCTGCTGAAATTAACAAAACAGTGAATGAAATGACTGGAATGGAGCTTATGTGGGCTTTTTACGGTTATTCTGAAAACTATGTTTTGATTCTGGGCTTTTTAGAAGTTTTAGGAGGTCTGTTGTTGTTTTTTAGAAAGACGAGAATCATTGGTTGTGTCTTAATTTCGACAATACTCATTAATATAATACTTCAGGATATTTTCTATAAAGTAAATGCAGGAGCATTACGGGCTGCTATACTATATCAAATGTGTATTGTTGCGATTTTATGGTTTAATAAAGAAAAAGTCTTAACCATAATCAATTCTTTTTATATCAATTCCGTAGAGTTTGGCTTGAACAAGCGTACAATGTTTATATACTTTTTAACGTTTATTCTTTTTGTTATTTTGCGTTATGCTGAATGGTTGATTTGTTCGATATAATTTTTATCTTAGTCAAAATTTGGCTTCAAATTTGAGGTAATAATAAACTTTTAAAACTAATTTACTTATAAAGATGATTGATAATTTAAAGAAAATACTAAACGAAGACCAAGACCCAAAAGCTATTGAAAAAATTACGGCTAAATTGTCTAATTTGCTTATGTCTAACGAAGAAGTAGGTTACATTGCGGTTCAAAAAAAACCAGCCGTGACTATTCTGCCGGACAGCGTGGTAGTGACAAACAAACGTATCATTTTATGCAAACCAAAGAATTTAGGACTTTCAATGGAATTTGTGGATTTCAATTGGGATGAAATAGCAGGAACGTTTGTGAAAGAAGGAATTTTAGGATCTGATTTTACTTTTTCCACGAAATCTGAATTAACACATACCATTGATTATTTACCAAAAAACCAGGCAAGAAAATTATATACGTTTGCTAAAGAGCAACTGGATTTATTAAAGAATCCTGCTGTGACAACCAGTTTTACAGAAGAAGCGCCTTCAGTAGAGATGACATTGCCTGAACCGGAAATTGAAGAAATAGCAACGGAAGAAGTAACGTCTTTTGCTGAAATTTTGCCGTCTACACAATTCGTTTCTGATACAGAAATTGAAACTCCAATTCCTCATGGTGAAAAAATGCTTAAGGATTTGTCCAAAGATGAATTGTTTGACAAACTTCAGAATTACAAAAGACTTCTGGATAACGGCTTAATTCTTCAAGGTGAATACGACCGGTTGAAAGCTGAGGTTTTACAATATTTATAAAAAAAAAAGCCCTGTCAGAGTCCAAGCTCTGACAGGGTTAAAACTACATTACACTTTTTTGTTTTTCCATATAACTGTCGGCCTGCATTCTCAAAATTTCAATGGCCGATTTTTTCTTATAGTCATTTAAACCGTTATCAGCTCTGATGTCTTCATAAATTTTATTGTAAATTAAGGCGTCAGTATCCTTTTGTAACGCGCGCTGGAAATTGTTTTGCTCTATATGAACTTTCAATGCCATTTCGTTGTCTTCCAGCTTGAAGTCGTATTCTCCTTTTGGAGAAAGCATTTTTGCAATAATCGGGGATGTTTCAATTGCTAAAAACAAAAGCATGATAAATAATGATGGTAATAATGGGAGTTTTCCTAATGCGTTTATTCGGGCCATTAAACCATCAAAATTGTCTATAATAGGTTTTGAATCAGATACTTTTTTATCTAAATCAGCTTGTAGCGCTTTAGCTCTAGCTTCTTTATCAGCAATAATTTTAGTAGAAGAAGCTTTTAAGGAATCCAATTGACGTTGGGCTAAATCATGCGCCTCTCTTTTTTCTTTGTAAATAGGTCCTTTACCCATTTTTTTGGTTCCGGTGGTTCCTTCAGCTTCGGTAATATACGATTGATACAAATCGGCTACTTGTTTTTCTTTAGCTTTTATGTTCGATTTTATGCTGTCAATTTCTGCCTGATTCTTAGTGACATCTCCTTTGAAGAAATTGGTAACCTGATTTTTATTTGCAATAGCCATGGCATTCTTTTCTTTCAGCAGCACCGTGTTGATTTCTTTTTCAAATATTTTGATTTCCAAAGGTTTTGAAATTACTATAGCAATAATCATTGCCAGAATAATTCGGGGTGATGCTTGTAAAAATTCTGCTTTAAGGTTGTCTCTTTTTCTGATTGTGGAAACAATAAAACGATCCAGATTAAAAATAAGCATCGCCCAAACGGTACCAAAAGCTATGGCATAATAGGTATTGTCAAACACTGTAAATAAAGCATACGCACTGGCCAGAAAAGCCATAACAGCGGTAAAAAAAACGGTGGCGCCTATTCCCACGTACTTGGTTTGCTCACCTTCACTGCAAGAGTCGAGTAACTCCCTATCTGCACCGGAGCACAGAATAAAAAAACGTTTTAACATGATGATTGATTTTTCTCCGCAACGCTTCAAATAATTCTGCAGCGTTTTGAATTGATTGATGATGCAACAAATTTAAAGCCAAAAATTGATTTTTTTTTCTTTTTAACTTATTAATTTTCAAATAAGTAATTATTCTTATTTTTTAGTTTTAAATGAAGTGGTTTGCATGAGGTTATAATATTTATATCTTTACGTAAAGTCCATAAAAAATAATAAAAGTAGTATGAAATTTTTGTTAAACACATCAATTTGTTTCTTTTTCGCATTCAGTTATTCGCAAACGAATACAACTGTGAATGATTCATTGCTTAAAAAAGCAACTCAATTAAGAAGTCAGGAAAAATATCAGGAAAGTATGGAGGTGCTTAATAAAATAAGCAGCTATAGTCCTGAAAAAAATAAAGCAGTTCTGGAAAAATCCAGGGTTATGTATTATGACAAAAAGTATGACGATGCTATAGAATTGTTAACCAAAATTGATAAATCATCATTTGAAAAAGAAAATCTGCACGATTATTATTTGATTTTAGGGAACGTTTATGATGATGCAGGTAAAGAAGATAAGGCCCTTGAACTGTATAAAGAAGCATTGCAGCTATTTCCTGAATCCTATCTTATACATTACAATAAAGGAGTGACAAATTCAAGATTGAATCATAATGAAGAAGCTTATAAGGACTTAATCAATTCGATTACTATTTACCCTAATTTTTACCGGTCTCATTATTTATTAGGGGTATTGGCTTTTAATAACGGAAACCAGTCGGAAGGGATTTTGGCTATGACAACCAGTATTTTACTGGATTTTGGCGGACAAATAACCGAAAACGCTGTAAAAAAATTAAACTATGAACTGTCAAAAAAATATGAAGATCCCAAACAGCCTTTTCAGATTTTAGGGCATGAATTATTTGAATCTGCTGAAAATATAATCAAGAAACAATATGCGTTAAATTCTTCTTACAAGCTTAACAGTGATTTTGATATTGTTTATATCAGACAACTTCAGGCTTTATTGTCAGAACTACCGAAAATAAAAACCAAAAATGGTTTTTTTGCCGAGCGATATAATGATTTTTATGCAAAAGTATGGCAGGATAAACAGTTTGAAACATTGACTTACAGACTGTTTCTTAACTTTAATACAGAGGCGGTTCAAAAATTGGTTGCAAAAAAAGCAAATGATATTACTAAGTTTAATAGCTGGATGTTTACTAATATCACAAAAACTATCTGTTCCAGAAAAGTTGATTTTTTCGGGAAAGAAGATTTTGTGTCAGTAATTGATGAAGATGGATATATTGGTTATGGAAAATTAATCAATGATAAAAAAGACGGTCTTTGGAGGTTTAATTATTCAGACGGAAACAGATTCCTTGAAGGTAAAATGACCGAAAATAAGTTTGACGGTGAAGTAAACGCTTATTATCAGGATGGAAAGAAAAACAATACAGTCAATTATTTGTCAGGTATTGAAAACGGTAAAGCCGAATTTTATTATTTGAATGGAAATTTGATCAGCAACAGGGAATTTTTGAATGAAAAGGAAAATAACAAGCAAACTTTTTACCATCGTTTTGGAGGTTTGAAATCTTATTATAATGTCAAAAATGAAAAGGCTGAAGGAAAAGAAGAGGTTTTTTATAAAAACGGGAAATTAAAGAGTGCTGCAGATTATGTAAATGGAAACATAAATGGGGATTACAAAGAATATTTTGTAAATGGTACATTGAAGACTACAGCAAAATATGAAGCAGGGAAAATAAACGGCGATAAGATAGAATACTTTCCTAATTCTGTTGTTTTTACAAAAGAGAGTTACTTGAATGGAAATACAGTAGGTGAATATGTGAAGAATTATCCTAATGGTGATTTGTATAATTCGTTTAAATTAGAAAATGGAAAAATAGTATACTTTAAAGAAATGCTGGCTGATAAAATCTCAGAAGAACGTTTTTTTAACGGGGATAGATTGAGCAGACAAAAAATATATCTTAAAGGCAAACCAATTGTTGAGTATATCTTTGAAGGTAAAGAAGGTTATGAGCACCTTATGGCGTATAAGACTTTTGATGCTAACGGTAATCCGCAAAAAGAAGTAAAGCTTAAACTTAATACGCCGTTTATTGTTAAACTGGCAAATAATAATACTTATTTAGAAGGAGCTTATAATTCAAAGGGGCAGAAACATGGCGAATGGAAATATTACGATCCTGTTACCGGTTTGTTGGATTCCCATACATATTACGATAAAAATGTTCAGGTAAATAAATATGAAGATTTCTATCCGAATGGAAAGTTGAAAACAGTTTACGAAATTAAAGAAGGACAAAAAAACGGCTCTTATATTACTTATTATAAAAACGGGACAAAAGAAAGTGAAAGCTATTATATAAAAGATGTTCAAAACGGAGAGTCAAAAAGATATCATAAAAATGGAAAGCTGAAAAACATTTATTTCCTGAGCAATGGTATGGTTGACGGTGAATTGGAAAGATTCAATAATTTGGGAGAAATGTATGAAAGATCAATTTTTATTAAAGATGAATTAGTTAAAACCTCTTTTTATAATAAAGGAACTTTAATAAGTGCTGTTGATTATGAAAAAAACGGACCGGCTAAATCTTTCCAAAAAAATACAACTGAAATTTCAGAAGGTATTTTGAAAAATGGAGAATACAATGGTGATTATTTCATCAAAAACAATAAAAATCAAAAAATATTTGAAGCCAAGCTTGAAAACGGGGAGAAGTTTGGTACTTCAATCTCATATAACCCTAACCATACAGTTTCGGTTAAATCAAATTATACAAGTAATATATTATTTGGTGAGTATACAAAGAATAATCTTGATGGTAAATTATACTGGAAAGCAAACTATTTTAATGATGTTGAATTTGGTTTGACAGAAAAATATTTTCACGAAGGATTCAAATTTCTTGCTACAAACTATTTTAATGGTAAAAAGAATGGAGAGGAAATTTATTATGGCAATAACGGAGAGGAATTAATAACCTTGAATTACGAAAACGGTATGCTGATTTCTTATAAAAAACAAACTGAAAATGAAGTTTTAACTGATAAAGGGAATGCGGTAATTACGGCTAATTATAAAAATGGTAAACCGGCTCTCGAAATAAACTATAAAAATGGCGAATTAAACGGAACCTATAAATTTTATGCTGAAAACGGAAATCTTCTTATAAATTCTGAGTATAATGAAGGTGATTTAACGAAACGGGCAATGAATTATATGAATGGAAAGCCTTATTTTATTGAAAATTTAAAGGATAATGATTATGAAGGAGTTACTACATATTTTTATCCGAATGGGAAAGTTAAAATAGAGGCAAACTATTCAAATGATGAATTAAACGGGATGTATAAAGAATATGATGAATCCGGGAAAGTAATAGTTGAGAAAAAATACGAGGACGACATACTTGTTGAAAACAAATAATGCTGTCATAACTGTAAAAAACAAACTGAAATGAGAGCTGTAATACTGTTCGTTTTTATATTAATAAAAAGCTTCGGATGGGGACAAAATGACTTGGATTATTACAAGCAAAAATACCCCAATGCAAATGAAGTGATAGTCAGGCAAATGAATCAAATGGAGATCCGTTTGGATAAAAATAATATTAATATTATTTCCCAGCGGTTCGATGAATCTGTAGTAATCACAAATGATGTAAATAAAATTGACGCAAAAGGAAGGGTGTCTTTTTCTACTTTTTCACAAATTGAAAATTTAGAAGCTTCAACTGTTCTGAATAATAAAAAATATGATGTTAAAAATTTTAGAATAGTTCCTGATAAAAACTCCAGGAATTTTCATGATGATATAAAAATCAAAGAGTTTGATTATTCCCAGTTGACATTAGGTGCTAAAAAGATTCTAAAATACACAACACATTACCTGGATCCTAAATTACTGTCAGGAGAAATTTTTATCGAAAACTATCCGATTGAATATAAAGAGTACAAGCTTATAGTTGATAAAGACATTGAATTGGGATACAAAGTTTTTAACGACCCAAATCAATCCATTCTTTTTAACAAAGAAGAAAAAGGCGGTAAAATTATATATAAATGGACTGCAAAAAACATTCCGCAGTATAAATACGAGGAAGGGATGCCCAGTGTGCTTTATTTTGTGCCGATCGTGGAGGTTTATATAAAAAGTTATACAAACAGCAAAGGAGAAAAAGTAGCTCTATTGAGTTCCATAGGAGATCTGCATAAACTATATCAGGAATATACTAAGGACATCTACGAAACTCCCAGTGAAGAACTGGTTAAAAAAGCCCGGGAGTTAAAAGCTTTGCATGAAAATGAACTGGATCAGGTAAAGGAAATTTATTACTGGGTTAAGGATAATGTTAAATACATAGCATTTGAAGATGGATACGGAGGCTTTATTCCAAGAAAACCAAATGACGTTTTTGTCAAACGTTACGGCGATTGTAAAGATATGGCTGTTATTATTTACACAATGCTCAGATCTGTTGGAATAAATGATGTTTATCTCACCTGGATTGGCTCGAGACAAAAGCCGTTTACGTATGATGATCTGCCTACTCAAATGGTCGATGACCATATGATAGCAACGTATCAGAACAATGGAGTTGATTATTTTCTTGACGGAACCAGTAAAGAAACACCTTTTGGTTACCCTACAAGTTTTATACAGGGAAAACAGGCCTTGCTTCACAAATCAAAAGATGAATATGAGGTGGTTATGGTTCCTGTTGTTCCGTTTGAGAAAAACAGAGTTGCAGGAGATATTCTTCTTCAAATCGAAGGTGATAAACTCATAGGGAAATCCAAGGTAGCTTATTCAGGGTTTTTAAGAGAAAATTTTTTGACCAGTTTAAAAGATTTGTCAGGATTTGATAAAACCAGTTTTTTGAAAAATGAATTACAGCTTGGAAATAATAAGTTCTTTTTGGGGAAATATGATATAAAGAATCAGGAAAACAGAGATAAAGAGTTAGAGGTGGAATACGAATTCAATATTGAAAATTACATTGTCTCCGCTGATAACGAAATTTATATCAATCTTTTTTTGAACAAATTTGACGAATTAAAAACGTTAAACATAAAAAGGGAAATGGATTATCATATTGAAAACAAATCAAATTATAGTCAGACAATTATGCTTTCAGTTCCAAAAGGATATAAAGTCAGCTATCTGCCTAAAGGAGATACTTTCCAGAATGAGAATTTCAGTTTCTCCATTGCATACGATGAGAAAAAAGATGCAGTGGAATTAAAAATAGATGTTAAAATTAATTTCCTGGCGCTTAAAAAAGAAAAGGTGCAGCTGTGGAATGATTTTATCAATAGATTAAAAGAAAATACAAACGAAACAATTGCCATCATTAAAATTCATTAATAGTTCTTTATGAAGAAAATAATAGTATCAATAACGGTCATTTTTTGTAATTTTTTAACAGCACAGGAATATAAAAATTACGATTGGGGAAAAGCTGAACCTTATGCTCCTTTGAAAGCTGAAGAAGAATTAGGCGAAATAAATATTCTTAATAAAAGAATTAAAGAGTTTGTGGTCGATAAAAAAGAGAATTATGATTTTACCATAGCCCATACGAAAACATTTGTAAATTCTGATGAAGCAATAGAGCGTAATAATAAAGTCTACATTCCTTTTAAAAGTGAAGGAGAAGAAATTATAATGCAAAAAGTAAGGGTTATAAAACCTGACGGTAAAGTTATTGAACTTAATTCTTCTGATATAAAAGAGAGTGAAGACCAGGAAAGAAATGTTAAGTACAAATATTTCGCACTTACCGGATTGGAAAAAAGATGTGTTGTTGAACAATTAATAATTGGGAAATACATCCCTAAATTAAACGGCAGCAATATAGTTATGCAGGACGAATACCTGAATAAAAATATCAGTTACGAAATAATTTACCCAAATCATTTAATCTTTACGGTTAAACCGTATAATGGACTGCCGGAATTCGTTGAAAATGAAAAGATGTATACCGGTAAAATCAGTAAAAAAATTGAAGTTGAATCAATACCTTTTTTGAAAAATGAAGATTATAGTAATTATGCAGTAAATGCTAAAAGATTCACTTATAAGCTTTCAGGGAATTTGTATATTCAAAAATATGATTTATACAACTATAAAAGCTATACATCAGACGTTCTTGGATTTGTTTCCGGAGAACTTGATTCCAAAGAGAAAAGTGCATTAAATAAATTTGTGAAGCAAATCCCGGCGGGTCAAACAAATGTGGATCAGATTTTGAAAATTGAGGAATACGTTAAAAAGAATATAGGGTATTATGAAAAAAGCAACGAAGCTGTCGGTTTATTGACTACACTCAATAATAAATTTGCAAGCTCTTACGGTTTATTGAAACTGTATAAGAGCATTTTTGATTTATATAAAATTGAATCTGAAGTTGTCATTACATCAGATAGATTCAAAAATCCTATGGATCCAAAATTAGAAACATATTCCAACCTTGATGATTTTGTTCTTTACTTTCCTGAGTTAAAAGGATATTTATGCCCGACAGAAATAGAATACAGATATCCCAACATTCCTTTCAAATGGACAAATTCGTATGCGATTTTTACAAAGTATACCGAATTTGGCGGCGCAAAAATTCCGGATTATGAAATAAAAAAAATTGAAACTCCCGGAATTGATTTTACCCACGACGAAATGAATATTACAGTAGATTTTTCAGCAAGTAATACCAAGCCAGCGGTTAGCTCGGAAATTCAGTTTAATGGTTATTCGGCTTTTAGTATCCAGCCATTTTATGATTTTATTCCTGAAGACAAACACGGGGATTTTGAAAAAGAACTGGCTGAAAATTATGCTGGCAAAAAAGAAGATGTTACAATAATCACCGAAAATAAAGGAACGCAATTTCTTGGGGTTAAGCCATTTGTTTTTAAAGCAAATTATTCGGGTGAGAATCTGATTGAAAAAGTAGGAGATAAAATTTTATTTAAAGTAGGGCTTGTTATTGGAAAGCAGGCTGAGTTATATCAGAAAGATAAAAGACAAATGCCTGTAGAAATTCAATATCCCCACGGCTACCTTCGTAAGGTTAAAGTAATTTTGCCTAAAGGATATGCTTTAGTTAATCCGGAAAAAATAAATTCAAACTATATAACTAATTACAAGAATAACGAGTCGTGTAAATTTTCGACCAGTTATAAAATGACAGGGCAGGAGTTGATAATTGAAAATATTGAATTTTACAAGGATGTGGAATTGCCGTTGGATTCATATGAGAGTTATATCAAAGTGATAAATGCAGCGGCTGATTTTAATAAATTAGTATTGGTTTTGCAAAAAGTCTAACCGTTTTTAAAATATATAGCGTAAATTTTCAATTTCCGCAGATGCATTATTTTAGTTTAAAAGAGAGACGTATACTTATGGTATGCGTCTTTTTTGTGTTAATGATTGTTTTTTTTGTGATTTCTTAGCTGTAATTTTTTTTTAAATAACTGATATTGTTATGGTTGTATGTAAAATGTTGTAAATTTGTAAAAATAATCCGAGTTCTTTAAATCCACATATTTCAAATTTCAAAAACAGTTTACACCAGTTTTTTTAACTAAAACTTTTGGAATTATGAAAGCAATTCAATGCAAAACCATTTTCTTGTTTTTGAACTTAATCTGTATTGGTTACAGTGTTTTTGCACAAGAAGAAAAAACTCCAGCTTACATTACAGTAACAACTTTACATGTAAACACAGCAAACCCCGATTTAAAAAGAGATGACTGGGCTAAGATTGAAAAAGAATATTTTGAAAAAGTGGTTATGAAAAATCCATACATCATGAGATCAAATATTCTGACACATTATTTCACTGCAGATAATACCGAAATCATTTCTGTGTATGTATATGAAAATTGGGATGCAATTGATAAAGCCTGGCAAAAAAGCCAGGAACTTATAAAAGAAGCCTGGCCCGATGAAAAAGTACGTAAGGCGTTTTATGAAAAACGTTCGTCATTTTACACAGGCGAGCATTCAGATGAGATTTATGCTGTACTTCCTGATAGAAAATTGCTTGGTAAAGCTCCTGATAAACAAATGATTTATTATGTGAGAAAGAGCAAAATTGTCAATCCAAAAGATGGAAGCGCAAAAGAATTTGAAGCCCTGAACAAAGAGTATATGGACAACATCATGTATAAAAACGATGTAATTAAGGCGTATTACACCTATCAGCATGCCTGGGGTTCAAAAGCAAATGAGTTTATTGAGGTTTTTGTATATGATAATTTTGCAGATATCGAAAAGGCATGGGATAAAGAAGATGAATTAGCCAAAGCACATTGGAAAGACGATGCCAAAATGAAAGAATTTGGAAAGAAATACAGTAAATATTTTTCCACCACACACGGAGATTACATTTACAGAAATGAAGTAGGCTTGCAGAAATAAAAACAACATATAATTTTGAATATTTTATCTAAATACTCGCAAACAAGACTGTTTTTGTTGTTAACCAGATAATCTTCAGGACAGGAGTCAGCAAAGTAGCTTTATATTTTGTCTGGAAGGCTTGTGTTTTTTATATATGTAAAACTAAAAGCACGATTGTTATAATTGTGCTTTTAGTTTTTTTGTCTCTCTTTGCGGGCACAGAATGCGCACGAGGCTTTAGCCGAACTGACGAAGTAATTCTGCGCTAACGATACGGCTTAGACTTTGTTTGCGTATATCCGAGCGATCGGGTTAACGATACTGCTTAGACTTTGTTTGCACATATCCGAGTGATCGGGGTACATTACCCCATTTGATACATTACCCAGTTTTCCATAATTTACTTATAGATTTTCCCATCACATTCAAAATTAAAACTCAAAATTGTGTCTTTCTTATGAATATTAAATAATAATTCCCCTTTTTTCTTTATGATTGTATCACCAATTTCTATAAAAGTTTTATAGTTTGCCCACCACATATCACTAGTATATGAATTACAATCGCATTTCTCTTTTGTTACTGGATTAATTCCTCTATAGTCAAATCTGTCATCAGTTTTAGATGGTATTTTTTGTACAATTAACAAACATTTATCTTCTCTATAATACTCAACTGTTGAATCGCAGTCTCTAACTGGGCCGCAAGAAATCAAACTAAAAACAATACATAATAATAATCTCATATTTATCTAATCTTCTTGAAAACGTAAACCCCCCTCTGCTGGCGCGAGCTTCCAGCTTGTACACTTAATCAAAATCAATTGACATAATTTCCAGAATGATGTTGCTAACTTTTTGATTGCTATATTTCCAGTTAATTGGGTTAGTGATTAGTTATAAAATACATAACGTTTATCTCAACACAATCGGCTAGCGCGGAAATGCTTTCCGTGCCCGCTCCAATCAGCATTTAAAACAAATCTAACAAAATCACTTCAATTTCATTTTCTAACGCAGCATAATTTCTGGCGGAACTAAAATATTAATCTTCAGGTAATGAAACTATTTTGTCTTTTACTGGATTAAAATGAATATAATCTATTTTTTGCCTAATAAATTTATTGCTGAAAATATGTTCTGCGTGATATCCGTTTTGCCAGACTTTATATTGTTGTTCTTTTTTGAAATGCTCACAGGATTTTTTGAAGTAATCCAACATCCATTGGCTTCGCCGAACCACTTCGTTAGGTTTCACGTCTGCTCTCTGGTTCGTTGATAATTGTTTGGATAATTTTTTTCGAAGTATATTTTTTAAAATCACGTATTACATCGCTAAGAATAAATCCATCTGTGGCTTTGCACAACATGTGTATATGACTTGTCATGATGCAATAAGCATAAATTTCGAGTCCTTTATGTGACTGACAATATTGTATGTAGTGCGCTGATGATGTTTTGCTTTTGATTTAATCTTGTAAACACATCTATCCAGCCTACGGTTGTAATGGTAATGAAATAGCAGTCTTCAGTAGTGGTGGCTTTGTATTTTGTTGACATGGCTTGTATTTTTTATAAAAGTAAAACAAAAAGCACAATTATAACAATTGTGCTTTTTGTTTTTTGTCTCTCTTTGCGGGCACAGAATGTAATTCTGCGCTAACGATACCGCTTAGACTTTGTTTGCGCATATCCGAGCGATCGGGTTTTATTAAGAGATGCTAAAACCAGACAAGCTTACTAAAAATAATATTTTCAACTTACTTTATAAAACAACAAAACCACTTCAGTTTACGAAGTGGTTTTGCTTTTTTTACTTGTCCTCAAAGTCAGAGACGTTTGCGGAGCTTATTAATCTTAAAATTACAGCTCAAACTTAGGAGAGCTGGTCTGGCGAGACTCTCTTTGTGTCATTTCTGAGACATCGGGGTGTTGTGAACGCTGGGCGGTCAAAACATTCTACAAGTAAATCAACAATGTCTTTATCGTTTGTTGCATTCAAAGCTTTTGCATATTGGATAAGTTCAGTTGGTGAGTCGGGAAATTGCTCACCCATTACGAACCGTCTTATAAGTTCAGGTGTCTCTTTACGAAGCTTTTCTTCAAACTCTACACCAGTCCACACGGTTATTTTATTTATTCCTTTTGTAGTGGAGTAGTCCTTAATTTGTGTTCTGATTCCCGATGTGACTTTACCACCACAAGCAACTATTAAAAAATCTGGAATTGTTTTGTGCTTAACAAGTTTATTGATGTCGTCTTTGGCTTTTTTTAATGTAAGGTTTTGATAATTTGCACATAAGTAACAATACGTTTTCCCATTAACTTCTCCCCAAATGTCACGACCTCCATCTTTGCCAGTTTGACCTAGCCATTCGATTAAATCCCAATCTTTTTCTCTTATAGCGTAAGCAAAAACTAATCGTTCAAATTCAGTTCCGCTTTTGTCTTCAAAATGTATTGGTGATACTGATATTTCCATAAATAAAATATTAAACATAACAAGATAATGAATTCCCCGACATTAAAAAACGTATTTATACTGGTTTTTGATTATGGTGGGGTGGGTGTATAAAAAAAGAGATGAGCGTGTGATGCCCATCTCCTTTAGGTGCGTTTAAATGCCGAATGCCATTGCTGGAAACGGATTTATGAATTATAGTAGAAATACCAAGCTCCAACGATATACATCAAAATATTAATCAACATATATCCTGTATTTAGACTTTGACTAAACCATTTTTTATATATTATTCGAATTATTAAAAAATGTACCAATACGGTAACTACATACAACATCCATATTTCTCTTTGATGATTCTCTGAATTACTTGCATATCCTAATAAAAAGCAAGAAAAAAACCATACAATAAGTAATATGATAAGTATAACTATACTTATACCAAAAAATTTAAATTTTCCCATTATTCCTTAACTGTTACTGTTACACCATACTTTTCTTTCATCATTTTGATGAAATTATTTGTTACATCTTTACTTGTTCCGCCTTTTAAAAATGCTGAAGTAAATGCTTTTAAATCTTTACCAAAAGATGTTATTGAATGTGCACCAAAAGCCCCACTTGATTTTTCACCTGATGTAAATGCACCTTCTAATCCACCCATATCATTATCAGATAATTTATCTCTGCTATGGTCCATCGAATAACTGTCAACACCATCTGGAGCAGTTAAGAAATCTGATTGATGTGGTGCCATATTGAATACATAATCTATCACATTGTCAGCATCAGCAAATTGGCTTGAATTCTCCTTAATAAGTTTTAACAATTCTTCGGTATAACCAACCCCAAATGCAGCACCTCTACTATGAGTATAAATTTGAATTTTCTCAATAATTTTTCCAGTTTTCGGGTCTCTAGCCAACTTTGATAAAATTGTTTGCCAATCACCTCTTGCTGCTAATCTACCACCCATTGCTCTATCACTTGGGAATGATGGATTTTCTTTCGAAGCCCATGATTTTCCATTATAATGATTCCAACCTCTATTGCCATCAACATAATGCAATTCTCCGCCTGGATTAGCAATACCAGAATTTTTGATAGTATTTACAATTCCTTGAGTCCAATAGCTAACATCAGCTCGCTCTGAATCAGACATTGTTTTACCATTAATCAAAATTGGCAATTCTCCATCTTTGTCAACATATATAAGCGGACAATTTAAAGCATACATATAAGGAGAAGACATTTCTAATAACTCACCTTTAGGGTCCATGTTCATCCATCTGCCAATTGCTGGCTCATAATTTCTCATCCCAAAGTCATACATGTTAAGCCCTAACTCGTCTTGGAACTCTTTACCGTTGTACTTATACTTATAATTTGCCTGGTAATTATTTGTATTGTACCCTTCATGTTTCAGTCCAAAGGGATAGTAATTGCTTTCCTCTAAAATTTCATTGTTGCTTTTATCTACAATACCATTTTTGTTGGTGTCGCTGTAGCTTACTCGTACATTGCCTAGGTGGTCCGTATAGTTAAATACATAACTGTATACACCTGCAGTGTTTTTTACATGGCCTTCAGCCTGCGGGAAGAATTCCAATGCATTTGCCTTATACTGGTACCCTCCCAGATACTCGCTTGTGGTTACAACGGCGTTATTTGTCACTTTCTTTTGTACTTTTTGCCCTGTGGCATTATAAAGGTATTCAATTTTGTTGGTTCCAAAATCGATTTTAACAGGCAGGTTCAAATGGTTGTAGCTTATGGCGGTGATGCCTTTGTTTTTGTCCAGGGTCATGTTACCGTTGGCATCGTAGGCAAAGTCATCATCGGTGTTCGATCCGTTTTTAAATCCTGCTGTATTGCCGGTACTGTCTCCTACTTTACGCAACTCGTTCTTGTTTGTGGTACCATAGGTATACGTTAAGTTGTCAATAGTTGTGTTAAAAGGTGATGAAGATATGTAATTTTTACGGTTCAATGTCAGGATGTTTCCGTTTTTATCATACGTCAGAGTCTCATTGTAGGAATTAGTCACTACAGTGTTATTAGGATCCTGAAATATGGCATTGGTCAATCGGTTCAGGTTGTCGTACTGGTAGCCGTATTTTCTGGTTTTGTTGTCTGCAGCGGTTCTCCAGAACGTCTCGGAGATGTTTCCGTTGAACAATTGGGTTACTGCGGTTTGATTTGCCGGTAATCCCGTGGTTACGTTGTCGTTGTAATTGATCTTGAAGGCAAACAAATCCTGCGGGTTGGTGCCTATGGTCAGATTATTGACGTCATTGATTTCTTTTAACCAACCACGGATGTTGTATTTGTAATCTACTTTTTGCAGTGACGAGGTTCCTGTGACATCAGTCCCTCCCACATTTTTGCCTAATAACTGCCCTAACTCGTCATAGGTGTTTTTAACCAAAAGCTGTTTGGCGCCTCCGTTGATCTGGTGGGTGTGGGTTACCAGTCGATCCTGCGCCGAGTAGGTAAACTCCTCAAGGGTTAAAAGTTCTATATCTCCACTCAAACGCTTGTGGCGTGTTTCGGTTGCCAGTACTTTGCCTATAAAATCCAGCTGGCTGTCCACCTGGGTATACCCACCTAAATGATTAATGGTTTTGGTACGGATAGGGCGTGCTTTGTAGTCGTAATATGTGATGCTTTTCTCGGCTCTATACAGCGAAGTAGTTTCAGGGACACGTACCCATGAACCTGTAGGAAGTCCTTTTGGTTTTTGGGTATTGTTGTAGTATACGATTTGTCCCAATGCCGTTGAAGGTATTGTTTCGGCATGCGGAAAAACATAATCATCATAATAATTTACCGTTAGGACATGATACCCGCTTTCAGGCCATGCATTTGTAGTATAATTAAACCCTACACCGTTTACTGTAGAGGCGGTTGTACTTTTGGTTTCGCTTATGATGATTTTCCCGTTTACGGAATTTTGCAGTACACCACGCTGGGTTGCGTTTACTGTAAGATTATACCACGCGGTAAGTACCGGTCGGTTAAATGCATCGTATTTGGTGATTAACCATCCGTTTGCTCCGGCGGTATCTGTAAAAGGCGACAGGGCAGGGCCTGTAGCCAGCACACGGTCCAGTTTGTCGTAAATTATGTATTCCCATTGTTTGCCGGGCAGTTTCTTTTCAGCCAGACGGTTGCGGTGGTCGTATTTGTACTGGTAGCACAATCCGTCCAATGTTTGCTGGTCGAAGGCACCATTGGCCAGTGGCGGAATGACATAGGTTAGATTTCCGTAGTTGTCATAGACATAATACGTATCGTGTGCAACGGCATTATTATAGGTTCTTTTCAATACCACACGGCCTTCTTTGTCTTTGAATTCCTCAGTGGTGTTATTGTTGCCGCTGGTCCAGTTTTCATCTTTGGTGATTGTTTTGTAGAGCTCGTTGGCAGGGTAATTCCCTGTAGAATTTATGCTGATGTCATAGACCCCGTTAGTACCATTCCAGGTAGTGGTTACTTTGAAGAGTTTAACGGCATCCGAATCGCTGTTGGCTTGGTAATCCAGGCGAATGGTGTGTTTTACAGGAGCGGACAATGCCCAGGCATTTCCGGGAGCGGCCTGTTCGAAAACACGGTTGAGCGGCGAGGCTTCGAATAGTTTTTCGCTGTAGGGATTAGAAGTGTTCTCGTATTCGGGTTTATTATAAAAAGTCAACACCTCTGTAGAAGCGGTTGTTTTAATTAACATGTCTGCCGTGGCAGCAACATAAGGCAAAAACTCCTTCGGCTGACGTCCATAGGCATTGTATTCAATATGGGTCACAATATCTTTTCCGGTATTGGACTGGGCATTGTCTATTTTTTGGATGGGTCTTCCCAGTCCGTCGAAATAGGTAACTACAGCAGACGGATTAGTGGCTCCGGGGCCTTTGTAAGTTGTGGTTTTGACAAAATTCTGATCCGTACTCTGTGCTAAAGCAAGTGCAGGGAAAAATAAAGCTATAATTAGTTTTTTCATCTTGCTTAGCAGTTTATTGCGGACGGTAATTGTATTGGTTTTCATTCAGGATATTGCCGTTATGGTCTACGACTTGTTTTAATCGGTTGAATTCGTCGTATTGATACGTTACTTTTTCGCCTTTGGGATCGGTAATGGTGTTAACTCCTACAAGTGGTTTGTGTGTAAAGGTGGTTACCATGGCGTTAGGGAAATTACTACGCAGGGTATTTAGTGCCAGAAGCAGCGCATTTTCATCGGTGCCATTTGATAGCGTTTGCAGGTTGGCTTCGTATTGTTGTACGTCTGCATACTTTGCATTTTCTAACTTGGCAATGGGTTGGGTTTTATTGTAGCCCCAAAGAATGGTAACCGTTATACCGCTTTCTATAGTATATTGGGTTAGATTTCCTTTGTCATCGTAGCTGTTGTAGGTGATTTTTGTTTCCTTGTTTTGAGTTCCTTTTGCCGCTAGCACCGTTTTGGGTAGTGGTAAATTTGCTGTGGTTGCATCTTTCACAAATATTGTTTCCTGCTCTGAAAGTTTATCAGAATTTCTGAAAGTTTGGGTTACTAATGGAACCGCTTTGATATGTGCGTCGTTCAAGATTTGATTGCCCAAATCTGAAGCATAAAAGTATTTCGACTCAACTGTTTCACCAATAGAAGTGGTTGAAGTCTTTCTTGATAATTGGTAATGGTTTTGGGTGTTGTAAAAATGCTCTGTAATAGTGTTTATTCCATAGTCACTTAAATAATCCGTTTCGGTCACTGACTTAATAGGAGCAAAACCACCAGTTAAGTAATACGTTTTGTAGTAAAGATATTCTGAACAAGAATAACCAAATTGAGTCCAACAATTAGGTATATTTTGGTTAGGTGGGGACATATAAATGAACAAAGGCAACCTGAAAGAATCTTTGTCTTTTAGATAAATCTTGTGACTCTCAGCGGTATTTTCACTAATACCTTTATAGACAGGTTCTGGCTTTAGTGTAAAAACAGTTGGATCTTCATGTATAAAATTAAACATGGAATCCTGATTGTAATACTCATATTCTACTGATTTTTGTAAAACATAATCAAAGTTGTTGAACTTGTAATAGTTTGTAATGAAAGGTTTGCCTCTTAGCCATTCATTGTCTGTAGGAGGATGGACAGGAAATTGCCAATATTTACCTGTATCCTGCGTGTTTGTAAAATAATATTGTATTTTTCCGTTATTTTCATTTGTATCACCAAAAAACTCCTCTATAATAAGATATCCTGTAGCATTTGATTGATAGGTGCTTAAGGGACTGCCTGGTAAACCACCATAAGTTGACAAGATGGGAATTTGATTGTTGATTTTGAAAAGGATAGGTGCGAAATTTGGCATGCCATATAGACTTCCAGCGGAAAGATATTTATATTCTTTTGTTTTAATTAAAGAGTCGTCAAAATTGTATTGTTTGATTGATTTGATTCTTTTTCCTCCTGAATATAATACGTAAGATTCACCGGATATTTTTTCTTTCCAAGATAAGCCTAAAATAAATCCATTTTCCATATCAAACGGATCGTGTTGAAGTGGATTAGCTACTTTAACAAATAATTGATATTGACCAGGTTCAAGAGAAATATTATAGTTTCCGCAGTTTACTTTGAAAAAATTACCGGTTTTAAGATTTTTTACTCCTGCCTGATAAGGACAAGACATTTCTAGTCCAGTAATACAACCTTCACTAAATATATCAAAATGTACCGAGACTGTTTTCGCTGAATTATTATTGTCATTAATTATTTCAAAATTTTTTATGTATTGAGAACCATTAAAGCAAGTTTCGTACTCAAAAGGTGATAATATTGCTGAAACATTTTTTTCAGGAGTGGTTTCGTAAGTGACTATATCCTCAAACCGTTTGTCATAACCAGCTTGGTTGTCTTCATACTCAAAGATTGTATATCCCTTGGTAGGGAAAGTGATCTTTTTGAGTAGTCCTGCTGTAGAAGAAGTAGAGTTGACTCTTCTGTCTACAGTGTTAGTCCCGTTTGTGAAAAAAGTTAGATAATGGCCGTTATTTGCACTATTATAGTAGCCCCAACCATCTTGTGATGTAGAAAACCTATTGGGTAGGATAGCACTGTTGTATTCTAATTTGTATGAAACATAAGTAGGGTTAGTAATTGATGAAGAAAATTCTTTTACCTCATTTAAAAATAGTCTTTTTGCTGAAGTAGGATCTAGTGTAAGTAAAGAAGGTAGTATATTCCCATCACTACTGGCTGTTGAATAGTAGTGTTCTAATTTAAATCTTTTTATTAGTTCATTTTTAAAGTTGTACAACTGGACTTCATTAAGTTTTTGACTGCCGTCTAAATCGGCTCTTGGATTGGTATCTCTTACAAAAAGGATTTTTCCTTCATTATATCGTATTTCAGCCAATTGGTATTGATAACTTCTTATTTTGGTAAAATATGATGTGTACACAGGAGGGATATAATTTCCACCAGATCCTTCTGATTGTTTATGTTCGTCATACGATTTTCGGATAAAATTGGATATTTCAAGCTCATAAAAAAATTCGATTTTATTTCCCTTAGGGGTTTCAATTTCCATTAATTGCCAAGCGTTGGGTGAGCTTTGTCCGCCTAAATTGGTTTGTACAAAACTATTAAGGTTGTTAAAACTGTAGGCCACTAATGATTGATCGTAGTTTAAAGCTTTACGTGATCCATCTTTTGATTTTCCGTAATAAAATTTATTACCAAACTCGTCAGTGATTATAAAGCTTGAAGTGTCTTGTATAGATGGGGGATTATTGTTTAGTGTATAATCAATTTTTATGTCTTTAAAATCCTGTATCAGTGGTTTACCATCCATATAATCAAAAATGAATTTTCCACTTTGTGTAGGAGTGGAAAAATAAAATTGATCTGGAATAAAATCGATGTTTATATTTTCATATGAACCTTGTGTTATTCTCTCTGCGATTTGTCTTCTAACAGTTTCACTGCTTTGAAATAACTTAAAATCGGTCATGGGTACCAGTTCATCTACTTTATCTCGTATTTGTCTGGTAATGATTCCTCCATAATTTAATGACCAACCAATACCAACCCTAGAAGCTATTTCATCAACCTGTATACCCTTAGAATGATAACTTAATTGAATAGGAATTTCGATATTATCAGTCTTAATGGTGGTTAGCGGTATATTGATGTTGGCTAATCCATAAAAATGGTTAACCGGAGTTTCAATTGCCTTTGTCATTTGTGTCGCTTCAGGAGAAGGAGGGAAAATTTTAGGAACTTCTTGGGCAAATGTAGTAAAGCATATCCCTAAAAAGATTATGATGTTTTTTCTCATCTCTATTTCTTTATAATTTTAATCGATTCTTCTTTGTTGTTGGTTTTGATATTGACGATGTATACACCTTGTGGGATGTTGCCCAAAGCCACGGGAATGGTGTGTTCTCCGTTGATTTTTTCAGCCCTGATGACTCTTCCCGCTAAATCGTAAAGGGTGATGGTTCCTTCTTTGTACTCAAAATTTATAATGACATTGGTGTAGCTGCTGGCTGGGTTAGGGTAGGCTTCAAATTCCAGTTTTTCTTTTTCCGGTTTCTGGATGTCTTTGAGCTTGACTACCCAGAAATCATGTTCTCCCTGTGCGCTCGATTTGTCTCTGGAAGCACCCCCGTTTGAGGTGCCCACAAGCACATAGCCACCGTCTCTGGTTTCGAAAAGTTTGCGCAGGACTTCGTTGCCTTTACTGCCTACTGTTTTGCTCCATAATTTTTCTCCCTTGGAATTTATTTTTATTCCTATGTAATCGTTTATGCCTTCTTTGTCGGTCGCTGAGGCTCTCGAAGCGACCCTTGAAGCACCCGAAGTCTCGCTTTGTGCATAGCCGCCTATCATAAAGGTTCCGTCAGGATTTTCAATGATTGAGGTTAGGATATCCAGTTTGCCGTAATCGTAGGTTTCCTGCCATTCAATAGTTCCGGCTTCATCGAGTTTTAGCACCCAAAAATCAGTTCCTTTACCATTGGCTTTGTTTTTGCTGTTGTCTGCACCGGAATTGCTGTTGCCTCCTGCCAGATAACCGCCGTCTTTGGTTGGGATTAAAGCAAATAAGTTGTCGTCCTGACTGCCACCTATGGTTTTTTCCCAGTCAATGTCTCCGTTGTGGTTGAGTTTTAGCACCCAGAAGTCGCCTTCGCCAAAGTTGTCTTTTGATTTATCTTCTGATTTCGGGGAATTGGAATAACTGCCCACAATGTAGCCGCCGTCTTTGGTTTGCGTAATGGCTTTGAGCTCATCGGCATACTGTCCGCCGTAGGTTTTTTGCCAAACCACCTCACCATTAGCATTTAACTTGATAATCCATAAATCCAAGTTGCCTTTTGAAGGGTCTTTTTTACCAAATTTATCTTCTTTTCCTCCTTCATTCAAAGGGGATTTGTCTGAACTTGAGGTACCACCAATAATGTAACCGCCATCGGCTGTTTTGTTGATGCTGTGCAGTTTCTCCTGTCCGTTGCTGCCAATGGTACGCTGCCATAGTTCATTGCCCTTTGGATCCAATTTGATAATCCAAAAATCAAAGTTGCCCTTGGTATCTTCTTTTTTGTCTGCACTTTTATTGGAATCAGAAATTCCACCTAAAATATATCCGCCTTCATTAGTGATTTGTATGCTTTGCAGATAGTCAAAGCCCTCTCCACCGTAAGATTTCTGCCATTCCATGCCTCCTTTTTCATTCATTTTCCAAAGCCAGTAGTCGTAGTTGCCTCGGCCGTCTTCGGCTTTGGTACCGTCTTTGCCCGAAATAGAACTTCCGGCCAGGATAAAACCATAATCAGGTGTGGCAACAGCATCGAATAAATATTCCGATTGTTTGCCGCCTAAGGTTTTTTCCCATAAAATATCCTGTGAATAGGTACTAATAGTGCTTAGCGAAGTGAATAGAAGCCATAGGAGGTTTCTTTTTGAAAATTCCAGCATGTGGTGTGTTTGTTTTATTTGTAAAAAATTTATTGCAAAAGTAGTGTTAAAAACAAACGCCAGTCAATCACCGAATTTGGTGATATTTTACTGTTTTTTCACTGTACTTAAAAAAGTATTTTCTTAAAATAAGCACAAATACTGTGCTCAAATTTTATTTTTTATAAAAAAGGCACAGGAATTGAGCTTAATAATTTTGAATTATAAATAAAGCACAAGGGATAAAGAGAGCTGGCTTTAAACATCAAGGTAGGATTAATGAAAGAGTTGTGAAAAAAACAATTTGTATAAATTTGAATAATTACAGTAAGAAAAAGGAAAGTTTTAAAAATCCTTAAAAATGAACCAGAGAAAAAAGTATTCCGTATAACAAACAAAAAACCTCAAAGTTTTAAGCTGTGAGGTTTATTTTTTAATTTGCTGATGTACTATCAGTTTTCATGGCGACTCCATACATATAATGCACTGTTTTTGTCTGCTTTCCGGTTTTGTCAAAAAAAATCCAGGGACCGTCGTAAAACCAATGTGATTCTTTTTCAGAAATTTGAGTCTTGGTTTTTCCTTTCTTTTCAACTTTACCGTTTTCGTAATAATGTGTTACGATAGCTGTGGAATCTTTTTTATATTTTTCTTTACGGGTTAATTTGCCGTCTATATAGTATTTCCAGGTTCTTACCGGAACGTCCATTTTATATACTTCCCTGTTTTTATAAATAAGTTTATTGTTCACACTGTCTAAAGTAACTATAGTTGTCCAAATTCCGTGTCTTTTCCCGTCAATTGTCCGGTTTGTTTTACAGCTCAAAAGAATTAAAAAAAAGACTAATAACAGGAGTTTATTTTTTACAGACATAAACAAAAGCAGGTGGGAGGTTTAGAAGAGTAAAATTGATGGTAACTTCGCTGAAATATCCTTCCAGTTTCTTTTTAGCATTCAAGGAATATTGAAATTGAATGTATTTTCCGTTTTCTGATAGTGCATTATCTGAATTGGTTAAAATACTATGGACTACATCATCCGGGATCATCGCAAAAGGCAATGAAGAAACAATATAATCAGCAGAGGTGTAACCGTTTTTATTCAAGTAATATTCTATTTTTTCGGCGCTGTCATTAATCAAAATTAATCGACTGTCATTTATCTGTTTTAATTCCTCTATGAAAGTCGGGTTGATTTCAAAGGCTAAAAGCTTTGCGTCAGGGCGCATATTTTCAAGAAGTTTTTTTGTAAAAACGCCTGTTCCCGGTCCAAATTCTACAATGCATTCCGACTGGCTGAAATTGATGGGTTCCAGCATTTTTTTAGCCAAAAAAGAGGAACTAGGCGACAATGCGCCTATAGTTCCTGTAGATTTTAAAACTTCTGAAATAAATTTTTTCTTACTCACAGAAGCTTATTTATTCATTTCTGTAAAATACTTGTAGAATAAAGGAATGGTTTCAATTCCTTTCAAGTAGTTGAAAATTCCATAATGTTCGTTTGGTGAGTGAATAGCATCGCTGTCCAGTCCAAATCCCATCATGATTGTTTTGGATTTTAATTCTTTTTCAAATAATGCTACAATAGGAATACTTCCGCCTGAACGTACCGGTATAGGTTCTACGCCAAAAGAGTCTTGGTATGCTTTGGCTGCCGCCTGATAACCAATACTGTCAATAGGGGTAACATAACCTTGACCTCCGTGGTGAGGTGTAACTTTTACTTTAACTGCTTTTGGAGCAATACTTTCAAAATGTTTTTGGAATAATTCGGTGATTTCCTCCCAGTCCTGATTAGGTACTAAACGCATTGAAATTTTAGCGAAGGCTTTACTTGCAATTACTGTTTTTGCACCTTCGCCTGTATAACCGCCCCAAATTCCGTTTACATCCAGTGTCGGACGGATTGAGTTTCTTTCGTTGGTTGTATAACCTGTCTCACCATATTCTTCAGCAATATCCAATGCTTTGTTATATGCTTCCTGACTGAACGGGCGTTTTGCCATTTGAGCTCTTTCTTCTTTTGAAAGTTCTGCTACTTTGTCGTAAAAACCCGGGATGGTAATGTGATTGTTTTCATCATGTAATGAAGCAATCATTTTAGTCAGTACATTAATAGGGTTGGCAACCGCACCTCCGTATAAGCCTGAGTGTAAATCACGGTTTGGACCGGTAACTTCAACTTCTACATAACTTAAACCGCGTAAACCTGTTGTTATCGATGGTTGTTGGTTTGAAATCATTCCTGTGTCTGAAATCAAAATTACGTCATTGGCTAATTTGTGTTGGTTTCTTTCTACAAACCAACCTAAACTTTTTGAACCAACTTCCTCTTCACCTTCAATCATGAATTTTACGTTACAAGGCAGGCAGTTGTTTTGAATCATGTATTCAAATGCTTTTACATGCATATACATCTGTCCTTTGTCGTCGCAGGCACCGCGTGCAAATATTGCACCTTCAGGGTGTAAATCTGTTTTTTTGATTACAGGTTCAAAAGGAGGGGAATCCCATAATTCAATTGGATCTGCCGGTTGTACATCGTAATGTCCGTACACTAAAACCGTTGGCAGATTTTTATCAATTATTTTTTCTCCGTAAACAATAGGGTAGCCGGGAGTTTCACATAATTCAACAACATCGCATCCTGCTTTTTCCAGACTTGCTTTAACGGCATTTGCTGTGTCTATTACATCTTGAGCATAAGCACTGTCAGCACTTACTGAAGGTATTTTTAATAAATCGATTAATTCATTTAAAAAACGTTCTTTGTTTTCCTGAACGTACTGTTTTATATTTTCCATTTTTAGTTTATATAGTAAAAGTCAAAGATAGGAAAATGAAAGTCCAATTTCTAAATTCCAAAACCCAATTTTGCTTTTCTGAAAAAATAAATTGGAAATTTATGATTTGCTGTTTGGAATTTAAAAAATATGTCTATATTTGCACTCACAATTTCTGCGGGTGTGGCGAAATTGGTAGACGTGCCAGACTTAGGATCTGGTGCCGCAAGGCGTGTAGGTTCGAGTCCTATCACCCGCACAAGAAGCTCAAACGAAAGTTTGGGCTTTTTTATTTTAAGGAATCTATGATGATGAGAATTTTACTTATTTTACTTTTCTTTCAGTTTTTCAACAATGTTTTTGCTCAAAATGAGCCTTTGGATAAAGGGAAGATAACCGTGTTGTCAGGTCAAAGAATGGATTTTAGAAAGCTTCATTATGAAGGGAATGAAGTAGTTTTTATTAATATCTCAACTAATTCGGAGTTTAGATATATGAAAAGTTCGATTAAACTTATCGAAAATGAGAAGGGTGAAATTGTTTATGGGAACCAAAATCTGATTGCCAAAGATATTGAAGCAAAAAAACGAGAACTTGAGAAAGAAAAAAACGACACACTTTTTAAACCTCGTTATCCAGAGGGTATCTACCTGACAAAAGAAGAGTTTATAAATAAAAAACCATCAAAAAGAGCTAGAGTAAGTCCTCGAGGTTTGTATGGTTTTGATAAGCCTTTGTTAACAACTATTGAGCACAATTGTTTCTTTTTTTATGCTGATTCTATTGATAAAGTGAAAAATGTATTTGCTGTTTCCTATAAAGGTCATCTGTATTTTCAAATAAAAGCTATTTTAGACAATCGAAACAAGACAGATAGAGCACAAACAAACGATTTTCCTAATAGTTTCGTTCGGGTATTAATAGGAGGAGAAAATTATTTTTACACTGAAGTAAATTTGGCAAACCAATGGGCTCAGGGATTGGCTTATGGTGCTGTTGGCGGTGCTTCTGGAGGTGCTCTTGCCCAAACCTTGATTTATGGTAAAGGTGTTGTCTGGGATTTTAAAAATTCAGAATTCAATATTTTTAAAAACTGTGAAGATTTTAATGATTTTATAAAAAACCTTTATCCCGAAGGTGTTCAAAAATGTGAAAATAAGCATCCTAATGCAATGGAGCAAAGAAAGGCTATTGAAAAGATAAAGTAAAGATTGTAGCGTAGTTATGATAATTAAAAAAAACGCCCAAACTTATGTTTGGGCGTTTTTAGTTTATTTTACTACAGAATCAAGAAGTCTTGTTAATTCTGGTGAAGAAGGTCTTGGAGCATCAGCATTGACGATTTTCCCATCAGGACCAATTAATATGAATCTTGGAATTCCTGTAATTCCGTAGCTTTTGGCAAAGTCTGAATTCCAATCTTTATCTGCCATTAATTGTACCCCGCCCAATTGTTTCTCGGTTACAAATTTTTTCCATTTCTCATGATCTTTTTGCTGATCAATAGAAATACTTACAAATTCAATGTTTTTGCCATGGTAGGCTTCTTCAGTCTTTTTTAAAGACGGAATTTCAGCTCTACAGGGACCGCACCAAGTTGCCCATACGTCAATATAAACATATTTTCCTTTAAAATCTTCTAGTTTGGTTGTGCCGCCTTTGTGATTTTCATAATTGAAACTTGGAGAATTCGTTCCGTTTAATTTTTTTAGCCCAAAAGATTGTTTGATATATTTTTCAAGTCCGGCTAACTCGGCTTCAGTGCTTTTTTTGAAAAGGTTTGTGAAATTTTCGTCTAAACCTTTCGGGATTGAACTAAATGTTTTTTCTTTTATTTTGTTTATTTCGGCAGTAAGCTGCGCTTCATCACCTGCATTCATTGCTGCGTCATAATCTTTGTCGTTTTGTGATGCCAGTCGTTTTGCTATAAAATTATTTTCTTTGGCTCCTTTACCTGTATAAACCAATGAAGCGTCAAAATTGTTATAGTCTAAAGTTGCTTTTAAATCGTTTCCGTTTTTTAAATATAAATTAGTGACTTGTTCACCCAATTTAAGTTGGTAAAAACCATCGGTTACATCTAATTTGGATTTGAATTCACCGTTTTTATCGGCAACAATCAATTTAGAGAAAGTACGACTTCTAATCAACAATGAATCACTGGGTTTATTTGCTGCATTCATTGTGAAATCTACTTGTGCAGTCAATGAAAGACTGGTTATAGTGAGTAATCCAAGAACAATTTTTTTCATGTTTTTTTAGTTGATGTATATTATGGACGTAAAAATAAAAGTAATTGAAACGTCTTATTGAAAAAATATGTTAATTTCTGTGTTTATATAAAAAGAAATTAGCTTTTAAAATAGTATTTTTGCATTCAAATTTTTAGAAAATGTACAGAAGTCATACTTGTGGCGAATTGAACGCTTCACATATCAATACAGAAGTTACCCTTGCCGGATGGGTTCAAAAATCACGTGATAAAGGTTTTATGATTTGGGTCGATTTACGCGACCGTTACGGAATTACCCAATTGATTTTCGACGAAAGCCGCACTGATAAAGCTGTTTTTGAATTAGCTAAAACATTAGGGCGTGAATTTGTTATTCAGGTAAAAGGTAAAGTGATTGAACGTGAATCTAAAAATCCAAATATGGCTACCGGTGATATTGAGATTTTGGTTTCTGAATTGACAATTTTAAATCAAGCGATAACACCTCCTTTTACAATTGAAGATGAAACGGATGGGGGAGAAGATATCCGTATGAAATATCGTTATCTTGATATTCGTCGTAATCCTGTTAAAAATAGTTTGTTGTTCCGCCATAAAGTAGCACAGGAAGTACGTAATTATCTTTCTAATCAAGGTTTTTGTGAGGTTGAAACACCTTATTTAATTAAATCAACGCCGGAAGGAGCCCGTGATTTCGTTGTGCCATCACGAATGAATCCTGGGCAGTTTTATGCCTTGCCACAATCTCCGCAAACATTCAAGCAATTGTTGATGGTAGGGGGTATGGATAAATATTTCCAAATTGTGAAATGTTTCCGTGATGAAGATTTACGTGCTGACCGCCAACCGGAGTTTACTCAAATTGACTGTGAAATGGCTTTTGTGGAGCAGGAAGATATAATTAATATGTTTGAAGGCTTAACGCGTCATTTGTTAAAAGAATTAAAAGGGATAGAAGTAGCTGAATTTCCAAGAATTACCTATGATTATGCCATGAAAACCTATGGTAATGACAAACCAGATATCCGTTTTGGAATGGAATTCGGGGAGTTGAACGCAGTAGCACAACATAAAGATTTTGGTGTTTTTAATGCAGCAGAATTGGTTGTTGGTATTGCTGTTCCAGGCGGGGCTTCTTATACCCGTAAAGAAATAGATGCTTTAATTGATTGGGTAAAACGTCCTCAGGTTGGAGCTTCGGGAATGGTGTACTGTAAGTATGAGGCTGATGGAAGTTTGAAATCTTCGGTAGATAAGTTTTATGATCAGGAAGATTTAAAAAAATGGGCAGAGGCTACAGGTGCTAAGCAAGGAGATATAATTTTTGTATTGTCAGGTCCTGCAAACAAAACCCGCACACAATTAAGTGCACTTCGTATGGAAGTGGCAACTCGTTTAGGATTACGTAAACCGGATGAGTTTGCACCGCTTTGGGTTGTGGATTTTCCATTGTTGGAATGGGATGAAGAAAGCGAAAGATACCATGCAATGCACCATCCGTTTACATCGCCAAAGCCGGAAGATATTCATTTAATTACTACGGAGCCAGGGAAAATCAGAGCAAATGCTTATGATATGGTGTTGAATGGTAATGAAATTGGCGGAGGTTCAATCCGTATTCATGATAAGGATTTACAGGCTAGAATGTTTGAACTTCTTGGATTCACTAAAGAAGAGGCTGAAAACCAATTTGGTTTCTTAATGAATGCGTTTCAATATGGTGCGCCGCCACATGGAGGTTTGGCATTTGGTTTAGATCGTTTGGTGGCAATTTTAGGAGGTCAGGAAACAATTAGGGATTTTATCGCTTTCCCTAAAAACAATTCGGGTCGTGATGTCATGATTGATGCGCCTTCAACGATTGATAATAAGCAATTAGATGAATTGTTTATCCAATTGAATTTGCAATAAATGAATTTTGAGGAGCAGCTCTATAAACTTTTTTCTGAACATGATTTGTTCGAGAAAGCCATAAAGCTCAAACGTAATGAGTTGCTTAAAGAAGAAAATTCTATAGATACTAATATTTATTATATAAAAGACGGAAGCCTTAAGGTTTCCGTTTTTATTAATGATGATGAGCAAATCATACGATTTGGCTACCAAAATAATTTTGTAGTAGCCTTAGACTCATTTTTAACTCATAAGCCTTCTAAGTTATATATTCAGGCGATTAAACAGTGTGAAGTTTTAGTTATTCCTAAACTATTATTTACCCAGTTCATTGAAAAAGATGTTACCCATCTGAAGCTTTGGAATGCTATTTTAGAGAATCTCATTACACAGCAGATGGAACGTGAAATTGATTTATTGACGGCTTCTTCAAAAGAACGTTATTTACGTGTTTTAAACAGAAGTCCAAAAGTGTTTCAGAAAATTCCGCATGGATTAATAGCGAGTTACTTAAGAATGTCGCCTGAGACTCTTTCCCGACTTAAAAAATCTTGATTTATATCAAAGGTTTTCAGATTTTATGTTTTTTACTTTGTAATAAAAACGTACTCATGAAAATAGAATCTGATAAGCTCATTCAAGACTTAGAAAAACTTACTAAGGAAAATATAAAATTTGCTGAGGAACTGAAGTTTTTAGACGAGAATACACTTCGGTACCGCAAAGACAATAATTCATGGAATGTTCTGGAATGTTTGGAACATTTAAACCGTTACGGGGATTATTATCTTCCTGAAATTAAAATGCAACTCAATAAATCCAATTTTCCATCAGAAAGGTTTTTCAAATCAGGCTGGTTGGGCAATTATTTTGCTAACAGCATGCTTCCCGGTGCCAAGATGAAACCGATGAAAACTTTTAAAGACAAAAACCCGCTTGGAACTTCATTGTCTGTTCAGGTAATAGATGTTTTTATTGGGCAACAGATGAAAATTCTGGATTTATTGGAGCAAAGCCATAAACATAATTTAAATAAAATCCATATAAAAATCAGCATAGCACGATGGCTGCGTATTAAACTGGGAGATACTTTCCGGTTTGTGATTAATCATAACTTGAGGCATATCAGTCAGATAAAAAATATTTTGAAAAATCGGCAGTCCTAAAATATTTTCTTGAAAATCAATGATAAAAACTTTTAAGTCTCAACAAAAAGATTATCTTTGGGATATTATTAACATTTATTTTTTTAAAATGCTAACAGGCAAAGTGAAATTTTTTGTAGAGTCTAAAGGTTTTGGATTCATTACAAACGACGAAACAGGAGCAGACATCTTTGTTCACATTACTGCAACAGGCGGTAAAGAACTTAAAGAAGGACAAAAAGTTTCGTACAACGAAGAAGATGGACGTAAAGGTAAAGTAGCTACTGATGTAGTTGTTATCGGATAATATATAATTATTTAAGATTACCGGAATGTTACACCGCTCCTTTTAGGAGCGGTTTTTTTATATCTAATTTGTTCGAATGTTGAGCGGTTTTGATTGTTGAAATTTATGATTTGAAATTTTAACGGTTTATCTTCTTTTCTTAAAAAAATCTTTCATTAAAGAAGCACATTCATTTTCCATAATCCCGGAAACTACTTCGGTTTTTGGATGCAATTTTCCACCCATGGATTTGTAACCTCTGCTTTCGTCAGTGGCGCCATATACGATTTTAGAAATCTGACTCCAGTACAAAGCTCCGGCACACATCTGGCAGGGCTCGAGTGTAACATAAAGTGTACAGCCTTTAAGATATTTTCCGCCCAGAAAATTTGCTGAAGCAGTAATGGCCTGCATTTCGGCATGAGCGGTAACATCATTGAGCATTTCGGTAAGATTATGGCTTCGGGCAATTATTCGGTTGTCAACAACTATTACCGCTCCTACAGGTATTTCGCCTTTTTCAAAAGCAGTTTCGGCTTCCTGAAGCGCCTTCTTCATGAAATATTCGTCAGTGAAAATGTTTTCCATAAGAACAAAAGTACAATATTGGAACAATTTTTGTGCATTTTGGAAAACTAAACACCATTCTATGAAAAGCAATGTTAAATTCTCTATTCCAAAGCCCTGTCACGAAGATTGGAACAGAATGAGTCAAGAAGAAAAGGACGTTTCTGTTCAGTCTGTTCAAAAACAGTAGTCGATTTTACGTCATCCTGCAACGAAAAAATTAACGAGTATTTGAGCCAAAATAAAGATCAAAGAGTTTGCGGGCGCTTTAGAGATGATCAACTGATGAAACAACAAGTTTTTACAGTTCCTCAATCGATACTGTACAAAAAAAGAAGTTTTAATAAAACGTTCTTATTGATGCTTTTTGTGGTAATGGGAACAACGTTATTTAGTTGTAAAAACCATAATGGGCAGACAGTGGGAGAAATCGCGATTGAGGATGATTCAAGTAATAGGGAAAGCGATACGTTAGCAACAGATGTTTTGGTGGGGAAAGCGAAAAACAATCAGTCTGATTCAGGTAAAGTACATTTGCCTCCTCCTCCGCCTAAAAAAGTAGAATCTAAATTTGTTAAACCAGAAGATTGGAAAGAAATTGAACTTAATGGTGTTACAGTGGGAATGATATTGCCTGAAATTCATGATGAGCAGATAGATTCTATTCATGGTAACATAAAGAGTAATAATTGATTTAAATGGATTAAATTTGTCTTTCATGAAAGGCAAATTATTACATTCCATAGATTCTCCTTCCGATTTAAAAAAATTGGAACTATCCCAACTTCCTGACTTAGCTCAGGAACTGCGTAATTTTATTATCGAAGTTATTTCTCAGAAAGAAGGGCATTTAGGAGCAAGTTTGGGTGTGGTGGAATTGACAATTGCACTGCATTACGTTTTTAATACACCCAATGATTTGCTGGTTTGGGATGTTGGACATCAGGCTTACGGACATAAAATTCTAACGGGCAGGAGAGATGTCTTTCATACCAACAGAGATTTTAATGGAATTTCAGGATTTCCTAAACGGAGTGAGAGTGTTTATGATACTTTTGGGGTGGGACATTCTTCAACTTCTATTTCTGCAGTGCTGGGAATGGCTATGGCTTCCAAGTTAAAAGGGGAAAATGAAAAACAGCATATTGCCGTAATTGGTGATGCTTCCATTGCATCGGGAATGGCGTTTGAAGCTTTAAATCATGCCGGTGATACTGATGCCAATGTGTTGGTTATCCTGAATGATAATGCTATAGGTATCGATCCAAGTGTTGGCGCATTAAAAGAATATTTAACATCTTTTAAGGAAGGGAATCTTCACGAAGAAAATAATATTTTCAAAGCTTTGAATTTTGATTATTCAGGGCCTATTGACGGACATGATTTAAACGGATTAATTACCGAATTGAATCGCCTTAAAAATGTAAAAGGCCCTAAATTTCTTCATGTTATTACCACAAAAGGGAAAGGGCTTACATTGGCTGAAGAAAATCAGGTTAAGTATCATGCCCCGGGAAAGTTTGATCCCGAAACAGGGAAGATTTACCCTAAAGAAGAGGATGGTTTACCTCCAAAATTTCAGGATGTTTTTGGGCATGCTTTAGTTGAATTGGCTGAAAAAAATGATAAAATAATAGGAGTGACTCCAGCAATGCCTTCAGGGTCTTCGATGAAGTTTATGATGGAAGCATTTCCGGACAGAGCTTTTGATGTTGGAATTGCAGAGCAACATGCTGTTACATTTTCTGCAGGAATGGCAACACAAGGGATGACAGTTTTTTGTAATGTGTATTCTACCTTTTTGCAAAGAGCTTACGATCAGGTTATTCATGATGTGGTTTTGCAGGATTTACCTGTAGTTTTTTGTTTGGATCGTGCAGGATTTGTGGGTGAAGACGGTGCCACTCACCATGGAGTATTTGATTTGGCTTATTTAAGTTGTATTCCAAATTTAATTATAACTGCCCCTTTAAATGAAATTGAGCTCAGAAATTTGATGTATACGGCTCAGTTGGGCTTGGAGCATCCAATATCAATTCGTTACCCCCGCGGAAGAGGTTTTGTTAAAGATTGGCAAAAACCATTTGAAAAAATTGAAATTGGAAAAGCAGTGTGTTTGAAGGAAGGCGATGATACAGCAGTTTTGTCAACAGGGACTATTGGCAACAATGTAATCAAAGCATTGGGAAGTATAAGCGAAAATAAACCAGCCCATTATCATTTTCCGTTTGTAAAGCCATTAGATGAAAAGGCACTTCATGAAATTGGCAGAAAATACAAAAAAATAATTACCATTGAAGAAGGTGTTGTGAATGGCGGTTTTGGCAGTTTGATAAGCAGTTTTTTTCTAGAACACGATTATTCGTTATCGATTAAAAAACTGGGAATTCCGGATGAATTTATAGAGCAGGGTACAGTGAATCAATTGCAGCAACTTTGTAAAATTGACGCCGATAATTTAATAGAATACTTTAAGACTTTATAAAAGAAAAACTCCGCTGAAAAGCGGAGTTTTTTGTGGTTTTCAATATGAAATTATCGAATGATTAGTTTTTGTGTTCCCTGAAATCCTTTCCCTGAAACTTTTAAAATGTAGTTTCCGGTGCTAAGTTTGCCAAAGTTGATTTCCTGTGAATTACCACTGATATTGATAATACTGTTATATATATTTTTACCCGAAATGTCAAATAGTTCAACCTTAGTGTCTCCATAGGTTTTTTCTGATGTAATGGTTACGTTTCCATTGCTTATTGTAGGGTAAACTTTAATATGATTGTCAGCAATTTCGTTTTTAGGATTTGATAAAGTCGCTGATAAAGCTCCGGAGAAAACGCCTCTTCCATAAGTTGCTGCAAAAACGTTGTATGCAGTTGGTGCAGTTGGTGAATTTGGCTGTAAATCTAAATCAGTAACTTTTACATTGCTCATTCCGTTGTAAGATTGTTTCCAGTCTAAATTTTGATCAGATGTCCCACTTGGGTTGAATGTATTGGCATACCATACACCTAAATCAGTTCCAATCATAATTTCAGCAGAGTTTAAGGGATTCTGTAAAATACATTTTACTGGTAAATCGGGTAGATTACCATCTAATTTGTACCAATTGGTTCCTCCATTTGATGTATACCAAATATTATTAACACCATAGTTGTGCATAGTCACAAAAATTTGGTTGTCATTTAAGCCAAATTCTATGTCTGAAACACTTCCTATGAATCCAGAACCTGTAATGTTTGTAGGTGTAAAAGGACTTGTTGCTGTGTTTGCGTTATCAAGTTTTAATAACCTGCCACTCATTGTTCCGATATAAAGTGTGTTTGGATTTGATTTTCCATTTGATAGGGTAGTTGCATAAGTTGTCAGGGAAGTACTTGTTAATGCTGTAACTGTAGCAGTTGAACTTAAATAATTAGTATATCTTCTTATTTGAAATGTTGTGGGACTTGTATTTGTATCCGTTGCCTCAGAATATACTATATCGTTTGTAGAATCTAAACTCATGGCAGGGTAAAATAAACCTAAACTGCTATTTTCATTAGATAGAGTACTTTTTATACTGCCGTCAAGATTTCTTGCATACATTCTGTTGTTGTTGGTGTAATTTGTAATGTAGTAAGTATTGCTGACAGTTGTTCCGTTTTGTTTGAATAAAGGTTTACCTCCGTCACCACCTTGAATCTCATAACTTCCGGTTAATCCGGTTGCTCCGGCTGATGTGCTTAATGTTGAAGGGAAATACTGAGAGCCGTTATCTTGGGATCCGGCAACAAAAAAATCATTTGTTGTGGAAGCGATGCCTCTTGGAGCAACTGCAACTCCAACAAATTGAGTTACGTTGAAACCATTATTTCTGCTTGTTATTGCGGTCGTAGAAGTTCCTGAAGCCGTAGACAGACTGCCACAATAATATATGCCTCCATCATTGCCAAAAACTCCGATATTTGGTGAGCCAGGTTTGAAAGTTAAAGCATGTTGGTCTGAATGAACGTTTTCTTGCCAACGAGAAATTTGTGTCCATGTACCTCCGCTATTTGTAGATCTGAAAAGATCTATACCTCCAATGAAAATCGTTGCGTCATTAGTTGGACTTGATTCTATCATCAGATCATAAAAAGCTTGGTACCCTGTAAATCCAGCAATATATTCCCTTGATGGATTATTAGGACCGCTTGAGTAAACACTTGTTGGGAGTGTTATTACACTCGGTGTGGTAGCGAATTTATCAGTTGTTTTTTCAAGTTTGATTTCCCATGCTGCTTCTGTTGTAGCATTAGGTGTCATGTTTTTTAGTTGTGATAAAACATAAACCGTGTTTGCATTAGTATTTGAAGTTTCTATTTCGACTCTGGATCCAGTTCCGCCTGTTCCTTTTGTACCACTTGTGTATCCAACTACAGAATGTTTCAATTGGAATGTAGTGCCATTGTCCTGAGAAGAAAATACTCTTCCTCCTCCATCTCCAAAGGTCCAGCTGTCAGTAGAAGAAACCCAAATGTTGCCGTCAATTCCTATTTCAATGTCATTTGGGCAGGTTGGACGATTTGCCGGACTATTTGGTAAGTTTAATTTAGTCCATGTTGAGCCACCGTTTGTAGATTTGTATAATCCAAATTTAGTTGCGTCAAATAATGCTCCGTCTCTGGATTCTGAATAATAACCATCACCAACAGCTGCGTAAATTTCTGAGTTTCCTGAATTGTTCTTCACAACAATATCATTAATGAAATTGATACCGCTTATTTCCAGACCTGAAAAGTCGTTTGGAGCGGCTGTTTTGAATTTTCCTGTTAGGTTGGATAAGTTGTTGATAAGTAAATCACCATCTTCTTTGGATATCATTATGGTAGGTACAGTTCCTGTTACCGCAGCGTCTTCAGCCATATTGAATACACCTCCGCCGGCAACATTATTAATTATAATGACCCCTAAGGCGCCTTTTGTTTGTGCATTTACAGATTTTGACTCAAATGAGCAAGTACCTCTTCTTATCAAAACTATTTTGCCTGAGTAATTTTCAGAAGAAACGGTACAGCCGTCATCTGTAGGAGCTGTTCCGTCGTTAACTAATACTATAGGTGCAGTAATTTCAGAGTTAATTGCGCCACCAGGCCATGTTGCTAATCCTGTTGTATAAGTGTTAATTACATTCGTGTTAGAAGGTGATGTGATTTCTAATTTGTAAAGTTTTTTTATTTCGCTGGTCACGGCTCCACCTCCAAAAACTCTTGCCCAGGTGTTTCCATTATCAGTTGTTTTCCATATACCATTACCGTTTACATCGCCAGCAACATAAGATTCTCCTGTTCCTACATACCATGTGTTGGTGTTGTTAGGGTCTATTGCTATATTTTGCACATTTATATGTTCAGGGAAAGATGTAATTCGACTCCATGTAGAATTTGAATTCGAAATGTTCGTATTTTTCCATAATCCGCCACTTACACCGCCTGCAATTACTGTATTGTAATTGGTGTCGCTCGGATCGAAAATTATTGCTCTGGTTCGTCCACCTACGTTGTTTGGGCCCCTTTCTATCCAATTGTTGTCAGTAGCGTCTCCAGGAATTCTTTGAGAAGGACTCTCAGTTCTTTTATTTTTTAGTTCTTCACGTATTTTGTTAAGATTTTCCGGTGTAGGATACCCTTTTTCAGGATTCATTGTAAGTAACCATTCCTGCTCAAAATATTGATTAGGAGGAAGGCCGGCAGCTTTTCTCTCAGACCTTGAAATGTTGAAATATTTATTGATTTTGTTGTTTGCAAGATGAAATTCATGTTTTTTTCGAATTTCTTTGATTTGCTTTTTAGTATATGTTTTCTTTTGTTTACTCTCAACTTTATTGTTTTGTTGTGAATAAGCAGGGCTGAAAACTACTAAAATTGTAAGGGTTAAAAGTAGTTTTTTCATCATAAATTATAGTTTTGTTTTTAAATTGGGAAGCAAAAATATGAAAGGTTTTTAAAATATCAGGATTTTAACAAAATAAATCAATTTTTTGTAGAAATCATCTTACTGAACAATAGGGCATTACCATCAGTCAGCATCGAGACAAAATGTGAAATATGCAATAATCTTTCGTAAAGCGTTTCTTTTTCCAGACTGTGTTTTTCAGGCAGGATTTTCAATAAAAGCTTGTCCAGATTGGTTTCTTTACCTTCAAATTTGTTGTTGTAGGCAGTAATAAATTTGTCCAGTAGGTTATTGATTATCTGATAGCCGTTAATTTCTTTTTCAATTACTTCGCGGCTTTGGTAGATGTTTTTGACGCTCAAATTGATAATATCATTCATTTGAGCATTGTATTTTGATTTATCGGTTAAAGCATAAGGAAACTTTCCTTGTAAAATTAATTCCTCATTTTCAATAAATACATTTACAGCATCATTAATCAAACTTCCTATTGCCAGGGCACGCAGGTAACTGATTCGGTCTTCTTTTGTGGTCAGAGCATTGTATTTTGAGGTGTCAATGGAATCTTTAACCAATTTTATTAGATATTCCAGGGCATAATCTTCAGAAACCAAGCCTAAATTGATTCCGTCTTCAAAATCTATTATTGTATAACAAATGTCATCAGCGGCTTCAACAAGGTAAGCAAGCGGATGACGTTCGTAACCAATGTCATTTCCTGATTTATTAACTATCAAACCTAATTCTTCGGCAACTTCTTTGAAGAAATTTTTGTCCTGTTGGAAGAAGCCGTATTTTTTATCTGCAATATTTGAAGTTGGTTTTTTAGGCAGACTTTCTTTCGGGTATTTCATAAAAGCTCCTAAAGTGGCGTAAGTCAAACGTAAACCGCCTTCCACGCCAGGTCGTGAGCTTGTTAAAACCGAAAATCCATTGGCATTTCCTTCAAAATCGATTAAATCCTGCCATTCTTTTTCTGTTAACTGGTCTTTGAATTTCAGTCCGTTGCCAATCGAGAAATATTCACCGATGGCTTTTTCTCCTGAATGGCCAAAAGGAGGATTTCCTATATCATGCGCTAGTGCCGCGGCTGCAACAATTGCTCCGAAATCATTGGCTTGGTAACCGTGGATTTCCTGCAGATATGGGTATTTCTCCAAAATTTTTTTTCCTACTAAGCGTCCTAACGAACGTCCCACAACCGAAACCTCCAGACTGTGGGTTAACCGTGTATGCACGAAATCGGTTTTAGAAAGAGGGATAACCTGAGTTTTATCCTGTAAACTTCTAAAGGCAGCCGAAAATATTACTCGGTCATAATCGACTTCAAAGCCTAATCTTGTATCGTCTTGTTCTTTGCGTAAACGTTTACTGGTGTCGCCTTGGCGTTTTAAAGATAGAAGTTGTTCCCAGTTCATCATAGGGTTTTAGTTTGTTGATTTTGAAGTTTTCGCTTAGGTTTTCTTGAGCGAAACATTTTTTGAAGTTTCGAAGATAGGAAATTTACTTTTCTTTCTTCATGCAGATGCTGTTTTCTACCCCAATGTATTGGCCATAATTTGGTATTAAGTGATAACCCGATTTTTTGTATAGTACAATGGCACTTTCTAATTTTGGAGAGGTTTCAAGTATAAAATTATGATAGCCGCATTCTTTAGCCCAGTTTTCTATTTCGTTTAAAATTAATGTTGCCACGCCTTTTCCTCTTTGGTCAGGATGTACAAACATCCGTTTGATTTCGGCTGTTTCCTGATCGTATTCTTTGAACCCTCCGCAAGCTATGGCCTGTCCGTTTTCATATACCACTACAACATGTTCCAGAAATTTATTGTTATAATGTGCAAAGAAATCTCTTTGTTCGCCATCAATGTCCACTAAATATTCATCAAATAAACCTGAAAGGCATTTGAAGTCTGGATTATCAGAGTTGGTGCGGAACAGTTTCATTATTTGTTGTTTGATAGAAAGAAATTTCTTGATTTTTTTGGATATTTATCGTAACTTTTATCACTTGGATTTTCAATAACAGTTTTGATATTGATTTCATCTCCCACTTTGAAGTTCGCTTCGGTATATTTGTAATCCAAAAGATATTCACCGCAGAAATAATTCCCGTCGCTGTCTTTTTCAATAATTCCAGTATAAACTCCTTTTTCTTTTTCTTTTGACATGATTATTTGCTTTAATCCTCAAAGGTACAAATTGCTTTGCAATGTTATTAAAATCCAACTTGGTTAAAATGTATGGTATTATCTTTTATTGTTACGTGTTTTTATTTTCTTTCAAATAAAAGTCTAATTTATTTTTTTTAACAACAAATGTTGATGAGTATTCATCATGTAGTCCTAATTTTCTACCTCTTAAAAAAGTTAAATATTCAAAAGGTATAATCCTTAAGGTACTCCTCGCCAGAATTTCAATTTTTGCAGGTTTTTCTCCATTGGAATTAACTACTATGGTTTTCGTGATAAATTTAGAAATACTTCTTTGAAGTATAGTTTCTGTTGTTGAGTAATAAATAAAAATGAAAATCGAATTTGCTAAAAATAATTCATAAACATCTAATGTGTAATACCAATTTGTTACTCTATTGCCGTTTGAAACTAATTCTGTTAAATGAAAAAAAATTGTGAGTAGAATTTTCACGCAAAAAAGATCAATTAAAAAATTAACAATTCTGATGTTTTTACTTGCTAATAGAAATTTTGGAAAGTTTATTTTATTCATACTTTAAATTAAAACAGCCATCCGAAGATAGCTGTTTCTGTTTTTAAATTCTAAAATTCTTATGATCCGCACATTTCGCAGTCTTCCGGGCCTGCGTTGCGGGAACGTTCTATCATTGCTCTGAACTCATCAGCAGTCAATTCTCCTTCAGGAGCTACTACTTCAACTTCAGTGGGTTCAATCTTAGTGGGTTCTGCTTTTTTCTCATTGTTTAATGTGAACTTAATTGCGTCTACCGCTGCTTTGGTTCTTAAATAATACATGCCTGTTTTTAAACCTGATTTCCAGGCATAGAAATGCATTGATGTAAGTTTTGCAAACGTTGCACCTTCCATGAAAAGGTTTAACGATTGTGACTGGTCAATAAAATAACCACGGTGACGGGACATATCAATGATGTCTTTCATCGACATTTCCCATACAGTTTTGTATAGCTCTTTTAAATCGTGCGGAATACGTTCGATGTTTTGTACTGAACCGTTGTGGCGCATGATTTCCTGTTTTAATTCTTCATTCCAAAGGCCACGTTTTACAAGGTCTTCCAATAGGTGCTTGTTTACTACAATAAACTCACCTGAAAGTACTCTTCGTGTATAGATGTTTGAAGTATATGGTTCAAAAGCTTCGTTGTTTCCAAGAATCTGTGAAGTAGAAGCCGTAGGCATAGGTGCCATCAATAACGAGTTACGTACTCCGTGCTCCATAACTTCCTTGCGTAATGATGCCCAGTCCCAACGTCCTGATAATTCTTCATCTTTTACTCCCCAAAGGTTGTGTTGGAATTCCCCTTGTGAAATGGGAGAACCTGCAAATGTTGAGTAAGCGCCTTCTTCTTTTGCCATTTCCATCGAAGCTGTTACTGCAGCAAAATACATGGTTTCGAAGATTTCCTGGTTTAATTTTTTTGCTTCATCACTTGTAAACGGCATGCGTAATAAAATGAAAGCATCCGCCAAACCTTGTACACCAAGACCTATAGGGCGGTGACGCATATTAGAGTTTTCGGCTTCTTTTACAGGATAGTAATTTCTGTCGATAACCTTGTTCAGGTTGCGTGTTACACGTTTGGTAACTTTGTATAATAATTCGTGATTGAACTCATTATTTTCAACAAACATAGGTAATGATAATGAAGCTAAATTACATACAGCAATCTCATCTGCTGATGTGTACTCCATAATTTCAGTACATAAATTTGAAGAACGGATAGTTCCTAAATTCTTTTGATTTGATTTACGGTTAGCCGCATCTTTGTAAAGCATGTAAGGAGTTCCGGTTTCGATTTGCGATTCCAGAATTTTTTCCCATAACTCACGTGCTTTGATGGTCTTGCGTCCACGGCCTTCGTTTTCGTATTTGGCATACAAAGCTTCAAATTCGTCACCATAAACATCATATAATCCCGGACATTCATTAGGACACATTAAAGTCCATTTGTCATCAGTTTCAACACGTTTCATGAACAAGTCAGATGTCCACATTGCGTAAAATAAATCACGTGCACGCATTTCTTCTTTACCGTGATTCTTTTTTAAGTCAAGGAAATCCATGATATCAGCATGCCATGTTTCAATGTAAACAGCGAAACTTCCTTTACGTTTTCCTCCACCTTGATCTACATAACGGGCAGTGTCGTTAAATACACGTAACATTGGTACGATCCCGTTTGAAGTTCCGTTTGTGCCGCGGATGTAAGATCCTGTAGCACGGACATTATGAATTGATAAGCCGATTCCTCCTGCTGATTGTGAAATTTTAGCAGTTGATTTTAAAGTATCATAAATTCCGTCAATACTGTCATCCTGCATTGCTAAAAGGAAACAAGAGGACATTTGCGGTTTTGGTGTTCCGGAATTGAAAAGTGTAGGTGTAGCGTGAGTAAAGAATTTTTTAGACATCAACTCATACGTTTCAATAACCGCTTCAAGGTTGTCTAAATGTATTCCTACAGAAACACGCATCAGCATATGTTGAGGACGTTCTACAATTTTACCATTGATTTTTAGTAAATAAGAACGTTCCAGTGTTTTAAATCCGAAGTAATCGTAGTTAAAGTCACGATTGTAAATCACATGCGAGTCTAAAAACTCTGCATTTTCCATAATCACTTTGTGAACTTCTTCCGAAAGAAGAGGTGCTTCCTGACCTGTTCTTGGGTTCACATAGTGAAACATATCGTTCATGGTTTCTGAGAACGATTTTTTTGTGTTTTTGTGCAGGTTTGAAATAGCAATTCTTGCCGCAAGCTGCGCATAATCTGGATGCGTTACCGTCATTGCCGCTGCAGTTTCAGCTGCAAGGTTGTCAAGTTCTGATGTGGTAACACCATCGTATAATCCTTCAATTACACGCATAGCCACTTTTACAGCGTCTACCATATCGTTTAAACCATAACACAGTTTCTTGATTCTGTCTGTGATTTTGTCGAACATTACAGGCTCTTTGTGCCCGTCTCTTTTTACTACGTACATAGTTTGTTAGTTTGTGAAAACAGACAATCCCTTCTCTGTTTTCGAGTTAATAATTAATGAATAAACACCAGTCTCCCGACTATTACTAATGGGTGTTTTTTTTGATTGCCGGTTTCGAGAGCCTCAACCAGCAATTATAATCTTGAAATGAATAAACATTGGTTTAAGTCTTTAAAACCAATAGTTGTTTTATTTGAATAGTCTGAAATAATTTCAAATTAAAAATCAGCGTCGAAACTGATTTTGTTTGAATCAGTGTCATTGTTCATTACACCCGCTTTTTGATATTCTGCTACACGTTTTTCAAAAAAGTTGGTTTTTCCCTGTAATGATATCATGTCCATAAAATCGAATGGATTATTAGCGTTGAATACTTTTGCACAGCCTAATTCTACCAATAATCTGTCGGCTACGAATTCTAAATACTGAGTCATTAAAGTAGAATTCATACCTATTAAACTTACTGGAAGTGATTCGGTGATGAACTCGCGTTCAATATTTAAAGCATCTACAATAATTTCTGAAATTCTGGTTTTAGAAACTTTGTTTACTAAATGGTGATTGTGCAAGTGGACTGCAAAATCACAGTGAACGCCTTCATCGCGGGAAATCAATTCGTTAGAGAAGGTTAGTCCCGGCATCAAACCACGTTTCTTTAACCAGTAAATTGAACAAAACGCACCGGAGAAGAAAATTCCTTCTACAGCGGCAAAAGCAATTAAACGTTCAGCAAAAGAATCTGATTCAATCCATTTTAAAGCCCATTCCGCTTTTTTTCTGATGGCAGGAAACACCTCTATAGCGTGGAATAGCTCGTTTTTCTCAGCATCATCCTTAACATAAGTGTCAATCAATAAAGAATAGGTTTCGCTATGGATGTTTTCCATCATGATCTGGAAACCGTAAAAGAATTTAGCTTCCGGATATTGTACCTCATTTACGAAGTTTTCAGCCAAGTTTTCGTTTACAATTCCGTCAGAAGCGGCAAAAAACGCTAAAATATGTTTGATGAAGTATTTTTCGTCATCATTTAGCTTTGAGTTCCAATCAGTAAGGTCTTGGTGCAAGTCAATCTCTTCTGCAGTCCAGAAGCTTGCTTCCATTTTTTTGTACCATTCCCAGATATCATGATGCTTGATAGGGAAGATTACAAAACGATCTTTGTTTTCTTGTAAAATGGGTTCAATAGTAGCCATAGCTATATGAGGAATTATAGTTTAAAAATTATTTGATTGTTTATGCAATTGGGAACTACAAAGATTCAAATTTGTACGCAAAAAAGAAAGATTTAGTTATTCACAATTACCCTGAGTTTTTAACATTCCTTTAAAATCAAAGCTTTCGGAATGATTTATTTATACCTCTGAAAATCAATAACTTAAAAAGTGAATTTTTTGTTAAGCATTGAAAAATAAGGCCTTTTCAAAAAAAAGAAACGGGCTATTTTTTAAGTTCTTTTGCAACTTGTTCCAGTTCTTCATACCACTCATTTCCAAAACGTCTGATGAGGGCTTCTTTTACAAATTTATAGACCGGAACCTGAAGTTCTTTGCCTAACGAACAGGCATCGCTGCAAATGTCCCATCGGTCATAATTTACAGCCTGAAAACTGCTGAATTCTTTTATACGGATTGGGTATAAATGACAGGATACCGGTTTTTTCCAGTCAATTAAACCTTGGTTGTAGGCTTGCTCAATTCCGCAAAGTGCGGTTTGGCCGTCAAAAATAACATAGGCGCAGTCTTTGTTGTCAATTAAAGGAGTGCCTAATTCGTTGTCTTTGTCAACAACCCAAGTACCCTGCTCCTCAATAGCTGCAATACCTTCCGGTCGTAAAAACGGTTTTACTTTAGGGTAGATTTCTTCAAGAATTGAAGTTTCTTCCTTCAATAACGGAGCTCCGGCATCACCATCTATACAACAAGCCCCTTTACAAGCGGTTAGATTGCATACAAATTCTTTTTCGAGAATATCTTCGGATACTATGGTTTTGCCTAATTGAAACATTTTTTATTTTTTTGCAAAGGTACTTCTTTTGTTACGAAATCTGAAATCAGGACTACAAGAATCTATCGGAATTCCTTAATCTGTCCTTAAGAATAAAAAAATCCTTACATTTGTTAAAAGCGTAATTATGAATTTTGATTGGAAAGAAGTCTTTACTGTTGGTATGGTTTTATTTGCGGTAATAGATATTGTAGGTACTATTCCTATTATTGTTGACCTGCGAAATAAAATAGGGCATATTCATGCCGAAAGAGCCAGTGTGGTTTCCGGTCTGATTATGATTACCTTTTTGTTTGTAGGAGAAGAGATGCTTAAATTTATTGGTGTTGACGTGAAATCTTTTGCTGTTGCGGGTTCAATTGTGCTTTTCTTTTTGTCGCTCGAAATGATACTGGGAATTAGTATTTATAAAGATGAGGAACCAAAAACGGCCAGTATTGTACCGCTTGCTTTTCCTTTAATTGCCGGTGCCGGGACAATGACTACGCTGCTTTCGCTCCGTTCAGAATACCAGTCGATTAATATAGTGGTTGCCATACTTTTAAATATTATTATTGTATATGCTGTTTTAAAACTATCCGGGAGAATTGAAAAATTATTGGGACCAACAGGTTTAGGTGTGGTTCGTAAAGTTTTTGGAGTTGTTTTACTGGCTATTGCTGTTAAATTATTTGCTGCTAATGTTAAAGGGTTGTTTGTTTAGGGGTAAAAAATGTAACTTTGTCCAATAAATCCCATAAAAATGAAAATTTTTACATACATAATCGTAGCACTTTCAGTAGTATTGATAGGTATCAATGTGTTTATGCTTGATTTTAAAAACTTATTTGAAGGTGATAGTTTGATTGCGTTGATTGGTATATTGGCTATTTTGTGCGCAATTGTAATCTTGCTTATATTCAACATCTCAAAATCAATTGATAACAAATTAAAAAAGCATTCGTAAATGTATGATGTTCTTGTCATAGGCGGAGGTGTTTCCGGAACATCCTGTGCTATGGTTTTAGGTTCGGCTCATAAAAAGTCCTTTGTTAAGGATAAAAAAATTGGTATCATTACCCATCAAAAAGCATCTTCATTACAAGATGCTGTTTTTTATAATGCTTATGGCATTCCTGCAGGTACATTAGGAGCCGATTTGCTTGTCGAATCTATTAAACAATTAAAGGATTCTTATCCGCATGTTGACCAGATAGCAGGTGAAAAAGTTCTTGAGGTTTTATCGCTTGAGAATGGTTTTAATATTGTTACAAACAAGAATGATTATCAAGCCAGAAATATAGTTGTTGGTATAGGTTCTTCCAATCTGTTTAATATTGAAGGGCTTAATCAATATGTAGAGCCGCATAAAAAATCACTTCCTGAAAAACAAAGAATACAGCTCAAAAACAATGACCATAAAGTAGCTGAAGGCATTTATGTATGTGGAACTTTGGCCGGTCACAGAAGCCAGTTGGCAATTGCCTCAGGAAGCGGTGCTGCAGTGGCAACAGATATTTTAGTACTGTGGAACAACGGTATAGAGACCCACAGCCATGACAGTACTAGAGTTTAACTAGTTTACCTGTAGATTTGTTTTCTTTTTTTATTTCAGACTGAAGTTTGTATAGATACACGCCGGTTTGTAGGTCATTGAGATGTATGTTGTCATTTACAGAAGATAAAATCCTGCTTTTTATCATTTGTCCTGACGTGTTGTAAATCTGTACTGAAACAGGCAAAGCCTGTTCGTCTTTGGTGATGATATTTACTGAATCAGATTGGAATACAGTTGGATAGACCAAATAGTTGTTCTGTCCCATAAAAAATGTATTTACTATATCGGATTCATAAGTTTTGCCATCATGTAATGTGATTTTTATCTGATAGTAATTCTCTCCTATATCTGGATTCAAATCATTAATCAGGAATAATTTTTCAAAATTGGTTTCGATTGCATTTAAAATTGTCTTTTGATTTTTTTCTATTTTGAAAATTTCGATTTTCTCAATGTTCAGAATGCTGAATAAACTGGCTTCGATTTGTATGTTTTGATTTGATGTCTCAGATCTGATATATTCGAAATAGCATTTGGAATCGGGCTCTGTTGGTAAAGTTGATTCGCTTTTTATTCCCTCAAAAGCGTCTATGACTGGGGTTACTGTATGAATATTATATCCTGTAAAAGTGTAATAGTTTTGACTGACAGTTTCTTTGTACTTCATTTCATTGTCTGCTAACTCGTATATTTTAAATCCGTTTTTTGTGTTGTTTTCCCATGTCATTTCTGTCATATTATTGCAGGCCAGGGTTGTGTTTAGGTTAAGGTCGTAGGAGATTATGAATGAAGGGGAAGTATATTCAGTATTGTTGATTTTCATTTTTAGTTTAGCAATACCGCATATTTTGTTTTCAGGAATAAAAGCATACTGTCCGGTGTTTATGTTGATTGTATTGTTGATCAGCTGCCAGTTCAGGCCGTTATCATACGAAATGTATAGTTCACCTGTTTGGTTTGTGATATTGGAATACCATTTAAAAGGAGAATAGGTTTTACCGTCATAAGGAAAATTATCATTTGCGGTTGGATAGTTCCATTCAAAGAGGTTTTTGGATTCGGTAAGATAAGCAATTGAAAATTCCTGATTGTTTTCCATGATATCTTTGCCTGTTACTTCAATAGTGTAATTGCCGGGCTGAAGATTTTCTATCTCAATTTGTTTAATGTTGTTTAAGTATTCTGTTCCTGTGGTTGCCGGCTGTTCCGGATTATTCGGGTTTAATGTATAAGGCAGGAATTTATTGTTGTTTTCATCTGTTACTGTAATTTCCAGATTGTTTATCAAAGCCAATGAAGAACCGGGTACAGCCGGCAGATCATCCCAAACTATAGTGAATTTGGTTTTTTTAGTATCTTCAGATATAGTAATGGGAAAGATTTTGATTTCATTTTGTATAACAGATGATTCAATTACAGTGTTGTTGTTTATGGTCTGCAAACTTTTATAAGCATCTATGTTTCCGAATCCGTATGTGTAATCAGGTCCTTTGTTTCCTAAATCTTTGGCAGCATTAATTAGAATTGCTTTTAGAGTGGCGTTTTTTAAAAGTCTGTTGTTTTTATTTTGGAATTCTTCCTGTAAAAGTACGCTAAGACCGGAAACTATAACAGTGGCATTTGAAGTGCCGGTTTCGCTGTAAGCAACCAATTCGGGTTTGATTCTTCCGTCGTATGCCGGTCCTTTGGAAGAAAAAGAGGTAATGGTTTCGGTTAGATTTACTGCTCCTATTGTAAGAATGTTTTTTGCCTGTTTGAAATTTCCGGTTATTGTTTTAAAGCCTTTTGTTCCTTCGTTTCCAACAGAGAATATGTGGGTGCTGTATTTTGAAGCGTGAATTTTTTCGTCATATGATTGTGCAAGAGAGCCATAAAATTCCTCAATAACCGTTCCGTATGAGTGGTTTTGAGTCTGGAAATTCTGAGGGTTGCTGTCTTCTGCATATAAATCTGTAACATTCGAGAATTGGACTGATGCCTGATTGGCAACTCCTTTTCCTTGTATCCCTGAATTCCCTGTACCGCACATTATGGTGGCCATGTCTGTCCCGTGAACCGAACTGTTTTCACCTTGATTTGTGAAATGAACTTTGTTCAGTAAATCAATGTCCTTTGGGTTGATATTGTTGTCCTTTAAACCTATTTTTCTGTTATTTCCCGAAAGATGAGAAAAGTTTTTAATCGCTTTATTGATATTGTTGACTGTAAAGTTTTGGTCTCTGATTTTTGATTCCGGTGCTGATTTTTGAGTTTCTTCGAGTATGTTGTAAACGTCTTCAAAATCAATCAGTTTTTTCACGTAATTGTAGTCACAGGTTATAATGATACAGGATTGATTTTTTACTGTGTGCTGGATTTTATCTTGCTTAAGCAGTTTGACAATATTTTCGTTTTTTAATGTATGTAATGTATAGTTTTTTGTTTTTCCGCTCTTTTTTAAATAGTGGATTTTCCATTTGTTGTCCAAGCCTGTTAAACCTTCAGTTTTGTTTACAGCGGTACCAGTATGGACAACACAGCTGTTTTTGTCTACCCTATTGATGATCTGGTATTTGTTAAGTTTCGCCGTTGTGTAGCTGCAGATAAAATAATCGCTTTTTACATCACTTTTTTTGACAACATACTGCCTGTAAGAATTTGTTTCCTGTGAATATATAATTTGAAGCCATAAAAAAAGTAGTATCTGCAAGGGTTTCATATTGGTTCTTGGTTACAATTTTTCCAAATATATGATTTTTAATGAATTGTAAGAAAAAACTCTAAATTATAACACTTTCAATTTCATTTGTTAAAAAGAATTTCGTTTTTGAAATAATTTAATTTTGTAAGAAAAATTTTATTTAATTCGTATGATTTTATGAAAATTACAAACTAAAAAACAAATTTTACAATGAAATTTTTAAAACCAAACATCGCTATTCTTTTAATAGCAGCAACATTATTTTCTTGTCAAAAAGACGATGAAACACAGGTAGAAACAAAAAGTGAAGTAAGTAAAGAAGTTTTGTCAAAAATTTCATCTTTATCACTGAATACTTATGGAGTGACTCCTTTTTCAAAAACTAATTTAGATGGATCTAAAGAAGACGGTTACCTTGTTGAAGGTTGTATCGCTATGTCTAAAGAGCATTTGAATAACATGGAAATGTACGGAGGTATAACTTCAGAACAATACAGAACAACAAACTTGGTGGCGGCGCCAAGAACTATCAGCGTTATTGGTTACACAGGAGGTTCTAATGCATTAACTACTAATATGCGTAACGGACTTCAGTCGGCTATTAACAGATACAATAACCTAGGGCTTTCAATCCGTTTTACTTTATCATTTGCTACAAGTACAAATGCTGATATAGTTGTATACAGAGAGCCTAGTCAAACGGGTGCCGGAGGACAGGCAGGTTTCCCTTCGGGAGGTGCGCCTTACAAATGGGTACAGATTTTTGCCGGTTTGGATAACTATTCATCTGCTTTAAATTCACACGTAATTGCTCATGAAATTGGTCACTGTATTGGTTTCAGACATACTGACTGGTTCAGCCGTCAAAGCTGTGGGCAAAATACAAATGAAGGTACTGCAGGTATAGGAGCTGTTCATATTCCGGGAACTCCTACAGGATACGACAGTACTTCATATATGAGAGCTTGTTTTAACGGAAGCGAAACAGGTGCTTTCAATTCTAATGACGTGACTGCTCTTAATTATTTATATTAATAAAAAAACTAGATTTTCATAAAATTACTAATGCTGTCTGAAAGACAGCATTTTTTATTGGGATAAGGCTTCCCTGATCATAGGGTCGTCTTTTAATGTAACTAGATAATAATAGTTTTCATCTAAAAGCTGGCGGGAAAATTCTGCGGTTAAGTACTTTTTAACATAGCCTTTGTTGTTTTCCAAATCAATGAAGGCATCTGATTCATGAACATGTTTTTTGAAAAGCTCAAAATAAATATCTGAGGTATGTATTTTTTGAAATAATTGACTGAAATTTAATTTCTCAAAAGTTTTACGGTCTTTGTCGATTGTTTTAAAAACAAAATTCATTACTATTCCAGACTGCATTAAAAGCGGTACAACTTCATTTCCTTTTGTAGATTCTATAGGAACAAAAACATCTGGTACAATACCTCCGCCACCATATACAATCCGCCCTTTAGGTGTCTTGAATTTTAAGGTGTCTGCAATTTTAATGCTGTCTTTTGCATATAATTCTCCATTGTGATAACGCTGCATGAAATCATTCATATAATCGTCAACGCCGTTTTTATAGGATTTTTGTATAGATCTCCCTGTTGGAGTATAATATCTTGCAACAGTCAGGCGTACACTGGATCCGTCTTTAAAATTCATTTCGCGCTGCACCAGTCCCTTGCCGAAAGATCGACGGCCGATAATAAGTCCTCTGTCGTTATCCTGTATGGCTCCGGCTATTATTTCACTGGCAGAAGCTGAGTTTTCATTTATTAGAACTTCAATTTTGCCTTTTTCAAAAACCCCGTTTGCAGTGGCAAATGTTTTTTCGATTTTGCCTTTTTTGTTTTTGGTAAAAACGATTAGTTTCTTTTCAGGTAAAAACTCGTCTATAATTTTTATGGCTTCTTCCATGTAACCGCCGCTGTTGTCACGTAAGTCCAATATTAAACTGTTTGCATCTTTTTTTATTAATTGCACTAAACCTTTCTGAAATTCGCGGTAAGTGGTTTCAGCAAACCTGTTTATTTTAATATATCCGGTTTTTTTATTGAGCATGACAGCTATGTCAACACTTTTAACCGGTATTGTGTTTCGGATTATGTCGAATTGATATTTTTTATTTTCGGATTTTCTAAAGACAGTAAGCTTTACTTTTGATTCAGGCTCGCCTTTTATAACTTTATAAAGTTTGTCCGAGTTGATTTTTTTTCCAAAAAGCTTATTGCTGTCAGCGTATAATAATCTGTCACCGGCTTTAATTCCGGCTTTTTCCGATGGACTTCCGGCTATTGGATTGATGATGATAACAGTGTCTTTTTCGATGAAAAAATTAACGCCTATGCCTACAAAATTACCCTGCATTAATTCAGATTCGTGCTGGGCTTCGTTTCTGGCAATATATATTGAATGGGGGTCGAGTTTTTCTAAAATTCCGGTAACCGTTTGGTCAACAATTGAATCGGTATTTACATTGTCTACATATTCACTGTCAATGAAATCAATAAGTCTGTTGAGCTTTTGCTTGGTTTCATTTTTCTCATTTACAACAGTTGCAGCTGGTGCTTTGATAAATATTCCTCCCAAAAAAAATCCTATTGCCAGAGTGGCAAACATGATAACAGGTAGATATATTTTATCAATTTTCATTTTATTCTAATTCCTCAATGTGTTGCACTATAACGCCTGCTTTTTCTAAAAATTGTAACCCGGAATCGTCTTTATATCCTTCATGATACACTACTCTTTTTATGCCGGCCTGATGAATCAGTTTTGAGCATTCTTTACAGGGTGACAGTGTTATGTATAATGTTGCGTCTTTACATGACTGGGTTGAATTTGCTACTTTCAAAATAGCATTGGCTTCCGCATGTAAAACGTACCAATGGGTTAAATTGTCTTCGTCTTCACAGCAATTTTCAAAACCGGAAGGGGTACCGTTGTATCCGTCGGAAATAATCATCCTATCTCTCACAATAATCGCGCCAACCTGCTTGCGTTTGCAGTAAGATAATTTACTCCATTCTTTGGCCAGTCTTAAATAAGCAGTGTCGTATTTGTTTAATTTTGTTTCGTTCATTTTTTATCTGTGCCAAATAGGGCTTTGTATGATAAGCGGTATTACTACACCTATTATAAAAGATGACATTACTAATGTCCAGTCTCTCTTTGAAAATCTAAAAACGGATTGTACAACAAATGATAAAATGAGTACAACTAAAACTACTATTATTTGGGCACATTCTATACCTAAGGCAAATTCACCTAATGGTAAAAGTTTGTCAGTTGTATTTCCGGGTAATATAGTTTTAAAATAATTCGAAAATCCTAAACCATGTATAATACCAAATAACAAAGTTACTATTGCTATTAATGTAATGCTTTCGGATTTTGAACTTTTTCCGGCTGTAAATAAATTGAATAGAGCAACAATTAATATTGTGATGGGGATTAAAAATTCAACCAGGTTTTCTCTTATATATACAACTCCGAAAACTGATAAGATAAGCGCGATTGAATGCCCTAAGGTGAACAAGCTCACTAATGTCAGCCATTTTTTCCAGTCGTTAAAAGTGTAAGGAATGGTCATTCCAATTAAGAATAAAACATGGTCATAAGCTTTGATGTTTAAAACGTGTCGAAGACCTATTTCAAAATACAGCCAGAATTCTTGCATAGCGATAGATTTAGGATTTTCAAACTTACAAATTTTATTGATACCCACATTTCTTTGAAAAGATTTTTAGTTTGAGTACATTTGTAAGAAATTAAAAACAACAAACTATGTCAATTTCTGATTTATTTGATAGTGAATTTAAAGCTAGGAACAAGGGGCATTTTTCGGCTATTGTGCGTGTGGCAATTGCTGATGGGGATTTAAGTGTTGAAGAAAAACAATTCTTGGACAAACTGAAAAGCCGTTTGGAAATTTCTGATGAAGAATATGAGGAGATTTTAGAAAATCCTACGAAATACCCTATTAATCCTCCTGCCTTATATGTACAACGTTTGGAGCGTTTGTATGATTTGTCAAGAATGGTATACGCTGATCAGGTTTTAGGACCTAAACAAAAAGAAATATTAACTAAGTTCTGTCTGGCTTTAGGGTTTACGCCCGGTAATGTGAGTTATATTGTTGACAAAGCGTTTTCGTTATTAATGCTGAATGTGGATCTGGATACTTTTGTATACGAAATGCAGCATATGAATAAATAAAAAACTCCGCTTTAGCGGAGTTTTAGGTTTTATATCTTAAAGGTCATGACTGGTCTTTGTGCATGATTGACAAGGCTTTCACTTATACTGCCGTTTAAGAAATGTGCCAAACCTTTTCTTCCGTGGGTGCACATTCCTATTAAATCTGCTTTAATATCATTAGATAAATGCAATACACCGGCTTCTATATTGACATCATTATAAATGTGAGTCTGGTATTTGTCTACTTTGAATTCACTGATAAAATTATCCATTAGGCTCTGGGCAGTTCTCGTAGAACGGAAATTATTCGGGGTGTTTACATTGACCAAATGTAATGTTGCTCCAAATTCGTTTGCAAACCGTGCCACGCTTTCAAATGGTTTTTTGATTTCATCAGAAAAATCAGAAGCAAAGACAAAATTGTCAATTTTAAAATCCTGCTTTTCATCTTTTATTACCAGTACAGGTACATTAGCGTTGCGGACTACTTTTTCTGCATTTGAGCCTACAAACATTTCTTTAACCCCGCTTGCGCCGTGTGACCCCATGATTATTAAATCGATTTCATGTGAATTTATCACTTTCATTATGCCTTCAAAGGCATGTTCTAATTTGACAATCTGAAAAACTTCAATGTCATCCAGATAATCTTTGTTCATTAATTCGTCCATTTTTGCTGTCATTGCGTTCTTGAAAAACATGATTTCCGGAATTTCATGACCATGCGAAACTGCATCATTTCCCTGATGCGGTAATTCGAGCATATGGACCAAATAAATTTCGGCATTGTATTTTTTGGCAAATTGGGAAGCTACTTTTAATGCGTATTCAGCATGTTTGGAAAAGTCGGTAGGAACTAATATTCTTTTCATACTTATGTAATGTTTAAGGGATTGTAAAATATTTACTATCAAATTTGTACATTAAAGGTAAGAAAAATTTTAACATCAATCAATAATTTCTGTATATGAAAAAAAGTTGTATATTTGCACCGTTATTTAGAAGTTGAATTAAATAATGAGGCACGCACAGCGTGCCTCTTTTTATACAAAATGGGGTTTAAGGAAAAAGTAGAGCAATTATTAAATCAGGCAATCGGGGAAAATCCGCATTTGTTTTTGATTGATTTAACGATCACTGACAGTAATAAAATTATCGTAACTTTAGACGGTGATAATGGTGTACAGTTGCAGGATTGTGTGAATGTAAGCCGTGTTATCGAAAATAATTTGGATAGAGAAGAGCAGGATTTTGCTCTTGAAGTTGCTTCTGCCGGAGTTGCTGCGCCTTTAAAATTAGTTCGTCAGTACAAGAAAAATATTGGCAGGACTTTAAAGATAAAAACAAAAGAAAAAACTTTTGAAGCGGAACTGATTGATGCTTCAGAGAAAAATATTACAGTTGAGTGGAGTTCCCGTGAACCCAAAAAAATAGGAAAAGGAAAGGAAACAGTTCTTCACAATGAAAAAATTCCTTACGGGGATATTGTGGAAGCGGTAGTTACAATTATATTTTAAAATTAAAGAGTTGGTATGGAGAATTTAGCATTAATCGATTCGTTTTCAGAGTTTAAAGACGATAAATCTATCGATCGCGTAACGCTAATGGCTATTTTAGAGGATGTGTTCAGAAATGCATTGAAGAAAAAATACGGTTCAGATGATAATTTTGATATCATTATCAATCCTGATAAAGGGGATATGGAAATCTGGAGACGTAGAGTTATTGTAGCAGACGAGGATTTGGATTTTGAAAATGAAGAGATTTCTCTTTCAGAGGCTCGTAAAATTGAGCCGGATTTTGAAATAGGTGAAGAAGTTTCAGAAGAGGTGAAGTTGATTGATTTAGGAAGAAGAGCTATTTTGGCATTGCGTCAAAACCTGATTTCTAAAATCCATGAGCATGACAATACTAATCTGTATAAGCAATTTAAAGATCTAATAGGAGATATTTATACAGCTGAGGTACACCATGTGCGTCCAAAAGCGGTAATTTTGGTTGATGACGAAGGGAATGAGATTGTATTGCCGAAAGAAAAGCAGATTCCATCAGATTTTTTCCGTAAAGGAGACAATGTTCGTGGAATTATAGAAAATGTTGAGTTAAAAGGCAACAAGCCTCAAATTATTATGTCAAGAACTTCCGAGAAATTCTTGGAAAAATTATTTGAGCAGGAAATTCCTGAGGTTTTCGACGGATTGATTACGATTAAAAAAGTAGTTCGTATTCCGGGCGAAAAAGCAAAAGTGGCTGTAGATTCGTATGATGACCGTATTGACCCGGTTGGAGCATGTGTGGGTATGAAAGGTTCCCGTATTCACGGTATCGTTCGTGAATTAGGAAATGAGAATATCGATGTTATCAATTATACTAACAATACGCAGTTATACATTACCAGAGCATTGAGCCCTGCAAAAGTTTCTTCTATCAAAATCGATGAAGAAAAGAAAACTGCGGAAGTGTATTTGAAATTGGAAGAAGTTTCAAAAGCAATTGGCCGTGGCGGTCATAATATTAAATTAGCAGGTCAGTTGACAGGTTATGAGTTAGATGTAATCCGTGAAGGTAACACGATTGCAGATGAAGATGATGTTGAATTGACTGAATTCTCTGATGAAATTGATGGATGGATCATAGATGAGTTTGCAAAAATTGGTTTGGATACAGCCCGCAGCATACTTAACCAGGATGTAAACGATTTAGTTCGCCGTACTGATTTGGAAGAAGAAACCATTCTTGAGGTTATCAAGATTTTAAAAGAAGAATTTGAAGATTAATTAGTTCCCTTTTTAATCCACAAAAAATAAAAAACCATAAATAAAATTTATGTCTGAAGGAACAATAAGAATAAACAAAGTATTAAGAGAATTTAATATATCTCTTGAAAGAGCTGTTGATTTTTTAAAGGAAAAAGGTTTTACAATAGAATCGAACCCTAATACAAAAATCACAGAAGAGATATATGGAGTTCTATCCAATCAATTTGCTGGAGATAAAGGAAACAAAGATGCTTCTAAAGAGGTAAGCGAAGAGAAAAGAAAAGAAAAAGAAGCTCTTCGTTTAGAACGCGAACATGAACTGGAACAAAAACGTCTGGAAGAAGAACGTGCGCGTCAGGAAATCATCAAGGCAAAGGCAGCTTCTTTATCAGGACCAAAACAGGTAGGGAAAATTGATTTAGACCCTAAACCTGCTCAAAAACCTGTTGAGGCGCCTAAAGAAGAGGAAAAACCACAGCCTGTTGTAAAGGAAGAAGTAAAAGAAGAAATAAAAGAAGAGGTGAAGCCGGAAGTTAAACCGGAAGTTAAGCCTGAAATCAAACCGGAAGAGGTTAAAGCTAATCCAGAGCCAAAACCTGTTGTAAAAGAAGAGAAACCTGCGGTAGTTGAACCTAAAATAGTAAAACCTGTTTCTAGTCCTTCAGTTGAAGCAGAAAAACCTGTTGAGGAAAAATACAAAACGCAGTATCAAAAACTTTCCGGAGCCACTTTTACCGGACAAAAAATTGACCTGTCTCAGTTTGAAAAGGCTAAAAAGAAACCGGAAGATAAAAATCAAAACCAAAACAGACCCGGCAATAATAACCAAAATGCAGGGGATAAGAAAAAACGTAACCGAATTCCTTCCAAGCCTGGACAAAATCCTCAAGGAGGTCAGTCTAACCAAGGCGGCGGTCAAGGCGGTCAAAACAGACCAGGCGGTCAAGGCGGCTTTAATAAAAGCGGTGGTGGAAATAAGTTTACTAAAAAACCACCTATTGTTAAGGTAGAGCCAACAGAAGAAGAGGTTAAAAATCAAATTAAAGAAACGCTTGAAAGACTTCAAGGTAAAGGGAATAAGTCTAAAGCAGCTAAATACCGTCGTGACAAACGTGATTCACACCGTGAGCGTACAGAAGCTGAATTAGCGGCACAGGAAGAAGGAAGTAAAACACTTAAAGTAACAGAATTCGTTACTGTGGGTGAAATTGCAACGATGATGGATGTGCCTATTACTAAAGTTATCGGAACTTGTATGTCTTTAGGTATCATGGTTACCATGAACCAGCGTTTAGATGCTGAAACTTTGACAATCGTTGCTGATGAATTTGGTTATGAAGTAGAATTTATCACTACAGATATCGAAGAAAATATCGAAGTGGTTGAAGATAGACCGGAAGATTTAAAACCTCGTGCTCCAATTGTAACTGTAATGGGTCACGTTGACCACGGTAAAACCTCGTTACTGGATTATATCCGTAAAACGAATGTAATCGCGGGTGAGTCAGGAGGAATTACACAGCACATTGGTGCCTACGGAGTAGAGTTGGATAACGGTCAGGAAATTGCTTTCCTTGATACACCGGGTCACGAAGCGTTTACGGCGATGCGTGCGCGTGGTGCTCAGGTTACCGATATTGCTATTATCGTGGTAGCTGCCGATGATGATATCATGCCACAGACAAAAGAAGCTATCAGTCACGCACAGGCTGCCGGTGTTCCTATCGTATTTGCAATCAATAAGGTTGATAAACCAACTGCAAATCCTGAAAAAATTAAAGAAAAATTAGCTGCCATGAATTTCTTGGTAGAGGATTGGGGAGGAAAATACCAATCACACGATATTTCTGCAAAAACAGGATTAGGAGTAAAAGAATTATTAGAAAAAGTATTATTGGAAGCTGAAGTTTTAGAACTAAAAGCTAATCCTAATAAACCAGGGGTTGGTACTGTTGTTGAAGCGTTCCTTGATAAAGGACGTGGATATGTTTCAACAGTATTAGTTCAGGCTGGTACAGTAAAAGTTGGAGATTATATCTTGGCAGGTAAAAACCATGGTAAGATTAAGGCAATGCAGGATGAACGTGGTAAAAACGTTAAAGAAGCAGGTCCATCTACACCAATCTCGATTTTAGGTCTTGATGGTGCGCCAACTGCGGGTGATAAGTTCACAATTTATGAAGATGAGCGTGAAGCGAAACAAATTGCGGCTAAACGTACTCAATTAATGCGTGAGCAGTCAGTTAGAGTTCAACGTCACATTACGTTAGACGAAATTGGACGCCGTATTGCTTTAGGTCAGTTCAAAGAATTGAACATTATCCTTAAAGGAGACGTGGACGGATCGGTTGAAGCATTGTCAGATTCATTCTCTAAATTATCAACTGAAGAAATCCAAATCAATATCATTCATAAAGGAGTTGGAGCAATTACTGAATCTGACGTTATGTTGGCTTCTGCTTCAGATGCGATTATTATCGGATTTAACGTTCGTCCTGCTGGAAATGCTAAACAATTAGCAGAAAAAGAAGAAATTGACATCCGTCACTATTCTATTATCTATGCGGCGATTGACGATTTACGTGATGCAATGGAAGGAATGCTTTCTCCGGAAATGAAAGAAGAAATTACCGGTACTGCAGAAATCCGTGAATTATTCAAAATTTCTAAAGTGGGTACTATTGCCGGATGTATGGTTACTGACGGTAAAATCTACAGAGCAAATAAAATCCGCTTGATCCGTGAAGGTGTGGTTATTTACACAGGTGAATTAATTGCCTTGAAACGTTTCAAAGATGACGTGAAAGAAGTATCTAAAGGATATGACTGCGGTATGCAGATTAAAGGCTATAATGATATTCAGGAATACGATATCATTGAAGGATTTACTGAAGTAGCAGTTAAAAAGAAACTGAAATAATATTAAATTTATTCCAATATAAAAACCCGATAATTATATAATTATCGGGTTTTCTTTTTTTGTGGTTGAATGCTTATTCTTATTTCCCTTTTGTTAAATAATATATCGGAATTCCTGCAAGCATAATTAATACCCCCCAGCCACAGGTACTTGTTCTGTCAATAAGCAGCATCACACAAATTGCAGTAGCCACTAAAATGTATAGGGCTGGTAAAAACGGATATGCAAAAGCTTTGTAAGGTCTTGCAGCGTCAGGCATTTTTTTACGTAAAATGAAGATTCCGTAAATTGTAAGGATGTAAAATATGATTACGATAATCATTACGAAGTCTAATAAATCACCGTATTTTCCAGTCAAACATAGTGTTGATGCCCAGATACATTGGATCCATAAACCCCATCCCGGTACTGATGCGTTATTTAAATTGGCGGCTTTTTTGAAAAACAAACCGTCTTTTGCCATAGTGTAATATACTCTTGAACCGGCCATAATCAATCCGTTATTGCAACCAAAAGTTGAAATCATAATCATAACTGCAATAATCATGGTTCCCGATGTGCCAAAAATATGTTCAGAAGCTACTACAGCTACTCTGTCTGAAGGAGCAAAGGCAATTTCTGATAAAGGCATAACCGCCAAATACATTACATTGGCTAAAACATAAATAATACTTACAATTAAAGTTCCTAAAAACAAACTCAGTCCTACATTACGTTCCGGGTTTTTAATTTCACCAGAGATAAACGTTACTCCGTTCCAGGCATCACTTGAGAATAATGAGCCTACCATTGATGCTGCTATTGCTGAAACTAATGCAAAGTCGCCAATTTGAGTCCATGTATTTGTGTCTTTGCTGAATGACTGAGCGGTCCAGGCATTTGACCAGTTGGCATCCCAAATATCTCCTTTGGCAGCCAGTAATAATCCAAAGATTATTAGTCCGAATAATGAAGCAATCTTGGTTATGGTAAAAATCTTTTGTATGATTTTTCCGTTTTTGACACCTCTGCTATTTATGTATGTCAGTAAAATGATAGTGACAATTGATACAATCTGTGCAACGCTTAATTTGAATGAAGGTGTATCTATAATAAAATTATTTTCACTGAATGCCGGAATTAAATAAGCAGCAAATTTAGAAAATGCCACACCTACAGCGGCTATTGTCCCGGTTTGTATTACCGCAAAAAAGCTCCATCCGTACAAAAATGCAACCAGCTTGTTGTAAGCTTCTTTTAAGTAAACATACTGTCCGCCAGCCTGCGGAAACATGGCACTCAATTCGCCGTAACTTATTGCGGCAGTGATGGTAATTAATGCCGAAATAATCCATATAAGTACTAACCACCCGGCACTTCCTATATTTCGGGTAATGTCTGCACTTACGATAAAAATACCGGAGCCTATCATTGAGCCTACAACAAGCAACGTTGCATCCAATAATCCCAACTCGCGTTTAAAATTTTGTTTTTGTTCTTCCATAGTTTTTGGTTTGAAGGGCTAATATAAGTTATTTGTTTTAAAATACTCAATACTGAAAACAGTGACTGCTCTCTAAATTTTTATCTTTGTAAAATGAACGAAAATTTAGATCCTAATAAAGAACGTTACACGCCACAGGAGATGGATATAGAACGTGCTTTGCGTCCATTGAGTTTTGAAGACTTTGCAGGACAAGATCAGGTGCTGGAAAATCTAAGAATATTTGTAAAGGCGGCAAATTTACGTGGCGATGCGTTAGATCATACGCTTTTTCATGGTCCGCCCGGTTTAGGTAAAACGACTTTGGCAAATATTTTAGCCAATGAACTTGGTGTTGGGATAAAAATCACTTCCGGTCCGGTGCTGGATAAACCAGGCGATTTGGCAGGTTTATTGACTAATCTGGATGAACGTGATATTTTATTTATTGATGAAATCCACAGGTTGAGCCCGGTTGTTGAAGAGTATTTGTATTCGGCAATGGAAGATTATAAAATTGATATTATGATCGAAAGCGGCCCTAATGCCAGAAGCGTTCAGATAAATTTGAATCCGTTTACCTTAGTTGGAGCTACAACACGTTCGGGTTTGCTTACAGCACCTATGCGTGCCCGTTTTGGTATTCAGTCCCGTTTACAATATTATAATACAGAATTGTTGACCACAATTGTGCAGCGTAGTTCATCAATTTTAAATATGCCTATTTCAATGGAAGCTGCCATCGAAATTGCCGGCCGCAGCCGTGGCACACCGCGTATTGCAAATGCATTACTTCGTCGTGTCCGGGATTTTGCACAGATAAAAGGAAATGGTACCATAGATGTTGAAATTGCGAAATATGCTTTAAAAGCCCTGCATGTTGATGCTCATGGTCTGGATGAAATGGACAATAAAATCCTGACGACCATAATTGATAAGTTTAAAGGCGGTCCGGTAGGTATAACTACTTTGGCAACAGCTGTTTCTGATAGTGCGGAAACCATTGAAGAAGTTTATGAACCATTTTTGATTCAGGAAGGTTTTATTATCCGTACGCCCAGAGGCCGTGAAGTTACTGAAAAAGCCTATAAGCACCTGGGAAGAGTACGATTAGGGAATCAGGGAGAGCTTTTTTAATTTAGAAGTTAGAAATAAGAATTTAGAAATCAATGCCGCATCAGGATAAGGATTTAAAAAAGAGAACTAAACAATTTGCTGTAAGAATATTAAATTTTGTCGAGAATTTAGAATATTCAGTTGTGAAAAAGTTAATTGTTAATCAAATCGCAAAATCAGGATCTTCAGTTGGCGCAAATTATCGTTCTGCTTGTAGAGGAAGGAGTGATGCTGAATTTTTATCAAAGATGAATATAGTACTTGAAGAAGCTGATGAAGCTTTATTTTGGTTGGAAGTTGTTGAAGAAATGAATTGGAAAAATAATGATGAATTAAAATTTCTTTTAGATGAAGCAAATGAACTAACTGCAATTTTTGTGTCAATTATAAAAAATACAAAAAGTAGAATCAACAATAAATAGGTAGTGCTCAATTTTCTAAATTCAAAATTCTGAATTCTAAATTATTAAATACAAATAAAATAAAAGCTGAGGCACTTCGTCTCGGTTTTCTTTCCTGTGGAATTTCCAAAGCAAATTTTCTTGAACAGGAAGCGCCTAGATTGGAATCTTGGTTGAAAAAAGGCATGCATGGGCAAATGTCATATATGGAAAATCATTTTGACAAACGGCTTGATCCAAGATTATTGGTGGATAATGCTAAAAGTGTGGTTTCCTTATTGCTGAATTATTATCCGTCAGAGGTACAGAATGAAGATTCCTATAAAATTTCCAAATATGCTTACGGGCAGGATTACCACTTCGTGATTAAAGACAAACTCAAGGATCTATTGAAATTTATTCAGGCCGAAATAGGTGAGGTAAATGGTAGGGTCTTTGTGGATTCAGCCCCGGTTTTAGATAAAGCATGGGCAGCAAAAAGCGGTTTGGGATGGATTGGTAAAAATTCCAATTTACTGACAAAACAGGTTGGCTCTTTCTATTTTATTGCCGAACTAATCATCGATTTAGAGTTGGAATATGATAATCCAACGACCGATCATTGCGGTTCGTGTACTGCCTGTATTGATGCCTGTCCCACACAGGCAATAGTACAGCCTTATGTGGTTGACGGAAGCAAATGTATTTCCTATTTTACTATCGAATTGAGGGATCAGATTCCAACTGAAATGAAAGGGAAATTCGATGACTGGATGTTTGGTTGCGATGTGTGTCAGGACGTGTGTCCCTGGAATAGATTCTCTAAACCGCACAACGAGCCCTTGTTTAATCCTAATCCTGAGATTTTATCCTTTTCTAAAAAAGATTGGGAGGAAATAACCGAAGACGTCTTTAAAAAAGTATTTAAAAACTCGGCTGTAAAGCGAACAAAGGTTGAAGGTCTTGTTCGTAACCTTGAATTTCTGAAGTAAAATCAGTACCTTTAATGGAGGCTTTTTTGTTTGATTCTTCAACTAATCTAATGGGAATCTATGAACTGCAAAAAGATTCTTTTCAGTTTGATTGTTTTGTTAATGCCAATGGGTTTCATTGCGCAATTTCATGTCGATGTCGTTCATTTTAATTTTCAGACACGATCCTCTTCTTATAAAAATCACCCTGATTGGAATACTCAAATTGATAATTATAATTGCAGTATTTTTTTAGGGAAGGAATTTAAAAACAAAAACGTATTATTTGTTTCGGTTGCCGGGGAAAAAATTCTCGGAAATATATCTCAGGAAATAAATTACAAAGTTGATTTGTCAGGTTTGGCGTTAGCTTCAGGTTTTCAAAAAGTGTCAAAAAATGAAAAATGGGCAACAACTTTTGGAAGTATTTTAAAAAGGGTTTCCAGTTATAATGATGTTGATAAGGTGAATGGTTTTCAGTTTGGAGGTTATCTGCTGGAAAGCTGGAAAGTAAATGATAATGTAAAACTGAAAGCCGGCATGTATTATAACAGAGAAGCTTTTGGTGATTTTTTTATTCCGTTGCTGGGTATTGACTGGAGGGTTAATGACAAATTCAAATTATACGGGACATTGCCTTCTTTTTACAAAATAGAATATAATCCTGTGAAAGATAAGTTATATACAGGTCTGCATTTTAAAACAACGACCAGTTCTTATTTTTTAGGGGAAGCCTATGGTAATAGTTATGTGAGGTATGATGAAATTCAGCTTAAGCTCTTTCTGGACTGTTTTATTTATAAAAAAATAATTTTATATGCAGAGTTAGGAACTTCTTTAGGGAATTATCAGCTAAGATACAATGCAGGTAACTCTCAACTCGATGTTCCTGCTGATGCTGTCCAAAAAATGACTCCGGTATTTAGTGCAGGACTGGCATACCGCATAAGGTTTGATTTACAAAGCAATAAATAAATAACCGGTAAAATTTATAAACTTTATGGTTAAAGCTTTCATTCTTAAACTGCATATCTTACCTTTGCAAGTCCAATATATTTCAAAAAAATATGGCAGACGATAAAAAAAGAAGAGAAGCTCTTTTATACCACGCAAAACCACAGCCTGGAAAAATCAAGGTTGTTCCCACTAAAAAATATGCAACACAAAGAGATCTGTCTTTAGCTTATTCACCTGGAGTAGCTGAACCATGTATAGAGATCGCAAAAGATGTTGATAAAGTCTATAAATATACAGCTAAGGGAAATCTTGTGGCTGTAATTTCGAATGGTACAGCGGTTTTAGGTTTGGGTGATATAGGACCTGAAGCGTCAAAACCTGTAATGGAAGGTAAAGCCTTGCTTTTTAAGATTTTCTCTGATATTGATGTTTTTGATATTGAAGTTGATGCAACTGATATAGATAAATTTGTTGATACAGTTAAAGCTATTGCACCTACATTCGGAGGAATTAATCTTGAGGATATCAAAGCACCTGAATCTTTTGAAATTGAAAGAAGATTAGTAGAGGAACTGGATATTCCTGTTATGCACGATGACCAGCACGGTACTGCAATTATATCTTCTGCGGCATTGTTAAATGCATTGGAACTGGCAGGAAAAGAAATTGATAAAATAAAACTGGTTGTTTCCGGTGCGGGTTCAGCCGCTTTGGCTTGTGCTAATCTATATGTTGCTCTTGGAGTCAAATCGGAAAACGTTTATATGTTTGATGTAAACGGAATGCTTACATTGGACAGAGATGATTTATCAGAACTTCAAAAAAGATATGCTAAAAACGGTCCTTCAAAAACGTTAGCTGAAGTTTTAGTAGGTGCTGATATGTTTTTAGGACTTTCAGCAGGAAATATCCTTAAGCCTGAAATGCTATTAACAATGGCTGATGATCCAATCGTGTTTGCTATGGCAAATCCAATTCCTGAGATTGATTACCATGCGGCAGTTAACACACGTGAGGATATTATTATGGCGACTGGCCGTTCTGATTATCCTAACCAGGTAAACAATGTATTAGGCTTTCCTTATATTTTCCGTGGGGCCTTAGATGTGCGCGCTACAAAAATTAACGAAGCTATGAAAATGGCAGCTGTTAAAGCATTGGCGTGTCTGGCAAAACAGCCTGTTCCTGAGCAGGTTAATATTGCGTACGGAGAGACTAAATTGGTTTTTGGCCGTGATTATATTATTCCAAAACCATTTGATCCGCGTTTAATTGCTGAAGTTGCTCCAGCTGTAGCTAAGGCTGCTATTGAAAGCGGAGTTGCGCAACAGCCTATCACAGATTGGGATAGATATAAAGATGAATTGCTGGAGCGTTTGGGTTCTGATAATAAAATGGTCCGAATGCTGGCTAACCGTGCAAAAACAAACCCTAAACGGATTGTTTTTGCAGAGGCTGATCATTTGGATGTATTGAAAGCTGCACAGATTGTACATGAAGAAGGAATTGGAGTGCCTATTTTATTAGGAAACCGCGAAATCATTTTAGAGCTTAAAGAAGAATTGGGTTTTGATGCTGATGTTGAGATTCTTGATCCTAAAACAAAAGAAGAGGAGGAAAGACGTTTGCGCTTTGCAAATACATACTGGGAATCACGCCGCCGCCGCGGAATTACTTTATTGGATGCGCAAAAATGGATGCGTGAACGTAATTACTTTGCCGCAATGATGGTTAATGAAGGAGAGGCGGATGCATTGGTTACAGGTTATTCCCGCAGTTATCCGTCAGTAGTAAAACCAATGATGGAATTAATTGGTAAAGCTCCGGGTGTAAGCAGAATTGCAACAACCAACCTGATGATGACCTCACGTGGTCCAATGTTTTTGGCTGATACTGCCATCAATCCTAATCCATCGGCTGATGATCTGGCTAAAATTGCTTTAATGACAGCAAAAACAGTTAAATTATTCGGTATGGAACCGGTGATGGCTATGGTGTCTTTCTCAAACTTTGGATCTTCAAAAGATGCAAGTGCTTCAAAAGTACGTGAGGCAGTTGCGTATCTTCATAATTATTACCCGGATTTAATCGTTGACGGAGAAATTCAAACGGATTTTGCCTTGAATTCCGATATGTTAAAAAGTAAATTCCCTTTTTCCAAACTGGCGGGACATAAAGTAAATACTTTGATTTTCCCTAATCTGGAATCGGCCAATATTACCTATAAAATGCTGAAAGAGTTGTATAAGGTTGATTCTATTGGTCCTATAATGTTAGGAATGGATAAACCAATACATATTTTTCAGTTGGGGGCAAGTGTGGAAGAAATGGTAAATATGGCTACTGTTGCAGTTATAGATGCACAGGAAAAAGAAAAACGCCAACGCATGCAAACCAAAAAATAAGTTGGTCGGGAATAAGGGTAGTTAGTCTATTAATAGTAAAGTAATTACAGAAAATTACTATATTTGACGGCTAACGAAAGTGTTATGATTGCGCATATACAAGGAAAATTAGTTGAAAAAAACCCTACTGAAGTTGTAATTGACTGTAATGGAGTGGGTTATCATGTAAATATATCATTGCATACCTTTGGTTTATTACCGTCAACTGATTTTTTGAAACTTTATACTTACTTATTGATTAAAGAAGACAGTCACTCTCTTTTTGGTTTTGTTGAAAAATCAGAAAGAGAGATTTTTAAATTATTGCTTTCAGTGTCAGGAATTGGGGCCAACACTGCAAGAACCATGCTGTCTTCCATAGAGCCTAAACAGATTATCAATGCAATTGCTTCAGGGGATGTTGCTGTTATTCAATCCATCAAAGGTATTGGTGCAAAAACAGCGCAAAGAGCAATTATTGAGCTGAAAGACAAAGTGTTAAAATTGTATGATATTGAAGAAGTTTCTTTAACTGCAAACAATACAAACAAAGATGAAGCGTTATCTGCATTAGAGGTTTTAGGTTTTGTGCGTAAAACAGCTGAAAAAGTAGTAGATAAAATCGTTTCCTCAGCCCCGGATGCTTCAGTTGAAAACATCATCAAACAAGCTTTAAAAAACTTATAAACGTTGAAAAATTTTTTTTCTTATACTTCGGACTTTTCTCTCAAAAGCAGTTTTTTAACACTGTTTTTCTTCGTTTTCAGTAATTCTTATGCTCAGGAAGTTAACGATACTGTAAAAGGATATAACAAAGGAAGTATTGAACTTGCTAATCCGCAGAGTATTCTTGAGGCATATACGTACGATCCCGTATCTGATAAATATATCTATACAAAATCTTTTGAAGGGTTTAATATAGATTATCCCATAGTTTTATCGCCGGAAGAGTATCATAATCTGATTCAAAAAGAAGCAATAAAAAAGTATTTCAAAGAGAAAGCCGATGCTGTTGCCGGACAAAAGAAAAAAGCGGAAGATAAGAAGAAGGATTTACTGCCCAGATATTATATCAAATCAGGTTTGTTTGAATCCATTTTCGGAAGCAACACGATTGATATAAAACCTACCGGTACCGTTGAGATTGATTTGGGAATCCGTTACACAAAGCAGGATAATCCGGCTTTCTCACCCCGTAACCGCCGGATGTTTAATTTTGACTTCGATCAAAGGGTAAGTTTGAGTTTGTTGGGGCAGGTTGGAACCAGATTAAAAATAAACACCAATTACGATACTGAATCTACTTTTGCATTCCAAAATCTAATAAAACTGGAATATACCCCAACGGAGGATGATATTTTACAAAAGATTGAAGTAGGTAACGTTAGTATGCCTTTAAACAGCAGTCTGATCCGCGGATCACAAAGTTTATTTGGTTTTAAAACCCAGCTGCAGTTTGGTAAAACGACTTTTACAGGAGTTTTTGCAGAGCAAAAATCTCAAACAAGAACAGTAACTTCACAAGGCGGTGGTCTGGTTCAGGATTTTGATATGTTTGCTTTGGATTACGATGCAGACCGACATTTCTTTTTATCACAATATTTTAGAAACAATTATGACAAGGCACTGGAAACTTACCCGGTAATCAATTCGAGAGTGCAGATTACACGTTTGGAAGTTTGGGTGACCAACCGCCAGAACAGGGTTACAGCCTCACAGGACGGAAATAACCTGAGAAATATTGTGGCATTGCAGGATTTAGGTGAGGCGCAGCAAAGTGCTTATCCGGATGATTCAGAAATAATAGGATTGGATGTAATTCCAGCTGGTTTTTTTGGGTCTACACCACCTGATTCACCGGTTGATAACGGCAATAATAATTTTGATCCTGATAAAATTGGGAATGGAGGCAATCTGACAGACAAAATCAGAGAGGTTTCCGCTTCTGCTTCCGATGCATTTACAGGGGTAAATCCAATACCAAAAGAAGGTGTTGATTATTCAAAACTAGAAAATGCAAGGAAATTAAATCCAAACGAATATACCTATCATCCTCAGTTAGGATATATCTCATTAAACCAGCGTTTGACAAACGATGAGGTATTGGCAGTCGCTTATCAATATACGATAGGCGGCGAGGTTTATCAGGTTGGAGAATTTGGTAACGACGGTGTTGAGTCAACTACAATTGACAATACAGATACGCCTGTTACTAAAGCTTTGGTTTTAAAATTACTTAAAGCCAATCTGACAAATGTTGATAAACCTATCTGGAATTTAATGATGAAAAATATTTATCAGATTCCGGGAGCTTATCAGTTGGATCAATCCGATTTTAAATTTAATATCCTTTATACTGATCCGTCACCGGTTAATTATATTACGCTTTCAGCACCACTTCCAACAAATGGTGACTTAACACGTATGCCTTTGCTGAAAGTGTTCAGTCTGGATAAATTGAATGTGAATAATGATCCTCAAGCCGGCGGAGATGGTTTTTTTGATTTTATTCCGGGTATAACTGTTGATACTCAAAATGCAAGAATTGTGTTTACAAAAGTCGAACCTTTTGGTAAATACCTATTTGAGAAGTTAAAATCTGATTCAGATCCAGTTGATCAAGATTATGATGGTGATCCGGCAACTAAATATAATGCTAACCAAAGAAACTTTGTTTTTACAAGTTTATATAAAAAAACACAGGCTGCAGCTCTTCAGGACAGTGAGAAAAATAAGTTCCAGTTAAAAGGGCGTTTCAAATCTTCCGGAGGTGAGGGTATTTCACTGGGAGCCTCAAATGTGCCCAGAGGTTCTGTGGTTGTAACTGCAGGAGGCAGAGTGCTTCAGGAAGGAGTTGATTACAGTGTAAATTATCAAACAGGTCGTGTTCAGATTTTGGATCCGTCATTACAGGCATCAGGAACTCCTATACAGGTCTCTGTTGAAAACAATTCTGTTTTTGGTCAGCAAACAAGAAGATTTATCGGATTAAATCTTGAGCATAAATTTTCTGATAAATTTCAGATTGGCGGTACTTTATTGAATATGTCTGAAAGACCGTTCACACAAAAAACAAATTACGGTCAGGAATCGGTGAACAATACCATTTTTGGAGCAAATGTAAATTATTCTACAGAAGTACCATTTTTAACCAGATTGGCAAATAAACTCCCAAATGTGGATACAGATGTGCCTTCGAACCTTTCATTCAGAGGAGAAGTAGCCTTTTTGAAACCCGGAGCTTCAAAAAATGACAGGTTTGAAGGAGAGTCAACTGTTTATGTTGATGATTTTGAAGGGTCGCAGTCAACAATTGATATGCGTTCCCCTTTAAGCTGGACTTTATCCAGTGTGCCTGCCGATTTTCAGGATGCTACTGATCCGGATTTAAGCTACGGCTATAAAAGAGCGAAATTATCATGGTATACTATTGACCCAATATTTTATACAGGTCAGCGTCCGGCTGGAATAGATAACAATGATATTTCCACATACGACGGACGTAGAATTTATTTAAACGAACTATATCCTAATACCAATGTAGCGGCAGGTGAGCCAACGGTAATCAACACACTGGATTTAACGTATTATCCAAAAGAGAGAGGGCCTTTCAATTTTAATCCGGCAGCAACTAATAATCAAATGCCGATACCACAGGATTCATTTGGCGGGATTATGCGTTCTATCAATACGACAAATTTCGAACAGTCCAATGTTGAATATATTCAGTTTTGGGTTTTGGATCCTTATCATAATAATCCTAATGTTTCACCGACAAATTCAGGTAAACTGACTATACATCTTGGTGAAGTTTCAGAGGATATATTAAAAGACGGAAAGAAACAATATGAAAACGGTTTACCGGCTCCTGGGTCAAATACTAAAACATATCAGACAGATTGGGGTAAAGTTCCGGCAAATCAATCGCTTATTTATGCTTTTGATGCAGATAATGCCAACCGTAATGTTCAGGATGTTGGTTTAAACGGTCTTAATGATATTGAAGAGAATACTCAATTTCCGGATTTTTCAGGTGATGACCCTGCTCAGGATAATTATCAGTATTATTTGAATGCCTCGGGTACGATTACTGAACGGTATAAAAAATATAACGGTACTGAGAAAAATTCACCAACAGATGTTTCTGATAATAACAGAGGGAATACCACCACTCCTGATGTTGAGGACATAAACCGCGACAATACAATGAATACTATTGAAGGTTATTATGAATTTTCATTAGATATTAAACCAAATGTAAAGGAAGGCGATCCTTATGTAGTTAGTGTAATGACAACAACACCTCCTAATAAACTGCCTAATGGAGACAATCCGGAGGTAAGATGGATACAGTACAAAATTCCAATTAGTGACGGTGTGCCTGTAGGAGGAATTTCTGATTTTCGTTCAATCCGTTTTATGCGTATGTTAATGCATGGCTTTAATGATCAAGTTACATTGCGTTTTGGAGCGCTTGATCTGGTTCGGGGTGAATGGAGAAGGTATCTTAGCCAGCTAAATCCATCAATTCCTGCAGTAAAAACAGGTTTTGATGTCCAAGGTGTCAATCTGGAAGAAAATTCTGATCGCAGACCTGTTAGATATGTAATGCCACCGGGAGTGCAGCGTGAACAAATTAATAATAACAACACGGTTGTAAATCAAAATGAGCAATCGCTGGCTTTAAGAGTGTATAAAGGAAGTGGTCCGGATGGGGAAGCATTAGTTGACGGTGATTCAAGAGCAGCATTTAAAAATGTAAGCGTGGATATGCGTCAGTATAATAAACTCAAAATGTTTTTGCATGCTGAAAATTTCCCGATGATAAAAAATGATGCAGAGGTTAATGATGATCTTAAGGATGAAGAGTTGGTAGCTTTCTTACGTTTTGGTAATGATTTTACGAATAATTATTATCAGGTGGAATTGCCTTTAAAACTGACAAAGATTACATCTGTGAATAATGTTATCAGTGATCCAAATTTAATTTGGCCTTCTGAAAATGAAATTGATTTGAATTTAGCAGCATTGTCTAAACTAAAATTGGATAGCTATAAAGCGTTACCGGGTGATCTTGATCCGGATGATAATACTTTTGCTAAGCTGGCATCTGAATATGGCGGATCATCAAATCCTAAATTGAAGATACGTGTAAAAGGTAATCCTAATATTGGTTATGTGCGTACTTTAATGGTAGGTTTGAAAAACCCTAAAGATTCTGCGCCTAATAACTTGCCTGAAAGCGGTGAAGTTTGGTTCAATGAGCTTCGTCTGGCCGATATGGACAATAAAGGTGGTATGGCCGCTATTGCCAGTCTTGATACTAATATGGCTGACTTACTGACAATGTCGGCAACGGGCAGAATGGGGACAATCGGTTTCGGTAGTTTGGAACAGACACCTAATGAACGCAGCCGTGAGGATATGTGGCAGTATGATATTGTGACCAATGTTAGTTTGGGTAAATTATTACCCAAAAAATGGGGAGTAAACCTGCCGTTCAACTATGCTGTAGGAGAGCAGACTATTACACCTGAATACGATCCTTTATTCCAGGATTTAAAATTAAAAGATGTACTCGATAATGCTGCAAATGATCAGGAAAAAGAAGCGATAAAAAAACGAGCGGAAAATTATACAAAACGTAAGAGCATCAATTTTATTGGGGTTAAGAAAGAAAGAGGTGCTGAACAGAAACCGCATTTTTATGATGTGGAGAACTTAACATTGTCATATTCATATAATGAAACGCAGCACCGTGATTTTGAAATAGAAAACGCCTTGGATCAGCAGGTAAGAACATCAGCTGATTATAATTATGCATTTAAACCAAAAAGTATCGAGCCTTTCAAGAATGCTAAATTCATGAAAAAAAGTACCTATTGGAAAATGTTAAGCGATTTCAATTTTAATTTTATGCCTAATAACATTAATTTTAGTTCGAATATTTTACGTCAGTTTAATAAACAACAGTTTAGGCAAGTGGATGAAACCATCGTGGTTGGTTTGGATCCGCTTTATCGCAGAAATTTTATGTTTAATTATAATTATGGTTTAAATTTTAATCTGACTAAGTCTTTGAAGTTGAATTATACTGCAGCTTCGGGGAATATCATCAGAACTTATTTGGACGAAAATAATAATTCCAGCAATGACTTTACCGTTTGGGATGATTTCTGGAATATTGGAGAGCCTAATCAGCATAACCAACAGCTTACAGTAAATTATGAATTGCCTATAAATAAGATTCCTGCACTTTCTTTCATCAAGTCGGATTATACTTATACCGGGGATTACGCATGGAACAGAGGGAATATAAATCTAAGGGAATTCCGTCCGGATCCAACGAATAATCCAAGTTTAGTTTACGATTTAGGAAATACCATTCAAAATGCAAACTCACATAAGTTGTCCACCGGATTTACGATGTCTGCTTTGTATAAATATATCGGACTGGTAAAGTCTTCGGAAAGGGTTAAAAAACCTAAAACGCCTATTACTCCTCCGGTAGCTCCTAAACCAGGAGAAAAAGTAGTGGCAAAACCAAAAGAAAAACAGGAAAAGCCAAGTGTTTTAGTTGATGGATTAATCGGTCTGGCTACAAGTATTAAAAACGTTCAGGTGAATTATACGGAAACAAATGGAACAATGTTGCCGGGATATTTGCCTTCTGTAGGGTTTTGGGGATCATCCAAGCCGTCTTTAGGTTTCGTGTTTGGTATGCAGGATGACGATATCAGGTATGAAGCAGCAAAAAGAGGCTGGCTTACGAATTATCCTGAATTCAATCAAAATTATACCGAAGTTACCAATAAACAAATTCAGGCTACAGCAAATCTTGAGCCTTTCCCTGATTTAAAAATTGATTTGACTGCTGATAGAACTGTTGCCCGTAACTATACGGAACAATATGATGCTGAATTTGATGAATATGAGCCTCGCTCACCTTATAATACAGGGAATTTTTCTATTTCCACCATTATGATAGGGACTGCATTCCTGCAAAGCGATGAGAATGGGTCTGTTGCTTTTGAAGCATTCAGAAACAATCGTTTGGAAATAGCTGATAGGCTTGCTCAACGAAGAGCTTCTTCTGATTTTACTTATGATCCTAATGTGCGTGATGCTGATGGTTTTCCTATTGGTTATGGTAAAAACAGTCAGCAGGTTTTGCTTCCGGCCTTTTTGGCGACTTATACAAGTGATTTTAGAAACGCTTCAAATGTCCCTTTAGGTTATAACAGAAACTTTCCGCTTCCTAACTGGAATGTGAAATATACTGGTTTGATGCGCTATAAGTTCTTTAAGGATAAATTCCGTCGTTTTTCTTTGCAGCATGCCTATAAAGCGGCCTATACTTTAAATGCTTTACGTTCAAATTTTGAATATGATAAGAATCCTGATGAAGTTGACGATAGTAAAAATTTTGTTAGCAAAACATTAATCGGTAATGTTAACCTGACTGAGCAGTTCAGTCCGTTGGTTCGTCTGGATTTTGAAATGAAAAACTCAATAAAGATCTTGGCTGAAATGAAAAAAGACAGAACTTTATCGTTGAGTTTTGATAACAATTTACTTACTGAGGTGAAAGGTCTTGAATATGTTGTTGGTTTGGGATACAGAATCAAAGATGTAAGAATAAGATCCAGACTGGCTGAAAATGCTTCGGGTGTAGTGAAGAGTGATATTAATCTAAGAGCCGATTTTTCATACAGGAATAATAAAACCATTGTAAGGAATCTGGATTATGACAATAACCAGCTTGGTGGTGGTCAAAACCTTATTTCTGCTAAGCTGACAGGTGATTACAAATTTAGTAATAACCTTACCGCATTGTTTTATTTTGACTATAATTTCAATAGAGCTGTTATATCCACAACATTCCCTATTACCAATATAAGATCGGGGTTTACACTGAGATATAACTTTGGAAATTAATTTGTGAAATACTATTGATATTAAAGTAATAGTTATACTTTTGTTTCAAATTTGAAAAAATTAACACAATGAACATACCAACTAATTTAAAGTACACAAAAGACCACGAATGGGTTAGCATTGAAGGCGATGTTGCAACAGTAGGAATTACAGATTTTGCTCAAAAAGAGCTGGGTGATATCGTATATGTTGAAGTGGATACTTTGGATCAAACTTTAGCTAAAGATGAGGTTTTTGGAACTGTTGAAGCAGTAAAAACTGTATCTGATTTATTTTTACCGTTATCAGGAGAAATTATTGAATTTAATGAAGAATTAGAGTCAAACCCTGAATTGGTAAATTCTGATCCTTATGGAGCGGCTTGGATGATTAAAGTTAAAATCTCCGAAGCTTCAGAAATAGAGTCTTTATTGTCAAGTGATGATTATAAAAGCCTTATCGGAGCCTAATAAAAATTCGGTTTGGCTGGCTTTAGGATGGACAGTCATGATGCTTTTGCTTAGTTTTAAAGCACCTTCTGTAAATCCAAAATATATATTTCCTAATCAAGACAAAGTGGTGCATTTCATGTTCTACTTTGTCTTTGTTTTTTTGTGGTACAGGTATCTTTATTTTTTAAAGCAAAAAGGAGTAAAAATAATTGTATTTGTTGTTGCTCTGGCGGTAATGACAGGTATTGGAGTGGAATTCCTTCAGGGGGCGCTCACCCGGGACAGGCATTCGGATATTTACGATGTTTTGGCCAACTCTCTGGGAGCAATTACCGGAGCGTTTTTTTCTCTTTCAATTTTAAAGAAAGAAAAACCATAGAAACACTTCCCACCTCGGTGGGATTTTTTATTTTTATAGTCTTAAATTTTTGAATCATGGATATCAGACAATATTTAGACTCTACTTATTTAAAAACAGCGTATCAGGCCAATCTTACTGAAGAAGAGAACACTCAGGTTGTGAAAAATACTATTCAGGAAGCTATTGAAGAGGATTTTAAATTGGTTATGATTCGTCCGGAGCATGTAAAAATGGCCCGTAAAATGATTGATGAGACTAATTCCAGAGTTGTTGTGGGTACTGTAATTGATTTTCCATTTGGTTCTTCCTCAATTGAAAATAAAATAAATGAAGCCGAAATTGCCATAAAAGATGGTGCGGATGAGCTGGATTTTGTTGTTAATTATGAAGCTTTCAAAAAAGGGGATGTCCATCTTATAAAAGAGGAGGTACTGTCAGCTACGCGGTTAGGACTGCTTAATCATAAAATTGTTAAGTTTATAATTGAAGTGGCGGCTTTGTCTGATGATCAGATTATTCAAATATCTTCATTGATTAAGAATACCGTTGTTGAAAATTTTGGAAAAAGTGATTATCCTAAAATATTTGTAAAATCATCAACAGGTTTCTATAAAACACCCGAAGGAATGCCCAACGGAGCCACAATTCCAACGATTACTCTGATGATTGAAAATTCGCACCCGCTTCCGGTGAAAGCGGCCGGTGGAGTAAGAACTTTGGAAGAGGCTTTGGAAATGATCCGTTTAGGAGTCAAACGTATAGGTACCTCTGCAGCAAAAACCATTGCTGATGGTAAAACTTCTGAAGGAGGATATTAAAATTAATCGACTTAAATGAAAAAAATACTTTTCGCTTTATTTATAATAGCTTTTCAAAACGTTTTTGCACAAGTAAATAATCAGGAAAAATTTCCGGTTTTTCCGGCTTGCCAAAATACTTTAAATAAGGATTTGGAGCTTTGTTTTTATAATCAACTGGAAGATTTTGTGTATAAAAATTTCCAGATACCCGATGTGGTTAAAGAGAAAGATTTTAAAGGAAAGGTTATTACGCTTTTTGAAGTGGACACAACAGGTATTTTTAAAGTTTTGTATGTTGACGCCATTTATCCGGAATTGATTGAAGAGTCTAAAAGGGTATTTTCTGTTTTGCCAAAAGTTGAACCTTCAACGTATAACGGAAATCCTGCATATGCAAGATATACTTTGACAACCTATATTCCACTAAAGAATCCCGCTGAAAAAAAAGAAGATGTAATTACTTCTGAAAAAATTCAGGTTGGACTGAAAGATGAAAGTAATGAATTTGAATCTGTAAAAAAAGAATATAAAAAGTTTGATAATCCTCAGTTTAAAAGTCATTTGAATATTCCTTTATCGCACAGTTATTATGCGCAGTTCGACGGATTTATGAATCAGGTAGGTACCAACAGTCATACGGGTTCCAGACCATTTACGTATAATGAGGTTGTAAAATATTATGATTTTAATGCGGTAAACGATAAAATCAAATTGAATAAAACAGGCTGGTGGGGCAGGAAATTGTTTAATGAAAATCTGGTTGCTATTCAGGGGGAAGACTATTGGTTTACAATGAATCCTGTCTGGGATTTACGCTTAGGTAAGACTTCTCCGGAAACTGATGGTTTTACTTATAATAATACAAGAGCAATTCAAATACAAGGAGGTTTAGGTGAAAATCTGACATTTACTTCTTCTATTTTTGAAAGTCAGGGTTTCTTTGCCGAATATTATAACAGACTCTCAATTTCACAAAAGCCATCCGGTGGTAATCCTGCGATAATTCCTGGAATTGGTATAGCCAAAGATTTTAGAGGGAACCAATTTGATTTTCCTTCTGCAGATGCCAATATTTCATATACGCCCAGTTCGCATTTGAATCTTCAGTTAGGATATAGCCGGAATTTTATAGGTGATGGTTATCGTTCGTTGTTGGAAGGAGATGGGGCCAGTCCTTATCCGTTTGTAAAGATTAATACAACTTTCTGGAAAATTAAATATACCAACACCTATATGTGGCTTAAAGATGTCCGTCCGGCAGTCACTGCCGAAAAGACTTACGCCACAAAATATATGGCGAATCATTATTTGAGCTGGAATGCATCCAAAAGGCTGAATATAGGTTTCTTTGAATCGGTTGTATGGTCAAATACAAATAACAGAGGGTTTGATATTAACTTTGTGAATCCTGTGATTTTCTACCGTTCCGTTGAATTTTCCTCTTCTTCAAAAAGTGGAAATGCGGCATTGGGATTGACAACAAAATACAAATGGAGCAACAGTGTGAATTTTTATGGACAGTTGCTGATAGATGAATTTGCGGTTGGTGATATGTTTGGCAGTGATAAAAGCTGGCGCAATAAGATGGCGTATCAGATAGGAGGAAAATATTATAACGCTTTCGGTGTGCCGAATTTATATCTGCAGGCGGAATATAATATTGTGCGGCCTTACGTGTATTCGCATAGTGAAGTGCTTACGAATTATGGTCATAACAATCAGAGTATGGGGCATAACTGGGGATCAAACTTAAGTGAATTGGTGGCGATAGCGCGTTATAATAAAGGGAGATTGTTTGGAGAGGCTAAATTGAATCTTGGAGTCAGAGGTTTTGATTTTGATACAGCATCAGATACTAAAAACTATGGATCAAATATCTATAAAGATTATGATGATCAAAGATTTGCTGACAAAGGTGTGAAAGTTGGTCAGGGAAATAAAACGAATATTTTTATGGCAGATCTAAATGCCGGTTATCTGGTGAATCCAAATGCTAATTTGAAGCTTTTTGCTAATTTTATTTATCGAAATTTCAGCCCGGCTGCAAACACGGCCACTGTGTTTAAAGAAAATACAACCTGGTTCTCAATCGGACTGCGTTCAGATGTGTTTAACTGGTATTTTGATTATTAAAAGGAAATGGGAAGAATGATTTTTATGGATTATTGAAATAGGATTTGATTTGATGTTTTTGAAAGTAGAAATCAGGAAAATTGTTGATTATATTTTTAACGATGGTCACCACGATAATGATGTTAAAGAAATTTATGATAATTATTTTACATCTTGTGATTTTGAAGTTTTTTCAAAATCATTTGTAAAAGTTTGTGGTGAAAAAATTATGCTTTTTGGGTCAAATAATATCAAATTGAAAAATGAAGTAAATTCAGATGATTCTTTTTTAAGTGAAATTGCTGATAAATTTGATTTAATATTAAAAATAGATGGTTTTAGTTTAAAATGTGTTGTTGAGAATCATTTTTTTGATGATTTTTTCTTTCTTAATTACGATGAAAAATATATAATCATATACGGCCTAGGAGGAAGTAAATTTGTAGAAAGTATATATATACATGGGCTTTGGGAAGTTTTGAAAGATTAAAGTTTAAAATTCCCGGGTTTATAATCAAAATATTATTTTCGATTTTTTGCTAAAATTTTTTGTTTCTTCAAATTTGGAATGTTTCTCTAGTTAATTAATCTCATGCAAAACTTTTAAACTTTTAAACTAAAGACTATCTTTGCATCGATTTTTAAAAATATTGCCTTGAGCACTGTAAATTCTACTTTTTCATTAAAATCTATATTTCTTGACTTCAAAGAGATCACCAAAGCGGGTCTGGCTGTCAGTGTGGTATTTTCCTCAGTGGCCGGATATTTGCTTGGAGTTGAGGAAATCAATCAGCAAAGTCTGATAACGCTGGCTATGCTTGCTGTTGGCGGCTATTGCATGGTGGGAGCCTCTAATGCTTACAATCAAATCATAGAAAAAGATCTGGATGCCTTAATGGATAGAACTAAAAACCGTCCTATTCCTTCCGGCAGAATGACAGTTACTGCTGCTTTTGTAATTGCTTCGGTTCTCGCGGTTCTTGGAGTTGTGATTTTGTATAATATCAATGAGAAATCGGCTATGTTTGGCGCGATTTCAATATTTTTATATACCAGTGTCTATACGCCTCTAAAAACCAAAACACCGCTTTCGGTTTTTGTTGGAGCATTTCCCGGAGCAATTCCGTTTATGTTGGGGTGGGTTGCCGCTACAGGTGAGTTCGGGATTGAAGCCGGTACTTTGTTTTTAATTCAGTTTTTCTGGCAATTTCCCCATTTCTGGTCTATTGGCTGGTTTTTATATGATGATTATAAAAAAGGAGGTTTTTTTATGCTGCCTACAGGAAATAGAGATAAATCAACGGCTATGCAGACGATATTGTATACTTTGTGGCTGGTGGTTGCTTCGGTATTGCCTAGTTTCGGATATACAGGCCAGTTATATTTAACAGGTGTTTCTGCAATTATAGTTTTGCTTTTAGGTTTTTGGATGCTGTATTTTGCTGTCAAACTCTATCAGGAACAGACTGATAAGGCTGCCAAACGATTAATGCTGGTGAGTGTTTCGTATATCTCACTGCTTCAAATAGTATATATTTTAGATAAATTTTTACGATAAATGGAACTTTCTATACAAGAAGAGAAACAGAAAAAAGCGCGTTCATACAAGCTTATTCTGTTGTTTGGAATGCTGAGTATGTTTATGATGTTTGCGGGATTAACCAGTGCTTATCTGGTGAGTGCTTCCCGTAAAGACTGGATTCATGAAATGATTTTACCTCCGGCTTTTACAATTAGTACGATTGTGATTATTATGAGCAGTGTGACTGTTCACTTTGCTAAAATGGCAATCAAAAAGGACGACCGGAAAAATACAACAATATTTTTATTGGCTACTTTGCTTCTTGGGTTGACATTTGTATTTTTTCAATTCAAAGGCTTTAGTCAGGTAATTGATATGGGGTATTATTTTACAGGAAGTGAAAGTACTGTGACTACTTCGTTCTTGTATATGCTTACATTATTGCACCTGGTGCACCTTTTTGCAGGCGTTATTTCGCTTTTAATTATAATTTATAATCATTATAAACAAAAATACAACTCATCTCAAACCACTGGAATTGAGCTAGGTGCGATGTTTTGGCACTTTTTGGACTTTCTTTGGGTGTATTTGTTTTTGTTTTTGTATTTCGTAAAATAAGAAAAAAACGTACATTTGACAACTTTTTAAAATGAATTCTATGGCAACGACAGTTACTACAAGTACTGAAGGTAAAGTTTGGGGCGGCGGAAACGAGCCTTTGAAAGCGAGCTATGGTAAACTGATGATGTGGTTCTTCATCGTATCAGATGCTCTAACTTTCTCTGGATTCCTTGCTTCTTACGGTTTTTCAAGATTTAAATTTATCGAAACTTGGCCTTTGGCCGATGAGGTGTTTACACACTTCCCATTCATGCACGGAGTTCCTGCGCCAATGTACTACGTTGCATTGATGACTTTTATCCTTATCTTTTCATCAGTAACTATGGTGTTGGCAGTTGATGCCGGTCATCAGATGAAAAAAGATAAAGTGGCGGTTTACATGTTCTTAACTATCATTGGTGGTTTGATTTTCGTTGGTTCTCAGGCTTGGGAATGGAAAAACTTCATCAAAGGAGAATATGGAGCTGTGGAGACTAAAGGCGGGTCAATTCTGCAATTCGTTGACAAAAGCGGGAAAAGAGTTGCTTTACATGAATTTGCGGTTGCTTTGCCGGAAGAACGTGTGCAGCACAAACGCAGCAATGGTTTGTGGTACGAAGATGAGCCTGCATTGACGTCTGTGTCAGTTGCTGAAGTAGTGGCTGGTTTTAAAGCTAATGAGAATGTTTTAGTGCGTTCTGAAAAAATAGATCAGACTACTAAACAAAAAATAGTTTTATCCCGTGAAGAGTCACTTGCTCATTTGGAATCAGCTGTTTCTGTAATTGAAGGGGCTAATCTTAAGCAAAATGAGTACGGAAATAAGTTGTTTGCTGACTTCTTCTTCTTTATTACAGGATTCCACGGATTCCACGTATTTTCAGGGGTAGTTATCAATATTATCATCTTCTTGAATGTGCTTTTAGGTACTTATGAGAGAAGAGGTAGTTATGAAATGGTTGAAAAAGTAGGTTTGTACTGGCACTTTGTAGATTTAGTTTGGGTGTTTGTATTTACATTCTTCTACTTAGTATAATAAAAAAATATTAGATCTTATGGGACACGCACACGAATCTAACGTAGGTAGAATTTGGAAGGTTTTTGGAATTTTATCTTTAATCACAATAGTAGAAGTTGCTTTGGGTATTTATAAGCCGCATTCGTTACTTTTTACAAACGTGTTGGGAATGAATTTACTTAACTGGATATTCATTATTTTAACAGTAGCAAAAGCATATGGAATTATGTGGGCATTCATGCACTTGGAAGGTGAAGTGGCAGCACTTCGCTGGTCTGTTGTAGGTCCGCTGGTATTTCTTATCATATATTTAGTGTTCATCTTATTGGTAGAAGCTGATTATGTATTTGAGGTGTTTAGAGATTCAACTATCAAGTGGAATTTTTAACAACATATTAATTCATAAAGAATCCCGATTTAGTCGGGATTTTTTTATTTTTGTACTCTCTTAAATTCCTCTCTAATGAATAAGAAACTTATATTGATTGTATTGTTGGTTTTGCCAATAGTAATATATCTTATCTTCGCATCTGCGACTCATAATCAGCTGTTTTTGCCTACTTTGTCAAAAAATAACAGGGAATTGCCTGACTGGAAATCGTTGAATGGCGAAAAAGTTTTTTTAAAAAATAAAATCACAGTAGTCGGATTTATTGGTGACAATATAAAAGAAGCTCAAGGAAACATATTTAATTTGAATCAAAAAATATACGATAAGTATGTTGGTTTCAAAGATTTTCAGATTGTTTTGATTGCTGTTGACGGAAGTCAGGACAAAGTCAAAGCGCTGTTTGAAAAACTAGCCGGATTTACTGAAAACTTATCTGGTTACAAAGTTGTTTTTGCGTCTAAACCTGAAATACAAGCCTATTTCGATTCTTTTAATCTGAAAGGAAAACTGGATGCCAACTGTGCAACGTCAGAAGTCTATATCATGGACAAAGACATTAATCACAGGGGACGAAAAGGGAAAAATAAAGAAGGTAAAGAAGAATACCGTGAAAGTTATAATGCTGTTTCTGCAGCAGATTTGCATAACGAAATGACCGACGATGTTAAAATTCTATTACGCGAATACCGTTTGGCATTAAAACGCAACAAGAACAAAGAGAACTTCCGTTTACACGAAAAGAAATAATATGAAAAATAAATCCTACATAGGCGTAAGTTTTATAATTCTGATTTTTGGAATTTTAGTGATTCCAAAAATTGTCCAAAGAATTAAAAATGGAGAGATTGTAAAAGATGAAAGGTTAGGGAAAGTCGCGGACCAAGGCACTGGTAAAAGTGATCTTTATGAAGTAGGGAAATCTCCTTCTTTCTCGTTAATCAATCAAAACGGTAAAAGTATATCAAATGAGGATTACAAAGGTAAGGTATATGTGGTTGAATTCTTTTTTACTACCTGTCCTACGATTTGCCCCATTATGAATAAAAACATGAAATTGGTTCAGGACAGTTTTGCATCCAACGCAAATTTCGGGATTGCTTCAATAACAATCAATCCTGAAAATGATACACCTGAAGTATTGAAGGAACATGCCGAAGGGTTACAATTAAACGGTATGAACTGGCATTTTTTAACTGGAGAGCAAAAATATATTTATGAAATAGCTCAAAAAGGTTTTAATCTTTATGTTGGTGAAAACAAAAAGGCGAATGGCGGTTTTGAACATTCTGGAATGTTTGCTCTGATCGATAAGGAAGGAAATATCCGTTGCCGTAAAGATGATTTTGGCAACCCTATTGTATACTATGATGGTTTAAAACCTGAAGGAATCAAACAAATTAAACAAGATATATCAAAACTTTTAGCAGAATAATGGAAAATACTAATATCGAAAAAAAATATAACGTTTGGATCGTAATTTTATCAGTGGCTATTCCTCTGGTGGTTGCATTATTATTTAAGGTAAAGCTAAAAGATTTTGGATTTGATGTCAAACCTTTGTCTTTTTTGCCTCCTATTTATGCAACAATCAACGGAATCACTGCTGTGCTTTTAGTCAGTGCAGTAATAGCTGTGAAAAACGGCAACAGAGTATTACATGAGCGTTTAATGAAATCTGCTATAGCATGTTCTGTTGCATTTTTAGGGATGTATGTAGCGTATCATATGACTGCGGAAGCAACTCCTTATGGCGGTACTGGATTAATGCGCGGTATCTATTTCTTTATCCTGGTTTCGCATATAGTACTTTCTATCGGTATTATACCATTGGTGCTGGTTACTTATGTAAGAGCGCTTGCACAACGTTTTGACAGGCATAAAAAAATTGCAAAAATTGCATTTCCGCTTTGGTTATATGTGGCTGTTACAGGAGTTATTGTATACTTAATGATTTCACCTTATTATGTTAATTAGTCAAAAATTGAAAATAAAATTTACATTTCTTATTTCTTATTGCCTATTGCCTATTGCTTCAAATGCCCAATGCGCCATGTGCCGTGCTTCATTGGAAAGTACAGGAGACACTGCTCAGGCTGAAGCAGTGAATGACGGAATAGTTTACCTTATGGCAATTCCGTATATTTTGGTTGGAATTGCAGCTATTTATATATATAAAATGTATAAGAAAAAAAGAGCTTAAAACTTTTACATTCCATTTACATTAACACGGATAGTTCCTGTTATATTCAGGAAGCCTATAATGGCATGATTAGTCAGGTGCACTTTGCCAAAAGTGATTTCGCCCAGTTTTCCATTCACAAACACCCCCTGCATAGGAGAATAGTTGTTCAAATAGTGTAAAATGTTTTTCTTGCCTTCTTCTAAATTAGGTATAACCGAATAACGGCAGTTCTCTTTAAGTTTTAATAAAATCATACTCTGAAACATCCAATTGGCTGTTTTCATGAGTTTGCTCTTTGTTTCTAAAGCATAATCAAGATCCTCAAAATAAAATTCTTTCTTTTCACTGTCGTATTTAGGAAATCCTGACAAATAGATTCGGCCGTTTAAACTTCCCAGCATATCCAGTGCAATAATCATTTTTCCGTTTTTGTGCCAGATTTCAACATTTTGAATGGTTACTTTTCTTTTACCCGAAGTAAATTCTTTTCCTTTAAAATTGGCATTCATTAATCTGGAAGCGTCCTGATATGTGGATACGGCTGCGATGTTGGCCAGAACCTTGTCCGGTAAATTGCTTATCGGTTTCAGTGCAATTTTATTTTTGTCAAAAACAGCTTTCGGTTTATGGCCTACATACGATTCCATCAGGCATTTTAGTCCCACATTCATGCTCACCGCGTTTTTTTCAAGCTTTGCTTCAGTTGCATATAATTCCTGTGGAGTAACTTTTAACCAGGTTTGATAGGTTTTACTTATTTCTACGGGTTCACTGGTCTTTTGCATCATCTCTAAAATATTGGATTTAAAATCTAAAGTTTTGGCTAAAGAATTATCGATGAGTCTCTCAATCTTGGATTTGAAAATACGGATTGCCGGATTGATTAGATAAGTGATTTTTACATTACTGCCGGCTATAGTAACAGTGGGGCTTTCATTCCATGAAATGGTTTCTAATTCTGTTTCAGTTGTGATTTTCCAGTTAGACATGCTTACAAAACTTGTCAAATCTACATTGCCGTTAAGGTTAAATTCTCTTATATCGTATAAATCCAAACCAAGTGCTGATGTTCCATATTTAACTTTAGCCCATATTTTTAAGGGAACTATAGTTTTAAGTTTTCCTTCTTTTTCCTGAATGGTAATAGGAGCATTCTTCCATATTTTAATTTCTATCTTGTCATCTTCAAGATTGTTATCCTCATAGATTAAACCATTTAAAGCTTTGTTGGTCTGGTTTTCTATGTCTTTTACAGATAGATTGATGGGGAAACTTATATAAGAAGATGTGATAGGGTAGGTAATCGGAGCCGCTTCGTCAGGTTCAGGTTTCATGAGTTCTATTTTTTGTGTGGATGAGCAGTTTTGAAGCAAAAAAGCAAGTATGGAAATTCTAAAAACGTTAGAAAGCTGTTTCATCTGTTTGTGTGATTTGACACAAAAATAAAATTATTTTCTTTCAGGTTGTAACAAATCAACAGCGTAGTAGTCTAATTGTTAAAATTATCTAAAGCGAGATTTCAAACTAATGAAAAAACAAACTATATTAATTGCATTACTTTCCTTCTTTGCGATATCATCTTTTGGACAAACAAAAAAATGGAGCCTGGAAGAATGTGTAAGTTATGCGTTGCAAAATAATATTAGTATCAAGCAATCTGAATTGGACATAAAAGATACAAAAGTGGATGATTTAGAAGCAAAATCATCTTTTTTACCTACTTTAAATGCCAATGCAAACTATAACGTGAACACAGGTGCGAATATTAACCCAACTACTAACCAGTTTTCAAATGAAACTTTTAAATCATTTTCATCTGGAGCTTCTGCTGGTATAAACTTGTTTAGTGGACTTCGTAACTGGAAGAATGTTCAAAGAGTTAAATTAAATGCTATTGCCACTTCGTATAAGCTGGATAAGATGAAAGATGATATTTCCTTGAATATCGCGAATGCTTATTTGCAAATATTGTTCAATAAAGAACAGTTGAAAGTGATTCAGAATCAGAAAAATATAACTCAAGAAAATATTAATAGAACAAAAGAGTTAATTGAAGCAGGGACTTTGCCTAAAGGAGATATGTATGAGCTTGAGGCTACGCTGGCTAATCAAGAGCAACAATATGTTACAGCAGAGAACACCTTGTTTATTGCTAAAATCAATTTAGCACAAATTTTAAACTTAAAAGACTATTCTAGTTTTGACATTGCAGATACAGATTACAGCGTAAAACCTACTGTGGTGTTAGAAGAAAAGCCAGAAACCATATTGAGTAAAGCTAAGAGTATAGTGAAAGATATTAAAATAGCTAGTTCAAATCTTGAAATAGCAAAAAAGGATGTTGAAGTTGCTCGTTCTTCTTATTACCCTACATTATCCGCTTTCTTAGGTTACAATAACAGATGGTCTAGTAATTTTCCTATGAGTTTTATGGATCAAATTACTTTATTTGATGGTACTGCTTATGGTTTGCAATTAAATGTCCCTATTTTAAACGGATTAGCATCAAGAACAAGAGTAATGCGAAGTAAACAAAACGTAGAGAGAACAAATTTACTTTTACAGCAATCTGAATTGGATTTGGAAAGAAATGTTTATCAGGCGTATAACGATGTTTTAAATGCCAAAAAAACATATGAATCAGCTTTGAAAACATTAGAAGCACGTCAGAAAGCTAATGAGTTTTCAAAGGACAGATACGAAGTAGGAATGTTAAATGCCTTTGATTATTCTCAATCTACTTCGGCGCTTGAAAATGCGCAATCAGAACTTCTACGAACAAAATACGATTATATTTTCAGAACTAAAATTTTAGAATTCTATTTCGGGATTCCTATTATTCAAAAATAAAAAAACATGACAAGCAGAACTAAATATATTTTAATTGGAGGTGCAGTAGTTGTAATTGCCGGTCTCGTAGGATTGAAAAAAGCGGGTATTTTTGGAGAGAATACTGATGCGGTTGAAGTTGAATTTGCAAAGATTGAACAACGTACAATTATCGAAACAGTTTCAGCCACCGGGAAAATACAGCCGGAAATGGAGGTTAAAATTTCTTCAGAAGTATCGGGGGAAATAATAGAATTGCCTGTAAAAGAAGGACAAACTGTTCAAAAAGGCGCTTTGCTGGCGCGGGTGAATCCTAAGTTATATGTGCAGGGCGTAAACCGTTCACAGGCTGGGTTGTCAAATACTAAAGCAGGACTTTCACAGGTAGATGCTCAATATAAAGAGGCTAAAGCGAATTATGAGCGTAATAAAAAGCTTTTTGATAAAGGTATTATTTCCGGCGCTGAATGGGATAAAGTAGCGGCTGCCTTTGAGGGGGCTAAAGCAGCTAAAGATGCAGCTTATTATAATGTGGCTAGCGCAGCGGCAACAGTGAATGAATCAAAAGAAAGTCTTGGTAAAACAGCTATTTATGCACCTATGAGCGGTACAATTTCGAAACTTGCTGTTGAGTTGGGTGAACGTGTTTTAGGTACACAGCAAATGACTGGTACAGAATTAATGCGTGTGGCGGATCTTGATAACATGGAAGTCGAAGTTGATGTTAATGAAAATGATATTGTTAAAATTGAAATTGGTGATGAAGCTAATGTTGAAGTGGATGCCTATCTGAAAAAAGAATTTAAAGGGATTGTGACAAGTATTTCTAATTCTGCCAATAATGTAGTATCAGCTGATCAGGTGACTAACTTTAAAGTTAAAGTCCGTATTGTAAAAGAATCATATGCTGATCTGATGAAAGGCAAGCCCGCTGATTTTTCACCTTTCCGCCCTGGAATGACAGCAACTGTTGACATTATAACAACGCGTAAGGAAAATGTTGTGGCCGTACCTATCAGTGCTGTTGTTATGAGAACTGATACAACTTCTGCAAGAAAAGCTTATTTGGAATCTGATGATGATGAAGAATTTCAAACAGAGCAAAATACACCGGCTAAAAATGAAAAACGTTATGAATGTGTATTTGTTAAAAACGGTGATAAAGTAAAACTTCAAATTGTTACAACGGGAATTCAGGACGACAATTATATTGAAGTGTCCGGAGGATTGAAAAATGGAGATGTTATTGTTACCGGACCGTATTCAACAGTTTCAAAAGATTTGAACCCTGGTGATAAAGTGAAGCAAAAAGTAAAGGAAAAATCTAAAGATAAAGGGGACAAGAATAGTTAATCGAATAACAGACTGATTCTTGAAAATCTCATAATCAATTTGATTATGAGATTTTTTTTATGTGTTGTACCTTTGTCGCACAAATTAATTTTATGGCATATATACTTCATATAGAAACAGCAACTAAAAACTGTTCGGTGGCATTGGCTAAAGAAGGGCAGCTTATTGCAGTTAAAGAAATAGCTGAAACAGGTTATACCCACGCAGAAAAACTGCATGTCTTTATTGAAGAGGTATTGCAGGAAGCCAAAATAACATTTAAAGATTTGAATGCGGTTGCTGTGAGCCAGGGCCCAGGTTCCTATACAGGATTACGAATTGGTGTTTCTGCAGCCAAAGGATTGTGTTATGCCCTTTCGGTTCCGCTGATTGCTATAGATACTTTAGAAGCTTTGGCAAGAAAGATTTCAGTTTCAGAAGGAATAATAATTCCAATGATAGATGCACGCAGAATGGAGTGTTATACTGCTGTTTTTGATTCACAGTATAATAAATTTAAACCTGTTGAAGCTCAGGTTATAGATGGGAATTCTTTTGCTGATTTTAATCAGACAATACATTTTGCTGGCGATGGTGCAGAAAAGTGTAAAGCGGTATTGAATTCAGCTCAATTTATTTATCACGATGATGTTGTTTATCCTTCAGCTTCAGAAATGTGCTCTGTTGCTTATGATAAGTACAAAAAAAGCGACACTGTTGATGTCGCTTACTTTGAGCCTTTTTATTTAAAGGAATTTATGTTGAATACTAAATAGTTTAACTATTTATCGCACTTAGTAATTCTGATTTGATTTTTATCGAATTGTCACTGTCGGACCAAAAACGGATTAAAACGGTAAAGTTTTCTTCGTTCACTGCTGAAATAAAGACTTCCGGTTTTTGATCTTTTAAAATCAAAGAATTGCCAAGTAATAATTGTTCTGTTTTTGATTTTATCTGGTTAATGTTTTCTTCTTTAGCGAAATTGACTTCAAAATCGGTTCTGACAATTTTGCGCTGTGAGAAGTTTTTGATTTTTCCGTTAGACAGCATACCGTTTGGTATATAAACAACATGGTTGTTTGACGTTATAATTTTCGTCGAAAAAATCTGGATGTCTTCAACTTTTCCAATTTCCCCCTGAACATCTATTTTATCCCCGACTTTAAAAGGTTTGAAAAGGATGATTAAGATTCCTCCTGCGAAATTTGCCAGTGATCCCTGCAGTGAAAGTCCCACAGCTAATCCTGCTGCTCCAAGTATGGCTACAAATGAAGATGTTTCTACTCCCAGTTCTGAGATTACTGCTATAAAAACAAGACCTCTGAAAGTCCAAAAAGTTAAATCTTCTAAAAATTCCACTAATGTGATTTCAACTTTACGGCTTTCCAGTATTTTTCGTAATGTTCTGCTTAGAAATTTAGACAGCCATAAACCCACCAAAAGAATTACAGCTGCTGTAATTATGTTTGTTGAATAGGTTATTGCAAAAGTTTTAATGCTTTCCAGGTAATTTAGATTTTTCATTCTTCGAGCTTAATTTTCATGCAAAAATAAACAGTTGATTGGATACTTGAAAAATTTAGGCATAAAAAAAGTCAGAGTTTTCTCTGACTTTAAGATTATTGGATGCAGTGTTATTTTGTTTCTTCCTTCGTGGTTTCTTCGGTTGAATCAGTTACATCAGTAGCTTTGTCTTTTGCAGAATCAACAATATTGTGTGTTATTTCTTCGATTTTGTCTACTGCCATTTCAGCTTTTTCTTTAACTGTTTCAACTAAATTATCTATTGATTCAGCAGCTTGCGGAATGAATTCTTTAACTTTTTCACTAGCTTGTTCAGCTAAATCTTCAACTTTGTCTACTATTGGTGCAGCAGTTTCTCTAGCTTTTGTAATTGCATCATCAGCAAAATTTTCGGCTTGTTCTACAGCTTGTTCTGCTTTTGCAGAACCAAATAAATTTTTAAAAAAACTTCCAATTCCCATGTTTATAAATTTAGTGTTAGTAATAGTTTGATTGTTACTTCCTGAAAAGTTATTCTATTTCGAATGTTACTTTTAGGTTTACTCTAAATTCAGTTATCTGTCCGTCTTTGACACTTGCACTTTGCTCCTGAACATATACAGAACGAATGTGTTTTACAGATTTTGAAGCTTTTTCTACTGCTTTTCTAGTAGCATCTTCCCAACTGGAAGTTGAGTTTGCTAAAATTTCAATTACTTTTAATACTGACATAGTTTTTTAGTTTAAATGTTAACTTATTTAAAGTTAGTTATTTAAACTTAAAAAAACAAGGATTAGCCATTTAAGGCTTCTACTTTTATGTCTTGGTCGTGAAGCATTTCTTTCAGCATGTTTTCAATACCGTTTTTTAAAGTAAATGTTGAAGACGGGCAACCGCTGCAGGCACCTTGTAAAACAACTTTCACTTTTTTATCTTCTTCTGAATAGGAATCAAATAAAATATTTCCTCCATCAGAAGCTACCGCAGGTTTTATGTATTCTTCAATGATGTTGATGATTTTTTGTGAGGTTACGTCTAAATTGTCAAAGTCTGCAATTTGCTGTTTGTCTTGTTTTGATGAAGTATTTACTTTTGTTTCATCTACTGCGATATTGCCATTTTCAATGAATTCTTTGATAAATGAACGCAATTCATTAGTTACTTCCTGCCATTCATTTACCGCGTATTTTGTGATAGAAACGTAGTTTTCATCAATAAAGACTTCTTTTACGAAAGGAAATTTAAAAAGTTCCTTAGCTAAAGGTGAAGCTTCCGTTTCATCTATGTTTTTGCATTCCACAATAGTTTTAGTCAGCATACGGCTGGCAACAAACTTCATTACTGCCGGGTTGGGAGTGCTTTCAGCATAAACAGTCACGGCAACTTTTTTGTTTTCTTTTGCTTTTACTACCTCGCCGCCTGCATTAACATAATTTTCCAGCTGTTCAGCTACGTCATGTTTTACATCATCCCATTCTACGATACTGAATTTTTCAATTGCTATGAAATTTCCTGAAATATAGACTGTTTTTACAAAAGGCAGGTAAAATAACTGTTGTGCCAGTTGAGAATCTGCACATTCATCAATGTTTTTGAATTCATAGCTTTGATTGGGACTAATAAAATAGCTGAATTCAAATTTTAATATACTTGGGTTGTTGGTTTCTTTTATCGTAATCAGTTTCATCGTAATTTTTTTGCAAAGGTATGAAACTCTGTTTTTATGAAGTAATTCTAAGTGCTTTTATGTAAAAATTAACTTTTTATGTTCTTATTTATTGTGTTATGGGACTTAGAGTTACAACAAAAAGGTTAACTTTGGCATCTGTTTTTTTAATTTGACTTGAGGTTATATAAATGAGATATTTTTACTTTTTATTACTGCTGCTGTCATTCAATTCTTTTGCTCAGATTGATATACCGGTATATTCTGATTATTTGACTGATAATTATTACCTTCTTCATCCATCTATGGCAGGTGCCGCAAACTGTGCTAAAATAAGAGGTACAGCACGTCAGCAATGGTTTGGAAATGAGGACGCACCATCACTTCAGACTTTGAGTGTTAACGGTAGTGTGGATCAGGATGGGAAATCCGGTGTGGGAGTGATTTTGTTTAATGATAAAAATGGTTACCATTCTCAAAAAGGAATAAAAGGGACGTATGCGCACCATATACGTTTTTCAAGAAATGATATCGATTTGAACCGACTGTCGTTTGGTGTAAATATTGGTTTGACACAACTCCAGTTGGATGAATCTGACTTTGGTAATGAATATGATCCTATTATCTCCGGAGGAGTTCAAAGTGCAACATATTATAATATTGATTTTGGAGCTTCCTATAATTTTTTGGATTTTTATGCTCATGTCACAGTTAAAAATGCTATTTTCAAAAGCAGAAACATTTATACTGATGTAGAATCTGAAAATCTTCGTAAATATATTTTCAATTCCGGATATGTTTTTGGAGAACAGGACAGAATCATGTATGAACCATCTGTGATGTTTCAATTTACAGAATTGACCAAAGAAAAAACATTTGATGTAAATTTTAAAGCATATAAGTCGGTTGATTTTGGAAAAGTATGGGCTGGGCTGTCTTATAGAAGAAGTTTTGACAGAACTGAGTATCTCGCCAATTCAAGTGATGTGAAAGCTCAGAGTCTGCAGTATATTACACCGCTTGTTGGTGTGAATTATAAAAAATTTATGATTGCTTATACTTATTCAAACGTGATGGGCGATGTAAAATTTGAAACTGGCGGTTTTCATCAGATTACATTAGGATTTGATTTTGGCTGCAAAAGAGAAAAATACGAGTGTAACTGTCCTTCAGTGAATTAATAATTATCCCGTTTTTTCGGGATTTTTTTATAGATAAAATTATGGTAATTAAAGAAGTTAACGGGAAAGCCCCTCAAATCCCATCGGATTGTTATGTTGCTGAAAATGCAACTATTGTGGGAGATGTTGTTTTTGGTGAAAGCTGCAGTGTTTGGTTCAATGCAGTAGTTAGGGGAGATGTTCATTTTATACAAATTGGGAATAAAGTAAACATTCAGGATGGAGCGGTGATACATTGTACTTATCAAAAACATCCTACGGTTATAGGTAATAATGTGTCTATCGGGCATAATGCCATTGTTCATGGCTGTACCGTTAAAGATAATGTTTTAATTGGTATGGGAGCAATTGTTATGGATGGCTGTGTTATAGAAAGTAATTCAATAGTAGCGGCGGGTTCCGTTGTGACGCAAAATACAATTGTTGAGTCGGGAACGATTTATGCCGGTATTCCTGCCAAAAAAGTCAAAGATATTGATCAGAGTAATTTTGCAGGTGAAATCGAACGTATATCCAATAATTACGTTATGTATTCCGGATGGTTTAAAACTGAGGATTAAAAATCCTTTTCAAAGACGTTTTCTGAAAAACCTAAAATATTCTTAAGTACAGAGGCATCACTATTTGTATAGAAAATAGTTTTGCCTTTTTCTTTTGAAGAATTGATAAGTCCGTTGTCTTCCAATATTGATTTTGTCTGTCTCGCAACAGCTTCTCCCGAGTCAATTATTTTTACTGTTGAAGGGATAATTTTTTTAATTTCCGGTATTAAATAGGGGTAATGGCTGCATCCTAAAACCAAATAATCCATGCCCGCTTCAACCATGGGGCGTAAGTATAGTTTCAGCAGGTTGCGCATTTCTTCTGTCTCTATTTTGCCGTTTTCAATCAATTCCACCAGACCGTAGCCAACCTGTTCCATTATGCGGACATTTGAGTAGTTTTCGACCTGACGGTTGAACAGTTCGCTGTTTAGAGTTCCTTTGGTTGCGAGAATGCCTATGGTTTGAGTTTCTGTTTTATTCGCTGCCGGTTTAATGGCGGGTTCAATTCCAATAAAAGGGACATCGTATTTTTCACGCATTTCCTTAATTGCGTTTGTGGTTGCGGTATTGCAGGCCACAACAATGAGTTTGCAATTTTGTGCCAACAAAAAATCTACGTTTTTGAAACATAAATCTACTATCTCCTGCTTGGTTTTTTTGCCGTAAGGAGCATTTTTGCTGTCTGCCAGATAAACGGTGTTTTCGTGTGGTAATAAGGCATGGACTTCTTTCCAGATTGATGTGCCGCCTATTCCTGAATCAAATAGTCCTATTGGGTTTTTGTTACTCATAAAACAAATGTAAAAAAAAACTGCCTCGAAGAAAACAACGAGGCAGTTTTTAAGTTTATTTTAATAAAATTAGAATTTTAATTCTTTTTTTACATCTTCAAATAAGTTTGGACCGTCAGCAACAATTAATGATGAAGCATCCATTACATATTGGTATCCTTTAGCTTTGGCAACTTTTACAACTGCGGCTTTAGCTTTATCCATAATAGGCTTAACGATTTCAGCTTCTTTGTCGGAAATTTGTTTTTGAGCAGAGTCACGGTATTGTTGTATTCTTTGTCCCATATCCTGCATTTCTTTCGCTCTTTTTTCATTTTCAGCTTCACCTGCAGTTTGTGCTTCACTTTCGTATTTTTTCATCTTAGTCTGGTATTCGTTTACCATTTTAGAATACTCAGTATCCAAAGTTTTGCTTAATGTTTCCAACTGTGCTTTTGCAGCAGTCATTTCAGGCATTTTTGAAAGTAATTCTTGTACGTCAATGTGAGCCACTTTTGATTGTGCATTCATTTCGCTAACTCCAAAAAACATTACTGCAGCAATTAATAAAGATTTAATTTGTTTCATCATTTTAGTATTTAGTAAAATTAAAATTAGTTATTATTTTTTTTCTCTTTTAGTTTCTCTTCCTGTGCTTTACGTAAAGCTTCTTTTTCTTCCAGTATTTTTTTCTTCTTTTCTTCCAGAGCTTTTCTTCTTTCTTCCAGTGCTTTTTTATTTTTTTCTATCAGAAGCTGTCTTTCTGTTTCACGGGATACTTTAACCGAATCCTGTACTGTTTTTTTATCTTCTGCTTTGGTTGAATTTTTCTCTTGCGTTGAAGAAGTTTTACTTGCATCCGGTTTTGAAGAATCAATTGTCGTGCCAGTTTTTTTGGCTTGTTGTTCCTCTAAAAGTTTTTTTCGTCTGTCCTCATAGTCTTTCCGTTTTTTTTCAGTTTCCAAACGGCGTTGCTCAAGTATCTGTTCTCTTCTGGATTTTTTTTCGTCTAATAATTTCTTTCTTTCAGTCAGAGCAGGATTGTCTGAAACTTCATCCTGTTTTGTCTGTTTTTCTTCCAAAGCCTTTTGTTGTTTTTTGGAAAGTTCTTCTCTTTTTTCAGCTCTTGTAATCACTCTGACAACCTGATCGCTTATGTCATATCTCTTTGCGGAAAACAGCATAGTCATTTCGGCTGAGGACTTGTCAAATATAAAGTCATACTGTTTGGCTTCGGCAATATCCTGAACAGCTGTAAAAACCTGATCCTGTACAGGCTTTACAATGGCTTCTTTTTGAATTGCCAGATCGCCTCTGGGACCAAAACGTTTTTGCTGATAATCCAATAATTCAGCTTCGTGAAATTTAATTTCTGCTTCACGCTCTTCAATCAGCTCTTTGGTGAGGAGGGCTCTTTCGTTTTTTAAACCTTCTTTAATCTTGGATATTTCATTCTTTTTTGTTTCAATATCCTGTTTCCATTTTTGGGCTTTTTGGTCAAGTAGATTTGAAGCTTCTTTATAATCAGGCGTGTTTTCAAGGATATATTCCATGTCAATATACCCGATTCTGATTCCTGTTTTGGTTTGTGCGATTATATTAGTAACCGAAAGTAAACCAATTAGTAAGAAGATTCTTTTCATATTTTTTAATTTGGTTATATAAATATAACGTCAAATATAGTTAAAATTGTTGACCTATGATGAAATGTGTTTCCCAACCATTTTTAGGACCTCCCGGTATTATAGAATCAAAACCATGTGCAAAGTCGATTCCCAGTAATCCGAAAGCAGGCATGAATACACGTAAACCAACACCGGCTGAACGTTTTAAAGCAAATGGATTGTATCCTTTGAAATTTTCAAAAGCGGCACCACCTTCTACAAATGTCAGTGCATAAATTGAAGCGGCCTGTTTTAAAGTAATCGGGTAACGTAACTCCAAAGAAAATTTGTTGTAAACAGTAGCACCAACCTGAGCATTATTCACGGTAGGTGTCAGTGAGTTGTTAGGGTAGCCTCTCAACTGAATAGTTTCGCGCCCGTCCATTGAGAAATTGGCCATACCGTCTCCGCCAAGGAAGAATCTTTCAAAAGGTACCAGACCTCTGTCTTGGTTGTAAGCTCCCATGAATCCAAATTCACCTAGTGTACGCAGGGTTAGTTTTTCATATATTTTATTGTACCAGTCTACTTTAAATTTAATTTTATAGTACTCCAGCCAGTTGAATTTCTTTTGGTCAATTTTTGGTTGATTTGCATCTGCTTCCTGATAAGTATCAACTTTTACATAACCGCTGCCGGCGGGATCATATTTGATAGGTGTGCCTTTGTCAATCTTACCGGCATTAACTGATATAGGCTGCGTACCGTCATATTTTAACTTGTATTCTTCCTGGTTTTGCAGATTTGCATAATCAACCCCGTTAAATAATGAGTAAGGAGGGGTGAATTTTGCAGTTATACTAAACTCAGAGCCGTAAGTCGGGAATATTGGGTTAACCCCTTTGTTGTTTCTTGTTAAACCTATCGTGTAAGATAAGTTTCTTGAGGCACCGTTACCAAAAGTAAATAATCCAACGTTGTAATTGTTTAAGTCGTAATGCTGATAGCTTAATGCGTTTGATAATACGAAGAAATCGTCCGGTTTTTGCAAACGTTTGGCTAAGCCCAGTGAAACAGTGAAAATGTTAAAGCTTTTTGATTTGTCAACTTGATTTCTGACAAAATCGTTTGAGAACTGTTTGCTGTATGATATTGAACCTGAGAACTGAACAGGTTTTTTTCCTCCAAACCACGGTTCTGAAAATGAGAAGCTGTATGTTTGGAAATAGGTACTTGCCTGCAAACGCAAAGAAAGTTTTTGCCCGTCTCCCATTGGAAGAGGTTTATAAGCTTCTTTTTTGAAGATATTGCCAATAGAGAAATTGTTGAAAGATAAACCCAGTGTTCCTATGAAGCCACCGCCGCCATAACCTCCCTGAAGTTCAATCTGACTTGCTCCTTTTTCAACTACATTGTATTTAATATCTACAGTTCCTGCAGCAGGGTCAACATTTTCAAAATCCGGTTTTATGGCTTCTGCATCAAAAAATCCTAACTGACCTATTTCACGAATAGTTCTTACCAGATTTTCTTTACTGTAAACTTCTCCCGGCTTTGTTCTTAGTTCACGATAAATAACCTTGTCATTTGTCTTGTCATTTCCTACTACTGAAATTTTGTTGAAGTACGCTAACGGACCTTCAACTATACGTATGTCAAGGTCTATTACGTTGTTTTCAGTGTTTACTTCTACAGGGTTGATGTTAGAGAAAAGATAACCGTTGTTTTGATACAGGTTTGTAAGATCTTCTCCGTCAGGTTTGGATTTGTCGGCAATTCGTTTGTCTAATAAAACGCCATTATAAATATCTCCTTTTTTAATGCCTAAATATCTTGATAATATTTGGTCAGTATATACCGTATTTCCTAAGAAATCAATATTGCCGAAATAATATTTCTTTCCTTCCTCAATTTTTAATTTGATGGTAATTTTGTTTCTTTCTTTGTCAAATGTTACCGTATCTGAAATTACGCGTGCATCACGAAATCCATTTTCTTTGTATTTATCTACAATAAGATTTAAATCTTCTTTGTACTTGTCACGGATAAATTTAGTCGATTTGAATGTCAGAAAATTTAAAACGCTTTTTTGTTTGGTTTTTTTCATAGCGTTACGGACTTTGTTGTCTGTAAGTTCTGAATTGCCGTCAACAATAATTTCTTTTACTTTTATTTTTTTGCCTTTATCAATATTTACAACCATGTTCACGTGGTTAATAGTTGCAGTATCTTCTTCAGTTGCAATATTAACTTTAGTGTTGTAATAACCTTCTTTTTTGTATTTGTTTTCTATATAGTACTTAGTAGTTGTAAGTAGATTTTCATTTACAATTTTTTCAGGAGTTAAATCGTTGTCTTTAATTAAAGATTCAACAGCGCCTTTTTTTACGCCGACAATTTTTACTTCTTTAAGTTTAGGAAGCTCGTTTAGGTTTAATTCCAGTGAAATACTGTCGCCCTCAATCTTATCTACATAGTAATTAACATTGTTGTACAGGCCAAGTTTCCAAAGTTTTTTAATAGAATTGCTTATTTCCTCACCTGGTACAGTGATGGTCTGGCCTTTTTCAAGGCCGGCAAAAGTTACAATTGTTTGTTCATTGTAGGTTACTTTTCCGGTAACAGTTACTTTTTTCAGAACATAGGGTTTGCCCTGTTCAATTGTAAGTCTTTCCTGTGCGTTTGAACTCGTAATATAACCGGTAAATAAAAATAACAGCATTACCTGGATGCTGTTTCGGAATTTTAAAATATTATTTAATTTGTTCACTTGTCTTTCCAAATCTTCGTTCTCTTTTTTGATAGCTAATAATTGCTTCATATAAATTGTCTTCACTAAAATCCGGCCATAACACATCAGTAAAATAAAATTCGGCATAAGCTATCTGCCAAAGAAGGAAATTACTGATTCTATGTTCGCCGCTTGTTCGTATTACTAAATCAACATCAGGTAAATCATGTGTGTAAAGATGATTATTAAATATTGATTCGTCAATACTGTCTGTTGAAATTATGTTATTTTTAACTTTATCGGATATTTTTTTAACAGCATTTAAGATTTCTTCGCGTGAACCGTAACTTAAGGCAAGTGTAAGGGTCATACGGTTGTTGTTCTTGGTTTTTTCAATAACTGACAAGAGTTCTTTCTGAACCCCTTTTGGCAGCATGTCCAAATTACCTATACTGTTTAAGCGGATGTTGTTTTTTGTGAAAGTTTCCAGTTCTTTTTTAAGAGAAGAAATCAGAAGTTTCATTAAGGTTTCTACTTCAAGTTTTGGACGGTTCCAGTTTTCAGTGGAAAACGCATAAAGAGTAAGGTTTTCTATCCCTAAACGGGCGCAGATTTCAACAGTAGTTCGCACAGATTTGGTTCCGTTTTCATGTCCGAAAACACGTAACATTCCTTTTTGTTTTGCCCAACGGCCATTCCCATCCATAATGATGGCTAAATGTTTTGGGAGATTGTCTGTGTTAATTTTGTTTAATAAGCTCATTTATTCTTTACAGTAACAAGGGTTTTGACCAAAAGTGTACGTTAATGTTGCCCCTGTAAACACATACCAGTCATTGCTGTTAGTATTTCCAAATTTGAAGCCGTCTAAACCACTGTTTTTTGGTAAACTTCCATCAATATCATCTACAAATGTATAACGCGCGCCAGTTTCCAGGCCAAGGACAAAATGATTGCTTATTTTCATTTTTACTCCTGCTGTTATTGGAATGGCAAAATTCCATGAACGGCCGTCTCTTCTTAACTGGCCAGCATCAAAATACAGGTTTTCATGTTTGAAATAACTTAATCCTGTATATAAATACGGTGTGCCGAAAAAGGGCTGCTCATGCAGATCAAAATCGAAAAAGTTGAATTCCAGTCCTGCCGAAAGTTCTGTAATCCGGTTTTCAAAACGATAACCTCGGTCTCTTCTTGCAGATACATCAGAATCCAGATCGTTCCCGGTGACTTTTGAGGTCATTGCTGAGAAACGCCATGAATGTCTTTTGCTTTTATTCCATTTGTATAACAAGCCTAATGTCAGGTTGTTAGGAGCGACGTAGTTTGTTTTTCCTACATCACCAATAAAGTTACTGCCGCCACCAAATACACCTATTTCATGTAACTGGGCGTTTGTCTGGCCTGCTGCCAAAAGGAATAAAAAGATGTAAAAAAACTTTTTCATTTTTATAATAGGTTGCAAATATACTAATTATGACCACTCCACAAAGTGAAATGTTACTTTCCTTAGTAAATGTTAGAAGATTTTACTAACTAAAACGAAAAAGTAATAAATGTAGTATTTGTATTAAGTTTAATTACGTCTGTCTTCTCCAAATAATAATTTGTTGCGAAGGGTTTTTAAGAATGTCGCTTCGGTGATTTCAACCATGTTGATTTTGAAAGGTGTTTTTTTTATAATTAATTCACTTCCGTTGCTTGCTGAGGCTATTCTTGAATCCAGTGAAATAAGGTAATTTTCTTCTCTACCTGTAACTTTTAATTTAAGTGTCGATTTATCTGGAATGACTATTGGTCTTGCATTTAAATTATGTGGTGCAATGGGTGTAATTACTAAACTGTTGGCATCTGGTGTTAAAATAGGCCCGCCGCAGCTTAATGAATAGCCTGTAGATCCTGTAGGTGTTGAAATAATTAGTCCGTCAGCCCAGAACGAAGTTAGATATTCATCATTTATATAGGTTTCAATGGTAATCATCGAAGCGGTGTCTTTACGGCTTACGGTGATTTCATTCATTGCAAAGTTTAAATCTTTTATAGCGTCTATCTTTGGGGAACAATTCAAACTCAGTAAAGTCCTTTTTGAGATTTTGTATTCTTTTTTAATAACCAGCTTTAATATCTTTTCGATATTTTCCTGCTGTACATTAGCCAAAAAACCTAATCTTCCTGCGTTAATTCCTAAAATTGGGATTCCTGAATTTCTTACATAAGTTGCTGCTCTTAAAAATGTACCGTCACCACCAACGCTTAAAAGCATGTCGTAGGATTTGTTTAAATCACTGTGAGATGAGAAAGTAGGTAAGTCAATCGTGATTACTTTATTGTCTTGAAGCATTTTTAAAAAATTGGCTTCTATGGTAAAATCCACTTTATTGATTTCTAAAAAATGTAAAAGGCGCTCCATGATGGGCGAAGTAGCGTTTTGATAATACTGTCCGAAAATTGCGACTTTCATTATATGTTTAAATATTTATCCAGATAATCAGATCGGTCTTTCAAAGTTTTTAAATAGTCGTCTTCCTGATGTTTGGAAATGATTTCGTATTCATAACGGCGAAACGTCTGAATGATTTCATTTAAACTGCCTTCTCCTATTTTTACAGTTATCTGGACACGTTCTGCTTCAATATTTGAAATAAATGCTCCCAAAAATTTTCCGTTATTACCTTCTATAATTTGGGCGATTTGGCTGAAAGAATAACTATTGATCTCTTTTTCAATGATGATAATGCCGCCAAGCTCTTTTAAGAAAGGGGTTTCGTTAAATACTCTGATGACATCTTCCAGTTTATAATAACCTATATAGTTGTTGTTCTCGTCAAGAACCGGTATAATATTACTTTCGTTTTTTGCAAAATCATCCAGAACATCTAATAAAACCGAGTTGGCTCTTGTGAAAAAACCTTCAAAAGTGTATTTGTATTCTGATAAATTTTTACTGAAATCAAATCCGTCAATATCTTCTGCAGAAACGTTACCGACAAATATTCCGTTTTCTACCACAGGGAAATGTGAAAAAGTTACATCAATAAAAAAATCCTGCGCAGATGCAATAGTGTCTTTTCCGTCCAGCGGTTTAAAATCGTGGTTAATATAATCTGAAAGAATATTCATGTTTTAAAGATATTCATTCTGTATTAAAGTTTCAGAATGGAGGGACAATAGTTGTTGTTATTTCATGCAAAATAATTAAAAAATAAGATACCGACCTTGTTTAAGTTTGTATTTTTGTCAAATCTTATTAAAATATCGTCAAAATGACTCATAATAATTGTAAACTAAGTGTTAATATCAACAAGATAGCGACTCTGAGAAATTCACGTGGCGGAAATACGCCAAATGTGGTAGAAGCTGCAAAACGTATCCAAAGTTTCGGAGCTCACGGCATTACAATTCATCCCCGTCCTGATGAACGTCATATAAAATATCAGGATGCCCGCGACTTGAAAGAGGTAGTTTATACCGAATATAATATTGAGGGGAATCCCCAGCATAACTTTATTGATTTGGTATTGGAATGCAAACCCACACAGGTTACTTTGGTTCCGGATGCTGTTGGAGCGTTGACGTCTAATGCCGGTTGGGATACAATTACCCATCAGGCTTATTTAAAAGAAGTGATTGCCGAGTTCCAAAGAAACGGAATCAGAACTTCAATATTTGTGGATCCTGTTTTGAAAATGATTGAAGGTGCAAAAGAAACCGGAACAGACAGGATTGAGTTGTATACTGAAAGTTTTGCGCATGAATATGGTTTGGGTAATAAAGACGGAATTTTACCTTATGTTGATGTGGCTAAATTAGCCAATGAATTGGGTTTGGGAATTAATGCCGGCCATGATTTGAGTTTGGACAATATTGAATTTTTTAATCAAAATATACCGGGATTACTGGAAGTGTCTATTGGGCATGCTTTAATTTCTGAATCGTTGTATTTGGGATTGGAAAATGTGGTGCAGATGTATCTTCAAAAATTAAGATAAATGACTTCAATTTTGCATAGTAATATTATAGGTCTAGGAAAGCCTTTGGTAATTATTCACGGCTTTCTCGGAATGTCAGACAATTGGAAAACTTTGGCAGGGCAGTATGCAGAGCAAGGTTTTGAAGTGCATGCAATTGATTTGCGTAATCATGGGAAGAGTTTTCAAACTTCAGACTGGAGTTATTCTTTTATGGTGCAGGATGTGGTGGATTATTGCAAACACCATAATCTGACAGAAATCTCAGTAATTGGGCACTCGATGGGAGGTAAGGCAGCTATGCTTTTAGCGACGACTTATCCTGATTTAGTAGAAAAATTAATTGTGGCGGATATTGGACCAAAATATTATGCGCCACACCATCAAACAATTCTGCAGGCGCTTAATGCGGTTGATTTTTCTGTAAAGCCTTCCCGTGCTGAAGTAGAACAGATAGTGTCGCAATACATAACCGATTTCGGGACTAAACAATTTTTGCTTAAAAATCTTTACTGGGTTGAGCCAGGACAGTTGGGTTTCAGGTTTAATTTAAAAGTGTTTACTGAAAATCCTTCGGTTATAGGTGAAGCTTTGCCATTTGAAAATCAGTTTGTAAAAAAAACCTTATTTTTGCGAGGTGATAAATCGGATTATATTTTGGATTCCGATTTTGAAACTATTTATCATCATTTTCCAAATGCGGATGTTGAAACAGTTTCAGATGCAGGACATTGGCTTCATGCTGAGAACCCATCAGAGTTTTTCGAAAAAACGACACGTTTTTTGACTAAATAATTAACAAAAACAAATAGAATGAAAATTTTACAAAGACTTTTAATTTCAACAATCATAGTAATATTGTTGTCTTATTTTTTAACAGGTGTGCAGGTAGATAAAATTACAACCGCAGTAATTGTAGCAGTAGTTTTAGGTTTGCTGAATACTTTCCTGAAGCCAATTTTGGTTTTCTTCACATTACCTATAACGGTTTTTACACTGGGCTTGTTCCTTTTGGTGATTAATGCAGGTATGGTGCTGTTGTGCAGTAAGTTGGTCGATGGGTTTACTATCGAGTCTTTCGGTACTGCGTTTATTTTTAGTATCCTTTTGTCGGTTTCGCAATGGATATTATATAAGTTTATAAAAGACTAAAAATTAGCAAGTTAATTTTAATAAAATAAAATTTGTTGGGTGGTATAAAATATGTAATTTTGCCACCCAATTTTAGTACGTAAAAAATCTACATAATGAATATTACAAAAACGAATATCGATGCGTTAAACGCAGTGGTAACTGTAGAAGTTGCAAAGAATGATTATGCTGATCAGGTAGAGAAGGTTTTGCAAAACTACCGTAAAAATGCTAATATCCCTGGTTTCCGTAAAGGAGCTGTGCCTATGTCATTAGTGCAAAAGCAATATGGTAAGGCTGTTCTTGCTGAGGAAGTTAACAAGTTGATTCAAGAAGCTTTAAATAAATTTTTAGTTGAAGAAAAATTAGATATTTTAGGAAATCCACTTCCAAAATTTTCTGAAGAATTAGATTTAAATGCAGATGATTTCAAATTTGAATTTGAAATTGGTTTAGCTCCTGAATTTGATGTAAAACTTGACGGTAAAAACGATTTGACTTACTACAAAATTGTAGCTGATGACAAATTGTTAGATGAACAAGTTGCTAGAATTCAAAAGCAATTTGGTAAAATGATTGCTAAAGTAGAAATTGCTGAAGGTGACGATATCCGTGGTACTTTCGTTAATGAAGAAAAAGGAATCAACAAACCGGCTCAAATCACTTTAGATATTTTTGAAAATAAAGCTGTAGCTAAATCATTCATCGGTAAAAAAGCAGGTGACGTTGTTGCAGTTCCTACTAAAGGTTTGTTCAATGATGATCATAAATTAATGGATTATATGGGTGTAGGTCATGATGATGTACACGGTTTGGATATTACTGTTGATTTTACAATTGAAGAAGTTACTACAACTGAACCAGCTGAATTAAACCAGGAATTATTTGATAAATTATTTGGTGCTGGTAATGTTTCTTCAGTAGAAGAAGTAAAAGCAAAAATTAAAGAAGATGCAGAGAAGACTTTTGCGCAACAAGCTGATCAAAAATTCTACAACGATACTACAGAATATTTAATCAATGCTCACCAAGTTGAGTTACCAGCAGAATTCTTAAAAAGATGGATTCAAACTGTAGGTGAAACTCCGTTGTCTGCTGAGCAGGCTGAAGCAGAATATGCAAAATCAGAAAATGGTTTACGTTACCAGTTAATCGAAAGTAAAATCATTACTTTAAATAATTTACAAGTTACTTTTGATGATTTAAAAGCGTATGCCGGTGATATCATCAGAAAACAAATGGCACAATTTGGTCAGTTGGATCCTTCACAGGAAGATGTTGATAACATTGTAAGCCGAGTAATGACAAACCAAGAAGAAGTTCGTCGTTTATCTGAGCAAGTAATGAGCGAAAGAATATTAAATGTGTTTAAAGATAAATTAAACGCTGCAACAAAAGAAGTTACTTACGATGAGTTCATCAAAGCAATGTATGGTGAAATCTAATACATAAAATTCTTATATTTGAGCGTCAAATGAAATATTTGGCGCTTTTTTTATAGACAAAATGGCATAGTTTTAAAAACGGTACAACGTTTGACTTCTATTTTATATCTATAATAATAAATAAGAATTAACGTATAAAAATAAACTTCTACTATGAACTACGGAAAAGAATTTAAAAAATATGCTACCAAGCATCACGGAGTTAACAGTATGTATTACGACAAAATCGTAAATAGTATGACTCCTTATGTTATTGAAGAACGTCAGCTTAATGTATCTCAGTTAGACGTGTTTTCGCGTTTAATGATGGATAGAATTATCTTTTTGGGTACAGGGGTTGATGATTATGTGGCAAATATTATCCAGGCACAATTATTGTTTTTAGAAAGTGTTGATGCTTCTAAAGATATACAAATTTATATTAACTCTCCGGGTGGAAGTGTGTATGCAGGTTTAGGGATTTACGATACGATGCAGTTCGTAAAACCTGATGTGGCAACAATTTGTACAGGTATGGCCGCTTCAATGGGAGCAGTATTGTTATGTGCAGGTGCAGATGGGAAACGTTCGGCTTTACCGCACTCAAGAGTAATGATTCATCAGCCGTCAGGTGGTGCACAAGGTGTTGCAACTGATATGGAAATCAACTTGAAAGAAATGTTGAAGTTGAAAGACGAATTATATGAAATCATTTCGAAACACTCAAAACAACCTTTTGATAAAGTGTTTAAAGATTCTGAACGCGATTATTGGATGAAAGCCGATGAAGCAAAAGAATACGGAATGATTGACGAAGTTTTAAGAAGATAATTTTAAAGTAATTAGTGAATAGTAAATAGTGAGAAGCTAATTACTAATCACTTTTTACTAATTACTAAAAAATGGCAAAAGAAATTTTAGAATGTTCCTTCTGTGGAAGAAGAAAACCTGAAACAAATTTGTTGATTGCCGGTATTGACGCTCATATTTGTGATCGTTGTATCGAGCAGGCTCACGGTATTGTTTTGGAAGAATTAAAAGCAAGCGGACTGTCTAAACAGGTTTCTGATTTGGTGTTGAAAAAGCCAAAAGAAATCAGAGCTTTTTTGGATAAATATGTAATCGGGCAGGACCAGACAAAAAAAGTGATGTCGGTTGCAGTATATAATCACTACAAAAGATTATTGCAGCAGGATCACGGTGATGATGTTGAAATTGAAAAATCAAACATCATTATGGTCGGACAAACTGGTACAGGTAAGACTTTAGTGGCTAAAACTATTGCAAAAATGCTTGATGTGCCTCTTGCTATTGTTGATGCAACAGTGTTGACAGAAGCTGGTTATGTAGGTGAGGACGTGGAAAGTATTTTAACACGTTTGCTGCAGGCTGCCGATTATGATGTGCCTAAAGCAGAACGCGGAATCGTTTTTATTGATGAAATTGATAAAATTGCCCGTAAGAGTGATAATCCGTCAATTACACGTGATGTATCCGGTGAAGGAGTGCAGCAGGCCTTGCTGAAATTGTTGGAAGGAACAGTAGTGAATGTACCGCCTAAAGGTGGGCGTAAGCATCCTGATCAAAAATTTGTTGAAGTTAATACCAAAGACATCTTGTTTATCGCAGGAGGTGCTTTTGATGGTATCGAGCGTATTATTTCAAAACGTTTGAACCGTCAGGCAATGGGATTTGGTGCTTCAAAAGAAACAGATAAAATTGATGAAACCAATTTGCTGCAATATATTGTGCCAAAAGACGTAAAAGATTTTGGATTGATTCCTGAAATCATTGGTCGTTTACCTGTTTTAACACATATGGATCCTTTAGACAGAGAAACATTACGTGCTATTTTGACAGAGCCGAAAAATGCTTTGATCAAGCAGTATAAGAAACTTTTTGCTATGGATGAAATTGAGTTTTCAATTACTGATGAGGCATTGGATTATATTGTCGATAAAGCTTTGGAATACAAATTAGGGGCGCGTGGACTGCGTTCGCTTTGTGAGGCTATTTTAACTGATGCTATGTATGAAATACCAGGTTCTGATGAAAAAGAGCTTCATATAGATAAGCATTATGTGGAAACTGCCTTGACAAAAAATTTATTAAAGCGTTTAGAAATCGCATCATAAAAAAAGCCCTGATCATTCAGGGCTTTTTTTCCAATCAAATAAAAAAAACTTAAAGATTTATTTAGCAATCAAAAATTCAATGCGTCTGTCTTTTTCGTATTCCGTGTCAGTACAATTTCCGGTACATTTGGATAGAAGCTGTGTTTCTCCGTAGCCTTTTGAAACAATACGGTCTTTGGAAATCCCTTTCTTTATTAAATACTCCAATGCGGCTCCAGCTCTTTTGTCAGATAAAATCAAATTATATTGATCAGAACCTCTGGAATCTGTATGTGCGTTGATGGTAATTTTCATTTCAGGATTAAGAGTCAAAACATCATAAACTTTGTTTAAAGACAAAGTAGATTCTTTTTTTAATGAAGCTTTATTGTAATCGAAATAAATGTGTTCGATTAAAATGTTTGTTGTGGTTACTTCAGCTTTCTTTTGTTCCAATGCTATGTCTGTTTGTGTATTTCCGACTGTGCTTTTCACAGGTAGTGTAAAATCAAGATAGCCGTCTTTTTTTGCAGTTATGGTATAGCTTTCCAATGGAACCACATCAAAAGCAAAGCTTCCGTTTTCAGTAGTAAACTGTTTTGCAATTTCATTGCCGTCTGCGTCAATTAAGGAAACCAATGTATTGGGTAGGGCTATTTTGCTGTTTTTTTCATAAGCAATACCGTTTAGTCCATTGGTTTGCTTTTCAAATCCAAATTTGTAAATATCGTATGATCCTTTAGAATTATTGCGGTTGGATGTCACAAAACCCATTTTTTTTGTTGCCAGTATGAAAGCGACTTCATCAGCTGCAGTATTTAATGTTTTGCCAAGATTTATAGGTTGTGTGAACGATTTTTTTCTGATTCTGGAAACAAAAACGTCCTGGCCTCCATAACCGGAATGTCCGTTTGATGAGAAAAACAAGTCGTTGTCAGGCGAAGTGTAAGGAAACTTCTCGTCAGCAGCAGTGTTTATTTCCTTACCTAAATTTTTTGGGTTGGAAGGTGTGCCGTTTTCATCTAAATCAGCTGTGTATAGATCATACCCGCCAAAACCTCCTGGCATATTTGATGAAAAGTAAATTTTCTTTCCGTCAGCAGATACGCAAGGATTTTCAATGGAATAATCAGTGTTGCTGAAAGTAACTAATTCTTTTTTTATCCAGGCGTTGCTGCAACGGCATGTCTCGTCAAAAGAAGCTTTATATAATTGATAGTTTTTTGAATTTCCCGGTTTGCTGTTTGTATAGTAAACTGTTTTTTGGTCAGGTGAAAAAGAAATACCGGCTTCATTTCCTTCCTCATTTAAAACGGATGCAAAAAAGTAAGGGTGCGATAAATTTCCTTTATTGTCTATGTTTATGCAGTAAAGACTGTTGTATGGTGAATTGGTGTTTGCATCTTTGCCCGCGCCTATAGCGCCGGTTTTTCTCGATGAATACATAATGTATTTATTCATGAAGAATGTGGCTCCGATATCGGATAATGGTGAGTTGATTCCAGTAGAAAAAACGTCAAACGTATCGTTTAGTTCGATAATAGTTTTTTTGGTTTCAGATATTTCTTCGGGAAGATCTGAATTAATAAAATTATCCTGACTAAAAAGATTAGTACTTATCAGCAAAAATATTGCTGAAAAAACTAAATTTTTCATTTGCTTTTGGGAGTTTAAGTTTTTGTTTTTGAGAAACTTCCGCAAAAGTATGGCAATGAAGCAGTTAAAACCAATTTAATGGATTAAAAACTAAAATAATCGATAAAGTGCCAATTCTCTTTAATGAGACTGGGTTTGAGATTTATTTTGTCGACGAAATGATGATAATTATCGATAAAATGCAAAAGGTTTATCTGGTTTGCAAAGCAAGAAGATTTTCAAGATAATCTCGTGAGTTGGATAGTCTTGGTATTTTGTTTTGACCGCCTAATTTTCCTTTTTCTTTCAGCCAGTCATAAAAAAGATTTTCACGGGCAATATTTATTTTCAGCGGATTCAAAGTCATGTTGTTGTAACGTTTTGCCTCGTAATCCGAATTTAGTGTCTGAATAGTCTCATCAAGTACTTTACTGAAGTGTTCTATGTTTTCGGGTTGTTTCTTGAATTCAATTATCCATTCATGTGCTCCCTTTTCTTTGCCGTTCATAAAAATAGGAGCTACAGTGTAATCAATTACTTCAGTATTGGTGATTTGGCATGCCTTTGCCAGTGCCATATCAGTATTTTCAACCATCAGCTCCTCTCCAAAAACATTGATATGATGTTTGGTACGTCCCGTGATTTTTATGCGGTAAGGTTTTAAAGAGGTAAAACGGACAGTGTCGCCTATCATATATCGCCATAAACCGGAATTGGTTGTAATTACAACAGCGTAATTTTTATTAAGCTCTACTTCAGCCAGTCTTATTACTTTTTGATAAGGAGTGCCAAAAGTTTCCATAGGGATAAACTCATAGAAAATTCCGTAATCGAGCATTAATAATAAATCATTGGAATGGTTCAGATCCTGAATGGCAAAGAAACCTTCCGATGCATTGTAGATTTCATAATATTTGAAATCATCATTTGGCAGTATCTTTTTGTATTGTTCGCGATACGGTTCAAAACTTACACCGCCATGAAAATAAACTTCTAAATTCGGCCAGATTTCAAACAGATTCTCTGTTTTCGTTTCTTCCAGAAGTTTGTTTAATAATACCATCATCCAGGAAGGAACACCTGCAAAACTGGTCACATTCTCTACTTTTGTTTCGTTGACAATAGCCATCAGTTTGGTTTCCCATTCGCTCATCAGCGATGTTTTGTTGCTGGGAGTACTGCTGAATTCAGCCCAGAAAGGCATGTTGTCAATTAATATAGCAGACAAATCCCCGAAGAAAGTGTTGTTGTCCTCGTACAATTGTTTGCTGCCGCCTAATCGAAGACTTTTTCCGGTAAATAGCTGCGAGTTCTCATTATTGTTTAAATACAAACACAGCAAATCTTTACTTCCTTTGTAATGGCAGTTTTCCAAGGCATCACTGCTTACCGGAATAAATTTGCTTTTAGCATTGGTTGTACCGCTTGATTTCGCAAACCATTTAATAGGCTGGTTCCAAAAAACATTCTGTTCTCCTTTGCGGGTGCGTTCAATAAGCGGCTCTAAATCTTCATAACTGGATACCGGAACACGCTCCTGAAAAGTGTGGTAACTCTTAACCGATTGAAAATCGTAATCCTTTCCCAATATCGTATTTTCTGCCTGACGGATTAAATTCATCAGCAGTTCTTCCTGTACTTCATTTGGGTATTTTAAGAACAGTTCAATTTCATGAATACGTTGTTTTAAGACCCAGGAAGCGATAGAATTTATTATTGGTAGAGGCATTTTAATTATGAATTTTGAGTTATGAATTATAACTTTACGCTAAAATAGCAATTAAATCCAATATCTAAAATCTAATATCTAAAATCTGCATGCAATACGAAGGTGTACTGACGAAAATGCAAACGGAGTTTGCGAATCCTATTGAGTATTATTTAGTGTTTGAAAACTCTTTTTTAAATCTTAACCAGTTGTTAGGTAAGGAATTAGAAATTGTTCATCAAGGCTATCAGTGTCTGGAATGCGGTAAGGCAAAAAAAATTTTCCGTCAGGGTTTTTGTTATGATTGTTTTATGGGGAGTGCGTCGGCTGGTGACTGGATTATGAAGCCTGAATTAAGTACGGCACATTTAGATATGGAAGACAGGGATTTGGAATACGAGAAGAAGGTGCAGCTGCAGCCTCATATTGTCTATTTGGCTCTTTCAAGTGAGGTGAAAGTAGGTGTGACCCGTAAAACGCAAGTGCCTACCCGTTGGATCGATCAAGGAGCGATTCAAGCAATTCCAATAGTAGAAGTGCCTAATCGTTATTTAGCCGGTATCACGGAGGTAGCGCTCAAAAGTTTATATGCAGATAAGACCAATTGGCAGAAAATGCTCAAAAACGAAGTTCCATCCGTAGATTTGATAAAAGAGCGGAACGGTCTGCAATATGTGATACCCAAAGAAGTTCAGGAGTATTATCATCCTGAAAGTTCCGATTTGTATGAACTGAAATATCCTGTGTTGGAATATCCTAAAAAAGTTACAAGTCTGAATCTGGAAAAATCATCTGATTATACCGGAAAGCTGACAGGAATAAAAGGACAGTATTTATTGTTTGAAGATGGGACCGTATTTAATGTACGTACTTTTGAAGGGTATGTAGTTAAAATTAACCTGTAAGAAGAGACTGTTCTTAAAACACAATCTTGTCATTTCGACCAAAGGAAGAAATCTCATTGTGTGATTATGAGATTCCTCCTGTCGTCGGAATGACAAATTGTATTACTATTCTTGTTTCTTCTTTTTACCGAATAATCCTTCTATTACCTGACCGGCTGTGTTTTTTACAGCATCTTTTTTAGGGTCTGTAGTTTTAGCAGTATCTTTTTTCTTATTGCCAGTAAGGATGTTGCTCAAGGCATCTGTTCCTTTGTTTAAGTATTTTTCTTTTTGTAAGTTGGCAACCTGCATAGCTAAGTTGGTAGTAGCCTGTTTTAAATCGGTTGTGACTTTTGGTGATTTGAAATTACCCGTCATCAAAGCAGTTACAGGGACGTTTTCAATTTTTGAAGCTTCGGCAGGAGTTAATTTTGCCAATATCTTGTTGGCATCAGTGCCTAAATATTTTGCAGGAACATCCATTTTGATGTTGTAATTCATGCTTTGGTCAAAACCATGCGTTCCGCCTATTTCAGCTGTAATATCCTGATATTTTATTTTGAAAGGTTTCACAGCCACTCTTCCTTTTTCAAAAGAAACGGCCGCTTTAATATCATTTAAATTTATCTTTTTCATGTCGATAAATTTCAACTGTGAACCTAAAGCCGTCAGCATTTGTGAATTGTTGGCGTTTATTGTTGAAGACAGTAACTGACCCATTAAATCACCGGTAATGGTTTTTAAATCCGGAGTCATTTCAACAGCATCCAGATTTCCGTTTAATTTAATGTTTGAATTTAATTTTCCTGCTACAGCACCGGCAATTGGAGCAATGCTTTTCAGCATATCCAGTTGTGTGAATGATTGTCCAATATCAACTTTGTCCAGATTCAGGTTCATGTTGAATGTAGGAGTGTTTCCTTTTGTTGAAACCACACCATTCAGACCGATTTGCCCTTGAAAAATATCGGTTTTTACATTTTGAAGTGTTACAGCTTCGTTACGGATAATCATTTTGCCGCTTACATTTTTTAAGTTCAGATTGTCATAAACCACTGTGTTGGCTTTTGCAGTAATGGCACAGTCTAAGAAAGCAGGGATTTTTACCGCTTCTTTTTTAGCAGCTGTGCCGCTTCCCGAAGCTTTGTCTGAAGAAGAAGTATTTTCTTTTTTAGTGCTGTCAGCCGAAGCCATAAAATCAGCCACAAGAAGTTGGTTCGAATTCATGTTGAAGTTTCCTTTTAAGATTTGATTTCTGAAAAGGAATCCATAGAAATTATCCAATGTGCCATTCACATGAATGTCAGAACTTCCTGTTTTCATGTCTAATTGGTTTAATTTTATCTGGCTGGTATTGAAAGCGACTTGAGCAATTTTAATCTGTACAGGTTTTGCCATTTCAGGACCTGCATAATTAAATCCTGTCAGGCTTATTGTTCCTGAGTTTTGGATATTTTGGTACTGACTTTTTTCTACTGACTGCATGTCGAATTTAGTCACGACATCGGCTTTTAAAATACCGGAAAGCGGTTGGTCAAGTTTTACAGGATACGCTTTTGTGAAGTTCCCTAAATTAATAGTTCCTTTTAGAGCTGCATTTACAAGTGCATTTGTAGCCGCGTTTTTAATATTTGCTTTGGCATTAAAAACATCCTGGTCAATTCTAAACGAAAGCTTGTCAAGATTTACATAAGTGTCATTCAGTACACCGCTGTCATTAATGATTTTTGTATCAATCACAATATCCTGAACCGATTTAGGCAGGTCAGGATATTGAAAAGAAGCGTTGTTGGATGCGATACCAATATTGAACGTAGGAATAAGATTGTCGTTTAGTGTCCCTTTTACTTTTCCGTTTACCGTGAAATCTCCTGTTGTTTTTACAGTTTCCAGATTGCCTGCATATTGTGCGGGAACTAATCCTAAGAAGTTTTTAAAAGATGAGGTTGGCGTTTTAAAAGTCAAATCATACAACTGACCATCTTTCAGCATCTGAATAAAACCATTAAATTCTAGTGGAAGTTCGTTGATTTTGGCTTTATTGTCTTTAAAAGTATACTTACTGTTTTTTAGATCTATTCCTAAAACTGCATCAAGACTGATAGCTACATTTTCCATGTAGTTCATTTTGTCCATGTCTAACGATATCTTGGTTGTGGATTTAGTGTCTAAATCCAATACTTCTGATGCAAAGTTACCGGTTCCCTCGTGGTTTAACTCGCTTAAAACCAATTTGATTTTTGAACGGTCATCGTAATATTTGAATTTAAAATTTTCAACTTTATAATTCTGAATATTTAAAGAAAAAGGCTTGCTTTCTTTGGTTTGTTCTTCAGGTTTTGGTTCTTTTATAGCGATGTCAAAGTTTCCAATACCATCCTTGTTGAAAAGAATATTGGCTTTCCCGTTTTTAACCGAAATAGCTTCCAGGGTCATGGGTTCTTTTTCGCCATTAAACAATTCCATAACCGACATTTGGAGGTGCAATTCATCAAAAGCTACTAATGTATCTCCCGCAAAAGGAGCATTGTTAACAATTAATAATTTTTCTATGGCAACCGTAGCATCCGGAAAGTTTTTGAACAAACTCAAATCGGCATCGGCAAACGATGCTTTTGCGTTAATGTTTTCGTTGATGGATTGCTGAATTTTAGCCTTGATGGTGTCTTTAAAAAATAAAGGGATACTGGCTAATGCTCCCACAATAACAACTAATGCAATACCTAAACCTATTAAAATTTTTTTCTTCATTTTAGAAAATGTTTATAACACAAATTAAATAAAAAATCCGCTTTATTACTAAAACGGATTTACTTATTTGTGAATTGTGTTATTAATTTATTTTTATGTCATAAGGCATAATTACTTGCATTCCCTTACGTGCGTTCATGCGCTTAATTTGGTTAATCATTTCATAGCCTTCTTCGCCAAGTTCTTCTTTTAATAAAGTTTCACGTGTTTTTAAGAAACTTAAAAATCCGCTTTTTTCAAGTTCTTCAAAAAAGCTCTTTTCAAATTCAGGATAAGAAACCGTGTCGTAATCTGTAGTTTTTGTAATGTTGGCTGCATAAGCAATTGCATCATCCATCCCGCCAATTTTATCTACTAAACCTAATCTTAAAGCATCACTACCGCTCCATACACGTCCTTGAGCAATGGCATCAACCTGTGCGAAAGTCATCTTACGTCCGTTTGCCACACGATTAACAAAAGTTTTATAAATAGTTTCCACACCTTCCTGAGTGAAATTTCTAAAATCATTGTCCATTGGTTCAAAAATACTGTAACCCGAAGCGTTTTTATGTGTTTCAACAGTTTCTGTGTTTAAACCATAACGATCAGCTATTTGAGATAAATTTGGCAGTATTCCAAAAACACCTATAGATCCTGTAATAGTACTCGCCTCAGCAAAAATTTTGTTTGCATTACAAGCAATATAATAGCCACCTGAAGCTGCAAGATTACCCATAGAAACTACAACCGGTTTCACTTTTTTAGTTAACTCAATTTCTCTCCAGATTAAATCCGAAGTCAGCGCACTACCGCCAGGGCTGTCTATACGTAAAACAATTGCTTTTACATCATCATCTTCACGGGCTTCTTTTAAAGAACGGCGCATTGAGCCTTCACCTACCGTATTTAGATCACCTTCACCGGAACCTATTTCGCCCTGCGCATAAATGATTGCAATTTTATCTTTTACAGAAAATTCAGCGTCTATTGCTAAGTCTTTCGAATAATCCATGATGTCAACTGTGTTGTAATCTTCATCATCAGCTACTTTTAAACGCTTTTTGATATCATTATGGTATACATCTTCATAAGCAACCACATCAACTAAGTTGTTTGCTTTTGCCATTTCGGGTGTACGGGCTGCTAAATCAGTTGCGATAGCATTTAGTTTTTCAGTAGAAATGTTTCTTGATTTTGAAATATCGGCTGCGACAGCGTTCCATATCGAATTTAAAAAAGTAGTTATCTGTTCGCGGTTTTCAGGACTCATTGTGTTTGTCAGGAAAGGTTCCACTGCACTTTTGTATTTTCCATGGCGGATTACTTCCATTTTAATTCCTGTTTTATCCTGGAAATCTTTAAAATACATAATCTGACTTGCTAAACCTTTGAAATCTAAATCACCCACCGGGTTTAGATATACTGTATTGGCAACCGAATTTAAGTAGTATTCCTTTTGTGAAATAACATTCCCGTATGCTAAAACAAACTTTCCTGATTTTTTAAAATCTTCCAATTGATCACGTAGAGCTTTTGTTTGTGCAACACCTAAGTTCAATCTATTGTTGAGAATTGAAATTCCTTTTATATTGTCGTCTGTTTTTGCTGCTTCAATAGCTCTTAAAATGTCAGTCAGACCTTCACCCGTTCCTTTCTCGTTTAAAAAAGGCATGTCTTCGTAATTGAATTTTCCTCCATAGTCATTGGTTACTCTTTCCAAATTCAACTCTAAAACAGAGTTTTCTTTTACTTTTATTTTTTCTTCACCTCCAAATAAAGCTCCTAAAAGGATTATTCCGAAAAAACATATAAAACAAAAGACAAATAGGCCTACAATAGTCGCTAAAACGTTCTTAAAAAAGTTCATCGTTATTAATTTTATTTACTCATTAGTATCTATATACATAAAATTGTTACAACAAATAAGTTATTAACAGTCGCGCAAATATACTTCTATTCTACAATTCTTTTTAGTTACTTTGCCCCTCATGGGAATTCAGAAAAAAGTCATTCTTTCATTAGGCAGTAATCAGGGGAACCGCCTTGAAAATATTGAAATGTGTATCCAGTTAATTCATAATCAAATTGGATTGGTTTTACGTGTTTCAAAGCTGTATGAAACTCCTTCCTGGGGATTTGAAAGTGATGCTTTTTATAACTGTGCCATTTTGATTCATTCTTCCTTTTCTGCTGAAAAAATTCTAAGGAAGATAACTTCCATCGAAAAAGAAATGGGCCGAACCAGAAAGAAATCTGTAGGCTATGAAGCCCGAATGATTGATGTGGATATTGTGGCGATGGAAGATCAAATCTTAACGACAGAACATCTAACAATTCCTCATCCTCATATGCAGGACAGAAAATTTGTACTTCAGCCTGTCCTGGATTTGCAAATGGATTGGGTTCATCCAATCTTTAAAAAATCGATTCGCCAACTTCTTCAGGAATGTCAGGATAACAGTGATTGTAAAGCTGTGGCTGAATTGACTGCGCCAACAATGAATTACAATGTCAATAAGATTAATTATATAGCGATTGAAGGAAATATTGGGGCAGGGAAAACCACTTTGGCTACTAAAATTTCAGAAGATTTTAATGCGAAATTAGTATTGGAACGTTTTGCAGACAATCCTTTTTTGCCGAAGTTTTATAAAGACCAAAACAGATATGCTTTTCCTTTGGAAATGTCTTTTCTGGCTGACAGGTACCAACAATTAGCGGATGATTTATCACAATTTGATTTGTTTGCCGATTTTGTTGTGGCTGATTATCACATTTTTAAATCTTTGATTTTTGCCAAAGTAACTTTGCAGGAAGATGAATTCCGTTTGTATAAGACCCTATTTGATATTATTTACAAGGAAATGCCTAAACCGGATTTGTATGTCTATTTATATCAAAATACGGATAGACTCTTGAAAAACATCAAAAAAAGAGGAAGAAGCTACGAACAGGAAATCCCTGCGGAATATTTAGACAAAATCAACCAAGGTTATTTGGACTACATAAAAACGCAGTTGGATTTGAATGTATTGGTTATTGATGTTTCGGATAATGACTTTGTAAAACGCCAAGAGGATTATATTGCTATTTTAGAGCAAATACAGGAAAAATTGGATTGTTAAGATTTTTCCAATAAATCCAATATCCAGTTTAAACAAACTTCAGAATTCATGATTGACCAGGAATGTGGGTTTTTTGTTCCATCCAGTTTAAAACCTTTTCCCTGACTTACAATTACTTTTGCATTGTTATTCCCCTGTATTTTTAATTGATTTATCATTGAAATGATGTCAATTCCGTTCCAGTCATTCAAATCACGATGTCTTTGATTAATTAACCACTCTGTATCTAAATCAGTAAACATTAATAGAGGCATGTTTTTTAAATATTTTGCATTTCCTCCGTCTTTAGCTCCGTAAGAATAAATAGAATTTTCTATATATTTTTCAGGAAATAATTGTGGGGAACCACCATAAATGCTATCGTATCTGTTTTTTATCCATTTTGCTTCCTCGACAGCCGGTTGGTAAATGTTTTTTTCTATTTCCCTTTCACAATATTTATAAAACCTTGCCTGATCCAAAGGTGCATCAAGAGCAAATATTCCTTTCGGGATTAAGAAAAAGTTTTCGGGATTTTTTACAGATTTTTCAGCATAAGTTAGTGAGAGCATTGCTCCACTGGACAAGCCTCCAATGATGAATTTATCTTTTGATATTTTATGAGTTTCCGCAATACTGCTGAATATTTTATTTAAGAGCTTGAATTCAGACTCTCTGCTGTCTGTTCCCCAATTTATTGAAGGAACCACGACTAGAATTCCTTTTTTTACAGCTAATTTGTGAAGGTTGATTTGTTTTAGCGTGTTTTCAATTACTTCGCCTCCCGAAGGTAGAACTACCAGTACGCCTTTTATGGCTGTTTTGGGAACAAACTTATAATAAAAAAGATTTGTTGCATCTTCATCATTTATATATAAATCGGATGGGTCAGTTTCTGATAGTAATATTTTTTGAAAATTTTGTGCTTTTAATTCAATAAGCGAAAAGAATACAAGCAAAATTGTTATGGTGTTTTTCATTGTTTAGTTTTCAAAGAATCTAAATAATCTAATTTTTCTTCAATTTGCAAAACAAATCCCAAATAACAATTCCCGTACTTACCGAAATATTCAAAGAATGTTTTGTGCCTAACTGCGGGATTTCAATGGCACCATCACATAATTTTACCGCTTCCTGATTTACACCAAAAACTTCGTTGCCAAAAACCAGAGCATATTTTTTAGTGGCTTCAGGTTTGAAATTGTCTAAGAAAATAGCATTTTCGACCTGTTCAATGGCATATACCTCAGTATTGTCAGCTTTTAAGCTTTTAATAACATCAAGTACATCTTTTTGATATTCCCAAGTTACCGTTTCAGTTGCTCCTAAAGCAGTTTTATGGATTTCTTTATTAGGTGGAGTTGCGGTTATACCGCACAAATAGATTTTTTCAATTAGAAAAGCATCACTTGTTCTAAAAACTGAACCGATGTTATGTAGACTTCTTATGTCGTCAAGTACAATTATAATTGGAGTTTTTTCAGCTTGTTTGAATTCTTCAACCGATTTACGCTCTAATTCGCTGTTTTCTATTTTTCTCATGGCGCAAATTTACATTATTCTTTCAATGCAGAAAAAGGTATATAGAATAGAGTTGGCTTTACTTTGAAAATACTTTTTGAAAACCCTTCGGCAGATATGTAAATTCCGTCCTGATTAACTGCAATTCCTTCAATTTGACCAATTGTTAAAACTGAGCCTAAGCGAAATTTTTTGGAATGTTCTTTAAAAAATAATCCGTTTTCGCTTTTATTGAAAATCTGTAAAAAGCATCTTCCTTTTCTGGTGTAACCAATTGTGTATAATTGGTTGTTGTAAAAGAAGGCGTCGCTTACAAAGAATTTAGTTTTGAAAAATTCCGGAGGAGCTAATTTTTGTTTGTTTGCTGCAGCTGTTTCAATAGTGTAATGAGAAGTGCCTTTTGTTTTCCATTCTTTGGTGAAAATATGGAGTTTGTTTTCTAAGAAAATCATCGATTCCACATCAAAATTATGTTTTGTGATTTGAGAAGAGAAATCGGTTTGATTTGAAAATTCAAAAGGAATTTCAGCTATTGTTTTGAGAGAATCATTTTCTAATTTTAATTGATAGACAGCCAAATCTTTTCTGGTTCCTGAATTATTACCGAAGTCACCTAAATAAAAATATTTTCCGTCAGTTATAATGGCTTCCCAGTCTTTATTAGGAATAGCTGTAGGAATAGTTTTTGAAATTTCACCATTAATTGTATTCACTTCATAAACAACATTCCGGTTTCCTCCGTCATTAATTGAATAAAGCCTGTTGTTTAGAAAGCACAGGCCGGAAGTTTCTATAAGTTTATTGTCTAAAGTTGTTACTTTAAATTTTTTAAGTCTGAGAGTCTTGATTGTCTGTCCGTTGAAATGGTAGGCATTCAAAAAGAAAAGGAGTGAAATGATAAGCCGCATCATAAAATAAAAAAAGCTCTCATAAAGAGAGCTTAATATATATGTTCTGAAAATTATTGAACTGTAGGTCCGTTAGGTTTTGCTTCAAGCGGACTAGCCGGTACTGCTTTTGCGTTTACCATACCTTTGATGAAAAGGATTTTAGATGGGTTGTCCTTGATATTTGTTGAAACTGTAACCGATTTGTTGATAGCTCCGGGTCTGTTAGTATCATATTTTACACTAATAACCGCTTTTGCTCCGGGTGCAATTGGTTCTTTAGGAAAAGAAGGAACAGTACATCCACAAGATCCCTGAGCATTTGTAATTATTAAAGGTTCAGTACCATTGTTTGTTAAAACAAAATCTCTTTTACCGTCAGCTCCCTGGTCAATTGTTCCATAGTCAATTGTTTCACGTTCAAAAACCATTCCTGGTCCCTGCACCTTTGTTATTTCAAATTTTGGAGCTTCTTCTTTTTTAGAGGCTTCCGTTTTAGCTTTTACTTTTTTTGATTTTTTTGCTGTCTCCTGAGCTGTAGCTTGTAAGTTCCCAAAGAACACCACTGCAGCTGTCATAAGTATCAATTTTTTCATAATTATCTAAAATAAGTTAAACACAAATGTAAAAATATTTAATCAAATATTGAGCCAAAATAAGTAAATTCGTCGCCAATAATCAAAAAATTTAACGTTTTGTCAGCAAAAGAAAAAGCACCGAAGGAAACTCCGTTAATGAAGCAGTATAATGAGATTAAGGCTAAATATCCTGATGCCTGTCTGTTGTTTCGGGTAGGGGATTTTTATGAAACTTTTGGGGAAGATGCTGTCCGTACATCCAAAATTCTTGGAATAACATTGACAAAACGTGGCGCAGGGAGTGAATCTGAAACGGCTTTGGCAGGTTTTCCACATCATTCTTTAAATACGTATCTGCCAAAATTGGTAAAAGCAGGACTCCGCGTGGCGATTTGTGACCAGCTGGAAGATCCTAAAATGACAAAAACCATTGTAAAACGTGGAGTCACCGAGCTGGTTACGCCGGGTGTTTCGATGAATGATGAGGTTTTGGTTTCCAAGTCGAATAATTTCCTGGCGTCGGTTTATTTTGGAAAAAAGCAATTAGGTGTTGCATTTCTTGATGTTTCAACCGGTGAGTTTTTAACTTCCGAAGGGAATTCGGAGTATGTAGATAAATTATTGCAAAATTTTAGTCCAAGCGAAATTTTGGTTCCTAAACAAAATAAAAAAGATTTTCTGGAAACCTTCGGTGATAATTTTCATGCGTTTTATTTAGAAGATTGGATTTATAAAGAAGATTATGCTAAAGAAAGTTTAATGAATCATTTTCAAACCAATTCTTTAAAAGGATTTGGAATTGAAGAATTAATTCACGGAATTATTGCTTCTGGGGCTATATTATATTATTTGTCAGAAACACAGCATAACAAAAACAATCATATTACATCTATTCATCGTATAGCCGAAGATGCTTATGTGTGGATGGATCGTTTTACCATCCGTAACCTTGAATTATATCATAGCTATAATCCAAATGCGGTTACATTATTGGATGTAATTGATAAAACGCTTTCGCCTATGGGTGGAAGGTTATTAAAGAGATGGCTGGCGCTTCCTTTAAAAGATATTAATAAAATTACTGCCCGTCACGAAGTGGTGGCTTATTTAAAAGACAATCAGGAAGTTTTACAGCAAATCCAATATCAAATCAAACAGATTTCGGATTTGGAGCGTTTAATATCCAAAGTGGCTGCAGGAAGAATTTCTCCACGTGAAGTAATTTATTTGAAAGAATCTTTAGATGCGATTGTTCCTATTAAAGAATTGGCTTTGAAGAGTCCGCAGGAAGCGGTAAGAGTAATAGGTGACAGTTTACATGCCTGTGATTTGCTTCGCGAAAAAATTACCACAACTTTAAATCAGGATGCTCCGGTTGCTGTCAACAAAGGAAATGCGATTGCTTTTGGGGTAAATCCGGAATTGGATGAATTGCGCAGTATTTCAAATTCAGGAAAAGAGTATTTGGAAGGAATTGAAAAACGCGAATCAGAAGCTACGGGAATTCCGTCATTAAAGATTTCCTTCAATAATGTTTTCGGATATTATATAGAAGTTAGAAATACACACAAAGATAAAGTGCCTTCAGAGTGGATTCGTAAACAGACATTGGTAAATGCTGAACGTTACATTACGGAAGAATTAAAAGAATATGAATCCAAAATTCTAGGTGCGGAAGAAAAAATCCATCTGCTGGAAGCACAATTGTTTGAACAGTTGGTAGTTTGGATTGCTACCTATATCAAACCGGTACAGCATAATGCCAATTTAGTGGCTCAGTTGGATTGTTTGTCTTCATTTGCACAGCAGGCCATTGATCATAATTATGTTTGTCCTGAAATTAATGATTCATTTGAACTGGATATTAAAAATGGCCGCCATCCTGTAATTGAAAAGCAGCTGCCTATTGGCGTGCCTTATATCGCTAATGATGTATATCTAAATAGAGACTCGCAGCAGATTATCATGATTACCGGGCCTAATATGTCGGGTAAGTCGGCTATTTTGCGCCAGACCGCTTTAATTGTATTACTGGCTCAGATGGGGAGTTTTGTGCCTGCTGATGCGGTTGTAATGGGTGTGGTGGATAAAATCTTTACCAGAGTAGGAGCCAGTGACAACATTTCGATGGGTGAATCGACATTTATGGTTGAAATGAATGAGACAGCTTCTATTTTGAATAATATTTCTGATAGAAGTTTAGTCTTGCTGGATGAAATCGGCCGTGGAACCAGTACGTATGATGGAGTTTCTATTGCGTGGGCTATAGCTGAATTTTTACATGAAAATCCGGCACAGCCAAAAACTTTGTTTGCTACCCATTATCATGAATTGAATGAAATGACCGAGAGCCTGCCTCGGATCCAGAACTATAATGTCTCAGTAAAGGAATTAAAGGATACGGTTTTATTTATACGTAAACTGGAAAAAGGTGGGAGCGCGCACAGTTTTGGTATCCATGTGGCTAAAATGGCCGGTATGCCTCAAACGGTAATTCAAAAAGCAGGTAAGATATTAAAGAAATTGGAGAGGAATCATTCAGGTGAGGTTTTGAGCGGAGATAAGATGCAGGATGATTTACAGTTGAGTTTTTTCAATTTGGATGACCCTTTATTGGAAGAAATCAAAGAGGAAATCGTGAATTTAGACATCAATACGCTGACTCCTGTTGAGGCTTTGATGAAACTGAATGAGATTAAGCGTATGTTGTCAAAAAAATAACAATTGTAAATTTTTGGTAATCAATATTTTGAAAAATATTTTTAATTTTTTTTCAAAAGTACTTGTGAAACCCGATTCTTGTTGTATATTTGCACTCGCAATACGGAAGTAAAGCGAAGTTCTTTAAAAAACGCAATGCGAAAATAGCTCAGTTGGTAGAGCGCAACCTTGCCAAGGTTGAGGTCGCGGGTTCGAACCCCGTTTTTCGCTCGACTACCAAGTTAAAATATTTGCTCGAGTGGTGGAATTGGTAGACACGCTGGACTTAAAATCCAGTGAACATTTCGTTCGTGCGGGTTCAAGTCCCGCCTTGAGTACAAGAGGCTTTCTAAAAAAGAAAGCCTCTTTTTTTTGTTTATAATGTTCGGATTATTTCTTCTCTTTCCGGATAATGCTTTCTGTTAATTTCGAAATGGATGTGATAGGGTGGTTGAATGAATTTTCAAAACACCAAACCCTTTGGCCTTTTAATTTAAGAAATGAATTCGGCTTCGGTTAAATCTGAAGATTTCCTCCGCAATTGCAATGATAAGCGAGTTCGGAAAAGGTGCTGTTCTGCTTTGCCATATAAATCATTTTAATCTGAATTGAATTTTTTTTAATCACTAAGCATGTGATTTTTTTGTGCTTTTGTGCAGGCTTTGTTGATATTGTTGGTTTTGTCTTTAAAAGAAGCGTAACTGACAGTGGTTAAGTGCAGAAGTTTAAATGGTTTAATTGAAATTTTTTCTGTCCTTTAAAAATGGCGCTTTTTGTTGGGAAAAGTTAATCATAAAAAATACTTAATAAGTACTTTTCTTACATGTTAATTTTTAGATTTGCGATTGAATTAATTATAACTAAAAAATGAAAAATTTTAAATTACTCACTTTTGGGGTTGTTATGTTTTCAGGTTTGGTTCAGGCACAGGAAATAGATTATTCGAAAACTATTCCATTTGATGCTTCAATTAAAACCGGAAAACTGCAAAATGGATTGACGTATTACATTAAAAAAAATGCAAAACCGGAAAAAAAGGTTGATTTACGTTTGATTGTTAATGCGGGTTCTGTTTTAGAGGATGACAACCAATTGGGGTTGGCTCACTTTATGGAGCATATGTGTTTCAACGGAACCAAACGCTTTCCTAAAAATGCATTGGTGGATTATCTGCAAAGCATAGGTGTGAAATTCGGACAGCACTTGAATGCTTATACAAGTTTTGACGAAACGGTTTATTTTTTGCCAATTCCGGCAGATAATCCTGAAAAAGTTGAAAAAGGGTTTCAAATCCTGGAAGATTGGGCGTTTAATGCTGTGCTGACTCCTGAGGAAATTGATAAAGAAAGAGGAGTGGTATTGGAGGAGTACCGTTTGGGGTTAGGTGCTCAAAAAAGAATGATGGGTAGGTTTTTGCCTAAAATCATGAACAATTCTAAATATGCTGAGCGTTTGCCAATCGGGAAAAAGGAGATATTGGAGAAATTTAATTACGAGACTTTGACTAAATTCTATAAAGACTGGTACCGCCCCAATTTAATGAGCGTGATTATTGTGGGGGATATTGATGTTGCAGAAATGGAGAAAAAAGTCATTGAGCATTTTGGTTCTTATCAAAACCCTAAAAATGAAAGAGTAAGACAGTTTTTTGAAGTTCCAAACCACAAAGAAACTTTTGTGGCCATAGAGTCTGATAAAGAAGCTTCAAGTACACAGGTGCAGTTAATGTATAAGGATAAGGAGGCTGTGAAACCAATTGTTACTGTGGGGGATTTTAAAAAATATATAGTGGAGGAGTTGTTTACCAGTATGATTAATGCCCGTTTGGATGAATTAGCTAATTCAGCAACTCCTCCGTATACATACGCTTATTCATATCACGGTAAAACGTGGTCGAGAAATAAAACTGCTTATCAGTCTTTTGCAATGACGGGAGAAGACAAACAGCTGAATACTTTAAAAGTTTTAGTTCAGGAAAATGAAAAAGTTAAAAAATTTGGTTTTACACAGGGAGAGTTGGATAGAGCAAAAGCTGATTTTTTAGCTGGTCTTGAAAAACAGTTTAATGATAAAGACAAAACAAGTTCTGATAGATTTGTTAATGAGTTACAGTCTCATTTTCTGACACAGGAGCCGGTTCCGGGTATTGTCTGGACTTATGATCTGGCTAAAAAAATAACGCCGGTAATTTCGTTAAATGAAACAAATGAATTGATAAAAAAATTCATCTCAGATGAAAACAGAGTGGTTATTTTGACTGGTCCGGAAAAAGAAGGTTTGAAAAAAGTGACAGAAGCTGAAGTGTTTAAAATGCTTGAAGTAAATGAAGGTGATATAAAGGCTTATGAAGATAAAGCGGTTGCAAAAGCTCTTTTAAGAACTGAGCCAAAAGCCGGCTCAATCGTTAAAAAAGAAGTGAATGACAAAATCGGGACTACAATTTTAACATTGTCTAATGGTGCAAAAGTTACGTATAAAAAGACTGATTTTAAAAACGACGAAATTGTATTTGAAGCTGTGAGTTTAGGGGGTTCAAATTTATTTTCTGATGAAGTTCAGAAGAAAGTCGGATTTGCTTTAGGGGGATTGTCAGAGGCTGGTTACTCAGGTCTAAAGTTAAACGATATTACTAAATTCATGACCGGTAAAATTGCTTCTGTGAATCCTTATATCGGTAATGCAACAGAAGGCTTGAGGGGGTCGTCAACACCAAAAGATTTAGAGTATATGCTGCAGATGGCTCATGCTTATTTTACTGATTTGAATCAGGATAAAGAAGCTTTTGAGGCATTCAAGCAAAAACAGACCAATTTTTTCAAAAACATCAGTGCCCAGCCAAATTTCTTCTTTCAGCAGGAATTCCAGAGTTTTCTGAATAAAGACAATAAACGCTTTATGGGGTTAATACCTACTGAGGAAACTTGGGTAAAAATGGATTATGAATTAGCTTACAGGTTGTATAAAGAGCGTTTTAGTAATGCGGCCGATTTTGAATTTTTCTTTGTTGGAAATATCGAAGAAAAACAATTTGAAGCCCTTGTGGGTAAGTATATTGCTTCACTGCCTTCAATTGGTAAAAAGGAAACAACTAAAGATACGGGTTATAGAAATGTGGCGGGGTCACATAAAAAGGTAGTTAATAAAGGGAAAGATCCTAAGAGTATGGTGAATATTAACATCTATGGTGATGCACAATATTCTGCTAAGGACGCTTTAGCTTTACAGGCTGTTGGAGAGATTCTGACTATCAAATTAAACGAAAGACTGCGTGAAACAGAAAGTGGAGTTTATGGGGCGGGAGCAAAAGGTTCTATGAATAAAATTCCTTACGGATCTTATAATTTCTCGATTTCTTTCCCGTGTGGTCCTGAAAATGCAGAAAAACTTACTGCTTCTGCTTTAGATGAGCTTAATAAATTAATTGTGAATGGGCCTGAGGAAAAAGATTTGACAAAATTTAAAGAAGGAGAAATTCAGGATTACAGAAAAGAAATCAAGGAAAATAAAACTTGGTTGGGGTACTTTACTAAGTCTTATGTAAATGGCAGTAAAGCTGATGAGATTTTAACTTTTGAAGCTAAAGTGAATGCTTTAACGGTGAAAGAGCTTCAGGAAGCTGCTAAAAAATATCTTGCTAAAGATAAGGTTATTGGAATGTTGATGCCTGAAGCAAATAACTAATTGTAAAAAATAAAGAAACTGTCTTGAAAGGAAAATAGTTTTTTTGATATTTGTTTAAAGGCTTTATTAAAGCAATGAAAAAAGCTCAAGACTTGGTTTTGAGCTTTTTTGTTTTAATTATTTCTAAAGTAGATGGGGTTATTGAAAAAGGCTATTATTGATGTGTTTTCAATTGAAAAGCTGTTACGGTCATACATTTCAAGTCTTTTTAAGAGGATTAAATTGTCTGGGAAGTAAAACTTTATTTTTCCATAGATATCGCTTCTTAAATTTGAGCTTTTTTGGTTTTTTTTGTTGTCGAACAGATGTTGGTCGATAATGGTGTTGTTGAGGTTGATTATTAAAAATTCAAATTTTCTAACGCTTTCGTCATCTGAAGCTAACTCTCTGGTGATTAATCTGAATTTGCTGTTTTCTGCCATCACGAAATAGCCTTCATGGCTCTTGTTTCCTTCGAAATTGAATACTTCAAATTTGTTTACGCCAAATTCTGCCGAGTTAAAGTCCTGGAATTTTACCTTAATACTCGCGGTTGTGTTTTCGGGAGTGTAAGATATGGTTTTGTTTTCTAAATCTATTTTGAAGGTTTGTGGTTTGATTTGTGCTTTGTTTCCGTTCTTTAAGGTGATTTCATCCGATGGATTTTTTGAAAACAATGGATTTGTAAGTAACAACGTTATTGCAAGTAATAATTGTTTCATGCTTTTGAGATTTGTATACAAAATTAAATAGTCTTTTTCTTGCAATAATGAAACCAGTATAAAGAAATGGTTTGTGTAGTGTTAGGAAGTTTAAGCTTTTGTAAAGCTTGTTGATATTTTGTAAAAACTAAGTTTTATCTTCAGGTTGTTTCAGGGTATATTTGTCTTATGGCGACATTTGTGATAAGTAAACGGTTGGATGATAATTATAAGTTTGAATTTGTATCCCGTAAAGGGAAGACGATAATGACCAGTGACAGCTATGAACTGCGTTTTGAGTGTGAGGAAGACATTGAAAAGCTGAAAAATTATCTTGACAGTGCTACAATTATGCGTTTCAAAACGTCCAGTGGAAAATTTTACTTTCGTTTGATTATTGATAAAAAAGAAATGGCAACGAGTCGGAAATATACAACCCAGTTGCTGATGCAGAGAGGGATTGATGAAATGATCCGGTCTGCGGCGGTTGCGGAAATACTGGATTTTGCTTCAAATGATTTTGTGTTTCCTGAAATTGAAGCTTTTCAGGATTGATTTTCTTAAAATAATAGTTGTATAAAATAAAAAAAGCTCCGCATTGCGGAGCTTTTTGCTGTAAAAATACTAGATTTTATCTAATTATTTTTTTACTTCTTCTTTAACTTCAGTTGCAGCAGAGTCAACAGCAGCAGCAGCAGTATCAACAGCAGCAGCAGTATCAACAGCAGCAGCAGCAGTATCAACAGCTTCTGTAGCTTCTACAGCAGCCTCCTCAGTAGCAGCTTGATCTTTACAAGAAACACTCATCATAGCAACTAAAGCCATAGTTAAAACAACTTTTTTCATCTTACTTAATTATAAAAGGTTAATTATTAATTCGTGTTGCAAAGATATAAATTTTTTGTTACGTCAAACTTTTTTTGAATTTTTTTTTTAAAAAAAATATTCTTTGTCAACGCAGATGTAGTTTGCAATATACATGCCAAATTTTTTTTATGGAGAGCATAAAAATGTAAAAGCCCTGAAAAAACAGGGCTTTTAGTTATTTCTTTTTTGCTGGAGTTGACTTAATGATTTTTAATTCATCAATTAAATTTTTTGCTCCGGCGTATTTGTCTATGATAAAAAGGATATAACGGGCGTCTACCATGATGTTTCTGCATATTTCAGGCGAATAATAAATGTCACTCATTGTGCCTTCCCAAACACGGTCAAAATTACAACCTATAAGATTTCCGTTGGCATCAAGAGCAGGTGATCCTGAGTTTCCTCCTGTTGTATGGTTTGTAGCGATAAAGGCAACCGGAACTTTTCCGTTTTTAGCAGCATATTGTCCGTAATCTTTGTTGTTGTATAATTCGATCAGTTTTTTTGGAACGTCAAACTCATAATCGCCCGGTACATATTTTTCCATTACACCGTCCAAATAAGTTATAGGTGAGTATGTTACCGCATCAGAAGGTTTGTAACCTTTTACTTTTCCATAGGTTACACGCAATGTACTGTTGGCGTCAGGGAATATGCGTGCCGATTTTGGACTCAATTCCATAATTGCTTTCATGTATGTACGCTGCAATGCAATGTTTTTTAAATTCATTTCATTGAACTTAGGCGCTACACTTTTATCATAGGCTTCTGCTATCGATTTTACTAATGTATAACCTTTGTCCTGGTTGATTTTTTCGATAACCGATTTTGCGTCTCCATTCAATAATTCTTTTAACCCGTTAAACGAAGTCAATTTTGAATTTTTGAAAACATCTGAAGCCAATTGTGACGCATTGATGTTATTTAAAGAAGAAGGTAAAAACTGTTTTGGTGATTTTGTTGCATAAATAGTGATCAACTGTTCGAAAACTTTTTCGTCAACATTTGCATTGAAATCTTTATATAACGGCTCTAAGGTGCCAATTAAATTATTCTTGCGGTCATTGAAAGATTGTTCGCCTTTTGTGTTTAAAACCTGTTCTAATTGGTATAGGCGGTAACCAAAAGTTAATATCTCACAATTACGCATTACCACTTCTGTGAAATAATCTCGGGCAATGGCATATTCACGAATATTGCTGTAGTTTGTTTTAAATTCGTTCAACAGATTTCCGTATTCAGTTTGTTTGCCAGCTTTGTTGATTTTTTCAGTAAGGCCTGTTTCGAATTTCTGTTTGACGGCAACAGCATTTGATTTTTTCAAACCTTTGGTTTCACCAATCCATTTTTTCCAGTAATTGGCAACAGATGCATATTTGGATGCATATTGAATTTTGATGGCAGGGTCTTTACGCATAAAACCGTCCTGAACTTTCAAGGCAGCATCACGCACTTCAATTTTTGCCGGATTCAAATCGTTCATGATTTGCTCTACCGCATAACTTGGCAAATATTCCTGTGTTCTTCCGGGATACCCCATCACCATAGTAAAATCGTTTTCCTGAACTCCTTTTATGGAAATAGGGAAGAAATGTTTCGGTGTGTAAGGAACGTTGTCTTTTGAGTATGTTGCCGGGCGATTATTCTTGTCAGCATAAATTCTGAATAAAGAAAAATCACCGGTATGACGCGGCCAAACCCAGTTGTCTGTGTCTGAACCAAATTTTCCAATTGAACTTGGCGGTGCACCTACTAAACGAACATCGCGGAAAGTTTCAGTTACGAATAATAAATATTGATTACCGTCATAAAAAGTTTTGATTTGGTTTTCCTGCCATGATTCTTTAGGTAATGTTTTGGATAACATAGAAATGTTTTCCTGAATTTTCTTTTGTTTGTCAGCTTCTGCAGTTATTGAAGCAGTTCCTTCTAAAACTTTAGCAGTGATATCTTCAATACGGACAATGAATGTCACAAACAAATCTTTATTAGGAAGTTCTTCTTCCATTTTATATGCCCAAAAACCATTGGTTAAATAATCGTGCTCAACGGTTGAATGGCTTTGAATGTTGTCGTAACCACAGTGGTGATTGGTTAAAATCAACCCTTTAGGAGAAATTACTTCGGCTGTACAACCCCCGTCAAAATGAGGAACGGCATCTTTTAGGCTCGATTTGTTTACTGAATAAATATCTTCAGCTGTGATTTTCATACCCAGATTTTTCATCTCGGTTTCGTTCATTCCTTTTAATAAGGATGGAATCCACATCCCGCCTTGCTGCGCGAATGTTGGTAATACGAATAAAATAAGAAGTAGTCGTAAGAATTTCATAATCATTATTTATAGTGTGCGCAATTTACGATTTTTAGGCCAGTATGAAATTTTTTTAAGTTTTGGTTAAGAAATTACCACTCGTCATTTTGATTTTACCGCTCATCATTTTTTAGTATTTACAAAACAATTCTTATAATACTTTTGAATCATCAAACAAATAATACTAATCAAAAACGGATTAATTATGGAGACAAAAAAAATATCAAAAGGGAAATTGTATAGAGCGTTGTTAATAGGTTTTGCAGTTGGCTTTGTATTAATGAAACTTGGTTTGTACATACATAAAAACTATCATTTATAGAAGTATCAATCAATCAATCAAAACGAACTTAAATCATCATCAAAAAATCAAAAAATCATCAATTTTAAAAGTAAGAAAAATGGAAAAATTAAGTGTAAAAAAAGTAGTGTTGGGAATTGTGGCTTTAATAATTGTGTCGTTTGCAGTTATTTTCCTGGCGGGAGTTGCAGAAGGTTTTTCGAACGCAGTTAAATAAACTGTAATCAATCAAATAAACAAACAATGAAAAATTTAAAAACAATTGCATTGGGGTGCGGTTTGCTTTTGTCGGTTTCAAATTACGGGCAAATGTCAAAAGAACAGTTAGTTAAAGGAAATGCATCGCTGGTGACTTCCAAAGAAAAATTAGCACAATTAGCCTCTTTGGATAATGGAACCTATAAATATTCAGTTGAGGATTTCTTTGCAAAGCCAAAAGCGAGAACTTTTAGGTTATCTCCGGATGGTTTGCTTATGTCTTATTTTCAAAAAACAGATAACGGCAAAAGCAATGTGTATGTAAAAGAGATAAAAACCGGGAAAGTTTCTCTTGTAATAGAAGAAAAAGAAGAACTTATCAGAGGGTATGTATGGTTGAATAATGAGCGGTTAGCTTATGTAATGGATAAAGGAGGCAATGAAAACAGACATGTTTATTCGGCTGCTATCGATGGTTCCGGCACTATTGATTTGACTCCCTTTGATGGTGTTCAGGCAGAAATTACTTCTGTAATAAAAAATCAAAAGGACTTTATTATCGTTACGATGAATAAAGATAATAAACAAATTAAGGAGCCGTATAAGATTAATAGCAGGACAGGAGCAATAGAAAAATTATATACAAATACTGATCTTAAAAATCCTATAATGGGGTATAGTTTTGACAAAGACGGTAATTTAATTGGCTTTACAAAAATAGTTAACGGTATTAATATGCAGTACTATTATAAGTCCTCAGTTTCCGGTGATTTTAAACTGATAAAAGAATATGAATCGTCAGAGACCTTCAATGTTGTTTCTTTAAATTATCAGACTCCAAATCCTGATGATGCTTATGTGATTTCAAATTTAGATTCGGATAAAACGCAGATCGTTTTGTATGATTTGAATCAAAACAAAATACTAAAGAGTATATATTCAAATCCTACCTTCGACTCAAATTATCTGGGGCTTTCTGAAAAAAGAAACTTTGAAATTGATTATGTTGGATTTAACGGGGAAAAAAATACTATAATTCCTGTGAGCAAGTCTTTCAAAAAGACGTATCATAATCTACGGAAAGAATTTAAAGAACAGCAGTTTACAATTGTTTCACAGAGTGACGATGAGGAAAAAATGCTGATTGTTGTCTCTAGTGATAAAATTTACGGTAAATACTATCAATACGATGCAAAGTCAGATAAATTGACTTATATGTTTGATTTGATGCCTAAACTTGAGGAAAAAGATATGGCTGTAATGCAGCCGATTTCTTTTAAAAGCCGTGACGGAATTTTAATACATGGTTATATCACCTTGCCAAAAGAAGTTTTACAAGGAAAAAAGGTGCCTTTGATTGTAAATCCTCACGGTGGTCCGCAAACTATAAGAGACAGTTGGGGATTTAATCAGGAAGCACAATTGTTTGCAAGCCGCGGATATGCAACTTTACAGGTTAACTTTAGAATTTCAGGAGGATACGGAAAAGAATTTTTGAAATCAGGATTTGGTCAGATTGGCCGGAAAGTGATGGATGATTTAGAAGATGGTGTGCAATTTGTTTTGTCAAAAGGATGGGTTAATAAAGAGAAAATTGCCATTTACGGGGCAAGTCACGGAGGTTACGCCACTTTGATGGGATTGGTAAAAACACCTGATTTCTATGCTTGCGGTGTTGATTATGTAGGTATTTCAAACATTGAAACATTTTTTGGTTCTTTTCCTGAATATTGGAAGCCTTATAAAGAAGCGGCAAAGAAAATCTGGTATGATTTAGATAATCCTGCTGAGGCAAAAATTGCAAAAGAAGTTTCTCCATTTTATCAGGTAGACAAAATCAAAAAACCTTTGTTTGTGGTTCAGGGTGCAAATGATCCAAGAGTTAATATTACTGAGTCAGATCAAATTGTAACCGCTTTACGAAAAAAAGGATTTGAAGTTCCGTATATGGTTAAGTACAATGAAGGACATGGTTTTGGTAGAGAAGAAAATCAAATCGAGCTTTACAAAACAATGATGGGGTTCTTTGCTGAAAATTTAAAATAATTAAAATAAAACTACCTTTGGTATTTTAATTTGCCAAGGGTAGTTTAAACTAAAATAATATGATACAGTTTTTACTTAATTTGGTTATAATAATTGTTGATTTAATAACCTCTGTAATTGTATGACTTTATGATGTTTAATGGTGTTTTAAGGAATCCAAGGTTGTTTGTTTGTATAGTCTGGGTGCTTTGCCTTTTAATGATTTATCTGGGTAAAAGCCAAAACATAATTCAGTTGGGTTTATATAATTATTTTGCTTCTGAATTTTTATTATGGTTGATTGTAGGGGTATTTTTTAATGTATTGCTTTATAATAATATTCATATTGCTAAAGACTTACCTTATTTAAGTATTTTTTTCAGATTAATTTTTGTGAGTATTGCTATAAGTTCTGTTTTGTGGCTTTTGCTTTATTTCCCTGTGACTTATTTCACAACTTTTGTATGGTCGAAAATAACCACTATACCAACAGTCCTTTTGACATTTTACACGAATTGTTTTATTATCTCCGTCTGGTATTTCTTTTTCAGTAATTTAAAATTTATCGAAAAGATAAATAATTTCAACAGAGAGAAAAGTGATTTGGAATTATCTTTAAAAGAGTCACAGCTCAATGCTTTAAAAGGACAGATAAATCCTCATTTCATGTTTAACAGTTTGAATAATATCAGAGGATTGATTCTTGAGGACCCGGTGAAATCAAGAGAAATGATTACCCGGCTTTCAGAAATGCTTCGTTATTCTTTAACTAAAAATGATATTCATAAAATTGGTCTGGATGAAGAAGTGGAAATGGTTGATAATTATATTGCTGTTTCTAAAATTCAGTTGGAAGACAGGTTGCAGTTTATAAAAGAATTGGAATCCGGCACATTGAATTTGCAGATTCCACCAATGATTTTGCAAATGCTGATTGAAAATGCTGTAAAACATGGTATTTCCAATTTAAAACAAGGAGGAATGGTGAAATTAATTGCCGGAACTGAAAATGACTTCCTTAATTTAACTGTTATAAACACAGGTAAATTGCTTTTGAAGAGTGAATCGACTCAAATAGGCTTGAAAAATATAAAAGACCGACTCCATTTATTGTATGCAGATAAAGCTGATTTTAAACTTTACGAAGAAAACAATCAAGTTGTTGCAAAAATTCAAATACCATTAGTAACCTAGTATGAAAAAGATAAAAGCTGTTATAGTTGAAGATTCACGTCTGGCACGTAATGAGTTAAAGGAATTAATAAAAAATCACTCAGAAATTGAAGTGATTGGAGAGGCCGAAAATGTAGACGAAGGCTTTGAGTTAATTAACAATGTTCAGCCTGATTTGCTTTTTCTGGATATCAACATGCCTGAAAAAGACGGATTCGAATTGCTGGAAATGCTGGACAATGTACCTATAACGGTATTTACCACTGCTTTTGATGAATATGCTATAAAATCTTTTGAGTACAACGCACTTGATTATCTAATGAAACCTGTCAGTCCGGCGCGTTTTGCAAAAGCGATGGAAAAAGCTAAAGATAAACTGACTGAAAAAACAGAACAATCAGAAAAAAAAGTACAGGCTTCCAATCAGATTTTTATCAAAGACGGAGAAAAATGCTGGCTGGTCAAAGTGGCCGATATTCATCTTTTTGAAGTCGACGGGAATTATACCAAAGTGCATTTTAATGACCAAAAAGCAATACTAAATAAATCGTTAAACCAAATTGAAAGGAAATTACCGGAGGATTTCTTTAGAGCCAACCGAAACCAAATTATCAATATAGGGTATGTGAAAAATATTGATTTATGGTTTAGCGGCAACTTACTGGCACATCTTCATGATGATTCAAAAATTGAAATCTCAAGAAGGCAATCCAGTTTGTTTAAAGAAAAAATGAGTTTGTAGTTAACACTTTTTAGGATAGTATCTATTTATTTTCGATTCGTTTCAACATTTCTTCTGCATTTTTATTTTTGGCGTCAAATTCTAATGCTTTTTTTAAGTTAATAATCGCCAAATCTGCTTTTTCCATTTTGTTGTAACATTCTCCAATAAATGAATATGCACTTGAAATTGCAATTGTATTTTTTGAATCTATTGTTGTACTTAACTGAAAAATTTTGATTGCATCTTCAAATCGATTTCTTCTCATTAAATATTTTCCGGTATTTATCAAATCAGAGACTTCGTTTGAAAAATCATATTTTTCTTTCTGAGTTGATTTAATTTGCTCATAAAATGAAATTCCATTTTGAAAATTCTCCAATAATTTACCTCTAATATCAAGATAGATGGATTTTTTTGGAATAGTAAAAGGCTTTTCAGCTAAAATATTCAATATTGATTCTGTAATCGCACCTAGCTTGAAATTTTGATTGTTGGTTATTAATACAATAGTTGTTCTGTTTTTTGATTCGTAATAAATATATGATTCATAATTATTCCCAGAGCCTTGATGGGAATGTTCTGTAATTTCATTATTTTCAATAACTGTATTTCCTAAACTGGATTCAGAATTTTTGTCAAAACTTTTAGCAAGAATGGTCAAAGAGTTTTTATTTACTATTTTCTCATTGTGCAAATTATTTACCCAATTATATAAATCAGTTATTGAAAAATACATTTCTCCACCACCGTGGATAAAAGTTGTTTCTTTAAAGTCATTGTCAAATGAACCAGCCATATTTGCTATCAATATGGAATCTTTGGGTGTTTTTCCACCACTAATTTTGAGTTTCTTGAAGAACTTGTTTTTTAAAAAATCTTCGTAAGAAAGATTTGTGATTTTTTTGATTATTTCTTGTTGGAGAAAAATGTTGGCATTACTATAAATATATCCAGTTCCAGGTTCAAAGTCCAATTTTTTGACTTTATTCAATTCCGCTAAGTATTCAGAATTTGTGTTTTTGAAGATGCTTGGTAAACCACTTGTATATTGAAGTAAATGTTTGATTTGAATTTTAGTTGCCCAATTCGGTAAATAAGTCAGATAATCCGAAACATTATCTTCTAAATTTAGTTTTCCATTTTCTACTAAAAATAAAATCCCGGTACTACTAAATTCTTTAGTTATTGAGCCAATTGGCATTATTGATTCTCGACTTAATTTTTTGCTTTTTGTATAGTCAGTAAATCCGAGTTCATTATGATAAATAATTTTTCCATTTTCAGATACAATTACATTTCCATTAAAAACTCCAATTTCGTTTGCTGATTTCATCAACGAATCCAAATTCTGTATTTTTTTGATTGCCCGGATGACATTGAAAAATTTAGAATTGATATTGTAAAAATTATTTTTTTCATCATCTCCTAAATGTGTTTCAAAATCTTCTCTGTAGCTCCTTTGTTCATTTGTACAAAAGTGTTGCAGATATGTCCTTTTTCGTGACGCTCGTCCGGATTTTGGACTAATAAATCAAGCGTTTGGTTCATTTCTTTTTGGTCGTTTATAGAAATACATCCCTTCTGGTGTACAAGTGCAGTTGCTTCGGCAAAGTGGGAATAGTTTGGTCCAATAACAATTGGAACGCCAAAAGTTGCCGGCTCCAGAATGTTGTGCACTCCGGGATTGCCAAACCCGCCGCCTACATAAGCAATATCGGCATAGCTGTAGATCTTTGTTAAAATACCAATTGTGTCAATGATGAAGACATCATAATCAGAAAGTTTTTTGCCTTCCATTTCTGAGAACAATACTGTCTTCTTGGTAATCTCCGATTTTAAGTGGACAATCTGTTCCTGTTTAATGTTGTGCGGTGCGATGATAAATTTTACGCGATGTGAAGTTCTATTGATATAGTTGATCAATAATTCCTCATCTTTTGGCCATGAACTGCCAATAACGACAGTAGTCATTTTATATTCTTCCGAAGGATTTTTGCAGAAATTTTCGATAAAATCCAACGTGTTGTCTTTTTCTAAAATGGAAACCACTCTGTCAAAACGTGAATCACCGGAAACTGTTACATTAGAGAATCCGATTTTTTGTATTAATTCTTTAGAAGTGTCATTCTGAACAAAAAAATGATTGAAACTTTTCAGGGCATTTCTGTAAAATCCACCGTACCATTTGAAAAAAGCCTGTTTTTTTCTGAAAATACCAGAAATCAAAAATGTTTTAATATCCCTGTTTTTTAGTTCATTTAGATAATTTGGCCAATATTCATACTTAATGAAGAAAACCATTTCGGGTTGTGCTAAATCCAGAAAACGTTTGACATTAGCCTTAGTGTCAAGCGGAAGATAAACTGTTACATCGGCCGCAGTGTTGTTTTTACGGACTTCATACCCCGAAGGAGAAAAGAAAGTCAAAACAATTTTATGATTGGGATATTTGGTCTTTATCTTTTCCATAACCGGTAAGCCTTGTTCGTATTCGCCTAATGATGCAGCGTGAAACCAAATGGTCTTGTCTGTTTTTTGAAGTTTTGTTTCCAGTGTTTTGAAAACAGATTTTCGGCCATTGACAAATAATTTGATTTTCGGGTTGAAAATAGCGACTATTTTAAGCAGTTGCTGAACAATTTCTACTAATAAAGTATAAAGAAAAAACATAGTTGTGATTTTGTGTTGCTAAAATACATTAGTTTTTTAAAACTTATTAAAAAAGCTATTAAATTAGTAGCTTTGCATTCTAAATTTTTGTCGATGAAAAAGCTACAAATGGTTGACTTAAAAAGTCAATATGATAAAATAAAAGACGAAGTAAATGCTTCAATTCAAGAGGTTTTAGATACTACAACATATATTAACGGCCCGTTGGTTCATCAGTTTCAGGCGGATTTGGAAAAATATTTAGGGGTAAAACATGTGATCCCTTGTGCAAATGGAACTGATGCTTTACAGATTGCTATGATGGGGCTTGGATTAAAGCCCGGCGATGAGGTAATCACAGCCGATTTTACATTTGCCGCTACTGTTGAGGTTATTGCGTTATTACAGTTAACTCCGGTTCTTGTGGATGTAGAAATGGATTCAATGAATATTTCCATCGAGGCACTTAAAAAAGCTATTACACCAAAAACAAAAGCAATTGTTCCGGTGCATTTGTTTGGACGTGCTGCCAATATGGATGCTATTATGGAAATTGCCAGAGAACATAATTTATATGTTATCGAAGACAATGCGCAGGCTATCGGGGCTGATTATACTTCAAAAGACGGAAGCAAAGCTAAAGTAGGAGCAATCGGTCATGTGGCGGCAACATCATTCTTCCCTTCTAAAAATTTAGGATGTTATGGTGATGGCGGTGCTATTTTTACGAATGATGATGAGTTGGCTCATGTTATCCGTGGCATAGTGAATCACGGAATGTATGTTCGTTATCATCATGATGTGGTAGGTGTGAATTCACGTTTGGATAGTATTCAGGCAGGGGTTCTAAAAGCGAAATTACCGCATTTGGATACGTATAATACAGCACGCAGAGACGCGGCCCATAAATACAATCAAGCGCTTTCAGTAAACGGAAATATTGTGGTTCCTCAGTTTGATATTAATGGAGATGATCACGTGTTTCATCAGTATGTTATCAGAATTACCAACGGAAAACGTGATGCCTTACTGGATCATTTGCAGGCAAAAAGTATTCCGTGTGCGATTTATTATCCAATTCCGTTACACAGTCAGAAAGCGTATTTGGATTCTCGTTATAACGAGGCCGATTTTCCTGTTACGAATCAATTGGTTAAAGAAGTTATTGCGTTACCAATGCATACAGAACTTGATGATGAGCAGATTAAGTTTATCACTGATGCGGTTTTAGAATTTTTAAGAGATAATTGATAAAAGACAAAAAGAAGAAAGACTTGTACTATTAGTTTTAAATCTATTATCTAAAAGTCTATTTTCTTTCATCTGTATAAAAAATGAAGATATTAGTAACAGGAGGTTTAGGTTTTATAGGTTCGCATACTGTTGTAGAATTGCAAAATGAAGGTTTTGATGTTGTTGTAATAGATAATTTGTCAAATTCTTCTATTGAAGTTTTACAGGGTATAGAGAATATTACTGCAAAGAAGCCTGAGTTTGAAAATATAGATTTGCGCGACAAGAAATCTGTTCAGGATTTTTTTAAAAAATGCAGTGATATCAGCGGGGTAATTCATTTTGCCGCGAGTAAAGCTGTGGGTGAAAGCGTTGAAAATCCGTTGTTGTATTATGAAAACAATATTAACACGTTGGTTTATTTACTCCAGGAGCTGCAACAAAAGGAAGAGGCTCATTTTATTTTCAGTTCATCATGTACGGTTTATGGTCAGGCATCAGCAATGCCTATAACTGAAAATGCACCGGTGCAAAGTGCGATGTCTCCTTATGGAAATACCAAACAAATAGGTGAGGAGATTATAACTGATGTTGCTAAAGTGTCTTCGGTCAATGCGGTATTATTGCGTTATTTTAACCCTATTGGTGCGCATCCTTCGGTAGAAATAGGAGAATTGCCGTTAGGAGTGCCGCAAAATCTTGTGCCTTTCATTACACAAACGGCTATAGGACTGCGAAAAGAATTGTCTGTTTTTGGAGACGATTATCCAACTCCTGACGGGACAGCGATTCGTGACTACATTCACGTAGTGGATCTGGCGAAAGCGCATGTGTTGGCTCTACAACGTCTTTTTGAAAAGAAAAATACCGAAAAAGTTGAAACTTTTAATGTTGGTACCGGTAAAGGAAGTTCGGTTTTAGAAGTGATTACAGCTTTCGAGAAAGTAACCAGTCAAAAATTAGCACATAAAATTGTCGGCCGGAGAGAAGGTGATGTTGTTGAAGCTTACGCCGATACTCAAAAAGCAAACACTGTTTTAGGCTGGAAGGCACAATCTTCACTTGAAGAAGCATTAGAGAGTGCGTGGAGATGGGAACAGAAGGTTAGAGGTAAAATGGCGGTTTGTCCTAAACAAAACTGATTTTAGTACTGAAATGGATAGTTGAATCAGTACAGTATAACTACTTTAATATTTCAGATAATAGTAAAAAGAAGTCCCGATTTTCGTCGGGACTTTTTAGTTAAATGATATTATTTAATTTCCAGAAAGGACTTTTTTGATACTCATTCCTCTGTTGGTCATTACTTTTATAAAGAATAGCTGACCTCTGCCTCTATTAAATGCAGGACGTATAGATACTTCTTTGTTGTAGAACGGATTGCTGTCGCGGTCCAGCATCAATAAAGAACCTTTTGCGTCAAACAGTTGAATGCTGACATCTGATTTGTAATCGAATTTGTATCGGATATTAATTACATCTTCAAACGGTACAGGATATGGTTCGAATATAGGT
>NZ_SJZD01000020.1 GCF_004959765.1 Flavobacterium sp. H122
AGAATACAATGCTGTAAATCTTAGAAATACAAACACAGCAATACTTGTAAAAGTAACATTGGAAAATGGAGCTGTAGTCACTAAAAAAGTGATTTTCTGATCATTACAATTATAGAATTAACAAATAAAGCCTTACATTTTTAATGTAAGGCTTTATTATTAATGCATTTCATCGGTTAAATCAGTTATTTATCGTTAAAAAAAGCCTTTTGTCGAATATTCAACATATGTTATAAAAAACATGATATATTCGCGACATTTTAACAAAAAACCAACCAACCGTGAAAAAAAACATTATTTTAAAGTTTCTTTTTTTTGAAAAATTAAAGAAACACACATCGCTTTTACTTTTACTTGCAGCTGTTATTTTAAACTGCAACAACCTCAATGCTCAAAAGACAAAATATTCTTCTGATGCCTCTCCTCCCCTTTTCTCTCCGGATGTAAACACAAAGCAAGCCGGAGAAAACAGAATGCATACCAATAAAAAAGAAGAAGAGAGCAACACAAAAAAAAAAAAAAGAGCAACAAAAAAAAAGCTTCTTCAGACAAACTGTATACCGCTAAAGCCGGTTATTGTACGATAGGAACTACTTCCGGCAGTTATTGGATAAAAAATGTAACAACAACCGGGGCCCTAACCAACATAAACAACAATACTACCTACTCAACCGGTGGCTACGGGGACTACACAGCACAAGTTATCACCCAAATAGCAACAGGCACAGTTAATTTTAGTGTTGCAACAAGTTCGGACACACACGGAATCAACATATGGATAGATTATAATAATGATTTGGATTTTGATGATAGCGGAGAAAAAGTATATGCTTCCGGTGGTTATAGAACAACTGTATCAGGTTCATTTACAATTCCCGGCACAACAGCAAACGGTGATTACAGAATGCGTATTGCAGCAGACTATTTAAGTACAAACCCGTCAGCCTGCGGCACAAAAACTTATACAGAAGCAGAAGATTACACCTTGCATGTAGGGCCACCAATAACTTGCTACACCCCCACTATAACAGCTTCTGCAAACTCTGCGGTATCAGGTATTGCTAGCTGGACACCCCCGGTAACAGGAACCACCCCTGTAGGCTATGAATATGTCCTCTCCACCTCAGGATCAACTCCATCAGGATCAGGAACAGCAACTGTTTTAACAACAGCAAATTTCACTTCATTAACGGCTAACACGACTTATTACGTGTTTGTCCGTTCCAATTGCGGCAATGGTGATTTCAGTTCCTGGGCGAGCAGCTCCTTTTATACAGGATTTTGTTCATCCACATCTACAAATTCATCCAATTATATCAATAATTTCTCTACCACATATGGAACTGCCAACATATCGAATCCAGCATCAGGATATTCATCCGGAGGATATGGTAACTTTACAGCAAAAACAGTAAGTCAGACAGCTTCAGGCACAGTTTTTTTCTCTTCATCCATATCCGGAGGAGCCAGTGGTTTCAGTATTTGGATAGACTGGAATGATGATCTGGATTTTACTGACACCGATGAATCAGTATATACAAGCGGAGATTATGTCACCACTGCGACTGGATCTATAACAGTTCCTACAAACGCAATTGTTGGAAACCATAGAATGAGGGTAAGAATAAATAACGACAACACAAACCCTGACGTATGCGGAACGATAAGCTACGGAGAAACGGAAGATTACACATTTACGGTTTTGCCACCACTACCTTGCCCTGGCAATCCATCAAACTTGAGTGTATTTATAGCTTCACAAACCAGCACAACAATCAGCTGGGCAGCAGCTTCACCTGCACCGGCGAGCAGTTATCAATATTACTATTCAACATCAAACACGTTTCCAACTGCAGTAACCACTCCTTCCGGAAATATTGGAGCAAGTTCAACCAGTGTAGCTTTGACCGGCTTAACTTCAGGTACCAAATATTATTTTTGGGTACGTTCTGATTGTGGAGCAGGATTAGGTCAGGGTGTATGGATTGGATCAGTAAATTTTACACAGCCTACCTGTGCTATTGGAAACAGTACTGGAATAACCAGCCTGGGATGCCCGTCTGTAATTTCCGGAGGAACAGGATTGAACGGAGCTGACCCAACACCTATTTCCTGCACTTCAGGAAACTGTGTAAATCTTGAAGCCAGTTACTTAAAGCTGGGAGAAACAACAAACTATACCGTAGAATCTATTCCGTATGCTCCTCCATATCAATTTAACTGTTTACGAAATCCTGTAAGTGTTAATGAAGATGACGTATGGTCACCTGTAGTAAACTTGCCGTTCAATTTTTGTTTCTATGGCAATTCCTATAATTCCTGTACAATAGGTTCAAATGGCGTCATAACATTTGACACATCAAGAGCTGGTGATTCTTCTGGGTATCAGTTTAATGACAACCTCCCTAACAATATCGACCAACAATTATTTACAAATTCCATATTCGGTGTATATCACGACATAGACCCTTCTGTTGGCGGAGAAATAGGCTGGGAACTTATAACATTAAACACCGGATGCAGAGCACTCGTTGCGGCCTGGAACGATATTCCTATGTATGAGGATCCTTTAAACCCTACATCAGATTGCAACTCTTTATTATATACTGGAATGATGGTGTTGTATGAAAATACGAACATCATTGAAGTCTATATAAAAAACAAAGAAACCTGTTCAGAATGGAATAACGGTAATGCCATTGTAGGCATTCAAAATGCAGCAGGAACAGTAGCCACTGTAGCTCCGGGAAGAAATGGGCTGGATGCGAATTGGTCTGCTACAAATGAAGCCTGGCGTTTTGTACCTTCCGGCAATTCAATTACTTCAATAAAATGGTATGAAGGCGCCGGAACAACCGGGACAGTTGTAGGAACAGGAGACACCGTAAATATCTGCCCTACAGCAACAACTGTGTATACAGCCGAAGTATCCTACCAGCTTTGTAATGGAACCATTTTAAAAGAAACTGATCAAACCACCGTAACCGTAACCGGAAGTAAAGAATGGAACGGCAACACCAACACTGACTGGAATACTTCTTCCAACTGGACACCGTCAGGAGTTCCAACAGCACTTGACTGTGTTGTTATTCCGGATGTGACAAACGACCCAATTGTATCTGGAACTTCATTCAATGGCTTGGGCTATAATTTAACAATACAAAACGGAGGTTTCCTGACAATTGACACAAACAATAACATTACAGTTACCGACAAAGTAAATGTAGCTTCCGGAGGTAAATTTATAATCAATAATGCAGCCGGCTTAATTCAAACCAATAATGTAAGCAATACAGGAAACATTGAATACAAAAGAACCGCAACCGGTTTACATGGCTATGATTAC
>NZ_SJZD01000021.1 GCF_004959765.1 Flavobacterium sp. H122
AAACAAAAAATCCCCATCATTACTGATGAGGATTCTTTAAAGAAAGGCGGCGACATACTCTCCCACAGGATTGCAGTACCATCTGCGCAGGCGGGCTTAACTTCTCTGTTCGAAATGGGAAGAGGTGAGCCCCGCCGCAATAACCACCTTAAGGTCGTTTTGCATGGGTGGTTTGTTAATCAAACCAACAATACACAATATCTTAACACATTGAGATAAATATTCAAAATAGTTCCCCTGAGGTTACTCGAAGGGAGAAAGAATTCCCAGTCGTTGCCTGAGGTTACTCCAAGGCAACGACTGATACAATAAGCTTACGGGTTATTAGTACTACTCGACTATGACATTACTGCCTTTACATCTATAGCCTATCAACGTGGTCATCTTCCACGACCCTTAAAAGAAATCTCATCTTGTGGTGGGTTTCGCGCTTATATGCTTTCAGCGCTTATCCCTTCCCGACGTAGCTACTCTGCGGTGCCCCTGGCGGGACAACAGATACACTAGAGGTCAGTCCAACTCGGTCCTCTCGTACTAGAGTCAGATCCACTCAAATTTCTAACGCCCACAGTAGATAGAGACCGAACTGTCTCACGACGTTCTGAACCCAGCTCGCGTGCCACTTTAATGGGCGAACAGCCCAACCCTTGGGACCTTCTCCAGCCCCAGGATGTGACGAGCCGACATCGAGGTGCCAAACCCCCCCGTCGATATGAGCTCTTGGGGGAGATCAGCCTGTTATCCCCGGCGTACCTTTTATCCTTTGAGCGATGGCCCTTCCATGCGGAACCACCGGATCACTATGCTCTACTTTCGTACCTGATCGACCTGTATGTCTCTCAGTCAAGCTCCCTTATGCCATTGCACTCTACGCACGGTTACCAAGCGTGCTGAGGGAACCTTTAGAAGCCTCCGTTACTCTTTTGGAGGCGACCACCCCAGTCAAACTACCCACCAAGCAATGTCCTCCACATTATGGAGTTAGGCCTCAGATAAGCAAAGGGTGGTATTTCAACAATGACTCCACAACGCCTGGCGACGCCATTTCACAGTCTCCCACCTATCCTACACATCACTTATCCAAGGTCAATACTAAGCTATAGTAAAGGTGCACAGGGTCTTTTCGTCCCACTGCGGGTAATCGGCATCTTCACCGATACTACAATTTCACCGAGCTCATGGCTGAGACAGTGTCCAGATCGTTACACCATTCGTGCAGGTCGGAACTTACCCGACAAGGAATTTCGCTACCTTAGGACCGTTATAGTTACGGCCGCCGTTTACTGGGGCTTCAATTCAATGCTTCTCCGAAGATAACATCTCCTCTTAACCTTCCAGCACCGGGCAGGTGTCAGGCCCTATACTTCATCTTACGATTTTGCAGAGCCCTGTGTTTTTGATAAACAGTCGCCTGGACCTTTTCACTGCGGCCAGCTTGCGCTGGCGACCTTTCTCCCGAAGTTACAGGTCTATTTTGCCTAATTCCTTAGCCATGAATCTCTCGAGCACCTTAGGATTCTCTCCTCAACTACCTGTGTCGGTTTACGGTACGGGTACTTATAATCTAAGTTTAGAAGTTTTTCTTGGCAGCCCTTAGGTACACTATCCCATCATCCGAAGAATCCGAGTACTATCGTATTTCACCAGTTCCGGCGGATTTGCCTACCAGACCTATAGCTAGGTACTTTAACGAACTATTCCGTCAGTTCGCGGTACTTTCATCACTGCGTCACTCCATCACAATTATAAGTAGTACGGGAATATTAACCCGTTGGCCATCGACTGTCCCTTTCGGGTTCGCCTTAGGACCCGACTAACCCGCAGCTGATTAGCATAGCTGCGGAAACCTTAGTTTTTCGGTGTGCGGGTTTCTCGCCCGCATTATCGTTACTTATGCCTACATTTTCTTTTCTAACCGGTCCAGCATACCTTACGATACACCTTCAACCCTGTTAGAATGCTCCCCTACCACTTGTACATAGTACAAATCCATAGCTTCGGTAGTATGCTTATGCCCGATTATTATCCATGCCCGACCGCTCGACTAGTGAGCTGTTACGCACTCTTTAAATGAATGGCTGCTTCCAAGCCAACATCCTAGCTGTCGATGCAGTCAGACCGCGTTTTTTCAACTTAGCATACATTTGGGGACCTTAGCTGATGGTCTGGGTTCTTTCCCTCTCGGACTTGGACCTTAGCACCCAAGCCCTCACTGCTGTGTATATTATATAGCATTCGGAGTTTGTCAGGAATTGGTAGGCGGTGAAGCCCCCGCATCCAATCAGTAGCTCTACCTCTATATAACTCTACCACAGCGCTGCACCTAAATGCATTTCGGGGAGTACGAGCTATTTCCGAGTTTGATTGGCCTTTCACCCCTACCCACAGGTCATCCGAAGACTTTTCAACGTCAACCGGTTCGGACCTCCACTATGTGTTACCACAGCTTCATCCTGCCCATGGGTAGATCACACGGTTTCGCGTCTAACACTACTGACTAAAGCGCCCTATTCAGACTCGCTTTCGCTACGGATCCGTGACTTAATCACTTAACCTTGCCAGCAACGTTAACTCGTAGGCTCATTATGCAAAAGGCACGCCGTCACTTCACGAAGAAGCTCCGACCGCTTGTAAGCGTATGGTTTCAGGATCTATTTCACTCCGTTATTCACGGTTCTTTTCACCTTTCCTTCACAGTACTGGTTCACTATCGGTCTCTCAGGAGTATTTAGCCTTAGCGGATGGTCCCGCTAGATTCAGACAGGGTTTCACGTGCCCCGCCCTACTCAGGATACCACTATCAATATCTTCTCTTACCTGTACGGGACTATCACCCTGTTTCGTCTACCTTTCCAGGTAGTTCCAGTTCAATCCGCATCAAATATCGTGGTCCTACAACCCCAACATTGCCGTAACAACATTGGTTTGGGCTTCTCCGCGTTCGCTCGCCACTACTTACGGAATCACTTTTGTTTTCTTCTCCTCCGCCTACTTAGATGTTTCAGTTCAGCGGGTTTGCCCCCTATCGGGTACTATGTCTTCAACATAGTGGGTTGCCCCATTCGGATATCTGCGGATCAATTCGTGTGTGCCGATCCCCGCAGCTTTTCGCAGCTTATCACGTCCTTCATCGCCTCTGAGAGCCTAGGCATCCCCCATACGCCCTTATTTTGCTTATTGTTTTCTTTATTATTTTGTGCTTTACTTAATTTCTTAAGCAAAACCTTGTTCTTTCTACTTTTTGTATGTTTATCTCAATATGTCAATGAACTTTTATCTATTGCTAGATTCGTGGAGAATATCGGAGTCGAACCGATGACCTCC
>NZ_SJZD01000022.1 GCF_004959765.1 Flavobacterium sp. H122
AGGGTTGTGTATTTTGTATTTCTGGTTTTTTTGGAAATTTTTCACCTGTTAAGATCTTGTTTTTTAATTATTTACGGAATTAAGTATTAACTTCGAGATCTTTGATGTAATCTTCATTTTCATAAAAAAAGCGCTCAAAAGCATCCATGTTTTCATAGAAAAAATCAAATATTGTTTCCCAGGTATTTTTATTATTAATACTTATTCCATTTAATTCAACCCAGATACGGCTTACTATTTTTCCGCTTTCAAGATAAAAGTTTCTTTCAAAAACAGCTTCTGGAAGGTATTCTTCAAGGAGAATCATTTTTAAGGATTCTACTTTTTCATAGTAAATTTTACGTTTTTCTTCATCACGTGGTTCAATTTCTAATAGTACCTGTGCTTTTTTATTATCGACATAAAATTTAAAGCTTACATCTTTAATTTTTGTATTGTAAAGCAGCCATTTTCTGGGATAGGCTTCTGCAAATTTTGTCCAGAATTCTTTTTTAATTTGTATACTTTCTTCTTTACTGTACATTGTTTTAAAGTTTTAAAAATTGGTATATCCAAAAAATAGTTTTAACTTTAAAGGATTGATTGTTTTTAAAACAATAAGTTTACTATGGTTAAAACTTTGCAAAAATGGAATTTTCTGATTTTATAAAATATGTTCCAAAAATAGCAAAAGAAACGCTACCGGCAACCGATGCTCACGCAAAAATGGTGCCGCCGGAACGTATTGAGTTTTTGCAAAAGCAAAGTTTAATTAATACAATACCCAAAAAAGCAGCTGTATTAATGCTTTTGTATCCTAAGAGCAGTCAAACACATATGGCGCTTATTGTCAGAAATTCTTATCCCGGAATTCATGCGTCCCAAATTGCTTTTCCTGGAGGGAAAGTTGAGGTTTATGATAAGGACTTATCGGATACGGCTTTGAGAGAAACACATGAGGAAATCGGTGTTCCCAAAGAAAAAGTAGAAGTCATCCGTGCGTTTAGTGAAGTATATATTCCGCCAAGTAACTATTTAGTGTCGCCTTTTTTAGGTTTCTCTAATGAAGAATTATTTTTTAAACTTAATCCTGAGGAAGTTTCGGGGATAATTGAATTACCCCTTCATCAGTTTTTGGATGAAAGTACTGTAGTTACAGTAAGTATGACCACTTCGTATGCTAAAGATATTATGGTTCCAGCTTTTCAAATTGGAGAGTATCTGGTTTGGGGGGCAACAGCTATGATGATGAGTGAGTTAAAAGAATTAATCAAAAGAGTCGTTTAAAAAAAAAATGATACATTTGCCAGCTCAAAAATATACATAGATTATGGGATTATTTAGAAGAAATCCTTTTGGACATATACTTTTTATTAAGCGTTGGCTTATTTTAATTTTCGGAATGTTTACTCATCGCAGGTACAGGGGATTTAATGAGCTTCAAATAGACGGTTCTGAGATAATCAGAGCATTGCCTGATAAAAATGTGTTGTTTATTTCGAATCATCAGACTTATTTTGCTGATGTGGTTGCAATGTTTCATGTTTTCAATGCGAGTTTGAAAGGACGTGAGGATAATATTAAGAATGTTGGTTATTTATGGAATCCAAAACTTAATATGTATTATATAGGTGCAAAAGAAACACTTCAGGCTAATTTACTGACCAGAATAATGGCTTATGTTGGAGCTATTTCAATTGAAAGAACCTGGCGGTCAGACGGTAAAGATTTGGAAAAGCATGAGCAAAAAAAAGTTAATTTAAATGATTTTAAAAATATTCAAATAGCTTTGGAAGATGGCTGGGTGATAACTTTTCCCCAAGGTACAACCAAATCTTTTAAACCGGTGAGAAGAGGAACAGCTTATATAATAAAGCAATACAAGCCAATAGTCGTGCCTATTGTTATAGATGGTTTCAGACGTTCCTTTGATAAAAAAGGATTGAGGCTCAAGAAAAAAGGAATATTGCAGTCCTTTATAATTAAAGAACCTCTTAAAATTGATTATGAAAATGACTCTGTAGAAGATATTGTAGAAAAGATTGAATTTGCAATTGAGCAACATCCTTCTTTTTTAAAAGTGCTTTCTGTTGAAGAAATAAAAGAACAGGAAGAGCTTGACAAACTCCGAAGATGGAATATTGATTAAGAATATTTGATTTTTATATGTAAAGAATCAATAGTTTTAAATTTTAATCGATTATAAATAAACGGAAATCCGTTATTGAAAACCACACTCTTAAGTGTGGTTTTTTATTTTAAGAAAAATATTACAAATATATTTTTTTATTTGAAATAAAATTCTTACAAT
>NZ_SJZD01000023.1 GCF_004959765.1 Flavobacterium sp. H122
AAAAAAATCGCAAAAAGATTTGGAAAGATAAAAATAAAGATGTTATCTTTGCACCCCGCAACGGAGAGGTTCTTGGAAGTAATGACAATCAAAACGGAGTTAAAATTTTCTCAAAAAAAAGTTTAAAAAAGTTTTGGTGATTAAGAAAAGAGTTCTTACCTTTGCACCCGCAAAAACAACGAAAGAAGTTTAGCGAAAAAAATAAAATAAGATAAGATAGGTGATTGAGCTTGTCGAAATCACGTTCATAGACATATTGAATTGACAGCACGTTTTAATGGAAACATTGAAACAAAAACATTAAGAGAGTAAGAGAAATCGATTAATCGATAAACCTAGCATCTTTGTCTACAAAATTAAGTTAAGCGATTAACTTTAAAAATTATACGATGAAGAGTTTGATCCTGGCTCAGGATGAACGCTAGCGGCAGGCTTAACACATGCAAGTCGAGGGGTAGAAGGAGCTTGCTCCTTTGAGACCGGCGCACGGGTGCGTAACGCGTATGCAATCTACCTTGTACAGGGGGATAGCCCAGAGAAATTTGGATTAATACCCCATAGTATTATGATGTGGCATCACATTATTATTAAAGTTCCAACGGTACAAGATGAGCATGCGTCCCATTAGCTAGTTGGTGTGGTAACGGCACACCAAGGCAACGATGGGTAGGGGTCCTGAGAGGGAGATCCCCCACACTGGTACTGAGACACGGACCAGACTCCTACGGGAGGCAGCAGTGAGGAATATTGGTCAATGGGCGCAAGCCTGAACCAGCCATGCCGCGTGCAGGATGAAGCATCTATGGTGTGTAAACTGCTTTTGTACAGGAAGAAACACTCCCTCGTGAGGGAGCTTGACGGTACTGTAAGAATAAGGATCGGCTAACTCCGTGCCAGCAGCCGCGGTAATACGGAGGATCCAAGCGTTATCCGGAATCATTGGGTTTAAAGGGTCCGTAGGCGGTTTTATAAGTCAGTGGTGAAATCTGGTCGCTCAACGATCAAACGGCCATTGATACTGTAGAACTTGAATTACTTGGAAGTAACTAGAATATGTAGTGTAGCGGTGAAATGCTTAGAGATTACATGGAATACCAATTGCGAAGGCAGGTTACTACGAGTATATTGACGCTGATGGACGAAAGCGTGGGGAGCGAACAGGATTAGATACCCTGGTAGTCCACGCCGTAAACGATGGATACTAGCTGTTTGGAGCAATCTGAGTGGCTAAGCGAAAGTGATAAGTATCCCACCTGGGGAGTACGCTCGCAAGAGTGAAACTCAAAGGAATTGACGGGGGCCCGCACAAGCGGAGGAGCATGTGGTTTAATTCGATGATACGCGAGGAACCTTACCAAGGCTTAAATGGGAGACGACAGACTTAGAAATAGGTTTTTCTTCGGACGTCTTTCAAGGTGCTGCATGGTTGTCGTCAGCTCGTGCCGTGAGGTGTCAGGTTAAGTCCTATAACGAGCGCAACCCCTGTTGTTAGTTGCCAGCGAGTCATGTCGGGAACTCTAGCAAGACTGCCGGTGCAAACCGTGAGGAAGGTGGGGATGACGTCAAATCATCACGGCCCTTACGCCTTGGGCTACACACGTGCTACAATGGACGGTACAGAGAGCAGCCACTGCGCAAGCAGGAGCGAATCTACAAAACCGTTCTCAGTTCGGATCGGAGTCTGCAACTCGACTCCGTGAAGCTGGATTCGCTAGTAATCGCAGATCAGCCATGCTGCGGTGAATACGTTCCCGGGCCTTGTACACACCGCCCGTCAAGCCATGGAAGCTGGGGGTACCTGAAGTCGGTGACCGCAAGGAGCTGCCTAGGGTAAAACTGGTAACTAGGGCTAAGTCGTAACAAGGTAGCCGTACCGGAAGGTGCGGCTGGAACACCTCCTTTCTAGAGACTATAAAAAGATATAGGGATCTTGCTCTCGCTGTTAATTCAAAATAAAAAGCTTAAAATACAGAGTCTCGTAGCTCAGCTGGTTAGAGTACTACACTGATAATGTAGGGGTCGGCAGTTCGAGTCTGCCCGGGACTACTAATTTTAAGGTTTGAAGGAAATTTTAGAGGTTGAGTGGCCGTTAGAAGTACTGTTAACTGATAACTGTTAACTGGCACTAAAAGAAAACGGGGGATTAGCTCAGCTGGCTAGAGCGCCTG
>NZ_SJZD01000024.1 GCF_004959765.1 Flavobacterium sp. H122
ATTTACGCAACGGCCACAAAGCCACAAAACGTTAGCGGTAAGCTTTCGCAGAATAACGAATCATTGCATATGAACTCAGAATTAAATACAATAGTTGAATTAGAAGAAAAAAAAGAGTTTGATTTAGCATTCAAATCATACGAAAATTTATACTCTACAAATAGCGATGATTTTGAAGTTTGGAAACACTTTTACTTTTTTCTTTGGATTATAATCGAAGATATGCCGAATGAGTTTATTGAAAAAATAAATAGAGAAAAACGTTTACAGAAAATGTTTCTTGAAGGAAAAGTAAATTTTAACGATAATCCCGAATTTAATTTTATTGTTGGATATACAATGTCAATCTTTCCGTATGAATTTGGAAATCATGAAGTTTATGAAAAACTAAGTAAAGAATTGATAACAAATGCCATTAACATTGATTCAGAAAATCCAATCTATAAAATGGCTTATTTTGGTGATTTACTAGATACACCTTTAGAATATGAAGAATTGAAATTAAAATCTTTGCCAATAGTTTTGAAAAAATATAATGGAATCGGGTTATTAAATAAATATTTTAGACAAGTATTAAACAGAGTGAAAAAATAAGCCTACCGCTAACACTTGCTACAAGCGATTTGGGCAATTGGCTTAATGGAAAAATTGGTTTGTATTTGGCAGTTTTGGCAAATCCGAAAAATAACGCTGATTTAACCCCAAACCGCTTGTAGCAAGGGAACGTTATATGACATATTATCAAGCTTGAAAACAGAAATGGAAAAGAAGCATATTTACTTTTTATTATTTTTTAATTTGTTTATTTCAAATTGTTTGAGTCAAAATATTGAACAACAAAAAGCCATTGAAAATAAATTAAGTGATATTTTTATGGGATTTGATACAACATTAAAACCTACCCAAATTGAAGAAAAATATTTTGGACCTCTTGATGTAGAACCAGGTGATAAAAAAAGAATACCAGAAAAAAACATAATAAAATTTAAAACTCATCCATTTATATCGAATTTTTATTCAGGAAACTTTAATGTAAATTATTTATATGATAAAAAATATTTTGACAAGTATGGTCTTTATCAAATAAAAATGAACATATTTTTTGATGATAAAATCAAATGCATATCTGAATATAAAAAACTTACGGAATATTTTGAATTATTTGGCGTAAAGAAAATTGTAACAACAGTGAGAAATGATTACAATATTAGTTTGATAGATAACGAAAAAACTCTTTTTTTAAAAAATTCTTATAAAGAGTTTCCGAGATTAGAAATTTATTATGGCTATGAAGAAACAGAAAATATAAGCTACATAACCATTACTTTAATGAAAAGCTGGAATAATACTGTTCCTAGAATTCGATTGTTTGGAAATTAAACAAATACGTCATATAACAGCGGTTTTATGAAATTGGGGTTTTAGTGTTTAATGGGACGAGCTTTTTGTATATTTGACTTCAGTCCTAATGGAAAGTTTGGGAACAAATCTCCCCAACTTCATAAAGCCGGCGGGACGTTATGAGTAATACTATCATAGCGATGAAAAACTTAGTAGATGAAGAAAATCAACATAAAAATTGTGTTAGCTCAATGTGTTAGTCTGATATTTCTAATAAATGGAATAAAAAGGCTTATACTTTCGTCACAAGCGGAAAAATATAAATGTCTTATCGATTATTTTCAAAATAATGAATCCAATTGTTGGAAACAATTTCAATCGCAATATAAAACAATGGCAAATTTTATTGTTTTTGATGCCTACTTTGCCTTATATGGGTTTATAATCGGAATTATTCTCATTGGCGTAATTAATTGGCAAAATAAGAAATCTCCAATATACATAACTTCCGTTCTTTTTATTGTTCTAATTCCTTTTGCTACTGGCATTTTAAAAAAAGGAATCATAAATAACACATTCAATACTTTTGGAGGACTTTTTTCAAATGATTTTGGAGTTAAAAATCTAATTGGTGGAATATTTTTCACTTTAATTGGGTTATTAATTTCATGGAAAAGTGCTAAATGGAATACAAGTACTACTCATAACAGCGGTTTAGACTAATAAATCCTTTTAAG
>NZ_SJZD01000025.1 GCF_004959765.1 Flavobacterium sp. H122
ATAATGAAGACTAGGAACTATTTGCCTGTGTTTCATCATTAAAATTGTCTTGATAAGCCCAGCTACACCAGAAACATAACCTGTATGTCCAATATTGGTTTTTACTGATCCTATTGCACAGAACTGTTTTTCAGTAGTATATTTATCAAATGTATCTGTTAAAGCTTCTATTTCAATTGGATCTCCCAACCTAGTTCCGGTGCCATGAGCCTCAATATAGCTAATCGAAGAAGGATCTATTTGATTCTTTTGGTAGATACTCAATTGTAATGCACTCTGTGAACGTACACTTGGAGCTGTAATTCCATTCGTTCTACCATCTTGATTAATTCCACTACCTTTAATAACAGCATAAATTCTATCCCCGTCCCTTTCTGCATCTTTCAATTTTTTCAGAACAACCACTCCGACTCCTTCGGATGATACAATTCCATCTGCATTATCATCAAATGTTTTACAACGTCCTGATTTAGAAGGCATTCCAACCTGACTCGTCCAAATATGAGATATTGGTGTTGTTAACAAAGAAATTCCCCCAACTAAAGACATCTCACTTTCTCCTGACAGTATACTTTGATAAGCTCTATCCATTGCAACTAATGAACTTGAGCAAGCAGTATCAATGGCTAGAGCCGGCCCGGTAAAGTTCATAAAATAGGATATTCGCGCTGCAAGTATTGCCTGAGAACAACCCGTAAAAGCTGTTCCTTTAGTATCTTCTCCATTTTCTTTTAACAATTGTAAATAATCTCCTGATCCTGCTCCGACAAAAACGCTTACTTTCCTACGGTCCAATTGCTGTGGACTATAACCAGCATCTTCTATTGCTTTCCAGCTCTCTTCCAAAAATAAACGTTGTTGGGGATCCATGATTAATGCCTCTCCTGGTGAAATTCCAAAAAATAAAGGATCAAATTTATCAGAATCATTTATAAATCCTGCCCATCTACTATAGGAAGTTCCTTCATGATGAGGATCTATATTGTACCAATTATAATTCCTCCAGTGATTCTTATCTATTTCTTTAATGGAATCTACACCTTCACTCAAATTCTCCCAAAACTCATCTGCATTGTCTGCTTCTGGAAAGCGGCAAGAAATACCAATAACTGCAACATCTGAAATATTCTCTGGAGAAAAATCAGTAATAATTTCTTTGTCAACAGTAATTGATTTTAAAATTTGTTTTTTTGTAACTAGTCGCAACTGTAGTCCTTCAATACGAAGTAAGACTTTTTCATCTTCTCCTATTAATTCAAAACTCAATACTATTTTTTCTGAACTTATTGAGTTTTGGAAAACAACGCAACGATATGCTTGTGTTGTAGAGTGATCATTAATTGTAATTTTCTCTATTTCATAAGGTAGATATGTGCTCGATTCTTGCTCATGAAGCCTGTAGTGCCCATAACTCATACTACAAAACAAACCCGCATCTAATAGTTGAGCAATATAGGTTTTCTGTGCATTTATTTTTAAATCAATCGTTCCTGAAGCGCTTTTTTTACTGAATTTTGCTGATTTCAAAAGGTCGTCATAAATACCTTTTACTTCTATTGGATAAACCAATAATTTTAATTGCTCCTGATTGCAGTTTTTCTCAATTTCTTCATCAAATTCGATTGATAATAAAGGGGTATTATTCACTATATTTTCAAGCTCAATAAATCCTTTAACATGAACCATCTCTACATCTTCCCCTTCTATACTACTACTGATTATAAAACGTAGCTGACCGTCTGACAATTCTCTCAACTCTAACTTTGTCAAACGACAGTTTCCTGTTTTTCCTACAAATGGCTGATTAATTTTTATATTTCTTAATTGCAACTGATCAATTCCGAAATGTTCTTTAAATGCAGAGTAAATCAATTCTATATAAGCATCTGTCGGCAATACACTTTCGTTAAATACCAGATGATCACGCAAACAAGCATTATTGTCTATACTAATATTATAATAAAAACAAATAATTCCTGTCTCTTCTAAATCTCCTTCTATGGAT
>NZ_SJZD01000026.1 GCF_004959765.1 Flavobacterium sp. H122
AATATCTTTTCGTATTAAAAGGATAAGTTGGCAAACTGATTTTATTAGGCTTGTTATCTGGATAGAACAAACTATAATCCAATAGCACTCCTTTTACCCATAACTGAGCTAAAGATTTGCTATCATTGTTTTTAATTGCAGTTTGATGACAGCCGTTGCCGGTATCTCCTTCCAATAAAACATCTTCCTTATCTTCCTTAATATTACCCCTAAACATATCCGTTGATTTTCCATCTTGATAAGCTACCAGTTTCTGTAACAATTCATCTACGTCACTTACCACTAATGCCAGACGTTCATCCATAGGTTCTCTGCCTATTTGTAATGTATAGGCGATATCATGTATATTTTCGCTTAAATTAGATTCCAAATAGTGTTTCAAATTCAATACCTGATTATCAAGTCTGTCTTTATTTTTGGCTGATAGAAAGATAACTGCTTCTTTATTATTAAAATATGATCTAGTCTTAGTTGAACGATATTCTTCAATAACAATGTGTGCATTACTACCTCCAGCCCCAAAACTGTTAATACCCGCTAATCGTAATTTATTTTCTTTAGTTGTCCATACTTCCAGCTCTTGTTGTACTTTAAATGGACTATTTCTAAAATCTATATTTGGATTTAATTTTTCTGAATGCAATGAAGGAACTAATTGTTGGTATTTAAGTTGCAATAATAATTTTGTCAAACCTGACATACCTGCCGCAGATTCACAATGACCTATATTCGACTTAACAGATCCTATACTGCAATATTGATTTTCTGAAGATTTAAAGACCTTACTTAAACCTGCTATTTCAATAGGATCTCCTAAACTTGTTCCTGTTCCATGTGCCTCTATATAACTATAGTCTTCAGCTTTTACACCTGCTTTTTTTATAGCTGTTTTAATTACTGCTGACTGGGCATTAGGATTAGGTACTGTATATCCATTGGTTTTCCCTCCATGGTTAATTGCTGTTCCTTTTATTACTCCATAGATTCTATCCCCATCTGCTTCTGCTTTGCTCAGTGGTTTTAATAATACTGCTCCCACTCCTTCCGATGGAACATATCCCTCTCCTCCTTCTCCAAAACTCTCACACTTGCCTTTGCCTGAAACAAATCGACCATTGCTTAACATTAGATATTTATATGGATGTGTACTAACATTCACTCCACCGGCTATAGCCAGCTCACAGTTTCCATTTTGAATACTTTCACATGCCAAATGAATTGCAGTTAATGAAGAAGAGCACATAGTATCAACTACCATATTTGGTCCATGGAAATTAAAAAAATATGACACTCTGTTAGCTATGCTGGCTGGACTTCCTCCTGGTGTCACATAATTGCCTTTATGTATTTCTTCAATCCCAAATAATTGATATTCTTCACTCATCACTCCTACAAATACTCCCACTTTTCCGCCTAATTCACTTTTATCAATTATATTGGAATTATTCTGCAACTCTAATCTGTTATATCCTGCATCTTCTAATGTCTCCCAAACAGATTGTAAAAATAATCTTTCTTGAGGGCTCATCATTTGTGCTTCTCTTGGTGAAATATTAAAAAACAAGGGATCAAACTTATCTACATCCTCTATAAAACCTCCCCATTTACTATAACTCTTTCCTTCTTTTCCTTTTTCTTTATCATAGAAATTTTCAATGTCCCATCTATCTTTGGGAATCTCTGTTATACTATCTTTACCTTGTTTTAAATTTTCCCAAAATTCATTGATGTTCTTTGCCCCTGGATATCTTCCGCTCAAACCTATTATAGCTATATTTTCTACATCTTTTAATTTATTATGATTATGTACCTGAATTTCTTCAAGGCGATTTTTTTGCTTGCTTACTGTTGGTAGAGAATAATGATTTCTTGTATCATTTTTATTAATAGGTTCTCTCGATGAAATACCTATAAGCTCATCCAGTTTTCTATAGTGTTCTTCTATAAAATACTCTACAAGTTCTCCTAATGT
>NZ_SJZD01000027.1 GCF_004959765.1 Flavobacterium sp. H122
TAAATCTAAAACTGTAACATCTGATGGGTAGACAATATTAGTTGAGTTCAAGCCTTCAAGTAAGTATTTGCTTTCAGGAAGAATCTCATCATTTTTAATTAAGCTATCTGGGTTCTCAACAAGTTTATTTAAAAACGCAGTGAAATAATCATGCAATACATCTATTACCTGATTGTATTTTAACGTTCGTTGTTGGTTCCATGAAACACTGATTCCTTCTTTTAAAGGTCTGATTGTAAGATCTAAAAAAGTATTTGTAGTTTCATAATTCAATTTTGTCAGAAAAGAATCATCGTTAACACTGTAAGGATCATCAATACCAATTTGATCATAAATGTGGAAATCAATAAAGTTAAAGTGTGTATCAAAGAAAGGATTCTCTCCCCTTACATTATTTGAGAATTGCTTACTCAAATCATACAAACTGATATTTTCGAAATCTTTTTGACTTATAAGAGCGTTATGTATATGATTTACGAAAGTTAAGTACGTATGATCGAAATCTTTAATTCTAAAAGGAGTAGTATTCAGGAAGCATCCCAAAATCTTATCACTGTCTTCTAAAAGAGGTCTTCCGTTTGTGACCAAACCTATAAGTATATCACTATTATATGACAACATCTTTAACGTATAGATGTATGCGGCTAATGTGATAGTTTTAATTGAATAGCCTTTTAATTGACCAAAATTCAGTAATGATTCTGATAATTCATTACTAATTATATAATTATGTCTTTTTGAAAAATGTACTTCATTAAATGCTTCCAGTTTTTTGTAATCCAATAAGTTTTCTTTCCAAAAAGCATTAATTTCAGTACTCTCTTTATTTATCTTTTGTTCTATTACGTAATCCTTATAACTTGAACTTAATTTACTTAAACTATCAATTTTAGTATTTGATTCCAACTCGGAATACAAAGTATTAAGTTCGGTTATAAATGAGGCAACACTCCAGCCGTCAAGTATAGCGTGATGAAACTGAAAAAGAAGATGCCATTCTTTCTGACCTGTTTTTATGACTTTCATTCTCCATAAATCGGAGGAAGCAATATCAAACGGATTTTCAATCCGTTCTTTAACCATAAATTGATTAACTAAAGAATAAATTTCTTCTTTGTTTTTATGAGATATATCTTCAAAATCAATAACTTTTTCCAGCTTCTCAAAAACAACATGAACCGCTTCGTCATAGCTTTCCATGTCGAATTTTGTTCTTAGTATTTCATGCTTATTTACCAATAAACTAACTGCCTCTGTAAATAATTGCAAATCAAAATTTTCAACAGGTATAGGAAAAATAAACTGATCATGATAAATCCCTAATTTAGGGTTTGACAATGATTCATAAACCATTCCCATTTCTATATCACTCATAGGAAATACAGCAACTATATTTGGGTCTGTATTTTCTTGTTCATACAATCTATCGAACTCCTCTTCTATTTTATTTTTTATTGCGTTTAAGTCCTTATCCTGAATTCTTGACTCTTGAATTGACAACAACAGCCTGATGGATGGATAATGGTATAAATCAGATAATTTATAATTCCAGTTAAGCTCTTTATTAATTCTTCCTAATAATCGTATTGCAATTATAGAATCACCCCCCAACTCAAAAAAATTATCCGTTACTCCTATAGGGCTTATTGACAAAATATCTTCC
>NZ_SJZD01000028.1 GCF_004959765.1 Flavobacterium sp. H122
ACTCCTATAGGGCTTATTGACAAAATATCTTCCCAAACAGCAACCAATTGCGCTTCTATATCGCTTTCTGCTCCTACATAATCCTTTTGGATTACATCGCTGGTAGAAACCAATGGCAATACTTTACGGTCTATTTTCCCGCTTGTTGTCAATGGCATTACTGCCAACTCAACATAATAGGTAGGAACCATGTACTCAACCAATTTCTCCGTCAGGTAGGTTCTTAACTCTGATTTATCTACTGCAGAATCTGTTACATAATATGCCACCAATACCTTTTGCCCATTTACCTCCTGAGCTACTGCTGTAGCATGCGTAACAGACGTGTATTTTAAAAGTGTATTCTCTATTTCACCCAGTTCAATACGGTTTCCTCTGATTTTTACCTGATTGTCAATCCGGCCGATATATTTTATGGTTCCATCCAAGTTCCATTGGGCAATATCACCCGTACGGTATACTTGGTAACCTTCTCTGAACGGATCCGGAATAAATCGGTTTTGTGTCAGTTCAGGAAGATTAAGATATCCTCTTGCCACCTGAACCCCTGAAATAAGAAGTTCTCCCTGTACGCCCAACGGCTGTAATTGAAGGTTTTCATCTACTATGTAAATACGTGTATTAGCAATAGGTTTACCTATACTCACCCCTTCTTTTTCTACATCGACTTCTGTTAAATCAATAGCTGTAACATCAATAGCCGCTTCTGTTGGACCATATAAATTATGAATACGGGTTTGAGGGTAACTTAATTTACATGATTTTACTGTCTCTACCGGCAGTTCCTCTCCGCTGCACACAATATGTTTTAAACTCTGACAAGTGTCATGGTTGGCTGTTTGAAGATAAATACCAAGCATTGAAGGAACAAAGTGCACCACACTAACCTTTTCTTTTTCGATTACCTGTTCCATGTAAAAGGAATCTTTATGACCTTCCGGACGCAGAATAACAAGCTTACTGCCTATCATAAACGGCAATACCAATTCCCAAACCGAAACATCAAAAGTGTATGGTGTTTTTTGCAAAAAGACTTCGTTATTGTTTACTCCTAAATAATCACGCATCCAAACCAATCGGTTATACAGACCGGCATGATGGTTCAATACGCCTTTAGGATTGCCTGTAGAACCCGAAGTATAAATACAGTAGGCTAAATTCTCTAAATGATTTTCCAAAGAAACATTGGATTCGTTATATGACGTTTGATTCGTTTTAAATCCTTCAAACAATTCGTCATTCACACATAGTTTCAGTCCGCCGTCTTTGATAATAAACTCTGTGCGGTCCTGCGGGTAATTCACATCTAATGGAACATACGCTCCGCCTGATTTTAATATCCCAAAAATGGTAATGAGCATCTTCTCGCTTCTGTCCATCTGGACTCCCACCAAATCATTCGCTCCAACTCCAAATTCTTTTTTCAGGTAATCCGAAAACTGATTTGCTGATTTATTAAAATCAGCATAACTAATCTCCAAATCCTCATAAACCAAAGCAATAGTATCCGGATTTTCCTGAACCTTTTTCTCAAATAAATCTAAAACTGTAACATCTGATGGGTAGAC
>NZ_SJZD01000029.1 GCF_004959765.1 Flavobacterium sp. H122
ATAATGAAGACTAGGAACTATTTGCCTGTGTTTAAACTGTAATAATATCTTTTCTAATCCAGCCACACCAGCTGCAGCTGATGTATGACCTAAATTACTTTTTACCGATCCAATACCGCAGTAGCTTTCCTTTTTTGTAAATTTACCAAACGCTTTTATTAAAGCTTCTACTTCTATAGGGTCACCAAGTTTAGTTCCTGTCCCATGTGCTTCGACATAGCTTATTGTTTCTGGATTTATGCCATATTTCCTGTAGATATCTTCAAGCAAACTTATTTGAGAATTTACACTTGGTGCAGTGATACCGTTCGTCTTACCGTCTTGATTAATTCCTGAACCTAATATTACTCCTTTTATATTATCACCGTCTTGAATTGCATCTTTTAACCTTTTTAATATAACTACTCCTGCACCTTCACCAGGAACAAACCCATCAGCACTATTGTCGAAGGTCTTACACTTACCTTCTTTCGACAACATTCCTGCTGCACACATTGCTTCATAAGGTTCTACTCCTAAATAAAGTGTAACTCCACCAGCCACAGCCATATTGATTTCATTACTTAGTAAAGCCTGACAAGCCAAATGTATTGCAACCAATGAACTAGAACAAGCAGTATCAATAGCCATTGCGGGGCCTTTTAAATTTAACAAATAAGCTAGTCGGCTTGAAAATATTGAACTTGAGTTACCCGTCATCAATTGGGCTAAATTTTGAGTAATACCTGCTTTTTTTATATGATCTGCATACTCATTCCCCATGATTCCAACATAAGTACCACATTTCATTCCATCAAATTGAGACGTATTATAACCTGCATCTTCGATGGATTTCCAACATTCTTCTAAAAAAATTCTGTGTTGAGGATCCATTAATTCCGCCTCTATTGGAGACATATTGAAAAACAAGGGATCAAACTTATCGATTTCATCTAACTCACCTAACCACTTACAATAAAGTTCCCCTGTCTTTTCTCCTCCTTCTTTATAATAATGAGTGGTATCCCATCTACTTTTAGACACCTCTTCTACACAGTCTACTCCTTTTGATATATTATTCCAATAAACTTCTAAATCCTTAGATTTAGGATAGCGACCACTCATACCTATTATAGCAATCCTCTCGTCTTTAATATCAATAGAATTACTATTATTGGAAATATCACTATTAATCACCTCTGATTGAGTATTTAAAATATTCAATTGCGTTTGGATAATGCTCTTTTCAGAATTTGATTCCAAATTAGTTACTAAATCAAGCTCTATAAACCCTTCCATATGGATAACTTCTAACCCATTACTTTTATGACTGCTGATACTGAAATACAATTGGCCATCCGGTAAAACTTTCAAAATCAACTTTACTACGCTGTTGAGAAGTTGTTCTTTCTGGCTAATCACCACATTTATTAATCGCAATTGTTCAATTCCAAAATGTTCTTTAAATGTTGAATAAATTAACTCTTCATATGAATCTTGCAATATAGATGTGTTATAATAAAAACTGACCATTCCTGTCTCTTCTAAATCTCCTTCTATGGAT
>NZ_SJZD01000003.1 GCF_004959765.1 Flavobacterium sp. H122
AGGGTTGTGTATTTTGTATTTCTGGTTTTTTTGCAAAATCATCTCCTGTTAAGGTGTTGGTTTTTAGTTATTTATGTTTTCAGGTGTTGATTTCAAGATCTTTGATCAAATCTTAAAGCCGGATTAAACAGACATAATATTCTGGTCCTTTTTTTTATTTTCCATCCATTTAATTTTCTTTCAGTTTTTAAATTGCTCAAGAAATTTTCGCATCGATTTTGAAGCGATTTCCCGCTGAATCATTTAATCCGGATGTGTTTTGTCTTTTAAGAATTAATGTTTTTTGATTTCTTTAATAAAGAGGTAAATTCCTGTTTGAAGCCGGGTCTTTTGGAACTTAACCGCATTCATATAACGTTTTATTACTGGATAATCACTATCTTATTCTTTTTTAATATACCAAATTACTTATACAGTCAAATTCGGAAATCCTGTTCAGTTTTGCTGTTTGGAAATTTTTTTTGCTGTAATTTATATTGAGAATATCCTGTAAGAGTTTTATTGGTTTCCTTTAAATATAAATGAAGTTTTTCACCTTCCGGTTTGATTTAAGGCAATTAAAATACGGATTACACAATCGGTACAAAAAGCTTAATTAAGTCGTTAAAAGGCAGAAATATTGCTATTTCATGAGCTGTTTATTGCTTAGTTTTTTTTATAGGGGCTAAATAATACTTAAGAAGAAACCGATTCTATTTAGAAACCTGAAATTACTAAATAGCATAAAGTATGGTGTTATTGATTTTAGTCTCAATAAGATAGTGTACTAATCGGGTCTGAGTGCTTGAGAAAAAAAATGCCGCTTCTCATGCGGCACTTAATTTTATTTCAGGAAAGAATGAGCAGTAGTGTCTTGCTCGTCTTCATTATTGTCTTTAAATATTTTTAACTGAATAGTCCAGTAATAAATATAGTAACAAATAATTGCCCACAATACCCAGTTAACAAGATTTGCTATCCACCAGTTTTTTAATTCTGTAAAACGCATTAAATCGTGTGGAGCAAATAAAATTCTTTCAAATAACCATTGAATTGCTTCAAAAAATGATTTCATCATGACGAATGTATTATATTTACACAGCAAAAATATAAAATATACTCATGATAACAAGTGTTTTTAGTAAATCTCGACCAATAAATTATATTATTGTAACAGTTTTATTGGTAGTATGCTTTACTGTATATCAGTTTAACACCAACTTCAATACCATATCAACCCTTGAAATTGCTAAGAAAATTGTTTTTCTGACATTACTTATCGGCTCATTATTCATCACTAATTTTATTACAAAAAAAAATGGATTGAGTAAGGATAACAGTTACACATTCTTGCTATTCTGCATATTTTTAATCCTTTTTCCCTCAATTTTGTCTAATGGGAGTTTAATTGTTTCCAATGCTTTTATTTTGCTGGCATTAAGAAGGCTGATTTCCTTACAGTCTTTAATCACTCCAAAAGAAAAAATATTTGATGCTTCTATATGGATTTTTACAGCTGCATTATTTCATTTTTGGAGTATATTATTTATTCTCTTGGTTTTCATATCAATCATCTTTCACGTGTCAAGAGATTATAGAAACTGGATTATTCCTTTTATAGCTTTATTTACTGTAGTGATTATTGCATTATTGTTTTCTTTAATTTTTGACTCTTCAATAATTCAATCCTATATAGACAATATTAAAATAAATGTAGATTTAAATTATATCGAAACTGTTTTCCAAAGCTTTTCCTTGGGGATTTATGTAGTAACAGCTATAATTGCCTTTTTTTCAATGTTCTTTATAATTGGACATAAGGCACTAAATTTACAGGCTTCCTATAAAAAAATAATCTATGCTTTCTTGTTGGGGTTAGCGGTTTTCTTCCTGTCTCCCAATAAAGATAACGGATACCTTATTTTTACTTTTGTACCCGTTTCAATCATGCTGACAAATTATCTGGAAACCATAAAAAAATACTGGGTAAAAGAAAGTATCCTGGGGATTATTCTTTTTTCCAGTTTGTTGAATTATGTATTAAGATTGTTATAATTTGCTTCCGTAAGCCAAATCACCGGCATCACCTAAACCTGGAACAATGTAATTTTTCTCATTAAGTTTGTCATCCAGGGCGGCAACCCATAAATGACAGTTTTCAGGCAGATTTTCTTGCAAATACTGAACACCCTCCGGTGCGGCTATAACAACAGCAATATGGATTTCTTTTGGTTTTTGCTCCAGATGTAATTTGTGCAGTACAGCCACTATGGATTGTCCAGTTGCCAGCATAGGATCAATTAAAATCAGGTTTTTTCCTTCAAACGAAGGCGCCGCCTGATATTCCACTAAAATATCAAAAGCATCATCATTATTGTAGTGATGACGGTATGCCGAAACAAATCCGTTTTCTGCATCATCAAAAAAGTTCATGAAGCCTTGGTGCAAAGCTAAACCTGCTCTTAAGATAGAGCATAAAACTACAGGTTCGGCAATAGTAGTAGTGTGCTTTATTCCTAATGGAGTCTGCACATCTATATTTTTGTAATCCAAAGTTTTACTCAATTCATAAGCCATAATTTCTCCTATCCGCTCTATGTTTTTACGAAAACGCATACTGTCTTTTTGAATATGAATATCGCGAAGCTGCGTAAGAAAATGGTTGAGAATACTGTTTTGTTCCGAAATGTAATGGATGTGCATTTTGATAATTTTTACAAATTCAGGATAAAAGTACAAAAAAACGCTATTTTTGTAAAAAATAAAGAGTCAAAACTATGTTTGCAGAATTTGCTTTTCCAATATTTGAGCGTTGTATTAAAGACTATCACGTAATTGATGATGTATATCAACCAGCTTTAAATCCTTATGAAAAAGGTTCAATCGAACACTTGTTATATGCTAAAAATTGGGTAGATACAGTACAATGGCATTATGAAGATATTATCCGTGATCCGCAGATCGATCCTGTAGCAGCATTGGATTTAAAACGTAAAATTGATGCTTCCAACCAGGTGCGTACAGATATGGTTGAATATATCGACAGTTATTTTCTACAAAAATATACCGCTGTTCAGGTAAAACCTGAAGCCAGAATCAATACAGAAAGTCCGGCTTGGGCAATTGACCGTTTGTCTATTTTGTCACTGAAGATTTACCACATGAATGAAGAGGCCAACCGTGCAGAAGCAACTCCGGAACACAGAGCAAAATGCCAGGAAAAATTAAATGTTTTACTGGATCAGAAATCAGATATGTTTATATCAATCAGCCAATTGATTGAAGATATCGAAAATGGTGATAAATACATGAAAGTGTATAAACAAATGAAAATGTACAACGACGAGGAGTTAAACCCTGTGTTGTATCAAAATAAAAAATAATTGTGGTTTAGATGGGTAACATCAAACACATTTTAGTAATAAGGCTTTCAGCTATGGGTGACGTTGCAATGACGGTTCCGGTGCTGAGAGCTTTTTCTTTGCAATATCCTGAAGTGAAAATCACGGTAGTTTCCCGTCCTTTTTTCAAACCTTTTTTTAACGGAATAGATACTATAAATTTCTTTGCAGTAGATTTGAATAAGCGACACAAAGGAATGATTGGCTTGGTGAGATTATACAATGATCTTAAAAAGCTCAATATAGATGCGGTTGCTGATCTGCATAATGTTCTTCGTTCAAAAGTAATTAGAGGTTTGTTTGCGGTAAGCGGCAAAAAAGCTGCTTTTACAGACAAAGGCAGAACGGATAAAAAAGCATTAACCAGAACTAAGAACAAGGTTTTTGCTCCGGTGAAATCAATGTTTGAAAGACATTGTAATACTTTTGCACAGTTAGGTTTTTCAATTGATCTATCTCAGAATAATTTTCCTGGAAAAATAACATTAAGTCAGGAAGTTATTGAAATAACAGGAGATAAAAATCAAAAGTGGATTGGTATTGCACCTTTTGCCCAATACGAGAGTAAAGTGTATCCACTGGATTTAATGCAGGTGGTGATAGATGGGTTGACGGCTTCAGGAAATAAAATCTTTTTGTTTGGTGGCGGTAAAGAGGAAATTCAAAAGCTAAACCAATTAAAGAAAGAATATCAAAATGTGATTGTGGTGGCCGGCAGGATAAAACTCCAGCAGGAATTGGAATTGATTTCAAATTTAGATGTGATGCTTTCTATGGACAGTGGGAATGCTCATATTGCAGCTATGTTAGGTGTAAAAGTTATAACACTTTGGGGAGCAACACATCCTTATGCAGGGTTTAAGCCTTTCAATCAACCTTTTGAAAATTGTATCACGGCAGACAGAGATAAATATCCTTTATTGCCTACATCAGTTTATGGAAATAAAAAGGTGGAAGGCTATGATGATGTCATGCGGACAATCTTACCAGCAACAGTTATAGAAAAAATAAATTCCAACCTTTAGAGTTGGAATTTTTATTTTATTCTAAAATCTTAAATTTTAAACATCATCATAATCAACTGTTATTTCAGCTGATGTAGGATGTGCCTGACAAGTTAAAATCAATCCGCTGGCTACTTCTTTATCTGTAAGGATAGAATTCTTTTTCATCATTGCTGAACCCGAAGTAACTTTTGCAATACAGCTGCTGCAAATCCCTCCCTGACAAGAATATGGTGCATCCATGCCTTGTTTTAAAGCAGCTTCAAGTAAAGTCTGTTTGGTTGACATTTCAAAAGTTTCTTCATCATTATCTAAAACAACAGTTATTTTAGTATGCTCAAAAGTTCCGTTGGTAATTGCTTTTTCTGTTGTTGGTGCCGCAGAAAACAATTCAAATTTAATGTCTTTTTCAGCAACTCCTTTTTCCTTTAAAGTCGCATTAACTGTATTGATCATTTCTTCAGGACCGCATAAAAAGTATTTCCCGAATTCCTGGCCTATATGTTTGTTGTGTACAAAATTCACTACAGATTTGTCGATACGGCCGAAAAGCTGCCCTTCAACATTTGCCTGACTAAATACATAGTGTACAGTTAACCTGCCTAAGAATTGTTTTTGTAATTCGGCTAACTGGTGATGGTAAATGGTTTCATCAGCAGTTTTGTTTCCATATACAAGAACAAAAGAACTTTTAGGTTCCTGGAGTAAAACTGTCTGTAAGATTGACATAACAGGAGTAATACCGCTTCCTGCAGAAAATGCCATGTAATTGCGTTGTCTGTCTGCCTGCGGTTCAAAAGTAAAACGTCCTTCAGGCAAGCCAACTTCAATTACATTTCCTTCTTTCAGCTGTTCATTGGCAAATTTTGAAAAAGTACCGTTTTTAACTGCTTTTATGGTAATTTTAAGTTCTCCGCTTGATGGAGATGAACATATGGAATAAGCTCTTCTTAATTCTTGTCCATCTAAAGATAATTTCAAATTAACATATTGACCTGCTGTAAATTTGTAAAAATCCTGAAATTCCAACGGCACATTAAACGTTACTGAAATAGCCTGAGGGGTTTCTCTTTTTACTTCTCTTATCGATAATTTATAGAATGTTGACATGTGCAATCTTTTTTTAGCAAAAATAACAAACTAAAACCGTTTATTTTTACGTTTTATCGAAATAAGACAGTTATCATTTGTAAGAAATTAGAAAAGTAATGTACATTTACACATTAGAATACTACCTGGTAGTTTTAAAAATATACTTTTAAAAAGTTAGTATGCTCACAATAAACAAACTAAAAAACATACTTTACATAACTTCAATTGCTGTTATTGTTTCTTGTTCTACCAAGAAAAATACTTTTGCAAGTCGTTATTGGCATGCTAAAAATGCCAAGTACAATACCATTTATAATGGAGATGTAGCCTTACAGAAAGGTATGGAAGAATTAAAATCAACCTACAGTGATAATTTTTGGGAATTATTGCCTGTAGAACGCATGCAGATTGAAGAGGAAACTGCACTTCCGGGACAAAAAGCGAAGAACCCTAATTTTACCCGCGCGGAAGATAAAGCAGTCAGAGCAATTCAAAAACATTCAATAAACATTGGAGGTAAAGAAAGCAATATGCAAATGGATGAGGCGCATTTACTTTTAGGTAAAGCGAGATATTATGATAAGAGATTTATACCTGCGTTGGAAGCTTTCAATTACATTCTTTATAAATATTCAAATTCCGACAAGATTTATGAAGCTAAAGTATGGCGCGAGAAAACAAATGTCCGTTTGGAAAATGATGCATTAGCGGTTAAAAACCTTCAGCTGTTACTGAAAAAATATGATTTAAAACCTCAGGTTAAATCTGATGCCAATGCCATTTTAGCCCAGGCTTATATTAATTTAGACGATAACAGCAAAGCTGTACAAGCCTTAAAAATTGCTGTAGAAACAACTCCAGGTAAAGAAGAAAGAGCACGTTACCATTTTATTTTGGGGCAATTATATCAGTCATTAAATCATGCGGACAGTGCTTATGTGTCGTTTCAAAACGTAATCGACATGAAGCGTAAGTCGCCCCGTATGTATGTTATACAGGCGCATGCTAAACAGGCCGGACTTATTGATATGACAAAAGATACTCTGGCATTTATTGAAAAATACACAAAACTTATTGAAGACAGGGAAAACCGTCCGCATTTAGATGCTCTGAATCACCAGGTAGCATTGTTTTATGATAAACTAAAACAAAAAGATAAGGCGGTTAAATATTACAATAGATCGTTAAAGGCAGGTTCAAACGACAGTTATTTAATGGCATCCAACTATAGAAACCTAGCCACGATTTATTTTGACAAATCAAAATATGAAGTTGCAGGAAAATATTATGACAGTACTTTAACCAGATTTCCTAAAAAAAACAGGGAATATTTTATTATCGAGAAAAAAAGAAAAAATCTTGATGATGTAATCAAATATGAAGGTATTGCAAGAACCAATGACAGTATTTTAAATGTAGTGGCATTGTCACCTGCTGACAGGAAAAGTTTTTATGAGGATTATATCAAACAGCTGAAAAAGAAGGATTCTATTCAGGAAGTTAAAGAAAAGCAAAAGAAAGAAAAAGAAGCACAGGCAAATCAAACCGGGGTAAACGACGTTGTTTTTGACCCAAACAAACCTTTAACACCTGGATCAAGAGGAGTAATCAATCCGCCTTCAGGATTTGACAACGGTAAAGAATCATTTTATTTTTATACACCTGCAACTGTTTCATATGGAAAAGTTGAATTTGCAAAGCGATGGGGTAAGAGAACTTTAGGTGATAACTGGCGTTGGTCCTCACAAAGCCAAAATGTAAAGACACAGGAGGCAGTAACAGATAATGTACAAAGTCAGGAAACCAAAGAAGATGTTTCATTAGCTGAAAAATACACACCGGAGTTTTATTTAAGCAAGTTGCCAACATCGCAAGCCTCTTTGGACAGTCTGGCAAAAGACCGGAATCTGGCTTATTATCAGTTAGGGCTGATTTATAAGGAAAAGTTTTTTGAAAATAAATTAGCAGAAGATCGTTTTGAGACAGTTTTGATGAACAAGCCGGAAGAACGCTTGATTCTTCCGTCAAAATACAATCTGTTTAAATTATATGAAATTTCTAATCCTGCAAAAGCAGAAGCTCTGAAAGCGGATATAATTGCTAATTATCCTAACACAAGATATGCGCAGCTGCTCACTGGTCAGATATCAGAATCGGAAGGATTAGCCCAAACTCCTGAAGAAGTTTACAAAACAACTTATAAGCAATTTGAAAATCAGGAATATGCACCTGCATTGGCCACTATTGAAAAATGCCTGACACAATTTTCCGGAGACGGTTTGATACCAAAATTTGAATTGTTAAAGGCGTCAGCGATTGGTAAGTTAAAAGGATTGGAAGAATATAAGAAAGCAATTAATTATGTTGCTTCAACCTATCCTGACACTAAAGAAGCACAACAGGCAGATGATATTTTGAGAGTAAGTATTCCCCGATTGGAACAGATGGTTATTTCTTCAGATACGACTTCCACTAAATGGAACGTTTTATATAAAGCAGGAAAAAAAGAGGATGCTGCTACAACTGCTTTAATGCAGAAAATAGAAAAATATATTAAAGAAAAGCAGTATGATAAATTCTCGGTTTCGTATGATGTGTACAATGAAACGGATAATTTTGTAGTTATTCATGGTATTTCATCAAGGGAATTTGCCCAATACTTTATAGAACTTTTAAGAGATACAAAAGGATATAATATTAAAGCCCCAGCTACTGTTATATCAAGTGAAAATTATTCGGTGGTTCAAGTCAGAAAGAACTTTGACCAATATCTTCAGTTAAAAATTTAACCTATGTTTGAAAAAAAAGAAAAATCATACACAGACCTTTTAGGTAAAACGAACCGTATTGTTGAAGGAACAATTATTAAAGGTGATATCGAATCTATTGCTGATTTTAGATTGGACGGTGTTTTAACAGGTAATTTTACTTCAAAAGGAAAGCTTGTTATCGGTCCTGCAGGAGGTGTTGTTGGAGATATAAATGCCCAAAATGTTGACGTGGAAGGAAACGCAGATGGTAAAATTAAGGTTGTGGAAACTTTAAATGTGAAATCAACTGCCGTAATCAACGGCGAGGTTACCTGCGGAAAGCTTTCGGTTGAGCCGGGAGCAAAATTTACGGCAACCTGCGTGATGAAGTCTTCCAATCCAGAAACAGATGCAAAATAATCCTAAAGAAAAATCAAAACTCAATAAGTGGCTTTCACTTGTTAACATCCCGTTTCAAATGGGGATTACAATTTTTTTATTTTTCAAAGGAGGCGAGTGGCTGGACAATAATTATCCCAACACAATTTTTTATTATTCAAAAGTCTTAACCATGGTTGGTGTTATGGTGGCTTTGTATAATGTAATAAGACAGGTAAATAAGATAAATCAATAATGTATTTTAAAGAATTTTTGCAAAAGCTGTTTCTGGCAGGAATAGCCGTTTATTTAATTAACTTTTCAGTTTTATATTTTTCCAATAAAAATCTTTTGAACACAGATTTTCATTTAATGCATTTGTTCTTTTTGTTTTTAAACAGTATCGCATTAATCGTTATGGGGAAAATTTTTAAAAAGAATAAAGATACTGTTGGGATGTCTTTTTTATTGGTTTCAACAGTTGTAACTATTGTGGTTTTTGTGTTTGGCAAATTTGTTTTTAACACCGGAGCAAGTACAGTAAAATGGAATTACTTTTCACTCTTCATAGTATATCTTTTTACAATAACTTTTTTAATAGGCCAAAAGCTTAATCAAACTAAATTCTAAGATATTGACAGTCAGAAAAAAAGATTTGGCAGACTCAGAAAGCAACAGGAAATTGAGTGTTAAAAAAATATATATCTAAAAAAAAATTCGCAATCGTTTTTCATATGAATAAAAAATGTACCTTTGCACCGAAATTTACGAACATAGAATTTTAATTTCTTATGGTGATTACAAGAAAACCTGTGTCCTTAATACTATCAGCTTTTGTTAGCTTATTTTCGGTTGTTGCATTAGCAAATCCAGTTTCTGATTCTACACATGCAACGGCAAAGCCTGTTCATGAAGCGCATGCGGTAGCAAATGATACTGCGCATGCAGTAGAAACTCATGCTGAAGCAGGACATGAAACAACACATGGTGGAGCGGTTAATGAAAAAGAAGAAGTTCAAGCTTATATTGAACACCACTTACAAGATTCTCACGATTTTTACTTTTTTGCTGATGGAGAATCAGGAAAACATTACGGTTTTTCTTTACCGGTAATTTTATGGGATAACGGCTTAAAGTTTTTCTCATCTTCTAAATTCCATAATGAAAAAGAATTGGCAGAAGTAGATGGTAACTTCTACAAAATGGTTCATGGTAAAATTTATAAGTCAGATGCAGAAGGTGCTGTGGCTTATGATGAACACAATCATCCAACAAACGTGAAACCAATTGATTTTTCAATAACTAAAAACGTACTTTCAATGTTGGTGGTTTCAGGTATGTTATTGTTCATGTTTACAAGTTTGGCAAGATCATACAAAAGAGGTCCTGTTCCAACAGGATTCGGAAGAATATTGGAACCGCTAATCATTTTCATTAGAGATGAAGTAGCTATTCCTAATATTGGTGAAAAGAAATACAGAAAATTTATGGGATTCCTTTTAACTGTGTTTTTCTTTATCTGGTTATTAAACCTTTTAGGGATGACGCCGCTGGGAATCAACGTAACAGGAAATATTGCGGTAACAATTTGTTTGGCAGTTTTCACATATATAATTACTCAATTTAGTGCTAATAAAGATTACTGGGGACACATTTTCTGGATGCCAGGTGTGCCGGTTCCAATGAAAATTATTTTAGCACCTATTGAATTGTTAGGTACGCTTACAAAACCATTTGCATTATTAATTCGTTTATTTGCAAATATTACTGCCGGTCACGTAGTAATTATGAGTTTACTTGCAATGATTTTCGTAGGTAAAAATTTAGCGGCTGATATGCCTATTTCAATCGGATTAACATTGTTCATTTCGGTAATCGAATTGTTGGTAGCGTTCTTACAGGCGTTTATCTTTACGATGTTATCATCATTGTTTATTGGTATGGCGGTTCAGGATCACCACCATGACGATCACGAACATCATGATGGTTTGGATTATACAGATAATTCAATTGTTTAATTAGAAGTTTAATTTTTTATTTATATATTATGAATATCCCAACTTTAGTAGGTGCTGGTTTAGTAGTAATCGGTGCTGGTTTAGGATTAGGTAAAATTGGTGGTTCTGCTATGGACGCTATTGCTCGTCAGCCAGAAGCTGCTGGTAAAGTACAAACTGCGATGATTATTATCGCTGCTTTATTAGAAGGTTTAGCATTCGCTGCTTTAATCTTAGGAAAATAATAAAGAAAAATTTAACAATACCTGTAACGGTTGGTTACAGGTGTTGTTTTATCATCAAAAAAATTAAATCATTTTATATTTATTATAATGGAGAAGTTATATAACGATTTTTCATTCGGTCTATTCTTTTGGCAAGCTTTTATCTTAATTGTATTAATCTTGTTATTGGTAAAATTTGCTTGGAAACCAATTATGGAATCTATCACAGCTCGTGAGGAAGGTATTAAAGATGCTTTGTTAGCGGCTGAAAAAGCAAAAAAAGAAATGCATGATTTACAGGCCAGCAATGAGCGTATCCTACAGGAAGCACGTTTAGAACGTGACACTATGCTTAAAGAAGCCCGTGAAATAAAAGAAAAAATGATTGCTGATGCTAAAGATGAGGCACAAACGCAAGGCTTAAGAATGATTGAGCAGGCTAAAGCTTCTATCGAAAGTGAAAAAAATGCTGCTATGGCTGAATTAAAAAACCAGGTATCATCACTTTCATTGGAAATTGCTGAAAAATTATTAAAAGACGAATTGTCTAACAAAGAATCTCAGGTAAAATTAGTTGAGAAAATGTTAGGTGACGTAAAATTAAACTAATATAAGTATGTCAGGTAATAGAGCCGCAGTACGATATGCAAAAGCAATTTTAGACGTTGCTACTTCAAAGGGGGCTGCCCAGGAAGTAAACAATGACATGGCTTTAATTGCAAAAACTATTCAGGATAATGCTGAGTTGGCAACTTTTATTGCTAATCCAACTTTAAAATCTGAAGTAAAGAACAATGCTTTGCTTGAAGTTTTTAAAGGTACAGGGGCAGTTACTAAATCGTTGTTTCAGTTGTTATTGGAAAACAAACGTTTTGGAATTTTAGAGAACGTAGCTTCACAATACAATAAATTGTATGATGTTGCTAACGGTATTGAAGCAGCTGTTGTAACTACAGCAGTTGCTATTACTCCGGAACTTGAAGCTAAAGTTTTAGCTAAAATTACCGAGTTTACCACTAAAAAAGTTTCAATAAAAAATAATGTAGATCCGGCTATCATTGGAGGGTTTATATTGAGAATCGGTGACAAGCAATACAATGCTTCTGTTGCCAGCAGATTACAAGTTTTAAAAAGAGAGTTAAGTAATTAATTATAACACGGAAGTGTAAAAATTATAAAACAATGGCGGAAATTAAACCAGCTGAAATTTCAGCAATATTAAAGCAACAATTATCAGGTTTTGAATCTGGTGCTACTTTAGAAGAAGTAGGAACTGTTCTTCAGGTAGGTGATGGTATTGCTCGTGTTTATGGGCTTTCAAATGTACAATATGGTGAGTTGGTAGAGTTTGATAACGGTATGCAAGGTATCGTATTGAACCTTGAAGAAGATAACGTAGGGGTTGTATTATTAGGACCATCTATTGGTATCAAAGAAGGATCTACTGCTAAAAGAACTCAAACTATTGCTTCATTAAAAGTTGGTGAGCAAATGGTAGGACGTGTAGTAAACACTTTAGGTCAGCCTATCGACGGTAAAGGACCTATTGGTGGTGATTTATACGAAATGCCGCTTGAGCGTAAAGCACCGGGTGTAATTTTCCGTCAACCGGTAACTGAACCATTACAAACAGGTATCAAAGCAGTAGATGCTATGATCCCGGTTGGTCGTGGACAACGTGAGTTGGTAATTGGTGACCGTCAGACTGGTAAATCTACAGTTTGTTTGGATACTATCCTTAATCAAAAAGAATTCTATGATGCTGGTAAACCAGTATTCTGTATATATGTTGCTGTAGGACAAAAAGCATCTACAGTTGCAGGTATCGCTAAAACATTAGAAGAAAAAGGAGCAATGGCTTATACAGTTATCGTTGCTGCTAATGCTTCTGATCCAGCTCCAATGCAGGTTTATGCTCCATTCGCGGGTGCTGCAATTGGTGAATATTTCCGTGATACAGGTCGTCCTGCTTTAATCGTTTATGATGATTTATCTAAACAAGCAGTTGCTTACCGTGAGGTGTCTTTATTATTAAGAAGACCACCAGGACGTGAGGCTTATCCTGGAGACGTATTCTACTTACACTCTCGTTTATTAGAAAGAGCTGCTAAAGTTATTGCTGATGACGATATCGCTAAAAACATGAATGACTTACCAGAGTCGTTAAAACCAATTGTTAAAGGTGGTGGTTCATTAACAGCTTTACCAATCATCGAAACACAGGCGGGTGATGTTTCTGCATATATTCCAACAAACGTAATTTCGATTACTGACGGACAGATTTTCTTGGAGTCTGATTTATTCAACTCTGGTGTACGTCCGGCTATTAACGTAGGTATTTCTGTATCTCGTGTTGGTGGTAATGCGCAAATCAAATCAATGAAAAAAGTATCAGGTACATTAAAACTTGACCAGGCACAGTTCCGTGAGTTGGAAGCTTTCGCAAAATTTGGTTCTGACCTTGATGCTGCTACTTTAAACGTAATCGAAAAAGGTAAACGTAACGTAGAAATCTTAAAACAAGGTTTAAACTCTCCGTTTACTGTTGAAGATCAAACAGCTATTATTTATGCAGGTACTAAAAACTTATTAAGAAATGTACCGGTAAATAAAGTAAAAGAATTCGAAAAGGATTATTTGGAATTCTTAAACAACAAACACAGAGATACACTTGACGCTCTTAAAGCTGGTAAGTTAGATGATAACATTACTGACGTTTTAGAAAAAGTAGCAAAAGAAGTATCTGCAAAATATAATTAATAATTTAGTGAAGAGTGAATAGTGATCGGTAAATAAGCTTATCACTATTCACTTATCACTATTTACTTATAAGAAATGGCGAATTTAAAGGAAATCCGTAATAGAATTACATCCGTTTCATCAACGATGCAAATTACATCAGCGATGAAAATGGTTTCGGCTGCGAAGCTTAAAAAAGCACAAGATGCTATTACAGCTATGCGTCCTTACGCTGAAAAATTAACTGAGTTGCTGCAAAATCTTTCCGCTACTCTTGAAGGAGAAGTTGGAGGTGCATATACTTCACAAAGAGAAGTTAAAAAAGTACTTCTGGTTGCTGTTACTTCTAACAGAGGTTTGTGTGGTGCTTTCAACTCAAATATTATTAAAGAGGTTAAAAATATTACAGATAAATACAAGGGTGTTTCTGTTGATGTTTTAACAATAGGTAAAAAAGGGAACGACATTTTACGTAAAACGTATAATGTGGTAGATAACAAAAGTTCAATTTTTGATGATTTGACTTTTGAAAATGCTTCTGCCGTAGCTTCTGAACTTACTGAAAAATTTATTGCCGGAGAGTATGACCGTATTGAATTAGTGTACAACCAATTCAAAAACGCGGCTACTCAAATAGTAAAAACTGAGCAATTTTTACCTTTAGCTCCTATAGCAAAAGGTGAAGCTGTAACCGGTGATTATATTTTTGAACCTTCTAAAGAAGAAATCGTAATGACTTTAATACCTAAGTCATTAAAAACGCAATTGTATAAAGCAATCCGCGATTCATTTGCAGCTGAGCATGGTGCACGTATGACAGCAATGCACAAAGCAACAGATAACGCAACAGAATTGAGAAATCAGTTAAAATTAACTTACAACAAAGCACGTCAGGCTGCGATTACCGGAGAAATCCTGGAAATCGTTGGTGGTGCTGAAGCTTTAAACGGATAATTTTTATTCCTTTAAGCAAAGTTTTAAACAGTTAATTTACGCTTAATTATAATTCTTTAAAAAGTCCCTAAATGGGACTTTTTTTTAATCTAAAAACAAACAAATTATTCAAATTAAAATGAAAAACAAACTACTTTTACTGATGCTTATTTCTGTGGCATCAACTTACGCTCAAAAAACAAAAACTCCTAAGGTTGACTTGGACAGGTACTCTTTTAGCATTTCTTTACAAAGACTGCCGGAAGTTGTTGTTCCGTTTGAAAAAAGAACATATAATTCAACAGTTAGTTTAGCACAGTCAATTTATAATGTTTTCCCAGATGCAAATGTTTTGAACAACAAACTTCATATTTACGGATGGAAAAGAGTTGAGCAGAATCCAACATTGGAGGTGAATGTAAAATTGAATGAATATGGTCAGTCAGGTTCAAAAATCAATTCTGAGATTGTTGAAAATAAGGATAAAGACGGGAATGTAAAAGAAAGATATACATTGTACCAGTTGGTTGCTGATTATTATGGTTCAGGAGTGTGTTATGTAAACGGTTTAGAATCTGATGTTACCCCACCTGATGCTGAAAAGGTAAGCAAATTGGAATCAAAAGTTAACCGTTTTTTGCAAAATACAACTAACGGAGCAGTTACACTGGATAAATCAGAGTCAAAAAGTACAGTGCGTAAAAATTTTAATTTATCATATCAGTATTCATCTGAAAAAGTTAAAAATTCTTCTTATGAGATCGAGAAAAATTACAGAATGAGTAAAAATGACATTTATAATTCATACGCAAAAAAGTTCTCAAATGAAGTTGCAGATGGATCATTTGATTTCATTAACTATAAGTATGGTTTTACCCCTGAAACATATAATGATAATTTATGGATTATCGATTCAGAAGATGAAGAAGGGAAAATTCAAAAAGAAGCTATTGATGCCGTTAAAGTTATTTTCAATACAATGAAGGCTAATGAGCCAATTGATGATATTAAAAGTAAAATGCAGCCATTAATCGAGTATTTTGAATCTCTGAAAACTAAATATAATGGTGATGATAAGGGAAGTAAAAAAATCAGATATTCAGCTTATTTTAACTTAGGAAAAATATATTTATATCTTGATATGCCGGAAAAGACAATCGCAGAAGGTGAAGGTTTAATTGCAAATGATTACGACAAAAAAGACGGAACAAACCTTATAAATGAAGCTAAAAGATTAATCACTGTATTTGAAAGAACTAAACTGAATACAAGACACAATAAAATTCATTAAAATATTTTAAATATCTATTTAACCTCAGGGAATCTTTCCTGAGGTTTTTTTTTAAAATAAGGATTGCATAATGAAATCATAAAACATCGCTTTTTCTTCAAGTCTCTTTTAGTAGAAACTTTTTTCTTAATAGCAGTATAATATCCTTCGGTATAGGCATTTTGCAGACTTACCCATTTTTTACTTCTTCGGATTCAGTGTCTTCCAGCCAGGCATATGCATCTTTAACCTGATGATTAAACTTTGTGATGATTTTATCAGTTTTTTTGGTTTCAATATTGGTTTGACTAAAAGATGTTGAGCTTATGCTAATGCAATTAGAAGAATTTTAAAATTCATTAAATATTTATTTTCAGCAAAAATATAGTATTTTTAATCAGCTATTAAACTATTTATGGAATTTAAAGAACTTACAACGGTTGATGAAATGCTGGCACATATTGATACAATAAAACATTTGTATCCGTCAATGACGCCGGAAAAGTATTCAGCCTATCTAACGCAGATGATCCCTCATAATTATAAACAGCTGATAGTTTTGGATGATGATACTGTTGCTGGTATTACCGGTTTTTGGAAGGGAGTCAAATTATGGTCAGGACCGTATTTGGAAATCGATAATTTTGTGGTAGTGCCTGAATACAGACGTCAGGGAATAGGTAAATTAATGACTGATTATATAGATGTAAAAGCGGGGGAATATAATGTTAACATGATAGTGCTTGATGCCTATGTTGAAAATTTTAAAGCACACCGGTTTTACTACAATCAGGGTTTCGCACCCAGAGGGTATCATTTCATAAAAATTTTACAGCCTGATAGGTTGAGTTAATTGAGGAACGTTTTTTGTATATGCTTAAAAAAATAAAAATATGAAATCGCTTTATTTAATATTAGTTTTAATTCTATCAGTTCAAAACTGTTCCAATCAAATACAGGATAAATTTCCAGCAGCTGTAAAAGAGGTCTATCATCAGCATTGGATTGGCGGTGTACAAGGAGGCGGATCAGGAACAGGATTTTATATTGAATTCAAAACAAAATTGCCTGAAACCATTGTTCTTAAGCAATTGTATTTCAGAAATGGTTTAGCCCAGGCAAATAAAACCTCAGAAACTCAATATTTATTTAATTTCGTTGGAAAAGCTAACTGGGATAGAAGAGGAGAATTGGAGATAAGCGATGTACCTGCTCCAAAAACAATTAATCCTCCGTATCCTATTAAAGAAAACGAGGCTATCTTAGAATATTTATATAAAGGGGAAAGAAAATATTTTAAAATTAGTAACGTTAAGGAAAAAGAAATGCTTGCCTATCCATCAGCAAGACCACGAAATTAATACCTTTGCGTAAATTGAATTAACCTTGAGTATTTATAAAAGCCTTTTTAAGCAAACCTTGATTTACGGTATGGCAACAGTTTTGCCAAGAATGATTAGTTTCTTGCTTAATCCGTTGTTTGTAAAAAAATTACCCACAGCAGAGTTTGCAAATGTATCTATCATTTTTGCCTATCTGGTTATTTTCAACGTAATTTTGTCGTATGGAATGGAAACTGCTTTTTTTAGATTTTATAATCTTGAAGAAGACAAGAAAAAAGTAATATCTACTTCTACCATTTCCATATTTTGGTCTTCATTATTATTTTTAGCAATAGCACTCGTTTATAGGGCTACTATTGCTGATTTTATTAGCGTAAAAACGGCATTTGTTACGTATACCATTTGGATATTGGTATTGGACGCACTAGTTATAATTCCTTTTTCAAAACTCAGAGCCGAAAAGAGACCAATGCAATACGCAGTAATAAAAATTGGAAACGTTCTGCTCAACTTAGTGTTGAATGTTTTTTTTCTAGTGATTTTGCCAACAATATCTTCAGACAATCCATTAAGTACAATTTACTTCGAAAACTTTCAAGTAGGATATATTTTTGTCTCAAATCTTGTAGCAAGTCTGGCAACTTTCCTTGTACTTTCGCCAAATTATTTTAGGATAAACTGGAAGTTCGACGCAGTTCTTTGGAAGAAAATGATGACCTATGCTTTACCAATCCTTGTGGCTGGTCTTGGATTTGCAATAAACGAACATTTCGATAAAATTTTATTAGAAAAAATGCACGTCCCAAAAACAGATATCGGAGCATATTCTGCATGTTATAAATTAGGGATGTTTATGGTCTTGTTCAGGACAGCATACACTTTAGGAATAGAACCTTTCTTTTTTAGTCATGCAGATAAAGATGATGCCCCACAAACTTATGCAACAATCACAAAGTATTTTGTAATCCTGGGGTCTTTCATTTTACTATTCGTTATCGTTTTTATAGATATTTTTAAAGTTCTTTTAGTACCTAGCGAAGATTATTGGTTTGCCATGAAAGTAGTGCCACTTATTGTATTGGCTAATTTTTTTCTGGGTATATATACAAACCTTTCAGTTTGGTATAAACTAATAGACAAAACCCATATTGGAGCAATAATTTCAATAATTGGAGCAATACTTACCCTGCTTATAAACTTTTGGCTAGTTCCTGCATTAAGTTATTACGGGTCAGCAATTGCAACAATTGTCGCCTACGGAAGTATGATGCTTATTTCCTATTATTTAGGCCAAAGAAAATATCCTATCCCTTATGATGTTAAAAGAATAGGCGCTTATATGGGAGTGGCAATTTTGCTTTCCGCATTATCATTCTATATACCTGTTTTTAGACAAAGTTACATTTTTGGAATATTTGCCTTAATCGTTTTTGGTTACTATATTTATCATTACGAAAAGGAAACCGTTTTAAGAATCCTGAAAAGAAAATAATCTCCCTTTTGAGAAGGTTAGAGAAATCTTAATCTTCTCAGTATAAATACAAAAAGTATGGAAATTAAAATTATTAATAAATCACAGCATCCGTTGCCTCATTATGAAACTGATTTGTCGGCAGGAATGGATTTACGCGCTAATTTAGAAGAATCTATTACTATTCCACCACTAGGAAGAGTTTTAGTAAAAACAGGCTTGTTTATTGAGCTTCCTGAAGGTTACGAAGCACAGGTAAGACCCCGCAGCGGATTAGCTTTCAAAAAAGGAATCACCGTTTTAAATTCTCCGGGAACCATTGATGCCGATTATAGAGGAGAAGTTGGGGTTATTTTAGTAAATTTATCAAATGACTTTTTTGACATTGAAAATGGTGAGCGTATTGCCCAATTGGTAATTGCAAAACACGAGCGTATTTTCTGGCATCCTGTGGAAGTTCTTTCTGATACTGACAGAGGTGAAGGCGGTTTTGGCAGTACTGGAGTAAAATAAAAAATCATAATTTAAAGATTGAAAATTTAAAAATTCATAATAACATTTTTAACCTTTTCAATCGTTTAATCTTTCAATTTAATATTATAAGATGAAAATAATCGTTCCTATGGCAGGACGTGGTTCACGTCTTCGCCCTCATACATTAACAGTTCCTAAACCATTAATCCCTATAGCAGGAAAACCTATCGTGCACCGTTTGGTTGAGGATATCGCAGGCGTAATTAATCAGGAAATAGAAGAAATTGCTTTTATTATCCATAAGGATTTTGGTGATAAAGTAGCTCAGGAATTAATTGTTATAGCTGAAAAATTAGGAGCCAAAGGAAGTATTTACTATCAAAATGAGCCTCTGGGGACAGCCCATGCTATTTTAAGTGCCAAGGAAAGTATGGAAGGCCCGATTGTTGTGGCTTATGCCGATACACTTTTCAGAGCCGATTTCACGTTGGATACTTCAGCAGACAGCGTGATTTGGGTGAAACAGGTAAACGATCCCAGCGCTTTTGGTGTAGTGCAGTTAAACGATAAAAATGAAATTGTAGATTTTGTTGAAAAACCAAAAGAATTTGTTTCTGATTTGGCTATCATTGGTATATACTATTTCAAATCGGGAGAAACTCTTAGAAGCGAGTTGGAATATTTGTTAGATAACAATATTCAAAAGGGAGGCGAATACCAATTAACTGACGGATTGGAAAACATGAAGCAAAAAGGCATGAAATTTGTGCCTGGTAAAGTTGAGGAATGGATGGATTGCGGAAATAAGAATGTAACTGTGGAGACAAATTCTCGTATGCTTCAGTTTTTGTATGAAGAGGGAGCAAATCTGGTTTCAGATACGGTTAGAATTGAAAATTCCACAATTATCCCACCATGTTATATTGGAGATGATGTAGTATTGATTAATTCTATTGTTGGGCCGAATGTTTCATTAGGGAAAGCGACACATCTGACTAATGTTAAAATTCAAAATAGTTTGGTGCAGACGCATGCTCATTTGAAAAATGCTAAATTGGATAATTCCATGATTGGTAATCATGCCTCATTTGACGGTGATTTCAAAAGTATTAGTATAGGGGATTATTCAGTTCTAGAATAGAGAACTGAGATATGTAAATAAGAATTCATTTTTGGTTGCAATATACAATGATTAAAAAAGCTTTAAAAATATCATTTTTATTAGTGCTGATATTCAGTACCCAGTTTTCTATTGCCCAAACTAATCCGGAAGATATTGCACTTGATTCTGATGCTTTTCAGGAAGCGTATTATGAATCCCTGAAACAAAAAGGAATTGAGAATTACGATAAAGCCATTATTGAATTAGAAAAATGTTTACAACTCCAGCCTCAAAATGCTGTTGTCTTTCATGAGTTGGGAAAGAACTATTTTTTCAAAAAAGACTATGTTCAAGCAGAAGAAGCCTATACAAAAGCAACTCAGATTGATCCTATAAATAAATGGTACTGGATAGATTTATATGAAGTGTATTATGAAACCAAGAATTTCAATCAAGGGATTTTAACACTTCAAAAAATAATCCCGCTGGACAAAAAGTATAAAGAAGATTTAGTTTCCTTGTACATGTACACACGCCAGTATGATAAAGCTTTGTTGTTGATTAACGAATTGGATGAAACGGAAGGCAAAACGGAACGCCGCAATCAATACCGTGCTGAGATCAATAAACAAACAGGCTTGAGTGCGGGGAATAAAAATGATCTGGAAAAAGCAATTGACGAAAACCCTCTAAACGAAGAGAATTATTTGTCACTGATTGCTAAATACTCTGAAAGCAATCAGGAGGAAAAAGCACGCCAGGTTCTTGAAAAATTACAGAAAAACATACCAGGTTCTGATTGGGCACAGGTATTTTTATTCAAGTATTATATTAACGACGGTAAAGGACAGGAAGCTTCAAAGGCATTGGAGACTGTTTTGAAAAGCAGAAAAGTTGATAAAAAAATCAAATTTAAAATGTTTAATGAATTCTTGATTTTTGCTTCAAAAAATCCTGCTTTCGAAAACCAATTAGCCTCTGCAGCAAAATATTTTGAAGGCGACCCGGAAGTTGATGTTTACAAAGAGATTGGTAAATTTTATTATAAAAAGCAAAATTGGGATTTAGCCATAAAAAATCTGGAAAAATCTGTTGCTGTTAAAAACAGTGATGTGGAAGCTAATATTTTCTTATTGGCTTCCTATGAAGAGAAAGCTGATTTTCAAAATATGCAAAAAGTGGCTTCTGATTTGATTGATATGTATCCTAATCAGCCGGAGTATTACTTTTTTGCAGGTAAATCGGCATTTCAATTAAAAAATGTAAAAAAAGCCAACGAATTTTTAGAGATTGGCTTGGATTATGTAGTAGACAATACAGGTTTGGAAATTGATTTCCTCAATCTGATGAGTCAGGTTGCTTCTGCTTTAGGGAATGGTAAAAAAGCAGAAGAATATTCAACCCGTGCTGCAAATCTTAAAAATAAAAAGAAATGATAAACAAAATTTTTGTTACAATACTTTTAAGTGTACTATTGGTTTCCTGTAAAGCCAAACAAAAAATGATAGCTCCTGCGGAAGTTGCCACAGCTGCTGTAAACGAAACGGCAAAAAACATCATTGTCAATCACAATGCCGTTAACCGCGATTTTAAAACGGCTTATATTAAATCAAATGTTGATTATCATGATGCAAAGCAGTCGTTGAGTGTTTCAGCTGATATCCGTATCAAAAAAGACGAAATTATTCTGGTAACTGTAAAAATGTTTGGGTTTACCGGAGCAAAAGCATTAATAACTCCTACTGAGGTTAAGTATTATGAAAAAGTAGGCGGAAAATATTTTGAAGGTGACTACAAAATGCTGAGTGATTGGCTGGGAACCGATTTGGACTTTCAAAAAGTGCAGAATCTCTTGTTGGGTAAAGCCATGGATGATTTGACTTTAGGAAAATATAATGTTGCAATAGAAGAAAATAATCCTAAATTGGAAGAAATTACGGATGGTAATTTTGCAAAATCATATATTTTTGACCCTAAGGATTTTTGGCTGAACCGTCAGGAAATAAAACAATTGGAGCCGGAACGCAGGATGATTGCAAATTATTCAAGGTATAAATCGTATCAGGAATGTGTTTTCCCAATGGAACTTGCTATTTTTGCAGTACAAGGGGACAAAATCACAACTATTGCTATAGAAAATAAAAATGTAAGTTTTAATGAAGAACTTACTTTTCCATATAGTGTGCCAAGTGGATATGAGCAAATTAAAATTAATAAGTAAAAGACATTTATGTTAAGATATATTTTTTCCATTCTATTTATTGTAAGTACAACTTTTTCCTGGGCGCAGGAAGAAGACAGACAACGTAAGCTTGAAGAACAAAAAGCAAGGATTCAGGAAGAAATCCGTCAAAAGGAACGTTTGCTGGGAGAACAAAAAAAGAAAGAAAAAAATGTTTCTAAAGTCGTATCACAGCAAAAAGCAAAAATCGGATTGCAGCAAAAACTGATTAATATAACCGAAAAGCAAAAGAAAGTGCTTGGTAACAGCATGTACATTAATCAGGTGAAAGTGAATCAGCTTAGAAAGGATTTAAAAATCCTTAAAGAGGATTATGCAGCTATGATTGAAAAATCATATAAAAGCCGGTCGGAACAAAGTAAGGCAATGTTCATTCTTTCTGCCGATAATTTTTTACAGGCATATAAACGTGCCCAATATATGAAGCAGTATTCTTCTTTCAGAAAAATGCAGGGAGAAGAAATTAAAGGTAAAACAGATCAGTTAGAACAATATCAAAATAAATTAGGCACACAAAAGAAAGAAAAGGAAAAACTGCTTGCCGAAAGTGAAAAAGAAAAACAGGTTTTAGAAAATGAGCGTCTGGAACAGGAACGTTTGCTTTTCAGAATTAAAAAAGACAAAAATAAGATTGTTGCCGAAATCCGTAAGAAGCAAAAAGAATCCCGTGCCATTGAAAGACAAATTGAAAAGTTAATCCGTGAGGCAATTGCCGCAGCTAATAAAAAGGCTGGTAATACGACAAATACAACAACGTTTGTCTTAACTCCTGAGGCCAAAGAACTGGCTAACGATTTCCGTTCGAACCGTGGCCGTTTACCGTGGCCGGTGGAAAAAGGTGCGTTAAGTAAACGTTTCGGGCGTCAGCCTCACCCGCTGGAGCCTTCCATTATGATTGAGAGCAGCGGTATTGAAATTTCATCTGAAAAAGGGGCACATGCCAGAGCGGTTTTCAGTGGCGAAGTAAGTGAAGTGCAGCAGGCAGCAAACGGTACTGCAACGGTGGTAATCCGTCATGGGGATTACATCACTACATATTCAAATTTAAGCTCGGTAAATGTAGGAAAAGGACAAAAAGTATCAACAAAGCAAACTATTGGTACCATTCATTTCAATAATTTCACAAATAAAGCGGTTCTGAAATTTTTGATATACCAAAATATAACAAAATTAAATCCACAATCCTGGTTGATTAATATGTAACATGAATAGGCGCTTAAAGGCGCCTATTTTATTCCTTATATTTGAAGAAAACAGCAATCATAAAAAACGATCCTTTAACTGTTATTCAGCTGTATTTCTTTGGAACAAACAAGAGATAAGGGCTTCGGCATAATCAATGTAATAGTGGTAGAGCCGTTAAATAGGTCCGGAAATTAAATACTCTCGAATTCTTAAAAAACTGACAATAATATCGGTTTTTTTATATTATAATGATTCAGTGAAAAACAGATTCTAAATTTCTAGTAGAGAAATCAATGAGATGAGTAAAATATAAATCACATCTCATTTTAACAGGTAATTAAAGTAAATAAAGAATGTTTTTATTATATAAGACGAGTTACAAACGTGTTGAAATATAGGTTTTGCAGATAATAGTTTTTTTAAATCAATCAAGGTCCTTTTACTGGTTTAAATACGACGAAGTATTTGGTTTACTTCCTTCTTTGTGATTGCTAATATTGTACAAACTCTTTCGAGCATTTCTTCTTTTTTTCCATCAATGTATAATAAATCTGTTTCGCTTAAAATGGGATACATTTCTAATAATTTTTCTTTTTTATAATTCCAATTTTCGTTAAGAATAACTGCTGAAATACTTGTGTTATCAATCAAGTTTTTCAAATGAATTCTTTTGTAATCATCTGTCGTTTTTTTGTAATAATTCATTTGAAAAATTAACTCTTCTAAATAGTTCATTAAATCAACATCGTCTATTTCATCCTTGCTGTAAAATTTAAGTGAAAATGGAGTTTCATCTAAATGTTCATAAATACCTGGGAAGCTCTCTTGGATCTTCTCAGTTAATGAAAATATTTTTTGAGAAAATAACGTGTTTAGACTTTCCATCACTTATCTTTTTATGTTGTAGAATTTATCATCCTTTATTTAAAAGCTTTGCTATATCAATAATGTCATAGATTAGAATCAGGGCTACAGGAATTAATAATAAATGTGTTAATAAGCCAACTTCACCTACATAAAGCCCTATTGTCCATAATACTACAAGTGCTATTGCTATGCTGTTGTATAATTTTTTCATCGTTTTTTTATTAGATTATTATTAGCCTTTATCTTCATTTTTATGAAATATTTCATTTTTCATAAAATAATAACATGGGAAACCACAGTAAATTATAAAACAATACCTATTCCAATTTAATTAAAGGTACAATTTTTGGAATCTAATCTACTTAATTTAAAGTTAAATAATTGTTTTTCAAACATTTAACATAATTAGTTATCAATTAGTTGTAACTTTAATATTCTGTCTGATTAATAGAATATTAAAGTTTTTCTTTTAGTGAGTTTATAACAACTTTTTAGATTTTTTAAAAACTTTATTTCTGTGAAATTAAATTATAAAAACATGAAACAACAGGAAATTATAACCGTTATCACAGGTATTCCTGATGATGTGCAAAAAAAACAGGCCACAATATATACTTACCCTGAACTTCAAGATTTTTTTGAAAAAGGTATGTATGTGGAAAATATGGTGCAAAGCTGCTTGGCCGATGGAAGATGTATAATAACATTTGTTTTAAGATATTACAATGCATCACAATCAAAATCGTACTAAATTAGACAATTAATCGTTGAAAATTAATTATCTGATTCAGGTATATTGTTTTCTTTAATATGTAAAAGAATTGTGCGCTTTTTTTATTTCTTATATTTGAAAAAACATCTTTTATGAGAAATATACTTCTTCTATTTTTATTTACCTGCGCTTCTTTTGCCCAAACCAAAGAAAAGACTGAAATAAATCTTGTACTTGATAATTGGCACAAAGCTGCGTCAGAAGCTAAATTTGAAAGCTACTTTGGATATTTGGCAGAAGAATCTATTTTTATTGGTACTGATGCCACTGAAAACTGGAACAAAAAACAATTCATGGATTTTGCGAAACCTTACTTTGATAAAGGCAAGGCATGGAATTTTACGGTTCTGGAACGCAATATTTATGTTTCAAAAGATAAAAAAACAGTCTGGTTTGATGAACTGCTGAATACCCAAATGAAAATCTGCAGAGGAAGCGGAATTCTAATAAAAGTGGGTAAAGAATGGAAAATAAAACACTATGTTCTATCGATGACTGTACCTAATGATACTGTAAACGAAGTGGTAAAAATTAAAGCGCCTTTAGAAGACGCTTTAATTGAGAAGTTATCACAAAAGAAATAGTTTATTTGTTGTAAACATTTTCATTTAGCTGTTTGAACATTTCGGTTGTCATCGATTCTAAATCGAAATCATTTTGCCAGCCCCAGTCTTCTCTTGCACTTGAGTCATCAATACTTGCCGGCCAACTATTTGCAATTTGCTGGCGGAAGTCCGGTGCATAATTTATAGAGAAATCTGGATAATGTTTTTTAATTTCTTCAGCAATTTCCGCAGGAGTAAAACTCATGGCGCTCAAGTTGTATGAAGAACGTATTTTTATATTTTCAGCAGGTGCCTGCATAATGCTGATGGTAGCCTTGATTGCATCATCCATATACATCATAGGTAAACCTGAATTTTCAGAAAGAAACGAAGTAAAAGTACCTTCAGTAATGGCTTTGTGGTAAATATCAACAGCATAATCTGTGGTGCCGCCACCAGGAGGTGTACTCCATGAAATTAATCCGGGATAACGCAAACTGCGCACATCTACTCCATATTGCTTGTGATAGTACTCACACCATCTTTCCCCCGTTTGTTTGCTGATTCCGTATACCGTTGAAGGTTCCATTATGGTATATTGCGGCGTATTGTGTCTTGGCGTTGTCGGGCCAAAAACAGCAATACTTGAAGGCCAGTATATTTTTTTGATTTTTCCTGCTTTGGCAAGATTCAAAACGTGAAATAATGAGTTCATGTTTAAATCCCAGGCAAAGGCCGGATTTTTCTCGGCAGTTGCAGAAAGTAATGCAGCCATCAAATACACATCAGTAATTTGATATTTTTCAATAAGATGTTCAATTTGATTGTAGTCAAGTGCATTAACAACTTCAAAAATTCCGTCGTTAACAACATCAATATTCAGTTTTCTAATATCAGAAGCTACTACATTTTCATTTCCATAAATCTGACGTAATTTTTGGGTAAGTTCGGTGCCAATTTGACCACATGCACCGATAATTAAAATCTTCGTTTCCATTTGCAACTAGTTTGGTGTACAAAGATACACAATTATCAGCCTCAAATTCTTAACATATTTAACACTTTTAATCACCTAAAACACAAAAAGTGTACTTTTGTGTTTTCAAAGTATTTTGCAATGAATAAACTTTTAAAATATAGCTTTTTGTTTGCGGTTATTTTGGTTTCCTGTAAAAAGGAAGACCGAAGTGAAGCCGTTGAAGTTCAAAGAGCACTAAAGGAAAAAGAATTGGTTTTTAATTCGCTTTCAAAAGCATGGAATTTTTCCAGCCAGCAGCTTACGCCTGAATCTGAAGTTATTGTTCAAAGCTGGAACGAATGGCGTTTGTTTATTAATGAATTAAACCAAAAACCTAAAAGCACAATCAATGCTTTTAAATTGAAAACCAAAAATCTGGTTAAAAAGGCAGATGTTTTGCCTTCTACTATTCCCAACAGATTGAATAAGCCTAAAATTAAGGCCAGGCTCTCCGCGTTGATTACTAAGCTGAAAGCTCTTGATATGTTCTTAAATATTGACAGAATTCCTGAAAAAAGGGTAATAGAATTGGTTAATGATTTGAATTTGGAGGTCAATGCTTTCAACGGTCAGATTGAAGAAATTGTTCGCCGCAGTAAAATTCAAATGGAAGAAGGGGAAGTTGAAATGATTAAGCGTGCCGGTGGGAAAAAGGTTGACACATTAGCAAATCCTCAACCGCAAACGCCGCAAAAAGAAGAAATAAAATCTTTTGAAGAAATAAAATAATAGCTTTGAGTACTGATTATATAAAACAACTATTTGCCAATCAGCCTAAAATTGCACAAATCGCCAATGCTTTAAACGGTGATGCTAAAATTCATGTTAAAGGATTGATAGGCTCATCATTGTCGTTCGTGATCGAATCATTATTTGAAAAAGCGGATAAAACAATGCTTATTTTAGCTAATGAAAAAGAAGAAGCGGCTTATATTCTCAATGACTTGGAAGAGTTAATTGGCGAAAAAGAGGTTTTGTTTTATCCCAGTTCGTATAGAAGACCTTATCAGATAGAAGAGACGGATAATGCTAATGTATTATTACGTTCTGAGGTTTTAAACCGAATCAATTCACGTAAAAAACCTTGCATCATTGTTTCTTATCCTGAAGCAATTTTTGAAAAAGTTATTACTAAAAAAGAGCTTGAAAAGAATACCTTAAAAATTTCGGTAGGAGATAAGGTTTCTATTGATTTTATTAATGAAGTCTTGTTTGAATATGATTTCAAACGGGTGGATTTTATTACAGAACCGGGAGAGTTTTCTGTACGGGGAGGTATTTTGGATGTGTTTTCGTTTTCAAATGATAATCCCTACCGTATTGAATTTTTTGGCAATGAAGTAGACAGTATCCGTACTTTTGATGTGGCCAGCCAGCTTTCTGTGGAGCAGAAAAACAAAATCACCATTATCCCCAATTTTGAAAATAAATTACTGGAAGAAAAACGGGAAAGTTTTTTACAATACATAAGCCCAAAAACTTCCATTTTTATTCAAAATACCGATTTGCTGTTGGCTAATCTGGATAAACTTTTTGTGAAAGCTCAGGAGAGTTTTGAAAAATTATCCAAAGATATAAAACACGCTTCCCCAGAAGAATTGTTTGTCAATCAGCAAACCTTTATCAAACAGGCTTTGAACTTTTCTGTGGTGGAAATGTCTCCTAAAGCGACATTTAGAATTCAGGAAACTTTTGAGTTTAACATAAAACCGCAGCCTTCGTTTAACAAACAATTTGACTTATTGTTTGATGATTTAAAAACCAACAGACAAAAAGGATTAAAAAACTATTTGTTTTGTGCCAATGAACAGCAGGCGAAACGTTTTCATGATATTTTTGAAAGTCTGGATGAACAGCAGCACGAGCATTTTGCCAAGGATTATGAAACAATTGTGCTGCCATTATACCAAGGTTTTATTGATGAGGAAAATCAAATAGCGTGTTATACAGACCATCAGATTTTTGAGCGATATCATAAGTTTTCCATTAAAAATGGTTATGCCAAAAAACAGAATATCACTTTAAAGGAACTGAATTCCCTTTCAGTGGGTGATTATGTAACACATATCGATCACGGAATTGGAAAATTTGGCGGATTGCAGAAAATTCAGGTGGAAGGTAAAACACAGGAAGCAATTAAGTTAGTATATGCCGATAATGATATTGTGTATGTAAGTATTCATTCTTTACATAAAATATCTAAGTACAATGGCAAAGACGGAGCACCACCTAAAATTTATAAATTGGGTTCGGGTGCCTGGAAAGCTTTAAAACAAAAGACAAAAGCACGCGTTAAACACATTGCTTTTAACTTGATTCAATTGTATGCAAAACGCCGTTTGGATAAAGGGTATGCTTTTGCCCAGGATAGTTATCTGCAGTTGGAATTAGAGAGTTCTTTTATTTATGAAGATACACCTGACCAGTTAAAAGCGACGCAGGATGTAAAAGCCGATATGGAAAATGAGCGTCCCATGGATCGTTTGGTGTGTGGTGATGTAGGTTTTGGTAAAACCGAAGTTGCCATCCGTGCCGCCTTCAAGGCGGTTGACAACAGCAAGCAGGTAGCAGTCTTAGTACCTACAACTATTTTAGCCTACCAGCATTTCAGAACTTTCAGATCGCGTTTGAAAGATTTACCTGTAAATGTCAGTTATATAAACCGATTCAGAACGGCGAAACAAAAGACTGAAATTTTAAAAGATTTGGAATCCGGTAAACTCGATATTATTATAGGAACACATCAGTTGGTGAATAAAAATGTCAAGTTTAAAGATTTGGGTCTGTTGATTATTGACGAAGAGCAAAAGTTTGGTGTAAACGTAAAAGATAAACTGAAAACCATTGCAACAAATGTAGATACGCTTACGTTAACGGCAACTCCTATCCCTAGAACGTTACAGTTTTCGTTAATGGCGGCGAGGGATTTATCGGTAATCAGCACCCCGCCACCCAACCGTTATCCTATCGATACGCAGGTGGTAGGATTTAATGAAGAAGTGATCCGTGATGCCGTTTCGTATGAAATAGAGCGCGGAGGGCAAGTGTATTTCATAAACAACCGTATTGAAAATATCAAGGAAATTGCAGGGATGATCCAGCGATTGGTGCCCAATGCAAAAGTAGCTATTGGTCATGGTCAAATGGATGGCAAGAAGCTGGAAGAGATCATGCTTTCTTTCATGGAAGGTGAATTTGACGTGCTGGTGGCTACAACGATTATAGAAAGTGGATTGGACGTGCCTAATGCCAATACAATTTTCATCAATAATGCCAATAATTTCGGACTGTCTGATTTACACCAAATGCGTGGCCGTGTGGGACGAAGCAATAAAAAAGCATTCTGTTATTTCATCACACCGCCTTACTCTGCAATGACTGAGGAAGCCCGTAAGCGTATTCAGGCTTTAACGCAATTTAGTGAACTGGGAAGCGGTTTTAATATTGCCATGAAAGATTTGGAAATCCGTGGAGCCGGGGATTTATTGGGCGGGGAGCAAAGCGGTTTCATCAACGAGATTGGTTTTGAAACCTACCAAAAAATCATGCAGGAAGCCATTGAGGAATTGAAAGAAAATGAATTCAAAGATTTATATCCTGAAGAAAGTGATATTGAAACCAAAGAATATGTAAAAGACCTGCAAATCGACACCGATTTTGAATTGCTCTTCCCGGATGATTACATCAACAGTGTGACGGAGCGTTTGAGTCTCTACAACGATTTGGCCATCATAAAAACCGAAGAAAAATTACAGGAATACCAACAACATCTTGAAGATAGATTTGGTAAACTGCCAAAACCGGCTTTAGCCTTATTGGATAGTTTGCGGATCAAATGGAGAGCGTCGCATTTGGGTATTGAAAAAGTAGTGATGAAGCAAGGGAAATTGGTGTGTTACTTTTTAGGAGACCAACAGAGTGATTATTATCAATCGAACCGTTTCCATAAAGTGCTTGAGTTCGTTCAGCAAAACAGTAACCTGTGTAAGATGAAAGAAAAAGAGACCAAAAATGGTCTCCGTTTATTGTTGACTTTCGAAAATGTAAAATCGGTTAAAAAGGCTTTGGAATTGATTGAGATGGTTTAGTTTTTTAAACCGCAAGGTCCGCAAAGGTTTTTTACAAAGTCCGCAAATAAAAATAGCGTACTTAGCGCTTACTTTGTGTCTTTGCGGTTAAAAATTATTACTTCGTCAATTTCAAATCCTTAACAATCCTGAAGGCTTTATCCACTACATTGTCATCTACTAAAACGGTAAACTCGTTTGAAGTAGAAATCACTTCATAAATTACAATTCCTTCCCATGCCAGGCGCTGGAAGATGAAATAATAAATTCCCGGCGTAACTGTATTTTCTTTTGGAAGTTTAACGGTGATTGAAGCCAGATTCTCTAATTTTTGAGTCAGTTTCTCACCTTTAAAATGCTTGTCAACCAAATGGCTTAACGCTTCGCTTACTACAATGTTGGTTTCGTTTACACCACGTGATGAGGTAAAGAAAGCATCGGGATGCTCATTGATTTCAGCAATCAATTCAGCCTGTTTGTGGAAAATAGTATCTGAAACTAAAAAAGTATAATCATTCAAGGAAGATCGGACTGTAATTTCCCCTATTCCTTTTAAGACTTTGGTAACTTTATGGTTTACCTGAAAACTCAAGTCTTCTGAAAGTCTTTTTAAAGCCATGATTATGGCTCCCTGCTTTACATCTTTACCTAATTCGATTTCAAGTTCATCTGTCATCACTCTGGCTAGTGAAGTCAAATTGATGATTCCCTGCGCTAAGGCATTTAACAAAAAAGGTTTTGTTTTGATGTAATTCTCTACTACTGAAGAAATTGTTTTCATACAAAATTTTTTTACAAAGTTAAATAAACAACCAAAATGTTACATTTATAACATTGTTATGTTTGTTATAAGGATTTTAAAATTTTGTGATATTTCTGTTAAAAATGATAAAACGCGTCTTCAATATGTTCTATTGTGAACGAATCAGCATTTTTTATAACAGAAATAATATCAAACCGAATTTCAAGATCTAAATCGGTTTCCAAAACATATTCATCAATAGCTTTGGCTAACAGTTTGATTTTCTTTTTGTTGACAAAATCTTCAGGATTGCCGAAGTCAACAGAAGTTCTTGTTTTTACTTCCGCAACTATCAGCCAATTGTCTTTTTGGGCAATGATGTCAATTTCTGCCTTTCGGGCCTGATAATTCCGCTGTACAATTTCGTAGCCTTTTTCTAGTAAATAATTTACCGCTGCCTCTTCACCCTGTTTGCCTGTTTCGTTGTGTTCTGCCATAGTCATTGCGAGGAGTTGCGAGGCACGAAGCAAAGCAATCTTTCCTCATTGCTTTTTTATTTATGATCGAAGATCACCTTACTGCATTCATTATTCACATCTATTGTTACCTGTGTTCCAAAAACCAAAGCTCTGTTGTCTTTGATATGTCCGGCAGGGAACTCATATATAATTGGTATGTTGTATTTTTTAGTTACGTCTTCAACAATCTGCAAGGCATTTTTCCCCCAGGGGATATCGTTGTCTCTCATCTTAGTCATACCGCCGACTAAGATTGCTTTAATACTTTCCAGACAGCCGTTGCGTTTCAGGTTCATCATCATACGGTCAATGTGGTAAAGGTATTCGTCCAGATCTTCAATGAATAACACTTTATCAGTACAATCAATCGCAGAAGGAGATCCGAATAAACTATAAAGGATTGATAAATTTCCGCCTACCAATTCACCTTTGGCTTTACCAAATTTGTTCATAGGATGCGGTAAAAGATCGTATTCCAGTCTTTCATCATTAAATAGAGCAACACGTAAAGTTTCTTTGGCTTCAGGAGTAGCTTTTGCAACCGTTACAGGCATGATTCCGTGGATAGATTTATAACCCATGGTGTTCAAATGACTGTGCAAAACGGTAACATCACTAAAACCAACAATCCATTTTGGATGCTGTTTGAATTTAGTAAAATCAAGCATATCTATCATACGCACGGTTCCGTAACCACCGCGGACACACCAAATCATTTTAATATTTGGGTTATCCAGCTGGTCTTGAAAATCTTTGGCGCGTTGTTCATCAGTTCCGGCCAATTGATTTAAGTCTAAACCTATAGTGCTTCCTATTTTTACTTCCAGCCCCCAGCTTTTCAGCAAGTCAATGGCAGGTTTTAAGTTGTCATCAATATTTTTACGAGCTGTAGCCACAATAGCTACCGTATCGCCTTTTTTTAGATAAGGTGGTGTTATCATCTTTTTTTGAGAATAGGATAAATTGGAAATTACTAGTATGATAAATAAAAAACGAAGCATTTTTATTGTTTGTGTTTTCAAAAATAAATAAAAATATATTTAAAATTCGTGTATTCGTGGCTAATCGACTATTTTTGCATTCTGATTTTGAAATCAACTCAAAATCTGTTCCAATTCATTAGATTTAAACGATTAGTTATGATTACGAATCCAAAAAGATATACAATTACTGCGGCATTGCCTTACACAAATGGACCTATACATATTGGGCATTTGGCTGGGGTTTATGTACCTTCTGATATTTATGCGCGTTACCTGCGTCTGCAGGGAAAAGATGTAGCCTTCATTTGCGGAAGTGATGAGCACGGAGTGGCTATTTCAATGAAAGCGAAAAAAGAAGGAATCACACCTCAGGAAGTAATTGATAAATACGACGGAATCATCCGTAAATCTTTTGAGGATTTTGGAATTTCTTTTGACAATTATTCACGTACTTCTGCAAAAATTCATCACGATACAGCATCGGCATTTTTTAAGAAAATGTACGATGAAGGTAAGTTTATCGAAGAAGTTACGGAGCAATTATATGATGAAAAAGCAGAACAGTTTTTAGCTGACCGATTTGTAACAGGTACTTGTCCAAAATGCGATAATCCTGAAGCTTATGGTGATCAGTGTGAAAAATGCGGAACTTCCCTTAACGCAACCGATTTGATCAATCCGAAGTCGACTATCACAGGAACAACTCCTATTTTGAAGTCAACAAAACACTGGTTTTTACCTTTAAACCAATATGATGCATTTTTGAAAGAATGGATTGTAGAAGGTCATAAAAATGACTGGAAACCTAATGTGTATGGTCAGGTAAAATCATGGATTGACGGCGGATTGGAACCGCGTGCTGTTACCCGTGATTTGGATTGGGGAATTGATGTGCCTGTAGAAGGTGCCGAAGGCAAGAAACTTTACGTTTGGTTTGATGCGCCTATTGGTTACATTTCATCTACTAAAGAATGGGCACTAAGAGAAGGAAAAGACTGGGAGCCGTATTGGAAAGATCAGGATACTAAATTAGTACACTTTATAGGTAAAGACAATATCGTTTTCCACTGTGTGATTTTCCCGGCTATGCTAAAAGCACACGGTGATTATATTTTACCGGATAACGTTCCCGCGAATGAGTTCCTGAACTTAGAAGGTAATAAACTTTCTACTTCTAAAAACTGGGCAGTTTGGTTACACGAATATCTAATTGATTTCCCTGAAAAACAGGATGCACTACGTTATGCTTTGACTGCCAATGCTCCTGAAACAAAAGACAACGATTTTACCTGGAAAGATTTTCAGGCAAGAAATAATAATGAGTTGGCGGCTATCTATGGTAATTTTATCAACCGTGTGGTGGTATTGACACACAAATACTATGATGGAATTGTGCCAGCACCAAATGCTTTAACTGAAGTTGACGAACAAACTCTAGCAGAATTAAAAGCCTACCCAGCAGTGATAGCTTCTTCAATTGAAAGATACCGTTTTAGAGAAGCATTGGGTGAATTAATGAATGTGGCCCGTTTGGGTAACAAATATCTAGCGGATGAAGAGCCTTGGAAAATGGTTAAAACCGATCCGGAACGTGTAAAAACGCAAATGTATGTAGCTTTGCAGATTGCTTCGGCTTTGGCCATTCTGTCTGAACCTTTTTTACCATTTACTTCAGCTAAATTATGTAAGATCTTAAATATAGAGCCTAATAATTGGAATTTGGAATTTGAGAACTGGAATTTAACTAAAGCAGGTCATCAAATTGGTCAGGCTGAAATTCTTTTCGCACAAATCGAAGATACTGAAATACAAAAACAAATTGATAAACTGGAAGCTACAAAAACAGCAAATGCATCTGAAAAAGCTTCAGCAAATAAAACTATTATGCCTCAAAAAGAAACTACTACATTCGACGATTTCTCAAAAATAGATTTACGTATAGGAACAATCATAGAAGCTGAAAAAATGCCTAAAGCGGATAAGCTTTTAGTATTAAAAGTGGATACAGGAATTGATGTACGTACTATTGTTTCGGGAATTGCCGAGCATTTTACACCGGAAGAAGTAGTTGGCAAGCGTGTTACTGTTTTAGTAAATCTGGCACCAAGAGCTTTGCGTGGTGTAGAAAGTCAGGGAATGCTGTTATTGACTAATAACGCTGAAGGTAAATTGGTATTTGTTAGCCCGGAGGCTGATGGAGTTGAAAATGGGGCGGTGATTTCTTAAAGTTTTTTCGTAACTTTATAGAAAACGAACTGAACTATGTTACAAAAAAGTATTGAAGACGCTTTAAACAAGCAGATAAGAATCGAAGCCGAATCGTCACAGGTGTATCTTTCTATGGCTTGCTGGGCTGAAATTCATGGTTTTGAGGGCATTGCACGTTTCATGTATTTACAGTCAGATGAAGAGCGTATGCACATGCTTAAACTGATAAAATATGTCAATGAGCGTGGCGGGCATGCACAGATAACCGAACTAAAAATGCCCAAAACAACATTTACAGCTTTTCAGGAAATGTTTGAGGAATTGTACAAGCATGAACTGTTTGTGTCGCAATCTATTAATGAATTGGTTCACATTACTTTTGAATCTAAAGATTATGCAACACATAATTTTCTACAATGGTATGTGGCAGAACAGATAGAAGAGGAGGCGCAGGCTAAAAACATATTGGATAAAATCAATATGATAGGGGATGATAAAGGAGGATTGTATTTGTTTGACAGGGATATTTTGCAAATCACCGCTAAGAATGCTGCAGTAAAACAAACTTAATTCTTTTTGCTTTGAGCAAAAAAGACAAAGATAAGGACAAAGACAAGCACGAAAAAGAGCTTAAAAAATTACACAAAAAAGCAGAAAAGTGTAAGTCACAATGTTGTGAAAAATACAAAAAGAAAGAGTCTAAACGATGCAAACGCTGCCCTATGTTTGACTTGATTGAAAAATATCATAAAGCTCCTTCTGCCTGAAGGAGTTTTTTTATACTTCAAAATATGAAACCAAAAATAATCGCTTTTGATGCCGATGACACGCTTTGGCACAATGAACCCTTTTTTGATGAAGCCCAGGAAAAATTTTGTGCCTTGTTTCAAAACTATGCCTCGCATCAGGAAATTTTGCAGATAATACTGAGTCATCAGGTGAAGAATCTTCCTTTATACGGTTTCGGGATTAAAGCGTTTACGTTATCCATGGTAGAATCGGGTTTGGATTTGACCAACCAGCAAATTTCGGGGCATGTTATCGAAAAAATCCTTCAAATAGGAAAAGATTTGTTGTTAAAACCGGTTGAACTCTTACCGGATGTAGAGGAGGTTTTAAAAGAATTGAAAGGAAAGTACAAGCTCATTGTAGCAACAAAAGGCGATTTAAAAGACCAGCACCGTAAATTGCACGATTCCGGGTTGGGACATTTTTTTCACCATATCGAAGTAATGAGCGATAAAGCTGAGGTGGATTACACTAAAATGCTGGGACGTTTGGATATTCAACCCAATGATTTTATGATGATAGGAAATTCTTTAAAATCAGATGTTTTGCCTGTTTTAAATATTGGCGGATTTGGTGTGCATATTCCATATCACACGACCTGGGCGTATGAACGGATCGATTTTGAGATTGAACATGAAAATTTCAAAGCAATTGCCAATGTAAAAGAAGTTTTATCTTTGCTTTGATGGAAAAAACAAAATTAGACTTAGCCTCATGGAACAGGGCAACGCATTTCGGGTTTTTCAGTCAAATGGAGGAACCTTTTTATGGCATGACTGTAAATATCGACTGTACTAAAGCTTTTGCAAAAGCTAAAGAGCTGGAAATTCCTTTTTTTACCTATTACATGCACAAAACCTTGGCAGCCGTTAACAGCGTAGAAAATTTCAAGTACCGGATTATTGATAAGGAAGTGTTTATCTATGACCGTATAGATGTCTCTGCTACAATCATGCGTGAAGACAAGACTTTTGGTTTTTCATTAATCGAATTTGATTCCGATTTGAATCAATTCCATCAGAATGCAAAACAGGAAATTGAAAGAATTCAAAATACAGAAGGTCTTTTTACCCGTGATTTTCCTGAAACAAATCTGATTCATTTTTCTGCAATTCCATGGGTGAATTTCACGTCATTATCTCACGCCAGAAGTTTTTCATTTCCGGATAGCTGTCCCAAAGTATCTTTTGGCAAACTGACTGAAGCTGAAGGTAAAAAATCAATGCCTATGTCTGTTCACGTCCATCACGGCTTAGTGGATGGATACCACGTAGGTTTGTTTATCGAAGAATTTGAAAAACAAATGAATTCATAAAATTGTCAGGTCTTTTGAAAATGGTAGAGTGGCTAAATAAATTTTGTGATGGAATTCAGTAAAATTATTATTTTCTTTTTTAGTGCATTGGGAGCTTTTAACGGGATTGTTTTAAGTCTCTATTTTCTATTGTTGAAAAAAACCAGAAACATATCTGATTTATTTCTTGGCGGTCTTTTGGCAGCTTTAAGTATCCGGATAGGAAAGTCGGTTTTCTTTTATTTTAATTCCCATCTTTCAAAAACATACCTGCAAATTGGTCTTTCGGCTTGTTTTTTAATCGGACCGCTTTTGTTTTTTTATATAAAATCGAAGACGCATTCTTTCAACATTAATACTGCAAAATATACATTGCTGGGTTTATTCCTGTTTATTGTAGCGCTGGGTTTACTCTTTCCGTATGAAATTTATGTCGAATTATGGAAAAAACCGATTTACTGGACAATTAATATACTATGGCTCCTGTTTATTGTGCTTTCTTTTTATGTGTCCAGAAAAACCTGGGCGAAATTAATTTACAATACCAATAAAATTAGTCAGGAGGATATGTGGATTTTAAGTGTCCTGACCGGTGTTTTTGTAATTTGGACTGCCTATTTTACAGCCAGATACACCTCATACATTTCCGGAGCATTGTCGTTTTCTTTTTGTTTCTATATTTCTATTTTACTGTTTTACACTAAAAGAAATGACGCGGTCAACTTTCCGGTTAAAAAAGAAAAGTATGCTAATAAACTCGAACAGGATACGGTAAATGAAATTTCACAGCAGTTCCTTCTTGCTTTTGAAACAAACAAGCTGTATAAAAATCCTAATCTGACGCTGCCTCTTTTGGCCCAAAATTTAAATGTCCGTCCGCAGGTACTCTCACAGTACATAAATGATAATCTGAACAGGAGTTTTACGCAACTCATAAACGAATACAGAATTGAGGAAGCCAAGCGACTGTTAAAAGAAGAAACAAATTTCAAGATAGATGCAATCGGACTGGAATGCGGGTTTAATTCGACCAGTGCTTTTTACAGCTCTTTTAAAAAAATTACCGGAATCACCCCTTCAAATTACTCGAAAAGCTGAAAATCCACTCCTGAAGTATACATCAGTATTTCATTTTCATTGACTTAAGGGTTCATTTTAAAACTGCTGAATAGTTTTGTGGACGAATTAATATTTTAAGTTTTATGAAAAAATTATTTTTTACTCTTCTGCTGACATTACAGTCTGTAATACTGCTTGCACAATCTGAAACCGAAGCTGTTGCCGCATGTATTCAAAATTACATTGACGGAACTTCTTACAACAAACCTGGTGAAATTTCAAAAGCTTTTTATTCTGAGGCCAATTTGTTTTTATCACACAAGGAAAAACCGCTGTGGATTGTGCCAATTTCTGAATACACTAAATGGTTTCAAAAGGGACAGGAAGGAAAATTTAACGGACGCTTAGGCAGAATTTTATCTTTAAGTATTTTCAATGACATAGCTTTGGCTAAAGCCGAAATTCTTATCCCGGAAAAAAAGCAGGAATTCATCGATATGTTTTTGGTAAAAAAAATACAGGGCGAATGGAAGATAATCAGTAAAACTGCCAGTATGATTTCTTCAGACAAAGTTGGCAAACGTATTTTATTTATTGTATCAAACGCCCATTATTATGGTAATTCAAAAATAGCAACAGGTAATAGTTTTGCAGAAATTGTGAATGCTTATGATACATTTACAAAGTCAGGGTATATAGTGGATTTTGTCAGTCCGGAAGGCGGAAGTATTCCTTTGGCTTACATCAACACATCGGATTCACTGCAGAAACAATATCTATACAATCCTGATTTTATGTATGCAATTGCACATACTTTACAGCCACGCGATATAAAACCTGAATTGTATAAAGCCGTTCATTATATAGGTGGTGGAAGTGCCATGTATGGTGTGCCCGAAAATGAAGCAATACAGAAAATTGCCCTTGCCGTTTATCAGGACAACAAAGGTATATTATCTTCCGTTTGTCACGGAACAGCAGGAATTGTTCATTTAAAAACCAAAGATGGGAAATATGTCGTTGCAGGAAGAAAGATAAGCGGTTATCCTGATTCATTTGAAAAACAGGACGGGGATTATTTCAAACATTTTCCATTTCTGATTCAAAAAACAATTGAGGAACGTGGCGGTACATTTAAGTTTTCTCCAAGAAATATTTCACACGTTGAGGTGGATGACCGGATTATTACCGGACAAAATTTTCAATCATCAAGTGATGTTGCCCTGAAAATAATAGAGCAAATTGAAAAAGTTGAGTAACGTTTGTATTATTCAGCGTAAATGTTGAATTTCGTGCTATGTTTACCATAGCATATCATCCTATTTACAAGCATCCTTTACCTGACGGACACCGTTTCCCAATGCTGAAATATGAGTTGCTTCCTCAGCAGCTGCTGCATGAAGGAACGGCTGCAGGCAAAATGTTTTTTGAGCCTGAAATTGCAGACCTTGCTCCGGTTCTAGCTGTCCATACTAAAGAATACGTTACGCATTTAGCAGATTTGACCCTCGATGCGAGAGCTGTCAGGAAAATTGGTTTTCCGCTTTCAGCCGAATTAGTCGAAAGGGAATTGCGTATAGCACAGGGAACAATTCTAGGTGTTCAAAATGCGCTGCATGATGGTATTGCGTTCAATATAGCCGGAGGAACACACCATGCTTACACAAACAGAGGGGAAGCATTTTGTTTATTAAATGATCAGGCTATTGGAGCGCAGTATTTATTGGATAATAATTTAGCTAAAAAAATACTGATTGTCGATTTAGACGTGCATCAGGGTAATGGTACAGCCGAAATCTTTGAAAAAAACAATCAGGTTTTTACTTTTTCGATGCATGGAAAAAGCAATTACCCTTTTAAAAAAGAAACTTCTGATTTAGATATTGCTCTGCCTGACGGTACTTCGGATGAAGAGTATTTGAAAATTTTAAATGCCACTCTGCCAAAGTTAATAGAAACACAAAAACCCGATTTCATATTTTATCTCAGCGGTGTGGATATTGTGGCTACTGATAAATTAGGAAAATTAGGATGTTCTGTTCAGGGTTGTAAAAAAAGAGATGAAATAGTTTTTGAACTTTGTAAAAAATATCAAATTCCAGTACAATGCAGTATGGGCGGAGGTTATTCCCCTGAAATAAAGACAATCATTGAAGCGCATGCCAATACTTACAGGGTTGCCAACATGATTTATCATTAATCCTCCGTTAAATTCCTATTAAATAGAACAATAAAATTCATATTCTTTGTAACTTTGCAGTTCAATAACTTTTTAACTAAAAGAATATGTATCCAGAAGAAATGGTAAAACCAATGCGTAATGAATTGACTGACGCTGGTTTTCAAGGTCTATATACTGCTGAAGAAGTTGAAAACGCTTTAGCTCAAAAAGGAACAACATTAGTAGTGGTGAATTCAGTTTGCGGATGCGCGGCGCGAAATGCACGCCCAGGCGCAAAAATGAGCTTGGATGGAGGTAAAAAACCGGATCATTTGATTACTGTATTTGCCGGAGTAGATAAAGATGCTGTTGATGCTGCACGTCAGCACATGTTCCCTTTTCCACCTTCATCGCCGGCTATGGCATTGTTTAAAGACGGTGAATTAGTGCACATGTTGGAACGTCACCATATTGAAGGACGTCCGGCTGAAATTATTGCTGAAAATTTAAAAGACGCTTACAACGAGTTTTGTTAATTACAAAACGTTATGTGTGAATGTCATTTGGAAATTTCTCTAAATGACATTTTTCTTTTTTGTCCAAATTAAATGACTATGCAAAAAATTATTTCGTATCCTGTTTCGCTCATATACTATTTATTGTTTGGATTTTGGCTGGTGCTTTTTCACCCGATCCAATGGATCTGCCTGAATGTTTTTGGTTACAATGCACACCGTTGGAGTGTGGCAGTCCTAAATTGGTTTTTGGTCCGTTCCACACATGTGCTGGGAACAACGTACAACGTAAAAGGATTTGAAAATGTGCCTGTAAACAAGCCGTTGATTATTGTGGCGAATCATCAGAGTTTGTATGATATTCCGCCGTTTATCTGGTTTTTAAGAAAATGCCATCCAAAATTTATCAGTAAAAAAGAACTAGGAAAAGGAATACCAAGTGTGTCATTCAATTTGAGACACGGAGGTTCAGCTTTGATTGACAGGAAAGATCCGAAACAGGCTTTGCCGGAAATCAAGCGTGTGGCGGAATATATCAATAAGAACAATTATTCTGTTGTAATATTCCCGGAAGGAACAAGAAGTAAAACAGGTGCGCCTAAACCATTTTCAGTAAACGGACTGAAAATGCTTTACAAATTTGCTCCTGATGCTTATTTCTTACCGGTTTCTATCAACAATTCATGGAAAATGACCCGCTATGGGAAGTTTCCTCTAGGATTAGGCAATAGATTGGATTTCAAGATTCATCAGCCTTTAAAAATTTCTGATTATTCGTTTGAAGAGATTTTGGAGAAAACAGAAACGGTAATAAAAGATAATATTAAAAATTAACCAGATTTTGACTCTGAATTCAGATGTCTGAAATCTAAAATGGATATACAATGTCAATACACAACATGCGTCTGGAAGTGATGCAGTTTTTAGAAAAAAAGATAGATTTCTTTGTGGAAAACTATCTTATACCCGTTGAAAAGATTTGGCAGCCCAGCGATCTACTGCCTAATTCTGAAAAAGAAACATTTATTGAAGATGTAACAGAATTAAGAGAAATTGCTAAGGATCTGCCGTATGATTTTTGGGTAGTTTTAGTGGGAGATACCATTACAGAGGAGGCACTGCCTACCTATGAAACTTGGTTAATGGACGTAGAAGGTGTTTCACAAAAGGGTGAAAATGGTGATAACGGCTGGGCAAAGTGGCTGCGTCACTGGACAGGGGAAGAAAACCGTCACGGTGATTTATTAAATAAATACTTGTATTTATCAGGACGTGTAAACATGCGCGAGGTTGAAATGACTACGCAGCACCTGATTAATGATGGTTTTGATCCGGGAACGGCAAGAGATCCATATAAAAACTTCGTGTTTACAAGTTTTCAGGAGCTGGCTACCTATATTTCTCACAACCGTGTAGCACAATTGGCTAAGAAATTCGGAGATCATAAATTATCAAAAATCTGTAAGTTAATTGCTGGTGACGAAATGCGTCATCATCACGCCTATAGCGAATTTGTAAACCAGATTTTTAAAGTTGATCCAAGCGAAATGATGCTGGCATTCCAGCACATGATGAAGCAAAAAATAACTATGCCTGCACATTTGATCAGAGAGTCAGGTGAAGCTATTGGAACAGCTTTTGAAAAATTCTCTGAATCGGCCCAACGAATAGGGGTTTATACAGCTATTGATTATGTTGAAATTCTTCAAAAATTAATTGATAAATGGGAAATTGATAAAGTAAACGGTTTATCTGATGAAGCGGAGAAAGCCCGTGATTATTTGATGAAATTACCGGCAAGAATGACCCGTCTGGCAGACAGATTGGTTGTACCTGCAGAAGAGAAAGTATTCAAATGGGTACAGCCTGCAATTCTTACGTAATTTATGGAGTTGATAGAAAAGACTATTGCTTTTGTAAAAGAACAGCTTAGAGATGCCGAAGGCGGTCATGACTGGTTTCATATTGAGCGTGTGTATAAAAATGCACAGCTGATTGCTTTTGAAGAGGAATGTGATAAGACTGTGGTAATGCTTGCCGCTTTGCTGCATGACATAGCTGACAGCAAATTTCACGGCGGCGATGAGAATGTTGGCCCGCAGACAGCGAGAAATTTTTTAGAATCTCAAAATGTGGATCAGGAAACGATTGATCATGTGGTGAAAATTATCGAGAATGTTTCTTTTAAGGGAGGTAATTTTGAGGCTAAATTCCATTCAAAAGAATTGGATATAGTACAGGATGCTGATCGTTTGGATGCATTGGGAGCCATAGGAATTGCACGTACGTTTAATTACGGTGGCTTCAAGAACAGGACAATCTATAATCCGGAAATTCAGCCTAAACTGAATATGTCAAAGGAAGAATATAAAAATTCTGAGACACCTACAATTAATCATTTTTATGAGAAACTTCTTTTGTTAAAAGATAAAATGAAAACCCGTACCGGAGTTAAAATTGCCGGACAGCGTCATTTGTTTATGGAAAATTTTCTGTTCCAGTTTTATGACGAGTGGGAGGGGAAGAAGTAGTTTTCAGTTAGCAATAATATTTTATAATAAATTTAAAGAGTCTTAGTTTTACTGGGGCTCTTTGAATTTTAATTGGTTTTCCTGCCCAGAAAATCAATATATTTTTTTGCGACTTCAGGTACTATTTGAATATGGTTGTATTTTTTTGAATTCATCATACGGTTAGCCAATAATGTAATTACCAATTTAGATTTAGGGTAAATGTACATAAAAGCTCTTGAGCCTATCCAGTTGCCTTCATGACCGTAATAATAATTCCCGTTAGCGTCTTTTCTTGATGAAAAGCCAATTCCATAATCAGTATTTTTACCATCAGTTGTTTTTTGATTCTTAATCAAATAAACTAATGTTTCTTTTTTTAATAGTTTTTCCGGAAAAAGAAGAGCATTGCCAAACTTTATTAAATCCTCACTTGTAGACAAAAAACAACCTTCCCCGTATTTGAATTCACAGCTGTAACCTTTTAATGTATTATAATTTTTTCTTTCAAAAAGATATAATTTTGAAACACTACTGTCTGAAAATTCTATCGAATCTTTATGAGTATTTGTCAATTTAAGAATGTCAAAAATTAGTTTTTTATTACATTTTTCTATCTCTAAACCAGACTTTTTTTCTAAAACCAAACCTAAAATTTTATAGCCTAAATTGCTATACATATATTTTGTTTGTGGTTTGTAAATCTGATTGTCTTTTTTATAGTATTCAAAAAAATTATTTTTATTTAGTTTACAAGTCGGTTCAAAAATTTCTTCTGAAGAATCTCTTTGCAGACCGGACAGATGTGCTCCTAATTGTGCAATTGTAAAATCGTAGCCTTTATGTGGTAATTCGGGAAGATATTTATAAATACTCTCCTCAAATTTTATAGAATCTAATTCGGCTAATCGGGCAAGAGAGCAAATTGTTATTGTTTTGGTTACACTGCCAATGTCAAATTTAGTTTTGGAAGGCTCGACTTTGATCCTGTTTTCCAAATCAGCATATCCAAATCCTTCAGAAAATAGAATAGTGTCATTGTAGGAGACAGAAACTGCTACTCCCGGGAGATCTTCTTTTGTTTTGTAATTCTCAATCAGTTTTTTGGTTTTTTGATTGACTTTCTCAAAACTTATTTGTGAAAATGAAATGGTTGATGATAAAAATAATAACAATAAATATTTCATAATATAAAAAAGCAGTAAACAAAATTGCTTACTACTTGATATTGATTGTTTTAAGATTATTTTCCTTCAAACGCGGCTTTCCTTTTTTCTAAAAACGCAGTGGTTCCTTCTTTAAAATCGGCTGTAGCGAAACATTCACCAAAGTTTTTGATTTCCACTTCAAATCCGTTTACACCGTCTTTGAAATTAGCATTTACGGCTTCGATTGCTTTTCCGATTGCAACCGGTGAGTTACGTTGGATTTTATCAGCAATAGTCATGTAAGTAGCAAACAAATCTGCCTGTGGTACTACGTGGTTCACCAAACCTGTTCTGTGTGCTTCATCAGCAGTAATCATACCCGCAGTCATAATCATTTCCATGGCACGGCCTTTACCCACTAACTGAGCCAAACGTTGTGTTCCTCCATAACCGGGAATAACACCTAAAGAAGTTTCCGGAAGTCCCATTTTTGCATTGTCTGATGCAATACGGAAATGACAGGACATAGCCAATTCCAACCCGCCACCTAATGCAAATCCGTTTACTGCCGCAATTACCGGTGTTTTCATGTTCTCTACAAAGTCAAACAATAATTCCTGACCTTTACGCGCCAATGCCGCACCTTCTTTTTCAGAAAAATGAGCAAATTCAGAAATGTCTGCTCCTGCAACAAATGCTTTCTCACCGCTTCCGGTAATAATGATGGTTCTTACCATGTCATTATCTTCTAGTTTTTTTAAGCAATCGTGTAACTCTTTTATTGTTTCAGAGTTTAGTGCATTTAATTTTTCAGGACGGTTGATTGTAATGGTAGCCGTAAATTTTTCGTGTTCGACTAAAATATTTTTCATTTCCATAATTTAATTATTTACAATGGGTAGGGTTACTTTAAATGTTGTTCCTTTGTTTAACTCTGATTCAAAGGTAATGCTTCCGTTATAATTTTCTATAATGTTTTTAATGATGGCTAAACCAAGACCCATACCGCTGGTTTTTGTTGTGAATTTTGGTTCAAATACCCGTTCAAAGTCCTCTTGAGCTATACCTTTGCCATTATCCTGTACTTTGATTATGGCGTAATTAGATTCTTTAGTGACAGATACAATGATTTTTTTATTTCCTTGCTCCTCAGGAATAGCCTGTATCGCGTTTTTAACCAAGTTAGTTATGATACGGATGAGCTGCGTACGGTCTATTTTTGTGATAATTTCTTTTGTGGAAGGGTAATATTCTATGTACTCTTCATTGAAAATTTCTAAAGTCAGATTAATTACATCTATTACGTTTAATGTTTCATTTTGTTGGGCAGGCATAGAGGCAAAATTGGAAAACGCAGATGCTACTGCGCTCATGGTATCGATTTGCTGTATAAGGGTTTTAGAAAAATCAGTTACTTTTTGTTTAATGTTTGGATCTTCAGGATTAAATCGCATTTCAAAGCTTTGCACTGTTAAGCGCATGGGCGTAAGCGGATTTTTAATCTCATGAGCAACCTGTTTCGCCATTTCACGCCAGGCTCCTTCACGTTCACTTTGTGCTAATTTGTTGGCACTTTCTTCCAGCTCATCAATCATTTTGTTGTAGGATTCTACCAAGCGGTCAATTTCTGAACTATTGGAAACCAAGTCTATTTTTTTGTTTTTTTCAGTTAAACTGGTTTCAGAAAGATGATGGGCGATAGTGGCTAATGAACGTGTAATATACCTCGATAAATAAAATGCCAGCCAAATGGAAAGTATAAACATCCCGAAGTAAACCGTACCGAAAATGGTAAGAAAGTTTTGAATTTCCTGTTTGTAATAGCTGTCGTCCTGTTTGTAAGGTAATCGGATAATCCCTATAGGTTTATTTTCTATATGGTCCATCAGATAGCTGTAGGAAAATGTGTAAACATCCCCTCTGGCTTCTCCCTCGCCAACAAATCTGTTGTTTTGAGCATGTTTGATTTGTTCCAGTAAATTATCAGAAATATTTAAAGAAATCTGTCCCGGAATTCTTGGAGCCCTTGAATTGATCAATAACCTCCCATGCAGATCATACATGTCGATTTCCAGATTGTGAATATTGGAAATTTCAAATATTTTGTTTTCAAAAATTGAAGTTAAATTCGCTGTAATTAAGGGGTGCGGTGTTGTTTCCAGTACATATTCGATATGCTGTTTGATTTGTTCTTCCTTGCGCAGTAAACGTTCCTGATGGTATTCCTGGCTCTCATACTGAAAATGCAAAATGGATACCAATGCTATGAGGACAGAGGAAATCAGCGTAATCAGAATCATTGCAATGAAGATTCTGGCACGAAGTGATAGATTTTGACCTGAAAAAAGGGTGTCCATTTACTGATTTTTTTCTCTAATCTTTTTATAGAATTTATACCCGAGCATTAAAAGTACTGAAAAAAGTATAATTCCAATCACTCCGTAAATCCAATTTACAGCACTTTTTAAAATCACAAGAAATACAACAGCAAATAAAATAATGGTTGCGCCCTCATTCCACAACCTAAAAAAACCTGAAGTATGTTTTACTTCGCCTTTTTGCAATTGCAAAAATATTTGATGGCATTTTAAATGATACAGGTACAAAAGAAACACAAAAGCAAGTTTTACATGCATCCAGGGTTGTTTGAGCCATACTTGACCCACTTCAGTAAAAAACAACATCCAATACGCGAAAAAACTCGCCAACACAGCACTTGGCCAGGTAATAATATACCACAAGCGGTATTGCATTAATTGGTACTGCTTAATCAGAATACTTTGTTCAGGCTCTGGCTTTTGCTTTGCTTCGGCATGATACACAAACAGCCGCACAATGTAGAACAAACCTGCAAACCAGGTAATCACAAAGATGAGATGCAGTGATTTGATATAGTTGTAAAATTCCATGTTGAAAAATCCTTTTTCCTTGCTTTTTATCAGTTTTCTTGAAACTCTTTAATCCAATTGGCGATTGTGTCCATCCATGCTTCATCTTCATTCAAACATGGAACAGCCTTAAAGTTTTCTCCGCCGTGAGCTTTGAAATCTTCATCGGCACGCATGGCAATTTCTTCTAAAGTTTCTAAACAATCGGCAACAAATGCAGGAGTAACCACAGCCAGATTTTTGATTCCTTTGGCAGGCATGTTGTTTATTTCAACATCGGTGTAGGGTTCCAGCCATTTGTCTCCGGCAAGTCTTGACTGGAAGGTTTCGCTGTATTTGTTTTTTGGAATATTCAAAAGCTCAACCACTTGACGGGTTGTTTCAAAACATTGGTGACGGTAACAAAATTCATGTGCCGGTGAAGCAGTCACACAACAACTGCTGTTGATTTTACAGTGTGAAGTAGTTACGTCAGTTTTACGAATGTGGCGTTCCGGAATTCCATGATACGAAAATAAAAGATGGTCATAATCAAACCCTTCCAAATGTTTTTTGATAGAATCGGCCAGGTTCTGGATATAATCTTTTTTATTGTAGAAAGAATTAATGTAGGTGATCTTCATTTCAGGAAACTGTTTTTTACGCAGTTCTTCTGCCAGTACAATAATTGTTTTGGTCGATGCCATAGCATATTGTGGATACATAGGCAACAGCAATACTTCGGTAACACCTTTATCTTTCAACTCCTGCAGTCCTTTTTGAATGGTCATTGAACCATAGCGCATAGCAAGTGCTACCGGAATGTCTACACGTTGTTGTACTTTCTTTTGAACATTTTTAGAAATAACAACCAAAGGAGAACCTTCTTTAGTCCAGATTTTTCCGTAAGCATGAGCAGATTCCTCAGGTCTTTTACGTAAAATTATGCCGCGGACTAATAAAGCTCTTAATAAATACGGAACATCAATCACGTACTTATCCATTAAAAATTCATCTAAATAAGGCTTAACATCTTTTGGATCCGGGCTCTCAGGCGAACCTAAATTAACTAATAATACTCCTTTCATTACTGTGTTTTTTCTAATAAATATTTTTTAGGCGTAGTGCCAAATTTCTTTTTAAATGCTGCTATAAAATGACTTGCTGTGCTGTAGCCAATTTTTAACCCTACTTCATTCACATTATACGAACCACTGTCTAATAAATTACGGGCAAAGTCCATTTTATAGTCAAATAAAAAACCATAAACCGTATCGCCGTAAATCTGCTTAAAGCCTGTTTTCAGTTTCTTAAGATTTAATCCTACTTTTTCTGAAAGTTCTTCTAAACTTGGTGGTTCGGCCATATTGGCTATGATGATTTCTTTTGCTTTTTTCAGCTTCTTTACATTTTCCTCATCAACTAAAAAAGGACATTGTTCTACATCCGGATCCTCACTTTTATTAAAGAACAGACTTAAAAGTTCGTATCCTTTTCCTTTGTAGTATAAATTTTTAATCGTTGGGTTAAGATTGTAGTGAAACATCTGATTCAAAACAATCGCCATTGAAGGTGTAATGTTCTCCTCTCCGTAATATTTTCTATCACGGTTTTCCTGGCTTAAAAAAGGAATATGGTCAGCATCGCTGGTAAATAAACCATGAAATTTTTTAATGGAAATCAAGATTGAAATGATCCAGGTTTTAGGAGCAATTTCTAAATGAAGCGGTAATTCTTTTTCCGGATTGTAAAACAAAAGCGATTTTTCATCTTTTAAATCCAAAGTATAATTACCTTTATTAAAGATGAATTTAGCCTTTCCTTTTAATCCAAAATGAAATTGAATCAATCCTGTTTTTACAGGACGCTCGTATTTCATTTCTTCCTCAGAATCATTCTGAAAGCGAATTAAAATAAATTCATCGTCTATTTTTATTTCTTCCGCTGAACTCATAGCGATACTTTTTAGTTTTCAATTTCAGTCAGCCGGGAATTTTTTATTTAGAATGATTCTACATAAACAAATCCTGAAGACCTTATTTTACAGCAAAAATAAAACAAATATCGCTAAAAAGTCTTTTGGAGTATAAAAATTACTTATAGCGACACAAATAGTACTTATAGCGTTATTTTTATAAAAAGTGTAAGGTTAAATTTGTAACGAAAATTTGATTAGGATTTAATGACACAGAATATACCCGTAAAATCGACTTCATTTTATGCAATAGGGTTAAGCTATCTTAAGGCCGATGCTGAAATGAGAGGTAAGTTTAGTCTTGACGATAAAGCCAAAGAAAATTTACTTATTCAGGCAAAATCAGAAGGTATTGAGAGTCTGATTGTAACCTCTACCTGCAACAGAACTGAAATTTACGGTTTTGCACAACACCCATTTCAATTAATCAAACTACTTTGTGAGAATAGTCAGGGAACTGTCGAAGATTTTCAAAAAGTAGCTTATGTATACAAAAGCAAAGAAGCTATCAATCATTTGTTTCGTGTAGGGACAGGATTGGACAGTCAGATTTTAGGAGACTTTGAAATTATTTCTCAAATCAAGACGGCTTTTGTACTTTCCAAAGAAAAAGAATTAGCCAATGCTTATATGGAGCGTTTGGTAAATTCGGTTATCCAGGCCAGCAAAAGGGTAAAAAATGAAACCGAAATTTCTTCGGGAGCAACTTCTGTTTCTTTTGCTTCGGTGCAGTATATTTTCAAAACTGTTCCAGATATAGCCGATAAAAACATTCTGCTTTTCGGTACAGGAAAAATTGGCCGTAATACGTGTGAAAACTTGGTGAAACACAGTAAACACGATCATATTACTCTAATTAACCGTACTAAAGATAAAGCTGAAAAACTAGCTAAAAAATTAGACCTGATCGTAAAAGATTATGCTGATTTACAGGAAGAAATTCAAAAAGCAGATGTTTTAGTAGTAGCTACAGGAGCGCAAAATCCTACGGTGGATAAAACTATTTTAAATCTGAAAAAACCATTGTTGGTTTTAGATTTATCAATTCCTAAAAATGTGAACGAAAATGTTCAGGATGTTGAAGGGGTGACTTTAGTTCACATGGATCATTTGTCGCAAATCACAGATGAAACTTTAGAAAACAGAAAAAGTCAGATTCCAGCGGCAGAGACCATTATCAATGAAATCCTAGAAGAGTTCATGACTTGGACCAAAGGTCGTAAATACGCACCAACGATTCATGCCTTGAAAGCCAAATTACAATCGATCAAAGAAATCGAAATGGCCTACCAACGCAAAAAAATGAGCAATTTTGATGAGGCTCAGGCCGAAATAATAAGCGACCGCATTATTCAAAAAATTACCAATCATTTTGCCAATCATTTAAAAGATGAAAACACTTCGGTTGATGAAAGTGTCGATTGGATTCAAAAAGTATTTCAGTTAGAAAAATAAAATCTGTGGCAAAAAATCGAATTATAAAAATAGGAACTCGCGATAGCGAATTAGCGCTTTGGCAAGCTCACACGGTTGAAAAACAACTTAACGATTTAGGTTACAAGACTGAAATTGTTGCCGTAAAATCACAAGGGGATATTATACTTGACAAACCGTTATACGAATTAGGTATTACGGGTATTTTTACTAAAACACTAGATGTTGCCATGATTTCTGGTCAGGTGGATATTGCGGTACACTCTATGAAAGATGTACCTACAGCTTTACCGCAAGGAATTGTGCAAGCAGCTGTTTTAGAAAGAGCGAATACGGTTGATATTTTAGTACACAAAGGGAATTTGGATTTCCTTGAAGGAGAAGGCACTATTGCCACTGGAAGTTTACGTCGTCAGGCACAATGGTTGCATAAATACCCGCAGCATAAAACTGTCGATTTACGTGGAAATGTAAATACCCGACTTCAAAAATTACAGGAAAGTGACTGGGGAGGAGCCATATTTGCTGCAGCTGGATTAGAACGTCTGAACTTGAAACCCGAAACATTTATTTCTTTAGATTGGATGATTCCGGCACCGGCGCAGGGAGCCATGATGGTGGTTGCGATGGCTGAAGATACTTTTGCATTGGAAGCTTTATCTGAATTAAACCACATCGAAACAGAAATTAGCACCTATATCGAACGACAGTTTTTAAGAACTTTAGAAGGAGGTTGTACAGCACCTATAGGAGCATTGGCTATTTATAATGAAAAAACAGACCAAATTGATTTCAATGGAGTGTTATTCTCTATTGATGGTCAACAAAAAATAGAAATCAAACGTTCTTTTGATATTTCCGAATGGAAAAAATTGGGACTGAATTGTGCTAAAGAAATTTTGGATAATGGCGGTACCGAATTAATGACTGAAATTAAAGAAAAGCTGAAAAAATAACAGTGGCTGAAAACATTCGCATACTATCAACAAAAATACTGCTCAGTAATCAGAAGCAGTTTTTGTTGAATGCTAACCTATCAGTTATAGAAGCCGATTTTATCACAACAAAGTCATTGCAAAAAAGTACACTGAGCGGAGTCGAAGTGATAAACGAAGCTTTAATTTTTACCAGTCAAAATGCTGTTAATGCTGTTTTGGAATTTGATAATTTTTTGGAATTAGAAAGCAAAAAAGTCTTTTGTGTAGGTATAAAAACCAAAGCCTTATTAGAAGAAAATGGGTTTATTGTACAAGCTTATGCGGGTTATGCAACCGAATTAGCTGAAATAATTTCTTTATCTTATACTAATTTGTCTTTTACTTTTTTCAGCGGAAATTTACGTCGGGATGTTTTGCCTGAAATGTTGAAAGCAAACGGAATTAAGTTCAATGAAGTTGAAGTCTATGAAACGATCTTGACACCACAAAAAATCAATTCAAAACCTGATGGTATATTGTTTTACAGTCCGTCGGGAGTAGAAAGTTATTTAAAAGAAAATAAAATTACTGATGAAATGTGTTTTTGTATTGGTACTACTACTGCAAAAGCATTGGAAAACATAACTAATAATATCATAATTGCCAATCAACCTTCGGTTGAAAACGTGATTATTCAATGTATCAATTATTTTGGCCTTAAGCAATAAGCTTTAGGCAATAAGCAATTAAAATGTAAAAGCTTAAAGCGTATAGCTTAAAGCATAAAGCAAGAAAATATGATTAAAAACGACCTATTCTTAAGAGCTTTAAAAGGAGAAACTGTTGAACGTCCGCCAGTATGGATGATGCGTCAGGCAGGTAGATATTTACCAGAATTCAGAGCGTTACGCGATAAATACGATTTCTTTACCCGTTGTGAAACTCCTGAACTAGCAGCAGAAATTACAGTACAGCCTATTCGTATTGTAAAGCCTGATGCGGCTATTTTATTCTCTGATATTTTGGTTGTACCGAGAGCTATGGGAATTCACGTAGAATTAAAGGATAATTTAGGGCCTATTATTCCTAATCCTATTCGCACGATGGAACAAGTAGAACAAGTTTTTATTCCTAATATCGAAGAAAGCCTTGGTTATGTAATGGATGCCATCAAATTGACGAAGGAAATGTTGAACGATGAAGTACCTTTAATTGGTTTTGCAGGTTCACCGTGGACAATCTTTTGTTATGCAGTAGAAGGAAAAGGATCTAAAAGTTTTGATACCGCAAAAGGTTTTTGTTTCTCAAACCCAGTAGCCGCACATTCATTATTGCAAAAAATCACCGATACTACCATTTTATACTTAAAAGAAAAAGTAAAATCGGGCGTAAATGCGGTGCAAATTTTTGATTCTTGGGGAGGTATGTTATCACCTGTTGATTATCAGGAATTCTCTTGGAAATACATCAACCAAATTGTGGAAGCTTTGGCTCCAGTAACTGAAGTAATTGTTTTTGGAAAAGGCTGTTGGTTTGCGTTAAACGAAATGTCAAAATCAAAAGCATCTGCTCTAGGTGTAGATTGGACATGTTCACCTAAAAATGCGCGCTACTTAACAGGAGGAAACATTACCTTACAAGGAAACTTTGATCCATCTCGTTTGTTATCACCAATTCCAACCATCAAGAAAATGGTTCATGAAATGATTGACGAATTTGGAAAAGACAAATACATCGTAAACTTAGGGCACGGTATTTTACCTAATATTCCAGTAGATCACGCTAAGGCTTTTGTGGAGGCAGTGAAGGAATATGGTCAATAATTTGAATATTGAATATTATATAATAGACAAACTAAAACCAATTGATTCCAATCAGTTGCATCAGTTTATGTCTGATAATAAGGAGCGATTAAAATTATTTTTTCCAGTAACATTGGAAATGAATAGTTCTTTAGAAAAAACGGAAGAATATATTTCAATTAAGAATAAAGAAATTGAAGAAAAGACAAATTTCACCTTTGCTATTCGAGATAAAAACAACCAACAGATTGCGGGTTTAATGATTATCAAAAAAATAGATTGGGACAATAAACAAGGAGAATTTGCCTATTGTATTGGTTCAGAATTTGAAGGAAAAGGATTGACATCATTTGCTGTAAAAGAGATGGCTGATTTTGCTTTTGAGGATTTGGGCTTAAAGACACTTCAAATTATTGCTCATAAAACCAACTTGGGAAGTGTGAAAGTTGCTAAGAATAATGGTTTTGTTTGGCAAAAAACATTGATAAACGAATTTACTCCAACCAATGGGACTCCATTAGATATGGAATTATATGAATTGTACAATGAAAAATAAATTCTACACCTACATACAAACCCTTCAAGATCAAATCTGCAAAGGATTAGAAAATATCGACGGAGTTGCTAAATTCCGTGAAGATTTATGGGACAGACCCGAAGGTGGCGGCGGAAGAACGCGCGTCATTGAAAACGGAGCTGTTTTTGAAAAAGGAGGTGTGAATATTTCGGCGGTACATGGTAAATTACCCGATACCATGCAAAAAATGTTCGGTGTAGGCGAAGCTGATTTCTTTGCTTGTGGATTGAGTTTGGTTATTCATCCTAAAAACCCAATGGTACCAACAGTTCATGCGAATTGGCGTTACTTTGAAATGTATGCTTCGACAGAGCTCAGCACAAGTTCCACGTCTCTCGGGGCAGGTGAAAGAAAAATTATTAACCAGTGGTTTGGGGGCGGACAGGATTTAACACCTTATTATTTATTTGGGGAAGATGCAAAACATTTTCATCAAACGTGTAAAACAGCCTGTGACAAACACAATCCAGAATTCTATCCCAATTATAAAAAGAAATGCGACGAGTATTTCTGGAATGCACATCGCAATGAAGCACGTGGGATAGGTGGTTTGTTTTTTGATTATTTGAAAGAAACGGAAACCATGAAAATGGAAGATTGGTACAATTTCGTTACCGAAGTTGGTAATTCGTTCTTACAGGCCTATGTTCCAATTGTGGAAAGAAGAAAAGACTTACCATACACTGAAGCTAATCGCACTTGGCAGGAAATCCGTCGTGGTCGTTATGTAGAATTCAATTTGGTTCACGATAAAGGAACACTTTTTGGATTGAAAACCAATGGTAGAATAGAAAGTATTTTGATGAGTTTGCCACCACACGTTCAATGGGTGTATGATCATCATCCTGAAAAAGGTAGTGAAGAAGAAAAATTAATAAATGTATTACAGCATCCTAAAGATTGGCTTTTAGCTGACAGCAATTAGCTTTTAGCTGTTTTATTTATGAGAGATTATAAAAAATATATTGTTTGGCAGAAATCACATCAGTTGGTTTTAGATATTTATAAAATTACAAAACAATATCCTAAAGAAGAAGTATTTGGGTTAGTAAGTCAAATGAGAAGATCTTCTTCTTCAATCCCTACCAATATTTCAGAAGGTGCCGGAAGAAATAGTGATAAAGAATTTTGCAGATTTCTATATATTGCCTTTGGTTCCTCCAATGAAATAGAATATCAACTAATTTTATCTAAAGATTTGAATTATATAGATAATGAAATAGCATCAGTTCTGATTTCTAATATAGAAGAAGTAAAAAAGATGCTCAATAAATTAATATCAACGCTAGAAAAATAAAGGCTAAAATTAAAGAAAAAATAATCGCTAACAGCAAAAGCTAATTGCTAAAAGCTGTCAGCTAAAAGCTATAAGTTATGTTTCCATTACACAGAGGCCGTCGTTTAAGAGTCAACGAATCTATAAGAAGTTTAGTCAGAGAAACCAGTTTAAGTCCAACCGACTTTATGTTTCCAATGTTTATCATGGAAGGTGAAAACAACAAAGTTGAAGTGCCTTCAATGCCGGGTATTTACCGCAGGACATTGGATCTGACAGTTGAAGAGGTTAAAGAATTATACACTTTAGGAATCAGAGCGGTTAATATTTACGTAAAAGTAAATGATAGTTTAAAAGATAATACCGGTAAAGAAGCCTGGAATCCAGATGGTTTGATGCAAAATGCAATTCGTGCCATTAAAGCGGCTTGTCCGGAGATGATTGTCATGCCGGATGTGGCGTTAGATCCGTATTCGATTTATGGTCATGATGGAATCATTGAAAAAGGAGATGTAGCCAATGACGCTACCAACGATGCTTTGGTAAAAATGGCGGTTTCACACGGACAGGCAGGTGCCGATTTTGTAGCGCCAAGCGATATGATGGACGGTCGTGTGTTGCGTTTACGTCAGGGATTGGATGCAGCTGGTTTCCATAATGTGGGAATCATGAGTTATTCCGCTAAATATGCTTCTGCGTTTTATGGTCCGTTTCGCGATGCTTTGGACAGTGCTCCAAAAGATGAATCGGGTGCTGAGCCTGTCGAGGTACCGAAAGATAAAAAGACCTACCAAATGGATTATGCAAACCGTATCGAAGCGGTTAAAGAAGCGTTATGGGATGTAGAGGAAGGTGCTGATATGGTAATGGTAAAACCTGGGATTGCCTATTTAGATATCGTTCGTGAAGTTAAAAATGCGGTGGATGTTCCTGTTACCGTTTTTCATGTTTCCGGTGAATATGCCATGATTAAAGCGGCTGCCGAAAGAGGTTGGCTGGATCATGATAAAATAATGATGGAGCAATTGATGTGTATCAAACGTGCTGGTGCTAGTTTAATTTCTACGTATTTTGCCAAAGAAGCAGCTATTTTATTAAATAAATAAAACAATCTTGTCATTTCGACGAAGAGGAATCTTATAAACTTAACCCTGTGGGATTCCTTTTTTTTACTCGGAAGAACATTTAAAGTCTAAAATGAAGAAATTACTATTATTATCATTAATCGGATTTTTATTCTCTTGCAAAAAAGAAAGTGGAGAAAACTTTGGGAAACCTAGTGCTGAAATTGCTGAGAATGCCTCTCTAAAGCCTGAAGAATTAGGAAAAGAAATTTTTGAGGGTAAGGGTGTTTGTTATACCTGTCATAAATCTGAAACAAAAACAGTAGGTCCTTCTATAAAAGAAATTGCAAAAATTTATAAAGAGAAAGGGGCTAGTATTTCAGAATTTCTTAAAGAAAAAGGTGAGCCTATTGTTGATCCAAGTCAGTATGCCACAATGAAAACCAATTTTGCTGTTACTAAAAATCTTCCCGAAGAAGAGTTAAAGGCATTGGAAGCTTACATTTTAAGTTTCTAATTTAACGTAACCGCAAAGAACACTAAGGAAGGAGTTATACTAATTTAGTAATGACTTTGTGTGCTTTGCGGAAACTTTGCGTACATTGCGGTTAAATGACACGTATGAAAACAGCTTTTATCAATTCGCCGTTAGGAATCACAAAAATTGAAGGTGATGAAAACGGTGTTGCTGTTATTTCTGTTTTATCGGAAGGAGAATTGTCAATTGAAATTCCAACAGAACTTCTGGATGCGGTTACCCAACTTCAGGAATATTTTGAAGGCAAAAGAACTGAATTCACTTTTAAACTCAATCCAAAAGGTACAGATTTCCAGCAAAAAGTCTGGCAGGAACTATTAAATATTCCTTTTGGAAAAACAATGTCTTATCTAGATTTGTCTAAAAAATTAGGAGATGTAAAAGCAATCCGCGCCGTGGCTTCGGCCAATGGTAAAAACCCACTTTGGATTGTGGTTCCGTGTCACCGTGTTATAGGAACAGATGGTTCACTTACAGGATATGCTGGGGGGTTATGGAGAAAGAAATGGTTGCTGGAACATGAAAATCCCAGCAAACAACAGTCTTTGTTCTAAATCAGGGAGCCGGATTAGGCTGTGACTCCTGAATCTTATTTATTGCATCTATCACTTCATCCGTTAAACGAACATCAAAAGCATTGATGTTTTCTTCCAATTGGTCAACACTTGTTGCACCAATAATAGTTGAGGTCACGAATTTTTGATGGTACACAAAAGCCAGAGATAATTCGGTTAAGGTAAGTCCTAGACTATGAGCCAAATCCTGATATTCTTTTGTTACTTTATAACAATTTTCATTGGTGTATCGTGTAAAGTTAGGAAACGTACCCATACGTGAATTAGCTGGAGTGCCGTTTAAATATTTACCGGTAAGAAATCCAAAAGCAAGAGGTGAATAAGCTAATAACCCAACATTTTCACGCATACAAACTTCTGATAAACCCACTTCAAACAAACGGTTTAAAAGAGAATACGGGTTTTGAATCGTAGCAATTCTTGGTAAGTTATGCTTTTCAGCTTCGATTAAAAAACGCATTACACCCCAGGGATTTTCATTAGAAACTCCTATATGTTTTATTTTTCCTTCTTTAATCAGTCCTTCAAAAATGGTAAGTACTTCAAAAATATTTTCTTTCCATTGTGAATCCACTTCAGTAATTCCTCTTTTACCAAACATGTTCATTACACGTTCCGGCCAGTGCGTTTGGTATAAATCGATGTAATCAGTCTGAAGATTTTTTAAGCTCAATTCAACTGCTTCATGGATGCTTTTTTTAGAGAAATCCAAAGGCTGGCGAATGTATTCCAAACCTCTATTAGGTCCGGCTATTTTTGTTGCTAAAATTACTTTATCGCGTTTTCCTGATTTTTTAAACCAACTTCCAATGTGTCGTTCAGTATTTCCGAAAATTTGAGCATTTCCTCCAATAGGATACATTTCCGCAGTGTCAAAAAAGTTTATACCGCGTTCAAAAGCATAATCCATTTGGGCATGTGCTTCAGATTCTGAGTTTTGATTGCCAAATGTCATGGTGCCGAGGCAAATGTCGCTGACTTCAAGATTGGTATGAGGAAGTGTGATGTATTTCATTTTTTAATGGGGTATGAATATTTTGAGGTGCAAAGATAAAAGGAATTGTATAAAAAAAGGCTTCAAATTTTGAAGCCTTTGTAATTATTAAATTTCATTTAATGCCTTAGTCAATTCGTCTAACTTAGGTGTTAAGATAATTTCAATTCGTCGGTTTTTAGCTTTTCCGTCAGCGTTTTCATTTGAAACTAAAGGATTGTACTCACTTCGTCCCGCTGCGGTAAGATTTTCTTTTTTTACTTTTGAATTAGCTGATAATATATTAACAATTGCTGTAGCGCGTTTTGTAGATAGATCCCAGTTGCTTTCAACACCACCGGCTAAAGTTCCTGTGATTTTGTCATTGTCGGTATGCCCTTCAATAAGTACTGAAATGTCCGGATTGTCTCCTAAAACCTTACCAACTAAATCAACTGCTTTTTTACCTTCGGCACCTACATTCCAGCTCCCAGATTCAAAAAGCAATTTGTTTTCCATAGAAACATATACTTTACCGTCTTTTTGATGAACAATCAATCCTTTTCCTTCAAATGCTTTTAAGGATTTTGACAACGTTTCACGAAGTTTTTTCATAGCTGCTTCTTTCGCGGCGATTAGGTTCTCCAGTTCGGCAACTCTGTCAGAACGGTCCTTAAAGTCTTTGCTTAATTTATCCAGACGTGCCTTTTCTGAAGCCAAAGCTTTTTCTTTTGCTTCTAATTGCGCTAAAAGTTCACGGTTTTTATCCATGTTTGCTTTTAAGGCCTCATCGCTGTTTTTCTCTAAAGCATTGTAAGAGTTTTGCAGTGTTTTTAAATTATTGCTCGTGGCTTCATAATCAGCAGCCAGTTTTGCTCTTTCGGTTTTTAATTTTTCTAATTCAGCTTTTAAATTAGTATTGTCTAAATCCGATTGGCTTTTTCCGGATTTCAACAATTCATTTTCATCTGCCAGTGCATTGCGTTCTTTTTTCAATTCGGCAAATTTATTTTCTAAATCAGTGTATATCTTCTTAGACACACAGGAAGTTGTGCTCAGTGCTAAGAATAATAATGCTATGGAAGTTCTTCTTATCATGATTGGATTTATTTGGATGATTTCTTTTTATTAGAATCAAATAATTTATAGGATAAAATCAATGAATTGCCGTCCCTGGTTTCAATAAATAATTTTGACTTGTAGCTATATCCTAAAATTAAATTCTTTATTGGTATTGAATACTCATGATTATCAGTCTCTCCTTTTATTTTAGTGTTATGTTTTTCTGTCAAAAGAATTGATAATCCAATATAAAGACTTGAATTTTTATTTATATACATGTAATGTTTTGCTCCAAAGTAAACAGCCAGATAGTTTATGTCCACATCTGCGGTATATACCCTGTCAAATAATGGGTTTGGACTATAATGATCTGTAGTTGTAACTTTATAATTAAATTTTTGAAAATTAGTGTTTAAGAAAGTTGCCCATTTATTTCTAAAGAAAAGATATTCTATTTCTGCGCCTAAAGTTAAAAACGGATTTTTTTCTGAATATGCCACTGTTTGATTTTGACTTGAATTATCTCTAAGATTGTGCTTCATTATTCCACTCTGAAGTTTAAAATTCATAGAAGATGCATGTATATTACCGTTATACTGAATCACAGTATTGTTTTTATGTAAATTATAAGCTTTGAAATAATCTGATAAACTTTTTTTATTGTACTTGATTTCTAAAAAGAAAGAAGGTTGTGCGTTTTGATAATTTAATTTTTCAAACAATTGTTTCTGAAAATCATTATTTATAGCTATAGTTGAATTGTTGGGGTTATTGGCTATATTGTTGTTATAGTATCTTTTGTATACAAGCTGCTCAATAGGTGTGTCTCCCAACTCATAAAAATACTTTGGCAAATTCTTGTCAAGGTATTCGTAAAGAGTAGCATCTCCTTCAATCAAAACACTTAATAAAAGTGTTTTGTTTTCCCATATAGGATCTCTTTTTTCAGTTAATTCGTTTAGTGACTGGCTGGAAATATCATATTTCACCTCTTTTTTTACATATTTTATAGTATTGTCAATTCCTAATTCTTTAATATTTGTAATGTCAATTTCTTTTAATTCTTTTTCATCTGGATTTAATTTGTACTTAAAATATTTTGGATTATCACTGAAAGGTTTGTTTTTTATATAGCATTCGGTTTTTACACCATTATTATCAATAAAATATCCCTTTTCAAAACGGATTTGAGCGTAAAAGCTGAAAGTGCATAAGATGATGGCGATGTAAACTCCTTTTTTAATAAAATTTTGTATCATTTTTAATTTCTAATTGTTTTCTATTTCTACAACTACCGGACAATGGTCTGAATGTTTGGCATCCGGAAGAATAAAAGCACGTTTCATCCGCTCTTTCATAGGCTCGTTTACCAGACAATAATCGATTCTCCAGCCTTTGTTGTTTTCACGGGCATTGGCGCGATAACTCCACCAACTATAGTTATGAGGTTCTTTGTTAAAGTGACGGAAACTGTCTACAAAACCAGATTTCATGAACTTATCCAGCCAGGCACGCTCTTCAGGTAAAAAACCTGAAATCTTCGCATTACGGATTGGGTCATGTATATCGATAGCTTCGTGACAAATGTTGTAATCGCCGCAAATGATAAGATTAGGGATTTCTTTTTTCAAGTTATTTGCGTAATCATGAAAATCATCCATGTAAGTAAACTTATGGTCCAATCGGTCAATATTAGTTCCTGACGGTAAATATAAACTCATGACAGAGCAATTGTCAAAATCCACTCTCAAATTACGGCCTTCTTTATCCATGTAGTCAATACCGGTGCCGTATGCTACATTTTTGGGTTCAGTTTTTGACAGGATTGCCACGCCGCTATAGCCTTTTTTTTCGGCGGGGAAATAATACTGGTAAGGATACCCGGCCATTTCAATATCCATTACAGGAATTTGATCATGCGTGGCTTTAATTTCCTGCAGGCAAATTACATCTGGATTTGCTGCCTGTAACCATTCAAGGAAACCTTTTGTAATCGCAGCACGGATTCCGTTTACGTTGTAAGAAATAATTTTCATTTTAGATATCTAGATTTTTCAAAAATAAGTAATTATTGATTGCTGACCGAAGAAATTTTATTGGAATTATCAACTGTCTAATTTTCAGGTATTTTAAATATAAAAATTAAATTTATTGGACTTATAAAGATTAAAAATAAACTTATTCACTTAACTTTTGTTATATTTGTGACTTGCATTAATCATAATTATAAATGGGTTTAGTTACCGCAAAAGAAGTTGCAAAAGCGATTAAAACTGATAAATACGGTCCGTTAGGAACCTTTTCGGGATGGTTGCTTACAAAAGTGCTTCAAATTTCTACTCTTAATAAAATTTATGACAGGAATAAACATTTGAAAGATGTTGAATTCCTGAATGCTATTTTGGATGAGTTTCAGATTAAATTTGAAATTCCTGAAGAGGATTTAAAGCGTTTGCCTAAAGAAGGGCCGTACATTACTATTTCCAATCATCCGCTTGGAGGAATTGACGGCATTTTACTTTTAAAATTGATGTTGGAGCGCGAGCCCAATTTCAAAATTATAGCCAATTTTTTATTACACCGCATAGAGCCTTTGAAGCCCTATATTATGCCTGTAAATCCTTTTGAAACGCATAAGGATGCCAAATCCAGTGTAATAGGATTGAAGGAGACTTTCCGTCATTTGAGTGATGGTAAGCCGTTAGGGATGTTTCCAGCAGGTGAGGTTTCCACCTACCGGGATGGTAAATTAGTGGTTGATAAAGAATGGGAGGAAGGTGCCATAAAAGTTATCCGAAAAGCCCAGGTGCCGGTTATTCCTATCTATTTCCACGCTAAGAACAGCAAGCTGTTTTATTTCCTGTCAAAAATAAGTGATACTTTACGTACTGCTAAACTGCCTTCTGAGTTATTGACGCAAAAAGACAGGGTTATTAAAGTCCGTATCGGGAAACCGATTTCTGTTGCAGAGCAGAATGAATATCAAACGCTTGAAGATTACACTGAATTTTTAAGAAAGAAAACCTATATGCTTGCTAATGCTTTTGCTGAAGAGCCTAAGCTGTTGCAGGCACCTATTATAAAAACAACTGCCAAGCCTGCAAAAACTATAGTTACCGGGGCTAATCAGGGCAAAATGATTGAAGAAGTTGAAAAACTCCGACAAAAAGATGCCCGTTTACTGCAAAGTAAAAATTATGAAGTATTCTTGACCGAAGCTTCAGAAATTCCTAATATTTTACATGAAATAGGAAGGTTGCGTGAAGTTACTTTCCGTGCAGTAGGTGAAGGGACGAACGAATCGATTGACCTTGATAAGTTTGACAAGTATTACCATCATATGTTTTTATGGGATGATGATACGAAGCAAATTGCCGGGGCTTATCGTATGGGGTTAGGGTCAAGGATTTATGCCAAGTATGGTATAAATGGTTTTTATTTACAGGATTTATTCCGTTTTGAGCCTGAATTGTATGACATGATGAGCAAGTCTATCGAAATGGGTCGTGCTTTCATTATAAATGAGTACCAGCAAAAACCAATGCCTTTATTCCTGCTTTGGAAAGGAATCGTGCATACTACCTTACGTTATCCTGAGCATAAATTCCTGATAGGAGGGGTAAGTATCAGTAATCAGTTTTCTGAATTCTCAAAATCATTGATGATTGAATTCATGAAATCCAATTTCTATGATCCTTATGTGGCGCAGTATATACATCCTAAAAAGGAGTATAAAGTCAAACTAAAAGATGCTGATAAAGACTTTGTATTCAATGAAGCCGAATCAGATTTGAATAAATTTGATAAAATTATTGATGAAGTTGAACCGGGGAATCTGCGTTTGCCCGTTTTGATTAAAAAATACATAAAGCAAAATGCCAGAGTAGTGGCTTTTAATGTTGATCCTTTATTTAATAATGCTGTTGACGGTTTGATGTATATTAGAATTGCTGATTTACCTGAAAGTACGGTGAAACCTGTAATGGAAGAATTTCAGGCAGAATTGGAAAGAAAACTGGCAGAAGAAAATAATCATAAAAAAACCGAGGAATAACCCTCGGTTTTTTGTTTAGAACCAGGGTTTTTTATTTAGCTGGTAAGTGTTGTAAAACTCTTCATCAGTTTTTGTCAGATATATAATTCCTTCTATAAGGCCTATAAGACCGCCCAGGCCGCAAAATATATTAAGTATAATTTGAATGATACCTTCAGTTGTATATCCTAATACGAATTTGTGTACCCCCAAACTTCCTAATAAAATTCCAAGTACACCACAAATAACTTTTTTGTTTTCCTGAACAGGCTGCGGATTATTCCAATCTTCTCTTGGTCTGGTTGTTTGCATATAATAGTTTTTTTAGTTTGTTTTTACATAGGTTCCCAAAGTTCAATTTTGTTTCCATCCGGATCTAAAATCCATCCGAATTTTCCATACTCATAAGTCTGCATTTCACCTACAATTGTTACACCTTCTTCTGCTAAAACTTTTAAAAGTTCTTCTAAATTTTCAACTCTGAAATTTACCATGAAAGGTTTTTCGCTGGGTGCAAAATAGTCACTGTCTTCCTTAAACGGAGACCATTGTGTGCTGCAGTCGTTGCCGTTTTTATCCTTCCATTCAAAACTTGCTCCGTAATCATTTGCCGGTAAACCAAGATGTTTGCCATACCATTCGTTAATAATTGATGGATTTTTGGTTTTGAAGAATAATCCTCCTATTCCTGTTACCCGCTTCATAGTTCTGTTGGGTTATGTTCGTATAAATGATGCGCTTTTTTATAGGTAAAAGTAGTAGCAATGATTAAAAGTATTCCTTCAATCGTAAAAATAAACATTGGATCTATTTTTCCTGAAATGTAAGTACAGCCTAAACCAAAGACAGCTAAACCTATGCCTAAAACCAGAACTTGTAAACGTGCTTTGTGACTCCCTATCAAGATATGGTTTGCCAAAATAAGCAGCCAAATACCGGAAATCAGCATCATGATTGAAGAATAAAACCAAATCATCCGCATGCCATTTGCCGCTGGTTCCTGAATTTCGCCTTTTTCAATATGTTCCATCACTGCCTGCATTCCTAAAAAAGCATGTGGAAAAAAGCTGAGACACGTTATAATACCAACAGTAATAACTAAATAGTAACTTTTTTTATTCATATAGTTTAATGATTTTGTTTACAATTGTTTGTGCCAGTTTTTCTTTGCTTTCATGAGTCCATCCTGCAATGTGCGGAGTTAATAATACATTATCTGCTATGAGTAAATAATCAAACGCTTCCGGTTTTTCTCCTTCAAATAAAGCTTCAAAAGACAGTTTTTCGTATTCAAGAACATCAAGTCCTGTGCCTAAGATTTTACCGGATTCCAATCCATTAACTAAATCGGCTGTTACGACGCTGTTTCCCCGGGCAGTATTGATAAACCAAAAGGGTTTTGTAAAAGCATTGATAAAATCTGTGTTGATCATTTTATCGGTCTCTGGAGTCCAAGGGGTATGCAAACTAACCACATCGGCTTTTTGCTGAAATTCTTCAAGTGAAACCTGACGGGCGTTTTCATCACCTGCATTGGGTAAAATGTCATAGCAAAGTGTTTCAACGTCAAAACCTCTTAGTTTTTTTGCAAATGATTTTCCCATATTGCCATAGCCGATAATGCCAACGGTTTTTCCGTCAAGTTCGTGGCCACGGTTGGATTCACGGTTCCAATGTCCTGATTTTACCTCTTTATCAGCCTTGTTTAGATTATTAAAAAGCGAAAGCAGCATTCCTAATGCGTGCTCACCTACGGCATTCCTGTTACCTTCCGGGGCTGCAATGAGATGGATTCCTTTAGTTTGGGCATAATCACAATCAATACTTTCCAGACCAGCTCCCACACGGGCAATGAATTGAAGATTCGTTGCTTTGTCTAAAAAAGTCTTGTCGATTTTAAAACGGCTGCGGATAACAATGCCGTGAAAGTTGGAAATCTTTTTTTCGATTTCTTCTTTTGAAGACGAAAAATCCTCAAAATTCTGAAAACCAGCTTCTTCTAATTGTTTCCAAAGCAGCGGGTGATTGCTGTCAATATGCAGTATTTTTATGTCTGAAAATGTCATTTATAATATGTAATGCTTCTCAAAGTTATTCAATTTGAAATGATTTGTTAAAATTTTTTTAAGTTATTTTTATGTTTTTTCTTAATAAAGAAGTGGTACTTTTGCATCATATTTCAAATTTTTAATAATAAATGGAAGGTTCCCATAGGAAATACTGCTAATTTAAAACAAAGCCATGTTTTTTGGTCTTTGTTAAAAAACGACGATCAAAATCATGAGAAAGTACTACAAAAACGGAATTTCCGGATTAGAAATTACTAACAATCTTAATCAAAATTGCTGGATCAGCATAGAGTCACCCACACAGGAAGATAAAAGCTTTTTGTTAAATGATTTACAAATTCCCGAAGCTTTTTATAATGACATTGAAGATATTGATGAACGGCCGCGTATTGAAGAAGAAAATGGATGGAATCTGATCATTATCCGTATTCCTTATAAAAGTGAGGACCCTAAACTCCCATTTACAACTATACCTCTCGGACTTATTTTTAACAGTCAGCATTTTGTTTCAGTGTGTTTTCATAAAACAGAAATGTTGGATGATTTTATTATTTATACCCAAAGAAAAAATTTAACGGTTAAGGATAATTTCGATTTAGTATTAAAACTACTCTTATCGTCCAGTATCTGGTATCTGAAATATTTGAAACAGATTAATCAGCGAATTAAATTAGCTGAAGATAATCTTGAAAAATCAATTAAAAATGAAGAGCTTCAGGCATTACTCGAGTTGGAAAAATGTTTGGTTTTCTTTATCACTTCTATTAAAGCGAATGATATTTTATTTCATCGTATTAAAAATCTTAAAGCCGAAAGAGAGTATTTTGATGCCGATTTGTTAGAAGATGTTGATATCGAATTAAAGCAGGCACTTGAAATGTCAAACATTTACAGCAACATTCTTACGGGTATGATGGATGCTTATGCTTCGGTAATTTCAAATAATTTGAATGTGATCATGAAGCGGTTAACCTCGGTTTCGATTATTTTGATGATACCTACCCTTATTGCCAGTTTATACGGTATGAATGTTCCTAATAAACTGGAAAATAACCCTAACGGATTGCTGATTATTGTTGTTTTTTCAGGTGTAATAGCAATGATAGGTGCTTATTTGTTCAAGAAGAAAAACCTTTTTTAAAAACCCAGAATGACTCTGGCGATAGAAAAATAAATTAAGATTCCTAAAATATCATTACTGGTGGTAATAAACGGCCCGGTGGCTAAAGCCGGGTCAATACCGTATTTGTTTAATATAATAGGGATGAAGGTGCCTATTAATGAGGCTAATACAATTACAGAAAGTAAGGCTGTAGTTACGGTTAAACCAATATGTATTTCGAATCCTAATAAATAATAGCTCCCTAAAAGCAATATAGTCGCTAAGATTAATCCGTTTAACAAGCTTAATGAAAGTTCTTTAAGTAACCGCTGTAAAATTGTGCCGCTGATAGAATTGTTGGCTAAACCCTGAACTATAATTGCTGAAGATTGTACGCCTACGTTACCAGCCATCGCCGCAATTAATGGGGTAAAGAAAAACAATTGCGGATGTCCTTTCATGGCAGGTTCAAATAAACCTAATACACGAACACTGATAAAACCACCCAGTAAGGCCAAAACCAACCATGGTAACCGTGCGCGTGTTAAATCCAAAATACTGTCATCAGCCTCAACGTCCTGTGAGATACCTGCTGCCAACTGGTAATCTTTATCAGCTTCTTCTTTAATTACGTCAACGATATCATCAATGGTAATACGGCCAACCAAGCGTCCCATTTCATCAACAACAGGAATGGCTTCCAAGTCGTATTTTTGCATGATACGGGCAACCTCCACATCTTTGGTGTCTACTTTTACATAATCAACTTTGTCGATATAAACATCCCTGATAGGGGTTTTTGTTGAAGTGGTCAGTAAATCTTTAAGTGAAAGACGTCCCTTTAATCTGTCCTCATCATCAACTACATATATAGAATGTACTCTGGTAACATGTTCAGCCTGATGACGCATTTCTTTTACACAGGTAAGTACATTCCAGTTTTCATTGACTTTTACCATTTCCTTACCCATCAAACCACCGGCAGTGTCTTCATCATACCGAAGTAAGTCAACAATGTCTTTAGCATGTTCAACGTCTTCAAGTTCAGAGATTACCTGTTCTTTTTTAGCCTGGGGCAGTTCAGCAATAATATCGGCGGCATCATCAGTGTCAAGCTCATCAATCTCTTCTGCGATTTCTTTTGCCGAAAGGTTTTTAAGGATTTTGACACGAACCTCTTCATCCAATTCAAGAAGTGCATCTGCTGTTTTTTCGGAATCTAAGAGTTTAAAAATATAATTGGCACCGTATTCATCAAGCTCATCAAGAATATCGGCAATATCAGCAAAATGGACATCCTGCAACAGGTTTTCTAATTCCTGTGCATTGTTTTCACTGATTAATTGCTCAATTTGAGCTATGAATTCGGGGCTGATTTTAAACTCCATCGGCTTGGATTTTTTGAGTGAGTTCTATGAATTGTTCCACCGAAAGCTGTTCCGGACGGAGGTCAAATATACTATCTTCCCGTAACTTTTCCGATAGATTGAAGGTTTTTAAACTATTTCTTAATGTTTTTCTTCGTTGGTTAAAACCTGTCTTTACTACATTGAAAAACAGTCTTTCATCGCATGGTAAATTAAAGTTTTCTTTACGGCGCATGCGCATTACCCCTGATTTTACTTTTGGAGGAGGTGTGAATACGTGCTCTGATACCGTAAAAAGATACTCGGTATCATAGAATGCCTGCGTTAAAACCGATAAAATGCCATACGTTTTGCTTCCTTTTTTCTCACAAATACGTTCCGCTACTTCTTTTTGAAACATGCCGGCAAATTCCGGGATTTGGTTTCGCTTTTCCAGTACTTTAAATACAATTTGTGTTGAAATATTATATGGAAAATTACCAATTACGGCAAAAGGTTCCTGACCAAAAACTTTCGTCAAATCATACTTTAAAAAATCTTCTGAAAGAATCTTGTTGGATAATTTTAGATAATGCGTCTGCAGATATTCAACGGATTCCGTATCGATTTCAATTACGTAAGTTTCGATAGGTTTTTCCAATAAATATTTGGTCAAAACACCCATTCCCGGCCCTATTTCCAATACTTTATTATACCCTTCCAGAGTCAATGCATCAGCTATTTTTTGTGCGATGTTTTCGTCGTTTAAAAAATGCTGACCAAGGTGTTTTTTTGCTTTTACTTTATCCATCGGTTTGTTTATGGTTTAAAGTTTATTGTTAATTATTTTTAATTCCTGAATGTCTAATAAATCTTTAGGTCTGCCGGATTTAATTTTACTGGTAATTAAATCTTCTAAAGAAAGCACATTCCATTTTATAATTTCAACATCATTTATTATAACTTTTTCACTCTCATTATACGCTGTTTCAAAAGATTTATTTACTGAAAACCTTGTGATTAATTCTAAATTTAGGCTGTTAGGAGAGAACTTTACTGAAATGTTTTGCTCTTGATTTTTGACTTCATTTGGGAAATCATCAATTTCATATCCCATTTTTTTGAAAACAAAAACTAGTTTTTCAAAATTCTCAGATGTTGTTTCAATCCAAAAATCTATATCTGCAGAATGTCTTTGATAACCATGAAAATTAACTGCACCACCGCCTACCATAAGCATTCTTACATTAAATTTATCACATAAAATGATAAACTGCTTAATTTCTTCATCCCAATTTTGAATCATTTGTCTTTGTGAAATCGATTAGAAAATTATTGCTTGTTTTTTCTATTCTCTTTGAAGGAAAAGCATTTATTTTTTTAGACAGATTAATAAAGGCAATAACGCGTTCAGCACCCGAAAGTTTTAAAAAATCTTCCCGTTGCTGTTTATTGCTTTGCTCTTTATTCTGAAATGTAATTTCCACAATGTTTGAAAATTAGTATAATTAATGTTCTGAAATTATTTCCAGTTCTGTTCTAAAGGCCAGCATTTTGTCGCCAAAAAGCATTAGTCCTTCTTCACGTAATTTTGGAGCGTCTTCGTCATAATAGCTTTGAAGCGTTTCTTTGCTGTCAGTGAAATATTGAATAGCGTAAGTTATGCCACCCATTTCTTCCTCAACAAGTACTTTTACCATTTTTGCCGAAGAAAATTTTCCGGTTGCCAGCATATCGCCAATATGTTTGCTTTGCATCCAGTCTAACCACTGGTCGTGTACACTCTCGTGTATGTTTATTGTTACGTTGTAGATTATCATATTTGTGGATTTGTGGATTTGTGGATTCGAATAACCGAATAAACAAATTACCAAATAAACATTTTATAAATTACTATCTCCTCTTAATTTGCGGTACTGTAACTGCGCCTCTACAAAGTAAATACTATCCTGATGATTGAACAATATTTTTTCGTAGAAAGCTTTTGCTTTTTCAGTATCCGGAATATGTTTTCTGTAAATTTCAGCAGAGAAAAATAAAGCTTCGTCTATATAAATTTCTTCAGCATGTTTGTCTATGATTTGCTGATACATTGCCAATGCTTCCTGATACTGTTGCTGTTTTTCGTGTAATTCCCCCATTTTTAAGAGAACGTCGTCTTCAATGCTTTCTCCTTTGTGCTGTTCCAGAATAAGTTTAAAAGCAGCGAGAGCATCATTGTTTTTGCTTTGAAAGGCCAAATAATCAGCTTTGGCAAATTTTTTCAACGCAACCTGGGTTGAATCTTCTACAGTATTGTCGGAAATTAATAAAAACAATTCCATTGCATCATTGGCGATTAACTGTGAAGTGGAAGATTTTAATACTTCAAACTGTTTTTTGGCCCATTCAAAATCACCTTTATAATAGCTTGCTTTTGCCATTTTTAAATTGGCTTCATGGGCTACCTCGTCATTTTCCAGCTCACTTTCAACCTGTGCATAATAAATGATAGCCTGATTGAATTTTTCATCCAATAGAAGAATATCGGCAAGTTCTAATTTTACTTCGGCTCTTGCATAGACATTTAAGGAGAGTTCCAATGTTTTGTTCAGCAGGCTTTTAGCTGATTCAAACTGGTTAAGGTAAAAGGCGTCAAAGTGAGCTTTTAACACTTGAAGTTTTACAGTGTTTGAACCGTATCCATAGTCAGCAAACAATTTGTTGAAACGCTCTGTTATGGATGGATAGTTTTCTTTTTTGGCATTATTGATGTCAATCTGCAGTAATCCATAATTCATGTCCAGAATAACATCGGCATCTGTTGCATATTCTAATATGAATGATAAAATTTCTTTTTCAGTTTCTGTCTCTTTTTCCTGAGAGGCCAATCGGGCTAAATTAAAAAGACGGCTGAAATTTTCAGGATTACGTCTGTAAATAGCTTTTTCCTGTATGAATGCTTTGTTGTATTCTTTTTGGCTGATGAAAAACCAACTCATAAATTCATTCCAAAAAATATCCTGTGTTTTTTGTGTCTTCAGTAATAATGCTTTTCGGAGTGTGTCCGCAAAAATTTTAGAATGATCCTCTGCTAAAAACCGATTGAGCTGATTTTGAACCAGAATTAAATTGCCTGGATATTTGTTGGCGTAATCCAGTAAAGAATCAATCATGAAATCTATATTTCCTAATTGTCCCTGTAACAAGGCAATTTGGTAATCAAAATTGGTTTCAGGATTTAATTTCTGCCCAAGAGTATAAGCTTCTATAGCTTGTGACAATAATACTTTTTGTTCAAAATCACGGGCAACCAGATATACATTATTGGCATTTTCATTGATTTTGTCAATAGCAAGTTTGTAATACTTATCGGCTTTATCCTGTTGCTTTTGAAGCTGGAAATTATATCCTAATTCAACATATAAATTAGGGTATTTTGTTCTGTTGAGTTTTGCCTGAATTGTCTCCTCAGCTTTGTCGAATTGTTTGAGTTGTTGATAGCACGCAATCAGCTTTTGAAAAAATTGATAATTGCTGGCTTGTTTTTTGACCAATTCTTCATACATCACGACAGCTTTGTCAAATTCCCCACGGTCAAAATAATTTTGTGCCAAATACTCATTTGCGTTGTTGCCTTGAGGCAAATGGGCTTGCGGATTACTACCCGTTGGAGGTGTGACCGTATATTCCTGACCCGAAGCAGTAACAGAAATAAAGAAAAGTATCTGGCAGATTTTCTTCATTTTTAATATAAAAAATAATGTACTAAGGTAGCAATAATTCTGCCACTTTAGTACATTTTAGGTTTTTGTTAAATAACTAATTTATAATATCAAACCCTGTGTATTTTCGTAATACTTCTGGAATTACGATTCCTTCCGGCGTTTGGTAATTTTCTAGAATGCCAGCTAAAACACGGGGCAAGGCTAATGAACTTCCGTTTAATGTATGGGCTAATTGTGTTTTACCATCTTTTCCTTTAAAGCGTAGTTTCAAACGATTTGCCTGAAATGTTTCGAAGTTGGAAACCGATGAAATTTCCAACCATCTATCCTGTGCTGTTGAAAATACTTCGAAATCATAAGTCAAAGCCGAAGCAAAGCCCATATCGCCACCGCATAAACGCAAAACACGGAAAGGCAATTTCAATTCACGCATAATCTCTTTTATGTGTTCAACCATCCCATTTAATGCTTCATGAGAATTATCAGGATGTTCAATACGAACAATTTCAACTTTATCGAACTGGTGTAAACGGTTTAGACCACGAACATGTGCGCCCCAAGAACCAGCCTCACGACGGAAACATGGTGTGTAACCTGTAACAGTAACCGGCAATTCATTTTCCTGTAAAATCACATCTCTGTAAATATTCGTTACCGGAACTTCAGCAGTAGGAATTAAATACAAATCGTCTTTTGCATCGTGGTACATTTGTCCTTCCTTGTCTGGCAATTGTCCTGTTCCATAAGCAGAAGCTTCGTTTACTAAATGAGGTACTTGGACTTCCTGATAGCCCGCATCGGTATTTTTATCTAAAAAGTACGAAATTAGTGCACGTTGTAATTTGGCTCCTTTACCTTTATAGACCGGAAAACCTGGTGCAGTAATTTTAGTCCCCAATTCGAAATCGATGATATCGTATTTCTTGATTAAATCCCAATGTGGTAAAGCGCCTTCGTGCAATACCGGAATTTCACCTTCTTCAAATACATTAATATTATCATCAGCATCTTTCCCTTGTGGCACTATATCAGCAGGCGTATTTGGTAATTTGTATAGCTCTAAAATTAATTCTTCGGCTGTAACGTTTACACTTTCTGTAAGCTCTTTTCCTTTTTCGCGAAGTTGTGTGGTTTTTTCTTTTAAGATTTCCGCTTTGGCTTTTTCACCAGCTTTCATCATCGCCCCAATATCCTTGGACAGTTTATTAGATTCGGCTAAAATGTTATCTAATTCGACTTGTGTTGCACGACGTTTTTCGTCTAATGCAATTACAGAATCAACAATTGCTGTAGCATCAAAATTTCTTTTGGCTAAAGCTTTGATCACTTCTTCCCTTTTTTCTCTAATAACTGCTATTTGTAACATGACTAAAAATTTATAAGAACGCAAATTTAACAATTAGTCAATGTAATGCAGCGTAAATGCAAAATTTATTTAAGATTTTGAAGAATTGTGAATAACTCTTTAGCAGATGTAAAAGAGTGTTTTTGAAAAAGTATGGAATAATCTTTGTCTAAAATCGTAATTGTGGGGTACACAACCTCATTTTTTATAGTGGCTAATTCTGAAGCTAATTCATGTATACCAATGTTTTGTCCTGTGGGTTTGAATTTAAATGTATGATTCAAAAAAGTGATATCTGACTTTTCTTCAGCATCAAACGAAACAAAATAAAATTGTTCGTTTAAAATCCGAATAAGTTCATGGTTTTTAAAAGTATTGTTTTCCATCATTTTACAGTACTTGCACCATGAGGTATGAATAAATACAATAGTAGGTTTTGGATCAGTTTTATTTAAATTTTCAACTTCGGAAAAAGAATGTGTTTTTATTTGCCCATAAAGTATCTGGGCAAATAAGTATAACACTATGAAGAAGATTTTTTTCATTATTTTAAAGTATATCTTACTCCTATAAAACTTCTGATGCCTTGGTTAGGACCATAAACATATCCTGGATCGAAGCTTAATTCTCCAGACTGCACATCTTCGTCGAATGGATCATCCGCCCCTGCAATAATAAATGGATTCCCTTTGTTAGGTGTCCAATTCAATAAATTTTTGATTCCAAAATATACTTCGCAGTTTTTTAGTTTATTAAAAGTAAATTGAATGTTTTGAATACTCCATATAGGTGAATATTTTTTTCTTGGGTCGTTTTGTCCTAAATGAGGCAAGCGCATAGGGCCGTATATGTTTCCTGTATAATCAATTTCAAATGGGAAATTAGGGAATTTATAGGAAACAGACCAGGTTCCGGTAAATCTTTCAGTTAGTATTTGACGGGTTTTTACTCCTTTTTCGGTTTTGTTTACATCCATGTAAGTAGCGCCAAGAATGAATTTTAGACCATTGTTGAAAACCATATCTATGTTAGTGCTTATTCCTTGCGTAACAGCAAATCCATCAAGATTTTTATAAATTATTTGGTCAGGATTGGTATCATAATCAGGAATAATTGAATTGGTAAAATAAGTGTACCAGGCACTGGACTCCCAACTAATGAAACTTCCGTTTTCAAAATAAAATTTCTTTAAAAAATTGATATTGACATTATAGGAACGCTCTGGTTCTAAGTCTTCCTGAACAATTACATCGCGTGATCCTGTAAGCGCGGCATGTTCTTCGGTAAATAAATTTACAATTCTAAATCCAGTTCCAGTATTGAATCTGAAAATGCTGTTCTCATTTACTTTCCACTTGTAAGCCAGGCGAGGTGTGAAAATATTACCATGATTTTTATTGTAATCATATCGTGCTCCTAACAAGAGATTGTGTTTTTCTGACAGATGTATTTCATCCTGTGCAAATAAACTAGGAATCCAATTTTCGTCTTTTTGTACAGTTGCTGTAGTGTTATCATCATATAGTTGATAGCGTATGGCTGTTCCAAGAAGGAAATCATGATTTTTTAGTTTTTTGTCCCATGTCAATTGTCCGAAACCTATTTTCTGCTTTGCTAAATATGGAATGTTGCCATAAACTGAATTCTGATCATGGTCTGTATATGAAAAAGAGAAAAGCATTTTTTCCTTTACTGGTAATTCATAAGCTCCCAAAATCTCATAGCGGCTTGTATAAATACTTTCCCCGTAGACTTCACTTCCGCCTCGGTATTTTTTACGCCACTGCATTTCGCCTCCCCAACGGTCTTCGTAAAAATAACGCCCGGCTAATGAAAACAGTTTTTTACTCGTTCTGTTGAAATTCCATTTTTGAAATACTGAAATCCGGTCTTGTAGGGTTACATCAGTGAAATTATCATCATTGTTATCAATTGGATTGGAATAATTGAAATAATTTACTCCGGTTAGTACAGATGCTGTATTTCCAAGATTTACTTTTGCACCCAAGTCTAAATTTGCTTCTCCCCAGCCTGTTGAAAATCCATCGACAGAAAAAGCAGGGGCATTTTTAGGATTTTTGGTGATGATATTGATTAGTCCGCCCACGGCTTCGCTGCCATATAACGATGAAGCCGGGCCTTTAACCACTTCAATTCTTTCCAATAAAGAATTTGGTATTCCTGAAAGTCCGTAAACAGTTGAAAGTCCGCTTACAATTGGCATTCCATCAATCAACACCAGTGTGTAAGGTCCTTCCAACCCATTAATGTGAATATCACCGGTATTGCAAACATTACAATTTAACTGAGGACGTACTCCGTTTACATTTTGCAAAGCTTCAAAAATGTTGGCTGTTGGGTTTTTTTTGAAAAAGGTCGGTTTAAAAACTTCAACCGGCACCGCACTCTCCAGACGACTGACAGGCTTTAAGGTACCTGTGATGACAACTTCGTCTAATTCGTTCTTTTTTTGTTTTTCAGGAATTAACTCGAAATTCAATACAATTTTAGTAGTGTCTTTAACTAAAAACTTTTTTTTCTGAGTTTGAAAACCTTCAAATGCAACTGTTATTTCATGAGAACCGTTAGTTACATTGTCAAATAGATAATTTCCGTCACTATCAGTCTTCGTTTTGAAAGATTTATTTAAGGTTACTTCAACATTATCAAAAGTAATTTTATCAGATGAAATAGTTCCCTGAATTTTAGTCTGTGCGTTTATACAGCCACAGATGATTATTGCTGCAAGGCAGATTAGATTTCTCACAATTGTGATTTTTATGTGTGTAAATAAATTTTTAGACAAAACTAAAAAATAAATTACATACCTTCAAAAAATAATAGTACTTTTGACTTAAATTTTTGAAAATGACACAGTCAGAAGAAAATTATATAAAAGTAATTTATCATTTAAATGAGGCTTCACCCAAAGGAGTGAATACAAATGCGATTGCATTAATGATGGAAACCAAAGCTTCCTCTGTCACTGATATGCTAAAAAAATTAGCAGATAAAGAATTGGTCGATTATCAAAAATACCAAGGTGTAACGTTAACTGAAAATGGGCAATTAGCCGCAAAGATGATTATTAGAAAGCATCGTTTGTGGGAAGTTTTCTTAGTGAAGAAGCTTGGTTTTGCCTGGGATGAGGTTCATGAAATTGCAGAAGAACTGGAACATATAAAATCGGAAAAGCTGATAGATAAATTGGATGCTTATTTAGAATTTCCCGGTTTTGATCCGCATGGTGACCCTATTCCAAATAGGAAAGGAGAGATGATTTTGACGCACAAACTGGTTTTAAGCGAGGCAGCATCGGATGAAAATTACATTTGCGTTGGAGTTAAAAATTCTTCGGCCGATTTTTTACAGTATTTGGACAAACAAAATATTTCTTTGGGATCAGTCATTAAAGTAATTGGTAAAGAAGCTTTTGACGGATCCTTACAGATAACAGTTGAGAATAAGGATTTGGTTATATCAAATAAAATAGCTGAAAATCTATTTATAAAAAAACAATAGCATGAGTAAATCGCTTGAAGAAGTACACGAAAGTGTATCGACACAAAATAAGGGTTCGTGGTTTAAGAAAATATTTGCTTTTTTAGGCCCTGCCTATTTAATCAGCGTGGGCTATATGGATCCGGGGAACTGGGCAACCGATTTGGCAGGAGGAAGTCAGTTTGGGTATAGCTTGTTATGGGTGCTTTTAATGAGTAATATTATGGCTTTGTTACTGCAAAGCTTGAGTGCCCGACTGGGAATTGTAACCCAGCGTGATTTAGCCCAGGCATCGAGGGAAACCTATTCGCCATTTGTGAATATCCTTTTATATATTCTGGCTGAAATCGCTATTGCGGCCTGTGACCTTGCAGAAGTTTTAGGTATGGCAATCGGTTTGAATCTGTTATTCGGAATACCGTTACTGGAAGGTGTGGCGATTACGGTTTTAGATACATTTCTATTGTTGTTTTTAATCAATAAGGGTATCCGGAAAATGGAAGCTTTCATTATAGCTTTGGTTGCGGTTATAGGTTTTTCATTTGTTTTTGAAATGATATTTGCACAGCCTGATCTTGCTCAGGTAGTTTCGGGATTAATTCCTTCACTGCCTAATGAAACGGCGTTGTACATTGCAATCGGTATTATTGGAGCTACGGTAATGCCCCATAATTTATATTTACATTCCTCATTGGTTCAAACCCGTAAATTTGACCGTAGTGAAAAAGGTATAAAACAGGCTTTGAAATATAATTTAATAGACTCGACCATTGCATTAAACCTGGCCTTTTTCGTGAATGCCGCAATTTTAATTCTGGCGGCCGCCACTTTTTACAAAAACGGAATGTTTGATGTTGCCGAGATTCAGGATGCACACCAATTTTTAGCACCTATGTTGGGTACAAAATGGGCCTCTATATTGTTTGCGGTTGCTTTAATTGCAGCGGGACAAAGCTCTACTATAACAGGAACTTTGGCCGGACAGATTGTGATGGAAGGCTATTTGAATTTAAGAATCCAGCCTTGGGTACGCCGTATTATCACCCGATTAATTGCCATAGTACCAGCAATGATTGTGATTTACATTTTTGGTGAAAAAGTAACCGGCAAAATGCTTATTTTTAGTCAGGTAGTGCTAAGTATGCAGTTGGGTTTTGCCATAATTCCTTTGATACATTTTGTGAGTGATAAAAATAAAATGAAAGGTTTTGCAATAGGCAAATGGACTCAAACAGCATCATGGATTATTGCATTGATTATTGTAGGATTAAATGCTAAGCTTGTTTTTGGTGAATTACAAAGTTTGCTGGAAGCTTCTGAAAATCCTTTGGTTCTGTGGTTAACGGTTGTTCCGGTTGCTGTTGGTTTTGCAATTTTGCTGCTGTATATCATTATTAAACCGTTTGTTCAAAAATCGAGCAGAATACTGAACCATTCACCGCATAACATGAATATTCAGTTTACACAATCAGTTGGATCGAAGATGAAAAATATTGCTGTAGCAGTAGATTTCTCCGAGGCTGATGAAACAGCATTAAATCATGCTATCGATTTAGGAGGATTGGAAGCAAAATATACTTTGATACACGTGGTGGAAACCGTTGGAGCGATAGTATATGGTAAAAACATTGAGGATCAGGAAACTAGTATAGATGAAGAATTACTGCATAAATATAAGGAATTGCTGACTGAGAAAGGTTTTGTGGTAAACACTAAGTTAGGTTTTGGCAAACCTAATAAAGCAATTCCTAAAATCATCAACCATGGCAATTTTGATATTTTAGTGATGGGAACCCATGGACATACAGGATTCAAAGACATCCTATTTGGAACAACAGTTGATGCACTCCGTCATAAAATTTCAATTCCGTTGTATATAGTAAAAAATGATTAACTTGTGTTGAAATAATTTTTTATGAAGAAGTTAATCTTATTGTTTTCAGCATTAGTTTTTTTTTGTTAGCTGCTGTTCTCAAAAAGCAGTTACGAATATTGATCAAAAATTAGATGGGAAATCAGCTAAAGAAATTGTGTTAATCAAAATAATAAATGACTCCCGTTGTCCTGAAAACGTGCAATGCATCTGGGCAGGTGAAGTGCAGTTTGAAGTGGCTGTGTATGAAAATAGTAAAATCACTGAGCAGACACAATTAACGCTTACACCACAAAATCAGAGCGAAATAGTAGCTTGGTTTGCCAATCGGCTGCCTAAAACCGATAAGCCTTTGAAGACAGTGTGGGTATTGCCTTATCCCAAAGACGGGACTTCAGTTAATTTAAGTGATTACATGATTAAGTTAGGATATTAACTGCAGCCGCAATCATTACCACAATTGTCTTTTGGTTTCTTTTTGCCAAAGAATTTTTTGTACAGAAAAACTATAGCAAGAATAAGTAACGAAAAAGCAATTATTTCCTGAATCATCTTATTTTAATAATTGATATGCAATCAGTGCAACTGTATAGGCAAATCCTGACATGAACACTAATTGAACTAACGGCCACTTCCAGCTATTGGTTTCTTTTTTTGTAATCGCCAAGGTACTCATACACTGCATGGCAAAAGCATAGAAGAGCAATAATGAAACACCGGTTGCCATGTTAAATAACTTTTCACCAGTATTGTGATTAATTTCTTCTGCTAACCTGTTTTTTACGGTTGCATCCTGATTTTCTGAATCCTGAATGCTGTAAATAGTTGCCAAAGTACCCACAAATACTTCGCGGGCTGCAAATGAAGAGACAATCGCAATACCTATTTTCCAATCGTAACCTAAAGGCTTTATAACCGGCTCTATTGCTTTACCAACTTTGCCTATGTAGGAGTTTTCTAATTTGTAAGTAGCAATTTCGGCTTCAATGTTTTCATTCGGTTTTACCTGCGATGTTACTATCTTTTCTGCATTTTGGAAATCATCACCAGGGCCATAAGAAGCTAAAAACCAAAGTATAATTGATAATGCCAAAATGATTTTACCTGCTCCCAATACAAACGATTTTGTCTTTTCTATAACATTTATTGCCACATTTTTGAACATGGGCAATTTGTAATTTGGCATTTCGATGACAAAATAGGTTTTCGACTGAATGTTAAGTGATTTATGTAAAATCCAGGCAGAAATCAATGCCATCATAAATCCAAGAAGGTACATGAACATTAAAGCAAATCCTTGTAAGTTGAAAAGGAACAATATACGTTTATTAGGTACAATAATGGAAATGATGATTGCATAAACGGGTAATCTGGCCGAACAAGTAGTAAAAGGCGTCACTAAAATAGAGATTAACCGTTCTTTCCAGTTTTCAATATTTCGGGTTGCCATGATAGCCGGAATGGCACAAGCTGTTCCCGAAATAAGAGGGACAACACTCTTTCCGGATAGTCCAAAACGGCGCATCAGTTTATCCATGATAAATACCACGCGGCTCATATAACCGCTTTCTTCCAATACAGAAATGAAAAAAAACAGGAAAGCAATCTGCGGTATGAAAATAATAATGCCTCCAATGCCAGGAATTACTCCTTGGGTGATTAAATCGGTTAAAATTCCAGCCGGCATTTGCGTTTCAATCCAACTTGCCAATGAAGCAAATGAACTGTCTATAAAATCCATCGGCACACTTGCCCAATCAAAAATAGACTGAAAAATCAGCATCAAAATAAAAAAGAAGATGAAGTACCCCCATACTTTGTGCATCAGGATTCTGTCTAATCGGCTTCTTAAATCTTTAGCTTGGTTGATGTCAACAGTTTGACCAATTTTAAGTGTATCATTAATAAACTGATAACGCTTAATAGTTTCTTTATGCTGGAGCCTCTTTAATTGGTCTTTTGATTTGGTAAAAGAGGGGTCAGGTAATTCTTTTCTATCTAAATTGACAAAATTTACATCCTGTGTTATCACTAACCACAATTTATATAGCAATTGGTTAGGAAAAGCTTTTCGTAAATTCCCAAAATATACCGGATCAATTTCAGAAGCGTTTAAGCAAGGCTCTGTTGGAATGTTTTTGTAATTGACGATAAGGTTTTTAAGCGTTTCAATGCCTTCACCTTTTCTGGAGCTAACCAATGCAATTTTAGTCTTTAACGTTTTTTCTAAATAAGGTATGTCCAAAGAAATTCCTTTGTATGACATTCTATCTGCCATATTGATCACTAAAATTGTTGGAATTTCAAGATCTTTAATTTGTGTAAAAAGTAAAAGGTTACGCTTTAAATTTTCCACTTCAGTCACAACAATAGCGACATCGGGATAATCTTTGTCATTTTTATTCAGAAGAAGTTCAATTACTACATTTTCATCCAATGAACTGGCATTTAAACTATAAGTGCCCGGTAAATCTAAAATAGTAGCTTTTAAATTTGAGGCCAGTTTACAAACCCCGACTTTTTTTTCTACGGTTATCCCTGGATAGTTTCCAACTTGCTGGTTCAACCCAGTAAGTTGATTAAATACAGAGGTTTTTCCAACATTAGGATTTCCAATCAACGCTATGTTAATATTTCCAACTTTCATTATCTTTCGTTAGAAATGATTACTTCTATAGCGTGTGCTGTTTCTTTTCTAATAGCTAAGTGTGAATCGTTTACAATCATATACAAAGGGTCGCCCATAGGAGCTACTTGAAGCAATTGAACCTCGTTTCCTGGTAAACAACCCATCTCAAGCAATTTTAAAGGCACAAGGTCTATATCAAAGTCTTCGATAATTGCCTTTTGTCCTTTTTTTAATTGCGCTAAATTTATTTTCACTTACTTTATTTAGATTGAATTAAGATTACAAAAGTAAGGAATATAATTTAAGTTGAACATGATAAATGTTAGGTTTGATTAAAAAAACCAACTTGCCACAGCTATGGCTGCTACAACGCATATAAAATCTACCAATAACATGGTTGGCAGTGTATAACGTGTGTTTTTAATATTTACTGAGCCAAAGTAAACCGCAATTACATAGAATGTTGTTTCAGCACTGCATTGGAAAATGCATACAAGTCTTCCGGTAAATGAATCCACACCTGAATTACGCATAGCGTCAATCATAAATCCTCTTGATCCGCCAGAACTAAACGGACGAAGTATAGCCACCGGTAATCCGTCAGTGATTTTTTTGCTCACACCCAGATTGGAAAACACAAATGCGATTCCGTTGCTGATAATTTCAAACAAACCACTGTTTCTAAAAAAAGAAATAGCCACAAGCATTCCCATCACATAAGGAAAAATTTTAACACCTGTATTCAATCCGTTGCGGGCACCGTCAACAAAAGTGTCAAAAATAGTTGTGTTGGCTTCTGAGAATTTTCTTTCGTTGATAAAAGAAAAAATTAAAGTAAACCCGATAATGGCAATCAGCATTAAGCCTGAAAGATTACCTGTAAATGAATTTTTGCCAATTAAATCCAAAGTGTTTATGTAAAATAACAAACCTACAATAGCACCTATAACCCCCATCAATGCGGCTAACAGACCAACACTTTTAAAATTAATACGCTGACGTATTCCTACAATAAGAAATGCCGCTATTGTACCAATAAATGAAGTAATAATACAAGGCAACATCACGTCTGCCGGGTTTGCTGCATTTTCTGCCGCACGATAACCAATGATGGAAGTTGGTATCAAAGTCAATCCAGCTGCGTGCAAACACATAAACATAATTTGTGCATCACTGGCTTTGTCTTTATCCGGATTCAATTCTTGTAAACTTTGCATGGCTTTTAATCCAAAAGGCGTTGCTGCTGAATCCAATCCAAGGAAATTAGCGGCAAAATTTAACGTCATATACGATATTGATTCGTGGTTTTTAGGTATTGAAGGGAAAACTTTTGCAAAAAGCGGACTCAGTCTTTTAGCTAATTTTTCAGAAGCACCTGATATAATCAGAAGTTCCATTAACCCGCAGAAAAAGGCTAAATAGGCAATCAGCGGTATGATTAAGTCAACCAAACTGTTTTTACAGGTAGGCAATAATCCATCAGCTTTTTGAATGCCACTGTATAATTTTACCGTTTGATTTTTATAAACATAGGTTGTATCAGCATTTAAAGTATCACGATTGACAATCATTGTCATATCGGGGGCTTTTTCAATACTGTCGGCAACAAATTTCGGAATTTGGTTTAAGTATTTTTCAGAAACTAAAATCGGATCGTCTTTTTTACCGTTTAGGATAAAATCAGTAGAATAATTATTTCCTGTAAATAGGCTTATAACAATGAATGTAATAGACGAAATGAAAATTACCAGCCAAAATCTGCTTAGAACCATAGTTTAAATTTTTGTAAATGTAGTAAATCAATGGCAATAGCAAAAATCAATTGCAATGACTATTAATTTGAGATTGTTACTGAATTTTACACATGAATCACTTCTTCCTCAATTAATAAATCTTCGCCTCTTAACCGTAATATTATCTGGGCCACCGCAATTACATCTTTTTCACAATACGTTATAATACGGTCAATGTTTTTGTCAGTGTAATATACTTTTGCAACTTCACTGCCGTCAATGTCATCCTTTGGAGATGGAATTCCTAAAACGTTGGTTAATAATTTTAAGGAAGTGTAATGTTTATAATCACCGAATTTCCACAATTCAAGGGTGTCCAAGTGCGGGACTTCCCATGGTTTTTTGCCAAAGAGATTCAGTTTTTGGGGAATGGTAACTCCGTTAATAATCATTCTTCGGGCTATAAAAGGAAAATCAAACTCTTTCGCATTATGACCACATAAAACATGCTGAGGCTGACCAAAATGATTGTTTAACAAATTTGAAAAGTCTTTTAGGATTTTAATTTCATCTCCAAAAAAAGTGGTCACTCTAAAATGACGGATATCACTTTTGAAAGTAAAATAACCCACAGAAATACAGATTATTTTTCCAAATTCAGCCCAAATCCCTGCGCGTTCATAAAATTCTTCGGAAGTGTATTCGTCTTTTCTCTGGTATTGTGTTTTTAAATCAAAAAGCTCTTTTTTGGTTTCGTCCAAATCTGAAAAATTTTCAAATTCAGGAACAGTTTCTATATCAAGGAATAAAACATTTTCCAGTTGGAGTTTGTCTAGCATTGTTTGTTTGTGTTTTGACTAAAATAGAAAAAAAGGAACAATTAAAAAATAGCTGTCTAATTTTAGACAGCTATTTTGATTTATAAATTCCCAATTATTTTGTCTTTAGGATATTTGACTATATAACTAATCCTTATTTTTTTGGTTTCGTTAGGTTTTAAATTAACATCCCAAGTTAGTATCCCGGTCTCATTATTCACTTTTGCGCCGTCTTTTCCCAATAACTCAATTTCAATTTCTTTGTCACTTGAAAGTGGATATTGGTCTTTTAGCAACATATAAATGGCTTCTTTCTTATTGTTTCGAAGTGTAATGTCGTAAGTAAAAGTCTGTTCTTTTTTAGAAGATAAAAACTTAGTTCCTGATTTATCGACTACTTTTTCGCGTTTGATTGATACTTTTTTATCACGACCCATACTTAAATTTAAAGTATCAGATGTCTGACTTGGGTTGATGTGTGTTTTTCCAACATACATTCCTTCAAAAATGATATTGGCTTCACCAGGCAGTAAATTATATTTTCCGTAGTCTTTAATTTCGGCTAATAAAAAGGCTTCTTTTTCGATTTTAGGAACCGAGTAGTATTTATAAGATGCTGGTATTTTGATATCTTTTAAGGCAACACTATGCGCTTTTCCATTGGATAGAATATCATAAGGAATATCAATGTCGAATGAAATATTGAGTTGGTTTTCAACTATGTCAACATAGCCTGAAATAGATGCAGGTGCAGCTTCACCTAACATTTTATATTCTTTAACTTGAACTCCAGCAACACTGCCTTGTAATTGATTCATCATCCCTTTTTGTCTGTAATTATAACTTGGAGCCCCATAATTTAAAAACCAAGGACTTAAAATAGGAGCTTGATTATTTTGATTAGGATTGCCTGATGATAAGGTCAATTTCACTTTTTTCCAGTCAATACCCGTATTCTGAACTACTTGTGCTTTATACATCATAGTGATAGGTTCTTTTACATTTTCTGCCCTTAAATCATAAAAAGGGGACCAACCTGCATTTTGGGTAATATATGAAATATCTAATGGTACATTGCCTGCTGAATTATTCATAAGCTGCAGTACCAGTTTACCGGTTGACATTTTTTCTTCTTTACTGCTGTCAACTTCCAGTTTTGTGTTCAAACGGGTTAAAGTTTCTCTTAATTTCTTTTCTCTTTCTTCTAGTGCGTTGATGGAATTACTGATCTCTGTTCTTTTGGTTTTGTAATATTCCACCATTTTAGTTAATTCGATAACGCTTAAACCCGAATTTTGACCAAAGACCTGTTGGTTTTTATCCAGTAATTCAATCGTTTTTTGTTCCGAAATTTTGGTGTTAATTACTTTATTGATTTCCTTTTGAACCAAATTGATGCTATCCCTTACTTTTTTTATGGCAGGTGAGTTTTCATCAATGTCATATTCTGAAATATAATCATTAGTAAACTGTACAGAGAGAACAGTAACTGTTGAAGGTGCTCCAATTTGTACCGAATTTTCATTTAGGTTATTTGCTACATTTTTAACCACAACTTCACTTGTGCCATTAGGTAGCATTGCACTAGTAGACTGTACTATTTCTGCCGAGTTGAAATATACCGTTGCTTCTTTTACTCTAGCTTGTGTAAAAATAGGTTTTTGGGCAACAGTTATTGCGGACATTAAAACCAGTAGGATAGACACTATTTTTTGCATGATAAATTTATTTGATACTCTATAAGAGTACAATTTAAGTAAAAAGGTTGGGAAACAATAGTCACAAATTCTTCACTATCCCATTTTGTCAATAGAAAAGAATTTGCGACTATGATTATAAGACTATTTTTCAACGGTATAGCCTTTTATTTTGGCAAAAGCAATTAATGACGTATTGATAGCTTTTCCTAAATCATCCTGAGATTTTGTTTTCTTCATTTCGGTATCGATATATTCCTGACGTTTTTTACCTAACTCAGTAATTTCTTTCTGTATAACTTCACGTTCTTTTGATTTTTTATCCACATACGCTTTTATCTCCTCTTTCGATTTGTTTTGAAGTTCTTTAGGCAGTTCTTCTTTTTTAAGTTTTGCTACAGCTTCTTTGTCCTGCTTCACTTTATCTACTAAATCCCAACTCTCATTTTTATATACTGCTTTGGATTTGCTCACCGCTCTCTCCGCATAATTTGCTGTTGAAACACCTTGAGCATTTCTATCCTGTGTTTGTTGGTTCATTTTCTTTTCATATCCTCTAGCGCCATAGCTAATGTAGGTTTCGTTCATACGTACATTACATTCAGAAATTTTAACATCATAAGGAGTTACAATATAATGCACTGCCTGATTGGAATCGATGTTAAAATATTTTCCTTTTCCGGCATCGGCACCATCTCTCCAAAAGGTTTGGATGCCTTCCATTTGATCACCACAGAAGATAGTGTTTACATAAATATCGTTGCGTAATGCATCGCTGATCGCCTCTTTATAGTTGATGCCTCCTTGATTGAAAGGTTCATTCCCTGCGATATAGATTAGTTTCATATTGTGGCTGTCTCTGCCCCAGGATAACTGTCGGGTAGCATCTGATATTACAGCACCACAGTATTCTGATCCGCCATTGGTTCTTAGAGAGAATAGTTTTTCGGAAATTAAATCCAAATCGGTTGTCAATGGTGCCACCTGTCTGATGTAATTGTTTTGAGATGAAAGACCATCGTTGCCATATTCGTATAAACCAATTTCAATATCCGGTGTTTTTCCATTGTATTTTAAGGTGGTCAGTGTATTTACAATATTCCACAATCGTGATTTTGCCTGTTCAATCAATCCATCCATACTATTGGAAGTATCTAATAAAAGTGCCACTTGGATTTTTGTGTTTTCGTCGGCTATTTGTGCAGTGATTGCTTTTTTGGGCTTTGCTGTTGAAGTGTTGCAGGAAGCAAATGATATTGAAGTGGCTAACAAAGCGGTTGAGAATAAAATTGACGTTTTCATGATTATTTTGTTTTAAGATTATGATTCAAAATTATTGGAAGAAATAGCACGTTTTTTGCAGAATGGGTGAAAGGGGAGGTTGACTTGGTGAAATCGTTTTGATAGCATTTTTTAAAGTAGTTTCTTTACATTATCAAATAATTACAAAGATGAAACGAGTAAATTGGATGTTTTGGACAGTCATTTTGATGTTGGGATTTCAATGTGAAATGCTGGCACAGGATACTATTGTGCCTCAAGCCAAAAGTAAAAAAACATCTTCTGTAAAAATCAGTAAGGCAGCGAGCGATTTGAAAGAATCGTTGGATTCAAATGACGAATTAAAAATTGCCAAAAATTATGAGGTTTTAGCCAAAGGTTTTACTGATAAGGAAGATTTTGTGCGGGCAGAAGAGTATCTTAAAAAAGCTTTAGCAAGTTACACCAAACTCAATTTAAATAGAGACAAAACCAGAGTAGCCCGTAATCTGGCTAAAGTACAGGAATCGCAGAACAAGGTAAATGCAGCGATTAAAAGTTATGAAATGGCAGGTGCGGCTTCAGCAGATAAAGATGCGGAGCTTATAAATAAAAACGATGCCAATCGATTGCGGAATGTTGATAATCCGGCAGTTCAAAAGGAATACTCCAAGTCAAATGTACTGTTGTTGGAAAAAGAGTCTAAAAAAGAAGAAGTAGCAGAAGCTTACAAGCAACAGGCCGAGGCTAGTTTGGTGCAGCGTAATAGTGAGGAGGCAATTCAGAATCTTAAAAAAGCGATTACGTATTCCAAAGATAAACCCGAAGAAGTGGTGAAACTTAAGAATGAAATTGCTAACGTATATGTCACCGAAAACCAGTTTGATAAGGCTATTTCGATTAATCAGAAGTTGTTGGATGATGCGATACAACAAAATGATTTTAACACTCAGATTAAGCAATTGCAGTCATTGAGCACGATTTATTTTAAAAATAATGAGCCTGAAAAGGCAGTGGCCTCATTAAAGAAATCGTATGGTCTGGCTTCGCAGTATGGTAAAACCGATGATGTTAAAAGCAGTCTGAAACAATTGCTTCAGTATTATAAATCGAAAGGTAAAGACATAGAAAGTATGGCTTTGTATGAAGATTTTTTTCAAAATTTCGACCAGTTGATTCAGAAAGACAGTACGTTGATTGATGAGAAAACATTTCAGGTTACTGAAGAGAAAATCCGTCAGTTGGAAAAAGAAAAAGCACTGAAAGACGAATTGATTTCGAAGAAAAACACTTTCAATTACGTATTGTTAGGTTCGATAGCTTTGTTACTGTTGTTCTTCGGATTTATTGTGAAAGCGTTGTATTCTATTAAAACTAAGAATAAGGAAATAGCCTTGCAGTCTTTGAGAAGAGAGATGAATCCGCATTTTATCTTCAACAGTTTGAACAGTGTGAATCAGTTTATTTCGCAAAATAAAGAATTGGAAGCCAATAAGTATCTTTCGTCGTATTCCCATTTGATGCGGAATATGATGGAGAATTCCAACAAGGATTTTATCAGTTTAGGTAATGAAATAGAACAGTTGAAAAAGTATCTGGATTTGGAACATTTACGATTTCAGGATAAATTCGAGTATCAGATTGTGGTTGATGATGCTTTGGATTCCGAGACTGTTTTAGTGCCTAATATGTTGATTCAGCCGCATCTGGAAAATGCAATTTGGCACGGTTTGCGTTACCGCGAAACAAAAGGATTGTTATTGCTGAAGTTTGAGTTGAATAGAGGTAAAGTGTCGGTTATTGTGGATGATAACGGCATTGGATTGACGCAAAGTGCCGCGCTCAAAACCCGAAACCAGAAAGTACATCAATCGCGAGGTGTGACTAATACCAAAGAAAGAATTAATCTCTTGAATGAGTTGTATAAATCCAATATATCGTTCTCGATTACAGAAAAGAACAGCGGTAACACAGGAACGATTGTAGAAATCACTTTTCCAAAGCTTGAAAAAATATGATGACATTACAAAAAATACAGGCTGTAATTGTTGAGGATGAATCGGCAGCCAGAGAAGTGCTTAAAAATTATCTGACTAAGTATTGTCCACAGGTGGAGGTGATTGGGGAAGCGCAAAATATCAAAGAAGCAGTTCCGTTGTTGCATGAAGTGAAACCGCAATTGGTTTTTCTGGATGTTGAAATGCCTTTCGGAAATGCTTTTGATGTTTTGGAAGCCTGTAAAGATTTGCAGTTTGAAACTATTTTTGTAACTGCTTTTTCTGAGTATTCCTTGAAGGCTCTTAATCAAAGTGCAGCCTATTATTTACTTAAACCCATCAGTATAGAAGAGTTAATTGTGGCTGTAAACAAAGTCCAACAGCATATCTTGAACCATGAATTATTCAATAGGAATAAAATCATTGTTGAGAATTTCCGTGAAACACAACCCGAAAAAAAGCAGGTTATTCTACCTACTCTGGAAGGTTTTGAAGTTGTGAAAATGGAAGATATTGTAAGACTTCGCGGTAACGGTAACTTCACCGATCTGTACTTGGCTGACGGAACTAAAAAAATGGTATGCCGTTTTTTGAAACACTTTACAGAAATTTTACCGTTTCCTTTTTTACGTGTACACAAATCGCATATCATCAATATCAACTACGTCAAATCGTACAACAAAGGCGGTTATGTTGTACTCAATGATCAAGCGGAAATTGAAGTTTCCCCGACTTATAAAGAGCAGTTTTTAAAGAATTTCAAATAATTAAAACTCAAATTCTGTCATAGTGGCTTTAGATGAATCAATAGCTATAGTATCCTGAATCACTTTTAGTCTAAGCAATGAACGGGCTCTTCCTGATATATAAATCGGGATAGATTGGCCAATGGTATCGTCAGGAGTAATCAAGGCACGTCTAAGCATCAGGTTCTTTATAAATTTTTGCTGCTTTTCGGCATATGATTTTTGATGGCCTTCTTCATTAAACTGGAACATGAATTTTTTCGGCTTTGGAACTATGGAAGCCAGGAAAAGACATTCATTTAGTGTCAGGTCTTCGGGTTGTTTTGAGAAATAAAACTGCGAAGCTTCTCCTACACCATATACATTTGGTCCCCATTCAATTACGTTGAAATACACTTCAAGCATTCTTTGCTTGGAGGCAATTCGGTTATTTTCCAATATATACACTAACAGGATTTCCTCTAATTTTCTTGACAATGTTTTTTCACGGGTTAAAAACACATTCTTAACTAATTGCATACTGATGGTGCTGGCACCGCGTGCGAATTTTTTAGTTCTGATGTTTTTAGCAATCGATTGTTTGAAAGCTTCAGAAATAAATCCTCTATGGCGCATAAATGAAGGGTCTTCATTCGTTAAAACCGCATTTTTTAAATATGAAGGAATCGAATCTAACGGAGTAAAATTTGGATTAGACCTCCCTACAAAAACAGGACGTTGTGGCTTGCCGTTTTCGATTGCTCTGTAAGTAAAATCGGTGTTTAACTTTTCCAAATTGGCTTCGCCGTATTTTAAAATCCGTAAATTGTTTTTATTGAATTTGCTGTCAAAAATAAGTTTGTGAGGTTTGTTTTTGTTGAATTCAAAGTTGAGGTTGTAATCAAATTCACCTTCGGCCTGCATGCCTTCAAAATGAGAGAATAGGCCTTCGGGCAAAGAAGTAATGAAATCCTGAGCTTTCATTTGGTCAAGCTTTAGTCTTAGCTTGTAAATTGTATCTTCTTCGGTATTGTATTCTAAATATGGTTTTACTTTAATCTTGTTGAGCTGTGCCACCGAATTTTCGCTTAAAGAAATAAAATCACTGCCCAATAAGAATCGGTAATCGAATTGGGCATTTTTGATAACAACATCTTTACGGGCAATTTTAGGATGATTCAATGTTAAGTTGGAAATGGAAGCCAAACCATCAATATGAAGTTTGCCAAAATCCATTTCAATCCGGTCTACTTTTAAACGGATTTTATCAAAGCTGGTTTGTAAGCCATATTTTTCATCAACATACGGTACTTTAATTTTTGACGTATCTGCAGATGAGAAAAGTAAATCGGCTTGTTTTTTTCTTGAATTGGCAAATCCCGAAATATTCCAGTCCTGATTAAAAGTACCTGTGCTGACATTAATTTTTGTGTCTAACTTTTCATTTTCCAAAGCCAGATGATGCATGTGGAAATTGATTTTTTTACCCATATCCTCTATACGAAGGGATAAATTATCCATGTTCATATTAGTAGGGAAGAGGTTAAGAATTTTAGTCAGGATTCTGTTTGCCAGTTTTGCGTAATCTTTTTTCTCATTGGTTGATTCTTCGTTTTTATCTTTCTTTAGAAAAGCATCAAAATTACGGCCGTTTTTATTTTTAACCAGCTGAATGAATCCATTTTTCATTTCAAGATTTGTCAGCTGAACATCACCTGTTAAAAGCTGCAGCAGACTCAATTCTGTCTTTATTTTTTCAACAGAAAGCAACGTGTCTTTTTGATCGGGGATAATTTGGATATTTTCCAATTCAATGCTTGAAGCACCTACAAATTGTGCTTTTCCCACATTAAATTCGGCGTTATATTCGGTTTTGAATTTGTGGCTGACTTTTTGAATCCCTTGTTCAAGTATAGTGTCACGGAAAAGATAAATTGCTCCGGCAATAACAATTACAAGTACTGAAAGTACTGTAAGAACCAGAAATAACCATTGCTTTTTTGTTCTCATGAATTAATTTTTATCGAGACAGCGAAGCTACAAAATCTTCGACTTCTTTTTTTTGTAGTAAATATTTTTCTTGAAGTACTGAGCCTTCGCCCATACGTTTGTAGTAATCGAGTGCTTTATTAGCAAAAAACAGCTGTTGTTCGTCAGCAGGGCTGGGTACCTGTGGGAATATTTTATGAAAAAGCATTTCATAATAAGCCTGCCATTCACGTTCGTTTTTATCGGGAATTAGATTTCCTTCAGCCTTTTGACCTACATGAATCATCTCATGTGCGATAAGATTCAGCATTAATTTGAATTCGAATTCAAAAGTATTTTCAGGGATACGGATAATTTGAGGTTTCCCGAATTCGCCTTCGGTGGTCATCAGGATAAATTTAGGTGCAGCTTTTTCCCGAAGTTCAAAACTTCCAAAATTAGGATGTTTTATGCCGTAAGTTTCCACAACAAAATTGGCCGCAGCAATGGTATCACCTAATTCGTGATAGGTTTGCACGGTTTGAAGTATTTCGTTGAAAGGTTTCATATTATCCAAATAGTTCACTTACCACATCCTCAATTTTAGCCACCAGTCTAATATCAATCGATGTGTTTTTTAATGCTATTTTATTGTATTTGGAAACGAAAATGGTTGAGAAACCTAATTTTTCTGCTTCCTGAATACGTTGCTCGACTCTGTTTACGGGGCGGATTTCTCCGGAAAGTCCCACTTCGCCGGCAAAACAAAAGTCTTTACCGACAGGGATATCTTCATTTGAAGACAAAATCGCTGCAACAACTGCTAAGTCAATAGCGGGATCATCAACAGAAATTCCTCCTGTTATGTTCAGGAAAACATCCTTGGATCCCAAACGGAAACCTGCACGTTTTTCTAAAACAGCCAGAATCATATTCAGTCGTTTAGAGTTATAGCCTGTAGTACTCCTTTGAGGTGTGCCATAAACAGCTGTTGAAACTAATGCCTGTATTTCTATCATCAGCGGACGCATGCCTTCCATTGTGGTTGCAATGGCAGTACCCGAAAGATTTTCTTCCTTGTGTGATATTAATATTTCGGATGGATTGGAAACTTCCCTCAGTCCTGAGCCCTGCATTTCATAAATGCCTAATTCAGCCGTGGAACCAAAACGGTTTTTCAACGAACGCAGTATACGGTATACATGATTACGGTCACCTTCAAACTGCAGCACGGTATCGACCATGTGTTCCAAGATTTTCGGTCCTGCGATATTACCGTCTTTGGTGATGTGGCCAATCAGGATTACCGGGACATTGGTTTCTTTGGCAAATTTAATAAGCTCAGCCGTGCATTCCCTGATCTGGGAAATACTTCCTGCAGAAGATTCGATATAATCAGTCTGTAAAGTTTGAATAGAATCGATAATGACAACATCGGGTTCTATTTCTTCAATCTGACGAAAAATGTTCTGGGTTTTGGTTTCAGTTAAAATGTAGCAATTATTGGTATTGGCTGTAATGCGTTCTGCACGCATTTTAATTTGCTTCTGACTTTCTTCACCGGAAACATAAAGTGTTTTGAACGGCAATTTTAAAGAAATCTGAAGTAACAGTGTACTTTTTCCTATACCCGGTTCACCACCTAATAAGGTTAAGGAGCCTGGCACTAATCCACCACCTAAAACCCGGTTTAATTCACCGTCGGTTGTATCCATACGAATTTCCTCGGCAGAGTCAATTTCGTGAATACGCAAAGGTTTTGATGCTTTTTTTACTGGAGAAGTCTCTGTTTTCCAGGCTGTTTTTTCTTCTTTCTGAATTACTTCTTCAACAATCGTATTCCACTGTTTGCAGGCAGTACATTGTCCTTGCCATTTTGCAAACTGGGTACCGCAACTCTGACAAAAAAAAGCAGTTTTTACTTTTGCCATTAATGACTTTTTATCAATTTTTATTCGTCTTTTTTCTTTTCTTCAGTTGGAGTTTCAGCCGGAGTTTCGGCAGGAATTTCTTCTATAACTTCTTCCGTTTTTTTGTCTTTTCCTTTGCCTCCTTTAAGTTTGTCTTTTTTAGGCATAAGTGCTTTTAGCTCTTCTGCTTTATTCATCATAAAGTCTTTTGTCAAATCGCCTATTTCAGCTTTTGAAAAAGCGTCCTGATAAAATTTTAAAGCCCTTTTGTGTTCGTTTCTTTTTTCCCAGTACATTCCCATGTGGTATTCATACAACATGGTTTTTTCATATTGCTGCCCTGAAATTTGAGCCAACTGTTCATATTCATACCAGGTTTCATTCTTTTTGATGGCAGCTTCTATTGCCTTCATGTCAGTATATCTGATTTTCATTTTCACGCCAAGCGCTTTTTCGATAGCCTCATATTTTTTAGTTAGGTAATCCACATGGCCTTCAGTTAATGGAAGAATTTTTTCCTGATATTCCATTGAAGTGATAGGCTGGTACATTGCAAAAATTTGATATAAGGCACTCGGAATGGCGTTAGGAGCAATACCGTAATGGGCTATTCCTTTGAAATCGTCGAATTTATAATTAAGAAACTCGTTCTTGATGGTTTTTATGTTTTGATCCAATAGTTTTATGGTTTTTTGGAACTTTTTCAAATCACCGTCAGAAGTGGCCTGATAATAAAAAACAGGTTCTTTTGCCTGGGACAAACGTGCCGCAATGCGTCCTTCCATACCTGCAGCTAAATCAGGACTCATAGATATGTAACCTGTAAATAAAGGTACTTCTTTATATAAAAAGGCATTTATAAAACCTGCGGTAGTGTCTAATCCGGCAATTATTCTAAATGGAGAAATACGATATTTTTTTTCTAAATGCGGAATTAATTCACCACCTATAAATTCAAAGAAAGCAGCTCCTTTGCCTTTAGGAAGTCCTTCTGCAGGGTCAAATTCACAGTCATCATAGCGTTCATTGTTCTTGTTTTGAGCAATACCTACAAGAATTACTTCAGGTATGTCATCCCAGTAGTTTCCGTACTTTAATGTTCCTTCAAATGGATCAAACAGATATTCGCTGTCCATCACCAAAATCATAGGGTAAAAACGGTCAGGATTAGCGGCGTAAGAAGCAGGAAGTTTTACGGTTATATCTCTTTTTGCATTAAGCCTTGCAGATTGGAAATGATCTACTGTTGTTTGTGCAAAAAGCATAGTAGAAAATACTAAGGCAAGAGCCAAAACTATTCTTTTCATAATTTGAAGCATTTTGTTGATAAGGCAATTTAGTGATTTATTTCTTTCGGGTTACAATTGGTAAAACCGAAAACGAAAAAATACCTAAAAGTATTGTGATAAGCAATTGCGAAGTCCAGATTATCCATCCGAAAGCATTTCCTGCTTCTAAAGGAATTTGGTATAAAAACAGGATTTTAGCAATCAATACAGGAAAGAAACCAAAGCCGCCATTGGTAAACGACATGGTAAGGCCTCCTATTACAAAAGCCACCATAATTGTTCCTAAACTAATATGGCTGGTTGCCTGTAATGAAAAAACAGTGATGTAAAACATCATTACATAAGAAGTCCAGATTAAGAACGTGAAAAAAATGTATTTCCACTTATCAGGCATGTGTAAAATGCTGAAAATGCCTTCTTTTAAACCGGCAATTTTTGATTTAAACAGTAAGATATATTTCCAGTTTGAGAAACTGTAGAGTAATACAAAAATTCCAAACAAAACAGCACCTACAATCATGAAAATGATAAGCTTTGATACAGGGATGTAGGTTATTAAGAAGTTTTTAAGTGTTTTGAATTCTAACGTTAAAGCAGTGAAAACGAAAAGCAGAAGGAAAATCAAATCTACAATCCGTTCAGCTATGATGGTACCAAAAGCTTTGTCAAAAGGAACGTCCTGGTATTTTTTAAGTAGTAATGCTCTTGAAAATTCTCCTGAGCGGGGAATCGTTAAATTGACAAAGTAGCCAATGCAGACTGCCAGAAAATTTAATTTGAAATCAGGCTGTACACCTATTTCCTGCAATGCATACTTCCATCGATAGGCTCTGAAGATACATCCGCAAACAGCTATAAGTAACGATATTGCCACATAATTGTAATTGGCAGTAGCAAAATACTGTTTCATTTGTGCTACCTGCTCCTCACTGAAAGAGTTGTAAGTATAATAGGTGAAACCAGCCCCTAAAAGCAATGGGATGATTACACTGGCATAGGAACGTATTTTACTGTTCACGGTTATTGTAACGAGTTGGTCTCTTCGTTAGGAAAAACTATTGAAGGCTTGAAGTTTTTAGCTTCGCTTATTTCGATACTGCCGTATGCAATGATGATAATGATATCGTCTTTATGGACTTTACGGGCAGCAGGGCCATTCAGGGTAATTTCGCCGCTGTTTCTTGGACCGGTAATTGCATAAGTTTCAAGACGTTCACCGTTGTTTATATTTACAATAGAAACTTTTTCACCTTCAAAAATATTTGAGGCTTCCATTAAGGCTTCATCAATGGTAATGCTGCCTATATAATTTAAATCGGCACCTGTAACTCGTACACGGTGTATTTTAGATTTTACAACTTGAATTCGCATGGTGCAAAGTTATAATTATTTTAATGAAATGTTGTCAATCAATCGTATATTGTTTACAAAAACTGCAATGAAACCGCGGTAGTTTTTATTATTGCTTTTCCGTTTGCAGGTTAAAAGGGTCTGTTCATCTGCGATTTCAAAATATTCCAATTCAAACATTTTTTGTTTTGCAAACTGTTTTGTAACCCAGTCAGTAACTTCTTTAGCGCTTTTAGTGCCAAATAACTGCTTGGCTTCTTTGATGATTTTGTAAATAACAGAAGCTTCTTTTCTTTCCTCGGCAGTCAGTCTTTCGTTACGCGAACTCATTGCCAGACCGCTTTCTTCTCTATAGATATCGCAGCCAATAACATTCACCGGAATTTTGTATTTCTCAACAAGCTTTTTTACAATTTGCAGCTGCTGAAAATCTTTTTCGCCAAAGTAAGCGTTTGCAGGCTGTACTATTTCAAAAAGTTTTTTTACGATGGTTCCTACGCCGTCAAAATGACCCGGGCGGTGTTTGCCTTCCATTTGAAATTCCAGCCCGTCATAGTCAAAATGTCCGGACTCAGTTTTTCCTTCGTATATATCTTCTACAGATGGTGCGTAGACAATGATGTTTTTGTTCAGACTTTCCACTTTTTTTAAGTCGGCTTCAAGAGTGCGGGGATATTTTTCCAAATCTTCCTTGTTGTTAAACTGAGTGGGATTGACAAAAATACTTACTACTGTTATTTCATTATCCGACAAAGATTGTTCCATTAATGATAAATGGCCTTGATGTAAGGCCCCCATAGTAGGTACAAAACCTATCTTCTTTTTTTGACTCAAATAAGGAGTTAAGAAGGTTTTTAATTCATTTTGTTTAACAAACAAAGACATACAAGATTTATTAAATTCAATGCAAACTTACTATTTTAGTCGGTATCTCCACAAAATTTTGTAATTTTGCATGGATTTGTGTCCAATAAACAAAACAAAAAAATAACATGGAGGATAAAAGGATTTTGTATGTATCATCCGAAGTAGTGCCCTATCTACCAGAAAATGAGGTTTCTTTAATGTCTTATGATGTTCCGAAAATGATCAATGATCAAGGCGGGCAGATAAGAATTTTTATGCCAAGATACGGCAATGTTAATGAAAGGAGACATCAGCTGCATGAGGTAATTAGGTTGTCTGGGATGAATTTGGTGGTGAATGATGTGGATATGCCTCTGATTATAAAGGTAGCTTCAATTCCAAAAGAAAGAATCCAGGTGTATTTTATTGATAATGATGAATACTTCAAGCGTAAGGCTACTTTTACGGATGAGGACGGTGTTCTTTTTCCTGACAATGATGAAAGAGCAATATTTTTTGCAAAAGGAGTTATCGAAACAGTAAAAAAATTAAACTGGGTACCGGATATTATTCATGTTCAGGGGTGGTTGGCGTCTTTATTGCCTGTTTACATGAAGCATTATTATAAAAACGATGCCTTGTTTGCTGATACAAAAGTGGTGACTTCAATTTTCGGAACTGGATTTGATGGGATTTTAGCGGTTGATACTTCAGAAAAAGTACAGTTTGATGGTGTGCCTCACGATTCAATAAAAGAATTGGATAATCCTACGTATGAAAGTCTGATGATGGCTGCGATAAGTCATTCGGACGGTGTTATTGCGGGTTCTGAAGAAATTTCATCAAATTTAACAAAATTTATACAAGCTTCGGGAAAACCTTTTTTACCTTTCGCTCCGAAAGAAACGTTTGCTGATGCATACACACAATTTTACAGAAATCAAATTTTAGGTTTATAAAAAATGAAATATAACTTTTTAAAAACACTTACAGTTGTTTTTAGTTTTGTTGCACTGACATCATGTGATAAGGATTATATAACTATAGGAGGTGATATAATAGGTGAGGAGAATTTTAATTCTGTACCGGGTGAGGAATATGATGTTAAGGTTTACAATAAAAAGATTGGACCAGTGCAGTCAAACAACCTGCCTATTAACCAAATTGGTATTTATAACAATCCTTTCTTTGGTAAAACTGAGGCTAATTTTGTAACGCAGTTGGATCTTGTTGATGTCAATCCAACATTTGGAGAAGAAATCGTGGTAGACAGTGTTGTAATGACTATACCTTATGTTTCTAAGAAGAAAACTAATGCGGCGGGAAAAACAGAGTATGAATTGCTGGATACTCACGGCAGCAATGCTTTTGATTTAGGAGTTTATAGAAATAACTATGAAATATTAAGTCTTAGTCCTGTTCCCGGTGATAATTTTCAAACGGGTGCGAGATATTATTCTAATCAGGATGATACTTTTAATAATGTAAAGAGCGGTTTGGAAAATGTTAGTGATTATAGGTTGAATGATGCCGGTTCCAATTTTGAAAACACTAATTTCCTCGCTTCAAATAAAGAAATCAAATTTTATAAATATGAAGAGAAAAAAATCGGAACTCCTTATGTTGTAACTTACGAGAAAACAACTACCGTTGAGTCTACAATAGCTCCGGCAATGAGACTTCATCTTAACAAAGATTATTTTTTAAATAGCATTATCAAGGCTTCAAAAGATAAGCTGGAAACAAATACTGCTTTTAAAAAATATTTTAAAGGATTATATATTCAGGCAAAAGAAAAAGCTAATGTTACTGGAGGATCACTAATGTCTTTGGATTTTAAAAAAGGAAATGTCACTATTTATTATAAAGAAGATAAAATTGTTAAAGACAAAAATGATGTTGTTTTAGGTAATGACAGACCTAGAAAAACTGTTGTTATGAATATGACTGGTAATTGTGTAAATCTATTCAAGGATACTCCTTCTAATGAGTATCAGAATTTTAACCCTGAATATCTATATTTGAAAGGAGGGGAAGGATCGATTGCTTACGTTGATCTGTTTACTGATGCAGCAAAATTAGCATATCTAAAAAGTAAAAACGCATTAGTTACCGAGGCTTCATTAATTTTTACGGTGAACATCGAGGAAGGAAAGATGAAAAATGCTCCTAATCCACTACGCTTGTATTTGTATGATCTTGAAAATGAAAAAACAATCAGTGATTACAATTTTGATGAAACTAAGAATTCAAGTGATGCTAAAAGAAATAAATATGTTTTTGATGGTATTTTAAAAGAGGAAAAGAATAGTGCCGGGGAAGTGACTAAGAGATACTATAAATTTAGGATAACAGATTTTGTAAACAGGATTTTAAAAGGTACACAAACTAATGTAAGACTCGGACTTGCAGTTTGTGAAAATATAAATGATGCGGGTATGTTGTTTTTGGAAACACCTGTTGATTATCAAAATCTTTCAGGGGAAAATAAACAAATCAAAAAAATCCCAAGATCATCAGTGTATAACCCATTAGGGACTGTTTTGTACGGAAATACAGCTGATGATAACAGAGTCAAGTTTATAATCAATTACGCAACAAAAAATTAATTTAGTATGTGTGGAATTGTTGGATACATAGGCCATAGAGAGGCTTATCCTATAGTTGTTAAAGGATTAAAGCGATTGGAGTACAGAGGTTACGACAGTGCCGGTTTAGTGTTGTATGATGGCGAAAATTTAAAACTATCCAAGACAAAAGGTAAAGTTTCTGATCTGGAAGAAAGGGCAAAAAGCGAAATTACTTTAAATGGATCAATAGGAATAGGACACACGCGCTGGGCAACACATGGTGTTCCAAATGATGTTAACTCGCATCCCCATGTTTCCAATTCTGGCGATATTGTAATTGTTCATAACGGTATTATCGAAAATTATGAACCGTTAAAAAAAGAATTGATCAAAAGAGGATATACTTTCAAATCTGATACAGATACTGAGGTTTTGGTTAACCTGATTGAAGAAGTTCAGAAAAACGAGAATACTAAATTAGGCAAAGCTGTCCAGGTTGCATTAAACCAAGTGGTTGGAGCTTATGCTATCTGTGTTTTTGACAGAAAAAAGCCTGATGAAATTGTAGTGGCCAGATTAGGAAGCCCGCTGGCAATTGGAATCGGTAAGGATGAATTTTTCATCGCATCTGATGCTTCACCGTTTATCGAATACACGTCAAATGCTATCTATTTGGAGGATGAGGAAATGGCGGTTGTGCGTTTGAACAAACCTTTGAAAATCAGAAAAATTAAAGACGATTCATTGGTTGATCCTTACATTCAGGAACTTCAGATGAATCTGGAGCAAATTGAAAAAGGTGGTTATGATCATTTCATGATGAAAGAGATTTATGAGCAACCTAACGTAATAAAAGATACGTATCGTGGCCGACTTCATTCTAATGAAGGTATTGTTAGGATGGCAGGAGTTGAAGATAATATTGAAAAATTTGTCAATGCTAATAGAATTTTAATAATTGCTTGTGGAACATCTTGGCATGCAGGTCTTGTGGCTGAATATATATTTGAAGAATTCACGAGGATTCCTGTTGAGGTTGAATATGCATCTGAATTTAGGTATAGGAATCCTATCATTAATGAAAATGATGTTGTGATAGCAATTTCACAATCGGGAGAAACCGCAGATACTCTGGCAGCTATTAAATTGGCAAAGGAAAAAGGAGCTTTCGTTTTTGGAGTTTGTAATGTGGTAGGTTCTTCTATTTCGCGTGAATCCCATGCAGGTGCCTATACACATGCTGGACCCGAAATAGGAGTGGCTTCAACTAAAGCTTTTACCACTCAGATTACTGTGTTGACTATGATAGCACTGCGTTTGGCAAAAGCTAAAGGAACTTTGTCTAATTCGGATTTCCATAGATATTTGTCTGAATTAGAGTCGATTCCTGAAAAAGTTGAAGAAGCTTTAAAGACAAATGATGTTACAAAGGAAATAGCTTCAGTTTATAAAGATGCGCCAAATTGTCTTTACCTTGGAAGAGGTTATAACTTCCCGGTTGCTTTGGAAGGCGCTTTGAAACTTAAGGAGATATCTTATATACATGCCGAAGGTTATCCAGCTGCAGAAATGAAGCATGGTCCGATAGCTTTAATTGATGAGCAAATGCCTGTTGTGGTTATAGCACCTAAACAAGGACATTATGATAAAGTGGTAAGTAACGTTCAGGAAATCAAATCGAGAAGCGGAAAGATTATCGCGGTGGTTACAAAAGGTGATGAGCAGGTACGTTCCTTAGCGGATCACGTTATTGAAATACCTGAAACGTCTGATGCTTTATCTCCTTTATTGACTACAATTCCATTGCAGTTATTGTCATATCACATTGCTGTTATGAGAGGCTGTAATGTGGATCAGCCAAGAAATCTGGCAAAATCTGTAACTGTGGAGTAAATAGAAATTTAACCATAAAATTATTAAAAGCGAGATTTTTTCTCGCTTTTTTTATTTTTTTCATTTTTTGTTGTATTTTGGCTATATAAAACCAACAAAATTCAAAACGAATGAGAATCTATTTTACTATTTTGTCATTGTTTTTTTGTGTATTTACTTTTGCGCAAAATACAATTTCAGGAACCGTTACAGATGACAAAAGTCAGCCTGTTCCAGGGGCCAACGTTAAAATCGTGGGGACTACTCAAGGTACCTCTGCCGGTTTTGACGGTAAATTCACCTTAAAGACCTCCAGCCAGTTTCCCTTTGAACTTGAAGTGTCAATGGTGGGTTATTCAAGTCAGGTTGTTACTGTCAGTTCAAAAGAACAGGAAATTGTTGTAGTGCTTTCTGAACAGTCAACATCATTAAATGAAATCGTTGTATCTGCTTCAAGAGCACCGGAAAGAGTTCTTGAATCTCCGGTTACAATTGAGCGTATGGGGCTAAAAGAAGTAAAAAATACTACTGCACCATCATTTTATGACGGATTGGAGAATTTAAAAGACGTACATTTCAATACTTCCAGTTTTAACTTTAAGTCAATAAATACAAGAGGTTTTGCCACTGTGGCAAACTCACGCTTTATGCAGTTGGTTGATGGAATGGATAACTCTTCGCCTGCTTTAAACTTTGTGTTGGGTAACTTGTTGGGAGTGTCTGATGTAGATGTGGCAAGTGTTGAAATTCTGCCTGGAGCTTCTTCAGCTTTATATGGTGCGAATGCATTTAATGGTATTATGTTTATGAACAGTAGAAACCCATTCAATAAAGAAGGAATTTCTGCTTACTTTAAATACGGGATGACTTCTCAGAAAGCGGCTGGTGAAAATCCATACAGGGATTTTGGTATTCGTGCTGCTAAAAAATTTACTGATCATTTTGCAGCAAAAGCTAACTTTACCTATATGTCAGCTACTGAATGGATTGCTGATGATCAAAGAGACTTGGCGGATAATTTGACGGGATTCCCTAATAATCCAAATTATGACGGATTGAATATTTATGGTGATGAAGTTTCTACAAACATTAAAGGAGTGGGTGCGGCTTTAGCACAAAGAGGATTAATTCCTGCTTCAGCTGTAAATTTATTACCTAATTACAATGTGGCAAGAACAGGTTATGCTGAGCGTGATTTGAATGATAATAAGATTGAAAGTGCTAAATTTGATGCTTCTTTACATTTCCGACCATGGGTGAACTCTGATTCGAAATTTGCTAAAAATATTGAAATTATAGGGCAGCATAAATTAGGTTTTGGTAATACGGTTTATCAAGGTGCGAATAGATATAAACTGAAGGATTTTTTCATGGATCAGACAAAAATTGAAATCAAAGGAGATAATTTCTTTGTCAGAGGATATAGAACTTCAGAAAATGCTGGAAATTCCTATGATATGCGTTTTGCTGCATGGAATGTAAATAGGGCTTGGAAATCTGACTCGCAATGGTTTGGAGAATATGCAGGTACTTATATACAGGCTACTTTAGGGGGAGCTACGCCTGAGCAAGCACATGCTGCAGCAAGAAATATTGCTGACACTGGGAGATATTTGCCGGGAACTTATCAGTTTAATCAGGCTTTAGCTAATGTGGTTAGTGATCCTGATCTAACTACAGGGGCTAAATTCCAGGATAATTCAAAAATCCATCATGTTGATGCAAATTATAATTTCAAAGATCAGATTAAGTTTGCTGAATTTCAAATAGGGGGGTCTGCCAGACAATATACAATGGATTCAAATGGAACCATTTTTACAGATACACCTGATGAGCCTTTGAAATATAAAGAGTATGGTGTTTATTTTCAAGGACAAAAGAAATTTTTAGATGAAAGAGCAAAACTTACTGCTTCAGTTCGTTATGATAAATCACAAAATTTTGATGGTAATATTTCACCTAGAATTTCATTTACATACGCTGCAGGAAATGAAAAGCAACACAATTTACGTGCTTCTTTCCAAACAGGTTTCCGTAATCCAACGACACAAGATCAATATATTGGTCTTGATTTAGGGCCATTTGCCTTAATTGGTTCAGCGCCGGATAACTTGACGAGATATGTCGAAACTCTTCCTGTAAGTACACCTGGGCAAGTTTTTACCGGCGGTTCGCCAACTGTTACTTTAAGTGGAGTTAATGCTTATACAAACTCATATTCATTAGCTTCAGTGCAGGCATTTGCAGCTTCAGGAAATCCTGCCGATTTAAAAATTGCTCAAATTGGATTGGTTAAACCTGAAGAGGTTAAGGCATTTGAATTGGGATATAGAACTGTTATTAAAAATTTCTCCATAGACTTGTCTGGTTATTACAATATATATAACGATTTCTTGAGCCAGGAAAGAGTTATTACTCCTTTATATGGTACTGTTGGTACTCCAACTTCTTATATGGCTTTGGCAAATGGAGACAGAAGAGTTTATCAAATTTATACCAATTCAACTGCTAAAGTAGATTCTTACGGTGCTGGAATTGGAATTAACAGAAAAGTTGGAAAATTCGATATTGGCGGAAGTTATAACTACTCAGGTTTTAAATTTGATCAGGATTCAGATCCTGATTTTATCCCTGGATTTAACACCCCTAAACATCGTGCTAAAGGATCTTTTGGTGCAGATAAATTATTAAATAATTTTGGATTTAACACTAATGTAAGATGGAATTCTGAATACTTATGGCAGTCTTCGTTCATTGATGCAATGGTTCCTGAGAATGTCGTTTTTGATGCTCAAATTAACTATGCAATACCGTTCTTGAAATCAGTCGTGAAAGTTGGTGGTGCTAACTTGTTTGGAAAAGATTATATTCAGGTTCCTGGTGCAGGAGCAATTGGTCAGCAGTATTATGCTTCTTGGACAATAAATCCATAATTCTTAATTTTAAAGATTATATTATGACTAAAAATATAAAATGGTTGCTATTGGCTTCACTGACATTAGTGGCATGTAACGATGATGATAATACAATAAATGAAGAACCAGTATCTGCGGGAACTGCTGATTTTTCAAAGTATGTAGCTTTAGGAGATTCTTTTGCAGCTGGATTTAGTGATGGAGCATTGTTTAAAACTGCTCAGACAACTTCTTATCCGTCTATTTTAACTGGTCAGTTTGAGGCTGCTGGAGGTGGTGTGATGACAATTCCGTATATGAATGATGATTTTGGAGGATTGTTGTTGGGAGGGAATCCAATTCCTGGACAAGGTGTTAGGCTGTATTTTGGTAAGCCTGAGGGGGCAGATTTTGATGAACCTTTAAGGGTTCCAGGGGCTTCTACTACAGAAGTAACGACAAAGCTTACAGGTACATTTTCTAATTTAGGTGTGCCCGGTGCGAGATGTATAGATTTAGTAAAAGCAGGATGGGGAAATCCTAGCCCGGGAGCTATTGTGTCCAAAATATCCAGCCCTTATTATGCTAGATTTGCTTCTTCAAGCAGTTCTACGGTGATGGCAGATGCTTTGACGCAGCAACCAACTTTCTTTTCTTTGTGGATTGGAGGAAATGATGCTTTAGGGTATGCGCTTGCTGGTGGTGATACCGCTTTTGGTCAATTGACTCCTTCAGCAGGAGAATCGGCCATTGGGTTTGATGCTTCTTATGATGAACTGATTAATAGTTTGACTGCAAACGGAAGAAAGGGAGTTATTGCTAACTTGCCTTATATTACTAACTTACCACAGTTTACTTATTTGAAACCTAGTTTTGTAGATACATTTAAGTATTATACTGATGGTGATGAAAAGAAAAAGACTCGTGTTGTAAGTGCTGGTGATGTGGCGACTATTAATCAAATTAATAGTATTGTTGGGTTTTTAGACCAAGTTTTAACGGCTTATGGACAGCCTAATAGATTTGCTGTTTTGTCATCTGCAACGGGTGCTGTTAATCCTGTTTTAATAAAAGATGAAACTTTAACTGATTTTAGCCTTCAAATAACTGGAGCTGCTCAGGCAAGTGGTAATGCTACCTTGATGGCTTTAGCATCTCATTTAGGTGAAACTTTTGGTAAGGCAAGACAAACAACTCAAGGAGATTTAATACCTTTGATTTCTTCTGAAGTAATTGGGAAACTTACAACAAATACATTACAGCCGGGGGTTCCTGATAATCTAAAAGCATATGGGATAACTTATCCTTTGGAAGACAGACATGTTTTAATTCCAACTGAAATTACTGAAATAAATAATCAAATTGATGCTTATAATGTAAAAATTGAAGCAGTTGCGACAGCAAAAGGTTTGGCTTTTGTTAATGCAAAAAACATATTGAAAAGCATGTCCGAAGGTGGAGTTTCTGAAAGTGGATACACATTGACGACTGAATTTGTGTTAGGAGGGATGTTTTCTTTGGATGGTATTCATCCAACTCCCAGAGGTTATGCTTATATAGCTAATCGATTTATTGATGCAATTAATGCGAAGTATGGTTCTACACTTAAAAAAGTCAATATAGGTACTTATAGAGTGTTGTTCCCAAGGGCACTTTAAAATATAAATTTATGAGAACCGCCGGATTATCCGGCGGTTTTTTTGTTTTTAACTGCCTCTGAAAGGGGATTTTAAAAAAACCAAACTTTTATATTGTAATTCACAATATTAAAATTATCTTTGCACTCTGAAAAAACACATCGTTTTTTATAACTAAATAGCTATTTAATAAATACATAAGTATGTCTAAGGTAATAGGAAAAGTTGCGCAAATCATTGGACCAGTTGTAGACGTGGTTTTCAATACTGCAGAAGTTGAACTTCCAAAAATTTACGATTCATTAGAAATCACTAATCAGGATGGTACTAAATTAGTACTTGAAGTACAGTCTCACATCGGAGAAGATACAGTTCGTACAATCTCTATGGATTCTACTGATGGTTTAAGCCGTGGTACTGAAGTAGTGGGAACAGGTGCTCCTATTCAAATGCCTATCGGTGGTGATATCTACGGTCGTTTATTCAACGTTGTAGGTGACGCAATTGATGGTTTAGGTGATTTACCAAAAGAAGGTGCTAACGGATTGCCAATCCACAGACAGGCTCCTAAATTTGAAGATTTATCAACTTCATCAGAAGTTTTATTTACCGGTATCAAAGTAATCGACTTAATTGAGCCTTATGCAAAAGGAGGTAAAATTGGATTGTTTGGTGGTGCTGGTGTAGGTAAAACTGTATTGATTCAGGAGTTGATCAACAATATCGCTAAAGGTCACGGTGGTCTTTCTGTATTCGCTGGAGTAGGTGAAAGAACACGTGAAGGAAACGACTTATTACGTGAGATGTTAGAATCAGGTATTATTAAATATGGTGACGATTTCATGCACTCTATGGAAAATGGAGGATGGGATTTGACTAAAGTTGACAAAGTAGGTATGAGAGATTCTAAAGCTACTTTCGTTTTCGGTCAGATGAATGAGCCGCCAGGAGCACGTGCACGTGTTGCTTTGTCTGGTTTATCAATTGCAGAGTATTTCCGTGATGGTGCCGGTACTGATCAAGGTAAAGACGTACTTTTCTTCGTAGACAATATCTTCCGTTTTACACAGGCGGGTTCTGAGGTGTCTGCGTTATTAGGACGTATGCCGTCAGCGGTAGGTTACCAACCTACATTAGCAACTGAGATGGGTGCGATGCAGGAGCGTATTACTTCAACTAAAAAAGGTTCAATTACATCTGTACAGGCGGTATATGTACCTGCGGATGACTTAACTGACCCGGCTCCGGCTACAACTTTCGCTCACTTAGATGCTACAACGGTATTATCCCGTAAAATTGCTGAGTTAGGTATTTATCCAGCAGTAGATCCATTAGATTCTACTTCTCGTATTTTATCTCCAGAAGTTTTAGGTGCTGACCATTACAACTGTGCTCAAAGAGTAAAAGAAATTCTACAAAAATACAAACAATTACAAGATATCATCGCTATCTTAGGTATGGAAGAATTATCTGAAGAAGATAAATTATCTGTATCAAGAGCACGTCGTGTACAACGTTTCTTATCACAACCGTTCCACGTAGCTGAGCAGTTTACAGGTATCCCAGGTGTATTAGTAGATATTAAAGATACTATCAAAGGATTTAACATGATTATTGATGGTGAGTTAGACCACTTACCAGAAGCAGCTTTCAACTTAAAAGGTACTATCGAAGATGTTATCGAAGCTGGTCAAAAAATGTTAACTGAAGCATAATTTTAATTGCTTAAAGTCTAAAGCTTAAAGCCTAAAGCAAATAAAAAATGATTGTAGAAATAGTATCACCAGAAGCTACATTATTCAAAGGAGAAGTTACTTCGGTAGCAGTTCCAGGAGTAAACGGCGAGTTCCAAATGTTGAATAACCACGCGCCTATCGTGTCGTTATTAGGAAAAGGTAACGTTAAAATTGTAGGTTCAAATATTAAAATTGCTAAAGAATTTGTAGGTAAATTCAGCAAGGTTAATGAACAGACTTATTGGTTGCCTATCAATTCAGGAACTATTGAAATGAATGATAATAAAATTATTGTTTTAGCTGACTAAGACAATAATTAATAAATAAGAAAGCCAAACAGAAATGTTTGGCTTTTTTTATATTTTTATACTCCTAAATCTATTATTATGAAAACAAAATTTACTTTTCTTTTAATGTTGCTTGTGAGCTTCTTCTTTTCAAGTTCATATGCACAGCAAGCACAACAAACTAAACCGGTTTTAGTATTGTCAAATGCCAAGACTAATAAAAGTATCAAAGTATGTGAAGCCATTGATCCGGATAAGATAGAGGCAATATTAGGTAAAGCAGTTACTTTGGATAAGGAAATTTTTGAAAAAGGAGAAGAACCTATTTATAAGTTTCTTTATGACGGATTGGAAATGGAAATGCAGAATAACAAAATAAAAGTACTTACTATAACCAACAAAAAGTGGAAACTTAATGGTTTTACCATAGGTACGCTGTTTGAAACTATTGAGGCTAAGCATCAGCAGATAAAAAAGATTTATTTCAGTGATTATAAATTTGAAATCAAGAATACAAACGGCTTTATGTTTGTCGATGTAGATAATTTGAAGAATGTAAAGCGCATAGGTGTCTTTTTTAATTAATGGTATTTCCCAAAACACTTCAAGATAAATTAAATCAGCGCGAAGCAGATAATGCTTTGCGCAAGCTTTCAATTAATGAGAATTTAACCGATTTTTTTTCAAATGATTATTTAGGATTTTCTAAATCAGCAATTATTTTTGAAAAGACACACGAGTTTCTGGTTGAAAATGATTTTAAAACTAATGGTGCAACCGGCAGCCGTTTGATTTCCGGTAACTATGAGCTTTACGATATAGCGGAAGATTTTATTGCTCGATTCCATAAGTCGGAAGCAGCGTTGATTTTTAATTCGGGTTATGATGCCAATGTTGGTCTTTTAAGCTCAGTGCCGCAACGAAATGATGTGATTCTTTATGATGAATTATGCCATGCTTCAATACGTGACGGTATCCAGCTTTCCAATGCAAAGGCCTATAAATTTGAACACAACGATTTAGAGGATTTAGAAAGTAAAATTCTGAAATTTAAATCACTTAATTCAAATGTGTTTATCGTAATCGAGTCGGTCTATTCAATGGATGGTGATTCGCCAAACCTGGAGGAGTTTGTTTCTCTATCTGAAAAACACAACAGTTATTTAATTGTTGATGAAGCTCATGCGTTGGGAGTTTTTGGTGAAAATGGGGAAGGTCTGGTGCAGAGTTTACATTTGCAGGATAAGGTTTTCGCCAGAATCATGACTTTCGGTAAAGGACTGGGCTGTCACGGAGCGGCCGTTTTAGGAAGTAAAGAACTTAAATCATATCTGGTTAATTTTGCCCGAAGTTTCATTTATACCACAGGTTTATCACCACATGCGGTGGCAACAATTCTGGTTGCTTACCAACAATTGAAATCGGACAGCAATGCTGTTGCTGATTTAAAACAAAATATCATTTGGTTTAACCAGCAAAAACAGCTTCAAGGTTTAAAACCTATGTTTGTGTATAGCAAGTCGGCTATCCAATGTGCGATAGTTCAAGGAAATGACAATGTGAAACGGATTGCAAGCCAACTGCAGCAAAATGGTTTTAATGTCAAGCCAATTCTCTCTCCAACCGTACCACAGGGACAGGAACGACTTCGTTTTTGCCTGCATTCCTATAATTCTACCGAAGAAATTTCAGCTCTAATAGCCGGTCTTTACAAGCTTTTGTAAAAAAATTCAACTTTTTTTGTAACGTTTTTGCTTTTGGATTACTTACGGGTTGTAATCAAATAAACAGAGCAATTATGAAAACAGAAAAGGCTTCAGTAAACACACTTGGAAACGGATCCAATCCGGTAATGATTTTTTTATCTTCTTTGGGATTGGGATATTCTTTAGTAAATTATTTTATAACCGGAGAAAGTTCTGTAATTCCTCTTTTATAATCAGCTTAATTATTTTTTCAAGAAATATAACTCCGTTTTTTAAAAATAATAAAATCAACAAGTAGGAAGTTTCAATCATCAAATTAATCATCTATAAAATCAATCAAAAAAATGAAAAATTTACTTAAATCAGCTATCGCAGCAACAGTGTCAATCTTTGGATTTTCGGCAAATGCCCAAATGCAATCCGTAGAAAATGAAAAATCATTATTATGGGAAGTATCAGGAAACGGTCTTGAAAAACCTTCTTATTTATACGGAACAGTTCACATGATCTGTGAAAAAGATTACATTTTAAAACCTAAAGTAACAGAAGCTTTTGCTAAAACAACCAAATTAGCTTTAGAGATTAATATGTCTGATCCAAATGAAATGTCGAATATGCAAAAAGCAGCTATGGGAACAGAACTGTTGAGTAAAAAATTATCTCCGGCTCAATTGGCAGAGTTGGAAACAATTTTACAAAAGCAGGCAGGAATAAGTGTAAAGCAGGTTGATAATTACAGTATGCTGACAATCATGAGTCTGCTGTCTATTAAATCTTTCGGATGTCAGAATCTGAAATTTTATGAAATGGAATTGGTTTCAAAAGCCAAAGAGACTAATAAACCTGTTATGGGATTAGAAACTGTAAATGATCAGATGAATTATCTGGGAAAATCGTTTCCGGATAATCAAATGCTGAAATATCTTAAAACTATCAGTGAAACAGAGACTCAAAAATTGGTTCAAAATTATATCAAAGAAGATGCAATGGCAATTTATAAGGAAGTTGTCAATCCCGAGAGTATGGATGCTAACGGTAAAAAGTGGCTGCTGGATATCAGAAATGCAAATTGGGTAAAACAAATGCCGGAATTGATGAAAAAGGAAAGTGTATTCTTTGCTGTGGGTGTGGCTCATTTAGGAGGTGAACTTGGGGTAATACAACTTTTAAAGAAAGCAGGATATACAGTAAAACCTATAATGAACTAAGCTGTTTTGGAAGGTAAAGAAAAAGAATTCTTAACACGGCTTGAACAGCACAAAGGAATCTTATATAAGGTTTCCAAAATGTACATGGACAATAGGGATGACCAGGAGGATTTGTTTCAGGAGATTATCTGCCAGCTTTGGAAAGCATATGATACCTTTAAAGGAGAAAGTCAGTTTTCAACCTGGATGTACCGTGTGGCAATCAACACTTCAATTGTCTTTCTGAAAAAGGAAAAGAGAAAAGTGGATAAGTATGAAATCGAATCGGAGAATATCAAAGAGGACGAAAGCGATTCCCATATAAAAGAAAGCCAACTGGAGCATTTTTATAAAGCTGTGCAAAAATTAGAAAAAATCGACAAGGCAATTATCTTTTATCAACTGGAAGGTTTTTCACATAAAGAAATTGGTGAAAATCTAGGAATTTCGGAAGGGAATGCCAGAGTCAAATTAAACAGAGCAAAAGAAAAATTAAAAGAAATTATAAAACAACAAGGTTATGGACTTTAACGATATACAATCAGCTTGGAATAACGAGCAAAATAATGAGGTAAAAATCCCTCAGAATTTAGACAAAATCAAAGCAGCAAACACACCGCTGGATAAGATCAAGAAAAATTTAAGGAATGAATTCATTTACCAGATTTTATCTATGATATTAATCGGATTAGCACCTTTAATGAAAAGTTTTCCGGTTAATGCCGTAGTGCCTTTTTACCTGTTTTATTCAATTTTCACCGCAGTAAGTATTTATTATCTGGTTAAGCTATTTCTTTTTTACAGAAGATTGACCAAAACAAATTTGAATACAAAGGACAGTTTGTATGAAACGTATTTTGATATTCGTTTAAACATGGAACTTTACAAAACTTTTGGTTTTGCTATTACTTCGTTTTTGGTTTTGTTCCTCGTTGGGGTTGTTTTATTTGAAAATGGTAATTCTGTAAACTTTTTTACAGGAAAATTAAAAAATGCAGCTTTATTGGCTTTGTTTTTTAACATCGTTTTTGTATTCTTATTTATGGGATTGGCTTTAGAATGGTGGGTGCATAAATTTTATGGTAAATACGCCAAGGAAATAAGAAAAGTGATAGACGAATTAAAAGAATAATTATTGAGCCCATCTTTACGATGGGTTTTCTATTTTTGCATAAAGTAATATTATGAAACTATTTGTAACCGGAATTGGGACTGATGTAGGGAAAACCATTGTTTCGGCAGTTATAACTCAAGCTTTGCAAGCCGATTATTGGAAGCCCGTTCAGGCTGGGGATTTAAATAATTCAGATTCTCATAAAATTAAACGATATCTTTCAAATTCACAGACAGTAATTCATAACAATAGTTACGCTTTACAAACACCGGCGAGTCCCCACTTGGCTGCAGAAATTGATGCAGTCACAATCGATTTGAATAAAATTCAGGAGCCTCAGACAAATAGTCATTTGGTGATTGAAGGTGCAGGGGGAGTTTTTGTTCCGTTAAATGAAACTGATTGCGTGATTGATTTGATGCAGCCGGATTATAAAGTTATTGTGGTTTCAAGACATTACTTAGGGAGTATTAATCATACTTTATTAACTGTAGAAGCTTTAAAAAACCGAAATTTTGAAATAGGCGGCATTATTTTTAATGGTGATGAAAATCCTTCAACCGAAGAAATCATTTTAAAGAAAACGGGTCTGAAAATGATTGGGCGTATTGAAAATGAACCGTATTTTGATGCTGGTGTTATTCGGTATTACGCAGATAAATTCCGTGAAAATCTTCAAAATTTAGAAGAAAGAGAATAGAACATAGAAAATAGACTTTATCTTTGTTTAGAATTTAGACACAGTCTTTGATTTATGTTCCATTCTCTATACTCTTTGAAAAATGAAATTATCCAAAAAAGACAAACTATACAACTGGCATCCTTACACACAACATAAAACGGCAGCTGAATTTCCTGCCATTGTTAAAGGGAAAGACGCACTTTTGTGGGATGAAAACGGAAAAGAATATATCGATGCTATTGCTTCATGGTGGGTGAATCCTTTTGGGCATTCCAATGAAGTTATTGCAAACGCTATATATAAACAGTTAACAACATTGGAGCATGTTCTTTTTGGTGGTTTTACACATAATAAAGCGGTAGAATTATCAGAAAAAGTATTGTCAATTTTACCTGCTAACCAAAAAAAAGTTTTTTATTCTGATAACGGATCCACTGCGGTTGAAATTGCCATCAAAGCAGCATTGCAGTTTTTTTATAATAAAGAAGAGAAAAGAACAAAAATAATAGCTTTTGAAGATGCTTTTCATGGCGATACTTTCGGGGCTATGGCGGCCAGCGGTATTTCATTTTTCACCGAAGCTTTTCAGGGATCGTTGCTTGAGGTTATACGGATTCCGGTTCCAACCGAAGACAATGAAGAAGAAGTTTTAAGCAAATTGGAGAGTCTGCTTCAGTCCGGGCAGTTTGCAGCCTTTATTTTTGAGCCATTGGTACTTGGTGCCGCAGGAATGGTAATGTATAATGCTTCAGCACTGGATAAATTAATAGCAATTTGTAAAAAAAACCATGTTTTTGCCATTGCAGACGAAGTAATGACGGGTTTTGGTAAAACCGGAAAAAACTTTGCCTGTGATTATCTGACACAACAGCCGGATATGATGTGCCTTTCAAAAGCTTTGACCGGGGGAACAATCCCTATGGCAATTACTACGTTTACTCAGGAAATTTTTGACGGATTTTATAGTGATGACGTCAATAAAGCTTTGTTTCACGGCCATACTTTTACTGCAAATCCCACAGGTTGCGCAGCAGCTCTGGCAAGTATTGAATTGCTGGAGTCAGATAAAATTCAGCAAAATATAACACAGGTTCACCAACAGCATTTAGTGTTTCAGGAAAAAATAAAAGCACATCCTAAAGTAAAAACAACCCGCGTTTCAGGGGTAATTTTTGCTTTGGAAGTCAAAACCGATAGTCAGGAAAGCTACTACGGAAACCTTCGCAACAAACTATATAATTTCTTTATTGAAAAAGGAATCATTTTACGTCCGGTTGGTAACATTATCTATATTTTGCCTCCGTATATTATTTCTAATGCTCAATTGCAAAAAGTCTATCAAACCATAGAAGAAGCTCTAGAAATAGTATAAAACATAGCGTACTTTGCAAAAACTTTGCGACCTTTGCGGTTAAATAAACTTTGCATTTGAAACAAAAAATTGCCATTACCTCTTTAAGTTCTATATCAGCATTAGGAAGCGATCCTGCTGAAATATGGAAAAACTATTTACTGGGTAAAGCTTTTATCACACAAAAAGAATTTAATGGCAGGATGCAGCCTGTAGCTCCGGTCTCAGAGAGTATCAGAAAGGAATTAAATGAATTGCGTCATTCCGATTTAAAATACAAAGCACTTGATGAAACTGTCTTAATGGCTGTTTTAGCATCCAGAGAAGCAGTTAATAATGCAGGCTGGAAAACCGGAGAAAACTTTGGAATTAACATAGGCTCGTCACGGGGTGCCACACAATTATTTGAGAACCATCACAAGCAGTTCATACAGACAGGTAAAACAGCGACTTTAACATCACCAACCACTACGTTAGGCAATATTTCCTCATGGGTGGCACACGATTTAAAAAGTAAAGGTTTGGCTATTTCACATTCCATAACCTGCTCCACGGCGTTGCATGCGGTTTTAAACGCAGTGGCCTGGCTGCAGTCGGGAATGGCAGCTAAATTTCTGGTTGGAGCGAGTGAAGCTCCTTTAACAGATTTTACTTTAGCTCAAATGGATGCTCTTAAAATTTACAGCAAAGAGCAGGATGAATTTCCCTGCCGTGCTTTGGATTTGGAAAAGAAGAAAAACACCATGATTTTAGGTGAAGCAGCATCGGCAGCGTGTTTGGAAATTGGAAAGCATGATAATGTTTTGGCTTATATCGAAGGGGTTGGTTATGCAACCGACAATCTGGAGCACAATATCTCAATTTCTGAAGAAGCCAAATGTTTTCAGGAATCCATGAAAATGGCTTTGCAGCATACTCCTATTGAAGAAGTTGATGCTGTTGTAATGCATGCCCCCGGAACTATTAAAGGTGATTTGTCAGAATACAAAGCCATACAAAAAGTATTTAACATTTCGACAGACTCAATGCAAAACCAATTACCGATGCTGACAACCAATAAATGGAAATTAGGACATACTTTTGGGACATCCGGAATGCTGAGTCTTGAATTGGCAATAATGATGATGAAGCACGATACATTTATTCCTGTGCCATTTGTGCCTAATCAAACTCCTGAAAGATCAATTAAAAAAGTATTGGTTAACGCCGTAGGTTTCGGAGGAAATGCAGTGAGTATATTGTTGAGTAAGTAAAGATTAAAGAGTCTTTTAGAAAGGTTCGTAAATTACCGCAGGATTTCAATTGTGCTGTTACCGGATAGATAATTTTGTCTACTGTCTACTGTCTACTGTCTACTGCTTCTAATTCTTCCAGTTTCTCAAAAATCAAATTACTCTCGTAGCCTTTTCGGAGTAAGAAATCACAAAATTTCCGTTTCTTTTTTTGAATGTTCGTTTCTTTGATTGATTCCCATTCTTTTTCTGCCAGAGAATTAAAAGTGTTCAAATAGGCTTCGGAAGAAATTTCTTTTAAGGCAGTATCGATATTGTATCTCGAAATTTTTCTAAACTTGAGTTCGTTGACCAAACGGATTTTTCCCCATTTTTTTATGTTGTGCTTGCCCCGTACAAAGGAACAGGCAAAACGTTCCTCATTGAGGTAATTGTTTTCAATTAAATACGCCATGTATTCATCAATTTCATCATAAGGTAATTTTAATGACTTAAGTTTGGAAATTACTTCCTCATGACACCGTTCCTGATAAGCACAATAGTGCTCGATTTTATTTTTAATATCTGATTTCAGCATGGTAATTATAAGTATTCAAAGGTATAAAATAGTCTCCAAATGATTATTGTAAGAAAAACATGTAAAAATTTAACATTTAAAGTCAATAAATACCGATTAGATGTAAAATTTAACGATAAAATTAAGATTAAAAAATTGCTTTTGTTTATAATTTTTTTATTTTTGGTCGCTTTATTCGATTTTTAAATGTTTGATTTTCAGTAAAGCAACAACTCAAATTTGTTTACTTATGAGAATTAAACTACTTATTTTTTCTTTATTGTTTTCTATTGTTGGTTGGGGGCAATTAACTGAAAGTTTTGAAATAGGTTTACCTACAGCTTATACAACAACTACATCCTATACATTAAATTCAGGTGTATGGTCAGGACAGTCTAATGGAGTGATTAGGGGAACTATTGGGGTTCAGTCTGGCACATATTCTTGTCAATTAAGAAGCCAGACAGGAGCACAAATTACAACTCCAAGTTTAAATAGTGTAGGAACAGTAACGTTTTATGCTTCATCTAGTACAACTTCTGGATCAGTACAGGTTAACTATTCAATTGATGGGGGAGCTACTTGGACTCCTGCCACTGGTTCGCCATTTTCTTTAACTACAGGTACACCTGTTCAAAAAACAGCAACAATTAACAGTTCGAATTCTAATATACTTGTGCAATTTTACAGGACTGGCGCAACAGTTTATTTGGACGATATAAATATAAATAATTTTATACCTTCTTCAAATATAAATGTATCCACAACTTCTCTTACAGGCTTCACGTATGCAGTGGGTTCAGGTCCTTCCACAGAGCAGAGTTTTGATGTAAGCGGTTCAAATTTGACTGATAATCTTGTTTTGACTGCGCCCGGAGATTATGAAATTTCAACAGCTTCCGGAACAGGTTTTGGGAGTTCGGTGAGTCTTGTGCCTTCTTCAGGAACTGTAGCATCAACTCCTATATATGTCAGGCTGAAGGCCGGACTTGTATTAGGGAATTATAATTCTCAAAATATTGTTTGTACTTCTACTGGTGCAACTGATCAAAACGTTAGTTGTAATGGCAGCGTGACCAATCCTTCTACTGTTTTTTCAAAAGGTGATTTTGCAGTAATTGGGTTAAATTCAAATATATCATGTTATTCAGGAGCTTATACCGCAGGTGATGATGAAATAAGCTTTATAACGTTTAAAGATATTCAAAACGGAGATTCTTTTTATATAACTGATAATGGCTATGAAAGATCTGGTTTAGGCACATGGGGAGATGGAGAAGGTGTTTATACTTTAACAAGAACTGGTGGAACTATTGTCGCGGGAACAGTAATAACAATAAGACTAAAATCTGCTGCTCCAAATGTGGAATTTGTTTCTCCGGATTCAAATTGGGCGTATAGCAAACCTTCTGGGTTTACAGGTAATATTGTAATGAATTCAGGAGGAGATCAGGTTTTCTTTATGCAGGGAGGAAACTGGAATAACCCCGGAGGAGCAAATGATGCAACATATACACCCGGAAATTATTTGTATGCATTTAATACCGCTTCAGCATGGGAGTCACTGGGGAATAGTACACAAAAATCAGGATTGCCAATAGAATTGAGATGTTTTAGTCTGGCACCGGGTTCAGCAACAGATTTTTTAGAGTATACCGGTCCAGTAACTCCGGCAGACAAGCTTGATTGGATTGCCAGATTGAATAATTCTACATATTGGACAAGCAGGGCAGACTGTGCTGGTTATTTAAGGATGCATGTTGGACAGGTTTATTCCGTTACAACTGTAGGAACTTATGTAAACGGTGTCTGGACAGGTGCCAAAAATACAGATTGGTTTGATTGTTCAAACTGGCAGACACTGAAAGTGCCTGACAATACAATTGATGTCAATTTAAATTCTGCCTATGCGGTTAGAGATGCTGTAGTTGATGTAACTTCAGTTAATGCATCATTGTATAACAGTACAGCGAAAACAAAAAATTTAACTATTTCATCAAGGAAAGTGCAGTTGGAAGCAAATGGCAATAATAAATTAGAAGTTTATGGAGATTTATTGATTGATGGAACTGGAGCATTGGATATGGATGATAGTACAACCGCTTCAGACGGTCAGTTGTATCTTTATGGAAACTGGACAAATAACTTAGGGAATACTGCCTTTTCAGAAGGAAACGGAACAGTTTATTTTACAGGTTCTGTGCCTCAAATAATAAATAATGTAACACCTGAGGGTACAGAAACCTTTTACAATGTTGTTTTAAATAATGATTTTACAACAAATGTGTCTAATGACTTGATTGCAAATGGTGATTTGACTATAAATACTTCAAAAAGCCTGACAATAGCATCAAATGATTATGTTCAGGTGGGATTGAATGTAGTAAATAACGGGAATGTTTCTGTTCAGGACGATGCTTCATTAATACAGGTTGATGATTCCGGAACATATTCAGGTTCCGGAACAAATTCATTGACCAGAACTGCTGTGAATTTAAAATCATTTGATTATGTCTATTGGTCGTCGCCGCAAAACAACAGTCCGTTTACAACTATTCCCAACAGCAGATATTATGAATGGATTGCTGATTACAAAAATCCGGATGGTTATGGATACGGAAATTGGTTTAGACCTTTAGGGGCCACTATGACAAACGGTAAAGGATATATTTTCAGAGTGCCTGATGGAAATCCTACTCAAACTGTGAACTTTTCAGGAAATCAGTTCAATACAGGTGTAATAACGTCACAAATCAAAAAGGGACCATATACCGATGTTCCTTATGCCGGAACCAACGGAATTATTACCAATGCGGATGATAATATGAATTTAGTAGGGAATCCTTATCCTTCAGCTATTGATGCTTTGGAATTTGCAGCTGATAATAGTGCTGTTTTAGAAAATGCAGAAGTATCATTGTGGAGGCATTTAACTGCGATAAGCTCTTCGGTTTCAAGTCCGTATTATCAAAGTTTTGCTTACAATTATTCAGCAAATGATTATGTTACATATACAGCATCAGGTTCAGTGCCTGGAGGTGCTTTCGATGGAAAAATTGCATCAGGACAGGCGTTTTTTGTAAAAATGAAAGATGATGTTGCTGTTTCAGCTTCTGCCAATGCAGTTTTTAATAATTCTCAAAGAAGCAGAACTCACAACAATAGTCAGTTTTTTAGAACATCAAATGCTAAAACTGCCACTCAACTGGAAAAACATAGAATCTGGCTGGATCTGGTAAATCCCAATAATATGGCAACAAGTCAGATGGTTGGTTATATAGAAGGCGCAACAAATTCTGATGATTTTTTGTATGAAGCCAAAACCAGTTTGATGTCCGGTTTTCAGTTCTATTCTTCGATTGATAATAAATTTTTCAAAATACAAGGAAGACAATTGCCTTTTGATGAGAATGATGTGGTGCCTCTTGGTGTAATCGTTCCGGCTGATGGTAAATATAAAATAGCAATCAATTCAACAGACGGTCTTTTTAAAGATGCAAACAGAAAGATTTATGTTGAGGACAAAGCAACAGGGGATATACATGATTTAACAACGGCTCCTTACCAGTTCAATATTGCGAAAGGAAATTATACCGGCAGATTTGTATTGCGGTTCACAAACCAAAGGCTGTCTAATCAAGAAAATACCTTAAATGAAAATGCGGTTACAGTTTATGTAAAAAATAATCTTGTTGGAATCAAGTCGGATAATGAAATTATCAAATCCTATGAAGTATATAATGTTCTGGGTCAGTTGCTGAAAAAGAAATCAAATGTTAATGTTTTGGAATCAGATGTTTTAGATTTGGCTAAAAACAATCAGGCATTAATTGTCAGGATTGAATTGGAAAACGGAAGTTCAATAAATAAAAAGATAATTTTCTAAAAACAGTAAATCCCTCAAAAGAGGGATTTTTTATATCAATTGACCTGCATAATCTTCTATAATTTCATCAAAAACCTGAAGTAATGCATTATGTTCGTCTAAAGTGACCAATTTGTTCCGGTGTTCTTTAAAATGAGGAATTCCTTTGAAATAATTGGTATAATGACGGCGCATTTCTACAATTCCTACACGTTCGCCTTTCCATTCCATTGACCAGATTAAATGGTTGCGGGCAGCTTCCACCCGGTCAGCGATAGTTGGTGATGCTAAATGCTCCCCGGTTTTGAAAAAATGCTTGATTTCATCAAAAATCCAAGGGTAACCTATGGCAGCTCTACCTATCATTATTCCATCTAATCCATAAGTGTTTTTGTATTCCAATGCTTTTTCAGGTGAGTCAATATCGCCGTTTCCAAAGATTGGTATTTTAATTCTGGGATTGTTTTTTACACGGGCAATATGTGACCAGTCCGAATGTCCTTTGTACATCTGCGCACGGGTACGTCCATGAACTGTCAGAGCCTGGATGCCCACATCCTGTAATCTTTCGGCAACTTCATCTATATTTATCGAAGATTCATCCCAGCCTAAACGTGTTTTAACGGTTACAGGTAAATTAGTGCTTTTTACCACAGCTTTTGTAAGACGGACCATTAAATCAATATCTTTCAAAACACCGGCGCCGGCACCTTTGCAGACAACCTTTTTTACCGGACACCCAAAATTGATATCCACTAAATCAGGTTGAACCGTTTCCACAATTCTGGCACTCATAGCCATAGCTTCCTCGTCACCGCCAAATATCTGAATGCCTACCGGGCGCTCATAATCAAAAATATCAAGCTTTTGACGGCTTTTGATGGCATCACGGATTAATCCTTCGCTGGAAATAAATTCCGAGTACATTAAATCGGCACCATGCAGTTTGCATAAACGACGGAAAGGAGGGTCGCTTACATCTTCCATGGGAGCTAATAACAGCGGGAAATCCGGTAATTCTATGTTGCCTATTTTAACCATTTCTTCTACAATTTATCCACTTCATTATGTGTAAAAACAAAAAAAGCTGTAATAATTTACAGCTTTAGTTTCGTGCAAAGATATTAATATTCTACATTTTAGCAGCGATATCTTTGCTATATTTTTTTAGAGTAGCTCTGGCCATGCCTAAATTTACTTTCGAGGAATCTACAGCAAGATAAACGAAATAGTCACCATTTTCTGATAAATCAATAATATGCAATTGGTTTGAAAGCGTGATTAAAATGTCATCAAGTTTTGAGGACAATCCCAGTGCTTTAATGGCATTTAATTTTGCTTTTACAACTTCAAGATTGTAAGCAGATGCTAGTTCGGGATCAAATTTTGGATCTACTGAAAGGGATGCAAACGACATTCCTGTTTTAACTTCTGTTACTGAAACTCCTATGAAGCCTGCAAGATTATCTTTCAGATCTGATGTAAACGTTGTTAAAAATTCTGACATAATTTAAAGTTTTAGAGTTAATATAGTTTGTTATGGTTATGAAATTGCCTGCAGTTTTAAATGAATAAGTCCTAACTTGCTTGGGTTTTTGGTTATAAGTGCCAAATATTCATCCTTCTCTAATTTTCTAACAAAAAAAAGTCCTTTTTCGGCCTGAAGAATTAATTCTTGAGAATTGCCAAGCTTTAAATCCTCAATTAATTCTTTGCACATGGTAAGTAAAATTCCTCCCATAGCTGCTATATTTCCATCAAAATTTAAATAAAGTGATTTTATTAAATTACCATCTCCATTGAAAATAAGGGCAGAATCTACTCCTGTTTCATTAATAAGAGCATCAAGGTCAAGTTTTTTCATAGAAATTATATTATTAGTTTTTAGCTAATGTAGGTTTTTTTTTACAAAAAATTGTTGTTGTTATTGATTTTTTTATATCTTTAATTGCAGTTAAAATTTATTTTTATTTCCTCAAAATAAATAAGTTATGAAAAAAGAAATTAACGTAGAAAAATTAAAAAAGAGACTTCAAAGCAACTTGCTTGAATTTAGAAAATACCGTTTTGCTAAGGGTAAAAAGTATAAAAAAGCAACTATTTTCTCTAAAATATTCAATTAGTATAGCTTATTGTAATTTGTTCATTAATTGCTTCACATAATTTTATACTTTTGTAGCAAAATTTAATAGTTAAGGTATTTGGATTTTTTAATTAAGAATCTGAATTTTACCTTCGAATAAGGCTTTGAACGGCTTTGCATATTGAGTATAGGATGAAGAAGATAAGAAATTTTTGCATTATTGCACACATTGACCACGGTAAGAGTACTTTGGCGGATCGTTTATTGGGTGCAACCCAAACTGTAACAGCCCGTGAGGAAAAAGCACAATTGCTGGACAATATGGATCTGGAGCGTGAACGTGGGATTACCATCAAGAGTCATGCTATCCAGATGGAATACAACTACAAAGGAGAAGACTATATTCTAAACCTTATCGACACTCCGGGACACGTAGATTTTTCATATGAGGTATCCCGTTCCATTGCAGCATGTGAAGGAGCGTTGCTTATAGTGGATGCAGCGCAGAGTATTCAGGCGCAAACAATTTCGAACTTATACCTTGCATTGGAAAATGACTTGGAAATTATTCCTGTATTAAACAAAGTAGATTTGCCTAGTGCCAATCCGGAAGAAGTTAGTGATGATATTATTGACCTTTTAGGATGTAAACTAGAAGACATCATCCATGCGTCAGGAAAAACAGGTTTTGGTGTTGAAAATATTTTGGCCGCTATTATTGAAAAAATCCCGGCACCAAAAGGTAATCCGGAAGAACCATTACAAGCCTTGATTTTTGACTCGGTATACAATCCTTTCAGAGGAATTGAAGTTATCTTCCGAGTGAAAAACGGGGAAATCAAAAAAGGCCAGAAAATCAAATTCATGGCTACAGGCAATGAATATTTTGCGGATGAAATTGGTACATTGAAACTAAATCAGGTTCCTAAAGATAAAGTATCAACAGGTGACGTAGGTTATTTGATTTCGGGTATCAAAGAAGCTAAAGAAGTAAAAGTGGGTGATACCATCACAGATGCTAAAACACCTACTACAAATATGATTCATGGTTTTGAGGATGTAAAACCAATGGTATTTGCTGGTATCTATCCTGTTGATACTGAAGATTACGAAGAACTTCGTACTTCGATGGAAAAATTGCAGCTGAACGATGCTTCATTAGTGTTTGCGCCGGAAAGTTCTGCAGCTTTAGGATTTGGTTTCCGTTGTGGATTCTTAGGGATGTTACACATGGAAATCATTCAGGAACGTTTAGAACGTGAGTTCAACATGACAGTAATTACTACTGTTCCCAACGTATCTTATTTAGCTTATACAAAAAAAGAACCTGAAGTTCCTTTTGTAGTCAACAACCCTTCTGACTTGCCAGAACCTTCAAAATTAGATAGAGTAGAGGAGCCGTTTATCAAGGCAACAATCATCACTAAAGCGGATTTTGTTGGAAATGTAATGAGTCTGTGTATTGAAAAACGCGGGCAAATTACAAATCAAACGTATCTGACAACTGAGCGTGTTGAGTTAAACTTTGACATGCCATTGGCAGAAATTGTTTTTGACTTCTACGATAGATTAAAAACTGTTTCAAAGGGCTATGCGTCGTTTGATTATCACCCTATTGGGATGCGTACATCTAAACTAGTACGTCTTGATGTGTTATTGAATGCACAAAATGTAGATGCGCTTTCAGCGTTGATTCACGAAGATAATGCGTACCATATTGGTAAAAAAATGTGTGAGAAATTACGCGAATTAATCCCACGTCAACAGTTTGATATACCTATTCAGGCTGCTGTAGGGGCTAAAGTTATTGCGCGTGAAACTATTAAAGCATTGCGTAAAGACGTAACGGCAAAATGTTACGGTGGAGATATTTCCCGTAAACGTAAATTGTTGGAAAAACAAAAAGCTGGTAAAAAGCGTATGCGTCAGGTAGGTAATGTTGAAATTCCGCAATCAGCATTTATGGCGGTTTTGAAACTGAATGATTAAATCATAAATAGATAAAAATGTTATATGTAGACCCAACAACGTAAGTTGTTGGGTTTTTTTCTTTTTTCTTGAGAGGTATATTATTTTCGAAGTAAATAAAATCTGTTTATCATGAAAAAAATTGTCCTCTTGTTTCTGCTTATTTTGAGCTCAAAAAGTGGTTTTGGCCAACATATAGCTTATGATACTATTCGATACGCGAAAGAATATTATGAACAGCGTGTCAAACTTTTTAATTCTGAACCTGTTGTCAAAGGCAGAACTATATTTCTTGGTGACAGTATCACTGAATTTGGTAATTGGCCACAATTAACTAATGACAGCACTGCTGTAAACAGAGGAATTGCCGGTGATAATACTTTTGGGGTTCTGGAACGGTTAGAAGATGTTATTAAAAGGGAACCTAAAAAACTATTTGTTTTGATTGGGATAAATGATATTTCTCAAAATATACCTATTGATGTTGTTATCGAAAATATTCATCGGATTATAGGGAAAATGCAGGATTATTCTCCTACTACCGAAATTTATTTAGAGAGTGTTTTGCCTACCAACGACGTGGTGAAAAACTTTTATCCGGATGCTTACGGTAAAAATGATATTGTTGATCAATTTAATGAAAGACTTAAAGAACAGGCAAGGAAACATCACATAACTTACATAGATATTCATTCGGTATTTGAAAATAAAAAAGGTCAGTTAACAGTTAAATATTCTGATAAAGATGGATTACATCTTAATGATTTAGGGTATACAACATGGATTGACTTTTTAAAATCGATGAATTGCTTATAAACATGGTTGATAATTTTAAAAGTTGAATTGAGAAATACCCAATAGTGAAAGTTGTTGGGTATTTTGTTATCTAGTTATTTAAACCAAAACAAGTATCTTTGAGAGAAAAGTTGTATTCCTGATCATGGATGATTCTCTTAACAAATTTGACCGAATAATCGCTATTTTAATCCAATTGCAGTCTAAAAAGATTGTACGTGCTCAGGATTTGGCAGATCGTTTTAATGTGAGTCTTAGAACCATCTACAGAGATGTGCGCACGCTGGAAGCTTCGGGTGTACCCATTTATAGTGAAGCCGGCATTGGTTATTCGTTAATGGATGGTTACCGACTTCCGCCCATCATGTTTACCAGAGAAGAAGCCAGTAGTTTTATTGCGGCCGAAAAACTGATGCAGAAGTTTACAGATACCGCTTTGGATAAAAATTATAAGTCGGCGATGTACAAGCTTAAAGCCGTATTAAAAAACAGCGACAAAGACTGGGTGGATGCCATCGAATCAAAAGTCATCATGCAGTCCAATCAAAAACTGTTTAACGAAAATGCCCCGAATGCATTGGCTTTATTTTTTGAAAGCATCGCAGAACGGAAGCAGATTTTGCTTTCCTATCAAACCTTCGACACCGAAGAAATCAACGAAAGAAGGATAGAACCCGTAGGTGTTTTTCATGAAAATAATTTTTGGTATGTTTTGGGTTATTGTCATTTAAGAAATGATTACCGCCAGTTTAGAACGGACCGTATTCAACAAATCCAAAAAACCGACATTGATTTTATAATGGAGCATAAATCACTTGAAGAATTGCTTCATAAAGAAACTCCTTTATCAACGCTGACTAAAGTGCGGATTTTAGTGGATACTAAAATTGCCCGTTATTTAACCTGGGAACGTAAACAATATGGTTTTGTTTCTGAAAAGAAAGTTGGAAACCAAAAGGAAATGACTTTTATGTGTTATGATATCAGGGAAAGTTTTCCGCGGTGGTTTCTGATGTTTGCGGATTATTCTGAAATTATAGAACCCAAAGAATTAAAAACGAGAGTTCTTGAATTATTGGAAGATAGTATTGCAAAATTGCTTAAAAAGTAAGAGGCTGTCCTAAAAGTCCGCAATCTTGTCATTTCGACCAAAGGGAGACTCGAGGGCTCTGCCTGAATAGGCGAAGCAAATCCCATAATATTGATTATGAGACTCCTCCTTGCGTCGGAGTGACAAACGGTGCGTTGATTTTTTACTTTTTGAACAGCCTCGTTATAAATTACATTATACTTCTCTCTCCCAAAAAAAAGGCGGTGTTATATTCAATGCTCTTAAATACACATACCCTTGTCCTCGGTGATGAATCTCGTTATCAATGAAATAAAAAATATTTTGGATGATGGGAAATTCATACTGTCCGAAAAGATTGAAATTCTCACTGAAATCCTCCACCGATAATTGCTGCCATAACGCATCGATTTCTTTAGTGTCTTTGTCCCATTGTTCTAAATACTGCGCTTTAGTCGTAAAACCCTGTGTTGAACCTTCTGTAAAAGGCTGTACTTCCCTGTTCACGATACCTCGTAATGCCGGAGCCGCAATCGCCAAAAGCTCATCGGTCAACTTTGCAAACGTACGCATCCCGGCAATTGAAAATTCGAAGAAATCTTTTTCCGGAAACATCTCGATTACGCGTCTTGTCAATGCTCTGTGTCCTTGCCAGTGTTTTAATAAATCTTCTGAGCTGATTACTTGTAAAACTGTTTCTGTGTTCATGATATTTGTGTTTTATTGATTACTGAAACAAAATTAAGAGGGGCAAGTGACAACAGTTTGTCAGTAGGAATTTAGAATTTTAAAAAATTTTACGCCTGAAAAAACTTTGTACCTTTGTCGTTCAGAAAATTGATGAACATGATTGAAGATAAAACTCCGCAAAGAACCAGCATTGCACAATTGGGTGAATTTGGTTTAATAGAACACTTGACAAAGCATTTTGAAATAAAAAACGAATCAACCATTAAAGGAATTGGTGACGATGCTGCTATTTTAGATTTTGCAGCTAAAAAAGCAGTTGTTTCTACTGATTTATTGGTTGAAGGAGTACATTTTGATTTGGCTTACATGCCATTGAAACATTTAGGCTATAAAGCAGTAGTTGTAAATCTGTCTGATATTTATGCAATGAATGCCAAGGCTACTCAAATTACAGTTTCAATTGCGGTGTCAAACCGTTTTCCTTTAGAGGCTTTAGAAGAATTGTATGCAGGGATTACACTTGCGGCAAAGCAATACAATGTTGATGTAATAGGTGGTGATACTACTTCTTCTCAAAAAGGATTGATAATTTCCATCACTGCATTAGGTGAAGTAGAGGGAGACAATGTTGTCTATAGAAACGGAGCTAAAGAGAATGATTTATTAGTGGTTTCCGGTGATTTAGGTGCCGCCTATATGGGACTACAGGTGTTGGAGCGTGAAAAGCAGGTTTTTCAGGTGAATCCTAATAACCAACCCGATTTGGATGATTATACGTATTTGATCGAGCGTCAGTTAAAGCCCGAAGCCCGTAAAGATATTCCCGAAATTTTAAAAGCTCTGGATGTGAAACCAACAGCAATGATTGATATTTCTGATGGACTTTCGTCTGAAATTATGCATTTGTGCAAGCAATCCAACGTTGGTTGTAATGTGTTTGAAGAGAAACTTCCATTGGATCCTCAGTTTATCAACGTTTGTGAAGAATTTAATATCGATTCGACTACAATTGCTTTAAATGGAGGCGAAGATTATGAATTGTTGTTTACTATCAAAATGGAAGATTTCGATAAAATCAAAGGAAATCCAAATTTCACAGTAATTGGTCACATGACGCAGCAAAGCGAGGGAATTCATTTGGTATCTCGTGCAAATACAAAAATTGAATTAAAGGCCAGAGGCTGGAATGCTTTACAAGAAGAATAAAAAAAGGTGCTTTTTAAAGCACCTTTTTTGTATTAATATCCTAATTTAGTTCGAACTCTTTTTAATACCCCATCTGCAATAGCTGAGGCTTTTTTAGCTCCTTCTAACAATAATCCTTCTAATTCCTCAAGATTATTCATGTAGTAGTTGTAGCGCTCTCTTTCGGTTGCAAATTTTTCGATGATTAATTCAAATAAAGCTTGTTTAGCATGACCATAGCCAAAATCACGGTTTACGTTTTTGTATTTTTCCGTCATATCTGCTATTTGCGCTTCAGAAGCCAATAACTTATAGATTTTAAATATATTACAAGTATCTGGGTTTTTAGGTTCTTCAAGTGGAGTACTATCTGTTTGAATACCCATAATTTGTTTGCGTAATGGCTTATCTTCTAAAAAGATATTAATCAGGTTGTTTCTTGACTTGCTCATTTTTTCTCCATCCGTTCCTGGTACTAATTTAGTATCTTCACTAGTTAAAGCTTCAGGTAACACAAACGTCTCTCCCATTTGATGATTAAAACGACCAGCAACATCACGTGTAAATTCAAGATGCTGTAATTGATCTTTACCTACAGGGACTACTTCAGCATCATATAATAAAATGTCAGCAGCCATCAACATTGGATAAGTAAACAAACCTGCATTGACATCTTGTAATCTATCCGCTTTATCTTTAAATGAATGTGCAAGTTCTAGTCTCGAAAAAGGGAAGAAACAGCTTAAATACCACGACAACTCTGTTGTTTGTGGCACATCGCTTTGACGATAAAAAATTACTTTTGAAGGATCTAAGCCACAGGCAAGCCATACTGCTGCAGTACTTGTCGTATTCCCACGTAATGTTTCCCCATTTTTGATTTGGGTAATCGAATGTAAATCAGCAATGAAAAGAAATGATTCATTAGCAGGATTTTCGGCCATTTTTATTGCTGGTAAAATAGCACCCAATAAGTTTCCTAAATGCGGGGTACCTGTACTTTGAATTCCGGTAAGTATTTTTGCCATTGTAAATTTTAGTCTAATTTTAGCAAAGTTAATTCTTTTATGATATTTTTAAAGTGAATCCGTATTTTTGACCTTATGAAAATTTTTAAAATAGTTTTTTGGTGTATTTGGCGTTTGTGGTTTTACATACTGGTGATTGTGCCAATATTAATTTTAGCGCCTTTTTTAATATTATCATTATCGAAGGATTCTTGGTATCCTTATTTTTTTAAAATGGCTCGCTTTTGGGCTAAATTTATTCTTTACGGAATGGGTTTTCATTATAAAGTGAAAACGGAACAGAAAATAGTACCTAATCATAGTTATATGTTTATTGCAAACCACACTTCAATGGCCGATGTGATGTTGATGTTGGCTGTAGTGAAGAATCCTTTTGTTTTTGTTGGGAAAAAAGAATTGGTTAAAATACCTGTTTTTGGTTTCTTTTATAAAAGATGTGCCATTTTAGTAGATAGAGATAGTGTGAAGAGTAGAAGTGGTGTTTATCAGCGTGCTAAGCATAGAATTGATCAAGGTTTAAGTATTTGTATTTTTCCTGAAGGGAAAGTGCCCGACGATGAAAGCATAATTTTAGATGATTTTAAAGCGGGAGCATTCAATATTGCAATTGACCATAAACTGACTATTGTACCCATGACTTTTTATGATAACAAAGAATTGTTCTCTTATACTTTTTTTAGTGGCAGGCCAGGGATCATGAGAGTCAGGATACATCCATTTGTAACTACTGATGATTCAAAACATGAGGATAAAAAAGTCTTAAAAGAAAAAGCTCGTAACATTATATTGAACGAGCTTTCTAATGATGCCGCTTATGTGAAATATTCTAGTAGTCGTTAAGGGATAACGGGGATTTCTGTTTCTTCGAAAATATTTTGTCCGTTAGTATCTTTTCCTTTCCATATTTTGAATATATAACTGTTTTCGACAGTTGGTTTAAAATATAAAACAGCAGTCAGAGGATTGGTTGTTGGAGGCCTGCAATTATTTTGTTCAAAAACAATTGTGCCTATAGCAATAGTTCTTACATTAGCTTCCCTGCGATAGTAAAACCCGTCAAAAGCATAGCAGGTTGTAGGTCTTGAGTATTTGAACGGGATTTCATAAATACTATCTCTTTTAAATTCATCAGGAAGCTCAACAGAATCTACCGGTAAGAGTTCATAATGAAAATCGACACCATCATCAATAGTGCAGCTTATGAAGCCAAAAAATAGTACGGCAATGCATAATACATATTTCATAATCAGTTGATTTGGATTTGCAGTACTAAAGTTATAAAAAAAGTCCCAAAAGGGACTTAATTAAACTTCTTTATCTTTTATCATCTGCTTGATTTTTACTTCAAGTTCGTCGGCCAATTCAGGATTGTCTTTAATCAATCCTTTTACAGCATCGCGTCCTTGTCCTAATTTAGTATCGCCGTAGCTGAACCAAGAGCCTGCTTTTTTAATGATTTCGAACTCAACGGCAAGATCAAGAATCTCACCGGTTTTTGATACTCCTTCACCGTACATGATGTCAAATTCGGCAGTTTTGAAAGGAGGAGCTACTTTATTTTTAACGATTTTTACTTTAGTACGGTTACCCAATACATTTTCGCCATCTTTAATTTGTGAAGAACGACGGATGTCCAAACGCACCGAAGCATAGAATTTCAAGGCGTTACCACCTGTAGTCGTTTCAGGGTTACCAAACATTACCCCGATTTTATCACGAAGCTGGTTGATGAAAAATACCGTACAATTTGTTTTGCTGATAGTAGCGGTTAGCTTACGTAACGCCTGTGACATCAAACGGGCGTGCAATCCCATTTTAGAGTCACCCATGTCTCCTTCAATTTCACTCTTAGGTGTCAATGCCGCAACCGAGTCAATAACAACAATATCCACAGCGCCTGAACGGATTAAGCTTTCAGCAATTTCCAAAGCCTGCTCCCCGTTGTCCGGTTGGGAAATGATTAAATTGTCGATATCCACACCTAGCTTTTCAGCGTAAAAACGGTCAAATGCATGCTCAGCATCCACAAAAGCAGCGATACCTCCGGCTTTCTGAGCTTCCGCAATAGCGTGTAATGTCAATGTTGTTTTACCCGAAGATTCAGGTCCGAAAATTTCGATGATTCTTCCTCTGGGATATCCGCCTACACCAAGTGCCAGGTCAACTCCTAATGAGCCTGATGAGATCACTTCCATTTCTTCAACGGCTTTGTCCCCCATTTTCATTACAGTACCTTTTCCGTAGGCTTTGTCTAATTTATCTAATGTAAGCTGTAATGCTTTTAATTTTGCTTCTTTTTCTGAACTCATTTCAAATTGAATTTGCAGATTTATAATTATAATTGGTTGCTTATCGCTTGCGCCAATGCTTTAAATTCCTCGTCGCTTAGTTTTACTTTGCTGGTAAAACGCGCATCGTCCATCATGTTCAGCGGAATTAAATGTACGTGAGCATGCGGTACTTCAAGTCCGATAACAGTCATGCCGACTCTTTTGCAGGGAACTGCTTTTTCTAAAGCGACGGCAATTTTTTTTGAAAAAGCCATTAAGCCAAGATATAAGTCGTCTTCAATATCAAAAATCTTATCGATTTCTTTTTTCGGGATGCAAAGGGTGTGTCCTTTTGCATTTGGGTTGACATCTAAAAAAGCTAAAAAATTGTCGTCTTCAGCAATTTTGTAGCACGGAATTTCTCCGTTTACGATTTTTGTGAATATTGAAGCCATGATAATTTAGTCTCTGGTTATTTCTAATACTTCAAATTTTAAAATTCCGTTTGGAACCTGAATTTCGGCGATTTCACCAACGGATTTTCCTAATAACCCTTTTCCGATAGGAGAGGTTACTGAAATCTTATTCTTTTTTAAATCGGCTTCACTTTCTGCAACCAACTGATAGGTCAGTTCCATACTGTTTGCCTGATTTTTGATTTTTACATACGACAATACTAAGGCTTTAGATAAGTCTAATTGCGACTCGTCTATGATTCTTGCATTGGAATATAATTCTTCCATTTTTGCAATTTTCATCTCAAGTAAACCCTGAGCTTCTTTTGCAGCATCGTATTCGGCGTTTTCAGATAAGTCCCCTTTATCTCTCGCTTCAGCAATAGCTTCAGAAGCTTTTGGACGTTCAACAGATTTTAAATATTCAAGTTCTTCTTTTAGTTTTTTTAATCCTTCCGCGGTGTAGTAAGATACTGTACTCATAGCTTCATTATATTACATAAATAGAAAAAATCCCTTAAAGCGGGATTCCTCTCTACAAAGATATTAATTTTATTCAGTTTGTAATTTAATTGACGATTCAACGTTTTACAAATGTAATTAAATTAAATTTGTTGCAAAATAAAAACGATTTAGAATGAAGAAATATTTTCCTTTTCTGGTTTTCATTTTTTTATTTGGATGCAATAATGACAGTTTCAATAACAGCAATCCTTATTTAGCAAATGTCAGCTTTTCTATAGATATCAATACAACCCTGCCTGCTTATACTGCGTTGCAGTATCCCGGTAATCCGGTGCTTATTGCCAATGCGGGTGCAGGAGTACAGGGAATTATTGTTATGAAAACAGGAGGTGGCAATAGTTATGTTGCCTGGGAAGCGAGTTGCCCAAATCAATATCCTACTTCCTGTTCAAGACTAAACATAAACGGAATCTATGCAAACTGTTCGTGTGATGCTTTTTCCTATAGTCTTTATACCGGAGACGGCGGACAGCAGTATCCTTTAAAGCAGTATAGGGTAGAGACTAATGGAGGTGTCGTTAGGGTGTATAATTAAAAAATGAAAGAGGCAGTTTTAAGAAAAACTGCCTCTTTCATTTTTTAATTTTATCTTTTCAAACTAAAATGTCCTTTCAGGTTTCTTCCATCCTCTAGTTGTATGGTATACCAGTAATCGTTAGCCGGTAGTGGATTACCCAAATACGTGCCGTCCCATCCCTGGCTTAGCGGACTAAGCTCTTTGAGTAGTTTGCCGAACCTGTCAAAAATTAAAATTTTGGTATTGGTGTTTATTGCCATACTAATTCCCTGAATGTTCCAGTAATCATGGTAGCCATCACCGTTAGGGGTAAAAAAGGCAGGAATTCCTAGTACGCTCACCTCTTTTGAGCTAACCCCGCAACCGTTCAAGTCTTTTACATAAACAGTATATACCCCCGCAGGAATATTGCTGAAAACATTGGACTGTTGGAAGTCGGTATTATCTAGGCTATACACATAATCCCCATTACCGATAACCGTTACAACTATACTGTTATTGTTAGACAAATCAGAAACCTGAACATCAGTGATAGTGGCCAGATCAGATGCGGAAACATTCATTGTTCTGGTTCTTGAACAACCGTATGCATTGGTTACTTCAACGGTATATAAACCTTCCAGTGTAATATTCAAGGAATAATTGGTTTCATTGGTTAAAAGTGTTCCGTCTTTTTTCCAAACATAGGTATAATCAGTTGTAGGAGAATTGTCTAATAGACCAGCATCTAAAGTTTTGGTGATAGTTTGTGCATTACACACAATTTCGTTGCCTGAAAGATTTATTTTTGGGACAGGATGCACTACAAATGGAATCGAAATGCTAGCCATACAATTAGTGTTGGTTGGATTAATCACTTCCACTCGGATATTTTGTGTTCCTGTCATAAACGGATTAGGTAACGGGCTAGGCAACGGATTGTTGTTTTGATCGTAATAGTTGATCGTCAAACCTGTTTGATTGCCTAATATTGTATTGTGAAAAGTAGAGGTATCAAAAGCATATTTTCCGTCTTGGTTTACGGGATTGGCTTCGTCATCACAAATCGTAGTAAGAGAAGTGCTTATAGGAAACGCCTCAGGTAAATCATCCACAATGAATTTAATCGTAGTTTCATACTGGCAACCCGTAGCAGTATTGTTTCGCACCACGACACGTAGGGTTTGTGAGGGTGTTACAAACGGATTGGGTAGCGGACTAGGTAACGGGTTATTGTTTTGGTCAAAATAGCTTACCGAGACATTGGTTACCCCATTCAAAAGTTCGCTTTGAACCGTTCCTGTATTAAAAGCGTAGTTCCCATCCTGATCGTCATCACAATGTTGGTACACTTTAGGTTGAACAATAGGAATGCGTTCTACATTTAGCGTTATATGTTGTCCTAAACCCAAACAATCGTTGTTGATTTTACTATCCACGCGTATGTAGATATTTTGTGTATTAGGGTAGCCTATGTTACTATAATTGGCTGTATCTGCAATAGCATTTTGCTCTGCCAGAGCATCAGCAAGATTACGGTAATAGGTGATGTTTAATTGCTGGCCTACAGGAAAAATGTTTTGGATTTGGGCTGTCACACTGCTAAAGTTAAAACTAGCCACCCTATCGGTATTGCTTCCTGAAAGGCTATCATCGCAAACGGTAAAGCTACGGGTAAAGGTAGCGGGGATTTGCGTCGTGGAAACATTAAGATTTAATTGGGCAATTCTAAAACAACCGTTGGTATTGACTATTTTCACATACACCACATCATTACTTACGGTTTGATTGGTGTATGTCGTTGGATTAGGAATGGGATTGTTCCCGCTTTGTGCATCAGTAGCCAATTTGTAATACGTAAAGGTTTCGTTTTGGTAATTGGCTGATATTTTGCTGTTGGCCTCGGTCAAATTAAATACACTAAATCCGTCAATATTGTCGTCGCATTGTTTTAGAAACACTGAGTAGGTGATTACAGGTTTAGGGAAAATTGTAATTTCACGGGTATTGGTTCTTATTCCCGTAGGAGTTGAAACAGTAGCCGTAACGGTATAAGTATTAGGTGTAAGGTAGGTGTGATTTCCATTAATAGCATTTTGTACAGGTGAGCCATCACCAAAATCCCAAGTAACTGCTGTAATATTTTGAATGCCGCTAATGGTGAATGTTGTATTGTCATTCTCGCAACTGGTATCCCATTGAATAACCGGAGTGTAGAACAATGAGGAAGTAAAAAAAGGTAACCCCATTTCGCAACGTTTATCATTAAGGTCAAGCATATTCGTTTGTACAGTGCAGCCTATTCCTAATGTGTTGGGGTTATTGATTACACCCAGTTTTCTTTTAAAGAATTGAGCAATATAGATTTTATTATCAGGGCCTAGCTGTAGTGCACATGGTTGGATGTTAGGTGTGGTTATATCAAATGCACTTGAAGCAATATTAGGTGCATTAAGGTCATATTGGATGATTTTAAACAAGCCGGCAATTGAAATATATAATATATTGTTGTCAGGAGAAAATTCCGTACCATAAGACATTTCATTATCAGTGCCAAAATAAAGAATTTTTGGATTTGTTACTTGTCCTGAGGAACTGTCAAAATCAAACAGTTCCGTATTTAGTAAACTACATACGGCTAACTTACTGCCGTCAGGTGAAATTTTCATGTATCCCCATACATTGTCTGTAGAACCAGAGACTACAGTTCCTGTATTAGAAAGTGTTGGGCTGTTGCTTAAGCCTGATGAACTTAATAAATGACTGTAAAATGTGTTATTTCCAAAACCATGTGTTACTACCCAATAATCAACATTGTTAGCATGCTTTACAATTGCTATTTTTTCATTTGAAGGAGCATAAATTAAAATGTTTTTCTCGTTTGTCACATCACCTAGACTTCCGTTGAGGTTCATGTCAACTACCGAATACCGAAAACCATTAGGATGTACTTCATAATCCAAAGTAAAAATATAAAATAAATTGGGAGAACCAGGCTTAGGAACTATTGCAGTTTGCGTAGTTGACCAGTGTCCCGCTAAATCGTTACCATTAGACATGATTTGGTGATTCTTGTTCCATACTTTTACTCCGTCAGTATAAAATAACAAATTACCATTGCTGTCAGCTAAAGTAGCACAAGCTTCACTGGCAATCATTTGACTATCAGTGAGAGTGGTAATACTATTATCAGCATTAAACTTTATTCCTGCATTGCTCCCAAAATACCAAACACTCGCTTCTTTTTGAGAGTAAGCGAGTGTGGTGAAAAATAAAAAAAATATAATTTTTTTTAAAAACATTATTTAACAAATTTTATAGGAATTTTGTTTTTTGATTTTATTGTTCCATCAAAAATTTCATAACCATTTGCTTTAATTGTTTCAAGCTCTGTACGACTTAAATATTTTTGTGACTTACTATTATTATAACTAGTCATACATAACTCAATTTCATATTTTTTATTAGAGTTAAGTTCAACGATGGATTTAGGCTCCTCAATCATACATCCAAATGGTAAAACTACAAACCATTCGAAATATAAAGTCTCTTTAGGATGTATAATAAAATTTTGCCCTTTGCTATAATATCTGAAATCATAATCTAATAATTCAAATCTTAATTCTTCTTCATTTAGAAATCTTGAAGGTATCGATTTGTTGATTTTTACAATTTCATTTTTATCATCAAAAATATTAATATAAGACTTGTCTAACTTAATACTATTTTGATTAATAAGTTCTTTTTGAAAAGATTTAATATTGAAGAAATAAGTTTTATTGCTATTATTTGTTAATTTATAGGTTATTATTGTTTTAGCTTTTTTAAATCTTTTAGATATTAAAGAGTCTTCATTCATAAAATCGCTGTATTTCTCAGCTTTAATATCTAAAGAGTTAATTTCTTTTGATAATATTTCAAGTTTTAAATCTTGTCCGTTTGAACAACTTGAGAACAAAATAACTAAAAGGATGTAGTTTAAAAATTTCATAAGTGTACTTTTTTAGTAGTTTATTGATTCAGTTTGATCATTTTCTTAATTCCTTCATCTCTATTTCCAAGCCTCCATTCTACAGAATAAGCCATTCTTTCAGCTTCAGTTGTACTTATACCCATATGTAAATTCTGGTAAACATGAGTGAGTTCGTGAAAAATTGTTGAAGCTAACCAATAATTGGAAATAAAAGCTCCGTTATATAGATATATTGTTTTTATTCCAGGTGTTTCCCCTCTTTTTTGACTACTACTCCTTCCCAAAAACTCAAAATTTGGTGAGCCAACAGATTTGTAAAAGTCATTTAATCCTTTTACACTATAAACTATTTTCATTGCATGTAATTGGGCTTGTTCTTTAGTGTTATGTGGAGCTTCAATATCAGGATCCAATCCAGAATTTTTAAAACGGTCTATTAATTTAAAATTAAAATCCAGTAAATCTTTTTTCTGTATTTGATATTCACGAAAATCGAAGGGATCATTTGTACCGCTACTTGCCATATCAAAACTTGATTCGTTTTCCCAATTAACAGAAGTATTTACATAACTATGATTCTCCACAGGATTATTATTCATATACTCCATCTGTGCGGCAGTAGGTTGGTCGTAATTCATAATATAACCATTTACGGCATCTGTAGCAGTTGTTGATACATAATTAAATACTGTTGGTCCAGCAGCTGAAGAAACTGCACCAGCCCATTGTCCCGCATTCCATTCCAAAGGATTAGCATTGCCTGTAGCTTGCGCACCATGTATATAAGTAGAAACTAAAAACCCTACAACCCATCCCCAAATCTCTCCTGATGGGTCAGTATATTTGGTTGGGTTGTTCATTACATACGCATAACGGTTGTAGTTTTGCGTATTGGCTGGATCCTGAATATTATTATCAGGCTGTAAGAATCTATGAAATTTATGGTCATAGATACGCCCGTTCATGTTTATAATATCTACTCCTAACAGATGCTCATGTCCTGTATAGCCCCTGTCAATGAACATGGTTCCGGTTGTTGACGGAATGGTGGTTACGGCTCCGTTTTGATAGTTAATCATTTCACCCCAAACGTCAAACAAGCGTTTTTCTACCATGGTTCCTAAATCATCGGTAATACCTACAATGGTTCCTTGGTAATCGCGGTGAAGGTAATACATTTTTTGCGTAGTACCATCACTTTTTAACAGGGCAGGTGCTGAGTAAGCATCTCCTCCCAAATAGGTTATGAATTCCAGAGATGCAGGGGATGTAGTTTTTAATTTAATCTCCATTGTACCATCGGCAGCATAGTATTTACGGTAAGGTCTCGATTGTTTATCTGCATCAAGGCTGCCGTAATACATTACGGATCTGTTGTTATAAGTATTGTATTCGAAATCAATATATTCTTTCGATTCTACTTTAATGCTTATAGGACTTTTAAAAACGGTATACGTTACATTTTGTATTTTAGGATCAAAGTAACTTAGCACTGGTGAAGTAGATGTTTGGTCAACTGGTGTTACTGATGAAACCTGATGCGGTTTTCCAGAAAATGTGTAGGCATAATCTCCTATATTGTTACTCGCAATGGTTCCATTATTGTTATAATTTTGTGTTTGTACACCTTGTGCATTTTTATAGGTTGTAAGTCTGTCAGCCAGATCATACGACAATGTCTCATTCCATGCCCCAAACATATTATTTGACCTTGTCAATAAATTGCCTCGTATAGGATCAAATGTATTGGTTAAAGTCATAATATTTGTGGTTGACTTATCATGTTTGTTTTGTGTAGGGAAACCGTATATGTCATACGTATTGTTTATAGCTACCCCGTTACCCAAACTTGCTGTTAAAATCTGACCTTGTGGATTTACCGTTTTGGTTTCCCATATTGGCAAGCCTGTCGAGTTATCTAAATTTTTCCATTTGTAACCATTTTTATAGACATTTGTTATCGTTCTTGAAGAGGACTTGTTATTACTTATATTTTGTGATGTATAGGTTTCTGTTGATGGACGGCCAAAAGCATCGTATGTAATAGTTTTGCTGAATTTCGCTTTGCCATTCAATTCTTCTGTAGTAGAAAGAATATTATAATATGCATCATACGTAAAGTTATTTGTCGTGAATGAATTATTAGTATAATCATCTAGGCGGATGCTTTCAACCAATTTATTTGCGTTGTAAGTATATGTGCTTTTTGAGAATAAATTTCCACCGGCATCATTTATCGTTTTACTGATTAATTTGCCTACGCTATTCAATTCATAAATGGTTTCACCTTGCCCTGCAACTTCCTCTTTGATTAATTCTCCAAAAGCGTTATAATCGTATTTTCTGTTTCCTGCTGAAGGATCAATTAATTCTTTTTTGCGACCCCAGCCATCTTGTACTATTGTTATGGTTGCCCCATTGCAGACAGTGGATTTTAAATTACCATTAGCAAAATAACTGTAATTAATAGTACCTCCAGGCGCTTCGGTTAATGAAACTGTTTGGTCTAATGAATTTCTGGTTGTTGTTTTCGGTTTAACACCGTCGTTTTCACTTACAGTTGTTCCTGAATAAGAATAAGTAGTTACTTTACCCGGTGAGCTTCCGGATTTTAAACTTATAGTTTGGATGACTCTCCCGTAAATATCATATTGGGTTTCGTTCCAAACATTTTGATTTCCGTTATTGGGTTGGGTAACAGTAGTCAACCTGTTATTGAAATCATATCCCTTATCTACAAATGTACTGTTACCGTTAAGGTCTTTATTTTCTGTTTGAATTTCGCGGCCTACAGCATCATAGGTTACTTTTAAATAGCCCCCTTCCTCATTGGTTATTTTTTTAGTAAAACCACCTTCATAAGTATTTGCATAAGTATAATTCTCTTTTTTACCATAAATATTACTTTTAGAAATCAGTTTTCCCCAAGTATCATAAGTATAGGTGTTTTTTAGACTGGAAGACGTCACAGAAGGAAAAGACTCTGTCAACAATAGTCCTTTGTTAAGATCATAGGTGTAATTTGTTATTAATCCTTCTATGTCGGTTTTCTTTGTTATAAAACGTCCTGATAAATCGTACTCAAATGAACTTACCCTAGATGTCATATTGGTTGCTGATAACGTTTTTCTGGTAATATTTCCAAAAGCATCATATTGGTTGTCTTCAGTTAAATAATCTGTACCGTCCCCTTTTTTCTTTATTTGGGTTAATAAATTTGTATTATACGTATAGACTTCCTCACTGCTTGTGGTATCGCCACTAGGATAAACTGTTGCCGTATAGTTTTTTTGAGTCAAACGATCCACCATATAAGGTGTAGTGATTGAATCGTAGTTTAGTGTTTGTGTAGCTGTTTTTTCAGTAACGCCCCCATTTTTATAGGTAGTAGTTATTTGAGTTGGACTGTTATTGGTATTATAGGTTAAGGTTTTTTCTACACTCGTACCTTCCAAACCATTAGTCTGGATTATTTTTGTAGGTTTTAGTTTGAAAACTTTATTAACTAATAATGGATTTTCAAAAACAGTATCTTCGTTATTGTAAATGGTTTGTGTTCTATTGATGAAAGATGTTCCAGAGTTTAATGTCAGGGTTGGAGAGGCTAATCCTAAAACAGAAAAACTATCTGTTTGTGCACCACGTTTGTTTATATCGAATTTTGTGATATTTGAAATAATTTGAGAAGTATCATTATACCAATTTGTTCTTAAAATTGAACGGAAGCCAAGGAAACCTTGGCCTTCAAAATTTGTAGTAGCTCCATAATATTTAAAGTCTTGCACTTTGTAATTTGTGTTGTCAGCTTGTATAATTTTTGTAACTATTTTAAACTTTTTTGAAACTAAGATGTCATAATTTGGATAGTTTTCTAGTTGACTAGCGTTAGAGTAATGGCTGTTATAGTCTATGTTATTGTAAGTTATGTATTCTTCATTGTTGTTATTCTTTATTTTTTTAAGTAGTTTGTTATCATTTATACTTGAGATGTCAAAAAACAATAATTTGTTAGCATTGTAATCTGCTATTGATAATATATTTTTTGTAAAACTCTTATTGGTTTTTATGAAAAATGGTTGATAGACATAAATTGGCGAAGCATTTGTTTCAAAACTCCCTGTTGAAAAATTTAAAGTATTGGATTTCCATACAGTCGAATTAATTCCTAGAACACCATTTTTCACAAAAGATTTTACAACTAGATCAATTTTATATGTATCTCTTTTAAAGGCTTTGGTAATTTGATAGCAATCAACTTCTTTTTGAGGGTCACATAGAGTTCCGTCTTGTTTAACGTATAATGTTGAATAAACAGTTTCTGAACTTGAATAAATTCTGTTTTTAGTAATGCTTAAAAAATCACTTTTTTTGTCATTATTAATGTCATAAATAAAAATAGTATTGTTTTCGTCCTCAGTAGGGATATCTGAAGGTATTGTTTCGACTTTAAAACTGCTTCCTGTTGAATATAAAATAACTCTAGCAGTAGATGTAAACAAAATATCAGTTTTTCCATCACCATTGAAATCACCTTCATGAATAGATTTTTTTGCATTATCTGAATATAAGTCAAACTTATATTTAAAATTAATGATTTCGTTTAATCCAGTATTAGTATCATTCAAATTATAAACAGCCACGTATGAATTAACATCGTTTTCAATATAAAGTATTATATCTGTTTTCCCATCTCCATTAATGTCGCCTGTATGAACTACTAGGTTTTTCTTATAGGAATAATTGTCATAATATTTTACTTCACCTAGATACTGAGTATAATCTACAGTTGCGCGTTTGTCTAAATTGACAAAATAAAATTTAATTTTATCTGTTAGTTGTCTTTCACCAGTAAAAGCAACTACGTCTAATAAACCATCCCCATTGAAATCACCTTTTAAAAAATTTGTTTTTTGTCCATCAAAATTTTCAAGTTTCTTTGTTTCGTTAAGTTGTATGACGTCCGTTGAACTTTTTGAATAAATTTTAAATAAAATATCAACGCCAACTCTTTCGATGTCACACCATCCTTGCTTATTTGCAATTTTATTTCCTGAGGTGTTATAGTCCAAGCCGTCAAAAGTAAAAGTATCTAATATAGCATCTCCATTAACAATATGTGGAGTAGAAGTTCTTGTGCCTTGAATGTACCCAGCAGAAGTTTCATCAAAATTTAAAAATAAATCAGAATTTCTAATAATTGTTTGGTTCGTTATAGTGTCTGAATTGCTCTTTATTATCATATCTAACTCCCCATTTCCATCAAAATCTCCTAATACCGGTTGAAATTTTCGTGCAGTCACCATTGCTTCACCTCCTGATACTATGTCTTTTTTGTTCAAAAATTGCATTGTTATTTGATTGTCACTTCCATATACAAACTCAACAGGAGTTAATAATTTAATACCATCACCAGATTTTTCCTGTATTTTGGTTAGTCTTTCATAACCTGTTATTATATCATGAGTTAAGGTGTAGTTCTTATAGCCTACATTATTTCCTAGTATCTTTATTTCACTTAATATTTTGCCATCAATTATTTCGTATCCTCCTTGAAAATATTGTTCAGCATTGTTTCTTGTTTTGTAGATGAACTGCACTTCATTGATACTGGCACTTGAATCTAAAATACCATATTTAATGGATGAGATGTATAAAAAATTATTTGAATTAGTGTAGTTGTAATTTATTTTTAATCCTTGAGGATTTACCCAAGTATTTATTTTATAGTTCGTGTTATATCCTCCATTTTCTGCATCGTAGATAGCATAAGATCCATCTGGGTATAGTACTTTAAAATAAAACCTTGTGGGGTTGCCACTAATTGGGAAAGTCATGATCTTTACGTTAGAGTGATTTTCAGTAACGTATGTTGCACCTGCTTCACCGTAAGTGCCTGTCTCTAAAATTAATCGTTGTCCATCCAGCGCAAAACGGTCATTACTGTCCAAGTCTACCGGGTCATTAAACCCATCATGAAACTTGGTGGCAGGAATTCTTGTTATGGATGATAACCCGGAAACATTCCAGCCATAACCGGCTAATCCTACTCCTCCCTGACTATTATAAGAAAGTGAGAGTTTGGGTTCTATGCCATTAATACCTGGTGGTACTTGAATAGGAACGGTGTAATTAGCTGCCCCCGTTAAAGATACGGACAGTTCACCTCTGGTTTTGCCGACTTCTGTTGGTAAAGGAGGGTCTACCGGGTCTACCGGGTCTAATGGGTCATAGGGATCGTTAGGGTCGATTGGTTCCTCTCTTAAAGTTTGTTGTCCAGTATTTACTTTGTTTTGCTTGTCAGACTGTGAAAAAGTAGTTATTGAAAAAAGGAAAGTTGTAAAAAGAATAATTTTTTTCATCTCAGCGCTTTATTTTTTTGCTTTTAAAATTTTTAATGTTTTTCTTTCCCCATTATTGTACATTAACAATAAGCTATAATATCCGTCAGGAAAATTTCTAAAAGAAACTATGGTGTTTTCATTTCTTTTCAGATTTGGATTTTGTAAAAGCAATTGACCGTTTAATGCATATAGTTCAATACTAGATATGTATTTTTCATTTGTATTTGACCAGTTCACATAGAGTTCCTCTAATACTGGATTTGGGTAATATTTTATGTCGGAATATTCAATATCTTCAATTAAGTCTTTTGGAGTTAGTGTTTCCGGCGTTTTATAAATAGTATCGTTTGAGATTCTTGCCGGGGCATTAATAATAATTTCCCTGCGGATTTGATTGCCGGCAGAATCATACATAAATTTTATTCGTTTAGGTGTTTGTCCTATGGAATTAAGGCCAATGAGGAAGAATAGAAAAAATAGTTTTTTCATTTATTTAAATTTTTTAAGGTGCAAAAGTAGATTAAAAAGCATCCATAAATCAATCCCCATTTTTAGTGATTTTTACCATTTTTAATCGTAAATAGTTAAGGATTTGATTCTGAGTTTTATGTAAAAATAAATCACCGACATAATCGATTAAGTGAATGTTTTTATCGATGAAATTCATTTTTGATTTTGTGCAAAGAGGTTGGTTTACTTCTAGAGATTTTAAAAAGCAGTTTGTAGCAAAATGTATATTTAAAATATTTTGCTGCTACTTATGTAGCAAAAAATAAAATTTTATTAAAATTGCAACAAGTTGAGTAGCAAATAATTTTTTTGAAATAAATTGCTACAAAAAGATATGGCGAGTTCAAGCGATTTTAGAAATGCATTAGGTATAAGCCAAGAAGAAGCGGCAATGTTACTTGGAGTGAGTAGGAGCCAGTTTTCGTTATTTGAGTTGGGGAAACGGAGTTTGCCTACAAAAGCAATGGTGGCTTATGTAGAAATGTGGTCCTATGTACAAGAAAAAGCAAAGTTGGATGTTGATAAGAATACACATACGGCTCTGGATAAAGAAAAGATCAAAATTGCTTTAGAAGCGCAACTAGCCGAAATGCAATACAAACAGAAGTTTCTTCAAAAAAAGATTGTAGCTACAGAAGTAAAATACAAGAAAGCACAAGCAGCATTACACTTGGTTGACTATTTAAGGAATAAGTCAAATCCCAATCAAGAAGATTTCATCCGTCTACTTGAAATGAATGCCCGTAAAAAAATGGAAAAACACGGAGTAGTAGCGCAGACAAAATTGCAAATAGAACTTAAAAGCGTTGTGTCCTATCATAAGCAACTACTAGATTTTTAGAAAAATATGTAACTAAAAAGAGATTATTAATATTTTAATAATCTCTTTTTAAGCTAAGTATTAAAACTTTAAACTAACCCCCGCTAAGAAGCTGGCGCCTGCCTGCGGATAATAATAATTGGTTCCATAATAATCATATCCGTTGGAAACATATTTTCTGTTGAATATGTTGCTGCAAACCACACTGAAACTAACTTCTTTCAATGCTTTGTTTACCGGTATATCCCAACTGAAGTTAAAATCATTAATAAAATAATCCGGTAAATAAGCCTTTTTATCATTTAGATTGTTCAGGTATTGCTTGCCTACAAACTTTGAAAGTAAACTGATATACACGTTTTTAATTGGCATATAGGTAAAGATATTTCCTGCAATGAATTGAGGAGAATAAGCAATTTTTGTATTTCCTAAAGCAACCGGAGTTCCGGAAGCGTCATTGTAAAAATCTTTATTCATGTTCTCGCTGATACTTATATTAGGAGCCAGTATAAAATGTTTTGAAAGCATAATTCTTGCATCGGCTTCAAATCCCAAGCGGTAACTTTTTCCGCTGTTCTTGCGGATAGGAGCTCCTACATCATCCAGTTCTCCGGTAAGTACCAACTGGTCTTTGTACAGCATATAATAACCGTTGATATTCAGTTTTATTTTCTCCGAGTTTAAACGCCAGCCCAGTTCGAAATCATCCAGCTTTTCCGGACGCGGATTTCCGTTTTCATAATCCGTTCTGTTTGGCTCACGGTGTGCTTTTGCATAAGAGAAATAGATGTTGGTATTATCGTTGAATGTATATGTTAAACCTGCTTTTGGATTTAAAAAATTGAAAGTATCATTCACTTTATCAGCTTGAACGCCATTGGCTTCATAACTTACATTTCTAAGCTGTAAATCTCCGTATAGGCTTAGTTTGTTAAAAATTGTATATGTCGCTTTTAAGAAAGCATTGGCGTCAGTTTTGATTCCGTAATCGTTATAATATTTATCGCCTAATTCACCAGTCGACGCATTTCTCGCCCAGATTACTTTTCCAAAATGACTTCCTTCATATTTGTTTAACGCTCCTCCAAGAATCACTTCGGTTTTCTCATCTTTATAATTCAATGAAAAAGTCGTTCCGTAAAAATCATTGTCAAGCCATTTTTGACGGATTAAATCGGTTGTGGTTTGTCCCGCAGGCGGGGTCATTCCATAATCTTCAAAGGATGCATCTTCTTTGTAGTTTTCATAATACCCTTTTCCTTTGGTATAATGCAAAGCCAGATTCATGTTTAAAACATCAGAGAATTTTTCATTCCAGTGCAATTGTGCATGATCCTGTTGGTAATTGTCGGTTTCATTGTCATAAAAACGTTCTTTGCCGTTTTCATCAATAAAATATCCCGACCAGTTAAAAGTAGGGTCAGTGTTTACGGTAGCGCCATCAATACCATTCCAGGCTTGATACGTTTTTTCTTTTCCGCCAAAAACCAATGCTTTAATTCTGGTGGTTTTACCAATGTAGGAACCTTGTAAAAAGTAAGAGCTTAATCTGGAAGAAGCTCTGTCAACGTATCCATCCGATTTAATTTTAGATAAACGGCCTGCTAATTCAAAACCGTTGTTCAATAATCCTGAACTGAATTTTACAGTGTGTTTGAAGGTATTGAAACTTCCTATAGAATTGGAAATTTCTCCCGAAGCTTTATCTGCAGTTTTATCTGTTAATAAATTTAAACTGGCACCAAAAGCACCTGCGCCATTGGTTGAGGTGCCAACACCTCTTTGTAATTGTATGCTCTCCGTTGAAGAAGCAAAATCGGGCATGTTTACCCAATAAGTACCATGACTTTCAGAATCATTGTAGGGAATTCCGTTGATGGTTACGTTTACACGGGTAGCATCGCTGCCACGCACGCGTATTCCTGTATATCCGACTCCGTTGCCTGCATCGGTAGTCGTGACTACAGAAGGAAGATAATTCATTAAGACCGGTATGTCCTGGCCTAAATTTCTTTTTTCGAAATCTTTTTTAGTGAAATTGGTAAAAGTAACCGGAGTTTTATCGTTGGCTCTGGTAGCTTGAACAGTAACTTCAGAAAGTTGGTTTGTTTTTGTAGTGTCTTTTACTTTTTCTTGAGCATAAGAAAAAAGAAAAAAGAAAATAGATAATAGACTTAAAAATGTCTTTTGAGTTTGTGCTTTGGGAGCACATTTTTTTGTTTTGAATAAAGTTCTCATCCGTAAACATTTACGAATAAAAGGGGTAATTATTCTGTTTGTTAATAATTGATTTTCTCGTAACGCAATAGTTACTGCATTACAAAATCCCTTGGCAGCATTACCCGCCCAGGTTCATTGGGTATAATCTCAGCCCGTTGTTTAGAGCACCCCTTTGAGACGGCACAAAGGTAGTTAAAAGTTAATTCTTAAGCAATAGGCTGTAAGCTATAAGCTAATAATGATCTGGTTTTAAGTTTTTAGCATAATGCTTATTGCCTATTGCTTAAAGCTGTATTAAAATTTTTTCAATTCAAAAGTAGTCCCGTCAAAAACGCCATAGGTGAAGTAACCTATCCAATCGCCTAAATTGATGTATTTGGAATTTTCATTCAATTGAATTTCCATCGGCAAATGACGGTGTCCAAACACAAAATAGTCGTAGTGCCTCGATTCCAGTTTTAATTTGGCATATTGTACCAGCCATTCATTTTCTTCCCCCAGGAATTTTACATCTTCGTCGCCGGAAATCAGTTTGTTTTTTACCGAAAGATATTGTGCCAGTTTAACCCCGATATCAGGGTGTAACCAACGGAATAACCATTTTGAAAACGGATTGGTAAACACTTTTTTCATGCGTTTGTAGCCTTTGTCTCCGGGGCCTAAACCATCACCATGACCTATTAGGAAAGTTTTATTGTTGAAAGTAAATTCTTTTGTGGTATGATAAACCGGAATATTCAGTTCTGTTTGAAAATAATCATCCATCCATAAATCGTGATTGCCGACAAAAAAATAAACAGGGATGCCACTGTCACGGATTTCGGCTAATTTACCCAAAACACGTACAAATCCTTTTGGTACAACTGTTTTATATTCAAACCAAAAGTCGAATAAGTCACCTAACAAAAAAATAGCCTCAGCATCTTGTTTTACTTCATCAAGCCACGCTACAAATTTTTGTTCACGGGGAAAACTGGCTTCGGGTGTGGGTGCTCCTAAATGCTGGTCACTGGCGAAGTATATTTTTAGTGGAGAGGAAGACATCATAATCTCTATTTGAGTTCAAAGATAATAACAATTTTGTTTTTTACTGTTTGTCTGAAATAATTCTATATTTGTAAAAAAAGTCTTATGATGAAAAAGTTATTTTTCTGTTTTGTTTTGTTTTTGAGTGGTTGTGCTTTTTCTCAGATGCTTACCGCTAAGGCTTTAACGAATCCAATCATTCCTTATGATGAAAGTTCTACGCCTGTAATTTGTCCGGATAACGGTGAAAGACTTCCTTATATTTTCTTATGTGGCTCAACAGATACGCAACTGTTGCAAACGAATATATCAGATGCTGTAAGTGTTCAGTGGTTTTTATATAACGAAGGTTCATGCGGGGCTTATCCGCTTAACAGCTGTCCAATAACAACCGATTCTTGTTGGACTAATTTAGTTGGAACGGGTTCAAATTATACAGTAGCACAAGCCGGTAAATACAGAGTGGTATTCACTTTCGCTGGAGGATCTTATTCAACTTTTTATTTTAACGTTTACCAAAGTTTACTTAATCCTCAAGTTATTGCTAAAAACATTATTTGTGGTAATCCTGGTGCAATTACTGTGGATAATGTTCCTAATAGTGGTTACCAATTCCAATTGTTAAATGGGCCAACAGTTGTTTTTCCATGGCAATCAAGTAATATATTTGATTCTATAAATACTGCCGGTAACTATACAGTTCAAGCGCGTCCAACAGCATTTAGTGGTGGTTGTGTATTTAGTGTGTCTAATATAGAGATACAAATTCAAGATATAACTGTGACAGCTCAGGTAACTCAACCATTGTGTTATGGTGAATTTGGTGAAGTTAGCTTAGGTGTTACCGGAGTTTCTGGTCAATATTATTTTATTTTGCATCAAGGTGCTACAATAGCATCTCCTATAGTTGGATCGGCAGGACCTACAGATTTGACTAATTATGTATTCAGTAATTTAAATCCTGGTGAAACGTATACATGGGAAACGAGAACCGATGACGGATGTATTCGTTCAGGTACTTTTGCTGTGAATAATCCAACACAGCTGATTGTTAATTCTTTAATAACTCTTCCTGTTAATACTAATAATAGTGGTGTAATAACTGTAAATGCATCAGGCGGAATGCCGCCATATCAATATTCCATGGACAATATTCTTTTTAGCAGTCAAAATGTTTTTACAGGATTACCGCCGGGAAGTTACAATATTTATACTAGAGACAGTAATGGCTGTTTAAATACTACTAATCAAGTTTTAAATCCTATTACCCCTGTAATTGATAATCCAACACAAACGTTTCCACAAGGAGCAACATTGGCTGATATTCAGGTTACAGGGCAAAATATAAAATGGTATGCAACACAATCCGGATATAAAAGAGCTTCTTCAGAGTTGCCTTTATCTACTGTTTTGGTAGATGGGACAACCTATTATGTATCACAAACTGTTAATGGTGTCGAGAGTGAAAAAACTGGGATTACAGTTAATGTTGGTGCGTTATCTAATGATGGTTTTACATTTCAAAATCTAAAAGTATATCCTGTTCCAGTAAAAGAGATTTTGACTGTAAATAATACTGCAGTAATAAAAAAAGCGGTAATATTTAATTATCTAGGTTCCGAAGTGCTGTCACAATCTGTTGATAAAACTAATTTTGAGATTAATTTAAGCACATTGGATAAAGGCGTTTATTTTGTGAAATTAGAATCACAAGACACGCAAAAAACTATCAAGTTTATAAAAGAGTAAACAAAAAGTCCCAGTATAGATTGGGACTTTTTTTATGCATGATGTTTCTTTAAAGATGCATAGGCAATAACAGTGCTTAATAACATACCGGTACCACCCAGGATAAACGGAGCCCCGGCAAATTTGAATGGTGCTTCATTGTGCGTGAAATAATAAAAAACAGTTGACATTACAGGAGGTCCAATAATGGCAGACACACTTATTAAACTGGTCAGCGTGCCTTGTATCTCGCCTTGTTCATTTGCCGGTACCTGTGAAGCTATGACTGCCTGTAATGCCGGACCTGCAATACCACCTAAACAATACGGGATTAAAAAGGCAAACATCATCCAGCTTTGGGTGGCAAAACCAAATAAAAACATACCAAAAGTATATAAGGCCATACCGACATAAATGCTTTTAACGTTACCTAGTCTTGGATTTATCCAGCGGATTAAGCCGCCTTGTACCAAGGCTACCAATATACCCACAACTCCCAATGAGATCCCTACCATGGTCTCGTCCCATTTAAATTGGTACATGGTAAAGTAGCTCCAGTTGCTTTGTACGGCATGTGATGCTGTATGCAGTAAGAAAACAGCTGAAACCAATCCTATTAAACGCGGGTATTTTTTTAAACTGATGAATGAACCTATGGGATTGGCGCGTTTGATGTTAAATTCTCTGCGGTTTTTTTTGATTAATGATTCGGGGAGAATAAAATAACCATATAAAAAGTTTAATAAGCATAATACTGCTGCTGCGTAAAAAGGTATTCTTGCGCCATATTGACCTAGCAATCCTCCCAGTACAGGTCCGATAATAAATCCAAGACCGAATGCGGCACCAATCATTCCGAAATTTTTGGTCCTGTTTTCATCGGTGCTGATGTCTGCAATATAAGCCGAAGCTGTTGTGATACTCGCTCCGGTAATTCCGGCAATAATGCGGCCAATGAAAAGCCAGGTAATTGTAGGTGCAAATGCCAGTAATAAATAATCCAAGCTGAATCCAAAAAGAGAAAGTAACAAAACAGGTCTTCTGCCGTATTTGTCACTCAAATTTCCAACCAATGGCGAAAAAAGAAATTGAGTTATAGCATAGGCGAATGTCAGCCACCCGCCATATTTTGCTGCCTCGCTGACATCTCCGTGAATAAGTTCCTGAATTAATTTGGGAACAACAGGAATAATGATTCCTAAACCGATAACATCAATTAACAGAGTGATGAATATAAAACCGATGGCAGCTTGTTTCTGACTTTTTTTCATAAACACAAATAAACAAAAAATCCTGTCCTGTTTTTTAATGCAGAACAAGATTTTACTTTGTTTTATACTATTTTAAAGCTGTCTCTTTGGTCCGTCAAGCATATAAATCCAAATCATACGTGACAACCTGAAGTTAAAAGTGCTCCATAGAACCGCCATTGCTGCGATTAACCCTACAATAGTCAGGAAGCTATCTATGAATTGATAGGCAATCAGAAATAGGACTACCATTTCGGCTACTAAAAGTGCGTAGCTCACAAACATAGATCCGAAGAAATAGCCCGGTTCTTTTTCAAACTTGTGGTTACAGTGCGAACAATTCGTATGCATCTTGGGTAATTCGAAAAGAAAGATGTTTCCCTTTTTGGCAAATACCTGTCCCTGATGACATTTTGGACATTTTTCGTTTACGATATTTAAGAAAGTTGACATGACTTATTTTTTATGTAAAGTTAAAGTGATTATGGATTGTGACTATTGTCAATTCACGCTATTATTTGTACTTTTAGGACATAACCAAAGAAGTGGAATCATGAAAAAATTCGCCGTACTGAATATCGGGCAATTTGGAACCGGCAACAGGATTGAAGGGTTTCATGTCAATACAATTGAAAATCATCTTATTACAGCACACCGTAATATTCATAAACCACACAAACACAATTTTTATCTGACTGTACTTTTTACCCACGGAAACGGAGTGCATGAAATAGATTTTGTGAAATATGAGGTGAAACCAGGGAGTCTTTTCTTTTTAAATCCGGGGCAGATGCACCACTGGGAGCTTTCGGATGATACTCGCGGATTTATTGTCTTTCATTCCCAATCTTTTTATGATTTGCATTTTGTTAAGGAAAAAATTAACCATTACCCTTTTTTTCATAGTATCCAAAATTTACCCGTATTGTATTTGGAGAAAGAGAGTATAGGGTATTTTAGTAGATTGTTCCAAGAGATTTTAAGCGAAAATACTTCTGTTCAGATATTTAAAATTCCTAAAATCATTGCCCTTGCCGAATTGATTTATATTGAGGCTACCCGTTTGTACATGGGCGATGAGGAATTAGAGATGGTGAAGCTAAATACTTATTCGGAGAAGTTTCAGCAGTTTGAACGCTTGGTGGAAGCAAATTATAAAACTGAGAAAGCTGCGTCACAGTATGCCGATTGGCTGCATATTTCACCGAAGCATCTGAACCGTATCACACAAAACATGGTCAACAAAACCACCACAGATATTATTTTGGAAAGAGTTTTCCTTGAGGCAAAACGCGAATTGATTAGTCAGAAATTCACTTTCAGTGAAATTGCTTCCGATTTAGGCTATGCGGATTATGCTTATTTTTCAAGACTGTTTAAGAAAAAGTGCGGTGAAACGCCTTCGGAGTTTTTATATCGTTACCGTTAGAAATAGCAAATCCCAAACGTCACTTCGGGAGCCTCAGTGACCGGTTTGGGATTTATGATTTTTATGTTAGGCGAAACCATTTTGAAATGGTAGCTGAGCTTGTCGAACTGGTAGCTGAGCTTGTCGAACTGGTAGCTGAGCTTGTCGAAGCTATAATTCCAATGCTTTTCTTGGATTACCACCCATTAAAAGTTCTGTTGGATTTTCCAAAGCTTCTTTTACTGCTACTAAGAATCCAACTGACTCACGTCCGTCGATAATTCTGTGGTCGTAAGATAATGCTACAAACATTACCGGAGCAATAACGATTTGTCCGTTTTTAACGATTGCTCTGTCTACCACATTGTGCATTCCTAAGATACCAGATTGTGGAGGATTGATGATAGGAGTTGATAACATTGATCCGAATACACCACCATTAGAGATTGTGAATGTACCACCTGTCATTTCATCCACAGTGATTTGTCCGTCACGCGCACGTAAAGCCAAACGTTTGATTTCAGCTTCCACACCACGGAATGACAATAATTCAGCGTTACGCATTACCGGAACCATTAATCCTTTTGGTCCTGAAACCGCTACAGAGATATCACAGAAATCGTAAGAAACTTTCTCCTGACCGTCAATCATAGAGTTTACATCCGGATACAATTGTAAAGCACGTGTAACAGCTTTAGTGAAGAATGACATAAAGCCTAATCCCATTTGGTGTTTTGCTTTGAATTCTTCTTTATATTGATCACGTAACGCATAGATAGCGCTCATGTCTACTTCGTTGAAAGTAGTTAACATTGCCGTTTCGTTTTTAGCAGCCACTAAACGCTCTGCTACTTTACGACGCAACATTGATAATTTTGTTTTTTCAGAACCTCTTGAACCACCAGTTGGAGTTCCCATAGAAGGTACTGCGTTTGCAGCATCTTCAGTAGTGATTCTTCCTGCTTTTCCTGTTCCAGCAACTGTAGCAGGATCTATATTTTTCTCAGCTAATATTTTTTTAGCAGCCGGTGAAGCTGAACCTGTAGCGTAAGTTGCTTCCGGAGCCGGAGCTGCTTTAGGAGCTTCAGTCTTTGTGGTTGCCGGGCTTGCCGAAGCATCTGCTTTAGGAGCTTCTGCAGCAGGGGCATCGCCTGTCGAAGCAGGTTTTGCAGCATCGGTGTCGATTAAACATACTACAGCACCAACAGCCACTGTGTCACCTTCTTCTGCTTTAAGCGTAATGATCCCGCTCATTTCAGCCGGTAATTCCAATGTTGCTTTATCTGAATCAACTTCTGCAATTGCCTGGTCTTTTTCTACATAATCTCCATCTTTTACTAACCAAGTTGCAATTTCTACTTCCTTGATCGATTCTCCCGGTGAAGGGACTTTCATTTCTAAAATCATCGGTTATAATTTTATAAAGTGTTGTTATATATCAGTTTATCAAAAATACAATTTTTATTGAAATAAGGTTTTGTCAAAAACCATAGCAATAGCTGCTGCATGACGTTTTTTAGAACGTACGTAACTACCGGCTGCAGGAGCACTGTATGCTTTAGGTGATGCTACTCTGAATTTAACTTCGTTAAAATACATAAGCATATAACCGTAAGCTCCCATGTTTCTTGGTTCTTCCTGTGCCCAAACGTAATCGTCTGCATTTGGATATTTGGCAATGATAGCTTTCATCTGCTCAACCGGTAACGGGAATAATTGCTCCAATCTTACAAAAGCCACATCTTTTCTTCCGTTTGCTTCTCTTTCTGCTTTTAAGTCGTAGTAGAATTTACCTGTACAGAAAACCAATGTTTTAACATCTGAAGGATTTACGTTTGCATCGTCAATTACTTCCTGGAACTGACCCTCAGTGAATTCGCTTAATGCAGAAACCGCTTCAGGATGACGCAATAAACTTTTAGGAGTCATAACTACTAATGGTTTACGGAATTTGGTAACCATTTGTCTTCTTAATAAATGGAAGAAGTTAGCTGGTGTTGTACAATCGGCAACATACATGTTGTGATTGGCACATAACTGTAGGTAACGTTCCATACGTGCCGAAGAGTGCTCAGCTCCCTGGTTTTCGTATCCGTGAGGCAATAGCATTACTAAACCGTTCTGATTGTTCCATTTGTCTTCCGCAGCCGAAATGTATTGGTCAATCATAATTTGCGCACCATTAGAGAAATCACCAAACTGTGCTTCCCAGATGGTTAAAGCATTCGGATTGGCCAAAGCGTAACCGTATTCGAATCCTAAAACACCATATTCTGAAAGGTGTGAGTTGTATACTGAGAAATTTCCTTTTTTGTTTGGAACATGATTCAATAAGATTACTTCTTCTTCAGAATCTTCAACCTTAACTACAGCGTGACGGTGTGAGAAAGTACCACGTTCAACGTCCTGACCTGAGATACGAACATCGTAACCTTCTGTCAATAATGAACCGTAAGCCAGCATTTCACCCATTGCCCAGTCTAACTTATCCGTTTCAACCATAGTTTTACGGTCACCGATTAGCTTAGTTATTTTGCTGATGAATTTTTTGTCAGAAGGTAATTCAGTTACTGTTTTTGCTACAGCATCAATAATCTCTTTGCTTACTTTTGTTTCGTATTTTTGAAGCATGCCTTCAGCTTCTACTTGTTCGAAACCTTTCCACTCGTCCTGCATAAACGGAGAAATTACCGTTAAGTCTTTTTTACGGGAGTTTTCCAGATTTTCTTCCAATGAAGCTTTGTATTCGTCTTCTAAACCTTTAACATAATTTCCGTCAATAGCTCCTTCTGCTTTTAATTGTTCAGCATATAGGTCTCTTGGGTTTTTATGTTTGGAAATGGTTTTGTATAATTTAGGTTGTGTAAAACGAGGTTCGTCACCTTCGTTATGACCGTATTTTCTATATCCTAATAAATCGATAAACACGTCCTGTTTGAATTCCATGCGGTATTCCAAAGCAAATAACATGGCGTGTACTACAGCTTCAGCGTCATCAGCATTTACGTGAAGTACAGGTGATAAAGTTACTTTAGCAATATCAGTACAGTATGTAGAAGAGCGTGCATCTAAATAGTTAGTGGTAAAACCAACCTGATTGTTAAACACAACGTGGATAGTACCATTAGTTTTATAGCCGTCCAGTTTTGCCATTTGGATAATTTCGTAAACAATACCTTGACCTGCTACCGCAGCATCACCATGAACGGCGATAGGTAAAACTTTAGAGAAATCTTCCGGGTAATATTTATCTTGTTTAGCTCTTGCAATACCTTCGATAACTGCACCAACAGTTTCAAGATGTGAAGGATTAGGAGCTAAGTTGATGTTGATTTTTTTTCCGTTTTGTGTTTGTCTGTCGGCTGTAAGACCTAAGTGGTATTTTACGTCACCGTCAAACAAAGCATCATCGTCATAATCTTTTCCGTCAAATTCAGAGAAAATATCCTGTGTTGGTTTTCCAAAAACGTTAGCCAATACATTCAAACGGCCACGGTGTGCCATACCCATCACGAATTGTTCTACGCCTTTATCAGCAGCAGCTTCAATTAAGAAGTCCAATGCAGGAATTGCTGATTCGATACCTTCTAACGAGAAACGTTTCTGACCTACATATTTAGTATGAAGGAAGTTTTCGAAAGAAACCGCCTCGTTTAATTTTTTAAGGATGCGTTTCTTTTGGTCTGAATTGAAATTAGGTAAATTATCGTTGATGTCTAATCGGCGCTGAATCCAGTCGATTACTTTAGGATCGCGAATATACATGTACTCAACTCCAATATGTTGACAGTAAACATTATCTAAATGTTTGATAATGTCACGTAATGAAGAAGGGTTTAAGTTTACCACTTTAGCGGCATCAAAAACAATATCTAAATCGGCATTTGAAAGACCGAAGTTTTCAATTTTTAAATCTGGTGAATATGATCTTCTTTCACGAACTGGGTTTGTTTTGGTAAACAAGTGCCCACGGGTTCTGTAAGCATCAATTAGCTTAAGAACATTGAATTCTTTTTGAAGTTTGTCAGTAACAACCGAACAATCCTGTCCATTTGCTGATAAAGCCAAGCCTTCAACAGGGCTGGCTCCAAATTCATTGGCGAAGTCAAAACCCTGGAAAAATGATCTCCAACTTGGTTCGACACTGTCTGGATTTACTAAATATTGGTCGTATAAATCGGCAAAGAAAGCCGTGTGTGCTGCGTTTAAAAAGGAAAACCTATCCATAATATTATGTGAGGAAGATTTATGGTTAAAAAATTATTGCAAAAGTATAAACTTTTACCCGAAAGTAACCTATAAAATAGTACATTTATGTGATTAATTTTTAATTCTTTAAAATCAATATGAAAAAAAATAGTTACTTAATAAAATCACTGTTTTTTTTAGGATTTTTTTTAGTTTCTTCAATTTCTCAGGCTCAAAATGACAGTATTCCAAAATCTAAGGGGGAGTTTTGGGAAAAAGTGCGTTTTGGCGGAGGATTAGGTTTGAATTTAGGGAGCGGTTTCACTTCTGTTTCTGTTTCGCCCGCGATGTATTATAATTTTAATTCCAGTACGGCACTGGGAATTGGGGTTACAGGGAGTTATATTGAGGACAGCGGGGAATACAATTCATGGATTTATGGCGGAAGTGCCATAGGTTTGTATAATCCAATTGAATACATCCAGCTTTCTGCGGAAATCGAGCAGTTAAGGGTAAATGTTAAAGTTGACAGTAATTTAGGTTACGGTTCAGATAATTTTTGGAATACAGCTTTGTTTTTGGGTGCCGGATACAGAGCTAATAATTTTACTGTAGGACTTAGATATAATGTATTGTATAATGAGAATGACAGGATTTATGCTGATGCCTGGATTCCTTTTGTGAGAGTGATGTTTTAAATTTACCTAAGTACCAGATTTGTTTTGAGTATTAAGCTTTCGCCGTCAAAAACATTGACTGAGTAATTTCCTGACTCCAAATCTTGTACAGGTATTTCTTTTTCAATACGGGTCGTTTTTTTGTTGTATTTTGTTGTGATGATGGCTGAATAATCCAATACTTTTTCACCCAAAGATGTAGTTTCGTTGTTTCCTATGATATTGTTTTTGGAATCTGTAATTTGAATATAAAACTTTTTTATCTGTGTGCCGGCTAATTCATTTTCGCCTATTATGAAACTGATTTTTAATATATCAATTCTGCTGGCTTTTTCGGTAGCAGTCAGTTCACCTGATCTTCTTTTTTTGAATGTTTTTGTTTCAAAACTGTAATATGTCAACTTAGAAGCTTTGGATATCTTTTCAGAGGCTTCTTGTAATTTCTCTGATAAATTTTTATTTCTGCTGTTTAAAGTGTCATTAGATGCTTTAGATTGAGTCAGTTCTGAATTAGTGTCTTCTATTTTCTTTTTATAATCATCAATTTCACTCATCAAGCCGTTGATTCTTGCTTCCAGATTTTGAGAATTTGCTTTGAAGTTTTTTATCTGTTCCTTGCTTAGATTTCCTTTTTTAAGCTGTACAAGCAATTCGTCAACCTTTTTCTTTTCTTTAAGTAATTCGGAATTTAGATGACCTTTATCGTTAACTGCACTGTCAAGAGATAATTTTAATTTTTCGAGATTATAAGTAAGAGTTGCTTTTTCACTTCTAAGATCGAGAATCACATCTTTTGTATGGGAAGACATTTTGTAGATGTAAAAAAAACTTCCCAGTAGTAAAAAGGAAAGAAGTGTAATGACTATCTTAAAACTATTGCTGTATACTTTAGGCTGTTTTTCCATTTTTACTGACCTGCAATCACTTCTTTTTCAGAATGTAAATTTATTTCTAAAATTAAATAAAATAAAATTCCAAATATGCCTATTGCACCCATAATAATCCAATTAAAAAGGAAACTGTAATTTTCAATTATCGTAAAGCTTAGCTTAGGGCTTAAAACCTGCGCTACACTGAAACTCATTGAGTAAAAAGCCATGTATCTTCCTTCAAAACCAATTTTTGCCCTTGATAAAGCAAAGGTATTCGCAAAAGAGAAAATGAAAATTTGCCCTAATGTAATCAAAATAATGCTTATAATTAATATTAAAATCCAATTTGCCAATGTTAAAAAGAAAAAACCGGAAGCCATAAAAACCGCACCTGCCTGAAAAATCTTGGTGTTTCTGTATTTCTGGTTTTCCAGAAAACCTATAATAGGCATCTCAAAAAAGAAAATAATCAATCCGTTGAGTGATAACAGTAAACCTACTTCAAATTCATCAAGATTAAATTTTGAGGAATTATACAAAGGGAGCGTGGTGAATAATTGGAAAAACAATAAAGCGGTTACAAAACTTCCAAATAAGAAAATTAAAAAATTTGTATCCTTAAAAACCGAATGATTTACTTCGGCAACTTCTTCTTTCAGTTTTTCAATTTTGTTTTTGAAGATGTCAATTTTTGTTTCGTCTATTAAAAATATGAACATAATTACGGCAAGTATACATGTTATTCCGTCCAGCCAGAATAAGTTGTCGTAATTTTTGCCGGAAACCATCATTCCTCCCATTACCGGGCCCGAAACAATACCTAAATTTGATGCTAACCGCACAAGGGTAAGTGCTCTTGTTCTGTTGGACCAATTACTGAAACATCCTATGGCAACATACATGGCAGGTTTGTACATATCTGCAATGGCAGTAATTATAAAAAGTCCAATCCATATCTCTGTAAAATCATACAGGAACATTAAGGATATGAATCCAAAACCGACTAAAAACAAACTGGATAGTATGACAGTGTAAAAACCTATTTTATCCGTAAGTCTTCCGCCAATCCAGTTTCCTGCCAGCGATCCAAGACCTATAGCGCTTAAAAGCCAGCCGACTTCCTGCAGACTGAACGAATAGCTTTCGTGAAGATATTTTGTCAGAAAAGGCATAACCATAGCGCCTGCACGATTAATGTAGGTGATAAGAGTTATAATCCAAATTTCTCTGGAAAATCCTCTGAAATTATTTAGATAGGCCTTAATGTAAGTTTTCATTTGGATTAGACTTGGGGAATAATCTAAGACAAATCTATAAAAAGAAATGAGACTTTTAATCTTTTACAATTTTAAATGTTAAAAAAATTAACAAAATATACATGAAAACCGTAAAACAATTCAATTTAAAGAGTTTAATTTTAATAAGACTTTTCCTTTAAAACTAAAACCACTAAACTATAAAACTATGAAACAGAACTTTTTACTGGCTGGAATGCTCTTGTGCAATTCAGTTTTTTCTCAGTATGAGAAGGGAGTGGACGGAGAAAAAAACTGGCTCGTTAACTGGACCAACTTCAAATGTAAATCTACAGAGTATAGCAGTCCTACTGAAATCCTCAATGGGGTAATTACCGGGACAAAATATTTGAAAAGAGGCAAAGTTTATTTGCTGATGGGAGATGTTTATGTAGCAAACAATACTATTCTATATATTGAACCCGGTACAATGATACGCGGAGACTTTGAAACTACAGGAACTTTAATCATTACAAAAGGCAGTAAGATAATTGCCCTTGGCGAAGAAACTGATCCTATTGTTTTTACATCAAGCAAAGGTGAGGAGGAAAGAAGACCAGGTGACTGGGGAGGAATAGTAATTATGGGAGACGCGCCGGGGAATAAGTTTACAGGTATTTTTGATACAAGTTTCGAATCGAAATACAACTTGTACGGAGGTACAAATCATGACAGTGACTCGGGTATTTTAAAGTATGTCAGAATCGAATTTGCCGGAAAAAAAGGAAAGCACAATAAAAGTCTCAGTGCGTTGTCTTTGGCAGGAGTTGGCAGAAAAACAATTTTAAATAATATTCAGGTAAGTTTTTCCAGAGATGATTCCTACAAGTTCTATGGAGGAAATTTATCAGCCGAAAATTTAATTTCGTTTAAACCGGCAGATGATGATTTCAATTTTACAGAAGGAGTACAGGCAAACCTGCAGAATTGTATAGCGGTTAGAAGTCCGTTTACTACAAATTCTGAAAACCCGAGGGTGTTTGAAGTGACGACCTATGAAGATATGGCAAGTTCTGATTTGACAAAAGCATCAACAAGTGTGAGGCTTTCGAAAATTACTGCAATAAGGGAAAATGAAAAGGAAACAGGATTTACTGATGCTATTTCCTATATAGATAATATAAGTAAAGTTGAAACAGTAAACAGTGTTTTTTCGGGATTTGAATCAGGATATATTTTTTCCAGAAAGATAAATTTTAAAAATTATGCTGTATCAAATATCAAATTCAACAACATTTATTTTAACAGCTGCAATAATATTCTTGTGTCAGAAGACAAAGAGCTTACCAAGTCAGTTAATGTGAATTATTTTACTGCTGAAAGCCGTTTCGAAACAGCGAAAAAAACTGTTCATGAAATTTTCTTTTCAGTTGATTTTAAAAAGATCCCGGATTTGCGGCTAAAATCTCAGGGACAGTCATTTGTGAGCAATGTAAGGTTAAATTAATTTATTTCTAAACCATACTTTTTGCCACTCGCGCTTAAGGATTAAGAAAGTAACCTGCTCGGCGAGCTCAATAAGGTCCGAACCGTCGAGCTTTTTTACTTCATTTTCAGAAACATCAATAATATAAAGCAAGTTCAGATATTCGGCAAATTTATGCTGGATCAGCCTGTAAATTTTCTCGTGCAGCTGTATTTTTAAATCAATGGGCAATGTAGTAACAGGGATGTCTATGCTCTCATTGGCAAATGTAAAATCCTTATTGAGTTGTTCAATAAGTTTTATGTACAAAGCTTCTTTCTGAGCTTCAGAAAGTAACAAATCGGTATTTTTAGGAGCTATATACATTTTCAATTTCAATAATCAATTTTATAACAATTACTTTTGAAGCAGTTTTGAACTATTTTAATTGCCATTGTAATTGAGCTTTTAAACATTTCTACCCATTAAATTCTCACCAAAGGATTTTAAAATCGTTTTTTTGTCCTCTTCAATATTCATTTTTCCTAATGTTTTGAAAGCTTCAAATGTGTAATCTTTTATAGCTTCCTGCGTAGCAAGACTGGCTCCTGAGCTGTTAAAAATATTTTTAATGGTCTCAATTTTATCAGTGTTGTCTGACGGCTGTATAGAATATAAATGAAGCAATTGTTCACGCTCTTCCAAGGTAGCAAATTCCAAAGCTTTAAGATACAAAAATGTTTTTTTATTTTCAATAATGTCGCCGCCAACCTGTTTGCCAAAAGTCTTTGGATCACCAAACGCATCCAGGTAATCATCCTGTATTTGAAAAGCAATGCCAAGATTTAATCCAAAATCATAAATTAAATCTGCATTTTCTTCCGATGTTTCAGCAACAATAGCACCCATTTTCATGGCAGCACCCACAAGAACCGCAGTCTTGTATTCAATCATTTTTAAATATTCGAGAATGCTGACATTGTCTCTTGTCTCAAAATCTACATCATACTGCTGTCCCTCACATACTTCCAGTGCGGTTTTGCTGAAAAGTTTTGCCAGTTCCCTGAAAATTTTTGGTTCATAGGCTTCAAAATACTGATAAGCCAATATAAGCATGGCATCACCAGAAAGTATGCCGGTATTGATGTTCCATTTCTCATGTACGGTTTGATTGCCTCTTCGTAGTGGTGCATCGTCCATGATATCATCATGAATTAATGAAAAATTATGAAAAACCTCTACAGCGGTTGCTGCATTCAAAGCTTTTTGACAGTCAGTGTTAAAGACTTCAGCAGCCATTAAAGTAAGAACCGGACGCATTCTTTTTCCGCCTAATGATAAAATATAACGGATAGGTTCGTATAAGTTGTCAGGTTGTTTATCAATTGTCAAATTTTCAAAGTGACTGGCAATAATGTCTTGATAATAGGATGTAGAATGCATTCTTGAGAATTTTTCCGCTAAAGTACTTTAAAACTCACAGATGGCAAAGTGAATCAAAATGTTAAAATTTTCTAAAAACCAAGGAAACTTTTTTGGTGTTAAAAGTTTCCGTTATATATTTGCAGTCAAAATTATAATAGGCAAGATGACTAAAGGTAGTTTAGTGTTTGATAAGGATCATTCCAATGTTTTAATAAAAATCAGAAAATCAATGAATCGTTATTTGAAAACTGATATTCTGCATTCAAATGGATTCTTAAATGTAGTCGATGGGCAGATAGAAGATCTGGAGTTGGAGTTTGTTTTGGGTATTGTCTCGGATAATTATAATTTCTTAAGGCTAAATGAGCAATCCAAAGTTTCTTTTAAATCAATTTCATTCCAAAAGATAAATACAACATTGAATTTTATAAAAGGGTATCTTACTATTAATAATGTTGTTAAAGTTGTTGAGCTGGAAGTTTCGCTTTTATATACAAAAGAGCAGGATTCAGTTTCAACTGCTTTTGTTGAAGTGAATGGTGTACTGGATAAAAATGCTTTTGGCTGGGATTTGAACGGATATAAAAATCTAAGGGATTTTCCGCTTAGCCCAAAAATAAATCTGGTGGCGAACCTGGATTTTAAAAATTTGAATGTAGGATAAGGGACTGATATTTATGAAAGACAAAATTATAGCAAAAGCAACGGAAATGTTCCTGAAATTAGGTTTCAAGAGTGTGACGATGGATGATATTGCCTGCGAAATGTGTATTTCAAAAAAAACCATCTATAAATTTTTCAGCAATAAAGAAAGTTTAGTGGAAGAAGCTACTAAAATGATGCATGAAAGGATTCATTTGGTTATTGATGAGATTGTCGTCAAGAATTATAATGCTATCCAGGAGAATTTTGAAATCAGACGTCTTTTCAAAGAGATGTTTCAAACGCTTGATAATTCGCCTGTTTACCAGTTAAAAAAACACTATCCGGCTATCTATAATAAAATTTTAGAGTTTGAAATTGAAGCCTGTAACGAAATGTTCGGGAAAAACATTCATAAAGGAATAGCTGAGGGATTGTATAGAAAAGAGGTAGATGTTGAGGCGTATATTAAATTTTATTATATCCTGATTTTTAGTATAAATGAAAATACGCCTTTTGAAAGCGAGGCAATTAAACTGGAAATGGAAGCCTTGGAATACCACACCAGAGCTTTGGCTACCCCAAGAGGAATTGAAGAATTAGAGAAACAATTACAGATACATAATAATTAATTTTTAATGAAAACTTTATACAAACTACTATTAACCGTTCTGGCACTTGGGCAGGTACATGCCCAGGATAAAGCTGATTATTCGTTTAGTTTGTCTCAGGCTATTGAGCACGCTGTTCAGAGTAATTATTCTGCCATCAATGCTTCGAGGGACATAGAAGCAGCTAAACAAAAGAAATGGGAAACCACTACTATGGGTTTACCGCAAATAAATGGTAATGTTGGTTACCAGAATAATTTTAAAATTGCCACCAACGTAATTAATTTTAATGGTCAGCAAGCTACATTACAGTTTGGTCAATACAATTCAATGGATGCAGGCTTGCAGCTGACTCAGTTGATTTTTGATGGCTCTTATTTAGTTGGTCTGGAATCCGCAAAAACCTATTTAAAAATTTCTGAAAATGCCAAAGTAAAGACTTCACAGGAAATCCGGGAGTTGACCATAAAAGCTTATGGAGATGTTCTTTTAGCTGAGGAAAGCGTGGCTATTGTTGAACGTAATAAAGTGGTTTTGGAAAAAACGTTAAACGATACAAAACAGATTTATAAAAACGGTTTCATTGAGGAAGAAACGGTGGAACGTCTTCAAATTACTCTGGCAGAAGTGAATAGTTCATTGGATTATGCTAAAAGAATGAAAATAATTGCCACAAATATGCTTAAATTGCTGATGGGTATCGAGTTGGACCAAAATATTGCTTTGACAGACAAACTGGATGATTTAACAGCAAAGAATATTGATTTGGTGATTTTATCAGAGAGTTTTGATGTTAAAAATAATATCGATTACCAAATTGGTAAAAATCTGGAAGAATCGAACCGCTTGCTGTTGAAACTGGAAAGAAGCAAAGCAATGCCTTCGTTGGGAGCACAGGTAAATTTTGGATATAATACTTTCGGAAGCAGATTTACGATGTTTGACGCAGATCAAAAATGGTATAATTATTCAAATGTTGGAGTTGGGCTAAATGTGCCAATTTTTAGTTCATTTGGAAGAAGCTCAAGAACACAGCAGGCTAAAATTGCTTTGGAACAAGCTAAAACCAAGCTGGTAGAAACAGAACAAAGATTGAAATTACAATATCAAAAAGCTAAAAGTGATTATGAATACAGCGTAGCTCAGTATGATAATTCTAAAAACACATTACGGTTAGCAGAAAGAATTGAAAATAAACAAAGTGTTAAATTTAAAGAAGGTTTGTCAACCAGCTTTGAATTCACTGAAGCTCAACGTCAATTGTATGCGGCACAGCAAAGCTTTTTACAATCAATGGTTGAAGTGGTAAACAAAAGAGCTGCTTTAGAAAAAATAACAGCAAAAAACTAAAAAGAATATAACTCCTATCTATGAAAAAAATAATCATCCTTTCCATTGCAACTGTATTTATGTGGGCATGTGGGAATAAAGAAAATTCATCTTCTATCGATCAATTGATAGAAACAAAAAATACTGTTGAGTTAAAGAGTAAAAGAGCCAGTCTTCAGGCTGATTTAGCTAAAATTGATGCCGCACTTGCAACGTTGGAGAAAAAATCCGATGAGGCTCTTGTTGAAACAATTGTGGTTAAAGACACCGTTTTTAATCACTATGTGGAAATTCAAGGTAGTGTGGATACGCAGCAAAATGTACTTATCCAACCGGAAATGGGAGGAGCATTAGTTGTATTGAATGTAAAAGCCGGTCAAAGCGTGTCAAAAGGACAACTTTTAGGTAGAGTTGACGATGCTGGTATGAGCCAACAATTAGCGAGTATTCAAACCCAGCACGAATTGGCCAAAACAACGTATGAACGTCAAAAACGTTTATGGGATCAAAAAATCGGTTCAGAAATACAATACTTGCAGGCTAAAACACAAATGGTTAGCTTAGCTAAATCAATTAATCAAATGAAAGCTCAAATAGCTAAAACTGAAATCCGTGCTCCCTTCAGTGGAGTTATTGATGAGGTTTTTGTAGAAAGAGGTCAGGTTGTGTCGGCAAATCCGCAAGGATTAATGCGGATTGTAAACTTAAGCCAAATGTACGTTAGAACTGATGTGCCGGAAATATATGTTGGTAAAGTAAAAGTAGGTACTTCGGTAGAAACGGATATTACATCTATTGGTAAAACCTATATGGGTAAAGTACGTCAGGTAGCTAAAAATATCAATCCGGCAAACAGAAGTTTCGGTATTGAAGTGAGTGTGCCCAATCCAGAAGGATTGTTACGTCCTAACCAGGTAGCAAAACTTAAAATTGTGGACTATTCAAATGCATCGGCTATTACTGTTCCTACAAACGTTATCCAGCAGGATGCCAACGGGACAAAATATGTTTACGTAGTGAATAATGCCAACGGGAAAAATGGTATTGCTAAGAAAGTGCTTGTAAAAGCAGGTCAAAATACAAATAACAGTACTGAGATTTTATCAGGTTTAAATGCCGGTGATATCGTAGTTTCTGAGGGAGCGAATACAGTTTCTGAAGGGATGAAATTAACATTCTAATTGAATAATTGTAAAGGTTGGCGGAGTAGCCATCGGGGTTTTGTTGGTTTATAATCTTAGCTGCTATGAAGCTGACCTTTCAATTTCAATTCATCATATAAAACATATCAATCTATGTCTCATCAACAAAAAGAATTCGGTATCTCGAGTTGGGCGGTAGATAACCGTGTAACCGTTTACATACTTACATTTATTGTGGTAATTACAGGTATTTATGCTTATGTAACTATGCCACGTGAGGATTTCCCTGAAATCATCGAAAACAAAATTTACATTTCTTCAATCTTCCCGGGAAACTCAGCAGAAGATGTGGAGAAATTGGTTACAAAACCATTAGAAGATAATATTAAAAATATTAGTGGAGTTAACAAAGTAACATCAAGTTCGTTTCAGGATTATGGAATGATTGTAGCTGAATTTGATGATGATATTACTGTTGACCAGGCTAAGATACTGATTAAGGATAAAACAGACGTTTCAAAAGCAGATACTGACTGGCCTACGCTTGATAACGGAAGTAAAGTGGAGCCTAATGTTTTCAGTATCAATATTGCAGAAGAAGTTCCAATCCTTAATATCAACTTAAAAGGAAATTATACGGCACAGCAATTAAAAAAATACGGAGAATATCTGGAAGATGAAATAGAGGATATTTCCGAAGTAAAAGCTGTTGATATTCTTGGTGTTGATGATAAAGAAGTCGAAATTGCTGTAGATGTTTACAAAATGAACGCTGCGCAGGTAAGCTTCGATGATATTGCAAGCGCAGTGAAGTATGAGAATATGACTTTGTCAGGAGGGAATTTAATTTCTCAAGGAGCTAGAAATAACATCAGAATCATTGGTGAAATTGCAAACCCTTCGGATTTAGAAAACATCATTGTGAAATCGTATGGTGGATCTGTTTATTTAAAAGATATTGCTACAATACGTTTTAAAGAAAAGGAAAGAACCACTTTTGCCCGTGAAAAAAATGAAGAGGTAGTGATGCTGAACGTTAAAAAACGTTCAGGCCAAAACATGATTACCGCTATTGATCAGGTAAAAGAAGTTGTTAAGAAAGCGCAGGAAACAGTTTTACCTAAAAACTTAGAAGTAACCTTAACAAATGATCAATCTTCCCGTGTAGAGCATCAAGTAGACGAATTGTCTAACCATATCATTTTCGGGGTTGTCTTGGTAATGATTGTGTTAATGTTTACCATGGGATTACGTAACTCATTGTTTGTAGGAGCAGCAATTCCATTGTCAATTTTCATTGCCTTTACATTATTACAGGCTATTGGAGTGACCATGAACACAATGGTACTTTTCGGATTGGTTATGGGGCTTGGTATGTTGGTGGATGATGGTATTGTGGTAGTAGACAACGTATTTGCCAATATGAAGAAAGGTTTGCCAAGGATACAGGCATCTAAAATTGGTATTGGGGAAATCGCATGGCCGGTAATTTCCTCTACAGCTACAACCTTAATGGCATTCCTGCCATTTGCCTTGTGGCCTGGGACAATGGGTAAATTCATGATGTATTTTCCATTAACGCTGTCAGTTACATTAGGAGCTTCATTATTTGTAGCTATGGTTGTAAATGCAGCTATGACAGGAGGTTCAATGGATATTGAAGATAGAAATATAGCTCCAAAAATCTTGAAAAGAAATACAATTATTTTCTTGGTTGTAGGAATTACATTCGTGATTATTGGTAATGTTATCGATTCAAAATTAGGAAGAGCTGTAGGACACTTATCATTGATTTCTGTTGGATTGATGTGGTTGTACTACAAAAAAATATTCCAATGGACACAGGATTTCCAACATAGTTTCTTCCCTCGTATGGAAGAAAAATACAAAGCATTATTAGCCCGTATTTTAGTTGGAAGATCGGCTTGGAGAGCTTTCGGTATTATTGTAGCAATGCTTTTCTTCTCTTTTATGTTACTTGGAATTTTCCCAAGAAAAGTATTGTTCTTCCCGGATAATATTCCTAATCAGGTAATCGCCTATATCGAATATCCTCAAGGAACCGATATTTCTAAAACCAATAAAGCAACTGAGTTTGTTGAAAAGCAGATTATCAACGTATTGGATAAATATGTGGATCCTAAAACGAGTAAAAATTATTTAGCCGAATCAATCGTTGCGCAAGTAGGTGTTGGAGCGACAAATCCACAAGTCGATTTAGGTTCGCAGTCAGAAACGCCTCATAAAGGTAAGGTAACTGTGAATTTTGCCGAATTCAAATTCCGTCGTGGTGTCAACACTGCCGATGTAATGGAAGAAGTTCGTGCTAAAATCAAATCAATACCAGGTGCTTCGGTTACTGTGGAAAAAGATGCAGCCGGACCACCGGCAGGTTATCCTATTAGTATTGAATTAACAGGAACTGATTATGACCTGATGCTGAAAGAGGCTGATAAGATGATTGCGTTCTTAAACTCTAAAAATATTCCTGGTATCGAAAAATTAAAAGTCGATATCAACAAAGAAAGTCCTGAATTATCTGTAAAAATTGATCGCGCTAATGCAGGTAGTTTAGGTGCCTCAACGGGTATGGCTGGTTTCACTTTACGTAGAGCAGTGTATGGTCAGGAAATCTCTACCTATAAAGAAGGGGATGATGATTACAACATTGTAATGCGTTTGCAGGAAGATCAGCGTAAAAATGAAAGTGTACTGTTCAATCAACCGTTAACGTACCGTAACCCAAATAATGGTCAAATCATGCAGGTGCCTATATCGGCTATTGCAGATACTGAGAAAACAACAACGTATAACCAGATTAAACGTAAGAATTACAAACGTATCATGACTGTGTATTCAAATATTCTAACTGGATATAACGGTGATGAGATTACGAAAAGTATTGCTGCAGAGTTAGAAAACTATAAACTTGCAGGGGATATTACGTATGGTTTCTCAGGAGTTCAAGAGGAGCAAGGTAAAAACCAAAGTTTCTTATTTTTTGCTTTATTCTTGGCGTTAGCAGGTATTACAACAATTATTGTACTTCAGTTCAACTCGGTATCAAAAACATTGGTAATTATGTTTACTGTATTGTTGAGTTTTAGTGGGGTATTCTACGGATATGTAATCGCACAAATGGACTTTATCGTTTTAATGACTATGATGGGTATTATATCGCTTGCCGGAGTTGTTGTGAAGAATGGAATTGTATTAATGGACTTCTTCGTGTTGTTAATGGATAAAAAAGTTGCCGATAACGGTCTTGAAAGCCATGATGATTTAACGCTGGATCAAATTAAAGAAGTTATCATTGAGTCCGGTAAATCACGTTTGCGTCCGGTATTGTTAACAGCTCTTACAGCGGTATTAGGTTTAATTCCGTTAGCGATTGGATTGAATTTTGACTTCTTCGGATTAGTAACCGATTTTAATCCTCACTTGTATATGGGTGGTGATAACGTAATTTTCTGGGGGCCATTGGCATGGACAATCATCTTCGGATTAACATATGCTACTGTATTGACATTAGTAATGGTGCCGGTAATGTTCTATCTTGTAAAAAGAACCAAATACTGGTTACGTGACAGGAGATTAGCCAGACAAAAAGTTGTATAAAAATATGAAAGCTGCCTTTACAAAGGCAGCTTTTTTTATAAAACGGATTTTATAATGTAGGTTACAATTCCCCAGACCATAAACTGATTGTCTTCGGTTACTTTAATTGGTTGGTAATTTGAATTTTCAGGCAGCAGATACAAACAATTGTCATCCAGTTTAATGCGTTTCACAGTGAATTCCCCGTCAATTAAACAAACGGCAATCTTGTTGTCACGGGCTTCTATACTACGGTCAACTATAAGTATATCACCATTGTTTATTCCTGCATCAATCATGGAATTTCCTTTGACTCTTATATAGAAAGTGGCCAAAGGGTTTTCACACAATTCTTTGTTCAGGTCAATAGTGTTTTCAGTGAAATCAGCCGCCGGCGAAGGAAATCCCGCCGAAACCCCGTCAGGAATGAAAGGAATCTGCATTCCGCTTTCTAAATCAGGTTTGAAAAATTCCAATTTATCTTTTGTCGACATCGATTTCTAAAATTTGTTTAAAGTCTGTGGTGTATTTTGGAGATAAATGATTTTGGTTCATATCCCAGGTTTTCTCCATATTTTGGTTGCCCAATTTTATTTTTCTGTTGCCGATTTTTTTGTTTAAGGAGTCAATAGTTTTCATCAAAGCAAAATGTTTTGGATTTTCATCTGCAAACAAATTAAACTGCTTTGTGTTTTCGGGAATTAAACTGGTTACTATTACACCTGCCTTTTTAAACCGTACATTTTCATTGCCTTCGCAGATTTTTTTTAAAATCTTGATCGATTCATTTGCTATTGTCAGGCTGGATTGTGTTGCAAACGGTAAAGTGACTGCCGCGTTAAAATAATATTGCCTGGACTCATATTTATGTCTGTCAACAAGCAGCATGACAATAATGGTATGGCAGCAGGATTTTTGTTTGCGCAATTTTTCTGCACATACAGTTGCGAAGGTGGAAACACGTTCCTTCAACAAATCATAATCGGAAATTTGTTTAGGGAAACTGCGGGTTACAGCAATCGATTTTTTTTGTTCGGATGCAGGCTCAAGGTCTAAAACCGACTTGCCTTCGAGTTCGTATTTTAACCGAAGGCCAATAACTCCCATCTCTTTTCTTATCCAGTCTTCATGCTGTGGCTGGATAAAATCATAGGCAGTTTTTATGTTTCTAAGTACCGCTTTTTTATAAGTGCGTCTTCCAATACCCCAAACGTCTTCAATTTTAATCCATTTCAAGGCCTTGATGCGTTTTTCTTCGCTGTCTATTACATAGGAGCCTTGAGTTTGTTCCGGGAATTTCCGGGCTATTTTATTGGCAACTTTAGATAAAGCTTTTGTTGGTGCAAAACCAGCAGAAATAGGTATGCCAACCCATTTTTGCACACGGTTTTTCATTTCTATCCCGTATTGCTGGTAGTCGCCAATTTCTATTCCGTCAAAATTTAAAAAAGCCTCGTCTATGCTGTAAATTTCAATATTGGGAGTAAACTGATTTAAAATTTGCATGACACGATTGCTGAAATCGCCATACAAAGGATAATTGGAAGAAAAAATCTTCACGTTTTTTTCTTTTAGAAGCTCGCGGGCTTTAAATTCGGGAGCCCCCATGGGTACGCCCAGAGCTTTTGCTTCATCACTGCGCGAAATAATACAGCCGTCATTATTGGAAAGAACCGCTATGGGTTTTCCAATGTATTGAGGTTGGAATATGCGCTCACAGGAGGCGTAAAAATTATTGCAGTCGACTAAAGCATACATAGTACAAATTTAGTCAATATGATAAAGTGAGTGGAATTGTAAAAGTTAATTTTCCAGCAATCGTTTGCTTACCCGGCTGCTGGCAATGTAAGAAGCGATAAAACCTAAAATCATAATAGTTGAAAATACAATGACGAAGTTTTCGATTTCAATCTTTACAGGGTAAGGTAAAGTTTCGGTAATCATAATTACATGAAACTGATTTTGGATAAAAACGATAATCAAGCCCAAAATAATTCCGAAGATACCTCCAAAAAAAGTAAGAAGTGAACCTTGAAGCAGGAAAATGTTTTTAATGTGACTAATGGTAGTGCCTACATTGTAAAGTGTTGTCAGATTATGTTTTTTGTCAAGAATCATCATAATAATTGCTCCTGCCAGTGTAAACAGGGTCATGATAATTACAAGGGTAAAAATTAAGTAAATCGCTGTGTTTTCGGTATTCAGCATTTTGTGTAAGCTGTCGTTAAGCTGTGCTCTGTTTTTGACAGTAACCTGATTGTTAAAAGCTGAAACGATTTCTTCAGTTATTTTTGGCTCATTAGCCATTGAGTCCAATTCTATTTCAATGGCAGATACCTGATTGTCCTTAAATTCTAAAAGTTCCTGAGTAAGTTTTAAATCAGCGAAAACATATTTGGAATCCAGCTCATCATTTACCGAATAAATACCTATCGGGATTAAGTTCGATTTGTTGAAAGCTGTTTCGGGACTTGTAACAGCACCTTTACCGGGTCTTGGTACAAAAATTTCAAAAGTGTTGTTCAAGTCAAACAATCCCATCGAAAGTTTGTGACTTATTCCGTTGCCTATCACTACCTGTGGGGTTTGCGGAACAATCCATTGTCCCTGAAAAAGAGACTTTTGAATTCGGTTTACATTGTTGTACTGGTTGTCAACACCCTTAATTTCTGCAACCTGTTCTTTTCCTTTGTAAACAAAAAGTACTTTCTCTTCAACAACTTTACTGTAAAACCTGATGCCTTCAATTTTACGAACGGCCTGAAGCTGGTTATCTGTAATTAACAGCGATTTCCCTTTTTTTGGGAATACCTTCAAATCAGGATCAAAATCGTTGCTAAACGACAAACTGAAATCTTTCAATCCACTGAATACAGAAAGTACCACAAATAATGACATAGCACCTATAACAATACCCACCGAAGCAATTTTTGTAATAATATTAATAGCATTATTAGTACTTGAAGTACGCAGGTAACGTTGGGCTATGTAAAGAGGAAAGTACAAATTACGATTTCTTTCTTTTGTCTAATAAATCACGGTTTTCAATTGGATTTTCTTTTCCTGATAGTGCATTGTCTATTTTTTCGATATAGTCAAGACTGTCATCAATGTAAAAAATCAAATTAGGAACTTTGCGGAGTTGTAATTTAACGCGTTGTGATAAATCATGTTTTATGAGCGGTGTATTTGTACGTACTGCTTCAAGAATCTCATCGGCTTTGCTTTGCGGGAATACGCTTAAATATACTTTTGCTATTGATAAGTCGGTTGTAACGCTTACTTTGGATACAGAAATAACAAGATTTGAAATTCCGTTTTTACGTACTTCACCTTGCAAGATATCAACCAAATCCTTTTGTAAAACGTTCCCTATTTTTTTCTGTCTGTTTGTTTCCATGGTGCAAAAATACAATTTTTTAGTTGGATAGCTGCAAAGTAACTAAAGTACAAAGTTTCTATATTTGTTCAAATTTTAAAAATATGAGAAAAATTGAACATATAGGTATAGCAGTAAAAGATTTACAGGAATCAAACAGAGTTTTTGAAAAACTGTTTGGTGCACCGGCTTATAAAGAAGAAGAAGTTGCCAGTGAAGGCGTGCGTACCTCATTTTTTATGAACGGCCCCAACAAAATTGAATTGCTTGAGGCTACAAATCCGGAAAGTCCTATTGCAAAATTCCTGGAAAAGAAAGGTGAGGGTATTCATCATATTGCTTTTGATGTGGAAAATATACAGGCTGAGATAGAAAGATTGAAAAATGAAGGCTTTGTGGTTTTAAACGAAACACCGAAGAAAGGTGCTGATAATAAATTAGTTGCTTTCCTGCACCCTAAAAGCACTAATGGGGTACTGATTGAATTATGTCAAGAAATTGCAGAATAATTTTGTTATACGCAAAAAATGTACTAATATTGCAACCTCAAAACTGGTCCTATAGCTCAGTTGGTTAGAGCACCTGACTCATAATCAGGTGGTCCCTGGTTCGAGCCCAGGTGGGACCACATTAGTTTTGAAAAACCTCTTCAGTAATGAAGAGGTTTTTTTGTTTATAGATCAATGAAAAGCGATTATCTCTAGTTTTTAGAGATTTTAAAATTATCAAAATTACCCAATTGCACTGCTTAACTGGAACATAGGGAGGTACATGGCAACTAGTAATACAGCAACAATTCCACCAACAAATAGTATTATAAAGGGTTCTAATACTGTAGTCATTATTTTAGATTGATTAATAACTTCTTGATTATATTGTTCATTAAGTTGTTTAAAGACGTATTCGGTTTGATTGGTTTCTTCAGCTACTTTGACCAAAGATATAATTCGGTTATCAAACAAAGGATTTCCCATTAAACTAGTACTCAAATTATTTCCTTTGAGGATGTTTTGTTCGACCCCTTCTAATGCATCTTGTAACGGGATAAATTGTATCATTTTTTTCACCATCTGGATACTGTTTAACATGGGTACTTTTGCAGTTGTCAATAAAGAAACGGCTTGAGTAAATTGGGCCAAATGCACTTTAGTAATAAAAGCACCTAAAATTGGTAATTTTAAAATTATCCGATGGATTATTTTTTTATATCCCGAGTTGTCTTTTAAAAATTGGGTGATTATAATTAAGAATAGAATCACAAAAAATAAATATCCTCCATATTGCTTCATTATTTCAGACATTTTTACAATAAATCTTGTCAATAAAGGCAGTTCCATATTGTTTTGTTTGAAAATATCTTGAAACATTGGAACTACATAACTCAACATGAAAACTACTACTAAAAGTGCTGTTGAAATAACTATTGCCGGATAGGTGAGTGCAGAAATTATAATACGTCTTTGTTCATTTTTTCTTTCGAAAAAATTACCGAGTTCTTGACAAACTCTTGCAGTAGTACCTGTTTCTTCTCCTATTTGTAAAGAATAAAATTCATATTCGGAAAAAACATTTTGACTTTTTAAAGCCTCAGAGAAAGGACGTCCGTTAATTACATCATCTACTACTTTTTGAATTAATTCCTTATCGTAATTTTTTTTAAGAGATTCAATAATTAAAGTCAAAGCTTCTTTGATTGTTACTCCTGCATTGAGCAAAACTCCTAATTCCTGATAAAAGGCTTGCTTTTTTTTACTTCCAAATTTTTCACCAAATAAAACTATTTCTTTTTTAAGAATAGATTCCAGGTTGTTCTTTTCTTGACTAATTGAAGTCTTGTCTTCTTTTATATTATCTAATTTGAATGTCATCTTCTTCGTTCATTTTCTGGGTTATATCATTCTTTTTAGAAACAAAAATTTTATATTTTGGTAATTCTGATTCTCCTGAAATAGCAATTGCATCAATATCACCTTCTGATACTTTTTCACCTTCGAATTGTATATGATCTATATTAAGTTTCAATTTAATAGTGTCCTTGTTTCGTAAAACAAAATCTGGTTCGAAAGCATATTGTATAGAATCTAATTCCGATTGAAATAGTAATTGACTCTTTTTCTTGTTAAACGTTATTTGATTAAACTCATTGAAATCTTGCCATAGCCTCTGTTCAAACAAAGATAGTTTTGTTGATTTTTCATAATTTCCACGAATTATATTTATTTGATTTTGAACCAATCTCAATACACTAAAAGCCATGCCTACCACGATGGCAGTAATTATCATCACTACCAGTAATTCTGAAAGTGTAAATGATTTTAATTTAGTTGGCATATACTCTTTTTCGTTTTATTTCTTTATCCGTCTTAATATTTGAAGCAGTAAATAAGATATTATCGCTTTGAGGATTCTTATCTCTAGCAATTGTTATGTTCCAATCTTCAAATTCTTCATTATATGGAAGGATTATTTTATCATTGTTAAAGGAATATTCCAACTCATTTAACCTGTATTCTAAGGAATGATTTCTTTTGGTAAATGTGTTTAGGACTAAGTTATTTAAAATTAAACTGGCTATCATAAAGATAACAACCACTAAAACAGTAGCCACCAAAGCTTCTACTAATGTAGCCGATTTAATTTTTCTTAATACATCCATTTTGCAATAATTTTAGGATTATCTTCAAATAATAAACCTCCATATTTTTTTGGAATTGAATTGTTTTCAATGATTCCATTATAAATATGATTTACAAAAGTAGATCCTGCTTGGTTAGCAACAAATTCTTTAGTAAAAACTGATCCTGAAACTGTCCCTTTCAGTTCAAAACTGCCTTGACAATACACTTGTCCTTTTATTTTTGACTCCTCTTCAAGTATGATTCTTGGATTGAAATTAGATATTTTTTGATCCCTATTGAAATAACAAACCACTCCATTAATTTGTGAATTCTTATCAATCTTGATTTTATCTTCTAATTTATCCATTACAGCGATTTTAGGATTGTCCCACAAAATTAATGCGCTGGGATAATTTAATTTGCAATTTTTACCAAGTAAAATGCCTTTGTTGGCTATTGCTTGAAAAGTACCTTTAACATCATCTTCAATCACAATTTCTGGTGCAATGAGAATAATGTCTTTTATGTTTGTTGATTTAGATATAGTTATTTTTCTGGCAGATTTAACTATTATATTGCCTATGAGTTCAATATTGTTTAATATGATATCGTTGTTTGAAATAATGTATTTGGTGTTTTCTTTGAATGAATTGTGTAATTGATTATTAGGAATTGAGTTTTTTTCTTCTGCATTTATTGGTTCAAGATCATTTAAATAATTGTCAATTGTTGTAATTGACTGGGTATTTATTTCAGGTAATTTTAGATCACTTTTGCTGGATTTTCCGTAAATCAATTGGGATCCATAATAACTTTGTCCTCCTATATACCCTGGTTTTACTCCTTGTGATGGCAAAAATACATTACCTTCTATTTTTGTATTACCTACAATTGTTAAAGGATTGTAGCTTTCTGCTAAATACAATGTTGATGCCATTTCAGAATCATTAAGCCCACCTAGCAAGGCTATCCTTTTGAATGCTTTTTTACGATGAAAGGCAATTGCAGTAACTTTATTAAACATCCCCCAATTAGAAAGATTCACTTTGACTTTTCTATTATTAGCCTCTAAGTCTTCTATTTCTAGTGTGTCAAATTCAATATCATGGTGTAAGATGTAATTGATACCTGACTCTGAAAGCTGTATTATGTCGATGGTGGCCTTTGATTGCTCTTTAAAATAAGTAAAAGTATATGCATATAGAATAAGACCGCTAAGGAGTAGTGCAATAAGCACAGAAATAAAAACCGTAAACTGTAAAGCGCCTGAACGCAGTTTTTGGATTGGTTTTATCTTCACTCTTCAATCAATATAATTTTAGACTCGTTTTTGTATTCCATCTCTACAGATTCTCTATCTCCTTCAACAAGATAAACACCATTTTCTTTATTTGAGGCACGCATTAAAAAAGTACGGCCATCTATAATCAACATAAATACTTTGTTTTTACTTTTAGCATCAGATACTATACCTTTATATGAAATTGTTGGCCAAACTATTGATTCTATTTTATCTGGAATAGGTTTAACTGTTTTTGCAACTTTTTTAAAAATATGATTACTATTCTTATTTATCTTGGTAACGTAAACTTTTCCAAGAAATGGATCACGATAATTTACATTAATAGTAATAGGTTCTCTTTTTTTAAACATTAAAGGTTTTACCACTGGTTCCTGTATGGCTACATTTTCTTGATCGGACTTCGAAAAAGTAAAAAATTGATACATTACTGCCCCCCAAATTAAAATAACTAGAGGTAGCAAAATGCGTATGTTTTTTTTATTTTTCACTTAATTTATTGTAAGACTATAGACATTGCTTTTTACACTTTGATTACCAGCTATATCAAATGATTTCACATACCAGTAATAAGTTCCAACAGGTAAAGTAACTGAATATGGGCTTGAAGTTTGTGTTTCAGAAAATAAATTAGTTAAGGCCGCATCTTTAAAAATATAAATTTTATCTGACTCAATACTACCAGCAATAGGTGTTCTGGACCATTGAAAATTTACACTAGTATCATTAGTCACGGTAGCATTTGATGGAGCGACTAATGTTGGTACATTTGGAGCTGTAACATCGACGATTATATTATTTGACGAAAACAGAGTGTTTTGGTTGCCATTAGTAGCTCTTACCCGCCAAGTAAAACTTCCTTCAGGAAATGTAAATGAAGTACTGGTTCCAGTTATATTTTGTGTAGTTATTATTACGTTATTGCTGTTAAAAACCTGAAATGTGTATCCTGTCGCGCCAATAACTGACTCCCAAGACAAATTTTGTGCGGTTATGTTAGTGTTAAAATTGTTTGCCGGACTACTTAGAACAACAGTGTTATCTTGAAAATTTTGATTGCTTAAGACAACAATACTTCTTGTTTGGTATGCTGTAGTTGTATTTCCGCTAATAGCTTGCACTCTCCATTCGTATGATCCTACTGGCAATTGTACAATTTGATTTGTAACAGTAATTTCGGTATCTAAAACAATTTGGGTAGGAGAAGTAAAATTAGGTTTTGCAATTTGTAAACGGTATTTTTTAGCATACTGAACAGGTTCCCAAGTAAAGGTAATACTCGTTGAATTGAATTGCTCGTTATTTTGAGGAGCAACTAATACAACCTCTTCTTTTGAAATATCATCTTCCAATAAAATTTCCTCGCAAGAAAAACACATCAATGAAATAATTGAAAATGCAATTAGTATAAATTTTTTCATCTTTTTACATTTTAAACAAACTTTCTTCTTTTTTAGCTTCTTTCACTTTAGAGAAAGTTTTCCCTTTGCATGAACTGGATTTAGAAATCATATCAGCAATATACCATTTCCCTCTTGGCGTTTGTGACCAACAAAGCGTATTGGTTTGATAACCGATGATAGTTTTTGAAAACATGTCAATTGATTCCGTTTTTTTGCCTTGTTTGTATAAGCCAATTGTGTATTTTTTATCTTGATTGTTGACTAAATAAAAAGCATCGGCTTGTTTAATTTTACTTAAGTCATCATCATTAACATATATGGCAATGCTATAAATAACAGTAAGGTTTTGTAAATCTTCAATTAAAGTGAATAAAGACTTATTGTGTTCAGCATTTAACTCATTAACATAACCTAATTTATCTTCTATGTGGATAAGAACCAATTCAGGCTTTGTAGGTATACTATCTACGTAATTTAATTTGTTTAGACCTTGATTGTACTTATTTTTTAATTTATACGCCTTGGCTGTTTTTTTTGTAAAAGGAACGATATCAACATTTAATTTGATTTTGTTTTCTAAAACAGGTAACGATTTAATTTCAAAAGTATTTTCTAAGTTTAATTTTGAAGAAGCATTACCCAAACTACCCAATTCAATGGCATTATCAGATACTTTGTAAGTTTCATTTTTTATTTTAACTGTTTGACAAGCTACAATAGATAAAAACAGTAACGTTATAAGAAATTTGTTCATTTATAAAAATTTGGGTAAAAATACATAATTCAAAGACATACTACAAATTGGTAAATTCCCATTTTAAATTATCTTTTCAAGCTAAAATGTCCTCTGTATTCTTTACCATTTTCTCTTTTCACAACAAACCAATAATCATTTGACGGTAATGGCTGATTCAAATAAATTCCGTCCCATCCTTCAGAATTGCTTTTTAATTCTTTTAAAAACTTTCCAAATCGATCAAAAATAGATATTGTTAAATTAGGTTCGTTTTCAGAAAAATCTATTTTCCATTTGTCATTGTAGCCATCGTTATTAGGTGTAAAATATTTAGGATAACTTAAAAGGTATACTTCTTTAGCTACTATGCCACAACCTTTTTTATCTTTCACAAATATTGTATAATTTCCTGCTGCTAAATTGCTGAAAAAATGACTGTCTTGATAATCAATACCATCAATTGAATATTCATACTCCCCATCACCAGTAACTATAACATCAATCGAATTATTATTCTCATTCCAGTCTTTAATTACTACATCTTGAATAGTTGCAATATTTGAATTGTAAACATTAAAAGAATGTTTCTTATCACAAATATCCAACCCATATTTTTTTGTTACCGTTAGAGAATATTGACCATCTTGAGTTAGAATTACTTGATTCGAAGTTTCTCCAGTTGACCATAAATAACTGTCAAAACCTGTTGGAGCGGTTATTGTAATTGTACTTCCTTGACAAATAGAATAAATATCACTCATATTTAATACAGGATTTTGATGCGTAATTATATGGAAACTTGTAGTAGTATAGCAACTTTTATTTAATTTATTCTCTACTCGAACATAAATTGTTTGATCTGATGATGTGCTGGTATAATTTACCGGTAAATTATTACTACCTGCATTAGCATCTGATAGTGAATTATGATATGTGATGACAAAATCAATTGCTGATTGATTTCCTAAAAGATTTGATTCCTCATCATTCAGAATAAAACTGCTGGTTAGACCATCACTACATTGTACTTTATTATTAATTTGGTTAGCAACAGGTAATTTGTTTACCAATAATTCAAAAGTTCCCAATTGATAACAATTTGTATTGTCTTTATTATCTACACGTACATAAATTGTTTGGGGATTTGATACGTTTTGATAATATTGAGGTAAAGCATTAATTCCTGACTGGGCATCTGTTTGAGAGAAATAATAATTCACTGTAAAGTCATTTGCATTTTGGCCTCCTAAAACAATGTAGTTATAAGAATACAAATCAAAAGTATTTTTCCCATCATTGGTTACATCATCACAAGCCATTTGTCTGGAAATGGTATTGTATTTTGGCAGGATATTTACAACCAACTTGAAACTTCCTACCGCAAAACAGTTAGGGTTAGATTTGACATAAATTCTATAGTAGATCGTTTGGTTTTGGATAGAATTATTAACAGGAGTAGTTATGGTATTTAAACTACTTACAGCTTCTGTTTGTGTATAATGATAACTAACTCCAAAAGTAGCGCTAGATTGTCCATTAAGTACTTCAGCGTTTTTAGTATTCAAATCAAATGAAGCTTTACCATCATTTGAAGCATCATCACATTGTTTGAAGTCGGTTACTTGTGACAAAGTAGGACTTTGGATTACCTTGATGTCAAAATTAGTTACTGCAAAACAATTTGGATTAGAAATGTTTTCAATTCTAACATAAAGTGTTTCCTGTGGTAATGAATTTGAGTATTGTAATGGTAGTGAATTCGTTTTTGTATTAGCTTCATTTAGTGTTTTGTGATAGGAAATTGCAAAATCAGTAGCTGATTGATTGCCTAATACTTCCGTATTTTTCGATGCCAAATCAAATTGCTCTATCCCGTTGTATGGAGCCGATTCACAAATTACATACTCTGTAGGTTGGTTAGCCATTGGCTGTTTAAATAATCCTATGGTAAAACTAGCTGTTTCAAAACAATTGGGATTTTGAATATTATAAATCCTTGCATAAATTGTTTTTATAGCATAATTAGTTTGTATGGAAGTAATAGCATTACTGTTAGCTATTGCATCAGTTTGGGAAACATAATAGCTAATACCAAATTGAGTAGCTGATTGCCCATTACGTATTTCAGTATCTTTTTGGGATAGCATATAATTTTCAACTCCGTCATTTGTTACATTATCACAAAGTTTTACGTTAGAGATAACGCTTATAGAGGGCTTTGTAAATACCTTTAAATTTACAGCTGTAGTAGCGTAACAACTTGGATTGGAATTATTCTCTACTCTTGCATAAAGCGTTTCTTGAGGTTGTGTATTAGTATAATTTAAGGGTAATGCACTAATGTCGTTAGTCGCGTCAGTAAGATTGGTATGATAGGTTATTGTGTAATTAGCCGGGTTTTGACCATTTAAAATTTGTGTGTTTAAAGTTGACAAATCAAAAACGTCTATGCCATCATGTGGCGCATTTTCACAAATGGTGTAATCAGCAGGTGTTGCTGAAATGGTTTCTTTAGTGTAATTTAAATCGAAATTAGTAATTGCATAACATGTTGGATTTCCAAGGGCATATACTTTTGCATATATTGTTCTAGTCCCAAAATTCAAACTATAATTAGTAGCATTTAATTCATAAAATCCATTTACGGCGTCTTCATAAGAGCCAAAATATTTAACACCAAATTCAGATGTAGATTGTGTACCTAAAACTATAGAGTTAAATTGTGTTAAATCATAATAGATGCTAGTAGAACCACAAAGATTTTGATCAGATATTGGATTTGCAATAATTGGTTGTGATACAATTTTAATCAGTTTCTGTTTTGTAATTGTTTTAGAACTTAGGGTTATTGTTGCTGTAACCAAATAATCTCCAATAGCCTGATAATCGTGTGTAACTGATAACCCTGACATAGTAGGAGAGCCATCACCAAAATCCCAGCTCACATTTAGTACATTATCTGGATTTTCAAGTGTTAACTTAGTAGTAGAACCTGTACAGTATTTTTGACTAGTGATAAGATTATTTAAAAACGATTGCACAAAGCAAGGTAATCCTACATTTGTCTCACCAGCTACAATCACTCCATAAGGATTATAGTTACAGTCAACTCCTAAAACTTCAGGATCATTAATTTCACCAACTACATAAGAGGAAACATTAGAAAAATATATTTTCCCATTAGATGCTAATTGCAATTGACCAACAGGACCATAAAAAAAAGTATTATGTCCTACATATATAATTTTTTGACTTGCTTCAATATTTGCCGCTGTTAAATCATACTGATAGAGTGTTGGTTCATCAGAATGTTTAGTAACATAGGCTACATTTGAGGAAGGTGAGAACTCAACGCCATAACTTGAAGTGGTGTTTACTTGCTTTGGATTTGTTATTTTACCTGTGCTGTTGTCAAAATCATATACAGAAGTGCCATAATTATAATCGCTCACTATTACTTTTTTCCCGTTAGGAGAAAATTTCATACAACCCCTATAAAATGGAGTTAAATTTTGAGGTAAAACAGTATTGCTTAGTACTGGAACTGGATTTATTCCTAAGGTAGTTATTTCAAATATTTTAAATTGGCTGGTATCGCCGTCTATAATTCCTACCCAATAACCTGTGCCAGTACTGTTTTTTACTGCAGATATTCGGCCACTACTATTAGATGATAATAATACGCCGCTATATACAACATCTCCATTATTGTTATCGAGTGTCATATCCACTTCGGCATACTTTAATGAATTTACTTGATTAAAAAATGAATCAAAATACAAAACATTGCTAAAAATATAATACCTATTTGGATTGCCTGGCTTAGGAACAATTATGGCTGATTGTGCTGCAGAACCGAAAATTGTAATTTCTTGTCCATTGGGCATTACTTGATTGTTTTTATTATAAACAGTTGAACCATTTGTATAAAACAATATATTGCCATTAGCGTCGGATATACTTGAAGAGCCACCAAATGAAGTAATAACACTGTATATGTACTGCGGTACTAAACCGTTAAAATCTATAGCAGCACTTTCTCCAAAATGCCAATTATTAGTTTCTCCTTGAGAATAAAGAGAATTTGTGATGATAAATAATAATATGTAAAGTGCTTTTTTCATAGTTTCATTTGAACAGCAAAAGTAATTATTTTACTCACAAATGATTATGGCTTGATTATGAATTTCTTTACTTTTTAAAATCGTGTTTGATTTTATTTTGCCTATATTCTTGATTTAGAAAATAAAAAATAAGGCTTTGATCTTTTGCTTTTTGATTGTATCAGTAGCTAAGTGTTTTGAACCTGCTTTCTAGCTAAACATGAATAGCTATTGACTCGAATGAATTTTAAGAATCACTTTTTTATCATATTAAAAAAAATCTATATTGAAAGGAACTTATGCTGTAGCAAAAATATTATAGAAATCACAATTGCTACAATTTATGTAGCAAAAATTAAAATTTTACTAAAATTACTGCAAGGTAAGTAGCAAATAATTTTTTCTTTAAAAAATGCTGTAAAATCATAACGCCATTAAGTAATTTAAAAAGAACAGATATATAAGTTAAGAAGCAGTGATAGTTAGAAACTCGAGATATTACAATTGTTATTCAATTTCTAAAAAAATAAAATCCTAACTTTTGCGGTTAGGGATTACTTTTTATTCTGGTTGTGTGCCCGAGCGAGACGCTCGAACGAGCGATTACGATTATTTATAGACGCCCGCGCCTGCTAGGGGCACAGAATGCAATTCTGCGCTATCCGTTGTGTTGAGACTCACTTTGCGATAAATCTAAGCCATCTGGGAGTATTTTATAGTTTAGTACTAAATCAGAGACGTTCGCACGGCGTGAAATCGTAAAATTATAGTTCAGCAGACTTAGGAGAGCTGGAGATTCTTTTTTATTATCTTATTTAATTGTTACATCTATTTACTAAACTCTATAATAAAATTATAATTTTCAAAAATTGTTAATATTTTCTCTAAATAATTCATATCACCTGAAAAATTTGCTAAGTTGTGCTTTAAAATACTTCGATTTTTTACGATTATTTTATTGTTAAATGTTGTATTTGCATTTTTTAAAGTATCAATTAATGAATCTTGGTTATTTGCAAAGTATTTTTTTCTTCCAAGAAAATTTTCAGAAAAAACAATAAAAAATTCATAAACAGTTTCAATGTTACTTCCATCAATCAGAATCTCTGTGTTATCTGGTAGAGTAATTGGAACACCTGAATATAAAAGAGTTGCAAACAGATAGGTCCATGTTTTCTTTTTAAATTTTAAAATTTCAGTTTCATTATCCCAAGTATATATCAAATCAACAATCGATTGATCATATTTGTAATATTCTATCTCGTTTTGATTAACATTGCAATCTAATAACAAAAAAGTAGATGTCTGATTTAATATAGTTTCATTGTTTGCTGTAAATTCATATTCGTATATAATATCCAGTTCATTGTTTATATTTTTGATATAACCAGAGAAAATGTATAATTCATTCTTAAAAAAGGTGAATTCTTTTTGTCTATTTTTTAATTGATACATGTAAATGTATGAATCTTCAACTACAACATAGTTAGCTTCAGCCAAAATTTGATTTTTACTATTGCTAATAGTAAAATATAAATTGCTCATATTAAAATTCTATTATTGTGTTTTTTTTATAATGATTTTTTGTCCAACCCCAAGTTGTTGAACCATCTGGGTTGGTTCTTTCTAATATTCTCCACGGAGATTGAGGGGGAGTGCCAGGAATTTTATATTCTTTAGCCCCAGTCCAGTCAGGATTTTCTCTTCCCTGATATATGTCATGCGATTGTACTAAACCTTTTTTAATAAGTTCTAAACCTTTTTTTATAAGTTTTCCAGGTCCTTCAGGTTCATTTGAGCCACCAGAACTGTGTTTCCCTTTTTTAGCAAAATAATTTACAAGACCTATTATAGAACCAGCAGTATTAGCGGCACCTTTTCCTGTTACAGCCCCCCCATGAACTATCAGGCCACTTGCTTCAGGAAGTGCTATTAGTGATGCACCTCCCGTTTCTGGAGCTGCTGCTATTGCAACCGTTCCTGTTCCAATTCCTGCACCTGCTTCAAATTTTCCTGCAACCATACTAAATATGTCCCCACCCAATTGTCCAAATCTAAAAGCGCCTTCGGTTTGTGAATCTTGCCAATTTTGAGGGTTTGTTCTTCCTTGTCCTAAGAGTAAATTAGAGCCAAACGCATTACCAAAGCCTACAATAAAAGCTCTAGAATTATTATAGGTATTTACGGCCTTAGCCATTATGAAATCAGTAAACTGATCAAAAGAAATACCTTGATGTGTAATTTGAGACCCTACATTGAATCCAATGCCAGGCTTGTAATAATCTCCACCAGACATAGATGCGGGCATTTTTCCAAAACCAAAATTTTCTTCGGCAACTCCTCCGTCTGAATCAATCATGTTTATAGGGTCATTCCCCATTCCAAGATAAGGCGAAGTATATTGTCCATAAGGGTCAGGGGTTAACCATCGGCCTATACGACCATCCCATAATCGAAGTTGGAAGGCTTCCATTTGGGTTTCTTCATCTAATTCTTGTCCTTGGTAGGCGTAGCGGTAAGCAATAGCAAGGTCTCCATTTAATAGTTTTTCACCAAAAGGATAATAGTTTGAAATATATACGGCTAAAAGTGAGCTGTTTACTTTTTTATGTATGATTGCACGAACACTACCTTGATGGTCTGTGATTTGGTAAAGTGCAGCGTCATCAGCTGGAATGCCTCCTTTAGTATAGGTCCCTAAAGTGCCTAATCCATAAATCATTAAGTCTTTTTGCGTTATAGGAGTGCTTGACGTTTTTTGATAAACAGCCATTACATTTCCTGTAATGTCCAGAGCGTAATAATCTGTTGTAATTCCTGATGCGTTATAAGACTCTTTCTTAATTCTTTGCCCTCGTTCGTTATAGAAAAATTTTACCAGAGTATTTCCTGCTCTTTTTACTTCGGTGGTTAAACCTTGTGCATTGTAAGTATATGTTAGCGTCTCAGCAGCATTAGAAATGAGTTGTCCTACTGCATTATAACCATAATTTCCTGAAGACTGATTGTCGATATCTGTTAATATTCCAGGGTTAACCGAGTCAGCAACATAATTAAGCTGGTTGTTATTATTGTAATTATAAGATAAATTATCTATTACCTGTCCGTTTTTATCAGTGCGTTGTAAGGTTTTGATATTACCATTTTCATCGTAAGTAATATTACCTTCTTTGAATTGATTATTGTTAGTTATGGTTCCGTTGGTTGTATAACTACCATAATTAGCATTTGTCAGCCATCCATTAGGGTTGTAGTTGTACATATAAGCTCCTTGTGTTACTGGGCCTGAAACAGCACCTCCTGTTACACTTTTACGATTACCCCAACGTGCGGCTTTGATGTTGCCATTAAAGTCTTGATTGGCGCCAGCAATAGTTGGTGAAGAAGTAATATTGGTATTGGCTCTTTTGTAATCACCATCATGATAATCTAAAATAATACCAAAAACATCATTGGCATCATGTCCTGGATCATCGGCTTGTAATAAGCTAGGGTGATTGATACTTTTTAACTGACCGTTTAAAGTATATACGTAGTCTAGACCTTGAGTACCTTGAGCGATTTCAGCTCTTTTTAATTCACCTGTTTTATAATAAGTATATGCTGCATGAGTAATATAATTGATGTTGTCTCTTGATGTTTCTACTTTAGTCAATGCATTGTCAATGCTATTGTAAGTATAGCGATGAACAAATATTTCACTTGAATTATTCTTCTGAAAAATTACTTTAACTACATTTCCTTTATAATCGTATTCATAATGTATGGTTTTTGCACCTAATTCTTCATTGTATTGTACAATCCAAGTTACTCGACCGTAGGCATCGTAGTTATACCAAGTAATTGCGTTAATGGAGTTACCTGTTTTATTAAAAGTACATGCAACATTGCCTGCGAGATTTTCTTGTATGTAATCAGTTGGATTGATTGAGGCAGAGGTCAATACATTTGCTAATGATAAGCTAGGCGGAATAACCATAGATGTTTGATTATTATCTATGTAATCGTAAATAATACCTGCTTGTTCAGAATAACTATAACTACTTCCTGATAAAATTGTGTTGTTGTCCAGATTGGTATTTGATGCATCAGACCATATACCAGAAGCATTTTTAGTTATTATACCAGTTTCAATGGGTCTAGCGTTGTCGTCATAATTAGTATAAGCAACTTTTGTATCCGTTTGAATTTGGTTTTGTGAATAACGTATTTGACCATCGTTGCGATAAAGAAAATTGCTGGTTCCCTGATCAGGACTAACCGATTTTTCGATAAGTCCTTGTTTGTTATATGTGTAAGTTGAAATAAAAGCAGTTGATCCAGAAAGCATGTGAGCTGGAGCGTCTTTGATAACAATATTTGTTTGATAACCTTTAGGTTGTATATTCTTAATTAGTTGTCCTATTTTGTTGTATACGTTTAAGGTGTAGTCGTAGTAGTTCACATTATAGGTAACCCCTAATGCTCCAGCATCGTAGGTGATAGTACCGCCAGCAGGGGTTTGAGCGATGTATACTTTAGGATTGGTAGTAGGAATAGTGACGTTTGGAGCTAGTGCCACACGATAGCCTTCACCTGATGGTAGGCTAGACGGTGTAGAGGAGAATTTAATGCCTGTTCTCAAGTTGAATACTTCATAGTTAGATGGGTTTCCAATCAGGGTTCCTGCTGGGGCTCCTGATGGAATATGAATATCCACAAAACCTTGGGTACCTATTAGGGAATACACTGGATAATTAGCTGGGCCACCTGATCTGGCTGCAGCAAGGGTCTTGTTTTCACCATCAGAAAAAGCTACATTTTCCACCCCATTAGCATCAACACTAACCGATTTGAAGAATTTAGTGATAACTTCCTCTTTGCCGTTAGCAATAGGGCCATCGTAATAATTGTAGCCAAAAGCATAGTACATTTCCTGAGCGGCAGGAACGGTGTAGCTATAGCCAGTTTTCCATTGCGGTGTACCGCTACTGTCTACAATTTTATTTCCTCCTACTACATTGATTACGCTACCAGGATTTAAGCTGTTGTCGTAGTTGATTTCAGAATACGGTTGTTCAGCAGTAGCCTGATAGGCTTCGTATGGATTAGTATTATTATTACTGTAGTATTTATCCAGAAACTGCGATTTTAGGTTGGGATTTGAAAGGTATTTGACATTGTCGAAATCCATACAGGTCACTGTTGGAAATGATTCTTTCCATTTGCGTCCAAAATTATCATAAACAGTTTCAGAAGCCCAACTAAGATTATTTTGGTAATCTTTAGAGATAGATACCGTTGGTTTTCCTGAGTCGTCAAAATAGGTTTTAGACTGGCCAATTATTGCTTGTGTTTTGATATCATAAACGAAGACTTCAGCCTGATTGTCGCTATTAGGATATATTGGATTAACAACAGTCATGAATGGATCAAGCGGCATTAAAGGCACCGTTACATTAGGACTTCTAAAAGGCGAAGCGGTTTCCACGGCGAAAACAGTTTGCTGATTGCTGTAATAACTATTTGCTGTAGAACGGTATATGGCTTTTTTAAGATTGTCGTCTATATCATAAATGCGTTTTCCTTCAGAGTCGGTTACATAACCAGCATTAATATTGTTAGGGTCTATTCGTCTTGGAATACCCGCCATAGGGCCATAAAATATTCCTCCATCGTTATTGTCTAAGAAGTTTCCCGCTAATTCATTTCCCTGTTGAGTATTTGTACCATAAACTATAAGTTGATCATTTTGCCTATCGTTGTTGTATTTGATTTGGTCTACAATCTTTCCATTAGGAGCAAAAAGTTTGATGTGATCACTATCATTGTAAAGTACCATTGTATTTTGTAAAATGATATCTGTAGATTGAAAATTAGGGACGGATGCAATCTCAGGAAAAAATCCCATAAAAGTTTCTCTTGTTATTGGAGCACCTTGATCAAGATACTGTCCGGTAGCCCTAATATAGCCACTATAAAAATAAAAACCACCATAAGTTATGATCTTATACCCTCCTGGTTGGATAATAAAATTAGAGTTTAAGTTATTAGGTGATAACGTATACTGTGTGTGATTATCCTGTATTGTCCAGCCGGTTAAATCTATAGGTGTATCGGAAGAATTATAAAGTTCAATATACTCACCATAATGATGTTTACTAGAAGTTATGGTTTCTTGAAACCGTGTATCAAAAAATATTTCTGAGATGACTACTTTGCCATATTTATTTTCACAAACTTGTGAAAATAAAGAGGTACTTATTAAAAGTAAAAATGCTGTTACTATTTGCTTCATATTATTTGCAAATGTTGGTTTGTTTTTTAGTTTCTTTTTTGAACAAATAAATTCTTAGGATCATAGGCAGCTATTTTTTGTACTATTTCCTTAGCCTGACTGTTTTCCCCCAAAGATTTATGTGCTTGATAGGCTAGAATATACAAAGGTTCTTTATGTCTGAAAGATTCTTTTTGTTTATTTTTAGCCAATATATGAATTTGTTGTATTGTTTTATTTTCTGCTTTTATACCTTCTTCTTCATTTAATCCAAAACGTAAAATTTCTTTGACTTTTAGATAATCTCCTTTTGCGAAATATATGGACGCATATCTGTAAATTAATTTATTGACAGTAGCTGGGCTGTTTGTGTTTAATTCATTGAGGATAGTCTGAATTACAGAAGTTGCTTCTTGGTAATTTCCTTGAGCAATATATAGTTTGGCTAGCTTATCAATGACATCAACTGCTGTTTTTTCAGTTAAACTGTAGGTGCTTAAAATTTTATCTGCAATAGAAACTCCATTAGCCAGAGAATCCTGGGTTACCTGTTTTTTGTCATAGGCATCCTGAATGGCATCAACAACTCCCAGATAACTGTAAACCGAAGGATGGGCCTCGGCAAATCGTTGGCGTTCCTTGATTAAATCGAAATACTTATTGTTGTCTTGATAAGCCTTTTTCAAATGACAAATTGCTAAGGAATCCGAAGGATCTAAATCAAAGATTCGTTTAGCCAAGTCAATATTCTTGGTTTTATCTTTTTTGTAACGTTCCCACAGAATTCTTAAATAACGTTTCTTTTGTTTGGTTACATGAAATTCTTGTTGGTTTTTTTCATGAGCCACAAACAGCTCGGGACGTTTTTTTGTATCCAGTTGTTTTATAAGCAATTCTAATTCAGTATCCGACTTAAGTCGTACTTTGCTTTTTAACTGCCTGTATTGGGCTTTGCTTTCCTTATAGTGTTCCTTTTTTTCATTTTTAAGTTGAGCTTTATCCTTTTTTAAAGCAAGTTTGAGTTTAGCTTCTTTCTTTTTAGCTAAGTGCAATTGGCCTTCAACCAAATATTTCTTAGCACCTTCCAACTCAATGGCTTTTTTGTACAATTCCTGAGCGTCATCAAACAATGAGGCGTTTTTCTGGTTCTTTTTAAGGAATGCCTCGGCTTGCTTGGATTGACTTAATTCCAAATGCTGCAGTGATCTTGCTGCTCTATCATAGAACAATCCTTTCTTTTGGTTTTTTAACAGTCCTTGTTTGAATAATTCAGCACTGGCTACAAGATTATTGGTAGCGCCATAAACATTAGACAGGCTGTCGTAAAACTGAATATAATTAGGAGCCAGTTCAATACAGCGCAAATAGGTATCGATGGCCTTTTGGTATTCTTTTTTATAGAAAAACACTTTGGCTTGTTTGGCCAGTTTTTTGGCTTCTTCGAAACCTTCTTTGGTTGTAGGAAGGTTTGAACTAAAAACACGGGTTATGGCCTGCATTTCTGATACAGGTAACAAGGTTGCTATAAAACTAAGCGAGGTTAACCTGATAAAATCTTTCCTGGAAAAGTGACTCATATCTTATTTTATGAATAAAGGAAAGAAAAGGAGAAGGGGTATTTTTATTTAAAAAATCTCCAACAGAACACTGGGTTTGTATTTTCTTAATAGTTTTTCAACTAAATTAGAATCTCCTCCTTATGCTTTCAAAATTACTATATCTTTTTTAATTACAAAATTTATTTTTACTTTTTATTGTAAATACTTGTACTTCTGGATGTTTTTGGTGATTAGTTTAAAACCTCCGGTTAGGTTATTGGTTTGATCATCAAATACTTCTACGTGAGTTTCTTCCAATCTACCTGCTTTGTCGTATTTAAAATGAGTGGCAAGTCCATTGTTACCTACAACATACGATAACTCATCCCATTCATTATACACATATCCCGTGATGCCTGAAGCGATAGGGCGTAGCATCACGTCATCGTAGATTACCTCTGTGGCATCGGTTGATGTTAGCTGTATTTGTGTAGCAGTGGCAGGAATGTCTAAATAATAGGTTTTTAATACCCAGTCACCAGCCTGCTTGATTTCACCAACTTTAATAGTACCACTGAAATTGATTTTAGCTTTTGAAGCATTGTTTTTATGTATCCAAACATTTAGCTTGTATTTACCTGCTTTGTGTGCATTTTTTAAATCAATGGTTACATTGCTAGCATTTGTGGTTGCTGCTGAATAACGTCCCGTATGAACCAAAGAGCTGTTTCTTATGGAAGTGCCATTTAGCTTGATGCTTGGTTCTAACCAGTTATTGCTGTTTAGGGTTTCCATACTCGAGTAGAACAATTCGTTGTATTTAGCATTACCCACAGCTGTAATCTTGGTGTCGTTGTCCCCCATCTTGGTAGCTGCGTGGTGGTGGTTGATGTCTTCGGCTTCCAACAGCATCGAGTAATGGTCGTACTTGGTTACTTCTGAAATTTGTTTCCATTGCGAAGGTTGTGAACCAACTCCCACGGTCCAATTGAAATCATCGTCATTAGTACTATTGAAATTCTGGAAGATACCCTGGTCATCTTTTAGCCCGTTCCAAACATAGGTTTTGTGCTTGCGCCATACTTTTTCTCTGTCTGTTGTTGATGTTGTTATATTACCCTCAATATCCTGATATTCCCAGATGTTGTTCCAAGTGGTGATACCCACACCGGTTTCTTTCCAGGTGCCATTGTCCATGATGTACGAATATTCCGCAGTGGTTTGGGACAGCATGTTTTTATAGGTAGGATCATCTATTTTAGATCCCATTTTAGCATATTGAGATTTTATATAGGCAGGAATAATACGTGTCTTGAATTTCTTGCCGTCGCTAGTCTCGGTTGTGGTTTCTAATACTTGACCGGTTAGGAAATCAAATTTGTCATAGTTTATTTTGTAGTTGTAAGAACTGTTTTGTGTTTCAATCGATTCTATTATACTTGGATATTTTATCGATTGTAAAGATACCGAGTTGTACTTACTGCCTGTATTGTATGTAGAGTATTTTGTTGAAAAAGCTTCTTCTGTAACTCCAATTTGCCCGTCAGTATCTAAATTAGTTTTAAATTTAAACTTTTTAAATCCTAAAGTTTGATTTTTATAATTGTAACTGTAAATTGAAATCAATTGTCCCAATGAATTTAATTTGTCCTTTAATATATATTTTTTTAGATACAAATCCGATATTTGTCTACAATTACAGCTGGTAGAAATAACATCAAAATGGATATTTTCATCTTGAGTTTTTTGAATTGATAATTTGTCACCCAAGTTAAATTCCATCGAATTGTCTTTTTGACTATCAAACAAAGTATTGAAGTTGTACTGAGTGCCAGTTAGCATATTGTTGTTAGTGTCATAAGTCTCCACTGTTACTGTTTTGTACAATACATTAGCGCTCGGTAAAAGTTGTGCATAAGGAAGTACCACAGGATAGTTGTATGGGACATAAGATGTAGATCCTGAAGATACATACGAGACATTGTTTGAATTTTTATCAGTACCTGCAACATTATAGAAAAATTTTTGTGTATTTTTAACACTATTCTGCTCGGCTACATTTATTTCTTTAACACGTAATCCTCCTCCTTTTGATTTTTTAGGTGTAGAAGATGAAGCTAGTCGATAGTGGAAATTAATATCATCATTGTCGTATGCATCTCTCCAGTCCCAGCAATTTTTATATCCAGCATCTCTCATGATTACACCGTCTTTTGAGCCATTTGATATATGTCTGACTGATGTTAATGCAAATGTTCTGTTAAGTATCCAGTACCTGTCATTGTTATAGAAGGACCAGTATGAGGAATTATCCAGTACTTTTAATTTTGCTTGATTTTCATCAACGCTTACTACATCGCATACGATACCATTAGGTTTGAATTTAACTTCTCTTCGACTGCCTCCATAATCGCTTCGTCGACATATGAACATTTCAAGCGAAGCCTTCTCGCCAACTGCAAAGTAATCTTTGAAATTGGTGAATTCTTCTATAGTGTCATCACCAGTTTCAGTATTTCTAGCGATAGTGATTTCCAGCTCTGACGAAGTGTTTTTTATAAGTGAAAATTTTAACCCTGAACTAAATACTCTGGAAGAAATCGAGGCTACCTGGCTGTAATCATCTTGTTCGTAATTAATTTTTAATTGTTTTCCAATTGGGGTGGTTATTTCACTCAACGACCAAGCATTTGGAAGAGTTTTGTTGTACCCCCATCCATCTTCATTTTGATTGTTAAAAGGAGTTGATGGTGAGTCGTATTTAAATTTATAATTAGGTATTGTTTTGTTACCTTCTTTACCCAATAATTCAATGGCTTGTAAGGTTAATGTTCCTTTGTTTGTGGCATCAGATGTTTTTGTGTATGGTTTTAGGCTGTAATTTGGGTCATATTCAAAATTGATTGTCTTAATAGCTTTTGTTTTAATGTCGATATTGTTTATATCATTTATGTCTAAAATGTTTTGGCTGGAATGAATCTCAAATTTTTTTATAGGATTGTCTTTTTTGGTATATATACCATCAATGCCATGATAAGTATAATCATCTTCATAACTTGCTTGCGTAATTTTAAAACATCGAGTGGTATGTGCAATATAAGCTTCTTTATCGGTTACTAAATCTGCCCCTGTTTTTTTGTCAATAACCAAATCATTATTTTTTACTAAAATAATCTTGTCTAATTTTAATGAATAATGTTTAGGGATATCTTTGTATTTATAATTTTTTTTGTATCCGGCATAGTCAAAATATTTTTTAGTTCCATTAGTTTCTGGAATATTGTAGTTCTTTGGGAAAATTATAAAATATGCGTTGTTTGCTACCGGATCATTTTTAAATGATTCATAATAATTAGATGAAATTTCCAATCCATTAACCAGTTTGTCATAGCTGGCAATACTGCCAATTTTAGCTTTATATTCCTGTATAGGTTTTGCTGTGGCATCTTTTCTTAGGCTTTTGACAAAATATGCGGTATGGGTTCTAGTTTTTATTGCATCTAGATAATAAATCTGTTTTCGTCCTTTGTAGTATTCATATCTGTCAGAGTTTTTTATGTCTCCTTTTATGAAATTATCTTCTGCAGAATTTGTTTGCCATATATAACCGTCAGACCATTTTCCGTATTCAAATTCAATCCAATAGCCATAATCATCTTTGTCGAGAATGTTGTTTCCATTTGTGTCAACATAATCTGAACCTGTTATTGCTGTAAGTAACCAATCGGTAGTGTAAGGGATTCCGTTTTCATTTTCAAAAAAATTGTCATATTCATTACTTCCTGCCTTATAGTTTTTATACCAGCTTTCAAAATTTATGACAGGCAATGAGTAATGATAGGTTTTACCATCAGCTTGTGTGATTCTATAACCTCCAATAGAGTTTTTCAAATAAACTTCTTGATCTGCTCGTGATAAACCTTTGGCTTCGATAAAATTTAGATTGGAACCGTTATTTATTATTTGCTCATTAGTGAAAGTTTCTACCTGTACCCCTTTTCTGTTGTGGTAGCCATTTTTTAAAGGCTCTCCATTAGGGGTTATAGTTTGGCTGTATGTAGAAGTAGGATTTGTTTTTGCAGCTCTGTAAGCAGAAAATGCAATTTCTCCATTATAATTTTTTGGATTTAATATACTTTCTTGTGTTAAATCTCTAACAACATTTGTCCTGTTGTTTCTGGAAAAACCAGAAGCATAACTATTATAGTCCATGAAAATCTTTGTGTTCAATTTCATGTCATTATCCAAAGGATCGTTATTTAATCCTTTACCCAGAAAATAGAATTCATCAAATTGTGATTGATGATGATTATAAGTTAACCTTATTTCGTTAGGGATGTGTGAGTTGATGTTTCCGTTTAATGCTTGTGCATTAACAATATAATTGTCTTTTGAAGGTGATAAAAAAGTTTCAAAATTAGTTACACTTTTGGATTGTTCTAGTAAATTTAATACAGATGAATTATCTTTGTAGATTGAGTTTAAGTTTGTGTCTGTCTCTAGTGAAACGCCACTTTGAAATTCTGTGCCAGTTAAAAAATCAAACATTTCAGGGTATAAGATTCCAGTGTATTTTTTTATGTTTTCTTTAAATAAGCTGTAGCTGATATGCTTGTGCCCATAGTATAAATTTATTCCATAATTTAAACTAAAAGATTCATCTTTGACATAGATATTGTAGTCATTTTTTGAAATACTGCCAGAGTTAAAAGATAATCCTGCTCCCTGACTGGTAATTCCTGTGCCGCTACTTTGAAAATTGTTATTCCCCCAAAAATCATTTACTACATTTTCTACTGTATTAGTATAGCCAAGACTGAATCCCGTTCCTGCACTACCAGCTGTTATTGAGGCAGCGGCAGGTCCGTAACCAAATGTAACGCTACCGCCTAAAGTTTTATTGCTCCCCCAGTAAGCGCCTAGACCTGCAGTTATACCTGCATAGTTAGCCCCGATGCCTACGTTGTAAAAATCGAGTTCTTTCCCTTTGTCATAAACAAATGAATATTCCTCACCTTGCGAAATATCATCAGCATATCCATTTACAAATCTGTTAATTGCTCCAGGATTTAATGACCAGCCTAATCCTGTCCAAGAAGCTTCTTGATCCATAGCGATACCAGCTTTATAAGAAAGTGCTAATGGATATCCTCCTTCTGGAGAAGGGATGTTTAGTAACGGGAGGCTATAGGACATATCACCAGTTAATAAATTAACCATGTCTGTTGCATTGGCTGGTTCGAACCCTGCAGCTTCTAATGCACTAGGTCCGTTGTTAGACGCAAACAGACTTTGTGGAACTAATGTGGGAAAGAAAATCAATAAAAAGAACGTAGCAATGGCTCTTTGGAATCTTGAATTTGGCTTCATTTTATATTAAAATCGTAATTGTGGTTCGTTTTGTAATTTGTTTGTTTCGACTTTGAATTTTATCTCTCCAGTGTCAAAACCTAGGTCTTCAATGGTGAAATTCAAATAATCATTGTTTAAATATTTTTTGTCTCGGGGATAGACTATCATTATTGTGGTAGCATCGGTCATCCCATACATACGCGGGTAAATGAAATCGGCCATAGTTAAGGTGTCTTTCTCGGGAGTGTACAGGTGTACTTTTTGATCCATTTCAAAAGCCAGCTGGTTCACCATTTGACCAAAACGCTGTTTGTCTCTGGCTAATCCGTTAAGTAGCTCTTGGTCGTTCTTAGACATGGATAAGTTGAAATACAGGTATTTTCCGTATTGTTTTCGCAGGTCTTCAATTTGTTTTGGCGTGTGTTTTTCAGGTAGTTCCTGTTGGACCAACAAATCCGTTGGGCGGTATTGCAGGGTGTAATCTACTCCGTTTACTGTTTTTTTGTATTGGTAACCGTTGTCTTCGTCAGTGATATAAACAGTCATTTCTTCCTGCGTATCAAAGCTTTTTGAACAGGAAGAAATGATAGTAATAAGTAGCAGAAGTATGAAACTATTTCTTTTTGTCATACTCTGCGTTTAGTCCTTTTAAAATGTCTTCTGTTAAATCGGCAACTTCAGCTGCATACATGATATTTCCACCTCCGGAAGCGCCAAAGATGATTTTGTAACCATGGTTTTTACCATATTCTTTAACGTAATCATTGATGTCGTTGATTACGGTTTGGGTAATTTTTTTATCTTCTTCCTGAATTTGTTTTTGAATGGCTTCCTGATATCCGTTGATTTGCTGTTGTTTGTTGGCTAACAATTCTTGTTTTAATTTTAACTCGTTAGCTGATAAGGAAGCTCTTTCTTTTTCGTAGTTTTTCAATTCGTTTTGCCATTTTCCAACCAATGAATCAATATTACCTTTCATGGCTGTGGCTTTTTTATCAAACTCGGCTTTAGCAGTTTTGGTTCTGCTGTACCCTTGAATTAATTTGTTTACATCGACATATACCAATTCTGAACTGTTATAACTTTTGAATAATCCAAAAATACTGATTAAAAAAGCTAACAATCCCAATATCCATGGTGTATTTTTATTCCCCAAAATCCCCTTCAAAAACTCTAATTTATTCATTATCTTCAATTTTGGCGCGAAAATAACTGTTAAAAAAGTCTTTACCAAATTCTTTTAACAAGAGTTGTTAACAAAAAACACATTGAAAAAAATTATATTTGCACGCAAATAAATTGAAAATGAAAAAAAATCATAAAATAGCTTCTTTCAACCTTCAGGAAATGCTAATTGTATTAGCGATTATTGGGATATTACTTTTAATTGCTTTACCTAATTTAATGCCTTTAATAACAAAAGCCAAAAGTGTGGAAGCACAAACGCAATTGAAAGCCATATTTAATGCAGAACAACAATATTTTTTCATGAATTCAAAATACTCGAACGCATTATCTGAAATTGACTATGAATTACCTAAAACAGTTAAAGATGGTGGTAGTGCTAATTACACTTATGAAATTATCAATTCTTCTGCCAATGAATTTAAAGCAAAGGCGACTGCAGTAACAGATTTTAACGGTAATGGCATTTTTAATATTTGGGAAATAGACCAAAATGGTAATCCTAAACAAATCACAGCCGATTAATGTTCTTTGTTAAGATAAGTCTAATTATAACATTATTGAGTATTTTGCATCAAGATTATAAAGATCGTGAGGTATATTGGTTTTTATATCCTTTTGCAGGGATGCTGTTTTTTATTTTACAATATCAACAGAGCGGAATTACTGTAACTCTCACGAATTTGACATTCAACTTATTCTTTATTTCAATAATATTACTTTGTGCTTATTGTTATAATCTGATTAGACTTAAATTGAATTTTTTAAAAGAGGTTTTAGGTATTGGTGATATACTTTTTTTTATCTTCATCTGTTTTGGGTTTTCACCGGTTTCTTTTATTGTCTTGTTTGTTTTTTCATTAGTATTCGCTTTGGCAATTCATCTGTCGTTAACAAATAAAAAACAGAAAAGTGTGCCTTTAGCGGGTTATATGTCTTTATTTTTTTGCATTGTACTTCTCTTTGGTTTTTTTATGAATGTATCTTTTTTATATGCTTTTTAAATGACGAACAATTATCATATTTCTACCGAATTCTTAGAGCTTATTAAAGCTGAACAAGCCTACCATTACAGAATAATACCAACAAGTAAAAAAGGATCTGTTTATATTTTTAAAACAGATCATCCTGAATTAGAGAACTTAAAAAGTGAGCTTGGAATTATACTTGGAATTACGATTGAATTAGAAAAGGACAGTACTGAAAACATTAATCGTTATTTATCTACTAACTATAGAAAATCCAACACTGAAAAAATTTCTGAAATTCATTATTCCAATGATTTTTTAGAGAAAATATTAATTAATGCAAAAGAAATAGGAAGCAGTGATATCCATTTTGAGCCTTTTGAAAAAAAAGCCCGGGTACGATTCCGCTTAGATGGAAAACTTAAAGAACAATTTCATATTACTACTGAAGAATACCCTATCTTAATTAATAAAATTAAAATCAGGGCGCAGTTAGATATTTCTGAAAAACGTTTGCCTCAAGATGGAAGAATTGCTGTTGTAACAGACACTGAAGATTTTGATATCCGTGTTTCTGTATTGCCTGCATTACATGGAGAAAAAGTAGTGTTACGTCTCTTAAGCAAAGATACTGATCATCTACAGATGGATTCTTTAGGCTTTTCAAAAAAGGAATTGAAAACATATATTGAAAACATAAAAAAGCCTAACGGAATTGTTTTAATATCTGGACCAACAGGATCTGGAAAGACCACTACTTTATATGCAACATTAAAGCATTTAAATCAACCCAACACCAATATACTTACAGTTGAAGATCCTATTGAATATACTTTAGAGGGTATTACACAAGTACAATTAAAGGAAAATATAGGTTTGGATTTTGCTACTACCCTACGTACTTTTTTGCGTCAGGATCCTGATATTATTATGGTAGGTGAAATTCGCGATATAGCTACTGCTAATATGGCAATTAGGGCTGCTTTAACTGGTCACTTGGTTTTGTCGACAATCCACACGAACTCAGCGTGGGCAACAGTTTCAAGATTAATCGATATGGGTATCCCCTCATTTCTTATTGCCAGTACCTTAAATATAAGCATTGCACAAAGATTAATCCGAAAACTTTGTAATCATTGTAAAGCCGAAGCTGCCATTTCGACTGACATTTTCCCATCAGGTTTTGTAATTCCTATGGATTTAAAACATCATTTCGAGGCAGTGGGTTGTGAATATTGTCATCATACCGGTTATCACGGCAGAAAAGCCATTTATGAAATACTTCCTGTAGATACCCAATTAGCTTCACATATTAAAAACAACCAATTAATAATAGATGATTATTTGAATGACAAAGAAATTTATACATTAAAGAAAAACAGTCTTCAGCTTATCAAAGACGGAACAACATCTATAGATGAAGTTTTTTCATTACTAATGTAATAACATTATATTTGCCACTTCAATTTAAAATTTTCATGAAAAAAATAGCTGGGTTATTCTTCTTTTTCTTTTTTTCGATAGCGTATTCGCAAGATAGTAGAATACAGCAAATAAAAAATAATATTGAATCTGTTTTACCGGATTCTAATGGCTTGTCTGAAAAAGTAAATATTAATATTAAAGAAGCAACTTTAGGTAATTTTTTATTAGCCGTTTCAGAAATTCACAAAGTAAATATAAGTGTAGCTCCAAATTTGAATCAAATTAGCATTGTAAACAATTTTACAGATGTTACTGTTGCTGACTTGTTAGTTTTTTTATGTAAAGAATATAATCTTACTATTGATTTTACAGGGAATATTCTATCAATAAAACCTTTTGAAAGACCTGTCGAAAAACCTATTGTAAAAAATATAGACGTCCAATATGATGCTGGTAATGATTTGGTTTCTTTTGATTTAAAGGAGGATAAACTGTATGATGCTTTTAAAAAAATAATGAATGAAAGTGGTAAAAACATTGTTTTTGCACCGGGTCTTGAAAACAAATTATTAACTGCCTATATTCAAAAAATGCCATTTGATGCTGCGCTGAATAAATTGGCATATGCTAATGATTTAAATGTAACCAAGTCAAAAGATAATTTTTATTTATTCGATCAATTGGAAGGGAGTTATCTTCCGGAAGCTTCAACCGAAAAAGGAACAAATACAATTAGGCAAAACAAACCACAACGTTCTAGAAAGTCTAATTTTTTCTTCAACATATTAGATCTTGACAAAAAAACATTAGAAGTCGATTTTGAGAATACACCTATATCAAGTATTGTCTATGATATTGGTAATGAATTAGGGATTGATATGTTTGTTTCCAGTCCATTAGAAAATGCTGGCAATGCTACATTCAAAGCAAAAAATATTGGATTTGACGAATTGTTAGTAAAATTGTTTGAATCTAAAATGGACGGTAAATCAGCTAGTGGAAATGGTAATTCGTCTCAACATTCTAATGAATCTAATTTTTCTTCTAACGAAAGCTTTACTTTCATGAAGAATGGAACCATTTATTATTTTGGTACAAAAAATCAATTAGTGGTTAGAAATATTAAATCTATTCCTCTAATGCATCGTTCTATTGAGCTTTTAGGAAATCCATCCGGAGAAGGGAGAAGTTCAGGAAGAATTAGCAATAGTGGCTATAGTAATTACAATAATTTTAACGACAATAAACTAAACGGTAATAATTTTCAGAACTCATCAAATTCAAATAATCTCTCTCAAAATTCTGGGACAAATAATTCTTCTGAATCTATTCTTTCTATTATTCCCGATGAAGTTAAAAAAGATTTGGATATTAAAATAGACAAAGAGTTAAATAGTTTTTTAGTAAATGGTCCTGCGGCCAATATTATTCGTTTTGAATCATTTATTAAATATATTGATAAGGCTGTCCCTGTAGTTCTTATAGAAGTTATGCTCTTAGAAAACAATAAAAGCACCACAATAGAAACAGGCATCAATGCAGGAATTGGTGATAAGCCAGTACAAACTAAAGGAAATGTTTTCCCGGGAGCAGATATTACACTTGGAGCAGAGACTATAAATAAAATCATTAATAATTTTGATGGTTTTGGTTCTCTAAACATAGGAAATGTTGTCCCTAATTTTTACTTGAGCTTGAAAGCTTTAGAATCCAATGGGAATTTAAAAATAAGATCCACCCCCAGATTATCTACTTTAAATGGACATAAAGCTTACTTATCTATTGGAGAGACTACTTACTATGTAGTTACTAATCAAAACTTTTACGGTTCACAAATACCACAAACATCTGAAATCAAAAATTATCAACCTATAGATGCTGAATTATCTGTAGCTATAATGCCATTAGTTTCTGGTGATGGACAAATTACAATGGATATCAAAGTGGTTCAGTCTAGTTTTAATGGACAAAAAGTTGATAAAAATGCCCCTCCAGGTATTAATTCAAGGGAGTTTACCTCAATCATCAGAGTAAAAGATCAAGATTTAGTTGTGCTTGGTGGTTTAGAAGAAAAAGTTAAAAACGATTCGGGAGCTGGAGTTCCTCTATTGTCAAGAATACCAATTATTAAATGGTTTTTTAGCTCTAGAAAGAGAGAGGATTCTAAGAAAAAATTAACTGTTTTAATCAAACCTACAGTTATTTACTAATGAACTTTATTGCGTCTTTTAAAAATAAAACAATTGGTAATCAATATGTAGGTATTGAATATTTTTCTGTTGATAATGAAGATAATATAGCAATTCTATTAGTTGATAAAAAGAATCGTGAATTAATTCCGACAAAAGAAGATTTACGAATTTTTAAAGATTCAGTATTTAAAAATCTTGACAAAAAAAGAGTTTATAATTTAGTTATAAACTCCAATCAAGTTGTTCAAAAGGAAATTCAAGAAACTGAGGGTGCTGATTCTAAATTATTACATAAAGCGTTTCCTAATATAAAATGGGAAGATTTTTACTATTCCATTTGGCGTTTAAAAAGTAAATCGATTATTAGTATAACCAGAAAATCGGTTGTTGATGACATAATCAATAAATTCAAAAGTAATGAGATTTTTATTTTTCATATTTGTATTGGAAATTCTCCTTTATCCGTCATTTTCGATATTGTAAATCAAGAGACATTAGAGACAAATAAGCATATTCTTAATTTTGATTACAATAAAGATCTAATCTTACCACGGGACATAAAAACTTCAATTGATTATGAAATAAACGGGCTGAAAATTTCCAATAAACATTTATTAGCTTTTTCAGTAACTCTACAGTCTATTCTGAATAGAAAACTTACTTCAGGAAACTTAGATAGCTTAAACTTGTCTCTTAAGGACAATTTTTTTCAAAAACAATTTTTCACTAAAGGAATCCAGACAGGAATAGGTGTTTTATTGATACTATTACTTTTTAATTTCTTTTTCTTCACAAACTATTATAAAAAAGTTGAAGAAAACTCTAAAACATTAGAAGTAAACCATTCTTCTCAACAAGTATTGTCAAAGCTTAAACTGCGTATTAAATTAAAGGAAGAAACTGTTAAAAAAATATATAGTAATTCAAACATTTCATGTGTGGCTATTTTGAATAATATAACCAAAGATATTCCTTCCTCAATTTTATTGTCAGAATTAACATATCAACCGCTTCAGAAGAAAATTAAGGAAGAAGAAGCTATTCTTATAGACAACAAAGCTATTCTAATTACTGGTGCAACAATAAATACAGAAATATTTACAAATTGGATTGAATCTTTAGAAAAAATAAGTTTTGTAGATAAGGTTGTTATTACACATTTTGGTAAAAATGAAAATTTAGAGACTACTTTTTCACTCAAGTTATTAATAAATGAAACTAAATAGAAAAAATAAATTTTTAATTGTTGGTTTTATTCTAGCATTTTATTTGTGCTACACCTTTGCTATTTCCAATACCATTAAGTATTATAAGGAATTCCTTTCTCAAAAAGAAGTTTTGGCTGGCCAGAATTTTTCTCCTAAAACAATAAGTCAATTGAATCAAAAAGAAAAGCAACTTGATCGATTATTGGAAAATCAACAAATAAACATATCTGAATCTTATCAAAATAATTTATTAAAATTCCTAAACACTCATGCCGTTAAATTCGATTTAAAGATTGTTGAATTTAAAGAGCCTCATGTTGTGAAAGCCAACAAATCTAAAGAGTTAAATTACATTTTCATACTTCAAGGGTCATATAATGGTATTATTTCATTGCTAAATCAATTAGAAAACAATTCTAATATTGGTTTTATAAGACATGTGCATTTTATAAAAGAAAGAAACTATAAATCTAATATCGATCAATTATTTGCTGAAATTGTATTGACGAACAATTAAAATGATTTTCTAGAAGATTTTTTAATAATGTTGATTTTGAAAAACCTCTTCAGCAATGAAGAGGTTTTTTTATTTATGTATTTTTAGGATTTATTGAGTTGTCTTGTTTGAAGGTGTGTTGAAAAAAAATCTTTCTCTTTTGATTTCCTTGTCTAAAATCTAATCCAACGATATGGTTTGTAAGTTGTTTTTGAAATATCTGTTGCTTATTGCTTTTTCAGTTATCACTGTTAATCAGGTTAGCGGGCAGTCACAAGTTGCGATTACTATTGATGATGTGCCAAATACTAAAATTTTCCAAGCCGATAAGTTTCAGTCTTTATTATTAAAGACATTGGATTCTGTAAATATTCCAATAACTATATTTATCAATGAAGAAAAATTAGTCAATACTGATAATGTAGCCAAAAATACCCGATTGCTGAAAAATTGGATAAAAAGAAAGTACATTACTGTTGGCAATCATACATACAGTCATTCCAGATATTCAGAAGCTGGTTTCGAATCTTTTACCAAAGACATTGAAAAAGGAGAGGTACTTACTAAAAAATTGTCCAAAAAATATGGTAAGCCTTTAAAGTATTTTAGATTCCCATTCAACGATTTAGGGAAAGATAGTCTTCAACACGCTAAAATACAGGAACATTTACTTCGTAAAGGCTATTGTGTGACTCCTTTTACAGTTGAGAGTATCGATTGGATGTACAATGCTGTTTATGAATATTATCTCCAAAAAAACGACAAAGCAAATGCTGAGGAAATAGGTGAAAAATACGTTGCAAAAACTATCGAGTATTTTAATTATTTTGAAGCTGTTGCAATGCAAAAATACAACAGACCAATTAAGCATATATACCTTTGTCATGATAATGCCTTAAATATTGTTTTTCTGCCTGAGATTGTCAGCAGGTTAAGAAAGAATAATTATACTTTTATAAGTCTTGACGATGCACTGCAGGATGATGTCTATAAACAAAAAGACCTGTATTATAAAAAATGGGGAATTTCCTGGATTTACAGATGGATGAAATCTCAGGAAGAAAGGATTGGACTCATGAAGAAAGAACCAAGTACGGAAGATATTGAAGGTCTATACGGTCAATTGATTCAAAAATGAAACGAGTTGTTGTTCTTGGAACAGTATAAAAAAATTGAAGCAGTAAAGTATAGGTCAAGGAAGTGTATTATTGATTTATACTGTTGATTAAAAAAAATAAAAAAGCCTTAGATTATAAATTCTAAGGCTTTTTGTTTTTTTAATCGTACCCGGAGTGGGAATCGAACCCACACACCTAAGTACACGAGTTTGAGTCGTGCGCGTCTACCAATTCCGCCATCCGGGCATAAACTGATTGTTGTTTCAGTATTGTGGGTGCAAATGTAATTAAATTTTTTAAATTTCATAAAAAATAGTTGAAAAATAGCTTTTCCAGTTGGATTTTATTCCTAAATTTGCACCGCGTTAAAGCACAACAACACATAACTAACTACATCCGAGGTGTTTATATCGATATGATTTTGAAAAATGATATTGCATAGAAACGTAACGGAATAAAAACAACTGATTAATGTCGCACCTGGAACCCGAAGCAAAAATTTTTGCCTGTTCGCAAAGTGTTTACCTAGCTGAAAAAATTGCCGAGAAATACGGTGTTGAGCTGGGAAAAGTATCGTTCTCACATTATAGTGATGGTGAATTTCAGCCGTCTTATGAAGAGTCAATCCGTGGATTGAGAGTGTTTATTGTTTGTTCAACTTTCCCAAGTGCTGATAACTTGATGGAATTGTTGTTAATGATAGATGCTGCTAAAAGAGCTTCAGCAAGACATATTACCGCTGTAATTCCTTATTTTGGATGGGCTCGTCAGGATAGAAAAGACAAGCCGAGAGTGCCGATAGGAGCTAAATTGGTTGCAAAATTATTGGAAAGCGCCGGGGCAACCCGCATCATGACAATGGATTTGCATGCTGATCAAATTCAAGGTTTCTTTGAGAAGCCGGTTGATCATTTGTTTGCTTCAACAATTTTCCTTCCTTATGTAAAAAGTTTAGGTTTGGATAATTTGACAATTGCTTCCCCGGATATGGGTGGTTCTAAAAGAGCTTATTCATATTCTAAATTTTTAGAATCCGATGTGGTAATTTGTTACAAGCAAAGAAAAGCGGCTAACGTAATAGAGTCAATGGAGCTGATTGGTGAGGTAAAAGGGCGCAATGTTATCTTGGTTGACGATATGATTGATACAGGAGGCACATTGGCGAAAGCGGCCGAGCTGATGCTTGAAAGAGGTGCGTTGAGTGTGAGAGCTATTTGTACTCATGCTATTTTATCGGGTAACGCAGTAGAAAAAATTGAAAATTCTAAACTGACAGAATTAATCGTAACTGATTCAATTCCGTTAAAGAAAGAATCTTCAAAAATCAGAGTAGTGAGCTGTGCGTCACTATTTGCTGAAGTAATGCATATGGTACACCATAATAATTCTATCAGCAGTAAGTTTATAGTTTAATTTTTTTTTATTAATTATATACATTTAAAATGAAATCGATTACAATTAAAGGATCAGAAAGAGAAAGCGTGGGCAAAGTTGCTACTAAAGCCTTACGTAATGCTGGAGCGGTTCCTTGCGTATTATACGGAGGAGATCAACCAGTGCATTTCTCAGCAGAGGACAAAGCATTCAAAAACCTGGTTTACACTCCAAACGCGCACACAGTTGTGATTGAATTGGAAAACGGTAAGTCTTTTAACGCTGTGTTACAGGACATTCAGGTACACCCGGTATCTGACAAAATTTTACATATTGACTTCTATCAATTATTTGATAACAAAGAAGTTACTATGGAAATTCCGGTAAAAATCGTTGGTAACTCTAAAGGAGTTATGGCGGGTGGTGTATTACGTCTTAACCAACGTAAATTAAAAGTTAAAGCTTTACCGGCTAACTTGCCTGACTTCATCGAAACAGATATTTCTGAATTGGAAATGGGTAACAAATTATACATCACTAAATTACATTCAGACGCTTACAAATTTTTACACCCGGACAACACTGTAGTGTGTCAGGTAAGAATTTCTCGTGCTGCGATGAAAGCTGCTCAGGAAGCTGCAAAAGCAGAAAAAGGAGCAAAAGGAAAGAAAAAATAATTTCATTACGATATCTTTCAAAAGCGTTCACATTAGTGAGCGCTTTTTTTATTTGTGACATTCAATTACTTTTGTCATATGAAATTAATTTTCGATTTGTTTAAAAAGAAACTTCCGAAAGAAGAGATTGATCCCATGAAAAAATTTTTGATAGTCGGCCTTGGAAATATTGGCGCTGAATATGTGAATACCCGACATAATATTGGTTTTAAAATTGTTGATTTTTTAGCCAAAAAACATAATGCCGAATTTTCAACAGTGAAATTAGGCGCTTTGGCTGAAGTTAAATTGAAAGGAAGAACCTTGTTTCTGCTAAAGCCGAATACGTACATGAATTTGAGCGGAAAAGCAGTTCAATATTGGATGGAAAAGGAAAAAATAGCTAAAGAAAATATCTTGGTGATTACTGATGATCTGAATTTACCATTTGGTACCATCAGAATTAAACCTAAAGGGTCTGATGGCGGTCACAACGGATTGAAAAATATTCAGTTATTGCTGAATACAACTGATTATCCTAGATTCCGTTTTGGTATCAGCGATGATTTTAAAAAAGGAAAACAGGTTGATTATGTGCTTGGGGAATGGGATGAAGAAGAAAAGGAAAAATTGAAAGAACGTTACGAAGTCTCCGCTGATGCTGTGGAGTCTTTTGCGTTAGCGGGTTTGGGTAATACGATGAGCGCGTTTAACGGGAAATAAATTCTTTATGAATATAAAAAAGGGAAGTATTAAGCTTCCCTTTTTCGTTAAATTATATCTGTGATTATTCAATGATAATACGTTTTACAATTTTCTTGATTCCATCAGAGATAGAAACTAAATAAACTCCTGATTGTGCATTGTTTAATCTGATTTCCTGGTCAAATAAACCTGAATTTGAGTAGTTTTTGTTTAAAATACTTCTTCCGCTCATATCAAAAACTTTCACATCAACTTTATTCGAATCTGAATTTAAGTTTATTTTAAATGAACCTTTGTTAGGGTTAGGATATAATGCAAAGCCTTCAAATTCATTTTCACTGGTGCTTAATGATTGAATTTCCTGATAACAGATTTCAACCGTGAAACTTGCTAAAGTTCCGGAATTGTTGTTTTTCTCCGTTGAAACGTCTGCAACTTTGAAAGTCCAGTTTCCAGCCGAATTTTTCCCGTTTAAAGAGCTTAAAGCATTTAAAGGTCTGAAAGTGCCGCCGGCAGGAAGTTCTGCTGTGTCACAATCAAAATCTGTACCGGCATCATCAAAAGTTGCATTTAAGGCATTTATCCTGTCTGCACACAAACCGGCAACCTTCCCTCTTCCTGTCGGGGTTTGGTATAAAGGAATTTTTGTGCCGTCTGGATGATCAATTCTTAAATATAACTGGTTGGGCTGATGGTTTATTCTGGTGGTTACGTTAACATCTTTAATTACAACGTTTGCAGGGATGTTTAATGTAAAATTTTGATAAGCTAAAGGATTGCTTTCCACTATTGTTGCATTAGGAGAGCTGGTGTAGCTTAAACATTGGTTGATAACATTATATCCAACAGCAAAATCTTTTGTATTGATGGCGTAAAAAATATTAGCTGTAGGTTCAACTAAAATACGGCAGAATGGAGCAGAAACACCTGCCGGCAGATTTACATTCGCAGTTCCGTTATTGGCAATATTGGATGCTAATGTATAAGGATAGGTTAAGCCTCCGTCAATCGATAATTTAACGTTTACATTCGTGGCACCTGTTAATGATGTAGTGTTGTTAACACTCCAGGTTACAGGAATTGAACTTCCGGTGGTATAGCTGATCCCTGAAGCAGCTTGAGAAGTTACTGCAAATGGACCGGCAGTGGTCACAGTAGAAACGGTCATTTCATCGTAGCCATTATTTGAACCGCCTGGTTTGTTGTCTCTGACAGTAAATCTGAAACTCAAAGTTCGTGCAACAGTTGGAACAATTTCCCATTTATTTCCACTTACACCATTTGCCAAATAATCTTCCAATCTTGGGAAATGTCTTGTAGGTGATGTTGTTGCAGTGTAGGATCTGAAATTCGGACCGGATGTTTTTGTAGCGGAAGGATAGGTGGTGGTTGAAGTTCCACTGTCCATCTGTTCCCATATGTAAGTTAAACTATCGCCGTCAGCATCGCTGCCGTTGCCGGTTAATTTGAATGCAGTACCAATTGGTAAAATAAAATTGCTTCCTGCATCAGCTGTAGGGGTTGTGTTTGTGATATCAGTTACAGTAGGGCAGGTTTTTGTCTTAATATTTGTTGTAATCTGTTCAATGCTGATAGCGTGAAATAAAGCATCACTATGTGCCTGTACATCTGTTGCGCCTGTAATGCCGGCATATCCCATAATAGTTGAACCGCTTCCCGGCTCTTTTTGTGCAATACTGCCTGTTTCTGTTGAGTGGGTAAAAGTGTGATTTCCTCCAAATTGATGTCCCATTTCATGAGCAACATAATCGATATCGAAATTATCACCATGAGGTATATCATCTCCAGGTGATGTAAATCCTGAACCTTTGTTTTTGTCTGTTGTGCTTGCAGCGTCATCTCTGCATACACAGCCAATGCATCCTGCATTTCCGCCTCCGCCTGATGCACCAAAAAGGTGGCCGATATGATAAGCGGCATTATTGGCGGCTAAAGAAGTTCCTGTTCCCGTTAAACTTGTGCTGAGAGTGTTTTGCAATTCTGTATTCCACGCTCCGCCGGATCCTGTTGCTCCGTCAGAGTATGGGTCTGTCGCAGCATTGTAGTAAATGACATTTGTGCTTTCGCTGATTATTACCATAGTTGCATTGAAGTCGGTTTCAAAAACACCATTGACTCTTGTCATTGTTGCGTTGAATGCGGCTAGCACTTTGGCAACATCTGCTGCAGATGTTGCTCCAAAATAATTTGAATACTCCGCTGTACATGACAATGCAAGTTTAAAGGTTCTCAGCTTGCTGTCATCCGCACTTCTTAGTTGGGCTGTTTTGTCTGTTAATACGTTTGAAAACTGATTTGCTTCGTCTATTGTTGAGCAGGTGAATTGCCCGTTTGCTCTTTTTGAAGATTTGTCAAATACTTTGTAAACCGAAACATTCCCTTTTTCTACGGGATCAATAATGGTAGTTGTGCCGTTCACTCCTGAACGTATTATTGCGCTGATACCATTATATGGGGATACACTGAATGATGCGGTTGTTGAAGGGTTGCTGACACTTTGACCTCTGAAGGATTTTATTTCAGGAAACCTTGACTGTAATTCAGGTTCAAAACTGGACATTTCAAAAATTCTGAAATCTTCTAATTTACCCTGACTGTCAGGCAGTGAAATAATTACTTCAGATGAATTTTTTTGTAAACTTCTTGACTGGGCTCTGTTTGCGTAGTTTTGAAAGCCGGCCAAATCAAGTTCAAATAGTTTAAAATCATTCGATTCCAAACTTTCGCTGGATGCTTTTTTAAATGTATTGCTTTCTTTCGACTTCCAATATTTATTGGTTTGGGCTTGAAAGTTAAAAGATAGGAATAACATGAAAAGTAGAGTTTTCTTCATATTTCTTTGTTTTTGGGATTATAAACCGAATATATACTATTTGTTGTTGATTATCAAAATTTTAACACATTAAATAGGTGTTGTTTTATTTTTTTGTCCGAATCGTTTTTTTTTTTGATACCCTTTTTTAACTTTACATAAAATATAATGTAATGAATTCAAGAATTGTAATAATATTATTCTTTTGCTTTTTAAGGCTAAATGCTCAGGAGAAAAAATATCCTCAAAAAAGTGATAAGTTGAACAGATGCTCAACAGTAGAGCATGAGGCATACCTTCAAAAGAAATATCCTCAAAGAATGACTAATGCCGGATTTGAGAATTGGCTGAATCCGCTTGTCGAAAAATTTAAAAAAAAACGTTCTGAATCAGGAGGCATAATTACAATACCTGTGGTTGTACACGTTGTGCATAATGGAGCGGTGGCAGGTACTGCCCCCAATATTGATGATCAGCAGGTGGAATCTCAGATAGAAGTATTGAATAATGACTTTAGAAAAATTATAGGAACTCCGGGATATAATCTCAATCCCGTGGGTGTTGATACCCAAATTCAGTTTGCATTGGCTAAAGTGGATCAAAAAGGAAATCCTACAAACGGTATAGACAGAGTGTATTACAATCACGATACATGGACAATGGATGAAATTGAAGAGGTTTTAAAGCCTCAGACTGTCTGGAATCCATCGGAATATCTCAATATGTGGACGGTTGCTTTTTCTGACAGCTCTTTGTTGGGATATGCTCAGTTTCCTGATGCGAATGGTTTGCCGGGATTAGATGCTTCAGGAGGTTTAGGAACAACAGACGGTGTGGTTTCTAATTATACTTATTTTGGATCAAGACTAATTTACCCTAATGGTATTTATGCAGATGTACAATATGATAAAGGAAGAACAATGACGCATGAAGTTGGACATTGGTTTGGGTTAAGACACATATGGGGAGATGCTTCCTGCGGGGATGACTACTGTGCGGACACTCCAACAGCTCATGCGGCAAATTACGATTGTCCTGCAGTTGTAAATTGTGATAATACCGGGAATGAAATGGTGGAAAACTATATGGATTATACAGATGATTCTTGTATGAACATATTTACACAAAACCAAAAGGACCGTATGATTGTTATTATAAATAATGCGGATAGAAGAAAAACGTTAAAAGCATCAATAAAAAATTCCCCAATTCTTTTAGTATCTAATGATGCCGAGATAAAAATTGAAAAAGTTTTCGTAGGGATTACTAATAAATGTACAAATGATCCCAGAAAAATAACATTGACGAACAGAGGGACGAATGATATAAAAACAGCTTCTGTAAACTATAATTTTAATAGCAGTGCTTCAAAATTAATGGAATGGAACGGAATCTTAAAATCCAATGAATCGGTTTCTTTTAATATACCGGAAACTGGTCTTGTAGGTGATGTTTTAAATGTAGAGATACTTAATATAAACGGTGTGTCAGACGGCAGGATATCAAATAATACAGATGCAGTTACCATTGTTAACGCGGTTAATCCGGAATCCTTCCCGTATGATGAAGTAAGTCTTAAACTTCAGTTGGATAACAAAGGATCTGAAATTACCTGGAATCTGACGGACAGCAGCGGAGATGTTCTGCTTAGCGGAGGTCCTTATGAAGATAATAATCCGTTGTTAATTGAACAAAGCTGGCAGACTAAAGACGGTGACTGTTATACTTTTACCATAAATGATACCGGCGGGGATGGTTTGTGCTGTGCTGACGGAGAGGGGTATTTTCAAATAGGAACTAATGATCAGTTGATTACAAACGGAGGGAGTTTCGAGTCTAATTTAGTGTCCAGTTTTGCAATTGAATTCTTGGATGATAAAATTTATCTTGAACAGAATCCGGTACATGATACACTTGTTTTTGTTTATGGAAAAAATGTAGGAAATATGGCGCACTGTGAAATTTTTGATATTTCCGGGAAAAAAATAAGAGAATTTCCAGCGGTTAAGAATGCATATAAAAATGAAGATGTTTTTGACCTGCAGGCTGGATTGTATGTTTTGAAAGTGACCACAGAACTAAAATCTAAAACTGTAAAATTTATAAAAGAATAAAGAGAGGTTTTTAATACCTCTCTTTATTAAATTATTAAATTTGCAAAACTTTAATTTTAATCATGAAAGTAATAAAAGATATTACTTCGCTTAGATTTGATAAAAAAACAATTGTTACCATAGGAACTTTTGATGGAGTGCATTTAGGCCATCAAAAAATCATCAAGCGACTCCAGTCTAATTCCAATGCTGCCAATGAAACGGTAATTATAACCTTCTCACAACATCCAAGATTTGTTTTGCAATCTGATAATTCGATTAAATTGCTTAATACAAATGATGAGAAAATAGCGTTACTGGATAATTTCGGAATTGATAATCTGATTATTCTTGAATTTGATAAGCAATTATCAGGGTTAAGCGGGGAAGAATTTGTGAAATCTGTTTTGGTGGATAAATTAAATGTCCAGAAAATTATAATTGGATATGATCATAAATTTGGCAGAAACCGCTCGTCTGACATTCATGATTTGATTTATTTTGGAAAAAAATACCATTTTGATGTCGAACAAATATCTGCAGAAGAGCTCGATGAAATTACCATAAGCTCAACCCGTATAAGAAAAGCAATTGAGGAAGGTAAAATTGAACTGGCTAATAATTTTTTAGGCTATCCTTACTGTTTTAAAGGTAAAGTAGTCAAAGGAAAACAGCTGGGGAGAACTATTGGATTTCCAACAGCTAATATTCAAATTGAAAATCCTTTGAAATTAATCCCTAAGCTTGGGGTTTATATCGTTCAGGTCTCCTTGAGGAATAAAACTTATAAAGGGATGATGAATATAGGTAACCGTCCTACGGTTGATGGTACTTCTACAACTATTGAAGTAAATTTATTCGATTGTGATTTTGAATTTTATGAAGAAGAATTGAAAGTCTCTGTATTGAAATTTCTACGTGAAGAACAAAAATTTTCCTCTGTTGAGGAACTGAAACTCCAATTGCAAAAAGATAAGAAAGATACCGAAGCTTTTTTTGTATAAACTAACGTTTAGTTAAACATTTGTTTTTCAGGATTTTATTAATTAAATTTATAGTACAGAATTGACATTGTTTAACTAAATTTAGTTATTATGAGCTTATCCAGAGAACTTAACAACGGCATTATGATTTTCATAGGCATAGGGGTTTATTTCCTGTCTATGGAGTTATTGGGGCTTTCAGATGTTTTTATCCTTAGACTGCTCAACATTTTTATTGTCGTTTTTTTTGTAAACAAAGTTATAAAGTCAAATTATAAAGACGGTAGGATAGAATATCTCGATAATCTCATATCAGGGACTTTAACTTCACTTATCGGTGTTGCATTAAGTGTGGCAGGTTTACTGGCATACATATCATTTAAAGGAGGGAATGAATATTTAAGTCATTTGTCAAAAAACTTCCTTTTCGGAGGTGGTGAGCCATCTATGTATCAATATTGTCTTGGATTGCTTTTTGAAGGAATTGCGTCTTCTATTATTATAACCTTTACGTTAATGCAGTATTGGAAAGATAGACCTTTAAAACACTTTTAATCTACTTAATTATATTCGTGAAAATGTTTTCAATAGAGTTGTCTGTTGAAAACATTTTGTTGTTTTAAATGAAAGTAAATCCGTATTTTTGAGCCATAAACAAATTATTGATATGAGTATCACAAAACATAACTGGACAAAAGAAGAAATAATTGAAATTTACAATAAACCATTAATGGATTTGTTGTATGAGGCAGCTGCAGTTCACAGGGAACATCATGACCCTAATGTAGTTCAGGTTTCTACTTTACTGTCAATTAAAACAGGAGGGTGTCCGGAAGATTGTGGTTATTGTCCTCAGGCAGCGCGTTATCATACTGATGTTGAAGGGAATGATTTAATGGGTGTACAGCAGGTAAAAGCACAGGCTTTACGCGCTAAGGAATCAGGCTCGTCACGTGTTTGTATGGGAGCGGCCTGGCGTAATGTTAAGGATGGTCCGGAATTTGATCAGGTTTTAGAGATGGTTAGAACTATCAATAAGCTGGATATGGAAGTTTGCTGTACATTGGGAATGTTAACAGAAAACCAGGCAAAACGTCTGGCAGAAGCAGGATTGTACGCTTACAATCATAACTTAGACACTTCGGAAGAATATTATAAGGAAGTGATCTCAACACGTGGTTTTGAAGATAGAATTCAAACTATTGAAAATGTTAGAAAAACCAATGTTACTGTTTGCAGCGGAGGTATTATAGGTATGGGTGAAAGTGTTGAAGACCGTGCAGGAATGCTTGTGGCACTGTCTACATTAAATCCGCAGCCGGAATCAGTGCCTATTAATGCTTTAGTGGCAGTTGAAGGCACTCCTATGGAAGATCAAAAACCTGTTGAAATTTGGGATATGATCCGTATGGTTGCCACTACACGTATTGTTATGCCTGAAACACAGGTTCGTTTGTCGGCAGGAAGAACGGAAATGTCGAGAGAAGGTCAGGCAATGTGTTTCTTTGCCGGAGCGAATTCTATTTTTGCCGGAGATAAGTTGTTAACGACTCCAAATCCAGATGTGAATGAAGATATGAAAATGTTTGAAATGCTAGGATTAAAACCTCAAAAACCTTTCATAAAGAAGATGCAACCTGAAACTGTTGAGGCTTGTGATTCGGAATATGAATCATTAGGTGAAAAGCCAAGATGGTCCCGTCCCGGTCATGAAATTGAAAGAAATCTTGAAGCGGCAGGTAAGAAATAAGAAATAAAAAGAAAAGCTCCTTATTTAGGAGCTTTTCTTTTTATTTCTTATGAAGTAATTGCTGTTTTCTGAAAATATAAAATGCTGTTAATAAACCAATAATTACTAGAATCCATATATTGGAATCTATTGGTATTCCCGGAGGAGGAGCCTTTTTTGGCTGCGGAGGAGAAGGGATAGCTCCAAACGCATTAATACAACTTAATAAATTAAGGGTAAAAATTACCAGCAGGTTAATATGATTTGGTCTCTTTTTCATAGGTTGTAAAAGTAAAAAAAAAAAATTACTAACAAAATTTTATTTACCATTAATGCCTTATTAATGAAGTAAATAAAAAAATTAAAAACTATACGTTAATCCTATTCCTAAAATTTGTTTTAATTGAAGTTTAGGTCCCACAGTAACCTGTTCTCCGTTCACTTCCTCTTTTGCTTTAATGTCGTCATCATAAATGAAATGTGTACCTATGTTGGCACGGACAAATTTATTTACTACTAAATCGAATTGGATTTGCCAGTTTAAATCTATATTTCCAAAATTATTCAGGTAATCTGAATAAAAGCTTATCCTGTTTTCCAGATAGATATTGCGGAAGATTTCATCCTTGTGATATCCCGTAATTAATGCTCCCACTTCATTTCTGGATTTTTTTCCTTTTGTTACTAAATTTCCATCAATATCATAAACAGCTTTAGTAACTCCAAAGGCACCTTCGTTTGCTAATGTCTGGTTTAAAACCAAGGTGGTTTTCTGTGTCAGTGGAGAAAGATAAATTTTTAATTTTTGTTCTTTATTGATGTATTCGGTACCAACACCTAAAAATAGATAAGCAGGGGCAAAAAGGCCTGAAATAGCTTTTTCGGTATTTGGATACTGATAACCGTTTGTAAACTGAGTGTTGAAATTAAACTTGGCAGAATAAAACCAGTTGGAAATGGTGTCTTTTCTAAATCCAAATGTGGAATTAAATGCTATTGCATCATCAGTTTTTCTTAATTCAACACCATCCTGTTTGTTTACTCCATAGCGGAATAAAAATTCATTGTGCCATTTCGTGTTTTTGTGTTCGTAAATTCTTTTGATTTCACCTTTTAATAAACCTGAAATAGAGTTGTTTCCTCCTGCATTCCAGTTTACAAATGAAATTTGATTAACATCAAAACCAAACTTGTGTAATTTTTTCCAGTGGGTTGTTGAATCCGGTAGTTGTGTGATAATCTTATCCTGTGCTGCAAATTGATTTGATATAAGAAAAACAAATACAATAAGAGTTTTTAAAGCTTTCATTCTTTTTTGTTTTTGGGGCTGTCTAAAGTAAAACGTCCCGATAATCGGGACGTTTATGGTTTTGGTTTTGGTTTTGGTTAATTTGTGGAGAATATCGGAGTCGAACCGATGACCTCCTGCGTGCAAGGCAGGCGCTCTAGCCAGCTGAGCTAATCCCCCGTAGCGAAGCCAAATATACTATTTTTATTTAAAAAATTTCATGTCTTAAAAAATTTAACAAAAAAGCTGAATTTTAATAAAAATTTAATTGTGGAGAATACCGGATTCGAACCGGTCGCCTCTTGCCTGCCAGGCAAGCGCTCTAGCCAAATGAGCTAATCCCCCTTTTTAACGAAGTCAAATATATTGATTTTATTTAAATATGTTTACTTTTGAAAAAAAAATCAGATGGCAGCAGATATTACCGTAGTAATAACAGATAGAGAAGGAGTGTCTCACAAAGTTCAAGCTCCTACCGATATGAATATGAATATTATGGAATTGGTTCGTGCTTACGAATTGGCTCCAGAGGGGACTATCGGAATCTGCGGAGGTATGGCAATGTGTGCTTCGTGTCAGTGTTATGTGTTAAATGATGTTGTACTGCCTGAAAAAAGCGACGAAGAAGATGCAATGCTTTGGGAAGCCTTTAATGTAAAGGAAAACAGCCGTTTAGGATGTCAAATAGCAATTACACCCGAAATAGATGGGCTGGAAGTGGAGTTAGCACCTGAAGGCTAAACATAATCCTTCAATGCCTTAGGTCTTTCAAGATATTCTTTTACAATTTGAAGGGTACCGTCATCACGGGTGTCAATAAACCATTTTATAAGGGCAATTTCTCCATTTTCAATTTCTATTCCTGTTATTGAGCGTGGATGTACACAACTTCCGTCATTAAAATAATTGGCCTGACTATCGTTAGGTTTTGAAAACCTAGGACGATGGGTGTGACCTGTGATAGTAATTTTATTATTGTTTTCTAAAATCCATTTTTTAATTCTGCGTTCCACTTTTATAAGCTCAACATAGTTTTTTGCAGGGCTTGTAGGATCTTTGATTCCCCAAATTTGTAATGGTTTCCATAAAACCCGAACCATGAATTGGTTTATTTTCCAGCCCACATAGTTCATAAAATCAGCCTGATGGCCGTGTATTAAGAAGAGTTCCTGTTTGGTGTCTTTATGCTCGAGAATAATACTTTCGTGATAGACTAACCCAGGCATCAAAGGAACCTTTTGACCTAGATTCATGTCAAAATATTCCGAAAAATTTCTTTTGACAACATTAGGATTTCTAAAAATCATGTCATGATTGCCCCAAATCATGTTCAACCTATTTTCCAGGTAAAACTTTTGCAGTAATAGATAGACGTTCTTATTAGATTCAAATACATCTTTGAAGAATAAATTCTCCCATAGTTCGTCACCGTCTCCTAATTCAATATAATGAAATCCATTTTTTAAATATTGAGACAAGGCATGAAAGAAGATATTTCGGTTGTTGGCAAAGTCGTCAGCATAGCTGCCATCACTTCTGTGGCAATCGCTAAAAAAGATGAATTTAGAAGTATCATCAAAAGGGATTCTGATGGCATTTTTGTAAGCTCGGTCTAATCGGTCTTTTGATGATAACATTTATGAAATCAGATTTAAGCTAAAGATAACTCTTTTTCTTTAATCGTTTTTTCGATAGCATTCCATAATCCAATTCTTTTCTCTAAAGCTTCTATGGCAACTTCCTCCATTTCCTTCCATTTAATTGGATCGTTTTCGGCTAATTCTTCAATCATTTTCATGGCCATTGGTCCATGTTCATCAGCATCTAATTCGATGTGTCTTTCAAAATAATAGATAAGCTTGGATAAATCGGTTTCCGGGAATGATGCCTTAAAGTTTCGTAATATTTCGGTAAACATATTAGGAATCAAATCTTCACGACCAAAAGTAAATGCCGAAGCTATTTCGTGCGCTTTTCCTCTTTCAATAACTTTAAAAGTGAAGTTTAAGAAATCTTTTACGGCATTATCCAAATGACTGTTTTTAATTGCAACAAAAATGTTTTTTGTGCCTTCAACTTCATGTAAAAACTGTTCAATTTCAGTTGTAGAAGCGTTGCAGTCCTGCATAGCCTCTATGTACATTTCGTAATGACTTAATCGTCTTCCGTCCATGGCTAAATCCGATTCTTCTGCTAAAACAATTTCGTTGATTAAATAACGTGTTTCCGGATTTGCAGAAGCTACCCAAGGCGTCGTAGTACAAGTTAATTTTTGTTGCAGTGCTTTTAGCAATGACATAAAATCCCAAACAGCGTAGATGTGAATTTCAAGAAATGAATTCAGGTCCTCTATGGTTTTTATTTGGGAGTATAAAGGATGGTTAAGTAAAACATCCTTTTGGGTTTGGATATTTTTATTGATAGATTGTATGTTCATAGGAGAAATATTTCTACAAAAATAAAGAAAGCTCCTCAAAAAGAGAAGCTTTCTATCTATTTCTTGTCACACTGAGCTTGTCGAAGTGTTATTTAAATGCAGAGAAACCGGTAACATCCATACCTGTAATTAATAAGTGGATATCGTGTGTTCCTTCGTAAGTAATAACCGATTCTAAGTTCATCATATGACGCATGATTGAATATTCACCGGTAATACCCATTCCACCTAACATTTGACGTGCTTCGCGGGCAATTTCAACTGCCATGTTTACATTATTTCTTTTTGCCATTGAAATCTGAGCCGAAGTTGCTCTTCCTTCGTTACGTAAAACACCTAATCTCCAAGTTAATAATTGAGCTTTAGTGATTTCAGTTATCATTTCGGCTAATTTCTTTTGTTGCAATTGAGTTGCTCCAATAGGTTTGTCAAACTGGATTCTCTCCTTAGAATATCTTAAAGCGGTGTCATAACAATCCATTGCGGCACCAATAGCACCCCAAGCGATTCCGTAACGTGCCGAATCTAAACACCCCAGAGGAGCTCCCAATCCAGATTTGTTAGGTAATAAATTTTCTTTAGGGACTTTTACATTGTCGAAAATAAGTTCACCAGTTGAAGAAGCTCTTAATGACCATTTATTGTGCGTTTCTGGAGTTGTGAAACCTTCCATACCACGCTCAACGATTAAACCGTGAATTCTGCCTTCTTCATTTTTTGCCCATACTACAGCAATTTGTGCAAAAGGAGCATTTGAAATCCACATTTTAGCACCATTTAAAAGATAATGATCTCCCATATCTTTAAAATTGGTTATCATTCCGCCTGGATTTGAACCATGATCAGGTTCTGTTAAGCCAAAACAGCCAATCCATTCGCCGGTAGCTAATTTTGGCAAATATTTTTTACGTTGTTCTTCATTTCCGTATTTCCAGATAGGATACATTACTAAAGAAGATTGTACTGATGAAGTTGAACGGATTCCGGAATCACCACGCTCAATTTCCTGCATGATTAATCCGTAAGAAATTTGATCTAGGCCAGCTCCGCCGTATTCAACTGGGATATAAGGGCCAAATCCTCCAATTTCAGCAAGACCTTTTACAATTTGATGAGGGAATTCTGCTTTTTGTGCATATTCTTCGATAATAGGCGAAACTTCACGTTTTACCCAGGCACGTGTAGCTTCACGTACTAATTTATGTTCATCTGTTAGTAAATCATCTAACAGGTAGTAATCAGGTGATTGAAATAAATCTGGTTTCATAATTCATTTTTTAGTGTAACAAATGTAAATAAAGATCTTAACAAATCAATTTGGGAATGTTATAAATTTTTTGATTTTGCGATTGAACAGAATTTATTGATTAAATGTTAAATTTAAGAAAAAACTTATAAAAATTTCAAGAACAACAAAGGCTTTTGTTTATATTGCAGTAAATTCTTACTTTTTTAATTTTTAAAGAGTAAGTGCTAAAAGATGAGCTGAAAAGTTTTTTAAAAATACTCATAGTTGAAACAACCGATATGTTAAACATTATAAAAAAGTACTTGAAACTTAACAAGTATTATAATCAGGAAGAATTATTTGAAGAAGCTTTTTTGTCACATCCCAATTATCCAAGCTTATATGCGGTTACAGATTCACTGAACTATGTGTCTATTGAAAATCTGGCCGTAAAGATTCCTAAGGAACAATTTTCCGAATTACCTGAAATTTTTACCGCAGTTTTTAAACGTGAACTTTTTTTAGTGACGAAAGAGGAATCCTCTGTTTTGATTGAAGATGATAAAGGCAAAAAAGTAAAATTATCTTTTGATGAATTTCTTAGTGATTGGGATCAGATTATTCTTGTAGTTGAGCCAAATGCTGAGGAAAATAATATTGATTTAAAAAATAATTACTCAAAATGGTTCTTGTATCTATTGCCTGTTGGATTATTGGTCCTTTTATCGGTTTTTTCCAATAATTTTTCTGTATCCGGTTTTCTTACTTTAGGAACAACACTTATAGGTTTAGGATTAAGTGTTTTGATTTTACAGGAAAAATATGGAATAAAAACAGAAGTTGGTTCAAAGCTTTGCAATCTCGGCACAGAAACATCGTGTGACTCAGTTATCAGATCAGATAAAGGTGAAATTATTAAAGGCTTGAGTTTTTATGATTTACCCATTTTGTTTTTTGGAATTAATTTTCTGGCATTGCTGTTAAGCCCGGAGACTTCTGGTGTTATAATATCCATATTGAGTCTGATTTCTATCCCATTTCTTTTTTATTCTGTTTGGCTGCAAAAAAATCAAATTAAAAAGTGGTGCTTGCTGTGTCTGGCTGTATCGTCAGTGATTCTTATTCAGGGATTTTTCTTTCTTATCGGAAAATCTTTTTTTGGAAGTGATTTTGTTTCAGGGATTTTAAATTACTTAATGTCTTCAGTTATAATAGGTTCAGCATGGTTCTTAATCAGGCCTTTATTAGAGAAAGAAATAAAATTAAAAGATGAATTAAATACTCATAAACGTTTCAAAAGGAATTTTAAAGTTTTCAGATTTATGATGAAAAAAATAGAAGTCCAGGAGGGTTTTGAAAGTTTAAAAGGTATTACATATGGGGATTCAAACGCAGTAGTAAAATTAACATTTTTCTTAAGTCCAAGCTGCGGGCATTGTCACAAAGCCTTTAAGGATGCTGTAAGCCTTTTTGAAAAAAACCGCGACAAGATTTATCTAAAAATCCTTTTTAATGTAAACCCTGAAAATCGGGACAACAAATATTTACAAATCGTGGAAACGCTGCTGACTTTAAATTCTTCAGATGAAGAAATAGCAAAAGAGGCATTAAATGATTGGCATGGTAAAAATTTAGGTATTGAAATGTGGAAAGAGAAATGGCCTTCATTAACGCACGATATGATAGTAAATAACCAACTGCAAAAACAATATGAGTGGTGTTTAGTAAACAATTTTAACTATACGCCGGTAAAAATAGTTAATAACGAATTGTTTCCAAATGAATATGAATTAAATGATTTGCAATATTTTATTAATGAATACTCAGAAGAAGCGGTTATGCTGCAAAATGAAGAAAATCTAAAAATAGTATAAAAATATTCCTGGCCGGAAATAGACTGAATCCCACAGTCGTTAAATGATTGGGAAATCTTAATTATTAAAATTATTAATCATGTTAAAAAACATTTTAAACTTAGAAGGTGCTCAAGAATTGGCAAATAATGAACTAAAAAAAGTAAATGGGGGAAATCCTCCTGTTCCTCCTGGTTTATGCTACTGTGAGGACTTGGGGTATGAGGTTGATTGCGATTATTATGACCAAATATGTCCATTAAATAATTAATAAAAAACTAAAAATTTTCAATCATGCTAAAAAACATTTTAAACTTAGAAGGAATTCAGGAATTGAATTCAAATGAGCAAAAAAGCATTACTGCTGGTTTAATTGAATTGTGTAAACGAGTTAATGGTAATACAGGACAAACATGTTCGACTGATGCTGAATGTACTGGACCTAATTCACCTGTTTGTTTTAATGGATGTTGTAATACTTGGGTATAATTCTTAAAAAAATAAATTATGTTAAAAAACATTTTAAACTTAGAGGGAACAAAAAAATTAACAAACAAAGAGCAAAAAGAAATTAACGGAGGAGCTTTAACTTTTCCAAGTTATTGTAATTGGCAAATTTGCGCAGATCCGAATTATCTAAATGATCCATATTTCAGAAAATGTAAGGATTATTGCGACGCAATATAATTTATAAACAGACCGAAATCCCAACGGTCGTTAAATGATTGGGAAAATCTTAATTATTAAAATTATTAATCATGTTAAAAAACATTTTAAAATTAGAAGGAGCAAAAGAAATTTCTAAAGAAGCACAAAAGAAAGTTAATGGAGGAATTCTTCCAGAAGGTTGTACTTATGAATTTTATCAAATGTCACAAGCGGAATGTACTGCTGAAGGAGGACGTTACAGCAGTTCTACAGGATATTGCCGTTTAATAGTTTGTGGTTTGTAATAATAAATCTGAAATATGCTAAAAAACATTCTAAATTTAGAAGGTGCCGAGGCATTGTCTAAAAATGAGCAAAAATCCATCAATGGTGGATTGAAAGATTGCATTGATCCAATGACTGGATTGTGCAGATATTACAGTCTGGCTTGCGCACATCCGTGCCGTATTCAACTGGAGCCTTAATTTGCTTTATGTTTAACATATTCCCTGAATTTATTCAGGGAATATTTATAATCAAATAAATTATGTTAAAAAATATTTTAAATATGAAAGGTGCTCAAAAATTATCTGTTTCTGAGCAAAAAGAGGTCAACGGAGGAATCCCTGCTGGTTGTGCCTACCAAACCTGGGAAGGTAGTAGTTTGGAAAATTGCAAGACTACCAGGTCTGGAGGATATAATTACTCTTATTCTTTAGGTATTTGTAAAGCCTATTTCTGTGGGCCTTATCTTCCACCACCTCCATACTAGGATTTGATATTAAAAGGGGAATTTTTCCCCTATTTTTTGTTTTTCAATTAATTCAATATGATCTTATCTTCAATTGTCACGTATACAAAATTAAAAATGGTCAATGCTGAATATATATGAATTGAGAAGCAACTCCAAATGATATTCTTTATTTAGGTATTTTTTTAATGGCAGCGCTTTGTTTTTATATACTTTTTTTCGTCTGTCAATAGGATTCAATAGGATTCAATAGGATTCGGATGATTTTGAAGTTTCTCATTTCATTTTAAGATTATTTTTTATCAGTCTGATCAAATCGTCAATTCTAAATGCTCCGTATTTGTCGTTATGAGAGCAATCCAATCAAAACAAAAGGAGGATACAGCATAAGTTTTTTATTAACTGTTCGGCTTTTTTAATTATATATTAGTAAAATATTAACGTTATCAGTTAAATTTTAACAAAGGGTTATTTATTAAATTGAATTAAAATTAAGTTACTTTGCAAGTGCCTAAAAACAAACAAATGAAGCTTTACCTTTTAATATTCTTCAACTTTATATTTACATCTAACTATCCGCAATCAAAAATATTTTTTAGCGGGAAAGAATATGCATCACTTCAAAATGAAATCAGAAAATCATCAATAGATAATGCTTTGATAATAGCTTCCAAACTTGAAAAATCAAGTGTGGTTGAACAAAAATTGTTTGCTAAGGCAACTTTGTCATATTTTTTACAGGCAAAGGGTGATGTGTCAATGTCTGATAAAAAAATGGATGAAGCTGTCCTGTTGTCCAAAACAATGGCGGATTCTAATGAAAAATGGAAATCATTGGCTTATATAAATAATTATATGGGACTGATAGATTGGCAAAGGCGTAAACTCAGTGATGCTTTGGTCAAACTTCAAAAAGGTATTGAGTATTCAAAAAAAACGGCTGACATAAAGCAAATTATAAAACTTGAAATAAATATTGCAACAATTAATAATGAAATTGAAAACTATCATTTAGCCATTAAATCGTTAAGAAAATCAGATAAAATGATCGAAGCGAATAGTTTTTTGTTTGATGAAGATGAGTTTTTAATTAGTAAGTCGGCATTATTTTTGAATCTGGGTAAGAATTATGAGTTTTTATATAAAAAAAATGATGTTAATGAGAAGTATTTAGATTCTGCTTTAATAAGTTATAAAAGAGCTGTAGTTTATTCAAAACCATCTATTATCAACAAGTTAAGAGCTCAGAATAATATAGCAGGATTGTATTTGGAGCAAAAAAAATATGATGATGCGATAAAAATTTATCAGAATGTTTTGGTAGAGTGTTCTGAGAATCATCTTGATAATGAATTTTACGCAGTTTCTTATAATTTAGGATATTCCTTTTTTAAGAAAAAAAAGTACGACAAAGCTTTACTATATTTTGAAAAAGTTGATTCTATTTTTAAAATTGATGATACAAAGGTTGCGGAGTATATGAAATCAAAATACTACCAATCTAAAATTTATGAACATCTTAAAGAGTATGAAAAAGCTACCGATTTTGCATCTATTTATCTGCAAAATTTAGAGAAAAGCGAATTAAAACTAAATGAAGAGAAAGAAATAATCAATAATATCCAAAGCAATCAGGCTCTGAAAAAAGAAATGGTTGAGTTGAAGGATAAATATAAATCTAAGATTCTTGTTAAGAAAATAGGTTTTTATTCAGTAATTCTAATCATTGTCTTTTTAGTGTACATGATACTTAAAAATTATAAAAGCAAAAAAATTACAGAAGCCAGATTTGATTCGGTTTTAAATGAGTACCGTCAAAGGGTGGAGGAGCTTAAAATCAAAAATGCAAGTTTGGAGCAGGAAACACAAACGATGCAGACTTTGCCCCAGGGATTAAGTCTGGATGAGGAAAAAGAAGAGGAAATAGTAAAAAAGCTTAAAGAAATTGAAGCCAAAAAAGTATTTTTAAACCAGGATTTCACTCTTCAGTTTGTAGCCAAAAAAATTAAAACCAATACGACTTACCTTTCGTACATTGTGAATAAAAATTTTGGAAAATCATTCAGTGAGTACGCTAACGAATTAAAGATTAATTATGTTATCAATGAAATGATTTCGAATCCTAAATACAGAAAATATTCAACACAGGCAATTGCAGAAAGTGTAGGCTATAAGAATGCTACATCGTTCGCAAGATCATTTAATAAAAAAACTGGACTTAGTCCAGTTCAATTTGCCCAAAAATTGGACAGCCACAATCTTTCTGTTTAATTTATTAAGGCAGCTTTACAGTAACTGTTTCTGTAGTGGTGGTGCTAGTGGGTAGTTTTATTACACCAGTTGATAAAGTAGTGGTTCCCGGTCCTCCAGTGCTGTTGTTTAATTCTATCTCTCCTGTCCAGGTATTTTCATCATCAGCACTTAATTCCGGAACCCATCCTTCAGGATAACCACCTTTGATGGAAATTTTAGATGTGTTTGTTATACCAAATTTTTCAAATGCATCAAGTTCTAATTTGTTTCTTTTCATAATTCTTAATTTGTTTCTTTTGAGTTTTTCAAAATTAAAAAAGGAATGATGATAATTTTCATTTATAATTTTTTTGAAAAAATATTTTTTTGTAATATCTTGATATTCATTGGTTTGTATTGTTTTTTTGCAATGTCAATTTATAAATTGTCTCTCTTGTAATTTAAAAATTGTAGATATATTCGTTTTGTTTTGTCTTTAAATAAGTAAAAATTTGTCTCTGTAATATAAAAAACGAGACAAACAATATGCTGCACATTGTAAATAAATACTTAGCTATAAATAAGTATTATGATAAAAAAGAATTATTTGAGGAAGCTTTTTTATCGCATCCCAATTACCCAAGTTTATTTGCTGTTACAGATTCATTAAACTACCTGACTATTGAAAATTTAGCTGTAAAAATACCTAAAGAACAATTTATTGAATTACCGGAATCATTTTTAGCAGTTTTTAAAGAAGAATTAGTTTTAGTATACAAAGAAGGGTCTTCTGTATTGATAGAAAATGAAAAAGGGAAAAAACAAAATTTATCATCGGATGGATTTCTAAAAGACTGGAGTCAAATTATAGTAGTTGTCGAGTCAAATTCAGAAGCAAACAATTTTCAATTTAATAAAAATTATTCAAAATGGTTATTATATTTTTTGCCTGTTACATTATTGGTCTTGTTGTCAGTTTTTTCCAATAATTTTTCAGCTTTCAGTTATTTCTTTTTAGGTACAACACTTGTGGGTCTGGTGTTTAGTGTTTTAATTCTTCAGGAAAAGTTTGGGATTAAAACAGAACTTGGCTCAAAACTTTGTAATATGTCTGCAGAATCGTCCTGCGATTCTGTAATTAAATCAAATGACAGTGAAATTTTTAACGGCTTAAGTTTTTATGATTTGCCAATTTTATTCTTTGGAATAAATTTTTTATCGATACTGGTTAATCCTGTTTCCTCGGACTTTATAATTCCTGTGTTAAGTCTGATTTCTATTCCTTTTTTAGTTTATTCCATTTGGCTTCAAAAAGTTAAAATAAAAAAATGGTGTTTACTTTGTCTTGGGGTTTCATCTATTATTTTTATTCAAAGTTTTCCATGTTTTTTTGAAAATTTTTCTTTTGAAAAAAACTTCTTTTCAGGAATTTCAGCTTACCTGATCTCTTCAGTTTTGGTTTTTACAATTTGGTTTTTAATGAAGCCTTTACTTGAAAAAGGGATGCAGTTAAAGGATGAGTTAAATGTTTATAAACGTTTCAAAAGAAATTTTAAACTGTTTAAATTTCTTTTGAAAAAAATAGAGATTCAGGAAGGTTTTGAAACTTTGAAAGGCATTCAATATGGTAATTCTAATGCTGTAATCAAGTTGACACTTTTTTTAAGCCCAAGCTGTGGACATTGCCATAAAGCGTTTAGAGACGCAAAAGATTTTTTTGAAAAGAATCAAGATAGAGTTTACTTGAATATTCTCTTTAATGTAAATCCAGAAAATCGCGACAACCAATATTTACCTGTGGTAGAGACATTACTTGCTTTAAATGCTTCGGATGAAGAAATTGCAGGGGAAGCATTAAATGATTGGCATTTTAAAAATCTGACTTTACAGGTGTGGAAAGAGAAATGGCCGTTATTGCCTAATAATATGGCCGTCAACAATCAACTCCAAAAACAATATGACTGGTGCTTGGTAAACAATTTTAATTATACTCCGGTGAAAATTGTCAATAACGAATTATTTCCAAATGATTACGAATTGAACGACTTGAAATATTTCATAAATGATTATATCGAAGAAACTGATTCATTACAGAGAACAGAAAATCTAAAAATAGTATAAAAACATTCCTGGCCGGGAATAGACAGAACTCCCAACTGTCTTTAAATGATTGGGAAAAACTAAATTATTAAATTATTAATCATGTTAAAAAACATTTTAAACTTAGAAGGTGCTTTTACGTTAACAAGCAACGAACAAAAATCAATTAAAGGAGGTATCACAAAGGTGTGTGCTGATGTGTGGTCTCACAGTATTTGTTATACAAAACCTGCTACGGGATGTCCTGTTGAAGATGCTGATGGGAACTCAATTATTGAGGCTTGCGGAAAATGCTGTTATTAATTATAAATTAAACAATTATGTTAAAAAACATTTTAAACTTAGAAGGAGCTCAACAATTATCAAACAATGAGCAAAGAGCCATTAATGGTGGAAGAAAAGCTTGTAATTTCAGTTTGCCAAACTATGGTTGCGGTTCAAACGAGTGCTGTTCCGAAGGAATTTGCTGGACATATGGAACACCTGGTCATTTATGCATAGCTCCTGATTTAGAATTGGATATTTATTAATTTTCATTATGCTAAAAAACATTTTAAACTTTGAAGGCGCTCAACAATTAGCAAATAATGAACTAAAAAAAGTAAATGGGGGAACTCCTCCTGTTCCTCCTGGTTTATGCTACTGTGAGAATTTGGGGTATGAGGTTGATTGTGATTACTATGACCACATTTGTCCATTAAATTATTAATAAAAAACTAAAAATTTTAATCATGTTAAAAAACATTTTAAACTTAGAAGGAGCTCATCAATTATCTAAAAATGAGCAAAAATCAATTCAAGGCGGTAGAATCCGTTGTAAAATAGGTGGTGTTTGTACACAATACGGCATTCAATGTGCTGAAACTGACTGTATGTTGGTAGACCTTTGTGTTGCTGATCCCAGTGCTTGTTAGTATTTCAAAAGGATTAAATTAAACGATACTATTGTTAACTATAATTAATTTGACTGAAGGTAAGTTAATAGCTATATTTTTTTGTAAAATTTCATGATAGTTATTTTATTTAGAGTCTTTTAATAATAATTTTGATGACTTTTTAACTGCCTGATGTAAATCAGGCAGTTTTTATTACTTTTGTTTAAAACGAAAAAATTGAAAAAATTTCCTACATATATTCAGGCTGATGCCAAAGATTGCGGACCTACCTGTTTAAAGATTGTGTCGAAATACTACGGTAGAACTTTAAACATTCAGCAATTACGGGATTATTCGGAGACTACCCGTGAGGGTAGTAATTTACTTTTTTTAAGTGATGCTGCAGAGCGTATTGGTTTTAGAACTTTAGGTGTTAAGCTTGATTTAGAAAGTCTTCAGGAAGCACCATTACCGTGTGTTTTGCATTGGAATAAAGAACATTATGTGGTTTTGTATGACATAAAAAAAGGGCAATATAAAATATCAGATCCCGGATTTGGGCTTATAGAATATTCTGAAACCGAATTTTTAAAATTCTGGATTGGCAATAATGCTGATGACAAGACTCAGGAAGGTGTTGCTTTATTATTGGAAACCACTCCGAAGTTTTTTGAAACCGATTTTGATAAAGAAGAAAAGAAAGCACTGGGTTTTGGTGTTCTTTATCAATATTTATGGAAATATAAATCGTTTTTAGTACAGTTGAGTATTGGGTTGCTGGCTGGTACCTTATTGCAGTTAGTCTTTCCTTTTTTAACCCAAAGTATTGTCGATGTAGGAATTCAAAATCAAAACTTAAGTTTCATCTATCTTATTCTCTTTGCACAACTATTTCTCTTTGCAGGGAGAACAGGAATAGAATTGATAAGGAGTTGGATTTTACTGCATTTATCTACAAGGATTAATATTTCATTGATTTCAGATTTCTTCATCAAATTAATGAACTTACCTATTTCGTTTTTTGATGTACGAATGACTGGAGATATAATGCAACGTATTAATGACCACCGTAGAATTGAAAGAATACTTACCACATCGTCTCTGAATGTAATATTTTCGGTAATAAATATGATTGTAATGGGGGGTGTTTTGGCCTATTATAATCTTCAAATATTCTTTGTCTTTTTTGCCGGTAGCTTGTTGTATTTTGGATGGATTACATTGTTTTTAAAACGCAGGGAAGCACTGGATTACAAGCGTTTTTCCGAAGTAAGTCAGGAGCAGAGTAAAGTGATGGAACTTATCAACGGGATGCAGGAAATTAAACTCCATAATGCCGAAAAACAAAAAAGATGGGGATGGGAACATGTGCAGGCGAGATTGTTTAAAGTATCTATGAAAGGACTCGTTCTGGAACAAACGCAAAGTATAGGTTCTTCTGTAATTAACGAATTGAAAAACATATTTATAGTTTTTATTTCTGCTAAATTAGTTATCGATGGCGATATAACTTTAGGTATGATGATGGCAATCAGCTCAATTGTAGGAAACTTAAACGGACCGATTACACAATTGATAGGTTTCGTTAGAGAATTGCAGGATGCTAAAATCTCTCTGGCACGTTTGTCAGAAATTCATGAAAAAGAAGATGAGGTGCAGCAGGAAGAGTTTCAAATGCATGATGTGCCAAGTAATCAGGATATAAACATAAAAAATCTAACCTACCGGTATTTAGGTTCAGATACTCCGGTTCTGCAGGATCTGAATTTAGTTATTCCAGCGAATAAAGTAACAGCGATAGTAGGTGTCAGCGGAAGCGGAAAAACGACTTTAATGAAGCTGCTTTTAAAATTCTATGAACCTGAAAAAGGTGAAGTTAATGTTGGAAGCGCACAACTCAAGAACATTTCCCAGAAAGCATGGAGAAATAGTATAGGAGCCGTGATGCAGGAAGGATTTATTTTTAATGATACCATTGCCAATAATATTGCTGTTGGTGTAGACAAGGTTGATAAACAACGATTGGTTTATGCGGCCGATGTTGCTAATATTACAGATTATATTAATGGTCTTCCATTAGGCTATAATACTAAAATTGGTTCTGAAGGTGTGGGAATGAGTACGGGGCAAAAACAGCGCTTGCTTATTGCCAGAGCCGTTTATAAAAATCCTGAAATGTTGTTTTTTGACGAAGCGACTTCGGCATTGGATGCTAATAATGAGAAAGAAATTATGCGAAAGCTGGATTTGTTTTTTAAAGATAAAACAGTTGTTGTTATTGCCCATCGATTGAGTACTGTAATGAACGCCGACCAGATTGTGGTTTTGGATAAAGGCAAAATTATCGAAATGGGCAGCCACTCGGCATTAGTAGAACAAAAAGGAAATTATTTCGAATTGGTAAGGAACCAATTGCAATTAGGGAATTAATCATGGCAAAAGATACATACGATACTTCATTTGAACTTCGCAGCGAACAAGTACAGGACATACTTTCAAAAGTTCCGCATTGGATGATACGCTGGGGGACGTTATTAATTTTTGCAATTATAGCAATGATGTTCATCATTTCGTGGTTTTTGAAATACCCCGACATTGTCCGTACTGAAGTTGTTATCACTACAAACATCCCGCCTGAAAAAATGATGGCAAAAGCCTCAGGTAGAATTCAAAGTATTTTAATTGATGATAAAGAAACGGTTTTAGCCAATACGCCTTTGGCAATTATTGAAAATGCTTCTAACTATGAAGATGTATTTAAATTAAAAAATGAATTGGAGGCTTTTCAAAAAAGAAATTTCAGTGATTTTCCTTTTGCCAAATTCAATAATGCTCAATTTGGTGATATAGAAAGTGCTTATGCTTCTTTTCAAAAAGATTATGTAGCTAACAGTCTGAATAAAAGTCTAACGCCTTACCAAGTTGAGTCTAACGCCCAAAAATCGGAAAGTTCACAAATCAAGGAGAGATTGTCATTATTGATACAGCAAAAAGCAATTAATGAGCAGGAACTCCAATTGCAAAAAAGTGAAATGACAAGATATACGAAACTTCATGATAAAGGTGTGGTTTCTGATCAGGAGTTTGAAAGCAAAAAAATGACTTTTTTACAGGCAGAAAAGAATTATAAAAATTTATTGTCTTCGATTTCGCAATTACAGTCCTCTTTAATTGACAATGCAAAAGCCATAAAAGGGAACGAAATAAACGATGTAAAAGAAACTGTGAATTTGGACAGAAACTTGTCACAATCTTTTTATCAGTTAAAAAAAGCAATCAAAGACTGGGAACTTAATTACGTTTTACAATCGGGTATTGACGGACAGGTTACGTTCACAAAAGTTTGGGTCAAAAACCAAACGGTTACTTCTGGGGAAGAGGTTTTTTCGGTAGTGCCTACAACTGGTAAAGGCTACGTTGGAAAATTAAAAGCTCCTTCTCAAAATTCAGGAAAAATCAAAGTCGGACAAAAAGTTAACGTCCGATTATTGAATTATCCCGACAGAGAATTTGGAATTTTAAAAGGTAAAATTCAAAATATTGCATTGGTTCCTGACAAAGACGGAAATATTGCTGTTGATGTGGTATTGCCGGAAGGAATGAAAACCAGCTATAAAAAAACAATCCCGTTCCAACAGGAAATGCGCGGTTCTGCCGAAATAATCACTGAAGACCTTCGTTTGCTTGAAAGAGTGTTGTATCAGTTCAGAGACATGCTGAGGGTGGAGTAATATTTGTTAGATTTGTTCATTGAGAATGCTAGAAATTTTATTCTTTTTATAGGTTTATGAAAAACGACAACTAAGCAGTAAAGAAAAATTAATCAATAAGAAATTCCCTTCCTGATTACATTTTTAAATAAAACTCTTTTGTCATGGCAATATATTCCGGCGTGTATTGGTGACGAGCAGTTTCAATAATCAACTCATCAATAATAGGAGTTTGTTCAATTCTGCAAAATGCAAGCAGGCTTCTTTTTAATTCTGTATTGGGTGTGCCTTTTACACGTGTTATTTTTAATGGAAATAATCCGCGTTCCTGACAAAGATTGATAATTTTTTCTTCTTCTTTAAAAGGAACAATCAAAGAAAAAATACCATTATCAGAAAGAAAAAAATCGGCAGCTTCGACTAATTCTTCAAAAGGTAATGAATCCTCAAAACGGGCATTGTCGCGTTGGTCATCACCGGATTTGTATTCGTCGGTGTAAAAAGGCGGATTGGAAACAATCAAATCAAATTCTTCTTCTACTTCGTCAACAAATTCATCCAATCCTGCATGATAACAATACAAGCGGGCATTCCATGGTGAATTTTCAAAATTTCCGACAGCCTGTTCGTATGCTTCGTCATCAATTTCGATAGCATCGATTTGTTCAGCGTTGCTTCTTTGAGCGAGCATTAAGGCGATTAAGCCGGTTCCAGTTCCAATGTCTAAAATGTTGTGTGGATTATTGATTAGGGGTGTCCATGCGCCTAATAAAACACCATCGGTGCCAACTTTCATAGCGCAACGGTCTTGTGTGATGGTAAATTGTTTGAATGAAAACATTTGTTTTTAGATTTTTCGAATAACCGAATAAACAAATTATTGAATCCCTTTTTAAAGATACATTTCAATTAATCCTTCAGGTAAATCCATGATCACTTTTTTGTTTTCCCGGTCAACTTTAACTAAAAACTGATCAATCATTGGGATTAATATTTCGGTATCTCCATTGATGACCTCAAAAAGAGGTTGGGCAGCACTGTCATTGATGGCGACAATTTTACCAACAATGCCCAAACGCTTGTCTTCAATTTCAAAACCAATTACTTCGTGATAGTAAAATTTGTTGCCTTCAAGTTTTGGCAGCATGGTTAACGGAAGATAAACTTCACGGCCAATCAGCTCATCAGCTTTTTCTTCACTATCCACATCTTCAAAACGGACTTTTAGGAAATCTCCTTTGTGAAGCTGTGAGTTTTCAATAAAAAATGGAACCAGATTTTTGTTGAATTCAACAAAAACTGATTCCAAATCTTCATACATTTCAGGTTCATCTGTATCCAAATAGATAAGAACTTCCCCTTTGAAACTAAATTTTTTAGCGATTTTACCTAAATAGAAACAATCGTCTTTACGCATTACCGCCAGTTATAATTAAGCTTCTGTTTGTTCGTTGTTTTCTTCAACAGCCGGAGCTTCTTCAGCAACAGTTTCTTCAGCAACCTCTTCTGTTGCTTCAGCAGCTTTAGCAGCTTCAACCTGTGCAGCAATACGTTTTTCGTTTGCTTCTTTCTCAGCTTTTAAAGCATCAGCTTTAGCATCAGCTTTAGATTTAGCTAAACCATCTTTCTTAGCGTTTACTTTTCCGGCTTTTTCATCTAACCAAGCAGTGAATTTAGCTTCAGCTTGCTCAGCAGTTAAAGCGCCTTTACGTACACCGCCTTCTAAGTGGTGTTTCAATAAAGCACCTTTGTAAGAAAGGATAGCTCTTGCAGTGTCAGTAGGCTGAGCACCGTTGAATAACCATGTAACAGCCTGATCAACATTTAAGTCGATAGTTGCAGGGTTAGTGTTTGGATTGTAAGTTCCGATTTTTTCTAAGAATTTACCATCTCTTTTTGATCTAGCATCTGCTGCTACGATCCAGTAAAAAGGTTTCCCTTTTTTACCATGTCTTTGTAATCTGATTTTTACTGACATAATCTTATTGATTAATTTGAGGTACTCGACCTCGGTTAATTAAGGGTGCAAATATAGTCATTTTTTCAATAGATAAAATACTTAAAATGAAATAGTTTAATATTTCTCCCAAATGCATTCTTTTTTGAGAATTTATATTCTATTTTTGCCCATATTTTTATAGTAAATGAAAAAGTTTTTTACCCTTCTAACTACTTGTCTGGCTCTTGTTTCCTGTCAGGATGATGTGACTTTTAATAACCCTGGTTTTCAAGCGACTATTGATAATGTTTTATGGAAGGCTAATTCCAAAACGGTGACATTGGATCGCTCAGGTTCGGTTTTGATAAAAGGAATTTCCACATCACATGTCCTGGAGTTGAATTTACAGAGCAGTGCTGTGGGAACTTATGTTTTAGGAACAGCAGATCAGATGAATCTTGCGACATATTATTCTTTAAAAAATAGTGATGTATATTATTCCACAGGTTTGACCGAGGCGCCGGTGAGTGCAGTTGCATTGACAGCCGGAGGTACAGGTTATGTGACTTCCAGCTTAGTAGCAACAGCCGGGGGGTCAGGGACAGGATTGAAAGTCAATATCACGGCAAATCCTAATGGAGTTGTGACAGCTGTTGAAATCAATACAGCTGGTGAAGGTTATGTGCAGGGTGATGTTGTTACAATCAGTACAGGTAATAATAATGCGCAGTTTGAAGTGGTGTCTGTATCTAAAAGCGGAGGTGAAATTGTAATTACTGAAAATACAGGGACAACAATATCAGGAACGTTTAAATTTACTGCTTTTGAGGAAACAACGGGAGATGTTGTTTTCTGCCGTGAAGGAGTTTTTTACAGGTTGCCTTTTAATTAAGGCTGTAGCATAGAATGTTATAAAAGAGCAACTGTTTTTTACAGGTGTTTTTTAATTTTTTTTAAATAAAAACTTTAATATCAGTTAATTATCAATTTAATAGACTATCTTTGAGCAAATTATAAATTTTATATATGAACATTTTTGTAGGAAGTCTGCCTTTTTCAATTGATGAGGCTGACTTAAGAGACTCTTTCGGAGTGTATGGTACTATTGCGTCAGTGAAATTAATTACTGATAAATTTACAGGTAGAAGTAAAGGGTTTGCTTTCATCGATATGCCAAACGATGAAGAAGCTTTAAAAGCAATCGAAGAGTTAAACGGTGCTTCTGTGGAAGGACGTACGATTGTAGTTAACAAATCGGAACCAAAACCTGAAGGCGAAAGAAGGAGTTTTAATAACAACCGTTCAGGCGGAGGTTATGGAAACAACCGCGGTGGTGGAAACTATGGCGGAGGTAACAATAGAGGAGGAAGATACTAAGAGTTATTTTTTATATCATTGTTTTAAAACCATCTCAATTGAGATGGTTTTTATATTTATAAGGATATTGAAGAATTATTGAAGAGGACAGTAATCAAAAACTCTTTTTTAGTTAATGAAATTTAATAAAAGTGTTTTGTAAGTACAGTCATAAAACTCATTTTCTACGCCAGATTAATATCTTCCAGAAATTTATTGCTGAAGAGTTTTTGCATTTCATTAGTAAGTAAGCTCTTTCTGCATTGCTTCCATTTTTCAGCATCGTGTCCATACATGTGTTCAACAAGGTTTGGAAAAGACCAGTCGGCATTTTTACCCCAGTGTGTTGTAAAAGGAATATTATTTTCTTTCAAAACCTCTATAATGCGGGTACAGAATTTCTCCAGGGAGATCATTTTTTTGTTTCCGTCCCAGATAATACCATCAATTTCGAGCATGCATGTAATAGGAAAACGGGTAAAAGCAAGAGTAGCATCTGATTTTTTTACAAATCTCATAGCAAAAATTCCAGGAATCGGACCTTCTTTTTTTGCCAAATCGGTTAGTAATTTAAGTGCTTTTGCTGAATCTTTGTGATCTATACCCACTGAGCAGGCAAAAGCCGGGCCCTGATAACCTGCATCCCAAAATATTTCGCTGAGCATTCCTGTAACATTTTCATCTACTTTGGGTAAAATAGTTTTTTCCAGTATTTTAATTAGTTTAGGAATACTGTTTTTCCACTTTTCTGCAATTGTAATAAAAAGTAAAATAAGATCCCTGTAGATTGAGGTTTCAACTTTGGCAACTGGATCCGGATAGTCACTTCTATAAGTTTTTTTATACATTAATTCAATTACAAAGTCATTCGTTTCAACATAGGGATTGATGAATATTTTGTAATGAAAAGGTCTTAATCCTTCACTGTTGGCATCCACTTCTTCTGGAATTATAGCGGAAGTGTTTTTAAAATCCATTGTTGTTGCCAATTCAAGCGCTGTGCTTTTCGGAATTTTTTTTACGTATCTGTTTAGTAAAAATCGATCTTCTGTAACGAGTACAACACTATGTATAAAACCAAACGACCCCAAACCTACTAACGCGGCATTGAATAGTTTATCGTTTCTTATAACCTTTGAGTTAATAAGATTTATAAAATCATCTGAAAGACAAGGCTCTTTTTCTCTTTCTAAAAAAACTATGTCTTCAGGATCGGGACCGATGATTAGATTTATTCCTGCCACATAATCCTGCACCGAACCTACGTCCAAAGCAGACCCGTGAACACCGGTTGAAATGCATCCAGCTATTGTTTGACCGTTGCTTGCACCGGTTGTTTTAAGGGATTTGCCACGTTCGTTGATGAAGCCTTGGATTTCCTTGATTACATTGCCGCACTCAAAAAAGAATAGATTTTCCGGCTTAAATTTTGAATCACTGTGTAGATTTTCTTTTGTAATTTCAAATTTTAAGTTCATGGATGAATTGTCATGCATGTTGTCCTGGTGATGGGCAATATGCGACATAGACCATCTGGATCCAAATGCTCTGAAGCCTTCATTTGCATCTAGAGTTTCTTTCAGTAAGCGCTGGATTTCTTTCGCGGTATCATTATAACGATCTAAAAGAATCGGAATAGTCTTGTCTGGCTTGGTTGAATGCATCGATTTTGTCTTAAAAGGACCGTTTTCATGCAAAGTGTTCCAGGACTCTATTTTCTTTGTGGTTGTATTTGCCATATCATTGTTTTATACAAACATATTTAACTTTGACTTTTTTAACTCTGCCCAGCGTAATGCCATTTAATAATACATGGCCTAATGTTGTCCTGTATTCAATGGAATAAAAACCTTTTGTGTCACATTTTTCAATAAGGCTGAAAGAATCTTCAGCAACTCCAAGTCTGATCACAGTGTCAATGACAGTTGTCTTTTTGTTTTTATAAAAATCCTGAGAATCATTGCTGTAATCCGGTTCAGGTACACCGTCTCTGCTTATTATTCTTACTGAATAGCAGGAACTTAAGCTCGTGAGTGAAATAATTAAAATAAGAAGTTTTATTACGGAATTAAAGTGTCTTTTTTTCATAATAATTTATTGATTATGAGTTTTTTAGTTTAAAAATAAATTAATCTCTGAGGTTGATAAATTTATATTTCATTGAAATCAGATGCTTAACAATGTCAGTTCTTAAGTAACTTTCTTATATTCTTCAAAATTCACAACTATTTTACCGTTATATTTTTATAATATATTGATTGTTTGTGTTTTATCAAAGATTTCTGCTTTAAGGTTGCAATTGGTAATGATAGTTTTATATTCCGTTTGATTTTTATTGTACTTATAAAGATAATAAAAAAATACTTACAATTTTCGGGTGTTTACACTTGTTTTTTAATGTGGATAAAAGTATAATTCATGCCTCTTTTTGTTGTTGGTTAAGGCTGATTTTATTTGCCCCGGCAAAATAAAAGAACAAAATGCGTTGGAGTTTAATTCTTTATTCTTCTTATATATTAAACCCATTGTTATATAAAAAAGAAATTGCCTTCTTGGTTCATATACTTCAAAAATGTACTTTTGTTTTTTGTCTAAATTTCTCATGGCTTACAGCCTAAAGCCTAAAGCTCAACAAGATGTATTTAATCTTTGATACCGAAACTACTGGTCTACCCCGCAGTTGGTCAGCACCTATTACTGATACTGACAACTGGCCCCGTTGTATACAAATTGCATGGCAGCTGCATGATGAGATGGGGAATCTTATCGAGCATCAGGATTATCTGGTAAAACCCGAAGGATTTAATATTCCTTATGACGCCGAACGTATTCATGGTATTTCAACCGAATTGGCCATGGAGCAGGGAATATCATTGCAGGAGGTTTTGGAAAAATTCAATATCGCGTTATCAAAAACCAAATATATTGTAGGTCAGAATGTTGGCTTTGATGTGAATATCATGGGATGTGAGTTTCATCGCGGCGGTATCAATTCTGATTTGTCGCAACTGCCTGTGCTGGATACGTGTACTGAAACCACTGCTGATTTACTGAAACTGCCCGGAGGTAGAGGAGGAAGGTTTAAGCTGCCGACATTAACGGAGCTTCACCAGTATTTATTTAATGAACCTTTTGCAGAGGCTCACAATGCGACTGCCGACGTAGAGGCAACCACGCGTTGTTTTTTGGAATTAATCAAGCGTGAAATTTTTACCAAAGAAGAACTTGATGTGCCTGCCGATTATTACGATCGTTTTCGTGAAAATAATCCACAGACCATACAGTTAATTGGTTTAAAACATATCAATTTAAAGTCGGCTTCTGATGAAATCAGAAAACGCCTTAATAAAATACAGCAGGAAGAGGTTGTAATTTCGGTTTCTGAAGAGGATGTAAAGGATCTGGAACATGCAGCTTATGTCCATTTGCATAATCATACTCAGTTTTCTGTTTTGCAGTCTACTATAGCAGTGCCAAATTTGGTGGCTGCAGCGGCAAAAAATAAAATGAAAGCTGTTGCAATGACTGATACGGGCAACATGATGGGAGCTTTCCATTTTGTGAGTGCCGTAATGAATCACAATAAAGCGGTTAAAGCTAAAATTGACGAAGCTGTTGCTGCTGGTGAAGAACCTGCTGAGGTTGAAATTAGGCCTATCGTAGGTTGTGAATTCAATATTTGTCAGAATCATAAAGATAAATCTCAAAAGGATAACGGATTCCAAGTTGTTCTTCTGGCAAAAAACAAAAATGGTTACCATAATCTGGCCAAGATGGCTTCGATTGCTTATACCGAAGGTTTCTATTATGTACCCCGTATTGACCGAAATGTAATCGAAAAATACAAAGAAGATATTATTGTTCTATCCGGGAATCTATATGGGGAAATTCCGAGTAAGATTTTAAATATTGGTGAAAATCAGGCGGAAGAAGCTTTATTGTGGTGGAAATCGCAGTTTGGCGATGATTTGTATCTCGAAATCATGCGTCACAATCAGGAAGACGAAAATCGTGTCAATCAGACTTTGATTCAGTTTGCCCGTAAGCATGATGTAAAACTGATTGCAACTAACAATACGTATTATGTAGCCAAAGAAGATGCAAACGCGCACGATATTTTATTGTGTGTTAAAGATGGTGAAAAGCAGGCAACCCCTATAGGCCGTGGCCGTGGTTATCGTTACGGATTACCAAATCAGGAATATTATTTTAAGAGCGAGGCGGAGATGAAAAAACTCTTTGCTGATTTGCCGGAAGCGATTATCAATATTCAGGAAGTTATTGATAAGGTAGAGCCTTATTCATTATATAGAGATGTATTACTTCCAAAATTTGACATCCCTGGCGAATTTAAAGTAGAAGAGGATAAAGCAGATGGTGGTGTACGAGGTGAAAATGCTTACCTACGCCATTTAACCATGGAAGGTGCTAAAAGAAGGTATGAGGAAATAACACCGGATATTCAGGAACGTTTGGATTTTGAGTTACTGACGATTTCCAATTCGGGATATCCCGGTTACTTTTTGATTGTACAGGATTTCATCGCCGAAGCCAGAAAAATGGGAGTTTCGGTTGGGCCGGGCCGTGGATCGGCAGCAGGATCGGCAGTAGCGTACTGTTTAGGAATTACAAACATTGACCCGATTAAGTATGATTTGCTTTTTGAGCGTTTCTTAAATCCTGACCGTGTATCCATGCCCGATATTGATATTGACTTCGATGATGAAGGCCGTGGTTTGGTAATGGATTATGTAATTAATAAGTATGGAGCCAATCAGGTGGCACAGATTATCACTTATGGTAAAATGGCGACCAAATCAGCTATTCGTGATACAGCGCGTGTATTGGATTTACCGTTGTTTGAAGCGGATAGAATTGCGAAATTGATTCCGGGGATGATGCCGTCCAAATGGAATTTGGCGCGTTTCCTGAAAGAAGATGAAAGCGAAGTTAAAAAAGCATTACGTTCGGAAGAGTTTGACAGAGTAAAAGAGTTAATTGCGATTGCCAATGAAGGTGACTTAGCAGGTGAGACTATACAACAAGCTAAAGTATTGGAAGGATCTCTTCGGAATACAGGTATTCACGCTTGTGGTGTAATTATTACACCTGATGATATTACCAATTTCGTTCCGGTAACGACTGCAAAGGATTCCGATTTATATGTAACGCAGTTTGATAACTCAGTTGCTGAAAGTGCGGGATTATTAAAAATGGACTTCTTGGGTCTGAAGACCTTAACCTTAATAAAAGATACCGTCAAGCTGGTGAAATACCGGACAGGAATCGAACTCGATCCGGATAATTTTCCTATTGACGACCAAAAAACCTATGAGCTTTTCCAGCGCGGTGAAACAGTAGGGGTGTTCCAGTACGAGTCGCCCGGAATGCAAAAATACATGAAGGATTTAAAGCCTACAGTATTTGCCGATTTGATAGCAATGAATGCATTGTATCGTCCGGGACCATTGGAGTATATTCCTTCTTTCGTCCGCCGTAAAAATGGGGAGGAAGAGATTACTTACGATTTAGATGCTTGTGAGGAATATCTAGCTGAAACTTATGGTATCACAGTCTATCAGGAGCAGGTAATGCTTTTGTCGCAAAAGTTAGCCGGATTCTCTAAGGGGGATGCCGACGTACTTCGTAAGGCGATGGGTAAAAAGCAGAAGGATGTTTTGGATAAGATGAAAGGGAAATTCATTGAACAGGCGGTGGCAAAAGGGCATGATGAAAAGAAATTGGATAAAATCTGGACCGACTGGGAAGCTTTTGCGAGTTATGCCTTCAATAAATCACACTCAACCTGTTATGCCTGGGTTGCCTATCAAACAGCGTATTTAAAAGCACATTATCCAGCTGAATATATGGCGGCAGTACTTTCTAATAATATGAATGATATCAAGCAGGTGTCGTTTTTTATGGAAGAATGTAAGCGTATGGGACTGGCAGTTTTAGGTCCGGATGTGAATGAATCGTATTATAAGTTTACCGTAAACGAAAACTACGCTGTCCGTTTTGGAATGGGAGCTATTAAAGGTGTGGGTGAAGGAGCGGTAAATACTATTGTTGAAAACAGAAAAGACGGTAAATACAAATCTATTTTTGATTTAGCCAAGCGAATTGATTTACGTTCTGCCAATAAAAAAGCATTCGAAAATTTGGCACTTTCAGGAGGTTTCGATTGTTTTGAAAATACACACAGAGCGCAGTATTTCCATCATGATGGGGATAATATCTGGTTTTTGGAAAAGGCTATGAAGTATGGTGCCAAAACACAGGAAAACGAAAATTCTTCGCAGGTGAGTCTATTTGGTGATGCTACCGAAGTTCAAATTCCTGAACCAACAGTTCCTCCTTGTGAAGAATGGCATACCATGGAAAAACTGGCCCGTGAAAAAGAAGTTGTTGGGATTTATATTTCCGGTCATCCATTAGATGATTATAAATTTGAAATGAAATATTTCTGCAATACAAAATTGGAACACTTAAATAGTTTGGAACAATTTGTAGGCAAAAATGTAACTTTTGGAGGTATGGTAAGTGAAGTACAGCATCGTACCGCAAAAAATGGTAAAGGTTGGGCGACTTTTCACTTGGAAGGTTATGATGAAAGTTTCGAATTCAGAATTTTTGACGAGGAGTACTTGAAATTCCGTCACTTTTTGGTTCAGAATACTTTTGTTTTCTTCAAAGTCAATGTGAAAGAAGGTTGGGTGAACAGGGAAACAGGCAGAAAGTCTGATCCTAGACTGCAATTTATCGAAGCAAAAATGCTGGCCGATGTTTTACCTGTTTTTGCCAAGAAAATAACCATTCAGTTTTCAATTAATGAACTGACTGAAAGCCTGGTGAGTGACTTGCATAATCTGTTCGTAAATAACAAAGGGGATCATCAGGTTACTTTTGAAGTGATGGAATTGGAAAAAATCAAGCGTCAATTGCAAATTGTCAGCGCTCCGGTAGATGAAATTTCTGAGGAAGACAGTATTACGGAAGAGGCAGAAGTTGATCTTGAAATTCCAGAAGAAAAAGAAGAAATTATTATTAAGAATATGCTTTCTATGCCCAGCAGGAAAATTAAAATTAAAATCACATCAGAATTACTGCAGGAATTAGAGAATCTGAAAATTAATTTCAAAATAAGTTAATAATTGTTTAAAAAAAGTGTTAAACTGTTTTTTTTAAGATAGCAGATGTGATGGTTCGATTAATTTTGAAAAATTAATTAAAATCCAAATCTACGATGTTTAAAAAATTATTATTAGCGGGAGCAGTAATGACTTCAGTTATAGCAACTGCTCAGGAAGAGAAAAGAGGAATGTATTTCAAATTGGGAGGTTCGTATTTTATGCAGACAGCAGCAACAGAATTTCCTATTGTTTCGGGTCAATTGCCAAATACAGATATTTATGCTGCTGACGGTACAACCTTGATTTCAAGAGAGACCAATCACGGTTCTTTTGGTGCGGGTTTCCGTGCAAGCGGAACAACGGGATACCGTTTTACTGAACGTCTTGGGTTGGAGTTTGGAATTAATTATTTCCGTGGTAACAGCAAAACAATGGTTCACACTATACATAGATTAGTGGCGGCAGGACCGACTTTTGTTGACGGTACAGCTGTAGGTAGAATTAAGGCTTTGGATTTATCGCCGGCTTTAGTATTGTTTTTAGGTGAAACAAGTGGTTTCGAATCGTACACTAAAGTAGGAGTTATTGTGCCTGTTTATGGTAACTTAACAATCGAAACTAACCGTACTTTTACAGATAACTCTGGAAATGTACTAACTAAATCCTATACTAAAGATGTAGTAAAGCCAAATCCAACAGTTGGTTTCATGGCGGCAATAGGAACTTCATATAAATTAACTGAGAAATTATCAGCTTTTGCAGAAATTGAATACCGTAATTTTACTGTTAGCGGTAAATCTAAAGAGACTGAAGTTTATACTGAAAACGGAGTGGATAGATTACATACACCTACTGCATTCCGTCCTGACGCTTCTTATTCAGCAAGCCATGTAACTTATGTGGATCAGTTAAACAGTGGTTCAAACAGTCCGTTAATCAATCCTGACACATCAACATCTAACCCTAATGATACTACAAGACCAAATGATGCAATGAATGATATAAGTTCATATGTTGGTATCAGTGGTTTAGGTTTAACTCTTGGATTAAAATATAGTTTATAGTATTATACCAAATAGTATATAAAAAGGAATCTTTGACAGGTTCCTTTTTTTTTTGTGTTAAAATTTCAGATAAGAAATTTCAATTACTCTATAATCAAAACTGATTTTGAATTAGTTTGACTTTTGAAATAAAATTATATTTTTGTTCAACAATTATAAAACAGATAAAATGGCACAAGCAATAACAGATGCTACTTTTGATGAAGTAGTATTACAATCAGATAAACCGGTATTAGTAGATTTTTGGGCAGCATGGTGCGGACCTTGCCGTATGGTAGGACCGGTTATTGATGAAATCGCAACAGAATATGAAGGTAAAGCGGTTATAGGTAAAGTAGATGTTGATGCGAATCAGGAATTTGCTGCAAAATTTGGTGTGAGAAATATTCCTACAGTATTAATTTTCCAAAACGGAGAAGTGGTAGGCCGTCAGGTAGGTGTGGCACCAAAAGATACTTATACAAAAGCAATTGACGCTTTACTGTAATAAGAAAATATGTAATTGAAAAGGTCTGACGAAAGTTAGGCCTTTTTTATTGTTGCTGTATAACCGATATTTTTCCACTTAATCTAATATGTTGTTTGTTTTCAGTAAAATGATTAAATTTATAGAAATGTTGTAGTATGAAAACGATTCTGATATTCGGATTGCTTGTTTGTAATTTCTCCTTTGCCCAACATTCAGTTAATTCATCTGGAGGTGAAACTGCAGGGGTAGGAGGCTCTGCTGGTTTTTCTATTGGTGAGGTCATTTATTCTAATTATTCTAATGCTTCAGGTTCTGTTCTCGAAGGTATTCAACTTCCTTTTGAAATAGTAACACTTAATAATTCAGTTTTTGCAAAAGATGTTCAATTGTTGGTTTTTCCTAATCCAACAACAAGTGTTTTAATCTTAAGAATTTCACAGGAAGTCAATTCAGGGTTAAAATACCAACTTTTTGATAGTCATGGGAAGTTAATTGAGACCCAAAACAATCTAAAAGTTGAAAATGAAATTGATGTGAGTGGCTTGTCTGCAGCAATATATTTCTTGAAAATTTTTAACGGAAGTGATGAGGTGAATACTTTTAAAATAATCAAAAACTAACATATACGATTATGAAAAAAAATACAGTTTATTATCTGTGGCTGTTTTTCTTGTCAGGTTTTATAGCTTATTCTCAAGTGCCGCAAAAAATCAGCTATCAATCGGTTGTTCGTAATGCCTCCAATCAATTACTTCAAAATAATTTGGTTGGGGTAAAAATAAGCATCTTGCAAGGGAATATTTCAGGCACTTCAGTGTATTCCGAAACACATTTGTTAAGTACAAATAATAATGGCTTGTTGAGTTTGGAAATTGGCGGAGGAGCTGTTGTTTCAGGGGTTTTTAATTCAATAAATTGGGCTAACGGTCCCTATTTTATTAAATCTGAAATTGATCCTGCCGGAGGGACAAATTACACAATTACAGGTGCAAGTCAGCTTTTAAGTGTTCCATATGCACAATTGGCAGAGAATGTTGTAAATCCTAAATTTTCAGTTTCTGTTTCAGATGAAAGTAGTTACGATTATTGGGGGCAAACCACACGAAACACTTGGATTGATGATCCTGACATTGCCCTTGTGGTTCCGGAAACCGGTAAATATTTATTGATATTTTCGGGAAAAGCTTATAATGTCAATACTTATCTTGGTACTCCAGGAAATAGTTTTGATACAAATTGTCTTGTTAGGGTTTTCAATAGTTCCACTGAAAATGAGTTGAATTATAGTTTAATATTGCAAGAGTGGTCAGATACTGATGTACAGAGTAATTACATTGTCATTTATAAGCTTATGCCAATGAACTCTGAAAAATCAATGTTGCTGAATTTGACACAAGGGGATATATTAAAATTACAATATAACCAAGTTGCGGTTGGAAATCCTACGACTTCTTGGTATATATTAGGTGGTAATATTTCAATCCTAAAAATCGGGAATTAAATCGGAATGGGTTCGTACTCTTTTTTTATATTTGAAGAATGAACTTAGAATCTCAAATAGAAAAAATATCCAGCTTCCAGCATTTGGAACTTTTGGCAAATCAAATTGTTGAAGGTTTTATATCCGGAATGCATAAAAGTCCATTTCATGGGTTCTCTGCGGAATTTGCCGAGCATAAAATCTATAATGCAGGAGAAAGTACAAAGCACATAGATTGGAAGCTTTATGCTAAAACTGATCGTTTGTACACAAAACGATTTGAGGAAGAAACAAACTTACGTTGTCATTTAATTATTGACAATTCTTCGTCGATGCATTATCCAAAGCTTGATAACGGACAATTTTTTTATGAAAACAAAATAGGTTTTTCTGTTTTGGCATCTGCCGTATTGATGAATCTGTTAAAAAAGCAGCGGGATGCGGTTGGTTTGAGTGTCTATAGTGATTCTTATGAGTATTATGCTCCTGAAAAGGGAAGTGAGCGTCACCACCGTATGCTTTTGCATAAACTGGAACATTTGATAAAAGAACCGAAAGTATCTAAAAAAACAGATACAGTTACTTATTTGCACCAAATTGCAGAAAAAGTCCATCGTCGTTCCATGATTGTTCTGTTTACAGATATGTTTGATTCTGAAGTCTCAGAAGATGCAAATGAAAAACTGTTTAAAGCATTGCAGCATTTAAAACATAATAAACATAAAGTAGTTGTTTTTCATGTTATTGACAGGAAAACTGAATTTAAGTTTGATTTTGATAATCATCCCCGTAAGTTTATTGATGTTGAATCCGGTGAACAGGTTAATTTGTTTGCAGAAAACATAAAACATGACTATGAAAAGCTGGTTCAAAATCATTTTGATAAAATAGCCAATACTTGTGCTATGTATAAAATTAAATATGTTCCGGTTTCTGTAGATGAAAAATTTGAAAAAATTATGACAGCCTATTTGGTTGAAAAACAAAGATTTGGATAATTTGCAGAAAATAAATTTCAAAAAAACATAAAATATACTTGCAGAATTGAAAAACGGTTGTATATTTGCAACCGCAATTAAGCGAAGGTTTGGTAGTTCAGTTGGTTAGAATACATGCCTGTCACGCATGGGGTCGCGGGTTCGAGTCCCGTCCAGACCGCTAAAATTGGGAAAATTATAAAAAGCGTTTCTTTATGAAACGCTTTTTTGCCCAAAAAAGGAATTTAAAATTAGTTGTGTTGTTTAGTCTCATTGGAGACAATGAGATGGTTTAGTAGTTAGACCAATGAAAAGCTTTCCATTTAATTGGAGGGCTTTTTTATTTTTATGCCGATTTATGTTTTATGTGTATATAATTTTTTCTGCTTCAAAAGATGTTTACTATAAAGGGTTTACATCTAATCTCAATGATAGATTGATGAAACATAATTCAGGAGAAAGTACTTATACATCGTCAGCATCTGATTGGGTGCTGGTTTATTCTAAATCTTTTGAAACAAAGACTGATGCTTTAAAAGAAGAAAAGAGACTGAAAAAGCTTAATCGTATTTCTCTTGAAAACCTTATTAAAAAATAATTATAAAATAGAGATGGTTTAGTAGTCTCGTTGTTGACAACGAGATGAAAAGCTTTCCATTTGATTGGAGGGCTTTTTTATTTTTATGCCGATTTATGTTTTATGTGTATATAATTTTTTCTGCTTCAAAAGATGTTTACTATAAAGGGTTTACATCTAATCTCAATGATAGATTGATGAAACATAATTCAGGAGAAAGTACTTATACATCGTCAGCATCTGATTGGGTGCTGGTTTATTCTAAATCTTTTGAAACAAAGACTGATGCTTTAAAAGAAGAAAAGAGACTGAAAAAGCTTAATCGTATTTCTCTTGAAAACCTTATTAAAAAATAATTATAAAATAGAGATGGTTTAGTAGTCTCGTTGTTGACAACGAGATGAAAAGCTTTCCATCTAATTGGAGGGCTTTTTTATTTTAATGCCGATTTATGTTTTGGGTTAACATCTTTTTTTTCTGCTTTAAAAAGGTGTTTGGTATTGGAATTAGAGCGTAAAATCAAGATTTGTAATTAAATTGAAAATATTTGCAACATTATTGTTGTTGTCTTGCGGGTGTAACTGCAATAGTATGAAATGCTTAGCTTTTTTTGTGTAATACGGATTTTAAAAAGCTTGATTTTTTTTCGGAAAGTATTTTTTTAAGTGTAAAATATGACTATATTTGCACCCAGAAAAACAGAAATACTGTTTTAAGGTTTGGTAGTTCAGTTGGTTAGAATACATGCCTGTCACGCATGGGGTCGCGGGTTCGAGTCCCGTCCAGACCGCAAAAAGCTCTTCAGAAATGAAGAGCTTTTTTTGTTTTACTTGCTTTATTTTTCTGTGTTTTTCACTTTATTTTTTTGTATTTCGTACTTTATTGGTTAATTTTTTAATTTTCATTCAATAAATTCAATTTCTTAGTTTAAATTAGCTGCTATTAACCCAAAACCAAATTTTATGAAAAAGAGATTACTTTCATCTTTTTTTCTTTTATATGGAATGGCTGCTGGATTTTCACAGGAAAATGTGAAATTAGCAGTTGATGACATTCAAAAAGAAAAAAAGATAACTAAGAAAGAAGCTAAAAAACTTAGAAAGAAACACGAGGCTTTTTTAGCAGACAATAAAATAAACAGGAACTTTTATTTAACAAAATCTGAAAGAAAATCGGAAGGTATTCCACCTAATAAGTATAATGAACAGGAATGGTTGCTTTCTATGAACCCTTCATTAGGTTATCCAACACATAATAAGTTAAATGAAGTAAGAAAAGAACTTGAATTCAAGCGCCAGCAGGCTTTGAATCAAAGAATACCTGGTGATGCTTCGGCAAATTCATGGGTAGAAAGAGGGCCTAACAACGTGGGTGGAAGAACCAGAGCTTTAATTTTTGATCCCGGAGATGCAACAAACAATACTGTTATTGCCGGAGGAGTAAGCGGTGGATTATGGAAGAATACTAATATTTCCAGTGCATCATCAACATGGACAAAAATAAATACTTTCCCGGAACATGTAAACGTTCAGAATATAACTGTTGATCCTAATAATACAAATACCTGGTATGTAGGTACAGGGGAATCATACGTTTTTGGTGATGTGAACGGTAACGGAATATGGAAAACCACTGACAGAGGAACTACTTGGGAAAGAGTCTATGGAGGAGGGGCTGTGACCTCGGTTGTTAAAAACCTTCATAATTTGGAAATTGTATCTCCTTCAACAGCAATAACTATAAAAGAGTATGCAACAGGGCAGGCAACCTGGACAGGAGGTAATATAATCAGCAGTTTTACAGCTCCAATAGTATTAATGAATGACGGGACAGCTCCCACAGACGATGGTTGTACAGCCGCTGTTCAAAATTACAGCGGTAAAATTGTATTGATCCGCCGTGGTACTTGTTCGTTTGAATCAAAAGCTGTTGTTGCACAAAATGCAGGTGCGGTTGGTGTAATTATCATGAATAATGCCGCTGGGGGTTCCGTGTTTAATATGGCTGAAGATGCCGCTGTTGCCGGTACAATCCCAACTATTATGATTTCAAAAGAAGACGGAGATTTGTTGGTTGCAAATCTGGCTAACTTAACAGGTACTTTTAAACCGTCGGCTGCAACTGAATTTTCAGGTCTGGAAGTTACAGGTGTTCAATTTGTAAATGACCTGGTGGTTAAAAACAATGCAGGAGTATCAGAAATTTATGCAGCTATGGGAGATGGCCAGTATTCAGATGCAAGAAACGGTACTCTGTTCGATGCTTCTAATTTTGGAATGTTCAAATCAGTAAACGGTGGTGCGACCTGGACTAAATTATCGTTGCCTGTGTCGCAAAATAATCACCCTTCTTGTCCTAATGATATTGAAATTGGTGCGGACGGCGATGTGTGGGTTTCTACTACAAACAGCTGGACTTTTGGAGACGGAGGCGGACGAGTTTTTCATTCGTCGGATAATGGAGCGTCTTTTACATTAAAGCATACTGTGCAGGGAGAAGCTGGGGGTGAACGTGTTGAGATTGAAGCATCAAACACTACTCCGGACAAAATATATGTGTTGTCTGAATTGAAAGACGATCCAAACACAACTTCAAAAGTGGAGGTGAAATTAGAGTTGACTACAAATGGTTTTGCAACAGCACCTACAGTTCTTACATTGCCTGCAGGGAATGAGTCGCGTGAAACCACTTATGGTTTTACAGGGGCGCAGGCATTTTACGATATGATGATTGAATCAGATCCGGTAGATGATAAAATTTTATATGTGGGAGGAATTGATTTATACCGTACAGTTAATGCTACCGGGCCTTCTGTAACCTGGGCGACAATTTCAAACTGGACAACTAATGTTCATTCTGATCAGCATGCTATGGTGTTTAAGCCGGGTAATAGTAACATTGGTTTATTTGGTAATGATGGAGGAGTATATTATTCAGGCAGTTTGTCAGCTACTACAACTCCTGCAACTTCAAGAAACAATGGATTTAATGTGACACAATTTGTTGGCGCTGCTGTTATGCCAAATGGTATTTCCGGTGCCTCAGGAGATTTCTTTGTTGCCGGATCTCAGGATAATGGTACTCAGTATTATTCAGGTTCGTCAACTTCTGCAACTTCTACTGTTGGAGCTTCTGCAGGATTGAATAATACATTTAGAGTTCAGGGAGGTGATGGAGGGAAACCTCTGTTTGATCAGGGCTCGGATAAATATTATATTACCAATTATGTGTATAACGATAATATGGTATTGAGAAATGTGGGTAGTACTACAACAAAAGTATTGAATGACGGTACAGCAAATGCCGGGTTGTTTTATCCTGCAATGGCTTTAGATTCTGCTAATGATATTGTTTATTCAGATTTTACAAGTGGAGGAGTTTATCAAATCAGAAGATATTCAAACATAAGAGGTAAGGGACAGGTTGCAAGAACAAATCTTTCAAATGCGTTGCTGACTACTTACGCTACAGCTTTGACAACTGGTAAAACAACGCCTTCAACATTGTATGTTGGAACCATGAACGGCAGACTTTTAAAAGTTGCAAATGCTAATGGAACTGCGGTATGGTCTAATATTTCCGGAAGTTCATTTGTTGGTAGTGTTTCTGATGTTGAATTTGGAGCTAATGATAATCAGATTTTTGTTACGATGCATAATTATGGTGTAAATAATATATGGTACACATCTAATGGTGGTGCAAACTGGTATCAATTAGATGGTGATTTACCTGATTTACCTGTAAAATGTATTTTGCCGAATCCGTTAAACGCTGCCGAATTAATGATTGGTACTGAGTTGGGTGTTTGGTATGCCAGTAATTTTAATAGCGCATCAACTGTAGACCAGGCTTTGGTTTGGAAACAGGCATATAATGGTATGAGTAATGTTAAAGTTACCGATTTGGATTTACAGGCAAATTCACCTACAGCGCCAACTGCATACAAGGTTTATGCGGCTACTTATGGACGTGGGGTTTTCTCAGGAGCTTTTACGACAGAATCTTCGGCTAAAACTATAAACCCTACGGTTACAAACGAAATATCTGTTTATCCAACGATTAGTAACGGTAATGTACGTGTTTCTTCCAATAAAAATTATGGAATAACTAAAGTAGAGTTATTTGATGTTGCCGGTAGAAATGTATTTAATAATTCTATTGAAATAAATGGAAATAATACTTTGGATTTAAATTTAGGCACTCAGGCAAAAGGAAATTACATCCTTAAATTGAGTGGTGAAGGTTTTGAAGAGGTAAGAAGATTGATTATTGAATAAATAATAAAAAGGAAGGGGTTGTTTAAAACAACCCCTTTTTTATTTCCATTCCAATGATTCCATTAATATTCTCAAGTCATTTTTTATGTAATGAGCTGCAGGCAAAACCGAATCAAAATTGGGTTTTGCATAAAAATAAATTGAACCCATTAAGAAGTTTCTAGTGCTGTCAGTCACATAAAATTGCGATTGTGATGCTGCATTTCCGCCAACCTCATAAAACATTCCGTACTTTTTGCCTTTATCATTCACATAAGGCTGTTCGATAATATTATCTGCCTTAATTACGTGCTCGTAAGTCAGCTTTTGAGCATCACGCAATAACGTTTCTATATTGTTATTTACAGGACGGTAGTTTAAATAAACTGTTGCGTTTAGATTTGGATATTCAATATGATAATTGCAGCTTCCTTTATCTGTGACTCTTCCTAAAGAATTATAATCAAAATCATAAGCACAGGCTTTTATAAATTTTTCATACTTGGCTTCAGGATATTCCAAGCTCAGATAACCTTTAGGTTTTGGTAAAATATCATCTTTACAGCTTACTGTACATAAACAAATTGCTAAGAAAGAAAGTAAGCTTAAATTGTTTTTGATCATTTTTTAAAAAGGTAAATCGTTTTCAATTGGGTTGTCAAAGTTAGTACTTTTTGAAGCATCCGGTTGGTTTTTTAACGATTCAGAATCTTTTTTAGTATTTAAAAAGGTGAATTCAGTTACCTGAATTTCTGTAGTATATTTAGTTGAGCCGTCTTCTGCCTGCCACTGGCGGGATTTTATACGTCCTTCCACGTATATTTTGTCTCCTTTTGACAGGTATTTTTCGCAGATTTCTGCGGCTTTATTTCTAACTACCACGTTATGCCATTCGGTAGAGGTTATCTTTTCACCGGTGGTTTTGTTTATATAAATGTCATTAGTGGCTAGGGGAAATCTGCCTATACAGTTTCCTCCATCAAAATAATGCATTTTAACTTCGTCTCCTAAATGCCCTATCAGCATTACTTTGTTCAATGTTCCGTTCATCTGGCTTGTAATTTTTATACTCAAATATAGTTATTTTTTTAATATGGATTGCGCTCTATAAAGTTATGGAGTACAATAGGTACCGGCAGGATCAATAACTCTTGATGTGAGATTCCTTTTTCGAGCACTGTATTGACAGTTGCTTTCCAAAAATTGATATGCAAATGCTGGTGTGACAATTTGTGGATAGTTTCTTCATGTTCAATCAGTTTTACTGAAGATGCTTTAGGAAACATTTCTTCAATTTTTGATTCTATTTCTTTTAAATCAGATTTGTTTTCAGTTTCAATTACCGGGAACTCATATAAGTTATGCCAGATACCCTTTTGTGTTCTTTTATTAATGATTGAGTTATTGTTTTGGTCAACTACTAATATATAATTAAGGTGTCGGTTGCTGATTTTTGTTTTCTTTAATTTTACAGGAAGTTCATTTACTTTGTTTTTTGCTAAAGCCAGACAGGAATTGTTTAAAGGACAATCTTTACAGTTTGGGTTTTTAGGAACACATTGCAAAGCGCCAAATTCCATAATTGCCTGATTGAATAAAGCTGGTCTTTCTTTATCTATCAATTCGGAAGCTAAAGCAGTAAATTCTTTTTTCGCTCCACCCGAAGCGATATCTGTCTCTATTGCAAAATACCTTGAAAGAACTCTGTACACATTTCCATCCACAACCGGCACGCATTCGTTAAATGAAAACGATGCAATTGCTGCGGCGGTATATTCACCCACACCTTTTAGTTTTAGTAAATCTTTATAATTGTCCGGGAATTCTCCATTTAATACTTCTGAAATGTATTTAGCGGTACCATGCAGGTTTCTGGCTCTCGAATAGTAGCCTAATCCTTGCCATAGTTTTAATACTTTCTCTTCATCTGCTTTTGCTAAATCGTGAACCGTTGAAAAAGAGCCGGTAAAAGCAAAAAAATAGGGCAAACCTTGTGCTACCCGCGTTTGTTGGAGCATAATTTCTGATAGCCAAATGTGATATGGATCAGTAGTATTTCGCCACGGTAAATCGCGTTTGTTTTCTAAATACCACGAAATTAGGAGGTTGCTGAAATTCATAGTTTTAATTTGGTCAGCAAAAATAATTCTTTATGTGGTTAAATTTTAATCATTTATACTTGAATTATTGTATTTTTTATTTCTATATTTGCACACTCAAAAAATTGCAATAAACTTAATTCTTATATTAAAATGACAAAAGCAGATATCGTAGCTAAAATTGCTGACAAATTAGGCTTAGAAAAAGGAGATGTTCAAGCTACAGTTGAGTCTTTTATGGACGAAGTAAAAAATTCATTAGAAACTGGTGATAATGTTTACTTAAGAGGTTTCGGAAGTTTTATTGTTAAAACAAGAGCAGAAAAAACAGGTAGAAATATTTCTAAAAATACTACAATTAAAATTCCTGCACACAATATCCCGGCTTTTAAACCAGCTAAGGTGTTCGTAGAAGGAGTAAAAACAAATAACGAAGCAAAATAATTATTAATCATAAAACCATCCAGTTATGCCAAGTGGTAAAAAAAGAAAAAGACATAAGGTAGCGACTCACAAACGTAAAAAAAGAGCGAGAGCAAACCGTCATAAAAAGAAAAAGTAGTTTCTAAACTACTTTTTTCTTTTTAAAAGTTCATTGAAATTGAAATTTAAGATTGTTGATAAACGATTAATGATTTTTGAAGTATTCAGAAATCAAATATACGAAATCTGACATCTGAAATTTCTTCGGGGTAAAACCTGTAAAAAATGTTTAATCCATCCTTACAATTAGTTTTAAGCTTTAAGCTTTAAGTTGTATGCATCTTTGCCTATTGCTTATTGCCTATTGCCTATTGCCAAAAAGTTGGGATAAAAATTTACGCCGTGAATAAAGAGCTAATTATTAGATCAAGTCAAAACGCTGTAGATTTTGCCTTATTAAAAGATGGAAAACTAATTGAATTACACAAAGAAGAAGAAGAAGCCGGTGCGTTTCAGGTAGGTGATATTTTTATTGCCAAGATACGTAAGCCGGTTGCCGGTCTGAATGCAGCTTTTGTAAATTTGGGATTTGAAAAAGATGCCTTTTTACATTATCATGATTTAGGGCCTAATCTGGCTTCTCAGTTGAAATTCATTAAACAAGTAAGCGCAGGTAAATTCAACGATTTTTCCCTTAAAACTTTTCCTTTCGAACCGGAAATAGATAAAAACGGTACTATAGCAGATGTGCTGAATGCTAATCAGTCTATTTTGGTTCAAATTGTTAAAGAGCCTATATCAACCAAAGGGCCGCGAATAAGTTCTGAGCTTTCGCTGGCAGGTAGATATATAGTTTTGGTTCCTTTTTCCGAAAGAGTTTCTATTTCGCAGAAAATTAACTCAAAAGAAGAAAAAGATAGATTAAAACGTTTGGTTCAATCCATCAAACCTAAAGGATTTGGGGTTATTGTACGTACAGTAGCCGAAGGCAAAAAAGTAGCCGAAATTGACAGAGATTTACAAAATTTGGTGGACAAGTGGACATCAATGTGTAAAAGAATTCCAACGGCGCATCATCCTTCTAAAGTTTTGGGTGAATTAAATAGAGCTTCTTCTATTTTAAGGGATGTATTTAACGATACATTCACATCGATACTTTCAGATGATGAGCAGTTATTACAAGAAACGAAGGAGTATTTGCAGGAAATTGCTCCAGGGAAAGAATCAATCGTTAAACTCTACAATTCAAAAGAAATTCCACTTTTTGAAAAGTATGGTATAGAACGCCAGATCAAAACATCATTTGGTAAAACAGTATCTATGAGCAAAGGTGCATATCTTATCATAGAGCATACTGAAGCAATGCATGTTATTGATGTTAACAGTGGAAACCGTTCTAACAAAGCAACTTCTCAGGAAGATACTGCTCTTGAAGTTAACCTGATTGCTGCTGCTGAAGTGGCACGTCAGTTAAGGCTTCGTGATATGGGTGGTATTATTGTGGTCGATTTTATCGATATGCAAAATCCTGATAACCGAAAAGTGCTGTACGATTTCTTAAAAGAAGAAATGAGTGACGATAAAGCAAAACACAAAATATTACCTCCAAGTAAATTTGGTCTGGTGCAAATTACACGTCAGCGTGTAAGACCGGAGGTTAATATTAAAACTCGTGAAGAAGATCCTAATAATGAAAACGGAGAAGTAGATGCTCCAATTGCATTAATTGATAAGATAGCTTCGGAACTTGAAAGAATTATTAAAAAGCATAAAAGTGTACGTTTGCATGTGCATCCTTTTATAGCTGCATACCTTACAAAAGGTTTTCCATCATTACGTTCAAAATGGTTTTTTGAACATAAAAAATGGGTAAAAATCATACCGCGCGACGCTTACACTTATCTAGAGTATAAGTTTTTAGATAAAAACGGAAATACTTTAGAAGATTAATCCTATAAACCGCCTTGAGTAATCCTGGCGGTTTTTTTATTTCTTGTTTAGAATCGATAAAAATAACAGTTTATTCATCGATTTTTAGGTATAAAAATTGAAATTTTGTTTTACGCACTTATCTTTGTAGTTCGGATAAAACTATTCAAATTTATGCAAACAGATCAGTCAAATTTTATACCTATTTTGATGCAAATTGGTTTAGCAGTTGGGTTTGTTGGATCTACAATCTTTATTTCTAGTTTGTTAGGTCCTAAACGTCATTCGGCTAATAAAGACAAAAATTTCGAATGTGGTATCGAATCTGTAGGAAATGCACGTGTCCCTTTTTCTGTAAAATATTTCCTTGTAGCAATCCTTTTCGTGTTATTTGACGTCGAAGTGATATTTATGTATCCTTGGGCTGTTAATTTCCGTGAAATGGGTTTGGAAGGTCTTGTGAAAATGGGCATTTTCATGGCGCTTTTAGTAATAGGTTTCTATTACGTGATTAAGAAAAAAGGTCTTGAGTGGGAATAAGGATTTAAGAATGAGGATTTAGGATGGTTGATTTTTGAAGAGAATTCTGAAATCTAAAATCTAAAATCATTAATCTAAAATATAAAATGAGTGATACTTCTAAATATACAATGGTAAACCCTCCGGAAGGATATACTGGAGAAGGTTTCTTTGCTACAAAATTAAGTGATGTAGTGGGGTTGGCTCGTGCTAATTCATTATGGCCATTGCCTTTTGCAACGTCATGTTGTGGAATTGAGTTTATGGCTACTATGGCATCACATTATGATGTGGCTCGTTTTGGTATGGAACGTATGAGTTTTTCGCCTCGTCAAGCTGATATGTTATTGGTAATGGGTACTATTTCAAAAAAAATGGCGCCTATTTTGCGTCAGGTTTACGAGCAAATGTCAGAACCTAAATGGGTTATCGCTGTTGGAGCTTGTGCTTCATCAGGAGGTGTTTTTGATACTTATTCTGTATTGCAAGGTATAGATAAGGTAATTCCGGTTGATGTTTATGTGCCTGGATGCCCGCCAAGACCAGAGCAGATTTTAGATGGTATTATGCGTTTGCAGGAAATTGTGAAAAACGAATCAGTACGCCGTCGCAGCTCTGATGAATATAAAGATTTGTTAGGCTCTTACAACATCAAGTAATTATGGCTTTAGAAAACGCAGTTATTCAACAAAAACTTATTGATCAATTTGGATTAAAAGTATCTGAATTTATTCAATTGCACGATATATTAACGTTTGAAGTGACTTCTGATTCAATTTTGGAAGTAATGCAATTTTTAAGAGACGATCAAACGTTACGTTTTAACTTCCTGACTGATGTTTGCGGAATTCATTATCCTGAAAATGAAGAGAACCGTCAATTGGCAGTGGTGTACCACATGCACAATTGGATTGACGGAGTTCGCATACGCATCAAATGTTTCCTGCCTTTGTCTAACCCTGAAATTGATTCGGCTGTGCCATTGTTTTTAGGGGCTAATTGGATGGAGCGTGAAACGTATGACTTTTTCGGAATTATTTTTAAAGGACATCCACAGTTAAAACGTATTTTAAATATGGATGAAATGACAGTGTTCCCAATGCGTAAAGAATTCCCATTAGAGGATGGAGGTCGTACAGATAAAGATGACCGATTCTTTGGAAGAACACAAAGCAATTGTTAATAAACCTGAAATAGTATATAAATGTCAGAGTTATTATTAAAACCAGAAGAGCGTTACGCCAGCATCATCGAAAAGAGAAGAAACGAAGATGGCAGCGAACTTGCAATATTAAACCTGGGTCCTACGCACCCTGCAACTCACGGTATTTTCCAAAACATCCTTTTAATGGATGGGGAACGTGTAATTGATGGTGAGGGAACTGTAGGTTACATCCACAGAGCATTTGAAAAAATTGCAGAGAACCGTCCGTTTTACCAGATTAATGTATTGACAGACCGATTGAACTATTGTTCAGCTCCTATTAATAATATGGGATGGTGGATGACTGTGGAAAAAGCTCTTGGAATTGAAATTCCTAAAAGAGTGCAGTACATGCGTGTTATTGTTATGGAACTGGCACGTATCGCTGACCACATCATTTGTAATTCGGTATTGGCTGTAGATACAGGAGCTTTAACAGGTTTCTTGTATGTGTTTCAGTTTCGTGAAAGAATATACGAGATCTACGAAGAAATTTGTGGTGCCCGTTTAACAACAAATATGGGACGTATTGGTGGTTTTGAAAGAGACTGGTCTCAAACGGCTTGGGATAAATTAGATGCTTTTCTAGCAGAATTCCCTGCAGTGTGGTCAGAATTTGAAAGCCTTTTAACACGTAACCGTATCTTCATGGATAGAACCATTAATGTTGGTCCTATTTCGGCTGAAAAAGCAATGAGCTACGGATTTACAGGTCCTAATTTACGTGCGGCAGGTATCGATTACGATGTTCGTGTGGCGCAACCTTATTCTTCATATGAAGATTTTGAATTCAATATTCCTGTAGGACAATCAGGAGATACTTACGATCGTTTTTGTGTTCGTAATGGAGAAGTTTGGGAAAGTATCAGCATCATTAAGCAAGCTCTTGCTAAAATGCCTGAAGGGCCTTTCCATGCTGATGTTCCTGAATATTATTTACCTCCAAAAGAGGACGTATACAACACCATGGAATCGCTTATTTATCACTTTAAAATTGTGATGGGTGAAGTTCCAGTGCCTTTAACTGAAGTTTATCAAGCTGTTGAAGGAGGTAACGGAGAGTTAGGTTTCTATCTGATTACAGATGGCAGCCGTACACCATACCGTTTACATTTCCGCCGACCTTGTTTTATATATTATCAAGCGTATGTCGAAATGATTAAAGGACAAAATCTTTCGGATGCCATCGCTACTTTATCAAGTCTTAATGTTATTGCAGGCGAATTAGACGCATAATGAGTATGGAAAAGCATAATTATTCAAATCTTAAGCAAGAAATCAATATCACTCCTGAATTGATGACGCGTATTAATGAATTAATCAGTCATTATCCGGATGATAAGCGTAAATCAGCTTTAATTCCTGTATTGCATGAAGTGCAGGATGCTCACGATAACTGGTTGAGCTATGGGTTACAAGACAAAGTAGCTGAAATTTTAGGGATTTTACCGGTTGAAGTATATGAAGTGGTTTCATTCTATACAATGTTCAATAGAAGACCTATTGGTAAATACATGTTTGAGTTTTGCCAGACTTCTTGCTGTGTAACTCGTGGTGTAGAAAATTTAATGGACTATACATGTGATAAATTGGGTGTTGAAATGGGCGAGCCTACTGCTGATGGACTATTTGAAGTTCGTGGAGTAGAATGTTTAGGGGCTTGTGGTTATGCACCAATGTTACAGTTAGGTGATTTCTACCATGAAAACCTTACAAAAGATAAAATTGACCAGCTTATAGATGACTGTAAAGCAGGTAAAGTAACATTATTGGACAAATAGTGCTATGGGAAAGAAAATATTATTAGAAAAAATAAATATTCCTGGGATTAAAAGCTACGAGGTTTACCGTCAAAATGGGGGGTATGCTTCTGTAGAAAAGGCATTAAAAGCAATGACTCCGGATGAAGTTACTGAAGAAGTAAAAACTTCAGGTATTCGTGGTCGTGGTGGTGCTGGTTTCCCTATGGGAATGAAATGGAGCTTTATCGATAAAAAATCAGGCAGACCGCGTCATTTAGTATGTAATGCGGATGAGTCTGAACCTGGAACGTTTAAAGACCGTTTCTTGATGGAGTACATTCCACACTTACTAATAGAAGGAATGATTACGTCATCGTATGCTTTAGGAGCAAATTTATCGTATATCTACATCCGTGGTGAATACATGTGGGTTTTCAAAATCCTTGAAAGAGCGATTAAGGAAGCTTATGCAGCGGGTTGGTTAGGAAAAAACATATTAGGATCTGGATTTGATTTAGATTTGCACGTACACTGTGGTGCAGGTGCTTATATTTGTGGTGAAGAGACTGCATTAATCGAATCTCTTGAAGGTAAAAGAGGTAATCCACGTATTAAACCACCATTCCCGGCGGTTAGCGGATTATGGCAAAACCCAACTGTGGTAAACAACGTTGAGTCTATTTCAGCAGTGCCATGGATTGTAATGAATTCGGGTGAAGAATATGCAAAAATAGGAATTGGCCGTTCTACAGGTACTAAACTAATTTCTGCTTCCGGTCATATCAAAAATCCGGGGGTTTATGAAATTGAAATGGGAATTACTGTGGAAGAATTCATGAATTCTGATGAATATCTTGGAGGTATGATCGATGACAGACCATTAAAGGCATTAGTGCCGGGAGGATCTTCAGTGCCGATTTTACCAGCTCACTTAATTTATAAAACGGCAAATGGTGACGATCGTTTAATGACTTATGAGTCCTTATCTGATGGTGGATTTGCCACAGGTTCAATGTTAGGTTCAGGAGGCTTTATCGTGTATAATGATACTACTTGTATTGTTCGTAATACTTGGAATTTCTCACGCTTTTATCATCATGAATCTTGCGGACAATGTACGCCATGTCGCGAGGGTACTGGCTGGTTAGAAAAAATTCTTTGGAGAATCGAAAACGGACAAGGACGTGAAGAAGATATCGAATTGTTATGGAGTATTCAGTCTAAAATTGAAGGAAATACAATTTGTCCTTTAGGTGATGCTGCCTCATGGCCTGTGGCAGCAGCAATTCGTCATTTTAGAGAAGAATTTGAATACCACGTTAGATTCCCTGAAAAAATTAAAAATAGAGAGCACTTTGTGAACGAGCCTTTTGAAAAGGTAAGACATTTAGTAGCAAAACAAACTGTATAATTTAAAAGTCTGAAGTTAGAAGTCAAAAGTAGAAGTGGTAACCGCTTAAACTTTTAAACTTTTAAACTTTTAAACAATGATAAAATGAAAGTAACCATAGACGGACAAACGATAGAAGTCGAACCAGGAACAACCATCCTGCAGGCGGCTCGTATGATAGGAGGCGAAAGTGTGCCACCTGCAATGTGTTATTATTCAAAGTTAGAAAAAACGGGAGGTAAATGCCGTTGTTGTTTGGTAGAAGTATCAAAAGGAAGCGACGCTAATCCTACACCTATGCCTAAACTGGTAGCCTCATGTGTTACCGGTGTAATGGATGGTATGGAAGTGAACAGTAAAGGTTCTGCCCGTGTGGAAGAAGCACGTAAATCGGTAACGGAGTTCTTGTTAATCAATCACCCGTTGGATTGTCCGGTTTGTGATCAGGCTGGAGAGTGTGATTTACAAAATTTGGCTTTCGAACACGGTAAATCAGAAACTCGTTTTATTGAAGAAAAGCGCACTTTTGAACCGGAAGATATTGGGCCGTATATACAATTACACATGAATCGTTGTATTTTATGTCAGCGTTGTGTTTCTGTTGCAGACCAATTGACAGACAACAGAGTTCACGGGGTGATGGATCGTGGAGATCATGCGAATATCTCAACTTGTATTTCTAAAGCTATCGATAACGAAATGTCTGGAAATATGATTGATGTATGTCCGGTAGGTGCATTAACTGATAAGACATTCCGTTTCAAATCTCGTGTTTGGTTTAGTAAACCATATAATGCACATAGAGACTGTGATAAATGTTGTGGAAAGACTACGGTTTGGATGTTTGGTAATGAAATCCAAAGAGTAACAGGTCGCAAAGATGAATTTCATGAAGTGGAAGAATTCATTTGTAATACTTGCCGATTTGAAAAGAAAGAGGTAAGCGACTGGACAATTGAAGGTCCTCGTAAATTTGAAAAATTCTCGGTTATTAACCGTAACAAATATGAGCTTCATGCTCCAAAAGTGGAAATCAAAACAGAAGACCACATTCTTTATGGCCGCGAACAGGACCGTAAAAAAATTAGTATGATTGATACTCCTCTAGAGGACAATGATAATTCAAATAAATAAGAAATGGAAAGTACATTAATTATAGAAAAAGGGATTATCATCGTGGCTGTATTTGCAATTACTATGCTTGCAGCTATGTACACAACTTTAGCGGAACGTAAAGTTGCCGCTTGGTTACAAGACCGTATAGGTCCTAACCGTGCTGGTAAAGGAGGTATTCTACAACCTCTTGCTGATGGTTTAAAACTTTTTGCAAAAGAAGAGTTTATGCCGGATACACCTAATAAATTCTTATTCATTTTAGGTCCAGCTATTTCAATGAGTATGGCTTTAATTACCAGTGCAGTTTTACCTTGGGGTGATACATTGGAAATTGGTGGTCATAAAGTAGTGCTTCAAGCAGCTGAATTGGATGTATCTATTTTATATGTATTTGCCATTTTATCTATCAGTGTGTATGGAATCATGATAGGTGGATGGGCATCTAATAATAAGTATTCCTTAATGTCGGCATTACGTGCTTCCTCTCAAATGATTTCTTATGAAGTTGCTATGGGGTTATCGATCATAGCATTGATCATGATAAACGGAAACTTGAGTTTGAGAGAAATTGCAAATCAACAACATGGAATGAACTGGAATGTGTTTTACCAACCTTTAGGTTTTATCATTTTCTTAGTATGTTCATTTGCCGAAACGAATAGAACTCCTTTTGACTTGGCAGAGTGTGAAGCCGAGTTAATTGGGGGTCACCATACGGAATATTCGTCTATGAAGATGGGATTCTATTTATTTGGTGAATATGCTGCAATGTTCGTGTCTTCAGCTATTATTTCGATTCTATATTTTGGAGGATATAACTATCCAGGTATGGATTTAGCGGCAGAATCTCTAGGTCAGAATGCTGCAAATATCATTGGTATCATAGCTTTGTTTGCAAAAATACTATTCTTCATCTTCTTTTATATCTGGGTACGTTGGACAATTCCACGTTTCCGTTATGACCAGTTGATGAATTTAGGTTGGAAAATGTTAATTCCGTTAGCAATAGCTAATATTGTGTTAACTGGAATTATTACGATAATCGCTGATAAAGGATTATTTTAATTCTTTATAAAGAAATAATGACGAAGAGAAATTGGAAAGAAGTTTCCATTTCTTTTGAAAAGTAAGACTTTTAGTTTTACAAAAATAATCACAATTTGTGGTTGACCCTATACGCCAAAATACATAATATGAGCCAAAATGAAATCAGTATTCCTGATGAAATTATTTCGGATAAGATTTATTTCATCAGAGGACAAAAAGTGATGCTGGATAAAGATCTAGCTGGACTTTATCAGGTTGAAACAAAAAATCTTAAGAGACAGGTCAGGAGAAATATTGAACGTTTTCCCGAAGATTTTATGTTTGAACTGACAGATTTTGAGATGGATTCTTTAAGGAGTCAATTTGGCACCTTAAAAAGAGGACAGCATTCAAAGTATGCTTTAATGGCATTTACAGAAAATGGAGTATCAATGCTGTCAAGTGTACTGAACAGTCCAACGGCAATAAAAGTAAATATTCAAATTATCAGAGTTTTTACAAAGATTAGGGAAGCACTTAACGATACGTTAAGTTTAAAACTCGAAATCGAACAAATAAAAAAGAAGTTGGAAAATCAAAATAAAAACATCGAGTTAGTTTTTAATTATCTTGATGAATTGATGGAAAAACAAGAAAAGAAAATTGAAAGAACCAAAATAGGTTATAAACATTAATAGAATGTCAATAGAATCAATTTCATTATCAGGAAGAAAAAAAGAAGTCTCCAATAAAAAGATGAACTTCTGGGAAAGCTTGTATCTGGTAGCAATTGTGAAAGGTTTGTTTACAACAATCCGCCACTTGTTTAAAAGAAAAGTGACGATTAAATATCCTGAGCAAGTACGTCCTTTCAGTCCGGTATACCGCGGACAGCATATGTTAAAACGTGATGAGCTTGGTCGTGAGAACTGTACAGCATGCGGTATGTGTGCGGTTGCCTGTCCTGCCGAAGCTATCACAATGACAGCAGCAGAGCGTAAACCGGGAGAAGAGCATTTGTACCGTGAGGAAAAATACGCATCGGTTTATGAAATAAACATGCTGCGTTGTATTTTTTGCGGATTATGTGAAGAAGCTTGTCCTAAAGATGCAATCTACTTAACCGAATCAAAAGTTATTGTAAAATCATCAACTAACAGAGAAGATTTTATTTACGGTAAAGATAAATTAGTAATGCCACTTGAAATGGCGATTAAAAACACTAAATCAGTTAACTAAAATGTCGATACTTACTATATTCTATATTTTAGCGGCAGTTACTTTGGCTACTGGATTTATGACAGTAATCAGTAAAAACCCTATCCACAGTGCTATTTATCTAGTAATGTGTTTCTTTAGCATTGGCGGACATTATTTGTTGTTCAATGCACAATTCCTTTCTTTAGTTCATATTATCGTGTATGCAGGAGCTATTATGGTTTTGATTCTTTTTACCATCATGTTGATGAATTTGAACAAAGAAAATGAACCTAATAAAAATATGCTGTCAGTAATTTCAGCAACAATAGCTTTTGGATTGTTGTGCTTTGTAATGCTGGCAACATTCATCAAGGCAATGCCTGTAATTTCTGAATACAAGAATTCAGGACAGGATTTCCAATCAATTAAAGTTCTAGGTAAAGTATTGTTAAACGAATATATGGTGCCGTTTGAATTTGCTTCTGTTTTATTATTAGTAGCGATGATTGGTGCCGTACTATTGTCTAAAAAAGAAAAAGCCTTACAGTAAGATGCAAAATATATTACAACAAATAGGAATTGAAAACTATATCTACCTGGCAGTTTTACTGTTTTGTATAGGAGTTTTTGGAGTTTTATATCGTCGTAATGCGATTATCATGTTTATGTCCATTGAAATTATGTTGAATGCGGTCAACTTATTATTAGTTGCTTTTTCAACTTTTCATCAGGATGCACAAGGACAGGTTTTCGTATTCTTTTCGATGGCTGTTGCTGCTGCCGAAGTTGCAGTAGGATTAGCAATTTTGGTTTCGATTTTTAGAAACACAGGATCGATTGATATAGATAATTTAAAGAATTTAAAAGGATAAATACTAATGGAGAAAAATTTAGCTTTAGTATTATTATTAGCACCGCTTTTCGGATTTTTAGCCAATATCTTTTTTGGTAAAAAAGCAGGAAAAGGATTTGTAGGATTGTTAGGGACACTTTCAATATTAATATCGTTTTTTGCAACGACGTACTTCTTTACACTAATCCAATCGAATGGGAAAGCCATTCAGATTGATTTATTTCAATGGATTTCATTGGAAAAATTCAATGTAAACTTTTCTTTCTTGTTGGATCAACTATCAGTTTTATGGTTGTTGTTTGTAACAGGAATAGGAACTTTAATCCATATGTATTCGATAAGCTATATGCACGATGATGAAAATGTGCATAAGTTCTTTGCTTACTTAAACCTGTTTGTTTTCTTCATGATTACATTAGTAATGGGAAGTAACTTATTGGTTATGTTTATTGGTTGGGAAGGAGTAGGATTGTGTTCTTATCTGTTAATCGGATTCTGGTACAAAAACGAAGAATATAATGACGCTGCCAAGAAAGCTTTTATCATGAACCGTATTGGTGACTTAGGTCTTTTGATAGGTATTTTTATTTTGGCTTATGTTTTTGGCAGTTTAGAATATTCTCAAATTGCAGCTGGAATTTTTGAAAAAGGATTAGGTACGCAGCATTCTGCGCTTATCGCTGTAGCGGCTTTATGTTTATTCATAGGGGCAACTGGTAAATCAGCTCAAATTCCATTATACACTTGGTTACCTGATGCAATGGCCGGACCTACGCCTGTTTCGGCATTAATTCACGCGGCTACGATGGTTACAGCGGGAATTTTCTTGGTAACGCGTTTAAATTTTGTTTTTGACCTGGCACCTTCTGTACAACTCTTAATTGCTGTTATTGGTGCTGGTACTGCTGTGTTGGCAGCGGCTATAGGTTTGGTTCAAAATGATATTAAAAAAGTATTGGCCTATTCTACAGTATCGCAATTAGGTTTAATGTTCCTGGCTTTAGGTTTGGGAGCTTACCAAGTTGCTGTTTTCCACGTAATCACACATGCTTTCTTTAAAGCTTGTTTATTCTTAGGGTCTGGGTCTGTAATTCATGCTTTGCATGGTGAACAGGATATGCGCAATATGGGCGGTTTGAAAAAAGCCATGCCTATTACATTCTGGACAATGATGATTTCTACTTTAGCGATTTCAGGGATTTTTCCATTTGCTGGTTTCTGGTCTAAAGATGAAATCTTGATGACTGCTTTCCATGGCAATACAGTGTTATGGGTTGTAGGATCAATCGCTTCAATCATGACCGCGTTTTATATGTTTAGACTGATGTATTTGACTTTCTTTGGTGTATTCAGAGGAACTGAGGAACAAAAACATCATTTGCATGAAAGTCCGACTTTGATAACTATCCCTTTAGTAATTTTAGCAATTCTGGCAGCAGTAGGCGGTGCAATCAATTTACCGGGAAGTACCTGGTTGAATCATTATATGGCGCCGTTATTCCATAAAGCTCATGGTGAGCATCATTTGGATAATACTGCTTATATGTTAATGGGTATTGCTACAGTGGGAGCTTTGATAGGTATTTTTATTGCTTATTCAAAATACATCAAAAAACAGGAAGTTCCGGTTCAGGATTCAGAAATTAAAGGAATTGCATCAGTTATGTATAATAAGTTTTATGTAGATGAAGCTTATGAAGCTTTAATTGTAAATCCTATTTATAAATTATCACATTTCTTTAGAAAATATACAGAAGCGGCAATTTCTGAGTTTTTATTTGGCTTAGGAAAAGTAACAAACGGAATTGGAAATCAAGGTAAATTAATTCAAAACGGAAGTATAGGAGTTTATCTGTTGGCTTTTGTTTTAGGTTTATCGTCGATTTTAGTTTATATATTTTTAGTTTAATAATACATTGCAGTAATGAACGTATCATTTATACTTGTACTTTTATTGTTTGGAGCGGTTGCTACTTATTTTTCGGGTAACAAACTCGCAAAGACAGTGGCATTGATTTTTAGTTTGGCAGCTTCGGTTTTCTCTGTTTATACATTGAATTTGCATAACAGTGGGATCAATCCTAGTTTTATGCAGCAATGGATTGCCAATCCAAACATTTTTATAGCTTTAAAAGTTGACGGACTGTCGTTGGCAATGTTATTATTGACAACTTTCCTGACGACTATAATTATTTACTCTTCTTTTGGTAATCAATTTGAAAATAGTAAAACATTTTATGCTTTAGTACTTTTTATGTCTTTTGCTATGGTAGGGACATTTTTAAGTGCAGATGCATTTTTATATTATATTTTTTGGGAATTAGCATTAATACCAATTTATTTTATTGCCTTGATTTGGGGTAATGGAGACGCGGAAGAGCGTAAAAGAGCTATCATAAAATTCTTTGTGTTTACGCTTGCGGGATCTTTATTCATGCTGGTTTCTTTTATTTACTTATTCCAAAAAGCTGGATCTTTAATGATTTCGGATTTATATGCGATTCGTTTAACGGAACAAGAGCAATTTTGGATTTTCTCAGGCTTCTTTTTAGCGTATGCAATTAAGATTCCTATTTTTCCTTTCCATACATGGCAGGCGAATACCTATCAGAAATCTCCAGCAGTTGGAACGATGTTACTGTCTGGTATCATGCTTAAAATGGGATTGTACAGTGTTATCCGTTGGCAGTTGCCTTTAGCTCCACTGGCAGCTAAAACATATATGAATGTGTTTTTAGTGTTAAGTATTATAGGGGTGGTTTATGGTTCAATTGTAGCGTTAAAACAGCGTAATTTAAAGAAGTTATTAGCGTACTCTTCCTTAGCCCACGTTGGTTTAATTGCGGCTTCAACCTATACATTGTCATTAGATGGTTTCAGAGGAGCTGTTTTACAAATGATTGCTCACGGATTTGTTGTTGTTGGACTTTTCTTTGCTGCGGAGGTAATTGAAAGACGTTTCCAGACTCAGGAAATTGCTGAGATGGGTGGCATCAGAATTCAGGATTCGAAGTTTGCTTCAATGTTTATGATTGTTATGCTGGCTTCTGTAGCGTTGCCTTCAACATTTAACTTTATCGGTGAATTTACAGCGTTATACAGTTTGTATAATGTGAATATCTGGTTTGCGGTTATAGCAGGAACAACCATTATATTGGGTGCTTTTTATATGCTTAAAATGTTCCAGAATGTGATGCTGGGTGATAAAAATGTAAGAGTGTTTGAAAGTATTACAATCCAGGAAACTATTGTTTTTGTTGTGATTATTGCCGTATTGTTATTTTTTGGTTTATACCCTAAACCAATTAACGACTTAATTACACCGGCTTTACAGGAAGTGCTTACAGTTATAAATAGATAATATTGAATAAAGAATTTGTTTCCAAATTCAAATTTTAAAAGATGAATACATTAATAGCAATATCAGGTTTAGGAGTAATTGTAATGCTTGCAGAAATGATCAATGCAAGAAAAGCTATCATTCCAGTTGCCATTTTAGGTTTATTAGCCATTTTAGGATACAATGTTTCAGAATATAACGGATTGGGTTCATTTTATAATAATATGATGACTGTTGACCGTTTTTCAGTTGCGTTTTCCAGTTTGTTTATTGGGATTACTATTTTGTTATTGGCTATGAGCCACGAATTCTATAAAGACAGACCATCACGTATCTCTGACTTTGTTTCTATTAAAATCTTTATGCTTGCCGGTGGTGTTGCTATGGTTTCTTTTGGGAATATGGCAATGTTTTTCTTAGGGATAGAAGTGCTTTCAATTTCATTGTATGTACTTGCAGCCAGCAAACGTTTAAGTTTAAAAAGTAATGAGGCAGGGATGAAGTATTTCCTGATGGGTTCTTTTGCTTCTGGAATTATTCTTTTTGGTATAGCTTTGGTTTATGGTGCGTCAGGCAGTTTTGATCTGCAGACTATTTATCAGGTAATTCATACTGCAAATTTTCCGCAGTGGTATTCTATTGGTGTGATTATGATTGTAATTGGAATGTTATTTAAAGTAGCAGCAGTTCCTTTCCATTTTTGGTCTCCGGATGTGTATGAAGGTGCTCCGGCTCTGACTACCGCAACAATGAGTACTTTAGCAAAAGTTATTTCAGTGGCGGCTTTGTTTAAATTGGTTGTTCATTTAGTGCCATCGCCAATTTATTCTTTCCAAATGTTGATTGTAGTTGTTTCAATGGCTTCGATGATTTTAGGAAATGTTATGGCTTTACGTCAGAATAACGTGAAACGTATGCTGGCTTTCTCAGGTATCTCTCATGCCGGTTTCATGATTATGACTTTGTTGGTGTCCAACTTCTCTGCAAACATATTGTTTTACTATGCTACGGCTTATGCAGTGGCTGGTTTGGCTATTTTTTCAGTTATTATGTATGTTACAAAAGATAAGGAAAATGAGACAATTGATAACTTCAACGGTTTTGGTAAAACGCATCCTTTGTTAGCGGCTGTTGTTACTACTTCGTTATTGTCATTGGCTGGGATTCCTATTCTTTCTGGATTCTTTGCTAAGTTTTTCTTGCTGAACCAAGTAATTCAAACGGGTTGGATTGTTTTGGTTATAGTGGCTATAATCGCTTCAATAATAAGTGTGGGGTACTATTTCAAAATAATTATTGCAATGTATACCAAAAGCACTGAAGGCGAAAGATTGCCTGAAATGCCTTTAGTTTATAAAATTGTTGCCATTGTGACTTTAGTGTTGAATATTGGTATAGGGCTATACCCTAATATGATTTTGAATCTTATAAGATAATCTTTTATTATATAAAATTAATGTGAGGCTCCTTATCAAGGAGCCTTTTTTTATTTATTGTATTTCGGTTTGTAGGTAAATAAATGTCTTTTGTAGACAGAAAACTTGTTTTAAAATTGATTTGAATATCTTTATTCTGATTCGTAATCGAAAGAAGATTGTCTTTAATGCTGTTAAAATGATCTTTATGATAAAAAAGCGTATCAAAAATTTGGGAAATCTATCTTCTTGAGGATGAAACAATATTGCTGCAGTAATAGTCAAGATCTCCATTGACTTTAAATGTTGGGGAACTTTTAAAAAAAACTAAAAAACGTATTATTATGAAAGAATCTATCTTAAAAATGAAGTCTGTTCAGGTTTTAACAAAAGAAGAACAAAAGCATGTATGTGGTGCAGGGTTGTGTACTCCTGGATCGCCGTGGTATGCCAGTCTGAGTGCTATGGGGCTTTGTCAGGCACAATAAAATCAGTTTAAACCCTATTTTATGAAAAAAGTTTTAAAACTTGACGGGCTGGGTGTTTTGTCTGCTTCCCAGCAAAAGGAAATTTTAGGAGGTGTCCCAAAAGATTGGTTTAAGTGCTGTCTGAAAGAGGATTCTTTAGGGGATCCACCATTAGGATGTGAAGCTTGGGTACTTTGCGACGGATATTATTAATTAACAATTTTATGGAAATGAAAAGTTCAATTTTAAAATTAAACGGTGTGCAGCTGCTGTCAAAAGAAGAACAAAAGAAAATCGCCGGCGGAAGCAACTGTTGGGTTCAAGCTTGTGGAATAACAAAAGAACAATGTGTTGATGAACTGCAGGGTTTTTACAATAAAAACACTGGTTGCTGTGGTTATGTACCTTCTAATTGTTAATCCAATATTTGAAGAAACCAAAAGAAGACTGCCTGTGAATATCAGGCAGTTTTTTTATACTTTATATTTAGTGTGCTTCTTCATTATAACTATTCATTATCCGCTGCATACCATTCAGCAAATGAAGTTTCTGTTTCCTGCAGTCTTAGAGAATGAAGCTGAACAGATTTTGGAAGACGACTTTTAATCTTTGCTGCAAAGTCAATCACCATGTTTTCACTTGTAGGTTGATAATCTACTAATATTACATGATGACCACGGCTTTTCAGTTCGTTTGCAAGTTCAATATGGGGAGTTGTAGCATTGAATACGGTAGCGTGGTCAAAAACGTCTACAATGTCTTCTTTTACAATTTTCTTTAAATCTGAAAAATCAATTACCATTCCATATTTAACATTGCTGCGGTCAGTAATAGGTGAACCTATAACCGTTACAGAAAGTTTGTAGCTGTGTCCGTGAACATTTTTGCATTTGCCGTCATAACCAAATAATGCATGTCCGGTTTCAAAATTAAATTGCTTGGTAATTCGAATTTTACTCATAATATAAATACTTGATGCAAAGGTATAAAAAAAGAAAGCGCTCGCAATGCGAACGCTTTATACTTTAAGTTCTTAAAGACTAAGCTTCAAAAGGAACAATAGAAACAAATGATTTGTTTTCTCCTTTTTTCTGGAACTTCACTACGCCGTCAACTTTAGCATGTAAAGTATGATCTTTCCCCATGTAAACATTTTCACCTGGGTTGTGCTTAGAACCTCTTTGTCTTACGATGATATTACCAGCCATTGCAGCTTGGCCACCAAAGATCTTAACGCCTAAACGTTTCGATTCTGATTCTCTACCATTCTTCGAACTACCGACACCTTTCTTGTGAGCCATGATGTATTGGTTTTATAAGTTAATATTATTCGTTAGTATCTTCTTTTTTAGCTTTAGCAGCTTTCTTTTTAGGAGCAGTTTCATCTGCAGCTACTTCAGCTTTAGGAGCAGTTTCTTTTTTAGGAGCAGCTTTTTTTGCACCTGAAGCAGAAATTCCTTCAACTAAAATTTGTGTAAGATACTGTCTGTGACCGTTTCTTTTTTTGTAACCTTTTCTTCTTTTCTTTTTGAAAACAATTACTTTATCACCTTTTAAGTGTTGTAACACTTTAGCTTCTACTGAAGCACCTTCTATAGCTGGGGCGCCTAAAGTTACGTTTCCGTTATCATCTAATAAAAGAACTTTATCAAAAGAAACTTTTGATCCTTCTTCATTAGCTAGACGGTGTACGAATACTTTTTGGTCTTTGCTTACTTTAAATTGTTGCCCTGCTATCTCTACGATTGCGTACATAACAATGATGTTTAATTAAATTTTAAGTGTGCAAATATACAACTTATATCGATATCAACAACGTATGAATAAAAAAAATATTTTTCAAATGAAAAAAATTGTAATTCCTTTATATACAACTGTTTATTAATGACTTTTTAAAAGCAAAAAATTAAATTTTTCATAATAGCTTTTTCTCATTTCTGTTCACCGTAATTTGCTTGATACTTAACTTAAGTATTAAGCTTTTATAGATAATGAAGTTGTTCTTCATAGTTTTTACTGTATCGATTTAAAGTGTTAGGTTTATATGTATGATTGAATTGAAGTATAATGTTCCGAAATTGTTCATAATGAATTAATATTCTTGTTATGGTAGAGGAAATTGTTTTTATTAACTTCTGGTCCAGAAGGTTATTATTTTGACATGATGAAGATCTTTTTATTACCAAAAAAGGTAGGTCTCATCGCTAAAAATCGTGAAGCGTTTGTCTCAAAAATTAATGAGGTAAAAAAAACATAAGAAATTTCATGCATTTCGTCGATTTTATTTTTAACTCTACTAATTTTTGCTTAATATTATTAAGTGTTTATAAAATATTAACTAAATGTATTGTTTGTGATGAGAAAATTACTTTTGTCATTATGGCTTGTAATACTTTTTGGAGCTATTTCAGTTTTATTTTGGAGAAATGAATACAAATATAGTTTGCCAACTCCAATTCCTGAAAACTATAAGGAAATTGCCATAGGCGATCAAATTGATTTTGGGAAATTGATAAAATTTGAAAATAAGCCGGTTTTTATTCATTTTTTTAATCCTAATTGTCCTTGTTCAAGATTTAATGTGCCTCATGTGAGGAGCCTTATAAAAAAATACGAAAAGGCAATTGATTTTAAAATTGTAGTGCTTAACAAGGAGAAAGATTTTAGTGTTCGGGAAATTCAAGAAAAGTTTGATTCTAAAGTGCCAGTATTCTTTGATGAGACCATTGCAAAAAACTGTGGAGTCTTTTCAACACCTCAGGCAGTATTGATAGATGCTACTCACCATCTCTATTATAGAGGAAACTATAACAAAACTAGATATTGTACAAACGCTGACAGTAACTATGCTCAAATGGCGATAGACTCACTTATATATAAAAGCGATAAGCCAATGTTTGATACTTTAGCTTTAAGAGCATATGGATGCTCGTTACCCAAGTGTACCAAATAATCAAATATTAACAAACAAACCTAATTATTATGAAGCCAAAAGCAACCTTGAATGAACAAGATTACATTCATCATTTTATGTCTACAATGACTCAAAGGTCAGACACTATTATTAACTATATTCTTGCAATTTACTATCTTTTCGGGATTGCAATAGCATATAAATATGATACATGGGAAATTGGAATAGGTGTAGGAACATTGAATTTGATAATTTATTATTCTACTAAATTTTTCTTGAAAAAATCAAAAGCATATCAGTATATACTAAGTGTGGTTTTGGCTATTTTCATGGCACAATATATTTATCAAATGCACGGGATGTTTGAAATGCATTTTACCGTTTTTATTGCGAGTACCATTTTAATTATTTATCAAGATTGGAAATTGCAATTACCGCTTACTTTTCTGGTTGTTTTGCATCATGGGGGATTAGCTTATTTACAGAATAATATTTATACGGATCCTAAAGGTCTACAAGTTTATTTTTCACAGGTTAATTTTGATACTGAGACTTTTCTTATCCATGTAGTTCTGGCTGCAGTTGTGTTTTTTATGAATGGTTATTGGGCTTATTATTTTAAAGAACATAGTAAAAATCATATTTCTAAAATATCAGGGGAGTATGAAGTAGAAAATATCAAATTAGCCTCAGCTAAATACTCTACAGCTTCGCAAAATCAAGAATTTAGTAATTTTGTTTATAATACTTCTCAGAATTTGAAATTCCCTTTAAGTTCGGTTTTAAGTGCTATCGATGTTGCTAAAACAAAAACTGACAACGATGAGATTATTGCTCATTTTGAACAAATTAAAGAAGAGACGAAAAAAATCGACACTTTAGTTAATGATATTTTTATCAAATCAATAGCGATTAAAAATTAAGCCTGTAGACAAAATTAAATTTGCAAGAAAAAACTTAAAAATCATTTATTTTATTCTGTTGCATTTGTATATTTGTGTAGCATCGATTAGCTGTTGATATAGTTTTATATTCTAAATTTGATCGTTTCTTGTTTTTTAGAATTTGATGCAAACATATTTTATAAGTTAATAAATGATAAAGAATAAATAGATGTAATAATAATCAATATAAAAAACTAACAAACATTCTTAATTAAAACTTATGGAAACAAGAACACCTAAGCCAATTCCGTCAGAAAGAGAAGTAGATTGGGACAAAAATAAAATTTTGTTAAGTAAAACAGATAGAAAAGGAACTATTTTGTACGCGAATGAGGATTTTATCGATGTTTCCGGTTATGATGAATTTGAGTTAATTGGTCAGCCTCACAACATTGTTAGACATCCGGATATGCCTAAAGTTATATTTAAAATTTTATGGGATAATATTAAAGGAGGGAAAGATGTTCATGCTATTTTGAAAAATATGTCAAAAACAGGAAGATATTATTGGGTGGTTACACAATTTAAGATTATTTCTGATTCTGATGGCGAAATTGTTGGCTATCTGGGCACTAGAAAATCTGTTTCTCAAGATATAGTGACAAAATTTATTGAACCGTTATACAAAAAATTATTACATATTGAACATGCTAGTGGACTATCTGCATCCGAAGATTATTTGATAGGATTCCTAGAAGAGCGTAGTAAAACTTATAATGAATACATAGATAATTTAATAGGTACCGGAAAAGACGAAAAAGGAAAACCTAAAGCAAGTTTTTTAGGGGGGCTTTTTGGAAATAAAAAATAGATAAAAGAATTTTAAATAAAAAAACCGACTTAGTTATAAGTCGGTTTTTTTATTTTTGTTGCATGATTTTGACTGATACCCATACTCATTTATATTCATCGCAATTTGCTGAAGACAGACAGGAGGTGATTCAAGCGGCTATAGATAAAGGTGTTGCTCGTTTTTTTATCCCTGCTATTGATTCGTCATATGCGAATCGTATGTATGATTTAGAAGCACAATATTCTGAAAATATCTTTTTGATGATGGGTCTGCATCCGTGTTATGTTAAAGAAAATTACGAAGAGGAATTGGCTTTTGTTGAGGCAGAGTTTGCAAGAAGAAAATTTTACGCAGTAGGTGAGATAGGAATCGACTTGTATTGGGATAAAACTACATTGGAGATTCAAAAAGTTGCATTTCAACGCCAAATCCAATTAGCTAAAAAGTATAAGTTGCCTATTAATATTCATTGTAGAGACGCTTTTAATGAAATTTTTGAAGTTTTGGAATTAGAAAAGGATGATGATTTATTTGGAATCTTCCATTGTTTTTCAGGTGATTTGGAACAAGCTCAAAAAGCAATCTCTTATGGAATGAAATTGGGTATTGGTGGCGTAGTCACTTTTAAGAATGGAAAAATTGACCAGTTTTTGAATCAAATAGATATCAAGCATATTGTTCTTGAGACTGACGCTCCTTATTTAGCACCTGTACCACATAGAGGTAAACGTAATGAAAGTGCTTACGTGACTTTGGTTGCGCAAAAGCTTTCTGAGCTTTATGGTCTTTCTATTGAAGAAATAGCAAGAATTACAACGAATAATTCTAAAGAGATTTTTGGAATTTAATGTTATTTATTTGTTAGGTTTTTTAGAAATTAGTAGGAATTTGATAATATATAACTTGAAATTGGGTAAATTTTCGTTCATTTGTAAGAGAAAATTGTAATTGAAATGTCAAAATTTGATGCCATTCGACCTTACTATGATGCCGAAGTAAATCTGGCTTTGCAAGACGCAGTAAATCATCCTATTATGAAGGCGATGATGAATTTTACTTTTCCCGGAGTTGATGATGAAGTATGGCAAAACCAATTGCGAAAGACACATTCAATAAGGGATTTTCAGTGTAATTTTATTTACGAAGCGATTCAAAAAGTTGTACAAAAGAGTTCTGATGGATTGTCAACTTCAGGTTTTGAAAAGTTAGAGCCTAATGCTTCGTATCTTTTTATTTCTAATCATAGGGATATTATTCTTGATACTTCTTTACTAAATATTTCACTTTTTGATTATGGGCTGGTGATGACAGCTTCTGCAATTGGTGATAATTTGGTTAAAAAAGATTTTCTTCGTTCGTTATCACGTTTAAATAGGAATTTTGTTGTGCAACGAGGTTTGCCACCACGTGAATTATTGCAAAGCTCTCAATTAATGTCTGAATATATTGAGCAATTGTTGCTTCGTGAAAACAGATCGGTTTGGATTGCGCAAAGAGAAGGAAGAACGAAAGACGGAAATGATGCAACCCATACAGGTGTATTGAAAATGCTTGCGATGGCAGCCGGCAACAGAGATGTTATTGATTATTTCAGGCAGATAAAAATAGTACCGGTTTCAATTTCCTACGAATATGACCCTACAGATGCTTTGAAAATGCCTCAGTTAATGGCTGAAGCCAATAATGAAGTATATGTTAAAAGTTCAAATGAGGATTTTAATAATATACTTAGTGGTATTATTGGACAGAAAAGGCATATTCATATCCATGTTGGAGATATTCTGGATAGTGAATTGGATATAATTAAAGCAGAAAATTCCAATTCGAATAAGCAAATACAGGCAATTGTGCAGTTGATAGATGATGCTATTCTGCAGTCGTATCATTTATGGCCGACTAATTTTATTGCCTATGATCTGCTTTTTAAAACCGACAGATTCAAAGACAGATATACTGAGCAGGAGAAGTCATTATTCGGCCGCAGGTTGGAAATGCGAATCGATGGTAAAAACCAACAAATGGTGGAAGGATTCCTGTCAATGTATGCAAATCCTGTGGTTAATAAACTAAAATATGACAACAATATCTAAACCTAATATTTTATTACTCTACACAGGAGGTACTATTGGTATGGTTAAAGATACTGATACCGGTGCCTTGGTTGCTTTTAACTTTAATAAATTACTGAAAAATATTCCTGAGTTAAAACTTCTGGATTGTAATATAGCTACTATTTCATTTGATAAGCCCATTGATTCTTCAAATATGAACATTGAAGGATGGGTGAAAATTGCTCAGATGATTGAGGATAACTATCAGCAGTATGATGGTTTTGTGGTGCTGCATGGTTCGGATACTATGTCGTATTCGGCTTCTGCATTAAGTTTTATGTTGGAAAATCTTGAAAAGCCTGTTGTTTTTACCGGCTCACAATTACCTATTGGAGATTTGCGTACTGATGCCAAAGAAAATCTGATAACAGCTATTCAGGTTGCATCTCTGCAGGAAAACGGAAAACCTCAGGTGGCTGAAGTCTGTTTGTATTTTGAATATAAATTATATAGAGGGAATCGTACTACTAAAATAAGTGCTGAACATTTCAATGCTTTTACATCACCAAATTTCCCAAGTCTGGCAGAGTCCGGTGTGCATTTGAAAGTTAATGAAGAGTATCTTTTTAAAAAAAATAGTACAAAGCAACTACAGGTCAATTCTAAATTCGATGCGAATGTGGCAATAGTTAAAATTTTTCCCGGCTTGAACGAGTCAGTAATTAAAGCTATTTTGTCAATCCCGGATTTAAAAGGTGTGGTTCTTGAAACTTATGGTTCAGGTAATGCGCCAACAGAAGACTGGTTTGTAGGTCAATTGGAAGAAGCAATTAAAAAAGGAATACATATAATTAATGTAACCCAATGTTCGGGCGGCAGTGTTAATATGGGGCAGTATGAGACCAGTTCGCAGTTGAAGCAAATAGGTGTAATATCAGGGAAAGATATAACTACAGAGGCTGCAATAACAAAATTAATGTATTTATTAGGTCAAAATGTTGCAGGTAACGTTTTTAAGACTATTTTTGAAACCTCTTTAAGAGGAGAGATGGAATAAATAAAAATAGAGAGGTGTCCGAGTGGTTGAAGGAGCAAGCCTGGAAAGTTTGTATGTGGGTAACTGCATCGTGGGTTCGAATCCCATCCTCTCTGCAAGCCAAAAGGCAAATTAGAACTGACAAACTTTTAAATAATAGATATTAAGGTTTTTTTAGTGAAATGGCTTTTTTAACTTAATAATCTCAAATGAGTTTTTAGAGTTCTTAAAATTAATTTCAAGATATTGTTTGGTTTGTGGGCAGAAAAACTAAAATGAAAGATTGTAATGACTTCACTAGAAACCTGACCATAAACCACTATAATTTTAAAAGTAAGAATTACGTTTTTAAGCTTTCCAATCTCAATGATGATTCTCACGAAAAAAATTTGCTGAACCACTTTAAGCATGAAATTTGGAGCAATAAAAGCATTTCCATCACCAATACCTCTATCGTTAAAAGCATCATTAAATAATATAATTTTACAAAGTTTTTTTATGCTTTGAATAGCAAGGGAAATTGAAAACCTTCTATAAAGATAAAGAAATCCTTATGCTCCAAACTATAATGTTAAAGGCAAATTTTAGTTTCATAACAAAACCTCGACTTTATCAGAGATATTTTTACTATCCGAAAAATTAGATGTAGTAAAACACAATAACTCAGTTGCTGAACTATTTTTTATGTTATTGATAACTATTTAATTAAGACTTGTTGAAAGGTATAATTTGAGTTTGCTAAACAAGGTGAAGTATAACATAATTATATCCAAAAATCAAATCTACAATATTGTTTATCTGGTTATTGTTTTGACGATTTTGTAGCCGGACAACAAATCAAAATGATAGGAAGAAACTTTTTTCAATGTCATAACAGGATACTCATTTTACACTCTTAGTTTTTTTAATTGAATCAGTAAAACAAACAGGACAGCAAATATTTTAGCTTCAGAAATTTAAAAAATACCACTGCTAACATACTTCAATTATGGATGTTAAGTGTATTTAATTAACCAGAATTTAAAATATAAGAGATAAAAGTGTCTTAAAGAAATGTTATATAATATTTAAAAAAAAGCGTAACATATTGGTAATTAGTAGTTTGTATTGTATAGGAAAAATTTTGTTAATTTTTAGTTTGTAGAAATGTTTTTAATCTATTTTAGCGCTTCGAAAAACTAACTAAAATGTGGCAAAATAATACAAATTTAATTTTAGATGTTGGGGAAAAGTTAAGTGTATTTATATTGAACTATAAATCTTTAATATAGGGAAATTCACTATAAATTTATTTTAACTTATTTATGAATAAAAAAATAGAAAAAGAGACTTTTTCTAATAGAAAATACACTCTTAACATGCCTCAAATGCATTGGGGGGGGATGTCTGAAAATTGGTTGTTGAAAGAATTAGGGGATATGCATTGGGCCATGATATCTGAAGGCTTAGGTGTTGAATCAGACAAGTTGATTGATGTTAATGGAGAACGACTTTATTCAAGCTTTGTTCGACTTCGTTGGGAAAGTAGTGTTAGTCTATTTACAGTTAAAGAAAATCAAGAAATAACCTTAAATAGCAAATTATCACGTTATGGAAGCAAAATGTTTTTTAGTGATAGTAATGTGATTTTTTCTGATAAAAAGCTATCAGCTTCTTTGATGTCTGTTTTTTCTTCTAGAACAGATGAAGATAATAAAGCATTAAAAAAAGGAACACCTCTGGTTTCAGATCCTGATAATATAAGAAAGCATAATAAATTACCTCTTTTCGCTTCAGAGTATCTTAATTTAAAAAAGGACTTTCTTTTATCTGCCGAAAATTTTAAAAATACAACTATAGAATTATCAGGAGTTTTATTTCGGATAGACGAAAAGCCTATTTATACTCAGGATTATACGATTGAACCTTTTGATGATATCAATGGAGTTGGTTTGATTTATTTTGCTTCATATTCTAAAATTAGTGATAAGTGTGAGCGTAATTATTTTCATGAACAAAATATTGGGAATAAAAAATGGAAAGATTGGGCATACAATAGCTCCTGTCTGGCAAGAGATATATTTTATTTTGGCAATGCTAATCCAAATGAAGAGTTAGTCTATCAATTGGAAGTTTGTAGGTTGATTGATGATACTAAAGTTCAAATGTCATCCTCTCTTTATCGTAAATCTGATGGACAGTTAATAGCTAAGATTTTCACGATTAAAGAATTTTCTGGATTAATACACCTGCATTCTGTAAATAAAAAAACAATAAAGGAAATGGTAAAAAAAGAAGTCCATTTGTCAAAAAAAAATGCTACAGGCAGGGAAACAGAAAGAAACGAAAATATATTCGTAAAATCATCTGATCTTGAAAAAGTAAAAAATACGATTTATGATAGAGAAGCAACTGATAAAATAATTATTGAATTTTTCTCTTCCATGTTGGAAGGAGAGGTTATCAATGAATCAACAGATTTAAGATTACTGGGGATAGAGTCTTTGATATATATGGAACTTTCTGAACATTTGAATAGTAAACTCCAGATCCGAAGCAATCCCAGTCGATTTTATGGATTGTCTACCGTGAAAGAGATCACTGATTATCTATTAAGTGAAAATAATGTAAATGTAATCACTCCCAAAAAAAATGTTTTAGTTGAACAAATTGAAAAAAAGTCTAATGAGGATTCTTTTGATGTTGCTATTATTGGTTCATCTTTTCGTTTTCCAGGAGCTAATAGCAAAGAAGACCTTTGGAAACTGTTAATAGAAGAAAAGTCTCAGATCAGTTCCACACCTCAAGATAGATTTAAATGGCCATTATGGGTTGATTTAAATTCAACACATGAAGGAATTAACCGAGCTGGATATATTAATGAGATAGATAAATTTGATGCTTCTTTTTTCAGAATCTCACCACGTGATGCAGAATTAATGGATCCGCAACAGAGAATATTGCTTGAGCTTACGTGGGAATTGTTAGAAGAATCAGGGTATAAAGCTTCAGAAATAAAAGGGAATAAAACGGGTGTTTTTATAGGGGCATCCGGAAGTGATTATGAACTCTTGTTAAGAGAAGATAAAAAGGATGAAACATTAACCAGTACAGGTACTTCGTTAGCAATACTAGCTAATAGGTTGTCTTATTTTTATGATTTTAACGGACCTAGTATTCAGATTGATACAGCTTGTTCCTCATCTTTAGTGGCTGTTCATGAAGCTATAAACTCTCTAAAATTAGGAGATTGCTCCCAAGTTATTGTTGGTGGAATTAATTTGATTTGTCATCCATCGAAAAGTTTGTCATATCATCAATCTAATATGTTGAGTGTTGATGGTAAATGTAAGGCATTTGATGAAAAAGCAAATGGATATGTTCGAGGAGAAGGTGCGGCGTTACTTTTTCTAAAACCTTTATCAAAAGCAGTGGAAGATGGAGATACAATTCAAGGAATTATTAAAGGTTCAGCTGTTAATAATGGAGGTCAATCGGGTGGGTTAACAGTGCCTAACCCTGAAAAACAAAGCGAACTTTTAAAAGAAGTATATGAACGGGCAAAAATAGATATCACTACTGTTAGTTATATCGAGGCACACGGAACAGGAACAAGTTTGGGTGACCCTATCGAAATAACTGGATTAACGAAATCGTTTCATTATTTAAATGAATCCACAACAAGTTCAGCTTGGTGTGGAATTGGATCTGTCAAAACAAATTTAGGTCATTTAGAAGCGGCTGCCGGGATGGCTGGAATATTAAAAGTATTACTGTCAATGAAAAATAGGCAGTTACCGGCAACAATAAATTTTGAAAAACTGAATTCAAAGATAGAATTACAAGGGAGCCCATTTTATATTCATTGTAAAACAACATTATGGGGAGTAGAATTTCCAAACAGTCCATTAAGAGCTGGTATCAGTAGTTTTGGAATTGGCGGGACCAATGCACACATTGTTATAGAAGAGTACCGTCCAGAGCCCAAAGATCAGTATGCAGGTACTTCTCCTGCAGTTATTCTTCTTTCTGCCAGGAATAAGGAGAGGCTTTATGATCAGGTGTTGAATTTAAAGCAGTATCTGAGTTCAAACTTAAGCACAAACCTTTACGATATAGCCTATACCTTACAGGTAGGCAGAGAGGCTATGGAAGAGAGACTGGCTTTTGTTTGCGTTGATGTACCAGAGCTTTTAAAACATCTTACCGGTTATCTTGAAGGAAAGTCATCGGATTATCTTAGCGGGAATATCAAAAAAGAGAAGTCGGATTTTTTATTGAACGGCGGAGCTGGACAGGCTTATATTGATTATGCTTTATCACATAAGGAAATCGGTGCATTGGCACAGTTATGGGTAAAAGGTGTTAGTGTCGACTGGTATCTGCTGTATCCTGACAATAAGCCTGAAAAGATCAGTCTGCCGTCTTATCCTTTTGCCAGAGAGCGGTATTGGATTCCTGAGCAGGCTGAGCCTGCAGTATACTTTAGCGCAGGCAGGCTGCATCCGTTGCTTCACAGCAACAGTTCAAATTTTAAAGAGCAAAAATATACAAGTGTTTACACAGGCAGAGAGTCTTTCTTTACGGATCATCAAGTACAAGGAGAAATGATATTGCCTGGTGTTGCTTATCTGGAACTTGCCCGGGAAGCGGGTGCGCAGTCTCTGGAGGCGGCAGTTACCCAACTCAGGGAGGTAAGCTGGTTACGTCCTATCCGTGTAAAGGGTACCCCAGAGAAGGTTGAGATCAGTCTTTACCCTTCGGGTGATGATGTTGCTTATGAGGTTTATACGCAAAGCCAAGGGGTTGAACAGTTGCATAGTCAGGGAATTCTTAGTGTAAAAGATCAGGCTGTACCTGAAAATCAGGATTTAGTATCAATTAAAAACAGGCTAAAACAAACCAAGGAAGGGGCATCATGTTATAGGCTATTTAGAGAGAGAGGGATTGATTTTGGTACAAGCTTCCAGGGGATAGAACTTTTTTACTATAGTGAAACTGAAGCCCTTTCCAGAATCAGTCTTCCTAAACAGCAGGGCTGTGTTCTTACGCCTGGAATACTGGATAGTGCTATCCAAACCTGTATCGCCTGGGTCAATTTTGATCAGGGAAATACAGGTTTAGAAGTACCTTTTAGCGTAAGAGAAGTTACTNCGGATTAAATTTTGATAAAGAGACAATAAATTTAGAAGTACCTTTTAGCGTAAGAGAAGTTACTATTTATAAGGAATTACCTGAAAATCTTTGGAGTTATGCCAGAAAGAGCGGTAGCAATAAAGCGTCAGGTAAGGTAATGAGTTACGATATCGATTTGCTGAACGACGCAGGAGAAGTCCTTCTGAGTTTTAAAGATTTTGTGACCCTTCCTTTGGAAGGTATTTCAACTGTGGATAATTCAGCTGTGGCTGAAGAATCGGAAGGGGTTTATTTATATGATACGATTTGGCAGGAGTCTTTGCTTTGTGAAGTTCCGGAACAATCTTCTTTTGCTTCGGGATTGATTCTATTAGCGGGAGGTCCGGCGATTTTGGCAGATCATCTTAAGGAGTCACTGGAGATAGAAGTAGAATTGATAGGCGGTGACACACCGGAATCCTATTTTGTGGATGTATTGGATAAAGTAAAAGAGAAACTAGTGGAGAAGGGCTCGTGTGAGCTGGTGCTGGTTTATCAAAATTCGGACTATACAGACTACGGTTTTGTTTCAGGACTTTTGAAGACAGCAGTCCATGAAAACCCTAGATTCAGAGGCAGGACAATAGGTGTTGACAGTTTGTCAATCCAGCATAGGCAAGAGCTTATCGGTATTTTGGAAGCAGAACAAAATTCGAAAGATATAGAAGTCCGCTATAAAGATGGGAAAAGGGAAGTTAAAACGCTTGAGCGTATACCTGAATTACTGGATTCTCAGGGGTCAAACCCTATAAAAGAAGGAGGGGTGTACCTTATTACCGGTGGAGCAGGCGGTTTAGGGCTTATTTTTGCAGAGTACATAAGCAGGACCAAAGACACAAGGGTTATCCTTACAGGCAGGACAGAGCCGGGTCTTAGTTTAAAAGAAACGCTTTTAAAACTGCCAAATGCTGTGTATCACCGCTGTGATGTGAGTAATAAGCCGGAAGTGTTTTCTTTGATTGATATGATAAAATCCACATATTCTAAACTGGATGGAGTCATTCATAGTGCCGGAGTTATCCGTGACAGCTTTATTGTCAGGAAAACAAAAGAAGAACTTCATCAGGTACTGAGTCCTAAAATATCCGGGGTTAAAAATCTAGACGAAGCCACCAGGGACGAAGCACTTGATTTTATGGTTTACTTTTCTTCCATAGCAGGAGTGCTGGGCAATGTGGGTCAGTCAGATTATGCCTCTGCCAATGCGTATTTGGATAATTATGCCCAATACCGTACCGGTGAGCAAGCCAAAGGGCATCGGCATGGCAGGACACTGAGTATCAATTGGCCGTTATGGGAAGAAGGAGGTATGCAGGTTGATGCAGAAGCTAAAAAGCACATGGAAACCCAATGGGGCATACTTCCATTGCCTGCAGAGGCCGGATGTACTGCTTTTGAAACATTGTTAAAGAATAATTCGAATCAGGGCATTGTGGCTTTTGGGAAAGCGAGTAAAATAGTCAATATACTTTTAAAAGAAGAAACAAAAATAGAGAAACCTTTAAATGTATTAGTTCCAATCGGAGATGAACTGAGCAAGTTGAAAGCGGCATCAATAAGCTACATCAGAGGACTGTTATGCAAAGAATTAAGACTGCCGGAAGATAGACTAGAGTTAGACGCTCCTTTTGAAAAGTACGGAATAGATTCGATATTGATTAGTAAATTAACGAACCGTTTAGAGGAGGTTTTTGGTCAGATTCCAAAGACGTTATTTTTTGAGTATCAAACATTAGGAGAACTTGTAGAGTATTTTATAGAAAAACACACTTTTAGATTACAAGAGGTAACAGATCATTTTGCAGAAAATGGTGCCAGTTCTTTAAGTACTGAGGTTGATTTAAAAAAATTAACTTCAAAAAATACAAGAATAGCATATAGAAATAATAAAAATATAAGGATAAAAGATTTCTTAAAAACAGAAGATATAGCCGTTGTAGCACTTGGAGGTATGTTTTCAGAAGCTTATAATCCAAGCCAATTGTGGTCTAAAGTTGCATTGGAAAAGGTGATGGAAAAGGCTGTAAAAGTGAATGGTACTGAGTATTTTTATGGACCAGTCAAAGAAACTTATGAAATAGATATAATTGAAAGATTGGGTTTCACTAAAAACAGTTTTTCTTTACTGAGCCGACAGCAACAAATGATATTCAGTGTTTTGGGACAAGCTATGGATGAAAACGATATAACTATAGATGATTTGTCTTCTAAAACAACAGGGGTATTTATAGGAGCACAAGAAGTCTCAGAAGATAAAAACAGTTTGGTTGAACAAAATCTTGATAATAATTTATCTTATTTAATACCTAACAAAGTATCATTTCAACTTAATCTAAAAGGACCTAGTGAAATAGTAAATACATATTGCACAAGTGTTTATGTTGCTTTACACAGGGCTATTCAAAGTATCAAATCAGGGGAATGTGATCAGGCAATAGTTGGAGGAGTGAATGTGATTTCTGAAAATGATTTCAAAAAGGGAGTCAACACTGAAATGAGTGAACTATTAAGTATTGACAAGAGAACTAAAAGCTTTTGTGACGATGGAACTGGTTTTGTTAGAAGTGAAGGTGCGGGAATATTAATTATCAAAAGCTTAAAACAGGCCAAAGTAGATAGTAATAGAATTTTAGCATTAATAAAAGGAAGCTCTGTTAAACATGGCGGACGCGGTTTTTCTTTAGAGGCACCAAATGCAAAAGGAATAAAAGAAGTTATACGTACCAGTATACGAAATGCAGGAATAGATTCAGCAACTATTGATTACATTGAGGCACATGGGATTGCCAACCGAATGGCAGATGCTATTGAACTCGGAGCAATCAGTGATGCTTATAATGAACTAAGTTCAAACCCTGACAAAAAGTGGCATATCAGCAGCATTAAACCAACAGTAGGCCATACTGAATTAGCTTCGGGAATGGCATCTATAATTAAAACTATTTATGCATTACAAAATAAAATAATACCAGGAATTCCTGGATTAGATATCCTTAATAAGGAATTTGACCCTGCTCATTCAATGATTCTTAAATCTGAATCTGCTCCATGGATAAACGGCAAGTACCCTAGACGGGTTGCCCTTAATGGTTATGCAGTTGGGGGTGTCAATGCTCATATTATCCTAGAAGAATATAAAGTGAATGAAGATTTTAATAGTTCAGATATCATTAAAATTGAAGACAGTATCTTGTCAGCTGAAACTAAAAATCTAGAAAGTGAACAGTTAGAATCACAAATAGATCAGAAATACATAGCTATATTATCTTCCTTGAGTCAAGAGATATTTAAGATGGATTTAGACAGTATTGATAAATCATCATCACCTATAGATTACAATTTAGACTCAGTTCAAATGATTCAATTTACAAGGCGAATCAACGAAACATTGAATCTGAACATTAAAATGGGGCAGATTTTAGGAGTTGACAACTTTAGTGATCTTTTTAATTTACTAGAGAAGGAATGGTTATCGGGCATGAATAGTAATCAAGATAGAGAAATTACCGAGGTCATTGATTTAGAAAAACTTTATGCTGTTTCTGAAGGTCAAAAAGGCTTGTGGTTCGTACAACATTTGGAACCGGATAACACCGCTTTTAATATACCTATAGCTTTCAGTTTTGCTGGAAAAGCAAATCATAATGATCTGGAAGAAACATTGAAATTAGTATTGAATGATTACCCTATTTTACGTGCTAATTTTATTGAACATCAAGATACAGGAGAAATTTTTCATAAAATAAATGACATTGAAAAATCACTGTTTTTGGATTATTGCAATATTGAAAATAGAAATAATATCAATGAGGAATTTTGGCAATTATTAAGAAAGCCATTTAATTTAAAAGAAGATAGCTTGGTTCGATTGTATATCCGATATGATCAAAGCGAAAACAAAACCTACATTTTATTTGTAATCCATCACATTGTTTTTGACGGAACATCTGCGATTCTATTTGTTAAATTATTTATGTCAAATTATCAAAAGTTCTTAAAGGGGGATGCTGTAGTTAGTAAAGAACAAGATCTTGCATACTTCGATTTTGTAGAATGGGAAAAACAATATACTTCCAGCCAAGAAGGTGAAGAAAACATGGCATACTGGCGTGAAAAGTTTCCAGATAGATTACCAGTATTGGCTTTACCTTATGATAGTGCACCATCTATAGAGCTGAAAACAAAAAAAGTTGGTTGTGAAATAGAAATAATTAAAAAAACGGAATTAGATCAGTTAAAGAAACTTGCCCGTGATTTAAACGTTAATTTATCAGTACTATTATTAAGTGTTTTTAATGTCCTTCTCCATAGATTGACCGGTGAAGAAGATATTGTAGTGCTTACACCAACAGCAGGACGACCAAAGCAAAAACATGAACAAAGCATAGGGTTTTATGTAAATATGATGATGACACGAAATACTGTTTCATCAAAAAATGAATTTAATACTCTTGTAAAAGATATAAAAAAGGAGTTTATTAATGGAATAAGTAATGCTGCTTACCCCTTTCCAAAGCTGATTTCGGAATTAAAACTTAATGGGGCCAATAGCAGAATGTCAAATTTTCAGGCATTTTATGCTTTTCAGAATATTTTTGACAAGAATGCTGACGATGAAATGATATTAATAGAAAGATTAAGTGATCAATTTCAAGAGACAGAAGAAGAATATTCTATGGAAATTTTTGATTTGCATGAAGAATTAGTGTTAAACTTAAAATACAATCAAAATTTATTTAAAGCATCAACAATTAAAAGACATCTTGGGTATTTTAAGCAATTGTTAACAGGTATTATTGAAGATCCAAATAAAATTATCAAAGACTATGAAATTCTTTCGAAAGAAGAGAAACAATTATTGTTAGTAGATTGGAATGATACTTCATCAGACTTTTCAAAAGAAAAAACAATTATTGATTTATTTGAAGAACAAGTCAATAATTCACCTGAAGCAATAGCTGTAGTCTTTGAAGATACTCATTTGACTTATAATGAACTAAATAATAAGGCAAATCAATTGGGCCATTATTTAATAGAACAGGGTATAAGGGAAGGTTCGCTTATTTCAATTTGTGTTGAGCGTAGCTTAGAGATGATTATTGGCATACTGGGAGTATTAAAGGCCGGAGCTGCATTTATACCTGTTGATCCTGAATATCCAAACGATCGTATTGCCTATATGTTGGATGATTCAGACGCTACTTTGGTACTTAGTACTTCCACTAGTAGAAAAAAAATTGAAACTAAACCAGATCTTCATATTGTTGAGTTGGATACTGATTGGAATACTATTAATGAGAAAGAAAAAATAAATCCACAAATAGAGCGAAAAGGTAAAAATCTTGCCTATATAATTTATACTTCAGGTTCTACAGGGAAACCCAAAGGAGTAATGATTGAGCATTCCGGATTGGTCAATTTATTCATTAGTCTGTCAAAAGAAATTGGTTTTGGGTCAAATTCATCTATTTTTTCCTTAGCAACATTTAGTTTTGATATGTCATATGTTGAATTGTTTTTACCTCTTATGGTAGGAGGTAAGTTTTTTATTATAAAGAAAGATATAGTTCAGGATGGGTTCAAACTAATAGAGAAAATAGACCAATATCGTCCTACACATTTGGAAGCTACTCCATCCGGCTGGCAATTACTGGTTAATTGTGGATGGAAAAATAAAGAGGACATAAAAATTCTGATTGGAGGAGAAGCATTAAATGAAAAAATTAAAGCAGAATTAACTAAAACCGGTAAAATATGGAATTTATATGGACCAACAGAAACGACGATTTGGTCTACAATTAAAAGAATTGGATCTGATGACGTTATATCTGTAGGTAAACCCTTAGCCAATACGAAAATTTATATTCTGGAAAAAGAAGGTTGTCATTTAAGGCCTATCGGAGTTTCTGGAGAGATATGTATTGGAGGAGCAGGTTTAGCTAGAGGGTACTTAAACTTACCAACTCTGACTACAGAGAAATTTATTCCTAATCCGTTTATTGATGAAACAAATTCAAGACTGTATCGTACAGGTGATTTGGGACGCTGGTTAGATGACGGTAATATTGAGTATATAGGAAGAATAGATGAGCAGGTAAAAATCCGAGGTTATCGCATTGAGTTGGGAGAAATTGAATCTGTATTGCTTCAAAGTAACTTGGTGAGCCAAGCAGTAATAGTTGTCAAAGGACAAGAAGATAGTAAACATTTAGCAGCTTATGTTGTTCCTAACGAGAAATTCAATCGATCAGAAATTATTAAATTTTTAAACAATAGACTTCCACAATACATGATTCCTATGATTGTTGAACTGGAGAAACTCCCATTAACACCAAATGGAAAAATAGACAGACGCTCATTGCCAGATATGAATAACTTAGTAAGCTATGACTATGTAGCCCCACGCAATGAATTAGAAGAAAAACTAGCTAAAACCTGGGAAGAGCTACTAAATATAGAACGGGTAGGAGTGAATGATAATTTTTTTGAATTAGGTGGTCATTCATTGCTGGCAACAAGATTAGTCTCAGCTATTCAAAAACAAGGTTATTCTATTAGTTTACAGGATGTTTTCAATGCCAGTACATTAAGTGATCTTGCAATTTACCTGGACTCCAGTGTTTTGTCTTTTGAAGAAAAGATAAACATACTACTAGGTGAAAGTGAAGGAATTCTATCAGGAAAAATTATTAGTGAAGGATCTCATACAGATATAGTAAAAGAGCAGAATAATCATTATGAAAATTATATTAATGATGCTTTTGAAAGTATTGATATTGAGAAAACTAATGACTACAATCATATACTACTGTTAGGCGCTACAGGATATTTAGGAATGCACCTTCTTCATGATTTACTCCAAAAAGAGGAACAACAGATTACAGTTGTCGTTAGGCCCGAAAAGAGTCAATCTGCAAATATCAGAATGGAGAATATGTATCAGTATTATTTTGAGCAGTCATTAGCTCCTTATTTAAAAAAACTTCATATTTTAGAAGGCGATGTTACAAATGAGTGTTTCGGATTAACAGAAGAAATTTACTTAAAATTACAAAATGAAGTAGATGTAATATTGAATTCAGCCGCTTACACAAAGCATTACGGCGATAAAATAATCTTTGATAAAGTTAATGTAAGGCTAATTCAGCATATGATTGATTTTGTCAAAAATCAATCATATAAAGCACATATTCACCACGTTTCTACGATGGGTATAATAGGTATGCCGAGTGAGAAAAAAGATGATGTTTTCTCAGAATTTGACATCGATAAAGGGCAATTGTTAGATACAGTTTATCAAAAGAGCAAGCTTAAAGCTGAAGTACTGCTAAATGAGGCTAGGGCAGATGGTTTGTCGGTAAGTATTTATCGTGTCAGTAATCTTACATTTCATTCTAAAACAGGGAAATTCCAATCAAACCCAGAAGATAATGCTTTTTATACAGTTCTCAGATCATTCTTAGAGATTGGTGTAATACCAAAAATAGATAGAGGTTTTGATGTTTCCTGTATAGATTGGATATCCGAGGCTGTAATATCAATGATGAATAAAAAAGAACTGCTAAATTTTAATTGGCAAATTAAAGATCCCGCAAGATTGTCAACAAAGCTTTTTGCTCAAACAGCCGAAGACTATGGCTTCAAAATTAAAGAGGTTGACTATATTGATTTTCTTAAGTTCATTCGTGATAATTATTCAAAATTTGAGGTGGCAATTGATAATGTGGTATTACATACAGGTATTATGAAGGATAAAAAAAGTGGAGAGACATTTCATGTAAGAAACGATTTAACTAATCGGGTCATGGAAATGCTGGAATTAGATTGGGATAATCCGGATGAATCCTCAGTTGTTAATATGCTCGATCATGCAACTCAAACAGGCTTCTTTGAAAGAAACATGTATAAGGAAAAAATGGTCTGATCGAATGAATAACAATAATATAATATAGAGAAATAATTAAAATAATGGAATCAAAACTATCATTAGTAAATGGTGCAAATGGACATTTAGGGAACAATCTTGTCCGATTATTATTAGATAAAGGAATTAATGTAAGAGCTACGGCGCGAAATATAAAAAACAAAGAGATATTTAAAGGGCTTGACTGTGAGGTAGTAGAGTCTGATTTAATGGATAAAAACTCTTTAATAAAAGCATTGCAGGGTGTTGATACGTTTTATGCTGTAGCGGCCGTATTTAAATTATGGGCAAAAGATCAACAAAAAGAAATTTATGAAATAAATCTAAAAGGAACCCAGAATGCTATTGAAGCTGCAGTAGAAGCAGGAGTAAAGAAAATAGTTTTTGTAAGTTCAATAGCAGCTCTTAATTTTTCATCAAATCCAATAAAAGAAAGTGACGGTAACAATCCAAACAGACAAAATGTTTACTTTAATTCAAAAAATGACAGTGAGTTACTTGCTTTCGAATTGGCAAAAAAAAATGGTATAGAGTTGGTTTCAGTATTGCCTTCTTCCATGATTGGATCAAACGCATTTAGAGAATTAACTCCTTCGTATAATTTGCTTAAACTTATTCTAAAAAAACAGATTCCTATTGACACTGAGATGACTTTTAATTGGGTTGATGTCAAAGACGTAGCCGAAGGATGTTATTTGGCAGCTACAAAAGGTAAAAATGGGGAACGTTATATTTTGGCAAACGAAAAATGCATGACTATTAGAGAGACAGTAATTATTACACAACAATTATTACCTGAAATGAAAATTAAATTACCAATAATTGTTCCAAAAAGTGTTTTATATATTGTTGCCTATCTAATGGAAGTAGGAAGTAAGTTAACTGGAAAAGCACCATTATTAACTGTTAACAATATTGATGTATATTTTGGTTTACAGCAAAATTTTGATATCAGTAAAAGTAAAAAAGAATTAGGTTTTAATCCCAAACCTCCCACTCAAGCTGTAGAAGAAGCTTTGAAATATTTACAGGATAATAAAGAACGTCTTTTAAATTAAATCTGATCAAGATCTATTAATATTCTAGTATTTTCTTCAATTGTTGTTTTAGATTTTAAACCCTTAAGTTATTTGAAAAATCAACGGAATTATTAATTCCATTTTAATATACATTTAATATACATTACAAATGAAAACTACCACTGATGAAGCTATTGCTAATAAAAAAATCAAAAAATCTTCATGGAAAACTGCTTGGAGTCACTCTAAATTTCGAATAAAAACTATATTAGGATTGATCTTTATGATTTCAATTTTAATTTTTTTTCCAGGGTTTCTTGCATCTATTGAGCTTAGAGATGGAATTGTTTTAAATGATTGGTTCTTGAAAATTTTACCAGCTTATGATGTTTCAATACCCATATTTATTATTCTGTACTCAATTTCAGTATTAGGTTTTATAAGAATCTATCAAAATGCTTCAATTGGTATTATGGCGATATGGGGCTTTTCTTTATTGTTTACTGCGCGCATTATTACCATTGCATTAGTACCTTTAAACACACCAAATGATTTTATTATGCTGGTTGACCCGGCATCAGTTGTTTTTTATGGATCTAATACAATTACAAAAGATCTTTTTTTCTCAGGGCATACTGCTACCTTATTTTTTTCTGCTTTGTGTTTCGAAAAGAAGACAGATAAGATTGTTACATTTATTTTAACCTTCATTATTGGTTTCTTACTATTGGTACAAAGGGCTCATTATACTATAGATATTTTGGGAGCGTTGGTTTTTAGTTATTGTTGTTGGTATTTAGCAAAAAAAATAACTAAGTATAAGACTAAGTCAAGCGAATTATTTGAAATAGAAATGTCTGGAATTTAAATTCAATCGAAGTATTTATTGTAAAGAAGAACTAATTAGTAACGAAAAGAATTGAATATATGAAAGCAATCATGTTTGCTGGTCAAGGATCACAATACAAAGGGATGGGTAAGGATTTATTCAAAATTTATCCAATGGAAACAAAACAAGCTTCGGATATATTAGGATATGATTTGGAGGAGCTTTGTGTAAATGATCCACAAAAGTTGTTAGGGAAAACACAGTTCACGCAACCTGCTCTGTATGTAGTTAATGCTTTTTCATATTACAAACAGCAAAATCAATACAACAAACCTGATTATTTAATAGGACACAGCCTGGGTGAATACAATGCATTATTAGTAGCGGGTGCTTTTGACTTTGCTACAGGATTAAAGCTTGTACAAAAAAGAGGTAGTTTAATGGCAGCTGCATCAGGGGGAGGTATGGCGGCAGTTATAGGGTTAGATGTTGATACATTAAGCCAAAAACTAGCAGATAACGGCTTCACTGGTATTGATATTGCTAATTTTAATACACCGTCACAAACAGTGATAGCTGGTCAAGAAGAAATGATAAATAAAGTGGTGAAAAATTTTGATAATCAGGGAATTAAAATAATCCCTTTATTCGTGAGTGCACCATTTCATTCCAGATATATGAAGCCCGCCGCTGAAAAATTTTCAAGTTTCCTTAATGAATTTAATTTTTCACCCTTGCAAATACCGGTTATATCAAATGTCACTGCCAGGCCATATAGTGATGATCAAATTGCAGCATTGCTAAGTAATCAAATTGAAAGTTCTGTTCAATGGACTGATACTGTTCGTTTACTTATGACAAAAGGAGTTACAGATTATGAGGAAATTGGCGGAGTAATCCTTACCAAAATGGTAAATGAAATTAAACAAAAATGCTCCCCAATTATTATTGAGGAAGAAAAATCTGTTTTAGCAGAAGAGATTAATATTAAACATACTATAAAAAGTAATGATTTATCAACACGATTAGGAAGTAAAACATTCAGAGACGATTATGGGATAAAATATGCATATGTTTCAGGAGCAATGTATCGAGGTATTTCTTCTAAAGAATTAGTGGTTAGAATGGCTAAAGCAAAGTTACTCGGTTTTCTTGGAACTGGAGGTATGTCTTTAGAAAAAGTAGAGGAGGATATCAACTATATTCAAGAGAAATTGAGAAATGAGGAAGCTTATGGGATGAATTTACTTCATAATCCAATGGATATGAAAGCTGAGATGAAATTTGTAGAACTATACATAAAAAAAGGGATTCGAAAAGTAGAAGCAGCGGCGTTTATGCAAATAACACCTGCCTTGGTTTATTATCATTTGAAAGGGTTACGAAAAAATGTGGACGGATCTATAATGTCTGATCATAAAATAATAGCAAAAATATCAAGACCGGAAGTTGCAGAAGCATTTATGAGGCCTGCTCCAGAAAGAATAGTAAATAAACTTTTAGATGAAGGTCTTGTAACTATAGAACAAGCTGAACTGGCTAAAAGAATACCTATAAGCTATGATATATGTGTTGAAGCTGATTCTGCTGGCCATACGGATTCAGGTGTAGCAATGGTATTATTACCTTCTATTCAGCAATTAAGAATGCAAATCAAAAATGAATATAATTACAATAAATCTATTAATGTTGGTTTAGCTGGTGGAATTGGAACGCCTCAGGCAGTAGCTTGCGCTTTTATGATGGGAGCAGATTTTGTTTTGACAGGTTCAATTAATCAATGTACTGTGGATGCCGGTACCAGTGATCTGGTTAAAGATTTATTACAGGATATAAATGTACAGGATACTGATTATGCTCCAGCTGGAGATATGTTTGAACTCGGAGCAAAAATACAGGTGTTAAAAAAAGGAGTCTTGTTTCCTGCAAGAGCAAATAAGCTTTATACACTTTATAATCAATACAATTCATTGGAAGAAATACCTCCAAAAATAGTCGAGGGTTTAGAAAAAAATTATTTTAAGAAATCAATTGATACTATATGGGAAGAAACTAAAAACCATTTAAGGAATAAAGGGGAAATATCAACAATTGCAGAAGCTGAGAAGAATTCAAAAGTAAAAATGGCATTGATTTTCCGCAGATACTTTGGATATAGTACAAGATTAGCTTTTGATGGAAATGAAAGTGATAAAGTCAACTTTCAAATCCATACCGGCCCATCATTAGGAGCTTTCAACCAATGGGTTAAAGGAACATCCTTGGAGAATTGGAGGAATCGTTATGCCGATCAAATAGGCATAAAAATGATGGATGAAGCTGCTTTTTTAATTCATGAAATGCTTTTAAAAGTCAGTAATTAATAATATAACAGAAACTAAATAATTTATTTTTTTACATTAAATAGAATACACATGAAAAATGAAATTTTAAACCTTATCAAAGAAAACCTTATTGAAATAATGCCTGAATTAGAAGGGAAAGAAGTATCAGAAGATGAAACCTTGGTTAATCTTGGTGCTAATTCTATTGATAGAGGGGAATTGATTACTCTAACTCTTGAACGTTTAGACTTAGATGTATCACGGATTGAATTTGTCGGCGCCCACACAATAAATGAGCTGGCTGATTTAATCGTAGAAAAAAGAAAATAATTTTTAAATCATTAGGAAACATCTTGTGGGTTAAAAGTAATGTTTGCATGTAAAATTGATTAATCATGAAACGATTAGAAACCAGCGTAAAAGTGACAGGTATGGGTGTAGTTACACCAATTGGGATAGGGCTGAGTCAATTTACGAGCGGATTAAAAAAAGGAACAACAAATTTTTCAAGAATGGAATTTAATCATTCAAGGTCATCATTCAGCTTCCCTGTAGCCAAGGTAAACGATTTTAATTTATCTGGATTGATTGGAGAAATAAATGTTAATGAAAGGATTATTGAAAAAACGAAACGGTTAAGGAATATTTCTGCCAGTACCTCTTTTGGTGTTTATTCTGCATTGGAAGCATGGGCTGATGCTGGTCTGACAGACGCAAATATAGATTTGACAAGAGTTGCAATAGTGTCTGGTGGAACTAATACTCAACAAGCCAGTTTGAAAGAAATTCAAGATAAATATCGGGAAAAATTACAGTTTATGAATCCTAATTATGGGTTTAATTTTTTTGACACTGATCTTGTAGGTGTTTTATCGGAGTTATTTGGAATAAGGGGTGAAGGCCATGTAATAGGAGCAGCATCAGCCAGTGGAAATATGGCAATTATTCAAGGGGCTAGATTAATAAAAAGTAATGAATACGATTTGATTATTGTTGTTGCACCTTTAATGGAACTTTCAATATATGAATTCCAAGGTTTTACTTCCATGGGAGCAATGGCTGTGATATCAGAAGGAATGGATCCGTCAGAAATTTGCAGACCATTTGATGAAGCTCATTGTGGGTTTGTAAATGGACAATCGGCTGGATGTATGATTTTAGAATCTGAGGAACATGCTGCTAAAAGAGGTAAAAATGCTTATGGATCTATAGCTGGATATGGATTAAATATGGATGCTAATAGGAACCCAAACCCATCCATCGAAGGGGAAGAAAAAGCGATGCGCTCTGCTATGATAAATGCCGGGGTGAATTTTCAAGAGATAGATTACGTAAACACTCATGGTACAGCTTCAAAGATTGGAGATAAAACTGAAATTGAAGCACTATTGTCAATAGGGTTAGAAGGTGTTAAAGCCAATAGCACTAAATCCCTTATCGGTCATGCTTTATCAGCAGCTGGAGTAGTTGAAAGTATTGCTAGTCTACTACAAATGAAGTATAATTTTCTTCATCCAAATAATAATCTTATAAATCCTATTAACGATAAAATTTATTGGATAAAAGAAGAATCTAAATCGATGGTTTTGAATTATACCATGAGTAACAATTTTGGTTTTGGAGGAATCAACACTTCTATAATCTTTAAAAAAAATTAATTATTTATACTTAAAAATATGAATGCAGGAATAGAAGCTATGAATATTTATTGTGGATCAGCAACAATAGAAGTAGCTGAGGTTGCAAAACTTCGAAAGTTAGATAACAATCGATTTGAACAGTTATTGATGAAAGAGAAAACTGTTCCCATGCCATATGAAGACCCTATTTCTAATGGTGTAAATGCAGCTAAACCAATTATAGACAGCTTGTCATTAGAAGAAAGAGATCGGATTGATATGGTAATTACATGTACAGAATCAGGAATAGATTTTGGAAAATCAATGAGTACATATATACATGATTATTTGGGATTGAATAGAAACTGTCGATTATTTGAAATTAAAAATGCATGTTTTTCAGGCACAGCAGGTTTTCAAATGGCTATTAATTTTGTTCTATCACAAACCTCACCAGGCAGAAAAGTACTGGTTATTTGCACGGATATTTTGCGAATGACTGCAGTTGATGAATCGATGGAAATGTCTTTTGTTGAGCCTAGTACAGGATCTGGTGCGGTAGCTATGCTTGTAAGTGATAATCCTATAGTATTTCAGGTGGATAAAGGTGCTAACGGTTATTATGGCTATGAAGTAATGGATACTTGTCGACCAGTTCCAGATGAAGAGGCTGGAAATGCTGATTTATCATTATTGTCCTATTTGGATTGTTGTGAGAATGCCTTCAAAGAATATCAAAAAAGAGTAGCAGATGCTGATTACAAAAACACTTTCCAATATCTGGCTTTTCATACCCCGTTTGGTGGAATGGTAAAAGGAGCTCACCGCACAAATATGAGAAAGTTTAATAAAGCAAATCCAGAACAAATTGAAACAGATTTTCAAGAAAGAGTAATGCCTGGTTTAATTTATTGCCAAAGAGTTGGAAATATAATGGGAGCTACAACGCATCTGTCATTAGCAAGCTTAATTGATAACGGAAACTTCGAAAAAGCAAAACGAGTAGGTGTATTCTCATATGGTTCTGGTTGCAGTTCGGAGTTTTTTAGCGGAATCATTACAGCTCAATCACAAGAAAAAATGAAACAATTTAGTTTGGCTAAACACCTTGATGATCGTTATAAACTCTCAATTAAAGAATATGAAGAAACATTGAAGGCAAATGCTAATTTAAAATTTGGAACAAGAAATCATAAGGTTGATAAAAATTTATTTCCAAATGCTTTTAAACATATAGAAGGAAAAAATAGACTTGTTTTTTCCGAAATTAAGGATTACCACAGAATATATGAGTGGGTGTAATAAAACGTTGTAGACTATTTTATTTATCTCAATTAATATTACTAAGCCTTAGATTTTTAAATAAGTAAATGCTATACATAATTATTGCCAATGGAGAACATCATAACAAATTTCTATAAGAATATAAAAGTTTCAGAGCAAAGAAATATAATTACAATACAACTTTACAGGCCTGAAGCTAATAATAGCATCAATGGTTTTCTCATAAAGGAGCTAATGATGGTTTTAGTTCAGATTGAATCGAATCCTGAAATTAAGGTAGTTGTATTGGAAGGTTTGCCTGATGTTTTTTGTTCTGGTATGGATTTTAAAACAATTTATAAAAATGACTCCGAAAGCTTAATAGGTGATGATCCGAATAAATATTACGATTTATTGAAACATTTCTCGTTGTGCTCCAAAATTATTGTTGCTAAAGTAGAAGGAAAGGTGAATGCAGGAGGAATTGGTCTAGTAGCGGTAAGTGATATTGTAATTGCAGATGAAAAAGCAACCTTTGGTTTATCAGAAGTTTTATTCGGATTGTTGCCGGCATGTGTAATACCTTTCCTTATTAGAAGAGTCGGTTATCAAAAAGCACAATGGATGACATTGATTTCCCAAGGAATTTCAGCTGAACGTGCACATCAAATAGGTCTGGTAGATGAAGTAAGTACGAATGTTAATGAAGTAGTTCGTAAGAACCTGCTTAGACTAACTAAGCTGGAAACGGATACAATAAAAGACCTTAAAGACTATATGTCTAAGTTATGGATTATAAACCAACAAACACAACAATTAGCAGTCGATAAGATATATTCCCTTTTAAACACAGAAAAAGTGCAAACCAATATTAGTAATTTTGTAGAAAACGGAAAATTTCCATGGGACAAGTAGTAAAATTAACAGAGTTAGGAGACGGAATTGTGCAAATAACCTTGGAGGACCGTGCCTCCCGGAATACCTTTTCAAGAGAATTGATGGAAGGTATTATTGAAGTTTTTGAAAAAATAAAAAAGAATTCAAGTTATAAAGTAGTAATTCTTTGCGGATATGACAATTATTTCTGTTGTGGAGGGACAAAAGAAGAGCTTTTTGCGATTCACAATGGTGAAATTGGGTTTGCTGATTTAAACTTCTTTACGCATCCTCTTGATTGTGAAATTCCAGTTATTTCTGCTATGCAAGGTCATGCAATTGGTGGTGGGTTTGTATTCGGCCTTTACGCTGATTTTGTTATTTTAGGAAAGGAGAATGTTTATACAACCAATTTTATGAAATATGGTTTCACACCGGGCATGGGAGGCACTTTGTTGGTTCCTTCAAAATTGGGTCGAACTATAGGGAATGAAATGCTATTTACAGCAGAAAATTATAGAGGTGGTGAATTAAAGGATAGAGGTGTGAAAGTAAAAGTAGTTTCTAAATCAGAAGTATTAAACGAAGCTTTAAAATTAGCAAGATGTTTGGCTGATAAACCAAGGCTTTCTCTCATTACTTTAAAGGAGCATTTAAATGCAGATATTAAAGCAAAACTTCCTGAAATTATTAAGAAAGAGTTAAAAATGCATAAGGTTACATTTCATCAATCAGAAGTCGCTGAGCGGATTGAATCTTTTTTTGGATTTTAAATTACTTTTAATAAATGGAGGATAATCAAAAAATTGTATTTCTCTTCTCTGGTCAGGGGAGTCAGTATCGTGGCATGGGGATAAAATTATTTAAAAGAAACCTTATTTTCAAAAATAGCCTAGAAAAAAGTGATTTAATTGTCAAAAAACATTTGAATCGATCTTTGATAGATGAATTATATACAGAAAAGAATGAAGTATTTGATGATTTACTTATAACACACCCTGCAATTGTTGCAGTGGAAATTGCAATGTACAATGTGATAAAAGAAATGAATGTTAAGCCTGATTTCGTTGCTGGAAATAGTTTAGGCGAATTTACAGCGGCTGTTGTAAAAGGGATATGGAGTGAAGAAATGGCAATTGAAGCATCAATAGAACAAGCTAAGTCAATCGTCAGAAATGATTCTAAAGGAGGAATGTTAGTAGTGTTGAATCAAAAACGAAAAGAAGTGGAAAAACTTTATCATCAACATGAACTAACTCTAGCATCTGATAACTTTGATGGTCATTTCACGTTGTCGGGATCAGTTAAAAATTTAGATTCATTTCAATCTGAATTGGATAGACAGGGTGTAGAATTTGTAAGACTAGCAGTTAATTACCCGTTTCATTCGTCTTTAATTGAAGGTGGTCGATATGGATTTGAATATTATTCTGAATCTATTCCGGCATTCTCCAATCCAAAATCTGGTTTTATTTCGGGGCTGGAATGTGATGAGTTATTGGTTATACCCAAAAATTATTTTTGGGATGTTGTGAGTAAATATAATGATTTCTCAAAAATGGTAAAATATATTGAAAATAAAGGAACTTGTCTTTATATAGATTTAGGACCCTCAGGTACGAGTGCAACTTTCGTTAACTATAATTTGGGGCCTTTATCTAATTCTAAAACGTTTCAAATAATGAGCCCTTTTAAAAGAGAAGAGAGGCAATTAAAGGCTTTAGAAGAACTTTTGTTTTTATAATTTTATTTTTTCTACATGGAACTCATACAAATACTGGATATTCAATAAAATGATAGGAGTATGAAGTAAAACGATAGAGCCTATATTAGGAACACTTATCAATATGAAACGGTTAATACTAGAGGAATAAAAATGGTGAAAACATGTATTAATGGCAAGTTTAACTTATAATTTAAAGAAATATTACGTTCTATAGTGAAAAACCAAGATTTTTTAACCAAATTATCCCTTAAATCAAGAGAAGAACTGCCCTTTTACTTTTAGTAAAACCATCTTTAGACTTAAAAAACCTGATTGTAAGACACTCAAATTTTAGGACTTTAGTTTTTAAGCTAAAAATTAAATCTCTTTCAAGTGGCTTTTAAGATGTTTAATTGCATAATTTTTTTGAGATATTTTGAAAAAATAGTAGTTATACAACAGTTTCCCGTTGTTATAAGAAATTTTTGTCAATCCGTTTTATTTTTTTGCGTTGTTTTGTGCACGTCCTTGAATTTTAGCATATCAAAAAATCGTTGTTCTTTGTCATTGTCAAAGCCACATGAAGTTGTAAATTCTTTTGGATTTTCATAAGTCCCGAAGAGCATATCCCACCAAACAATGTCTCCATAGTTGTTTGTGTGCTTGTTATATTCATGATGTATTCTGTGCATTTCTGGTCGCTGAAAAAAGTAACCAATCCACTGTGGTGTCTTGATATTTGCGTGACAGAAAAATTCCCCAAGTGCAGTGCAAAGTGTGTAAATTCCGCTTGCTTCTAAAGTAAGTCCGAGTAGACAGTGAACGAGTAAACTTCCAATAATAGAGTTCAAAATCATTTCAAGTGGATGTTTGTAAAAAGAAGTTATTACTTCAATTCGTTGAGGACTGTGGTGTATTTGATGAAAACGTGTCCACAAAAAGTCTGCGCTGTGTCTCCAACGATGCCACCAATAGAAAATAAAAGTCAGAATAAGATATGCAATTAATCCGCCAATAATTGGGTTAACGTGGTTTGAAAGATTAAACAATGAATATGCTGAAAACCATTTTCCCCAAGTCACGCCAGCAAGTGTGACAATTCCAAGTTGAATAAAGTTCACTGATAAAACTCTAATTGTCCAAGTTGGTACGTCAGGCAATTTCCAACCAGGAATAATTCGTTCTAGAATGAAGCATAGTCCATATATGATAAATATTATTGTCAGCATATAATGTTAGTTTACTATTTGTGTTGTTGTTTTAAATGGCTTATAACAATCTACGGGCTTTCACGAGTTGGGATTTTTTTTTACGTACTATTCCATTATATACTCAAGCTCAATTTCCTAAAACTGCTATATTTGTTTCGGAATGTAAATGTAAGGTTTTTCTGTGTTTATTTATATGAGATAAAAATATTTAATTCTAAGTATTTACTACGGTTCATCTAGATCTGCTAATGCCCAAGGTTCATTTTCAGTATTTTAGAAGAGTCAATAGGTCTTCATTTTTTAAGAAAAACCAACCAAAACTTTACAGTACAGAATGTCTGTAAAATATTGATCCAGTGGTGTTTTTAAAATTTTGTTGCTATGGTATTTGGATTAAAGCGCAGTGATAGAGTATTAATATGCTTCTGTTCCGATAGTCTACTATTCGTTTTTTGGATATGATATCGAAGAATAATTACTTTGGATAGTGCAATAATAATCAGAACAATGTGTGTGTCGGGGAAGTTTTTTGAGAATATTTCGATAAGTTTTGCGAATGTATATATGTAAAGGGATGGCTCGAGGTAAACGCAAAAATATTGATATTGCTTTAATTAAAATCAAATCACGCATTAGAAAAAAATATTTTTAGTAAAATAATTCTAACGCGTAGCTTTTGGGGGTATGAAATTCGACTTATCCTTAACAAATAAAGAGATTACGCCATTGAACAGAATGGTTTTTTCAAATAAATGTTGGACAAAATTGAGTTTAAAATCATATCAACAATTGTTGCTCAATATTTAATTAAAACTCGAATCACGTTTATGATTTTTCAATAATTTTAGAATCTTCATCCTAGTATTTGGTGTGGTACAAATCGATTTTATACATTGAAATTAAGAGCGTTAGTGTATATCTTTGGTTGGTCATAAACACTTGTTCAAGATGTTTATAACCCTTATTTTTCAAAATTTATGGATAAATGTAAAGGATAGAATTGAAATTTTGACAAAGTATATTAAGTAAATTCTTTTGGTAAAAATAGAACAATCGTATTTGTAAGACAAAAAAATACAGAGTAATCAAAGAAGACAGGAAAAACACTAAGCCTATTTGCAAAAGATGAAGTTCATCGAATTGTAGTTATTCACTCTATATTGTAAACCTAGAATTGTTTGCATACTTGGATGACTTTGAAATCTCTTACATAACAACTGATTAGAAAGTTATGTGCTCACTTAAAAGAAAAATTTACTAACATCGTGGATTGAAAAATTAATAGTAAGATTAATTTTATTAAATGGTATTTATATTTTAAAAAGAGCAAACTAAATAGGTTTTTCTCATTCTTTTAAACCGTCGTTTATGTATTGTCTTATTGTTGATTAGTTGCTCATTAGTAGAACCAATTTCATCTTCAGAAAGATGTTAATTCAAATGTTAAAAATGACTAAAAAAGTTTTTTAACACAATACCTTATGTAAATTTAAATGGATTGGGGCTATTTTTTCTCATTCTAAAATTAACAAAATGTTCTCTGTTATCTAATTGAAAATAAATATTGTTCATTAAAAGAAAATCAAGATTTTTTCCGGGTGATTGGCCAAAAGAATGTCCTGGCCAAAATAATGTTTTTTTAGGTATATGTTTTTTTATAAATTGAACAGAATCATACATTTGATTCGGGTCACTGCCTTTATCAATACATATGCCAACTCCCTCGATGAATATAGTATCTCCTGAAAAAAGATGTTTGTCTATTAAATAACATACGCTTCCAGATGTATGCCCTGGAGTAAGAATTGGAATAATTCTAAAGGTTGCAATTGTAATTTCTTTCAAATGATCTACTGCTTTAAGATTCAGGCAATCAAATTCATAATCTTCAATTTCTATTGCCGACATGAAAACCGGCACATTGTGTTTCTTGGAAAATTCTTGAGCAAGATTGGTATGGTCTTGATGAGAATGTGTCAATAGGATGCATTTTAAACCAATTTGATTATCAACTAAAAAATTATTTATAAGGTTGTAATCCCAAGCGGGATCGACTAAAATACCAATATCGTTTTTATAAATCAGATAACATTGATTTATAATAGAAAAATTAGATACGCGAAATGTTTTAACTTCCATTTTATTTTATGCTTTTTTTTGCAAAAGAATTCCAAAATTGATCTAAACCAGGATTTGTATTCTTAGGTAGTACAATTGAACACACATAATTACCGGAATGATAAGAAATAGCTTTGTATTGAGTAAAATGGGTGAAACTACTTAAGTAAATAGAACCTTCCTTTTTTAAGGATTGAATTTCTAACATTTTAAAATCCATTGTCAATCCAGTCTTAAAGATTTTTGATATAGCTTCTTTTACTGTCCAAACGACCATGCTGCCTATAGGAAATGATGTTTGGCATTCTAAAATAAGATTCATCTCAGAATCTGTTATTTGTTGCTTAATTGCAGTAATAGAATCTTCTTTAATTTTTTCTATATCAACACCTAATGGGTGCTCTTCTGGGAATGCTAAAACAATAGCAATATTGTCACAATGGCTTATGCTCACTTGAATATTATGGTTTTCAAAACTCTTAACAATTGGAAATTGAAAAATCCCAAAATCAATAAATATCGATTGATCATTAACGTCAATTAATTCATTTATTGCTTTTTTGGCAGCAATTCGGCCTAACAAATAACTTAACTTTCGTTTGTCGTATTTTAATGTATTGTAATGATTTTGCTCATTTGGATGAAGATATGTGATTTTTTCCTGTATGGAAGGCAAATCTTTATTAAGAATACAAAAAGCTGCTAAAAGATCTTTTTTTTTTCTTTTTAATAAAATTTTACCGGTAGATTTTTCCTTTTCTTTCAAAGTAAGTAGAAATTGTCGTATTTTTTAAAATTAATTTTCCTTTTAAATTATTGGGCATAAATAAGTAGTTATTTTGAGCAGTTCTCTAAGAATATTTAATATTATAATTTAAGCTGCCCAAAAACCTAAATCAATTTTTGAATACCCACATCTAAAATTTTGTCATCTGCATCCTGCAGTATATTGTATTTATAATTAACGCTCTTCAATCAAATTTTTTTTCATATTGTTTACTGTTATAAATACACTTGTCATCATTAGGAATGCGCCAACTAAAAATGGAGCTCCTGCAAATTGAATAGGGGTTGCTGGACTAGTAAATAAATAAAATATATTAGTCATTAATAAAGGTCCAATTATGGAAGCAACAGCCATTAAGCTAGTTAAAATTCCCTGTAATTCCCCTTGCTCATTTTGAGGTACATTTTTTGAGATAATTGATTTTAATGATGGTCCAGTAATACCACCTAAACAATAAGGAATTAAAAGAACAAAAATCATCCAAGTTTGATTTGCAAAAGCTAGTGAAATAAGTGAGAATGTATATAGGACTAGTCCAACAAGAATACTTTTTTTATCTCCTATTTTAGGATTAATATAACGAATCAAACCTGCTTGAACTATTACAACCATTATACCGGCTATTGTTAATGAAAGGCCAATAAAAGTGTTACTCCAATCAAACTTTTCAATATTAATAAAAGTCCATGTACTCATTACTGCATGATCGGCAATGTAAATTAATATAAATGTAATTATTAATCCACTTGAAATATTTTTGTTTCTTTTTAATTCAAATAAAGTGGCTAATGGGTTGGCTTTTTTCCACTCAAATGGACGTCTATTTTCTATGGATAAAGATTCTGGTAAAACAAAATAACCATAAATTAAATTGATGAAGGTTAAAATTGCAGAGGCAATAAATGGTACCCTTGGGCCTAATTCGCTTAATGCTCCACCTAGTATAGGGCCTATTATGTAGCCTAATCCAAATGCAGCTCCTATCATTCCAAAATTTTGAGATCTATTTTTGTCTGAACTTATATCTGCAATATATGCAGTTGCAGTTGTGTAACTTGCTCCGAATATTCCCGAAATAACTCGACCTAAAAGTAACCAATATATTGTTGGTGCTAACCAAAGAAAAATATAATCTATTCCAAAACCTAATAAAGATAATAATAAAACTGGTCTTCTGCCGTATTTATCACTAAGCCTGCCTACTATTGGAGCGCAAATAAATTGCATAAAGGCATAAGCAAAAACTAACAAACCACTCCATTGTGAAGCTTGACTGATATTTCCATCAATTAATTGTTCTATTAATCTTGGAAAGACAGGGGCAATTATACTTAGGCCAATAACATCTAATAATATTGTTGTAAAAATAAAACTTAACGCAGCCTTTTTAATTGAGGTCATATTGTTTTTATTATTATTTATTAAAGCTCAGGATTTAAGTTAATTAATTTAGCCAAAAATAGTTTTTTTTAACTTGGAACAAAAAAGTAAAATTAAATCATTTAAAAATTTGTTAGAATAATTAAGAAAAATAGATAATGAGAACATAACCAGTATATTATAAATATGACTTAAATTAGACGGCAATTTTTAAAACTATGAAATAAAGCAATTATTTTTTTAGAGTATATATTAATTTTGCCTGAAGAAATAATATGTCAAAAAGATGTAAAAAGCTTGAAAGCATTGCCAAACAAGATTATGTATCTATTTGCCCAGAGGAATGATTTATATTAAAGTTGTCGGAAAGTGCTGGTATTACTCGCTCTAAATAAGTTGACTCAAATTAGAATTTTGTTAAGACATGTGTTTGAAATATGAACATGTTAAAGAATATATTATTTCATAATTTGAAGTGTATTTGTTGGTTTTAAATCAGTTCAATTTGCTTAAAAAAAATGTAAATTACATGATGTTGTAGAATTTGAAAAATTTGTGAAGCATTTTTAAATGAAAGACTGTAAAAGTGATACGAATCCCATCCTCTCTGCAAAATAAATAGTCCGGGTATAAAATTAATCTTGATTTAACCTGGAATTCCTTAAAAATTCTTAAATTTAAGTAATTAATAAGAATTGTTATGGAAACCTATTATATATATATCATTCTTGTGTTGGCAGGCGGGCTTTTTCTGATTCGGTTTCTTTATCTGAAAAATGAAAAAGACAAAAAAGCGCTTGAAAAGCAACTTAATAACGACTATAAAAAAACACAGGAGATTGAGGTTAATGATAAAGATATGATTAATTAATTATCTTTTTTCACTTCACCTGTTTTAGTTTCTTCTGTTGTTTTGTTTTCTTCGGTTTTCTTTTCCTGATTTAAAGGTGATCCTACAGCTATGCCGCATACGTGCCCTGGCTGTCCATGAGGTGGATTCATTCCCGGGGCAACTTGCGTTGTGGCTGTATTTGTACTGACTAATGCCGGGGTGCCTGAATTGTTATTCGGATTTACGGTTGTAGTTGTTGGGCTAGTCACAGTTATTGGGTTGGCAGTGGCTTTGTTTGGTTTAGAGTTTAAAGGCACTCCAACAGCTATGTCACATCTGTGGCCCGGCTGGCCGTGTGCAGGATTCATACCTTTTGCTGTTTTTGCAGTTGGCTGATTTGTGTTGTTTGTTGTTACCGCTGTCTGGCTGACTGTAAATTGCTGGTTATTGGCTGTTTGTGATTGAGCCGGGACATTCTGCTGCTGTGTTTCATTGCCGCACACATGTCCGGGTTGTCCGTGAGGGGGATTTATCTTAGTGGCAGTTGTTGGGTTGTTTGCGTTGAAACCTGTATTGCTGTTGGGTTGCTGGTCATTATTTTGGGTTTGGTTTACGGCAGAGGTTTTGCTGAAGTCGATTGAGCTCTCCTGAGGAGTTAATTCTTTTTTGCAGCTTATCAGTAAAAATATATTGATAATGAAATAGATAGCTTTTCTCATGATTTTTTATTTACTCAAAATTAAAAAAAAATACTCTAAATGCTTGCAATAAAGCAAAACTTATTTTTATATTTGCACTCACAAAAGCGGAAGTAGCTCAGTTGGTAGAGCTCCAGCCTTCCAAGCTGGTTGTCGCGAGTTCGAGCCTCGTCTTCCGCTCAAAACCTCAAACGAAAGTTTGAGGTTTTTTATTTTACCTGTTTTTGGATAATTCTGACTGATTCTTTTGTTGGAATAAAAAAATAGGCTGTTTTTGAAACAGCCTATTCGTATTTTTGAAACAACTTCTACTTGTTCGGTTTTATTAAAAAAGCGTTTGGGTATTTCTTTTTCAAATCCTGAAGTTTTTTTTCGGCTTCTATTCTGGTTTTGAAACTTCCAACCCATACTTTATATATTGGTGTGTGAAATACTATGGTCGCATCGATGTTTTTATAGCTCTTCCTGAATTCTGTAAGTGTTTTCTTGCTTGTGGCTGCGTCTCCAGTGAAAATTTGAATTTTATAGCGTTCATTTACAGTAATCGAAGAATTTATTTTTCTTTTTTCAGAGAGTAGTTGTTCAAAACGAGGGTCTTGATTTATTTTGGATTTTCCTTCCTGTGCAAATGAAAATGTTAAAAAAAACACTGTTGTTGAAATGTTTAGCAAGGTTTTCGTAATTGTTAAAATTCTCATAAAGGGTTAATTTTTAAACAAATGTAAGTGTTAAGGGATATATAAATCAAATAATATTATTTAGAATAATTATAAATTAATATTTAAGATATATTTAAGGTTTTGAGAATAGTACATAAGTCGTATTTTTGTCGGAGTTTTTAAATGGCATACTATATTCTCTGCAAAACAACTACTGAAAATACTGTGCCAAATTTAGATGATAACCATTTAACATATGAAAAAGGTGGGAAACCATAAATCGTTTTTAAAAGTAGTAACGTTAAATCTGGCGTTTCTATTATCTGTTTCTTTAAGTTCTTTTGCTCAAGAACCGGCTGCTGCGGCACCGGCGGGAGATGCTGTTGTGGCACCTGCTGCTGCGGGAGATGCTGCTGCTGGAAAAGCTTTGTTTAATGCTAACTGTGCTGCTTGTCACAAATTAGATGATAAAATGACAGGTCCTGCGCTTCGTGGTGTGGCAGAACGCCGTGACAGAGCTTGGTTAGGTCAATGGATTAAAGATTCAAAAAGTTTAATCGCTTCAGGTGATGCTGATGCTGTGAAATTATTTGAGGAGTTTAATAAAGTGCCTATGACGGCATTTCCTCAGTTGTCAGATGCGGATATTGATAATATCTTAGCGTACACTTCTCAACCAAAAGATGAAGCTCCAACTCCTACAAATGCTGGTCCTGCTGGTCAGCCTAGTGAGTCAACAGGTATTTCCAATAACATAGTATTAGGTTTACTGGCTGTTGTTTTAGCTGTATTGGTTGGTATGCTTTTTATGGTGTACAATACATTGCGTAAAATATCTGCGGCTAACGGTATTGAAGTTAAGGAGCGTTCTTTGTCTTTCCTGCCATTATGGAGATCTTTTGCTAAAAATCAATTTTTAGTATTAGTTTCTACTATTTTATTAATGTTGGTGAGTGCTTATTTTGCTTATGGTTACTTGATGCAGGTAGGTGTGGATCAGGATTATGCGCCTATTCAGCCAATTCATTACTCTCACAAAATTCACGCAGGTGACAACGGTATTGACTGTAAATACTGTCACTCAGCTGCACGTACAAGTAAAAATGCAGGTATTCCTTCATTAAATGTTTGTATGAACTGTCATAAAAATATCTCTGAATTCCAGGGTGATAAAGATTCAACTTACGTTGAGTATACTAAGGAATTCTATACTGCGGAAATTCAAAAATTATATGATGCAGTAGGATGGGATAAAACAACTCAAAAGTATACTGGAAAACAAAAACCGGTTAAATGGGTTAGAATCCATAATCTTCAGGATTTCGTATATTTCAACCACTCGCAGCACGTTTCTGTAGCTGGAATTGAATGTCAGAAATGTCACGGTCCGGTAGAGACTTTTGAAATCATGAAGCAGCATTCGCCATTGACTATGGGATGGTGTGTGAACTGTCACCGTGAGACTGCGGTAAAAGTAGAAGGTAATGCTTACTACGAAAAAATCCATGCTGAACTTTCTAAAAAATACGGTGTAGACAAATTGACTGCTGCACAAATGGGAGGTTTGGAATGTGGTAAATGTCACTACTAATAATTTATTAAGAAGCTAATTTTTATATATAATATGTCATCAAACAAAAAATACTGGAAAAGTGTTGAGGAGCTAAACGAAAATAGCTCTATTGTTGAGACGCTTAGAAATAACGAGTTTGTTGAAGAAATTCCAACAGATGAGTTTTTAGGTGATGCTGCTTCGTTGGCATCTTCTAATACAACACGTCGTGATTTTCTTAAGTATGTGGGATTCAGTACAGCTGCTGCAACACTGGCTGCCTGTGAAGGTCCGGTACATAAGTCAATTCCTTATGTAGTTCAACCTGAGGAAATCATTCCTGGAATTGCAGATTATTATGCAACTTCATTCTCGGATGGTTTTGATTTCGCTAATATCTTGGTAAAGACCCGTGAAGGCCGTCCTATTAAGATTGAAAACAATAAATTAGAGGGAGCTCAGTTCCATGCTAATGCACGTGTACATGCGTCAGTGTTATCGTTATACGATAGCTTACGTTTAAAAACGTCTAAAATAGCTGGTAAAGATGCTTCGTGGACTGAGGCTAACGCTAAAATTACTGCAAGCGTTGCTGATGCAAAAGCTAAAGGCGGTAAAGTGGTATTGTTAACCAATACTTCAGCTTCGTCTTCTACAGACAGATTAATCGGTCAGTTTTTAGCTGCTAATCCTAATGCTAAGCATGTGGTTTATGATGCAGTTTCTTCTTCGGAGGCTTTGGATGCTTTTCAGGCTGTTTATGGAGAAAGAGCTTTAGCTGATTACGATTTTTCAAAAGCTGGTGTAATTGTTTCTGTTGGTGCTGATTTCTTAGGAGACTGGCAAGGTGGCGGCTATGATGCGAGCTATGCTCAAGGCCGTATTCCTCAAAACGGAAAAATGTCCAAACACTATCAGTTTGAAGCTAACATGACTTTGTCTGGAGCTGCTGCTGATAAACGTGTGCCAATGACAGTTGCTGCTCAAAAGCAGGCGTTGGTTCAGATTTATAATGTGGTTACAGGTGCTTCTGTTGGTTCTTCAAACAACCCAGAGGTTGCTAAAGCCGCTCAACAATTAAAAGCTGCCGGATCTAAAGGTGTTTTAGTTTCTGGTATTGATGATAAAAACGCGCAATTATTAGTATTGGCTATCAACCGTGCTTTAGGCAGTGAAGCTTTCAATACTGGTAATACACGCCAAATCCGTAAAGGTAACAATGCAGATGTTAGTCAGTTGATCGCTGATTTAAAAGCGGGAGCTGTTCATACGCTAATTATGAATGGTGTTAACCCGGTTTACTCTTTGCCTAATGGTAAAGAATTTGCTGATGCATTGAAAAAAGTAAAATTAGCAGTTACTTTCACAATGAAAGAAGACGAGACTGCTTTAGCTTCTTCTATAGCAGTTGCTGTTCCTCATTATTTAGAATCATGGGGAGATGTGAGCATCGTTAAAGGAAGCTATGCTGTTACACAGCCTACAATCCGTCCTTTATTTGATACTGTACAATTCCAGGATGCTTTATTGTCTTGGACAGGAAATACACAATCTTATTATGACTACGTACGTGGTGCTTATGCAGGTGCAAAAACCTGGAACCAATTAGTACACGACGGAGTTGAATTCACTTCATTGCCTGCTGCTGCCGGAGCAAGTGCTGATTTTAACGCAGCTGCTGCTGTATTGGCAAATGCTAAATCTGCTGGGATGGAATTAGTGTTATACACTAAAACCGGTATGGGAGATGGTCAACAGGCAAACAACCCTTGGTTGCAGGAATTCCCGGATCCTATTACAAGAGCTTCTTGGGATAACTATGTAACTGTTTCTAAATCTGATGCTGAAAAATTAGGTTTTGAAAACTGGAATGTAGCTAACGGTGGTTTGAACGGTAGTGTTGCAACTTTAAAAGTTGGTACAGTTACTTTAGAGAACGTGCCTGTTATGATTCAGCCAGGTCAGGCCAAAGGTACTGTAGGTCTTGCATTAGGATACGGACGTGTTGCTTCATTGAAAGAAGAAATGCAGGTTGGTGTTAATGCTTATGCTTTATATAACAACTTCAAGGCAGAGCAAACTGTGTCATTGGCAAAAGCTGATGGAGAACATGAATTTGCTTGTGTTCAGTTACAAAAAACTTTAATGGGTCGTAATGATATCATTAAAGAGACTACTTTAGAAATCTTCAATACTAAAGATGCGGCGGAATGGAATATTATGCCGGTTGTATCTTTAGATCATAAAGAGGTTGCTGCAACTTCTGTTGATTTGTGGGAATCGTTCGACAGAACTATTGGACACCACTTTAATTTATCAATCGACTTGAATGCCTGTACAGGTTGTGGTGCGTGTGTTATTGCGTGTCATGCTGAAAACAACGTTCCGGTTGTAGGTAAAGCAGAGGTAAGAAGAAGCCGTGATATGCACTGGTTACGTATCGATAGATATTATTCTTCTGAAACTACATTTGACGGTGATAACAAAACTAAAGCAGCTAGCGAAGGTTTAATGGATTCTATATCTACTTTAAGAGCTATGGAAGATCCATCTGAGAATCCTCAGGTTGCTTTCCAACCGGTAATGTGTCAGCACTGTAACCATGCTCCATGTGAGACTGTGTGTCCGGTTGCGGCTACATCTCATGGTCGTCAGGGTCAAAACCATATGGCTTACAACCGTTGTGTGGGTACTCGTTACTGTGCAAACAACTGTCCGTATAAAGTTCGTCGTTTCAACTGGTTCTTATACAACCAAAATGAAGAGTTTAACTACCACATGAATGATGATTTAGGTCGTATGGCTTTAAATCCGGATGTAAACTTACGTTCTCGTGGGGTTATGGAGAAATGTTCAATGTGTATCCAAATGACTCAGGCAACTATCTTAAAAGCGAAAAATGAAGGTCGCGTAATCAAAGATGGTGAGTTCCAGACTGCTTGTTCAAATGCATGTACTTCGGGAGCTATGATATTTGGTGACGTAAATGATAAAGATTCTCATGTAGCTAAATTAGCAGAAGATAAGAGAGCTTACCATTTATTAGAGCATATTGGAACAAAACCAAATGTAGTTTACCAAGTTAAAGTTAGAAATTAATATTAATAAGAAATAAGATAAAGGATTATGTCGTCTCATTACGAAGCACCTATCAGAAAGCCTTTAGTACTTGGAAGCAAAAGCTACCATGATGTAACGGTAGATGTAGCTCGTCCAGTAGAAGGAAAAGCTAATAAACAATGGTGGACAGTATTTTATATTGCTTTAGCTATGTTCCTTTGGGGAGCAAGTTGTATGCTATACACAATTACCGAAGGTATTGGAACATGGGGATTAAATAAAACAGTAGGCTGGGCTTGGGATATCACTAACTTCGTTTGGTGGGTAGGTATCGGTCACGCCGGAACCCTGATTTCTGCAGTATTATTGTTATTCCGTCAAAAATGGAGAATGGCTATTAACCGTTCTGCTGAGGCGATGACAATTTTCTCAGTTGTTCAGGCAGGTTTATTCCCAATTATTCACATGGGTCGTCCTTGGTTAGGTTACTGGGTATTACCGGTTCCGAATCAGTTCGGATCATTATGGGTGAACTTTAACTCACCGTTACTTTGGGACGTATTCGCGATCTCTACGTATTTATCAGTATCGTTGGTTTTCTGGTGGACTGGTTTATTACCTGACTTTGCAATGTTACGTGATAGAGCTGTAACTCCGTTTACTAAACGTATCTATTCAATACTGTCTTTCGGATGGTCTGGTAGAGCTAAAGACTGGCAGCGTTTTGAAGAGGTTTCTCTTGTATTGGCTGGTTTGGCAACGCCGCTTGTACTTTCTGTACACACGATTGTATCATTTGACTTCGCTACTTCAGTTATTCCTGGATGGCATACAACAATTCTTCCTCCGTACTTCGTTGCGGGAGCGATTTTCTCAGGATTCGCGATGGTAAATACTTTACTTATCATCATGAGAAAAGTTTCTAACTTAGAAGATTATATCACTATTCAGCATATCGAATTGATGAACATCATCATCATGATTACAGGTTCATTAGTAGGATGTGCTTATATTACTGAGTTATTCGTAGCTTGGTATTCAGGAGTAGAGTATGAGCAATATGCTTTCTTAAACCGTGCAACAGGTCCTTACTGGTGGTCATACTGGGCGATGATGACTTGTAACGTTTTCTCTCCGCAGTTCATGTGGTTCAAGAAATTAAGAACCAGTATCATGTTCTCATTCATTATTTCGATTGTTGTAAATATAGGAATGTGGTTTGAGCGTTTCGTAATCATCGTAACATCGTTACACCGTGATTACTTACCATCTTCATGGACAATGTTCTCTCCTACATTTGTTGATATAGGTATCTTTGTTGGTACAATAGGATTCTTCTTTGTATTGTTCTTATTATATTCAAGAACATTCCCGGTTGTTGCTCAGGCAGAGGTTAAAACCATCTTGAAAACATCTGCGGATAATTACAAAGCAGAAAGAGAAAAAAACGGTCATAATCACGATAATCACTAATAAGTCATGAGTCATAAAGTTATACATGCACTATATACTGATGATGATGTGTTAATGGATGCTGTAAAAGCAACCCGTAAAGCACACCACCACATCGAAGAAATTTACACTCCATTTCCTGTTCATGGTCTTGACAAAGCTATGGGGTTAGCACCTACAAGAATCGCAATTGCTGCATTTTTATACGGGTGTACTGGTTTAGCGTTCGCTACATGGTTATTGAACAATATCATGATTAGTGACTGGCCTCAGGATATCGGGGGTAAACCAAGTTTTAGTTACATTCAAAACATGCCTGCTTTTGTACCGGTAATGTTTGAAGAAACTGTGTTCTTTGCAGCACACTTAATGGTTATTACTTTTTATATGAGAAGTAAATTATGGCCATTCAAAAAAGCTGAAAATCCTGATTTACGTACAACAGACGACCATTTCCTTATGGAAGTAGCTGTTAATAATAATGAAGACGAATTGACTTCTTTTTTCCAAAATACCGGAGCTGTTGAAGTTAAAGTAGTTGAAAAGCATTAATAAGATTATGAGAAGAGTAGTATATTCATTAACAGCTTTAATGGGGTTATCTTCATTACTGTTTTCATGTAAAAGTGATGATAAACCGAACTATCAGTTTTTTCCAAACATGTATGAATCGGTTGCATATGAAACTTATTCAGAATCAAATGCTTTCAAAAATGGTAAAGAAGGACAGTTACCTGCTCAGGGTAGTATAAAGAGAGGTTTTGTTCCTTATGAATTACCAAATACTCCTGAAGGATATGAAGCGTCAAAGGGAATGAGTTCACCTTTGGATTCTTCATCTGTAAATATCGAAATGGGTAAAGAATTGTACAATATCTATTGTATTTCCTGCCATGGTGAAAAAGGAGACGCTAAAGGAAAGTTAGTTCAAAGAGAAAAGTTCTTAGGTGTACCTAGTTATAAAGACCGTGCTATCACTATTGGTAGTGTGTTTCATGTTGAAACTTACGGGTTGAACGCTATGGGCTCACATGCTAATCAATTGACTAAAAAAGAAAGATGGCAAGTGGCAGAGTACGTTATGAAACTTAAATCTGAATTAAAATAATAAAATACGCGATTTAGTTATGTATACATTTTCAAGCAAATTAAGAACCTTATCGTTTATCCTAATGGCATTAGGTCTTTTAGGAATAGGGTATGGTTTTTTCACTGCACCTAAGACTACTGAGGACGTTGAAAAAATATTAGCAGCTGATGCTCATGGCGGACACCATGAAGCAGCAACTGCCCATGAAGAGGCTAAGCATGAAGCTGCGCCTGCTCATGCAGAAGAAAAACATGCAGAAAATACAGAAGTTAAAGATTCTGCTGCTGCATTAGCACACGGATTGGATTCTGTGGCTAAAGATGTGGAAGAAGCGCACACTGAAGTTGCTTCTCACGAAGAAGTTAAACACGAAACTAAAGCAACTGCTCATGCAGAAGGACACGAAACTGTTGCTTCTCATGATGAGCATAAAGAACATGTTGAGCATGTATTTCATCAATTGCAGAATAAGCCTTGGTCAGCATTATATGTTGGAGCTTTATTCATTTTCTTGATTTCTTTAGGTGTTTTAGCATTCTATGCTATCCAATGGGCAGCCCAGGCAGGATGGTCTCCGGCATTGTTCAGAGTTATGGAAGCTATCACAGCTTATTTGGTACCAGGTGGTATCATTGTGTTTGTGTTGTTAGTACTTTCAGGAGTACATATGAATCACTTATTCATTTGGATGGATCCTGCAGTAGTAGCTGAAGATCATTTGATTCAAGGGAAATCAGGTTATTTAAATGTTCCATTCTTCTTGATCAGAGCGGCTATTTTCTTAGGAGGATGGATTCTTTACAGAATGTACACTCGTAAAAATTCAATAGCTTTGGATGAAACAAACGATTTATCATACTATAAAAAGAATTTCAAAGCATCTGCGGCGTTCCTGGCTTTCTTCCTTGTATCTGAGTCTATGATGTCTTGGGACTGGATTATGTCAGTTGATCCTCACTGGTTCTCTACTTTATTTGGATGGTATGTATTTGCAAGTTTCTTTGTAAGCGGTATTACTACTATTGCCTTAATTACATTGTACTTAAAATCTAACGGTTATTTAGATTTTGTTAATAACAGCCACTTCCATGATTTAGCTAAATTTATGTTTGGTATTTCAGTATTCTGGACATATTTATGGTTCTCTCAATTCATGTTAATGTGGTATTCTAATATCCCGGAAGAGGTTACTTATTTCAAAATGAGAATCGAGCACTATAACCTGCCATTCTTTGGTATGGTAGTGATGAACTTCGTATTCCCAATATTAATTTTGATCAACACTGATTTCAAACGTGTGCCTTGGATTATCACAATGGCTGGTATCATAATCTTATGTGGTCACTATTTAGATTTTCACAATATGATTTTCCCTGCAACTGTAGGTGATCAATGGTTCATTGGTGCAGCTGAGATTGGTTCAGTAGCGTTCTTTGCAGGTTTATTTATCTTTGTTGTATTTACTGCTTTAACAAAAGTGCCTTTATTAGCTAAAGGAAATCCATATATAGAGGAAAGTAAACATTTTCATTATTAATATTTAAACAAGAAAACAGATGACAACTTTGTTGGTTCTTATAGTTTTAGTCTTATTATCGATTGCTATCTGGCAAATGACTAAAATTTTCGACTTAACTCAAGTGGGTGGAAAAAGTGATGATTCACAAATTGCTACCGATAATGATAATAATGTTCAAGGATATTTAATGTTTGGTTTTCTTGCATTCCTTTACATTTTCATGATCTACGGATTATTAAAATGGGGACATTTAGCATTAGGTACTCCGGCTTCTGAGCATGGTCCTGATTATGATAACTTAATGAATATTTCATTCGGTATCATTTTCCTTGTGCAGGGGATTACTCAGGTATTATTACACTATTTTGCTTACAAATACCGTGGTGAAAAAGGAAGAAAGGCATTGTACTATGCTGATAATGATAAATTAGAGTTTATCTGGACTATTATACCTGTGGTTGTTTTAGCCGGTTTGATCCTTTACGGTCTTTATACATGGACAAACATTATGTTTGTTGATGAAGATAAAGAAGATGTAATGGTGGTTGAATTATACGCTAAGCAATTTAGCTGGGAAGCACGTTACGCTGGTAAAGATAACGTGTTAGGTAAAGCCAACGTACGTTTAATTGAAGGCGTGAACACTTTAGGTGTTGATGTTAATGATCCAAATGCACAGGACGATATTGCAGTAACTGAACTGCATATTCCTAAAGGTAAAAAAGTATTGTTCAAAATGCGTTCACAGGATATCATCCACTCAGCTTATATGCCTCACTTCAGAGCACAGATGAACTGTGTGCCTGGTATGGTTACTGAGTTTGCATTCAGACCTACTATGACTACTGACGAAATGCGTCAGGATCCTAAAATTGTTGAGAAAGTTGCGAACATCAATAAAATCAGAGCTAAAAAGACGGCTGAGTTATTAGCAGCTGGTAAAGCAGCTTTAGATCCTTATACTTTTGATTATTTATTATTATGTAATAAAATTTGTGGAGCTTCTCACTTCAACATGCAGATGAAAATCGTTGTTGATACTCCTGAGCAATTTCAATCTTGGTTAAAAGAGAAAGGAACTATTGTAGCGGCTGTTAAAGCTGATAAAGATGCTAAAGCAGCAGAAGCAAATCCTAAAACTGAAGCTCCGGCTGAAAAGAAAGCGGATACAACTGTAGTTGCTGAAGCTGTAGATTCTACAACTGTTAAGAAGTAATTAATTAGAAATTAAAATTAAATAGATATATATGGGAGCAGCAGGACATGACCACGATCACGCACACGATCACGATCACGCACACCACCATAAAGATACCTTTATTACTAAATATATTTTTAGTATTGACCACAAAATGATTGCGAAGCAATACCTTATTACAGGTATTCTTATGGGAATCGTTGGGGTTGTAATGTCATTACTTTTCAGAATGCAGATTGCATGGCCTGAGGAATCTTTCGGGATTTTTAAATTCTTGTTAGGTGAAAAAATGGCTCCGGGAGGAGTTATGCGTAATGATATTTATCTTGCGTTAGTTACAATTCACGGTACTATCATGGTATTCTTTGTATTGACTGCAGGTTTAAGTGGTACTTTCAGTAACTTATTAATTCCATTGCAGATTGGTGCAAGAGATATGGCTTCTGGATTCATGAATATGATTTCTTACTGGTTGTTTTTCTTGTCTTCTGTAGTAATGATCAGTTCATTATTCGTTGAGTCAGGACCTGCATCTGCCGGTTGGACAATTTATCCGCCATTATCTGCTTTACCACAGGCTATTCCTGGTTCAGGTACTGGTATGACTTTATGGTTGGTTTCAATGGCTATCTTCATCGCTTCGTCTTTGATGGGTTCATTAAACTATGTTGTAACGGTTATCAACTTAAGAACTAAAGGTATGTCAATGACAAGATTGCCGCTTACTGTATGGGCTTTCTTTGTAACTGCTATCATTGGTATCGTATCGTTCCCGGTATTATTATCAGCAGCATTAATGTTGATTATGGATAGAAGTTTTGGTACTTCTTTCTTCTTGTCGGATATTTTTATCTCTGGTGAAGTTTTACACTATCAAGGTGGATCTCCGGTATTATTCGAACACTTATTCTGGTTCTTAGGACACCCTGAAGTATATATCGTATTATTACCTGCTTTAGGTATTACATCTGAAATTATAGCAACTAATTCACGTAAACCAATCTTTGGTTACCGTGCGATGATTGCTTCAATCTTAGCAATTGCTTTCTTATCTACTATCGTATGGGGTCACCATATGTTTATGTCAGGTATGAATCCATTCTTAGGATCAGTATTTACATTCACTACTTTGTTAATTGCAATTCCATCAGCTGTAAAAGCATTCAACTACATTACTACTTTATGGAAAGGTAATTTACAATTGAACCCTGCAATGTTATTCTCTATCGGATTGGTTTCTACATTCATCTCAGGAGGTTTAACAGGTATTATTTTAGGGGATTCAACTTTGGATATCAACGTTCATGATACATATTTCGTTGTGGCTCACTTCCACTTGGTAATGGGTATCTCTGCATTATATGGTTTCTTTGCTGGTGTTTACCACTGGTTCCCAAGAATGTTCGGAAGAATGATGAACAAAAACTTAGGTTACATTCACTTCTGGGTAACTGCAGTTTGTGCTTACGGTGTATTCTATCCAATGCACTTCATCGGTATGGCTGGTTTACCACGCCGTTACTACACAAACTCAAACTTCCCGTTATTTGATGATTTAGCAGACGTGAATGTTTTGATTACTATGTTTGCTTTAGTTGGTGCGGCTTTCCAATTAGTGTTTATGTGGAATTTCTTCTATAGTATTTTCTATGGTAAGAAAGCGGAACAAAACCCATGGAAATCGAACACATTGGAATGGACAGCTCCGGTTGAACACATTCACGGAAACTGGCCGGGTGAATTACCTACAGTACACCGTTGGGCTTATGATTACAGTAAGCCTGGACACGAAGATGATTTCGTACCGCAAACAACTCCTATGTTGGAGGGTGAAGAAGAATTACATCACGCTTAATTATAAAAAGTTTCTTAAATGCCTCTCGAATTCGGGAGGCATTTTTTATTATCTTTAATCCGAAGTATCGTTTTTATGAAAATAATTTTTATCGTTTTATTTTATTCGGTTTGCCTCGCCTCATTTGCACAGGATATTCCAAATCTTGAAGTTGTAGATTCACTTTATAGAGAAGATCAGTTCTATTTTGGTACAACTTATAATATATTGAAAAATAAGCCTGAAGGGGTGTCTCAAAATTCGTTTTCGGCAGGTTTGAGTGTGGGTTTTTTAAGAGATTTTCCAATAAATAAAAACCGTACGTTTGCAATTGCCCCGGGAATTGGTTTGAGTTATGCTAATTTCAAGCAAAATCTTATTGTATCTGAGTCAGACGGGACTATAAATTATAGTTTGATACCTTCAGATAATGAGTATGACAAGAATAAGTTTTCTTTTACTTCTATTGACGTGCCTTTGGAATTCAGATGGAGAACTTCTACGTTCGAATCACACAAATTTTGGAGAATTTATACAGGTGTTAAAATGAGTTATGTGTTTTATAGCCGTTCCCGTTTTAAGGATAATTCCAATGATTTTGTTATAGTTAACAATCCGGATATAAATAAGTTTCAATATGGTGTTTATATTGCTACAGGTTATAATACCTGGAATATTTATGCCTATTACGGCTTGAGCGATTTTTTTAAGAAAGAGTTAATTTCAGGTTCTGACGGAAAGTTAAGAACCTTGAATATAGGCTTGATGTTTTATATACTGTAAACCAGCGGCAGTATAATTAATTGGGGTATTGCACCTATAATATATCCTAAAAAAAGCTCGGTTTTTGTATGTGCCTTCATGACTAAACGCGAAGATGCCACAAATCCGTTTAAGGCAATTAAAGTGCTTAAAAATGCGATATTTTTAAATCCGAATTTAATACTGCAAAACATACAAAATACAGTTAATGAGGATATTCCCAGCATATGCAGACTAATCTTCCGATGGGCAAAAGCTAACGCGAGTGCTATAGCGCTGCTGAAAATACTGGCCAGAAAGAAAAAGAATAATTCCGGCAGATTTGTAATTGTAAAGCTTTTTGTAATTAATGAAACGCATAAGAGAATTTGTACAAACAATGGTATTTTCCGCTGGGAAACATTGGTAACCATTATCGAATCTATTTTTTTTAATGTTACCAATAAATAGAAACATGCTATCGGGATAAATACCGTAATGATTAATGTTTGTATAATATACAGATAAACAGTTTCATAATTATAATAACCGTTTGTTACCAAAAAATAATACAATACTGCAAACACCGATATAAAAATAGGATGAAAGAGATAAGAAAAAAGGGGCAGTATTTTTTTCAAACTATATCTTTTTACGCATTCTGGCAACAGGAATTTCTAATTGCTCACGGTATTTTGCAACGGTACGGCGTGCAATAGGGTAGCCGCGTTCTTTCAGAATATCAGCTAACTGATCATCAGGAAGCGGTTTGTTTTTGTCTTCTTCCGCTATTACCTGTTCAAGGATTTTCTTAATTTCAATGGTTGAAACTTCTTCCCCTTGATCATTCATCATCGCTTCACTGAAAAAATCTTTTAAAAGTTTTGTCCCATAAGGAGTGTCAACATATTTACTGTTGGCAACACGTGAAACGGTTGAGATATCTAAACCAATCATATCAGCAATATCTTTTAGGATCATTGGTTTAAGTTTAGTTTCATCGCCGTCAAGGAAGTATTCCTGCTGAAAATGCATGATGGCATTCATAGTTACGAATAAAGTCTCCTGACGTTGTTTAATAGCATCTATAAACCATTTGGCTGAATCCAGTTTTTGTTTGATAAACTGAACTGCATCACGTTGTGCATTAGATTTGTCTTTCGAATCCTTATAAGTCTTCATCATATCCTGATAATCCTTGGATACGTGAAGTTCAGGAGCATTTCTGCCGTTTAGGGTTAGTTCCAGTTCATCGTCATTTATACGAATCATAAAATCCGGAACGATATGTTCTGTTATTTTTGAACTTCCTGAAAAAGCTCCTCCTGGTTTTGGATTCAGTTTTTCAATTTCATCGATAGCTTTTTTAAGCTGATCTTTTGAAATGCTGTATTTTTGAAGTAATTTTTCGTAGTGTTTTTTTGTAAAAGCGTCAAATTGTTCGTCAATTATACTTACCGCCAATTCAACAGATTCTGTTGGAGTTTTATGCTTTAATTGTAATAACAGGCATTCCTGCAAATCACGGGCACCAACACCTGAAGGTTCTAATTCATGAATGATTACGCAAAGTATCTTGTTTACTGTTTCTTCATCTGTATAAATAGCTTGAGTGAAAGCCATGTCGTCAACAATATCGGCAATACTTCTGCGTAAATAACCGTCATCGTCAATGCTTCCAACAAGGAATTCGGCAATTTCACGCTGTTCGTCAGTCAATACAAAAGTGTTCAGCTGATTGATTAAATCCTGATGGAAACTTACAGAAGCAACGAATGGGATGTCTCTGTCCTCATCATCATCACTGTAATTGCTTGTTTGTGTTTTGTAATCTGGAGTTTCGTCGTTGCTTAAATATTCGTCAATGTTAATGTCGTTGGCATCAATACTGTCAGAGTCATCAAAATCATCGTACTCGTCATTGTTGTCAAATTCATCTTTTTCAAACCTCTCCTCATCCTCGTTCAAATCACCTTCAAGTGCTGGATTTTCATTCATTTCTTCCATCAGTCGTTGTTCAAAAGCCTGTGTAGGTAATTGAATCAGCTTCATCAACTGAATTTGCTGAGGAGAAAGTTTTTGAGATAATTTTAGGTTTAAATTTTGTTTTAACATTTTTGACTATTCGGTTATTTGTGTATTTGGTTATTTGTAATCTGAGAGAACAAATAACCAAATACACGAATCAACTATTATTTATTAGAATTCAGCGTTTTGTGGTGTTCTAGGGAACGGAATTACATCACGGATATTTGTCATACCGGTAACGAATAATACCAAACGTTCAAATCCTAATCCAAAGCCTGAGTGTACTGCAGTACCAAAACGGCGCGTATCTAAATACCACCATAATTCTTCTTCATCGATACCAAGTGCTTTCATTTTTTCAACCAATACGTCTAAACGCTCTTCTCTTTGAGAACCACCTACAATTTCACCAATCCCCGGGAATAAAATGTCCATGGCACGTACCGTTTTTCCGTCATCATTTAAACGCATGTAAAACGCTTTGATTTTTGCCGGATAGTCAAATAAGATCACCGGTGATTTAAAGTGTTTTTCAACAAGATAGCGCTCGTGTTCGCTTTGTAAATCAGCTCCCCATTCATCAATAAGAAATTGGAATTTTTTCTTTTTGTTTGGAGTCGAATCTTTTAAAATATCGATAGCTTCAGTATAAGAAACACGTTTGAAGTTGTTTTCTAATACGAAGTTTAATTTTTCCAATAAAGTCATTTCACTGCGTTCTGCCTGAGGTTTTTGTTTTTCCTCATCGGCTAAACGAGTTTCAAGGAATTTTAAATCATCTGCACAATTGTCAACAGCGTATTTCACCACATATTTGATGAAATCTTCAGCTAAATCCATGTTGTCAGCCAAATCATTGAAAGCTACTTCCGGTTCAATCATCCAGAATTCAGCTAAGTGTCTTGATGTATTTGAATTTTCTGCACGGAAAGTCGGTCCAAATGTGTAAATCTGTCCCAAAGCCATAGCAAAAGTTTCTCCATTAAGCTGCCCGGAAACCGTCAAGTTGGTTTCAGTACCAAAAAAGTCCTTTTTATAATCTACTTTTCCGTCTTCTGTTCTTGGGGTATTGTCAAAAGGTAAAGCGGTAACTTTAAACATTTCTCCTGCACCTTCAGCATCAGAACCGGTAATGATAGGAGTGTTCACATATACAAATCCTTTTTGCTGGAAATATTGGTGTACGGCAAATGATAAAACCGAACGAACACGCATAATGGCTCCAAAAGCATTAGTACGCACACGTAAATGTGCATTTTCACGTAAAAATTCCAATGAATGTTTTTTGGGTTGCATTGGGAATTTTTCAGCATCACTGTCACCTAAAATTTCAAGTTTTTTTACCTGAATTTCATATTTCTGACCAGCTCCCTGACTTTCAACCAATTCTCCAGTTACAGATATCGCAGCTCCGGTTGTGATTCTTTTTAATGTTGTTTCAGGTGTGTTTTCGAAATCTACCACACACTGAATATTATGAATAGTTGAACCGTCGTTCAATGCTATGAATTGATTATTTCTAAAAGTTCTTACCCATCCTTTTGCGGTTACTTCATGTAATGTCTTCGTGCTGTTTAGTAAGTCTTTAACTTTTGTATGTTTCATCTTAAATGTTAGGATTTAGATTTTAGAAATCAGAAGACCGAAATCTAAAAATACTTTTACTATAATGTGCAAATATAATGGATTTGAACGAAAAGCGAAAGAATAGCTATTCAAGGAATTCTTATTATTTGTCAAAAAATATTTTTTGTGATAAGTGTTTTGTTTTTAACGAATTTGTTTGGTCTGATTTCTCCCGGAGAAAATAATATTTCCTGATTCTGTAAAATGGAAAAAAATTATCGTCTAGGCTGATTTTTTATTGCAGCATTCAGTCTTGCTTCTGTATTCGCTTTAATGGTAGTGATGAATTCTTCGTCTTTTATAAAATCACTTTTGTAAAGGCCTTTGCTGATAAAGGTTATTTTATCCTCATTTAAAAACGAAATACAGATAATTGGCATTTCATAGGAATTAATAGGTTTGATGCCAAAGTTTAAAGTTTTTACTGCTTCATCTGTGCTGACTTCTTTTTTTAAAACGAAATCATAGACAACATAATTGAGAGTATCCTTTCTGTTTAATGTCGCAATTTGTTCTGTGATTATTATCTTATCGGTTTTACTGTATAAATCTTCAGATAAAGTTGAAGCCAATTCTTTGGTGAATTTTATATCATCAATTTGCTTTCTTGAGTGTTTTTTTAATTTTAAATTAGGATTTACTATCGCAGTTTGTGGTCTTTTTATTATTTCATACTTATTTTTTGGATTTTGAATATTCTGGCAATCAGCAATGTTGATGTTGAAAACAAATAATAGGAATAGTATAAGATGTTTCATGATTAATCGGTTTTGGTGATTGGCTGATTTATTCGGGATTCTGTATTTTCTTTGATAAAACTGATAAAATCTTCGTTATTTAAATATTCTGTATCTGAGGTGAATCGGCATACGCAGGTTATTTTATTTTCATTTAGAAATGCAAAGCAGGTAGTTGGTGCTTTATAGCCGTTTATATATTTAATTCCTAAGTTTATGCTTTTTTTTAACTGATTTATGCCTGTTTCTTTTTTCAGAATATAATCATAGACAACATAATTTATGGTGTCCTTTTTTTTAAAACGGCAGTTTCATAAGTGTAGTTTATTCTGTCAGCATTTTCAAAAAAGTCTTCCGAAAGTGTTGCTGCGACAGATTTTGAAAAGCGTAAATTGTATTCTTCAGTTCTGGTAAGTTTTTTTTGGTTTTTATTTATTTTGATATTTCCTGAATCAGTCCTGTTTGTTATTTCATAATTTGTCCCGGTCTGGCAATCTGCATAGTTAAAAACTAGAAAAAATATGGATATGATGAAAGGTTTCATAATCTAAAGCGTGTATTGGTTTTTCAGCTTAAAATTGATTTTAAGTTGCGGTACTTCAATAAAAAGTTTGTTGTTTCTGCTAAAGATAACAATTAATTCAAGTAAATTCTGATTTAAATTGAATCACGGATAATTTTAAACGGTCTGTGCTTATTTCTTCAGAACCAATGTTTTTAATCTTAATTCTGTACTTTCTATAATGCTTTTTGTAAAGTTATCATCTTGAAGGACTTTTGAAGTGAATGAGTTTTCACAAACACAGGTTATTTTATCCAGATTGAAAAAGGAAGAGCAGCTAATTGGCCATTTGTACAGACTAATTCGTTTAATTCCAAAGTTTGATTTTTCCTGCAGTTCTTTAATATCGGTTCCTTTTATCAGAATAAAATCATATACAATATAGTTAATCGTATCATTCTTTTTGTTCGTGGCTGTTTCTTTACTAATAAGTATACTTTTTGTTTTTCCGTACAAAGTTGTGTTGATTTTGGAAGCTAATTCTTTTGAAAAACGCAAATCTTCGACTTCTTTTTTTGAATGTTTTTTTAGTTTTTCATTTGTATTTAAAATTTCTGTAACACTTCGGGATATTACTTCAAAAGCAAAATCAGTTCCGTTCGCCTGACAATTAGCAACAGGTGTAATGAAAAAAAATATAACGATGAAAAATTTCATGTTTTAAAGTTATTGCTTTTTTTCGACAGCTTCAATCTCTTCATCTGTTGCTTCCAGGATGTCAATAATTGGTTCCGGTAATTCTTGTTGGTTGGCCAATGTTTTGTTTAGTGAAAGTACCAATGAAGGTAATAATACCAAATTAGATAACATTCCAAAACTCAATGTTAAAGCAACCAAACCACCAAGTGCTACAGTACCGCCGAAGCTTGAAAGCATGAATACTGAAAATCCGAAGAACAGTACAATAGAGGTGTAAAACATACTAATTCCTGCATCATCAAAAGTAGCAAAAACCGATTTTTTAATTTTCCAGTCGTTGCGGGATAATTCCATCCGGTATTGGGCGAGGAAACGTAAAGTATCATCAACCGACATACCAAAAGCAATTCCGAATACCAGGATAGTAGACGGTTTTAAAGGAATTCCTAAAAAGCCCATTAATCCTGCTGTCATTAATAATGGCAGTAAGTTGGGAATGATTGAAACCAGTACCATTTTAAAAGACCGGAACATGATGGCTACTAAGGCTGCAGTTAACCCAAATGCCATTAATAATGATGAAAGTAGGTTGTCAAGTAGGTATTTTGTCCCTTTTTGGAAAACCGATGGCTTTCCGGTAATTATCACGTCATATCGTGGTGAAGGGAATAATTTGTTTGCTTTTGCTCTGATCTGAGCTTCAATTGCGTCCATTTTTTCACCGTTCTCATCTTTTATAAAAGTTGTGATTCGGGCAAACTGACCTGTTGAATCCACATAGCTTTTCATTAAATTTTCTTTTGAATTTTTCGTTGCATTTTTAGCATACGACAAAATAAAAGCTTGTTCCTGAGCGGTTGGTAATTCGTAAAAATCAGGATTCCCGTTATAGTAAGCCTGTTTGGAATATTTAACCAAATTGACTACTGAAAGAGTTTTTGATAATTCAGGAATTTCGTTGATGGTTTCTTCCAGCTCTTCCATACGTTTAAGAGTGGAAAGTTTCATAACACCTTTTTTGCGTTTGGTGTCAATCATTATTTCTAAGGGCATTACACCGTCAAATTCTTTTTCAAAGAAACGTATGTCATCAAAGAATGCTGTTTTTTTAGGCATGTCTTCAATAATACTTCCGGAAATTTTGATTTTGTGAATACCTATCATTCCTATAATCAATAAACAAACAGCAACTGTGTAAACACCAACTTTGTTGTATTTTACAGTGTTTATAATCCATCTGAAGAAAGCGGTTAAATATTCTCTCTCCAAATGCCCCAAGTGTCTTTGAATAGGAGCAGGAATGTAGCTGAAAAATACAGGTAAAATCAGCATACAAAGAATATAGATTGCTAAGATATTGATAGATGTAATAACACCAAATTCTACCAATAAAGTATTGTTTGTGGCTATAAAAGTGGCAAACCCTAAAGCTGTTGTAAGGTTTGTCATTAAAGTTGCCGTTCCTGTTTTAGTAATAACGCGTTGCAGTGCTTTTGCCTTATTGGCATGTTTGTAATATTCCTGATGGTATTTATTGATCAGGAAAATACAGTTGGGAATTCCAATGACGATTACTAAAGTTGGAACTAATGCGGTTAAAACGGTAATTTCATATCCTAACAGACCTAATAATCCAAAAGACCACATTACGCCTATAATCACTACTAAAAGTGAAATTGTTGTGGCTCTGAAAGAGCGGAAGAAAAAGAAGAATATTAAGCCGGTAACAAGAAGTGCTGCTCCAATAAATAAACCTATTTCATCTATGATGGTTTTAGCATTGAGTGTGCGTATGTAAGGCATGCCCGAGGCATGAATGTCTATTCCTGTTGTTTTTTCAAACTTTTCTATTTCAGGGATTAATGATTCTAGAACGTATTCTTTTCGGATTTTTGTATTGACAATTTTTTTATCCAGATAAACGGCCGAACGGATTGCTCCCGATTTTTTATTGAACAGCAGGCCTTCATAAAAAGGGAGGTTTTCCAATAAATCTTTTTTGACTTTAGAAAGATATTGTTGGTTGTCAGTTTTTGATTTGTCAACTAAGTTGTTCAGGGTAAAAGATTGTACAGAGTCACTTTTCGCCAAGGTTTTTAGATTGTCAGCCGAAATTACCAAATCAACTTCTTTGTGATTTTGTATGCTGGACATCATTTCGCTCCAGGCTTTGAATGCTTTAGGAGTAAAAAGTCGGTCGTCTTTTGTGGCTAAAACAATAAGGTTTCCTTCTTCACCGAATTTGTCAAGGAAATTATTGTAATCAACATTTACTTTGTCGTCAGCAGGGATAAGATTGGCTTCGGTATGTGTAAAACGGATGTGTTTCCATTGTGTAGCTAAAAGTCCGGTTATAAGCACTACAAGGAGTAATATAGTAATTCGGTTTCTTAAAATTATTCGGGCAATAAACTCCCAAAAACCAAGGCTGAGTAATTTCTTCATTTTTTACGAACAAGGGTTACAAAGTTAGCGAAAACCATTAAAACAATTGCTTTTAAGGGTTAAGTTTTAGTGAAAATAAAAAGCAATATTATTTTTTGTTCAATTCTTGCCTGTTCAGTTTTTTATATACAGTTATTTTGTCATATTTGTGAAGCAAATTCAAAAACTAAGAATGAAAAAATTAAAAAACGCTATTTTCTATTTTACTGTTACAGGTTTCTTTACTGCGCTTATGTATTGGGTGGTTGGGCAAGGAAAAGCTTTGGAAATCGGTAGAAAAATTATATCTCCTAATTCTAAAAATACATTATGGAACCAGTTTCTGGAATCATTAATTAATAATTTGCATCATCCGTTAGCGGTTTTGCTGGCTCAGATTATTACTATAATTATAATTGCACGTTTTTTTGGATGGATATTTAAAAAGATAGGACAACCTTCGGTAATTGGTGAAATAATTGCCGGAATTTTTCTTGGACCTTCTCTTGTAGGAATGTATTTTCCTGAATTCTCCCATGTTGTTTTTCCTGTAGAATCATTAGGGAATCTGCAGTTTTTGAGTCAGATAGGTTTGATTTTGTTCATGTTTGTGATTGGGATGGAATTGGATTTAAAAGTTCTGAAAAATAAAGCTAACGATGCCGTTGTAATCAGTCATGCGAGTATAATTATTCCGTTTGCTTTAGGAATGATACTGGCTTATTTTGTGTATCACCGATTTGCTCCCGAAGGAATTGAATTTTTGTCATTTTCACTGTTTTTGGGTATTGCCATGAGTATTACTGCTTTTCCTGTACTGGCAAGAATTGTTCAGGAGAGGGGATTGCATAAAACAAAAATCGGTACTGTCGTGATTACTTGCGCCGCTGCTGATGATATTACGGCCTGGTGCCTGCTTGCGGCGGTTATTGCGATTGTAAAAGCAGGTACGTTTGCCAGTTCGCTTTACATTATAGGTTTGGCAGCAGTTTATGTTGCTTTAATGTTGTTTTTAGTTAAACCTTTCCTGAAAAGAGTAGGTGATTTGTATTCGGGCAGTGATAATTTAAGCAAGCCGGTTGTGGCGATTTTCTTTTTGACATTGATTATTTCTTCTTACTGTACTGAAATAATAGGAATTCATGCATTGTTTGGAGCTTTTATGACTGGCGCGATTATGCCTGACATACCTAAATTCCGTCATGTTTTTATTGATAAGGTAGAAGATGTTTCATTGATTTTGCTGTTGCCGCTCTTCTTTGTTTTTACCGGACTGCGTACGCAGATTGGTTTGATTAATGAACCTTATTTGTGGGAAATTACAGGATATATTATTTTAGTGGCTGTTACGGGTAAGTTCATAGGAAGTGCATTAACGGCCAAGTTTGTGGGTCAATCCTGGAAAGACAGCTTAACCATAGGTGCTTTGATGAATACCAGAGGATTGATGGAGCTTGTGGTTTTGAATATAGGTTATGACTTAGGTGTCCTGACTTCGGAAATATTTACCATGATGGTTATCATGGCTTTGGTTACGACTTTTATGACTGGTCCGGCATTGGACTTAATCAATTTTATATTCAAAACCAAAGATGCTATTGTTCCAGAAATTGAAGAAGCCATTCATAAATTCAAAATTCTTATTTCATTCGGGAATTATGAAAAAGGGAAATCATTGCTTAAAGTTGCCAATGCTTTAACAAAAAAACAAAAAGAAACTTCCGCAATAACAGCTATGCACTTGTCTGTAAGTGATGAAATGCACGGTTATAGTATGGAAGAATATGAAAATGAAACTTTTATTCCAATAATAGAAGAATCGAAAGTGTTAAACAGAGAAATATCCACTATTTTTAAAGCTACTACTGATATTGAAAACGATATTGCCGAAGTTGCTGAAAAAGGGGATTATGATTTGCTGCTTGTAGGTTTAGGAAAATCAATTTTTGAAGGCTCACTTTTAGGAAAAGTAATTGGATTTACAACCAGAATGATTAATCCAGACCGTCTTTTAGATAAACTGACAGGCAAAGAAGGTTTGTTTGCAAATTCAATTTTTGATGAAAGAACCCGTCAGATTATTTCTAAAAATAAAACACCGCTTGGTATATTGGCTGAAAATGAACTGCATTCCCTGGATAAAATCTTTGTTCCTTTCTTTAATTCCGAAGACGCCTTTTTGATAGATTATATTCAGAAGTTTGTTTTTAACAATAATTCTAAAATCAATGTGGTTGATGTGAACAATCAAATTGAAAACAACTATTTGATTAAAAATGCTGTTGCGGCTTTGGATAAGGATCATCCGGACAATATTTCCATAGTTCATCAAAACAATGTAAACCAGTCTTTTCTTGTGAAGCAGGATTTGATGCTTGTGAGTCTTGAAAGCTGGAAAAAACTTGTAGCAACTAATAATCTTTGGTTGAGTAGTTTGCCTTCGGTATTAATTATTAAGCCCTAAATTTATTTGAAGACTCAGCTTTACAGCTATGTTGTCTTCAAAATTCGGTAACTGATTTGGACCATATCTATAAAAAGCTGTAAAACCAAGCCCTTTATAGATTTGGTTCATTTCAAAACCTGATTCGTAAAAACCTTTTTCAAGTGTTTTAAAAACAATGTCGCTGTGTCTTTCTTTATGCTTCAAATCACCTATACCATATCGTGAAACAAGACAAAAGACAGGTTTGATCTGTCGGTTAATCTCCCATTTCGGGAAATAGTGTTTTAAATGGATATAAGCATATTTATCAGAGAAGAACTCATTAAAAAACATAGTTTCAAAACTATCCCTGCCTGCAAAAGTAATACGCTGAATAATTTTGTCTTTGTTTAAATTGTTGGGAGAGTGGTTGTATAAATGCGTTATAGGAACATCTCCGAAAGCTCTTCCAGCTTCAAACAACAGGCTGATTTTATGATTTGAATTGAATTTTTTCTGATAATCAAAACGGAAATCGATTTTACCGAAATCAAAATCATTTGCCATCATACCTGAAACTGTTTTTGTTATCTGAAAGGTGAATTTCGGGTAATTTTTACTGTACTCGATTCTGCCGTTAGGGGTTTGCATATATTTGCTGAACGGATTCCATTGAAGTGAAAAGGTAAGCAGTGACGCGTTGAAATTCGAATAGATAGTGTTGTTTAAGCTGTAAAAGTAATTGAATCTGGGGTCAATATGACTCTGACTTAATTGCAGCATAGCCTCAGTTTTTGGGATAATCTTCGACTCTATATAACCCCTCCAGGTTTCGTGGTTGTAAAATGTATTTAGGTTAAAAGGTCTTGGATCATAAATTTTGAAGGTTCTTTTGTCTATTTCCAGGGCTGTATTGGCAATTTCAGACAGATCGTCTTTATATCCAATTCCCAGCCAGGTTTCTGAAGCTTTGTTTAAATTGACCGAAGTTGTAAGGGAACCTTTAAAAGTTCCGTCTTTTGTTCCATAGGCAAAATAGCCTTCAGTTTTAAAAATTTTAAAGAGTTTTTCGTTTGTTACCCCACCCACTCCTAAGCGAAAGCCTTCGTAATTATTGTAGCGGATTAAATACCGCAAATCAAAGTCAAAAAAGCCAACAGGATAGTAGCCCTTAATTATTTTCCGGCCTATTTTAATTTTGTTTTCTATACGTTTGGCCTCAATCAGACTGTCCATCGACACATAAGTGGTGTTGCTTCTTACATCTGTCGTGTCATTGAAATAGTTGTACCAAAGTTCTTCTTTTCTGTTAATAGCTTTTTCCGGAATTTCTATTAAAAATTGTTTGTTTTGAATGGATTGATTGCCAAAAGAGACTTGTGAAAATTTTGTAGTTGATAATATCTCAATAAAATCTGTAGCGTATTTTTTGCCTAAAGGGTTGTATTTAATGTCTGTTTCATCAAAAGAAATGGTTTCTCCCAATATTTTTATCGGATACTTATTACCGCCTTTCTTTATGGTAAGTTTTATTTTTGAAGGAAACCAATTGTGAATTTCGTCATTCCAAACCATTTCATGGATGGATGAGATGTTTAATTTTCCCGAAGTTTTAAGTTCTGCTTTTGCAATACTGAATTTTTCTTCATCAATGTATAAGCGTCCGCTTAAATTAGTGTGTTTTCTGATTGTTTTGGGTTTAAATGAAACAATCGTAATGTTTCTTGAGCCTAAGATTGTTTTGTTTTCTATTGTGAAATTGTAATCTTTCAGTCCCTTTTCAGAAATTGGATTTATATATTCCTTTTCGGCTATTTTAAATTTTCTTTTGTACAGAGAAAAAGGAGACAGCTCGAGAGCAAAGTATTCATAGATAGGTTCTTTGAACCCCGCCATTTTAGTTGATATGATTTCTTCTTTTAAAAAATCATCGGTTTTTGAGAGAGAAGAGATTTTTTCTGTCTGATATAGATGCTGCTTTGCGATTATTTTTTTGAATTTATAATCAGATGAATCTATTTCTTTAATTATTTTAATTCCTTTTTTTGTTTTATAAATTGTGTCAATATGCCCAACAGACGAGTTTGGGTCTGCGGTTATTATCAGTTTGCTGTAAGAAGTTAAATTGAAATTGTCAGGTTCGTTTTTTGCTTTATCAGCAATGATTTTTTTGATAAAAGCTTCGGGAGATTGTTGACTGTAAGTAACCGCTGTACTTAATATAAAAAAGAGCCAAAATTTAGTTTTTATCATTCAAGTATATTTTCAGTCTTCAAAGATAGATAAAATTAAAAAATCTGCCCGAAGCAGATTTTTTAATTTTTTTTACCAGACTTTTTTAACTTTTTTGGAGCGGTCAGCTATATAAGAAACCAACCAGGCTATTTGTCCTTCCTTGGCAAAATAAAGCTTTTTTTCGTTTATGTTGGGAATTGCTTCAAGAGTTACTAAAAGTAAGTTACTTGCAGAGATTAAATATTTTTGTGAATATGTTTTTAAAACTTTATCGATTTCTTTGTCGGTTTTTGCCAGATCTTCAAAACGTTTAAAGTTGTTTTTTACCATCGCATCGTAATTAATAACGTCTTCAAGTTTGAATTCGTTGAACTGTTCTTTGGTTGGTCCGTTCAAAAGAGTGTAGAAGGCCCATACAGCGCCGCCTGACATGTATACTTTTTGTTTATCCAGTGCAACCGGTTTTGAGTTGTACATTGCATTTACCTGCTCTCTCAGCATTGGCAGGAAACCAAATGATTTGATGTTGAATTCGCCTATCTCGTCATTTCTCGTTTTTTTGTTTACTGCTTCAGTCAGTGTTATAGTCCCGTAATTAAGGCTTAATGGGAAAAATACAAATGTTTCAGTGTTGAAAACATCAACATAACCTCCCTTAGTATTACCGCCACCAATATCAAGTACCATAGAATCTTTGTAATCAATAGGGGGGATGCACCCTTTTAGAAGCATTTTTCCTTCTGTCTGAGCATCAATAAATTCCAGACTTTTTGAAGTCAGCTGTTTGATTTTGTCTGCTAAGACCTGTGTGTTTTTTGCCATCGCAACACCTGACGAACCTACAATAAAAATGTTTTCATCAGCTATCTTTACTTCGGTTTTTATTTTTTTGTAGTTTTCAGCAACAACGTTGGCCGCTTTTTCTATGTCTTCGGGAAGTAAATTCCCGTCAATGGAAATTCCTTTGGCAATACCCACGTTCTCAGTCCAATAGGACTTTATGTTGAAACCGCCTTTTTTGATATTATACACATCTAAAACGGTCATTTTTATTCCTTTACTTCCTATTTCTATTCCTGCAAAGAGGTTTTCATTTTCTTGACCAAACACATGGCTTTGAAAAAATAAAAATAGCACTGCTAAAAAATATAGTTTAGTGTTTTTCATAGGTTAAATTTTAGTTAATGGGTTCCTTCCGGATTCTCAAAAATATCAAAATTTTGTTAATATTTACAATTTTTTAAAATTTGGATAAAAAAATCCGCACAAGGCGGATTAAATTTTTGGTATAAATTAAACTTTCATGATTTCAGCTTCTTTAACAGCTAAATGTTCCTCAATTTTTTTGATAAAATTATCAGTTAGTTTTTGAACATTTTCTTCTGCTGTTTTGCAGATGTCTTCAGAAGTTCCGTCTTTTTCTAATTTTTTAATATCGGTGTTTGCATCTTTGCGTGCATTACGGATACCGATTTTTGCATCTTCAGCTTCAGATTTTGCTTGTTTTACCAGCTCTTTACGGCGCTCTTCAGTTAAAGGCGGTACTGAAATGATAATATTGTCGCCATTATTCATTGGGTTAAAACCAATGTTGGCTATCATGATTGCTTTTTCAATAGGATGCAGCATAGTTTTTTCCCAAGGTGTAACCGTGATTGTTCTGGCGTCAGGAACATTGATGTTGGCAACCTGGGAAAGAGGTGTTTGTGATCCATAATAATCCACAAAAACACCACCCAGCATTTGCGGTGTGGCCTTTCCTGCACGAATATTCAAAAATTCTTTTTCTAAGTGAGCAATAGAACCTTCCATAGATTCTTTAGTGCTGTCTAGTATAAAATTAATTTCTTCAGTCATTGTTTTTGATTTTTTGATTTTTCGAAGAATCGGATAATCGAATAATCTAAATTAAATATTAACTACTGTTCCTACGTTGTCTCCTTTGCAAATTTTAAGCAAATTACCTTCTTTATTCATATCAAACACAATAATAGGCAATTTATTTTCCTGACTCAAGGTAAATGCAGTCGTATCCATTACATTAAGCCCTTTTTTCAGCACATCATCAAATGAAATATAATCAAATTTTACAGCATCAGGATTTTTTTCCGGATCGGCATTATAAACACCGTCAACGCGTGTTCCTTTCAAAATTACATCCGCATCTACTTCAATACCTCTTAAAACGGCTGCAGTATCAGTTGTAAAATAAGGATTTCCGGTTCCTGCTCCAAATATTACGATTCTTCCTTTTTCCAGATGTCTTACAGCACGTCTTTTGATGTAAGGTTCTGCAATAGCTTCAATTTTTAAGGCAGTCTGTAAACGGGTAAGCATCCCTTTTTCTTCTAATGCTCCCTGCAGCGCCATTCCGTTAATAACGGTTGCCAGCATTCCCATATAATCTCCTTGCACGCGATCCATTCCATTGCTGGCTCCTGCAACTCCTCTAAAAATATTTCCACCGCCGATAACAATTGCAATTTCAACACCTAATTCATGAATTTGTTTTATTTCATCAGCATATTCAGCCAGTCGTTTTGGCTCAATGCCGTATTGACGATCGCCCATTAATGCTTCCCCGCTTAATTTCAAGAGTATTCTTTTGTATTTCATCAGATGATTATTTGGACTGCAAATATAATTATAATCTTGAATTATTTCCGGTATATTTTCAGGTTAAACTTTGGTTTACCTTGCGTGAATTAACATAAAATAAAATTATTGTCGACTGATAAATGTCATATTTGATGATTTTAGATAGCTATAATTTTGCTGTCAATGAGCAAATTTTTAAACATTATGAATCTAGAATTAAAAAAACCTACTGTTATTGATGAAGAAGTAGTTTGGGATAAATCGCAGACTATTGTAAGTAAAACGGATTTGTTTGGCACTATTGAATATGCCAACGATGCTTTTGTTGAGGCTTCCGGCTATCAGGAATTTGAACTTGTGGGACAGCCCCATAATTTAATCAGACATCCGGATATGCCTCAGGTAGTTTTTAAAGTATTATGGGACAATATTAAAAAAGGGCATAAGTTTCATGGTATTGTAAAAAATTTATCAAAGTCAGGAAGGTATTACTGGGTCATAACCGATTTTGATTACGTTGTTGATGATGATGCCAATATTGTCAAGTATATAGCACGTAGAAAAGCTGTTCCTGACGGTGTTGTGAAAAAAGTTGAAGATTTATACCGAAGACTTTTGCAGATTGAAGAAGTCAGAGGGATAGAAGGCAGTGAAAAATATCTGACAGGTTATCTGGAGGAATTGGGTTTGACATACGTCCAGCTGATTACTAAATTAATGGTTGATGACGAACGGGAAACAGCAGAGCAGATTGAATTGGCTAATGCACAGACAGCAGAAGAGAAAGAAAATGAGGGCAGAGGATTTTTTAGTCGTTTTTTTGGTAGATAAACGCAGCTTATTTTCAACACTTTTATGCTATGAAGAATATTTTTTTTAAAAACTTTAGCGATTTTAATAAGGAAATCAAAATAATAGCATTGATTACTTTGATTAACCGCATGGGGACTGTTGTGGTCCCTTTTTTGTCTAAATATCTGAAAGAGGATTTGGATTTGAGTTACTCTCAGGTGGGTTGGATAATGGTTTGTTTTGGTTTGGGCTCCTTAATAGGAACTTTTATAAGCGGAAAGCTGTCTGATTACTTCGGGGCTTACAAAATAATGGTGTTCAGCTTATTCACAAGCGGTATTGTTTTTATAATGCTGCGTTATGTGAAAACGTTTGAGCTTTTGTGTCTTTCTGTTTTCTTTCTGACAACAATAGCAGATATGTATCGTCCCGCAATGATGCTGACAGTGAATAATTATGTCAATAAAGATATGAGACTGCAGTCACTCTCTTTGATTAGGGCTGCTACGAATCTGGGTTTGGTTGTGGGGCCGGTTTTGGGAGCATATCTTATTTTTAATGACGGATACGATACGCTTTTTTTGGTGGATGGCGTTACCTGTATTCTGGCTATTTTGCTGTTTGTTGTCCTTGTTAAAGAAAAAAAGTATTTGTACAAACTGAATTTGGCTAATCAGAAGCAGGATAAATTAGCTCCGTTAAAAGATCTCCCTTTTATTTTTAATTGGGTAATTGCCATGATTACAGGGTATTTGTTTTTTCAGGTTTTTTCTATTCTGCCCATCTATCATAAAGCAGCTTTCAAATTGACTGAATTTGACAGTGGAATGTTTTTGGCTTTCAGCGGTTTGCTGTATATACTTTTTGAGATTTCAGTGGTCAATTTTGTTCAGAAAAATAAAATCGGCGACCTTATTGCTGTGATGATAGGGTTGTTGTTTATTGGTTTCTCTTACGGATTATTGTTCTTAGTGCATGAACCTTGGGTTTTTTGGGTGTTTATGTTTTTAATTACATTCGGGAACATGCTGACTTTTACTTTTGCCAGTGGTTTTGTTATGAAACGAAGCCATAAAAATCATGAAGGTATTTTTATGTCGGCATTTCAAATGAGTTATGGTTTTGCACATTTGATAAGTTCTAAAACAGGACTGACCATTATTCAGAATTATGATTTTGATGCCAACTGGACTTTTAATATGATTCTTGCAGTGGTAGGGGCATTTTCAACATATTTGGTATTCTTAATGGTGAAAAAGGAAAAAGAAGAAATCAAACAAAAAATTGCCTTGTCTTTATTTAAGTAAGAAATTGTACAGGAAGTTTGTTAAATACAAAAGGCTGATAATTCAGCCTTATATCATTTTTTTATATTTAGCGAGCAATGCTTTTGTCATAGTTAAATTTGCCTGGGAAGCATCTACGGCAAGATAAATTAAATACTCGTTTTCTTCCGAAACATTTATGATATGATACTGCGATGTCAAAGTAATCGTGATGTCCTCAATTTTCTGATTCTGCTGTAAAGCATTTATGCCGTTTAATTTTGCTCTTACCATTTCAAGTATAAATGTTGAGCCTAGGTCAATGTCATAATTTTTGTCAGATGTTTTAGAATAATAACAAATTCCGTTTCTTATTTCAATTATACTGGTTGCTATAAATCCCGGAATGTTCTTGGAAATAGTCTCTCCAAATTCTTTTACTAAGTCGGCCATTTTATTTAATGATTCAAGGTATGCAAATTTAATAAATAGAAATTTTGCGGATTGTTAATTTTCTGTTTCTTTTAAAAAATTTCTTATTAAATAATGACCCAGATAAATTAAAGGGGTCAGCAAAACAGCGACACATAATTTAAACGTATAGCCTGTTAAGGCGGATGACAAAAAGGTCTCAAAATTTATTTTTCCCGGTAACCAAAATGCGATGCCTAAAACGATAAAAGAATCGATAAGCTGTGAAATTACAGTTGATCCTGTTGCTCGCAGCCATATTTTTTTATTGCCCGTTTTTTCTTTTACATAATGAAAAACCATTACATCGATAAGCTGTGAAATCAGGAAAGCAGTAATACTTCCCGCGATAATCCACATGCTTTGGCCAAATACAGCGGTGAACTGCTCATCATTTACGGGGCTTATTCCTTTTGCGGCCGGAACTACAATGGCTAAGAACAATACCAAAAAAGCGTATGCAATTAAGCCGGCTGTAATAAATGATAGTTTTCTTACCCCTTTTTGTCCAAAGTATTCATTAATTAAATCAGTGGTTAAAAAAACTATCGGCCAAGGCAGGATACCTATGCTCATTACAAAGGGGCCGATTTGAATTAATTTTCCTCCTATCAGTTCGGCTACAACAGCATTAGTGATAAAGATTCCTGCAAGAATGACAAAAACATAATCTTTTTTGGATTGGAACATATTCAGTTTTTTTCAAAGATATATATAAAATTAAAAATGCCGTCTCATGAGACGGCATTTTAGAAATATGTTTATGGATGGATTATCCTAAAGTAACTCTTTTGAAACCTGTAATTTCAACATTGAATCCTTTAACATAATCACCAACTTTTTTACTATCATCTTTGATAAAGTTTTGATCTAGTAAAGCTTTTTCTTGGTCTAAAGTTGTATTATCAGAGATAAAACGTTGAATTTTTCCAGGAATAATTTTATCCCAAATTTGTTCTGGTTTACCTTCAGCTTTTAATTCAGCTTTAGCATCTTCTTCAGCTTGTTTTAAAACTTCTTCAGTTAATTGAGAGTAAGAAATATATTTAGGAACATTTTTTAAAGTTTTTCCTAAACGTTTTGCCTCTTCATTTTCTTTTTCAATTACAGCAATACGTGCAGCAAGTTCAGAAGCAACGAAAGCAGGATCAAAATCTTTGTAAGATAATGTGTCAGCTCCCATAGAAGCAACTTGCATAGAGATGTCTTTAGTTAAAACATCACCATTAGCAATTGGAGCAGAAATTGCAGTTAAAGCAGCAATTTTGTTAACGTGAACATAAGATCCAACGAAAGCGCCTTCTAAAATTTCAAAACCACCGATTTCGATTTTTTCACCGATAACTCCTGTTTGCTCGATTAATTTTTCAGCAACAGTAATTCCGTTGAAATCTGAAGCTAAAAATTCTTCTAAAGAAGAAAAGTTAATAGCTCTTTCAACTAAATCTTTGGCTAAAGCTACGAAAGCTTCATTCTTACCTACGAAGTCAGTTTCACAGTTTAAAGTGATGATAGCTCCTTTAGTGTTGTCTGCATTGATAAAAGAAACAGCAGCTCCTTCAGAAGACTCACGGTCAGAACGGTTAGCGGCAACTTTTTGTCCTTTTTCTCTAAGGATTTGTATAGCTTTATCGAAATCTCCTTCAGCTTCAACTAAAGCTTTTTTACAGTCCATCATTCCGGCACCTGTAGATTGTCTTAATTTATTTACGTCTGCAGCAGTGATTGTTGCCATAGTGTTTTAAATTTTTAAGTTTTTTAAAAGTAAAAAATTCCAATCTTCAAATTCCAAATTCCAACTTTAATAAATCATCAAATTTGACAATTCTTTGGAACTTGGAATTGAGATTGGAATCTATTTTATTTATTCTTCTGAAGCTGCAGTTGGAGTTTCAACTTTTGCTTCTTCAGTAGCTTCTGCTTCTTTGTCTGAAGTTCTGTTTGATAAACCTTCAGTGATAGCAGCAGTAACTAATGATAATACTTTGTCAATTGATTTTGAAGCATCATCGTTTGCAGGGATTACATAATCAACCTGACGTGGGTCAGAGTTGGTATCAACCATTGCGAAAACCGGAATGTTTAATTTTTGAGCTTCTTTTACTGCGATGTGTTCAGCTTTGATATCAACTACGAATAATGCAGCTGGTAATCTAGACATATCAGCGATAGAACCTAAGTTCTTCTCTAATTTTGCACGTAGACGCTCAATTTGTAATTTCTCTTTTTTAGAAAGAGTATCAAATGTACCGTCTTTCTTCATTCTGTCGATAGAAGCCATTTTCTTAACAGCTTTACGGATAGTAACGAAGTTAGTTAACATACCACCTGGCCATCTTTCAGTGATGTAAGGCATGTTTGCAGCCGCTGCTTTTTCAGCAACGATGTCTTTAGCTTGTTTTTTGGTAGCTACGAAAAGTACTTTTCTACCAGATGCAGCGATTTTTTTCAAAGCTTCGTTAGCTTCTTCAATTTTAGCTGCAGTTTTATATAGATTGATAATGTGGATACCATTACGCTCCATATAGATGTAAGGAGCCATGTTTGGGTCCCATTTTCTAGTCATGTGTCCAAAATGAACACCTGCTTCTAGTAATTCTTTAACTTCTACTTTATTTGCCATTTTGTAATAGTTTACGTTCTGTTGAATTAGCAATGTTCCTTTAGGCTAAAAGCTTTAAGCTTTAGGCTTTAGGCTTCATTTAGATGCTAAACTAATCTCCGGCCTCAGCACGGAAAAGCAACAATAACTTAGTTTTTGTAATAAATAATAATAAATATTAACGTTTAGAGAACTGGAATCTCTTACGAGCTTTCTTCTGACCGAATTTCTTACGCTCAACCATACGAGGGTCACGAGTTAATAATCCTTCAGGTTTTAAGATTGCTCTGTTTCCTTCTCCTACTTCGCACATTGCTCTTGCAATAGCCATACGTACAGCTTCTGCCTGACCAGTTGCACCACCTCCGTAAACATTGATTTTTACATCATAGTTAGAAGCGTTTTCAGTCATAGCAAGAGGTTGCATTACTTTGTACTGTAAAGTTGCAGTAGGGAAGTAAGTAGCAAATGCTTTTTTGTTTACAGTGATGTTTCCTGTACCTTCTGATACATAAACACGTGCCACAGCACATTTTCTTCTACCGATTTTGTGAATAACTGCCATTACTTAAGATCGTTTAGATTAACGGTTTTAGGTGTTTGAGCAGCGTGTTTGTGCTCTGGACCTACATTTACATTCAAATTACGGAATAATTGAGCTCCTAATTTGTTTTTAGGCAACATTCCTTTTACAGCTTTTTCTACTAATAATGCAGGATTTTTTTGCTGCATTACTTTAGCTGTTAAAAATCTTTGTCCTCCTGGGTAACCTGTGTGACGAACGTAAGTTTTGTCATCTAATTTGTTACCAGTCAGGTTGATTTTTTCTGCGTTGATAACAATTACGTTATCTCCACAGTCCACGTGCGGTGTATAACTTGGTTTGTATTTACCTCTTAAAAGCATCGCAACTTTAGAAGCAAGACGACCTAAGTTATGACCTTCAGCATCAACAACAATCCACTGTTTATCTGCAGTAGCTTTGTTTGCCGAAATTGTCTTGTAGCTTAATGTGTTCACAATAATTACTTTTTAATTAAACATTCCATTCCCAATTAAGGGAGTGCAAAATTACAATTATTTATTTATAAAGCAAATAGCTTTTTAAAAAATCTTTTTTTGCTGCTATTCAGGCAATTGTGAATTTGGCAGGCATTGTATTAAATGACTCTAAAATCATTTTTCCGCTTTTCGGTTTTAATTTTTAATTTTACATATTATATATGTACATCACTTATGAAGTCTAAATCTACATTAAAGCAAATTGCTCTTCAACTGGGATACTCAGTTTCTACTGTTTCTAAAGCACTTACAAACAGCCCAGAAATCAGTGAAGCTACCCGAACCAAAATAAAGGAGTTTGCTAAAATGAGCGGTTATAAGCCTAACAGTATGGCGCAAAACCTGAAAAGGCAACGTACGAATACAATTGGAGTTATTGTGCCGAATATATTGAACCCTTTTTTTGCCAAGGTATTCAGTGGTATTGAAATGTATGCCAATGATAAAGGCTATAATGTTATTACCTATATTTCCAACGAATCTATGGAAAAAGAAAAACAGGCCATGCATATGTTGAGCAATGGTACAGTTGATGGTTTTATATTGTCTATAGCTGAAGAAAGCCAAATATTAAATGAGATGTCACATTTTAAGGAAGCTATCAGAGATGGAATTCCTATTGTAATGTTTGATCGTACATCTGATAATGTAGAATGTGACAAAGTAATTGTGGATGATTATGATTCTGCCGTGCATGCCATTCAGCATTTAATTACTACCGGGTGCAAACGAATTGCTTTGTTAACGTGTGATGCCAGCTTAAGCGTTTCCCAACTTCGTGCAAATGGTTATTATGATACTTTGAAAAAAAACAATATAACTGTTACTGATGAGTTGGTGATTTTGACTGATACAGTTGCGGAATTTGATGAAAAGCTAACACATTTGATTAATAACGTTTCTTTTGATGGAATATTTGCGTTAGATGAACATGCTTCCACTTTAGCAATGAAACTGGCGGTGAAAAAAGGAATTAAAATCCCTGATGAATTGCAAATGGTTGGTTTTGCTGACGGTGCTTGGTCACGACGGTTAACACCAAGCTTGGCGACCATCAGCCAGCATGGACCCCAAATTGGTGCCGAAGCAGCTAAACTTTTAATCGACCGTATTGAGAAAAAATCGGAAAAAAATAAATACAAAACGACTGTGATAAAAACGGAATTGCGGTATAGAGATTCTGTGAAGAAGTCTAAATTATAATTTTCCTAAAAAAAGTATAAATAACGTAAGTAGTAAAACAACAATCAGAAATGGTCTATATGTTTTTTGAAACCCTGCTTTTCTGGTAAAACCGTCTTTTTCTAATTCCCAAGAAAATAAAAAGATAGCAACTTCGCCCCAATTTATAAAGCCTTCAAAAGGGTCTAAAGTAAAGAAGCAGAAAGGTTCATTGGCGACTTTGTTACTCTCGTTCCTTTCACTTTGTTTAAGACTACGCCTTCTTTGTTTTATTGTAGTAGGGTCAACTTCCCTTAGTGTTAATTCCTCTTGAGCTAATTGAAAAGCTACTTCGTTCCACTTTTCAGGCGAAGCAGCTATCTCAATCAATTCTTTTGTTGTTCGTGATTTTATGGGAGGTTTAAAGTCGTCAATTAACTTCATGAATTAAATATCTAAAATCAGCAATTTGAAATCTTAATGCGCTTCCAGCCAATCTTTTCCTAATCCCATTTCGACTTCTAACGGAACCGCCATTTTAAAAGCATTTTCCATTTCATGTTTAATCATGGGCTGGATTTTTTCCAATTCAGAGTTGTGTACATCAAACACCAATTCGTCATGTACCTGAAGCAGCATTTTCGATTTATAGTTATCTTCTTTCAATCGTTTATGAATGTTAATCATGGCGATTTTGATAATGTCAGCAGCACTTCCCTGAATAGGAGCGTTCACAGCATTTCGCTCGGCAGCACCTCGTACCACAGCATTAGCTGAATTAATATCTTTTAAATAACGGCGACGACCCGAAATTGTTTCTACATAACCATGTTCACGGGCAAAATCTACCTGATTTGCCATGAATGATTTTAGTTTTGGATAGGTTTTGTAATAAGCATCAATAAGCTCCGCACTTTCTTTTCTTGATAATGAAGTCTGATTTGATAATCCAAAGGCAGAAACGCCATAGATAATCCCGAAGTTAACCGTTTTAGCGTTGCTTCGCTGTTCTTTGGTTACTTCTTCCAGAGAAACGTTAAAGACTTTTGCAGCCGTACTGCGGTGAATGTCCTCATGGTTTTGGAAAGCCTTAATCATGTTGTCTTCTCCGGAAAGAGCCGCAATAATGCGCAATTCAATCTGTGAGTAATCGGCAGAAAGCAAGGTGTAATTTTCATCTCGGGCGATAAATGCTTTACGGATCTGACGGCCTCTTTCGGTGCGGATCGGGATATTCTGTAAGTTAGGGTTGTTCGAACTCAAACGCCCGGTTGCAGCCACCGTTTGCATATAATCGGTATGTACCCGATTGGTTTTTTTATCCACCTGTTCCGGAAGGGCATCAACATAGGTGCTTTTCAGTTTTACCAACTGGCGCCATTCCAATATGTCTTTTACAATTTGGTGTTCGTTGGCTAAATAACTCAAAACTTCTTCGCCGGTGGCATATTGGCCGGTTTTGGTTTTCTTTTGTTTGGCACCGCCAATTTTTAATTTATCGAATAAAATATCGCCCAATTGTTTTGGTGAGGCCAAATTGAATTTTTCGTCTGCTTCTTCGTAAATTTTATTTTCGAAAGTTTCAATCTCTTTCTGCATCTCAACCGACATTGATTTCAGAAAATCTTTATCAAGGTTTATTCCTTCACGCTCCATATCGGCAAGAACCTGTATTAACGGAACTTCAATTTCATCAAACAATTTTTTAGTCCCCACACGTTCTAAAATTGGCTGGAAATGTTCTTTTAACTGGTAAGTTACATCGGCATCTTCTGTGGCATATTCTTTAATGTCTTCCAGTGCTACGTCTCTCATCGATAATTGGTTTTTGCCTTTTTTGCCAATTAGGGTTTCGATAGATTTTGGAGAATATTTTAAATAGGTTTCAGACAATACATCCATGTTATGGCGCATGTCAGGGTTGATTAAGTAATGCGCAATCATCGTGTCAAAAAAGTTTCCTTTAATTTCTACTCCGTAATTAGCCAATACTTTTAAATCGTATTTCATATTCTGACCTATTTTCTCGATGTTTTCATTCTCGAAAAACGGTTTGAATTTATTGATTAATTCCTGTGCTTCTTCCTGATTTTCTGGAAACGGAACATAAAAACCTTTTCCTTTTTCCCATGAGAGAGCTAATCCAACGAGTTCGGCATTGATAGCGTCAATTCCGGTCGTTTCGGTATCAAAACACACCGAAGTCTGCTGCATCAGATTTTGAATCAACAGATTGGTTGGTAAATTACCCTGCACAATCTGGTAAAAATGCGAGGTGTTTTCCAAAGTCGCATAATACGAATGTGATTTTGGTTCATCACTGTCTTCATCAACAAAACCAAATAAATCCATTTGGTTTTCTGCGGTTTTTTTAGTCGGGGATTTTTTAGACTGAACATTTTCAGTTCCATTGGTGACGATTTCGTCATAGTCTTTACCAGTGCCGAAAAACTTGTCAAATTGTGTTTTCAGCTGACGGAATTCCAATTCCTGAAATAAAGCATCTGTTTTTTCAACATCGGGTTTAGAAAGTTCAAAAGTTTCTTCGTCAAATTCTACCGGACAATCCAATAGGATAGTTGCCAGTTTTTTAGAAAGCAGTCCTTTGTCTTTATTGGCTTCGATTTTTTCTTTGATCGCGCCTTTTAATTGATGTGTGTTGTCTAATAAATTTTCAATTGAACCATATTCAGCTAAAAATTTCTTTGCTGTTTTTTCTCCCACGCCCGGCAATCCTGGAATATTGTCTACCGCATCACCCATCATCGCCAGAAAATCAATTACTTGTAACGGGTCTTGAATTTCAAATTTTTGTTTTACTTCTTCTACACCCCAGATTTCAATGTCATTGCCTAAACGGGCAGGGCGATACATGAAAATGTTTTCGGAAACTAATTGTCCAAAATCCTTATCAGGTGTTACCATAAAGACCTGATAACCTTGTTTTTCCGCTTTTTTTGATAAAGTCCCTATTAAATCATCCGCTTCAAATCCTGCCTTTTCGATGATAGGAATGTGCATTGCCTCGAGTATTTGTTGGATATAGGGAACAGCAATTTTTATGGCTTCAGGTGTTTCATCACGATTTGCCTTATATTCTGTGAACATTTCTAAACGGTAATCACTTCCTCCTTTGTCAAAAGCTACGGCTAAATGATCCGGTTTTTCACGTTTTATTACATCCATAAGCGAATTCATGAAACCTAAAATGGCCGAAGTATCCATCCCTTTAGAATTAATTCTTGGATTTTTGATAAAAGCATAATAGCCTCTAAAGATTAAAGCGTATGCGTCAAGCAGAAATAAGCGTTTTTGTGACATTCTTCAAAAATTTGAACTGTAAAAATAGTCAATCAAATTTGAAGTTGTAAATCATTCGTTAAAATTTGATTAACAAAATCCCATAGTGTTGACTTTCTTCGTTACTTTGTTCAAAATTTCTAGAGATGTTGTTTCGTTTTATCATAATTGCCGCGATTTTATTATTAGTTGAAATATATGCGCTTCAGGCATTTAGGACTTTGTTAAGGTCTAAATGGATTTTGTGGCTGTATGCCCTTGTGAGCTTGATAGTGTATGTGTATATTTTTTACACTATTTTCAATTTTGACAGGAAAGTGGGGCAGACAAAGCAGAGTTTGTTTGCTCTTGGACTGCTGCTGACGATTTATTTGCCTAAAATTGTTTTGGCCACAGTTATGTTAGGGGAAGATGTGGTTCGTTTTCTTTCGGGTGTGACCAATTATTTTATCGAATATGACAGCGGAAGGGAAGAATTTCTACCGCAAAGAAGAAGGTTTATCAGTCAAATTGCTTTAGGGCTTGCAGCAGTTCCCTTTTTGTCGCTTATTTATGGTGTGACAAAAGGGAAGTATAATTATAAAGTCTTTAAGCAGGATTTGTTTTTTCCTGATCTGCCGGATGCTTTTGACGGATTTACTATAACGCACATTTCCGATATACATTCAGGTAGTTTTGATAACGCTGAAAAAATTAATTATGCTGTTGATCTGATTAATGAACAGGCTTCGGATGTTTTATTGTTTACTGGTGATATTGTTAATGCAAAAGCTGAAGAAATGCATCCGTGGATAGCTACTTTCAATCGTTTGACAAAACCTGTTTTTGGGAAATTTTCTGTTTTAGGTAATCATGATTATGGTGCTTATCTGGATTGGGATTCAGAAGAAGCTAAGGCAAAAAACTTTGAGGACATTAAGGATTTGCATCGTCAGATAGATTTTAAACTTTTAATGAATGAACATATCAAGATTAAAAAAGACAATCAGGAAATTGCTTTGGTAGGTGTTGAGAACTGGGGCAAGCATTTTGGGTCTAATGGTGATATCAATAAAGCTTCGGAAGGATTGGAAGAAAAAGATTTTAAAATCCTGATGAGTCATGATCCAAGTCATTGGGAAGAAATTGTGAAACATCATTATAAGAATTTCCATTTAACATTAAGCGGACATACACACGGAATGCAGTTTGGGATTGAAATCCCGGGCTTTTTCAAATGGAGTCTGGCGCAGTATATGTACAAGCAATGGGCCGGATGTTATGAGTATTTAGGCAGATATGTATATGTAAACCGTGGTTTTGGGTTTCATGCTTATCCGGGCAGGGTAGGAATCATGCCTGAAATAACCGTTATTAGGTTAAAAAAAGGTGAAAAAATAGCGTAATTCGTTAAAAACAGTATATTTGTATTGCAAACTATAACTAATTTAGTCACTTATGTCAAAATTTGGAGAACTTATTAATGCCCAAGTCCCAGTTTTACTTGACTTCTATACTGATTGGAACGAATCTTCCCAGTCTATGCATCCTGTAATTAAAGATGTTGCGGCAGCATTGGGAGATAAAGCAAGAGTGATAAAAATTGATGTGGATAAAAACCAGGAATTAGCCGAAGCACTTCGTATAAAAGGATTACCTACATTAATGATTTATAAAGACGGTCAAATGAAATGGCGTCAGTCAGGTGAACTTGATGCTAATACCATTATCACTTTAGTGCAGGAGCAGCTTTAGGTTAAAATTTCAAACTTATATCCTTTTTCTTTATAGTATTGTATTGCTTTTGGTAATACATACGATAGTTTTTTGTGTGCTTTTACACTATCGTGAAAAACAATAATACTGCCACTTTCTATTTTTTCAACAGCATTTTTTAAACATTTTTCCTGAGAGATTTCTTCATCAAAATCAGCTGTTAAAATGTCCCACATGATTATTTTATATCCCAATTTCCGTAAAGATCTCGATTGAGAGGATGTTATCTTGCCGTAAGGCGGTCTAAAGATTTTAGATTCCTGATTTCCGTTTTCCGATTTTAGATTTCCGGAATTTTCGTGAATTTTTTTTTCGCAAAAGGCAACATCCTCCAAATATTCTTTTGTGTTTTTTTTCCAGCCGTTAACGTGATTGTAGGTGTGATTTCCTATTGCGTGGCCTTCCTTAATTATTCTTTTGAAAATCTCAGGATTTTGGTCAATGTTTTTTCCAATACAGAAAAAAGTGACTTTGATATTGTTTTCTTTTAAAATATCTAAAACCCAAGGAGTAATTTCGGGTGTTGGACCATCATCAAAAGTGAGGTAAATTTTATTCTCTTTGTTGGGAATAGACCAAATTTGGTCACGATATAACCATTTGATAAATCTATTTGTTTTGACCCAATAGAACATAAGGATTTTAGATTTCTGATGTTTAATTTTAGATTTCTGAAGTTATAAAAAAATAACGATTTTAGAAAATGAATTTAATCTTCTAAAATCGTTAATCTAATATCTAAAATATATTTTATTCCATGTCTACATCGAAGAACTCAAAACGTTTGTTGATGCTGTTAAAAGCATCTTTTTCCTGATTGTGGAATTGAGTGTCTTTATATGTTCTGCTAATTTCCAAGATGTTTTTGTAACGCACTAAGTTGGTGTAAATATCGCTGGCAAAATACTGACGTTGTTCTGATGGCGGTAATTCACTGAAATAACGCAATTCATCCTGATATTTGCCAATCAGAGGTTTTAATACCTTACGTGCTTTTTCAATTTCTCCCATTTTGTAATAACCTTCTGCAAAAGGATCTATCAGGCTGTAGAAGCCGTAATATTCCATAGGCATTTTGGTTAAAGCCAATTCAATTATTTTTTTGGCTTTGTCGTTTTTGCCCTCGTTGATTAAATTGGTCATCAAACGGGCCATGTTTGTACGGTATGAAATACAGTTTCTGCGTGTCTGTGGGTCGTGATAGATATCCGGACTGTCTCCGTTGCCCCATTTCAAGTTACTGATGATACTGTACATTTTATCGGTATCAAGTCTTCCCATTTCAAAACCGTACGCATCTTTTGCCAAAGGTGTTTTTATTGGAACTAATTTGTATACCATTCCGTCTAATTGTAAGTATTCTTTCATCCAGATATAATCATCATCTCCAAAGGCACCCGGAGAGAAATAAATCGGACGTTTCCAGTTGTTCATTCTAACAATGTCAAGCATCATCAGACGGTTTTTGTATAATGCATCACCTTTGATGTCTATGTCGATATAAGGAACAATAGAATCATTTTGTTGTGGATTAACAATTTTGTTTGTGATTACAGCTTTCTTGTCAACCGGAATTCTAACCTTGTTGGTTGGGTAAAACTGTATTTTTTGTCCGTTTCTTAATTCGATTAATGTTCTAGGATCTTCGCTATGTGCGAAATTCATAAATTCATTAATATCCAAGCGGTCTTCAGTTCTTTGGTCGTGGATTAAATAGTCACGTTTCCCGTCAACATAATCATTATGGTTAAATGATAAAGGAACAGCATCTGATTCGTACGCTTTTTTCTTCATGGAATCAATATACCAGTCGGTCATCAATAAACTTGTGTTTACAATCCGGACATCGGTTCTGTATCCTTCAATTTCCTGGACATACCACAATGGGAAGGTATCGTTATCACCAATTGTAAACAGGATAGCATTTTTATCGCAGGAATCCAAGTACGCTTTTGCGTCAGTTACAGCAGTGGATTTTCCTGAGCGGTCATGGTCATCCCAGTTTTGAGAAGCCATTAATACAGGGGAGGCAAGTAAGCATGCGCCTATTGTAGCTGGTACAGCAATTTTTGGCTGAATATAAGCTTTGATGAAATCGAAAATGGCATAAACTCCAAACCCAACCCAGATTGCAAATACATAAAATGAACCTACAAGAGCATAGTCGCGTTCACGAACTTCAAATGGTCTTTCGTTAAGATATACTTTTAGTGCTAAGCCAGTGAAAAGGAATAGAGAAAGTAAAACATAAAAACTTTTTAAATCCTTTTTGGCATGAAAAAAGATACCTATTAATCCTAGTATGAAAGGCAAGAAGAAATAAGTGTTTCTTCCTTTGTTGTTTTGCCAGTCAGCAGGCAGGTTTTCCTGTTTGCTTAATCTGATATTGTCTATGAATGAAATACCGCTTAACCAGTTTCCGTCTTTTAAGTTGTATTCACCTTGATTGTCATTTTGACGTCCAACAAAATTCCACATTAAATATCTCCAATACATGTACCCAAACTGGTATTCCACCATGAAACGCAAATTGTCAAAAGTGGTAGGTTTTTCAACATTTAAATATTCACCATACGATTTTAAGAATTTATCATAATCTTCTAAATCCAATTTGCCCGCTTTGAAAGCGGCTCTGAATTCTGAAACAATTTGTAGTAACTCATGCTCTTCATTATATTCTTCCTTAACAGAAAATTCTAATGGCGAAGAGAATTTCATGTAATTTACATTGTGTTCGTTGCTCCACATACGTGGTAAAATCGCTTTCTGATTGTCATCAGTATTTTGAACTGCGTTTTTGTAATTGTTTACAATCACATATTTTCCAGTCTTATAATCCCGTTCGTAATTAGGTTTTTCATCTAAATAAGGATTGTCTTCATCTAAGCCAGAATATGTGTCAGAAAACTGAGGTCCATAAAATAGCTTTTGTTCTCCATACTGCTCACGATTGTAATAGGCTAAAAGCTCTCTCGCGTCAGAAGGTTTGTTTTCGTTAATAGGTGTGTCAGCATTTGCACGGATCGGTAGCATAATCCATGTTGAGAAACCAATTAAGATGAATAGAATGCATAATAAAATGGTGTTGTAGAATACTTTACCGTGCTGACGTGTATATTTTAAACCAAAATAGAAAAATGCAATTAATAGGATGGTTACAATAATAGTTCCTGAGTTAAAAGGTAGTCCTAAGTTGTTTACCATAAACACTTCGGTAGCACCAAAGAAAGTCATTGTCCAAGGTAAAAGCAATTTGAAAATGAAAAGTAATACTGATATCACTACTATATTAGCAATGAGAAAGCCTTTTATAGTTACATTTTTGTAATGCTTGAAATAATATAAAAATCCAATTGAAGGTATAGTTAACAATGCCATAAAGTGAACACCGAAAGATAAACCTACAACTAAAGCAATCAGTAGTAGCCACTTATTTCCTTTAGGTTTATCCATGTCAGCCTCCCATCGTAACCCTAACCATAATAATAAGGCGATGAATAAGGTTGCCATAGCGTAAACTTCAGCTTCAACAGCGTTGAACCAAAAACTGTCTGAGAATGTAAAAGTCATTGCGCCTACAAAAGCGCTTCCAAGAATTACGATGCTGTTGTTTTGGTTTAGTTTTGAAACAGAAGCAACTATTTTGTGTAATATAATTGTTGAAGACCAAAACAAAAATAAAATTGTAAAGGCACTTGAAACTACAGACATCATGTTTACCATTAATGCTATGTTTTCTTTTCCAATGGCAAACATCGAAAAGAATGCACCCATCATTTGAAAAAGCGGCGCTCCCGGAGGATGGCCGACTTCAAGTTTTGCTGAGGTGGCAATATATTCTCCGCAGTCCCAAAAACTCATGGTAGGTTCTACAGTTAGTGTATAAACGATTAAAGCGATAAAAAAAGAAGCCCATCCTAAAATGGTATTCCATTTATTGAAGTTAAATGACATAGAAATAGTTAACTGTTTGTAATTGTAACACAAAGAAACTATTTTTTTATCTAAAGAAAAGGTTAAAAAAAAATTTTTTAAATTTTTTTAAAAAATGTTTGCGTAATTAGAAAATCGTTGTAAATTTGCACTCGCATTAAGGAATTAACGGAAACGCTAAAGATAAAATGCAGGTTTAATGGTCCATGGTGTAATGGTAACACTACGGTTTTTGGTGCCGTCTTTCTAGGTTCGAGTCCTAGTGGACCAACAAAAAAGCTCTGAGAAATCAGGGCTTTTTTTATGAAATAATTTTATGAAATTGATTAAAAATAAAAGGAGCTCAATTTTGAGCTCCTTCTTTTTATTTGTTCGTTTCCATGAATTCTTCGGCTTTTTCCACCATGTTTTGGCTTCCGCAAAAGAAAGGAACCCGTTCGTGTAATTCACTAGGTTGGATTTCCATAATTCTACTGTATCCGTTAGATGCTTTCCCACCTGCTTGTTCAGCTATAAATGCCATAGGATTGCATTCGTATAATAAACGTAATTTTCCTTTTGGAGCTTTTGAGCTTGTAGGGTATAAATAAATACCGCCTTTAATCATGTTTCTATGGAAATCAGAAACCAAGCTGCCTATATAACGTGAAGTATAAGGACGGTCGCCTTCTTCTTTCTGGCAGTATTTTAAATAATCTTTTACGCCTTGCGGGAAATGAATGTAGTTTCCTTCGTTTATCGAATAGATTTTCCCGTCTTTCGGGAACTGCATATTAGGGTGCGATAAATAGAAAGTTCCTATAGCTGGGTTTAAAGTAAATCCGTTTACCCCGTGTCCAGTAGTATAAACCAACATGGTTGATGTGCCGTAAATTACATATCCTGCTGCAACCTGATTAACACCCGGTTGTAAAAAGTCTTCTAATTGTACAGGTGTGCCCACAGGTGTGATTCTTCTGAAAACAGAGAAAATTGTACCTACAGAAACGTTAACGTCTATGTTTGAAGAACCGTCAAGAGGATCCATTAAAACCACATATTTGTTGTTGTGGCTGTTGTCAGAACCGGCAACAGTAATAAAGTCGTCGTTTTCCTCACTTGCAATACCACATACAATTTCGCGGTTTATTAATGTCTGGATAAAAACTTCGTTGGCATAAACGTCTAATTTTTGCTGGTCTTCGCCTTGTATGTTTTGGTCTCCTGCCGCACCTACTATGTCTACTAGTCCAGCTTTATTAACTTTATAGTTTACAACTTTTGCTGCTAAACGAATTGAGTTGATGATTCTTGATAATTCACCTGAAGAATATTGAAAGTCACTTTGTTTTTCAATAATAAATTCCCCAAGGGTTTTGTTGCGTTCTTCCATTGTCGAAATCGATGTAGTTAGTGGCACAAATATCCTAATTTATTTTCAAAAAAAGATATACTTGATTTCTATTTTGTGCGTTCTGAAAATGTGGTATTAATTAACAAAAAACTTATAAACAGGTTGTTTTTATCACTTGAAGTTATTTTATCTTTGTTGAACATAAAAAATATAATCATGGAAATTAAAAAGTTGGTTTGTTCTGTTTTTTTGTTAGGGGCATGTTCTTTAAATGCTCAGATTAACTTAGGTGAAAAAGCTGTCGGGGCTTTGCAGAAAGGGGTGGCCAGTTTTACCTTCAGCGATGAGGATGCCGCTACTTTATCAAAAGAGGCTGTAGCCAAAATGGATAAGGAAAACGTAGTTGCCGGTCCTAAAGATCCGTATACTATAAGATTGAATAAGCTTTTTGGTAAACATAAAAATGAAAACGGACTAGTACTTAATTATAAGGTTTATAAAACAAAAGAGGTGAATGCTTTTGCAACTGCCGATGGAAGCGTAAGGGTTTTTAGTGGTCTGATGGATATTATGGATGATAATGAGCTATTGGCTGTAATAGGTCATGAAATAGGTCATGTGGCTAACCATGATTCACGCGATGCCATAAAAGCGGCTTATAGAAATGAGGCAATAGTAGATGCTGTTGGGTCACAATCTGATAAAGTGGCTAAAGTGACAGACAGCCAATTGGGAAAAATAGGAAATGCATTAGTGTCAAGTGCTCACAGCCGTCAGCAGGAAAGTGATGCGGATTTGTATTCGTATGAATTCATGAAACGCAATAAATATAACGTGAATGCTGTGGAATCGGCTTTTACAATTTTAGCCAAATTGAACGAAGGAGGAGAGTCAAACTTTATTACAAAAATGATGAGCTCGCATCCGGATCCTAAAGACCGTGCTTTAAAGGCTAAAGAAAGAGCTGTTGCGGAAGGGTTGTATAAGCCATATGTGAAAGCGGTAAAAAAGAAAACAACTACAAAAAAGAAAAAATAATTATGATTATCCGTAAAGGTACTCCTGCAGATATGGGAGCCGTTCTTGAGCTGATTAAAGAATTGGCTGTTTATGAAAAGGAACCTGAAGCAGTTGTAGTAACTGTTGATGATTTAGTTCGTGATGGTTTTGGTGAAAACCCTCTTTTTTACACTTTTGTTGCAGAAATTGAAGGAAAAATTATTGGGATGGCTTTGTACTATTATCGTTATTCTACCTGGAAGGGAAAAACCATTCATCTGGAGGATTTAATAGTAACCGAATCCATGCGTGGAACAGGAGCGGGCTTTGCTTTGTATAAAGAAATAATCAGTCAGGGAGAAAAAGACAATGTCCGCCGCATTGAATGGAATGTTTTGGACTGGAACACTCCTGCGGTTAATTTTTACGAAAAATCCGGTGCAAGAGTTTTGTCGGATTGGCGCGTCGTTCACATGGACGAAAAAGGAATTGAAGAGTTTTTAAAAAATTAATATATATAATCTAGTCACTCAAAGAGCAGTAGAAGAATTTTACAATAATTCCTCTAACTGTCTCAAATGACAAAAAGGTAGTAATAAAATGAAAATTTTCAAATTTGGCGGTGCATCAGTAAAAGATGCTGCAGGCGTTAGAAATGTTTTTGACGTATTGCAAAAAGTAGGTTATGAAGAAGTATTGCTTGTGGTTTCTGCAATGGGAAAAACCACAAATGCTCTGGAAGAAGTAATCAAGCATTATTTTGAAAAGTCGCCTAAGTTGAGTGCATCTATCCAGGAAGTTAAAAAATACCACAATCAGATACTGTTGGATTTATTTGAAGATGAAAGTCATGAGGTTTTTTATGATGTGAATGAGCATTTTGCTGATTTTGAGTATTTTGTCAGAAGCAATAAATCGCCTAATTATAATTTTGTTTATGACCAAATTGTGAGTTACGGTGAAATTATTTCTACAACGATTGTTTCTCACTATATGAATTATAAAGGTATTCAGTCACAATGGATTGATGTGCGTAATTATATTAAAACGGACAATAATTACCGCGACGCCAATGTTGATTGGGAAATAACACAAAAAGCCATTTCTAAAATCGCTAAAAAGAAACAGCTCTTTGTAACGCAAGGATTTTTAGGTTCTGATGAGAATGGATTTACCACTACTTTGGGCCGTGAAGGATCTGATTATACAGCCGCAATTTTTGCCTATTGTCTAAATGCTGAAAGCGTGACTATATGGAAAGATGTACCAGGTGTTATGAATGCTGACCCGCGTTATTTTGAAAATGCAACGCTTTTAAATCAAATATCCTACCGTGAGGCTATAGAGTTGGCGTTTTATGGAGCAAGTGTAATTCACCCAAAAACGTTGCAACCTTTACAGCGTAAAGAAATTCCATTGTATGTAAAATCATTCGTAAATCCGTTGCTGCCTGGGACAAGTGTTTCAAAAGGTGAAGATTTAGAACCGAAACTGCCTTGTTTTATTGTAAAAAAAGGGCAATTGCTGTTGTCGCTCTCTTCGATTGATTTTTCTTTTATCATGGAAGAAAATATCAGCGAAATATTTGGTTTGCTTCATAAGTACAAAATCAAGGTCAGCCTGATTCAAAATTCAGCGATCAGTTTTTCGGTTTGTGTGGAAGATAAATACAATCATTTCAATGAACTGGTGAAAGTACTTTCTAAAAAGTTTAAAGTGACCTATAATGAAAATGTTTCGCTTTATACGGTACGTCATTTTGATGAAAAAGCGATGAAAATGGTTGAAAAAGATAAAAATGTACTGCTTCGTCAAATGAGCAGGGAAACTCTGCAGGTAGTGACTAAGGAGTAAATTCTTACAAAATAATAGTAAAGCAGACACGAATTCTATTTTTTCAGTATAATTTCTTTATATTTAATGTTTAACTGTTTTGTTTTCAGTAAATATGGGGAGTTTTTTGAAAATAAAATTCGTGTTTTTTTTGTTGCTTATTTTTCAGCTTACAAATGCGCAGGAAAAGCGTATCAGGGTCTTTGAAAAAAAAGCGGAAGGGGATGTTTCGGTAAAAACAGCGGGTAAAAATCTGCATTTGATTGTTTTTCCTTTGGGGAGACAGATTTCTTATATCATTGTAAACCAAAATAAATCTTGGGAAGTTGATGAGGTGAATCTTCAGGAATGGAAGGAATTGCCCGGCAATACTCTTGTGGTTGTCCAGTCTGTGGAAGAAGAAGCCGTAAAAAATGTAAAGACGCAGCCCAGCCCGATACTTTTAAGCAATTTTACTTTTCATGAATTTAAACAACTGCCTGACAAAGAAATTGTAAATTATGTCATTTCATGGTCAATGAATACTCTTTATGCAGGTGACAGCAGCATTCAGACTTCAAAAAAAATTGTGAGCAGTAATTGTTGTGATAAAGGTACCTGTTCTATTCTGGTTTCCGTTGAAAAAAAAAAATGATAAAATACATTTAATTTCAGCAGTCAGATAGCTTTTAGTGTATTAACCATATTTGCAATATCTTTGAGCTTTTGGAGTTTATAATTTATGTTGCAAAGGCAATTTAATCTTTTCTTAATTTTATTCTTTTTGCCGCTAATTTCATTAGCACAGGAAACTCCGTACCAATTAAAAAAAATTATTGCTGACAGGGATTCAATTAAAATTGACAGTGTAAGTATTAACTCGGCTTTTTTTAAAGTTTTAGACAAACAAAATACTGCTGTTGATTCTACTTTGTATCAAATCGATTTTGCAAAAAGCACATTATATCTTAAGGAAGGTTTTCCTAAAAGTGACACAATCATTATCAGATATCTGAAATTCCCTGATTTTTTGACAAAAGAATATTCTATTTATGATAAAAACAGAGTGGTCGCATCTTCGTCTACAGGGACATTATATAAGTCATCTACAGAAAATTTTTCAAAATTTAAACCTTTTGACGGATTAAATACTTCGGGGAGTATAACACGGGGTGTGACTATTGGTAATAATCAAAATGCAGCAGTAAATTCAAATTTAGATTTGCAGATAACAGGTAAATTATCTGATAAAGTTAGTATCCGTGCCTCATTGCAGGATGCGAATATTCCTTTGCAGTCAGGAGGCTACTCACAAAAACTGGATGAATTCGATCAGATTTTCATTGAATTGTTTTCAGATAAATGGAATGTTCGCGGCGGTGATTTGTTTCTGGAGAACCGAAGATCCCGGTTTTTGAATTTTAATAAAAAAGTACAGGGGTTATCCACACAATTTCAGTTTGGCAAACCCGAAAATAAAACAGATGTTTTTGCTTCAGGAGCCATCGTAAGGGGGCAATATGCAAAAAGTACTTTTGTAGGGCAGGAAGGAAATCAAGGGCCGTATAAGCTCCGTGGTCCTAACGGGGAGTTGTATGTTTTGGTTATTTCAGGTTCTGAACGGGTTTATGTTAACGGAATACAGTTGACCCGTGGAGAGAACAATCAATATGTTATTGATTATAATGCCGGGGAAGTGACTTTTACTTCGCTCTTTCCCATAACTTCCGAAATGCGTATTACAATCGAATACCAGTATTCTGAACGAAGTTATACGCGGTTTGTAGCTTATGGAGGCGCACATCACGAAAATGAAAAATGGAGTTTAGGTGGTTTTGTCTATTCTGAAAATGATATAAAAAATCAGCCGTTGCAGCAAAATCTTTCAGCAGACCAGGCGCAGATTCTTGTAAACGCAGGGGATAACCCTTCATTAATGACGAGTCAGTCAGCAGTTGAGGAGGCGTATGATATAAACAAAATTCAGTATAGGAAAACAATTGTCAGTGGAGTTGAGATTTTTGAGCATTCCACAAACGAAACGGATGTTTTGTATAATGTGAAGTTTACTCTGGTTGGTAAAAATCTGGGGAATTACAGAATTCTGTCTGTTGTGGGCAATGGAAGGATTTATGAATATACAGCTCCGGTTGACGGTGTGCCTCAGGGAGATTATGAGCCCATTGTGAAATTGGTGGCTCCAACTAAACTGCAGATAGCAACATTGCTTGGAAAATACAGTCCCAATGAAAAAACCGCTCTGGATTTTGAAATAGGAATAAGCAGTAATGATAAAAATTTATTTTCCGGGATTGATGATAATGACAATAAAGGGATTGCCGGTAAATTAAATTTCAATCAACTGCTGTTGTCAAAAAAGTGGAAGGTATCGGCGTTTGGAAATGTACAGTTAATACAAAAGAATTATAAAACGGTGGAAAGACTGTTTAATATTGAATTTGACCGTGACTGGAATCTGCAGAGTCCATCAGGTAATCAAAGTTTAACTGTAACCGGTTTGCAATTTGAATTGCCTCAAAAATCGAATTGGCGTTACCAATATGAGAATCTGAATTTTTCAGAAAGTTTTTCCGGTAATAAACATGGAGTTTACGGGTTTTATAAATTCGGCAATTGGTCATTTACTAATGAAGGCAGTTATATGAAAAGTAACAGCACTGTTGCAGATTCCAAGTTTTTAAGAAATAACGCCGGTGTAAAATATAATTTTAAGAAAAATTGGGTTGGAGGCAGTTTTAGAACCGAAGATAATCAGGAAAGAATAAAATCATCCAATGAATTGTCAGGGTTAAGTCAGCGTTTTAATGAATGGGGAGCTTTTGTTGGTCGGGGAGATTCAACAAAGGTTTTTGTGGAAATAGGAATGCTCCAGCGCGTAAACGATAGTCTGCAGGACGGAGAATTAAAAAGAGTCAACAGGTCACAGTCTTATTTTTTTAAATCAAAACTGATACAGACGGTGAAAAGTGACTTGTCGGTTTTCATTAATTACAGAAATCTGAAATACGAAGACAGCCGTGGGAATGAACCTTCGCTAAATTCAAGAGTTTTATACAATGACCGTTTTTTTAAGCAGTTTGTTCAAATTACATCTGCTTATGAGACAAATTCGGGTTCCATTGCGCAGCAGGAATTCAGTTTTCTCGAAGTAGAGTCAGGCAGAGGAGTGTATGCCTGGAACGATTACAACAATAATGGTATTCAGGAACTTCAGGAATTTGAAATTGCACCTTTTCCTGATCAGGCTAAATATATAAAGGTCTTTTTGCCGAATCAGGTTTTTGTAAAAACCCATCAAAATAAGTTTTCCCAATCAGTAATTCTTAATCCGTTGATCTGGTTAAACGGAAAAGGGTTTAAAAAAGTGCTTTCTCATTTTTATAATCAAACATCGTATTTAATTGATAGAAAAATAAAAAGAAGCGGCAGTAATTTTGACCTGAATCCATTTGCTGCTAACGAGGAAAATTTACTTGGTCTTACTTCAAGTTTTAAAAACAGTTTGTTTTATAACAGAGGAAAACAAAAACATTCGGTTACATACACTTTTGTTTCAAATCGTTTGAAAAGCTATTTGGTTTCAGATGCCCTTGTGAATAAAAACAGCAATCACCAACTCCTTTATGTTCATTTGTTAAAGAAAACATGGTTGTTCACGGTATCAACATCCATTTTTAACAGTAAAACAAGTTCTTTTAATTATGCGGCCAGAAATTTTGATTTGAAAGGAAACCAGAGCGAGGGTAAAATAGGGTATTTGTTTTCAAAGAATGCAAGCTGGGACGTTTTTTATGAATTTCAGGCTAAAGAAAATACTATAGGGAATTTTGAAAAGCTGGGACAAAATAAATTTGGTACTTCTTTCAACTGGGTTGCCGGCAAGCAATTTACCATGAATGGCGAAGCAGCGTTTGTGAATAATAATTTTTCAGGTGATCCGTTTTCTCCTGTCGGATTCCAAATGATGGAAGGGCTTCAGAAAGGGAAAAATGGTCTTTGGCGTTTATTGCTGCAAAAAAACCTTACACAGTATCTGGACATAAATCTTAATTATCAGGGAAGAAAGAGTGAAACTTCTAAAGCTGTCCATACAGGCAATATTCAGTTAAGAGCTTATTTTTGATTTTCGGAACGGTTTTTGTAAAAAAAGTAGTATTTTTAAGTATTAACAATTTAACATTAACATTATGAGGAAGTTATTTTTATTATGTTTTGTTTTTGTTCTTTCTAATTCTATTCTTGCTCAGGAAACAGAAACCAAAACAATTGAGAAAACCAAAGCTAAAACTGAAAAAGCAAAGACCACTGCTAAAAAGGCTGATGCCAAAGTGAAAGATGAGGCCGATAAAGCTGGATCTGCAGTCAAAAAGAATAAGACTGAAGCAAATAAGGCCGATGCCAAGGTGAAAGACGAAGCTGATAAAGCTGGATCTGCAGCAAAAAAGGCTGGAAAAGATGCTGATGATAAAGCGAATAATGCTTCAGCAAAAGGAAAAGAAAAGTCGGCATCAGGTAAAACCAAAGCAGCAGTCAATAAAGCAGATGCCAAAGTAAAAAATGAATCAGATAAAATAAAGACTGCTGCTAAGCCTAAAGTTGTTAAAAAAGAAAGAGAAACTGCAGAAAAAGCAGATTTGAATACTAAAGATAAAGTGATTGGGAAGTATAATGATAAAAAAGTTTTTCAAGGCCCCAGAGGAGGTAAGTACTATATCAATAAAAATGGAAATAAGACTTATATAGATGATGATAAATTAATTATTAAGTAAAATAGAGCATGGCAAACAAATGCCGGACTCTATTTTTATAGATTTCTTAAAAAGTGTTATATTCTGAAGATTGATATAAATAAAAAAAGCACTCATTTGAGTGCTTTTTTTGTGGGCGATGAGGGGTTCGAACCCCCGACCCCCTCGGTGTAAACGAGGTGCTCTGAACCAGCTGAGCTAATCGCCCGATAATTCTTTTTATCAGTATATTTTTTTTTGTGGGCGATGAGGGGTTCGAACCCCCGACCCCCTCGGTGTAAACGAGGTGCTCTGAACCAGCTGAGCTAATCGCCCGATAATTCTTTTTATCAGTATATTTTTTTTTGTGGGCGATGAGGGGTTCGAACCCCCGACCCCCTCGGTGTAAACGAGGTGCTCTGAACCAGCTGAGCTAATCGCCCAATAACATTGGAAGCATATCTTCCGTTATTGTGGGTGCAAATATAGGACAGTTTTTTATATCTGCAAACAAAAAATGAAAAAAATTACACAATTTCTGCAACAACAAAGGTGCTGCCACCTATGTAAATGAAGTCTTTTTCGCTTGATTTTGCTAATGCCTCCTTGTAAGCTTCTGAAACAGAGTTTGATACTTTGTTGTTTGTTAATCCGTGATTGTTCGCTTTTTCCTGTAAGATTTTTGCATCCAAACCACGCGGAACATCGGGTTTGCAGAAAAAATAATAGGCATCTTTTGGGAAAAGAGGTAAAATGTCGTCTAAATCTTTATCATTTACGACTCCTAAAACAAAAAACAGATTTTCAAATGGCTCTTTTTGGATTTGGTTTAAAACAATTTTAAGACCATGGCTGTTGTGTGCTGTATCGCAAATTGCTTTCGGATTCGAATTAATTTGCTGCCAGCGTCCTAATAAGCCGGTATTTTCAACTACATTAAGAAGTCCTTTTTTTAGATGCTCCTCGGTTATTGTAAAATGTTTATTCAGGATTTTAATCGTTTGGACTGCTGTTTTTTTATTGTGAAACTGATAATCGCCCAATAGACCGCAGGGATAATCTTCTTTTATTACATCGGAAGCAAAAAAGATTTCCGAATCAGTTTCTTTGGCTTTGTCAAGAAAAACTTTTTTTGTTTCCGGCAAATATTCGCCTATAACCACAGGAATATTCTTTTTTATTATTCCGGCTTTTTCTGTAGCTATTAATTCGATAGTGTTTCCTAAAAACTGAGTATGGTCGAAACCAATATTTGTTATAACAGATACCAAAGGAGTGATGATGTTTGTTGAATCCAACCGGCCGCCTAAACCTGTTTCAATCACAGCGGCATCCACTTTTTCTTTGGAGAAATAATCAAAGGCTAACCCCACAGTCATTTCGAAAAAACTCAAATGATTCTGCTCAAAAAATGATTTGTTGTTTTCTATAAAACCTACAACAAAATCCTCGGAAATCATTTCGTCGTTTATTTTGATTCTTTCTCTGTAATCTTTTAAATGTGGTGAAGTATATAATCCAACTTTATAGCCTGCTTCCTGTAAAATTGAAGCAATCATGGAAGATGTTGATCCTTTTCCGTTAGTGCCTGCAATATGTATGGTTTTTATTTGTTTTTCAGGATTACCCAGATGATTGGCTAACAAAATTGTATTGGTCAAATCTTTTTTATAGGCGCTGGCACCTTGCTGCTGGTACATAGGTAATTGAGCAAACATCCAATTGATCGTTTCTTGATATGCAGTGTTTTTTGGCATGGTTCTCGATAAATGTTAAACAGAAACAGATTAACTTTAACTTATAGGTCTAAAATAAAAATCAAAAATTTTAGTTTAATAAGGTATAGTTTTATCTTTAGTGCAAAATTGAGATAAAATTTAAAATAAATAAAGAATAATTTATGATTGGATTTTTATTGCAGGCCCAAAATGATACTGTTGCAAAGGCTGCTGGAGCTGTTGTTGAAAATATAGCTCCCAATACGGAAATTTCAGTGTTGGAATTTATTTTTAAAGGTGGTTTTTTTCTTATACCTATCGCGGCTTTATTGTTTTATACTATTTATGTAATTATTGAGCGTTTTTTGTATATCAAAAAAGCAACGAAACATGACCCTCATCTGTTGAAAGATATCCGTACTCATTTGAATAATGGAAGTATTGATCTGGCAATCACTGCAGCTGAAAGAGATGGAGCGGCATCTGCCAATGTGATAAAGGAAGGAATTCAGACTATTGGCCGTCCGATTGCTGAAATAGAATCAAATATGGAAAAAGTTGCTAATATCGAAATTGGTGAAATGGAAAAGAAACTGGCGACACTTGGACTTATTGCAGGTATAGCGCCTACTTTAGGGTTTATTGGGACTATTTCCGGGGTAATTAAAATTTTCTACAGTATTTCGGTAACTGAAAATATCAGTATTGGTAATATTTCCGGAGGTTTATACGAAAAAATGATTAGTAGTGGTGCCGGTTTGATTGTAGGTATTGTGGCTTATTCGGCCTACCATTTGTACAATAGTATGATTGATAACTATTCGTTGAATATGCAGCGTCACGTGTTAGAGTTTGTTAACATAATTCAGAGACCAAATGCCAATACGAAGAAATAAACGATTTCAAGCCGAAGTCGCTACGAGTTCGTTGAGCGACATTATGTTTTTCCTGTTATTGTTCTTTTTGATTATTTCAACTTTAGCGAATCCGAATGTGATTAAAATGACGTTGCCAAAATCGAAGAATAATGAGAAAACGAATAAACAGTTGGTGAGTCTTTCTGTAACAGAAGAGAAGCGTTATTATTTGGATAAGCAGGAAGTTCCGTTTGAGGAACTGGAAAAACAGCTCTTGTCTAAAATAGGAGATAATAAAGAACAGGCTGTTGTAGTTCGTATTCCTTATAATTTACAGGTGCAGGACTTGGTTGATGTGCTGCAGATAGGAGTAAAGAATAATTTGAAGTTTGTGATTGCTACGAATGCAAGCAAGTAAAATTTCAAATCACAAATAAAAAATCCCAAAACTTAAAAAAGTTTTGGGATTTTTTATTTTGAATAAGTTTTAAAGACTTGAGTTGTTAATTCAAACTAAAGCTGTAAATAATTTTTCCAACCTGTCTTTCAGGAGCATCAGCGCTGGCCTGCCAACGGGTGTTCATTGCTGCTATTTTGGCCTGACTTAAAAGGCAACTGGCTAAATTTGTAGTACCGCGTACCCCCGGAACTGCGTTGATGGTGTTTCCGTTTTTGTCAACCGTTACTTCAACAACTACTTTTCCTTCTTCGTTACAGGTATAATTAGGCTGCGGTTTGGATAAGGCTTTTCTGTTTCCTAAGGAATATCCTATTCCACCGCCACTGCCGCTTCCTGAGCCTCCGCCGGAACCTGATCCTGATCCGCTTCCGGTTCCTGTGCCGTTTCCGGTTCCTGTACCACCACCTTTACCGCCTCCGGAACCACCGCTTCCGTAGTAATCGTTTGAGCCTAGGCTTCCGTTGGTTTTTCCTTTGTTGCCTGAACGGGAATCATCACCGTCGCCGCCTTTTTTGGGACCGCCAAGAATATTTGATAAGGCATCATTGGTGTTTTTTGAAACCTTAGGTTTGGTTTCAGCTACTGGTTTTGGGTCTATTTTAACTTTTGGCTTAGTAATCTTTACCGGAGAAGTTTTTTTTGGGATTGCCACAGCGTCCGAAGCATCGTTGTCTTCAGAAATGATGTCTTCATCCGGTTCTGTCTGAGATGCGGCAGTTTTGACAGTTTTAACGTCCAGCTCTTCACTTTGAAAGTCTTTCCCGGAACCAAAATCGCTGTTGCCGAAATTGATTGTAACACCTCCGCCACCGCCACCGCCTGCAAGCATAGCCAGATCCTTGTCATTGGCCGGTGGCCAAAAACGTATAAAAAACAAAATCAGCAGAAAAAGGGCGTAAATCACAACGGTTAAGATTAGTGATTTACGTTTTTCTTCTGCTGATAATTCTAATGTTCTCATAATATTGTTCCTCTTGACAATAATAGTAACGAAAATACTATTTTTTTGTTATCCTGAAAGAACAAAAACAAGAATTATACCATTCTTCGGCAAGCTCAGAAACCGAAATTCTTAAACAAGTTGTTTAAGGGCAATTTCAAAAGCTCTTGCGCTGATGTTCTTTTTGTCAGAACCGGCTTCGTAAGTTTTCTGGATTGCTTTTTTAATAACGTCTGAAGTGTCATTGAAAATAGCTTCGTCGGTCATTTGTACTTTACGTTCCATGAAGTAAGCAAAAACTCTTGCCATACCGCAGTTTGAAATAAAGTCAGGAATTAAGCTTACTTTACTGTCAGTTTCTTCCATGATTGGTCCAAAGAAAATTTCTTTGTCTGCAAAAGGAACATTGGCACCGCATGAAATTACTTCCAATCCGGAAGCAATCATGTTGTCAACCTGTTCTTTCGTAACTAATCTTGAAGCGGCACAAGGTGTAAAAATTTCAGCACCTAAAGACCAGATTTTAGTGTTGATTTCGTTGAAAGGAATCATTTGCTCAGAAACCAGTTTGTTTCCGTCTTTGTTTAAGAATAATGTTTTGATTTCTTCGAATGAAAAGCCGTTTTCGTTGATTAATCCGCCGTCTCTATCGATAATACCGACAACTTTAGCTCCCATTTCAGCCAGATAAAAAGCGGCTGCTGATCCAACATTTCCAAATCCTTGTACGATTGCTTTTTTACCAACCACGCTTCCGCCGTAAATGTCATAAAAATGACGCACAGCCTGTGCTACACCATAACCGGTAATCATATCGGCAACAGTGTATTTTCTATTAATGTCAGGAGAGAAAGTGGTGTTTTCAATTACTTTTACAACACCTTGACGCAATTGTCCTATGCGGTTGATTTTGTCTGCTTCTGTTGGTTTGAAATGACCATTGAAGACACCTTCCTGAGGATGCCATACACCGCATTCTTCAGTCATAGGGATTACTTCATGAATTTCATCAACGTTTAAATCACCCCCGGTACCATAATAGCTTTTTAAAAGCGGGGAAACGGCTTTGTACCAGCGTTGTAAAACTTCTTTTTTGCGGGAATCATTAGGATCAAAATTGATTCCTGATTTTGCGCCGCCTATTGCTGGTCCGGAAACTGAAAATTTCACTTCCATAGTTTTTGCCAGCGAAAGTACTTCGTTCATATCAAGTCCTTTACGCATACGTGTACCGCCTCCTGCCGCGCCACCGCGTAATGAGTTGATTACTGTCCATCCTTCTGCGTCAGTTTCAGGATCTTTCCAATGGAAAACTACTTCTGGTTCTTTATTTTCAAATTTCTTTAAAAGCTCTTTCATGGTTTTTATAGTATTGTGTTATTCAAAAAAAAGTTGTGCAAATTTAGCAAAACTACTTGCTAAATTGCACAACTTTTAAATTTATTGATTTTTAAATTATTGGATACCTAATAATTCTTTTTTCAAATCTTTATCTACCGGGTTTTCTGAAAGCCAAATTCCAAATAAAGCCATTTTGAAATCAGTTCCTTCGATTTTTCCTTTCAATTTTTCGTTTTTTGTAACATAAACAGTATTTTCAAGAGGGCTGTATGATAAAACAAACACATCTCCTTTTACTATTTCGTCATCAAAAAAGCTTTTAAAGGTGTTTATTTTGGGTTCAAGTTGCTTTAAGTTATCTCCGCAAGATTTCTCAAAGCCATTTTCAAATGCTCTTTTGAATTTGTTTGCGGTTACTAATTTAGATATTATTTCAATACGAATTGCCATATCGGTCTCATTGTCTAGAATGAACTTTGCATCTTGAGATAGTGTTGTAAGATAAAGTGCCTGTACATAAACATCAACCCATGCTTTTGCTCTTGTTCCAAATCCATTCAGTTGTACTTTTTTTCCGGAATTTACTTCGATTGTTCTTGGTACAACTACGCCGTCTAGTTCAAATTGTGTTTGGGCATTAATTTGTAAAAAACTACTTACAAATAACAGAAGTGTAAAAAATGATTTTTTCATATTTGTGAAAATTAGGGTGTGCAAAATTAATTTTTTCTTTAATTATATTAAAATAAAACTTAAAAAATTTATTTTTCACAAACCTCAAAAATTATGCCAGACGAATGATCATGTTTTGCACCTGTAACGCTTGAGAGTGTATTTACTTCGTTTCTGAGCTTTAAAACACCAAGCAAACCGAAAATCAAAGCTTCTTTAAATTCAATTGTTTTTATGTCCGGTACAATTATTTTTAAAGGTTCTGTATACTCTTTAATTTTTTCAATAAGAAAGGAATTGTATGCCCCGCCTCCGGTAATAAGCATCTGTCCTTGTTTAACAGGCAGAGCATTTGCAATTTGAACAGCAATATGCTCAGTAAAAGTTCTTAATTTATCTTCTGTTGAAATTTTGTAATTTTCAATTAGCGGGATTATTGTTGTTTTTACAAATTCAAAGCCCAGCGATTTAGGATAATTCTGTTTGTAAAAGGCAAGACTGTTTAAATGAGACAGCAGTTTTTGATCAATACTTCCCGAAGCTGCTGTTTTGCCATTTTCGTCATACTTTAATCCTTTTTTTTCTGCATAAAAATTTAAAACAGTATTTACAGGGGAAATATCAAAAGCTATTCTGTTTCCGTTTTCTTCGAAAGATACATTTGAAAATCCACCTAAATTTAAACAATAATCATAATCAGAAAATAAAATCTGATCTCCAATAGGTACTAAAGGTGCTCCCTGACCTCCCAGTTGGACATCCTGTACTCTAAAGTTACAAATTACTTTTTGATTAACCAACTTTGAAATGATGGGAAGATTGCCTATCTGAAGTGTGAGTCCGTTTTGAGGCTGATGCAGAATAGTATGTCCGTGCGTGCAAACGGCGTCTATGTTTTTTAACTCATATCTGTTTATAAAGAATGTGATTATATTGGAAAGTTCTGCCGTATATTCTGTATCTAATTTTTCAAGGTCATTTTTGGGAAGGTTTATACCGTTTTTGAGTTTTTCAACCCAAATATCTGAATAGGGTACAGTTTCACATTCCTTAATTTTATAGGTCCATTTATTATTTGTTACCGAAAAAAAAATATGAGCCAGATCCACTCCGTCCAACGAAGTTCCTGACATTACTCCGATAACGTTATAGTTTTGTTTTTCCATACTTCAAAATTAATTAATCTTGTTGATAAATAAGTATAAATAACTATATTTGGGGACTTTAAAATTCAACAAACAAAATCGCAGAAATACAATGAACTTTAATTTAAGTGAAGAGCATTTAATGATTCAGCAGGCAGCAAGAGATTTTGCTCAAACTGAATTATTGCCGGGAGTAATTGAAAGAGATGAACATTCTACATTCCCTGCAGAGCAAGTAAAAAAAATGGCTGAACTGGGTTTCCTGGGGATGATGGTTGATCCAAAATACGGAGGAGCAGGTTTGGACAGTGTGTCTTATGTACTGGCAATGGAGGAAATTGCTAAAATAGATGCTTCAGCAGCAGTGGTAATGTCTGTAAACAACTCATTAGTATGTGCAGGTTTGGAAAAATTTTGTAATGAAGAACAAAAAATGAAATACCTGATGCCTCTTGCAAAAGGAGAGGTTATTGGTGCTTTTTGTTTGTCTGAACCTGAAGCAGGATCCGATGCTACTTCGCAAAAAACTACTGCAATCGACATGGGCGACCACTATTTGTTAAATGGTACAAAAAACTGGATTACAAATGGAGGAACTGCATCTACATATATTGTTATTGCTCAAACTGATATTGAAAAAGGACACAAAGGAATTAATGCATTCATCGTTGAAAAAGGATGGGAAGGTTTTTCTATTGGTCCAAAAGAAAAGAAAATGGGTATCAGAGGATCTGACACGCATTCTTTAATGTTTTCAGATGTAAAAGTACCAAAAGAAAACAGAATCGGTGAAGATGGATTTGGATTTAACTTCGCTATGGCGGTATTAAACGGCGGCCGTATTGGTATTGCTTCTCAGGCTTTAGGTATTGCATCTGGAGCTTATGAACTGGCATTGAAATATTCTCAGGAACGTGTTGCTTTCAAAAAACCAATTTTCCAACACCAGGCTATTGCTTTCAAATTAGCTGATATGGCAACGCAAATAACAGCGGCTAGAATGTTATGTTTTAAAGCAGCTTGTGAAAAAGATGCCGGTCAGGATATTTCACATTCAGGAGCTATGGCTAAATTGTTTGCTTCAGAAACCGCTATGAATGTTACTGTGGAAGCAGTTCAGATTCATGGAGGTAATGGATATGTAAGTGAATACCATGTGGAGCGTATGATGCGTGATGCAAAAATTACTCAAATTTATGAAGGAACTTCAGAAATCCAGCGTATTGTTATTTCGAGAGGTTTAGTGAAATAAATCATTGAAGATATATAATAAAAGAAGTCCCGATTTTTGTCGGGACTTTTTTAGTTAAATGATATTAGTTAATTTCTAGAAAGGATTTTTTTGATACTCATTCCTCTGCTGGTCATTACTTTTATAAAGAATAGCTGACCTC
>NZ_SJZD01000030.1 GCF_004959765.1 Flavobacterium sp. H122
TATTGATTTCAGCGGAGCGGTTTTAGGAAAACCGTGGACACTGGAAATCTAAAAACAAGGAGGTAAGTTTTTACTTATCCCTTTTTGAATCAGGAAACAAAGACCGTTTTTCGGTAATATCATATAAAATATACACCTTATGAGTACAGTTCAAAATCTTGTTAAGAAAATTTCGGATGTGATGGCCGATAAAGTCAGCATTCAGGTGGGAAGTTATCCATCGCCGGTTGTGTACTATAATTTAATGATTAACCAGAGTCTTTTAGGACATCACAGATTCAGTTTTACCTGGCGCATTGGTGATGTGGTAATGGACTTTAAGAATCAAGCCGATTTTATAAAGAAGTACATGGGTGCCAAAGTAATAATCACCTTGAAAGATACTGGCCGGGGTGAGAATGTTTACTTCAAGGGTATCATCACCGAGATGGAGGTTTTGGACAATGACGGTGCTTCAAAAGGTTTTCAAATTGTTGGGGAAAGCCCAACAGTGCTATTGGACGAAATCAAACAGAGCGAGACTTATTTTTCACGCCCAATAGAAGAAATAGTAAAGAAAATAGACAATTCGATGCCAAAGGGAATCCTGACCGGCATGAATGTCCGTACAAGATTTTCAACTAAATATGCTTATATCGTACAGTATAATGAAACGGATTTTCAGTTTCTGCAAAGATTAGCTATTCAATACGGCGAATGGATGTATTATGATGGAGATTATCTGCAGTTTGGAGAAATAAAAACTACAAAAGCAACATTGAACAACGGGGTTAACCTTCACAATTTTAAAATTACAAGCCGTTTAAGGCCTCAAAAAGTAGCTTTCAAGGGATATGATTATAATTATGCCTCAGAAATAGGTTCACAAAATCTGGAGCCTCAAAGTAATACCCAGAGCTATATAGCGCAAAATGCCCAGCAGGCCTCATCGAATGTTTACGATAGAAGCAATGCCAACCATGCTTTTGTGAGTAATGCACATGATGCGCAGGATATAACACGTATTCAGGAACTGACACAACAGAGTAAAGAGGCTAATGTACTGACGTATTCCGGATTGAGCAAAATTCCTTTGCAGGTAGGAGGTACAGTAACAATAGTTAAAGACAGTATTGAAAGTGAATTCATAGCAACAGGAGTACAGCATTATTCGAAAGGATTCGGACATTATGAATGTCAGTTTGATGCCATCCCAAGGGACGTAAAAGTACCGCCTTATACCAATCCGTTGTTATATCCAAAAGCTGAAACGCAAAGTGCAGTGGTAACCGATAACAACGATTCGCAGGGTATGGGACGCGTTAAAGTAAAATTCTTCTGGGGATATGAGAGTGATTGGACACGATTGGTGACACCGCATGCAGGTTCGGGGAAAGGTTTTTATTTTATACCGGAAATAGGAGAAGAAGTATTTGTTTCCTTTGAAGGCGGCAATCCGGAAAAA
>NZ_SJZD01000031.1 GCF_004959765.1 Flavobacterium sp. H122
TACTCGTTAACCGAATATCTTATTTACTTGATATTCATGGCCCAAGTGAACCAATCGATACAGCTTGTTCGAGTTCCCTGATCGCAATTCATAAAGCGGTTGAAAGTATCCGAAACGGACGTTGTGATATGGCTATTGCCGGCGGAGTAAATGCATTGTTGTCACCGGAACTGACATTATCGTTTAGCCAGGCAGGAATGTTAAGTGAGGACGGTAAATGTAAATCATTTGATCAAAGAGCCAATGGTTACGTACGAGGAGAAGGAGTAGGTGTTGTAATATTGAAATCTCTGGCTAAAGCGGAACAAGATGGGGATCATATTTACGGTCTTATTCGGGGAAGTGCTGAGAATCATGGCGGGAAAGCCAATACTTTGACCTCACCGAATCCTAATGCTCAAAAAGATTTATTAATAAAGGCTTATACAACGGCAGATATAGATCCAAGAGATGTTAGTTACATAGAAGCCCATGGGACAGGTACCCCATTGGGAGATCCAATAGAGGTTGAAGGTTTAAAATCAGCTTTTAAAGAATTATACAAAGAGCGACATCTAAGTCAGCCGGAAGCTGCTTATTGTGGAATTGGGAGTGTTAAGGCAAATATTGGGCATTTGGAAGCGGCAGCTGGTATGGGTGGTGTAATGAAAGTTCTGCTATCTATGAAATATAAAACTCTGCCAGGTAATCCGCAATTAGAGACACCTAATGAGTATTTGAAATTAACAGGCAGTCCATTTTATTTGCAAAAAGAGACCAAAGCTTGGCTGACAGAAAATAATAAGCCAAGAATAGCGGGGATAAGCAGTTTTGGATTTGGCGGGGCCAATGCACACATTGTTATAGAAGAGTACCGTC
>NZ_SJZD01000032.1 GCF_004959765.1 Flavobacterium sp. H122
AAATTAGGAGATTATGGTTTAGATTCGATACTGCTGACCAGATTGGCTAATGAGCTTAATGCTTATTATGATTTGGATTTAATGCCAACGGTGTTTTTTAATTATCCAACGGTGGAAAGTTTAGTTGCGTTTTTGATAGAAGACCATGCCGGCAATTTGTTAAAGCAACATGGAGATGCAAAGCAATCCGTTACTGTAAACCGAGCAGAGTCAATAATAGAAACTAAAGCACATGAGGGAAGAATTGTAACTAAAAGACCGGATTTTTTTGCAGGTCAAAGTAAATATACAATTCAGGGAGATACTTCTGATCAAAGCTTAGCACCTATAGCTATTGTAGGTATCAGCGGACGATTTCCGGGTTCACCGGATTTGGAAAGTTTTTGGGAGAATATTAAAGCAAATAAAGATCTTATTACAGAAATTCCGTCAGATAGATGGGATTGGAGGAAATATTACGGAGATCCGCAAAAGGAGAAATCCAAGACAAAAGCCAAGTGGGGAGGGTTTATAACAGATATTGATAAGTTTGACCCCTTGTTTTTTAATATTTCACCAAGAGAGGCAGAGCTGATGGATCCTCAACAAAGGATTACACTTCAGGCTGTTTATCAGGCTTTGGAAGATGCCGGTATACCAACCGATAAAATTAAGGGAACCAATACAGGGG
>NZ_SJZD01000033.1 GCF_004959765.1 Flavobacterium sp. H122
CTCTGACGATAGTTGTGATTATGCGAATCAGGCTGCGGTTGACGCCGCTTTTGCTTCTTGGCTAACTGGATTTACTTACAGCGGTGGTTGTAATGTGTCTGCTGGATACGGAACTCCAACAGCACCTAACTACTGTGGTGGTTCTACTAAAGTAACCTATACTGTTGACGACAGATGTAACGAACCGATTGTTAAAGAAGCAACTTTCACTATCAATGCTTCTGCAGCTCTTGTGGCCAACGCTCCGACCAACTTCTCTGACGATAGTTGTGACTATGCCAANTAAAGTAACCTATACTGTTGACGACAGATGTAACGAACCGATTGTTAAAGAAGCAACTTTCACTATCAATGCGTCTGCAGCGCTTGTGGCCAACGCTCCGACCAACTTCTCTGACGATAGTTGTGACTATGCCAACCAAGCTGCGGTAGATGCCGCTTTCGCTTCATGGCTTCAGGGATTCTCTTACAGCGGTGGTTGTAACGTGTCTGCTGGATACGGAACTCCGGTGGCGCCTAACTACTGTGGCGGTTCTACCAAAGTGACTTACACCGTAGACGACAGATGTAACGAACCG
>NZ_SJZD01000034.1 GCF_004959765.1 Flavobacterium sp. H122
TCATGTTCTTCTACCTTTAAAGTTCCTGAATGTTCTGACGCTCACTGTTCATACACTCAGGGATTCTATGGCAATGTAAACGGTAACGCTTGTTTACCTGACGGAAGCACATCGAAAGCACAAGCTATCATGGCAGCCGCTGTTGATGCACAGCCTGGAAATTTATATAATTTCGGTAGTACATTTACAGGTAATTACTTCACATTAAAACTTTCTGACATTATAGGAAAACCTAAAGCTTCCGACAACAACATTTTCAAAATGTTACCTGGAGGCGGCACACCAAGAGCCTTGATAGGATTTGCCACTTATGATGTACAGAACACCTGGACAGACAGTGACCCTTTAAATTACGCAAAAGGTAAATTCGGGTCCATCAACAACAACTTATTGAGTCAGACAATGACACTGTTCTTTAATATTTCTATGGACAATACACTGGCAGGTGTGAAATTGAAAACCAATTTCAAAACTGTTGACGAATTAGGTTGCGGTACAGATGATGTCAATCCGGACGATTCAGGACAAATGTTCACAATTTCACAGTCAGTTAT
>NZ_SJZD01000035.1 GCF_004959765.1 Flavobacterium sp. H122
TCATGTTCTTCTACCTTTAAAGTTCCTGAATGTGGTGACGCACACTGTTCTTATACTCAGGGATTCTATGGCAATGTAAACGGAAATGGTTGTTTACCTGACGGAAGCACATCTAAAGCACAAGCCATTATGGCGGCCGCCGTTGATGCGCAGCCTGGAAATTTATATAATTTCGGTAGTACATTTACAGGTAATTACTTCACATTAAAACTTTCCGATATAATCGGACAAGCTATTGCTGCTGACAACAATATTTTCAAAATGCTGCCAGGTGGAGGAACCCCTAGAGCATTAGCTGGTTTTGCAACTTATGATCAACCAGATACTTGGTCTGACAGCGATCCGTTAAACTTTGCAAAAGGTAAAAAAGGATCCATCAACAACAACTTATTGAGTCAAACAATGACTTTATTCTTTAATATTTCATTAGACAATACATTGGGTGGTGTAGTATTAAAAACTAATTTCAAAACAGTTGATGAATTAGGTTGCGGTACAGATGATGTGAATCCGGATGATTTAGGACAAATGTTCACAATTTCACAGTCAGTTAT
>NZ_SJZD01000036.1 GCF_004959765.1 Flavobacterium sp. H122
AACGTTTTGTGGCTTTGTGGCCGTTGCGTAAATATAGCCCAAAAGTTTACAAGTACAAAACAAAGCGAATTTTCGGAGAAAATTCGGTGACACAAACCAAGCCTAGCAATGGCACAAAACCGCTGTTACCAGTAGGTGCAATATATTAAGTTGTGCTGATTTTTTTGAACACGAGGAGTTTTCATAATGTGAGTTCTGCGTTCAGTTCGGCTCTTTAAATTTTAGATTTTTTAAAAATTGAGAAAACTCATCGTTCAGTTTCATTTTCGTTTCAACGTTTCTGCTTTTAAGTTTGCTTTTCAAGTTTCTGTTTATACTTTTTTTGGGCAAAATTTGTTGCGTTTCTGTATTTGTCAAACTGAGTTTTGTCAACAGTTTTTGTTTCAAAAGTTGCTGGATTTTTGTCCGCTTTTCCCGTTTCTGCCAATTAAAAACTGAACATTAAATTTTTGGGAATTTTTCTGAAATAGGAGAGAAGAAGTGGACAGAAATTCAGTAACAATTCAACGTCAGATTGGTTTTCGGAGCGTCGGTTCGGCACTTACTGGTAAC
>NZ_SJZD01000037.1 GCF_004959765.1 Flavobacterium sp. H122
AGAACCGCAACCGGTTTACATGGCTATGATTACATTTACTGGTCAACACCGGTTGAAAATTTCCACATATACAACGTTTCTCCTTTATCCTTAACCACAAGAATTTATCATTGGGTTGCGGATTATCCAAATCCAGCAGGATACGGATACGGAAACTGGTTCAATGTCAATGAAAATATGGTTGCCGGAAAAGGATATATCATTAGAGTACCTAATGCAAACCCGACTTTTTCAACAACTTTTACCGGAAAACCTCAAAATGGAATTGTTACAAAAACAATCACAAGAGGACCATATACCGGAAGTCCGTATACAGGAACAAACAATGTTGTTATTACAAACGAAGACGACAACCTTAATTTGGTCGGAAACCCTTACCCTTCAGCAATTGATGCTATAGAATTCCTAACAGCCAACTCTGGAACTATTGCCGGACAGGTGAGTCTCTGGACACATTCAACTCCTATTTCAAATACTACCCCAAGTCCATACTACCAATCATTTACCTATAACTACAAATCAAGTGACTATGTAACGTATAACAGCAG
>NZ_SJZD01000038.1 GCF_004959765.1 Flavobacterium sp. H122
TTTGGTAATTCAATTGATCCTACAGCAGTAGTAGTAAGCAGTAATGATCTAGACTGTGTTGTCACATCATCAACACTTACCGCTACCCTTTCTCATCCAAATCCAGGAATTGATGTTAAATTTTACGGTCCGGATCCTACTCCTAATGATGCAACTGACGATAACGGTCCACTAATTCCAGCGGACCAGGCAGGACAGGATCTTACAAGAGTGGTTACAGTTGGCGGTGTTTACACCGTTATTACTTCATCTGCCGCATTTCCTGGCTGTACAGGCAATGCCAGAGTAACTGTTAATCAAACACCTCCTAACGACTTAACTGTAACATGTCCACAATCAGTTGACAGTCCGGCTTGTTCATTTGCTGATCAAAATGCAGTAAACGAAGCCTTCAATACTTGGAAAGCGCAGTTTTCGGTTGTAGGTGGTGATGGATTAACGCAAACACCTACTCCTGCTGAAATAGCAGCACTTCAAGCACCTTCAGTTTGTGGAGGAGAAGTATCAGTAAC
>NZ_SJZD01000039.1 GCF_004959765.1 Flavobacterium sp. H122
CAAAAGGCTGATCGGTTGAATATTAACCTCAGTAACTCTTGAAACCTGTTCGAAATCTTCTAATGGTGTAAGTTCCATTTTACCTGAATTACGCTGTATTGGACTTATTATATTATGTTGCTGTAATCCATTGAATCCCACTTCCCTTTGCCCGGGCAAATCTGAAAGTAACCGTTGCAGATAATCCGATAATTGGCCGATACTTGGATAATCATATAATTTGGATGCCTTCAAATCTATAGTAAAATTCTTGTTTATTATTTTGATTAACTCCACACCCAATATCGAATCCAGACCCAGCTCACTAAATGCCTTATCTCCATCCAGTTCTTCTTTGTCCAAATAAAGCAAACCACATAATTCCGACGACAATATTGAGGCTATTTGTTCTTTGGTCAATACTGCCGGTTGTTTTTCCTTTTTGCTTATTGATTTCGATTGATATTTATTATTATGAAATCCTACAGCATTTTTCTCCAA
>NZ_SJZD01000004.1 GCF_004959765.1 Flavobacterium sp. H122
GAGATTACTTGACCCGAATGATCCCGTAAAATATGACTTTGCATTATTTGGATTAGGAGTTTTTGAGGGATTTTAAGGTTAATGGTTAATGGTTAATGGTTAATGGTTAATGGTTAATGGTTAATGGTTAATGGTTAATTAGTTTTGGCTCACTATTATTCATGCCGTTACACTAAACCTTTGAAACTTTTTACATCTGTAGTAAACCAGTAGCAAATCCTTATCTTTGCAAAAAATTAGATTACTACGATTATGATTCCGAATGATACCATTGTTGCTTTAGCTACACCGTCCGGTGCCGGTGCTATTGCTGTGATTAGAATTTCCGGTAAAGATGCCATTGCAATTGCCAGTCAGGTTTTTAAATCGGTTCGAAATAAAGACTTAACAAAACAAAAATCACATACGATACATTTGGGTCATATTATTGACCCTTCGACAGGCTCAGGACAAGGAGAAAAGACTTTGGATCAGGTTCTGGTTGCGGTGTTTAAAGGTCCCAACTCTTACTCAGGGGAAGATACTATTGAGATTTCGTGTCATGGTTCTACTTTTATACAACAACAAATTATTCAATTATTGCTTCGAAAAGGATGTAGAATGGCACAAGCTGGTGAATTTACCTTACGTTCTTTCTTAAACGGAAAAATGGACTTATCACAAGCGGAAGCTGTTGCTGATTTAATTGCATCTGATAATGAAGCGAGTCACCAAATTGCCATGCAACAAATGCGTGGTGGCTTTAGTAATGAATTGGCCAAACTACGTGAAGAATTGTTGAATTTTGCATCGTTAATAGAATTGGAATTGGACTTTGCTGAAGAAGATGTGGAATTTGCCGATAGAAGTCAGTTTGTAGATTTATTAAATAGGATTGAATTTGTTTTAAAACGTTTAATCGATTCGTTTGCTGTTGGTAATGTAATTAAAAACGGTATTCCTGTGGCGATTGTAGGTGAACCCAACGTAGGGAAATCGACTTTATTGAATGCGTTGCTTAACGAAGAAAGAGCCATTGTGAGTGATATCGCTGGAACTACACGTGACACCATTGAAGATGAATTGGTTATCAACGGTATTGGTTTTAGATTTATAGATACTGCCGGTATTCGTGAAACGAAAGACTATGTAGAAAGCATTGGTATCCAAAAAACATTTGAGAAGATTGAGCAAGCACAAGTAGTATTATTTTTAGTAGACAGCTCGCAATTGACAATTGACAGAATTGAAGATTTGAAAGTAGAAGTTGAACGTATTAAGAATAAATATCCTCAAAAAACTTTATTGGTTCTGTTCAATAAAAAAGATTTGATGTCGGCTGAATTGATAGAAACATTACAATCTCAAATTGAGCACTCTTTATTTATTAGTGCTAAAAACAAAGAAGGTATTGAAGAATTGAAGAATGCTTTGTTATCGTTTGTAAATACTGGCGCTTTACGCAATAATGAAACTATCATCACCAATACAAGACATTACGATTCATTACTTAAGGCTTTGGAAGAAATTCAAAAGGTGCAATGGGGCATGCAGCAAAACCTGTCTTCTGACTTGATGGCAATTGATATCCGTCAGGCGTTGTACTACTTTGGAGAGATTACAGGTGAAGTAACTAATGATGAATTACTGGGGAATATCTTTGCGAATTTTTGTATCGGGAAGTAGTTGATTGGATTATTAGACTATTGGATTGTTGGATTGTTGGATTGATTATTAAGAATATATTTGACGACCGATTTAAGTATATTTACATCATAGAAAAAAAGAATTACACAACTCCATGACTGAAGAAGTATTTTTCACGTTACAAGCCATCCAAATCGACTTTTTTACTGCTTTTGGATTATATACCTTTCTTTACTTTATTGTATCTATTTTTAGTAAAAAGCCTATTCTTAAAACAATTGACGACAAAGCCAATGCCTTTATCTCCTTTGCTGGAATAGTCTATTTACTGATATGGATAACAGGAATAATAGTAGAATTAAATAGTTTAAATCAGGCAGACAGAAACGAACTTATACACAGAATGTTTGGCAAGTATTGGTTTGGTTATTGGGTGCAGCCTTTATTATGGGTGTTACTGACCCAATTGTTACGATTCCAAATCATTCGAAAAAATGTTTTTATACGTATTTTATTTAGTATTTTCTTGATGCTATCTATTGAACGGATGGTAATTATCATTACAGCTTTTCATCGTGATTACCTCCCTAGTTCTTGGACAATGTATAGCGATTTGGACATTTATCCTTCCAATTATGTACTTACCTTACTAATAAAAATCATGGTTTTCTTAGTGTTTGTTGGTATTTTTAGTGTAGTCACTAACAAACTAAAAGGTTTAAAAATGAGGGATGGAACAAAAAGTACTGAGAAAACTAGATTGTAAATTTAGTAGTTACTTTTTGATATTGTAGGTAGTGAATCTAATTCAACGGTAACAAATGTGTTGAGGTTTACTTGGTCATTATTTGCATAATCTGGTTCTAAAAATTACCTTATATTTTGCTAAACCTTACTTTCTTTTTCTTTGAAGTATTATAATAGTCTTTAGAAATTAAATAATCACCTTTAAATTTAAGTACTCTTATAAAGTTACTTTCGTAATGAATTGGTTTTTCAAAAGAAAATCCATCTATTTCTAAAAGATTAAATTTCTTTAAATCCTCTATAAATAAAGAAAAAACAATTTTATCTTCTAATAAAAACTCAATCTTAGCATCACTATTTTTTGTTGCATCAATATAAATGTTACCTTCAGAGTCAGGAGTTGTAATAATGCCGTTTAATTTTGTTTTGACAAATGATTGCAAGTAACCTTTTCTTTGTATACTTAAATTACGCAAACAAAAAATATTTGTATCAATTGATTTATCATTCAAATATTTTAAGTCTAAAGCAGAAGTCTGCAAAGACGGATTTTCGAATTTTAGAATAATCATATTCGATTTTATAATATACGTTCCCTTACCCATCCATATTTGTCCATCATCTGTCATATAAATATGTTCAAAAGTCATGGCGTCAAAATTTAGAATATATCTATTACTAAACATTATAGATTTATCTTGAGCATAGGTTGCAGTGTTTTGACCAATAGTTTTTGAAAACATTAGTAAAACTAGTATAAGAAATTTTTCAATTTGCATTATCACTTATCATTTTTTTGGATTACAAAAAAATATCCTTAAAATCATATTCTTCTATAAGCCACTATAATTTTGTAAAAAACTCTACTATGGAATGCCTTTTTAAATAAAGCCTTCCACAACCTGCAAATATAATAGTATAACTTCAAAAACACGAGCGAGACGCACGCGGCAGTAGAGGTCATTTGTTAAAAATCATTTCTTGTTACGGTTTTCCGTAATGAAATAATGAATTTATAACTGTTATTTGTTATTCGATAAATAAACATAACACTAATTTTAGAAGATGGAATAGTACTGAAAATCAAATTGTAAATTAATTTCCTCTCTTTTACTTTGTAGGCACGGAATGAAACTCTGCGCTTACAAATAAGTTGAGACTTACTTTGTAAATAGCTTTACTAAACAAGTGTTATTATGGAAATTATTGTAATAGATTTAGGAAAAAGTAGTATATCTAAGTGCAAATAGATATTTTTTTAATGTATTTACCCAGCAGAATTATAACTAATAAAGATGTTTATTTTGATTGTAGGATTTTCTCTATATTTATACTTCGAGTTAATAACTTAATTTCTATGAAGCAAGAACTTATTGATTTAATCAAGAATACTATAATACTGGAATGTAATTTGCCTTGCCATCCACGTATCCATGAAAAGACAGTATTATCTACTAAAGACGATAATTGTTTTAAAGTATTGGATTCAGTCAATCTTTCGAAAGTGATTTATAATAATATCATTAATTACGCATATGATGTTTTTGAAATGCTTCAAGGAGATGAGGTTCTACTAACAAAAGCTTTGTATTCTAGAATACGATACAATCATAAAGCTTCATCGAATGCAAAATTGGGGTATGGCTTTTATGGAGAGGTTTTGTTGCATGCACTTTTACATGTAATTTATAAAGTGCCACCACTTATATCTAAAGGACATTTTTTTATCGCAGGTAATGGTGAATCGAAAGGTTACGATTCTTATCATATTGTGGAAGCACATGGACAAGTTCATTTATGGTTCGGTGAAGCTAAATTCCGAGAAACTTCATCATCAAGTATTAAGACCGCTCTTGAAGGCTTATCTAATAAGGTATTAACAGATAAGTACTTTTTAGAAAATAATTTTATTCCAATTTTTGACGAAATGTCTAAGAACACGAATTATGACGCCTTACTTGCAGGAAGTAAGCTGTTAGATATAAAAACGGATTGGATTGAAAAGGGAATCATAAATATCGATGATTTTAAAGCAAATAATATCGGCATAGTTTACCCGATTATGATTGCATTTAAGCAAAGTGCTGGAGGATATGATAAAAGTATTACAAACTGCTTGGATTACATCAAGAAAAATTATGCTGCACTAAAATTTGATAAGCTCTCAATTGATCGTACAATTTTCTTCATTTTTATTCCAATGGAAAAGGTTAAAGACGTAAAAAAAACTGTTATTAAATGGATAGAGTCGAAAGAACAGTTGATATAGCTAAAGCAGTTAATGCTTATAACTTAGCTACGATTTCTGATTTTGAACTTGTGAATAAGATTTGCTCTTATTTTGATTATGTGAAGAATTTTGATTTATCACAAGCAGATAAATCATTCATGCTTTATTTGGCAAATAAGGCAGGTATTCCGCATTATTTTGATATGCTGGCTAAAACACAAGAGTATGAAGACTTGTTGTTTGAAGAAGCAACTATTAATGCTAGTGAGTTTGCTGCTTTTTTATGCGAAACTTCACTTTATACCGATGAAAAATCTAAGCTTCATCGTTATCAGAAAGAAATTTTGAATCTATTTATTCATGGGCAACTTAATCGATATTTTTTATCAGCATCGACTTCGTTTGGAAAGACTCACCTTACTTATGAAGTAATAAAAAAGATGAAGTACAAAAATATAATTCTTATTTTTCCTACTGTTGCACTTTTAACTGAAAATTTATCAAGATTAAAAGAAAAGGATAACTATAGTTATTTTGCAGAAAATGGCTATGCATTGCATACTCTGAGTGATGGAAAAGAAGAGTATGGTGAAAAGAATATTTTCATTTTCACACCTGAACGATATCTTTCCTTTTTAGATAAAAAAGGTTCTGGAATAAAGATTGATTTTGTTTTCGTAGATGAAGTATACAAAATAGATAATGAATATATGGACAACGATCAGGAAGAGCTGAAGGAGCACGATCGAGATCTAGCATATCGGATGGCTATATATTATGCTTTGCTTAGTAAAAATGTTGACTTAATGCTTGCTGGTCCATATATAACCTTTTATGATAAATTGGACTCTACTTATAACGAATCCTTCGATCTTTTCTTGTCAAATTACAATATTAAATTAATTGATAAAAATGATTATGAAATTGTTGGTAAAGAATTGACGGTAGTAAAGAGTAAAAAAAAGCAGGTAATTGATGGAATTACTGTTGACTTTACAGAAGATGGCAAGAATATTACATCAAAACCAGGAAGGCTCAGAATTTTGTTAAGTAATTTTCTTAAAAATAAACCAGAAAAAGAGCACAAAACAATTGTCTATTGCAGTACCAAAGTAACTGTAGAAAACTATGCGAATAGCATATTGTCTTGGCAAATCGCTAAACATCCCAATGATGAAGGATTTAATTTATTTATAGATCATTTAGAGAGAGTATATAATGAAGAATGGTGCGTGATTAAAGCACTTAAAGGGGGAGTGGGCATTCACCATGGTGTAGTACCAAAATACATTCAGAAAGAGATAATTAAATTATTTAATACTAAAGAAGGTGGTCTAACTTTTTTGGTATGTACCACAACAATTACAGAAGGGGTTAATACTTCGGCAAAAAATCTGATTGCACTTTTTGACAGAAAAGGAAGTAAGCCACTTAAGGCATTTGATGCTAAGAATATTGCTGGTAGAGCTGGTCGATTTATGGAACATTTTCAAGGTTCTGTGATAAGTATTCAAAATGATTTTGATAAAGTCATTGATTCAGCAGATGGAGGGATTAAACATAAGAATTTTGATGTTTTGGTCCCAAAAAATGGAGCCGATCTTGATATGACAGAAGATGTGTATTTGGGAGAGCAAGGACTCCAAAAGAAAAAACAGGTAAAAACAATGCAGGAAGATAGGGGCATTCCTGACGAAATTATACAATTATTTAAGACAATAAGTAAAGAAGATAAAATAACTATTTATGATCGAATAAAAAACCTAGGTTATCAAGAATTAAGTAAAATTCAAGGATTAATACAAAAGACTATGCAAAATCAAATTGATTTTGACGGTTTTCAGGTTTTTATAGAAACAATTAAACCAATTGTCAGAGACAAAAATTTTCTACATTTATTGGATAAATCATCCTATAATCTCAATGATGAATTTGTTCAAAAAGATTACTCGCGAATTACCTACACACTTTACTTTTATTTAAAGGATGGTTTCAATGGGTTACTTACATATAGGCTTGATACTTTAAATGAAGATGTTGACACGGCAATGCGCAAAGCATCTGAGTTGGTTTACAATACATTTAAATATCAATTAGTAAAGTACTTAGGTGTCTTTAATACGATGTATAAATATTACATTTCAAAGCGGGATTCAGAATTTTTTGATGATGTTTCTGGATTAGATCGCTTACTTACGAAACTTGAATATAATGCTTTCACGGATCAGGCTAAAATAGCTAGTGACTACGGGGTGCCACAACGTATCATAGATTATTACGATGCAAAATCTGTATCCTCAAAAGATAAAATAAAAAACTCATTTGATTCATATGAAAATCATGTTTTCAATGAAACAAGAAAACTATTTGAAATTTGAAATAAATGAATTATTAACAGATCTTTATATTATTAGATTTCTGGATATCAGAAGACGCAAATCATTCCGTCACTACAGAATCACCCAAACATTAAAAACAACCTTTTAGACACAACGTCCATTCATTTTTGTTCAAATTTGAACCTTTTAGATTCAACGAGCAACCTTTTTGGCTGAAGTTCCAACCTTTTACTCTCAATTTCCAGTCTTTTTGGTTCAAGTTTGAACCTTTTTGGCTCAAGTTCCAGTCTTTTTGATTCAAATTAAGTTCTTTTAGAATAAAAACTGTAACTTTTTGCTTACTACAAGTATTACATGAAGATAAACAAAAAAAGACCCCATTCCTGGGGTCTTGATTGTACATAACTTTAAAAAATTTATCTATTCAATTGGCACTTTTTTTACGGCTCGGTCTGACAAAACGCTGGCTTAAATCCTGATAAATTGGTTTAGCCGTTACTATACCCTTGTTGTTTGCTTCTTTTACCTGCCCGTAATATAACATTGAGGCTTGTAAGGCTTCACTTCCCGCTAACATAATGGTATCGTTAACATCAGCAGATAATTGCGAGGCTAAATTCGCAATAGGACTTAAAGTACTTACCAGTGCTTCGTCTTTTAAAAATTCGGTTTTGTCCATATACACAGGTACAAACTCGGGATTAGTCTCTACATACGATTTTGTTTTTTGCACCGTGGCTACCGTTTTATCGCCCATTTTAAATAAAGACAAACGTTCTTCCATGGTTAAACCTTGTAAATAAGGCGCTAAGGCTGTTTTACATTCTTGTAATTTGTCTTTTACCGCATCAATTACATTTTGTGGAATTTCGATACTGATTTGATTTTTTGTTGCCATCTTTTAAAATTTTATGTTTAAATGATTTTCTTACAAAGAATCAATTTATGTACCATAAAACACGTTTTAACAAAAATTTATAGTAAAATTCGTATAATTTTAAGATAATCAACAAATACTTCCTAAAGCATATATAAGACTTAGTGAAGCTTTACCCACCCACCATCTTATTATACTTATTTCGATATTCCACCGGCGTCAACCCCGTGATTTTTTTGAAAATGGAGCGAAAGGCCTTGGTATCGGTATAGCCTACCTCATACATTACCTCGTTTATGTTTTTTCGGCTGGATTCGAAACTGCGTTTGGCAAATTCAATTTTGACGCGGTTGATGTATTCCAGCACCGTATTGTTTGTGGCTTGTTTAAAACGTCGTTCAAAACTGCGTCGGCCTAAGGATGTCAAGTCGGCCAACTCCTCGATGGTGATTTTCTCCTGAATGTTTTTATCAATATAGTCCTGTGCCAGTTTGATGGCTTCATCGGGATGGTTTTTCTGTCCATTGAACATGGCAAAAGCCGCCTGACTGTCGCGGTCAATATCTATAGCAAAATATTTGGAGGCCAAAATCGCCGTCTCCCTGTCGGTATATTTTTCCACCAAATACAGCAATAAATTCCAGTACGACATGGCCCCGCCGCTGGAATACAATCGGTATTCCTCGGTCACAATACTGCCGTCGATGACTTCCACCTCGGGAAACATCTCCCGGAATTCATTTTGAAACCCCCAGTGGGTAGAGCATTTCTTTCCGTTAAGCAAACCGGTAGAAGCCAATAAAAAAGCGCCCACGCAAAGCGAGGCTACTTCTGCCCCATTGTTGTATTGTTCTTTGATCCAGGGCACTGCTTTTTGGTTGGCTTCAATAGCGGTTTTCATGTCGCCAAACAACGCCGGGATGATGACCAAATCGGTTTGTTTTACTTCATGCAACAGTTGTGCGGTATGGATAGAAAATGAGCCCTCATTGATTTTTATTTGCTTTTTTAAACCTACCAATTCCACATTAAACAAGGGCTTTTTACCCGATACTGCCAAAAACTGATTGACGGCGGAGAACAAATACTGCGGATCGGCTATGGCCTGCATTACTGAATTTTCAGGCACAAGAATACTGACATTCTTCATAGGTACTAAATTTTTTATCTGAAAATAAAGATAACACAAAGTTTGTCGTAAATTACCCTTTAGTTGTCATTTTTGCACTTGGTCTTGTATCGATATCCGTTGCATCTTTGTACTATCAATTAACAATCTAAAAAATAACACTATGGAAAATTCAAAAATCACTGTTCAAGCCCTTGTTGATGCCAATACTGAAAAAGTTTGGGATTACTACACCAACCCGAATCATATTATCCATTGGAATTTCGCCGATCCTAGTTGGCACTGCCCTACTGCCGAAAACGACATGACTATAGGCGGTACGTACAAAGCAAGAATGGAAGCGAAAGACGGTAGTTTTGGTTTTGACTTTGAAGCCGTTTATACCGACATTAAAGAAGGACAAGCGTTTAGTTATGAATTTGGAGGGAGAACCGCTACCGTTCAATTTAATGGTAACGACCATGCAACGGAAATAATAGTCGCATTTGACCCCGAGACCGAACATTCTATTGATATGCAACGAGGCGGATGGCAAGCGATTTTAAACAATTTCAAACAGTATACAGAAAACAACTAAAAAATAGACAGTATGGAAACCAACACAGTTACCTTACACCGCGTGTTAACCGCTTCTCCAGAGAAAGTATTCCGTGCCTTTGCGGATGCAGATGCCATGGCAAGCTGGTTACCGCCTTATGGTTTTACCTGCAAAGTACACGCTTTTGATTTTAAAGTGGGTGGCAGCTACAAAATGAGCTTTACCAATTTTACTACAGGAAGTTCCCATTCGTTTGGGGGAAACTATCTGGAAATTGTTCCTGATGCATTATTAAAATACTCGGATCGATTTGACGATCCCAATCTGCCCGGAGAAATGATTACCACGGTACAATTAACCGCGGTAAGCTGCGGCACCTCGATCCAAATTACACAAACAGGTATTCCAGCTATGATTCCTGCGGAAATGTGTTATCTGGGCTGGCAGGAATCCTTGGAAAAATTAAAAAAACTGACCGAGCCCACTATTCCTGATGCATAAAATTAAATCTGAAAACGATTATTTAAGATGTACATGGCACAAATCAATTCATATCTCACCTTTAACGGTAACTGCCGTGAAGCGATGACCTTTTACCAAGACTGTCTGGGTGGTGAACTCGTCTTTCAGACTATTGGTGAATCGCCATTGTCTTCTGATATGCCAGAGCAAATGAAAAATTGTATTTTACATTCAACGCTTTCCAAAGGTGCTTTGGTACTCATGGCATCTGATATGGTAAGTGAGCAAGGTTTAATTAAAGGCAACAGTGTTTCACTCTCTTTAAATTGCAGCAGTGAAGAAGAAATTAAAGCCTGTTATGCTAAACTTTCGGCAGGAGGAACAGCCACTCACCCACTGGAAGAAAGCTTTTGGGGCACTTTGTTTGGTGACCTTACCGATAAGTTTGGTACTCATTGGATACTCAATTACACTAAAAAATCCTAACAACTAAAAAAATTAAAAATGAAAACAGATAAAACAATTTATTGGGTAACTACTATCCTCCTTTTTATGATGGAAGGCATCATGCCGGCCTTAACTTTTCAAACGGAAATGGCCCAACAAGGAATCAGTCATTTGGGCTATCCTGTTTATTTTGGAAACGCGCTGGTCGTATTCAAAATACTGGGCGCCTTAGCCTTAGTGATACCGCAAGTACCTAAACGCTTTAAAGAATTGGCCTATGCCGGGTTTCTGTTTAACTTCCTATTTGCAAGCATCAGCCATTTTGCCATTGACGGGGTACATTTTCAATCGTTTTTTCCGTTGCTTATTTTGCTGGTATTGGGTATTTCTTTTATGTACTATCAAAAGCTTTATTCGCTTAGGACTATCACACAAGAGGTCTACTAAACTTTTCAAATTGATACATGATGACAACAGACTGTTTCATTCATTGTAAGAATTGATCTATAATAAAGTGCGGGGGATTTAAAATAAACTTTTAAATCTCCCGTTTTTTTTAGAACTTAGCCAAGCAACATATCCATTGACAATCTTTAAAAACTTTCTATGCATATTGAAACCATACTTCTTGATGGGAATAACGTAAAATTGATTCCGCTTGAAAGAACACATTTTCCTCAACTTTTAGAAGCCGCTTCCAATCAGGAGATTTGGGAACTGACCTCTGTTAACTACTCTGATCCGGATATTTTTTTCAGTACTAATACTAAAGCGCTTGCCGACAAAGAAGCAGGAACCGTGTATCCGTTTGTCATACTTGACAAAAAAAATGATTCGATTATAGGTACCACACGGTTTTTGGAAATCTCAAAAGCCGATAAAAAACTGGAAATTGGTGTTACCTGGCTAAAAAAAGAGTACTGGGGCACGAAGGCCAATTTGGAATGCAAATATCTGTTATTGGAATACAGTTTTGAAAAGATGAAGATGAACCGGGTGCAGTTCAGAGCAAAATCAGACAATATCCGTTCGAGAAAATCCATTGAGAAAATCGGCGGGCAATTGGAAGGGATTTTCAGAAAAGACAAAATAGAACCAAACGGCAATTACCGAAATACTGCTTTCTACAGCATTATTGATACAGAATGGGATGCTGTTAAAAGTGCATTACTGGAAAAACTAAAAAAAGAGCCACAATTATAAATCCGGGAGAAAATTAAATTACGATGTTGTAATATCTTGAATTGTTTTTTATCCTACTCCAAAAACATAAGGGGCTGTCTCAAAAGTCAACTAACCTGTAATCTCGACAAAAGGAAATATCACATCACATTGATTATGAGACTCCTCCTAACGTTGGAGTGACTAACTAAGTGTTTACTTCTGACTTTGAGACAGCGCCATCATTTTATATAATACCAATCATTTCTTATTTTTCACTATCTTTCTGTTATGAAATTACATATTAAAAATATGGTTTGCGACCGTTGCCAGTGGGTTGTAAAAAATGAAATTGAGGCACTGGGACTTTCGATAAAAACAATGACTTTAGGGGAAGTGGAACTGTTTGAGACTGTAACTGCGGAGACTAAAAATGAGATTAAAAAACGGCTGGAAAGTTTTGGTTTTGAACTGATTGACGATAAGAGGAGTAGGCTTATCGAACAGGTTAAAACATTGCTTATCGACCTGATTCATCATAAGAATGCGGATATCAATTTGAATCTTTCGGAGTACATTACATCTACTATTCCTCACGATTACAGTAAATTGAGCAATTTGTTTTCGGAGGTGGAAGGGATTAGTATCGAGAAGTATTATATCCAACTAAAAATCGAACGGGTGAAGGAACTTATAATGTATGATGAGCTGAGTTTGAGTGAAATTGCGGATTTACTGCATTACAGCAGTGTGGCGCATTTGAGCAACCAGTTTAAAAAGGTGACGGGGTTTTCGCCTACGTTTTTCAAACAAATTAAAGAAGCGAAAAGGGTGCAGATTGATAGAGTGAGTGAGTTATGAGTGGTTAGTTTTTGAAGAGGAAAGAAGAAAGAGGAAAGAGGAAAGAGAATAGACGCTTTGCCTGATGTTTTGGGTTTGTAATTGATATCTACTTACATTGAATGAAGACTTTGTTGAAAGTATTTTGATTGAATAAAACATTCGTGTATTCGTGGCAACCACTCTTCAAAATTGTGTAAATCATATCCATAATTATGCAAGTCGGGTTCGTGTTTTAGATGGAAATTTGTATCATAAATCAATATTATTATGAAAACGGATACTACAACATTTTATATTCCTCTTGAAAATGTGGAGAGTGAGCATTGTGCTTTAATTGTCGATAAAGGATTAGCGACTTTACCTAGTCTTACTACCCATACGGTTGAGTTGAATAATAGAAGGGCACTTATTACGACAGAAACCCCTACCACAGCTATTCCTGAGGCGGTACAAATTATAAGAGGTTTGGGGTATGAGGTAACTACTGTGAAAGCTACGCTACCCGTATTACAAATGTCCTGTGCCTCTTGTGCTTTTAACATCGAGAATGGATTGAAGTTTTTACCTGGTATTATTAGTGCTGCGGTAAATTTTGCAGCAGCTAGTGTTACGGTGGAATATATTCCAACATTGGTGACGCAAGAGCAAATGAAAACGCAAGTACAAGCGTTAGGCTACGATTTATTTTTAGAAACCACTGCTGCAGCAAGCGAAGATCTAGAAAGCATTCACGAAAAAAAGTATAATGCCCTAAAGCGTAGCACCTTTGGGGCATTGCTTTTGAGTTTGCCTATCGTGGTGATTGGGATGTTTTTTATGGAACTGCCTTATGCCAATTATATCATGTGGGTGTTGTCGACACCCGTTATCCTTATTTTTGGAAAAGATTTCTTTGTCAATGCCTGGAAACAAGCCAAACATAGATCGGCCAACATGGACACGCTGGTCGCTTTGAGTACCGGTGTGGCGTATTTGTTTAGTGTTTTTAACACGCTGTTCCCTGAGTATTGGCACCAAAAAGGCTTGCATGCCCATGTGTATTTTGAAGCCGCTGCGGTGGTCATTGCTTTTATCTTATTAGGAAAATTACTGGAAGAAAAAGCAAAAGGCAACACTTCTTCTGCTATCAAAAAATTAATAGGATTACAACCGAAGTCGGTTACCATTCTTGGTCCTGATGGCACTTCATCCGAAATACCTATTGCAGAGGTGGCTATAGACAACATCATCATAGTCAAACCCGGTGAAAAAATTGCAGTTGACGGAACCGTATTACAAGGCAGTTCATTTGTGGACGAAAGTATGTTGAGTGGGGAACCTTTACCTGTAAAAAAAGAAGCCAATGATAAAGTCTTTGCGGGAACCATTAACCAAAAAGGAAGTTTTCAATTTAAAGCTGAAAAAGTAGGTGCCGCTACCCTACTATCCCAAATTATCAAAATGGTGCAGGATGCCCAAGCCAGTAAGGCACCTGTGCAAAAACTGGTCGATAAAATTGCGGGTATTTTTGTACCTATTGTTATTGGGATTGCGGTTCTTTCTTTGATTGTCTGGTTACTGCTGGGAGGCGAAAACGGCTTTACGCAAGGATTACTCGCTATGGTTACGGTATTGGTAATTGCCTGTCCGTGTGCGCTGGGGCTGGCTACTCCAACGGCTATTATGGTGGGTGTGGGTAAAGGCGCTGAACAGGGCATTTTGATTAAAGATGCCGAAAGTCTGGAGCTGGCTAAAAAAGTGGATACGATCATTTTAGATAAAACCGGAACCATTACCAAAGGAAAACCGATGGTTACTGATATTTTCTGGGCAGAAGAAAACGAAGGGCTTAAACAGATTTTAGTCGGAATAGAAAACCAATCCGAACATCCTTTAGCTGAAGCCATAACGGCTTATTACACTTCAACCGAACCGGTTCACATTCATCATATTGAAAGTCTGACCGGTATGGGAGTCAAAGCGCATTATAACGGGCAATACTATTTTGCGGGCAATAAAAAACTGCTGCTGGAAAATAAAATTGCACTTGGAGAAGATTTAGTGTTACAGACTGAAAAATGGCTGGATGAAGCTAAAACAGTTATCTGGTTTGCCGGCAGTACCCATGCATTAGCGGTATTTGCCATAGCTGATGAAATTAAAGAAACCTCCATTGAAGCCATCAAAGAAATACAAAACATGGGGATTGACGTCTATATGCTTACCGGTGACAACACCAATACTGCCAAAGCCATTGCTCAAAAGACTGGGATTGCCCATTTTAAAGGCGATTTACTGCCTAAAGACAAAGCGGATTTTATTAAAGAACTCCAGTCAAAAGGTAAAACGGTTGCCATGGTGGGTGACGGTATTAACGACAGTACGGCATTGGCGCAGGCCAACGTGAGTATTGCGATGGGGAAAGGAAGCGATATTGCGATAGATGTAGCGAAGATGACTATTATTTCTTCCGATTTGAATAAAATCATAACGGCTTTCAAGCTTTCCACCAAAACGGTGAATACGATTAAACAGAATCTTTTTTGGGCGTTTATTTATAACCTGATCGGGATTCCTATTGCGGCAGGCATTTTGTATCCTATTAACGGGTTTGTGTTGAACCCTATGATTGCAGGTGCAGCTATGGCACTAAGTAGTGTGAGTGTGGTGATGAATAGTTTGCGGTTGAAGTATGCGAGGGTGTAGTTGAGTGGTGAGCGGTGAATTGTGGAAGATGAGATAATAGATGATAGATAATAGACTCTTAGCCTGATGTATTAGTTTATAATTCAGATATACTTTAATTATGCTAAAAACTCCCCTTACCCACTCTAATGAGGGATTAAGGGGAGTGATACATTTTTGATTCTTGGGTTTAGCAGTCGTGGGCTTCGTATTGTTCTTTCTCGAGTTGGTTTTCCAATGATTCAATTTTTGTTTTTGGAACCTTGATTTTGGTTAAGTCTACTTTTAACTGTTTCTTTCCATCAGGGGAAATCCATAAACCGAATAGTTTGCCTTTGTCTCTTTTTAGTAAAAACATTCCTGTATTGTAATGCTCCACAAGGGTGTATTGCTGTTTTTCTTCGGAAAAAGTGGTATTAAGCAGTATCCATTCGTTGTTTTTATTTGTGGCATATTTATAAATTGCATCAACATAGGTTCTGGGACACCCGTCTTCCGACATCTTGAAATAGAAAATAATTTTAGTTTTGTTGTCTAGTGTGCCTTCGTAATATTCCTGGAAGTGGATGGTCTGGGCGTAGCTAAGGCTTGTAATGCATAGAGCGAATAATAAGAATAGGTTTTTCATTATGTTTGTTTATGAATTTTAGAAAAAGTCTTTTAATTAAAAATATATCTATTAATATGTTATTACTTTAAAATTTTTATCAATTTTAAAATATTTGGTTTCTTCACCTACACTTCCAATTTCTTTATAAGAAGTAAACTTACCTGCTGACACCGTAACCAATAAAAAATATTCTGAGTCTCCTCTTGTAATTGAAACTATAATCTCAGCATCATTATCATCTGTTTTCAGGAAAAAACATTTATATTTTTCACCATCATACCCTTTTGAAACCAGATAATCTTTTAGTCTATCTGCTGGGGTGTAACTGTTTTTAATTTCATTCGGAAGATTATTAATATAGTCTTTTAAGTCAAATGGAAGACTCATCAGACTATATGGCTTATTTTCTGTAACTAATTCGGTTTCTTTTGAATCATTTAGATTGGCAATCCCTTTTGGAAATAACTCCATTCCAATTTCTATAAATTTCTCTCTGCCAAAAAAACTATCATCATTTAAGATATTTACCTTATTCTTATCTGAATGAATACTAATTAATTTTCCGTTACCATCTGCCTCAAAGAAGTAAACTTCCTGAAATTCAGTTTCAACATTATCATTAACATACTGAGTAATTGCATATTTAATTTCCACCGTATTCTTTTTTCTTTCCCTTGATATTTCATCAAATACAATAGCGCATTCAGTTCCACAACTAAATACAAAAGATTTTTTTTCTTCAGCAGTATTTTCTTTGTCGGTCTTTACAACACCGGCTGTTTTACGGTTATTGACACTATCTGTTTTCTGTATTTCAGCTTTTCGGTTGTTATAAGTATCATCTTTTTTACAGTTGCTGATTAACAATCCGATTAGAATTAAAAAAGTTATTTTTTTCATTTATTATCTTTAACTTTTAATGATATAATTAACATATTATAGGTTAAAATATGATTGTTATGGTTCAAGAAAGAAATTATATCTTAGGTTTAGTCTGTCTTAACTTCATAAGAAACTTTTCAGACACATCTTCGAAATTTAATTTTCCAAAATCATTTACTGTCCAAAATTTAGTTGGAATTACTTTATTTGGGTCACTTCTATCAGTATATTCTTCGCTGTATTTATGAATGAAAACTGAATTGTCATTACCAATCTTAAATGTTATATAGGAGCGTACAAATAGAAAATCCACGCAGGAAATTTGCTCTATAGTGAAATAATTACCCTTAGCAACCAGACGTCCATACCCATCTGCAGGACAATTATCATAAAATTTGAATACTAAATTATCATTTCTGTACAATTCTCTTTTTTCATTGTTTTTTAAAATGATAATAGGCAGACCAAAATACCAATTCCCTTTATTGTTTTTGTTTACTATCTTTTCAATTGCTATTATTTTAAAAGTAGTATTTTCATTTTTCACAAAGCAGCTATCGTGAACGTAAAAGCCTTTTTGTCTTAAAGACGATTTGTTAATTAATATCTCTGCTGTAGAAATTTCTTTTTCAGAAAATTTATTTGATGATTTTTTAAATGTTATTATATAATCTGAATATTGAAGAAGCAAATAATCATTCATGAAAACAGTAACTCCTCCTTCTAGAAAAAAATCTTTAAAAGGATATTTTTGAGCATCTTCATAACTTATTTCAAGATAATTGACCTCTTTTTTTACATCAACATTATAGTTTTTGTACAAATAATCGGTGTAATAATTATACACATAATTTCTCCTGAAAAATCGTTTTGAATCAGATTTGTCACTTGAATATTTTGCCGAAATATTGTTGATATAAATATTCTTTTCATCAATTTCAACTCTGAGGGATTTAAGTCTTGAAACAATTGAGTCCTGATATTTATTATTTGATATTTGTTTGACTTCAACCAATTCAAATTTTGTTTTACCGTATTTTGAATCAGCATTTTCTTGATTTACAATCGATGGACTATTAATATTTTTTGACAGTGAATTAATCTCCTCATTCTTACTCACATTTGACTTTACATCAATTATCGAACTGACGAAAAAACAGGCTGTGTAAAGAATTATAAATTTTATTTTCATATTATACTAACACAATTTACAGAAAATCATAAGCTAAATCAGTTCTTTTTTAATATTTTCAATCAGATATGATTCTCGATTTATGTACATAACCTTTATTTCCTTCTTTTGTTTTTACCAGCCACCAGTCACCGAAATCATTTAAAACATCAACTGTAGAGCCATTTTTTACACTTTGAATAATTTCAGATTTTGCTGTTTTCTCTTTTCGCAAATTGGTAAAACCATCCTTATCAAAAATCTTGAATTCTTTTTTTCCAGATACTTCTTTTTTGCAAATTTTTATTTTCTCTGCTTCACTCTCTGGAAGGTATTTTAATTTTGATTCAAAATCTTTGTCTTTTAGATTCAAATTCTGCTTGATATCGCAAATTAAAATCTGCCTGTTCACACTATTATCAGAGTATGTTCTTATGGTTGTATTTTTAAGTATCCATTCATTATTATCAAACTTGATAATGTATTGGCATTCGAACAGTCCTCTATCAGGAAACTTTGTTTTTACAATGAATGAATTCTTATCAGATTTATTTAAAAAAACATCGTCAATAATATTTCCTCCATCTTCCGAAAAATTAATGCTTTTTAACTCAAGTTCATATTTACCTTTTTGGTTTAAAAAAACCAACAATTCATTACCCTCATAAGGTTTACTGCAAACTATCTTATCTGCAGCATTATCATTATTGACGTCTATATCTCTGATAAAATACGAATCATTTTTTTCATAGCTTAAAATAACATCTTTTTTATTGTAATTGTTTGTTACTCTATCAACAGATTTTTTTTCCTGTGCACTATAACTGGTTGCTATTAAAATATGAATTAAAAAAAGGAAAATTTTAATCTTGTCCATATGTATTTCTTGAATAAAAATAAGGCTTACAGCACAATTTACCTATGTTACACAAAGTCGGGAGGTTTTATGTAATTATAATTAAGATTTAGAGTAATAATCAAAATAGAGCAATGAATTTCATAAAAATTCGTCATTTAAGAGATATTTTTTTAAGTAACTCAAAGTTGGGAGAATTTGTGTAGTAGGTAATAATAAAATTTTTAATTTCATTATGTCTTAATCACAATTATTTAATATTATAGTATTTGTTGTTTGATTAAAAGGATTTTTGTGGAATTCTATTTTTCCAGTTTTACTATTAAGAAAACCTTTCCATTCTAAGTGGATTTTTTTATTATCTCCTTTTTTTATTACGGCGAATGGAGTGTTTGACTTTATTCCAAAATCCCAATCAATATACATATAATCTCTACTTACAATTGGTGCGCCAATATATCTGATAGTTTTAGATTCTTCATTATAGCCTACAATCAGTTTAGCTATTAAATTACCTTTTGAGTCTTTCATAAAAAAAGTTCCCTCATTATTAGGAAAAATAAATTCTGAATCATTTTCTTTATTACATAAACATTTCCAATTTCCTTCAATCGAGAAATTATCTGACAATGATTCTAAATCATCATTATTTTTTGCTTTAAATGAATTGTCCTTTTTATTCAATTTTTCTGAATCTCTATTAAAAGAAAATAATTCAGGAAATTGACTTGAAAAAAAATTGTGCTTTCCAAAAAGCGGACTGTTTGTTTTTACTTTTTTTAAGAACCTCCATTTTTTTTCTGATAAATTATATAAATAAAAATAGACTTCCGTGTCATTTTTAAATAACATTGCTTCCTCCGATTCTCCATTTGATACATCTAAAAATTTCTTAGGGATGTTAATCGCAAAAATATTATACGAACTTAAATTCTTATTGACGATTTTTTCAATTACTGAACTTTGTGTAATTTCTTCTGGATTGGTCTTTCCTTGGAGATAGTTAAGCCAATAATTATGTAAAGTAATGTCTTTTGGAACATAACTTATAGCAAACCATTGTACCTGATCATTTTCATAATTATAATAATAGCGGTATGGGTGTTCTGATATATCAAAATCCCCAAATGAAATCTGATAACCGTTGAAGTATTTTTGGTCAAAAAAATCAACAGAAAATTGTTGTTTATTTGAATTTTCAATTTGTTTTTTACTATCCTTTACATATTGCTTGTTTTTGTGTGTGTTTTGTCCATTACAGGAAATAAACAATAAACAAATCAATACTACTTTTATTATTTGTTTCATCATTCTATATTTTCTCACCATATCATCAAATTTTGTTTTCATACAACCCCGATAACGCTGATTTTCAATCCTTGTTAACAAATAATCATATATGCAAAATCAATGGAGGCTAATTATCTAATTCCACTTTTACCGATAAAAAATTTTTAAGATAATTTCATTTTATCATTGTCGAGGCATGGATAGCAAATCCGCACAAATGAGTTGAAAACTATTCTCTTTTAATAGAAAATGAAGTTAAAAAAGGATAGGGTTTATCATTTTCTTCCATTTTTTTTCTATACTTTTTTAACCATTCATTGTAATAATAAGTAACTTTTACAACGTTATTTTCCAGCGTGTATTTTGAAAATGGTTTTCCATTTTGGGGAATTTTATCTTTGGGCAAATCAAACGTTTCATCAAATAGCACATCATATACGCAATCCCTACCTATATATCCCCATATTAATTCAACTTCATTGTCGTTTAATATTTTTACCGGAAAAGTATAAAGACATTGTCCGTGAAATAAATAAAAAATATTATCGATAGTTATGTGTATTTCAATATTATCATTTTTCCAGCTATTTAAGATGGCTAGTTTTTTGGTTGTTTTAGGATAAGTTTTAAATTTCCATTTTTTTACGGCTTTATTATCCAAGAATAAATTCAAAGTTTTATAATCAGAAAAATCTTCAATGTTTACTTTTATTTTGTCAGATTTGAGATTAACAGTATCAATAATTTTATATTTTGCTAATTCGTCATTTTTTAAAAATTTGTCAAGAGAAAAAATATAACTTTCAGTATTATTGATTTTATATAAACAGTAGAAGATACTATCAATAGATGTCTCTTTGAAATTTAAAATTTTTGTATCTAATAATTCTTCTTGTTCAAAATATTCTTTATTAATAAAAACATCTCTTTGTATTGTAGCTTTTTTTACTGTATCAGGTAAGCTAGTTTTATTTTTATTATCAACAATATTATTGCTTTCATTTTGTTTCTTACAAGAAATTAAAAATGTTAATATAAATAAAATATAAATTTGTGATTTGATTTTCATGTTAGTTTCCTGTTTGTTTATTTTTATCAGGGTTAGTTATTACATCATTTATAAGTCATCTATGCCTGCTACACAAACTCTCTCGACTTTGAGTAACGATAAAAAAATTTAGAGCAATAGTCAAAATACAGCGGTGTTATCTATACATTTTATTTTTTTCTAATTTGTAAGTTTGTAATTCACCAATGGTATCATCAATAAATGAACTTTTAAGTATAAAATTTTTACCATTATCTGTTATAGTAAAAAGCTTGCTTTTATCTTCTTTTATAGATAAAACTATTTTGTCTTTATCTATACTTTCCAATTGTAAATCTTTGAATATATTTTCAACATAACTCTCTAATTTAAAATTGACTTTATTATCTTGAAATACTAAATAAATCATTCCCCAAGCACGTGGATCTACTGATTCTTCCTTTATTCTTAAAAAGTTACATGAATATTTTCCTGTCCATTTTTTATATGCATCTTGGTCTTCTTTGTTTTTAAATACTTTTGCAACTAACCCTTCCAGCCTAATGAATTGAGGTTTATTCATTTTTGAAAGCTTCATATTAGGCTGACTAGTTTTTCTTTTAAAAAAGACAAAAGGTAATTCCTTTTGATTTTCAGGTTCGGTATGATTGTCATCTCTTACAAAATCATTATTTAAAGAGACTTGAATCTCCTTTTTTTGATTAACAACTAATCCTTCAATGTCATTGGGATAAGCCCACATGTATTGTCCAGGATATCGACTGTCTTCTAAAACAGGATTAAAAAAGAGAATTGGTTTTTGTTGTTTATTTACTATATCGTAAATCACATAATCTGTACCATCTTCATCACCTTCTATTCTAACAATTTCTGTTAAAGCATCATCATCTAAATTAACAAGCCATCTTTTTTTAATACCTTCCCACGGATAAGTAAATTCATAAAGTAGCTGATTATCTTTAATCCAAAATTCTGTCGTTTTTATTGCACTTTCATCTGAGGCTGTTATAATGGTTTCTTTCATTCCATCATTATCAAAATCAACTTCTTCTTGATTTTCAATTTTATATCCAGAAGGGATTTGATATGTTTTATTTAAAGTTTTTTCGGTTGTATTTTTTTCTGTAACCGTATTCTTTGAAGCTTGATTTTCTTTGCAAGAAAACCCTAATATAGCTAATGCTATAAAACAAAAAACTAATTTTAAATTCATTTTAAAACTCTAATATGAAAACATATAAAATGACTTATATAAATTATTAATCAGCACTATATATAATTGTCTTTTGGACATCATTTCCTTTTTGGTGTAATAAAATTGTAGTTTCTCCTCCATCAAAAGACATTGTTATGTCAACTCTATTTTTGGCCACTTTATATTCTATTGAAATTAAGCCATCAGAATTGATTTTAATAGTTTCAGATTTAAGAGGTAATTCTTTTTTTAATTTCTCTGATTTATCTACTTCTTTATTTTTAATAATTGAAATATAAGCATTTTTTAAAGTTGTGTTTTTTATAGTACAAATTTCTTTTGAACCCATTTCGATTTGTTCAGTAACACAATCATTTGATTTGTTGAGTTGACTTTTTTCTATGTAGTAATTTTTATTACTCTTAAAATAACAATCAATTATAGCATTCCATTTTTTTTCATCAAACTTTAGTGTCTCAGGATTTTCAATATCATTCTGTTTGTTTAATTTCATCTATCTTATTTAATCTTACAAAAAAAATGGAGTACTTACATCGTTAAAAAAAAATATTTTATTTTTCAAATAATAAAAAAGCAAAGTATAAACTTTGCTTTTTTACATGAATTATTTTGTAGTATAATCAGTAAGAATTGGAAAAATCTTTAATTTCAAAAAGTTTTTTTCTTTAACATCCAATTTAGATTCGATATTCTTTTGAATAATAGATTTTAGGTCATAATACTCTTCAGTAGTGGATTTCCATCCATTCTCTAAACTTGGAGAACAATCAATTTCAACTATTTTTTCACTCTTAAAATCATTTTTAAACCTTTTAAGATCGTCCTTACTATCTAAAGTATCTTTATTTAATAGAATTAATCCTTTTTCAAGCTCTTCACATGCACACATACGTGTAGGGTCTTTTATCTCAACTTCTTTTTTCAGATATTGTGGTGTAATATCTTGTAAGACATATTCCAAAATAGTGATGTCATTATACTTAGTAGATTCTTTTACATAAAAAGAGAAATTATCTAACAAATCTTTGAATAAATATTCACTTAACATTTCAATACCATTATAAGAAATTGACTCCTCTTTTGAAGATTCTGAAAGCAATAAAAAAGCATTAGTATCTTTTAACTGCTTTATTCTTTCAAAAAGAATGATTGAAAAAAAAGTTGTTTTAAATTCATCTTCACTCTCTGGACTTGAATTACTTAAATAAGTAAAAAAATCTTTTCTATAAGATTCATTTAATAAATCACTAATTTTAATATCTTCTATAAAATCATCTTGATACTTATATTTTTTTAATTCTAACTTTTCATTGAAATAAATAACTTTGGACAAATCTAGTCCATTTGATAATGATTTATTTGAATCCGTCATATCAGTTTTTTTCTCATTCATGATATCATTATTATTTGCATTTTTAATTTTTTTTGAATTTTCACAAGATAATGTCAGTGATATTAGCACTGTTAAAAAAATATATTTCATAATTACTATTTTACAATTTTAAGTTTACCTGGTTTTACATTAGGATTTGTTTTATGGAATTTAACCCACCAATCATAAAAATCTTTAGCATCAGTATCGTAAACTCTTATACACCCTTGAGTTCTTTTCAAAACCGGGTTAGAAAGTGGCTTAAATGTAGTTTTGTCCTCTTGTCTGCCACCGTGTATTCTTATTAAACTCCTATTACTTTTATCTGCTTCATCACCTGAACCATTTATTGGTTCAAATGACAATCTTGGCTGTGGGCCATAAGAAATTCTTTTCTGTCCCGAATTAGTTCCCATAATAAAAGGGGTTGATGAAATTGCATATGTACCAAACGGCGCGTCTGAATTAGTTTTCATTCTATCTTCTCCAGCTACTCCCTCTAATAAACAATCTGAAATCGTAAAAACGATTTTTTTATTGTGATCATAAACATCTATTTTACCTCTTCTACAATTTTTTCTAGGTTTTTCATGTTCACACTTATTTCCTGTATATTTTTCAGTAATTACTACATTCCATGTACCTGATTCTGTAACTACTGGTTTTGAGTCAGCATTGCTTTCACAATTAAATACTTTTGCTTTGTGATTTTTGCCCTCATTATATATATTCGATAAAAATTTTTCTATTTCCCAAATATATGTTTTCCCTTCCCCAGTGTATTTTTTTCCGCCTCCTTTTTTTACCTTCTCTTTTTCCCCTTCCTCATAAAAAAAAGCGGGATTTTGCCTATAGCCATAATGCCTCGACTTACTTAAATCTGTCAACGTTTTACCATCTTTTTTATATGCAAGAGGATATTTATTATCGAACACAACATGATTAGGTTTGTCACCTTTACCCACATCAACAGGCATAAGAATTGACATATAAAAATCTGTTAAGGTTGTTAGTTTGTCTTTCTTTTTTTCTAAATACTTTTCAACGTAATCCAATTGTTGCAAAGCTGTCATTTTCAAAAGAGCTTCCTTTGTTGTTCCAACTGAGGACGCTGCATCGTCTCCAAATTGAATTAAACCAACATAACTTGACCCTTTTCCTGCAGTAGGAGAAAAAGTTCTACCAGTCTCTAACGCCATAGCCGCCATCAAAAGATTTGGGTCTTTACCTAACCTTTTAGCAATTTGAACTACTTTTTTTCTAAAATCACAACTTACTTTTGCTCCCCAAATTAAATCAGCATATTGTTCTTTACAAATACAACCTTTTTTCTTTTCCCCTTTTTCAGGAAGTTTAGTATCCGCTACCTTAGCCACAGTCGTACTTTCAGCCACATCAACTTTAAAGGCATTGATATCCACATTTACAATTTTACTTTTTATATGGGTATGTGCTTCTAACACTTCAACATCTACAAAAAGTTCCTGTTCATTACCTTCTACCAAAAATCCTCCGCCTTTGCTTTGAGGGATTCTATTTAGAAAGATATTAATATTATATACATCTTCATTCAATATATAGTATTGATCAACCAATTTATCATTTCCGGAGTTATCGTGTTCTAAAACTTGAAAACGGATTTTTTTTCCTTTCAAGCCTTTGGAATAAATCGTAGCCAATAATTGTTTGGGACCTTTTCTGGTTAAAACAACTTTGCTTACTCCTTTTGCTGCAACCGGCTGGTTGCTTCCTGCGTTACCTCTATAGGGGGGAACATTCGTTCTTGCGGGCTGTGTTCTTCCGCCAAGATGGTCTTGCGTTTCTGTCCTTCTCTGTTCTTGATACTCCGAGTTTCTAACATTAAAATTTGGACTTGCCTTGGTTTCTCCTGTGGCATAGGCCGTCACATAATATTCGTGCTGTTTGCCTTCGTTTGAATCTCCTTTGGATAAGTAAGCATTGGCTATTTTTTCAAAATCTGCTTTAATTTCGAGAATTTCATGTGCTACTCCCTTATCTCCGACTAAGGATTTAACATCTTTTATGACCTTATTTTTTGCATTTTGATTACTGCTGTGTCCTGAGCCATTTATATCATCTTCCCAAAGCGAAATATAAACATACTCCCCTTTCATGCCTGTGGTTTCTACATGAACGTTTATAGTTTGGCCATACGATAATGGGCCGTTTATTGGTTTATCGTTACTATCACTGACTTTTATACTAAGTATTTCTCTTTTTTCAGATGGTTCTACATTTAAAAGTAATGCGCTTTCATTATTCAATTCCGGCTCATGCTGATAAGCCACAATTTTATATTTATTACCTATTGCCTTTTCCTGAAAACGGATTTTTCCTTTATCCATATCAAAAAGCCATACAGGCTTAGTACCGTTTTGCAGGTGGTACAATTGCCATTTGACTTTGGATATGTCTCTATCTTCCGGAGGGGTACCTTCAAACCATTCAGCTATTTCATAATTTTCCCAATCACCTACTTTAAGCATTCTTTTTCCGGAAATCTTTTTTACTCCTTTTTTATCTTTATCAGCATTGTAAAAAGGGATTTTAAGTACATCACCCTGATTGACATCCAACTTATACCTGGTTGAACTAAACATTGACCCACCATATGAGGCAAGAGGAATTTGAGGGTTTGCCTGTGCTAAATCACTTTCAGAAATATTATTTGCCATGCATATTTCCTGAACCGACTCGTTCCCTCTTACAGTATATGTTTTAAAATCGTTATACTTATTGTTCATATTCCGCATGATTAGTTTGTTCCTGTTCCTGATCTAATTTATACGCAGCTGTGTCCACTGCCGGATTGAGTTGGTTTGCGGCAACCGGATCCGCTTTTCTGGCCTGCTGCTGGCTGGGTTTTGCTTTTTGTCCGTGATCGGTTATGGTTATACAGTCGGGGCCACCTATAGGACAGGTGGCTTTGCTGGTTTCCATGAGTGCTTTTCCTCTGTTTTCCTCCAAAGTGATTTTTTCGTAAAAACCGCTCCATTGCGTTACCTGTGCCTGACAGGGCTTATATCCGCCGCCCGGAAGAGGCTGCTGTTTACAGGGACCAAAGGTGTTTTTCTCAAAAGTCTGACCAATATCTTTATTGGTAGCCATTAATTTTTCGCTACCCTCAGGGTCATTAATGAAAGTCTTTTTTTGGGTTTTGACTTTTAACTTATCGGGTGCATTACCAAACTTGCACTGGCAAACCGCCCCTTGACATACTAAGTGTTTTTCAGACATACTCTCTCACTTAAAACAATTACACACTGACTTTAATTACTCAAAACTTCAACCTGTTTTGCTATAAAGGATAATTTTATTTCTGAATCATTATCCTGAACAATTGAGGCGTTACAAGAATCTATACTCTTATTTTTTTCATCGAAAGTATATTTGGCATTGATGTTAATAAATGGGGAATCAGACTGTAAAACCAATTCACCACTGCCTTCACTATCCGTAGCTTTCAACATAGTAATATTTCCTTCAAAATCCATAAATGGAGCCGTTTTCCAAACCAAAGGTTCAGTAACTGTATTTTGTAAAGGATTGAAGAAAAAATAAACGAACAACTGATTTTTTATCAATTGTTTGATTGTATCCATGTTTTTAAGATTCTGGTCGGTACATTTGATATAGTTTACCGCCATATCTCCCTCGTAATAATTAAGGAGCTGTTCTTTGATTACCAGCCAGCGCTCGACCACTTTAGGGTATTCGTAAAGTTGTTTGATTACACCATTTTTATCAATGGTAAAGCGCAATGGAAAAATTGCTTTTCCACATTCAAATGCCAATTGCTCAAAAACAGTATTAGGCTCTTCATTATCAATCAGTAAATTTCTCCGGTCAATTTCATAACCAAAATCTGTATTATTGGATTGTCCCAATAAGGTCACTTCCATTTCATACTGAAGTGTCTTATCCAAAAGACCACCCTGAAATTGCTGCTGATTTACCTCAAACACTTTTTTTCCTGTTTGAGATGACGTGCTCATTCTTTTATCTGATTGAAATAATAAACCCATAACTTTTTATTACTGAGAAGCTAATGTAATATATTTCTTACATTTAAAAAATTTAATTGGATTATTTTTATGAGAAATATGTGGCATCGCCCTTCGACAAGCTCAGGAACCAACTCAGCCACCAGCGGACAAAAATATCTTTAATAAATGATGGTTTCGCCTTTCAGCAAGTTGAGGAACAAGATTAGTCACCAATAGTTTTAAAATTATAAAAGAGAATGTGACTTCGCCCTTCGACAAGCTCAGGAAACAGCTCAGTTATCAGAAGAAAGTTGCTTCGAGAACCTCAGCCGTCTAATAATGTGTGGTTTCGCCCTTCGGCAGGCACAGGAACCGGCTCAGCCACCTTTATTAATGGTATACCGTAAAGCCCATGCTTTTGCATAAGGTGTATTTTTTTTCGAAAAGTGATTGTGTGAGTTCCACTACATCATCAGTTTCTTCACTAAGTGAGAAATAAAAATTATCCAAAACAGTGCTTAATATAGGAATCTGGTTAGCGTAGCCTGAAATGGCTTTTGCACCTGTTACGTCAAGAAAATATTGAAACGTTTCTTCTTCCAAATCCAATTGCAGGGTATTGGCAAAATGAACTATTTTACCTTTTAACTTGCCTTCAAAAAATTCGGCTATTTCTTCAAAACTATAATAGTAATTGTCGATTTTGAGTTCGTTGCTTCTGCCTTCAAAAACCAGATATATTATAGAATAGTCCTTAAAATGACGGTCTTCATACAGCAAGGTACTGATGCTTTCCTCAAAACTTTCAATACTGTCACAAGTAGTATACACATTAGTTATGCCATACTGCAAAGCAAGGGTTTCTAACGCCGGGACAATAGGATTCTTATGGACAGCCGTTATATCAGGAACCGATTCCAAACAATATATATAGTGGTTTTCAGACATACTTTCAGTTACTTAAACTTGCTGCTAATTTAACAGAAATAGAAATTTTTATGAATAAGAAATCTTTATCATTCTTCCTTCATTTTTAGCCTTTACGAAACAAAATTAAGATTAAAAAAACTCTTCTTTTACCAAATAAATAAAAAATATTTTCCTTTTCGATTCTAAACAAAACAGCTAAAATAATATTCAAGAACAGCTGCAAAACACAATTTTCATATTGCATCACTTCTCTATTAATTTGAAAACGAATTATATAACCCACCATGTTTACGGTTTTTCCGCACTTCCTGTAAGAAAAAACATATTATCTTTAATCATCATTAACAAACTAAAAATCAATAAATTATGAAGAAAAATTTAATCAAAACCGTTCTTACATTGGTACTGATTACTGCCTTTACTGCCTGTGAAAAATCAGAACTGAAGCAGGAAAATCCAAAAGACCAAAAAACGGCAGTACAGGCTCTGGCACCTTGTGCTCCAGTGTATGCTTTAGTATTATCAGGATCAAGCAGTTCACCTGTACCTGCAGGTTTTGCCTCAACCATTTTTAAAGTCGATTTATGTGCAGCACCTACAGGATACAACTTTGTTTCGCAAATTAATGTGGCGGGAGTACCTGTTCGATCCGTAACTGGTTTGTGCAATATGCCTGGTGTTGTTGATTTTGCATGGGCCGTAACAGGAATGAATTCCAATTTTCCCAGCAAATTACTGCGAGTGCAGATTTCAACTGGAAGTGCAAGTGTAGTGGCAACTACTACGGTTCCATTGCAGGATATTGAAAACTACGGAACTACCGGATTATTCGTAGCTATCAAGGAAGGCACCTCACAATTAATGAAAGTATCCGTACCATCAGGCTTTTGCAGTGTGTTTGCTCCTGCCGGTCCAACACCACAATACAACGGACTAACAGTTGTGGGAAATAAATTTCATGCTATTTCGGGAACAACCAACTTAATTTGTAATCCTACCTACGGAGATATATTTGAGTATACTACCGCTGGAGGTCCTTATGTTGGCAAGTATTCGTATAAAAATTTAACCACTACCCCATCATGGACGATGAAAGAATTGGGCTTTCATTTTGATGCCTGCTGCGGTAAACGATGGACTGTGGGAAGTTCTATGGGAATTATATCCCATAATACCAATATAACACCATGTGTATTGCCAAATCCAACATTCTTATTGAATACGACTACAACGGGTCAAAACTACTGGTACATTTACGATTTTATGGAGAAACTGTAAAAAAAGCAAACATCCTAACCAAGCAATCTAAAGGACAAGGTTAGGATGTTTACTCTATTCAAAACACTTTTAAAAGTTCTTATTCCTGATATTCTTCCAGTACCTCAGCATCAAACTCCATGTGGTCTACGAACCCGCAAATTTCAGTCATATTGGTTTGCAACAATGAACTGATTCAACCCGATACTTTTTGTAATTTCAACAATTTAAAGTCATTTTTTAAACCATTAAAATATAAAAATCCTCCATCTAAATTAGAATTTAGATCCAAAATAATTTTGATAGTTTCATTAGCCATTAAACTGCCAATAACCCCACAAATTGGACTACTAATTCCGTTTATTTCACAAGAGTCATTTTTTAAAAGCGTTTCCATATCAAACAAATCATGATAATGAAACTCATTTTTATAATGAAATAGCGTAACATATCCCTGCCAATCAGAAACAGCTCCATGTACCAATGGTATTTTATATAAACAACACTGTTTATCCAATATTAATCTGGTTGACAAATTATCCGAACAATCACATAAAATTGTAGAATCTGCACTAATAGTTGTAAAATTTTCACTGGTTATTCTTTCTTCAAATGAAATCACCTCGACATAACTATTTTGTACTTTCAACTTACGCGCTAAAACTTTAGCTTTATTTACTCCTAAATCAGCTGGTGTATATAAAAACTGACGATGTAAATTAGTTTCTTCTACTTGATCAAAATCAGCGATGCCAACTCTGCCTACCCCCATAGCCACTAAATACGTTGCTACAACTGTGCCTAAACCGCCTGCCCCAATGATTAAAACACTTGCCTCATTAAGCTTCTCTTGTCCTTTTGTTCCTATTTCGGGAAGAAGCATTTGTTGATTGTAGCGTTTCATCATCGGTTGATTTGAGAAGTAATCGTCTTATCTGTAATTTTATCATCGTCAGCTAACAAAAATGCTTTCGAAATTATAACCGAAAGACCGTTATCACCTTCAAAAGGTAAAAACAAGTTTTCATTCATGTCTTTTTTACTTCTGTCCGGAACGATACACAAATACTGATCATTTGGTTCCATTAAAATATTAGTACTGCCTATATGTATTTTGTAGGTTCTTAATTTACCTTTTACCACCACGAATTTATCTTCAACACGTGTCACAGCGGCTATTTTTAATCGAGGAATAAGTCCTTGAAGAATTTCCTTTCTGTTTTTGGCAATTTCAGATAAATCACCAAACGAATAATTCTGCCAATAATCTCTGTAAGTTGGCAAACCTCCAGAATCACTCCAAGTTGGGTCATTTCCTACACTCGCAACACCTACAAACAAATCCACATCCCGCATAGCTTCAGAAAAAGGAATTGGAGGTACATCAACAAGATCAATTAATTCATTGGTTTCTGAATTCAAAAAACGAATTTGATCCGTTGTTACATAATTCCAAATACCATTAGCATTAAACTCATCATCAGCATTTAGTGCATTTACCCAATATTCCACACAAATATTATATTCAGGCAGGAAAAGTTGGGCTGTATCCTGGTCTCCACCATCCCAAGCACCTATCAATCGGGCTTTCCAGTTTCTTCCTTTGGCTAGGGTTACATACTGATGTTGTTTCAAGATATGTGATGCCATACGATTGCTGTACGTTCTCGTATTGACTTCAGCATCAGTTAATAGATAAATCTCTCTGTAAGCTTGTTTAAACGGTTGTTGAATTTGCCCCTCCAATAAAAATTTACGCCATTCTTTCACCTCATTAGTACTACTGGTTACTGGATGCCATAACGATACCGTTGTAAATTTATCAATATCGACACTATCGTAATTATTGTTAATCCATTGATTATTAATATTGATGGCCAAGCATTCTTCTGTAGCATTGGAAAACTTAAAAATCACTTTATTAATAACAAAAGAAAGTAATCCGTGCTGTACATACTTTGTTTTAAAATAATCCAAACTCATACTTCTGTTACTTCGGAGCATTCTGTCAAATCGCTCTTTTTGCGAAGCAGTCGTTTGATCTATTTGTTTTTGAACAGCTTTGAGTTTTTTAAGTTTTACAGCAAATTTGTCTTTTACCAGTTGTGGAACCGTTTTTTGTTCCGAACCATCTGGTTTAAACCATTTTAGGTTGGATTTGCCAATTCCAGACAGTTCTATTACTCCTTTATAATCATCGAAAGTGTAACTCAGCTGATAATCTTTTAATTTAAAATCATCAACTGCCAAATCTTCAATTTCGACAGCAGAAACGCCTAACTTATGAGCTGCTTCTTCTATATACTTTTCTATTAATGTTAATGTATTATTTTGCTTTATTTTTAAACGCAACCGTGACAATTGGGCAATTCCGTCCAATCCTTTTGAAGCATAGAGTGTATACAAACACGCATTACCTATTCCAGCGGCGGCAGGTCCTTTTTCGGGTATTTTTTTAAAACAACGTTCGGCTAATTTACTAATCGTTTGAATTGTGGTATTATCATAAAACCAAGAGGACATCCAGACAAAACCTTTAATCGCATCAGAATTCAGACTGCTTAAAAATTCAATTACATTATAAGTATATTCATGTTCGCCATACGTTTGCGTTAACGGAGTTATTGTTTCTTTTAAATCAATAACAAACGTAAACCATTCCTGGGTTACCTTCTTGAATTTATCAGACCCTAACTGATCGATAATTTTTTTAGTATCATTAAGATATTTTTGTGAAGGCTTACTTCCAGTTGTCTTTTGCGCCAGTGCAACCAATTCAAACCAATTTTTTTTATCTTCTTCTTTTTGTTTGTCCAATAATGTATTGGCAAATATTTGGAATCTATCTTCGCCTATGAAATAAGTTGGCTTTGCAGCTTCTTCCCCTTTTTCATAAGTATGAAGATACGTTTTGATTTTTTCATCTAATTTAACCTGATCTTTGTAGAAGTAGGAATTTGCATGTTTTTTAATACTGATAATTTCATTAAGTATTTCTAAAACTTTTTCAGGAATATCATTTGCAGGAAAACTGTTTTCAATTTGTCTAAAAAAACCCGAAACAGGCCACCAATATATTCCTGTATCCCCCTTATCTGAAATTTTTTTATTAAAAATGTCATAAATGGTTATAATAGTACTTTCAGAAAACTTCATTTTACTCCTGAACATATTTTGGAGCATTTGAAAAGCCATTTGATATTCTTCAGATAACTTTTTATTTCCTTTGAAATAAGATGAATACGTATTTCTTACAGTATTTGCTAAAAAAATAACAAACTCTCCCTTTTTTTCATCATCCCATTTTTTAATTGTTTCGTTATAAAACGGAATTTCTGAAAAAGTAATAGTATAAAAATACTGTGATTTATTTGAATACTCTTCAATGCATCGTAAAAAAGCATTTCTAAATTCAGTATTTTCTACTGTATCCAAGCCAATGGCTGCTTTAATTTTTTTGAATAATTCCATAAAATAATTATCCTCCTACTAAAGGTATTAGTTTGACAAAAGAAATTTTAGAATCACTTTTAAAAGTAACCTTTTGGTCAAGTTTTTCCAACTGCTGATTATCTACCAGAATAAAGAAACCGTTTTTTTGAAAAGCATTTAAAGCAATATAGATTTGTTTTTCAACGTCGATTAACTGTTTTGCTTTTAGTTTATATCCGTTAAGGGTACGTTCAGCATTTGTGGGCTCTACCAATCCAGTAAAATATTCAGGCAAACGTTTATTATAATTTTCTATTTCAACAGTAACACGTTTAGTTATCAGTTCTTCAACGGTGATAGATGTTGATTCTACTTCAATTTCAAATTGATTTGTAACAGTACCGTTTAGGAGTTCGTCTGAAATTAATATATTCATACAATGCTATTTATATATGATTAAAATAAATCATTTTAAAATCGTATCAGTCATAACGAAATTAAAATTTTCATCTTTAAATATAGCTATTTTTCCTACGGAACAAAATCTTAACTGTTTATAATTTTATTAAGAAACGATAGTAAATGAAAAACATCCTAACTATGGGCAAAATTAGGATGTTTACTCTATTCAAAACACTTTTAAAAGTTCTTATTCCTGATATTCTTCCAGTACCTCAGCATCAAACTCCATGTGGTCTATGATTTCGGTAACAGATTCAGGTTTGGAAGCTTTAAGCGCATTAAACTTTTCTATTTGCTCCAGTCCGTCTTCTTCCCCACTAAAGTATGGAAAAACGTCCATGATAGGCGATTCTGAAATAGCAGGTATCGAAAAATCTCCCATCGTATTTTTCATCGCAACCATCGTATTGTCAAAAGCTTCTCTTACATCATTAGCCTGTATTAATAAATACAAGTTGGTCTTGCGCTCCTTACCGCTTTCTTCGTCATAAGCTGTTAACGCAACTTTAGATCGAAACCAACGGTCTGTATTTTCAAACGGATGGATTTCGCTGTAATTTGCCACTTTGATATTGGTAATTTTGAATTCCTCACTTACATAACTCATCATTTCCTGCGTAATTCTGGATTCAGCTTCTGTATAAGATAAGGCATCAACCAGATAAGGCTCTGTAGTGACCTTTTGTGCACCGGTTGTTTCATCTACTTTTCTAAATTTTACTTTGCATTCGTACCAAGTTGCGCTCATAATTATTTTTTTAAGGAGCGCAAAGGTAATTTTTTAAGGGAAAGGATACGGCAATTTTTAGAAAGAGATATTCACAATTTTGGTTTTTTCTCTATTTGGATTAAGTATTGATACGTTAATTATCTGTCATTCCTTTTTCCTGAATAAGTACTTTAAACTTGGTTCCCATATCCAATAACAATGTATAGGTAAGAAAAGCTTCTTCTTTGACCGCATCAATAATATTCTTATTGGTCATAGTCATTTCTCTGAGGCATTCCTTAAAACCAAGCTGCATGAGAAAATCAGCCTGACTGGTGAGGCTGACGCATTTCAATCCGTTTTTAAATCCCCAATGACACAGTGCCGAAAAATTGACATGTGACGTAATATCCTGGCTCCCTATATTCGTGTACAGATTTTCATTGGTAGTGTGCTTATTGTAACACATCAGTGTGCCCAGCCTTTTTTGTTCTCTGTACAATTGGGCGGAAGTGTAACCATAATCAATGGTGATGACATATCCTTTTTTTAAAGCTCTTGCTATTTCGGTTATCCATCGTGTGGCCTGAAGGTTTATTTCTGTACGGTAATCTTTGGGCAGGATGATATTGAGTTCTTCAAAGTAGTCTTTCAGTGCTGCCGAAGCCGGTTTAAGCAATTCAATGAAATTTTTGTCATACCCGATAAAGACTTCCATAAGCTCCTCTCCCATCACCACCTGATGTACCGGAAAATTATCGACCAATTCATTCGAGAGGATACATCCCCTGATTTCAGTAATATCGGCTATGCTATCGTGCCAACTTACCTTTTCCGGCAAGCGGCAGTTTTCATTTTCTTTCCTTTCAAGATTCTTTTCAATGATGCAATAATTCAGATTTTCATAGAATTCAGCATTCGTTTTAAGGTAATCCATAATGTCTCTGCATAGTTTTCCCGTGCCGGCTCCGTATTCCACGACGGTGAATTTCCCTTTTCCCATTACTTCCCACATTTCCTCAAGCTGCTTACCTATCAGCACCCCGAATAAAGGCGTAAGCTGCGGACTGGTGTAATAATCGCCTTTTACACCAATAGGATTTCCGTTTGAAGTGTAGTACCCCAATTGAGGATAATAGAGTGCCATTTCCATAAAATCATGAAATGAAATGGATCCGTTGTCCTGAATTTTATGCACTATGATTTCTGACAGCTGCATGACGTTTCCTATTGTTCTTTGATTAACAAAGAGTATATAGATTATAACGAAAAACAGGTGGGAAAATGTATTTTTTTTGAAAATAAAGGTTATGACCCCGACAGGATTCAAACCTGTGACCGTCATTGCGAGGTACGAAGCAATCACCCCATTATATCTTTTATTTGATCATACAAATCATTCCAATTGGGATTGATGCTGTTGATTAAATTTTCTTTGGTTAATCTATTACCTGCTTTTAGTTGTTTTTCTCTTCCAATGGCATCACCAATCATTTGAAATTGTTCGTAATAGACTAATTTATTTAAGTTATACCGTGCCGAAAACGAATTTTGATACCGCTTTTCTTTATGCTCTACTATTCTGTTTGGTAAATTAGATGTTACTCCAACATACAATGTGGTATTGTTTTTATTAGTGAGTATGTAAATGAATCCCGGTTTCATTATAATTTTATCTTATATTATTGAGATGGCGCCCGTTCATCGCAATGACTTTGCGGGAGGTCATTGCGAGGAACGAAGCAATCTCTTATTAAAACAGTAAAATTTTTGTTTTCATCATATAATTAAAAATAAAATAAGGCTAGAATACTATACAATTGCTTGTTTAATCAAGCTCATGATATACTCTAAATTTTTAGTATCCGAAACCGTTAATTCATAATCCCCATTTCCCCAATGCCCTTTTTCAGACATATCACTTGTAAGACCTTTAGGATCATCTAATTGTCCTTTTTTGAGATTAATAGACAACTTTAATGCTTTTTTCAAAAAAACAATATCAGTGATATTCTTATCTTTCTTAAAAGCGATATAGAGTTTTTTAGGTACTATTTCTACATCGTCAAATAAATTTAAAATAGCATTTTTATACGTTTCATACAACTCAATGATTTCATCTGAAGCAGCATTCAAATGATCTTCCTCGGTATACACTTTGATTTCAGCAGTAACCGATTTAATTTTATCATTTTGTTTTGTTACTGGTTTAATACTCTCAGCTGCTCTCGTTTTCTTGATGGGGCTGATACTAATAATATCATTTTCAAAACGTTTGATTTCCCATAATTCAATAGCAATATCTTTGAAGTTCGTTGCTAAACGTTGATTCTCGGTAAAACTAGGCGAAACAAACACAACGCGAGTTTGCGACCAATCTACCTTACTACTATGCAAGTTCTTATTTAAAGTCTCATTATACGTCAATACAAAATCAGCCTTATTTTCTAGCATCAGACTCAAATATGTAAACCCTTGATCCACGACACTTATATTTTTTTCTCGTTTGTATTCGATAATGATAAAAGCTTCCGACTGTGCATCATAAGCCAGTGTATCAATACGCTTTCCTTTTATAGTAAACTCACTTTTTACAAACTCTAAACCTGTGAGTAAGGTTAAGTTTTGCTCAAATAGATTTTGAATTTCTCGTTCTAGTTTAAAAGGTTTTTCTTTTAATGTCTTTAGTTGGGTATTATTTATTTGATATAAATTCATTTTTAAAATTTTAAATCAATTGTAGAAATAAATTAAAGCTGCCCACCAACCCCTTTAAACTTCTCCACAAAAGCACTTATTTTTTGAAAAACACTTTGTTTTTTGGTTAGATACTGAGGGTTTAAAGGGCTCATTTTAGGTAAAATTGCATTTAATTCTGTGCCGTTTTCACTTGCAAATTCACGTTTTAATGAAGCAGTGATGTATCTTTTAGTAGCTTCTTCATTTAAATTTTCATCTACAATTAATTCGTTTGCTTCTATTTTTTGTTTTTGTTGCGCATACTTGAAGAATGAATCAATAATATTAGCTTTTTCTTCGATGGCGTCTAGTTCTGTTTCGTTGATAAAATCAACTACTAAACTTTCTTTTGCTCTATTGCCAATACTAGCACGAATAACGCGACGCACTTCTTCTATTAAGGCAACTTTATCTTTAGACTTTTTATTGTGCTCAAAAATTAATTCTAAAATATAATCCAGGTTTATTTCTTGTGACTTTAATAAATCAATTTCGAAAACGACATCATCCCAATCAATTTTAGATTCTTCAGCTTCTTTACCGTTTTTCTCACGACGTAACCAATCACGGATATCATTATACGTTGAACGATAATCTTGAACGGTTCTTTCTGGCAATACACTTATTTCTTGCATTACTGCAATATCTTCATCAGATATAAAATAGGTTTCTTTGAAAGCTGCTATTGCATCACTATCGTTTATGTCAATATCTTGTAACGCTTTTAGATGTGTGAATTCATCGTAATTCTGTAAAATATTTTCTACACGTAAGTACTCTCCGAAAAGCTTTGCAAACTCTTTTTTGTCTTTTTCGGTAACAATATCATCTGGATTTGGAAATTTGGTATTCAACTCATTTACTACATCCTTAAATCCTCTACGCGCTTTACCTGTAACGATATCTGTAAAACCTTCTAAATATTCCTTGTAACTTTTTTCAAGTACAATATTTTTGGTATTTTTATCTCCAAATAAAGTAATAGCATCAATAGTAGCTTGTTCTAAATCACGAAATGTAACAATGTTTCCAAATGTTTTGGTAGCATCGTAAATACGGTTGGTACGTGAAAAGGCTTGCATCAACCCGTGATAACGTAAATTTTTATCTACAAATAGTGTGTTTAAGGTAGGAGCATCAAAACCTGTCAGGAACATTCCTACGACAATAATCAAGTCGATTTCTTTACTTTTTACGCGTTTTGCCAAGTCACGATAATAATTTTGAAACTCGCTTTCAACATTATAATTCATTTTAAACATCGCATTATAATCGTTGATGGCTTTTGTTAAAAACTCTTTTGCAGAACTGTCTAAAGCAGTTGGTTCGAAAGTTTCATCAACAATTTCACCAACAGCATTTTGCTCTTCGTTTGCAGCAAATGAAAAGATGGTTGCAATTTTAAGTGGTTTTTCGCTTTCTTTTTGTAGGTTGTTTAATTCCTCGTAATAACATTTTGCCGCATCAACACTACTTACGGCGAACATAGCGTTAAACCCTGTGTTGCCTCCTTTTGTTCTGTGTGTTTTATGTCTGAAATTTTGTAAAAGGTATTGTGAAATTTCTTTAATACGCTTAGGGTGAAGTAAAGTGGTATTGTTTTCTGCAGCAGACAATTTTTTCTCATCTTGTTCTGCCTCGATATTTTTAAATTGCGGGCGAACATTGTTATAATCTACTTTGAACTTTAGTACCTTTTCATCTCTAATCGCATCCGTAATAACATACGAATGTAACTCACGACCGAAAACACTTGCAGTAGTTTCGGCACCTAACGCATTTTGTGGGAAGATAGGAGTTCCTGTAAAACCAAATTGATAGAATTTTTTAAACTTTTTATTTAGGTTTTTTTGTGCTTCACCAAATTGAGAGCGATGCGCTTCATCAAAAATGAAAACTACTTGCTTTTGATAAATAGCCAAATCATTTTCCGTTTTCATTAAGTTGTTTAACTTCTGAATGGTGGTAACAATAATCTTATTGTCGTTTTTTTCTAAGTTACGTTTTAAACCAGCAGTACTATCAGAACCATTTACACTATCTGGAGAAAAGCGTTGGTATTCTTTCATGGTTTGAAAATCTAAATCTTTTCTATCCACCACAAAAAAAACTTTGTCTATAAAATCCAGTTGGGTAGCTAAACGTGCGGCTTTAAAACTAGTTAATGTTTTACCCGAACCTGTAGTATGCCAAATGTAACCACCACTTTCTACATTAGACCAATTTTTAGCAGTATAAGAACTTTCTATTTTCCATAACATTCTTTCAGTAGCAGCGATTTGATAGGGACGCATCACTAACAAAGTATCACTAGTATCAAAAACCGAATACGTTAATAATACATTCAAAAGTGTGTTTTTTTGAAAGAATGTAGCCGTAAAATCTTTTAGGTCTTTAATTAAGGTATTATCGGCTTTCGCCCAATTCATGGTAAAGTCGAAACTGTTTTTATTGCGTTCAGTGGTGTTGGCAAAATATCGGGTATCGGTACCGTTGGAAATAACAAAAAGTTGTAAGTATTTAAAAAGTGAATTGTTGGTATTGAAACTCTCTTTCGAGTAACGGTGTACCTGATTGAAGGCTTCACGAATAGCCACCCCACGTTTTTTAAGTTCTACTTGTACTAAAGGCAAACCATTTACTAATATAGTAACATCGTATCGGTTAGTGTGTGTGCCTTTTTGTTCGAATTGAGAAATTACTTGTACTTTATTGCGGGTAATGTTCTTTTTATCAACCAAATAAATGTTTTGAATATGACCATCGTCAAATACAAAATCGTAGATATAATTATCGTGTATTTTTCTTGTTTTATCTACTAAGTTATCACTTGTTTTATCTAAATATTCTTCTACAAAACGCGTCCATTCGCTATTCGTAAATTCCATGTTGTTTAATGACTGGAGTTGTACACGTACATTGGCTAACATGGTTTCTAATGATTTAATATCGAAAGCATTTTCATACCCTTGATTCATTAAATCTTCAATAAATTCCTTCTCCAAAGCGGCTTCGGTTTGATAGGATGAGGGTCCCTCATTAACCTTTGCATACTTGGTGTATTTATCTAAAACAATGAAATTATTGAATTCGGCTATGGTGTTATATTGCGACATCTTCTGTTTGTGTTGTTAAAGTTCCAGCTATAACTGGTGTAGCAGCTATTATTTCTTCTTTCCAATATTTACTATCGATTAAATGTTTTAATAAAAATCCAACTACATTTTTTTCCGCGTTAGTAGGCTCTGGAACTACTTCATTTGACAACGTAGAATGACTAGTAAATTGAATTACTCTGTTATAATAAACTGTTTTATCATCTGGTAATAAATCTGACCACTTTTCATATCCTAAGAAATTTGCTGTTTTTTCATATAAGTTACGTAGCAAAGTAAAATGATACTTTTCAATTGCATTATTTTTTATTGCTTCTTCAATCGTATGTTTTAAATATAAATGGTAGGAAAAACTTTTATTTGAATCTCCATATTTATTATCAAAATTATACGATCCGTCATCATTTTTTGAGAGTAAGTAACAATATTTACTGCCTTTTAAATTTAATTCATTATACAATACATTATAAAATAATGGATTGTGCGTGGATATGACAAAATTTAAACCATTAGAATTTTTTATGAGTTGTGCTAAATTGACTGCTAACTCAATAAGATGGTTCTCATCTAAAGAACTTACCGGATCATCAATAAATATATATTTTAATTCATCAAAATCATGGCTAGATCTATTGTCCTTTTCAGTTTTTAAAAGTTCTATTATTTGCTCAATTAAGCTATAAAAAATACACCAAATAAAGTTACTTTCTTCTCCTTTTGAGATTTTTATATTAGGCTCACTATTATCACCACCACTTAAATAATTAAATGTAATTTCAGAAAAATTATCATTAAATGAGGGTGTGATCTTAGATGTTGTAAAATGCTGAAAATTAGTAATTATATTATTGTCTAATTCTTGCGACTTTAAAAATGAAAGTGCTAGATTTGTAAAACCATTTGGTCTTACAATCAACTTTCTATTGGTGTCAGCATCCAAATCATTATCCCAATAAAATAAGTCTTCGGTAAATGCATTGTAATACATAAATTTAATTGGAGATTCTGCTATTTTTTGATTCTTAGGGTCTACTTCTTCTTTAAATTCACGAGAAAGTCGTGTTTTACCAGTCCCATTAAAGGCATAAATGAGCTGTACTTTTTTATCATTGGCTTTTAAAGTTTGTGCAATTTCTTTTAGTTTTTGACTCATATCAGCTTATTAATTTTCTTTTGGAAATGTTAACAATAAATCTCTATAATACTCGTATTGTTTTTGTCTCAATTCTATTTCTTTTGGTAAACCTTCACTAATAGAAGTTGTTAAAGTATCAAATTTATCGAGGATAGAAACTATTCGTTCTTGTTCTTCTTTTGAAGGAACTGGAATTGGAAAATTTTCAAACATAGGCTTTCTCATTGACGTAACTGAAGAACTAACAGAAGTTTTTTCTATGTATGGGTAAAACTTAGATACAATATAATGATATACATATCTAGAATTAACATTTGATTCATTAGGAACTATCCTATATGCTCTTTGATGAAGAGCATATTTACCAACAGCCCAATGGAAAACTTTACCAACACCAACGCCATCACCTGCAGTTATAATAGCTGTTTCGTCAAAATCGAATGAATTGAGTTTTAATGGTTTTATTCCTCTTGCATAAAAAATATAATCTCCATCATCAATTGCGTCTTTTGTATCATGTTTACCAGTACCTATAATCGCCACTTCTCCCAATTTCTTCCATTCCAAGTCTTTATCCTCAAAACTAAACAATTTCTCTCTATAATAACTATATTGCATTTTTCGTGCTGTAAGCTCTGCTGTAAGCTCTGCTGTAAGCTCTGTGAAGGTATCGAGAATTCCAACTATTTTTTGTTGGATTTCGAGTGATTTTTTTGGATTATCTGGGCATGGGATTGGGATTTTTTTATTAGCATAATTACTTATCCATTGTCTTTTATGGTCACCATCCACTAAGTCACTAGGCAAAGTGTTCATCCAATAATAAATATATTTTAATGAAGCTTTTGATTTATCTTTAGATGTAATCATTTTCATAGCTGATGACTTAGCCTTAAAATCAAAATCAACCCACTTATTTGCAGTTGTAAAATCATCAAAAATTATAACAGGATTTTCTGAGGCTTTATAAATACCATCAGTTTCATCTGTATATCCTAGTATAAATGTTTTACCAGCAGTTAAAACAGGAGTTGGAAAAACATCATTGTAATTATTTGATTTTACTAAATATTTTGTAGGTTGTACGTAATCTGCAAATTCTTCCAATGGCTTCCATTCCACAGCAACACCGTCTAATAATTTTTCTAAAAAACTCATGCTTCAATCTCTTTTATGATGTTATCAATATCAGCACGAAGTTGGTCTATTTTTACTACAGTTTTGGCAACTTCTTGGTTTAGTTCTGTAATATCTATTTTTTCTCTATTGTCTTTGGCTTCAACATACGAGCTAACCGAAAGGTTATAATCGTTTTCTGCAATTTTAGCATTGTCGATAGTGGTTGCTACATGTGCAACTTCAGCTTTACTATCGAACATTTCCATAATTTTATCTATGTGCTTATCTTTAAGCTCATTGTTGTTGGTTACTTTCTTAAAAAAGTCTTCGCCAGTAGCATCAATAAATTGGGTTTTGTTTTCCGTTTTACTTTTAGATAGTACTAAAATATTAACGGCAATAGATGTACCATAAAATAAGTTAGGTGCTAAAGCAATAACAGATTCTACAAAATTGTTATCTACTAAATACTTTCTAATTTTTTGTTCCGCACCGCCACGGTAAAAGATTCCAGGGAAACAAACTAATGCAGCTCGCCCCTTACTAGATAGGTAACTTAAACAATGTAATACAAAGGCAAAATCAGCTTTCGATTTTGGAGCTAAAACTCCAGCAGGAGCAAAACGGTCGTCGTTAATCAAAGTAGGATCGTCACTACCAATCCAGTTTACCGAGTAAGGTGGATTAGAAACAATAGCATCAAACGGTTTTTCGTCTCCAAAATGTGGGTCTAACAACGTATTACCTAAAGCTATATTGAATTTATCGTAATTAATGTTATGCAAAAACATGTTCATACGCGCCAAGTTATAGGTGGTATGGTTGATTTCTTGACCATAGAACCCATCTTCTATAATATGACTGTCAAAATGTTTTTTTGCTTGTAATAATAAGGAACCCGAACCTGCTGCTGGGTCGTAAATTTTATTAACTGTAGTTTGCTTGTGCATGGCCAATTGTGCAATCAGTTTCGATACAGTTTGAGGCGTAAAGAACTCACCACCCGATTTACCTGCATTGGCTGCATAGTTGGAAATTAAAAACTCATAAGCATCACCAAACAAGTCGATTTGATTGTCTTCAAAATTTCCAAAGTTCAAATCTTCTACGCCTTTTAAAACTTTAGCCAACCGATCATTTTTGTTTTCAACGGTATTTCCTAAACGAGTACTAGTAGTATCAAAATCTGCAAATAATCCTTTAATGTCTTGTTCCGATGGATAACCATTGGCAGAACTTTCTATAGCATCAAATATGGCTTTTAAATCAGTATTTAAGTTTGGATTGGTATAGGCAGTTTTAGCCATGTTTTCAAAAAGCTGACTTGGATAAATGAAATATCCTTTAGTTTTTATGGCATCATCTTTAATTTCAGGCGTAATAATGCTGTCCGATAATTTAGCGTAGTCAATACTTTCATCACCAGCTTCTGTATAATTTTTAAAATTTTCACTAATGAAGCGATAGAATAATGCTCCTAGAACGAATTGTTTGAAATCCCAACCATCAACGGCACCACGTACCTCATTGGCTATTTTCCATATTTTATTTTGTAATTCTTGTTTTTGAATGGTGCTTGTCATTTTATTTATATGTCGCTATTTAGAATTAGCTGTTATTTATTTTATTCTTCCGCACAAATTTATTAAAACCTTTAGCATAGGTCTAAACAATCTACAACTATTTAATGCAAATATCTACCTTAATAATATAGTTTTTGTGTAATTGTATATTTAAAAGTAGCTTTCACTTTATTTGGTAATTACATCTTCAAAATAAAATAAACATTTCCCTTTTGAAAACTCTCTAAACATAACCATAAATAAACACTTACACAATCACTAAAAATTGGTGATTTAGTTTACTTCGTCATTACAGTTATTTAGACCTGACAGGTTTTTGAAACCTGTTAGGTCTAAAGTTTGCAATAACCGCTAACATTACTTATTCTATAGTTACTTACAACTATACCTATTTATTACTGGACCGATAATCAAGACACAAACAGCACAATTATGTATAAAAAAGTATTCCTTTTTGTTTTGTTGCAAAATCTCTTTCAAATTTTAAATTGCAACAAAACTGTTGCGAAAAAATATTTTATAAAAAAATTGCAACAAAGTTGTTGCAAAATGAATTAACTTTAAAATTTTGCAACAAGTAGTATCTTAAAAAATGACTATTAGAGAACAACTAGGAATCACACAGGAAGAAGCCTCTGAAATACTTGGGGTAACCAGAGGACAATTATCTATGTACGAACTGGGCAAACGGGATTTACCCACCCATGCACTTGTCAAACTGGCCACCTTGTCCAATCATGTGAGTGATGCCATGAATAAGCAAAAGCATGTGGATGTTGATCAGAAAACTGTGCATAGGGAATCGGGCACTATAATTGACGAACTGCTTGCCAAACACCAATTAAAAAAAATACAACTGGAGCGCAACTTGAAGAAAATGAAAGCCACTGAACAAAAGGCGTTTGCTGCGTTGCAGGTGGCCATGTACGAACAAACCCATAACAAAAAGGCAAACAAAAACACTGTGGAACACATCCAATGGCAGGCAGAAAAAAAGTTGGCAAACAACAATTGGCAGAAACAATTAGCATGTCAGTTTGAAATAGTGGCATTAGAAGGTATGATTGCGGCGCTCAAGGCACATAAGGACAAGCTGTAGTAACGCGGGGCTCAAGGTTTTAATATAAAAATTAACGTAGTTTTAGCCTTTGTTTCTCGTCTTGTTAATCTTGTGCTAAAAGATGATTTTGTAGGATTTTTTGGACTGAATTTTGTTTCGATTGTGGGTATAACAATAAACATTTTATATCATGTATTCAATTGAAAAACTGACACAGGTATCTGATTGCGACGCTGTGTTAACTTGGGCGCAAACCGAAAAAGAGAATTTGGAATTAAAAAAACTGAACGAGAGCAAACTCACCAGAAATTATTCGAATACCTCTTTGAGTATCGAAACCGAATTACAGGCGGTGATCACCCAGATCAACACTATTAATGCGATTTTGCCAACGCTTCCTGAGGGCAGTATCAAGGAGGACAATTTGAAAAAACTCCGTAAACTGGATTACAGAAAGTTTCTACTCGAAGACCGCAGAATCAATTATGGTGTGGTGGCATTGCTGGAAAAGGAACTGGATGTGGAGCGCCTCTCGAAGGAAATCACCGAGATTGACGCTTTCATTACTTCGATAACGCAGAAGAAAGCCACGTTGTAGTTTTGCTGTGGTGTCATTGAAACCCCAAAGGCGTTAGCTTTTGGGGTTTGTGGCTTCGGCTACGCTCAGCCACCCTTGGGTTGTTTTTTTTTAGTCGGTGGCTTCGAGTGCCTCAGCCACCTTGGATTTCGGTTTAATAGTATAATGTTCGTTTAAAGAAAATAAACTTTCTGAACCGATTAGATTCATGTGATGGCTGTAGCTTCTTGGTGGCTGAGGTTCTTGTGGTGGCTGAGGTTCTCGTGGTGGCTGAGGTTCTCGAAGCCACCATAACGTGATTTAAAAGCGTTGTCTGAGGCTCTCAAAGACAAAAGCTAATTCACTCTAGCCGGTGGTTTCGAGGACCTCAACCACCTTGGATTGCGGTATGATAGTATAATGCTCGTTTAAAGAAAATAAACTTTCTGAACCGATTAGATTCATGTGATGGCTGTAGCTTCTTGGTGGCTGAGGTTCTTGTGGTGGCTGAGGTTCTCGTGGTGGCTGAGGTTCTCGAAGCCACCATAACGTGATTTAAAAATGTTGTCTGAGGCACTCGAAGACAAAAGCTAATTCACTCTAGCCGGTGGTTTCGAGGACCTCAACCACCTTAACAACACTATTTATCCAAATCTCTATAGGCTACTGCAAATTCAGGCAACAATTCTGGTGTTCCTTCAATCAACGCTTCTTTCTTTTTTCGGCTCCAGCCTTGTATTTGTTTTTCGCGATAGAAAGCCTGATCGATTCTAGAAAATTCTTCGTAATATACTAAGTTTACAGGAAGANATGGCTGTAGCTTCTTGGTGGCTGAGGTTCTTGTGGTGGCTGAGGTTCTCGTGGTGGCTGAGGTTCTCGAAGCCACCATAACGTGATTTAAAAATGTTGTCTGAGGCACTCGAAGACAAAAGCTAATTCACTCTAGCCGGTGGTTTCGAGGACCTCAACCACCTTAACAACACTATTTATCCAAATCTCTATAGGCTACTGCAAATTCAGGCAACAATTCTGGTGTTCCTTCAATCAACGCTTCTTTCTTTTTTCGGCTCCAGCCTTGTATTTGTTTTTCGCGATAGAAAGCCTGATCGATTCTAGAAAATTCTTCGTAATATACTAAGTTTACAGGAAGACGCTTTTTGGTATGGTTGGCTCCTTCCCCATCCTGATGTTGTTGTAATCTCCGTTCTAAATCAATTGTACTTCCTGTGTAATAACTTCCGTCGGAACATTCTAAAATGTACATATATCCTTTCATCGAATAGACAATAAGAAAATTATATCGTTATACTTAATCTTTCTTTTTCAAACCGTTTTTTTGCAGTAAGTAAAAAGAATATCCAAATTGTAATTGTGAAAAATTCGTATTGATGTTATCTAATTCATGAATTAGTTTATAACGTAGAAATAATTTCCCTGATGAAGAAATATCTAAATTCATACCCACATTAAAGGTATTCAAAAAACGATTCTTAGAAACTAATTTATTATCTTCTATTGATTTAAGGTTTATGTTTGAATCAAAAATTTCAAACCATGATAAACGATCTGACATAAAGAAACTAAATCTTTTCTCTGGTAAAATTTGTAATTTAAATTCTATCGGTATTTCAAGATTATTCAAAAAATCTCCATCTTCTTGGTCAACATTTTCTTTAATACCACTACGTCCAAATAAAAACCCTGTATCCAACGTACCGTTTATTTTTGCATTTTGATTTTCTAGAAAAAAGAGGGTTAAATTCCCTCCTATAGAGTAATTGCGATACTGATATAATGAAAGTGGACTATAATAATTTTCTGAGAAAGGATTCCCACTTCCATCTATTCCATTATAAACAGATGGTAACAAAAATTTATTACTCTTTTCAATTTTAGAAAACTGAAATTGGGCATCAAAATATTGGAGAAAACCGATACCTTCAAAAAACATAGGAATTATAAATAACTTATGGTACCATTTTGTATCACCTCTTTTTGTATTAAGATTAAATCGTTTAGTTACCTCTGTCTGGATTATACCATTAGGGTTTTCTTCATCAAAAACACCTAAAAAGTCGGTAAAAACAACCGCTTCAAATAATTTTGATGATTCTTCGCGATACAATTTTGTTTCTTTTTGATTTTGATCTAAAATAACCAATTGTGGTACTGGACTAATATCATTGGCATTAACATCTACTTTTTTTACATAGCGGATCACATCACTAACATATATCATGAGACTTTCTTCATCTTCTGAAGGATTTGTTTCTTGTGAGACAGTATCTTTTTTCTCATTCTTTTCGATATCATTAAACTGCATTTTTTTTACTTCTAGAATACCCAATGACTCTTTTTGAGCTACCTCAATCTGTTTTAGACTTATTTGATTATTTTCTATTTTTACTTCTAAATCTTTATAAACATCTAAATCTTTTGTTGTCTTTTTTAAGGCAATGAGACTATCTATTTGCGCTTTTTTTTCTTTATACTTATCGTTTACTACTGTATATTGGTTAATTGCTTTTAATAATTCATCCTTAGATTCTTTTAACTCATTAGAAAATGCAATTTTCTTACTAGCAGGAATCATTTTTTGATTAAATTCCGTTTCAGTAAATCGTTCACCTGTAAACAATCTATACTCATTCAATTGTTGAATATTTTTTGTAGAACTTATCCCAATTGAGTATTTGTTATTAAAAGTCACCGGTGTGTTCCCAATTTTTCCATTTACTTGCATTTTTTCTATAAAACCACCAAAAAATGAAATTTCAACCTGAACCTCTGTTAGTTCTGCTTCAAAATTTTTATCAACCGCACCTGATTTGTAATAATAAACCGGTATGTTTTCTTTTAGGTAAATTTTTGCCACTTCTGGTCGCTCTTCTTCACTATTTTGATACGTCACAATTTGTGAAAAGAGTAATGCAATGTGATTATCAACCAAACTATCGGATGGTATAATATTACCATTTGCTTTAGCTTTAATTATTTCACCAAAAACTCTTTTAAATTTTGCTTTAAAATTTGGAAAGGTCAATGGTTTCAATTTAAAACTCTTTTGTTCTCCATCATAATCAAGCGTTATTTCATAAAAATCATCTTTATCCAGTTCCGATTTTACGGTAACATCCCCTGCAATAGTATAATCCTCCGGGCAAAACGCCTTCACTAATCTTTCGGGTAAAACATGCTGTTGTGAAAAAGAGAAACTAGCATAAAACAAACAAATAAGAGGTAATAGTTTTTTCATATAAAGTAATTATTAGTTATGTTTTTAGTAAATAATAAAAATATGTCTTCTGACTCATATTAAATATTGAAAGAAAAATACTACTTTTTTAAATATAAACAACAAAAAATCAAGGAATTAATTAAAAGTTAATACATCTATCATAACATGTCTCATGAAGATTTCTCGAGGTGACTAAGGCACTCGAAGCCAAAGCCACTTTTAACCAAACTTTAAGGAAATGAAACTTCATTCCCTTTTATCTTTGCAATAAAAAACATGAGCCCTAAACTTACTTTAGATATTTGGTCGGATATGCTTTGTCCGTTTTGTTTTATAGGCAAGCGGAATCTTGATAAAGCACTGACACAATTCCCACATGCAGCTGATATAGACATCCGTTGGTACAGCTACCAGTTAGCACCCAACTTGGAATACAACCCCAATAAAGATGCGCATCAGGCACTGGCGGACCACAAAGGAATGCCTTATGAAACCGCCAAACAGTTGAACACTCAAGTAGCCCAAATGGCGGCTCAAGCAGGTATCACTTTTGATATCGATGCTATGAAGTGGGCTAATTCATTTTCTGCACACCGTTTATTGCAATGGTCTAAAACAGAAGGCAAAGCACACGAAATGGAAGAACGTTTATTTGAAGCAGTATTTGTAAGAGGTGAAAACATAAGTGATATCCAACAATTAATAGGCATTGCCAAAGAATTAGGATTATCAGAAGTGGATGCTGAAAAAGCAATCTCAAGCGATATTTTTACTGAAGCTGTACAAGAAGATATTACTAACGCACAGTATGCCGGGTTAAGAGGCGTTCCTCATTTTGTGATTAATGATGAAGCTGCTTTCAGCGGTGCTTTACCTCCAGAAAGTTTTTTACAAGTCCTGACGCAATTCCATGATAAATGGAAAATGGATAAAAATGTTTCTATTAATACTGTAGGTCAAAGCTGTGACATTGAAGGAAATTGCGATTAAATTCGGTTTAATAGAAAACCCAATCTGTTCTTTACTAAAAAGCAGCAGGTAAATTTAACTAACAGACATAATTCCAGATTTTGAAAATAATTCAAGGTCTGGAATTTTTATATTCTTATACTACTCCGTTAATCATTTTTAATGTATTGATACTTCTGCACATGATGGTAATTATGAAACTTTTTCAAAAATTCCTATAAGATTAAAAATCAATTATTTAGTAATTTTATTTTGTAAAAATCTATGGATTTCAATAGCATCTGGAGCTATGAATCTTTTTAATACAAATGTTATGAAAACGATACAAAAAGCAGTACTCCTATTGTTACTGATAGCTGGAATGATGGGAACAACATCGCAAAAAGCTACAGCTCAGGTATCTGTAAGCTTTCAGATGTTTTATGATAATTTAAGTGTTTATGGCAGTTGGATTTCCGACCCAAATTATGGTTATGTGTGGTCTCCAAAAGTGGGTGCCGGATTTGCACCTTACCGTACCAACGGTTATTGGATATTAACGGATTATGGTTGGACATGGGTTTCCAACTACTCATGGGGATGGGCACCTTTCCATTATGGGCGATGGTTTTACGATCCGTATTATGGATGGTTGTGGGTACCGGATACCATTTGGGCTCCTGCATGGGTTACCTGGCGTTACTGTGACGGGTATTATGGCTGGGCGGCTATAGGTCCTAACATCAGTATTTCAATTGGCAGTACCTATAGTGTCCCTTATAATCAATGGGTATTTGTGAGAGAAAGGGATTTCGGCAGAAGAAACATCAATAACTATTATGTAAGCACTTCCAATAACAGAACTATTATCGGCAAATCGGTCGTAATAAACAATATTAAAACAAATAACGGAAACAGATACTACGCCGGACCGGAAAGAAACCATGTTCAAAAAAGAACTGGTAACGCAGTAACACATTTTGGTCTGAGAGAAAGAAATAGCCCAGGCCAAAAATTAAGTCAAACCGAATTACAATTGTACAAACCCAGAGTGGAACGAAGCAACAAAGGAAAAAAAGCGTTTCCTGCTATAGTTACCGACAGAAAAAGCTCTAATCAAAATCGTGAAAGAAGGGTTGAACAAAAAATGAACAATGAGGAAAGACAAATGCCGCAACGTAATGAACGCCGGATAGAACAACCGCAAAGACAGAATAATGAACCAATGCGTAAAATGCCACAGCACCGTCAACCTGAAATGCAGCAAAATAACCCACAGGAAAGAAATCAGGAAAGACGACAATACAATCAACAGGCAGAACCACGACGTATGGAACCATCATCACAAAGAAAGGAAATGCCACAACGCAGAAATGAAAACTCACGCCGGCCTGTGAAACAAAATCATGAAAATAATCCTCATTAATAAAGCTGATTCCTATTGAAGGAGGTTTAATTATAAATTTGACCTAATTAAATAGAGGAGATTTTACTCCTCTATTTTTTTATAATCTATTTTGTTTTCTTCTAAAAGAATTCATTTTATTATTTTTGCTTTTATCATTTTATGGAAGAAAAATACACGCTGTTACGCAGGCATATAGAAGAAATCATACCACTCACTGATGAGGAGTGGACTTTCGTATCGCAATTTTTCAAATATAAAAAAATGAAAAAGCATCAGTTTCTGGTACAGAAAGACGAAGCTGTCCCTGCGGAATTCTGGATTATCAGCGGACTTACCAAAGCGTATGCTATAGACGGTAACGGGAAAGAACACATTCTTCAGTTTGCTTTGGAACAATACTGGACAACCGACTTTAATGCTTTCCAAAATCAGATTCCGGCTACTATTTTTATTGATTGTATTGAAGATTCAGAGTTTTTCTCTCTTCGTTTGGAAGATCGTGAAACGCTTTGTGTTGAAGTTCCTAAAATGACAAACTTCTTCCGAATAAAATCACATCACGGCTATATTGCTTTACAACAACGTATATTATCATTGCTCACCGAAACAGCCGAAGAGCGATACAACAACTTGATTAAAAAATTACCCAAATTAATACAGCGCGTTCCTAAAAAGATGTTGGCGGCTTATTTGGGCGTTACCAGAGAAACATTGAGTCGTCTGAAAGGATAAAATGTGACCTACATCACTTTAAAAGGTTGACATACCTCCTCGCGTAGTTTTTCAATTGTGCTGAATTTTGTACTGTTAATTTTAGCAATACAGATATGAAAACAATTGATAGTGTAAATACACTCGAAACGTATACTGAATCAAACAAAATCCCAGCGTCTTTATGGGCATTAACGATTAGTGCCTTTGGAATTGGTACCACCGAATTTGTTATTGTTGGTTTACTGCCTACAGTAGCAGCTGATTTAAATATTAATATTCCTTCGGCGGGTTTATTAGTGAGCCTTTATGCCATAGGTGTAGCCATAGGAGCGCCAATATTAACGGCTTTAACGAATAGTATTCCAAGAAAAAAATTGCTTATTTACTTAATGCTGCTTTTTATTGTTGGTAACGGATTAGCTTCAATTGCGCCCAGTTTTACTACTTTAGTTATTGCCCGAATCATTACCGGTTTTGCTCACGGAGTGTATTTTTCCATTGGCTCAACCATTGCAGCAGCTCTGGTTCCTGCTCATAAAAGAGCTTCGGCAATATCTATTATGTTTACAGGTCTGACTGTAGCCATTGTAACAGGAGTTCCCTTTGGTACTTTTATCGGACAGCAATTTGGATGGAGAGCTACCTTTATTGGCGTGGCAGCTTTGGGATTAATAGGTTTAATTTCCAGCTGGATTTTGGTTCCTGATCAAATCAAAAACGAACCAAGAACTTCATCATTACTAAGTCAGTTTAAAATATTGACAAACGGACGTTTACTGTTGGCTTTTCTGATGACGGCTTTAGGTTATGGCGGAACTTTTGTTGCCTTTACTTATTTGTCTCCTATTCTTCAAAAAGTGATGGGATTAAGCGAATCTATGGTAAATATGATATTGGTAGTCTACGGAGCAGCTATTGCATTGGGAAATCTTATCGGAGGAAAAGTAGCCAACAAACAGCCTTTAAAAGCATTGCTTTGGATGTTTATTTTACAAGCTATAGTGCTTTTTATTTTCACTTTTACTGCCAATGACCCTATACTGGGAGTTATTACGTTATTCATAATGGGAGCTTTATCGTTTTCAAATGTTCCCGGTCTTCAACTGTATGTGGTACAACTTGCCGAAAAACACATGCCCGGAACAGAAGATGTGGCTTCAGCGTTTAATATTGCTGCTTTTAATGTAGGTATCGCTATTGGAGCTTATGTGGGCGGACTTACAGTAGCTTCTTCATTAGGATTGGGAGCAACACCATGGATCGGGGCAATATTGGTTGTGTTGGCAATTATCGTCACTTTTATTAGCATTAAAATCAATAAAAATAATTCACATAATTCTTAAATTTATAGGTATGAAACAATTAGCACAACATTTACAGAAACTCATGATGATCATTGCCGGCTTCGTCATTATGAGTTCAGGAACAGAAGCAATGGCACAAATTAAACAATCTAAAAAAATGAAAAAAATCTTATTTGTTGTTACCAGTCACGATAAAAAAGGCGATACCGGTCAGCCTACAGGGTATTATTTAAGCGAAGTTTCCCACCCATGGGAAGTACTGCACGAAGCAGGTTATGAAATTGATTTTGTGAGCCCTAAAGGAGGTAAAGCACCTGTTGACGGATTTGATTTAACGGATCCGATTAATAAAAAGTTTTGGGAGAATGATGCATATCGCAACAAGATTGAAAATACATTAAAGCCTTCTGAAGTTGTTCCTTCAAATTATGTTGCTATACATTACGCGGGCGGACATGGTGCTGTATGGGATTTACCAAATGATGTTGAAATTGCGTCTATTGCAACCAAAATCTACGAAAATAACGGAATTGTAAGTGCTGTTTGTCATGGTCCTGCAGGAATTGTGAATATTAAATTGAGTAATGGAAAATATTTGGTTGACGGCAAAAAAGTAAATGCATTTACCAATGAAGAAGAAATTGCTGTTGGTTTAGAAAAAGTGGTTCCATTTTTATTGGAAGACAAACTAAAGGAAAGAGGAGTGATTTTTGAAAAATCAGGGTTATGGCAATCCCATGTAGTTTCAGACCAGCGTTTGGTTACAGGACAAAATCCGCAATCTGCTGAAGCTGTTGGAAAAGCAGTTCTTACTGAATTAAATAAATTGTAACCGCTGACAAGCATTTCTTATACCTGACAGGTTCTTAATACCTGTCAGGTATAAGAAATTATTTTAAAGTAAACTTCACAATTCTGTTTTTCCCCGAAGCAACAGCTGTTTTATTGTCAATAAATCTAAAAGCTATAAAGTCTTTATCAGGCAATAACTGCTGCCATTTTTTACCACTGTCCCGAGAATAAAAAACACCGGTGGCTCCAGCAGTCAAAATGCATTTTCCATTTGTATCAGGCAGGAATTGAACACATGAAGCATACCCAAAAGCGGCATTCTCTGCAATCAGTTTCCACTTTTTTCCTCCGTTGAAAGTAATTGCTTTATTTTGTAGGTTTTGTTCCAATTTTTCGTAATTACCGCCTGCAATAATTCCAATGTTTTCATCATAAAAATCAGAAGTAAATACTCCTGTCATGGCCTTACCCTGAACAATAGGTGTTTCATACCCAATCCATGTTTCTCCTTTATCTGCAGAAACATAAAACTTCGATTTTACTCCACCTGAAACCATAAAAAGCTTACCGTTTCTGTAAGTAATATTAGTGTTACTGGCTGCGAAAAATGCTTCGCCTTCAGCAAATTTCGGCAGACCTGTGCAGGATAATTTATTCCAGGTATTTCCTCCGTCTGAAGTTTTAATAATGGAAGGACAGCCATCTGTAGGATCCCCAATGGCAATGCCTTCTTTTTCATTCATAAAAAGGATGGCATCATAAAATACTTTTTCATGCTTTTCTTCATATACCAGACTGATTTGCTTAGATTCCTTATCAATTTTGTAAAGCAGGGCCGGATTGGCTACACTTAAAATAAAAACAGATTCAGGAGTCTGCGCTAAACTTCGGAATTCGAGTTTTAAATTCTCTTTTTCAATGATTGCAGAAAAATCAGCCGCTCCGTTTAAAGAAATATACCCGTATTTACCGTTTGAAGCCCCATACCAGACTTTATCTTTGTCAATGGCCAATGCTCTGCTGCTCATTTTTTCATTTAATAATGTATCCACAACTATTTGTGTATATCCGGGAGACTTTATTAAATTCTTATCTGTAGAACAGGATAATTGTATAAAAATCATAAAAACGACCGCCAATCGAATTGATAATAGTTTCATATTCAGTGATTTATTTTTTTAGTATGTAAATTTTGCCTAAAAATACAAAGTATTATCTGCAAATATTTTACTTTTGATGTTTATTTTATTAACTTCAGTATGAGCGCATCGCATCATCAAGACCTCCACAGCAAATATACTCTGGGTGGAATTCTTGTAACTCTTGGAATTATTTACGGTGATATTGGTACTTCACCTTTGTATGTAATGAAAGCCATTATTGGCAATCATGCAATTAGTCCGGATGTTGTTTTAGGCGGAATTTCTGCCATCCTTTGGACATTAACTTTACAAACAACTTTAAAATATGTAATCATGACGCTTTCTGCCGATAACAACGGTGAAGGTGGAATTTTTGCATTGTATGCTTTAGTTAAAAGGACTAAAGTAAAATGGTTAATCATACCGGCTATTATTGGCGGTTCTGCCTTACTGGCCGATGGTATTATTACTCCTCCTATTTCGGTTTCATCAGCTGTTGAAGGTTTACAATTGTATTTCCCTGAAATCAATACGGTGCCGATTGTAATAGGTATCCTGATAATGCTATTTATTATACAGCAGTTTGGCACCAGTCTGGTGGGTAAATTTTTTGCTCCTATGATGACAATCTGGTTTGGAATGCTGGCAATTCTTGGGATTATTCAAATTTCAGATAATTTTGATGTATTAAAAGCTGTAAACCCATACTATGCAATCCATTTATTGCAGATACATCCGGAAGGATTTTATGTGTTAGGTTTCGTTTTCCTTTGTACAACAGGGGCTGAAGCTTTATATTCTGACATGGGGCATTGCGGACGTCAAAACATTAGAATCAGCTGGATTTTTGTAAAAATTGCGTTGATATTAAACTATTTCGGACAAGGAGCATATTTAATCAAACATCAGGGAGAAACTTTAAAAAGTATCAATCCAAATAACATTAACCCGTTTTATTTAGTAATGCCTGATTGGTTCCAGCCATTTGGAATCCTTATTGCTACATTAGCTGCGGTAATTGCCTCTCAAGCCTTAATTTCAGGCTCATTTACTTTGATCAACGAGGCAATGCGCTTAAATTTCTGGCCGAAAGTTAAAATTAAATACCCAACAGTTTTAAAAGGGCAATTGTATATCCCTTCAATCAATTGGTTATTATTGGCTGGCTGTATAGGTATTGTTTTATACTTTAAAGAATCAGGAAAAATGGAAGCCGCTTATGGTCTTGCAATTGTACTTTGTATGATTATGACAACGATTTTATTAATGTACTATATGGTAATCAAACGCATAGCTGTTTATATAATCGTACCGGTTGTTCTGTTCTATCTTACAATTGAATTGAGCTTTTTGGTTGCCTGTTTAGACAAATTCCCTCATGGTGGTTATGTGACTATAATTATTGCATCTGCTTTGATTGCTATTATGGCGATTTGGTACAAAGCAAAACAGATTGGTAAAACATATACCAAATTCGTTAAAGTCGATAGTTATAAAAAAGTACTGGCAGAATTAAGTGTAGATTTATCAATTCCTAAATATGCTACACATTTGGTTTACATGACAAATGCAGGACGTACTGATGAAATTGAAGAAAAAGTAATGTATTCTATATTGCAGAAACGTCCTAAAAGAGCTGACATGTATTGGTTCATTCACGTTAATGTTACTAACGAACCTTATAAAAAAGAATACCGTGTTACTGAAATCATAAAAGACGATCTATACCGTATAGACTTCAATCTTGGATTTAGAGAGCCAACCAAGATTAACTTAATGTTTAAAGAAGTTATCAAGGATATGGTTGAAAAGGGTGAAGTGGATATCACCAGCCGTTATGAATCTTTGCATAAAAACAAAATTTTAGGTGATTTCAAATTTGTACTTTCTGAAAAATATCTTTCAAACGACAGTTTCCTGAGTTTTTACGAAAAAGTAGTCATGAATACATATTTCTTCTTAAAACAGTTCTCACTTTCTGAAGAAAAGGCCTTTGGATTAGATATCAGTTCAGTAAAAATTGAAAAATTCCCAATGGTGCTTCATGCTCCTGAGAAGATTGAAATGACACGAGTTTATAAAGACTGATTACTATGATTTCATACAATCCTAAAGATTGGTTTACATTTATATTCAAATTTCATAAAGCGGATACTTTCAGACAATTATTACCGCTGATGATAAGCATAGGTATTTTTTCGGGTATCATTGCATATCTTGAATTGGAGCATTTTAATTTAGCTGAAAATCATAATTTAAAAAACATTCCCATCATGCACGGCATGCTGGGATTTGTTATTTCATTATTACTCGTTTTTAGAACAAACACCGCTTATGACCGTTGGTGGGAAGGCAGAAAGCAATGGGGAGCTTTAGTAAACAACAGCCGTAATTTAGCGATAAAACTATCTGCTTTGCTTACTGAAAAAGAGGATAAGATTTTCTTTAAAAAAGCTATTCCTAATTTTGCCCACATATTAAGTTTACATTTAAAAGATGAAACGATAAGTCATGAACTTTTTGAGGAGTATAACATTAATGTTGAACACAAAAAGCACAAACCAAATCAGTTGGTAAAACTGATGTCTAAAAAACTGTTCGAATTAAAAAGAAACGGCAAACTTACAGATGAGAACCTTATTTTCATCAATCCTGAAATCACTTCATTCTTAGATATCTGCGGAGCCTGTGAAAGAATCAAGAATACTCCTATTCCGTTTTCATACAGCGTATTCCTGAAAAAATTCATCTTCTTTTATGTAATGACATTACCTTTTGGATATGTCTTTAGCTTAGGCTATTACACCATTCCGGTTGTTATTTTTATTTTTTATGTTTTGGCCAGTTTGGAATTAATCGCCGAGGAAATTGAAGATCCTTTTGGTAATGATGAAAATGATTTACCAACACAAAGAATTGCCGAAAACATTAAAAAAAATATAGAAGAAATATTATAAAAAAATGTCCGTTTAGAACGGACATTTTTTTTATTTGATTATTAATTTCTTTACTGCTGTTTTATTTCCTTCTTTTATCTTAACAAGATACACTCCTGAGGTCAGATTTAAATCAAGTCTCGAATCAGGCTCGTAACCTGCATTATATACTTTTTGACCGGTAATACTGAAAACTTCTAAATCGGCAGCATTTTTTAACCCTGCAATTTGAAGAATTCCATTTGAAGGATTAGGATACATAATAACATCAAGTATCTCCTGTCCGTCATTCGAAAGTGTTGCCGACCATGTCTGCCCGAACTTGCTTCCAAATACATAATCTGCCAATTCCGGATAATCAATAAATGGATTTCTGTTTTTCTGCCAATTGTAAATCACATTGTTTCGGTTCATTTCAAAATCATCAGCGCTGTCAGTTTTGTTCCAAGCTAATAATGTTGCTAAATCACCTATATTGCCAACCGGAGTTTCTGATGGGAATCCATTAACTACATTTAATCCGTTATATCGAACACACATATAAAATATTGCTCTGGACACATCCCCTCTCCAGCTTCCTGCTGTTCCGGAAGGACCATTGTAATCATCAGTTCCTGAAGGGTCCACACCAAAATTTTTATTATTCCGAGAGGAATTTTCAGGACTATCCTCAGCGCGAATGTGATGCGCATCTGCTCCGCCTGCGGTAATATCATCTGCATCAGTAGGTAACCATGCATCTATTCCGTCATTCGGCAGACTATCATCCAGTTGAAAATCTCCTCTTGACTGGCAATAAATATGTTCTCTGTTCCATTTCCCTGTACCGCTTGAACCTTTATGCTGATCTAATTTTGACCTTGACTGCTCTACATACATCAACCATACATTACTGCTGTTTGCCGGATCAGTATCTGCTTCTTTTAAAATATCCCAAACATCCGCATAGCTATGCTCCCTAACTATTGATGGATCTGCAATAATATCCTGAATAGCCTGTTTTAACTGATTTCCTGACTTTCCTTCCAGCGAATCATAATAACCTGCCGGAATATTTCTTGATACCAAACCATGAGTGGGATTTAAAGGATTACCCCAGGTTTGTACTATATAATCATTATCATGTATCCTTACATTTATATTATTGCTGACAAGCTCATATTCTGAAGGTAATTGATTGATGACTAAAATCAATGTTTCATCCCCTTCATTCAAAACATCATCTATCAATGAAAAATTAATCACAGCGTTGTTGGAACCAACAGGAATTGTTGCTGTTAAACTTCCTGTGTAATCATCAGTTGTAAAAGTTCCGTTTTCAATTGAATAGATTAAATTCAAATCTGAACCCGTCACAGGTGTCTGTGTACTAAAGGTAATTTGAAAATTATTTCCTTCTGTTAAATTTCCTAATGGATTTAAAGTGGCAGTTACTCTGTTAAAGATAAAACCTGAACCATCATTATTTGCTCCAGGTGTAGGTAATTTTACGTCATAACTTCCGTCATTTTTTCTTTGAATGGAGTGAGTATCCTTGGATGCATTCAAATTTTCATTAATACTGGTAAAAGTTCTCCCGGATAAATTCAAAGCATCTATAATAGCAGTCGCTGTAACAGAACCTCCTATATGATATACAATTGCATCAACCAAATTAGTTGCTGATGCTGCTGTACCTGTTGGAAAATCATTCCCGTTCCCTAAATAAAGACCTATAGCATCAGGACCATTTTGAATATTATCTATTTCATTTGCAAAATATCTGTTGGGTACCGGGGAAATCTGAGGCCCGCCTATAGTTGCTATTCCATTGACATTTGTTACAATACCGTCTAAATCATAGGCTCTGTAGGATGCATTTGATGTACCTCCGGAACCTGCATTAAAAAAAACCAGAACATAACCGTCAAGAGAAAAGTTTGGAGTTGAAGACTTAAACTCAACAAACTCTTTATAATCAGAACTTGCCTGATCAGCATCCAGTTCATTAATAACAACTTGTGAAAAGGCTTTCAGTGAAAATATTAAACCTAATACTGCAAAAAATAGTTTTTGTTTCATATAAATAATTTGGGGGGAGCGCAATTTAACTATTTTTTCAAATTAAAAACCAAATTCTTACAAAATATTCAAAAAAGAGGGCGAATCAATAATTAAATTTCAATAAAAAACAGCAGCATCAATTTTATACCGCTTAACGGTATTAATTATTATTTCACTACATTGCATTTTAAATTTTATTTTTTGAAAAAAATATTCCAAATACTGTTACTATTTATTTTAAACTCCCACTGGAACAGTTGGGCACAGCAAAAAATAGCAATAAAGGCCAAATTAATTCCTGAAAAAAACAGCCTTTTTGTACAACAAAAAATAGTTTATAAAAACAATACAAATCAGTCAGTAAACAAATTAATTATTAACGACTGGAATCATAGCTATTCCAACAGGAAAACCAAATTAGGCCAACGGTTTTCTGATCAGTTTGTAAGAAATTTTCACCTGTCTTCCGCTAAAGAAAGAGGAAATACAACTATTGAAAAATTAACAATCAATCAATTTTATGCAAATTGGTGCCGTATTGACGACCAGATTGATTTAATTGAACTGCAGACACCACCGTTAAAAAAAGGCGAATCAATTACAATTGATATCGAATACGAACTAAGAATACCCGATGCTAAATTCACCAAGTGGGGTGTCAATAAAGGCAACTATTACTTAAAAGACTGTTTTTTACTGATAGCTAAAAATCAAAACGGCGTAAATCTGCAATACAGCAATGAAAATATTGAAGATGCCGCACTTGAAGAAATTGAAAACATTACATTTGAATTTGACATTCCTGAAAATTATAAGATAACATCAAATTTACCGCTTTCCGCTCCTACTCTTTTTAATGGAAAGAATTGTAAAGAATTTCAGTTTTCAATAGAAAAAAACTTATCATTCGAAACTTTTCTCAATGATAAAATGACGGTGGAAACCAATCTTTACGGTTCAAGAATCAATGAAATACAAAAAGCTTTGATTATTGATAAAATCATTAATTATTTTGATGAAAAACTCGGGGCTTCAAAAGAAAAAAAAAATAATTGTATCACAGGTTGACTATGACCGAAATCCTTTTTACGGCTTAAACCAATTACCTTCTTTTATCAGTCCTTTTCCAAATTCATTTCTTTACGAATTGAAATTTTTAAAGGCTTATTCGCAAAATTACCTTAAACAGAATTTAAACATAAATCTCAGAAAAGACCATTATTTACTCAACGGAATTCAAAACTACCTGTTAATCAATTATATTGAAGAAAACTATCCTGATTTAAAATTGGTAGGAACTTTAGGCAATTTCAAAATAACGAAAAGCTATCAATTGGCCAAGGCTGAATTTAACGACCAATATTTTCTTGCTTATTTACTGATGGGGCGTAAAAATCTTGATCAAAGCCTTACCGAATCAAGAGAAAACTTAGTAAAATTCAATGAGCAGATTGCATCAAGATATAAAGCAGGATTGACTTTTAAGTTTTTAAGCAAATACCTCAATAACGATGCATTGGATAAAAGTATTATCCAGTTTCTGGAAATCAACAAAACACGGTTTACAACCTCAAAAGATTTTGAAACAATTTTAAAATCCAATTCAAAAGAAAACTTAGATTGGTTTTTTAATGAAATGATTGATTCCAATAAGCAAATTGATTATGCTTTCGGCAGAAAAAAAGAAGAAAAAAATACAATTACCATTGCTGTAAAAAACAAATCAGAAAGCATGGTTCCTTTTATGGTAACCGGGTATAAAAAAAGAACGAAAGTATTTGAAAAATGGATAAAACCACATCAACTTAAAGATACATCTATTACTGTTTTTAATGACAGTATAGATCGACTGGCAATCAACCGAGATAATTATTTTACAGAAATAAACAACCGCAACAATTTTAAAAGTTTAAAAGGCTTTTTAAGTTCAAACAAACCCTTCAAATTTGCTTTTATAAGAGATATTGAAAATGCAAAATACAATCAGGTATTTTATTATCCGGAAATAGGTTACAATGTTTATGACGGCGCAATTATAACTTTAGCATTAAATAACAGAAGTTTAATAGAAAGACCCTTTACCTATAATTTAAGTCCCAGTTATTCTACATCCACACAGTCAATTACTGGTGCAACCTATTTTAATTATGTTTTCAATTCTCCAAATAAAAGATTTTTTCAAACCAGAGTATCATTTACAAGTGCTTACTTTCATTATATAGAAAATGCCTCCTATTTAAGGATTACACCATCAGTATTGTTTCGTTTCAGAGAAAACCAAATAAAAGAAAACAAATCAAAGTCATTATTTTTACGCCAGATAATCGTAAAAAAAGAATATAGTCCGCTTGCAGTTAATGACAACAGTCCTTTAAATTATTCGGTATTTGATGCCAGATTCGCAATAGGTGACAGTGAAACAGCTCAGGGCTATGGGGTTTTAACCAATCTGCAGTTTGGGGATAAATTTGGAAAATTAATATCAGAAGTAAATTACAGGAAATTATTTGAAAGCAATTATCAAATAGGGTTCCGTTTTTATGGTGGATTATTTTTATACAATAATTCAAATACCGATTATTTCAGTTTTGGTCTCGACCGTCCAAAAGATTATTTATTTGACTATCAGTTTTACGGAAGAAGCGAAAGTTCAGGCTTTTTCAGTCAGCAGATTATTATTGCCGAAGGAGGTTTCAAATCCAAATTCGTTAATCCTTATGCCAATCAATGGATGAGCACATTAAATATTACCTCTTCAATATGGAAATGGATTCAATTATATGGCGATATAGGAGCTTATAAAAACAAAGGGCTAAATCCAGAATTTGTTTATGACAGTGGCATACATTTTAATCTGGTTCCTGATTATTTTGAAATATATTGTCCTGTATATTCTAAAAACGGCTGGGAAATTGCTGACAAAAATTATGGTGAAAAAATAAGATTTCAATTTACTTTAAACCCAAAAATATTAATTGGAATTTTTACCAGAAAATGGTTTTAAAAATCATAAAAAAGCATGTTTTTTATGATTTTTTATTACATAAATTAAATTTTTATTGAATTATTTAAAATTTAAACATTCAAAAAAGACTTTAAAATAGAAAATGTATAATTAATATTTTCGCATCAAAGTTAGATTATATCGTGTTTTTGTTTAAATTTGTCAGCATTACACGACACAATATGATACAAGTGGAAGATAAAAAAGAATTAACTTTTGCAGATTTTAAAACAGAAGTTTTAAACGATTACAAAATTGCCAGAATAAGCCGTGAATGTAGTCTTCTGGGAAGAAAGGAAGTACTTACAGGAAAAGCAAAATTCGGAATTTTTGGTGACGGTAAAGAAGTTCCTCAATTGGCACTTGCTAAAGCATTTCAAAATGGTGATTTCCGTTCCGGTTACTATCGCGATCAAACTTTCATGATGGCTATAGGTGCTATGACAATCGAACAGTTTTTTGCCGGATTATATGGTCATACCGATTTGGATTTTGATCCTATGAGTGCGGGCCGTCAAATGGGCGGTCACTTTGCAACACATTCACTGGACGAAAACGGAAACTGGAAAAATCTGACACAACAAAAAAATTCAAGTGCCGACATCTCTCCTACTGCAGGGCAAATGCCACGTTTATTAGGATTAGCTCAGGCATCTAAAATATATAGAAACGTTGAAGGTATTAACCAAACCAATTTCTCTGAAAAAGGAAACGAAGTAGCTTGGGGAACCATTGGAAACGCTTCAACTTCTGAAGGATTATTCTTTGAAACCATCAATGCTGCAGGTGTTTTACAGGTACCAATGGTAATGAGTGTATGGGATGATGAATACGGAATTTCGGTTCACGCACGTTATCAGACTACTAAAGAGAATATTTCGGAAATTTTAAAAGGTTTCCAGCGTGATGAAGATAATAATGGTTATGAAATCCTAAGAGTAAAAGGCTGGGATTATCCTGCATTGGTTGAAACGTATCAAAAAGCGTCTGCTATTGCAAGAGAAGAACATGTTCCTGTTTTAATTCACGTTAATGAATTAACACAGCCACAGGGACACTCAACTTCAGGATCTCATGAACGTTATAAAAATGCAGAACGCTTAGCTTGGGAAGCTGATTTTGACTGTTTACTGCAAATGCGCAAATGGTTATTGGAAAATAATTTGGCTACTACTGAAGAATTGGATGAAATTGATAATACAGCCAAAAAAGATGTTCTGGAAGGTAAAAGAACAGCATGGACAAACTTTACCAATCCTATTAAAGCTGAAAGAGACGAATTGGTTGCTGTTTTAAACTCGGTTGCCTCAACTTCAGAAAACAAGATATTTATTGAAAAATATGCAGCTGATTTAGTAGCTGTAAAAGAGCCTATCCGTAAAGATTTAATCACATTAGCCCGTAAAGTATTACGAATGGTGATCAAAGAGAACGGAAAAGCGCAATTGACTGCATGGATAAATTCTTATACTGAAAAAATCCAGCCGAAATTCAGCTCACATTTGTTTTCACAATCTGAGAACAATGTGTATTCGGTAAATGAAATTTTACCGACTTACGATGAATCGGCAGAAGATGTTGATGCCCGTTTAGTATTACGTGATAATTTTGATGCCATCTTTGCTAAATATCCTGAAGCATTAATCTTTGGTGAAGACTCAGGAAACATTGGTGACGTAAACCAAGGTTTGGAGGGAATGCAGGAAAAATACGGAGAATTGCGTGTAGCTGATGCCGGCATCCGTGAAGCAACGATTCTCGGACAGGGAATTGGTATGGCAATGCGTGGTTTACGCCCTATTGCTGAAATTCAATACTTGGACTACTTGTTGTATGCTATCCAGATTATGAGTGACGATTTGGCTACGCTTCAATACAGAACAGCCGGACGTCAAAAAGCACCTTTAATTATCCGTACACGTGGTCATCGTTTAGAAGGTATCTGGCATTCAGGCTCTCCAATGGGTATGATTATCAATGCTATTCGTGGTATTCATGTTTTAGTTCCAAGAAACATGACAAAAGCGGCAGGTTTCTATAATACATTGTTGGAAACTGACGAGCCTGCATTAGTAGTAGAATGTTTGAATGGTTATCGTCTAAAAGAAAAGATGCCTACAAACCTTGGTGAATTCAAAACGCCTATCGGAGTTGTAGAAACCATCAAAGAAGGTAGTGATATTACTTTAGTTTCTTACGGTTCAACGTTACGTTTAGTTGAACAGGCAGCTAAAGAATTATTAGAAGTTGGTATTGATGCCGAAATCATTGATATTCAATCATTACTGCCTTTTGATATTAATCATGATACTGTAAAATCTTTAGCTAAAACAAACCGTTTGTTAGTTATTGATGAAGATGTTCCAGGTGGCGCTTCAGCATATATTTTACAGCAAATTGTTGAGGAACAAAAAGGATACAAACATCTTGACAGTCAACCGCAGACATTAGCTGCGAAAGCACACAGACCTGCTTATGGAACTGACGGTGATTATTTCTCCAAACCTTCGGTTGAGGATATTTTTGAAAAAGTTTATGAAATAATGCACGAAAGCAACCCATCTAAATATCCAAGTTTGTATTAACAAATTTTATGTTTTACATATAGGATGCCCGGCAATTATACCGGGCATTTTTTTATGTAAAAATTTTAACAATTTTTACATAAAAACCGTAAAAAAAATTTACTATAAATACCTAATTTTAAAGTAATTAACCCGTTTTAAGCTGATTTTATTCTGAGAAATATTTCTGTTTGACAATGACTATTCATTCTATTATGACAAACGTGAAAAAAATACCATATTTCGCAAAAGAGAAAATTGATTTAGAGCGTCTCAAATATGCTGTTTTCGACAACATGATTGAAGGCGTGCAGGTTATTGATTTTGACTGGAGATATTACTACGTAAATAAATCTATTACCGTACAGGGTCTTTCAACACAAGAAGAACTTTTAGGTAATACCATGATGGAAAAATATCCAGGCATCGAAAAAACAATAATGTTTAAATCATTGCAAAAATGCATGTATGAAAGAACACCTTCTGATGTACTCTCCGAATTTGATTTTCCTGATGGTTCTAAAGGATGGTTTGAATTGAGTATTCAAGCCGTTCCCGAAGGTATTCTTATCCTCTCATCCGACATAACAAAATTAAAGAGAGCTGAGTTTGAACTCAAGAAAAAACTTGATGAAAGAAACGAAATGCTGTCTCAGATCGTAAATCAGAAAAAACAGCTGGAAGAATTTTGCCAGATTATTTCCCATAATCTCAGAGCACCTTTAAGCAATCTTTTTTTAATAGGTGAATTACTTGCCGAAAATCATTCTTTGGAAGAAAAATTCAATTATTTTGAAATGCAGAGGCCAATTATCAAATCGCTTCAATCCACTTTTGAAGAATTGGTTCAGGCAACTCAAATAAAAATGGACTCCACCATTAAAAAAGAAAAAATTGATTTGGAGAAAATAACAACACGACTCATACTTTTACTCAATAAAAAAATCAATCATACTAACGCTTCTATTAGCTATGATTTTAGTGAATTTAATTCAATTTTTTATTCAAAAAAATATCTGAAAAATATTCTCATAAATCTATTAGACAACGCTATAAAATATTGTTCTCCAGAAAGAAAGCCTAAAATACATCTTAAAAGTTACAAAAATAATGATTGGTTTTGCATTGATATCGAAGACAACGGCCTTGGAATCGATCTGGAAAAATATAAAAAAGATGTCTTTAAACTTCATAAAACATTCCACAATCATCCTAAAGCTAAAGGTTTTGGGTTATTCATTACTAAAATCCAAGTGGAATCTTTAGGAGGTAGTATTAATGTAAATAGTTATCCAAATCAAGGCAGTGTTTTTACCATTAAACTCTATAGAACAAAAAATGAAGAATAAGATAAAAAATATATGTGTAATTGATGATGATAAAATTTATCAATATTTAACGCAAAGAGTTATTTCAGATACTCATCTCATAAAAGGCATTGAATTATTTTCAAACGGTCTTGACGCTATTAATTATCTTGAAACAAACAGCTTAGATAAAAAAAAATTACCAGACATTATACTTCTTGATTTATTTATGCCAGTCATGGATGGTTGGAGCTTTTTAAAAAACTTTACAGCAATTCAAACAAAACTAGCTAAAAAAATCCCTATATATATTGTTTCCTCTTCTATAGATCCCATTGATATACAAAAATCAAAATCAATTGTCAGTGTAACTGATTTTATTGTAAAACCTATAACCAAAGAAGCATTTCTAAAAATTATAAAAAAAGTAAACTAACTATTTTCATTTCAAAATACTAATACTACTCCAAAATGCGTTTTAGGTAAAAGTATTTCTAAAAAATGAAAATCAGAATAATATTACCCCTGTTATTATTAATTATTTCATGTAAAAGCAAAAAGCCAGAAAATACTTCTGTCATAGTGGATTCAAGCAAAGTTGAAGCCATTAAAAAAAACAGGGCTTTTGATTTAGGAACAAGATTACTTGATGCCTGTAATACCTCAAAATTCAAATCTTTCAATAAAGAAGAAGCAACAGAGAAAGTAATTGCAAATGCAACTCCTGAAAAAGTGACTGCTACCTGTTTAAAAATCAGACAGAGAAACGGAAAATTCAATTTTATAAAACTCCTTGACATCACTTATATCAAAACTACAAAAGAGTATGTTTTCAGGTATGACATTGATTACGAAAAAAAATATTTCAAAAGGGAATTAAAAATTACTATAAACTCTGAAAATAAAGTCTCAGCGATTTCCACTAAAGAAGTTCCCAGAAAACCAATGTAACTATAAGCAATATTTATTACTAAACAATTATTCCCTATTTTTAGTTTTTATATTTTTGCTGTAAACTAAAAAACATGAAAATCGTAATTTCTCCAGCCAAATCTCTGGATTTCGAAAAGGCATTACCTACAGACAAATTCACAAAACCTGTTTACCTTAAAAACACGAAAGAAATTGTAAAGGTTTTAAAAACTTTAAAGCCAAAAGATCTGTCTGAGTTAATGGATATATCAGATGCTTTAGGAGAATTGAACTGGCAGCGCAATAAAAAATTCAAAACACCTTTTACACCTGAAAATGCCCGCCCAGCGGTTTACGCTTTCAACGGAGACGTGTATCAGGGACTTGACGCCTACTCTATTCCTGAAGAAAAATTGGATATTTTACAAAACAGACTTCGGATTCTTTCAGGTCAGTACGGAATTTTAAAACCACTCGACTTAATGCAGCCGTACCGATTGGAAATGGGAACAAGTTTACCCATAGGAGAAGCTAAAAATCTATATGCTTACTGGAAAGAAACGCTTACTAATGCTTTAAATAAGGAATTGAAAAAAAACGAGCTTTTCATCAATTTAGCGAGTAACGAATATTTTTCAGCTATTGATACTAAGACTTTAAAAGTCCCTGTAATTACACCTGAATTTAAAGATTACAAAGACGGAAAACTAAAAATGATTTCGTTTTTTGCTAAAAAAGCAAGAGGAATGATGGTGCGTTATATTATTGATCGTGATGTGGAAACTCTGGAAGAATTAAAAGGGTTTAATTACGAAGGCTATGCTTTCGATGCAAATTTATCAAAAGGAAACACATTGGTTTTTACGAGGTAAAATCTGCTGAGCGTCTTGGGAAACAATGAAAAAAGGTTATAGAAACGACATAGAACGACTTAAAGCACTTATATCTTACAATATTTTAGATACCCCGGAGGAAGAAAGTTTTAATAATCTGGCCGAATTAGTATCTATAATATGTAATACACCAGCTGCAATCATTTCGTTTATTGATGATAAAAGGCAATGGTACAAAGCAAAAAAAGGCATTCCAATAAGTGAAATTTCTTATGACCAAACTGCTTGTCAGTATGTTATAGCTGATGGTGACATACTGGAAATGCCGGATATGACTAAAGATCAAAGAATTCTCAGCAACCCTCATATTCAAAAAGACAGCGGGGTTAAATTTTACATTGGTGTTCCATTAATTTCTGATAACGGACATACTATAGGTACAATTTGTACTTTTGACGACGTATCCAAAACGCTGTCAGAAGAGCAAAAAACAGCTCTGAAAATTATTGCCAACCAGGTGATGCATTTGTTGAATGTTTCCAAGCAAAACAAAGCACTCACTCAGGAAGTGAAAGGTATTTTAGAACAGAAAATAGAAGAAGCCAAAGAATCCATAAAAACAACCGAAGCAGCTTACAACACCCTTTTCAAAGCCATTGAAAAGTCTAATGCTGTGATCGAATTTTCTCCTAAAGGAATTATTGAATCAGTTAATGATACTTTTCTGGAAATCACAGGGTATGACAGAAAAGAGCTGTTAGGTCAAAAACATGAAATTCTTTTAAATGAAAAGGAAATAAAAACCAACTATCTGTTTTGGGAATCTCTGAATAAAGGTAAATTTAAGTCGGGAAGATTCAAACGTAAACATAAAGATGGCTCCGTAATTTGGATTCAGGCATCGTATAGTCCTATTTTAAATACAAATAACGAGGTGGTCAAAGTGACTAAAATTGCACAAAATATTACCACCGAAATTAATGCTCAGCAAGCATTGGAAAAGGCAAAATCACTTGCCGATGAATTAAATATACAGAAGGATCATTTCATCGCCAATATGAGTCATGAAATAAGAACACCTATAAACGCTGTTCTTGGTTTTACCGATTTACTTTTAGATGAAGAAAGAGATGAAAAAAAATTAAATTATCTCAAATCGGTTAAAACGGCAGGCGATAATTTATTGTTTTTAATCAACGACATATTGGATTTATCTAAAATTGAGGCTGGTCTTTTTCAAATTGACCAAAATCCTTTCAATTTACATGATGCGATAAAAAACACTTTTTCAATACTTGAAATTTCGGCTAAGCATAAAGGTTTAAATTTTACTTATTCAATTGCAGATAATGTGCCTGAATATATAATTGGTGATAAAAACAGATTGTCCCAAATTTTGATAAATCTGCTTAATAATGCCATAAAATTTACACCAAAAGGATCAGTAAACTTAAAGGTTACTTTAAATGATAAAAGCTATCTAAAATTTGATATTATCGATAGTGGAATTGGAATAGCCCCGGATAAATTAAAAACCATTTTTGAAAGATTTTCACAAGCGGAAGAAAGTACGTCAAAAAAATATGGAGGAACCGGTTTAGGGCTTAATATTTCCAAACAATTGGTTGAAAAGCAAAAAGGAACAATTACGGTACAAAGCGAATTAAATATCGGGACGACTTTTACTTTCACCCTTCCTTTTGAATTGGCTACAAATGTTTCTTCAACTAAGCAAAATTCAAAAACGAGTGAGACAATAAAAGATTCTGTTAAAATTCTGATGTGTGAGGATAATGAAATGAATCAGAATCTGATGAAATCTATTTTTATGAAAACCAATCATAAGCTGGATATTGCTGAAAATGGGAAAAAAGGAATTGAATTATTGAGCCAAAATTCCTATGATCTGATTTTAATGGATATTCAAATGCCTGAATTAGACGGCTATGAAACCACACAATTAATCAGAACTAATTTAAAACTTGATACTCCTATCATTGCAATAACTGCATATTCTACAATAAAAGAAAAAGAAAGATGTGTTGCTGTAGGCATGAACGACAGCATTTCAAAACCATTTCAAAAAAATGAGTTATTTTCCAAGATTAATCATTGGACTTTACACGAGACAATCTCACCGAAAGATTATTCGGTTGAAAAAGAAAAAACAAATGACGATCTTATTTCTCTAGAATATTTGAAAGAAATGTGCGGTGATGATAAAACTTTTTTAAAAGAAATGTTGCTCCTTTTTGTTAAACAGGCGAGTGAAAATCTAATTTTAATCCAACAGGAATTCAAACAAAATAATTTAAAAGCTGTAAAAAAAATTGCTCATAAGCTAAAATCATCTTTTGGGGTTGTTGGAGCGGATACTCAATTTTTAGATACGATTGAAGAGGAAGCAATCAAAGAAACAAATAATGAAAACGTAAAAACTATTTGTGTTGCTTTAGATAAATTGGAAATTCAACACAAAAATTTAATAAACGAAATAGAAAACATACTAAACCTACTATAAAATATGAAAATTGTACTGATTGAAGATGAAGATATGCTTCGAAAATCATTAGCCTTTTTTCTTAACTCAAAAAATTTTGAAGTGATAGAATTTGATAACGGAATTGATGCTATTGAATACATCCAAAATGAACACAATACAATCGATGTTATCATTACCGATTTGAATTTACCTTTTGCAGGTGGGAAGCAAGTTATTCATGCCTGTAAACAAATTCCGGACAATAAAACACAAATCATTGTATTAACATCTTCCAGCGTAGAAAATACCGAATTGGAAGTTTTTAATCTGGGAGCCGATGAATTTGTGGCAAAACCATTCAGCCCATCTGTATTATTAAAACGAATCGAAAAACTAACCTCTGCTTAATGCTTCAGATCAAAAAAATTTTCGCTTTAGCTTTCCTTCTTTTTTCTTCAATAATGCAGGGTCAGGAGACTCCTGATGCTGTTTTTGATAAAGCTCATAAACTGGCTGTAGCGAATAAATTTGAAGAATCTATCGAATTAGTAAAATCATTGCATGCCAATTATCCTCAAAACAATGACTATTCATTGTATTTAGGCTATTTGTATCATTGGTCAAATCAAAATCAGGAAGCTGAAAAAATGGTTGCTCCTATTTTAAAGGCAAATCCTCTACAAAAAGAGGCTTATGATTTGATGATCAAGATAAAGTCCAGACTTTCTGAATATAATTCGGTGGTTGAACTTGCTGATCAAGGAAAACAAAAATTCCCTGAATCTGAAGACTTTTACAAATTTCAGAAAGCAATGGCTCTGGAAAAATTAAATAACAATACTGAGGCTGTTTCAGAATTAGAGTCTATTCCCAGCACATCACAATTAAAAAAAGATGCTGATTATTTACAAACGCAGATAGAGAAAAAAAAGAAGAACAGTATCGCAATTGGTAATTTATATACAAATTATGACAACTCTCCTGCTCCGCTCAACATCACTCATCTTGAATATTCCAGAAAAGTAAAAACGACCACTTTAATAGGACGAATCAATTATGGAACCTCTTCAGACAGAAAAAATCTTCTAGGAGAATTAGATGCTTATATAAAACTGAAATCTAAAGGCTATTTCTATCTTAACACTGGTATTTCAGGTAATGAAAATATCTTCCCTAAATATAAATTTGGCGCCGAGTATTATCAGGATTTCAAAAAAATTAGCACTTCGCTTGGAGCCCGCTATTTGGGCTTTAATCAAGATAATAATGTTTTGCTTCTTACAGGACATTTAGGAGTTGCAGTTTATGATTGGAAAATAGAATACAGACATTATTTGTCTAATTCAAACGATAATTGGTTTTCATCCAGTATTTTAAATTTTAGGAAGAATTTTGAAGCAACCGAATCTTACATCCAATTGGATTTACAATATGGTACATTACCTTATTTCTTTTTGAACAATGACAGCTTTCAGCGATTAAATGCATACAGAATAGGTTTAAATTCTAAATTCAGAATTAAGAAAGACTTTTTTATACAACCCATCGTAATGTATGAAAGAGAAGAATTTATTCCAACTGAATACAGAAACAGAATTACAGGCCAATTAATTTTAAGCAAACGTTTTTAAATTTTAGAAAATTGATAACAGAACAACATCATTATAATTTTCAGGTACAATTGCTGATAACACTGATTACCTTATTTGTTTTGGCTTTTGTAATTTTCTTTGCTATCACTTTTATAAGCCGTTATAAAAAAATTAAAAAAACAGAACTTAAAACCAGCTATCATAAAATAGTAGATGAAATATTATTCAAAATACTATTTGATGAAAACACAACTGTAGAAAGTGCTTCAGATTATTTCAAAGCTGAAGTCATTCCAACTAAACTGATTAAAAAAATAAGCATCAAATCTATAAATGCATTGCATAGAAATTATAGCGGTGAATTGAAAAAAAAGTTAGAGGAATTTTACATTAAAAGTGATTTGGTCAACTATTCATTAAAAAAAATCGACTCTTTAAATTGGGCAAAAATTGTGGAAAGTATCAGGGATTTATCCAACTTAAATTATCAACCTTCTTTTGATAAAATTTATGAAAAACTAAATCATTCTAAAGAAATTGTTCAGAAAGAAGCTTTTATAGGAGTCATTTTATTAAAGGGACTTGACCAATTGATACAATTAAAAGATAGTAAAATTTATCTTGACGATTGGACTCAGAGTAATATTTTGTTTGTCGTAAAAAGAAATCAGATGACCATCCCTGATAACATTGAAGCATTGTTAAAAAGTAAAAATGAAACCATTGTTTTATTAGGAGCAAGACTTATAGAATATTTTCAATTACGACAATATACCCCATTGTTAGAACAAACAATATCAAATAATAAACTAACTGAATCAAAAGTAAAACTTCATGTAATTTTACTGCGATTGCAACACATACATTTTTAATCATGACAGGCAATAATTGGTTAGATACGGGAATTCAAATTTTCAATTATCTTATTCTAGGTTTCGCCGTTTCGGTTATGTTTTCCTATGTGGTTTTGGCACTTATATCTGCTTTTGCACTAAAATCATATCATAAACAAAATCGATTTGTAAATTATAATGCACTGATAGCCTTGCCTGATGCACCTTCGGTATCGTTAATAGCGCCAGCTTATAACGAAGGAATGACAATTAAAGAAAATGTAAACTCACTGCTTTCCATCAACTATAATAATTTTGAAGTAATTGTTGTAAATGATGGAAGCAAAGATGCTTCAATTCCAATTCTCATTGAAGCATTTGAACTTGTTGAAGTTGAAAAAAATTATAATGGACAAATTCCAACCAAAGAAGTAAAAGCAATTTATAAATCTAAAAACCCTTCTTTCTCAAAACTTGTTGTAGTTGACAAATTTAACGGCGGAAAAGCCGATGCCTTAAACACAGGAATTAATATATCTAAAATGCCTTATATAGTTTGCATTGATGTAGATTGTATTATGGACAAAGATGTTTTGTTAAAATTAGCAAAACCATTTTTAGAAGAACCAGAAAAAAGAATTATTGCAACAGGTGGAGTGGTTAGAATTGCTAATTCTTGTGTGATTAAATCCGGTAAACTGATTAAAGTAAACGCTCCTGATAATTGGGTAGCACGAATTCAGGTATTGGAATATTTAAGAGCATTTCTTTTAGGAAGAATGGCTTGGGCAAAACTTGATGGTCTTTTGTTAATTAGTGGTGCTTTTGGTATGTTTGACCGGGATATTGTCATAAAAGCCGGCGGATATAATACGAAAACTGTTGGAGAAGATATGGAACTCGTAATCAGAATGCGTCGGTACATGATTGACAATAAGTTGGATTATTCCGTACAATACATTCCGGATCCATTGTGTTGGACCGAAGCTCCTGAAAGCTACGAAATACTACGAAAACAAAGAAGCCGATGGACACGGGGAACCATGGAAACCCTATGGATTCACAAAAAAATGTTTCTAAATCCTAAATATAAAATGATAGGTTTAGTAAGCTATCCTTATTGGTTACTTTATGAATATCTGGCACCAATAATTGAATGTTTGGGACTAATGATAACCGTTTTGTTTATCTGTTTAGGAATAGTAAGCTGGAAATTCTTTACCTTGCTCTTTTTGCTTGTTTATACTTTTGCGGTAATGTTTTCAATGCTGGCTATCTATACTGAAGAAGCCACTTTCAGGCGATATACCGAGTTTAAAGACTTACGAAAGCTTGTTTTTATTGCTTTTCTTGAACCCATTATATTTCATCCATTTACCATTTATGCAGCCATAAGAGGCAATTGGGAAAAAATAAAAGGAAATAAAGGCTGGGGAGAAATGACCCGAAAAGGTTTTAGCAAACCTGCAGGTTAAAAAAAATCCTGAAGTTAAGCTTCAGGATTTTTTATATAATTTAATCATTCATTGAAATAAGGAATTCTTCATTATTTCTGGTTTTCTTGAATCGGTCATTAATGAATTCCATCGCTTCCACAGGATTCATATCCGCCAGATATTTACGCATAATCCACATACGCTGGATTGTTTTTTCGTCTAATAATAAATCATCACGACGCGTACTTGACGATGTCAAATCAACTGAAGGGAAAATACGGCGATTGGCAATTTTACGATCCAATTGAAGCTCCATATTACCTGTTCCTTTGAACTCTTCAAAGATAACTTCGTCCATTTTAGAACCTGTTTCTGTCAATGCAGTAGCAATAATACTTAATGAACCACCATTTTCCACATTACGTGCCGCTCCAAAGAAACGTTTGGGTTTTTGTAACGCATTTGCATCAACTCCACCACTCAAAACCTTTCCTGATGCCGGTTGTACCGTATTGTAAGCTCTTGCCAAACGTGTAATTGAGTCTAATAAGATAACCACATCATGACCACATTCCACCAAACGTTTAGCTTTTTCTAAAACTATATTGGCAATTTTTACGTGTTCCTGTGGCTCTCTGTCAAAAGTAGACGCTACCACTTCCCCACGCACACTGCGCTGCATATCTGTAACCTCTTCCGGACGTTCATCAATTAGTAAAACCAACAAATAAACCTCTGGATGGTTCGCTGCAATAGCATTTGCAATATCCTTCAACAACATGGTTTTACCCGTTTTAGGCTGTGCTACAATCATACCCCGCTGTCCTTTACCAATTGGCGAAAACAAATCGATGATACGTGTAGATATTGAACTTCCTTTTTCAGCCAACTTGAATTTTTCCGTTGGAAAAACCGGTGTTAAGTGATCAAAAGAAACACGGTCGCGAACCACTTGAGGATCATGTCCGTTAATTTTTAAAACCTTAACCAATGGAAAGTATTTCTCACCTTCTTTTGGCGGACGGACAACACCTTTTACTGTATCTCCCGTCTTCAGTCCAAACAAACGAATTTGTGAAGTTGACAGATAAATATCATCCGGAGAAGCCAAATAATTATAATCGGAAGAACGCAAGAAACCATATCCGTCAGGCATCATTTCAAGTACACCTTCACTTTCTATAATTCCTTCAAACTCATAATCCGGTTCGCGGAAATTTGTAGTTTTCTTAAACTTGTTATTTCGGTTATTGTTGTTTTGCTGAGGAGTTTCAGCTTCCTGGGGAGTCGTAATTTCTTCGTTAGATGGAACTGTTGATACTTCCTGGCTTATTTCTGAAACAGTTTCGGTAGTGTTTTTAGGTTCATCAACTACTGGAACATCCTCTTTTTTGTTTTTTTGAAACTTAGGATTTTTTTGATTTTTTACAGGCTTATTTGTCTGCTCCTTAACTTCTTTAACAGGAACTTCTTTAACTGGTTTTACCTTCTTTTCCTGAGTATTTTCATTTTCAACAAAAGCCATTGCCTGTTGAACATTTTCAATTTTTGGAGCTGCTTGAGCAGATTCAACTGCTTCAGCTTCTTTAGTTATTCTTGCTCTCTTAGGCTTGGGAGCATCTATTGTACTATTTGCTTCAGAAGCTATTTTTTCTGGATTTGCTGCTTGAAAATCAAGAATCTGATAAACTAATTCCTCTTTCTTAAGGGTCTTAAAATTTTTAATTTTAGCCGCTTTAGCAATTTCCTGCAGCTCATTGAGCTTCATTTCTTTTAAAACAGAAATATCAAACATAAAGTGATGTTAGATTAAAATAATTGGGATTTAAAAATGTGTTGTGATTTTTCTTGAAACTTATGTTCCGAAGTATGAAGTGCTTACGGATTGTTTATGCAATATTACAAATTTTTATTGATGAAACAATAGTTTTTTAAAAAAAGAAAATATATTTTTGTGCCTCAATGCTGAAAAGATGATTCAAAGAATACAAAGTATATATTTAGCCTTGGCTTTTGTTGTAATGGCAGTACTGCCGTTTGTATTCCCTTTATGGAATGAAAACAATAAAGAAGTTTACTTTATGACAAACATTCTTTATACAGTATTTTTCGGTTTAAGTACATCTTTAGCTGTGCTGAGCCTTTTATCGTTTAAAAAAAGACAAAATCAATTTGTGTTAAACAGATTGAACATAATATTAAACTTAATTTTACTAGGATTATTTGTGTATCGTACACTAAGCATATCTGGAGGAGCAAACGCTCCGGAGAAGGGTATTGGGATGTTTCTTCCTATTGCAACTATCTTACTGTTGGTTTTAGCCAACAGAGCCATCAAGAAGGACGAAGATCTCGTAAAATCTGTGGATCGATTACGGTAAACCTATCATCTTAGTTTATTAGTGCGACGAATCCCGAGTTAACAGCTCGGGATTTTTTTATTCATTTTTTGAAGATTTCTTAATTTTCCTCACTAAATTTGGTGATATAAAAATCACTATTTTAGTGTATTTGATGTAAAAATTAAATATTCTACATTTGAATTTTAATGCTGAAGATATGGAAACCAAAATTAAAATTCACCTTGCCGACGATCATCAAGTTCTAATTGACGGAATGTTAGCCGTTTTGAAAACAAATCCAAATTACGAAGTTGTAGGCTTTTCTCTAAACGGCGAAAACCTTGTTGAAAGAGTTGCCCGCAATGATGCTCATATATTGGTAATGGATATAAATATGCCTGAAAAAGACGGTATTCAGGTATTACGAGAGTTTAATGAAAAAGGATTTACATGTAAAGTAATTGTTTTATCAAGTTATGACGATCCCAAACTTATTCAGGAAGTTATAAAATTAGGTGCCAGCGGTTATTTGACAAAACAATGTGCCGGCGAACATATCATGGATGCTATCAATACAGTTGTTCTTGGCCAACAGTATTTTTCCGAAGCGGTAAAAGACAAAATTTTCGAATTGCTTACCGATACAAAACAAAGTACTTCACTTTCCACAGAGGAAATGATTGCCAGCATTACTGATAGAGAACTGGAAATATTAAACTATATCTGTGAGGAAAAAAGCGGAAAAGATATTAGTGAAATTCTAAAAATAAGCCCCAACACAGTTGAAACCCACCGAAAAAATCTAATGAAAAAATTAAATGTAAAATCAACTGTAGGGCTGGTTATGTTTGCTACAAAAAACAATCTTTTACAAATAAATTAAACCCTTATTATAACACTAAATCCAAAAACTATGGCAAACTTTCCTATGATTGGCAACTATTCTGCCACCAAATTAAACTCAACTCAGTTTACTATTACATTTCAATACCCCGAAAATTGTTATTTTGAAATTTCAACTGTCAATAATAGCTATGTTGTTAAAATCTATTTAAACCCTGGAGAATCTACTCCCTCAACAACATATAAAAATCATAACTTCAATGCAAACATTATAAATAATGTAATGAGCACTAAATTTGAACAATACCTAACTGATTCCACTATAAAAAAACCCAACATTACCAGTAATGAATAAAAGCTGGTATATAATATTTTTAATGTTTAACAATTTCTGTTTTTGCTTGACAAAAAATCAAGTAAAAACAGATTCTATTAGTTATTATATTAGCATAAAAAAACCATTAAAAGCACTTTCTTACACGAAGAAAAAATCCAATTATCTTCTAGATTTAAAAAAATATGATGGCTATTGCTCAATCATGCATCAACGTGCCCAATTATTTGAAGATTTGAATGATAGAGAAAATGCCATAAAAACATTACTCGAATATTCTAAAATTGCTGACAAATATAATTTAACAAACCATATATTAAATTATAATCGAAAATTAGCAAATTTATATATTTCATCATTAAATTTTAGTAATGCCAAAAAGTATTTGTATACTTCAAAAAAAATTGCATTAAAAAGTAATGATATTGAAAAACTAATTGAAGTTTATCAGGCTTTTTTTAGGTATCACAAACAAATTGATTCTGATAGCTTGGATTTTTATTACAAAAAACATGCTGAATTATCCTCTAAATCAAAAAATGTATCTGACATTATCACTTATCATGATAATGCATTATATGTCTACACTGAAAAAAAAGATTTCATAAAAGCTAAATTTCACATAGAAAAAGCAATTGAACTAGCAAGAAAATACAACTTACGAAAATTTCTTGTAACAGAAACAAGCAATTATGGTGCTTATCTTATTTATGTCAAAAAATACAAAGAAGCCATTAAACTCTATAAAGAATCATTAAAAGATTTCAAAGACGGTGAATTTATAAACGTTAAAGCTAGTTCATTATTGAACCTCTCCTATTCATATGAAATGATTGGTGATTACAAAAATGCCATGTTTTATAACAATAAATATTTAGAAATTTATGATGAAATTATGAGTGGCCGACTGGAGCAAAGCACTCAGGAAATCGAAACCAAGTATCAGGTTGAAAAAGCAGAAGAAGAATTTAAAAATAAAACCCAAGCCATTCTATACAAGCAAAAAAGAAACCAAAAAATCATTTATTTAATGGCAGCTTTGTTTATACTGCTGGGTGGTATTTCCTATTTCTTTTACCAAAACCTAAGACTTAAACAGTATAATAAGCTTAAGGATATAAATAGTGACCTGCAAGGAAAAATAATCAGTGCCACTATTGATGGTCAGGAGCAGGAACGTGTAAAAATATCAGAGATATTACATGATAGTGTAAGTGCCACATTATCATCTGTCGGACTGCATCTTTCAGCTTTTGAGAGTTCTTTAAATGAAGAACAAAGAGAAGATTTAAAAAAAACACGCTCTTTGCTCAAACAGGCACATGATAAAGTAAGGGATTTATCACATGAACTGGTACCGCCTTTGTTAGTTAAATTCGGGCTTCAGTTTGCATTGAGAGATTTATGTGAAAATCATTCCAATTCAATCATCAAATTCTTTTTTTCATCTGAATTGCCAAATACAAAAAAATTCAAACACGATTTTGAGATTAAAATATATTATATAGTTTCAGAACTATTCAACAATGCTATCAAACATTCTAAAGCAACTGAAGTCTATTTAAACCTTCATGAAGATAACAGAAAGAGACTCGTGATTTTTGTACAGGATAATGGTAAAGGTTTTAATACCAAAGAAACGCAGTTAGGTTTTGGATTAACTCAGATAAAAGCCCGTGTTAAAAATATGAAAGGAAATTTAATAATTGATTCCGAAGAAAATGCCGGAACTAAAATTACTATTGAACTTCCCCACTCGTAACTACTTTTTACCTAACTCAACTATTTCAAGATCTTTTATCTTATCACCCTCTATTACAAACCTTAGCATAGTTCTTACCTGATGAAAACCACTTTTCCCTGCCGCACCGGGATTCATATGGAGCAAATTAAGTGTTTTGTCAAATTGCACTTTAAGAATATGTGAATGTCCGCAAATAAATAATTTAGGTGGATTTTTTTTAATCTCTTCCCTGATATCCTGATTATATTTTCCGGGATAACCTCCAATGTGCGTAATCCATACATCAACTTCTTCACACATAAATCGGTTATGCAAAGGAAATTCCAATCTAGCTTCTGCCCCATCAATATTGCCAAAAACAGCTTTTAAAAGCTTAATTTTCTTAATCGTGTCAGTTACTTCAAGATTGCCAATATCACCGGCATGCCATACTTCATCCGCCCATGAAACATGCTTCAAAATTACTTCGTCAATATGACCATGGGTATCTGATAAAAGGAGAATTTTTTTCAATTTCAAACATTTTGCATTCAAAGATATAAAATTGCTAAATTTGAACTATATGAAACAAGTTTATTTAGACAACGCCTCTACAACGCAATTGCGTCCGGAAGTCATCACTGAAATGACAAAAGTGTTGAGTGAAAATTTTGGAAATCCTTCTTCATCCCATAATTTTGGAAGAGAAGCAAAAAACGTAATAGAATTAGCACGAAAAAGTATCGCTAAAAATCTTAATTGCAATGCACAGGAAATTGTTTTTACTTCTTGCGCTACTGAAGCCAATAATTTTATTCTCCGTTCCAGTATTCAAAATTTAGGTGTAAAAAGGATCATTACATCAAAAATTGAGCATCATGCAGTATTGCATACTGTTGAAATTCTTCAGAAAGAATATAATATTGACGTTGATTATGTTTCAATCACAAAATCAGGCACAATAAATTATGATGATTTAGAAGATCTATTAAACCAAGACAAAAAAACACTGGTTTCATTAATGCACGTCAACAATGAAATTGGTACTGTCTTACAACTTGAAAAAGTTGCCGAATTATGTAAAAGCAATAATGCTTATTTTCATACAGATGCCGTTCAGGGAGTTGGAAAATCAAAAATAGACTTAAGCCAATTGTCAATTGATTTTTTAGTAGCCAGTGCCCATAAATTTCATGGTCCGAAAGGCATTGGAATTGCTTTCATAAGAAAAAACATTGTGCTCCAGCCTATTATTTTTGGTGGTGAACAGGAAAAAGGATTACGTGCCGGAACCGAAAGTGTTCACAATATAGCTGGAATGGCTAGAGCTTTAGAAATTTCACTGGATAACTTAGAGGATGAAAAAAAACACATCCAGGAACTAAAAAACTATCTTGTTGAAAAATTACAAATAGAATTTCCAGAATGCATTTTTGCCGGAACCCCGGAGGAAACACAGTATAACATTATTAATGTAATTTTTCCATTTGATGATAATAAATCGGGTATGATTGTGTTTCTAATGGATATGAATGGAATAGCTATCTCAAGAGGAAGTGCCTGTCAGTCAGGAAGTTCAAAACCATCACATGTACTTGAAGCCTTTATCGACAAAGAATATTTAATGAAGCCAAATATGCGGATTTCTTTTTCGCATTACAACACAACAGATGATGTGGATTCTTTACTTCAAGCTCTAAAAAAAATATAATGAGAAAATTTTTATTCGCCCTGCTCCTGCCGTTAGTAAGCCAAGCTCAAAATTTTGATATTCAGGGACACCGTGGCTGCCGTGGCTTACTGCCTGAAAATACAATCGAAGCAATGAAAAAAGCAATCGATTTAGGAGTAACAACCTTAGAAATGGATGTCGTAATAAGTAAAGACAAACAAGTTTTACTTTCTCATGAACCTTTTTTATCGCATGAAATCTGTCTGGATAAAAATAATAACGAAATAACATCTTCTAATGAACATTCTTATAATTTATATCAAATGAATTACAATGATATAAAAGAATGTGACTGCGGAAGCAAAATTCATCCAAGATTTTCGGAACAACAAAAACTTAGAACGTATAAACCACTTTTAAGTGAAGTTATTGATTTTGCTGAAAATTATATTCAAAAAAATTATCCCGGCAGAAAATTACAATACAATATAGAAACCAAATCAGATCCAAAAGGTGATGGTGTATACCATCCGTTAACAGAAGAATTTGTAGAATTGCTTGTTGGCGTTATAAATTCAAAAAATATATCTGAAAGAGTTTATATTCAATCATTTGACGTAAGAACATTACAATATTTACATCAAAAACATCCTGAATTTAAGACTGTTTTATTAGTAGAAAACAAAATGTCCATTGAAAAAAACTTAAAACTATTAGGTTTTAAACCGAATGTCTACAGCCCAGAATTTATACTGCTTGATGCAAAAAAAGTGAAATCATTGCACAAAAAAGGAATCAAAGTTATTCCATGGACAGTGAATAAACCGGAAGACATGAATAAAGTTATTAATTACGGTGTTGACGGGTTAATTTCGGATTATCCTAATCGATATTTTGAGTTAAATAATTAAATCATAGTTAAATATAGTATTCTTATTAAGATAACTTGAAAAAATTAATTATTTGATTCATAAATATCTCTTAACGGAATTGTTACGTTTCCTTTTTTTAGGAAACAATGGCTTGAATTTTTATTTTTTATATCACAAATCAATTTAATAGCCTCAGAATTACTGATGGCATCCAACTTTTTAAAAGCTGTCAAAATTTCAAAACCGTCAAATGAATAATCAAAATATCTACTGCCTGCACCATAATCCACTCTGATCTCATCCGGTATCATTCTGTCCTCTGCCTTTAGTTTAAACATATTTGCGTTTACTTCAATATTTGTATCTTCATTATTGAAATAATTAAGGCTGATTTTTTCGATATTTTTCCCTTCAGATAAGTTTACAATTAATGACCATTTGTATTTTTTCATAACTAAATTTATATAGTCCTGAAAATTATCTATACCTTTTACATTATCTTTTTCGGGATTTTCAGGATTATCATAAAGATGTGATTTACTGATTTTTAATTTCTTCCAGTCATAGGGTATTTCTTTTGCAGTCAAAACTGAGATGTTTACTATTTTTTCATCGAAGATTTTTCCAAAATAAACAACAACCCTACCTTTTGGCAGAATATTAACTGCAAAGTTAAAATCAGATAAATACTCATCAGACGACATTTCAAGGGCTGTCTTTAGTATTTTTTCATAGGGCAAACTACCATTCAGCTGATAAAACTTATTTTCATCAAATGAATAGTATTGCATTTTAATGGTATTCGCCAAAAGTTCTTTAATATCTAATGCCCTATCAGAAGAAAACTGATAATTATTGTTAATGATTTCGTTTTCATAATTCTTGTCTAAATACTGACTAAAATTATTAAAAGTGTTCCGTAATTCTGCAGATATAATCTGAACTGTATGTTTAGATTTATTTTCTTTGAAATTATCAATATCCGACACAGTTTTTGAGGGTGATGAAATGTTTGAAAACACATAAAAATCCCAATCAAACTTTTCAGACTCCCTATTTTTTATTTTCTCATATTTTAATGCCGAGAGAAGAAACACAAAAGTTAGCAGAAGAAAAAAATTAATCCAATGAGTTCTGTCTTTAAAAATCATGTTATTGTCATTAATGATTAAAACCGCCACCTAATGCCATAAAATACATCACAATTGCTGTCCATAAGCCAGACCCAACAGCACAAATCATCAATAACCTGAAAGCTTCTTTCTTATATAGAGAGTCTCTTTTACTGACCAGCCATATAAAAAGCGATAAAATGGTGATTATAAATGGTGTGGTCAGGCAGAGTTCTAACTCATCTATTTCGATGTAATCCAAATATGACTGCATTGCAAATCCATTTAGAAAAAGGAGTAATACTGTTATAAAAAAACTTGAGTTACCTTTCATTAATTTAACTGTTTACAAAGCAATAGTGCTTATTTTCAAACTGTACTTTTTTTAGGGGAGCTTACAAAAGTGTACTTTAAGAGTATTAATGAATTTATATACTAAAAATAAATATTTTGAAATCTTAATAATAATTATAACTCATTTCTTGTAAAATTCAACAATATCCCTTTCATTTAACCATAATTTAGTATCATTATGAGTTATTTCCCCACTTACTGAATTTATCCATACTCCAAAAACTGCAATATCTAATGTTTTTAAATTATTAAACGAATAAACATAATTACCATCAATAATTAATTTGGGGTAGATTAATTTAGAAGAATCTTCTTTTGTAATCTCGTTTTTTCAATCAAAAAATCAGTATAAATATTACTGGCATCTTTAATTTTTATTTTAGATTGTTTTTCAAAATCTAAAGCTTCTTCAGTTAATTTTTCATTATTATTAAAAGTATAACACAAAACAACATCGTGTTTTTTCAAATAGTCTTCTTTGGAATTACAACATAACAAACCTAATATAACTGATAAAATCACAACTTTTTTCATAAAAACATTAATTGAGAGTAATCAATACTTACCTTGTTTATTATATTTTTAGCAGGTTCACAAAAATGTTGCTTTGAAGTACTAGAGATTTTTTTGCAATTCAATTAACAACAACTACTTAACTACAGCAATTATACCTGTCTCTGAATTAATTTTAGCCAAAAAATACAAAAAACCATCTTTCTTTCCTCTTTTATCATATTTACTTACATAACCGATAAAATAATACCCATTTTGGATATATATAACTCTATCATGATTTAAATTATAATCTTCTTTTTTTTCAATCTTAAAATTTTTAACAAAAGTAGATTCATAGATGCTTACTGCTTCAGTAGCATTAATTTTTGCTGATGATTCTAATTTATTAAACTTAATACTGTCGCTATAAATCTTTTCATACCGATTGCAACCAAAAATTGAAAGTATTCCCATAATAAATAAAATTTTTTTCATAACTTAAGGATTAGGCCAGTTAATATCTTCTTGTTTTAAAATTGTAATTTTGGCTTTCTCCCCGAAGTGTACTTTAGATGTGCTTATGAATTTAGTAAGTTCACTCAATAAACCAGACGGCTTTTGTGTATCATCCGATATATAATTTATATTATTGCCAATTATTTTAAAAGAAAAAGCTTCTTGAATAGCTGATTTAACAGTAGTTGTACATTGCTCAACTGTCCATGGGAAAACACTATAAACTTTAAGATGTCTGTATCTTTCTTCCCACCACAAAATCATTTTTTTAGCCTCACTCTCCTTTACATAGAATTCAATTTTATGAACTTTTCCGTAAATATTTGTACCATCATCATACCAATCTAAAGCAATATGCTTTACAACCATATCTAGAGTTACTTCTTCAGGCCTTATTTTTTTTAAACGTGCTCATTCATTCAATTTTAAATCTGTTTGATTTTATATATTTCAAATGCCTCTTTTAATACAAATCTGATAGAATTATTAACGATGCTATCAATAAATTCCGGACTATTTTTAAATAGCCGTATTTAGAACATTATTTGTAAATATCCTTTAACGGAATTGTTACGTTTCCTTTTTTTAGGAAACAATGGCTTGAATTTTTATTTTTTATATCACAAATCAATTTAATAGCCTCAGAATTACTGATGGCATCCAACTTTTTAAAAGCTGTCAAAATTTCAAAACCATCAAATGAATAATCAAAATTTCTACTTCCGGCACCATAATCGACTCTGATTTCATCCGGTATTATACTGTCCTCTGCCTTTAGTTTAAACGTATTTGCGTTTACTTCAATATTTGTATCTTCATTATTGAAATAATTAAGACTGATTTTTTCGATATTTTTCCCTTCAGGTAAGTTTACACTTAATGACCATTTGTATCTTTTTATAACCAAATTTGTATAGTCCTTAAAATTATCTATACCCTTTACATTATCTTTTTCGGGAATTTCAGGATTATAATAAAGATGTGATTTACTGATTTTTAATTTCTTCCAGTCATAGGGTACTTCTTTTGCAGTCAAAACGGAGATATTGACTAATTTCTCTTCGAAGATTTTTCCAAAATAAACGGAATCCTTAGCATTAAAATGACTCATAGAAATTTTTTATTCATATATCATCGATTGGAGCTAAATTTTCAGAATAACTTTTTAACTTACACATTTTGTATTATACCATCTTTTCTATGAAGCTTTTTTTAATTTTCTTTCCAAAAAATTTCTTTATCAGGTGCTATTAACTTTTCTCTGCCTTGCCATTTCGGAAATTTAAAATCTTGTGGTAATGAATAACGTATATTCTCTTTGTTTTTTTCATCATTAGTATTGTACAAAATAAAATTCAGCAATTTCATTTTTTTATTTTTCCCTGTAAGCCATACTGTCCCTTCTTTATTCCCATTATAAACACCTATGAGTATTCGGTTATAGAATTCTTTTTTTCCAGAGATACTATCTCTATAAGCCTCACTTATTAATTTTTCAAAATTTTGAGGCATTATTATTTGAGCGTCTAATATTTTTTTTTCATTTTTTAATTCAAACTGCATATATATTTGAACAGGTAATTTCCTTTTTTTTAAATTGTTATTATTTTCAATATACTCAATATTATTCCAAGAAAACACCTCTGTTGACATATCCGTTTTAGGATTAATAAATGATTGATGCCAACTACCATCTTTATTGAAAAAAGTTACTATCAACCCTTTTGCGTTATTATCTTGACTCATAAAACCAGTATCATAATCATATTTTTTTTCATTTTTTCCCCACACAGAGTAAGGAATGCCATGAAGATAATGAAAAACATTATATTCCCCATTTATAAATTCTTTACTTGCATGTGCCTCATCTAAAATTGAATTATAATGATGATCACTTTCTTTCCATATACCTTTATTTTGAGCCTTAAATTTACCAATTTCTGTTTGAGTTGACCCGGCTTGCATCCAAACAGTTACATTACCTCCCGGAGCTGTGCCTACTACAATTAAAGTGTATGCTCTGTCCTCATTATATTCGTCTTTCACCGGGTTTTGAAACAATTTGAGCATCCTTTTCCTTGGTAATTTAAAATCCCCTTTATAATAAAATCGATCACTACCGCAAAGCCATTCTACGTGAAGACTATCTGGCACTTCATCAGGATCTTTACCACTGGCATATCCTCCGGAAGTTTCTCCCCAGCCAGGTTGAATTCCTATATTTGTTGAAGCTCCATGAATAATTTTATCTTTGTAAAAAAATTGAACTTTTGGAGAACTTGAATAATACTTCGGTGCAGAAAGACCTACTTCCCAATCAAATTTTTCCTTTGGCTGACAGCTTGCAACTAATCCCAATAATGTAAATAAAAAAACTATTCTATTTGTTAGCATAAATCTCCCTTTTATAAGCAATTGAATCTTCTTCTATAGAATAAGATACGGGTTGGTTGACAAAACCTACGCCACTCAAATAATGGTGATCTCCTGTCTTTATATCTAAAAAATCATTTTTTAGACCTCCATAATTAGCTGATAAATGAACATACTTATTACGTAGAGCAGCATACATATCATTAGGAAGAATATAAGTACCTCCTTTTTGTTCTTTAACTACTTTTTTCATAATATCTAAATATTCTGGTAGAATTGTTTCTTTAAAAAAATCATATTCTTCAGTATGTTTAACATCATTTCCTCCCTTTATTGCTGATAAATAATTTTCATAAAATGGCACTTTATCTTCAATTGCTTTTTCAAGCATTAAATTCATTGGTACTAAGCTATATTTATTACTTATATTTCTGGTATCTTTTATTACAAAATGATCTGAATCTTTATCCATGATAAGTGGACCAACATTTGGATCGTAAATTTGAGGTGCTTTATTATCGTGATAGAAATCTGGCGCAGTTTTCACCTCTTTTTTCCCATATATTGGATAAACACCGTGCAATTTACCTAAATAAACAGTTTGGATATAATGATCATATGTGTTTACAAATTGTATTTGATTTTCTTTACTAAAATAATTATTTATATAAAATTGTCTTACTTTCTCCTTGTTAACCATAGTTTGTTTATCATTTACTTTTAAATCAAAGTAATCAACCACAGCTTCATTTTTATCTAATTGTGCATAACCTCCTCCTATATCTGAATGTGCTCCTAATAAACTAATTGTATAGCCCGCTTCAGCAGGTGTTAAAGCAAAATTTTTTCTCCATTCATCTTGTGCTACTATATGAAATATATTTTTAATTCCTAACCCAGAAATATTAGTCTTAATTTTATCCAAACTAAGTTGAACAATCGCAGGAACAACACCTAGAACTACTGAGGCTTTATATCCGAGATTATCTTTAACTACCATATCTGAAACAACAGTATCAAAAACACCAAGAAAACGAATTTCAATATTGTAAGTTTGCTCAGCAGGAAATACTTTTTTCTTTTGAAGCATTTTTCCTAAATAACCACCTGCATGTTTAACTACTTCAGTTTCTGTTGGGGATAGTATAATTCCTTTAGAATCATAAGGATCTCGAATCCTTTTAGCTTGGATCTTGGGAGCTTGCTTTACCTCATTACAAAAGTGTCTAGCCGCTGCCGCTCCACGACTAAATCCAAAAACATCAAAAACAATTTTTTTAACTTTTTTTCCTTTTATACTTTTTACTATTTGTTCTTCAACAACTTTTTCAATACCCTCCTGTACTCTTCCTAAAATTCCCCATTCTCCTCTACCTAAACCAGAACCCATAATATCATCTGGTTCACCTTGTTTTGTTCCAATACCTTCAACATATTGTTTAAGAATTAAATAATTTCCTCCCAATTCAATGCTCATTTTTTCTACTTTCTCTTCCTTATATAACTGAAAGAGTTTAGCAACATTCGAATATGGGTTCCAATAACTATCTCTATCAGAAATATCTATTGTCTTTTCAATTATTTGCCCTTCTTGATTTACTCTTACTTTTTGTTTTGATTCTTGTGGAATGTCATCAGATTTAATCATTCCATTAATTAATTTGGAATAATAAACAGAATCTGAATTCATCATATTATTACCTGTTCCGTCAAAAAACATACCTACATAAAGATTCACTGAATCGTCATCCAGAGTTTCAATTTTCACTTTTTCAGGGTTGGTTCCTATTTTAACTCCCTTTTCATCCCCTTTTTGAGAAACTTTTTTCCCATTTGATACTATATTACCTTCTGAGTAAAATGTAATTTTTCCATCAGAAGTTAATTGTGTTTTCCCTCCAACATTTCTATATTTCATTTTAATACAAAGTATTAGGATTTGAACTATTGTGTATTATTTCTTTTTGAGAATGCTTTGTAATTTCAGCTGCGGAAGATATCATTACTTCTTTATTTCCATTTAAAATAACATTTTGAACTGAATGTGACTCCAAATTACCCTGAATAAATTCCGTTAAATTACCGGTAACATTTAACATACTATTTCCGCCAACGAAAGTATTAGCCATCATACCTACGGTAGTTGCTTTATCAACTCCCACTGTTTCAGTCATATTAACCCCGACAGAAGTAGTCATGTTACTTCCAACATTTATATTTAGATTTTTACCCACAGTGATATTCATATCATTCGGAGCATTCACGTTAATATTTCCCTGTCCATCCATCAACCATGTATTACCGCTTGGGTCTTCTATGAAGATACTTCCTTGTGCATCGTTGAAAATCATTTTCGTGCCTGAGCGTGTGTGAATAACCTTTTGGTCATTACCTGATGTATTATATCCTGAAATTTCCTGTCCGTTATACTGTGTGCCAATGATGAATGGTTTTTCCGGATTGCCGCCTTCAAAGGAAACAAACACTTCTTCTCCTATTTCCGGAATGAAATAAAAACCTTTCCCTGAACCAGCATGCGGTGTAACCAATCGTGTCCAGTCACTTTCATAACCCCAGAAAAATTTTACCCGCACGCGTCCCATTCCTGAAGGATCGTTGTTATCAGTCACAATTGCACTTTGTGTTTCGGCTTTGGGATAAGCTAACGGATTCGTATATGGCGGTACTTTCACATCTCTGGGTATGGCATCAAACTGACATTCATAATGTCCGAAACCTTTTGAATAATGATGTACTCCGGTAGCAATAAAATCACTCTCGATAGTGTCTTTTGCAATTGTTACCGTACCACCTATCTGTAAAGGTATTGTGCTTAAACCTGAATATGTCAGTACATTAGCTTCTTTACCCTGCTGGATTAATTCCTGTACGCGTGTTATATCCTGAGCATCATGTGCATTACTGACAAAAGCGTGATTCACGTTGTTTCTGTCATACACATTCGATGAGGCCTGCTGGGCATTTTGGGCAATGTAACTTTGGGTATTGTTCTGAGGCTCCAGATTTTTTGCACCAATCTCAGAGGCATAATTATAATCGTATCCCTTGTAAGACACTTTTTGAGGTCTTAAACGGCTTGTAATTTTAAAATTGTGCAGATTAACCCCGTTGTTCAAAACGGCTTTTGTGGTTTTAATTTCTCCAAACTGCAGATAATCACCATCATAATACATCCATTCACCATACTGTGTCGCTAATCTTTGCAAAAACTGGAAATCAGTTTCGTTATACTGAACGATATAGTCACAATTCTTTGCAAATCTAGTACGGACATTCATGCCTGTAAGGATTCCCTTAGGCATTGAATTGTCGATTTTCTTCACAATTTCTTCTATTGGTCTCGAAAAATAGGTTTCACTTTGTTTTATTTCGTCCAATAGTACTGTTGGACTTTCCCCAACAATTTGAAAACCTTTTGAAGCGCCGTCATTATTCAGCACTTCCATTTGTGTGATAATCCCCTTAAAATAAACGTTTTGTCCTTTAGCACTATCCTTCAAGGTCACAATTACTTTCGCGCCCATGTACTGCTTTATAAAATCGGCTTGATTTTTAAAGTCCATTACCACATCACCAATCCGCCAGGTAAAGCTGAATGTATGATGTCCTAAAAGACCTTGACTTATCATTAAATTATAATACACGATTTGTCCGCTGTAACTGCCTATTTGAATGCTCACCTTTTCCTGCATGGCATCGGTGATTTTATTCATTATACTGTTGATAGTGCTCATAGTACCTTAATATTTATGTTTATTTGGATTATTAAAATTCTTTATGTTGAAGAAATTATTCTCTAAGACCACTCACTAAATGAATCGATTCACTTGTAACAGTATCATATAGAATTTGATGTTTGTATGGAAAATAACTCCCTTCAAGGGCAATCTTATTTTTTAAATCATACTTTTTTATAATCGTTTTATCATTTAAATAATCGGTGTAAAATGATAAATCATTTTCTTTAAACGGGTAATCAACAGGAACTTTCTTAAAAGATTCATTAAATTCATTCACTGTTGAAAAGTTTTTTTTTGCCAGCAGTTCATTTATAAACTTATCGTCTGCTGTATAAGTAAAATATCCCCAACTCATGAAAGCGGGAGTTACTTCAGAAAATTCGCCATTGCAGTTTTTAATTTCCTTCTTGTTATTTTCTGATAAATCCAGAAGTTTTGCCAATTGGTTAACAGGAGATTCTTTCTTCTCCAGAAAAGAGCAACCTAACAATAAAACTGAGAGGAGAAAAAAAATGTATTTTATTTTATCCATATAGTCTCAATGTTGAATTCCTGCCGAAGATCTCCCCCAAAACTTGGAAGTGAAAAATTAAATTCGGATTCTAACTTATTAGAAATAAAAATTGGAAGTTTTCGTTTGATGGTTTGTCCTCTTGGGGCACTGTCAACCAAATTTTCAATACTGAATCCAAGAGTTTCGTCCAGTTTATTTTGCCAGCTTTTAGGTAGCCGCGTTCCGGAATACCAATGACTCCTATTACTTACCAATGCTTTTATCGCATAAGAATTATTAGATTTGAACCAATAAATCTTAGTTTTATAGGAACCTAAAAACCACTCAACAACTGAATAATAATCTTTTATACCTGTTTCTGAGCCTACAAAATGAAAGCTTGCTTCAAATGGGTTAGGGCGAGCCACATCTGAAACTTCAAAAAATTTCCTCTTTATAGAATTGCCTGTTCGTGAACCTGAAAAACTTGGTGAATTTGCGATATCTCTTGAAAAAGCACTATTACTGTTAAAGATAATTTTATCACCTTGCCAGGTTGCGTTTAAAAAAGCAGGTGATGTTTCAAAAAACCATGCATTAAGCAATTCATCCCAATTAGCCGTTGTTCCTGCTTTAGGCAATTCCGGAAATCTAATCTTTAATGTTTGCTCCAGCTTAATTTTCAACCATTCATAAATTTCCTCTTCTATATCTGAATAGGCACTGAATTTTAGTTTACGGATAATTTCGTAATCCGGCAGGTGCAAAAAAGCAGTGTTATGCATAAATTAAAATTTTAAATATCCAAGGTCCAAGGTTTTCCTAAAACCGCTCCGCTGAAATCAATATCTTTAGCCGATATTACCAAAGCTACCTGCATAGGTACTTCATTTGTAGCACGAAAGCTTTCATGAAAATCGATACAGAATGCCTTGTCAAATTTTAATTCCTTCATTTTTGACATAGCATCCCTGCGAAAAAAAGTAATCTTCCCGTTCTTGGTCTGGGTACTGCTTATCATCCATTTCATAAAATCGACGCTCTTGGTCGACTCGATAACAAGTCTGATATTACCTCCCTGAGCAATTGTCTGGGGTTTACCATTGTGATCTACTTCCTGATGGATGTGCAAATCAAATTCCAATACGTTATAGGTTTCCCCATCTAATTCCAATTTTGCTAAAAAAGACATGATATAAAATTTTTAAATGATGTTAGTAATTCTTTACTGTGATAAGGGGATAATTATTATATTATCCCCAAAAATCACAGCTGCACAAATAAGTATTTTGTACTAAGAGATTATACCCACTCGTTTTCGTAAACTCCAGTTCCCATCTCAATCTTTCTTGCTGAAATAGTGAACGTTTCAGTTAACGGGTTTTCACCAACTGAGTCAAAGTTTTCTTTGTGTTTAACTAAATAACCTTCAGTAAATTTTAATTCTTTCAACGTAGCATCGCTGTCTCTTTTGAAGAATTTAACGCTTCCGTCTTTACGCTCAAAACTGTTTGTCATCCACTCGAATAATTCAGTAGATCCAGTTCCTTCAATAGTCACATCAATTTTACCTCCTCTTGTTACTGTAGAAGGACGGCCTGTTGCATCAGTCTCCTGAAACAAACCATAGTTTACATTCAATACATTGAACTCTTTTCCGCCAACGCTTAATTTTGCTTTAAATGACATAATAAAATATTTAAAAAATTAATAAATAAAAAACAATACTATATATGTACAGAATACGTAAAGTATCCGCATTTAATTTTTATAAAAAAAGATATAGGAGCAGTAAATACTGCATGAGTACAGCTGGGAAGTACTTCCGATGAATATCGGTTGCTATACTCTGAAAATGGAGTTAATTCGGAAAATCATAGTCTAAAAATTAAGGTTAAATAAATAATATACCAGATAATAAAAATACACTACAATTGTAAGAATTTTATTTCAAATAAAAAAATATTTTGTAATATTTTTCTTAATAACCAAACAGTTAGAATTTTTTAAGACACTTAATATCTTCGTAGATCTGTTGTGCCGTTTTTTTGTCGACTCTAAACTCGTAATCTTTTTGATAGGTATGCACAATAAATCCTTTTATAAGACTTTTGAACATATATTTCACATCATATCTTCTTAATTCGACTACGATATTACCTTCACAATTAACCTGATATTTATTTATAAGATCATATTTGTCTTCGTTCACAAATGTCAGCTCTACAACGTCATCTTTCTTAATACAGGCGTTAAAAGAAAACAATTTTATATATACGAAGATTTTTGAACCTTCCCTTTTAGCCAATTGGAAACTGATATAATCCTGGTCTGTGTTATAAACTTTAAAATAATACGGTTCAGTATAAGCATATGCCCTATTATCAAGAAAATTCTCTTTACTGCGGGTAATTTTTACTTTATTTTTATATCGTATCTTAAGCGAGTCTCTTGCTGATAATTGTGCAAAAGCTATAGTGGAAGAAAATAAAAAAAAGCTTAACAGGTATAGTATTCTTTTTAATTTCATAACAGATTATATATTAATAAAAAAGGGATTTTTCAATCCCTTTTTTATACAAAGATTAAATTATTTTTGTTCGTATTCAGTATCCCAATCAGTACCGTCATCTCCTTTTTGTCCTTCCATTTTAATCATGAAATTCTTAGCCGGGAAATATGGTTTCATGTGAATATCCAAATAAATTCTGTCTTTTTGGATAGGATCCTGTTCAAATCTTCTGATTTCGAAGTTCTCGATTAACTTATCCGGACCGGTAATACCGTCAAGGAACTGAACAATTTGTCCCATGATATCTTTACGTGTTTTAGCAGTAAAGTTTTCAAAAGCTCTTCTATTAAGGAAATCCATTAACACTTTTGTCACATAGTCAAATACACGAACCACAGAATATGTCTGCAATCCTAAGTTGTCACCGTTAAATAACGTTTTACCTGAGAAAGCCATTACTTTACCATACTCGTTAACCATAGGAATCAATCCCATGTTTTCCAGATTGGCAATTTCACTTTTCTTAAGATCAAAACGTACACCGTCTACTTCATTAATACCACCAAACTTTTTACCTGCAGTTACCTGAGACATTAATGTTTTGTAAATTTTACCTGCTAAAGCTGCTGAAGGCGGCACAAAAAGATCTTCTGATTCACCTAACATATCAAATTTACCTCTACCAACTAACCAGTTACAAGTCATTAAAACGTTTGAACGGTAAACATCACCACCAGTTAAATAAGCTGCATCAAACATTTCCATTACATCATCCGGTTCATCAAGATGAGCAAAGTCAGTTACCAGCATTACTTTATTTTCGTGAGCAATTTTAGCCCATTTTTCAACAACTTTATTACTTCCTAAATAACCAGGAATAACTAATAAACCATAGTTATTTTTAAGGTCTAAACGATCATAGTTGTCTACTAATTCATTGTGAATTGCATCAATGAAACGAGTATTGTCTAAATCCTGAAGTTGTTCTAAATCTGCATTGATAACTGTAACGTTTCTAACTTTATCAGTTTCAGTATTTTTGTAAAACAATCCGATAGTTCTGTATGATTGCTCTAAATCTTTAGTTTCGTGGATTGCAATAGCAAGATTTTTAAGTAATGTTTCTTCAGCTACTTTACTCTTATCTTCACTTTGAGCCACCATATCAGTAAGTGAATCATTGTCTTTCAAAACATTAGCCCAAATCTGCAATGTTTTTTTAAGCATTTCTCTTTCTGATTCTTTATTAGCCTCATTCATGAAAATCTGACGACGTGCTTTTCTGTCAGGATTCATGTTTTGAGCTCCTTCGATAGAAGTTTCCAATAAATCGAAACCACCATACTTGGCAAGTTTCTCTGCACTTAGCTTTACCGCACCTTCTCTCTTTTTTGGTTCTAAAACTGCAGACTCAGCAGTTTGAGATTGTAATTGTTCTTTAGCCATTTGATTTATATTTTTTGGTGTTTCTTATTTTTGATTTAATTCCGCGATTAATTCTTCAATTGTTTCAAGCAAAGCTTTTTTAGCGTCTGGATTGTCCAAAGCACTTTTTAAGATTTTATTTGTTTTTAACTGCTTGATAATTTTTTGGTACTGATCTTTTTCAGTTTCTAAATTGGTTAAAAACTTACTTTGAGCTGTAATTCCTTTAACACCAAAATCACCCAAATTATTAAACTTTAATTCTTCATTTTTTGTAGCACCTTCTGCATCTTCAAAAGAAACCTTAGCAGTAGGTTTAAAATGCGAAAACACTTGTTCAATATTAGTCAATCCCTCAACTAATTCAGGTTTTACTGCAGTATCCCCTGTAAGTTTTTGTGCGATTAAAGTTTTGTTTTGAGGAATTTCTAAGATTGCTTCGCTAGCATCTAACTTCACTTCGTTCCCCCCGATTCCGTAGTTTGATAACATAATATCCGATTGTTTTAGTTAATATTTAGTTCGCTTTATTAATTTGTCTGCAAACCTCTAAATCGCGTTTAACGATTTCAAGTTCGCTCTTATACGTTTCAATTTGTTGTAAAAGCTTATCCATTTCTTCTTTACTTTCACCCATCATTTGAATACTTTTTTTAGCATCAATCAACTGTCTGTTAGTTAAAATGATATTATCATACATATTATCTCTCATCAAACTGTCCTTGGTAGGAATAGATTGCTGCATCGTGATAATTGTAGAAATTGCTTTTTGCTGATTGTAGTAAAAATCCTGTCCGGGTGCATTTAAAGAATCTATAGATGACTTTAGATCTTCCATGTTCTTTGCAAAATCTTCCTGAAAAAGAAATTCGCGTGTCATCATGTCATTTTCTTTTTTCAACTCAGTATTTTCTTTCCATGGCAGATAATAATCAAAGAAAATCGCTCCTATGATTACTACTATCGTTATTGAAAAAACTCCAAGAAAAGCCAGAAAAGATTTTGCTCTCTCTTTTTTATTTAAAACTTCCATTGTATTCTTAATCGTCTAAAAATGTTCTACTTCTTTTTGAATTATCTAAAGCTGAATTTTCCAATTCCAGCCTTTCTTTAACAAAGATTCCGTTATCCTTACGTTTACCAATGTAATCCAAGTGGTTAAGTGTAGAGAACAACTCATCAATGATTCGCATGAACTGGAAAGTCTTTTTAACTGTTTTATCAATTTGAGTATGATTATAACCCACATTAACTAAATCAGTAAAAACAAGTTCCAAATCACCTTGGCTCACACCGCACCATTCCGCGATGTAATTCAACAATTCTTCTTTACCTGCACCCGATTTAGAATCGATATAATTTTTCATAATTCTTGCCAAAGAAATCACGTTGTCAAACATGTATGCCGGTGGCTGATTTACTGTAAACCATCTGAATGAATTGATATTGTTTCCTAAATACGTAATGATTTTTTCAGAAAGTGCTAAAATCATCATAGCCAATTCATTGGTCTGATTTTTTCTGTTGATTTTTTGAGAAATCTGAACAGCATATAATTCTAATTGACCAAAGAATCGGTCAATTTTAGTATGAATGTCTATCAATTTCTGATGACTTTGCACGGATGTACATGCCGGTATATAATCGGCCATCAGGAAACTTTCATTTTTATTAATGATAATTTTTCCTAACGTTATACTATACCCCCCCTGCCCGCTTTGAACACTGTTCTCTGGAACCAAATGCAGATTATAAGTAGGCATTAAATAAGGATATCTTGGCGGATTTTCTTCCGGATCAGGTTCACCAAAAGGTCTGCATTCGAACAAGTTTACCGAAACATTTGCCAACAAAACCATATCCTGATCATCATTAAGCTCATAAACAGCCTCTGGATAAGGCATTTCTTTATTCAGCATGTAAGAATTATGCGAACTGATATCGATACGGCATCCATTAGGTGTTACAGCATGACATTCTTCAACTTTAACTCTTAATAGTTTATGGTTGTCAATAATCAATGAAATTTTAATATCCTCATTTGCGTTTTTAAATGGAAGCAACCCATAATTAAGATTATTAAGCTGTGTTCCAACTGCATCCCTCATCACATCACTGACATGATCCTGCATTGCAATGAAATGAGACTTATTAATTTTCATCCCGTCAACCCAATTAACGGGAAAATGATTTAGTTTTTCTAACATATCTCTTTACTTATTTGTGTTATTTATGCCAAAGCTTCCTGCCATTGTTCTTCGCTTTGCGGACTCGTTCTTAAACATATAATTGTACTGTCTTCCTGAATTCCGTTCATGTACATAGTCAACTCTGGATTTATATATTTAGAAACCCCGTACCAATTTGGTTTAAGATAGAATACCCAGTGCTGTTGGTTTCCAAATTCATCCAATAAATCTATCGGGCTGTCTACGTTACGGGTATTATAATCATTCACAAAATGGTAAAACAATCTTCCAAAATCCATCCGTATTGGCGACTTGGCTCTAAATTCTGTTCTGATAATTGAATTAGGATTTTTATAAAAAACGAAAGTGATTACAACCATATCCCTGAATTCATCATCCTTCGGTTCTGAAAATGTTCCAAATGCCGGAAATTCCCATGTTTTATAAATTTTAGCCGGAATAGAAACTGTAGCTTTAAAAGTTGAATAAACCCATGTTGGAATAAGAAACATCACTATTGCTGATACTACCACAAAAGAATAGGTAGCACTATTCATATAGGTATATAAAAGCAGAAAGGGAATTGAACCGAAAACTGCTATCATTAAATTATACACGCCTTCCAGCCATATATTATCCAAGCCGTATTTATCCAGATAAGTCCTGTATACAAAAGCATGCAAACCTCCTAATCCAAAAAATATAACCTGATAGAAAACAAACTCTCCAAAAAGTGTATTGATAGCTCTTGAATGCCCTAGAAAAGCCACTAGAGTAAAAACCAGGATTGACGAAAAAAGATAGATATAATATTTAGTTTTATATTCTGTTTTATAATTTTTTACTTTATCGATAAAAAACATAGCCAATATTGCCCCAAGGAGCAATAAAATAGCTATTACAATCAATAAAGAAGGATCAATTAATTCTTTAAAATTAGGTCTAAATGCTGGTTTCATATTCTTGTTGTAATTCCTAAAACTGGGTCTTGATTAAAATTAAATTGTTCTATATCCAATGGCAAAATGATTGTAGTTTTCAAGTCAATCTCTACCGGGAGAAAATACTCATAGAAAAGATCTATAAACCTTCGTATTCCTCCGTTATGAATATAATCAGTGAATGAGCTGTTTTTAAGCGGACCTATTTTGAACTCAAGATTCAAGGAATAATCCATATATGACATTCCTGAAATCATATCAAGTCCTAAATAGCAATCATTTAGAGTTACATTTTGGTTGCTTTCCGACAAATCATGATAGCCCAACTCAACTATCTCCACCTGTTCGTCAAGTAAATACTCCAAACAATAAGCCGTCTTATCAAGTTTTCCTACAATTTTGTGCAAATAAGGAAGCAGTCTTATAAATTTGGCAACAAGTATTTCAGGTAAAGTTCTATCTATATTCCAAAAATCAATTAAAAAATCAATAGGTTTTCCTTGGTTTAAACGTAGTAAAAACTCTTTTTCAGCTTTATCACGCATCATTCCGCTCATGAAAAATTCATTTTCAAAAGGCATGAAGAATTTACGTGCATTTTCCTCTTCCTTTTGCTGCAAACGATATTCCTTTGTCATATCGTCAACCGACCTGTTCAGTCTTTCAGTTTTGGGGTAATGAAAAACACCTTCAGGCAACGAATCATAAATTCCATCTCTGGAAATATCAACTTTAAGAAATTGTGTTGCATCATAATCATAATCAACAACATCACATCCTAAAACATCAGTACTATAAGGTCTCTTAAACTGACCTTGATAATCAATCAAAAATTCATATCCTTCGTTACTGCAATTTTCCAAGAGCGAAGACAAAATCACTTCTGCTCTCAGATCAAAAGGAATGGAATTAATTTTGTTTTTAATTTCTATAATCGCATCCATACATCATCATTTCGTTAATTTTCCTTCAATCTGCCAGAGGCGAAATATCTGCTTTGAAAATATTTATCGTTAAAATCAAAAACTCTTAATCCTGAGGATCTTGTAGTTGCAAGAATTTTATCATTCTTCAGATAAATTGCAACATCTGATATAGGGATATCTTTGTTATATCTTAGGAAAATAAAATCACCTTCCTCGAGGTCGATTCTTGACAGAAAAAGCTCTATGTCTTTTGACTTAAAAATTCCCAGTGCAGTAGTAGGCAAACTTTTCTTATATGCCTTACTATATAAGGCCTGTGCAAAAGGAACTATTCCCAAACTATCTTTAGAAAATGATTTATTACCATAAGGTGTACCGATCCATTTATCAATGTAACCGTAAAAATCATAGTTCTTTATTTCATCAGGTCTTACACCAAGCAAAACCGAATATTTTTCCTTAACCCTTATTTGTTCATCCGTCAATCCTTCTTCATACTGATCAGCAAGACGCTCATCACTTTGCTGCTCTTTAATACCTAAAGCTTTTTTGATTTTAGCTTCATCATATTTCAGTTTAAGCGGTACTTCTTCAATGTACTTCGGATTGCCACACGCAATTACAAGAGGAAAAATTAAAATTGTTAATACTGCTTTTTTCAAAAGGCTAAATCTTTAATTATAAATAATTTCTTACAAATATATACTTTTTATGATACAAACAAATTTTTTAAACATTTTTTTAAGGTTAACAATCAAAAAAATTGAATTATCATATTTGTGAATTTATTCCTACATTATGTAAATGTATTTAAAAAATTAAATTGTAAGAAAAAAAATACAAATAATTAGTCAACTTAATGTTTTTTTATTAAGTTCGTCAGCAAAAAAAAAATTGATGTATAGAGCTAAAAATACTTTTAGAGAATTACTGACCAATTTTGACCCCAGAATATTATTAGTGTTTATCCTGATTCTATCATTGGGTATGGTTTCTTTTATTTCAAAATTTATAGGAAGTGTGGACTGTGAGAATACAACTTTTTATATTGTTGCCAAAAACAGACTTGTAGGTGAAAACATTGAATTTTATAATGAAACCAATGGGGCCGACACTTGGGAATGGGATTTCGGAGATGGTTCTGAAAAAGAACATGAAAAAAGTGTCACACATCAGTACGATAAATCCGGAAAATACAGAGTGACATTAACAATCAATGAAACCTGTATAACTTTTAAAGATATAGTTATAAAATCAGTCGGCGATTTATCCGAAAGAATAAGAAAACCTGAAATCATTGCTCCAAGAGTTGTAAAAGTTGGTGAAGAAGTTATGTTTGACTACTATTATAACGGAAATGATTTATTTTCATGGGAATGGAGTTTTGGCGAAACATCAAGACTTGATGATACAGAAAGTAATCCTGTATATGTTTACAGAACTCCGGGAGTTAAAAAAATCAGTTTGATTGTTAACGGCAATGTCAGTAAAATTGTTTCCAAAACCATTCTTGTCAAGCCCAAAGATCCGGTGCCACCTGAAGCACTTATTGAAGACGTCGAAATTAAACCGTTGAAACTGAAAAAAGGCCCGGCTCAAATAGATCCTGCCGAAGAATTTGCCATGACACTTCCGGTGGTGCCTCCTTCGTCCAAAAAGAAAACAAATACAGCAGACAAAAAGAAAAAGAATGCGCCTAAAATCTCTGAAGAACAATTTGAAATATTATTACATCAGGTAGCTAAAAAGAGTAAAACTAAAGACGATTTTGCAACTTTTTTATGTGATGACTTTAAAGTACCCGTACTTATAAATGACTCTAAAATAATGCCTTTTGACGAGTATTGTAAAAAAATCGCTGACAAGACACTTAAATTTTCAAATATAAGGCTTACAGCAAACGATGAAGGCTGTATTATAAATGTAGAAGTAAATTATAAAATTAAGAAACATCTTTTGTGGATAAATGATTAACTGAAAAGTAATTATGAATAAAAATTCAACAAATTTCAAATTGGTTTTTTCAAATTTTGAAACCCGTATTATTATACTTTTTGCGGTACTGCTTGTTGCGAGTATCGGTATTTTCAGTTTCAAATACAATAAACATGTCGATTGTGACACTTCCGACTTTTTTATAGTGGCTGAAAATTTTTCAGTTGGTGAAGTCATCGAATTTCATAACGAAACTCCAAATGCAATTCAATGGAAATGGGATTTTGGTGACGGAAGCCCAAAAGAAACTAAAAATCATGCACTGCATAAATATACAGAGCCTGGTATCTACACTGTAACACTTGTTATCAACGGCTTTTGTTTAAAAGAAAAGAAAATCCAGATTAAGGATCATGGCGAAATTCTGGACAGAACAAAACTGCCTACGATTATAGCTCCTAAAATTGCAGCTGTAGGACAAAAAGTCAATTTCAATTATAAATATTATACTGATGAGACTTTTTCATGGGAATGGAGTTTTGGGGAAACCGGCGATATAGACAATACAAATGAGTTTGCAAGCTACAGCTTTAGAACTCCCGGACCAAAAACAGTGACACTTATAATTAACGGGGAATATAAATTTAAAACTTCCAAGATTATTTATATTAAACCAAGACCGGCATTTAAAAAGGAAAGTGAAATGATGCTTGAAGAAGGATACACTTATGAAAAACCGGTAGGAGCTTTCTATAAACCTAAAGGCAATCCTGCTCCTGATCCTTCGGACAAATGGCTTAATCCAATAAATGCGAGACCTAAAGAACGAAATGTTCTACATTTTGCACCGGATATTTCTGAAAACCAATTTGAATTATTACTGCATCAGGTAGCTAACGAAACCAAAGAAAAAGAAGACTTTGGAAAATATATTTGTGAAAATTACCAGATTCCTGTAATCAAAAACGGTGATCAGGTAATGTCTTTTGAAGAATTCTGTAAAAGGATAAAAGGACAGGAAATTAAAATCGATGCATTACGTCTTACAAAAGATAATCTTAACTGTATTGACGGCTTTAGTATAAGCTATCAGGTAAAAGGGCTTCTGGGCTGGAAAGAGGACTAAAGCAAAAACCAACAAAAAACAAACTATGATTACAGAAAATATAATATTTCACGAAGAATTACAAACAGCACTGGATAAAGCGAGACGCATAGCTCAGGATACCAGACAGCCTGAATATACTGCCGCGCATTTATTAAAAGCCATTTTACATAGAGACCTGACGCTTCTTAAAGAACTGGAAGCAATGGGAAAAGATGTCTATTTTATTGAGGAGTGGGCTGAAGTCCGTATTGAGGAAATTCCTAAATCAATGAGACCTGTTGAAGCGGAGGCACATCAGAGCATTGACGAGGTAATTGCCGAAGCAGATGCTGTAAGGGATATTTTAGACCGCGACGAAGTCGATTTATTTGCAGTCATGGTTGCCTTGGCAACACCTGGTGTAGGATTCAATTTTGATCAGATGAAAAGTTTTCCGGTAACACGTTCCGAGTTATTAATTGAACGTGAAGACGGAAAAATCAATAATGAGATTATGAACCTTCCTTCTGAGCGTTCTGTATCAAAATACATTCATAAATATTGCTCCAATAAAACTGCAAAAGTCAAAAAAAGCAAAATTGAAATTGTTGGAAGAGATAAAGAAATAAAAGAAATTACAGAAGTTCTTTGCCGTTTTTCAAAGCCTAATGTTTTACTTTGCGGTTATTCCGGTGTTGGAAAATCGGCTGTAATTACAGGATTTTCCAATGCTATTGTAAACAATCTGGTTCCCGAAAAACTGCAGAATACAGAAGTTTTTGAACTTGATTTAGGAAATTTAATTGCAGGAGCCTCCTATAAAGGTGAAATAGAAGACCGTTTGAAAAAACTAATACAAGAACTGAAATCTTTTCCAAAAGCCATTTTAGTGATTGACGGAATTCATGTCTTATTGGATAAAAACAGTGATAACGCAGGTATTTCAAGTATACTGAAAAGCGAATTATCAAAAGGACTTACTTTAATTGCGACGACAACTGTTGATGAATTCACTAAGAAAATAGAAAAAGACGAAGTACTGTCAGGAATGTTTGAACTCATAAAGGTGGAAGAGCCTGATGATGAAACTTCTTTCAGAATTATTAAAACAGCTCTAAAATTATACCATAATCATCATCATTTAAAAACAGATGATGAAACTATCAGGGAATCAATCCGATTATCAAAACGTTATTTAAAAGAGAAAAGTCTCCCTGAATCTGCCTTGAATTTATTAGACAGGACAATGTCAGTGATTAAAACCGCGGGTGAATCGTTCCTGTCTGAAAAAGAGGCTCTGATAAACAAAATCGAAAAGATAAAAGAACTGCCGGAAGAATATCAGCTTCAGGAAGCCAATTGGCTGTTTGGCGATATCAAGCGCAAAGCACATTATTTACTGACACAGGAAAAATTTGAAGAAGAAAATAACAGTGAGATAACTGCTGATGAATTGATTCAAAAGCTTGAAGATTTTATCGAAAAACTGGCTTCTATTGCGCAAAGCAAAAAAGATCATATTGAAGCTATCGATTTAGCAGCCATTGTTGCCCAAAAAACCAACATTCCTTTAGGGAAACTTCAAACGGAAGAAAAAGACCGTTTGCAGAGTATGGAAGAAATATTAAAAAAACGTGTTGTTGGCCAGGACTTAGCGATTCAAATAATTACAGAAGCTGTACTTGAATCGCGTTCTGGTTTAAGCAAAGCCGGCCAGCCCATGGGATCGTTTTTCTTTTTAGGTCCAACCGGAACCGGTAAAACAGAATTGGCAAAATCACTGGCCGATTTCCTGTTTCAGGACGAAAGTGCCATTATACGTTTTGACATGTCTGAATTCAAAGAAGAACATTCGGCTGCATTATTATACGGAGCTCCTCCGGGTTATGTGGGTTATGAAGAAGGTGGTTTATTGGTTAATAAAATCAGACAGAAGCCCTACTCTATTGTTTTATTTGATGAGATAGAAAAAGCGCATCCATCCGTTTTTGATGTCTTCTTACAAATCATGGACGAAGGAAAACTTCATGACCGTTTAGGGAAAGAAGGTGATTTTTCAAATGCGTTGATTTTATTTACTTCCAATATTGGTTCAAAATTTATTGTGGATTCGATTACAGGAGGAAACGGTTATCCATCATCGAATCAATTAATGGAGATCATGGCTAATCATTTCAGACCCGAATTCCTTGGTCGTTTAACTGAAATCATTCCGTTTGCTCCTATCTCAAAAGAAAATGCAATGGGAATTTTTGAAATACATTTGAAAAAGGAATTACTTGATTTAGTCAAATCACAGGATATTGAAATCAATGTCACTCCCGAGGCTAAATCTTATCTGGTTGACAATGGCTATAACGCCACTTACGGTGCCCGTCCATTAAAAGGTATCATCCGTTCTGAACTGAGAAGACCTTTGGCTAAGAAAATTATTTCAAATGAAATACAGGAAGGCAGTAAAGTAACTGTTAGCTACTCAGATAATGCACTTACATGGAGTATTGAATAAAAAGTAAAAAATAAATTTTGAATCCCTTAACTTGATTTTGTTGAGGGATTTTTTTTTTTATCAGTACAACATATTAACAAAGTTTATATTACAAAATTTAGGTGCTTGATTTTTTAATCTTTATTTTTCAATGTGTGACTATAGTTACTGACTAAAAGTTTTTATCAATATAAATTTGCTTCATAATTTATTAAACACGCTATGAAACATAATTATATATTACTGATTACAAGTGTCTTAAGTTTAGAATCTTGGTCACAAGACACAATACAGCTGTCTAAAACTGAATTACAGGCTAAAGTTGTAGAAAACAATCTGCAGATTAAAATAGCTGAGAAAAATTATCAATCAGCTAAAGCCGATTACAATCAGTCAAAATCACTGTTTTTACCTAATGTTGCTGCATCACACACTGGTATAATAACCACAAATCCATTAATGGCATTCGGTTCTAAATTGAATCAGGAAATTTTAACCGCTTCTGATTTTAATCCTGCTTTGCTCAACGACCCAAAACGAACTCAGAATTTTGCTACTAAAATAGAAATTCAACAACCGTTGATTAATGCTGACGGAATTTACGGGCGTCAGGCGGCCAAAGCTAAAATGGAAGCGTATCAACTACAGATTGAACGTACTAAAGAATATTTGGGACTAGAAATAAACAAAGCATACATGCAGTTACAACTGGCTTATAAAGCGGTTAACGTTTTGAAAAAAGCCGAAGAAACTACAAAAGCAAATTTAAAATTGGTGGAAAACTATTTTAAAAACGGAATGCTACAAAAAACCGACCTGCTGAATGTACAGGTGCGTGTGAGTGAAATCTCGAATCAACTGCAATACGCAAAATCAAATGTGCAGAATACATCTGATTATTTAGCTTTTCTTTTGAACGAAGAAAACAGCAATAAAATTTTCAAACCATCCGATGAATTGGAAAATTCAATTACCCATTCTTCTTTTGAAACAAAACTTTCCGAAGAACGAAAAGATATTCAAGCCATGCAGAAATCGGTCAATGCCTACGAAAAAATGTTCAAATCTTCCAAGTTGGGAATGCTGCCCCGCTTGAACGCCTTTGGCAGCTATGAAATGTATGATAAAAATATCATTGGAATGAAAGCCAGTGGTTATTTAGTTGGTGCGCAATTATCCTGGAATGTATTTGACGGTATGAAAACAATCGGCAAAACAGAAAAGGCCAAAGCTGATTTTCAAAAAGCCGAAGTGGAATCAGAACAATATAAAAAACAGAGTCAACTGGAATTGAATAAAACGTCTCGCCAACTGAAAGATGCTGAAAACAAAGTAAACTTATCAAAACTGGCACATGAACAATCTCAGGAAGCCTTCAGAATCCGCGAAAACAGATTCAGACAGGGATTGGAAAAAACAACCGATTTATTGTTATCTGAAACCCAGATGGCACAAAAAGAACTGGAGTATCTGCAAGCCATTTTTGAATATAATTTCACAAAAAGCTATTTGGAATTTTTAAGTAAATAAAATTGAAGTACGAAGTACAAAAGACGAAATATAAAAGATAAAAGACGAAAACATGAAAAAAATAATCGCAATTGCAATCCTATCATCATTGATTATAACCTCATGTGGTGGTGACAAGAAAGAAAAAACAGCTGAATTACCAGCCATTCCAGTAAAAGTTAACGGAAAACTAGATACTAACAACAGTCCGTTTGTTACTGCAAGCGGTAAAATTGAAGCAGAAAACAGTGCCAACTTAAGCACCAGAATGATGGGGTATGTTACAAAAGTTCATGTAAAAGTGGGGCAAAATGTTCGTGCCGGACAATTATTGGTTAGTGTAAACAATACTGATTTGCAGGCTAAAAAAGCTCAGGTGGATGCTTCAATTATTCAAGCACAGGCAGCATACAACAATGCAAAAAAAGACTATGACCGTTTTGTGAATTTATTTGCACAGCAAAGTGCTTCTCAAAAAGAATTGGATGATATGACTGCCCGCTATGAAATGGCAAAAGCCGGTTTAGAAGCAGCAAAACAAATGCGTAACGAAATCCAGGCGCAATTTTCATATTCAAATATTACAGCTCCTTTTAGTGGTGTGGTTACCAATACTTTCATTAAAGAAGGTGACATGGCTAATCCAGGAATGCCGCTCGTGAGTGTTGAAGGCGCATCAAAATTACAAGTAACAGCCATGGTATCTGAAAGCGATATTGCCAATGTTAAACAAGGAATGGCTGTAAAAATCAATATCAAATCTTTAAATAAAGTTGTTTCCGGACGGGTTTCCGAAATAAGTTTATCCGCAAAAAACACCGGAGGTCAGTATTTAGTCAAAGTAAATTTAGACAAATCAGACAAAAGTATATTGTCCGGCATGTTTGTCAATGTACAATTCCCAGTTGAAAAAACAGCTGTGACAAACACCGCATCTTCTGAAAGATTGTTAATCCCAAGTATAGCTTTAGTAAAACAGGGACAACTCACTGGTGTATATACAGTTGTAAATGGAAAAACAGCTATATTAAGATGGCTTCGTTTAGGAAAAACGTATGGTAATCAGATAGAAGTATTATCTGGATTAACAGCAAATGAAGCTTATATCATTTCCGCTGAAGGTAAATTATTCAACGGGGCAAAAGTTAATGTTCAGTAAACAGTTTCCAATTACAGTTCTCTATGCAGAACCTGAAATTTGAAACTCATAAACTAAAAGAAATGGAAGGTATATCAGGTAAAATAGCCAATTTTTTCATCAATTCGAAGTTAACCATTCTATTAATGGTGGCATTGATGATTATTGGTTCGTATAGTTCGTTCTTGATTCCAAGGGAAGAAGAACCACAAATAAATGTTCCTATGGCCGACGTTATGGTTGGATATCCGGGAGCAAGTCCATCAGAAGTGGAAAGCAGAGTGGTAAAACCACTTGAAAAAGTTATTTCAAATATAAAAGGAGTCGAACATGTGCATAGCATGGCTATGAATGGGCAGGCCATGATGATTGTCCAATTTTATGTTGGTGAGGACATCGAACGTTCGTATGTAAAGTTATACGACGAATTGATGAAACATCAAAATATGTTTCTTCAAGGAGTAATGCAGCCTATGGTAAAAACCCGTTCCATTGATGATGTTCCTATGCTGGGAATTACGCTTTGGAGTGAAAAAATGGATGATTTTGAAATACGCCAGGTTGCTGAAGAGGTAACCTCTGAAATAGAAAAAGTAAAAGATGTAGCCATTACAAAGGAGATTGGCGGAAGAAACCGCGAAGTTAAAGTCGTTTTGGATAAAGATAAAATGGCTGAAAACCGTGTAGACGCATTGGGCATCATGCAAATGATTCAAGCCAATAATGGCAGTGCACAGTCAGGCAGTTTTGTACAGAAAGATGAAGAATTTTTGGTTACAACCGGTCAGTTTCTGGCAACTTCTGAAGATGTGGAAAATCTGGTTGTGGGTGTCAATCAAAACATGCCCGTATATTTAAAACAAGTAGCCACTGTTCAGGACGGTCCTTCTACTCCAAGAAGTTATGTGTCTTTTGGTTACGGAAAAGGAAATGAAAAATTTAGTAAGAATCCATCCGAATATCCTGCGGTTACAATCTCTGTAGCCAAAGTAAAAGGTGCTGATGCCATGAAGATTTCCGAAAAAATCATCTCTCATGTAGAAGAATTGAAACAAAATTTAATTACCGAGGATGTTCATGTTGAAATCACAAGAAATTATGGTGAAACCGCTTCTCATAAAGTAGGAGAATTATTAATGCATTTAGGTGTGGCTATTTTAGCGGTAACCGTTTTGGTTATGCTGGCTATGGGATGGAGAGGCGGATTAGTCGTATTCTTCTCGGTTCCCCTAACCTTTGCACTGACATTGTTCAGTTATTATATGCTGGGGTATACGTTAAACCGTATTACATTATTTGCTTTGGTATTTGTAGTGGGTATTGTGGTAGATGACAGTATTATTATTGCCGAAAATATGCACAGGCATTTCAAAATGAAGAAATTACCTTTTAAAGATGCGGCAATTTATGCGATTAACGAAGTAGGAAACCCAACCATTTTAGCCACTTTTACAGTAATTGCAGCTATTTTACCAATGGCATTCGTATCAGGAATGATGGGACCTTACATGAGTCCGATGCCTATTGGCGCTTCAATCGCCATGCTGTTGTCATTATTTGTTGCTTTAACGGTAACACCGTATTTGGGCTATCATTTATTGCATGAGAAAGACGAACAGGAACATAAAGCAGAACAAGGATTGGAAACCAGTTGGATTTATAAAATCTACCAAAAAATGGAACAACCTATGCTGGAAAGTTCGGCGAAACGGAATTTAATGTTTGCCATTACCATTTTCTTACTGTTAGGTTCAATCGCGATGTTTTTTACCAAATCGGTTGCAGTAAAAATGCTTCCGTTTGATAACAAAAATGAATTTCAAATTGTTATCGACATGCCGGAAGGAACTACTTTGGAAAGAACGGCAGTAGTTACAAAAGAAATAGCACAATATATTGCTACAGTTCCCGAAGTTGTAAATTACCAAAACTATATAGGAACTTCCGCACCTATTACTTTCAACGGTTTGGTTCGTCATTACGATATGCGCGGAGGAAGTAACATGGCAGACATTCAGGTTAATCTTTTAGACAAAGGAGAAAGAGATTTGCAAAGTCATGATTTGGCTAAAATAGTACGTCCGGAAATTCGGAAAATTTCCAAAAAATATGGTGCCAATGTAAAAGTAATCGAAGTACCGCCAGGACCACCCGTTTTATCAACTTTAGTTGCTGAAGTATACGGACCAGATTACAAAGAGCAAATCAAAGTGGCACATCAGGTAAAAGATATTTTAAATAACACACAGGATATTGTTGATGTAGATTGGTATGTAGAAGACGCACAAACCGAATATAAATTAGAAGTAGACAAAGAAAAAGCAATGCTTAATGGTATCGCTCCACAACAAATTGTGGGCAATCTAACATATTTGCTAAGAGAAATACCTGTGACAAATTTATATGATGAGCGTTCCAATAATCCTGTAGGCATTGTTTTAGCCTTGGATGACAAAGACAAAACGTCTTTAGATGATTTGAAAAATCTGAAAATCAAAGGAAACAATGGCAATATTGTACCGGTAAACGATCTAGTTGAAGTCAAAAAAGACACACTACAAAAAACAATTTACAGAAAAGATCAAAAACGCGTGGTTTATGTAACTGGTGATATGGCTGGAGCACTGGAAAGCCCTGTATATGCTATTCTGGGAATGGAAGAGAAACTGCAGAAAATGCAACTGCCAAAAGGATATGCTGTCAACGAAATGTATATGGACCAACCTGAAAGCGAAAACAATTTTACAGTAAAATGGGATGGTGAATGGCAGATAACACTTGAAGTATTCCGTGATTTAGGAGCCGCATTTATGATTGTAATCATCATCATTTATATGCTGATTGTAGGCTGGTTCCAAAACTTTAAAACCCCGATAGTTATGATGGTAGCCATTCCACTGTCATTAGTTGGAATTGTATTAGGCCACTGGATGCTGGATGCTTATTTTACTGCCACATCGTTCATTGGTATGATTGCATTGGCAGGAGTTATGGTTCGAAATTCAGTATTACTGATTGACTTCATAGAAATACGACTGAATGATGGTATTCCATTGAAGCAGGCCATTATTGAAGCCGGAGCGGTAAGAACAACTCCTATCCTATTAACAACAGGTGCAGTTGTTATAGGAGCATCGATTATCTTATTCGATCCAATTTTCCAGGGCTTGGCAATATCATTGGTAGCCGGTGCAATTGTTTCAACTTTATTGACATTGATTGTTGTACCGTTGATTTATTATATCACTGAAAAGAAAAAATGGGAAAATAACTAAGACCAACATTCCAGAAGTTTTATAAAACCTTCTGGAATTTAAAAAAAATAGTATGAAACTAGTCATCATCACAGCTGCAGCTGCCTATACACAAGATATCAAAAATCTTTTAAAAGCCTCAAACATCATAACGTTTAGCTTTAAAGAAGTTACAGGATATAAAGATGTTTCGAAAGAAAATATTGAAACCAACTGGTTTGGCTCAGAAACGAATGAAACAGAATCCGTTTTGTTCTATGCCTTCAGCGAGGACACAAAAACGGATCTGCTATTTTCAAATTTTGATGCATTTAATGCTAAGATAAGTTCAAAGTCTAAAATCCATATTGCTTTATTATCTGTCGAAAAAAATAATTTTTAAAAAAATACTATGAAAAACAGAATCATCAGAGCTTTTGCAGGATCGTTTATCCTGATAAGCTTAACTCTGGGTTATTACATAGACAGCAATTGGTACTGGTTTACAGCTTTTGTAGGTGCAAACTTATTGCAATCGTCTATAACAAAGTGGTGCTTGCTGGAAACTATTTTAACAAAAATGAGAGTTGAAGACTAACTCTTATCTTCATTAAACTTCTTTAAAATTGCTTTAAGTTGAGCCTTGCGCTCAACTTTTTGTTTTTGAGCTTTAGCTTCTGCCTTATGCAGTTTATGGTTGTGTTTTTTTATGTTTTGCTGATTTTTACGGCTCATAGGTATTTTCTTTTGATTTCATCCAAAGACAAATCAGTATAGATTAAATCCTGAATAATCATTTCTCTTAAAATGGTAATATCTGTTTCAAAATATCTGGCCCAATTGCTCAACTGCAGAATATTTCGGGCATTTTTTAATCTTTTTTGGGTTTCTTTTGAAGTTCTTAAAACAGCTCTACTGTCATAATCAGGATTATTTCTATGCTGATACAGAACATCATTCAGACCTCTATCCCACTCTATATAATATAATTTTTCAAATTCATTATCGGGATAAAAATTGTCCCATTCTGCAAAACCAATTTTATCTTTTTCAGCAGAAATACCTTTATCAGTCAACCTCCATTTACTATTGGCCAATCTCCCCCAGTGATTGGAAAATCTATACATCCCTTTCTGGGTGTAGTAGTACTTACTTCCGGAATCACTGATGAAATCAGGAGCTAAATTTTGTATTAATTCTGTACCGACTTCCTCAAACACACAAAATGTTTTTTTGAGCGAATTCATTTTAGGAAAATATTTTTTTACAGGCTTGTCCAAAGAATTAAATAAAATATAAAATTGTTTGTAATGTAATGAAATAGATTATTTTTGCTTTACAAAATTAATAAAAACAAATGAAAAGAATTATTGGAATTAGCCTAGCTGTTTTAGCTGTAGGCTGTAATGGAATCATAGGAAACGGATACACTGTTACAGGTGAGATTAAGGGAATAACAGATGGAACAAATGTTTTTCTTGAAAAACAGGATGAAAACACAGGCATGTCAGTTCCTATTGATACTGTTAAAATTGAAAAAGGAAAATTTGTATTTGAAGGAGAAACTAAAGAGCCGGGAATTCATGCAGTAAGAATAGATAAAACTCCAGGAGGATTCTTTTTTATCTTGGAAAAAGGAGATATTACTGCTAAAATAAACAAAGACAGTATAGGTCAGGCAAAACTCGGCGGTACATACAATAACGAAGAGTTAATGAAATTCAACTCTAATATGAAAGGTTTCCAAAAGCGAATGATGGATTTTCAAAAAAACAACATTGCTAAAATGCAGGAAGCTCAAAAAAGCAATGATAGTGTTGTTATGAACCAGTTAAATAAAGAATATGGTAAATTACAGGATGAAATGATTGTTGCAAACACAAAATATGTAAATGAAAACCCAAAATCTTTCCTTTCTTTATTATTAGTTCCTTCTTTATTTAATACTCCTAATGCTGATGTTGTAAAAATTAAAAAATCATTTGAGGCATTGGATAATGATTTAAAAGCGACAACAGCAGGGAAAAAAATTCAAAAACAAGTTGAAGAATACGCAAAGGCTATTGAATCTAAAAAAAAAGTGAGCTAGGAAATAAAGCTCCTGACTTTAGCGCTAACACTCCGGAAGGAAAAACTTTAAGCCTGAAACAAGTTTTAGGAAAAGTTACCGTAATTGATTTCTGGGCTTCATGGTGCGGTCCCTGCAGAAAAGAAAATCCAAACGTTGTTAAACTTTACAATGAGTTACATCCGAAAGGTTTAAACATCATCGGCGTTTCTTTAGACAAAGATGCAGCAAAATGGAAAGATGCCATTGCAAAAGATAAATTAACATGGAATCATGTATCCAATTTAAAACATTGGGATGAACCTATTGCCAAAATGTACGGCATAGAAAGTATACCCGCAACGGTAATCCTGGATTCTAAAGGAAATATTGCTGCAAGAAATTTATACGGAGAAGAATTGAAAGCCAAAATAATCGAATTATTGTCAAAATAATCACCAAAAAAGGTCTTAATTAAAATTAAGGCCTTTTTTATTTTATTTAGTACCAATTACTTACAAAAAAGTTTAAAATTATCTTCATTTTTTGTTTGTATAAATCAAAAACAGTCCTATATTTGCAACCGCTTACAAGCAGTCACAGTAAAAGTGATGGGGAGATACTCAAGCGGCCAACGAGGACGGACTGTAAATCCGTTGGGAAACCTTCGCAGGTTCGAATCCTGCTCTCCCCACAAGATAAATTAAAACCGATAAATCTTAGATTTATCGGTTTTTTCTTTTTAGATACTTTTGGGAATTAGTGTCTGTTAATGGTTATGCCGTTGCCCTGTTCCATTTTTCAAAATAAATTCACTACTGATTAAATAGGCTCCGGATGTAACAATAACTTCACCTTCTTTTAATCCGGATAAGATTTCAATAGTTTCTTTGTTTTCTTTGCCCGTTTCCACCATTCGCTGTTCGAAAGTTGTATCATCTGTTTTTACCCAAACTGTTTTCATTTTTTCTAATAAAACGGATGATTTTGGTATTGTCAGAACGCTATACATTGTTTTTTTAGGTCGCACATATACCATCATACCCGGTACTAATGTGTTTTTAGAATTGTTTACTCTTATTCTTAGTAACTGAATTTTTTGTCCTTCCTCTAAAACCGGGTTGTTGTAAACCACCGTCCCTTTATAAATATCATTTGGTGATTCCTGTGTAAATACATCAAATATGTCATTGTTTTCAAATTGATCGTTGGCATATATTTGGGTTTCCACCCAAACCTTTTTAAGTCCTGATAACGTAAGTAATACCGTTCCTTCTTCTACATACATTCCTTCTCTGATGAATATTTCTGTGGCATAACCTTCCGTTTGAGCATAAAAAGTGATTACCGGAATCATTTTTTTGTTCGAAGCCATCGCTATAATCTGCCTTTCGGAAAGCCCGTAAAGCAATAATTTGTTTTTGGACGCCAGTAACAACATCTCATTTAAGGAATTACTGGAATCTGTTTCCTGTTTTTTGCGTTCTTCCAAAATGATGTATTCTTTTAAGTCTGCAAAAAGTTCTTCGCTGTAAACACTGTATATCGGACTTCCTCTTTTTACAAATTCTCCCAAGGTTCTTACATAGAGTTTATCTATTCTTCCTTTTACTCTGCTGCTTATCTTTGTAATTTGTTCTTCATCTAACGCAACTGTACCCAATATCGTTGCAACAGAATTAATAGCTCCTGATTTTATAGTAGCTGTCTTAATTCCTGCTAAAAGCTGCTGTCTGCTGTCAAGAGTCACGAAGTTTCCTTCATGCTTTTGGTGTGAATTCTCAACTTTATCTACTTTAATTAAAGACATATTACAAACCGGGCACGAACCTGGTGAATTACTCCTGGCACTAGGGTGCATCGGACAGGTGTAATAACTTGTTTCCTCTTGATGTTGAGCATGGTCATTGTCTTTATTCTTACATCCTGCCAATGAAATAAGAATGATTATTAAAAAATATAGTATTTTCAGTTTCATCTTAATTTTCATTTATAAATGTTTCACTATCTATTAAAAGACCTGCATGTAACGCGATTTCCTCGTCGAATTTCAATCCACCGATGATTTCAACCCTACCATTGATTACCTGTCCTGTACTTACTTTTCGCAATTGGAATATCCCTGTTCCTTTGGCAGTACTCCTCTTTTTAACCCACACATAAGAATTCAATCCTGTTTTGTAAACCGCCGATACAGGAACCTGAAACGTATCAGATAAGCCTATTGGGGTTTCAGCTACAAGCAGTGAATTGATTTTCAATGCGTTTTTAGGATTGGTCAATTCAATTCTTAGTCTGACAAAACGCTGACCGGCCTCTTCAAATGTTTTCTCTGTTAGTAACAATTTCCCATTTAATGGTCTTTCCGGAAACAACTCCGAAATAATCTTAACTGAACTTTTGGGTTTAATTTGAGAAACATAATTTGATGAAACCGAAACAATGGCCCAAACCTTTTGCAAATCATTAATACTGAAAAGAATTTCCCCCAGATTTACATAATCTCCTTCTTTAATTTGTACGCCTGAGGTGTTGTAATTTTTCCCGGTAACTTTCGGTTCGCTGCCATTCATTCCGCCCATTGAGGGTTCTTGTGTTGTTTGTGAAGTTTTATCTGCACCGGAAACAGCATTAAAAAAAACATACCCGTCATAAGGACTGAAAACACTGATTGTCCGTTTTACTTTGCGGGTTGCCTCCAAATCAGATACCTGACGGTCTGTTAAACCAAAAAGTTTCAGTTTTTGTCTTGATTGTTCAATGAGTGATTTTTCTTGTTCGTTTTTTAACAGAAACAGATGTTCTTCCTGAAATGTGTTTAATTCTGGACTGTAAATCTCCAGAATTTTTTGGTCTTTGGTTACCCTTTGCAAATTGTAAGCAACGTACAGCTTTTCTATTCTGCCTCCAAACCTCGCAGCAACGTTTCGATTTCTTGATTTATCAATATCGATGTATCCCTGAGATTTGATATCTTGAGCTGCTGATTGTGACTTCAGTTTTACTGTTGCCTGTTTTGACAAAACCTGTTTGTTTGGCAATTCTACCTGATCTTTTGCCTCATTGACTTTTAATTCGAGATTCATTTTGCATTTAGGACAGGTACCGGGTTGGTTGCTTTCAATTTCCGGATGCATCGGACAGGTATAGACCGTTGCTTCATGCTGATGCTGCTCCTCTTTAACCGAATGCTGTGCATGCTTATCGGTTTTACTGCAAGCTCCTAAAAAAAAGAACAGCAGGACCGCCAGACTATTTAGTTTCATTTTCATACTCATATTCTGCTTCCAGATTTAAAATAGTAAACAACTTGTCATACATCTCCATTTTTTTCATTAACACCATTTCCCAAGCATCTAAAAGGATGAAAAAATCACCAGTATTTTGCCTGTATGCCAACAAATTAGCCTGAAGATTATTTTCAAATGCCGGAACAATTTTACTTTTATAGTTCTCATATTGACCGTATTCGTATTGCAACATGATTTGTTTTTCCGCAATCATTCGTTGTGCCATTAACTGCATATTTCTTTTTTCAAATTCCATTGATTGCACTTTGAAATCTATTGCTTTTGCTTCAGAAGTATACATCTTTGAAGACCAAGGTACAATCGGGATGGTAATCATTCCCATAAGCGACCATTGATTGGGCATGCCAAACATTTGCATGTGCTCGGCACGAATTCCAAAGTCTGGTTTTTTACCTGTTTTCATTATTTTCTGCTCCAGATTCATCGATTCGATAGATTTTGCAATTGCAGCAATATCGCTGCGTTTGGAAATCGTACTGCTATTTACCGGATTCAAATCGTACTTTTTGATTTTAACAACACTGTCAATTTGAAACGGAGCCATAACATCTCTAACCATAAGGATATTCAAACCGATATTACTTTCGGCTATAGTTCCGGAAAGCATATACTGCATGTTGTTTAATTCTGCTAATCGGGCTTTTCCTTTATAGATAGTTTGGAGTTTTGATTGGTTATTGCTGAATCTTGCTTCTGCTGTTTTCAACAATATTTCGAGAATCTCTTCACTCTCAGATAGTATTGTTTTCTTTTTTTCATTTACATAACGAGTATAGTATAAGACTTTAGCTTCTTTGCGTAATTTATTCTTAGTCCATTCACTATTGCTTTTCTCGATTTCAGACAAAGAATTGAAATAAGCTTTTTTAGCATTGAGTTTCCCCGGATTTACAATCATCTGCTCCACAGAAAAATTGACCGCAGCTTGATTCATCGGATCGTTTTTTTCTTTCAGCATTGCCAAATCGTAAGGAAATTGCATAAATCCTGTTGAAAAAGTCGGAGGCATCCACGCTGTAGAAGCCTCGGCTTTGGCTTGCCAGGATTTTATATTTTCCTGATACTGCAAAATGGAAGGGTAATTAGTTTCCACTTGCTGCAATACTTCCTCTAATGTTACATGTGTTACTTCCTGTGAAAAACCACTCATGGTCTTTAAACAGACAAAAAACAGAACGAGAATACCATTTTTCATTTTTTACTCTTTTATTTCTAAATAATCCACTTTACCATATTTTTCAACTTCACGTTCCTTAACCATTTGGTATACAACAGGTAAAACAATCAATACAAATAGCGTGGAGGTAATTAAACCAAACACAAAAGGAATGGTTATGGGTTTCATAACATCACTTCCAATTCCTGTGGCCATCAAAATTGGTAACAATCCAATCATATCCGCCATAACAGTCATTAATTTAGGACGGACACGCATAACAGCTCCGGAAAACACAGCATTTTGAATTTCTTCTTGTGAAAGTACCGCAGTTTTTTTCGCTTCAACTTTATCCCTGATGGCTTCATTCATATATACAATCATCAGTACGCCTGTTTCTACCGCTACACCAAATAAAGCGATGAAACCCACAGCAACGGCCACTGAAAAATTAACATCATAGAAATACATGGAATAAACCCCACCGATAAGCGCAATTGGAATACTACTTAAAACGATAATCATTTCCTTTATGGAATGAAAATTAAAATACAATACAAAACCAATAATCAGAAGTGTTAAGGGCAGAATGAATTTTAACCTGTTCTCTGCCCGCACTTTATTTTCATACTGGCCACTCCAATTGATGTAATACCCTTTGGGAAGGTTTTTAAAATCAGTTTCTATTTTCTCTTTTGCATCTTTTACAACACTTCCCATATCTCTTCCCCGTACATTGAACAGTACTGTTCCTCTGAGCATTGCATTTTCAGAATTAATCATTGGTGGTCCTTCGGAAATTTGAATGTCGGCAACCGAAGACAATGGAATAACACCATAATTTGAAGTTTGGATGGGAGTACGTTTGATTTCAGATATGTCGCTTCTGAAGTCCTGAGCCAACCTCATCGAGACACTGAACCTTTGACGTCCTTCCACCGTATTTGTTAAGGTCATGCCTCCCAGTGCCATTTCAATAATCGTATTAACGTCTTCAACCGATAAATTATACCGTGCCAGTTCTTCTCTTTTTATGACAACATTAAGGTATTTTCCACCGGTCAGCTGCTCTACATATAAATCGGCTAAACCGTCTATTCCTTTTAAGGAATTTTCTATTTGCCGTGAAAGACTGTAAATAGTGTCTAAATTCTGACCGCAAACTTTTACTCCGATATCGGTACGAACCCCGGTGGACAACATGTTAATCCTATTGATAATCGGTTGTGTCCATCCGTTAGTAACTCCCGGAATTTTAACCTTTTCATTTAATTCGGTCACCAGTTTTTCGGTGGTCATTCCTTCCCTCCATTGCGATTTTGGCTTTAACACTATTATGCTTTCAATCATGCTGATTGGTGCATTATCAGTAGCGGTATAGGCACGGCCTGCTTTTCCTAAAACATTTTCAACTTCCGGAAAACTCTTAATAATTTTATCCTGTACCTGTAAAATTCTTTTGGCTTCGTTATTTGAAACATCCGGAAGCGTGACTGGCATAAATAACAGTGAACCTTCATCTAAAGGAGGCATAAATTCTGAGCCCAAACGTATTACAAAAGGAATACTTCCCAATACTATTAAAACTGATACGGCTATTACAGTTTTTTCCCATTTTTGACAAAGCCGCAATACCGGACTGTATATTTTTATAAAAAAATTAGCCACTGGATTTCTGCTTTCAGGAATTAATTTTCCTTTCATCAAGGAACGTAACAGCATAGGAACTATAAAAAGTGCTACTATTACCGAACCAATCATGGTATATGTTTTGGTCCATACCAATGGAGCAAACATTTTCTTTTCCTGTCCTTCAAGAAAAAGAATAGGTGCAAACGAAATAAGCGTGACCAAAACCGAAAAGAAGACGGCACGACCAATTGTTCTTGAGGAACGTTCGATTACTTTAATGCGTTCTTCATCTGTTATTTCTCTTGTATGTCCAATTCTTTGCTTTTCCATTACTCATCCGTTTTTAAAACCGTTTTTACCAACCCTTTATAGGCATTTTCAGTCATCACAATTCCCGCATCAACCAAATCTCCAATGGCGAGGGCGATACCTCCAAGTGACATGATATTTAAGGAAATGTCAAAAAATTTTACAAATAAAAACCCTATTAATACCGATAAAGGAATCGTGACAATTGCCACTATAGCACTGCGGACATGAAAAAGAAACAACAAAACAACCAGAGAAACCACAATAATTTCTTCAATCAAGGCTTCTTTTAATGTTGCGATTGCTGCTTCAATCAAATCACTCCTGTCATACGCCACTTTTATTTTTACACCGGGAGGTAATCCTTTTTCAACATCATCCATACGCGCTTTTACCCTGTCAATTACTTCTTTTGCGTTTTCCCCGTAACGGGCAACCACAACACCTCCAACAACTTCTCCTTCTCCATTTTCATCCGTAATTCCCAGACGGATATCACTGCTCATTTGTACATCAGCCACATCCTTAAGTTTTACCGGTATTGATTTATTTGATCCTACGGCAATGTCTTCAATGTCCTTAATATCTTTAATGTATCCTACGCCTCGGATCATGTACCCCATCCGGTTCATTTCGTATATACTTCCTCCTACATCCCGATTATTGTTCTTTATGGCGTCTGCAACATCCATTGCCGATACATTGTAATACACCAATTTATTTGGGTTGACACTTACCTGATACTGTTTTTGAAAACCACCGAAAGAAGCTACTTCACTCACCCCTTCAACATTTTGCAATGCAAATTTCACATACCAATCCTGAACTGCGCGTAATTCCCCTAAGTCGTAACCTTCCCCCTGAAGTGTGTACCAAAAAACATGTCCAACACCCGTACCGTCCGGTCCCAATGTTGGAGTTACGCCCTGTGGCATTGCTTTTTGAGCGAAATTCAACCTTTCCAAAACTCTTGTTCTTGCCCAATAAATTTCTGCATCGTCATTGAAAATTACGAAGATGAAACTCATCCCAAACATTGAAGATGCACGGATAGCTTTCACATTTGGGATTCCTTGTAAATTAGAAACCAAAGGATAAGTAACCTGATCTTCCATAATCTGAGGGTTTCTGCCCATCCACTCTGTATAAACAATTACCTGATTTTCCGATAAATCCGGTATAGCATCAACAGGTGTTCTTGTTACAGCCAAAATACCACCAACAACTATTAGGATTATACCTATCCAAACAAAGAATCGGTTGTGAATTGACCAGGAAATAATTTTCTCTATCATGATGAACAGTATTTGGTTATACGTTTTTAAGAATAAAATCTACACGCTCTTCGGGTGGCAGAACAGGAACATAAATGATTGGACAAGGAAACGACTTGTACACTTCTATAATCAGGTTATGAATTCTAATTTGTTCTGATTCATCTTCCAGTCGCGCATAGTCATTAATTAAGGGCAATCGGTCTAAAATAAAGACTTTGTTATAACAATATTTATTGCATTGTTCAATTAGCCTTTCATCGTATTCCAATCCTAGAAAACGATAATAAGCCATAGCATCGGGCAATGCCCTATCAAGAAATACCTGATCCTTAACATTTAATGAGGCTTCTTGTTCTATTTGCATATCCAATACATTAAGTTGAAATTCTCTTTTATTCTTCCTGATTTCCTCAATACTGAAACCATTTATTTTTTGTGTATCAATATAATGTCGGGCGTGTTCAATCGTGGTTTTATAGCCTCTTTGAGCTAATATATTTACAATGGTTGTTTTACCGGTACATGGCCCACCAGTAATAACATTCCAATTGGTTAGTATTTCTTTGTGTTTCATGGTTCTGAAAAATATCTGTTTAAATTTTAATTAAAGATTTGTAGTTTCAAAATGTTTATATATTGCACTACATTCCTTAAGTATTTTTTCAATCCGATTAGGCTCTGCAACAATAATTGTATTAGCTTTTCTTTATTGAACGGCACTTTAATACCCGAAACTTTAATGACATTACTATTATCATTTTTAATCTTCATCCTGTATTACTTTAACACGTTTTAAAAATTGGATTACAAGTAAAAAGACAATTGCTGAAACAATAACAACTATCCAATCGATAAATTTGAATTCCTGAATTTCTAACGCGTGACCGGCTAATGGTATATAAAAAATTGAAACCATGATTAAGATACTCGCTAATAAAGCATACCATACATATTTGTTTCGGAAGACCTCTGATCTAAAAAAAGAACTTTTTACTGAAGCCATATTGAACACATGGAGCAACTGACATGCTATTAAAGTAAAAAACAGGATGTTATTGCACAATTTCGGATCAAAATCCTTTCTGGTATGTACAAAATAATGGCTTACAAAAACTGCCCCAAGTGTACAAATTGAAATAATTGCAGCGTAAATCCAGACAGCTTTCCATTGCTTTATTTTTAAAAGTGGTTCGGACGGATCTCTTGGTTTTTCTTTCATCACAAAATTATTTCCGTTACTAACTCCCAATGCCAGTGCCGGCAAAACATCTGTAATTAAATTGATAAACAGAATTTGTAATGGAATTAACTGAAAATGCAAATTAGACAAGGCTGCAAGAGACACTACAAGAAGTTCACTCATGTTACAGGAAAGCAGGTAAATAACAAACTTTTGAATGTTTTTAAATATGACTCTCCCCTGTTTAACAGCTCCAACAATAGACGAAAAAGCATCGTTTTTCAAAATCATATCTGAGGCTTCCTGGGCTACCTGTGTCCCTCTTTTACCCATTGCTATTCCTATATCGGCTTTTTTAAGTGCCGGAGCATCATTTACACCATCACCAGTCATACCAACTATATTTCCTTTCTCCTGCAAAACAGTAACCAAATCTAATTTTTGGGAAGGTGTAACTCTAGCAAAAACAGAAGTTTTAACCCAATTTTGCTTGTCTTCATCATTTAAAACTTCATACGGAAGCATCTCTTTTCCTATAACAGCATTGTTTAGGTCCGATATTTTAAGTTCCCGGGCTATATAATTTGCTGTTTCGGGATGATCTCCCGTTATCATAATAACATTAATACCTGCTTCTCTGCATTGTGAAATAGCTGAAAAAACATCATCGGCAGGCGGATCTATCATCCCGTAAAGACCGGTAAACACAAGATTATCTGTAAGTGAATCCTGTTCCGTTTTTGATTCTTTATAAGCTCCTGCAATCACTCTTAATCCCGATGCTGCCAACTGCTCTGATTTTTCTTTCCAGAAGTTTTCGGTTTCTTTGTCCAACAATTGAACATCCGTATCAATTTGAATATGGCTGCATTGCGTTAGAATTTCTTCTGAAGCACCTTTGGCAAAAACAACATAACCACCATCTGTTTTGTGTGAAGTCGCCATCATTTTTGTTTCAGAAGAAAAAGGAACTTCACCAATTTTTGGAAATTCCTGTTGCAATTGGTCAATATCAAATCCTTGCCTATGCGAATATTTCAGCAATCCTGATTCAAGCGGATCGCCGATTTCAATTATTTCGTTGCCTGAAATCCCTATAGACGCGGTATTACACAAAACTGCTATTTGATTTAACAGACGTTTATTAATTTCCGAATTATCATCTGCTGACAAAACTGTTGTGACTTCAATTTTATTTTGAGTCAGTGTTCCGGTTTTATCTGTACAGATAACCGTTATACCTCCAAGCGTTTCAACAGCCGATAATTTTTTCACTATAACATTATGCTTCGCCATCTTGATCATTCCCTGCGCCAGTGCGAGTGTGGATACGATAGGAAGACCTTCCGGAATTGCAGCAACAGCTAAAGCAATCGAGGTTTCAATCATTTCTACATAACTTTTGCCATTTAATAAGCCGATGAGGAACAGCAAAACAACCAAAGCTACCGTTATGTATATTAATTTAGTGGTAAATACCTGCAGTTTCTTTTCCAAGGGTGTTGCAGATTGCTCGGCACCATGAACCAAATGGGCTATTTTTCCTAATTCGGTCTGCATTCCTGTAGCTTCTACAATTGCTTTTGCATTTCCGTTGGTAACAAAAGTTCCTTTAAATAATTTATTGGTTCTTTCCGCCAGAGGAGTATCAGCCGGTAACTCTTTTTCATTTTTTTCAACAGGCATAGCTTCGCCGGTTAAAGAGGCTTCATTAACCGAGAGTTGTGTTGCATTCACTATTTTTGAATCAGCTGTTATCATGTCGCCGGCTTCAATAAATAATAAATCTCCAGGCACCACTTCTTCTGAAGGTATTTCCATCAGACTACCGTTTCGGATAACTTTTGCCGGTACACCTGCCATCTTTTTCAGGGCATTCATTGAACGGTCGGCCTGGAATTCCATCCAAAAACCAATAACTGCATTGATAAGAAGAACCAAAATAATAGCCACAGCATCTAAATATTCCTGAAACCAGAAGGACAATCCGGCAGCAAACAGCAATAGATAAACCATCAGATTAGTAAATTGGGCTATCAGCATTTTTAAAGGATGCTTCCCATTTTCAGAATGAATACTATTGCGTCCGAATTGCTCAAGACGATCCAATGCTTCCTCTGAAGTTAAACCTTTCATGATAATTTAGTTTTTAAAAAATGTGCATTTATGATTGGAATAATATTTTTTATTCCAAATTCTTTAACAAATTCTTGCTGCATATACCCATGATTTTAATTTATTTGGTTCTTAGACCTTTACAGACTTATCCAATTTAGTGTTCATGATTTTCATGACCTTCATGATTTTCGGTTGGGGTTTCATTTTTAACCACAGGTTTTGTTAATTCCATTCCACATTTTGAACAAGTATCGCCTTTTTTTCCCTGAACTTCGGGATGCATCGGACAGGCATACATTTGAGATTCATGATTTTCGGTTTGGAATTTTTGATCCACCATTGTAGAATCTTGATTTTTCATCTCTGAATTAAGAGTCTCTGACTCCTTATTTTTATTATTACAGGAAACGAATACTAATACCATTAAAGTGGCAGTAAAGATTAATTTTTTCATGTTTTTAATTGTTTCAGATTATGTGTTATTTTTATTATTAAAATTACGGAAATATTATTTCGTAATAACTTATTTAATTTGGGGATTTGTACTTTATGGAAAAAATCAATAGTAAAACCCTAAAAAATGTTGTCACTCCCACAAGTTTCCATTTTTTAACTAAGTCCTGATTTTCGATAATTAAGATTTACTTTTCTTTATTTAATAGTTTCATGTTTAACCGCAGCTCAACATCATATTTCCATAGTATGGTTTTTTAATTGCGGTTTTTTTGCTTAACCAAGCAACACCATTTCTGGTATTGGCCGTTACTGACACATATATCACAATAAATAGTAAATTCTGTATTGCTTCTATATAGTCTCATAATTAACAGTCCAACTGTTATTAATACTCAATAAAGAGAATTCATCAAACCAAAAAACTCACAAAAGACCTTATTTTCAGATAATTTTAAAAAACGACTTCACAATTAAAAACAGAAAAAATTTACTTTTAAACTATTATAATTGTCGTTCGTCGTATTTCTGAAGGAATAATATTAATATTTCTTAAATTTATAACAAGTTTGTTTTTGAATAAGTGCTAATTTATATGTAGCTCTATTGAACATAATTAGCAAAAGTTAAGTATTAGTTACTCCCATACTTTTATTTGACAATTTATTTTAACGAAAGTTAAAATCTTCTTCACTCCCTTGATTAAAGAACTAAATTTACAGATCTTCAGTATAAGTGCGCCCACACTTAGAAATAACTATTAGGATATTTTAAAATTAAAACATCCGGTATAGAGCAACTTTTCTGATATTTCTTTTTTGTAGATGTTATGCATCTTATATTCACTTAACAGCCTTAAAAGCTATGAAACAGCAGGCTCGTGATGATAAAAGCAATTTTCTCAAAACTGATGGCGGGAGAACCAAATCCAATGCCATTGATATTCCTTCTATATCCTTGCCTAAAGGCGGAGGCGCAATTAAAGGAATTGATGAGAAATTTTCCGTAAATGCTGTCAATGGCACCTCATCATTTTCTATTCCACTCCCATTTTCTCCTGCAAGAGGAGTAACCCCAACTTTAACTCTTTCGTACAGCTCCGGTTCGGGTAATGGTATTTTTGGATTGGGATGGAATTTAAGTTTAGGTTCTATAAAGCGTAAAACAGACAAAAGCTTGCCACAATATCTGGATTCAATTGATTCAGATACATTTTTATTTTCGGAAGCTGAGGATTTGGTTCCTGAATTTAAGAAAAATGCAGATGGAAGTTTCCAATTAGATTCTGATTCCGAATACATCATAAATGAAAGAGATTCATCTGATGGCTTATTTAATATTAGAAATTACAAACCACGAATTGAAGGTCTTTTTGCCTGTATTGAGCAATGGACAGAAAAATCAACAAGTAGGATTAAGTGGCGTGTTATAACCAAAGAAAACATATCTACCCTTTTTGGTTGGACAGACAATTCCGTTTTAGTAAATCCAGTCGACACAACAAAAATTTATGAATGGCTGCCTGAATTTGTTTTTGACGATAAGGGAAACTGCAGTCATTATATTTATAAAAATGAAAATGATATTGGTTTTAACAATTCTTTATTGCATAACAAAAATCGTTTTAAAAACGGTGAAATCACCTATACTAATCTTTATTTGGAAAAAATAGTATACGGAAATAAAACTCCGTATAAAAAATTTCATGATACTTTCCCAATTGAAACAGACTATTTGTTTCAAACCGTTTTTGATTATGGAACTTTAAAAGACAATAATCCGCCTGATTCAATCAACGATTGGGATTATAGACAAGATGCTTTTTCCGATTACAAAGCAGGTTTTGAAATCAGAACAACCCGGTTGTGTAAAAGAGTTTTGCTGTTTCATGTTTTTAAGGAACTGGCTTTAAGAGATGATAAGTCTGATGAAAAAACACTTATTAAATCGGTGAATTTTGATTATGACACTTCAACTGAGCAGGATTTTACTTTTCTGAAGGCAATTACATCTTATGGCTACATAAAAAAAGCAGATGGTACTTATTCCCATAAAAAACTCCCTCCTATGGAGTTTCAATATCAAAAGCATGATTGGAATGATGAAATAAAGTCTATTTCCTCTGATAATTTAATCCATGCACCGTCAGGACTGGATGAACAGCAATATCAATTTACCGATTTGTACAATGAAGGATTATCAGGAATTCTAACTGAACAGGCTACAGGCTGGTACTACAAGCACAACCTTGGAGAAGGAAAATTTGAGCATGCAAAACTTGTTTCCCCAAAACCATCATTTGCAGGCTTGGGCGGATCTTTACAATTGGCTGATTTAGGTGGAGATGGCGGAAAGCAATTGGTAAGCTATGGTATGGAGCCGAAAGGATATTTTGAACTCAATGACGATAATGAATGGATTGGAGTACGTTCATTCAAAGCGCTTCCCAATATAGATTTTGGCGATACCAATACACGAATGCTGGATTTAAACGGCGATGGTAAACCGGAAGTTGTAATTTCTGAAGATCAAGTCTTCACTTGGTATGCCTCTGAAGGACGGAATGGATACTCACCTGCCCGAAAATCAGCTAAATCATTTGATGAAGAAGAAGGTCCGCATATTGTTTTTGCCGATGCAGAACAAACCATTTATCTGGCTGATATGTCCGGTGATGGCATGACAGATATTTTAAGAATCCGGAATGGTGAGGTATGCTATTGGCCGAATTTGGGTTACGGAAAATTTGGCGCAAAAGTAGCTTTGGACAATGCCCCTGTTTTTGATCTTCCTGATGCCTTTAATCCATCCTATATCAGATTGGCTGATATTGATGGCTCAGGCACTACGGATATTATTTATTTGGGTAAAAACAAGTTTACCTGTTGGAAAAACCTAAGCGGAAACCGGTTTAGTTCCAGTCCGTTTGAAATCGACCCTTTTCCTGAAATCCATTCCCAAGCTAAAATAACTGTGACTGATTTACTGGGTAATGGCGTAGCTTGTATTGTCTGGTCCAGTCCATTGGCAAAAGACGCCAATGCTCCTTTGAAATATATTGACCTTATGAACAGTAAGAAACCACACATCATGGTTTCTTACCAAAACAATATGGGTAAAGAAGTTTCATTGAAATATACACCTTCCACCAAATTTTACATTAAAGATAAGTTGGCAGGAAAACCTTGGGTAACAAAACTTCATTTCCCAGTTCATTGTGTTTCCCAAACAACTGTTGAAGACAAAATCACCAGACATAAATTTGTTTCTTCCTATAAATACCATCACGGCTATTACGATCATGCCGAAAGGGAATTCAGGGGCTTTGGCATGGTAGAGCAGATTGATGCAGAAACTTTTGAACATTGGACAAAAAGTGGGGCATCTAATATTACGAATGTCGAACTGCACCAAGAACCTGTTGTAACTAAACAATGGTTTCATACCGGAGCATTTTTAAGGAATGAAAAAATACTGGCACAATTTGCACATGAATATTGGCATGAGGAAATAAAACGTCATGGATTTGCGGTAATTCATCATGAAACGCCCTTAGATGATGCTTTTATAATCCCGGCCAAAGGTATTCCTCAATCTGTTGTTGACGCTCTAAATGCTGAGGAATATCAGCAGGCAGTACGCGCATGCAAGGGAATGGCCTTACGCTCTGAAATATTTGCTCATGACGCCATAAAATTTGAAAATGATTTAGAAGCAAGAAAAAAAGAACTTACCCCATATGCCGTTTCAACTCATAATTGCGTCATTGAATTGATTCAACCAAAAGGGAAAAATAAGCATGCTGTGTTTGTTGTAAAGGAAAGTGAGGCAATTACCTACAACTACGAGAGAAACCCTGAAGATCCTCGGATTGCCCATACCTTAAACATTAAATTGGATGAATACGGTAATATATTGGAATCTGCCGCAGTTGTCTATCCGAGACTCACAGCCGATGCAACCCTTCCAGTTGAAACACAACAAGAGCAAAGCAAAACTGTTATTGTCTATACAAAAAATCAGTTTACCAATGATGTGTTTGATGAGGACATACATCGATTACGGTTGCCTTCCGAGTCCAAAACCTATGAACTAAAAGATGTCCAAAAACCAAATACGTTTTATACTCCAAAAGATTTTGATGAAATACTGACAGACGAAAAATCAGCAACAGCTTTATATCATGAAACAGAAAAACCAACAACCCACGGTTTATCCCAAAAACGATTGATAGAACACATCAAAACCATATACAGAAGCAATGATTTAAAAAATGCCTTGCCTTTGCATAAACTGGAATCTTTAGGCTTACCGTTTGAAAGTTATCAATTGGCCTATACACCTGATTTATTGCGGGATATTTATCATGAGAAAGTTGATGATTGGGCGTTGCAAAATTTAATGTCTGAAGGTCGATTTTCACACGCATTAAACGAAAATGGTTTTGAAGATGACAATTGGTGGGTGCGTTCCGGTGTCATGCAGTTTCTGACTGAGTCGGAATCCATTATAGATGCGAGTAATAGATTTTATATGCCGATATCCTACACTGATCCTTTTGGTGCCACAACAAAAGTAAAATATTATGGCAACTATTTCCTGTTTATCGAAGAAACCGAAGACGAAATAGGCAACACCATTAAAGTAAATTTGTTCAACTTCCGAACTCTGTCACCTCAGCGGATGATTGATATAAATGCTAACATATCAGAAGCAATAACAGATGAATTAGGACTGGTGAAAGCAGTTGCAGTAATGGGAAAAGGAAATGAAGCTGATACATTGACCGATATAACAGAAACAACCGATGCCTCAGAATTAATATTAATTAATAACTTTTTTCAGGCTCCCGACTCTGTTGAATTAACCGATATCGGAAAAAGCCTGCTGAATAAAGCAACATCAAGATTTGTTTATGATTTTGAAGCCTATAACTCTTCAGGCAAACCCGTTGTGGTGGCTGCTATAAACAGAGAAACACATTACAAAAAACCAGACGGAAGCCTTAATCCTGAAAGTAAAGTTCAAATAGGCTTTGAATATTCCAATGGGGTTGGCGAAGTGATAATGAAAAAAGTACAGGCAGAACCTGGTCCAGCCAAAAAAGTTGTTGTTTTTCCTGATGATACTGTCACAATTTCTGAAATAGACACTTCAGCCAGCCTTCCCAAACAACTTCGCTGGATTGGTAACGGCAGAACCATCAAAAACAACAAAGGCAATGCGGTAAAACAATACGAGCCTTATTTTTCGGTTTCGCATTATTATGAAGATTTTAAGGAGTTGGTTGAAATGGGGGTAACGCCCATCATGTATTATGACGCAGTTGGACGATTGATAAAAACAGAAATGCCAAACGGTACATTGTCAAAAGTCATTTTTGACAGTTGGAAAGTGAGCAATTATGATTCCAACGACACTGTATTAGAAAGCGAATGGTATAAAAAAAGAACCGATAACGCGCATCCCGAATTCATCAACGACCTCAGAGAACAACAAGTCGCATTAAAAACCGAAAAACATGCTGATACTCCCAGCGTCCAGTATTTCGATACATTGGGAAGACCAGTACTTTCAGTTGAAAACAATAAAAATACTGTAACGGGTGTTGCCGAATTACAGCATACAAGAGTAAAATTAGACACCGAAGGAAACCTGCTTTCGGTAACCGATGCACGAAACAATGTAGTAATGCGCTACAAATATGACATGCTGGGTAACAAAATATATCAGCAAAGCATGGATGCCGGCCAGCGTTGGTTGCTAATAAATGTCTTGGGCAATCCGCTGCGCACTTGGGACGAACGTAATCACGAGTTTCAATATTTTTACGATAAATTACACAGACCTTTATACAGTAAGGTTTTAGGTGGAGATGGATCCGCGGGATTAGATCACATATTTAATAAAATTATTTACGGCGAAGAACAACCTGATGCCCATCTCAAAAATTTAAGAGGGCAGGTTTGGAGACATTACGATACAGGCGGACTAATAGAAACACCGAAATACGATTTTAAAGGCAAACCGACCAACACAACAAGAACGCTTTTCAAAAACTATAAAGAAGTCGTTAATTGGATTGATGATAATTTGACCGTCGATTTAGAAAACCAATCCTTTACTTTTATAACAGATATTGATGCACTGGGACGTATTATAAAACAAATTGTTCCCGATGGAAGTATAATTACCCCATCTTACAATGAAGCCGGTTTATTAGATGGTGAAAGTGTACTGCATCCCGATAAAAGTTCACCCATTACTTATATCAGGAATATTGATTACAACGAAAAAGGACAACGCAACAAAATTGTTTATGGAAACAATGTAACCACCAAGTTTTATTACGACAAAGAAACATTTCGGTTGAAACGGTTGGAAAGCAAACAATTGAATGGCGACCCATTACAGGATTGGCATTATACTTATGACCCTGTTGGAAATATTACGCATATCGAAGACCGAAACATCCCTGTTGTGTTCTTTAACAACCAAAAAATAACTGGGATTTCGGAATATACTTATGATGCGCTCTATCGATTGATAACTGCAACCGGAAGGGAAAATAATGCCGCGCTTACACTTAACGGACAGGACAACTGGAATGATGCACCTTTTATGCACCAGTTGAATTCAGGTGACCCGATGGCAGTTAGGAATTACACACAAAACTATCGTTACGATAAAGTGGGGAATATCATGCAGATGCAACATGCTGCAGCCGGCAACAACTGGACACGCGATTATACTTATGAAGCCAAAAATAACCGTTTAAAAATGACACAGGTGGGCAGCGAAATGTATGTTTACCCGCATCATGACCAACACGGCTTTATAACCACATTACCCCACTTGCAGGAAATGGGTTGGAATTTTAAAGAAAAATTGGTAAAGACCATAAAACAGCGACGCACTGATGGAGGTACACCGGAAACAACTTACTACCAATATGACGGACAGGGACAACGCATCCGAAAAATAACCGAGAATACTGCCAATGTAAATGAAACACCAACCTTAAAAAACGAACGCATTTATATATCGGGGTATGAATTGTATAAAAGTCATAGCGGTGCCAACGCCGGAATGGAAAGAATCAGTCTGAGTTTGATGGATGAAGGACACCGTTTTGCAATGATAGATATCGAAACCGAGCCTCGTCATATTCTTGGCTTTCCCGTAGGCAGAACATCGCCTGAATTTACCATACGCTATCAGCTGCACAATCATTTGGGTTCCTCAACTTTAGAGCTTAACGAAACGGGTGATATCATCTCTTACGAAGAATACCACCCGTTTGGAACAACTGCTTACCAAGCCAAAAACGCAGCTATTAAAGCGGTTGCTAAGCGTTACCGTTACACTGGTATGGAACGCGATGAAGAAACCGGATTGGAATATCATAGTGCAAGGTATTATTTGCCGTGGTTGGGCCGATGGACGGCTACGGATCCGGCAGGAATAAAAGGGGGAATCAACGTTTACTCATTTTGCTTATCTAACCCAGTAATTTATCACGATCTAGACGGAAAAGAACCTAAGAGGGGTCAATCGGGCAACTTAGGTGATATTAAGAGTGAAATGAAGAAAGGCACCTATTCTGTGTCTTCTACCCGGAGGGACGACATATATGCAAAGGCTAAAGCCATAGGTGCAACAGGTACATTGCCAGACCCTTTAGATCTGCAAACTTATTTACGAGCTGTTACAGAAGTGTCTATGCATACAAAAAGAATGCTAGCTGATAAGGGAAGTTCTACACTTGCACAGTCAGTTTCTGTTCATCAACATTACAGGATGTTGGCAGTTACTGAAACTGTGAGGGCTTTAGGAGATTTAAGAGACCATTTTGAGGCTGACCGTTTTTTTAAAAGGGATGATAAAACGGGAAATTGGGTGGATGACTCAAGCAGAAAAGACAGTAAGGACGTAAAACGTTATATATACACAGAAAAGCTGGGTTGGATAGATATGCACCATTTTTTTTACTTCGCAGCTTCTGCTGCAGTAACCAATCCAAATAGTGCCCGGGTAGTTTCAAAAAATCTGGAGAAATGGCAAGGTCTTATAGGTCGTGATGCTAGTAGTTATTCATATGAAGATTTGCCTTCCAATGAAGCAGGCATTCAATTTTGGGAAAAATATGGAGAGGCAATATTGTCTGGTAGAATATCAATAGAAGCAGGAGTAGAATCATTCTTAAAAGATGCCGGGGCTGTCGATCCAGATAAAGCTCCAAATTATTTGCTTATACCACAAGTTATTAGAGACAATGACAAACCAATGAAAAATACGACCTCTACACCATTAGTAGGAGAGGCATTAAGAAAAGCACATGAAGACAGATTAAATGTTGCATCTGAAGCAAGAAAAAAAGAAATATTTGAGGGAACGAAAATCAAGTAGTTTAAACTAATCAACCTGATAGTATATCGTATTTCACATCAATGACAAAATATACTCAGCCTCGGTTTGTGTTCTCATGAACTAAAATAAGCTAACAAACAAAATGAAATAACCCCCGATAGTGCGGATTTACAATCCGTGCCATCAAACAAAAAAATCATAAGGCAGCAATAGAAAAAACTAAAATACACATACAATAAATGAAGTAGTATTTTAAGAATGCTATAATGACAAACTTTTCATATGTGAACATAATTGTATAAACATTTAAAAAAGAATCATCATGGGAGAAATACCAAGTACTTTTTTAAGTAAAAAAACGTTCCAGTCGTTGCCTCAGTTAGCGTTCTGGACATGGTTCACCGTATTTATTATTGATGCGGTAGTATTGCAACGGTTTACCTATTCATTTATGCGGGTTGCAGCGATATGGGGCATTGGATTAACTATATCCTTTATTTTTGAATTAGTAAGGTATAGAAATATGAAACCTAATGAAAAGGCTGAATATGGCAATAAATTCTTTTTTTTACTAAACGCCTTCCTTATATTTTTCTATGCTGCATCATTTACTGGATTAACCAAACAAATAGGCGCTTGGGGAGAACTGGTATCAAATGTAAATCAACACGGCAAAAATCTAGAACAATCAAATATTTTATTGGCTGCACAGGAGTGGGCGATACCTATACTGGCCAAACAAACATCTTATTTCCCTGATATAACTGTGATTGCAGAGAACAACCAGTTAAAAGAAGAAAATTCACGATTGAAAAACGGATTGTCCGGTAAGGACATCAAAACGACTGCGGAGGTTGATTCTTTAACTAACCGGATTGATGTATTAAAAGATTCACTAAAGATTTGCAACAAAAATATTCAAACGATAACTAGCCTGACTGAAGAAAACAATCGGTATAAAGGACAAATTAATGTTTTATTAACAAGGATAAATGATTTTAATCTAAGACAAAGCAAATGGAAAAATGTAAAAACTTTTGCTTCGGTAAAAAGCGCAGTCAACGAATTAATAAGAGGAGTTGATAAGAATGAGGGTGATTATTATGAATTTATTTTTAATACCCCAATAAATCCAGAATTGCCCCAGTACAACAATAATGAACCGCCTGTAAAATAAAACAGTCTTCTAAAATAGGAGACCTAAACCCAATAAACATAAAGTAGAATCTTTTAAAAAAACCAAAATCATGGCAACAACAAACACAACATCAAAAACAACATCAAAAGCCACCAAAGTGGATGCGCAAAACAAAAATGCCCAACAAGCTACTCCAAACTACTGTTCCTTAGTGGAAGTACCTGAAAGAGTCTTTGCTCCTGAAGTAGGAACCGGCAGAGCTGCAATGATCAGAATCATTGTCAAAAAATGGGTAAATGGAACCAAACTTAAATATTATTTTTTCAACGGAAGTACTGATGGTTCACCAGCCACATGGAAAGGTGCATCTAATCAAATTACAGCGGTAAAAAATGCATTCAAAGCATGGAAAAATTTAGGCATCGGACTAGAGTTCGAAGAAGTCAATGACAAAAATGATGCTCAAATACGAATAGGATTCATGAGAGGAGATGGATCCTGGTCATATGTTGGAAGGGATATCATTGATGTTGCCAGTTCCCCTAATGAAAGAACAATGAATTTTGGCTGGGACATAAGTAATGATCCTGATACCGCCATACATGAAATCGGGCATACACTGGGTGCTCCTCATGAACATCAAAACCCTTATGCCGGAATAGTCTGGAATGAAGAAGCGGTGTATAATGCTCTTGCTCAATCTCCAAATTTCTGGAGCAGAGAAAAAACCTATCATAATATCATCAGAAAGTTACCTGTAAATGAGGTGGAAGGATCTACCCACGACCCTGATTCTGTAATGCATTATCCATTTGGCCCAGGACTTATTTTATCTCCTATCGAATTTAAAAATGGAATATATCCAGCCGGAGGTCTTTCTCTAAAGGATATAGAGTTTGTGAAAAAATTCTATCCGGCGCTGCAACCAAAAGATTATATAGAACTTAAATCTTCTCGATCAGAACCTTTGGATATTAAACCCGGTGAACAGAAAAACTTTAAGTTCAAACCTACCCGCTCTAAAAAGTACAAAATTGAAACTTTTGGAACAATGGACACCGTTATGGTTCTTTTTGAAAAAAATGGCACTGAAGAAATATATCTGGCAGGTGATGATGACAGTGGTACAGATTTGAACTCAAAAATTTACTTAAGATTAATAAAGGGAAGGGAATATATCATAAGACTAAGATTATTTTATGCTGAAGATGAGGGATCCGGCTCATTAATGGTTTACTGATTTAAAAAAAACATTCAAAATACTGGAATTATAGTTTTTTGTTCATAATTAAATAATAGCAATATCATGGCAACACAATCTGACAACCAAAATCCAATCAAAATAAAACTTGGCCTTTTTAAATTTGATTTAAAAGACGATGATCACTTCAAAAAATTCAACACTATTTATAATACCCATAGCGGAAATTGGATTAAGATAAAAAGTGAACTGAATAAAGACAAAAGTTTTACTCCTGCAATGGTGAAAAATCTAGAGTTTACGCACTACTTGTCCGAATGGAGTAATGACAATAAAGCGGTTGTAGAGCTTTTTCAAAAAGATGATAAGTTACTCTCGATGCGTGATATTGCTTTAAATTTTAACAAAGATGCCTTTTCCCAAAAGGTGAAAGGTATTGCAAGTGGGAAGTCGGATGAAGCTAAAAGATCATTTACCATAGCCTTGCATCAAAAACTGTTTCAATACGAACCTACGGCTGTTGTTGTCAATATGATAAAGGATCCTCAGGTATCTGTGCTGAATACAGCAGTAGGTACAAACGTTGCCAGGATTTTAGAAAAACGACAGGATTTTAATATCAGAACCCACTCGATATATGAAGTACTGAAAAATAAAGAGTTATTCAAGGAAATACCTATTGAATTACACGAGCCTCTTCAAATAGAATTAAAAACGTTACAGCGAATTGTTGCCGTTAGTCCCGTTGCTGATGCTATTCCTGCTTTGTACGATGCCAAACTACATACCGCATTTCAAATTTCCGATATACCTCCCGCACAATTCAAAACTCTGATGAGTAATAGAGGATTGGACGAAAAAACAGTGTTACAAATCCATACCAATGCACAACAAACACGCGTACGCAATGAACATGCTTTAATGGCATTAAAAGAAGCCAGTCAAAATACAGGCATTGCCATGATTGATAAAAGTATGAAGTTGGATAATAGCAATCATTCTAAAATGGCTTCGGAGGCTATGGATATTAAAAATGCAGCATTTAAATATACCCCCGACCAAGCCACAATTGATAGTATAGAAAAACACTATTTATCATGGGATTTACTTTTTGGAGATGCGGACATTTGTGAATGTGGTGAATGTACATCTGTCTACAGTGCCGCAGCCTATTATGTGGAATTATTACAATATTTAAGAAACAATAATCTTGATTTCAATCAGAGTGAAATAGATCCTTCATTAAAAATAAAGGCCGATTTAAAAGATATTTCCGGAACTCCATTGGAAAAACTATTCAACCGCCGTCCTGATTTAGGTTGTTTGGAATTGACCTGCAAAAATACCAATACAATTTTACCCTACGTTGACTTGGTAAATGAAGTCATGGAAAGTTATGTGGCATTCAAACATCTGAAACCTTTTAATGTAGAAGATGAAACCAGCAGTGAGCTGCTTGCCGAACCTCAACATACCGAATACCAGGCGTATTGCATCTTGAAAAATGAAGTATATCCTTTTACCCTCCCCTATCATCAGCCAATTAATGCTTCCAGAATTTATTTGGATTATTTAGGAACAAACCGTTATGAAGTAATCCATAAATTCCGAAAAAACAATGTAAGCAACGATACTGAATTGACGAAACTAAAAGACGAGGCTTTAAATGGGGCATCCGATGCCGAATTTTTAAATATTACAAAGGAAGAATACATCATACTCACAAAGGAATGTTTTGAAAGTAAGGCTCTGATGAATAAACTGAAAAATAAAACATTTACCGATTCGGAATACGAAGAACTGATTGGTGTGAGATCAGTGGGCGAATATTACGGTTATGATGACGATGCAGCAATGCTCAGCGATAACGGGCTCACATTAATCAAAAAGGAATTTTTACGACGCACGGGAATTGATTATTTCAATTTGGTAGATCTGCTTAGAACGGAGTTTATCAATCCGTTAGTACCAAAAGGAAAGTCGAAAACCATAATGGAAAGTTTGCGTTTCAGTTACCGGTTTTTACAAAACTATGCCAAAATACACGGTATTGATAAAATGGCCGAAGACTTAGTGAAATTGGAAAAATTTGCCGATTTATTACCAATACTTAAAGATCAGATTGAAATACTAACAAACAAAAAATCACTTAGCTGTCCGGGCACCTGCAAAGACAAAATCGAAATAAGCGACAAAGACATCATCTGTTGGGTGAAATGTCATTTTGAGAAAATAGGCAAAATGATAGTTATAGAAAGTGGTAAAGGATGCGTGAATGGTGACATAATATTTAATAATAACTCAATAAATTATGATACGGGAGATGGTATAAAGGTTATAGATTGCAAAATATTTAAAACGAAAGGTAATTATCAATCTGAAATAGGTCAAATTGATAAAAAAACAGGAAAAGTTTCTGTATTAAATAATGAAGAAATTGATACCGAAAAATGGAAAAACATAGAATTTAAAGGTGAAAAAGGTGAAAAAGGCATCTTCTATGTAATTGATGGAGAAGTATATCTGGTGTTCTTAGAGCAAAAAGACAGTTGTGATTTAAATACCGCACTGCTGCAACATTTGGATGGTTCTCCCTTAACAATAGAAGAATATGATAAAATGCATCGTTTTATCCGTTTGTGGAGAAAATTAGGCTGGACAATAGATGAAATTGACAAAGCAATTATTGGATTAAGTGAGCAAAAATTGCAACAAACTGAAAACAATGATGTTATTACTGATGATTCAATTTGTGACGATTGCAATGATGATTGTGATACTTCAGATTGCGATGATTGTGATTGTGATGAATGTAGTGAAAATGCCAAATGCAATCCTAATCATGCCATTTCAACAACCCTGATACATCAATTAGCTGCCGTAAAAAAACTATTGGATAAAACAGGTATTGAGTTAATAAAATTACTTGCTTTTTGGAGAGATATCAGTACAACAGGGGAAAATTCGCTCTACAAAAGACTTTTTCTAACTCATAATGTATTGGGCATTGATAAGGTTTTTAAAGCCAATGCGAATGGCAATTATCTTACTTCAAATGCTAAAATCAGCGAACATACTCCGGTGGTGATGGCCGCCTTAAATTATACGGCTGACGATTTGCAAGCTGTCATGAAGGCAACAGATATGACTGATGAATTAACACTCAGTAACCTGTCAATACTTTTTCGTTACCGTTTGCTTTCAAAAGTGTTAGGATATAAGATTCCTGTATTTATGCGTATTGTACCATTATTGGAAAAGGTGTTCGATGATGCACACAGCACACTTAAGTTTATAAAAAATCTTTCCAAAATTGATGATGCCGGTTTTACACCGCAAGAGTTAAATTATATCATTAGAAATTTTGATGACGATAAAAAGCCTTTTAAACCTACAAAAAAATCAATTTTACTTTTGGCAAAATCCATCTATGATGGATTAAATACAATTGACGAAACACATCAGGATATAAAAGCAGATGCCGCAATTACCGATGCGGTATTGCAAAAAATCAATCTCAATGAAAAAGCAACCACGGAAATCGTAAGAGCTAAAGCAAGTTTACTGTTTGAAACAGATATTATTGAAAAAGTTATTGGCATACTGGAAGGTTCAAATATATATATAACCAATGCCCCTAAAAACATAGTGTACACATTAGCGGAGGACAAAACACTTCATAAAAAACTAAAGTATGATAAAGAAAATGGCAGCGTTCAAATCACCGGTATCTTAACTGAGGCGGAAAGCATTGATTATAAAGCACTGAACAATGATCCCAATTGGGCATCGGCATTAAACAGAATTGAAAAACAGCAAAAAAAACAATTCAATGAATTGTTGTCTAAAGTTTTTGAGACTGAAAAAACCAAAACAGATGTTCAAAAAACAGCGTTGCAAACAATAATTAAAGCAGGCGACATCAGCGTACCAATTGATAAAATACCTGATGGAGAACCTGATATTAATACAGCTCCTCAAAAAAGAACAGCTTTTTTAGAAATTTTCATGCCTTACCTGCGCCAGGAACTGAGTCATCGTTTTATTGTAAACACTTTGTCCGGTATAATGGGTTTACAATCCAACATTACCGATATATTAATTTCAGATATACTGAAAATAGGAAGTACACCTGTTTCACTGTTCAGCATCTTTGAAAAAATAAAAGAAAGCAGCAAGCCTGTTGAAAGCAATTGGAACGGATATTTAATTCCGGGGGCAAACGCTACCTATACTTTTGTGATTAAAAACAGTGATGTCCAACCGGTACTCAGTATTGATGGTACGCTATTAAATTTTACAGTCCAGGAGGATCCTACAAATGAATGGTGGAGCGACGATATTGTACTCCAGTCCGGCAAATTATATAAATTATCTGCTACTAACATCGAATTAAAAAATATCCATTGGAAAACAACCGCTTCTGCCATTACAGCTGTTCCTTCATCGGCATTAATTCCCGACTTTGCTTCTCAGCAATGCGAACCGGCTTTAATTGCGTTAAAAAAAATGGCCATGCTGGTTACTAATTTTAATTTGAGTACCGATGAAATTCAGTTTCTGAAAAAAAACAAAGTTCATTTCGATAATCTGGATTTTAACCTATTGACATTTCCACATTGGTTGCGTTTGGATGCCTATACCCGATTACGAAACTCTTTACCACAATCTGAATTGAACCTACTGGACTTTTGGAATTGGACTTATAATCCGGCATCTGATGTTACCTTATTGAGCGGTAAAATTGCTGAGCTCACAACATGGAAAAAAGAGCGGATTGACAAATTGACTGACACAAATCATTTCAATATAAGACAGCTTAAGGATTACCACAATGAAAAAAATCTGCTAAAACTGCAATGCGCATTAACTGTTGTCGATAAGATAAGCGTGGATATTGATTTGCTTTTTGATTGGGCAATCCCTACTTCTAAATTTAATAAATGCAGGATCATTGCCGACAGCATAAAAAATGCAATTCGGGCCAAATACAACCAAACAGACTGGGAACAAGTTATAAAACCATTGAACGATAAATTGCGCAATAATCAGAAAGAAGCGTTGATTGGTTTTTTACTGCAACAACAAACATTAATAGATTGGGGAGTAACGGATGCTGATGGTTTATTTGAATATTTTTTGATAGATGTTCAAATGGATGCCTGTATGGAAACTTCAAGAATAAAACAAGCTTTGTCATCCGTACAGTTATTTGTGCAACGTTGTTTCTTGGGATTGGAGGAAGAACACAGCGGAATTAATCCGGATGTGTTGGATAGAGGACGTTGGGAATGGATGCAGCGATACAGAGTATGGGAAGCCAATCGCAAAGTTTTCCTATATCCCGAAAATTGGATAGAAAGCAACCTGCGAGATGATAAAAGCCCATTTTTCAAAGAACTGGAAAGTGAATTACTGCAAAAAGACATCAATAAACAAAATGTAACCGATGCGTTAAAATCGTATCTCTACAAAATAGATGAGGTGGCTAATATGGAAGTGGTAGGCTTGTATATTGATGGATCAAAAACCGGAGATGAACCATGGCCCAAAAATTCGAAACTCCATGTCTTCTCGCGTACCCGAAATGCACCCTATTTTTTCTTCTATCGCTATTTGGCTTTGGATGAAATGAATTGGTATCCTTGGGAAAAAATGCAGGTGGATATACCGAGTTATGATGTGGAAGATGCAAATGGTGTTCTTATTGATAATGGATGCTATCTGACACCGGTAGCATGGAATGGTCGTTTATTAATTTTCTTTCCACAGATTGCAAAAAAAACAAAACCTCGTCAAGATTCCAATGTTCAAAATAAAACAATAAGCCATATAGGAAACAATGTTACACCAGAGCAACTAAATCCTGTTGAATATTATGAAATAAAACTGGCATGGAGCGAGTACCGAAATGGTAAATGGACACAAAAGCAATTGAGTAAAGATGCTGCCGATACAACTTGGACAACAAAACTTCCTGCTATAGAAAATTTCAAGCTGATTCCAAACATAAGCGACAATAGAGGTCTCATTATCCAAGTAGAGGATGAAACAGATGCTGATTTGAAAGTTTTTGAATTCGAATTTAATGGCAGTCAGATAAGGTATTTAAAAACTACGGGGATTTTACCTCTATTGAATCCAACTATACCTCTTCCAAAATATTTTCACAAAAACAATTCAACAAATTTATTTTTAGAACCTTTACTAATAAAAAACGGTAGTTGGGTAAAATCTCCCGTATTACATGATGATAATACGACTTCGTCTACAATCAAACTTACCAATATCACAAACTTTTACCACCCAGACACAAGCAATCTGCTTGGAGAAATCAATTTAGGAAAATTAAACCAATTTTTTCAATACAATTTAAAAGTCGGTAATGATAACGATTTAACAGCACTACAAAATAAGGAATTAAAAGATGATGCTTTTGGTTTCCATTATGATAATGATTCTACCTCACAGAATATTTTTCATGAACTCAAACGTCCTTACTCATTATACAATTGGGAACTGTTTCTACACACACCACTGATGCTGGCGGATGCATTGAGTAAATCGCAACAATTTGAAGAAGCCATGAAATGGTATCATTTTGTGTTTAATCCAATTGCGGAAGGTTCTGATGACAATCGATTTTGGCAATTTGCCCCATTTAAGGATATAAACTGTCAAAGAATTTTAGACAGTATTTTCAATAATCTTAAACCAAATACAGCAGATCAAACCATTAGCGAATGGCGTAACAAGCCTTTTATGCCTCACTTGGTGGCACGTAACCGTCCGGTGGCCTACATGAAATGGGTTGTGATGAAATATATTGATAATCTGGTGGCATGGGGCGATTATTTGTTCCGTCAGGATACTATTGAAAGTATAAATCAGGCAACCCAACTCTATATACTGGCAGGACATATTCTAGGACCTCGTCCAATGATTATCCCTAAGCGAGGCACTCTAAAACCACAAACCTATATCGGTTTATTGGACAAATGGGATGCTTTTGGCAATGCCATGGTAGAATTGGAATTGACCGTGCCTTTCAGCAACCAAACCACACTCCCTTTTGGGGCAGTCAATGGCGAATTGGCATTTGCAAATACATTCGGTTTGGCCTCTTCTCTCTATTTCTGTATTCCGAATAATCCTAAACTCATGGGCTATTGGGATACCATTGCTGATAGATTATATAAAATACGGCACTGTGAAAATATCGAAGGAGTATTCCGAAAACTGCCATTGTTCGAACCTCCTATTGATCCTGCCCTATTGGTAAAAGCTGCTGCACAAGGATTAAGCATTGCTTCGGTGATAAATGATTTGAATACCCCAATGCCCAACTATCGCTTTTACTATTTACTGCAAAAAGCACTGGAACTTTGTGGCGAATTAAAATCCATGGGAAATGCTTTACTCTCGGCAATCGAGAAAAAAGACAATGAAGCCATTGCATTAATCCGCTCCAAACATGAAAGTGCCATGCACAATCTGGTAATGGAAATTAAAAAAATGCAGTTGGAAGAAGCGCAGAAAAACATGGATGGCTTGGAGCAGAACCGTAAAAGCCCGGAACACCGAATGAAGTATTATCTTCAATTGATTGGAGAAGATTTAGGTAAAGTCCCAGAATTGGATGCCGAATTTGCTGAAATTGCCAACAGCATTGAAGCACCAATTGATGAAAGTGGATTAAAACTCATTTCTTTTGAAAAAGAAGAATATGATAAATCTCATGTGGCTCATGGTTGGCAAATGGGAGCAAGTATAGTGGAAGCATTATCAGGAATTTTTCATGCATTACCAGACGCCACTATTGCTGCAATGCCATTTGGTATTGGTGGTCAAGCTAAATTAGGAGGAAGTCATTTTGGTAATGCTGCTAATGCTGCTTCAAAAGTTATCCAAATTATAGCGTCCCAATATTCTTTTGAATCTTCAAACGCGGGCAAAAAAGGAAACTTCAAACGCGCTTTACAAGACCGTGTAATGCAGGCAAATGCAGCAGGTTATGAAATTAAACAAATAGATAAGCAAATTACAGCCCAAAAAATTCGCATAGCCATTGCCAATCAGGAAATTGCCAATCAGCAAAAAATGATTGATAATGCAATGGAAGTGGAAGAATTCTTAAAAAATAAATATACAAATGAAGAATTGTATACCTGGATGCGGGGTAGCCTTAAAACGCTGTACCATCAGGTGTATAGTTTGGCGTATGAGTTGTCCAGAAAAGCCGAAAAAGTATATCGTTTTGAGCGGGGCATCAGCAATTCCAATTTCATACAAGCCGGTTATTGGGATGCCGGACGTGATGGCTTGCTTGCCGGGGAGCAACTTTATGTCGGATTAAAACAATTGGAAGCCGCTTACCAAAACGAACGCGGTTATGATTATGAAATCACAAAACATGTGTCTTTATGTCTATTAAGTCCATTGGCACTCATTCAACTTAGAGAAACGGGCAAGTGTGAGTTTGAAATTCCCGAAGTGTTATTTGACATGGATTATCCCGGACAATACAAACGCCGTATTAAATCGGTATCGGTTTCAATGCCATGTATAGTCGGCCCATATACCGGGGTCAATGCTAAATTCAGTCTATTGGAAAATAAATTCCGAAATACTGCTATAGGTGGTAAAACATATGAAGAGAATACAGATGAAACCGATGATCGTTTCAGTACCTACCGAATTCCAATTAATGCTATTGCAACCAGTACTGGTCAGAATGACAGTGGTATGTTTGAACTGAATTTTAAAGATGAACGTTACCTGCCGTTTGAAGGTGCCGGTGTTATTAGTAAATGGTGCTTGGAATTACCCGAAATACGTCAATTTGACTATGCCACAATAGCCGATGTCATTATACATATCAGATATACAGCCAACGAAGGTGGAGAGCGACTAAAATTAAACGCTGCAAAAACCGTCTTCAAACAATTGGAAAATATTAAACAACAATTGAATGAAACAGGTTTACATTTAGCACTAAATATGAAGCACGATTTCCCTAATGAATGGCATTTGTTCAAGAAATCAGTAGAAGTTGAATTGAATATTGATAAAACACGATTACCATATTTAGCACAGACATTAGAATCTGTCAATATCGAGCAAGTCATGTTTCTTGCAAAAGTCAAAGACAATCCAGCTGGTTTTACGATTAACATCAATGAAAGTGAAACAATAGATCTTTCGAAAGCAGGTGAATTGAATCTATATCGGGGTATTAATTCGGATATAAAACTTAATGACCCATTTAGTCTGTCAATTGCAGAAACTGATAAATCAAAACTGGAGGAATTATTAATAGTTGTAAAATATAAATTTTAAATGTAATTAAAATGTTTTTTTTTTAGGATTAAAAAATGGGGTTTGACTTTTTATGGTTGAGCCCTTTTTCACAAATAGGGGTCTTTGTCTAAAATTTCATCCGTCTGCAATTAAAAGAATAAGAAGTATTTCTTTAAATAAATTTGGGAACAGATTTCAAGACAAAAACTGCCTTACAATCTCTTTTCTTTTGATTTTTCCGGTTTCTGTTTCTAAAAATTGGTGCACAAAAGAAATTTGTTTTGGTTTTTCATATTTATCCAATTCTTTAAAAACTGAAGGAGCAATCTCATACTCCTTTCCTTCAATAAACAGAATTACTCTTTCACCTAATTTATCATCTGGAATTCCGGCTATAAAGAACCTTTTTGTTATTTTTTTCAATAACTTTTCCTCAATCTGTTCAGGAAATAATTTAACCCCTCCGCTGTTGATAACATTGTCTGCCCTGCCCTTCCAGATAAATTCAGACTCAGAAATCAATTCTACTATATCGTTTGTAACTAATTTTTCTGGATTCAGTAAAGGAGCATCTATAACCAAACAATTCCTTTCATCAATTGCAATTGAAACATTTGGCAGAACTTTGAATGTCTTCTCTCCTATTTTTTTTAAAGCCACATGAGTAACAGTTTCAGTCATACTATAGGACTCGTATGCATTACATTGTATTTTGCTTAATTCATTAGCCAGTCCAAAATTAACTTGTGCACCGCCAACCAACAATATTTTTACTTTATGTAGATTATTTATAGAATTTTCAACCTGCAAAGGCACCATAGCCACAAAATCATAGCAATTAACAGTATTAGCTAAAGGATTTGAAGAAGGTTCAACTACATCAATATGCCAACCTAATATCATTGCCCGTACCAACATCATCTTTCCCGCAATATACTTAACAGGTAAGCAGCATAAAGCCGAAGTTCTTTCTTTTAATTCAAAAAAATCACCCGTAGCAACAGCTGAGTTAACCATTGCCTTTTTTGCAATTTCAATATTTTTTGAGGTTCCTGTTGTTCCTGAAGTTTTTACCTGAATTTTATCAGAATCACTCAACCAATCTAATAAGAAAGAAGCACAATCTGTTTCAAATTCCAGATTCGAATTCAGTTTATCCTTTGCCCATTGACTAAGTTGCTGTGCAGCATATTTTTTTCCGTTTAATTGAAACTCAGGATGAATTTTATTCATTCGGCATTACTTATTAATTACTTCTACAATTGGAGTCGTAATCTTTCCAGTTAATTTTTCTTTCCAATCAGTCCAACCGTATTTTTTAGCAAAAACAATTAATAATACCGGAAAAATTACAAATACAGGCAATACAACTTCAAATCCTGCACTTGGATCAGAAACATCTTTTAAAATAGAATGGGTTTGTAACGCAGACCATTCTGATGTTACCAACAATGCTGTTATCAAATTATTTGCGGCGTGAAAACCTAATGATAATTCCATGCCTTCATCCATAAGCGTTAAAATTCCTAAAAACAATCCTGTCCCTATATAATACACCATTACAATATTACCCATTTTAGCAACTTCCGGATTAAAAAAGTGCAGGCTTCCAAAAATTACCGAAGTCACTATCAAAGGAAACCATTTATTCTTTGCCAGTAAACCAAATCCCTGCATCAAATACCCTCTGAACATTAATTCTTCCGCACTGGTTTGCAACGGAATCATTATAACCGCAATAATGAAAAGTATTAGAAATGGTTTTAATTGAAAATTCCATACAAAATCTTCAGGTGAAGCGTAATAGCTTATGACAGTTACAACAATCTGGAAAACAGCCCAAAGCGAAAAGGAAAAAAATATTCTGCTCCAGTCGACTTTCTTTCTTGAAGTAACTACATCTTTAAACTTCTGATTATGTATCCATTTTGTGACCAAAGGAACCGTAAAAAAAACAAAAGCAAATGACAAAAGCATCAGAAACAATGTGGAATTTTTATCCAAAACCGACATCATTTGTGATTCATCCATATTATAAAGGTTTTTTCCAGTAGATGCCAATTTATAAACAACAGCACCCAATAATGGTAATTGGCCAATAACTGAAGCTATTACTAAAAGAACTGATCCTACAATATATTTCCAAAAATGATTATTCGGCAAAAAGGCTTTGATTAAAAACATAAGACTAAAATTTCTTTAAAATAAGTATAAATACATATACTTTTGTTACATCAAAAATATACAAAACAATTCAAAAATAATGATAACCATTTACCACAATTCACGTTGTTCAAAATCAAGAGAGGGTGTTTGTTTTCTTGAAGAATCAAAAAATGATTTTAAAGTAATCAATTATCTGGAAAATGTCCCATCAAAAGAAGAGTTAAAGGAATTATTAAAAAAACTTGATATTTCAGCTATTGAATTAGTGCGAAAAAAGGAATCAATCTGGATTGAGAATTATAAAGATAAAAACCTTAGCGAAGAACAGGTTATTCAGGCTATGGTTGAAAATCCAAAGCTGATTGAACGCCCTATCGTAGTGAAAGGAAATAAAGCGGTAATTGCTCGCCCAACAGAAAAAATTAAAGAAATATTATAGTTCTTTAACATTCTTTTGTGAAAGAATACTGATTGAAGAAAGTATTTTTGTCGCTTAACTTGAGCAAAATGAAGAATTTTTTACCCCTACTAGTACTAACCCTACTTTTTTCAAATTTAACTTTAAGTCAAGAGAAGCAAACTGGAAAAAAAATTACAATTTCAGGAAAACTTATAGATAAAGCTACTTCACAGCCTTTGGAATACGCAACAGTTACGGTAATTGGAGAAAACACCAACAAACCGGTAACAGGGGCAATTACTGATTTAAAAGGTGAATTCACGCTTCAAATAAGCCCGGGGAACTTCATTATCAAATATGAATATTTATCATTCAAAACCCTGCTGTCACCGGTAAAAACATTTACAAACGATACAAATGTTGGTGCTGTTGCATTAACTCAGGATACAAAAACTTTAGATGAAATTGTTGTCCGTTCTGAAAAAACTACTGTAGATATAAAATTGGATAAAAAAGTATATACTGTAGGTAAAGATATCATGGTAAGAGGCGGAACGGTAAGTGATGTGCTGGATAACGTTCCATCGGTAGCTGTCGATGCGGAAGGTACTGTTTCGTTAAGAGGAAATGAAAGTGTACGTATCTTAATTGACGGCAAGCCGTCAAATATGGGCAACATTAATGATGCATTAAAACTTATTTCTGCTGAAGCAATTGAAAAAGTAGAAATCGTTACAAATCCGTCTGCCAGATACGATGCCGAAGGTGGAGGAGGAATTATAAACATAATTCTAAAAAAAGGAAAAAACCAGGGCGTTAACGGGACGTTTGTTGCTTCTGTGGGAGATCCAAGAAATACAGGACTTTCCGCTAACTTAAATTTCAAACAGGAACATTCCAATTTCTTCACCACAATTGGTTACAACAATAGAAACAATCCCGGGAATATAAAAATTGACCAACAAAATTTTGATGAAAACGGTGATTTAAAATCAATTTTAAACGAACGAAGAAAAAATAATCGTTTTAGTGAGGGTCTTAATGCAAACTTTGGAATGGAGCTCTTATTGGACAAGTCAACTTCATGGACAAATTCAATGAACATAAGAAAAAATGAAGGAGGTAATCTGGAAAATGTTCTATATTATAATTATGACGCATCCGGTCAATATTTAAACACCAGACAAAGATTTAATGACCTAAAATCAACCAGTGAAAATGTAGAGTATTTATTAAATTTTATCAAAAAATTTAATAAAGACGGACATAAATTAACTGCCGATATTTCAATATCTTTAAATAAAGATAAAGACAACTCAAACATTGAAGGGATTATTTTGGACAACAATGAATTTGTCTCGTCAGAAAGAACCCGTAAAAATGATACACAGCAACGAAATTTATTTCAGGCTGATTACGTGCTTCCTATGGGTAAAAAATCACAATTTGAAGCTGGTTTCAGAGGAAATTATGTAAAGACAACTGCTGATTATCAGGTTGAGGAAAGAAAAACACAAACAAGTCCGTATACCAATATCGATGAGTTTACAAACATTCTGGAGTATAATGAAAATGTAACGGCTTTTTATACACAATTTGGATCTAAAATCAATAAGTTCTCTTATTTGGCTGGATTACGATTTGAAGATTCAAAAATTGAAATCAATCAGTTAACCTCAAATATTTTCAAAACAAAAAAATACAACAACTTATTCCCCAGCTTATTTTTAACTTACGAAATAAGTGACAACAGCAGTATTTCATTAAATTACAGTAAAAGAATTTCAAGACCAAGAGACCGTTTCATTAATCCGTTTGCGTCTTATACGAGTAACGTAAACCTGTTCCAGGGAAATCCGGACATCAATCCAGCATATACAGATGCTTATGATTTTGGATATTTAAAGAAATGGGAAAAACTTACTTTAAGCACTTCTTTATACTACAATCATACGACAGATTCTTTTGAACAGGTTCGTAAAGAACGTGGTGATTTTGTATTCACACCGGTAGGTGGAGCCGATGTGATTGTAGACGGAGAAATTGTCACAGTAGTTGACGGCGAGGACATTAAAACTCCTGTTATCATAAACACATTTTTTAATTTAGGTAAAAATGACAGATTAGGTTTTGAATTCACTTTGAATTACAACTTCAAAAAATGGTGGAAATTAAACGGAAATTTCAATTTCTTCAATAGTCAAAATACAGGAAGCTATACCTACACAAACAGTAAAAACGAAGTCATTACTCAAAGTTTCAACAGAAATGCAACGAGTTGGTTTACCAGGGTAACTTCAAAAATTACACTTCCTTATAAAATTGAATGGCAAACTAATGCCACCTATAATGCTTCTCAAAAAACGGCTCAAGGTTCAAACAAAGCAATTTTTGCAGCAAATCTGGCATTCAGTAAGGATGTTCTAAAAGATATGGGAACAATTTCATTCAATGTTAATGACGTGTTTAATTCCCGTAAAAGAATACAGGATATGCAGCTTCCCTCAGTAAATTCACATAGTGAAATGCAATGGAGAAGAAGAGCCTTTACACTTTCTTTTACATACAGATTTAACAAAACCAAAAACGAAAGAGATCAAAAACCACGTCAAAACAACGGAAACGGTGGTGAAGGTGATGAATACATAGGAGGTTAAAGCAATAAAAAAAGTCCCTGATCGGGACTTTTTTATTTTTTAAAACAATAGAATTTTTATTGTTCTAAGGTTTCTCTGTTAGCTCTCTTTTCTTTGAATTGCTCCCATAAATATCCTCCTATCCAGTAGAATACGAAATTTATCAAGAAAATCATTAACCAGAATCCCATTGTGAAAACGGTTAAGAAAAGTAGAAAACCTAAATACTGTTGAAATTCAAACATGTTTTCCGGAATTATTTGTATACCCTACAAAAGTAATGGTAAAATTTGTGTTTGTCAATAGAAATAGAATTTATTTTTTCAACACTTTAAAACCACTTGCGCCATTTAAAATAAACTGCCATCAGAACAAGCAAAATAAACATAAAGCCTATAACCATGAAATAACCATATTTCCAATGAAGTTCAGGCATATTATCAAAATTCATCCCATAAACACCAACAATAAAAGTCAAAGGCATGAAAAACACTGAAACTACGGTCAATGTTTTCATAACTTCATTCATCTTATGATTTTGTGATGAGAAATAAAAATTTGAAGCACTCTCAAGCGAAATCAAATCATACTCAATTTGTTCTAGAAGTTCCATACTTTTTTGATGTAATCTTTCAAAAAAACTATAATTTTCCTTTTCAATTACATTAAAAACATCATCATCCTTAGTACTTTTAATAGTAAATAAAGAATCTCGTAACGGAATAATGGAACGCTTCAAAAAATTAAAATTATCTCTATGCTTTTCAATTTGTTCAAGAACTAAAGGTTTGGAGCTCGTTTTAGACAAATTTATCAATTCTTCTACTCTGTCCTCTTCCGTCTCGATAGTAATGTAAAAATTTTCCATTACGGCATCCAAAAGTAAATACAATAAATAATCAATTTTTTTATCCCTTACGATACCTGAACGCGTTCTAATTCTTTCCCTAATATGCAGAAAAAAATCGCTTCTTTTTTCTTGAAACGATGCTAAAATACCATCTTTTAGTAAAAAAGAAAGCTGTTCTACTTTAATATTATCAGAATTCGCAACTGGAAGAATCGATTTTATATTAAAAAAAAGAACTTCATGATGTTCGTCTATTTTTGTACGTTTTGAAGTATTAAGAATATCGCCAAGAATAAACTTATCAACTTGAAGAAAATCTCCTATTTGAACAATTTTTTCCAAATCAGTCAATCCGTGAATATTAAGCCAATTTTGCTTCGTTGAATCTACATTTTCAATTATCTGTTCAAATGTACCATGCGAACATTCTGTCAACTCCTCTGCATCATAAACAAACAATTGCATTTCTGTTGGTACATCTTTATGAATACCCGTATACTCAAGGTAAGTTGGAATAACTTTTCTACCTTTTTTATATTTTATTTTTCGCACTTTGCATTAATTTACGAGTAATATTACAAAAATCCTTTGGAAGTATTTATAAAAAAAACTGTCGAAAATTAATTCCGACAGCTTTTCTTCAATTAAAAATAACTAACCTATTTTTTAGTAACACGTATTGCAATTCTTCTGTTTTGGGCTCTGCCTTCCTCAGTATCGTTGGAAGCCACCGGATGCTGATCGCCGTAACCTTCGGCAACTATACGTTTGGCATCTATTCCTAATTTAACCAATTCATTCATTACCGAAGAAGCCCTGTCGCCGGATAATTTTAAATTTGCTTTTGGATCGCCCACATTATCTGTATAACCGCCTAATTTAATTTCAACCGAAGGATATGCTTTTAAAACTTCGGCAATATTTTTGAGTTGTTCCTGTGATTCCGGTTTTAATGTTGATTTACCTGTTTCAAACAGCAAACGGTCAAAATTAAACCAGGTAGTTTTATCAACAACTTTTGATTTATCGTTCAACCAAGTTACCAATTGGTTTTCAATACCTTTTTCAGGAGCATTTAATTCAACTCCGTTTGGCAGTTTGAATTTAAAAAAGTTTCCCAATGCTGAAGCGGCATCACCCATTGCATCTACTGCCCCGCTTGTGGCAGAATCCATTTCTGATGATGCTTTGCCAACAAGTGAATCAACAGCTTCTACACTCACATCTGATGATTCCATATCAGACTTATTACATCCTTTGGTAAAATAATACAATGCTAATAAAGCGGCACCTATAAGCAGCAAAGGAATCAGCCATTTAGGAAATCCACTGTCTCCTGAATGACCATCAGTCGTTCCGCCTGAAGCACTTCCAAAAGAACCTCCTGAAATCCCGGAAAATCCTAAAACACTTCCCAGGCCAGCCGGTGCGGCAGCTAGAATACTTTCTTTTTGTGAAGATAATAAACCGGTTAAACCTGATAAAGTTATACCTGATTTACCCAAATGCCCCAATAACAACGGTGCCGCCATTCCTAAAATAGATCCTGCAGAAGAACTTTTAATCCCGGAAACTCCTGCAATCAAATCAGTTATACTGCTAAGTTTTCCTCCAAATAATAAGCTCAACAAGCTTGAACCTATTCCGGAAGCTTCAGAATTACCTCCTGAGAGCAAGCCTCCTAAATTTGACAGAATACCACCAGAATCCGCTGAACTTTTGGTAATTAAATCCATCACACTCCCCATAGCGTTCGAATCTCCGGATTTGTTTAACAACCCTCCTAAAAGTGTTGGCAAAGCTGATGAAATAGCGTTGGAAACCCCACTTTCCGACTCTCCTAACGCGCCACTTGCCTGTGATAGTAACTCAGGCGTAATATACTCCTTTAATGAGTCCAATAAGTTTACTGACATAGTTTGTTAATTTATAAGTTACTCTAAATTAATGAATTATATTCAAAACAATAATTTTAAAAAGGTATTTTTTGGCACTAATTTTCTTATTAAGTTGTCAAATGCAGTAAAACCAACTAACTTAGCCTCATAATAATTTCACTTCAATTTTAATTAAAAAAGCAGGATGAAAACGCTAATCATCAACATCAAGGAACTTTTACAAGTAAGAGAGGAATCCATCAATAAGATTTCCGGAAAAGACATGGCAAACCTGCCTAAAATAGATAATGCCTATTTATTAATTGAAAATGATGTTATTACTGATTATGGCTCAATGGATAATTGTCCTACGATAAATACAGACAAAACAATAGATGCTTCAGGTAAAGTTGTTTTACCGGCTTGGTGCGACAGTCACACCCATTTAGTATATGCTGGAAATCGTGTACAGGAATTTGTTGATAGAATAAATGGATTATCCTATGAAGAAATAGCAAACCGTGGCGGTGGAATTTTAAACTCCGCGAAGCGGTTAAATGAAACATCTGAAGAACAGATTTACAAAGAATCAAAACTCCGGTTAGAGGAAGTAATGAAACAAGGTACTGGTGCCATTGAAATAAAATCAGGTTATGGTTTAACTGTTGATGGAGAACTAAAAATGCTTCGTGTGATTAAAAAGCTGGCTGAAAATTACCCAATAAAAATAAAATCAACTTTTTTAGGCGCACACGCTTTTCCATTGGAATACAAAGAAAACCATTCGGCATATATTGATTTGATTATTAATGAAATGCTGCCAAAAATAGCACAGGAAAATTTGGCCGATTATATCGATGCATTTTTAGAAACGGGTTATTTTTCAGTTGAAGAAACCGAAAGAATCATGGAAGCCGGTAAAAAATATGGTTTGCAGGCAAAAATCCATGTCAACCAATTTACAGCAATTAAGGGTATTGAAGCATGTGTAAAACACAATGCTTTATCTGTAGATCATCTTGAAATCGTTACAGATGAAGATATTGAAATGCTTAAAAATTCAATCACAATGCCGGTTGCTTTACCCAGCTGCTCTTATTTTATCAGTATTCCTTATACTCCTGCCCGTAAAATGCTGGAAGCCGGTTTACCTTTGGCTTTAGCCACCGATTACAATCCGGGGACTACTCCATCAGGCAACATGAATTTTGTGGTTGCCACAGCTTGTATTAAAATGAAAATGACGCCGGAAGAAGCTATTAATGCCGCAACTCTAAACGGCGCTTATGCAATGGGCATTTCTGATACACACGGCAGTATTACCAAAGGAAAAAAAGCAAACATCATTATAACAAAACCGGTTCACTCCTATTATCAATTGCCTTACGAATTCGGAAGTAATCTAATAGAAAATGTACTCATTGAAGGCAAACTGATTTAAGCAAAAAATTTTAACAAAAATACAACAGTTCCTATGCCAGAAAGTCAAATTTCTGGCATAATTTTTAGTACGTATTTTAGTATTAAATTATAGATTTATTGATACAAAATTACTTTCATACTCATAAAATTTTTAACCTTTTAATTAATACATCTATGAAAAAAAATTTCCGTACTGGAATTGCATTATTGATGCTTTCAGTTTTGGTTTCCTCCTGCAAAGAGCAAGTGGCTGAAAATTATGAAGAAGCTGTTGAAGCAACCGAAGCTGTTGATACTGCTTCTGCTGCCCAAAAAAGCATAGTCTCCTCTTCCGCTGCCAGGGAAGATTCCAAATCCAACAGGAAATTTATTCGAACGGCCGATATAAAATTTAAAGTTAAAGATGTAGCTAAATCGACGTATGTTATAGAAGACGCTACAAGTAAATTTGGCGGTTTTGTAACCTACACCGATTTAAAAAGTGACATTCTGGAAAAAGACGAAACCAAAGTAAGTCAGGACAGTACTTTAATAACTACTAAATATGCTGTAACCAATGAAATAACTATAAGAGTTCCAAACAGACAATTGGATACTGTAATAAAAACTATTGCCAAACAAATTGATTTTCTGGATTACAGAATCATTAAAGCCGATGATGTATCTTTAAAACTATTATCAAACCAATTGGCTCAAAAACGCGGTGAAACATCAGAAAAAAGGTTGGAAAAAGCAATTGATTCTAAAGGAAAGAAATTAGACAATGTTATAGAAGCCGAAGATAAACTGGATGCCAAAAAAGAAAATAAGGATCAGGCAAAACTGGAAAACTTAAGCCTGAATGACCAGGTAAATTTCAGTACCATCTCATTGTCCATCTATCAAAACCAGACTGTCAGACAGGAAATGATTCCTAATGAAAAAAGTATAAATGCTTACCGTCCCAACATTGGACTTCAAATTTGGGATAGCATAAAAACCGGTTGGTTTATGCTTGAAGCCATTATAGCCTTTGTTTTCCAATTGTGGGGAATAATTTTATTGGGCTTTCTAGGCTGGTTTGGCTATAAAAAGTTTCTGAAAAAATAAATAATGAATCCGCTTCTATAGCGGATTTTTTCATGTATTGATGCATCAAAGCCATTGATTTTGAGTAACTTTATACTATTTCCAACTAAATAGAAAAGTTATGAAACGAATATATTTTCTACTGATAATTGCTGTTTTGTTTATTTCCTGCAAAAAAGAAGCCTCACAAAATGAAAAAACAGTGATTGGCATGAACGGTATGAGTTGTGCGCCTCCGGTTGTAGATGCAGCCTGGTATACTTCTGATAATAAAGCGCCGTTATTTGAGGGAATGGATGTAATTAATTATAAAATCTCCACCAAAAATACCGAAGCTCAAAAATATTTTAATCAAGGTCTGGCATTGTCCTATGCATTCAATCATGCCGAAGCGGCGCGTTCCTTTTATTATGCTACTAAACTTGACCCTGAATGTGCCATGTGTTACTGGGGATTTGCGTATGTTTTAGGTCCAAATTACAATGCCGGAATGGAGCCTGATAATTATGAAAGAGCTTATAAAGCAATACAAACGGCATTAAAATTAAGTGATAAAGCTACAGAAAAGGAAAAAGCTTTAATTATAGCTCTGTCCAAACGATATATTGAAAAACCTATCGATGATAGAAAGAATCTGGATATTGCTTATTCAAAAGCTATGAAAGAAGTTAATACAAAGTTTCCTGAAGACATAGACATTAATGCTTTATACGCAGAATCCGTAATGGATTTACATCCGTGGGATTTATACGAAAAAAACGGAAAACCAAAGCCATGGACACCGGAAATTGTATTACTTTTTGAAAAGATTCTCAAAAAAGACCCTAAGCATATTGGAGCAAACCATTTTTACATTCATGCTGTTGAAGCTTCAAAAAATCCAGAACGAGGATATGCATCTGCCAAATTTTTTGATGATGGAAATGCTAAGTCATTTGGTCATTTAGTACATATGTCTTCACATATTTATATCAGGACCGGCGATTATCATAAAGGAACATTAGCTAATATTAATGCCTGTAAAATTGATAGTACTTATGTAACCTTGTGTCATGCACAAGGAGCTTATCCGCTGGCATATTACCCACATAATTATCATTTTATGGCAGGAACAGCTACACTAGAAGGAAATTCGAAATGGGCGATGTTAGGTGCTAACGAAACATCAAAATTGGTGCATCCTAAAAACATGATTTTACCTGGATTGGAAACACTGCAGCATTATTATGTAATTCCATATTTTGTTGCGGTGAAATTTGGTAAATGGGATGCTATTTTAGAAATGAAATTGGTTTCAGATACGCTGAAATATCCAAAAGCCATTTCGCATTATGCCAAAGGAATGGCCTATTTAGGTAAAAAGAATTTTATAATGGCCAAAGAAGAATCATTATTATTGGATGTTTTGGCTAATGACAGAGATTTGGAAAAAATGACCATTTGGCAAATCAATTCAATGAGTTCTATTGTAAATATTGCTGCTAAAGTCCTTAAAGCCGAAATCCTTGCTTCTGAAAGAAATTATTCGCAAAGTATTACTCTCTTACGGAAGACAGTAAAAATTGAAGACGGTTTAAATTACAATGAACCTCCTGATTGGTTTTTCTCTACCCGACATCATCTGGGAGCTGTTTTGATAGAAGCTGGAAAGTATAATGAAGCCATTGAAATATATGAAGAAGATTTAAAACAATTTCCTAAAAATAGCTGGGCATATCAGGGAATGAAATTGGCTTATGAAAAACTTAATAATAAAACCAAAGCAGCAGAAATGGATAAACTTATCGCTGATGCTTGGACAAATGCCGATGTGAAAATTACCACTTCAAGAATAAAATAAAAAATCGTCTCATGTATACATGAGACGATTTTACTATAATTAGATTCCTCTCTCGTATTTCAGACGAGATGGAATGACAATTAAACGTGTAACGCTCTTTTTCCGGTTGCGTCTAAAGCAGCTTCCTTGATAGCTTCTGCAAAGGTTGGGTGAGCATGTGACATTCTTGAAATATCTTCGGCACTAGCACGGAATTCCATAGCTGTTACCGCTTCGGCAATCAAATCGGCAGCACGGGCACCAATCATGTGAACACCTAAAACTTCATCAGTAGCAGCATCTGCTAAAATTTTAATGAAACCATCAGTATCAGCACTTGCACGGGCACGGCCTAACGCTTTGAATGGGAAATTACCCACTTTATAATTTTTACCTTCAGCTTTTAATTGCTCTTCAGTTTTACCAACAGCAGAAACTTCAGGCCATGTATAAACTACACCAGGAATTAAGTTATAATCGATGTGCGGTTTTTGACCTGCTAAATATTCAGCAACCAATACACCTTCTTCTTCAGCTTTGTGAGCTAACATAGCACCACGAACTACATCACCAATTGCATAAATGTTAGATGCCGAAGTTTGTAAATGATCGTTAACTTCTATTTGACCCCTATCGGTTAATTTAACACCTGCTTTTTCAGCATTTAATCCATCAGTATAAGGACGACGGCCTACAGCCACTAATGCGTAATCTCCTTCAAGAACCACTTCATTGCCTTTTGCATCGTCAGCTTTTACGATAACTTCATTTCCGTTACGGGTAACTTCTTTTACTTTGTGAGAAGTATAGAATTTCATGCCTTGTTTTTTCAAAACTTTAGTCAATTCTTTTGACAAAGCTCCGTCCATTCCCGGAATAATTCTGTCCATAAATTCAACTACAGATACTTTAGCTCCTAAACGTAAATATACCTGACCTAACTCTAAACCTATTACACCACCGCCAATGATGATTAAATGTTTAGGGACTTCTGTTAGTTTTAAAGCTTCGGTAGAAGTAATTACTCTTTCTTTATCAATTGAAATGAAAGGTAAAGATGATGGTTTTGAACCTGTAGCAATGATTGTATTTTTAGCTTCAATCTTTTCAACTGAACCATCTGCTTTAGTAATTGCAATTGAAGTAGCACTTTCAAAAGAACCCACACCATTATAAACGGTGATATTGTTTTTGTCCATTAAAAATTTAACTCCACCGCTTGTTTGATCAACAACTGCCTGCTTACGGTCAATCATCTTTTGAAGATTTACTTTTACTTCTCCCGAAACTTCAATTCCGTGATCAGCAAAATGCTGTAATTCTTCATAATGATGTGAAGAAGCCAACAAAGCTTTTGAAGGAATACATCCTACATTCAAACAAGTACCGCCAAGGGTTGCATATTTTTCAATAATAGCTGTTTTCATTCCTAACTGTGCACAACGAATAGCCGACACATAACCGCCAGGACCTGAACCTATTATCACTACGTCAAATGAACTCATATAATTTATTATTTTATATTTCTATTTTCAAATCAGCAAAATTAAGGAATTATGTGAATACACATTTAGTTTATTGAAAAAATAAAACACAAAATGGTTCAAAAATATTATTTTAAATCACTGGATCTATTTAGATTTTTCAAAAATGATTCTAACAAAAAAAGCCCTCTGAATAATCCAGACGGCTTTTTAATTTTTAATTTTCAATTAAATTTCTTCCTGACAAGTATAACCTTGTGTGCATGCAAAATAAATAACACAATAATCCGGTCCGGTTACTGATCCACTGCATGAACAGCCGCAAAGTGATAAATCAACTTTTGCTCCACCTTTAATTTGTTTTAATTTTTCATTTGAAAGCATTTCTGCTCCCTTAATGCTTAAAATTTTTGATTTCATGATTTTGTTTATTATGATTACTAAAAACATAAAAGTAATATTTTTCTTACAATTAAATTGTATGAAATATAATATTCACATTTAGTAAAACATTTTTTAGAATGAAAATCAATAATCAAATGACATGGATTACTTAATCCCAATCGGCCGCAACAAACTGAAGCTGTTTACCCTCTTCATTAACCAATACTAATTTATGAGCATTCTGGGTTGAAAACCCATTCATTGTAACTATTAAACGACTGAATTCGTCTTCAATTTTACCGGTCTGCTGACAATACATTTTAGTTGAAATAAAATCAGAGAATTTGATTTTATCTTTTGAATAAATTTCATACCTAAACCCTATAGTATTACAACCCATGTATGCACTACCCGCATTATCGGAACTTGTTAAATCTATATATGTGGCATATTTTACCAAAGTATCTCTGGAAAAATCTTCCATTGCTACAAGCATCCACTTTCTTTTTAAACTATTTGATAAGGGCTGTTTAGTTGTCACATTACATCCTACCAATACTGCAAACAGTAATAAAAAGATATAAAACCTTTTAGATATCATAGACAGTGGTACTTTTTACTTCGCCTATCATAAATGAGGAATGTGTACTTCCTATGTGCTTGATTGAAGTGAGCTTGGTAACCATAAACTCACGGTATTCTTCCATATTGGCTACACAAATTTTCAGGATATAATCATAATCGCCACTTACGTGGAAACATTCCAGTACTTCATTGAGCTGCATTACCGCTTTTTCAAAATCGGCTATAAACTCATGATTATGCTGTACTAATTTTACATGACAGAAAACAACATAGTTTTTATTGATTTTTGTACGGTCAACCAGAGCCACATATTTTTTTATAACTCCTTCTTTCTCCAGTTTTTTAATACGCTCATAAACCGCAGTAACTGACAAATTTAATTTCATTGAAAGTTCTTTGGTTGTTTGCTTGCTGTCGGTTTGCAGTAATTTTAAAAGTTTTTTATCAATTGCATCCATCACATAATAATTTTCTGCAAAAGTATTGCATTTTCATGTAAAACCGAAAAAAAAACTATTTTTAAACCTAAAAAAGAAAAAACAGAAGTATGTTTAAAAAATGAAATACAGTTCACAGACATTTACCGAACACCGTGCAGAAACATCCTGAATAAACTACAGATAAAAGAAAGACTGAAAAGAAAAAGATACTAAAAACCTAAATCACGCTCAATTTCTTCCATTTCAATCATGTCATGAGCTTCAAGAACCGTAGGAACTACATGTAATGAATGCGGTACATCGTTAAAGTCGATTCCGTCAGCAACGATAATTAAAGATTTTTTTGCTTTGGTGTGTTTTTTAGATAAATCTGTAAATGCTTTAATTGCATCAATATTCACAGATTTGTCATGTGTAATATCTAAAATAAGGTTTGAATTTTTAAAAGTATTATACTGTTCAGTAACCTTATTTAAAAACAAGTCAGAATTACCCTCTGTATCTTTAATAATTGTTGTATGTCCTTTTTGATCAACTTTCATTTTAAAATCTTCATTTATTCAACTTTGCTAAGTTAGTCATTGCAATAGAATTAAGAAATGATTTTATTATTTAATTTTTGAAGCCAACAAATAAATAACAGCCATACGGACAGCCACTCCATTTTCTACCTGATTCAATATAACCGATTGTTTCGAATCAGCCACATCACTTGTAATTTCCACACCTCTGTTTATAGGTCCGGGATGCATAATTACAATTTCTTTGTTTAATGAATCCAAGAGTTGTTTGTCAACTCCGTACTGCATTGCATACTCTCTCGTTGAAGGAAAATAACTTATATCCAATCGTTCATTCTGCACACGAAGCATATTGGCAACATCACACCATTCCAACGCTTTTCTTAAATTTGGCTCTACCTCTACTCCTAATTCATGGATATATCTTGGAATCAAGGTATTTGGTCCGCAAACTTTTACCTGAGCGCCTAATTTTTGCAATGAATATATATTTGAAAGCGCTACTCTTGAGTGTAAAATATCCCCAACAATAACCACTTTTTTTCCTGCAACATCACCTAATCTCTCTCTGATTGTGTAGGCATCAAGCAAAGCCTGTGTAGGATGTTCATGCGCACCATCACCTGCATTGACAATACTTGCATTTACATTTTTGGAAAGAAATACCGCCGCACCCGGAGAAGAATGCCTCATTACCACCATATCCACTTTCATCGACAGAATATTGTTTACAGTATCTATCAAGGTTTCGCCCTTAGTAACTGACGAACTCGATGCAGCAAAATTTACCACATCGGCAGAAAGTCTTTTTTGGGCCAATTCAAAGGAAAGTTTTGTTCTGGTACTGTTTTCGAAAAAGATGTTTGCAATGGTTATATCTCGTAAAGAGGGAACTTTTTTTATGGGACGGTTAATAACTTCTTTAAAATGGTCAGCGGTTTCAAAAATAAGTTGAATATCTTCTTCTGTAATGTATTTAATTCCTAGTAAATGATTTACGCTTAATTCCTTCATTTCATTTTGTTATTAATTCTACTGAATCTTCACCGGAAGTCTCCTTCCATTTCACCACTACTTTTTCGTTATTAATAGCATCTACCTGTCGTCCTCTGTAATCCGGCTGGATAGGCAAATGACGGCTGAATCTTCTATCTATCAAGACAAGCAGTTCAACTTCATTTGGACGTCCAAAAGACTGCAATGCCTGTAAAGCTGCGTTTATACTCCTTCCTGTATACAAAACATCATCGATAAAAATGACTTTTTTGTTTTCTACAAGGAAATCGATCTGGGTCTTGTTTGCCTCTAAAGTCTCTCCACGACGGAAGTCATCTCTGAAAAAAGTAATATCAAGAAAACCCATCTGAATATTTTTGATATTATATTCATCAGTCAGAATTTTCAGTAATCTTTTAGCTAAATAACTACCCCGGGGTTGAATACCAATAAGTACTGTTTGAGAAAAATCAAGATGATTTTCGATAAGCTGACAGGCCAAACGATGAAGTATAATGTTTACTTCTGTTGCGGTGAGCAAAGTTTTTTGACTCATTGTAGTTAGTTGTGTTTGGAGTGTAAAATTAAGGATTTTTTTGGATAAAAAAAGTCATTTTTATTTCAGTATAATCAACAGGTTTAACTTCAATAAAAAAAGAAGCCTCAATTTTATAATTGAGGCTTCATCTTATTTTTTGTAAAACAGATTCTGATCTATAATCCTGTCAAAATAATCTTTTATAAATGCTTTACAGCTTTCACCGGTTTCCAGCATTTCTTTATTAGTCTTGGAAATTAAGTTATGCTCCAAAGCTTTATCTTTTATGTCATAATATCCAACCACTTTTTTCCCATCAAAAGTACAGATGTAATTGCCGCTCTGGAACTGATACAGATTACTATTAAAGTTAACGGCAAAAGGCTGGATATTTTGATCACCAATCAAACTTCTGCCCCAGCTTCTGAACGGTTTATTGTAACCAATCATGTCCAATATTGTAGGATAAATATCAATCTGCTGTGCCAGTTCGTTTCTTTCACCTTTCAAACTGCCGTCTGGCTTATAAATTAAAATAGGCACTGCCTGGCGGTTGATTACCTTTTCATATTCAGGATAAGCTGTCAGGTTAGCATGATCGGCTGTAATCACGAAAATTGTATTCTTAAACCACGGCTGTTTTTTTGCTTCCTCAAAGAAACGTTTAAAAGCATAATCGGTATACCCTACACACTGATGCATTTTACTTGTTCCTTTAGGAAACTTTCCTTCATATTTTTTCGGAACAATATAAGGTTCATGCGATGATACTGTAAAAATGGTACTGAAAAATGGTTTTTGCTTTTTATCCAATTCCTGTTTCATAAACTGCATAAATGGTTCATCCCAAATTCCCCATACACCATCGTGTTCAGCATCATTATTAAATTCGGTTTTACCGTAATAATGGTCAAAACCTAAGATATTTCCAAAACCCAAAAAGCCCATAGAACCATTTGGTGCTCCATGAAAGAAAGAAGTATCATACCCCGTTTCTTTTAAACAGGAAACCAATGACTGTATTTTTTGTTTCGGATACGGCGAAGAGGTAAAAGCATCTCTAAACGAAGGAATCCCGGCCAATACTGATGACATTCCGTGTATTGATTTACTTCCGTTTGCATAAGCATTCGTAAAAATCAAACTTTCTTTTGCCAACTCATCTAAAAACGGTGTATATCCTTTATAATCTGGAATACCCGAGTTTTTATTCATACATCCCCAGTATTCTCTTCCTAAACTTTCGGTAATAATTAATACAATATTAGGTTTTGTTGCAGGATTATTTGTGTAATGCTTTATTGGCTGAATTTTAGTTTCAAGAACGCCAGGAGCAACTTCATAAGACATTTTTTTAAAACTTGTCTTACCAAAAGTTCTTATCAAAGCAAAAGGTGTATTCAAAACAACATCAGCGTGCTGCGGTTTAGTCGCATACCTGTTTGCGTCAACCAAATTTAATGGTCTTGTACTTTTCTTAAAATCACCACGTATACCACCTATAGATAAAATTAAAATAAGTAACAAACCTATTTTTGAAGTTAAAAAATACTTCACATTATGTTCAACTTTTCTTTCTTCTACCCTAACCAGTTTATATAACTTAATCCATAAAAATGCCAGAATAAAAAACAATACATAAACATGCCAGTAGCTTACAATAAATCTGAAAAACATGTTTCCTTTGTTAGACTCATGTTGCACAATATCCATAACTGCTATTGTTGTTCTTGAATAAATATATTTATAGTAAATAAAATCTATAAAGTTTGTTGCATACGCTATAAAGTTTAAAGCAAAATACACATAGAACAGAAACCGCTGGTATGTTTTTTTTGTGTTTATCCAAAAAGGCAAAACAGACAAAAGGATAAATAACCCGTTTACATATAATATAGATGTTGTATCGAATGTCAATCCATGATACGCTAATTTTAAATATTCAAAAACGGAATCAATTTTTAAAAGCTTGAAATTATATATAGTAAAAATCAATCTGGCTAATGAATAAAATACATACGCCAGTAAAATTCTGTAAATTAAAACCTTATACTCCTGAGTCCTAATATTTTTAATCATCGATAATCAAATTTATTGCGGCAAAAGTAGAGCATAAATCTATTTGATGTACATTTTTTTAAATTTTTATAACTTTTTTGTTAGCATATGAACGCTATCTTTGTACTACTAAATCGATATAGTTTATGGAAGAATGTATTTCAGTATTTGACATGTTAAAAATTGGTGTTGGCCCTTCAAGTTCCCATACACTTGGGCCTTGGCGTGCCGCAGAACGATTTTTAAACGAATTAAGAGATGAAAACATTCTTGAAAAAATCACTTCTGTTAAAGTTGATTTATACGGTTCATTGTCTTTAACCGGAATTGGACATGCAACTGATTTAGCCGTAATGCTGGGACTTAGCGGTCAAGATCCTGAATATATTCCTGTAAAGGATATTGACGGAATTATCAAATCCATCAAAACAAATCACAAATTAAATTTAGCAAATCAGCTATCAATTGATTTTGAAATTGAAAAAGACATTATTTTCAATAAAAACTTTCTCCCCTTTCATGCAAACGGATTAACCTTTACTGCTTTTTATGAGAACTCCAAATATGAATCCACATTCTATTCCATAGGTGGCGGGTTTGTTGTAAAAGAAGAAAGAACCAACGCGAAACAAAAAGAAGAAGTAAAAAAATCTTTTCCATATCCTATCAATCTCGCTTCTGAATTACTGGAATATTGCCAGAAAGAAAACCGTAAAATTTCTGAAATTGTATATGACAATGAAAAATCTATCCGTACAGAAGAGGAAATTCACAGCGAATTGTTACGTGTTTGGCATACCATGCTGGAATGTATGTATATAGGCTGTCACAGCGAAGGTATTTTACCTGGCGGTTTAAATGTACGCCGCCGTGCTTTTGACATGCATCAAAACCTAATTGGTCTGGCTAATTATTCAAATCCACAGGAGTGGCTGGAAACCATCAGAAAGACAGAAGTAAAATTCCGTCAGATTCTAAAATGGGTTTCATGTTTTGCCTTAGCTGTAAATGAAGTAAACGCATCTTTAGGCAGAGTAGTTACTGCTCCAACAAATGGAAGTGCCGGAGTAATTCCAGCGGTTTTAATGTATTATATGGTAATTGAAAATCATGATGCTGATGATAAACATGTAAAACAATTTTTAATGGTAGCCGGTGAAATTGGCTCTATTTTCAAAAAAGGAGCTACTATTTCTGCAGCAATGGGAGGATGTCAGGCTGAAATTGGTGTGTCATCAGCTATGGCAGCCGGGGCTTTATGTGAAGTAATGGGCGGCACTCCTGAGCAGGTTTTAATGGCTGCCGAAATTGCTATGGAACATCATTTGGGATTAACCTGTGATCCAATAGGTGGTCTGGTTCAAATTCCATGTATTGAAAGAAACACCATGGGTGCTATCAAAGCAATAAACGCAGCCGAATTAGCCCTTGAAACCGATCCTAAAAATGCGAAAGTACCGCTGGATAAAGTAGTCAACACTATGTGGCAGACTGCCAAGGATATGAACAACAAATACAAAGAAACTTCTGAAGGAGGTCTTGCGGTTGCCGTAAATATGGCAGACTGTTAATTTAACCGCCGGAGAAAGAATCTTAAAAATAAAAAAGAATGGCTTTAAATTAAGCCATTCTTTTTTTAACGTAATGCAGCCATTAGCATTTTAAAAATTTATCTGGAATAATTTGGAGCTTCTTTTGTAATTGTAACGTTATGAGGATGACTTTCCCCTATTCCACTAGCCGTAATTCTAATAAAACGGCCTGTAGCCTGCAAAGTTTCAATATCTTTTGAACCACAGTAACCCATTCCGGCTCTTAAACCGCCTATAAACTGAAGCATACTTTCGTTCAGCTCCCCTTTATAAGGCACACGTCCTACAATTCCTTCCGGAACTAATTTTTTCACATCGTCTTCAACATCCTGGAAATAACGGTCTTTTGAGCCTTCTTTCATAGCTTCAACAGATCCCATTCCTCTATATGATTTGAATTTTCTTCCTTCAAAAATAATGGTTTCACCCGGTGATTCTTTTGTTCCTGCCAATAATGAACCCAGCATCACACAATCAGCACCCGCAGCAATAGCTTTAGGAATATCTCCTGTATAACGGATACCTCCATCAGCAATAACCGGTACTCCAGTTCCTCTTAAAGCGGCAGCTACTTCCAATACAGCTGAAAATTGCGGGAATCCAACACCGGCAACCACGCGGGTAGTACAAATCGAACCAGGTCCGATTCCAACTTTAACTGCATCGGCACCGTTTTGAGCCAGATACAAAGCTGCTTCGGGAGTTGCGATATTTCCTACCACAACATCAAGTTCAGGGAATTTTGCTTTAACCTGTTTCAACACATCCACCACACCTTTAGTATGTCCGTGTGCAGTATCAATAATTACAGCATCAACTCCTGCATTTACAAGAGCTTCTGCCCTTTCTACAGCATCCGCAGTAACACCTAAAGCAGCAGCTACTCTTAAACGGCCGAATTTATCTTTATTTGCATTAGGCTTTTGAGTCAGCTTAGTGATATCTCTAAAAGTAATTAATCCGATTAATTTATAATCAGCATCAACTACCGGAAGTTTTTCAATTTTATTTCCCTGCAGAATTTCTTCAGCCTTATCCAAAGTTGTTCCTTCAGGAGCAGTAACAAGATTTTGCGATGTCATTACTTCAGTAATTGCTCTTTGATTGTCTTTTTCAAATCGCAAATCACGATTAGTCACAATACCTTTCAATACACCATTTTCATCAACTACAGGAATCCCGCCTATACCATATTCCTGCATTGCTTTTTTAGCATCAGCAACTATAGCAGTTAAAGGTAAAGTTACAGGGTCAATTATCATTCCGCTTTCAGCACGTTTTACTTTACGTACTTCAGCAGCTTGCTTTTTAATGGACATATTTTTGTGCAAAACGCCTATCCCTCCTTCCTGTGCCATTGCAATAGCCATTGCACTCTCGGTTACAGTATCCATTGCGGCAGATACAATAGGAACATTCAAAGTAATGTTTTTTGAGAATCTCGTTTTGATGCTTACTTCTCTGGGAAGAATTTCAGAGTAATTCGGGATGAGCAATACATCGTCATAAGTTAGCCCTTCACCGATAATCTTAGTTGTGTGTGCGTTCATTTGCAATTTGTAATTAAATTGCGTGCAAATGTAATAAATTTAGCTCACTTAATAAAACCTACAGACTAAATAATGAACGCCCTAACGCTATTTTTAACAGAAACTTTACTAATTTCCATAGCAATTGTCCTTTTACACCGGTTTAAAGATTATTTTGGTATAGGATTACTCTTAATTTTTTTGGGTTCCGTTCAATTCATACAAACAATTTTAACCACAACAGTATATAATGAAATTTTCAAGGATATTGTAATTTCACCCGGATCAGCTGTTTTGTATACCTCTACACTTTGCTGTATTTTATTGATATTCCATACAGAAGGAGTTACAAAAACAAGAACTGCTATCTTTGGTTTATTATTTTCAAATGTATTGCTGGCTTTTTTATCTGCTATAACAGTGAGGCAGCTGGGAATTGACTCTCATTCATTACAAACCGACAGCTTAAAGGAAATATTCAGTTTTGATGTCACTTTATTTTTAGTGGGTGCAATACTAATGTTTATTGACTTTTTTGTTTTAATAATAATTTATCAGTTTGTCAATTTTAAATTGAGTAAAATTCCGTCATTTTTTAAAATCTACCTTCCTCTCTCCTCCGTAGCATTATTTGACTCGGTAGTTTTCTACAGCATCAATTTTATAAGCCTTGACAATGAAGCCAATCTGCTGAATTCAAATATAATAGCCAAACAAATAGCAGTATTGATCTTCAGTCTTATAATTTATATGTATTTACGTTATTCCAAACTGGAGAATGTAAAAGAAATGCCTCAGAGTTTTAATGCTGTTGCTTCAATATTCTCTTTTTATGAAGAAAAAAACAAAAGCTGAATTTCTTTTAAAAAACAAATTCCAAAGTAGTGTAAAACACCCTTGGTTCTGAAGGAATTATTCCAGGCCCCGGATACCCTGTTGCTCTTCGCGTAAAATACCAGTTATTCGTTACGTTATTAACTCCGGCTTCCAGTTTGAATCTTTTCCATTTATACGAAGCTGAAAAATCCATCACATAGTAGGCTGGAATTTCTCCGAAAATACCATAAGTGTTATCATCAGCATCCGTTGGTCTGTTATAAGCATCTGTAAACTGTGACGTAACATAAGTCAATTGCGTACTTGTCAGGAAGTTTTTATAGCCAAGCCCCATACCTATTTTAGCATTGCATAAAGGCACAAATTCCACTTTGTTACCTTCAACATTTGGACGGTCTGACTTAAGATATTTAGATTCTGTCAGAGATATATTGGAAAATACTTCCCATGCTAAGTTTTCATTTCCTTTTAAAAATGTTCTTTGAAGATTCCAATTCAAAATAGATTCTACTCCATAAGTGATTCCTGTTCCCACATTATCCCGTAAACGCACTGTGGTATTTGTACCATCAGGATTTCGAGCTTCAAATTCACCAATTTTATCATCATAGTATAATGCAAAGCCACTTATATCGAATGCGACAGCATCTACTATTCGACCGCGTACACCAATATCTGAACTGTAACCTTTTTCATCCGTAATATTCTCGTCAATAGCCTGACCAGCACTTGCCGTTCTGATATCATTAAACGTAACCGAACGGTAGTTTTGTGAAACGTTTCCATAAAATTCAATACCATTTTGCGGTTTATAACTTAAACCTATCCCCAGCAAAAGAAAATTTCTCTCCTTCACATTGTTTTCAGCATAAGTTTCATCCAAAATAACATTTCCGGCCAAGTCCCTGTTAATTCTTCTGTAGCTTCCGTTTGCCTGTGTTTTTATAATCTCATAACGGAATCCCGGAGTAATAGAAAATTTATCAGAAACTCTAAAAATATTCTCTCCAAAAAAAGCTATATTCAGATTAGGAAATTTATACGAGGATTGTGTTGGATAAAACGGAAATTCATCAGTTGCCAACTCAAAATCAGGCCCATTACCTGAACTTCCCGGTCCCTGAAGCCCTGAATTGTCTGATTGGTAATATTTGGCACCAATTAGAAAAGCATTGCTTTTAGTTAAGAAATCATATTTTTTCAAATACCTGGCTTCAGCTCCCCAGTTCACAAATTCACCAATAATCAAATCCCTTTCTGTACCTTGAATATCTTGATTAGAAACACGGTTGGACCTATACCCTAAAGCTTTTCTGGAAGCATTCAATCCAAATAACTGAAGAGAAAAATCGGCATTATCTTCAAATTTATGCTTAAAACGTAAAGCGAACAAATTCCAATTAATATCAAACCAGTTTCTGGAACGGTTACTTTGCGCAGGATCTTGATTAAACATATAATCCGTTAGACCTCCGGCCTGTTTTGCCAGATAATCGAAATAAGTATAATCAAAATGCAATGACGTTTTTGGTGTAAACTGGTAATTCAGATTGGCAAAAAAAGTTTTAGCATCAAAATTTGAATTCGGGCGGAAACCATCACCTCTTTTAAAATTGTAAAAAGAATAATAACTGAATTTACCTTTGGTACCGCTCAAACTCGTGAAGTTGGAGAAAAAATCATAGGTAGCCCCAGTAAATCGGGTAGTTACTTCCATTTCCTTCTGAACAGGTTTTTTCAGTTTAAAATTAACCATTCCACCAAACTGTGTTCCATATTGCAGTGAAGCCGCACCGCGCACAATCTGGATTTCTTCCAAAGCTTCCGTAGGGGTGGCATAATAACTTTCGGGATAGCCTAAAACATCGGCACTGATATCATAATCGTTTTGACGGGTATTAAAATTTGAGGTTCTATTAGGATCCAAACCACGGCCACCTATGGAAAGCTGCAAACCACCGTCATTACTTTCATTGATAGTCAACCCAACTACCTGTGAAAAAATCTGACGCGCATTGTTTGTTGCTTTATTCGCAGTCAATTTATTAACCTGAACAACTTCGGTTTTTTTTCCTGCATATATAGCGGTTTCCTCTATATCTTTCAGTTTTCGGATAGCCGTAAATCGCTCGCGTTGTCTTGTAATGACCACTTCAGAAAGATTTTTTAATTTTTCTAGTATTACTGTATAACTGCTTTCAGCGGACACAAAAGACTTTTCGAAAATCTGATAATCATCTTTATAAAAAACCAAATCATGAGATCTATTATCATTAATTTGAATTACAAATTCACCTTGTTTATCAGTAAAAACTTTAAGACCCGTCGTTTTGTCGAATATTTCAACATATTCAAGACGCAAACCGCCCGAGGAAACAACATTACCTTTAATTACCTGCGCAAAACTGTTAAAAGTCAGTAAAAATAAAACTGCAAAAAAACTATAATCCTTTAATTTCATCTGTAAATGGGAGTATCCACGTTTTGTGTTTGAATGATTCTTTTTCTTTAGCCAAATCGACATCAGGGTTTATATATCTTTGGCTTAAACGTCCGTTGAGAGCTACATAACTGTCCACGCGTACTTCTGGATCAGTTACGCCGGCTTTTTTATAATAATCTCTTAAAAAATGAGCATATTCTAAAATAAAATCAGGTTGAAAAGACATTTGCTTTTCCTGAAATGGTGTCAAAAACTGACTGTTTTCAACCATAATTGTTTGTTTCGTTACAGAATCAGTCACTTTAAACTGGGTATAACCTGATTTTTCCATCAACATTACTCTCCAGGAAAAACGGAAACCTTCTTCCGTCCAAAATAATTCACCCGGATACAATAAATATCTAAAAGGAAATGCCAATTGAATAACGAGAAACAAAACAATAAAACTCAACTTAAGCTTATGGCTCAAAGTGAATTCATATAATAATGCCTTTCCATTTTCAAAGACTTTGAAATCAATTTTCAATACATTCCCTATCCAGAAAAGTATCTTTTTATGAAAATCCGAAGAAAAGAAAATCAGTGTACTGATAATCATCACATAAGGAAAAACACCTATAGGAAAAAGCATTTTGGTAAATACATGAAAAAAAACGACTAAGAAAAATCCAAGGATTCTTGTTCGTTTATAAAGCAACAGAAAAGGTATGGTTAAATCATATACTGCACCACACCAGCTAAAAGCATAATGTATCCAGCTTTCATTAAAAAAACTACCCACAATTGGCATTCCTGAATTCATAGGCAGCCACATCTTTAAAGGCATCGCTTCTATCAACCAATCTGAATTAAGTTTTGCCAATCCGGCATAAAAATAAACAACACCTAAAATTAATTTTACAGCATCGACCGACCAAACAGGAATACGCTGATAATTTCGAGTAGAATTTTTATAAGCATCAACCGAAAATGAAGCATTTGCGGGAAGAAAAATAAGCAGAAAAGCTACTATTGAAATAAAATAATAATGATTCAGATACGTCGTTTTATCCATCAGTTCTATATAGGTAAAACTCAGAAAAAAAGTAACAGCAGCAATTCTGTATTTGTATCCTACAGCTAACAAAAGTGCTGATAAACCACAAACAGCAAACAACAAATAAGTATAATTGCCTAAGGGTTTTATCCATTCAAAACCATAATATGTAAAATGAAACTGAGGTTTAATATAAAACTTTTCGATCCATCCAAAAGAGGCAAACCGAATCACACTAAAAAACATCATTAAACCAAACGCCAGCCTAAAAAAAGCCAGCGTTGCAGATTCGGTTGTAGTATTTAAATAATTTTTAAAACGTAGCAACATAATTAATCACCATCAGCATCGACATAATCAACAGTAATATTTAAAGCAGGCATCATGTCTGTTTTAAAATATATTACATTCCATTGCAATTGATCAAATGCAGTGATCATTTTAGAATTATCTGAAAAAATCTGTTCAGAAAAACTATCATTTAATTGTGCAGTAGTTGTAAAAATTGCAGCAAATTTAGCGTTAATAATATCACTCAGTTTTTGACCATCTTTCACAACATTAAGATGATCCAAATATTCTTTAAGACCTGCACCTGTAGTTGAAGAAGCGAAATGCTTACCATTAAAGAAATTTTGGGTTGCAGTTATCCCTTCATTTAATAATAATTTCGATATATCATTCTTGTAATATGCTTCTACTTTATTTGAATAAGTGGTACCACTTGAATAAACTCCGGCAGGAATACCCACTTTTCCGGCACGCACGTTTTTTTCGTAATTCTTCACGAAAACATTTACCATCTTATTTACTGAACTGGTCACAGAATTTCCATTACTTGCGATAAAGTTATTTCTATAAGTATTTTTCCAATCGTTTGTGATTAGGTCTGAAGTATCCTTCAATTTAGTGACTAAATCTATCAGATATTGTTTGTATTTTACAGCATTTACATTAGTAGTATAAAACGCTGTTATAGCCTCGTCATCAGCTCCAAGTCCGTTGATCATATAATCTACTGCCGGAAAACCTTGCTTGTCAATTTGCGTTAATGAAGCTAAATTATAACCTCCATTAGCAATATTATTCTCAATTTCAACAGCATTCGTAGGATAAACATTAGTGAAACTCACAAAACTGATTTCTTCGGCTTTACCTATTTCATATAACGAAACATGTTGAAAAGCTTTATAAGCATCCAACCATGCTGTTCTTACTTCGGTAAGTGCATCAACAGTAGGAGCATTTGTAAACGATTCTACTTTGGATTTTAAAATGCCGGCTTTAGCCTGATAATTTTCAAATGATGGAATAATAATATTATCAGACCAGTTAGTCAGTAAATTAGTTCTATTATAATTATCTCCGGTTGTATCTGAGCTTTCACCTCCGGAACAAGCAATAATTATAAGTAAGAGACCTATTAATAAAAGTATTTTTTTCATTTTTTGAAAATTTTTGCAAAGTTACAAAAAAGCAGAGAAAGTATTCCCTGCTTTTTATCATATTAATCTAGTTTACAGTTTGTGCCTGCGCAACAGTAAATCCAAATTTATTTGCTATTTGTAAAGCTAAACCATCTAAATTGTTATTCAGGTAATCTAAATCCCAAAGTCCGTTTGTTCCACCCATCAATTCAGTCAATATTGCATCAACATCATCTTTAGATATAAAAGGATTGTTAGTCCCTGGCTTATTCGTATATCTTAAACTCATAATAAAGCCATAACCTTCTGATAAAGCATGGAATGCTTTGATACCATTATCCCCTGCAGTCAATTTGGCTTTCCCTTCTTTCAAATAGTAAACCGCTCTTACCGCAGCCACTAAAGCTAATTTATTTTTTATAATTTTAATTTGCTCATTTCGGGTTACGTAATCACCAGCTACAATTGCCGCTCTACCTTTTCTAAAAGCCAGATTAATATCTTCCTTCACCGTTCCGAAATCAGAATCAGCATCAACCTGGTTAATATAACTGCTCCAAAATTTATAAACAGGACTAGCACCAGCAACATCGGCACCATAAACATAGCCATAGGCCTCATCCCAAAGATGCTCCATTTTAGTGTAGTTTTTATCACCATCTAAAACTTTATCATCATTATTTTTCTTATTACTTCCTTCATCAAGAACAGCAAGACTCAAATAATTATTTACAATTTGATCCATAAAACAAGCTCCCATCAGTCCTTTAAGCATAATTTGCTGTGGCTCCAATCCGTTTGCAGCATACAATCTTTTTGATGAACCATCTAAATAAACACCTGCAACACCTGCTGCTGCTGCATCTCCATTACTTGCTGCTTTTGCATTATCAAACTGTGTTTCAAAAAAAGCTCTAACATTAATTTGTTCATCCGTAGAACCGCCACCACCAAAATTTCCAAAAAAATCTTTTGACGCAGCAGTCTTATCTTTCAACTGTTTTGTAGTCGCTGCATTTAAATCAGCATTTGCAAAAGGAGCATTTACATTAGCATACATGTTTGACAATTTAGCATCATCCACAAGAGAAGCAGAAGCTGCCTGATCTTTAATGTAATTACCCATTTCATCCAACATTTTAATTCTATTGGTTTGTCCTCCAAAATCTACAGTAGTAGCAGCATTTCTTTCAAATGTATAGGTCTCAGGAACTGTATAATTAAATTCAGGTTGGTTATCATCTGAACAAGAAGTCACAAAAATAGCCATAACAGGCAATGAAGCTAAAAGGGCATTTTTAAAATTCATATAGTGTTTTATTTAGATTGAATTAAAATAATTTGATGCAAATATACAGACTCATTCTAAATAACTCAAAATTTATTTAGATTATTTTTAAATAACAAAACACGAGTTTGATATTCAATTATTTATAAATAAAACTAAATAAAGAGCAGAAATCCTACATTAAACTAAAACAGAATACAGTCTTTTAAATGTAAAAAAAGATTAATGATACACCGTAAAAATTTTCAAAGCCTCGTTATAAGCACTTTCAAAACTCATAGCACTTAAATTATGATCTGCCTTTTGGGTAGTGAAATACGACAGTAATTTTTCTGTTGGCATATTACCTGTAAGCTTATCTGTAGCCATAGGACAACCTCCAAAACCTTGCATTGCCCCATCAAAACGGCGGCATCCTGCCTTATAAGCGGCATCAACTTTCTCGTGCCATTTGTCCGGTGTAGTATGCAGATGCGCCCCAAACTCAACGTTAGGGTATTTTGGAATTAAATTAGAGAACAAATATTCTATAACTTCAGGAGTTGAAGAGCCGATAGTATCAGAAAGTGATAAAATTTTAACACCCAGTGAAGCCAATTTCTCTGCCCACTCTCCTACTATTTCAACATTCCATGGATCACCGTAAGGATTTCCAAACCCCATAGAAATATATGTCACCACTTCTTTATTGCTTTTGTCTGCAATATTTAAAATTTCCTGAAGCGTAATTAAGGATTCTGCAATTGTTTTGTGCGTATTCCGCATTTGAAAATTTTCAGAAATCGAAAAAGGAAAACCTAAATAATTGATTTCTGGGTGTACCGAAGCATTTTCAGCACCTTGTGTATTAGCAATTATTGCCAGGAGTTTACTTTCTGTTTTAGACAAATCCAACTTTGACAAAACTTCGGCCGTGTCCTGCATTTGAGGAATCGCTTTTGCCGAAACAAAGCTGCCAAAATCAATGGTATCAAAGCCTACACGCAATAACGATTGAATGTATTGTACTTTTTTATCTGTTGGAATAAAATCTTTTATACCCTGCATTGCATCGCGTGGGCATTCGATAAGTTTAATTTTTTCGGCGTTCATAAGTTCAAAAATATAACTATTTACGCTTTTTCTAAAATCTTTTTGTTAATTGCTTTAACTAGAGCAGGTCCTTCGTATATAAAACCGGTATACAATTGCACTAAACTTGCACCTGCATCCAACTTTTCGATAGCATCTTCAGCAGTATGAATACCACCTACTCCTATAATTGGAAATGCTTTATTACTCTTTTCAGAAAGAAAACGAATTACTTCAGTTGAACGTTTTGTTAATGGCTTACCTGACAATCCTCCTGTTTCAACTTTATTAGCCGATTGTAATCCCTCTCTTGAAATAGTTGTATTCGTAGCAATAACACCCGCAATTTTAGAATCTTTTACAATTTCTATAATATCTAAAAGTTGGTCATCAGTCAGATCCGGGGCAATTTTTAATAAAATTGGTTTTTGTTTTTGCCCTTCGACTCCGCTCAGGGTGACACTTTTTTTATCATTTAGCTCTTGCAAAGTCAGCAAAAGCTTTGTCAATGGTTCTTTATCTTGTAATTCACGTAAACCTGGCGTATTAGGCGAACTTACATTCACCACAAAATAATCAACATAATCATACAAAGCTTCAAAACAAATTTCATAATCCTTTACGGCTTCTTCATTAGGCGTCACTTTATTTTTGCCAATATTTCCACCAATAAGCACTCCATTATTCTTTTTTAAACGTTCCACAGCTTCTAAAACGCCACCGTTATTGAACCCCATGCGATTTATAATAGCCGAATCTTCTAACAAACGGAACAAACGTTTTTTAGGATTACCCTCCTGTGCTTTTGGGGTTAAGGTCCCTATTTCGATAAAACCAAAACCAAAATTTGATAATTCTTGATACAGCTTGGCATCTTTATCAAAACCAGCAGCTAAACCAATAGGATTTTTAAATTTTAAGCCAAAAACTTCACGTTCCAAGCGTTGATCATTTACATGATACATCGAACGAATTAACGTCGAAACTCCTGGTATTTTATTAATAAAACGGATAGAAGAAAAAGAAAAATGATGTATTTCCTCTGGATCAAATCCAAAAAGAATGGGTCTAATAAGTGATTTGTACATAATGTGTTGTGTTGTTGTGCAAAAATAAAGATTAGTCCGCAGAATTTAGAATTAAAATCAACGAATATCAAATCTCATCCAAAACACAACCGTAATAAAATGATATTCAACGTTTTAATTAATTAAAAAAGTTTTATAATTACCTTTGTGATACATTTTGTTTAATTAAAACCTTACGATCATGTTCATTGTCAGAGAAATTTTTCATTTGCAATTTGGACGTTATAAAGAAGCCAAAGCATTATTAGATGAAGCCATCACCAAAGGATTGATAAAGCTCCCTGAAGGAGGTAAATTCCTTACCGATTTTACGGGACCAGGCTATCGCTTGATTTTTGAGTCGCCTTATAAGACCCTTGCCGATTTTGAAACCGATTTAGCCCGTGAAATGAGTGCCGAGGCATGGAAAGACTGGTATGAACGTTTTAAACCTTATGTTAACCATTCGCAAAGAGAAATTCTTAAACAAGTGGGATAAATTCATTGGTTTATAAATTATCTTAAATGGGGTGATGTAGTTGCTTTTTGGAGTCTGTGATTTCAAATAAGCTTGTATATTTGTGTCTCTTAAAAAATACACATTATGCAACACATCATAGACCGTTTTATCAGTTATGTAACTGTAGATACTGAAGCCGATCCAAATTCAAACACCACTCCCAGCTCTGCAAAACAATGGGATCTTGCTAACAAATTAGTCGAAGAACTCAAAGCCATAGGCTTACAAGATGTAACTATAGACGACAAAGCTTATATTCAGGCTACTTTACCAAGCAATATTGAAGAAAAAGTACCTACTATTGGCTTCATTTCGCATTTTGATACCACTCCTGATTTTACAGGTGCCAATGTAAAACCTCAGATTGTACCTAATTATGACGGTGGTGACATTATCCTGAATGCAGCAAAAAACATTGTTTTATCACCAAGCTACTTTGAAGATTTATTACTATACAAAGGACAGACTTTAATCACAACAGACGGAACGACTTTATTAGGTGCTGATGACAAAGCGGGAATTACAGAAATCGTTACGGCGATGGAATACCTGATTAAAAATCCGCAGATTAAACACGGAACAATCAAAGTTGGTTTTACTCCTGATGAGGAAATAGGCCGTGGTGCCGATTTCTTTGATGTAGAGAAATTTGGCTGTGACTGGGCTTATACTATGGACGGAAGTCAGATAGGTGAACTGGAATACGAAAACTTTAATGCCGCTGGTGTTAAATTAAAATTCAAAGGAAAAAGCGTACATCCGGGTTATGCTAAAGGAAAAATGATTAATTCAATGCTTTTAGCCACCAAATACATTTCCAAATTACCGAAAAAAGAAGTTCCTGAGCGTACTAAAGATTACCAAGGATTCTTTCACGTAGTACATTTAGACGGAAGTATTGAAGAAACCAATGTACAATTAATTATTCGTGATCACAATCGTAAGAAATTCGAAAAACGCAAAAAATTAGTCCAAAAAATAGCGGATAAATTCAATGCGAAATATGCTAAACAATTTGGCGAAGACATTGTAGAAATTGAAGTAAAAGACCAATACTACAACATGCGCGAAAAAGTCGAACCCATGATGCATATTGTAGACATTGCCGAAAAAGCGATGAAAAACTTAGGTATCAAACCACTCATCAAACCTATTCGTGGCGGAACAGATGGTTCCCGTTTATCGTACATGGGCTTACCTTGTCCTAATATTTTTGCAGGGGGACACAACTTCCATGGAAAATACGAATACGTTCCTGTAGAAAGCATGCAAAAAGCAGTAGATGTCATAGTTGAAATTGCACAAATTGTAGCGAAACAGAAATAAAATAATACACAACAATAGTTGAGCATATCTATCCAAAAACAGTTAGCTATGCTCAACTAAATCGCAAAAAACTGAGCATATAAACAAGTTAGCGGTAAGTTTTCCTCAAGTTTGCGTGAAAAACAGAAGTATGAAAAAACGTGTTTTGAAAATATCATCAATAAGTGCTGGAATCTTGATTTTAGCAACGCTTTACGTTAATTCTTCATATTACATAGAAAACCAAGATTGGAAATATTCTGAAGGAAATTATATTGGAGATTGGTTGGCTAAAGGTAATCTCAAAAATTGAAGACCGAATTATTTATACGCATAAAGGAAAAACGAAAATTGTTTTCTGTTTTATGGGAAGACTTGTAATAGAAAATACTGAAACTTGAGAAAAAGGAACGTATATCAATAAAAGCTAAAAAAACCTACCGCTAACAGTGGTAGCTGTAGCACAACTCCTCTTTTTTCAAAATAACTCCAAAAAAGCATACCCTAAAACCTCTTTTAAAACCATTTAAAAGGGGGTTTATTTTTAGTTTAGTGTGACAATTTCAAAATTTGATTGTCTTACAATTGCGTTTTTGAGGTCATAAAAAAAAGATTTTTATAAACGTAAAGCATTTCCCTTGTTTCAAGGATACAACTTGGGTGGTAATGGATGGTTTTTTCACTACAAAACGCAGGTATTTTTTCAAGTTGTAAGTTAAACTTACCACCAACACTCTAGTACTGAGCTTGTCGAAGTATGTTTGTTGGCGTTTTTTATCCCTCGGGTATTGACGCGCTTCATGTTGGTAAATTGCTAAACAACTCTCAAAAAGCATCTATAAAACAAACTGGATTAGCAGAAAGCAATCCGCAAAACTCTAAAAACAAAAAAATCAGTTTTTTTGTATTTTATATTGATATATCAATTATATTTGTATCAAAAAAATAATTTGAATAACAAAAACCCAACAGGAACAGTACTATATTTAATTGAACAAGCAATTAAGGAGTACAGAAAAGTATCACAGAGGAATATCTCAAAAATTGTAAAAGATATTACAATAGATCAATGTCTAGTCTTAATAATTCTTAACCATGATGACCAAATTTCTCAAAATGAATTGGCAAATCTTATATTTAAAGACAATGCATCCATCACGAGAATGATAGAATTAATGGTTAAAAAAGATTATATAAATAGAACTATTCATAAAGAAGATAGAAGGAAATTTAATCTTGAAATAACCGAAAAAGGAAAAAAAACTCTAGAATTAATAAACCCAATTGTAATACTAAATAGAGAAACGGCACTAAATGGTTTATCATTGGAAGAAATTAATTTACTCGATAAAACTTTAAATAAAATAATTAGTAATTGTAAAATCTAAAAAAATGAAAAAAGTATTTAATCTATTATTAATCTGCGTTATAATCTGCTTCCACTCAAAAGCAAATGCACAAGATTTTACAGAACGAAATAAACAAATATTGGAAATAGCAGATAAAATTAATGAATATTACATTTTTGAAGATGTTGCCAATCAACTTTCTGAAAAATTAAAATCAGAAATAACACTTAAAACTTTTGACAATCTTACTGATGCAGAATTTGCAAAATCGCTTTCCAACTATTTAACAAAAAACGGAAATGATTTACATTTCAATGTATTATACCGTCCAAATCAAGAAGAAGAAAAAAAAACAGTCAATGAAAAGGAAATGCTAAAAAAATATGATGCTATTAATAAACAATGGAATTATGGTTTTGAAAAAGTGATACGATTAGATGGAAATATTGGGTATATCGAATATACTGGATTTCCTGAAGGAAATCAATCAGCTCAACAAATTCTTGATGCGACAATGAGTTTTGTTTCAAACACTAATGCATTAATTATTGATTTAAGAAACAATCAAGGCGGAGATGGCAAAATGGTCGAACTTTTTTTAAGTTACTTTTTTGAAAATAAAATTAAATTAAATGAGGTTTATACAAGATATAATGATAAAACTACAAAATCTTACACAGCGAAAAAAGTGAACGGTAAAAAGTATTTAGACAAACCCGTATATATCCTGGTAAATAACAAGACTATTTCCGCTGCTGAAGCATTAGCATATAATTTACAACAAAATAAAATTGCAAAAATAATTGGAGATAAAACATATGGTGCTGCAAATCCAGTAAAAGCATTTTTTATTGGCAACAAATATCATTTATTTATACCAGTTTCAATAGAAAAAAATTCAATCACAAATACTAATTGGGAGCATATAGGAATTGATGCTGATGTAAAAATAAATTCTGAAAAAGCATTAATAAAAGCGCAAATTATAGCCCTTGAAAATCTATTAAAATCTAATACAAAAACAGAATTAACGGAAAATGATATTAAAGAAAAAATTTTGAAATTAGAGGAACAATTGTAGACAAATTTTGCCTACTGCTAACACAATGTTTTGTGGGATTTGGGTATTTGGCTTAATTTAAAGTTGGTTTTGTACTTGAAAAAATTGTGTTTAACCGAAAAATAAATCTTAATTTAGTCCCAAAATGATTATAGCGCGAGACGTTACCCAAAATTTGAACTCAACCTTTTCAATAAATATTCATCTTAAATATAAATATTAAATCAACTTTTGACTTGTGAAAAATTTAATCTTTTTAACTTTAATTATCTTATGTTCTGCAAATGTTAACGCGCAGAAAAAAATTCATTATGGAATTAAAGGAGGTTTTAACTTAACCAACTTAACTTCTGACTATTTCGCTGAAAACAATACAAAAACTGGATACTATCTAGGTGGTTTAATCGAATTTTCAATGAGTAAAAAATTTTCAATTCAACCTGAAATTTTATACACTAATCAAGGAACAAATGCAAAAGTAATAATGCTAGGTAGCGAACCAAAATCTCAAAAATACTCATTGGATTATTTACAATTTCCCATTCTGAGTAAAATTTACTTGCTGCAAAACTTCTCGATAGAAATTGGGCCTTCTTTTAACTTTCTTGTTAATGATAATATCTCTGATTATGAAAGTAAACTTCTAAATAATTTTGAATTTGGCGGAGCATTTGGTATCTCATACAAACTAAATAATAGCCTTTTTTCTAATATTAAATATAATCAGGGGTTCACAAATGTCTTTGATAAAGAAAATTATTTAAGCTCTTCTAAACTCTATGGATTTCACCTAGGAATAGGTTATATGTTTTAAAAAGAATTATTAAAACTGTGTGTAACACCGTATAAAATTAATTGCTAGTGCAAGCCTACTTACCAAAATCTTCACGGATTTTCTATCCTGTTGTATTTGCTAAATAAGGTGATTAAACCACGCAACTAATCTTATACAAACACGTTAGCTGTAACCTTGACTCAACTTTTCGCAAATGGAATTAACAATTAGAAATAGTATTACTAATTTAGAATCTGAAAGTTTTAATATTATTATTCCTTGTGAAAATTCATCAGAACTAAAAGTTTCGTATGTTGATTTCAAGTTTAAGGAAAAGCCTAAATCTAAAATTATCGGCAAAATTTTTCCTTAATAAAGACACTGACGAAATAACTGATTTTAATTTTTATCACATCGAAAATACTAACCTATTATTTTTCAGGTTTGTGTATCAATGGGGAATTATTGATTTAAAAACTAGAAAATTAAAAAGAAACATCTTTGACAAGCTTTTAGACTTTCCTTTTTTTTTACTTTCATGAAAATTGCATCTTAATTGTTGATGATTTATTTGCAGAAACTATAACACTTGATGGTGATACAATTGATAGAATTGGAAACGAACAGCCACATGGGATAACAAAATTTGAAGATTATTTTGAATTTGATTTTATTGGAGTCGATAAAAGAAAACTTATGAAAAAGGCTACAGCTAACAAAGAACTCTGCTTAAAAGCAAATAAAAAACCAATTTTTTTAATTAGTTATCTGTAGCTTACTTCTATGATTTTCATTGTATAGCAATCCCGATTTTACAATGGCAAAAGCCTGTTTCTAAATTTTATTTCATACGCTATTAATAGTAGTTTTTTACTCTGTCAGCATAGTCTATAGTTCCTGCGGTTATCTATAACCTTACTCCTCTCTTTTGTTCTTTCCTTTTTATATATAAATTTAGAAAATGTAAACTTAAGGCGGTTTTAAGAAATTGTGACTTGGGTGTTTAATCGGACGAGCTTTTTGTATTTTTGATTTAAGTCTGAATGAAACAGTCTGAAAATAGATTACCAAGCATTCATGAAGCGACAGGACGTTATAATCGTTATAAAAACACTCAAAATGAGAAACATTCTTATAGTATTATTGGCATTTACTTTTACAAATGCTTTTGGACAGACAGATTTTCAAAAGCTCTTTGATTCATTTTCATTAAAAGGAAGCACTACGGTTTATGACTTAAAAAATAAAAGATGGTTTTACACCGACAGTCTGGATACAGAAAGAGAAACATTACCGGCCTCTACTTTCAAAATACTCAATTCCTTAATTGCTTTGGAAAATAAAGTTGTAGCTGATGAAAGCCAACTCATTAAATGGGACGGTGCGGATAAAACTTTTTTTGGAACAAAAATCGAAAGTTGGAATAAAGATACTGACTTAAAAACTGCCTATAAAAATTCAACCATTTGGTTTTATGTTGAAGTGGCAAAAAAAATCGGCCGAAAAAAATATAAAAAATACCTGAAAAAATGTGGGTATGGAAATAACGAACTCACTGAAAAGGGAGTTGATTTTTGGAACTATGGTAATTTCGGAATTAGCCCAGGAAATCAAATTGAATTTCTAATAAAATTATATAAAAACGATTTGCCTTTTTCTAAAACAACCTTAGATAAAGTAAAAGAAATAATGATTTCTGAAAATGCTGAAAATTACACAATCAGAGATAAGTCAGGTTGGACAAAAAAGAATGGCATCGACATAGGCTGGTATGTTGGTTACTTACAAACAAATGATAATATATACTTCTTTGCAACACGGATTACAAAAAATATAAATGACAGCAATCCTGATTTTTCAAAAGCAAGAAAAGAAATCACTATAGCAATATTAAAAGAATTGAAAGCCATCTAATTCAGGTAAAACTTCTTTTACAAATAGTAAACATTTCATTATCAATATTTTTTACTGCCTACCAATTAAAAAAAATTCAAAAAAAATTGTGTAGCTAAATAACTTCATGTATATTTGTAGTCAAATAACTACATGATGAATTTAAGAAGAGATGTATTTCAAGCAATTTCAGATCCAACAAGAAGATCAATCCTTCTTTTGTTGACAACGCAAACGATGACTGCAGGAGCTATTGCTTCAAATTTTGATACTGCAAGACCAACCGTTTCAAAGCATTTGCAAATACTAACCGAATGTGATTTACTCAAACAGGAACAACAAGGCAGGGAAATTCATTATCAGATAAATCCAGAAAAGATGAAAGAAGTAGCCGACTTTATAGAGCCATTCCGACAAATGTGGGAAGACAGATTCAACAAATTAGAGACTCTAATGCAAAATTACAAACCAAATAAATAAACAAACCTAAAACCTATGGAACAAAAAACAAAAATTACTGCCGAAGAAGGCAAACAGGAATTAGTGATAACCCGTGAATTCAATTTACCGGTAAAATTACTTTACAAAGCATATACAGAACCGGAACTTGTTGGGCAATGGATGGGTACTAAAGTACTTCATATGGAAAACAAGAATCACGGGAGTTACCGTTTTGAAACCTCACATAATGGTAATGTAGTATTCAAAGCAAATGGAACTATCCATCAACTTATCCCAGATCAAAAAATCATCAGAACATTTGAAATGGAAAATATGCCAATAGGTGTGCAGCTTGAATTCCTGGATTTTGAAAAACTAACTAACGACACAAGTAAACTAACCATACAAATCATTTATAAGTCGGAAAAGCATCGTGCAGAACAATTAAAGTTGCCATTTACACAAGGCCTAAATATGGCTCACGACAAATTACAAGACATTTTAACAATCAAAAACTAAACTAAATCAAATTAACAATCAAAAACTAAATTAAAATGGAAAAGAAAAAGAATATCGGATATTGGGTTATAACTAGCATACTATGTTTTTGCATGCTTGGGGGCATTGGACAACTATTTCAAGTAAAAGAAGTTGTAGCCGGATTTGAACCACTAGGCTACCCAACTTATTTTATTTCAGTAATCGGTTTTTGGAAAGTAATGGCAATTATTGCAATACTTTTGCCTAAACTACCTTTAATCAAAGAATGGGCTTATGCCGGAATATTTTTTGCAATGACAGGAGCTTCTATTTCACACATAGCCGTAAATGATTCATTGTTTCACATAATAGTACCTATGGTCATCGCTGGATTAGCAATATTTTCCTGGTATTTAAGACCTGCAGACCGAAAATTAGCTTTCATAAAATCATAAGATCATGAGCACTCAAGCAGATAGATTTTTTGAAGGATCCAAAAAATGGAATGAAGAATATAATTTATTGAGAGAAATTATTCTAGAAAGCACATTATTAGAGGAAGACTATAAATGGATGCACCCTTGTTATACTTATCAGGAAAAAAATGTTGTCCTCATTCACGGATTTAAAGAATATTGTGCGTTGTTGTTCCACAAAGGAGCGTTATTAAAAGACTCAAATCAAATTTTGATACAGCAAACAGAAAATGTGCAATCAGGCAGGCAACTACGATTTACTAATGCCGAACAAATCATTGCTCAAAGAACAATCATTGAAGAATACCTGCAGGAAGCTATCAAATTAGAAAAAGACGGAAAAAAAGTTGTTTTGAAATCAGTTTCAGACTATCCAGTTCCCGAAGAGTTTCAAAAAGCTTTAGAAGAAGATCAGGAACTCAACAAAGCGTTTTATTCTCTGACACCTGGAAGACAAAAAGGGTATTTATTCTATTTCAATCAAGCCAAACAATCCAAAACCAGAGAGACCAGAATTGAAAAATACTATCAAAATATTCTGGATGGCAAAGGAATAGATGATTAAAAAAACATATTGAAAAGCTTATATTACATTAAAAACGTTGGTTTTTCTGAAGAAAACCAACGTTTTGCAATTTTACTTCATTGTTTATAAACTTTAGGCTAAATTTATTCAACAAACACAATCTTCAATTAGATTACAACAAGACTAAAAAAGAAACTTAGAATGAAAAAACTATTACAAATTTCAACTATCTTATACGTAACACTAATTAGTTGTAAACAAGAACCTAAACAGCTTTTAATACATTCTGAAAAGGAAGAATCGAATGAACATAAGAATGAAACTTTACAAATAATTGAAATCGATTCTTCACAATTTCCAAAATCACTTCAATATGAGGGGTTCGTAAAAAATGCTGTTCGCTGGAAAGATAAATCAGGAGACAATATTGCAATAACAACAGAAACAGGAATTCACCGAAACGAAAAATTTAAACACGAATATGATGAAAGCGGTGATGCAGAATTATTTGGCTATCATTTTTTAGTAAAAAATAATCAAGTAGTCCAAACCTGGAAAGTGTACGATTATATTACTGATTGCCCTGTAGATATAGGTGCTTCATTTGTAAAAAACACATTTAATGTTACTGATCTGGACAAAAATGGAATTGCAGAAATTTGGTTGATGTACAAAACTGTATGCCATGGAGATGTTAGTCCTTCCAATATGAAAATCATTATGTATGAAGGAAAACAAAAATATGCTATGCGAGGAGAAAACAAAGTTCAGATAGGTGTCGATGATAATGGAAAAGAAACATTTGAAGGTGGTAAATATATATTTGATACAGTTTTTGAAAAAGGTCCAAAAGTTTTCAAAGACTATGCATTAAACTTATGGAACAAAAATGTTTTTGAAAAATGGGGTGATTAAGAAGTAGAAATAAACAATGAAAACAGCTTTTATAATAATCGTCTTTCTTCACGGATTAATCCATTTACTAGGATTTATAAAAGCTTTTGAGCTTAAAGAAATAAAGAATTTCACTCTTTCCATATCTAGACCGATGGGTATTGCCTGGCTTATTGCCACAATACTTTTTTTAGCTCACGGCTGTTCCTATTTTGCAAATTTCAAATACAATTGGTTTATTGGATTTATAGCTGTAGTAATTTCCCAAATTCTCATCTTGATATTTTGGAAAGATGCCAAATTAGGAACATTGCTCAACATCATTATTTTTTCAGTTTCTTTTGTTGATTTTGGTTCATATTTGATAAAAAATGAATTTACTGCCAAAGTAAAAAATGATTTCTCAAACAATAATGAGCTTGTAACTGATATTTTAACCGAACCGGACATTGTACATTTACCTTCCATTATTCAAAAATACCTTCATTATACCAAATCGGTTGGGCAACCAAAAGTTAAGAATTTTAAAGCTGAATTTTTTGGTCGCATGCGTGGCAAACCCAATGATGAATACATGGAATTACAATCTGTACAATATAATTTTTTTCAAAAACCATCACGCTGCTTTTTTATGGAAGCCCAAAAAATGAAACTACCGGCAACTGGACTACATTTATATCAAAACGAAAAAGCAACTTTTGAGGTCAAAATTCTGAATTGGCTGAAGATAATTGATGCGAAAGGCATAAAATTAAATCAAGCTGAAACCGTAACTTTTTTCAACGATATGTGTTGTATTGCACCTGCAACTTTGATTGACAGAAAAATTACTTGGAAAGTTATAAATGACACAACGGCAAAAGGGATTTATAAAAATGGAAAAATCAAAATTAGTGCCGTTCTCTATTTCAACAAAAAAGGGCAATTGTTAAATTTTATAAGCAATGACCGGTTTGAAACCGATGGAAAGCAATACAAAAATTATCCATGGGCAACGCCAGTAGAAGATTACCGAATGATAAACGGTTATTTTTTACCCGGCAAAGCAAAACTCGTTTATCAAAAACCCGAAGAGGATTTTACATATGGCGAATTGGAATATAAAAGCGTTAAATACAATCTGAAAAATATTGATGATTGAAACCCTAACCATTTTCTAACTCATAAAACTTAAGTTTTTTCTCATTTTTCTAGGTATATTTGTAAGAATCAATATAAAAAATCTCTGTAACACAAGGATAAAAAGAATATGTAATCTTTAACAAATGAAAAAAACAATTTTAACCCTTTTAAGCTTCTTTTTGTTTCAAATGTCATTTGGGCAAACAAATAACAATGAAAAATTTATTGAACTGGCAAAAATTTACAATGACTTCATGTTTCGAAATGAACCAACAAAAAACATTTTGAAGGACTTAAAATTAAATGTTGCTGAAGATTTAAAAGTTACAAATGATTTCATAACACAAACAATTTCAACTAAAAACAAATTACTTTCTGAACCATTTCTTTCAAGACCTGATAACAATGCTTTAAAGCAAATTTTTATAATCAGACAGATAAATTTAAATCTTCGAGAAGAAAATCATATTGATAATAATTTATTAATTGACAGTTTAATGACAAAAGAAATATCAGTTTATGAATTAGTTGACAATTATTATGATATGCTATTTACAGCAGTAGGAAATAAAAACCAGCCATTTGATTTTTCAAATAGTGACTTCAACATTAAAGATTTTAATCTGAAGGACGATACAGAAAAAGGAATCTTTTTTCTACGCTGTATGAATCTTTGCGGGGTAACAATTTGGGGCTATATGAACGTTGTGAAGCCTGCCAATACTCAAAAAGCTTTTTATACTATCCAAAAATATCCAAAATTCAACGGAAGTCTTTATTATCAATACACTGACTTCTATTTTAATGATTTTGAAATAAATATAATCAGAGACAAGGGATTGCAGAGTTACAAAAGCTATTTTTTAGATAAATACTATGAAACTCTCTTATATCATCTCTTATGCTTAAACAAGGAAAACAGATCTGAAAAAGAAAAAAATGATTTGCTATTGGGCTCAATATTAAAAGAAAGAAATCTTTATAAATACACTAAACATAAAGAGCTTTTAGAAGAAATTTTCAAAGAAAAAAAGAGAGACTAGTTTTATGTTTAAACAAAGTAATCACTAATTACATCATAATACTGAAAAAACCTATCAACCATGCAAACCTCTCCCATCATAACCATCCAGAAACTATCAGCAATCCATAAAAATCCCGAAATAATCATTTTTGATGTCAGCAATGGTAAGGATGCTAAAACGAATTACGAGGCTGAACATCTTGAAGGAGCATTTTTTGTTGACTTAAATACTCAATTGGCGGCCATTAAAAACGATGTTTCCATCGGCGGGCGTCATCCATTGCCGGCAATTGAAGACTTTGCTGAAACACTGTCAGAATTAGGAATTACTGAAAATAGCCATGTCATTATTTATGACGATAAGAACGGTTCCAATGCTGCAGCTAGGTTTTGGTGGATGCTCAAGGCTGTTGGTCATGACAATGTTCAGGTTTTAAACGGTGGACTCAATGAGGCAAAAAAACATAATTTCCCTTTAAGTTCAAAAAAAGAGGCTTTTAAAAATATAACCACTCCCTACCCAGTTACCAACTGGAAATTACCGCTTGCTGACATCAATGAAGTTGAAAAGGTTACTCAAAATCCAGACTATTTGGTAGTAGATGTAAGGGATAAAGACCGTTATGATGGAAAAACAGAACCTATCGATTTAATTGCGGGTCATATTCCCGGTGCGGTCAATATTCCTTTTACAGAAAATCTCGATGCAAACGGATTGTTTTTAAGTCCGGAGGTTTTAAGGACAAAATACAAAGATCAACTGAAAGATATTGCTCCTGAAAACATTATATTTCATTGTGGCTCAGGCGTTACTGCATGTCACAGCTTACTTGCTTTAGCGTATGCCGGTTTTTCAATTCCGAAATTATATGTTGGTTCCTGGAGTGAATGGAGTCGGAATAATAAAAAAATAGAAACAAATATTAACACAGAAGAATAGTCTTGTTTTAAATAAAAAAAACAGGTAGGATAACATCATTTGGCATTCTTTGACTGAAACTCAAAAATTTTATATTGAAATTTTGAATTCACCTTGTGCGATTTACATTGTTAAATATGTGTGCTTTATTATTCCCTAACGAAGTTTAATCACTATTTTTGTTATTAAAATGTGTGATTTTTAACACTCATAATATGCTTATCATTACAAATAAATGGCAAAAAACTTCAAAATCTTATCAGTAATTTCAATTATATTATTTTGCTTAAGTTGTAACGGACAAGAGAAAAATAAAGACATTCCGAAGATAAGTGAATACATCTCAGAGGTTCAAAAGCAGTATAAAATTCCGGGTTTGGCAGTGGCCGTAATAAAAAACGGAGAAATAATTCATAAAATGAATTATGGAACTGCAAATATAGAAAATGCTGTTCCGGTGACTGATAAAACGTTGTTCCCATTATTTTCAACAACAAAAATTTTTTCGGTTTTGGCAGTTTATCAACTGATAGAACAAAAAAAATTAAAATTGGATGATTCCATTTCTCTCCATATAAATGATTTGCCCGGGGGCTGGAAAAATATAAAAATCGAAAACCTATTGACACATTCTTCCGGTCTTCCGGATATTGTGGCATACGAAACTGAAAATCAGGAAGAAATTGCCAAAAACAAAGTTTATAACGATCCAATAAAATTCATTCCTGGAAATCAGTTTGATTATAATCAAACCAATTTTTGGCTTTTGAAACGTATTGTAGAAAAAACAGTTGGCAAAACCTTTCCCAGTTATATAATAGAAACTCAATTTCCATTAGCAAAAAACGATGTATTATTTGAAGGAAGCAGTTTAAAAGTAGTAAAGAATTTAAGTTATGGTTATGTAAACACTGAAAATTCAGTTCTAAAACGCAATTGGAATTTTCCTCAATATATGTACGGAGCATCGGCATTAAACCTTACACTGGACAATTTTATTGAATGGAATAAAAAGTTTGATGAAGGCTCTTTTATAACAGAAACCACAAAGAAACAATTACTGAAACCATTTGATTATAAAGTACAAAGAAATTTTTCCTACGGATTGGATTTGATCAAAATAAACGGGAAATTGTCCTACGGATTTTCGGGAGGTGTTGCAACAGCATTTAGAAAATTTCCTGAGACTGGCCTGACGGTTATTTTACTTGCCAACGGGATGTTTATACCAAATGAGAAATTGGGTGGAATAAATGAAGTGGTGAACACAATAGAAAAATTAAGCGAAACAAATTAATTCAACAAACTAAAACCAAACAAAAAAACTCTGAAAATCCATTAAAAAAATGGAAACCTTGGCAACTATCAGCCACTACATTGCAAATACAAAAAATGAAACAAATACTACTACCACTAATTTTAGTTTTCTTTTATCAGATAACTTTAGGACAGCATCTCTATTCAAAAGATTATGGAAACAAAAACAACCCTTCTATCGTTTTTATTCATGGAGGTCCAAGTGGAAACTCGAACTTATTTGAAGGGACAACTGCTCAAAAATTAGCTGATACTGGTTTTTACGTCATTGTGTATGACAGACGTGGAGAAGGACGCTCAACAGATGAAAATGCAGCAATGACATTTGAAGAAAGTTTCAAAGATCTACTACATATATATAAAACTTACAACATTGAAAAAGCTGTAGTTTTAGGACATAGTTTCGGTGGTATTGTAGCATCATTATTTACAAATAAGTATCCTGAAAAAGTAAGTACATTAGTATTAGCCGGGGCATTATTTTCCCAGCAGGAAACTTATAATCATATTTTAAAACAGGCAAAAAAGAAGTTCAGAAATGACACAGTTAAAACAAGTCAAATTTTAAACATTGAAACTTTAGAAAAAAACACTGCGGAATACAGAAAACGATGCTATGAAACTGCAGATGAACTCAATTATTTCAAAATGCCTTATCCTACCAGTAAAAGTGAAGTATTAAGGCAGGAATATCAAAAGAGTGAATTTTACAAAACTAGCTTTCGCAATTACCAATCCCCTTTAAAATTCTATAAAAACGAAAATCATAACAACTTAAATATAAAGCCTCAATTATATGAAATTAAAAAGAAAGGCATTGCTATTTTTGCCGTATATGGTAAAGATGACAATATTTTTTCTAAAAAGCAATTAGCCGATTTACAAAAGATTACAGGCAGGAAAAATTTTTATACCATTGACAATTGTTCACATTATTTGTTTGTAGACCAACAAGCGGAATTTCTGTCATTCATTGAAAATAAATTGAAGAAATAAAATTATTTCAGCAAATACTGAACACAAATAACTATTTGATTTCCAACTGTACAATTCACTCTCTCTAAGAATAAAAAATAATCTAAAAACAGACAAAAGGACTGTTGACACATAAGTTGTAATAAAAGTCACAAAGGTCCTTTCAAAATTAACGAAAGGACTTTTTTATTAACCCAACTGACTTCTTTGAATCATATTTGAAACGAAACCCGTAATAATATTTGAAGAGGCAAAACTGAACAGTCCTGAGGCTATCATCTCTTGCCCTGCAAATAATGACTCTTCTCCTACTGCGTTGTTAAATGCCAGACCTCCCACTGTTCCAACAATTGCTCCAATTATTGATAAAACCACAAAAAGCCTCCACGGTATCGGGTTTGGCTCTTGAAAGTCATTCCTCCAGCCTGGGTATTTTGTTCCGCACCAACCTGCCGCTCCAAAAAATAATGTTTCCATACAATTTTTTTTAGTTTATATCTGTTCTTTGATTTTAAGCTTGCGCTATCAATTAAAATCAAATTTAAACATGCTCCATCAAAATTTATGAGGAATTTTCCTGTTTTGAACAGAAGAAAAACACCCTATATAAACATTGTGTATCTTGCAGTAAAATTTTAAAACTAATATTGAATGAAACAAAAACTTTTACTGCTTGATAGTCTAGGAGCCTTAAGTTCCGTTTTATTTTTAGTGGCAATTGGTCAATATGAACAGTTTTTTGGAATTAATAAAGAAATAATTCAATTACTCGTCCCTATACCTATCCTTTTTTCAGTTTATTCATTCCTAAGTTATTATTTTTCCAATACTAAATGGCCTTTGTTTTTAAAAATTATTGCAGTTGCCAACATACTCTATTGTTTAGTAACACTCTGTATCTTATTCATCTTTTTTAAGCAATTAAGTTTATTGGGTATAAGTTATTTCAGTATTGAAATAGCTGTTATTTTTACATTGGCTCTTTATGAACTGAAAATAGCTCAAATTCATACAACACAAACCAGAAGACAGTCGTAGTAATTTTGTAAAAAATATTTATTTTTGATATAAACGGAAATTAAAATGCAAAACGAACGTATTTTCAAGATGTCTTTTTCAAGTGTGTATCCGCATTACATCGCAAAGGCGGAGAAAAAAAACCGAACTAAAGAAGAAGTTGATACTATTATTTCTTGGTTAACAGGTTACAATACAGAAGAATTGAAACAAATCATTGATACTAAAGTAAACTTTGAAGATTTTTTTGGTCAGGCACCGCAAATCAACCCAAATGTTACTAAAATTACAGGAGTAATCTGCGGCTACCAGGTGGAAGAAATTGAAGATAAATTGATGCAGCAAATTCGTTATTTGGACAAACTCATTGACGAACTGGCTAAAGGAAAGGCCATGGAGAAAATTTTAAGAAGTTAAAACTATCTATAATAAAAAAATATAATGTTCATAGTTTCGCTAACGTATAAGAAAGATATAAGTCAAGTAGAAAAATTTATTGAGGCTCATATTCAATTTCTTGATACTTATTATTCCGAAAAGAAATTTATTTTTTCAGGTCGGAAAAACCCAAGGACAGGTGGAATAATTCTTGTCCGTGATAGTAATCGTGAGACATTAGAAGAAATCATCAAACAAGATCCTTTCTATCAAAATCAAATTGCAGATTATGACATCACCGAGTTTATTCCCACAAAATTTGATAAAGAATTTACCTGCTTCATAGAGCAATAATAACACTGCGCAATAACACCCGAAAAACATTAACAATCAACACTTTAGATATTTAAATAATTTTATCTATATTTGCAACCAAATAGTTGCATAATGAGACGTGATCCTTTTCAAGCCATAGCCGATCCATCACGAAGAGCCATCGTATCGCTTTTGATACTGCATGCCATGACACCAAATGCCTTGGCTGAACATTTTAATACAACAAGACAGGCAGTTTCAAAACATATCAAAATATTAACCGAATGTGAATTAGTCAAACCAAGACCTGATGGGAGAGAAATTTTTTACGAATTAAATCCGGTAAAACTGAAAGAAATAGCTGATTGGCTTGCTCCTTTCAAACAACTTTGGGAAGCAAGATTTAATGAATTAGACACTATTTTAGAACAATTAAAAAACAAACAACATGAATAATTTAGGATTTGAATTTACAGTAAACAAAGAAAGTCTTACTGTAAACATTACAAGAGAATTTAATGCTGCTTTAGAATTAGTATGGGATGCATGGACAAAACCTGAAATCCTGGATCAATGGTGGGCGCCAAAGCCATGGGTTTCAAAAACAAAATACATGAATTTTGTAGTGGAAGGCAAAAGATTTTACGCTATGGTTAGTCCGGATGGTCAGGAAAGATGGTCAATCCAAAAATATACTTCAATTAGTCCGAGAACCAATTTCAAAATGTTTAATACTTTTGCAGACAAAGATGAAAACCCTGAACTACCAGGTTCAAACTGGGATTTGAATTTCAGTGAACAGAACGGGATAACAAAAGTGAGCATCATCATCAAAAATGAATCCCTGACACGTATGGAAAAAATGATTGAAATGGGTTTCAAACAAGGATTTTCAGCTTGCCTGGATCAACTGGAAGAAATACTATCCAATTAAAATTAATAAAAACCTTTAAAACAACTAAATAAAAACAACACACTAAACAGACAACAAAAATGCAGGCCTTAGACAATCAAAAAGACTATTGGAACAAAGTAGCTTCCACAAAAACATTTACACATCCTTTGAATTGGGATTTACTGCAAAACTATTTTTCTCCTTCAAATAAGATATTAGACTATGGTTGCGGCTATGGTCGGATTGTAAAAGAGTTAAATAAAAAAGGTTATAACAATGTAATCGGTATCGACACTTCTGATGAATTAGTATTAAGAGGCAAAAATGAAAATAATTTAAACCTTCAGGCTATTGCTTCACCAACTGAAATAAGCAATCTACCCAACTTATTCGATGCAGTAATATTATTTGCTGTATTAACTTGTATTCCAAGTAATGAAGGCCAGAAAAACTTAATCAGTTTGTTGAGCAATCAATTGAATAAAGATGGCATAATTTATATCAGTGATTATTATTTACAAAGTGACTCTCAGGAAATGAACAGGTACGAATATTTCAATGGGGACGAAAATAATTATGGTACATTTTCACTGGCTGAAGGAGCTACATTCAGACATCATACCCGTGAATGGATCCAAGAACTGTTAGCTTCGTTTGACATTATTGAAGAAAATAATATTGAAGTTAAAACCATGAATGGCCATACTGCTGAAGCATTTCAAATAATTGCAAAGAAAAAGTAAACGATTGTATTTTCTTTAATTACAATAACAATAAACCTAATGGAATTCTTCTGTTAGGTTTTCTTATTTTTGAATAAATTTCCTATTATGCATTTTATTCTTATCAGCATTATTTGCAGTGTATTTGTGGGCGTATTGCTTAAGATTGCCCGAAAATCAGCTTTAAGTATTTATCAGATCATAGCCTGGAACTATGTGTTTGCATTAAGCGCCCTACTTCTTTTTTACAAGCCTGAATTAAAAACCGACTTTGGTATTCAGACAGGAACAATCATAATCAGTTTAATTATTCTGCTTCCTGTAGTTTTTGTATTTCAGGCTAAAGCCATCAAATATTCAGGAATTGTAAAGACTGATATTGCACAAAGACTGTCGCTTTTTATTTCTATCTGCTTTTCATTTTTTATAGCCAAAGAACATTTCAATACTTATAAAAATATTGGTTTATCGATAGCATTTATTGCCATCTTCTTGACTTTTTACCGCAAACAGAATAAGGAAATAGAAAATAAAAACTGGTATTTTCTTCCTTTGGTATTATTGGGTTTTGGTTTTATAGACATATTATTTAAAAAAGTAGCCACCATAGGTGAACTCAACTTTACAGAAGTTTTATTATTAGTATTCATTGGTGCTTTTTTTGTGGCCACAACCATAGCTTTTTCGCAAATTCGGCAACAAAAAGAAACTGTTTCCATTCAAAATTTATATTGGGGAGCCGGTATGGGACTGCTGAATTTTAGTAACATTTATTTTTACATCAAAGCACACCAAGTCTTATCTTCAAATCCCTCCACCGTATTTATAGGTATGAATATGGGGGTGATTTTATTAGGAAGTTTAATTGGTATTTTTTACTTCAAAGAAAAACTGGCTAAACTAAATTATATAGGTCTATTACTTTCCTTGATTTCAATTGCTTTTATAGCATATTCACAGATGCAATAGTTAACACCAATATCATGACTACTTTACGAAATATAATTATCTTCCTGATTATTACCACACTTTGTTCTTGCTATAATTCATCAGAAAATAAACCTGAAACAATCCAAAAAGACAGTGTTATTATTGAAACAGCAGGTATTTCCAACAAACCAGACAGCACATCGACATTTACAGATGAAGAAGAAACTGACTCAATAACTACCCTAAAATTTAATGAATTTTCTGTTTCCATCAATAGTTTAATCATTGATGATATGGAAAAGAAAATGAGTCAAATTCAAAAAGACACAGTTGAAATTTATACTGAGCCTGGAGAGACAATTGAAAACCAACTTATCACTATTTAGAGCAATCAGCTTGAAGGTTTGAAAATTGAACAGTGTTATGAAACAAGTGTAACGATTATGAACGAAGGTCCGCATTGTGATTTGACAGACTGGAAACATTTTTACTCAGATTGGAAATCATTGCAAACAAACAAAAAAGGGCAATTTATCTGTAATAAATATTCAGAGAAGGATTATGAAAAGTTCCCCGAAATTTCAATTGAAGACTTAAAACAAAAAGTTAAAGAACAGTGTGGCGAAGAGTGGTTCAATCTTTTGGACAAAGTAAAAATACCAACCGAATATCCAAGCGGGGTAAGTATAAGCCGTTATTTCCTAAGAATAACAGGACAAGACAAAAACAAAGGGGAAACTGTAACGAAATTAATAATTATTGAAACTCCAATGGGTTGTTGACAAGCGGAAAATAATGCTTAACTCTTAAAACAAAAAACCAGTGAAAATACTTCACTGGTTTTTTGTTTTTATTTTACTAATCTTTTTAATTTTTGACAAACTTCGTATTTGAAGTTCCTTTATCAGAATTTATTTTGATAAAGTAATTTCCTGAAGTCAGACTGGAAACATCAACCGTTTTTACATTTTGAGCATTTGGAACCACTAAAACCATTTGTCCTAATGTATTGTAGATATTTATTGAACTAACCTCAATAGCATCTTTAGTTTCAATAGTCAAGCTATTGTTAACTGGATTTGGATACAATGTAAAATAGTTTTTGAATTCAAAATCCTGATTAGACAACGCTGCAATAGTTGTTGTAGCAGTATTTGTAACGATTGGGAAATTATAATCAAAATAAATATTGGCATTTTTAGAAAACGTATCTCCAGCCACTAACGTTGATTTCGTTTTAATTTTAAAAGAAACGTAACCGTCATTTGTCGCATCAGCAAAAGGAAGATTAATGTTTTCAAAAATAAATTCAACTTTATCACCGTTGATACGGGTATAAAAATCGTGACTGCCATTGATTGGAATAATGGAATTCACATCATATTTAGCAATATCAACCAAATCTTTTACCACAATATTAGTTGCGTTAGCCGAACCTGTATTTTCAAAACGAATCATGTAATGCATATAATCTCCAACTTTTGAAGTTGATACCGAAGCTCCCTCCAAACAAGTGATATCATTAGGATCAAATGAATTTACCACAGTTTGATTTAAGATAAACGAATTATCATTAGGCAACTCATCAATATTCCAAGAAGTTATAATTGCCGTATAGCTTAAAACATCTCCACCATTCACTGCTGGACTTTCCATAGGAGAATTGATATTCAATACAACATCAATTATTCTGGTTTCAAAAGGTTGAAGATTTGTATAATTCCAAATCAAAGATCCTGTTGATTGAGCTGGAGCTGTATTAGCTGAAACAAAGTCCATTTTTGAATCATCAAAAGTTAAATTAACACTTCCGTTCTCAACTTGGTTTCCTTTGTTTTTGTAAACTATTTTATAGTTTGCATCAAAACCTGGTCTTGCATCATCAGCAGACAAAACAAAAATTTCCACGTCTGAATGAATTCCATTAGGAGTAATACAAAAATCTTGAGTGAATGGAGTGGAGTTTTGGTTGAAACTAAAATTTAATTCAGAAGGAGAAATTGTAAAATAATTATTGTTTTCAATTTCAGGTTTTACATTGTAAGTCCCTGCCTGTAAATCAATTCTATAATTTCCAGAATTGTTTGACACAAAATATCCTTCAGTTGAACCTTTGGTAATTTTGTATTTTACATTCGATATTAATCCATCCTGTAAATCACAACCATTGGAATCAGCATCAAATCTATTTACTCCACTAACCGTATAAAAATCGCCTCCAGGTCTGAAAGTACAATAGGAATTAACGTGACAATTTGAATATCCATATTGGCTAATTTTACCATTAATCGTTTCAAGTTGCTCTTCATCTGCACAAATAAATTGAAGATCTGGATTATTTTCAAACCCTAAGTCCCCTTCAATTTTTCCGTTTTTTAAATTTAGATTTTTCAATTTGTTGTTGTCTATAGACAAGGTATAAATCTTTTTATTTGTACTTAAATCTAAATATTCAATTAAATTATCATTTGCATAGAAATAAGTAAATTGATTGTTCTTATCAGAAAGAAAATTAGAAATTGTATTAAATTTACAATTAACTGAATTTAAAAAACTTAACCCTCTAATATCAAGTGTTGTCAATTTATTATAATCTACATTTAAATTTTTCAAATTAGACAAACCTGTTAAGTTTATATCACCTAACTGATTATTTTGACAATATAAATTTTCTAAATTAATCGTATTGCTTAAATCTATATTATTTAAACTATTTTCAGTTAACGAAACTGATTTCAAAGTTGTAAGTCCATGTAAATCCATAGACGTAAAATTATTTTTATCGGCAATAAATTCAATAATTTTATTAAGATGTAGAATCGAAATGTTAGAAAAATTATTATTTCTAATATTTAAGACTTCAAGATTATCTAAACCAGTCAAATCAATAGACGATAAATTATTATAATGACAAATTAGTTTTTTCAATTTTATTAATCCATCAACTCTTAATGAGATTAATGCATTTGAATAACAATCAATCTCTTCCAAATTAGTTAAAGCTCTTACATCGAGATTAACAAGTTCATTTCCTAAACATTTTAAGACTTTTAAATTTGTTAACCCTGTTAAATTAATATTATTCATTCTATTAGCCCAAATGTCGATATATTCAAGACTTTTCATATTGTCAATTAATAAATCACCATATACCAAATCACAATGCTTTGCAATTAAAGTTTTAAGTTTTAAAAATTGTCTAAAATCTATCACTACAGATAAATAATTACCACTACAATCTATGTATCCAATATTTTTAAATTCTTCTAAACCTTTCAAATCATAGATTGGATTAACATAAACAGGAAAACCATTATTATCATAAGTAGAATAACTATTAATATCTAAGTAGGATACATTTAAAGCTTCACTTACCTCAATAGCTCCGTTATTATTAGCATCAATTTTAAAATAATTCCCATTTAAATCTTTAGAAATGGTATTTGATGAACTTGCAGATAATAATCTGGAATTAAGTTCAGTATCAGGAAAATTAATTATTTGTGCATTAGCATTCATTAAAAGGCTCAACGCCACAAATAGAAAGTAAAATTTCTTCATTTTTAGAAAATTAATTGCACAAAAATAACAAAAAAAGCCTCACATTTTGTGAGGCTTTTACTATTTACACTTTACTTCGACTATGCTCAGCACAGGCTAGCTCAGTGCAAGAGGAAAATATTATTTCTCTCCTTTTTCCATTTTAGCTTTTAATTCAGCTAAAGCATCGATATCTCCTAAAGTTGATTTCTCAGCTTGTGTAGAAGATGTAGATTTAGATTCAGCTTCTTTAACTACTTTTTCTTCTTCTTCACGGAAGATAGCTGTGTGCGATGCTACAACTCTTTTGAATTCTTTGTTGAACTCAATTACTTTGAAGTCAGCAGTATCACCTTTTTTCAATTTCTTACCATCTTCTTTTTCTAAGTGACGAGTTGGAATGAAAGCAACTACATCATCTCCGAAATCTACAGTTGCACCTTTGTCAACGATTTCAGCAATTGTTCCGTTGTGGATAGTTCCTACAGCGAAAGCATCTTCGTGCTTATCCCAAGGGTTAGCAGTAGTTTGCTTGTGACCTAAAGATAATTTACGTGCATCAACGTCTAATTCTAATACAACTACATCTAATTTATCACCTACGTTAACAAATTCAGATGGGTGTTTGATTTTCTTAGTCCAAGATAAGTCAGAAATGTAAACTAAACCATCGATACCTTCTTCTAATTCTACGAAAATACCAAAATTAGTGAAGTTTCTTACTGTACCAGTGTGTTTAGAACCTACCGGGTATTTAGCAGTAATATCAGTCCATGGATCTTGAGACATTTGTTTGATACCTAAAGACATTTTTCTTTCTTCTCTGTCAAGAGTTAAGATAACCGCCTCAACTGTATCTCCAATTTTCACGAAATCCTGAGCTGAACGTAAGTGTGTAGACCAAGACATTTCAGATACGTGGATTAAACCTTCTACTCCTTCAGCAACTTCGATGAAAGCACCGTAATCAGCTAAAACAACTACTTTACCTTTAACTTTGTCACCAACTTTTAAGTTAGCATCCAATGCATCCCAAGGGTGAGCGTTTAATTGTTTTAAACCTAATTGGATTCTTGTTTTCTCATCATCGAAATCAAGGATTACAACGTTTAATTTTTGATCTAATTCCAATACTTCAGATGGGTGGTTGATTCTTGACCAAGATAAGTCAGTGATGTGGATTAATCCGTCAACACCTCCTAAGTCAATGAATACACCGTAAGAAGTAATGTTTTTAACAACACCTTCTAATACCTGACCTTTTTCTAATTGACCAATGATTTCTTTTTTCTGTACTTCGATATCAGCTTCGATAAGCGCTTTATGAGAAACAACAACGTTTTTGAACTCATGGTTGATTTTAACAACTTTGAATTCCATCATTTTGTTTACATATTGATCGTAGTCACGGATAGGCTTAACATCGATTTGAGAACCTGGTAAGAATGCTTCGATTCCGAATACGTCAACGATCATACCACCTTTAGTTCTGCATTTTACGAAACCATTAACAATTTCTCCTGTTTCATTAGCAGCGATAACTCTGTCCCAAGCTTTGATTGTACGGGCTTTACGGTGTGATAATACTAATTGTCCTGATTTGTCCTCACGGATATCAATTAATACTTCAACTTTATCACCAACTTTTAAGTTAGGATTGTAACGGAACTCGTTTAAAGAAATAACACCTTCAGATTTTGCATTGATATCAACAATAGCATCTCTTTCAGTAATTCTAACAACAACACCTTCTACTACTTCTTCAGCACCTGTAGAAATGAAAGTTTTTGCTACTAAATCTTCAAACTCCTGTAAATTTTTAGCGTCAACAGCATCAATACCTTCTGCATAGTTATGCCAGTTAAAATCTGCTAAAAATTGTTCTTGTGTTTTGTTTAATTCAGACATGTCTGATAAAAAATTTGTATTCTGATTTTCTTGGGTTTCTTATGCAATAGAAAAAACAGAAGCGTTTTACATATAATTAATTGAATACCTTAAGGAAACCCTACCCGCCAAAAGGTGTGCAAAATTAAGAATAATTATTTAATTACCAAAGGTTTGTTTCAGATAGTTAGATTATCAGACTTCTTAGACAGTCAGACTATTAGATTATTAGATTATTGGATGATCAAAGTTTGAAATTTACAGACAAAATCTTTATGCGGTTTGCTTTAATAAATGCGCTTTCAGTTTTTTATGCGTCCTTTTATAAGCCCAGTACTGTTTAAAATCAACCCATTTTTTCTTCAATAGCTTACGCATTAATTTATCAGTATACCTCATTACAAAAACATGATACAACATATTGACAAACTGTAAAGGCTTAGTTGGCAATGCCCGCAGCGACAATGAAAAACCGGCATCCAGATACCGGTTAAAATGCCAAAAAGCACCGGGAATATAAAGCGCATCACCATGTTCCATAAATATTTCATAGCCTTGAGCATACTTTAAAGCCGGAAATTTTTCATAATCAGGATTTTCATAATCCACCTCATAAATAGTATGCACTGAAAGCGGTACTTTATATAAAAAAGGAGACTGTTTTTGATCAAACAGCAAAATGCGTTTGTTTCCTTCAAAATGCACATGAATAAAATCCCCAAGATCTACATCATAATGCATCAAAACCTTAGCTTCACTACCCCCGAAAAAAAGAGTCGGCAGACGTTTAAAAAATTTCATTCCCAAATCAGGATATGTAAAATTATGCAGCAGTTCAGGAAGCCGGTCTGTAATAATATAAAAGAAAATACGTAAATCAGAAGGAGTCGACTGAATATGATTGATATACTCTTTGAATTTCATTTTCACAACCGGTTCACTGGTACTTTTATTGGCATCAGCCGGTTTACTGTCATAAAGCGGTACTATTTGCTCACCTGCTTTTTCCTTAATATAGTCAAAATTCCATTTTTCACCGGCTTCCCATTGTCTGGCAAATCCTTTAATCAGTAACGGCTTCTGTGTCTTATAATAGTTATTTATAAATTCTTCTTTTGTAATCGAACTCACAATATCGGCAGGTTTCAATTCCATATTTTAAAAAATTTAATTCTTAAACATAACTAAGATACTCATAAAATAGTATAGTATTTAAAAATTAAAAAGCCTCTTGTTTCCAAAAGGCTCTTATATTTAAGAAATTATAAAATTTAATGCGTCACACTCTCAACATCTTTTGGATTGTGTTTATGCTTAAACAAAACTGCAAATGCAATGGCAATAACTAAAGCATAAGCCGCAAAAGCAAGCCAGATACTATGCCAGTCTCTTTGTCCGTCAGATGTAAAATATTTATCAATAACATACCCGCTGATCAACCCCCCGAAGAAAGCTCCAAATCCGTTAGACATCATCATAAACAAACCCTGAGCAGATGAACGGATTTTTGAATCTGTAGTAGTCTCCACAAAAAGAGAACCTGATATATTGAAAAAGTCAAATGCCATTCCGTAAACAATACACGATAAAATAATCATCCACAAACCACCCGCAGGATCTCCGTATGCAAATAACCCGAAACGCAATACCCAAGCTAACATAGAAATCAACATTACCTGCTTGATCCCAAAACGTTTCAAGAAGAACGGAATAGCTAAAATGAACAAAGTTTCTGAAATTTGAGAAATAGACATAATTATAGTTGAATACTTCACAACAAACGAATTTGCATATTGGGGAATTTTTTCAAATTCCGACAAATAAGTATCACCGTACATGTTTGTCAATTGTAATGCACCACCCAAGAACATTGAGAAAATGAAAAACAATGCCATTTTATACGTTCCAAAAAGCTTGAATGCATTCAAACCCAGTTTTTCAGTCAATGATGCATTTTCATCCATCAGTTTTTGCGGCGGACAGGCAGGCAATGAAAACGAGTACAATCCTAAAACTACCGCAGAAAAAGCAGAAATGTAAAACATATTCGCTGATGCTTTATTCCCGGTAAGATTAGTAATCCACATCGCTACAATAAATCCAACAGTACCCCATACACGTATAGGCGGAAATACCTTAATTACATCAAAGCTGTTATTCTTTAAAATATTATATGCTACCGAGTTAGACAAAGAAATTGTAGGCATATAACACATCATCGCTGCAAAAATAACCCAGTAAAAAGTTGACGGATTGTCAACCTGCGGTAAATAAGCTATACATAAACCACCTAAAATATGTAAAATTCCATACAATCTTTCTGCATTCAGCCATTTATCTGCTATGATACCTGTCACTGCAGGCATAATAATCGAAGAAATTCCAAGTGTTGAAAAAATTGCTCCAAACTCAGCCCCGCTCCATTGTTTTGTTCCGAACCAATAATTTCCAACAGTAATCAACCACGCCCCCCACACAAAGAACTGAAGAAAGCTCATTAAGGTCAGTCTAAATTTAATATTCATATTTTTTTTTGGTTTTTGTTTGATTTAAAAAGGGCGGTAAATCTATAAAAAAAACATTAGTTAAAACGTTTTCGGTAGAAAATTTATCTACAATTTAAAAAAATCAGTTTACAGGATATATTCAAAGCTTATTTTTGATGATTTCCATTACCTGATCGAATTGCTGCTCACGGGTCAATTCTGAATTATCAACTTCAATGGCATCAGCAGCTTTTACAAGAGGAGAATCCTCACGTGTAGTATCTATATGGTCACGCTGCAACACATTTTCAAGTACTCTGTCATAAGAAACCAGCTGCCCTTTTTCTGTCAGCTCATCAAAACGGCGTTGTGCACGCACATCAGCTCTGGCCGACATGAATAATTTAACTTCAGCATCAGGAAAAACAACTGTACCTATATCACGGCCATCCATCACCACTCCTTTAGCCATTCCCATCTGCTTCTGTTGCTTTACAAGCATTGCACGTACTTCCGAAACCTCGGCTACCTGACTTACAAAACCTGAAACTTCAAGAGAACGGATTTGTTTTTCAACATTAGTCCCGTTCAGATACATTTCTGCAAAACCTAATTCAGGGTTAAATTCAAACTGTAAATTAATTTCGGGGAGTCTTTTAACCAATTCCGATTTATTAAAGTCAAACTGGTCAACCAAACCATTCTGCATGGCAAATAAAGTTACCGCACGGTACATTGCTCCTGTATCTACATAGGCATAGCCTAATTGATTTGCAATCTGCTTAGCTAAAGTACTTTTTCCTGTTGACGAAAATCCGTCTATTGCAATGGTAATTTTTCTCAAAATCTATAAATTAATCATTAATCCAAATATAGAAGTATTTGAAGCCAAAGTATATCTTGAATACGAATAATCAAATCTGAATTTACTAAAACGAATACCAAAACCTGCTGAAAATCCGGCAAAAGTTCTTTGTTCAACCAACTTTAATTCGGCGGCACGACGGAAATTATAACTTAGCCGGAAGTTAATTGCTTTTTTAGGCAATATTTCGGCTCCAAAAATAACGTGACGCATTGCATTTCCTAAAAAAGTTACTTTTTCTTCTTTAACGTTACCATCAATATCAGTTTCTCCGTTGGCAGGATTTGAAAAAGCCACTTTCCATTTTTGCAGATTTTCCAGTGTAAGATGCCAGCGTACCGGTACATTATCGAGTTCCTGAGAAATACCCGCAATAATTTCCAAAGGCATTTTTTCTCTTAATCCATTATAAGTACTCAATTGAGTACCAAAATTTCTAACCGTCAAAGCATAGTTGATATCATTCTCATCGTCTACATAAACCGCTCCGATATCTGCCGCGACTCCAAATGACTGATAAGTCTCCAAAGTAGAGGAAATAAATTTTGCATTGGCACCAATATGCAGTTTTGTCCACGGAACATTATAAGCATAACCTAAAGATAGCGCTAATTCATTCCCTGTAAAATCACCGGTTGGATTTCCCATTTCATCCCTGCCGTCAAATTTTCCATAATTCACATACGTCAATCCTCCATGAAATGTCTGCAAATGTCTGTCATGTGTATAGGCATAAGATACTGTCCCATAACTAACATCCCCTAAATAATTGGCATAGTTAATAGCCAAGCGACCATCCATTTCCTCATTGATTGCAGCAGGATTAAAAAGAGGCTGATTCACATCATAGTCATAAAGTGTTATTACTTTACCTCCTAATGCAGCCTGACGAGGCGAAGACACTAAGTTTAAAAAACGATAAACACTCTCGCCTCCTACTTGTGCAAAAGAAGAAAACGATACCAGAAACAGCAAGAAAGTGATAACTTTTTTATGCATTAACCCAAGCGTTATTTAAAATACTAACGCTGTGGCGAAGATATTATTTTTTAATAAAAAAACGGCTATTTAAAATAGCCGTTTTTCATTTATAACGTTTTAGCGTTTTTTGCTTTATCTTTTGTTATAGCAAGTTCAAGCACTTCACTCATTTCATTTACATAGTGAAACGTTAATCCTTCCAGATAATCCTGATTGATTTCATCTATATCACGCTTGTTTTCCTGACAAAGGATAATTTCTTTAATTTTAGCTCTTTTGGCCGCCAATATCTTTTCTTTGATACCACCAACAGGTAACACTTTACCTCTTAAAGTGATCTCACCAGTCATGGCCAAATGTTTTTTGACTCTTTTTTGTGTCAGCAAAGAAACTAATGATGTCAGCATTGCAATACCTGCGCTAGGTCCGTCTTTAGGTGTTGCTCCTTCTGGGATATGTACGTGGATATTATATTTTGTAAATATTTCTGTATTTATTCCCAATCGTTTGGCATTTGCCTTAACATATTCCATGGCAATCGTAATGGATTCTTTCATTACAGTCCCCATATTTCCGGTAAAAGTCAAACTGCCTTTACCTTCAGATATAATCGATTCAATAAATAAAATATCACCTCCTACACTTGTCCAGGCCAATCCAGTGACTACGCCGGCTGTTTCGTTATTTTCATACTTATCACGTTCTAAACGAGCCGCACCAAGAACTTTTACAATATCCTCATCTGTTATTTTAACATTGTATTCTTCTTCCATAGCAACTGATTTAGCTGCATTTCGAACTACTTGTGCTATTTTCTTTTCCAGACCACGTACACCGGATTCACGGGTATACCCTTCAACAATTTTTTCAATTTGTTTTTTACCAATTGAAAACTGCTTGGAAGTTAATCCGTGTTCCTTAACTTGTTTAGACACCAAATGCTGTCTGGCAATTTCAACTTTTTCCTCAACCGTGTAACCTGTCATCGATATAATTTCCATACGGTCACGAAGCGCTGGCTGTACTGCAGAAATATTATTTGATGTTGCAATAAACATTACTTTAGACAAATCAAATCCCATTTCAAGGAAATTATCATAGAATTCCTTGTTTTGTTCTGGATCCAAAGCTTCAAGCAATGCTGATGAAGGATCACCGTTATGACTGCTTGACAATTTATCTATTTCATCCAGAATGAATACCGGATTTGATGTTTTTGCCTTTTTTAAATTCTGCAAAATACGTCCCGGCATGGCACCTATATAAGTCTTACGGTGACCACGGATTTCCGCTTCATCACGTAAACCTCCCAGTGACATACGTACATACTCACGACCTAAAGCCTCAGCAATAGAACGGCCAATTGACGTTTTACCCACACCCGGAGGTCCTGTAAAACATAAAATTGGTGATTTCATATCATTACGCAGCTTCAGCACAGCTAAATGCTCAATGATACGTTTTTTTATATCGTCCAGACCAAAATGGTCTCTGTCTAGAATTTCTTTGGCACGTTTTAAATCAAAGTTATCCACAGAATATTCATTCCATGGCAATTCTAAAAACAATTCCAGATAATTTCGCTGGATACCAAAATCAGGAGAATTTGGATTGGTACGCTGCAGTTTCTGCACTTCTTTTTCAAAATGCTCACCTACTTTTGCATCCCATTTTTTGGCTTTGGCCTTTTTACGCATTTCTTCAATTTCCTGCTCGGTAGAATTACCCCCCAGTTCTTCCTGGATGGTTTTCATTTGTTGCTGCAGAAAATATTCGCGTTGCTGCTGATCTAAATCAAAGCGGACTTTTGACTGAATGTCGTTCTTCAATTCTAATTTTTGAAGTTCGATATTCATGTGTTTTAACGTTTGAAGCGCTCTTTCTTTCAAATCATGAACTTCTAACAACTCTTGTTTTTCCTGAGCAGTCAGATTCATATTTGAAGAAACGAAGTTTATTAAAAAAGGATTACTTTCGATATTTTTTATAGCAAAAGTAGCTTCGGTAGGAATATTCGGACTCTCTTTAATAATTTGAATTGCCAATTCCCTGATTGATTCAATTATAGCCGAAAATTCTTTGTCCTTGTCTTTTGGCCGTACTTCAGGAACTTCTTTGATAGTAGCTCTTAAATAAGGTTCCGTTGTTGTTACCTTATCAATCTCAAAGCGTTTTTTACCTTGAAGAATAACTGTCACATTTCCGTCAGGCATTTTTAAAATGCGAAGAATACGGGCAACAGTACCCACTTTATTGATTTGTTCCTCGGTAGGATCTTCATCCTCTTCATCTTTTTGAGAGACAACACCAATTATTTTATCCAATGCATTAGCGTCATTTAACAATTTAATAGATTTATCACGGCCTGCGGTAATAGGAATTACAACACCGGGAAATAAAACGGTATTACGCAAAGGAAGAATAGGCAAATCTGCAGGAAGTTCTTCCTTATTCATTTCTTCTTCATCCTCCGGAGTCAATAACGGAATCAAATCGGCTTCATGATCCAACTCTTGGAATGACAAACTGTCAATAGTAAGTATTTTTTGTTGAGACATATATAAATTAAGTCATTTTGTCATTAAACACAATGGTTTAGTATTGCAAAGATACTGCAACAAAAACCTTTATCTTACTGAAAATCAATAAATAAAAAAATTTATAATATTCCCAGCATTGTAATAAGTCAAGATTTATGCCATAAAAAATCCCGAAACGATTGTTTCGGGATTTTAGTTTAAATAAATATCTTCTAATTTAATATATAGTTTGTCAATTCTGATATTATTGTAGAACCATTTTCGGTAGTTTCATTTTTAACAATTCCAATATCTTTAGAGAACCAGTAATTAGTTTCTGCAATTTGCCCGTCAACATTGATTTTTACATAGGATTTAATAACATTACTGTAATTAACACCTTTTACATTGACACTGATATCTTTTTCAATTATTTTACCAGTAACAGAAACCGGTATGGATTGAGATCCATAACCACTTATTTTTACTGTCAGTTTAAAATTCTGAGACCATGTTTGATTTACATTAAGATCATCTCTTAAAATAATAACCTCCATAGGAGAAACTGTTGCATTATAAGCAGGCATTTCAATAACAGTTCTTGAAAAATATTTTGCTCCCGATTTAGCAAACCAAATTTTAATTGAATAACCTAACTCCGTAGAAGTAGCTTCTGTATCAACCTGATAATAAACTTTATTATTAAGATTTTCTTTATTTATAATAAGAAGATCATCTGTCTGGTCAAATTGATCAACATAACTCCATTTGTTATTCACAGCTAAAGGCATATAATTACCTGTAGAAGTCCCATTATTCACTTCATCCTCTCCACCGCATGAAGTTAAAAACAGTGTTAAAAATGCAAAAAAAGCAAAGATTAATAATCTTAATTTAGTTTTCATTATTTTTAATTTAGAATACAAAACAAATATACATTATATAACCTCATTAATCATCTTTTCTCGGCACTCTTAAAAGAAGAAAGGCTCCAATAATAAAAAAGACTCCTAAAAAAAGAGCCGAATTTCTCATACTTCCAGTAATCTGATCAATTGCACCATAGATTGACATTCCAATAACAATCCCTATTTTTTCAGTTACATCATAAAAACTGAAATAAGAAGCCGTATCTTGCGTATCGGGTAAAAACTTGGAATAAGTAGATCGGGCTAACGATTGAGTTCCACCCATTACTAATCCTACGAAACCGCCAATACAATAAAATTCCGTTGGGGTTTTAGCAAAATAAGCTACCAAACATAAAATCACCCAAAATATATTTAAAACGATCAGAACTTTAATATTTCCAAATTTTTCAGATGCTCTTGAAGTAAGAAAAGCACCTAAAACAGCTACTAATTGAATAAGTAAAATACTTACTATCAATCCTGAAGTTTTTTGATTTTCCGTTTCCCATGCTATTTCTTCTGCTCCAAAATAAGTAGCAACGAGCATAAAAGTCTGTACTGCCATTATAAATACAAAATAGCTAATAAGGTAACGCTTTAAAACAATATTCACCTTAACATCTTTCCAAACATTTTTTAACTCATGATACCCGTCCAATACAACAGCTTTTGTTAATTTATGTCCTAATGAAATTCCTTTTGGCAAATAATAATAGGTTACATGACTAAATCCAATCCACCATATACCGGTCATAACAAATGAGTAGCGCATCATTTGTAGATGATCCTTCAAAGGTGCTTCCTTAGGAACTGACATAACCATAACCAAGTTAATGATCAATAAAACAGTACTGCCAATATAGCCCATAGAAAAACCACGGGCACTCACCCTGTCCTGCTGTTCTGGATAGGCAATATCAGGTAAATAAGAATTATAAAATACTAGACTTGCCCAATAACCAATAAGTCCAAACAAATAGATAGTATAACTGATAAAAAAATGCTCAGGTGTAAACCAATACAATCCAATACATGACAGTCCGCCCAAATAACAGAAAAATCTAAGAAACACCAATTTATTGCCAATATAATCAGCAATACCTGACAAGATGGGAGAAATCACTGCAACTATCAGAAAAGCGATGGCAGTGACAAAAGAAATAACTGCCGTATTTTTAAATTGATAACCTAGAATATCAACAAATTTTAATTGGCTTCTAAAAATTAAATCATAAAAAATGGGAAAAATAGACGAAACAATAGTTAATGTATAAACTGAATTTGCCCAATCATAAAATGCCCATGCATTTAATAATTTTTTATCACCTTTTTGAAGTGGCTGCATATGTTTCTGAAGTTCGTTAAAAATAAAAGCCCCGAATCTACGGGGCTTCTAAAGTACTATTTTTTATTTAAATACAACACCAAATTTTGCAGCTTCGGTTTTTACCTGAGGGATTTGCTTTTTCAAATTAGCAATACGGGTTTCATTACTTGGGTGGGTACTCAAAAATTCAGGTGGTGCCTGTCCTCCTGCCAAAGCAGACATCCGTTCCCAAACATAAACGGCATTTTCAGGATTATACCCGGCAATTGCCATCAGCAACAAACCAATTTGGTCAGCCTCTGATTCGTGGGCACGGCTGAAAGGAAGCATTCCTCCCAATTGAGTAGCCAATCCATAATACTGCATAAATTCCTGCTGCTGCTGCTGTGATTTATTACCTGTAGCCACTGCAACACCCACTGCACCTGCCTGCTGCAATAATCCTGCACTCATACGTTGCTGTCCGTGATTTGCCAGTGCATGAGCCACTTCGTGTCCCATAACTGCCGCCATACCTGCCTCATCCTTGGTTATAGGTAAAATTCCTGTATACACCACTATTTTTCCGCCAGGCATACACCAGGCATTCACTTCTTTACTGTCAACCAGATTGTACTCCCATGCATAATCTTTCAAATATGTTGGATTACCATTGGCATTAAGCCATTTTTCAGCTGCGGTTTTAATTTTCATTCCTACTGATTCTACTCTTTTGGCATCAGCTGTTCCTTTTATTACTTTATTTTCAGTTAAAAACTGACTGTATTGCTGAAAAGCCATAGGGAAAATCTGGCTGTCAGGAACAAGAGCCATTGTACTTTTTCCTGTAAAAGGGTTTTTTGCACAGGCAAATGCTAAAGCCAGAACTCCTAAACCCGATATAATAACACTTTTTTTCATAATTTGTCTGTTTACTTTTGGATTGTAAAAATAATACTTTTTGATTACTTTTTCTTACACTGATTTTTCAAAATTTATCATTATTTTAAGACTCAAAATTTATACCAAACGATAAAAAAGCATTAAATTGCATATCAAAAAAATTTATTTTGAAAAAAAAGAAACAACAGGGTATCGAAGTACCTAAACCTATAATTTATTTAGCAAAAACATTACAGTTTATATCAACAGATTGGGCAACAAAATTTGGAGCTGCAATTTTCACTACCCCAATAAAACATAAAACTCCGAAAAGAGAATGGCATATGGCTGAAGACTCAAAAAAAGAGTTGGTCTATATACCTAAAATAAATAAAAAAGTAGTCGTTTATCATTACGGAGACAGCCCCAAAAAAGTGCTGCTGGTTCATGGTTGGTCAGGCAGAGGAACACAGTTGGTTAAGTTTGCTGATGAATTGCTGAAAAAAGGATATTCAACAATAAGTTATGATGCACCGGCACATGGAAAATCAGATACAAAAACCACTTTAATGCCGGAATTTATTGCAGCGAATCTTGAATTGGAAAAATTATACGGTCCATTTGATTATGCAATAGGTCATTCTCTTGGAGGCATGGCTTTATTAAATTCAGTAAAAAGGGGGCTTGCTGTAAAAAAACTGGTAATAATAGGAAGCGGTGACAAAATAATAGATATTTTGCATGAATTTGTAAAAAAAATGAGACTCAAACCTATAGTGGCTGAAAAAATGAAAGCCCTTTTTGAGAAAAAATTTGGTGAACCAATGGAAAATTACGCAGCACATCACGCCGCAAAAAGCGTCAAAATTCCAACATTAGTGATACATGACATAAATGACTATGAAGTGCCCGTAGAATGTGGTATTAACATTCACAAACACTTGGAAAAAGGAGAATTTTTCGAAACACAGAAATTAGGGCATCGAAAAATTTTAGGAGATGACACAGTAATTAATAAGGCTTTACATTTCATTAATGAGTAGTTTATTAAAATATTTGGTTCTAATTACTATTCTGTTCTTTCAATCATGTATAGGACAGGAAAAAAAATCTATTAAAACAAATAAAGTGGAATACAAAATTGTAAAATCAGACGCTGAGTGGAAAGCGCAATTGGGTGAAGATAAATATAGAATTCTAAGAGAAAAAGGAACGGAATATCCTAATACAGGAGAATATAATCTGCATTTTGAAAAAGGAACATATGTATGTGGTGGCTGCGGTGAACCTCTCTTCTCTTCCGATTCAAAATTTGAGTCTCATTGTGGCTGGCCTTCTTTTGATAAAACATTGCCCGGAAAGGTTGAATATAAAAAAGATACAAGTCATGGTATGGTGCGAACAGAAATCCTGTGCGCAAAATGCGGTGGTCATTTAGGACATGTTTTTGATGACGGTCCAACTAAAACAGGAACACGTTTTTGTGTAAATTCTCTATCAATTGATTTTAAAAAATAAACATTTCCATATATTTACGTTAAATTTCTTTTATTTGCACTATTAACTATACCTATATTACATAATGACCAAAATTACCCGATTATTCGACTTCCCATACTATCAGCTGGAAAAAAACAATTTGCCTGATGCTCTTGTAACTAAATATAACGGTGAATGGGTTAAAACATCCACACAGGAATATATTGATAAAGCAAATGCAATTTCCAGAGCTTTAATAGCAATTGGAGTTCAAAAAAATGATAAAATAGCCATCATTTCATCTACCAACAGAACAGAATGGAATATCATGGATATCGGGGCTTTACAAACCGGAGCCCAGACAGTACCAATTTACCCTACTATTTCTGAAAAAGATTACGAATACATATTAAATCATTCAGAATCAAAATACTGCTTTGTATCAGATGTTGAAGTTTTAAGAAAATTAAACGAAATCAAGGCTAATGTGCCATCGCTTGCAGGAGTTTACACTTTTGATGAAATTTCTGGAGAAAATAACTGGAAAGATTTATTAGCCATAGGAAAAGACAATTCAACACAAAACTTTGTTGAAGAAAGAAAAAGCAATGTAAAACCAACCGATTTAGCTACAATCATCTATACTTCCGGAACAACAGGAAAACCAAAGGGAGTTATGCTGTCTCACAACAATATTGTATCAAACGTTATTGACAGTTCTGACAGAATTCCAATTGAAGAAGGTCAGGCAAGAGCAATGAGTTTCTTGCCAGTTTGCCATATTTTCGAAAGAATGATTCTATACATTTATCAATACTATTCGATATCGATTTATTTTGGCGAATCCATTGATAAAATTTCGGATAACTTCAAAGAAGTTAAACCTGATGTATTTTCAGTTGTCCCCCGACTACTTGAGAAAGTATATGATAAGATTTATGCGAAAGGAACCGAATTAACCGGTATCAAGAAAAAACTATTTTTCTGGGCTATCGATTTAGGTTTAAAATATGAGCCTTATGGCAAAAATGGTTTTTTATATGAATTCCAATTAAAAATTGCACGTAAATTAATATTCAGCAAATGGCAGGAAGCACTTGGTGGAAACGTTAAATTAATGGTTTCGGGAAGTGCCGCTTTACAAACCCGCTTAACAAGAGTATTCGCAGCCGCAGGAATGCCTGTTATGGAAGGTTACGGTTTAACCGAAACTTCTCCTGTAATCTCTGTTAATGATATGCGTAATGGCTTATTTAGAATAGGTACAGTTGGAAAACTAATTAAAAACGTTGAAGTTAAAATTGCCGAAGACGGAGAGATTCTTTGTAAAGGACCAAATGTAATGATGGGCTATTATAAAGACGAGCAACAAACTGCAGATGTTATTAAAGATGGGTACTTCCATACAGGTGATATTGGTGAATTTGACAAGGATGGTTTCTTAAGAATTACAGACCGTAAAAAAGAGATGTTCAAAACATCTGGTGGTAAATATATCGCACCTCAAATTCTTGAAAACACATTCAAACAATCTCGTTTTATAGAACAAATCATGGTAATTGGAGATGGACAAAAAATGCCAGCTGCTATTATTCAACCTTCATTTGATTTTGTAAAAGAATGGGCACAAATCCATAAAATAAATATTGGAGGCACAAATGAAGAAATTATTTCGAACCCTGAAGTTATCAATAGAATCCAACAGGAAATAGATACTTATAATACTAAATTCGGTAACTGGGAAAAAATCAAACGTTTTGAACTAACACCTGATTTATGGACGATAGACGGTGGCCATCTTACTCCTACGTTAAAATTAAAACGTAAAGTAGTATTAGAAAAATACAAAGGACTTTACGAAAAGATATATAACTAAATTTAATTGTTATGAAACTTAAACTTCTTCTTTGTTTTTCACTAATTATGGTAACTTTCTTTAATTGTAAAAACAAAGAGGAAGTTTCTCATTTAAATTACTTCGATTATTCAAATCCGGAAGATCAATATACGGGAGGAATCAGAATGATTCCTATTAAAACTCCTGCCGGCGAATTTAAAGTGTGGACAAAACGCATCGGAAACAATCCCAAAATTAAAGTACTCCTGCTTCATGGTGGTCCCGGGGTTACTCACGAATTATACGAATGTTTTGACGGCTATTTCCCTAAAGAAGGCATCGAATACATTTATTACGACCAATTAGGATCCTATTACAGTGATCAGCCAGATGATAACCGGCTTTGGACAAACGATCGTTTCGTAGATGAAGTCGAACAAGTCCGCAAAGCATTAGGTTTAAACAAAGACAACTTCTATTTATTGGGACAATCCTGGGGCGGAATCCTTGCCATGGAATATGCTTTCAAACATCAGAACAATTTAAAAGGGTTGATTATTTCCAATATGATGTCCAGCGCTCCTTTATATAATAAGTATGCCGAAGAAGTTTTAGGACCAAAACTGCCCAAAGACGTTTTTGAGCAGATCAAAACTTTCGAAAAAAACAAAGATTATCACAATCCAAAATATCAGGAACTGCTTTTCAAATATTATTATACAGAGCATATTTTAAGAAAACCACTAAATAAATGGCCGGAAGCTGTCAACAGATGTTTCAAACATCTTAACCCTAATGTTTATATTTTTATGCAGGGACCGAGTGAATTTGGAATTACGGGAAATGCAACCTTAAAAAATTGGGATGTCAGAGATAAATTAAAAAGTATTTCCGTACCCACATTAGTAATTGGCTCTAAACATGACACCATGGATCCCAAACATATGGAATGGATGTCAAAAGAAGTACAAAACGGAAGATTTCTTTTTTGTCCAAATGGAAGCCATCTTTCACAATACGATGATCAAAAAACATACATCCTGGGAGTCATAAAATTCCTAAATGACGTAAACGAAAATAAATTTTAATCTCTCAAACCCTTTTTCTGTAAGGGTTTTTTATTTTTTTTATATGCACGCATAAAAAAATTATTAATTTATTATGCATGCATACTATTTTTTATTATATTTGATTTTCCAAAATTAAATATGAAAGATAAAACTATAGATTATATACTTCGTTCTACATGGCAGGCAGTTGCCCGTATGTATAATGAAGAAGCTTCAAAATACGAAGGCTCTATGGCTATTGGTTTTGCCCTTTTAAGTATAGACCGCGAAGAAGGAACCCCTTCTACAAAAATCAGCAGCCGTATGGGAATGGAGGCTACAAGCTTAACCAGAACCCTTAAAACATTAGAAGAAAAAGGTTTAATTATCAGAAAACCAAACCCTAATGACGGACGTGGTGTTTTAATTTACTTAACCGAAGAAGGAAAACTAAAGCGTGAGCTTTCCAAACAAACAGTTTTAAAATTTAATGAAACTGTAAAGCAGCATATTCCCGAGGAAAAATTGATTCATTTTGTGGAAGTTGCCGAAGTAATAAACGAATTAATTCAAGATAAAAACATATTCAATCAACCAGAATAAAACAAAAAATGAAAAGAGTAATTAAAAAAGTTGCTGTTGTTGGTTCAGGAATTATGGGTTCAGGTATTGCCTGCCATTTTGCAAACATCGGAGTAGAAGTTTTACTACTTGATATTGTACCTCGTGAACTAAACGAAGCTGAACAGAAAAAAGGTCTGACACTTGATAGTAAAGTGGTAAGAAACCGAATTGTTAACGACAGTTTAGCTAACGCTTTAAAATCGAAGCCCTCTCCTATTTACGATCAGAAATTTGCAAATCGTATCAGCACAGGAAATCTAACTGATGATATTGCAAAAATCAAAGATGTAGACTGGATTATCGAAGTTGTTGTAGAACGTCTTGACATTAAAAAACAAGTATTCGAACAAATCGACCAACATAGAAGACCGGGCACTTTAATTACTTCAAACACTTCTGGTATTCCAATCAAATTTATGAGCGAAGGCAGAAGCGAAGATTTCCAAAAACATTTCTGTGGCACGCATTTCTTCAACCCTGCCCGTTATTTGAAATTATTTGAAATTATTCCAGGTCCGCAAACTTCTTCTGAAGTATTGGATTTCTTAAATAACTACGGAGAACAATTCTTAGGAAAAACTTCGGTTGTTGCAAAAGATACACCGGCATTCATCGGGAACCGCATCGGAATCTTCGGAATTCAAAGTTTATTCCACTTGGTAAAAGATATGGGATTAACTATTGAGGAGGTTGATAAATTAACCGGACCAGTTATTGGCCGTCCAAAATCTGCCACTTTCCGTACTGTTGATGTGGTTGGATTAGACACTTTGGTACACGTTGCCAACGGTATTTACGAAAACTGTCCGAACGACGAAGCACACGAATTGTTCAAACTTCCTGATTTCATCAACAAAATGATGGAAAACAAATGGTTAGGAAGCAAAACCGGACAAGGTTTCTATAAAAAAGAAGGAAAAGATATTTTATCATTAGATTTAAATACGTTAGAATATCGTCCAAATAAAAGAGCGTCATTTGCAACGCTGGAAATGACAAAAACTATCGAAAAACCTATCGATAGATTTAAAGTTTTAGTAAAAGGAACAGACAAAGCAGGAGAATTCTACAGAAAATCTTTTTCTTCAATGTTTGCTTACGTATCCAACAGAGTTCCTGAAATTACTGACGAATTTTACAAAATTGACGATGCCATGAAAGCCGGTTTCGGATGGGAAAACGGTCCTTTCGAAATCTGGGATGCCATTGGTGTTCAAAAAGGTATCGAATTAATGAAAGCGGAAGGTTACGAACCTGCTGCTTGGGTTAATGATATGATTGCATCTGGAAATACATCTTTTTACACAGTAAAAGAAGGTGCTACACATTTCTACAATATTGCTTCAAAATCACAAGCAAAAGTTCCGGGTCAGGATGCATTTATCATCTTAAACAATATCCGCGAAAGCAAAAAAGTTTGGGGTAATGCTGATGCAACTATACATCACCTTGGTGACGGAATCCTGAATTTAGAATTCCACTCAAAAATGAATACTATTGGCGGTGGTGTAATCCAAGGTTTAAACAAAGCATACGATTTAGCTGAAAAAGAATACAACGGATTGGTAATTGGTAACCAAGGAACTAATTTCTCGGTTGGTGCCAACATCGGTATGATTTTCATGATGGCTGTTGAGCAGGAGTATGATGAATTAAACATGGCTATCAAAATGTTCCAGGACACTATGATGCGTGCCCGTTACTCTTCTATTCCAGTAGTAGTTGCTCCTCACGGAATGACTTTAGGCGGTGGTTGTGAGCTATCAATGCATGCTGATAAAGTAGTTGCCGCTGCAGAAACCTATATTGGATTAGTAGAATTCGGTGTTGGAGTTATCCCTGGTGGTGGTGGATCTAAAGAAATGGCTTTAAGAGCTGCTGATACTTTCCGTAAAAACGACGTTGAATTGAATGTTTTACAGGAATATTTCTTAACAATCGGTATGGCTAAAGTAGCAACTTCGGCTTATGAGGCATTCGATTTAGGAATCTTACAAAAAGGAAAAGACGTTGTTGTTGTAAACAAAGACCGTCAGATTGCCGAAGCCAAAAAACATGCTTTATTAATGGCTGAAGCTGGATACACACAACCGGCGAAACGCAAAGACATTAAAGTTTTAGGAAAACAGGCATTGGGTATGTTCTTAGTAGGAACTGACCAAATGGTTGCCGGACAATATATCTCTGAACACGATCAGAAAATCGCTAACAAATTAGCCTATGTAATGGCTGGAGGTGATTTGTCTGAACCAACATTGGTAACGGAACAATACTTATTGGATTTAGAAAGAGAAGCTTTCTTATCACTTTGTACCGAAAGAAAAACATTGGAGCGTATCCAATTTATGTTAACTAAAGGAAAACCGTTGAGAAACTAGATAACAGAATATAGAGAAAAGAATATAGAGCGTATCCGACAATTTCAAAAGTCTATTTTCTCTATTCTATTTTCTATGCTCTTAAAAAATAAAAACATGAAAACAGCATATATAGTAAAAGGATATAGAACAGCCGTTGGTAAAGCACCTAAAGGATTGTTCCGTTTCAAAAGACCTGACGAATTAGCCGCTGAAACCATCGAGTATTTGATGGCGCAATTACCGGGTTTTGACAAAACAAGAATTGACGACGTAATGGTAGGAAATGCCATGCCGGAAGCTGAGCAAGGATTAAACGTAGGCCGTTTAATTTCATTGATGGGATTAAAAGTAGACGATGTTCCGGGTGTAACTGTAAACCGTTATTGTGCATCAGGATTGGAAACTATTGGTATGGCAACAGCCAAAATCCAATCAGGAATGGCACATTGTATTATTGCCGGAGGTGCGGAAAGCATGAGTTATATTCCAATGGGTGGATACAAACCCACTCCGGATTATAAAGCTGCTGCTGCCGGTCATGAAGATTATTACTGGGGAATGGGATTAACGGCTGAAGCTGTTGCAAAACAATTCAATGTTTCCCGTGCTGATCAGGATGAATTTGCTTACCAGTCACACATGAAAGCCTTAAAAGCTCAGGCTGAAGGAAAATTTGATGCTCAGATTGCTCCTATCACTGTAGAACATACTTTCATTAACGAAGCAGGGAAAAAAGAAACCAAATCATATACTGTAACCAAAGACGAAGGACCAAGAGCAGGAACTTCTGTTGAAGCTTTAGCGGGCTTGAAGCCTGTTTTCGCGGCTGACGGTTCAGTAACTGCCGGTAACTCATCACAAATGAGTGACGGTGCTGCTTTCGTACTGATTATGAGCGAAGAAATGGTAAAAGAATTAAACCTTGAGCCTATCGCTCGTTTAGTAAACTTTGCTTCTGCGGGTGTAGAACCAAGAATTATGGGTATAGGTCCTGTGAAAGCGATTCCAAAAGCAGTTCAACAGGCAGGTTTAAAAATTTCTGATATCGAATTATTCGAGTTGAATGAAGCGTTTGCTGCTCAATCTTTGGCAGTAATCAGAGAATTAGACTTAAATCCTGAAATCATCAACGTGAATGGTGGAGCTATTGCATTAGGACACCCACTGGGATGTACAGGAGCTAAATTATCAGTTCAGTTATTCGACGAAATGAAACGCCGTGGCAACAAATACGGAATGGTAACCATGTGTGTGGGAACCGGTCAGGGAACTGCGGGGATTTTTGAATTATTATAGAATAAAGAATAAAGAAAATAGAGAATAGACTTATGAGTTTACGTCATAATTATAAAAATCTCAAAATTTGGCAAATTGGTATTGAAATCGCTAATGATGTGTCTGATATACTTTTAGAATTCCCAAAGCATGAAAGATTTGATTTAAGCTCACAAATAAGTAGATGTTCAGTATCTATTCCATGTAATATTGCTGAAGGTTCTGCAAGGACAGATAAATCTTTCAGCCATTTCATTGATATTTCTCTAGGTTCTTCTTTCGAATTAATAACTCAATTAATTGTTGCAAAAAATAGAAAAAATATAAACGAAACAATTTTTAACCAATTAGAATCTAAAATAGAAGAATTTCAAAGAATGACAATGTCGTTTCAAAACGGATTAAAATAGTCTCTTTTCTTTATTCTATTCTCTATTTTCTTAAAAAATAAAAACTATGGAAGATATTACAAGAGGAGGTCAATTCCTTGTTAAAGAAACTAAATGTGAAAATATTTTCACTCCGGAAGATTTTTCGGAAGAGCAGATTATGATGCGTGATTCTGTAAAAGAATTCGTAGACAAAGAATTGTGGGCACACAAAGACAAATTTGAGAAAAAGGATTACGCTTATACTGAAGAAGTGATGCGTAAAGCCGGTGAATTAGGATTTTTAGGAGTAGCTGTTCCAGAGGCTTACGGCGGATTAGGAATGGGATTCGTTTCTACAATGCTAACATGTGATTACATTTCAGGTGCTACAGGATCATTCTCAACTGCTTTCGGAGCACATACAGGTATTGGTACAATGCCGATTACATTATATGGAACGGAAGAACAAAAACTTAAATATGTTCCAAAATTAGCTTCGGGAGAGTGGTTTGGTGCTTACTGTCTGACAGAGCCGGGAGCTGGTTCAGATGCTAATTCAGGTAAAACAAAAGCTGAACTTTCGGCTGATGGAAAAACATACAAAATCAACGGTCAGAAAATGTGGATTTCAAATGCAGGTTTCTGTAATCTGATGATTGTATTCGCAAGAATCGAAAACGATAAAAACATCACTGGATTCATCGTTGAGTATGACCCCGCAAACACTAACGGTATCACTTTAGGTGAGGAAGAACATAAATTAGGTATCCGTGCAAGTTCAACACGTCAGGTATTTTTCAACGATACAGTTGTTCCTGCAGAAAACATGCTTGCAGGACGTGGTGAAGGTTTCAAAATTGCAATGAATGCATTGAACGTAGGACGTATCAAACTGGCAGCAGCTTGTCTGGATGCACAAAGAAGAACAATTTCAGGTGCTGTTAAATATGCTAACGAGCGTTTACAATTTAATACACCTATTGCAAACTTTGGCGCTATCCGTTCTAAATTAGCAACAATGGCAGCAAATGCCTATGTTGGAGAATCAGCATCTTACCGTGCTGCAAAAAGCATCGAGGACAGAATTACTGCACGTGAAGCTGAAGGTTCAACACATCAGGAAGCTGAATTAAAAGGAGTGGAAGAATTCGCTATCGAATGTTCAATCTTGAAAGTTGCTGTATCTGAAGATATTCAAAACTGTGCTGACGAAGGAATCCAGATCTTTGGTGGTATGGGATTCTCTGAAGACACTCCGATGGAATCAGCATGGAGAGATGCCCGTATTGCTCGTATCTATGAAGGAACAAACGAAATCAACCGTATGCTTTCTGTAGGTATGTTAGTGAAAAAAGCAATGAAAGGACACGTTGATTTACTGGGTCCTGCAATGAAAGTTGCTGAAGAATTAATGGGAATTCCTGATTTTGACACTCCTGATTACTCAGAATTATTTGCTGAAGAGAAAGAATTAATCGGTAAATTAAAAAAATCATTCTTAATGGTTGCCGGTGCGGCAGTACAAAAATACGGCCCGGACTTAGAGGCACACCAACAGTTATTAATGGCGGCTTCTGATATGTTAATCGAAATCTATATGGCTGAATCAGGAATTTTACGTACAGAAAAATTAGCAAAAGCTAAAGGTGCTGAAAACGTAAAAGAACAAATCGCAATGGCTCAGTTATACTTATACAATGCGGTGGATATCATCACACAAAAAGGAAAAGAAGGTATTGCCTCATTTGCTGAAGGTGACGAACAACGCATGATGTTAATGGGATTACGCCGTTTTACTAAATATGTAAATATGCCTAATGTTGTTGCTTTAAGAGAAACAATTGCATCTAAATTGGTTGCAGAAAATACTTATTGCTTCTAAAATTTAAATTTTAATTAGTTTGGTCAAAAAGGTCACAGCAGTTTAATTCTGCTGTGGCTTTTTTTTATTAAATTTATACCAATAAAAACTTACAGAATGAAAAAATTAACAATCATCTCAATACTTTCAATTGCAACCATATTTGCCTGTAAAACAACTTCCGGAGGCAAAAACGAAATTGTAGTAATGCTTCAACCTAAAAGCGACACACAAGTTTCCGGTTCCGCTACATTCACTGAAAAAGGCGGAGTTGTTACTTTTGAAGCTAATATCCAAGGATTAACTCCAGGTGAACACGCAATCCATATTCATGAAAAAGCCGATTGTTCTGCAGCTGATGCATCAAGTGCAGGCGGACACTGGAACCCTACCTTCAAGAAGCACGGAAAATGGGGCCAGGGAGAATATCACAAAGGAGATATTGGAAATTTCACCGCCGATGAAAAGGGTAATGGAACGATTACATTCTCTACTGACGAATGGTGTATTGGTTGTGGTGATGAAACAAAAGATATAACCGGCAAAGGTTTAATCGTACATAAAGGCGCTGATGATTTCACGACGCAACCAACAGGAAATGCCGGAGGAAGAGTTGCTTGTGCCGGAATAATTAAATAATTTTTTTTTTACACCTGACAGGTTTTAAAAACCTGTCAGGTGTAAAATAACTTGCTACTAAAAATTAATTTTCTTTAGAAATTTTAAAATTGTAAATCATTTTAATTCAAAGTTTTGAAAATTAAATGTTTTAAGTGTATTCATACAACTTTTTATAGTGAATAACTGTATATATGATTTTTTTCCACTGTTCATTTTTTCCATAACTATCAAATTATTTTTCTCTCTAAAAAATTCAATTAATTGAGTACTTATACCTCTAGATGTTAAAAATTTTATGACATCGTCATTCTTACTTTTATCAAACTCAATAATATTATTTTCAATATTGAAATTATATTTTGAAAATTCAATTCTAAAATCATTTCCTTGAATTAAATCTAAAAATTTTTCCACTTCACATCTTAACTTATCCAATAAAAAATAGAAAATAATTTCATTGATACCTTTGTGAATACTTATGGTATTATCTTCTTCGGCATAAAGTAAAGCTTCATAAAACTCTTGCTCATAAACCTTAATAACAGAATCTTTATAACTCCTATTCATAGTAAATCTACTAAATGGGATTCCTTTAAATTGTCCAATAATTTCGAATGGGCTACTACTACAATTGGGACGATTATAAAATGATTTAATCTCATTTTTATAATAATTATGATTACTACTAATACCATAAGTCTCAAATCTAGTTTGATATAAAGAAGTTTCATTAAGGCTTTCAAGAAATTTTTCTACTTTCAAAATTTTGTCTAATAATTTAGTTTTCATTGGCATATAATTTAATTAAAACATAAATTTATGAAAGAAATATCACATCCGAAAATTAGTTAAACTTGTTAAAAAAATTTTAATTATAATGACCAAACCCCTCCTCTACTTCAAAAATGCCCAGGAATGGCGTGCATGGTTGCATGACAATCATTTAATTTTCAATGGCGTAGAATTAATTTTTTACCGTGTGGATTCTGAAAATGAAAGCATGCGCTGGGAAGAAGCGGTACAGGTAGCGTTATGTTATGGCTGGATTGATTCAACCGTTAGAAAAATTGATAAAGAAAGAAGAAAACAGACTTTCGGACCACGAAAAGAAAAAAGTGTTTGGAGTAAACTCAACAAAACGTATATCGAAAAACTCATTGCCGAAAATTTAATGCACGAAAGCGGTTTACGGAAAATTGAGATTGCCAAGCAAAATGGCTCCTGGAATTCTTTAGATGCTGTCGAAAACCATGAACTTCCGGAAGATCTGCAGCAGGCATTTGACAATAATAGCGTTGCTTTAAAAAACTATCATAATTTCAGCCCTTCCTACCGCAAAAGCTATCTGTATTGGCTTAATCAGGCAAAACGTGAAGAAACCAGAAAAACACGTATTGAAGTGATCATTGATTTGTGTGAGAAAAACATCAAACAACGATAAAAAATTCAGTCAAAAACACACTTCTGTTTAGCATACATATTTAAGTAAAACCATTTAAAATTTACAATTTAATTAATTTGCGCTGCCAGTAAAATAAAAATTAATACGTAAATTAGTACAAATCAATCGGTGTTAAAATTAAAATGACACCTAAAACAAACTAACTATGTATAAAACTGACACATTGGGAATTAACTACTCCAAGAATCAAAGTCTTGGTCATTGGTTACCAAAAGATCCGCAGGCGGTAGAGTTTTGGATCAAAAAACTAAAAAAAACAGTGGCCGAAAATCCACAACCATTAATCCCTGAAATTGCCGATTTTCAACAAATGGTCTATTCAGATCCTGTTTTGTATGCCAATATGCAGGGAATGTTTGCCGAAGCACATTATTTAAAAAAAAGAACACCTCTGATTTGGGAAGCAGAGCCTACTACTTTTGAAGATTTTATTCAACTGTTAAATGCAATCATGTACACCGCTCCTGAAGCGTATCAAACAGGAGTACCTGGCAGTCAATCTCCTGCCGGCATGATTGGTTTTCCTATTAATGCTTTGCTGGCATGGCCTATGGCGACCACTTTTGGCTATGATGTTTTTTCAAATGCCTTAGTAAATCAGCAACTTAAAAAAATATTAACCTATTGGGCTAAATTCTTAGTGACCGAAGATTCAAGATATGTATTAATTGAAAATTACCCTTCAGAAGATGTAATTGCCTGGTTAAGCGAAACTGCGCAGCAGGAAATGGTTCAGGTTGCTGTATCAGCTTTAGGAACGGAACCCAATCCAATTTCTCCTGATGCAACGTTTGCAGATATCTTTAACTGTGATCCTTCGGATGTGTATTATGGTTACCAAAGCTGGGATGACTTTTTTACCAGAACCTTTAAATCTCAGGTGCGCCCAATAACAGAACCTGATAATGATGCTATCATAACAAACGCTTGTGAATCGGCTCCGCTGCAAATTGTAAAAAATGTGGCATTATCTGATCAGTTTTGGTTGAAAGGCCAACCTTACTCATTGGAAAACATGCTGAATTTTGATGAATTCACTCCTCAATTCAAAGGAGGAACGGTGTATCAAGCTTTTCTTAGCGCATTAAGCTTTCACCGTTGGCATAGTCCTGTAAACGGTACTATCGTTAAAGCCTATGTGGTAAATGGTACGTATTATCTTGAAAATTTAGGACAAGGTTTCTTTAATCCTGACGGTCCTGATGCATCTGCACCTAATAATTCACAAGCCTTCTTAACTGCTGTAGCGACCAGAGCATTAATCTTTATTCAAGCCGATAATCCTGCAATAGGCTTAATGTGTGTGATGCCTGTAGGTATGGCCGAAGTTTCCAGTTGTGAAATCACAGTAAAAACAGGTGATAAAGTAAAAAAAGGAGACCAATTAGGCATGTTCCATTTTGGAGGTTCAACACATTGTTTGATTTTCCAGCCAGGAGTAAATCTTGAATTCAACACCTATGGTGAAACACCGGGTCTTGATGCTGAAAATAACATTCGTGTAAACACAGAGATTGCCCGGGTAATTTCATAAAATCTGAAAATATCATTTTTTGAGTATGTCCTAAAAGTTACCGTTTGAGTCTAACTTTTAGGACATCTTATTTCATAACGATGCTATTTTTAACATTTTGTCAACCTCATCTAATAAAAAAAATATTAATCTGATTTATTATACAAACCTTTTTTCTACTTTTATTTAAAATGAATTGCTTTTCGAAATGTATGATGAACTAAAATACTGGTATTTAAGAGACCACAAATTATTCAGAACCTTAAGTATGTCACAATTGAAACAGTTGTGCATGATTATTGGTTTTAAAAAAGCAAAAAAAGGGGAAATCATCTACTTTTCAGATTCTGAGACACCTCGTGTATTTTTATTAAAAAGGGGAAATATAAAAATCGTATCCATTGATGAAGAAGGGAATGAAACCATAAAAGATATTATCCAAAAAGGAGATCTTTTTGGCGAACTAGAATTAGAACCGGATAAAACTTCCAATGAGTTAGCTGTAGCATTGACAGATGAAGTTTCAATCTGCAGTTTTCTATTGTCGGATTTTGAAAATTTAATGCTCAAGCATCCTAATTTAGCATTAAGTTATATGAAGTTCGTGGGATTAAAACTTAAACGAATCAAAAATAATTATTCCAATTTAATGTCTAAAGACGCTAAAACCCGTCTTAAAACATTTTTGCTCGACTGGTCCGAAAGAGAAGGCAATAAAGATGGCAACGTAATCTCCTTGGAAAACTATCTAACCCAAGCTGACATTGCGCAGATAATTTGTACCTCAAGACCTACAGCCACAAAATTGATTATTGAATTAGAAGAAGAAGGAATTATACAATATACACGGAAAGAAATTAATATCCCAAATATTGAACTTTTGCGATAAACTTTAAGCTTTTGTAAACTACCTTACAAAATACATTTTTCAGCCAGGTTAACTTTACATTATAATTTAAAAAACAACCACATGAAAAATCTTTTTTTTACAATCTTAATCTTGTTCAGCATAATCAGCTTTGGTCAAAATACTGCAAAGCGAACTAAACAATACAATATTGAATCTACATTAGCCATTCAAGGCTACGACCCTGTTGCTTATTTTAAGGCTAACAAAGCCATAAAAGGTAAAAAAGATTTAAGTTATGTTTTCGATGGCATTACCTATCATTTTGCATCAAAAGAAAATAAAGATGAATTTCAAAAATCACCTCAAAAATACGAACCTCAGTATGGGGGATGGTGTGCCTACGCTATGGGGAGTTCGGGCGATAAAGTAGAAATCAATCCCGAAACTTTTAAAATCATTGACGGCAAACTCTACCTTTTCTACAACGCCTTTTTCAATAATACCTTAAAATCATGGAATAAAGATGAAAAAGGTCTAAAAGCAAAAGCAGACACTAACTGGAAAAAAATTATAAACTAATGAAAAAGATAAATTTACAACTGGTAGTAAAAATTGTGCTGGCAATTATTTTGCTTCAAACACTGTTTTTCAAATTTACAGCAAGCCCGGAATCGGTTTATATCTTCACAAAATTAAATGCAGAACCTGTTGGAAGAATTTCTTCGGGAATTATAGAATTAATTGCCTCTTTTTTATTATTTTTCAAACGAACAAAATTCTATGCAGCTATTGTAATTTTTGGAACAATGACTGTAGCGTTACTATCGCATTTATTTGTTCTGGGTATTGAAATCATGAATGATGGAGGAACACTATTTCTATTAGCCTGTGTTTGTTTTGTTATAAGTGGTTATTTAGTATTTCGATATAAAAATGATTTTATAAAACATATTAACCTATTTAAACCAACCCGAAAATGAATTTTGCCTCAATTTCGAACACCCTCTCAGAGCTAAAAGATGTTATTAGCCAGTTAACCGACCATCATTTTATCTGTTCCATTCCAGCTCTAAGTAATGCCACTGTAGGAGAACATACAAGGCATATTATAGAATTATATCAAACGATATTAAAAGGGTATGAAACCGGCATTATTAATTATGACAAAAGGGTACGCGACAACACCATTCAAACCGTAAGAACACAAGCCATACTTGCTATTGATGACATTCTTAACAAAATAGAAAAAGAAGATAAAAAGCTGGTGATGGAACATTGCATTTCTGGAATTCCAACTTGCATAGAAACCAATTATTTTAGAGAAGTACTCTACAATTTAGAACACTGCATTCACCATCAGGCACTTATAAAAGTAGCTTTGTTAGACTTTAATTATGTCAATTATTCAGAAACATTTGGTATAGCGCCATCTACAATAGAATTCCGTAAAGCATGTGTACAGTAAGTTACGTTTTTAGCAATCAATCGGTCATTATCACCTCAAATCGGGATGAAAAAATTGCCCGGCCTAAAGCTTTGGTTCCCAAAACCTACATGGGGGAACATAAAAAAATGTTTTTCCCAAAGGATTCAAAAGCCGGCGGAACCTGGTATGTCTTAGATGATAAAGGGAATATAATGGTTTTGCTAAATGGTGCCGCCGAAAAACATATCCGTAAAGAAAACTACCGAAAAAGCCGTGGCTTAATCCTTCTCGAAATATTTGACAGTTGTGATTGCCTGGACAAATGGTTTACTATTGATCTTACTGATATTGAACCTTTTACCCTGGTGGTCTTTATAAACAAACAGCTCTATCAATTACGTTGGGACGGTACACTAAGAGATACCCAAAAACTAGACAATCAAGGCAGGTTCATTTGGTCGTCCTCTACCCTATATTCAGCGGATATTAGAATGGAACGAGAATTATTATTTAAAGCCTTTACGCAAAATAAAAGCGAAATTTCGGCAGAAGACATGGCACATTTTCACGAATATACCAATGATGACGATAAAGAAAACGGATTAATCATTAACCGAAATAATATCTTGATTACCCAAAGTATTACCCAAACCATTATTAATCAGAACAAAATGATTTTTACCCATAAAGATTTGGTTGCCAATCAAACGTATGAAAACACTTTTTTAATACTGTAATGAGACTTTTTCTACATAAACTGACAAATTGGGAATACTGGCCTTTTCAGGTAGTCTATATTCCTATTTATTTTCTTTGGGCCTATTATGCGGTAAAGTCTCGTTCACTTTTCTTTTTCAATGCTGTAAATCCAACGATAAAAAATGGTGGTTTTTTTAATGAAAGCAAAAAAGAAATTTACGATCTGATTCCACAGGAGTTTTACCCTAAAACCAGATTGGTACGACACAAAGAAACCTTAGAAATTTCTGAATTTGAATTTCCTTTCATTGTGAAGCCGGATATTGGTTTAAGAGGTTCTGCCGTAAAAAAAATCAATACGTTAGAGGAACTTCAAACCTACCATAACCAAGTCAATTTTGATTATTTAATCCAAGATTTAATTCCCTATCCTAACGAAGTTGGCATTTTTTATGTCCGATTTCCTAATGAACAAAAAGGAAGAGTCACCGGCATCGTAGCCAAAGAATTTATGATTGTTACGGGTGATGGAAAAAGTACTCTGGAAGAATTAATCAAACAAGATCCCAGATACGAATTTCAATTGGAAGTACTTCAAAACGAATTAAAAGAAAAAATACATACTGTTTTACCCAATGGAGAACAACTCAATTTGGTCCCGTATGGTAACCATTGCAGAGGAACAAAGTTCATAGATGCCAGTGATAAAATAAGTGCAAAACTAACGGAAACTATCGATGCCATGTGTCAGCAAATTGACGGTTTTTATTATGGCCGAATGGATTTAATGTACAATACTTGGGAAGAGTTGGAAAATGGTAAAAATTTCTCGATTGTAGAATTAAACGGTTCGGCCAGTGAACCTACACATATATATGATCCCAACCATTCTATCTTTTTTGCCTGGAAAGAAATTGCCCGACATATTACTTATATGTTCCAAATAAGCCAACAAAACCATGCTAAAGGCGTTCCTTACCTCAACCATAAAGAAGGAATGCAGGAATACCGCAAACATCAGGAACATTATAATTTGATAACGCAGATTTAGAATAAAGAGAAAAGAAGAAAGAAAAAAGACTACTAAATGATACCCTATCTTAAAAATAGTGTCGTAGGTTTTGCCATTAGTTTTGTGGGTTCTATACCGCTGGGGTATTTGAACGTGATAGGTTTGCAGTATTACGAAAAGGGAAATATACCCCCTACGCTATTCTTCTTACTGGGTGTGGTACTCATAGAAAGTGCAGTGATTTATTTTACAGCAAAAGGAGTTTCAAAAATTGCTTTGCAACCCGAGCTTAAAACCAAAATCTCCTTATTTAGTATCATTTTTTTAGTACTTCTCGCCTATTTAGCAAAACCAACCGCCGCACACGAACCTGCCCACCAAAGTTTTAACTTGATCCAATTCATACACTATCCATTTCTCACTGGAATGGTATTAAGCAGTTTGAATTTTGCCCAAGTCCCCTTTTGGCTCAGTTGGAATGTTTACATGCTCAATGAAAAGTATATAACACCACAACAAAACGGATTACTATGGTACACTTTTGGCGCTGTTATAGGCACTTTTACAGGAATGCTCTCCCTCATTATAGTGTTACACAAAACGGTAAGCTATACCCAGTTTTCGTTTCAAAAATACATCTCTTTTATTTTTATAGGCTTGGCCATGTGGCAAATTGCAGTTTTGATTAAAAATAAAATCATACGTCCAGAACAGGCTTAACATAATTTTCCAACACTTTCTACACTTATCCTCTTGTGATTATTTTTCTCATTACTAAAAAAAATATCACAAATGATTTACACCAAATAATAAAAAAACTAAAGTCATTGTCCAATTTAAAGAGTTGTTGAACTGTAATAATTCTAGAATAAAACTAAAACAAATACTGTATTTATTTGTAATATTTTTCTTATCTTAGTGATAATCAACTACTTCATAGACATCTAGTCAAAATTAGAGGTATATGTATTAGTGAGTAATACATATAAACAAGTTATGTACAAATTTAAAAACGAAATCGGTCAAAAAAGGGCTGACCGCCCGATGTGAAAATAAGCAAACAAAAAGTGGAGACTAGAACCCACTTTAAAAAACGGACGTGACCTATTCGGATATTTTTAACAGGGGTGATACCGAAAAACCAAACGAATAGGAAACAAAACATAAAAAACATGGCAAAACAACCAACCAAGTTTAGTAAGCTAAACTTAAGTAAAATCATCCAGTTAAGGAAATTCAAAATCAAGTATGACAACATACGCAACCTTGAACTGCTTGACAAAAACAAGAATTACAAACTCGAATCATTTAACCAATATCGGTTAAAAATTGACTCAAATATCTTCAAAATTCTTACCATTTGGGGCAGAAGCAGACCAACGTTTAATTCGGATGAAGCCTATCTTCAAAATTATTCCAGCTTGCATTATACAAAGGGCAAAGTGGCAATAATAGTAAACTCTGGAATTTATGATGCCGTAAGGGCTTCCATAAACCAATATGTAATCGATTTAGCACATGATGGTTACTTCGGCCTAGTTTACACTGTAAACGGCGCAAGCCCATCGGGTTTAAAAAATCATTTGAAGAGTATCATCGGGCTTAAAGGAGCAGTAATGGTAGGCAGTGTACCCGTGGCATGGTTTGAAATGTCCGATGATTTTGACGACAGCTCATCAGAGTTTCCTTGCGACCTGTATTACATGGATCTAAATGGTAACTGGACCGACCCCGACGGCGATGGGAAATTCAGTACTAATACAGGGACTGTACAGCCAGAAATCTGGGTATCACGTGTATGGACACCCACCGAAGGCGGTAACAATACCCAACAAATCATCGAGTTTTTTAACCGTAATCACCAATTTAGATTAGGATTATCGGGCTGCTCACGTAATGGCCTAAGCCTGATTGACGATGATTGGGAACACTTTGGCGATTGTGCTATGGATTCATTTCTGCCATCAGCAGGTATAGAAACTATCACCGATCCAGCACAAACCACCGGCGACAGGTACAAAACAGAGATAAATAGTACGAGAGGCTGGGTAACAATTGGCGCCCACTCTTCTCCCAACGGTCACTCGTTCAAGAAATCTGGAGGCAGTGACTGGGTTTCCAATACTTACCTGCGAGATACACGTCCGCCAAAAGGTTTTTTCTATAATCTTTATGCCTGTAGCAATACCCGTTTTACTACGGATAATTATATGGGTGGTTGGTATATTTTCGACAATCCTGGAGGCGAACAATGCCGTGGGCTAGCAGCAGTGGGTAGCACAAAAACCGGTAGTATGCTGTATTTCGAAAACTTTTATACCCCCATGGCCTCTGGTAAAGTAGTTGGCGAAGCCTACAAAGACTGGTGGATAGCACTCGGTCCGGACCACGACCTTGGCGAACGCAGATGGTTTTATGGTATGAGCTTGCTTGGCGATCCAACCATCAATTGGTGGAATGGGGCCACTCCCGTACTCATAGGCCCATCAAACGAAGCCGTTTTCAACCATTTTCCTCGAAATACAACATTTACATGGGCTGCAGTGCCAGTTAGCGGAGCTACTTACACTATCGAAATAGACGCTTTTGGAGCCAGAAATTCAGGGCAATGGGCTGCACAGACCGGCGAACACTGGCTGGTGCAGTCCGGCATAACAGGCACAAGTTTCAACCACATTTTTGTAGGTGCCCAACGTGGCAGATGGCGTATAAAAGCAAATGTTTCCGGATTAAATCTCCCATGGAGTGAGTGGCGCTATTTTAGATATACGATATAATATTTCAATTGTTTCTTTTTTAGCAGGATAGAATTGTGAAACAACTATCTGCTAAAAGTGGGTTTGAACCTATTTTTTCAAGTATATCAACAGAGAAAAGCAGCACATAACCAGATAGCGCTGATTTACTTCGTCTGTTCGCTTCGCTCGAGTTTAATCCGTGCATACAAAGAATATTAACCACAATTCCAAAAAGTTGTGGTTTTGTTTTTTACAAACATTAGGAAAATAATTAATAGATTATTTAGATAGATTTGTTTTGAAGCATATTGTGAGCACGGATTATAAATCCGCGCCATCGGGTATGCTCTCCCTCATTATAGCGTTACACAAAAAGGTAAGCTATACCCAGTTTTCGTTTCAAAAATATATTCCTTTCATTTTTATAGGCTTAGCAGTATGGCAGGTTTTCGTTTTGATTAAAAACAGACTGACAAAAGTGGAAAAGATTTAAAATAGTTACCCTCTTCTACTACACATACTACAACATGACTCCGTGATATTTTTTCTCAATAAAAAAAAATTATCACAAGGCTGTGATAAAAAATTTGTGATAATTTAAATTATCACGAAAAAAATATCACAACTGATTATAGACAGCTTTTCATTATTTTTTAAAAGTTTGAACCCTAAACTAAAAATATTTTGCCTCTTTACAGAAAATCATAATTTTCTTACAAATACTTTTTTATCTTAGTATTCAAATAAACAAAAATATTCAAAATACGTATAGCGTANTTCAAATAAACAAAAATATTCAAAATACGTATAGCGTATATTTGATAGTTGGCGGTCAGTGTGCCAGAATCGGGAGAATTCAATAACTTAATGCAACAAATGATAATTTATAAAACTTAAAATTATGATAAGAATATGCATGTTTAAATATTTCACTTTAGTAATTTTTATGTTATTAGCTAGCATAAATTCTTTTGGACAAGTTGAAAAGGAAATTTCAGTCTTTAACAGACTCTTGATTTTAAATTCAGAAAATGAGTTATTAGTTGTGAAAATTGAAAATGCAGATATGTGGGTAACACCTGGATTTTACCAAACCGAACAAACAATAAGACAGGGTCTGGATAGCATAGCATCTACATATGAACTTAAAATAGAAATACCAGAATTGAAAGGTGTTTTCTTTCTAAAAAGAGATATAAATGGAGAATTATCAACTTCGATACGAAATATTTATACCGCTAAAACTAAAGATAAGGAATTGAAAAAACCGAAAGGAATAGAAGATATAAAATGGTTGCCTGTTAATAAGGCTGTAGAGCAAATTACTTTCCCACACATTAATGCAATGATTGAGCAAATTATGAATAACCCAAAAAAAGTGTGGGGTGGTTACTTATCTCAATTCAAAGACAATGGACAATGGAAAACAAAAATATTACAAGATTTTTATGTTATATCAGAAATAGAGTGCAAATGAGGAGGTTAGTTTCTTATGATTTTTGAAATTGAAAAACTCAAAATATTTAACCAAACTGAGCCATTTTACTAAATAACTAATTAAAAAAACACCGAACCGCCAACAAGGGTTTTGCGTCAGGCGGGCTGAAGTGCAAAACTTAACGGCAGTTTTTCAATTAACTCAGCTACGCAAAGTCTCTTGACTTTGTGTAACGATAAAACAGAAAGGCGTAAACAGAATAGTTGGCAACTCAAAGTCCGGAAACTTTTAGTTGCCGAGAAATAAAACGGTAAATTTAAAAACGAAAAAATTGCGCAAGAAACTTGAAACCTCCTTTCCATCATTATGCAAATGAAGAAAATCCTAACACTATTTTTAGCAACATCTTTTATTTTCCAATCCTGCGAAAACAAAACGGAAAAGAAAACAACTGAAATACCAACAGAAATCACAACAGAAAATAAAACCGAAGAAGAATTGGCTATCATAGAACGAAACGGAAAATCGTTTTATGATTGGTATTTTAAAAACGAATTTCCTAACATCGATGTCATAAAAGACAAAAACGGAAAATGTAAGCTCGATACACTTTCTTATTTCAAAGAATTGCGAAAACTGGGAACAATTTCAGAAAAGTTCATCAATAAAGAAAAAGAACGGACGCACGTTTGTTCTGAATTTATTTCTACCATAAACTACACAGAGTATGAAGAAGCCGACGCTTACGAATACGACGAATATTGTATTGACTTCTACTATTATAATTGGTTGAAAAGTCAGGAACATCCTGAAGGTTTTTCTGCAGAAAACATCAGAAAAATCAATAGCAATCAGTCTTCACTCGACATTTATGAAACATACAATAACGGAGGAGGAAATGAAAGTCCTCTATCGACCGTATTTTTAGAAAAGGAGCACGGTATTTGGAAAATAGTAGAAATCAAATTCGTTAATCGGGAAGAAACTAAACCTGAAAAAGTAAAGATTTACGGCAAAAAATGGTATGGCGGAATAGTTTCACTCAATATCAGCGAAACTACATTGGCCTATGAGTATCACGGACAATGCGTGTATTTCTATCCTGTGAAGAAAATTAGCGACACCGAATTTGAAATGATTTGGGCAAGAAATATGGATTGTAAATTCGATAATGGAACAGACAAAACCTTTGGGTTGAAACATTTCCCCGAAATCGGAAAACCATTCGCAAAATATACACTAAAAAACAATATTCTCTATACCGAATATTATTACAAAGAATGGGTAGAAAAATACACCGAACAAGTGCAAGAAGATGTTTTTATACAGAAATACTTTTCGCAAAATGAGAATAATTAAAATAACCAGTTAAATTAATTTGCACCCAGCTGGCAAAGTCTCCCGACTTTGTATAACGACAAAACATAAAGGCTTAAAAGCGATAATTTGGTGCTCAAAGTCAGAAGACTTTGCGTAGCGGGACTCCTGTGATTATTTTTCCCTATTTTGAAAAAAATTATCACGAGGCTGTGATAAAAAAATTGTGATAATTTAAATTATCACTAAAAAAATATCACAAGTATTTTAAAAGTTCTGACCCTAAACTAAAAATATTACGCTTCTCTACGGAAAACCATAATTTTCTTACAAATACTTTTTTATCTTAGTAACACAAATAAACGATACTAAAATATTCAAAATATGTATTGCGTGTATTTGAGAGTTACCTGCAATCTAAACTAACACACATGGAAGAAAATAACTTTGAAGAAGGAAAAATAATCTTAATTCCAACACAAACAACTCCTCAACAGATTGAAACATCTATTGCAGCCTTCAATGAACCATTAGCAAATCTATTAACACATATCGGTTTACCAATAGAAAATCTTCTATCTCCAATCGAAGAAAGGAGAAAAGTTATATTTGCATTAGAAAGCACTATTGAGATTTTACCTCTTGAAGAAAGATCCAAGTCAGTTTATTTATCAAAATTTACAGTTGCTATTTCCGTGGGATTATTTGATGGAGCCTTAAATTTTCTTTGGGATGAAACCGTCAAAGCTCTTAGAAGACTAGCTGTTAATTTTGATCTTCAATACTTTTTAAGTGTCGCCAAAACCATAAATACTAAATATAAAAATTTAGCGTCTGCTGATGATTTGGCAGCAATTGGCGATCATGATTTACTTGATATTTGTCGTAGAATTGGTTTAGTCAATGATATAAATCATAAAAGGCTTGAGCATGTCAACTATCTTCGAAATCATGCAAGTGCCGCGCATCCTAACGAAAATTACATTTCAGGAATTGAAATGTTAAGTCTTTTGGAATCATGTCTACGACATGCAATAGTCGCCAAACCTGACCATTCAGTTATTCAAATACAACAACTGTTCGACAATCTTAGAACTAAAGAGATTCCAAAAGAAGATTTTAATGTTATTGCTGATGACTTAAGAAAACAGCCTCAAGAAAGAATTGATGATTTTATCTTATCAATAGTTGGTATCTATATTGACAATAAAACTGAGGCTTTTGTAAAGAAAAATATTGACCGATTAGCTCGACGAATTTGGGATGCACTTACTGAGGATACTAAACTCCGAATAGGCTCAAAATATGGTTTATATAGAAAAAATGGAGATGTAGAAAGAAAAGATGGTATCCAAAATTTCTTAGAAACCGTAAATGGCTTACAATATAAAGATGAAGACAGTTTAGCTGCTGAACTTTTAGAGAAATTACAAAACTTAAAAACTGTGCATTTTGAATGGAATAATTTCTATAATGAGTTTGCTCATGCAAAATCAATTGACACATCAATTCCAACTACTGGAGTTCCAGATACTGTTCGCAAATTATTTGTAAAAGTGATATCTATATGTTACATAGGAAATGGTTTAGGTTACCGTGATGGTGTGGATGAAAATGCGCTTCCTTTTTATAAAAAATATATAGAAAATTTTGGAATTACAGAAATCAAGGATTTTTTACACTTCTTCAAAGACCCAGAATTTGTGAGTGATTTTAGGTCTACAAAACCAGACAATCGACTTAGAAACCTTTCAAGATTCTTTAAAACAAAAACCAAAGATGTCTATATAAATCGTGTACTTGATGCTATTATTGATTTTCCAAAAAACTCATTACACAATTTAGCATCCGATACGAAATACAAAGAAGCTATAAAATTCATCAACTAAACTAGAGGTAACTGCAGTTTTATGAAATTAAGGTTTAGTGCCTAATGGGATGGTTCAGGAACAAAAAATTTTCAACTTTTTAAAGCCGGCGGGTCGTTAGATGTCATTATCGTGAACCGTAGCAAAAAACAAAATCATAAATTAACAACTAAAATAAATAGAAGAATATGTTTGATAAAGAAATTGAAGCAATTGCTAAATGCACGGAGTTAATCAAAGATCTTGATGAAGATGCTAAAATGAGAGTAATTAAATACTTAATTGAAAGGTTTGGTATTGGGACAAATCCTGTTAGCTATACAGTAATGCAACCTAATCATCAAGCAACTAAAGCTCAAATTACAGAAGGGAATTATCAAACAACCCATATTGTTGACGCTGAAACAATAGATTATCCTACACTAAAGCAATTAGTAATTAAGAATTACCCAAAAAATGAACCAGAATGGATTTTATCCTACGCTTTTTTTGCATCAAAATATGGTAACGAGACTTTCAAAAAGGAAGACGTTGTTGAAGCCTACAAAGAATGTAATAGATACACTAATAGCAATAAAATGAACTTGTCTAACAACTTCAATGCTTGCATAAAAAAGGATTGGATAAAAGACATTAACAAAGATGAGTTTATTTTAAAAACTGAAGGTGTTGAGTATGCTAAAGAAGTTTTATCGGGCAACTCGACATCCAAGGAAGTCAAGAGAGCGAAAAAAAATAAACCATCAAATGAAACTAATTAATAAAAATGCTAGAAGAACTAAAAGATTATATACAAACAGTAGAGAACTTTGACAAGCTTAAAGCATCAGAACAGATTGATTTTTTAGGACATTTCTTTATTGATAAAAAAAAACAAGACTTTTTTACTCCAACTCAAATTGAAAAAGCATTTGAAATATTACGCATTTTACCTTATTCAAATGTTTCTCAATATTTGAACGACAATTCAAACAAAGCAAAAACAAAAAAGAAGAAAGTAAAATTTATCAAAACGAAAGAAGGATTTCATTTTCTAAGTACATATGAAACCGAACTAAAATCAAAAGTAAAAGAAAAAGAAACTGACTTCATCAATTTTTCTGTAAACCAAGACAGTTTGGACTGGAAGCCATCTGATATTCCATTTCTAAATTCTAAAATTAAAAAAAATGCAGAGTTCTTTTCCAAACTCTATTTCTTACTTTATCATTTGGAAAACAGTATTCGAAAGTTTTTAAACACACGACTTTCCAGCATACTTGGCACTGACTGGGAAAAAATATTAATCCAGACAGTTGACTTAACAAAGGCGACCTTAATCAAAAAAGAGACAAACCTTTCAGAAATGCTTCAAGACAGAGGAGATAGCATTCTTTTCTACTGTATGTGGGATGACTATGGAAAAATTATTAAACAATATCCACAAATTTTTTCAATTTCAAAGGACTGTGACGAAGTATTAGCGCATTTAAATTCTTTAGCAAAAATTAGAAATGCAATAGCTCATAACACCGCAACAATTCCAAAAGATTATCAAGACGAACTGACACTATTTATAAAAAAGTATATAAAAATAATGAAGAATAACGGTAGCTAACAGGCGTTTGGCAAGATTGCGAATTTTAAATTTACATTTCGCAAGAAATTTCATCTTTGATAGAAAATAATTAGTTCCCAAGTTCGCTACCTACTACATAAAGTCTATCGCCTTTGTAAAACGATCGAGTCTTTCAGTCAACAAAAATTCATTTAATAAAACAACCTCTCTTAAAACCATTTAAAAGAGGTTGTTTTTTAATACGAATCAATAATAACCTACTTTTTCTTTTTTAATCGATCCTTAAACACCTTTTCAAATTTTTCTAATTTGGGTTGGATCACATACTGGCAATAACTTTTAGACTTATTATTTTCATAATAATTTTGATGATAGGTTTCGGCTTTGGTAAAACCTTTAAAAGGTTCAAGCGTCGTCACGATTTTAGTTTTATATGCCTTAGCATTATTCAATTGCTGGATAATTTCCTGAGCGGTTTTCTTTTGCTGTGCATTGGCATAAAAAATTACAGAACGGTATTGCGAACCTACATCGGCACCTTGTCTATTCAATTGTGTGGGGTCGTGAACGGTAAAGAACACTTTAAAAATTTCATCCAAGTTCGTTTTACTTGGGTCATATTTTATCTGAACCACTTCGGCAAAACCAGTTTTTCCTGTAGAAACTTCTTCATAACTAGGATTTTGAATACTTCCACCTGAATAACCGGATTCGGCAGATATTACGCCGTCAAGGTTATCAAAAACAGCTTCGATACACCAAAAACAACCTCCTCCCAGAGTAATTGTTTCCATTTTTGATTTTGCTTGTTGTGCAGAGACTAACACTGGAAGTAACGTCATTAAGTACAATAACTTTTTCATCTTATTTCTTTTTTAGTTTCATATCAGGTTCAAAATCTAAAGCAATAGAATTCATACAATACCGTTTTCCGGTAGGTTCAGGTCCGTCATCAAACAAATGACCTAAATGACCCCCACAACGTCCGCATAAAGCCTCTATCCTATCCATTCCGTAGGATTTATCACTTTTAAATATGATACTTTTTTTGTTTACCTGTTCAAAAAAGCTAGGCCAACCGCACATACTGGCAAACTTAGCATCCGAACGAAATAACGTATTTCCGCAAGCGGCACAATAGTAGGTTCCTTTGCCTGTGTAATTCCAGTATTTACCCGTAAATGAAGCTTCTGTGTTTGCTTTTCTGGAAACCAAATACAAATCCTCGGGTAGAATGGCTTTCCATTCTGCGTCTGACAAATGCAATCTATTCGTATCTGTATGCGAATAATATTTATGCTTTTTTGGAGTGTTTTGTGCAGTTGTACTATAAACTGTAAACAACAAAACCAGCAAATAGCTCATTTTAAAAAGTAGAGTTTTCATAGTTTTTAATTTTATAGTACTAAGTTACCCTTGGTTTTGGTGCAAAAATGTAACCTACTTAACAACCGGAATTCAATTAACATAAGTTTATGAATAAAGAAAAAACCATCGTAAAAGTAAAAATCAACGTCCGCTGCAACTTCGCTGCGCCACTACTACGCAAAGTCCCCGACTTTGTGTGACAACAAAACAGAATGTCATAAACAGATTAGTTGATAAGCTCAAAGTCAGGAGACTTTGCGCAGCGGGTCGTCGCTTAACCAAATTTTAACGACCTTTAAAATAAATTTTAAATCTCTCACATTTTTTTCGGAACTTAGGCAAGCGACGTCCCGTTAGCGGCAAGCATTAACAGATGAAACAACAGACATAATGAAACTACCACCATACGATATTTTCCCAAGCATCACTGGCGACAAAATCTCCTTACGACAAATTCAGACTTCGGACATTAAAGACCTTATTGAAATTTCATTTTATGATTCTATTCAGGCAACAACATTGCCACAGGCGACAGAAATGCATGCGAAAATCAATAAGGATTATTTTGACGGTAATTCAATTCATTGGGGCATTGTAGACAAATTAACGAATAAAATTGTAGGGACTTGTGGCTATTATCGGGGACTTGACAAAGGAGAAGGTGAACTTGGTTGTGTTTTATTACCTCAATATAAGGGACAAGGGTTTATGACTGCTGCTTTGCAATTAGCGATAGACTTTGGAATAAATAACATCGGACTAAAACGTGTCTGGGCTGTAACAACTAAACAAAACAACAAGGCAATAAAGCTTCTTATGAGACTTAATTTTATTAAAATTGCAGATTTACAAGATGACGAAATTGAATATGAATTTAGGGCAATTGTTTAAAACACTGACCGAACCAAAATAGCAACCCTGCTATGCAAAGTCTCCCGACTTTGTGCAACGTAATGAAATGACAAGATTACGATTTTGAGCAATCTCTCAAAATAACACTACAAACTTTGCTTAAATGACAAACCTACAGTAAAAGATCTTGTCAGACCATCAGGTCTCACCTCGCGAACCACAAAAGGAGCAGCCAATGAAGTTTCAATACTGCTATTCTCACCAATTTTATAATTAGCAATTAAATTACCATTAATGGTTAATCCTTCTGAATTATCGATGGTAACGCTGTTACCAAACTGATTCACATACGAATCATTCCCTAAATGGTATATAAATAACACATTAGGTTTTAATGTCAGCTTTTCACTTGCCAATAATACAGTGTATGTAGATCTAAATAAAACATCGGGTTGGCGATGAAACAAATTGGTGGAATCAAATGCATCTGTAGGTGATAAAGCTGTTAAATAGGAGTTTTTATTGTCATTTAAAGGAATTTGAGCCACAACGTTAAAGTTCCATTTTTTCACACTGGCTTCAAGTCCTCCAATAATATCAAAAGTTCCCAAACTGGATTGATACGGCATAGGGAGGGAAATAGTATTGATTTTATCATTACCCGCCGTTAAAGGAATTTTAATTCCTAAAATTCCCGACCACTTTAAATTACTTGCATTAGGGTTGAATTTATAATTTCCAGTTACAAAAATATCTCCAACATTACTTCGTGTGCCAAAACTTCCATTCGCTACATTGCCTGTGAATTTTCCATTCAAGGCAAACTTTTCAGAAAAGGAACGCGTATAAATCACATACGGGCTGAAAACGGTAACGTCTTCCTCTCCTAATCCATACACACCTCCTACTTCAATTTGATTCTTTAATTGAGTATTGGTCGTTTTGAATGTATTACCCACTGAGCAAAATCCGGCATCACTACAGCCTTGCGCCGAAATTTGTTGAAAACCAAATAACACCAAAGTAAAAAATGTAATTTTAAGATTCTTTTGCATATCCATTTTTATTACTAGTTTGAATTAAGTTTAGCCACAGCAAATAAATGATTGTATTGCTGACAATGTATTAGGACATACGAATAATCCGGTACAATGGTTTCCGCCGGAATTGCATAAGTACTAGTACCGTTTCCGGCAAAATTTCCAAGATTAACATATTGCGTTGGCGTATCCGATTTTGACAAATAAACTTTTAGATCAGGACCAGAGGATACATTGGCATCTTCAATCTCTAGTTTATATACTCCGTTATCCAAATACACTTTTACCACTCCAGCAGCAGTAATACCTGAAGTAGGAACAAAACTTCCTGTATATTTTAAGATAGCTCCTTCAGGAATCGAAACGTTGTTATTTTCACGAGTCAATTCGCCTTCCTTTTCACACGACAAAGTGAATAAGGCTAATAAGATTAACAAATACTTGTTCATAATTTAAACATTTATAAAACAAATTTACTTAGTTTAAACCTGTAGAAATGTTAGCCAGGTTACATTAGAATATATTTGTTAGAGTATCTTTTTTTGTATTAATTTGCTGTATGATAAATCCTTCGGCACATGGTTGGGTAGATAAATTTTTCTTTGAGCAAAGTTCACAGGAACAATTCAATCTATATGACTTGGAAGGTTTTTACACAGCAACCCGAAAAACCGGTTTTTTAGTTGGTTATACCACACATTTTATAACCAGCATTCCTATTGAAACCAAAGGTCTCACTACCGAAGAATTTTCAAAAATTGCCTTGCTTAACTCATTGTTTGGAATCTATCAGATTGTTAGAAAAAACAACAGTCAAAAAGATTTTATAACCGATTGTGTTGCTTTTTACAAAGAATTGCATCCTAAAAATTCCGGACTTTTAGACATCTTTTTACCAACAGATTCACCTGAAAGCAAGTTGGAAAAAATTATAGCCAACAGGATAAAAACAAATGACAATATCATCAGCAAGAATTTTTCACATATCCTTACAAATGCCTTGCTTTTCATAGATGTTCTGGCTTTTAAGCATTTTATTCAAAATGGAAGTTTTCCTAAAAAATATCTGAAAAAAACCGAAGAAATCATTGTAAGTGTCGTTTCTATTGCATTGAATACCAAAGAAACTAAATCAAAGTATGATGAATTGCTTCAAAAACTGTTCGAATCATCTGTACGCTATTCCAAGTATGAAAAATCAACAAGAGAAACATCGCTGACCAATATTGATTTTTCATATTTAAAAGACGATTTCGAACGGTTTTACCTGATTGATATAGCCAATATGGCATTATGGAATGATGAAAAAATTGAAGCTTCAGAAAAAAAATTCCTTTTAGAGCTGGCCAATCAACTGGATGTCAGTACAGATTTTGCAGAAAGAAGCATAACTGATATGTATGAGTTTTTGACTGAAAACAAAGCATCAATTCCTTATTTTAATTATTCAAATCCGGTTAAGCATTTCTACGATCAAACCACTTCAAACGTACAAACCCTTATTCAGCGCAATAAAACCAGATTGTTGTTGGAAATTTCACAAAGCAAAGAATTAATGTCGCTTTTGCGTAAATCGGCTTCAGAAAAACTAACCCCTGAAGAAAAGAAAAAAGTCAGAAATCAAATCCTTGACATCTGTAAAACCATTCCTTCTTTAACCATTTTTCTTGTACCGGGTGGAAGTTTGTTATTACCCATCCTGATAAAATTTATACCGCAATTGCTGCCTTCGGCTTTTAACGAAAATTTAAACAAAGATTTATAATCAATTAAAATTATAGTTAATTATATTTGTATCAAAATTTACTATATAATGACTATTACGCAACTGCAATATGTTTTGGCTGTGGCCGAACACAAAAACTTCACCCTTGCCGCTGAAAAATGCTTTGTTACACAACCTACATTAAGCATGCAGATTCAAAAAGTGGAAGAAGAACTGGACATCATCATTTTTGACCGAAGCAAAAAACCAATCCAACTTACGGAAGTGGGTCAGAAAATTGTAGCTCAGGCTAAAAACATCGTTAATGAAGCAGATAGAATCCAGGACATTGTTGATCAGCAGAAAGGTTTTATAGGAGGTGAATTCAGATTAGGGATTATACCAACGGTAATGCCTACCTTACTACCTATGTTCTTAAATAATTTCATTAAAAAATATCCAAAGGTTAAACTGATAATTGAAGAGTTAAATACAGCTGAAATTATCACAAAACTTAAAAATGGTCATTTGGATGCCGCTATAGCCGCTACCCCACTTGAAGAAGATAAGATTAAGGAAATCGTACTGTATTATGAACCTTTTATGGTATATGTACCGGAAGGACATTCTAAATTTGACAAAAAAGAGTTGGAAATAGATGATTTGAATGTTGATGAAATTTTACTTCTGCAGGACGGTCATTGCTTCAGAGACGGAATATTGAATTTGTGCAAGACTAAAAATCAATCGAAAGAAACTAAATTTCAAATCGAAAGCGGCAGTTTTGAAACTTTGATCAGACTGGCAAATGAAGGACTGGGAGTAACACTGCTGCCTTATTTGCATACTTTGGAATTACACGAAAATGAAAAAACAAAGCTGCGCCATTTTATTGATCCAAAACCATCGCGTGAGGTAAGTTTAATCTTTCCTAAAAATGAATTAAAGATCCATATCATTGAAGCCTTAAGAAATGTTATCTCCGGGGTTGTACGTGGTGCTATTGCCTTTCAAAATATTGAAATTATCAGCCCATTACATAAAAAATAAAAGGAGCTAAAAAATAGCTCCAGTTAAATTACGTTTTGTTCCGGGTTTAGACATCAACAATGTTAATGCATTCTTTTAATTCTGGCTTTTCACTTGTGAAATAAAGCAACCATTTTTTTAGATGCTCTAGTTCATAAGGAAGTAAATTTCTAACAGCTTTTTTCAACTCCTTTGCAAAAAGTTTAATGTCAAAGCTTACTTTTTCAAGTACATTTTTGGTGTAATCGTAAATCATTCGAGGCATAAGAGATACAATTTAATGTGAAACACTTGATTAAAGACTCAGTATAAAAGTAATTCAAAAAATCGATAAAACGCAAATAAAATCGACAAAATACATTTTTAAGCATATAAAATATTAAAAACCTTACAAAACTAATCTTAACACAAAAAAGAAGGGAGACTTTTCAGCCTCCCTTCTTTTTTATACATTCAGATAAATTGCGCATTTTCTAAGTTCTGGTTTACCTTGTGTAAAATCGAAAAACCACTTGGTCAACTCTTCCAATTCATACGGCAACAAACCCTTTACCGCTTTTTGAAGCTCCTTTGCGAATAATATTGCATCGAAACTTACCCTTTCTAAAATTGACTTGGTAAAGTCAATAGTTCGTTTTGACATAGTTAAACAGTTACTGGAATTATATATCAAAGATAACGAAAAATCACAAAACTGATTATAGGATAATTCTTAAAAATTCCTTAAAAAATTCTTAAAACCAATCATCATCTCCCTTTTTCCAGGGGGTCCGGGCACTTTTTTTACCTCAAAACCAACTTCCTTCAAATTACGTTTTACAACACCTCTGGCGGCATAAGTCACTAAAACACCACTGCCTTTTAGAGCGTTGTACATTTTTTGAAATATTTCAACCGACCAAAGTTCAGGTTGTACCTGAAAACCAAAAGCATCAAAATAAATTAAATCAAACCTTCCTACATCGTCTATATCATTAAAAAACTGCTTCCTCTTTATTAATCTAAAGTTATCCCCGATACTGTTCTCAGTTTCCCAATCCACAAGATGCAATTGCTTAAAAATTTCTTCTCCGTTTACTGCATCCAATTGACTTGGATAATTCATTGCCAAAGCTTCATCCAACGAAACTGGATAAGCTTCAACTCCGGAATATTGAATCATTTGATTTCTCTTTTGCGCTTCCAAACAGGTTATAAAAGCATTTAAACCGGTACCAAAACCTATTTCAAGAATAGAAACTGGCTTTTTGTCAAAAAAATCCAATCCGTTTTGAATAAAAACGTGATAGGCTTCCTGTATAGCTCCCATTTTTGAATGATAGCATTCATCCCAATCTACTAATTGTATCGTAGTGGATCCATCAAGGGTAGTAATTATTTTTCGTTCCAATTATTTAATGTATAGTTTTTTTATCCGCTGTATAGGACCGGTACATTTTTCCTGATGGCATTTGACACAAATATCAATGCTGTTATTAAAATGGACTTTGGCATTTTCGGGATCAGTATATATTTTTTGATGTTCAGCTATGTAAATTTTGGCATTGTCTTTAAAAAACTTGTCGTTTTCCTGTTTTTTAGTCATTACAGCCGTGTGGATATCCAGAAAACGTTCAGGAAATTTACCTAAATAAGCTCCGTTGACAATTCTGCTTTTTAACTGAAAATTATTCACATACATCTGCTCCATCAAAATTGCCATTTCCGACAATTGATACATTTCAAATTTTTTACCATTATCCATTTTCTGTTTTTCCTCATTCTTATTTGAACAGGAAAAAAGCAAAATAGAGAACAGAAGCAAAATATACTTTTTCATTATTTCTTTATTAAAACACCATCTGCCAGAAATGACAGTTTCCTCTTAGGTGAAACTATCTTTTCAATTTCCTCTTCTGAAGCGCCGGCATCCTGAGCATAATGTTTCTGCTCAGCTACAGTTTCCTCGCTAACAAAAGCTTTGCCACTCACAATAGCTTCGCTTCCGTTAGCATTTTTCGGCACAAAGAAAGCATAATCTTTAAACTTGACAAAAATCTCTTTACCGTCGCCTAGTTCAAGATTCATCCAACATCCTTTTACTTTGCAGACAGAATTTATTTTTGATTCGAATTTTACTTTTAAAGTATCTCCTTCCTTAAGATTTTCATATTTCCCGGCCATTTCACTCGCCGACATCACATTTTCATTGGAAATTGTATCACCAAAAACGGCATAGTTTTTCAAATTATCTTCTTTAGCCTCCTTTTTGCAGCCAATAAAAATCAATCCTGCGACTAAAATAATGCCATACTTTTTCATAATTAATGCTTTTTTTCACAAATCTAGCAAGAAATAGTTCAGTTTATAAATATTTATCAAGCATTTTATTAAATAATTAAAAGTATTTTATCTATCAATTCCATTTTTTTAATTATGTAAAAAAATAAAAACAGAACACTCAAAAAAAGAATACTTTTTAACATAAAGCTTGTTTTTTTATTAATTTAGCAAAAAATAATTAGGTAATGAGCTTAAACACAACTAGCGACATTGAAATTATCAAAGCCGCAACTTCAAAAATTGATCAGGTTGATTTTGAAAAATTGACTTTCGGGAGTGTATTTACAGACCACATGCTGGTTTGTGATTACCGCAACGGAGCCTGGGAAAAACCCGTAATTAAACCATACGAACCTTTTGTATTGGATCCTTCTGCAAAAGTCTTTCATTATGGACAAGCAATTTTTGAAGGAATGAAGGCTTATAAAACGGAAGATGACTCAGTATGGATATTCCGTCCTGAAGAAAATTATTTACGTATGAACAAATCAGCGGTTCGTATGTGTATGCCTGAACTTCCTGAATCTGTTTTTATTGACGGTTTAAAAGAGTTAATCAAGTTAGATGAGGCTTGGGTTAAAAAAGGGAAAGGAAACACATTGTATCTGCGTCCATTCATGATTGCAATAGGCAGTGGTGTTATTGCACAACCTTCCACACAATACCGATTTTGTGTTATAATGTCTCCGGCAAGAGCTTATTATTCAGGTGAAGTAAAAGTTTTAATTGCTGACTATTACAGCCGTGCTGCTAATGGTGGTATTGGTGCCGCAAAAGCAGCCGGGAATTATTCAGGACAGTTTTACCCGACACAATTGGCACACAATGCCGGTTTCCAGCAAATTATATGGACTGACGACGCCACACACACTAAACTTGAAGAGTGTGGTACAATGAATGTATTCTTTAGAATTAACGATACTTTATACACCGCCCCTACAAGCGACAGAATTCTTGACGGTGTGACACGTAAAAGTCTAATTGATTTGGCAAAACGCGAAAATATAAATATTGAAATTCGTCCTGTATTAGTTGACGAACTTGTACAGGCAGCTAAAGACGGCAGTTTAAAAGAGATTTTTGGAGCAGGTACTGCAGCAGTTGTTAGTCCTATTGCAGGTTTTCAATACAAAGATGAATATTTTGAATTACCTAAATTGGAGAAGTCATACGCTGCTGATTTAAAAGAAAAACTGACTAATATACAATATAAATTAGCTGATGACACTTTTGGGTGGACGGTTAAAATATAGTTTACAGTTTTACAGTCGCAGTTATCAGAAACTTTGTCTGACTACTGCGACTGAATACTGACTACTATCTGAGTATTTCTTCAAAACTTGGCTTAAAATAATTGGGACCTTTCATTACTTTTCCGTCTTCGCGATAAATAGGTTTTCCATCTTCTCCCAGTTTACTCATATTACTTCGCTGGATTTCGTCGAAAACCTCTTCAATTTTATACTGCAGTCCATGTTCCAGAATTGTACCGCACAAAATATACAGCATATCTCCTAAGGCATCAGCGATTTCAATTATATCATTATTCTGAACAGCTTCAAGATATTCCTCATTTTCCTCTTTCATCAGATTAAAACGGAGGATGTTTTTGCTTTGGCCAAGATCACCTGTCGGATTTTCTTTAACACCCAGCCCAAAAGCAGTATGAAATTCTTTTACTGAATTAAGTTGTTTTTGCATTTTCAGTCAATTTATTTGCTGTGCAAAGTAGCAATATCAATTGACAATTACTTATTTTTACAGAAAAAAATTATGTTTAGCGAAGGTCAGCTTTTATTTGCCGTTTTATTCTTTATTGCGTTTGTTGCTGTTATGATTTTTTCTTACAGAAAGGATATCAAATTGCACAAACAGTATTACAAGGGAAGTTTATGGATCTTAATCGCTTTTTTTATATTCATAGGATTGTTGTTTGTAATCAAATCTTTATTAAAAGCAAAAGTATAAAACAGTGATTTTAACATTTTTTATTACATTTACGCAAGTTTTTTATCGCCCTAACCATGAAAATTGCTAAATATTTATTTTTATTGATACTGCTGCTTGCAGGTACAATTTCAGTTTTTGTTGCTACAAAAGATGGGAAATATGCTATTAAGCACAAAAAAGTCATCGATGTATCCAGAGATATAGTTTACAAGTATGTTACCGACACCAAAAACTGGGACTCCATAAATCCTTGGGCCGGTGAAAAATTCAGTATCCTGTCAAGTGAAAAAACAGAAAATGAATCTATCACACAGCAAATTATTTTAAACGATATTGAAAATCAGTTAAAATTAGAACTTAGAGATACTCTGAATAAAAAAACATTGGCGATATGGTCTACTGAAGGTGATTTGAGTTTTCAGGATAAATTTTTAAGCATTATCGGCAGAGGCAAAAAAAATGATTTTGAAGACCGCTTCGAAGAAGGTTTGTCTGCTGTAAACAAAACTCTGACCAGAGAAATAAACAGCTTTGACATAAAAATTGATGGTTTTATAAAAAGAGATACTGTTTTTTACATCCAGCGTCCTTTGGTTTCAACTAAAGAACAAATTCCTATGATGATAAAGCATTTTCTTCCTAAACTTCAAAAAATACTATCGTCTACCGGAACACCTTCAAACGGAAGTCCGTTTTTAATTTATCATGTTCAGGACAGTAGTGCGAACAAGTTCAAATACTCTATTGCAATACCGCTCGAAAAGAAAATATACACCACTACAGACAGCGATATCATTACAGGGCAGATTAACCCTTCAAGCACATTAAAAGCAACTGTGAAAGGAAATTACATCCACTTAAACAAAGCACTTCAGGATTTATACAAAGAATTACCTAAATACAAATTAGAAGTTAGTGATAAATACAAATATCTTGAAGTAATTTCCAAAAACCCGCTTACTGACAAATCAGCTTCAAACTGGGTCACAGAAATATATTTACCGGTAAGACCAATTAAAAAAGAAGTTGCTCCTGTAAAAAAAGAGAAGAAATTAAATCAGGATTCTATCACAAAAGCGATTATAAAGGATATTCTAAACGCAGATAAGAAAAAATAAAAATACTGATAAAATAAAAACCGGGATTTAAAAATCCCGGTTTTTTTATACACTTTGTTTTTTCAATAAATCCCTTACTACCTTTTCAGCTGCATGCAAACCAAATAATGCCGGCATCCAACTGTTAGTGCCGTAAAACGATTTCTTAAAGTTGGAACCGTCTGTCATCTTAACGCTTGAATAGTCAGGACGTTCATGAGAGTAAACTACTTTTACGCCACCTGAAATACCTTCTGCCTTAAGTCTTTTGCGGACTTGTTTTGCTAACGGACAGTAATCGGTTTTACTTATGTCTTTTATACATACTTTTCCAGCTTCAAACTTACCACCGGCACCCATGTTGCTGATAATTTTTATTTTTTTCTTCTTAGCAGCAATAATCAAATTCAGTTTTGGCGTAATACTATCAATACAGTCCATTACATAATCATAATCTTCTGTGACTAATTCGTAAGCTCTTTCAGGTGATAAAAACTCTTCTACAACCGTCAATTCAATTTCCGGATTAATATCTTTAATGCGGGCGGCCATCAACTGCACTTTTGGCAACCCAACTGTTGAATGTAAAGCCGGAAGCTGACGGTTGATGTTTGTAATATCAACAACATCGCCATCAACAATTGTCATTTTTCCAACCCCTGCTCTGGCTATGAATTCGGCCGCAAAGGATCCTACTCCTCCCATACCAACTACCAATACATTTGAATTTCTTAATTTTTCCAAACCTTCCGGTTTAAACAATAATTCTGCTCTTTCCTGCCAAATTGCCATTTTCTTTTCTTTTCAAGTTTACTTAATATCAGGGTAAAAAACAGCATTGAAATTTTTTTCCACCTGACGTTCTATATCAATATTTTTAATTTGCGAAGCCTTTTGATACACATCAAAAATAGTTTCTTCAATCGTATCAGTCTCTAAAAAAAATCTATCATCAGGAATGTTTTCAAAAACTGAAGCCAATTCAGGATTCCGCAACAAATATTTTCCAAATGATAAATAAAATCCTTTATCTAAAAGCGATTTGGCTACTTGAAAATTTTTAGAAAAACCATGAATAATCATAGGTGTTTCAATAGACATTTCTTTTTTAATAGCTATAACTTCCTGATATGCTGAAACGCAGTGCAAAATTATAGGTTTTTTATATTCTTTTGCAAGTTCTAATTGAGATTTAAAAACATCAACCTGAATATCCAGCGGAATTTCAATTCTTTTATCCAAACCACATTCACCTAGTGCCAAACACTCTTTACTTTGAAGTTTTTCTTTAATTATTGAAAGTTCTATTTCTACGCTTTCGGTTTTAATATGCCACGGATGGATTCCAATGGAATACAGCGGTATTTCTGCATTAAATTCTAAAGGATATTGGTTAACCACTTCAACAACACCTTCAAGATTTTTAAAATTATGAGTATGTAAATTATATTTCATCAATCATGAAATTTCTTAACTCCCGCTTTGATTTCAAGCTTCAAATCATTTTCTTCAGGAACTATGGGACAAGAGAATTTTTTATTGTAAGCACAATAAGGATTATAGGCTTTGTTAAAATCTATGATTACTTTTTTGTCCTTAGGTATATGCATGTCCAAATATCTTCCGGCACCGTACGTTTCAACACCATTAGTATAATCGGTAAAAGGTAAAAACAGATAATCTTCAAATCCTTTTCGTTTCATTAATTCAAGATTCTGATATACATAAAGCTGTAATTCTTTACCTTCCAATTTAAAACGAAGCAATCCGTACATTTTATATTTTGGTAAGCGGTCCGTTGAAGTTTTCATCTCAAAGACTCTGCCCTTTCTAATTTTTTCAAATTTGGCTTCCACAATATAACTCTCAGAAACAGGATAAAAATCCAGTTGCTTAAAATGCGCTAAATCCTCTTTTGTTAAAGGAGACGAAGTACTATCAGCAAATTCTTTATTTAATTTTTCCTGGGATTCAATGGCTGTTTTCAATAACTCACTTTTATCCTGAGACCAACCCACATTGGAAAAAGCAATTAAAAAAAGTAATGTTTTAAAAAATCTTAAATTCATCGTAACAAGTATTAACTTCATTTTAGTTTTTTATACCTTTGAGCTAACTGCAAATATATGTTAAAACAAGCCTTAATCAGATACTTTAACAATTTCAAAGGATTTTCACGGGAAATTTGGATTCTAACACTGATGACTTTCATCAACAGAGCCGGAACAATGGTACTCCCCTTTTTGTCAAAATACTTAAAAGAAGACCTGCATTTTGACTACGACCAGGTAGGCTGGGTTTTATTCTCTTTTGGGGTAGGCTCTATGGTTGGATCATGGCTGGGAGGAAAACTATCAGACAAGATAGGCTTTTACAAAATAATGATTTTCAGTTTATTTACCAGCGGAATTTCCTTTTTCATCCTTCAGTTTATCACCAGTTTCATTGGGTTATGTATAAGTATATTTCTTATCATGTGCGTAGCAGACATGTTTCGTCCGGCTATGTTTGTGTCTTTAGGTGCTTATGCAAAAAAAGAAAACAGAACCCGCGCACTGACATTAGTCCGCTTAGCTATCAATCTGGGATTTGCCGCAGGTCCGGCCATGGGAGGATTAATTATTATGAACATTGGATATAAAGGGTTATTCTGGGTTGACGGAGCGACATGTATTTTAGCGATATTGATCTTTTGGTATTTTGTAAAGGAAAAGAAACATTCAAAATATCAGGACAAAGAACATCCCGGCGAAATTTTAACACATTCGGTATTCAAAGACAAAACGTTTTGGATTTTTCTGGCGTGCTGCAGTATTACAGGAATATTATTCTTTCAATTATTTACTACCCTTCCTCTTTATCATAAAGAGCAATTTGATTTAACAGAATTTCAGACCGGTTTATTAATGATGATGAACGGTTTACTGATTTTTGCTTTAGAAATGCCCATCGTAAGTTTTGTTGAAAGAAAGCAATTCAACAAAGTCAAGTTAGTTACTTTAGGCGCTGTTTGCATGGCTATAAGTTTATATCTGCTGCTTTTCAATCAATGGGCCGGCATTTTAATTATCATGATGTTATTTATGACATTCGGTGAAATGTTTGCTTTCCCTTTCTCGAACTCATTTGCTATGAGCCGAGCGCCAAAAGGACACGAAGGGCGTTATATGGCAATCTTTACGATGAGTTATAGCTTATCACATATATTGAGTGCTAAAATAGGCATGGGTATTTTAGATGCAGAAGAAAAAGTAAAATTTATTTCTTATTTGGGAGGTTATCAATCCAATTGGTTATTCATGGGTACTTTAGGAGTAATTGGTTCTTTATTAGGCATATGGACTTACAAACTGGTAAAAAAAGAACAAATTATCCGCACTCCATAAGCAATTAATTTTCTTAAAATTAACTTAAAAAATAGTTAAATAACTACAAAAACAGTTGTGTAACTAAAAATATAGTTATAAGTTTGTTTCAACAAGAAAAGAACGACTCAAACTATTGACTATGCAAAAGTTAACCAATAAAGAAGAAGAAATCATGCAGATTTTATGGAAGCTTAAAAAAGCTTTCGTAAAAGAAGTTATGGCCGAAATAACCGAAGAAACCCCACACTATAACACCTTATCAACAATTATCAGAAATTTAGAAGATAAAGGCTATGTGGGACATAATGCCTTTGGCAATACACACCAGTACTATCCTGTTGTTACTATAGAAGACTATAGAAAGCGCTTCATGAAAAATGCTATTGAAAACTATTTTAATAGTTCTTATAAAAATTTGGTTTCTTTTTTTGCTGAAGAACAAAAAATCTCAGCAGATGAACTTCGTGAAATACTGGAAATAATAGAAAATAAAAAGTAAAATGGAAGCTATACTACTATATTTTGCTAAAGCCAGCTTACTTATTATAGTTTACTTTCTGGCATATCATTTTTTGCTTCGTAAAGAAACTTTCTTTACTTCAAACAGATGGTTTTTATTGTTAGGATTAGCAACTTCTGCAACGCTTCCTCTATTCTTTATCAAAAAATTCATTGTTGTTCCACAACCTGAATTTACACCTGAACAATTAGTAGCTCTTTCTAACATACCCTTGACAACAGTAGCACAAGAAGCATCTATAAACTGGTTTTTAATTGCAGTGAGTATATATGCATTAATTGTTGGTATACTTTTTTTTAAGATTATAGGAAACATTTTTTCACTATTTAAACTTTTACACAAAAAGGAGATTATCCGTCGTGATCAGTTTGCGTTGGTTGACATAAATGAAGACATTACTCCGTTTTCATTTTTCAATTTTATTGTTTTTAATTCAAACTACTATACAAATGATGAACTGCAAAGCATCCTGCTGCACGAAAAAGTGCATAGTCAGGAAAGACATTCCATAGATGTTCTACTGGCACGACTATTTTGTATTGTTTTTTGGTTCAATCCATTTATGTGGCTGTACAAAAAAGCCATGATCCAAAATTTAGAATACATCGCTGACAGCAAAGCCAGTAAGCAATTTGAAGACAAAAAAGTGTATCAAAAAGCACTTTTAAAAGTGGTTACGCATCAAAACTGCTTAGCCATTACCAATCATTTTTATCAATCTTTAATCAAAAATCGAATCGTTATGTTAAACAAAAACCAATCCCAAAAAAGAAACTCTTGGAAGTATGCTTTGGTTTTGCCGGCTTTGGCAATTTTTATGCTGCTTTTCCAAGTAAAAACAATCGCACAGGAAAAAAGACATAATTCCAAAGTAGCTGAATTAGTCTGGAATAAAAATGCTACTGAAGAAGAATTTAAAGACGACGCTGATAGGTTGAAAGAATTTGGAGTTACTTTAAAATTCTCAAAAGTCAAAAGAAACAGTAATGGAGAAATTACAGGTATTAAAATCGAATTTAAAGATGCCAACGGAAAAAAAGGAATGACCCACATTCAAGGTGACGAACCTATTAAACCAATCTATTTTCATAAAGCTAAAGACAAAATCGGATTTGGTGTACGTCCAAACGATTCACGAATAGCTCAAGGAAAACATATAAATGACACAAACGATGAAAAAGATTTTGGCTTCTCATTTTTAGGAGATGATGAAGATGCTGTTGCCGATATAGAAAAAATAGTTATACCCAATTTACCCGAAATAGCTGATGCTCCTGAAGTTGAAGGCATTCATCCTCCTGATGCACCTAAAGCTCCAAAAATGAAAAGCTTCAACAAGAGCATTATTATCAACAAAAAGAATGACGCAAAACCGGAGATAATCATCAATGGTAAGAAATTAGATGCTGACTCTGAGGAGTACAAAAAAATGGCGGAAGATTTTGATGGCAGGTTAGAATTTAAAATGGATGAGAACGGTCCGATGGTATTCAAATTCAATGACGACCAGGTTTTCAAATTCAACCCGGGTGATGTTGAAAAAGTAACCAGAGAAGCAATTGAAAAATCACGCATTCAAATTGAAAAAATGCGCGAAAGAATGGAAAAAATGCATCCTGAAATGGAAAAAATGAAAATTGAAATGGAAAAAGTAAAACCAGAGGATTTTAATTTTGATTTTCGATGGGATGACAAGGAAAACAGTGATGCCGATATGAAAAAAGCACGTGAGGAAATGATGAAAGCAAAAGAAGAAATGCTGAAAGCACGTGATGAAATGATGAAGGCCCGTGAAGAAATGATGCGTGCTAAATCAGAAAGCAAGACTAAAAAAGCTTAATTCTTCAGTAACTTTTACAACAAAAGAAAGGAATCTCACAACAATAGATTATGAGATTCCTTTCTTTGTATATAATAACAGATAGGTTCTTATATTTGTACCAAAAAAAATCCTGATGTATACAGTTTTAGCAAAAATCAACAAAGCAATTTTACCAAGCTTCACAAAACAGCAATTGGATCCGGCAAAAGCAAAAAAATGGCAACTGGCAATTTTAGCCTACCGCTACTATGTAACCACAAGAGCTTTATCTAATAAGTAATTGCTGAAAAAATAGGATGCTGGGCAATTTTTTCTTTCCCGTTTAAAAAAGATAATTCCATAAGGAAATTGCACTGTACAATTTCACCGCCTAGTTTTTCAACCAACTCACAAACGGCTTTTGCAGTACCGCCGGTAGCCAAAACATCGTCGTGAATCAAAATTCTATCTCCCTTTTGAATAGCATCAATATGCATTTCCAAAGTATCCTGACCATATTCCAGTTCATAACTGGCAGAAATGGTTTTATAAGGTAATTTTTTAGGCTTTCTGACAGGTATAAAACCTACATTTAGTTTTTGAGCCAATAAAATACCAAAGAAAAAACCTCTTGATTCCACCCCTACTACCTTATCAATTTGTTTATTTTTTAGTTCTGAAACTAAATGTTCAAGCATTTTTTCTCTTGCCTCTGCATCTAAAAGCAAAGGAGTGATATCTTTAAATAAAATTCCTTCTTTCGGAAAGTCCTGAATATCACGAAAGTACTGTTTAAAGTCCATTAAATTTGATTTTTTTATAAAATTTCCTTTGCAAGTTACACATTTGTTTCTATATTTGCACCCGCTAACAAGGAGTTATTCACTGTTTAGCAAAACAAATCGGCCTCGTGGCGCAACTGAATAGCGCATCTGATTACGGCTCAGAAGGTTACAGGTTTGAATCCTGTCGAGGTCACTAAAGCTCACCAAACGGTGAGCTTTTTTATTTTTATCCGCTTTTTTATCAGTTCCGGCAGAACAGCTTTTATATCTCTGATTTTTAGCTATATTTACAAACCTAAAATGTGCTGATTGAATCCTGAAAATAAAATATCACAAATCATAAACTGGTTTTTATCCCGCCCTAAAACTTCAGGATGGATAGTTTTTTGTTCGCTGTTATCACTTCTATCATTAGTTGTTTTCTTTAAATACCAAATAAAAAAAGAAAATGACAGAAACGAAATGGACAATATTCTTGCTGTTGTAAAAAAGAATATTGAACAGAACCTAAAAAACAATTATGCGGCAGTTATTACGATTGCTCTATCTATTGATGATTCCGGTCAGCCAAAAAATTTTGAGAAAAATGCCGAAAGACTCATAAAGACTTATGATAATATAGATGCAATCCAGTTAGTTCCCAATGGTATAATTAAAATGACTTATCCTATTGAAGAAAACAAATCGGCTATAGGTTTTGATATTCTCAACAGTCCGTTACACCGGAAAGCGGCTTTAAAAGCAATTGAATCCAAAACAATTTATTTTTCAGGTCCTGTAGAATTAAAACAGGGAGGCTTAGGTGTTGTAGGCAGACTGCCTGTTTTCAAAAAAGGTAAATTCTGGGGATTTTCTGCAGTTATTATCAAATTCAACACTTTCATTAAATCAATAGGTCTTAATGAATTCAAAAAAGGCAATTATTATTTCCAGCTCAGTAAAATAAATCCAATAACCAATAAGACCGATTTTTTTCTGAATAACAAATCTGATTTTTCAGATAAATTCTACAGAACTGTTGATATACCTGAAGGTGACTGGAAACTATATATAATTTCAACAAAAAACAGCTACATTGCAGAATTACTGCCTATTTCAATTATTGGGAGTTTACTAAGCGCTTTATGCGGTTTATTTGTTTTAACACTTCTCAAAAGACCTTCTGAATTACACAAACTGGTAGAAATCCAAAAGCAAAAACTTATTAAAAGTGAATTCCTGTTTAAATCAATATTTGAAAATGCCGGTCTGGGTATCATTCATACCGACACTGTTACAGGACAATGTATTGATGCCAATGAAAAAATCTGTCAGTTATTAGGATATACAACCAAAGAACTCAAACAGATGAATTTCATGATGCTGACTCACCCTGATGACCTTCAGGAGGATTTAAACAACATGAATAAACTGCGCAAAGGCGAAATAAAACAGTTCTCTATGGAAAAAAGGTATTTCCATAAAAACGGACAAACCATTTGGGTTTCAATAACAGTTTCTCCTTTGTGGGATAAAAATGAAGAACCTACTCATCATATTGCCATTATTGAAGATATTTCTGTCCGTAAGGAAGTCCAAAGAGAATTATTGGAGTCAAAACAGAATATAAAAGATTTAATAGACAGTATTGATGGTATTGTCTGGGAAGGTAATTCAGAAGAACCAGGTATCACATTCATAAGTAGAAAATCTAAATCAATTTTGGGCTATACACCTGAAGAATGGATTGCCGACGATTATTTTTGGAGAAAAATAATTCATCCGGAAGACCGGGAATGGGTTATCGAATTCAGTATTAAATCGGCCAGAGAACAAATCCCGTTTGATCAGGAATACAGGATAATCAGCAAAAACGGAAATATAGTCTGGGTAAGGGACCTTGTCAGCATTTACTATACTGAAGATAATAAAGTCAGATTCCGAGGAATTTTAATTGATATTACAAAATCAAAACAGTTTGAAATCGACTTAAACAATTCTCTTAAACTCGTTACAGAACAAAACAAGCGTCTGCTTAATTTTTCACATATTGTTTCCCACAACCTTCGCTCACACACGAGTAACATTGAATCGCTTATCAATCTGATTGAAATTAGTGAAGATGAAGAAGAACAAAAAGAGCTTATAAGTCTATTAAAATCGGTTTCAGACAATCTGAACCAAACTATGGATAACTTAAACGAAGTGGTTTCCATACAAACTGATATAAATCCTGTTATTGAAAATTTAAGTCTCAACAAATACATTGAAAAAACTCAGGAAGTACTTCGTAACCAGATCATAAAAAATGATGCAGTAATCCATAATAATGTTGCCGGAAGTGCTTTAGTACATTTTAATCCGGCTTACCTGGAAAGTGTTTTGCTTAATTTATTATCTAACGCTATCCGTTACAGGCATCCTGACAGAAAACCTGAAATCTTTTTAAACTTTTATACAGAAAATAACCACCAAGTCCTTGAAATTAAAGATAACGGAATAGGAATTGATTTAAAAAAGAATCATAAAAAGCTTTTTGGACTATATAAAACATTTACCACTAATCCTGAATCCAGAGGAATAGGTTTGTTTATTTCCAAAAACCAAATTGATGCGATGAAAGGGAAAATCGAAGTAGAAAGTACTTTACAACAAGGAACAACTTTTAAAATTTATTTCAACAATGCTGCAAAAGAAAATATATATAATTGATGACGATCCTGTTTACAAGCTTGTCACCAAAAAACTAATTAACAAAACCAATCTGTTTTGTCAAACCAAAGAATTTTCAAATGGCAATGAAGCTTTTGAATATTTTGAAACCACACAGGATTTCCCTGAAATAATCCTTTTAGATCTTGAAATGCCTGAAATGGATGGATGGGAATTTCTTGCTGAATTTTGCAGATTAAGAAGCAGTCTCCATAAAGACAGCAAAGTATATATTGCCACCTCTTCAATAGCTCATGAAGACAAAGAAAAAGCAAAAGAATTCATTTGTGTTAAAGGTTTTATAAGTAAGCCTATAAATCTTGAAAAATTAAAAACCATAGCCCATCAAGAATAAGTATATTTGCTCACAAAACAGTAAACATGACCGCCGATTTCATCTACGATAAAGAATTCAATCACATTACCTATACACAATACGAAATCACACAAAAAGAATTTGAAAACTGTGTTTTCAACCATTGTGATTTTACCCAATGTAATTTTACAGGTGCTATTTTTGTAGATTGTACTTTTAACCACTGTAACTTTAAAGAAGCAAAAATTGGTCATGTAGGACTAAGGGGCGTGCAATTTAACGATAGCAACTTTACCAGCGTGAATTTTGCGATGACCGATCAAAAAATTTACGAATTTCACTTTACCAACTGCCTTCTGGATTACGCTATGTTTTATAAGCTGAAACTCAAAAGAATGCAGTTTACCAATTGCAGTATGGTTTCGGTCGATTTTATGGAAAGTGATCTTACCGAAGCTTTATTTGACAACTGTAACTTACGTTTAACTGTTTTCTCTGATACTGATTTAACCAAAGCCGATTTCTACAGCAGTCACAATTTCTCCATCCATCCTGTAAAAAACAAAATCAAGAAAGCCATTTTTTCTAATGAAAATGTAAAAGGCCTATTAGAACATTTTGAAGTAATTATTAAATAATTTTTGAAAGATTTCACTTACTTTTTGTAGTTTTGGAAAAACTGGTTTTATCGCAAACTATAAAATATGACTGAAAATATAAAGTACTTCTCGAAATTATCACTATCCGGAATAATAAGTTTCCTCAAAATAAACATTCTGACTACTGCATCCACAGTTACAATAGGAATTATAGGTTTTATCATTCTTACTAAAAACATTAATGCAGGAAATTCAGGTCATGTAAGTGCTATACCATTTCTTGTGATGACATTTGGAGCCAGACCAATAGGTTCAATCCTTTGGTATATCGTTATATTAGGCAGTCCGTTTCTTTTTTTTGCATTGGGAAACAAATATGTCCTGACAAAACTGGCAAACAGAATCATAGTTGACAAATCAGACACCTTACTTAATCCTGTACTTGATAAGTTATTTAATAAATTCAAAGCAAATCAGTCCAATACCATAAAAAGTGCTGCTGATTATTCTATGAACAAATTAAAGCTCATTGAAAACATAAAAAAAGACAAAACCGAAAACAAATGGCTGAAAAGAATTATCGTTTTTGGTATGAAAAAAGTAAAAATGGACGATGTAGACTTCAATAAAGAAGGACAGAATTTTCATGATATCCTTAAACTAAAAACCATAGAAACGCTAAAGGACATTTCAGAACCTGATAAGACCATTATTTGGATTACTTTAGGTGTTCAATGGGGAGTTTTATTATTTATCTGGCTGACTAAATTTTAGTCAAAGATGTTTTCTTATTTTAAAAAATTTCTATTCTATCTGATTTCTCATGGACTATTTGTTTCATGCAATTTCATAAAAGAAAAAACATTTGATGTAACATTACCCAAAAGCAGCAGTAAAACAGGAATAGGATTAATTCATTTTAATTTATCGGAACCAATTAAGTTTTTTAAAACCGAAACTGATTCGATACCCTATGATACTTTAAAATTTTCAGAAACAGCTTTCGGATTATACAAAGGAACATGTGAATTCAAAACTGGTCAGCTCGGCAGTAAACTCAAGCCTTATATTTTGTTTCAAGGTGACTCTGATTCTGAAGCGGAAAACAATTTGAGGATGGGATTAATCCGGTTTGCTCCTGAGTTGGTTTTCAGAGTTGTTAAAGCAACTAAGAACGGTTTTATTGTCGTAATAGATGAATCTACTTTGGAAACCAGTTATATAAAAGTCGATTTTAAAAATGACCTCCGGAAAAACACCAATAGTAATCCCAACTTCTTTGAGCCTAATTTTGTTGATTCAAAAATCAGTAATTGGTTTTATTACGAAACCTGGCCGCAAATTCTAAAACGTGCTTATGAAATCAGCATTGATACTGCCAAAATTTATCATTCACCCAACGGAAGGAAAATAAGTACAGATAGAGAATATGCCCGGATAGATTCTGTTACAGGTGACTGGGCAAGACTTATTGAAGGTTTTAATGAAGATTCCAAAAAAATTGGTTGGATAAAGTGGCATGAGAATGACAGCATAAAGGTAGGAATTGTACTAAACGGCGGGTATGAATAAAATCAATTTTAACAATTTGTAAAAAAATGCCCAACCTTATCAAATATTCCTTCTCCGCAACAATTTGGCAATACGATGGACCTAATGGCTGGTATTTTGTATCGTTACCACAAGACATTTCAAAAGAAATAAGGGAAAACCTAAAATGGCAGGAAGAAGGCTGGGGACGGTTAAAAGCTACGGCTCAAATTCAAAACCAGGAATGGAAAACCGCCATTTGGTTTGATACGAAACAAAACACCTATCTCCTACCCTTAAAAGCTGCCATTAGAACCAAATGCAAGCTGGAAAAAGATCAGGTTATTGAAGTGAGTGTGTTTTTATAGGCTGGATTTCGTTTTCATACCTGACAGGTTTATAAAAAAAATGTCGGGGATGAAAAATCAACTCACTATTCTACCATCTTCCATAGTAACAATTCGGTGGGTTCTATTGGCAAAGTCTGCATCATGAGTTACAATTAGCAGCGTTTGGTTGTATTCCTTGGTGAGTTGGTTAAAAATATCAAAAACAATATCGCTGTTTTTCTTATCAAGATTACCAGTTGGTTCATCACCCATTATAATCAATGGTTTGTTTATAAGTGCCCGGGCGATGGCTACCCGCTGTTTTTGTCCGCCGCTCAACTGATTGGGCATTTTCAAAGCATGTTCCTGCATATCCAATGTGCGAAGGTATTCCATGGCATTGTACTCTATTTCTTCTTCAGAAAGCTTCGCCAATTTAAGACCGGGAAGCATCACATTACGCAATACATTGAACTCGTTAAGCAAATAATGAAACTGAAACACAAAACCTATGTTCTCATTACGTATTTGGGCCAATTCCTTATCGGTTTTACCGGTGATAAGCTGTTCATCCATGAAAATCTGCCCTTCATAATCGGTATCCATAGTGGAAAGCAAATACAGTAAAGTTGATTTCCCACAACCCGATTTCCCTACAATAGAGACAAATTCTCCGTGTTCTACTTTAAGGTCAATTTCTTTGAGTACCTGTATGCGGACAGGATCATCAAAATACTTGGTTAGTTTTTGGGTTTCTAAAACAATATTGCTCATTACTTTCCTCTAATAATTTCAACTGGGTCAACTTTACTTGCTTTTAAAGCAGGAAACAAACCCGCAATAAAAGTGGTAATTATGGCAAAAGTGATTCCTATCACATAAAACGCAGGATTATAATTTACCGGAAACGTTTTTACGGTAGGAAGCGCCGCGGTATTAAACGGAATCACATCTATAATATTCGAAAAAAAATAGCCGAAAACGAGTCCTAATACACCTCCGCAAACACCAATTACCATTGATAATATCATAAAAATCCATTTCACATCACTGCCGGAAAAACCTGTGGCTTTCAAAATGGCAATACTGTCCATTTTTTCGAAAATCATCATATTAAGGATATTGTAGATTCCAAATCCGGCTACAATAAGCAAAACAATCCCTACCGCATACGAAATTATAGCCCTGATGGTAGTTCCTGTTTCAAATTGTGAATTGGTGGTTTGAAAATCTATCGCATCAACATTGTACTTATTTTTATACTCTTTTGTTAAAGCTGGTGCTAAATTCAAATCATGTATTTTTATCTGTATATCAGTGATATAATTTTTAGGAGCTCCCAACAATTTTTGAGCCATGGTTAACGAGGTATAACTTGTTATATCGTCAATTTCCGCAATACCAATTTGGATAATCCCAACAATCTTCATAGAAGCCAGATTCCCTCTTGGCGTTGTAATTTTAATGATATCTCCCGATTTTAAAAGCATTTTATCAGATAGGCCCTTCCCTATCACAATACTATTATTTTGGCGAAGATCTTCTATTTTACCTTCCACCATGTAGTCATTTAGTTTGAATAGTTTTTCCTCGATTAAAACATCAATACCATTGGCTATCCCTGAAATTTCGATAGTTCCGGAATTAAAAAAAACAGGTGTGGTTATCTTTGGTGCAACATCAAAAACCCTATTATCTTGCTTTAAACTCTGAATAATTGCTTTGGCATTATAAATCGATTTTCCTCTGTCTTTAGGTTTGATGGAGTTGATGAAATTTACATCGTTTTTATGTTCTTCTGCCAAATTTATAGGCTGATTTTCTGAAGGTTTTATTTCATTATATAATCGGACATGCGGCGTTCGATTGATGATTAATCCGTCCAGCAAATCGTTCATTCCGTACATAAAACTTACCAAAGTAATAAACATGGCTATTCCAAAAGTCACTCCTACTCCAGCGATTACCGTTTGTTTTAATCGGGAGCGCATTAAATGCAAAGCGATGGAAAAGATTAATTTAAAATTCATTATTTGGGCAAATAAATGGTCTCTTCTACTGATAAACCTTCTAAAACTTCTACGTTTTGATAGTCACACAAACCTATTTTAATTTTTCGTTTTTCATCTTCATTAACCAACACATATTCCTCATCAATCAAATAATTACGCGGAATAGTCAATACATTATTTCTAACATTAATAATGATATTGGCTTCGGCAGTTAAATTTGGATATAATTTAGGAGGCGTTTTTACAAAATGTGCCTCTATTTTAAAGGTACGTGAACGAACATCCATAATTGGATAAATTTTATCTACAGTAGCTTCAAAAACCTGACCTTTATAGCTGTCCATTGTGACCATTATTTTTTGACCAACAGTTACACGGGCCATATCGTTTTCATCTACATCAAGTTCCAATAAATAATTATTCTTTTTACCAATAATAGCCAAAGGTGTCTGAGGTGAAATCAAAGTACCTTCTTTTACCAAAACATCATACAATTCACCCGAAAAAGCACTCTTTACCGTAAAATCACTTTGCGATTTTTGGTTGATTTTTAAATTGATGTTGCTTCTGCTTTGCTCATTTTGAAGTTGTGCTTTTAACTGCGACAATTGTTTTAGAGCTGATGTATAGTTTGATTTGGAATTTTTATAGGCTAATTCTACTTTTTCAAAGTCAACTTCCGAAATTGCATTATATTCTTTTACGTTTTTACTTCTTTTATAGACAGATTCATCAAGAGCCAGTTTATCTTTGGTGCTTTGCACACGCAATTCAGCTTCAGCTATTTTATCCTGAATAAACCGACCGCTTTGCTGACTCATTTCATAATTCAAACGGGCATTTTCGGTAGCTAAATTGGCCTTTTCACTTTCAATTTGAAATAAGACTTGTCCTTTTGAGATAGTTTGCCCTACAGTAGCATTTATCTTCTGCAAAATACCACTCACAGTCGCAAAAACAGTGTATTGATTATCAGCTTTTATGACACCAGAAGCATATACACTTTCGGTAACGATTCCTTTTTTAGGTTGGATTTCCTCAGTTTCGTTTTTAGAACAAGAAAATAGTAGTAAAAGCGATGCTAAAAGTATTTTTTTCATGAAAAAGAAATTCACATTCTGACATAAAATTACGGAATAACTTATGAAATAACGTGACATTTGTCAGTTAATTCATTATTTTTATAGTAAATCAACACATTTCCACATGAGTACAGAATTATTGATTTATTTTATTCTTCTAGCCTTAATTTCTGAAATTGTGGGTACTGTGGGAGGTTTTGGTTCTTCGATGCTTTTTGTTCCTATTGCGGGCTATTTTCTGGATTTTCATTCGGTTTTAGGAGTTACGGCAATTTATCATTTATCGAGTAATGCATCTAAAATATATTTTTTTAGAGAAGGTTTTGATAAAAAATTGGTCATAAACATGGGAATTGCCTCTATCCTTTTTGTGATTCTTGGTGCTTTTTTAAGCAAATGCATTTCCTCTAAACTATTGGAGTTTTTACTGGCCATCTTTCTCATTGTTTTAAGTATTCTATTATTAATTTTTAGAAACAAACGATTAGCTCCCACTACATTAAATGCCGTTTTAGGGGGAAGTTTTTCAGGATTTGTAGCAGGGCTTTTAGGCACCGGCGGTGCAATACGAGGAGTGGTTTTGGCTTCTTACGGATTAAAAACCAATGTATTTATTGCCACATCTGCACTAATCGATTTGGGTATTGATGCCAGCCGAAGTGTGGTGTATTCTTTAAATGGTTTTGTTCACAAAGATGACCTTTATTTGATTCCTATTTTGCTGATTGTAAGTTTTACCGGTACTTTTATTGGTAAAAGAATTGTGAATTTATTAACGGAAAAACAGTTTCAAACTAGCGTTTTATTGTTAATTTTAATAACCGGAATGGTAACTTTATACAAAACCTTCCCGTAATAAAACGTATGACTTTAAATAATTTAGATAACATCGCAGACCTATTTCCACGTACTGAAAAAATGCCTGTTTTATTTCTTGGTCATGGAAGTCCGATGAACGCTATTGAAGAAAACCAGTTTGTGCAAGGCTTTCGAAACATTGCCAAAACGATTCAAAAGCCCAATGCTATTTTGTGCATTTCAGCACATTGGTATACTAATGGTACCAAAGCTACAGCGATGAATTTTCCGCCAACTATTCATGATTTTGGAGGATTCCCTAAAGCTTTATACGAAGTACAGTACAACGCACCTGGAAGCCCTGAACTAGCAGAAGTGACTCAAAGTTTACTTGCTCCAACAACTGTAGATTTAGACCACAATTGGGGATTGGATCACGGTGCCTGGAGTGTTATTAAACATTTATATCCAAATGCAGATATACCAGTGATTCAATTGAGTATTGATTATACAAAACCGGCTCCATATCATTATGAATTGGCTCAAAAATTGCAAAAATTACGTGAGCGTGGTATCCTAATTATTGGAAGCGGAAATATTGTTCACAATTTACGATTAGTCGATTTTCATAATATGAATAAAGTCGATTATGGCTATGACTGGGCGCATGAAGCATTCGAAATGGTTAATAAACATTTGTCAGATGGCGATTACAACCCGCTTATCAATTATGAAAAACAAAGTAAAGTGTTGCAGTTAGCTATCCCTACACCCGATCATTATTTACCATTACTATATATTTTAGGATTACAAAACAAAAATGAAGAATTGTCACTTTTTAATAATCATTTGTTAGCTGGGTCTTTGAGTATGACCAGTGTAAAAATTGGTTAAATAGTTGTGTTTTTTAACATATAAGACATATAAGGACATTTATGTTTGAATCACATGACTTATGTATTGAATTGATTTAAATGATTTTATACAACAATATGATACATATAAACACATGTAAGCTTATGTTTCTTATGACTTATATGTTGAATTTGTTAAAGTGATTTTATATAACCATATAAGACATATGAGAACATTTAAGCTTATGTTTCTTATATGATTTATATGTTAAAAAACACAACTATTTATTATGATTTTTCGTAATTTTATGTTTTGCTTTTCAAACACATATTCCCTAAAAACATATATCAATATTTAGTTTTATGGAATCCAGAAACCATGTAAAAAAACGGGGCAAAACCGAAAAGCCATACGAGTAGGAAACTAAAGTTTTTTATCATGCCTAAATATGTTATTGAAAGAGAAATTCCTGGTGCCGGGAATTTAACAAGTGAACAACTTAAAGCTATCTCGCAAACTTCATGCGGTGTATTAAGTGAATTAGGACCACAAATCCAGTGGGTTCATAGTTACGTAACCGATAATAAAATTTACTGCGTATACAATGCTCCTAATGAAGAAATGGTTCGTGAACACGCTAAAAGAGGTGGTTTTCCAGCTAACTCTGTCAGCAAGGTTTCTATGATCATTGATCCTGTAACGGCTGAATAAAAAAATCCCATCTCGTTTTCAAGAACGAGACGGGATTTATAATTTCTATCTTTTAAAAGAATATTATTGTAAGCTTACTAAACTTTGCTCTAAAGTAGCAATTTTAGCCAAAGCATCGGCTTCTTTTTTGCGTTCGTTAGCAATAACCTGTTCTGGTGCACCACTAACGAATTTTTCATTAGAAAGCTTCCCTTGAACTGATTTCAAAAACCCTTTTGTATAGTTTAACTCTTCTGTTAGCTTAGTTATTTCTGCATCTATATCAATATTTCCTCCTACAGGAATGAAATATTCATTAGATTTTACACGGTAAGATAAAGCACCACTTACTTTTTCTGAAACATATTCTAAAGAAGATACATTGCCTAATTTAGTAATTACACTATCAAAATATGTCGAAGCATTTTCATTATTTACAATCTTAAGCTCGATAGTATCTTTGAACGAAATGTTTTTATCTTTTCTGATAGTTCTAATTCCTGAAATTACTTCCGCAGCAAAATCGAAATCAGCAATTAATTTTTCATTAGCTGTAGCAATTTTTGGCCATTCAGCAACGATTAAAGCCTGTTCCGGAGTTCTGTCAGCAATGTACTGCCAGATTTCCTCTGTCAAGAATGGCATAAACGGATGTAACAATTTCAAATTAGCTTCTAACATTTCAATAGCTTTATTGAAAGTTGTTCTGTCAATTGGTTGTTGGTAACCTGGTTTGATCATTTCCAGGAACCAAGAACAGAAATCAGTCCAAACTAATTTATAGATAGCCATCAAAGCATCTGAAATACGGTACTTTTCGAAATTATCTTCAATCTCTGCCAATGCTTTTTGCAATTTAGCTTCATACCATTCTATCGCTACTTTAGATGATTCCGGTTGTGCAATATCAGCAACTTCCCATCCTTTAATTAAACGGAAAGCGTTCCAAATTTTGTTGGCAAATGCCTTACCTTGGTTACATAGTTCCTCATCAAACAAGATATCATTTCCTGCCGAAGCACTTAACAATAATCCGCAACGAACTCCATCGGCACCAAATTTTTCAATCAAATCTAAAGGATCAGGAGAATTTCCTAATGATTTAGACATTTTTCGTCCTTGCTTGTCACGTACCAATCCGGTTAAATATACATTTGAAAATGGTTTTTCCCCGGTATATTCATAACCCGCAATAATCATACGCGCTACCCAGAAGAATAAAATATCCGGTCCGGTAACTAAATCGTTAGTAGGATAATAATATTTGAAATCTTCGTTTTCCGGATCCATCATTCCACCAAAAACAGCAATTGGCCATAACCATGAAGAAAACCAAGTATCTAAAGCATCAGCATCCTGTTTTAAGTCTGAAGTTTGAAGATTAGGATTTGAAGTTCTTTCTTTCGCTAAAATTAAAGCATCTTCTATGTTTTCAGCAACTACAAAATCTTCTTTTCCGTCACCGTAATAATACGCCGGAATTTGTTGTCCCCACCACAACTGACGGGAGATATTCCAGTCACGGATGTTATTTAACCAATGTGCGTAAGTATTATTAAAACGAGAAGGATATAATTTAATCTCATCAGATTCTAAAACTGCTTTGATTGCCGGTTTAACCAAATCTTCCATTTTAAGGAACCATTGATCAGACAAACGGGGTTCGATAACCGCTTTTGTTCTTTCTGAAGTACCAACGTTATTGATATGATTTTCAACTTTGGCTAATGCACCAATGGTTTCTAATTCTTTTGAAATTTCCTCACGAACTACAAAACGGTCTTTTCCTTCATAATGTAATCCAAAAGAATTTAATGTTGCATTTTCATTGAAAATATCTATGATTTCAAGATTGTGTTTTTCTCCTAATGTTTTATCATTAACATCGTGTGCCGGAGTTACTTTTAAACATCCTGTACCAAATTCCATATCAACATATTCATCAAAAATGATTGGAATTATACGGTTACAAATAGGAACAATAGCTTTTTTCCCTTTTAAGTGAAAATAACGTTCATCTTCAGGATGAATACAAATAGCAGTATCACCTAAAATAGTTTCAGGGCGAGTTGTTGCAATTGTTACAAACTCATTAGTTCCTTCAATTTGATATTTTAAATGATATAATTTCCCTTGACGCTCTTCGTAAATAACTTCTTCGTCAGATAATGTGGTTTTTGCTTCAGGATCCCAGTTTACCATTCGGTAACCACGGTAAATCATCCCTTTGTTGTATAAATCAACAAACGATTTAATAACAGATGCTGACATGTCAGGATCCATAGTAAATTTGGTTCTGTCCCAATCGCAAGAACATCCTAATTGCTTTAATTGCTCAAGGATTGTTCCTCCATATTTATCAGTCCATTCCCAAGCATGTTTTAGGAACTCTTCACGGGATAAATCGTTTTTATTGATGCCTTCTTGTTTCAATTTAGCAACAACTTTTGCCTCAGTAGCAATCGATGCATGATCTGTTCCCGGAACCCAACAAGCGTTGAATCCTTTTAAACGTGCACGACGGATTAATACATCCTGAATGGTATTGTTTAACATGTGCCCCATGTGCAGCACTCCTGTTACGTTGGGTGGCGGAATAGTAATTGTATATGGTTTACGGTGGTCTGGCGTTGAACGGAAATATTTGTTTTCCATCCAATAGTCATACCATTTCTTTTCTACAGATTTTGGATCAAACTGTGCTGGTATCATTTCAAATTAGATTTTAGAGTTTAGAATTTAGAATGTTTGTATTCTAAAAGTTTACAAAAGTGCTATGGATTGCTGTATAGTCCCGAGGCAGTATCGTTCTTAAAACGAGATATACCGACAGCGGGAATAGGGACAACTGAATCTAAAGACAGACTCGCTCCTGAAGAAATATGTAAAATTTATTTTGGTACACTTTTTGTATTTTATTTGCAAAAGTAAGTAAACTGCATAAATATAAAAAGAGAATATTTTTTTGTATGTTTACAATATGAAAGTAATTTCACTAAAAAACATTTAAACAAATGAGAAATTTATTAACACTAATAGCAGTTATCCTTTTTGGACTTAATCTGAGTGCTCAGACAGGCCCGAAAATTGAGTTCAAGGCTCCGGACAATACGATTGACTATGGAACTGTAACCAAAGGAACTGACAATGGTATCCGTTTTTTTGAATTTACCAACACTGGTGATGCTCCTTTGATTATCAAGAATGTACAATCTACCTGTGGATGTACAATCCCATCATTTTCAAAAGATCCTGTATTACCTGGAAAGACCGGCAAGATTGAAGTAAAATACAACATGAATCCCGGCCCGATACGAAAAAGCATAATGGTAGAAAGCAATGCCGTGAATGCTGAAGGTGGTTTTACCTCTCTAAAAATTAAAGGTATGGTAGCCAGTACAAGCGAAGTAATTCCTAATAAAAAATAAAAAGAGTCCTGAAATATTTCAGGACTCTTTTAGTTTTATACTCATTGTTCTTTATTCTTTTTCCCATTTTCCTACTACTGAAGTAGCCAATGCATTTCCTAATACGTTTGTAGCACTTCTGAACATATCGCAAAAGTGATCAATAGGTAATATTAACGCAATTCCTTCAACTGGTATATCAAACATACCACAGGTTGCGGCAACTACAACTAAACTGGCTCTTGGGACTCCGGCGATACCTTTACTTGTCAGCATCAATACCAGCAACATTGTCATTTGTGTACCTAAATCCAAAGGAACTCCATAAGCCTGGGCAATAAAAATACTTGCAAATGTCATGTACATCATACTACCATCAAGGTTAAACGAATAACCCAAAGGCAACATAAATGATACAATTTTATCTTTAACACCAAATCTTTCCAATTCTTCTGTTAATTTTGGAAATACTGCTTCACTACTTGTTGTACCGAATGCAATAACTAATGGTGATACTATGTGTTTCAATAAAGTTGTCATTCTTCCTTTAAGGAATAAATAACCTATTAACAACAAAGCAATCCAAAGCGAAGATATACCTATAAAGAATGAACCAAAATACTTTGCATATGTTAACAGTAAATCACCTAAGTCTCTGATAGCAAAAACACCTGCAATCGCTCCAAAAACACCAAGTGGTGCAAATTTCATAACATAATTAACCATTTTAAGTATAATATGAGATGTTTTATCCAATGCACTTACTACAGGCTTTGTATAGTCACCCAATGAAGCGGCAGCCAAACCGAAGAAAATAGAGAAAACTACAATCTGCAGTATTTCATTTACTGCCATAGCTTCCACTATACTTTTTGGTATAATATGTTCTACAAAGTTTTGAGCGGAGAAATTTTGAGTTTTCTCAGTAACTTCTGATGCCGCAGAAACATCTACATCACTTAAATTCAATCCGGTTCCGGGCTGCAATATGTTTACCCAAAACATCCCTATCAAAAGAGAGATTAAAGAAGCTGTTAAAAACCAACCTAATGCTTTACCTCCAATTCTTCCCACTGTCTTAATATCTCCAAGTTTAGCAATACCTACTACTAATGTTGTAAAAACCAGAGGGGAAATAATCATCTGTACCAAACGGATGAATATAGTAGCAAGCATTTTTATATACCCGCTGAATTCTTTAGCTGTATCTGTGCTGTAATTATTATGCACAAAAATCCCCAGAATACCTCCCAGGATCATTGCAATTAAAATTTGGACTGTTAAATTTGAAAAAAATGACTTCTTTTCTGTTGGTGTATTTGTGATTTCCATTATTTAGATTGATAAATTTTATTTAATAAAAAATAATCGGCCATTACAAGTGCCGCCATAGCCTCGACGATTGGTACGGCACGGGGAACAACACAAGGATCATGGCGTCCTTTCCCTTGCTGTTCAATTATCTCGCCTTTATTTGTCAGGACTTCCTGTTTTTGCAGTAAAGTAGCTACCGGTTTAAAAGCCACTCTGAAATAAATATCCATACCGTTGCTTATTCCACCTTGTATACCTCCGGATAAATTTGTCTTGGTAGTACCATCCGGATTAAAAGAATCATTATGATCACTTCCTTTCATTTTTGCACTGTCAAAACCACTACCGTACTCAAAACCATGCACTGCATTTATAGAAAGCATTGCTTTGCCTAACTCGGCATGCAGTTTATCAAAAACAGGTTCTCCAAGACCAACAGGCACATTTTGAATGACACACGTAACTATACCGCCTACTGTATCTCCCTGTTTTTTTATTTCCTTGATGTGATTTTCCATTTTGGCGGCAACAGCTTCATCAGGACAACGGACAGGATTGGATTCAATTTTAGAAAAATCCAAATCCTGATAAGGTTTATCAATAGAAATTTCTCCAACTGCAGAAACAAAAGCATTGATTTTAATATCCGGAATTACCTGCTTTGCTACAGCTCCGGCTACAACCCTGCTCGCAGTTTCACGGGCAGAACTTCTTCCACCGCCACGATAATCACGTATACCATATTTCTTTTCATAAACGTAATCAGCGTGGCTGGGACGATATGTGTCCTTTATATGAGAGTAATCATCTGATTTTTGATTCGTATTTGGAATAATAAAACCAATCGATGTACCGGTAGTTTTACCTTCAAATATACCGGATAAAAACTGTACTTCATCCTCTTCTTTACGTTGCGTAACTATAGTAGATTGTCCCGGTTTTCTTCTTTGCATTTCAATTTGAACAGCTTCAATATCCAAATCAATTCCAGGCGGGCAACCATCTATTATTCCTCCTAAAGCCTCACCATGTGACTCGCCAAAAGTGGTAATTTTAAAAATGTTCCCAAAAGTATTCCCTGCCATATAAGTAGTTTGAAGCAAATATAACTAATGTTTTGTAAAAGAACATTCAAATTATATAACAACACACCGGAATAATATAAATCAGAAAAATATTTATTAATATACATTTGTGTATAAATAAGTTAAAAAAATTATTGAAAAAAGTTTTATGAATAAGTAATATTCTTATTTTTATTCACGTTAATGATATCTAAACATTAAAAATTTTATGAAAAAATTATTTGCAACAGCTTTTATGCTTTTAGGATTAGCTTTTAATTCTCAGGCGCAGGAAAAAAATGCTATAGGTCTTCGTTTAGGAGACAACGATGGATTTGGTGCTGAAGTTTCTTACCAAAGATGGTTGTCTAAAACAAATCGCCTGGAGGCAGATTTAGGATGGAGAAATATTAACAATGGAAGGTACAACAATCATTTTAATGCAGCCAAATTAGTAGGTATTTATCAATGGGTATGGGATATCGACAATGGTTTTAAATGGTATGCAGGACCTGGTGCCGGTGTAGGCGTATGGAGATACAACGACAATGTTAATGATGTTAGTGACTCAGGATCATTTCTTGTATTAGCAGGTGATATAGGTATTGAATACAACTTTGATTTCCCATTACAGTTATCACTTGATTTCAGACCTGAAATCTACTTCAGTGATGATTATGATGATATTAATGATGGAAATTTTGGACCGGATTTTGGTTTAAGTGCAAGATACCGTTTCTAAAATAACTACTTATAAAAAAACACCTCAATGAGGTGTTTTTTTTATGACTGCTTCAAGAGCTTCTTCGTAAACCGCTTCATACATAGGCACAATTTTTTCAACAGTAAATTGTTTCGCTACTTCAAAAGCATTTCTTTTAAATTTATTCAATTCAGAATCTGAACTTAATATTTTTAAGGCGTTTTCTGCCATATCAACCACATCGCCTACATCACTTAAATAACCGGAAACTTCAGGAATGTTAACTTCGGGCAAGCCTCCTGAATTACTTGAAATAACAGGAACTTTATTTGCCATTGCTTCTAATGCGGCCAAACCAAAACTTTCTGTTTCTGACGGCAGTAAAAACAAATCGGTATAACTTAAAATCTGATGAATTTCACTACTGTTCCCAAAAAAGATTACTTTATCTTCTATTCCCAGTTTTCTGCATAAAATTTCAGCGCCTTCCTTTTCAGGTCCATCTCCTACCATCATTAATTTGGCCGGCATTTTTTCCTGTATCTTATAAAATACCTTTATAACATCCGGAATATTTTTAACTTTTCTGAAATTACTGATATGCGTTACAATCCGTTCTTCCGGTTTCGCCATTACGGAACGCTGACAGTGAATATTTTCAGGAGTATATTCGTTTATTTCAATAAAGTTTGGAATTACCTTAATATCTTTTTTTACATCAAAATACTTTAATGTATCTTCTTTTAAACTTTGTGAAACAGACGTAACCACATCAGACTTATTGATACTGAAGTTTACAGCCGGTTTATAAAAAGGATGATTTCCAACCAAAGTAATATCTGTACCATGCAGTGTAGTTACCATAGGCAGATAAATTCCTTCATCCTTAAGCATCTGTTTAGCCATGTAACCTGCATACGCATGAGGAATGGCATAGTGTACATGCAGCAGTTCAATTTTGTACAATTTAACCATATCCACCAACTTGCTGGACAATGCCAATTCGTAAGGTTGATAGTGAAATAATGGATATTCAGGGACATTTACCTCATGGTAATGTACATTTTGATTTAACAAAGCCAATCTTACTGGTTGACGGTACGTTATAAAATGAATTTCGTGGCCACGGCGTGCTAATTCTAAACCAAGTTCGGTTGCGACAACACCACTACCACCAAATGTAGGGTAACAAACGATAGCTATTTTCATATTACGAATTTAATGAATTCATCAAGATTCGTAAGTAAATTTTGGTAAATATTAACTATTAATTAATAATTGCATCGTAGATAACCTGCTGGATTTTTTCACGTATTCCTTCTTTGGAAAGTTTGTTTGAAGCGTTACTGTCAGGATACGTTCTATTGGATAAAAAAACATAGATAAGCTCTTTTTCAGGATCAGCCCAAGTCATAGTACCTGTAAAACCTGTATGCCCAAAACTGGTAATAGATGCACATCCACAAGTAGGACCGTCACCATTAAGCTGCGGTTTATCAAAACCTACTCCTCTGCGGTTACCTTCCGGACAGAAATAACAGGTATTAAAATCGTCCATCGTTTTTTCTGAAAAGAATTGAATTCCTCCGTAATTTCCTTTATTCAAATACATCTGCATCATTTTTGCAACATCATTTGCATTTGAAAAAACACCGGCATGACCGGCAACACCACCCTGCATAGCTGCAGCCATATCATGAACATATCCCTGAATCAAATCATGTCTGAAATATTTGTCTTTCTCTGTTGGCGCAATCCTGTCAACTTCCACCTTAGACAAAGGATTATACATCGTATTATTCATTCCCAGTTTAGAAAAGAAATTTTCATTTGCTAACACATCCAATGTTTTATGGTGATGTGTTTCCAGATACTCCTTTAACAGGATAAAAGTAAAATCACTGTACTTATATTCTTTTTTAGGGAGTAAATCACTCTTGATGATTTTATCGATAATCGAGTCTTTATAACTGTTTGTTATAAATAAATTTTCAGCTACTTGAGTGGTAAAACCTTTTGTATAAGTCTTTTTGTAAAATTTATTTAAAGGTTTTTTAGTAACTGAATCAATTGTAGCTTTATAAAACGGTTCCCATGCTTTTAAACGTGCATAATGTGAAAGCAAATCTTTAAAAGTTATCGAATCTTTATTGGAACCTCTTGCTTTATGTACCATTTGACTCAAACGGGTTTCCAGATTGATTTTGCCATGATCATAATCAAGCATCACGTTAGGCAGTGTACCAATTATTTTTGACAAAGAAGCAACATCATAAATATCCGAGTTTTTAACCTTTACATCCTGATCATAAGTATGATATCCAAACGATTTCTGATAAACAATTTTCCCTTTTCTAGCCACTAAAACCTGCGCTCCGGGTGTCATTTTACCAACTATAGCTGTTTTTACAAGAGCATCTATCTCTTTCAGTTTTTCAGAATTCATACCCACACCTTCAGGAGCAGAAAATCCAAGTCGGTTGACTTTTTCAGTATGAATACCTTCTCCTACTTTAAAACTCTCATTAATTGAAACCGGTAATTTACCTTTTGATTCAATGGCACCAAAAATAAGTTCAGCAGATACCTCCTGAGGTATATCGCCGTTTTGATAACTTACAATGATACTTTCTATATTATCAAAAGATTTTATCGGCAATAATGTATATGGTTTAGCAAAAACGTCAAGGATAACATTATTCTGTTCCGATATTTTTTCCAACCACGTCAGATCCGTTTGAGTAAACTCATGTTTTTTCCAGGCCCTATCCGACTTATGAAAGCCAATAATAACCTTGTTGAAATCTTTCAGATCAACTAATAAACTATCCAGATTTTTTTCTTCAAGCTCAGTAATTTCAGTATATTTTTTTAATGAATTTAAAAAAGTACTTCCGGAATCATCACCAATTTTCACATACGCAATTTTAGACTTAGTCAAGTCTTTTATAGGTAACAGATTATGATCATTTTTTAAAACTGTTATTGCATTTTCATACAATTTATACTGCAAAACATTAACTTCCGGGGAATTTAAATCTTTATACAAATTGGTTGTTTCAACAGCCTGATACTTGTTTAAACCCGCTTTGAATTTATAACTCAATATTTTTTTTACCGAATGCTCTAAACGCTCATTGGTAATTAACGTATCATTATAAGCCTGCGTAAATTTAGCAACAGCTGCAGGTACATCTTCAGCAAAAAGCATGATATCATTTCCAGCTAAAAATGCTTCCAAATCAATATCGCCGGGTTTTTTAAAACTGCTGGCTCCCTTCATATTTAAGGCATCCGTAAAAATCAGTCCTTTAAACCCTAATTGATTTTTTAAAACATTGGTCACCACATTATAAGAAATTGAAGACGGATAATTAGGACGCTCTTCTAAGCTGGGTACATTCAAATGCGCCACCATCACAGAAGCCAAACCTAAATTAAACATTTTCTTATACGGATAAAGTTCAACTTCGTCTATTCTTTCTTTAGTGAAATTTACAATGGGTAAGGTGTGATGTGAATCTGTTTCAGTATCTCCGTGTCCCGGAAAATGCTTTCCGGTTGCAAAAACTCCCTGATTTTGCATTCCTTTCATTAAAGCAACAGCTCTTTTAGTAACTTCTTCTTTGTTTTCACCAAAAGAACGGTTACCAATGATAGGATTATTAGGGTTTGTATTAATGTCGATAACAGGTGCGAAATTAAACTGAAGTCCCATCCGTTTGGTTTCTTTTCCCATACGTGAACCCAATTCTTCAATAAGTTTCATATCCTGTACAGCACCAAGAGTCATATTCCAAGGATAACGATAGGTAGAATCCAAGCGCATGCTTAAACCCCATTCAGCATCATTACCCACAAACAAAGGAACTTTTGATGATGCCTGAAAACGGTTGGTCAATTTAGCCTGACGAACCGGTCCGCCCTGAAAAAATATCAAGCCGCCGATTTTATAATTTTTGATTAGTTTATCTAAAGAATTTACGTGTACAGTATCCCTGTTAGAATAGGCTGCCACCATGAACAACTGACCTAATTTTTCATCAAAAGACAATGCATTATAAACACTATCAACCCATTTTTTTTCTGTGGAAGTTTCTTCTAAAAGATTGAAACCTGCTTTTTCAGGGTCTACAAATTTTTCAATTTCCGGGTTCTGTTTTTCATCGGCAACAGTCGAATGTTTCTTCTTACGGTTTTTGCTTACAGCACAGGCAACCATAAACAATGCAAGAACAATAACCGACAAATACCTTAAAACATTATACTTCATGTGTTTATTTTTATTGCTTTTTAAAAATTAAATTGTAATCAAAAAATAATTTGATTTAAAAAAAGCGGCTGTGCCAACTTTCCTCTGCTGGGATTTCCCAAGAATCGTTAAGCTCTTCTATTGTATTAACTAAATTATTAAAAACGATTGTAGCTCCGGAAACAGCTTTTTCTTTGGCCATTTTTTTGAAGTCTATCAATGATTTATGTGCAATGAATTCTCCGTTTTTAAAGGTTACATTCATCTTATCCAATAAATCGACATCGTATTTTTTTTCCAATTGCTGGATGAACTGCACGGAGGAATCTATAGAACAGCCTGAAGCCGCCTGAACATCCGGATTTACAGCCAGAATAATAAAACGGCTGTAGCGGATATCAAAAGAAGCTTCCAAAGAAGCTCCGTGTGCTGACCATTCCTCAACAAAATCTTTTGTTAATGCTGTAATTTCTGTTACTTCGTCATCACTAAACTTTCTATTGGACTGGTAAATCCAAATTCGGGAGTCCAGTGGCATATTTTCAAATGGTATGTACATTTTATAAAACTTTTAGGCTATACAGAACTTTGTAGTATTTATAATCCTTTAATTTTGGATCATAAAATTCATGTTCATTATAAGTTACAGTAATTTTTTGATTGGGTTTTAACTTTCCGTTTGTTATCAATTCTGCATTATCAAAAAAATTCAGCAATAACAATTGGTGGATTCTACCCGATTTTTCTTTCAAAACAACAGAAAGGAAATCTCCTGTTTTTGTTTCTAGAAAAGTTCCTTCCAATGATAAATCATCTGAAATAACTGGTTTATCATCCTGGTCTCTGTAAACATCCGGCTCCTCTTTACTATCTGCATTTTCGTTTTTAAGGTATTCAGTACCTATTTTAATCATCAAATCAGGACAATGTGTAAGCATTTTTGCGCCTATTTTTTCTCCTAATTTGCGCATACCTTCCTGATCGCTGAATTCAACCTGATCAGATTTATCCAGTTTGTCTTTATACTTTATAAAGCTTGGAATCATACATGCTCCCAAGCTTGCCTGCAATTCCTGATACGGAATTTTAGAAAAATCCATTTTTTTTGCCTGTACACATTCACAGGTTTCCTTTGCCATCAAATCAAAATAATCCTGGGCATAAGAAAATCCAAAAAGGAAACAAAAGAATAAAGAAAAATAAAACTTCATTTATTACAAATCTTCTGCATTAGCAATTAATTCGGCTATATCCAGTACTTTAACATCTGCTTCACGATGCAGTGCTTTCGTACCATCTGTCAACATCGTATTACAGAAAGGACAACCCGCTGCGATGATATCCGGTTTAGTTTCCAACGCATCTTCGGTACGTTCCACATTAATGTCCTTATCACCATTTTCCGGTTCTTTAAACATTTGGGCACCACCGGCACCACAACACAATCCGTTTGCTTTGGAACGTTTCATTTCCACTAATTCTGCATCCAGTTTTTTAATCAAATCACGTGGAGCTTCATACACTTTATTAGCACGTCCTAAATAACAAGGATCATGAAAAGTAATTTTCTTACCTTTAAACTGTCCTCCTTCAATAGTTAAGCGGCCTTTATCCAACAATTCCTTTAAAAATTCTGTATGATGAACCACTTCAAAAGCACCTCCCAATTCAGGGTATTCGTTTTTTAATGTATTAAAACAATGCGGACATGCTGTAACGATTTTTTTTGTTTCGTACGCTTTCAAGACTTCTATGTTCATGAAAGCCTGCATTTGAAACAAAAATTCATTCCCGGCTCTTTTTGCAGGATCTCCGGTACAGCCTTCTTCGGTTCCCAGAACTGCAAATTCAACATTGGCTTTATTTAAAATACGAACGAATGCTTTTGTAATTTTTTTAGCTCTATCATCAAAACTTCCTGAACAACCTACCCAAAATAATACTTCGGGTTGTTTTCCTTGAGCCAACATTTCGGCCATTGTAGGCACTATTAAATTTTCTGACATAACTCTATATGTTGATTTTGTCTATTTCAAATTTTATTTTTCGTCTTTCCAGTTTAAACGGTCCATCTGGCTGTACTGCCAAGGTGCGCTGTTATTCTCAATATTCGTCATCATCGCATTTAAGGATTGAGGCGCTGCACTTTGTTCCATAACCAGATAACGGCGCATATCCATAATAATTGACAACGGACTGATATTTACCGGACATTCCTCCACACAAGCATTACATGATGTACATGCCCATAATTCTTCCTGAGTGATATAATCGTTTAATAATGATTTGCTATCTTCAACAAACACACCATTATTGGTATCAATATTTTTACCTACTTCCTCAAGACGGTCACGGGTATCCATCATAATTTTACGTGGAGAAAGCTTTTTACCCGTTTGATTTGCCGGACAAGAAGAAGTACAACGGCCACATTCGGTACAAGTGTAGGCATTTAATAACTGTGCCCAGTTTAAATCCTGGACATCCGATGCACCAAACTTAGTTGGAGCTGCATCAGCATCCGGAGCAGGCGCAGCAAAAGGGTCTGCATTAGGATCCATCATTAACTTCACCTCTTTAGTCACACTTTCTAAATTATCAAACTTACCAAGAGGGTTTAAGTCGGCAAAAAATGTATTAGGGAAAGCTAAAATGATATGTAAATGCTTAGAATAGTATAAATAATTTAAAAATATCATAACCATCATAAAATGTCCCCACCATCCTACTCTTTCAAGTATAATTAATGTACCTTCACTCATACTGCCAAACAAAGCCGGACCCACATACTGCGAAACTGAGAAACCAAATGAACCCTGACCTTCAAAATGGGATTTACCCATATTGTAAAGTACTTCGTCAGTTCCGTTCATAGTGAAAATACAGGTAACCAATACGATTTCCATAATCAGAATCAAGTTAGCATCTTTCATTGGCCAACCTAATAATTCCGATTTATTTAATCGTGGAAGTTTCAGTAAATTCCTTCTTGATAAGAATGCAACTGTAGCCACTAAAGCTAAAACAGATAATATTTCTATAAAACTGATTAAAAAAGTGTAAAAACCTCCTAATGCAGGTTTAAAAAAACGATGTGTTCCAAAAACTCCGTCGATAAGAATCTCAAGCAACTCAATTTGTGTAATCACAAAAGCGGTGTACAAAGCGAAATGCAAAATAGCAGGAACAGGACGCGTAAACATTTTCTTTTGCCCTAAAGCTACCAAAGCCATGTTTTTCCAGCGTTCAGAAGAACGGTCAAAACGGTCTACATCTTTTCCTAATTTGATGTTGCGGATGATTTTTTTTACATTTTTTGCAAAAAAACCAACGCCGGCTATCAATACGATTAGAAAAACTATACTACTTAAATAATTCATAATGGTTATACTAGGTTGATTGGTTTTAAATTATTTCTTAGGTTCTTCAGCAGGTGCTTTATATGGCTTTTCCTTTTTTCCAAAAAAGGAAACATTAACATAACGGGTAGGATGCAAACGAAGATCCTGCAATAAAAGTTCCAGTTCTTTTGATGTTTTAGTCAGATTATTATACAATGCCGGATCTTTCATTATAAGTCCCATTGTTCCTTTGCCTGACTGAATTTCAGCCATCATCTTATTTACATTGGACAAAGTGCTTTCAAGATTATTAACAGTCTCGGAAAATTTAGCTTTCTCCAAATCAGATGCTACTTTTGAGAAACTTGCCACTGCTTTGTCAGCATTAGTTAAAACTGCTTCAATTTTTTTATCATTAGTATCTAAAATACCATTGATTTGTTTACCCGCTTTATTAAATTCTGCAAGTGTCTTACTAAGCTGTTCTATACTCGTTTTTAAATCGCTTTTTGTTTTTTGGTCCAAAACGTCATTCAGATTTATCATAAGCTTATCAGCATCAGTAACCAAACTATTGATCTTTTGCTGCGTAGGCTCAAGCTTATTGCCCAGATTTGCCGTTAAGCCCTGTTTAATATCTGATATTAACTTATCACCTGACACGGCAACTTGTTTGTCAGCATAGTTGGGAATAATTGCAATTTGTTTTCCACCAAGAAATCCCGGTTCATAAATTTGCGCCACACTGCTTTTTGAAATAGGAAATCCTTCTTCATTGATTTGCATTTCAACCAAGAGTTTCCCGTTATCATTTAAGTTTATAGAATTGACTTTACCTACAATCTTACCACTTATTGTAACAGGAGCAGAAGTCACCAAACCCTCGACATTTTCATATTCTACATATAATTTCTTATGATTGTTAAGGATATTACTTCCTTTTAAAAAACTATATCCCCAGATAAATAACAATAAAGATGCAATTACTAAAATTGCTGTTTTGATTTCGCGTGTTAGTTTCAAAATATGGAATTTTTAGGCAAAAATACTAATTACTTGCTAGATTTTACTGCTTCGTTCAAGCTTATTTTAACGCCGTCCTTAAACGGAACGATGAAGGCAGAGTCATAACCTTTTGCTTTAGCCTGTGACAATAACACTCTTGATGAATCATAATCATTTGTTTCACCATACAGGTATTTATAGTAACCTCCTTCAAATGTGGTTGACAATTTATCCAAACCATTAAAATTTGACGGCAGTAAATCTATTTTTGAGTTGCTTGCTTTTAACTGAATCTTATAGATTATTCTTGAATTATTGACTGTTTTAGTATCTTGTTTAACCGGAGTAGCTTTTGGAACTTCCTTGATAGGAACTACATTTTGTTTTGGTTTTACTGTTGAATCTTTAGGAGCCGGTTTTTCAGATTTTTTAATATCCAAAACCGGCACAACGCCACCAAAATGCTCGGCTTTCATTCTGAAAATTGCATCAGCGATACTTTTAGCCATATTGGTCTGACCTTCTTCCGAATTTAAATAAGAACCTTCGGCATAATTTGATATAAAACCTGTTTCAACAAGCACTCTAGGCATAAACGCTTTGTGCAGTACCATAAAAGGAGCCTGATGCACACCTCTGTTTTTACGGTTTACCCTGTCTTCAAAATTATCCTGAATACGGCTGGCCAATTCAATACTCTGATCCAAATATTCTTCCTGTGCCAAAGTCGCACTGATTAAAGACTCAGGCGCATTGGGATTATAACCTGCATACGTTTTCTTATAATTATCTTCTAAAGTAATTACCGCATTCTCTTTTTTAGCCACTTCCAAACTTGAAGCACTTTTCGAAAGTCCCATCACATAAGTTTCTGAACCGTATGCCTCCGTGTTTTTATTTGCATTACAGTGAACTGATAAAAAAATATTTGCATTAGCACGGTTTGCAATGTTAGCCCGCTCCACTAATTCAATAAAAGTATCAGTCTTTCTTGTATAAACAACATCAATAGTTGGATCCTGTTCCAATATCTTACCCAGCTTCAACACAATTTCAAGGTTGATCTGTTTTTCAACAAAACCGTGATAGGTCGCACCAAAATCGTGCGCACCGTGACCGGCATCCAGACACACTTTAAATTTATCAGTTACCTGTGCTGATGCTATAGAGGCTACCGCGAATGCAGTAGTTATAAAAACTCGTCTTAAATTCAATCTTTTAATCATCTTCAAAATTCTCTAATGAATTAAATGGTTATAATTTTATTAAATACTTACTTATATTTAAAAATAGCTGTAAGTTTGTGACTTCAAAAATTAAGCCATATTTTTACAAAAATAGTATTTATAGCTTTGCGTACAAACTTATTTCACATCGTTTTAGCACCTTTTTTATTAACCTTTGGTTGTTTAGAGCTTCATTCTCAGGAGTTACCCAATAAAACTACGCGTATTTCGTCTGTAAAACAGAAAGATAGCCTAAAAACTGGCATTTCATCTGTTATTAAAGAAAATGACACAATTAAAAAAGATACTGTTAAAAAAAAGAAGTCCTTACTGGATGGAAAAATCTTTTATAAGGCAAAAGATTATGTAAAACTTGACAATAAAAAGAAACTTACCATCTTAAAAAACGAAGCCGAAGTTAAATATAAAGATATTGAGTTAAAATCCGGTGTTATTGTTATCGACTACAATAAAGACGAAGTTTATGCCGGCAGATTAAAAGATTCGACAGGTAAATACACGCAGTATCCTCTTTTTAAACAAGGCAATAACACGGTGGAACCTGATTCTATCCGATTTAATTTTAAAACAAAAAAAGCCTTGATCTGGAACTCAAGAACAGATCAAGGAGAATTTAAAGTTAAAGGAGAAATCACCAAACGTGAAAACGATTCGGTCTATTTTATAAAAAATGCCCGTTTCACCACTTCAAAAAACCTGGAAGATCCTGAATATTATTTTTTAGCACGAAAAATAAAACTGGTTCCTAAGAAAAAAGTTGTAGCCGGTCTAACCAATATGGTCATTGCCGGAGTCCCTACTCCAATAGGCGTACCATTTGCTTTTTTCCCAATGACAGAAGAAGCTACATCCGGATTGATTATCCCTACTTTTGGACAAACCAACCAACAAGGATATTTTCTCCAAAACGGCGGTTATTATTTTGCCATCAGTGAAAAACTGGATTTAGCATTATTAGGTGATTATTACACAAACGGAAGTTATGCCCTGAGAGCAGAGTCTAATTACGCAAAACGTTACAGATACAGAGGTAATCTAAATTTCAGATATGAAAACCAAATCACAGGTGAACGCGGTCTGCCGGGATATGGAAAAACAAATGTTTACAATATACAATGGAGTCATACACCTGACTCCAAAGCAACACCTAATTCAAGATTTTCAGCCTCTGTAAATTTAGGAAGCAGTAAATATTATCAGAGTTCGTTTAATCAGGTTAACAATGCGAACTTTCTTAATAACACTTTGAATTCGTCAGTTTCATATTCTAAAACTTTCAATTCGGTTCCGCAGGTAAATATGTCGCTTACTGCCTCACATTCACAGAATTCAAATACAGAAGCAATCAATATGACACTGCCGACACTTCAAGTAGGCGTTGACAGGATTTTTCCATTTGCTCCTAAAAACGGAACCAAAAAAGGATTCATAAAAAATTTCAATCTTACTTATAGCTTAAGGGGAGAAAACAGAATACAAACGGTTGACTCACTATTTTTCAAGTCGGAAATGTTTAAAGACATGAAGAATGGACTGCAGCACAGTATTCCTTTAAGTACAAATTTCAAGGTATTAAAGTACTTCAGTGTTACGGCATCTTCAAATTATCTGGAAACCTGGTATTTCAAAACCATAAAAAAACAGTACAATTCAGCACTTAACAAAGTTGAAGATATAGAAGAGTCAGGTTTTGATGCTTATAGAACCTATGATTTTTCATCCAGCATAGGAACTACACTTTACGGTACTTTTAATTTCAAAAAGGACGGAAAAATCCAGTCAATCCGTCACACGATGCGTCCTAACATAGGCTATTCCTATACACCAAGCTTTGAAAAGTACTATGACACTTATGCCATGGATGGAAGCGGTAAAATGGCTACATATACCCGATTTGAAAAAGGAATATTCGGTGGACCGGCAGACAGAAGAAGCAACATTTTAAATTTATCTGTAAATAATGTTTTTGAGGCTAAAGTAAGGGATAAAGATTCCACAAAAACAGAGCCTAAAAAAATCATGCTCCTAAATAATTTAAATATCTCAACCAGTTATAATATTGATGCGGATTCTTTAAAATGGTCGCCTGTTCGGGTAAGCGGTGGAACCAATCTATTTAAAGAAAAACTAAATATCAACTTTGGTATGACCTTAAATCCTTATGCGGTTAATACGAGAGGACAAATGGTGGATATTTTCAACATCAATAACGGCGGTAGTTTATTCAGAATGACCAGTGCCAATCTAACACTGAATTATTCATTAACAAGTCAGGAATTAGAAGGCAAACCCGATCAAAAAAATTTAAATAACCGCGGTTTACGAAATGGCGGACGTGCCGATGACTTATTTGGTACTACAACTGATTTTTCTGACAGAAGTAAAAATCAATTTGATGATGATGAAAAAGAAGACTCGTTTGCAGGTTTTTACAAATTAAAAATTCCATGGGACTTACGATTAGCTTATTCATTAACCTATTCCAATAATAACCGTGAAAACAAAATATCACAAAGTTCATTAATGCTTTCAGGAAATATTGACATCACACCTAAGTGGAAAGCAGGAGTTTCAACCGGATATGACTTCGTACAAAAAGGGGTTACTTATACCCAGCTTCGTTTCCAGCGTGATTTATTAAGCTGGCGTATGGATTTTAACTGGAATCCTTTTGGAGACAGAGCCTCATGGTATTTCTTTATTGGAGTTAATTCTTCAGTACTCAGCGATATTAAATGGGATAAACGTAATTTACCTGACAGAAGACTTTAAAACAATTACTAATGGTTAATTTTTAATGATTAATCCTTTTGATACTTAGAAATAAAAAAACATTATGAAAAAAATAATTTTTACAGAAAAAGCTCCTGCGCCTATTGGACCTTACAGTCAGGCAGTTTTAAGCGGAAATACTTTATACACTTCCGGTCAGATAGCCATCAATCCAGCAAATGGAGAATTAGTATTAGATACTATTGAAGTGGAAACAGAACAGGTAATGCAGAATTTAAAAGCAGTACTTGAAGCTGCTGATATGACTTTTGAAAATGTAATTAAAACTACTATTTTCATTATGAACATGGGTGATTTTGCAAAGATTAACGCAGTATACGGAAAATACTTTAATGAAGCTACTGCGCCCGCAAGAGAAACAGTTCAGGTTGCTACTTTACCTAAAAATGTAAATATTGAAATTTCGGTGATTGCAGTGAAGTAATATTATGTTCAAAAAAAATAAGAAAGCCCTTAATTTTAAGGGCTTTCTTATTTTTAATAGTGGTATTCAGTATACTTTAATTTTGTAAACTTCCCTTCGGTAATATTAATTTGTTCTGGAGTTTCAACCTCATCCTGCATAGAACCTGCTTTATCTAAAACAGCAGTAAAAGTACCCGAAATAGTATTATTATTCACATCCTGAGAAGTTTTATAGATAGATACAGCTGATGGAAAATGCTCATCATACGTATCCCCTCCTACTTTATATACAGTTAAGAGAAGCGCTTGATTATCGTCAAAATCTGAGTTTTCAAAGCTATATTCATTAGTATTAAACTCCTCATCCATGTCAGTACTAGAAAAAGCCAGCTGAAAAGTATTCGACTTGTTTTCTGCTGAAATATCCAATCTTTTGCCACCACCATCTATCTAACTCAATGTTACTGAAGTAACTTTTGTACTTATTGGTTCACCATTGAATTTAATTGTAATTGTTCCTGAATTAGAATCATCAGAATCTGACGAACATCCTAAAAGAACTGAGAGGATAAAATTAAAAATAATGCTTTTTTCATTTTGAATGATTAAGATTTAAGCTACAATTATATGACAATTAATTGTCATATAATAAAAAAAACCGAGAACTTTATTCCCGGTTTTCTATCTAAATTTCTATTCCCATTATGTAATCGTCCATTACATATCCGTTACCTATATCTATAACCTCATCAGCTATTTTCTCAAAGCCTTGCTTTTCGTAGAAATACAGCGCTTTATTATATTTATTGACATTCAGGAATAAATAGTCGTTATTTGCTTCTTTAGCTCTGGATTTAACCTCATTCAATAATATTTTACCTATTCCTTTTCCTTGTGTATCAGGCAAAACATATATTTTGTGAAGTTTTGTTTTTCCTTTTTCTTTACAATTTACTTCATAAGCTGCAAATCCTAAAAAATCACCTTCTTCTTCAACCAACAAGAAAACGTGTCCGTCATTGAATTGTTTTTCAAGCGAAGGTATTGCATAAAAATTACCCAGCATGTAACTTAACTGCTCCTTAGACAAAATTTCTCCGTAAGTATCAGGCCAGATTTTATAAGCTAAATCACGGACAATTTCCAGCTGTTCTTTATTACACTGAACTATCTGCATCTTTTTTGTTCTCTTGCCAATAAAGTATTTTTTAACAACATTGCAATAGTCATAGGTCCTACTCCTCCGGGAACAGGTGTAATATATGATGCTTTTTTAGAAACATTTTCAAAATCAACATCACCTGTAATTACATATCCTTTCTCAGAAGTTTCATCCTGAACGCGGGTGATTCCTACGTCAATAATAACTACATCATCTTTCACCATTTCTGCTTTTAAATAATTAGGAACACCTAATGCTGTAATGATAATATCTGCCTGCGTTGTAATCTGGTTGATATTTTTAGTATGACTGTGTGTTAATGTAACTGTTGAATTTCCCGGAAACCCTTTACGCCCCATTAAAATACTCATAGGACGTCCCACAATATGACTACGGCCTATAACCACTGTATGTTTTCCTTTTGTTTCAACATTATAACGTTCTAAAAGTTCTAAAATACCAAATGGAGTCGCTGGTATAAATGTAGTCATATCCAAAGCCATTTTACCGAAGTTTTCAGGATGGAAACCATCAACATCTTTACTTGGATCAATAGCCATTAATATTTTTTGGGTATCAATTTGCTCTGGTAAAGGCAATTGAACTATAAAACCATCAATATCATCATTTTCATTCAATTCCTGAATTTTTTTCAATAATTCAGTCTCTGAAGTTGTGCTGGGCATTTTAACTAAAGTGGATTCAAAACCTACACGCTCACAAGCTTTTACTTTACTGCCCACATAAGTTAAACTGGCTCCGTCATTACCAACAATTATTGCTGCCAGATGAGGAACTTTTTCACCTTTATTCTTCATCTCCTGCACTTGAGCAGTAATCTCATTTTTAATGTCTTCAGATACCTTTTTCCCGTCTAAAATCTGCATTGTTTAATATTTAAAAATTGTGTGTTGCTTATATAAAAAAGGCGCGCAAAAGCGCACCTTTTTTTTCTTATTTCATTCCCGGCAATCCGCCTTTCATGCCACCCATCATTTTCATTAACTGTTTTCCTCCGGGACCTTGCATCATTTTCATCATTTTACTCATTTGGTCAAACTGTTTCATCAATTGGTTAACCTCTTCAATTTTACGGCCGGAACCTTTAGCAATACGGTTTTTACGTTTTACATCAATGATAGAAGGCTTACTTCTCTCAGCAGGAGTCATTGAATGAATAATAGCTTCAATATGTTTGAAAGCATCATCTTCGATTTCAACATCTTTCAATGCCTTGCTTGCACCCGGTATCATCCCAACTAAATCCTTCATGTTACCCATTTTCTTAACTTGTTGGATTTGCGCTAGGAAATCGTCGAAACCAAATTCGTTTTTAGCAATTTTACGTTGTAATTTACGCGCTTCTTCTTCATCATACTGCGCCTGTGCACGTTCTACTAACGATACAACGTCACCCATACCTAAGATACGGTCTGCCATACGTTCAGGATAGAACACATCAATCGCATCCATTTTCTCACCTGTACCGATGAACTTGATTGGTTTATTTACAACCGATTTAATAGAAATAGCTGCTCCACCACGGGTATCACCATCTAATTTGGTTAAAATAACACCATCAAAGTTTAATCTGTCATTGAAGGCTTTTGCAGTGTTTACCGCATCCTGACCAGTCATTGAGTCAACAACGAATAATGTTTCGTTAGGCGTAATTGCTTTGTGAACATTCGCAATTTCCGTCATCATTTCTTCGTCAACTGCCAAACGACCTGCCGTATCGACAATAACCACATTGAAACCGTTTGCTTTTGCATGTTTAATCGCGTTTTGAGCAATATCAACAGCATTTTTATTTTCAGGTTCAGAATATACTTCAACCCCTATTTGTTCCCCTACAACGTGCAGCTGATTAATTGCTGCCGGACGATAAATATCACAGGCAACCAATAAAGGTTTTTTATTCTTTTTATCTTTTAGAAAGTTCGCTAATTTACCTGAGAAAGTCGTTTTACCAGAACCTTGTAAACCGGACATCAGGATGATTGTAGGATTTCCAGATAAATTAATCCCGGAAACATCACCACCCATCAATTCGGTTAATTCATCCTTAACGATTTTAATTAAAAGTTGTCCAGGTTGTAATGTAGTCAATACATCCTGCCCCATTGCTTTTTCTTTTACACGGGTAGTAAAATCTTTAGCAATTTTAAAGTTAACATCTGCATCCAATAACGCACGACGAACTTCTTTTAAAGTATCGGCAACATTTACTTCTGTAATTTTGCCGTGACCTTTTAATATATGAAACGCTTTATCTAATTTTTCTGATAAATTATTGAACATAATTCTTCTTTTTTTGAAGTGGCAAAGATAAATTAAAGTTACTAAGCAGCAAAGCCACAAAGTAACAAAGTTTTTAGTTTAGCATATTATTATAAACAGAAACATTATTCAACTTTAAGCTTCATATTTTACTGCTTTCAGGAACCTCAGACTGATAAATTGGAAATCGTTAAAAAACTATATTATATTCATTGCTTTCTTGTTTTCGTCGATAGCTACAAATGTAAATTCCCCTGTAACAGCCTTATCTTTTTGACTGCTGTACATTTCCTCTACAAAAATATCTACCCGGACTTTTAAACTTGTAGTTCCCAAATAAGTCACTTTCCCAACCAATTCGATAATTGTACCGTGTGGTATGGGTTTTTTAAAATCGATTTTATCACTGCTGACCGTTACCATTTTCTGACGGCTGTAACGTGTCGCCGTAATAAAAGCAACTTCATCCATAAACTGCATGGCTGTACCGCCAAATAAGGTGTCATAATGATTGGTAGTATTAGGAAAAACTGCCTTGAATACTCTGGTTACAGATTCATTGATTCTTTCTTCTTGTCTTTGCATATGAAAATTGTTTAATAATTCATGTTATATGACAAGTGAAAACTACAGAAGTATTTCCATTTTTCAATAAATGGAAATATACTTTCGCTCAAGCACTTGTCGTGATGCTCAAACAAAATCAATTTTATGTATCTGACTTATCTTTTAAAAAGAAACACAGTTGCACGACAGTTCAAGAATTTAACTTGATTCCATATTGAAAGCTAAGCTTTCTAAATTGATTTTACCGATATGAGTTGAACAAAGATATAATAAAAAAAGCAGCCCATACGGACTGCTTTGATCTATATCAAATATATTTTTGAATTACATTCTTTCCGGAACATTAATCCCTAATAGTCCGAATGCGTTTTTAATAACATCACCCACCTGTTTAGCCAATTGCACACGGAATACTTTTTTATCTTGGTCTTCCTCACCTAAAATAGAAACATTCTGATAGAAAGAATTGAATTCCTTAACCAAATCGTATGTATAATTAGCAATTAGTGCCGGACTGTGATTGTGTGCCGCGTTTTGAATTACTTCAGGGAATAAAGCCACTTCTTTTACAAGTTCTTTCTCTTTTTCATGTATTTCAGTTACGTTCGATGTAAGATTATAATCAAAATCGGCTTTTCTTAAAATGGATTGAATACGAGCATAGGTATATTGAATAAAAGGCCCTGTATTCCCAGCAAAATCAACTGATTCTTCGGGATTGAACATCATTGTTTTTTTTGGATCAACCTTCAGCATATAATATTTCAAGGCACCAAGACCAATTATTTTGTATAATTCAGCCTTTTCAGCATCAGTATACCCTTCTAATTTACCTAATTCTTCAGAAATAGATTGCGCAGTAGTGGTCATTTCCGCCATTAAATCATCAGCATCCACTACAGTCCCTTCACGAGACTTCATTTTACCAGAAGGTAATTCTACCATTCCGTAAGACAAATGGAACAAATCGGCTGCCCAGTCGAAACCTAATTTCTTCAGAATTAAGAATAATACTTTGAAATGATAATCCTGTTCGTTACCAACAGTATAGACCATTCCTCCTACATCCGGATTGTCTTTTACACGTTGAATTGCTGTTCCAATATCCTGTGTCATATACACCGCAGTACCATCAGAACGTAAAACTATCTTTCTATCCAGACCATCTTCTGTTAAGTCAATCCATACAGAGCCATCTGGATCTTTTTCAAAAATCCCTTTCTCCAATCCAAATTGAACGACTTCTTTCCCTAATAAATAGGTATTACTTTCATAATAATACGAATCAAAATCAACTCCCAGGTTTTTATACGTTTGTTCAAAACCATCATATACCCATTGGTTCATTTTTTTCCAAAGCTCCACTACTACCGCATCACCAGCTTCCCATTTACGAAGCATTTCCTGCGCTTCAAGGATAGATGGGGCTAGCTTTTTAGCTTCTTCTTCAGTTTTCCCTTGGGCAATTAATTCGTTAATTTCTTTTTTGTATTGCTTATCAAACTCTACATAAAAGTTACCAACTAATTTATCCCCTTTCAATCCTGTTGATTCTGGTGTTTGATCTTCGCCAAACTTTTGCCAAGCCAACATTGACTTACAAATATGAATACCACGGTCGTTGATAATTTGGGTCTTGTAGACTTTTTTACCTGAAGCCTTAATAATTTCAGCAACCGAATACCCCAATAAGTTATTACGGATATGTCCTAAATGCAATGGTTTATTAGTATTTGGCGAAGAATATTCAACCATAATAGCTTTATCATCTTCTTTAGGCGCAACAAAACCAAAATTTTCAACATTTCTAATTGAATTGAAAAAATTAAGATAATAGACATCTGAAATAACAATATTCAAGAAACCTTGTACTACATTAAACTTTTCAACTTCTTCAACGTTTTCTACTAAATAGTCACCTATTTTTGTTCCTATTTCAACAGGGGTGCCTTTAACCAATTTCAACAAAGGAAAAACCACCACGGTAATGTCACCTTCAAACTCCCTGCGTGTTGCCTGAAATTCAACTTTATCAAGTGAAACAGAAAACAAAGCCTGAATGGCTTCCTGAATTTTTGGCGTAAGAATTTGTGTAAGTGTCATAATTAATGATTTTTAAGGGTGCAAAGATACATTTTCTGCAAACAAAAATAAAAACAGATAAATTTTTACATCAAAATTTGTAACGAAACACTTATTTAATCGTCTATTATAACAACAAAGTAAATGTTTTTTAAAATAAATAGTACTTTGTATTGCACAGTATTATTTTTTGCATTAGCTTTGCATCATCATCAATCAAAATAAATCATCAAAATGAAATTAAAAGCAATTTTAATTTGTTTACTGGTATGGTATACCGGTTCGCAAGCACAAACATCAGTACCTCCAACAATCCCAACTCTAGTTGGAACAATCAACGGTAAAGTAATCGACAAGAAAAATAACGAACCTCTTCCTTATGCTTCTGTTACTATTAAAGAAGACGGGAAAGTTATTTCCGGTGCTATGACTAAAGACAATGGTAATTTTACGGTTTCAAACTTACCAATTAAAACACTTCACATAGAAGTTGTTTTCATGGGATACAAAAAGTATGAATCCGACATTACACTTACAAACGAAGACAATTCAATTAATCTAAAAAGTATTGCTCTTGAAGATGAAGCAAAACAGCTTAATGAGGTTAGTATTGTAAAGGAAAAGTCATCAGTAGAACAAAAAATTGACCGTAAAGTAATTACCGTAGGTAAAGATTTACTTTCATCCGGAGCTACTGCTGCGGAACTGATGAACAACATACCATCAGTAAGTGTTGACCAACAAAACAATACCGTTTCTCTACGCGGTAATGAAAATGTGAGAATTTTTGTAGACGGAAAGCCGTCAAATCTTTCCGCTGCTCAGGCTTTACAGCAAATTCCTTCAACATCAATCAAACAAATTGAGTTAATTACGAACCCTTCTGCTAAATATAATCCAGAAGGAATGAGCGGTATCATCAATATTGTTTTGCATAAAAATGCCAATTTAGGTTTTAATGGAAATGTAAACACAGGAGTTGTTTTTGGAAAAACACCAAAATTCAATGGTTCAATCGACATGAATTATAGAGTAAACAAATTCAATTTTTACACTACATATTCTATGAATCATGGTAAAAATGCTAATGAAGGATTGATTCACTGGAACGATTATAACAGTACAGAAGATTATGATCTTGCTTTTGACATCAATAGTTTCAACAAAAATCATTTCACTAAACTAGGTACAGATTTTTATATTAATGACAAAAACACTTTATCTTTTTATACCATTCAGTCATTCAACAGACCTGTTACAATATTCAAAAATGGAGTAAACTATGTTAATCCTTCAACTCCTGACAGATTACAAATACAGGATGCAACAGGAAATGAGAAAAATCAAACCTACAATTTAGCCTACAAACACCAGTTTGAAAAACCAGAGAAGACACTTGATGTAGAACTTAACTACAACGCAACTGAAGAGCCTGAAAACAGTACTTTCAGAGATGAAAACAACGTACTGTTCAAAACAAACAAAATTGACAAAGACGGTAAAAATTTCATTGCCAATATTGATTATGCAAGCCCGATAAGTGAAACGGCTAAAATTGAATTAGGTTTAGAAAGCCGTTTTGACGGTACAAAAAACAAATTCATTTTGGACGGGAATTACGATTCGGATTTTGAATTCAACAGAAATATCCAATCAGCTTACGGAAATTACAGCAAACAGGCAGGCAAATGGAGTTATCAGTTAGGATTACGTTTTGAAAGTTATGATGTAAACGGAACTTTCAAAAAAACGGGTCAAAACGACGATACTTTTAAAGATTATATTTTTACAGTGTATCCTTCAGCTTTTTTCACTTATACTCCATCTGAAAACAACTCTTTCAATTTCAATTATTCAAGAAGAGTGGACAGACCAAACATGGAGCAGGTTAACGAAATCAGACAATGGACAGGTCTTACTGTAGAACAAATAGGTAATTCTGACTTAAAACCGCAGTTTACAAACTCTGTAGAAGTCAACTACACAAGAAAAGTAAAAATAGGTTCAATAACATCAGGGGCTTTCTTCAGATACATTAAAGATGATATTTCACAGGTATTGACAAGTAATCCTTACGATGCAGATAAACAATTAATGACTTTTACAAATTTTGACCATAATACTGAATATGGTGTGGAAGTTTCAGGAAATTTAGACTTTAACAAATGGTGGAATGTAAACTTTGGAGTAGATAGTTATTTCAAAAACAACAAAGGAATCATTGAAAACAGAAACGGCGATTTAATAGAAGATGAAATTAATGCGGTTTTATTCAACTCAAGAATGAATCACACTTTCAAACTGACAAAAGATTTCAGATTAATTTGGTTCACGATGTACAGAGCCGGCGAGAGAAGCTTACAATTTACCAACAAAGAAATGTGGAAAACAGATTTAGGAGCGCGTTTAAACATTTTAAAAGGAAAAGGAACTTTAAGTGTTCGTTACAACGATTTGTTTGATACTATGCGTGCAAGGTTTAACAGCAGCGAACCGGCAGATCTTTCGGGTAAATTCCGTTGGGAAAACCAAACCGTAAATATCAATTTCAGTTACCGTTTTGGTAGTGGTAAAAACAAAGCTTTAGACCGCAAACAAAGAGATAAAAACGAAGCTCAGGGTGGCGGAATGTTTTAAAAATAAATTTGATTAGATTAAGTTTGGGTTAAATCCTGATACGCTTCAAAGTTTTCTTTGGAGCGTATCTTTTTTGATGTTAAACATTTCTTAAAACTGTAACAGTATTTAAGTCTATACGTCCTGTAGCATATAACTTTGCAGCGATGAAAAACTCATCAATCATAATCAAATTTTTCAAAATGAAATTAAAGTTCTTATTACTTTGCTTGTTAGCACAAATAGCCGGACTGCAAGCACAAACTTCTGCCCCATCAGGAAATGTAAATGCTACTGGAAGCATCAATGGAAAAGTCATTGAAAAGAAAAATGGCGAGCCTATTCCCTATGCAACAGTATCAGTGAAAGACGAAGGTAAAATAATTTCCGGAGGAATTACAAAAGACAACGGCAGCTTTACTGTAGCCAATCTTCCATTAAAAACGTTGACTGTTGAAGTACAGTTTATGGGTTTTAAAAAATATGTAACCAGTTTTACTTTATCAAATGACGATAGAAATATAACACTGAAAAACATTCTTTTAGAAGAAGAGGCACAGCAGCTTAATGAAGTCAGTGTCGTTAAAGAACGTTCTACCATTGAACAAAAAATTGACAGAAAAGTTGTGAATGTAGGTAAAGATTTAATTGCATCAGGCACAACAGCATCTGAAATGTTAAATAACATTCCAACTTTAAGTGTGGATCCACAAACAAAAGAATTAAGCTTACGTGGAAACACTAATGTTAGAGTCTTAGTTGATGGAAAACCAACTAATATTGATGCTACACAATTATTACAACAAATTCCCTCTTCGTCAATTAAACAAATTGAATTGATTACAAATCCCTCTGCAAAATACAATCCAGAAGGAATGAGCGGAATTATCAATATTATTTTACACAAAAATGCAAACACAGGGTTTAATGGAAGTATAAATACTGGAGTAACTTTTGGTATTACTCCAAAAGTAAACACAGCATTAAACTTAAACTACAAAGTAGGAAAAGTAAACTTCTACACTAACTATGGTTTGAATCATGGTAAAAATGCAAATCATGGAGATATTACAAGCTGGCAACCTGATGCAGAAAACCAACAATTATTCAAGTTTGACAACAAAAGTACTTCTCATCTTATAAAATTCGGAATGGATTATTATATAGACGACAAGAATACATTCTCTATTTTCACTAATCAAAATATCGTCAACAACAAAGGTTTTGGTAATACAATAGTTGATTTTGTAGATAATAGTTTTAAATATATTGATAATCCGCTAAACCCAGACCCAACAGATCCTGATGTTGAAGGCACCTATATTGAAACTACAAATAAAGATACTAATCAAGGTTTTGATTCCGATTCTGAAAACAAAACACAAACGTACGACGCATCATTCAAACATGAGTTTGATAAAAAAGGGGAAAATCTAGAAATTCAAGCTAATTTTTCAAATACAAAATCACCTGAATTATCAAACTATATTCTTGCTACAACCAACCCACAAAGTAACAATGACAGATTAACTGTAAATGATGTAAACAGAGATACTGATTACTTACAATTAAATGTAGATTATGTAAACCCAATATCAGAAACATTAAAATTAGAATTAGGAGCTGAAAGCAGAATTCAAAATATTGGAAACACATTCTTTGAGGAAATTGAAGAACAAGGTACAGGTTACACAAAAACCACAAACTCTGGATTTGATTTTAATAGAAGTATCAGCTCTGCATATGCCACTTTAGGAAAACAATGGAACAAATGGAGTGGTCAATTTGGTTTACGCTTAGAATACAATGATATATCTGGTGACTTTAGAAATATCACAAATTCTACCGTCGATTCTGAAGATTTAAATGAAAACGATAAATTAGAAGACAAGTTATTTACCGTATACCCATCTGCGTTTTTGACGTACAAGCCAAATGACAAAGATGCGTTTAATTTTAATGTATCAAGACGCGTTGACAGACCTAGTGTAGGGCAATTAAGTCCTATACGTGAGTGGACAACTCCAACAGTCGAATCAAGAGGTAATCCTAACTTACAACCGCAATTTACAAATTCATTTGAAGCAAATTATACACGTACAATGAAGTTAGGTTCAATAACATTTGGGGCTTTCTATCGATTAATTTATGATGAAATTTCAAGAATATCCTATTTTGATGAAGACGATGTGAATAAAGAGCAAAGAATATTATCCTTTGATAATTTTAAAGATAATAACTCTTTTGGTTTTGAATTATCAACTAACTTAAAATTAGCAAAATGGTGGTCAGTTAATGCGAGTACAGATGCGTATTTCAAAACAGTTAGAGGTACTGTACAAAACGCAAACACTTTAGAAAAAGAATTTGCAGAAGCTGATGTTGTAGCCTTCAATGCCAGAATGAATCATACATTTACAGCTGCGAAAAACTTACGTTTTACTTTATTTGGAATGTACAGAGGACGTGATTTAAGTCTGCAATTTGAGCGTTTACCTATGTACAAAATGGATTTAGGTGCTTCTTATACTATTTTAAAAGGGAAAGGTACTATTACAACACGTTTAAATGATATGTTCAATACAATGCACTTTGAGTTTGACGGTAACATTCCTTACAGACAAAAAGGAGCTTTTTACTGGGAAAGCAGAACACTTTATGTTGGCTTCAATTATAACTTTGGTGGTGGAAAAAACAAAGCATTACAACGCAAACAACGTGATGCTAACGAAACCCAAGGTGGTGGAGGCGGATTATTTTAATTATAACCACATCTAATATAATACTACCTTATTTGCATCTAATGCATCATAAGGTAGTATTTTTTTTATGTTTTTTATCAAAACTCAAAACTCATGGTGGTAGTCACTGAAAAATTGTCTTTTTTAGTTCCTTCATCAAATATATTTTCAGTTGCTCGATACCATTTTCCTTCGGTTCTAATTTTACATTTAGAGTTAGGTAAAAAATCTAAATTTAATGAATTTCCTAATACTTCAAAAGGCAATCCTGAAGCGATTATAACATTCTTTTTATCTTGATAATATTCCATTCGATATGCTAAATTCCATTTCGGATTGAGTTTATATTGCGTAATTAATACTGGACTATACCAAATCCCATAATCATCATTCAGTGAAACCAAATCTTGGATACCATAATCAAAACCTAAAATAGTTCTCCACTTTTCATCCCATGTATAATCCCAAAACAAATTGCTAAAATATCGAACCGTAAAACTAGTATTAACCAACTCTTCACCTATGAAAGTACTCCAGTTAAAAGCAGATTTCTCTGAAGCTTTATAAACCAATTGTGATCCAAAAGATGGAACTAATTTATTGTTTACTTTCTGAATTCTTTGCCAACCATTAGTCACTAAAAATGATCCTGAAAATTTTTTGTTGAATTGATGGCTCAGTTTAACTCCAGTCATAAAATAAGGCGAATTTTCAGCAAGAATGGATCTTGTCACAGTTAAATTGGAATGTGATACTGCTGTTTCAAACCCAATATAACTTGGCATTATACCTGCTTCTATTGAAGTATTCATTGATTGATCTAAATAAACACCAACAAATGCTTCATTTAACAATTTAACATCTTCATTTGCGTAATTATCATCTACATAAGTCCCCGCATGAACAGAAACTTTTCCATAGACATTTTTATAACTAATACTTGCACGCAGTAATGCTATATTAACATTGAACTCATTATGTCTGTTGTAATTGTATAGAAATGGCTGTTTATGTTTTAAATTAGGCTCACTAAAATCATACGAATAATAAGCCTCTATAAAACCTGATATATCAATTTTAGGTTTATTTACAGTTGATGAATCTTCTTGAGCTGTCATTCTAAAAAACAAAGAAGACATTAAAAGCGTAAAATATATTTTTTCCATTTTGCAAAACTATAATATAATAATTGAATTATCTGAGTAGAAATAAATCTCTAGGATATCACTACTTTTAATCCATTCTCCATCTTCAAATAGTAAATTAAAAGGCGAATTGCTACTTTTCAAAATCCAATAGGCTATGAAATTTTTAGTTCCATGAGTAAAGCTTTCGATAGTCCCAATTTTTTCTTCTCCAGTATTTAGCAATAATTTTACTTTTTTATTTTCTAATTGCTCCCATTTTTCGAATATTATTTTGGTTTTATCTAGTCTCATAATTCTCTCTTTTTAAATCAATATTTGCAATAGGCTGATAAACCAAAGGAACTTGTTCTGTAATCACGTCACTTTTATCTAAACCAAATGCTTTCTCATCACTCACTCCCATTCTTTTTAAATATTTATAGGAATTAAGAAGGATACTATCTTTGATTTCGAAGGCATTTTCTACAGATAGATATTTTTCCAAAACAACAAATTTGAAATCTGGTTCATTGTTATATTTCGTAGAACCATCGGGACGTATATGCAAATTTAATTCCTTATTAGCCACGAGCTCTTGAACAATTTTCTTGAAGTAAAATTCGGTTTTGGGCTGAACTCTAAATCCAACATTAATATTGACCTTAATTACTTTATCATCGATCAATTCTGAAACATTATACGACAAGGTATACGGCTCATTGGTTCTATTTAAGTGCAAAAACCAATATACATCAGCTCTTTTTGGTTTTTTGGAAAAAATCGATTTAATAATTTTTCCTTCAATATTATGTCTTCTATCCGCTTTAGTTAGGTAAATCAAATGTGTTGCAAATTTAGGTATTGAATCATCCTCACTCAATTCAGCCAATTTTTGACTATACTTCCCAAGTTCGGTAAATTTTGTATATCTATTGTGTATTTTTCTGGCGTTATACCAAATATACATGACCATGAAAATCCCCAGTTCGAAGAACAAAAACATCCATCTTTCTTTAATTTTAGCCACATTGGCTACAAAAAAAGCTGATTCAATTACTGAAAAAACACTTACAATAGAAAGAACTAAGAATTTGTTCCATTTTAATCTATAATACAAGAAATAACCTAACAGCAAAGTAGTCATCATCATGGTTATGGTTATCGAAAAACCATAGGCAGCTTCCATATGCTCTGAAGAACGGAAATATAAAATCATCAAAACACACCCCATCCAAAGCACATTATTTACACTAGGAATGTAAATTTGTCCTTTTAATTCAGAAGGCTGTCTAACCGCAACTCTTGGCCAGAAATTTAGGTTCATTGCTTCACTAATCAATGTATAACTTCCACTAATCAAAGCTTGTGAGGCAATAATAGTTGCCATGGTTGCTATGATTATACTAGGTAATAAAAACCAGGAAGGAATAATTTCAAAAAATGGATTTCTACCATTTAAAAAATCTTGACCTTGATGCATTAACCAAGCCGCTTGTCCTATATAAGCAATAACCAAACATGTTTTTACATAAATCCAACTAATTCTGATATTTTTAATTCCACAATGCCCTAAATCTGAGTACAATGCTTCTGCTCCTGTTGTACATAAAAATACAGACCCCAACAACCAAAACCCTTTAGGATACTGTGTTAGCATTTCATAAGCATAGTAAGGATTTAATGCCTTCAAAATGTCTGGATGAATTAGGATTTGATTTATTCCCACAATCAATAACATCGTAAACCAAACCAACATTATTGGTCCAAAAGAACGTCCTATAATATGAGTTCCAAAACGCTGAAAAAAGAAAAGTAAAGATAAAATAACAACAACTATTCCTACAGTTAAATTATTTCCTGCAACAATACTACTTTCAAAACCTTTAACCATTCCTAGCCCCTCCACGGCAGATGCAACTGAAATAGGTGGTGTAATAATTCCATCGGCTAATAATGTTGTAGCTCCTAAAATAGCTGGGATAACTAATTTTTTACCATATCTTCTCACAAGAGCATACAAAGAAAAAATCCCCCCTTCTCCATTGTTATCTGCACGAAGTGTAAGCCAAATGTATTTTATAGACGTTTGTATTACTAGAGTCCAAAAAATTGCAGAAAGTCCTCCGTAGACCAAAATCTCATCTATTTTTCTAGTTCCAATAACGGCTTTTAATGCATACAAAGGACTGGTTCCTATGTCCCCATAAATGATTCCCAATGCTACTAACAATGACGCAACAGTAACTTTACTATTGATACTGTGCCCGTAATTTTTATCCATATTATAATTATTTAACAGGACAAATTTCGGATGATAAGTGTTGGTAAAAAGTAAAGATTAAATCAAGAAGTATAAAGAAAATATAAAGATCAGCAAAAACGGTATCCTACCCCACTTTCAGTAATGATATATTGAGGTTTGTTAGGGTCATTTTCTATTTTTTTACGAAGTGTACCCACAAAAACTCTTAAATACTGCGTTTCGGTTTGCGAACCCACACCCCAAATTTCTTTCAAAATATATTGATGGGTAAGAACACGACCTTCATTTTTAATAAATAACGCTAATAAATTAAATTCGGTTGAAGTAAGTTTTACATAGTCTTCATTTTTTTTAACAGTTCTAGCGACTAAGTCTATTTCCAGGTCCTCGTTTTTATAAACGGATTCAAAATTATCATTCCAGTTTCTTCTAATTGCAGAACGTATTCTTGCCATTAATTCGGCACTTCTGAAAGGCTTTGTCAAATAATCGGTTGCACCATTATCTAATGCTTGAACAATATCCTCTTCATTGTTTAAAACCGATAAAATGATAATTGATTTGCTATACCATGTTCTTAATTCTTTTAGAACTTCATGACCACTTTTACCAGGTAATTGCAAATCTAACAATATCAAATCGGGAGAATGATGAGCAGCCAGCAGAATTCCTTGTTTGCCATTTTCAGCCAAAATAGTTTTATAACCATTACTTTCTAAAGTAATTTCAAGAAGCTTTCTTATTTGGGGTTCATCATCAATTAATAATACTTCGGCATTATTCATTCTTAATATTGTTTAAATAAGTCATTTCAACAGGAATAGTAATTTTAAAACACAAACCTTTAGGAGTTACATTTTCAACAAAAATAGTTCCATTCATGGCATCTACAAAACCTTTCACAATGGAAAGACCTAACCCAGTTCCACCAGACTTGGTGTTAGGCACTCTGTAGAACTTTTCAAATAAATATGGTAAATATTCAGGTAAAACCCCCACACCGTTATCTTTTATTTCTATAATTAAATTTTCAGATTCGGTACTAATACTAATAATTACTTGACAATTTTCATAATTATATTGTAACGAATTACCAATCAGATTTATTAAAACTTGCTCTGTGAGGCCCATATCCATTTTACACAAAGGAAAGTTATTCACCTCTTCAAAAATGATTCTAGCATTACCATCGAATTGCTTTTCAATTAACAAATAAACCATCTCATTTACATCACACCAATCCAATTTTAACTTCAGCATTCCAGATTCAAGACGGCTCATATTGAGTAGATTTTCAACTTGATAATCTAATCGATTACCCGCTATTTCAATTTCATTAAGTAACAAATCATAGTTAGTGGAGCTCAATTTATCTTTACTGTCCTTTATTGTATCTATAGCACCTATAATCGTAGCTATTGGGGTTCTTAATTCATGTGAAAGAGAATTCAATAACGTGCTATATAACTTTAAAGTTCTTTCATTTTCTTCTTTTTGTCTGCTTTTGGCTTCAATTTTCCTAATCCGGTTCTGAAAAACAATGTTTACTAATGCTACTACAAAAAACATAATAAACATTAAAACATCTTCAGGTTCTGAAATATGAAAGGTAAAAGTTGGTGGAATAAATAAGAAGTTCCAAAACAATGCACTTAAAAAAGCAGATAATAAGGTGGGCTTAAAATCTAAAAACATTGCTTTTATCGATACGATAAGCAAGTAAATTAATGCCACAATTTTATAGCCTATAAACGATTTAACCACAAATAAAGAAAGTGTTGTTACTGCAACAATGAACAACACTACTAAATATTGAGGTCTTTCTTTAAGTGAATTTAAAAGTTTAGAATTCAAATTATTTCTTTCTTCTTGTATCTATAATGTGTACAATCTTCCATTGATTGTTTTCGAAATACAAAGTAAATGAATTTACACCACTGTGACTTAATTTATCGTTAATATAAAATTCATAAGGTGTCCAGGCATGAGCCATCATTCCATCGATCTGGACTTTATAACTTAGAATCTTCTCTTCAAATTTTAAGTCTTTAGGAAAAGCAGCAAATGACTTGATGAATTCTGATGCTTTTTCTTCTTCCAGTTTTGTCCCTTTTTTACCTTCCATGATAGATTGTAAAAGCATTTTATCATGACAAACTGATTTTATCTTTGTGGTATCTTTTGCATGAAATCCCTCAAAAAAGGTTTTTACCGTATTTTCAATTTCCTGATTTTGCGCCTTGGTATAAAACGGCAGCAGTATAAGTAAACAAACAACAATCTTTCTCATAGTTTTTTGATTTTAAACCATTTGACGAAAACTTAAGTATTTTGTTACAAAACCATTCTTTTTAGTAATTTTACATTCTAAATTTTTTGAATTATGTCTACAGCTAAAAGTGATTATAAAAGAGTTACCACAAAATCATTAATTGATATGAAAGCTAATGGTGAAAAGATTTCTATGCTTACTGCATACGATTACACCATGGCAAAAATTGTAGACTCTGCTGGAGTTGATGTCATTCTTGTAGGTGATTCTGCCAGTAATGTAATGGCTGGACACGAAACAACTTTACCTATTACCCTTGACCAAATGATTTATCACGCTTCCTCTGTAGTTAGAGCAGCAGAAAGAGCTTTGGTAGTAGTTGATTTACCTTTTGGTTCGTATCAATCTGATTCTAAAGAAGCTTTGCGTTCTGCTATCCGTGTTATGAAAGAAAGCGGCGGACATGCTGTAAAACTGGAAGGCGGAAAAGAGATTAAAGAATCTATTAAAAAAATTCTTCAGGCAGGTATTCCTGTTATGGGACATTTAGGATTGACACCGCAGTCAATCTATAAATTCGGCACCTACACAGTTCGTGCCAAAGAGGATGCGGAGGCAGAAAAATTAATTGAAGATGCCAAATTACTTGAAAAAATAGGATGTTTCGCATTGGTACTTGAAAAAATTCCTGCTGCATTGGCACAAAGAGTTGCAGAAAGCATTTCGATACCTGTAATTGGAATTGGTGCAGGAAGCGGAGTTGACGGGCAGGTGTTGGTTCTTCATGATATGATTGGTATGACACATGAATTTAGTCCGCGTTTCTTACGTCGCTATATGAATCTTTTTGAAGATATGACTAAAGCTATTGGTCAATATGTAACAGACGTAAAGGCAGTTGACTTCCCTAATGCGAATGAACAATATTAATCAGTTAACAGTATTTCGTTAACAGATGACAGAAAAAATAATATCAAACAAGAATAATCTCCAAGTCCTTTTTGAAGACAACCACATCATTGTGGTCAACAAACGCGTAGGAGACATTGTACAGGGAGATAAAACTGGCGATAAACCTTTATCTGATGTAGTAAAAGAATACATTAAAGATAAATATAATAAACCTGGAGATGTTTTTTTGGGAGTAGTTCATAGACTGGACAGACCTACAACTGGCATAGTTCTTTTTGCAAGAACCAGTAAAGCCTTGTCTCGTTTAAACGATTTATTTAAAAACCGTGAAACCGAAAAAACATATTGGGCAATTGTGAAAAACAAACCGCCAAAAACCGAAGACAATTTAGTACATTTTCTAAAAAGAAATGAAAAAAGTAATACTTCAAAAGCTCACTTAAAAGAAGTTCCAGACAGCAAAAGAGCAAGTCTGGAGTATAAAATAATAGCTGAACTTAAAAATTATTTTGCTTTGGAAATCAATTTACACACAGGTCGTCATCATCAAATCAGAAGTCAGTTAGCCGCAATTGGTTGCCCAATTAAAGGCGATTTAAAATATGGTTTTGATCGGAGTAATCCTAACGGAGGTATACATTTACATGCCCGTAAATTAAAACTTATTCATCCTGTTTCAAAGGAAATATTAGAAATTACTGCACCAACTCCGGATGATGTAATCTGGAATTCGATATAATTTTTATCTTTAAGGAAAAAATTCAATGTATTCGATAAACGAAAGAAAAGAAGCTTTAAACAAGCTTTTAAAAAACATTATTTTACATGAAGAAGAAATACTCGATGCACTGCAGAAGGATTTTAAGAAACCAAGATTTGAAAGTGTCATTTCTGAAACTTCTTATGTGATTAATGATTTAAAATACACTTTAAAAAATCTTTCATCCTGGGCAAAACCGAAAAGAGTGTTTCCATCTCTTTTAAACTTCCCTTCTTCTGATTACATTTATAAGGAACCTTATGGAAAAGTCTTGGTAATTTCTCCCTGGAATTATCCTTTCCAGCTGGCTTTATCACCGGTAATTGCAGCAGTTGCGGCAGGTAACAGCATTACTCTGAAACCATCAGAACTAACGCCTTATACTTCAGCCGTTGTATCAAAAATCATAAGGGAATCTTTTGATATAAGACACGTTGTTGTTGTAACCGGAGATCACACCATAGCACAGGATTTATTAAAAAAACGCTGGGATTATATATTCTTTACAGGCAGTGTACCTGTAGGAAAAATAGTTGCTAAAGCCGCTGCTGAACATTTAACTCCGGTAACATTGGAACTTGGCGGAAAAAGTCCTTGTATAGTAGATGAAACTGCCAATTTACCATTGGCTGCTAAGCGAATCATCTGGGGAAAATTATTCAATGCAGGACAAACCTGCATAGCACCGGATTATATAGCGGTTCATTACAGAATAAAGAAAAAATTAGTACCGCTTTTAATTAAAGAAATTGAAAATGCGTTAGGTGAAAACCCTGAACTCTCTGAAGATTTTGCACGGATTATCAATTTAAAAAACTGGAAACGCCAGTTAAGCCTGATTGAAAATCAGTTTCTTCTTTATGGAGGTCAAAACAATGAAGAAAATCTTTATTTAGCTCCTACCCTGCTTGACGAACCAATTGCAGAAAGTCCTGTAATGCAGGAGGAAATTTTTGGTCCTATTCTTCCTATTGTTTCGTATGAGAACAAAGAGCATTTACATAGAATTTTAAACCGTTATGAAAAGCCACTGTCGCTGTATCTTTTTTCTGAAGACAAAAAATTTCAAAAAGAAATTTTAAACAAATATTCTTTTGGAGGCGGATGCATAAATGATACATTGACACATTTTGCCAATAAAAACTTACCCTTTGGTGGTGTAGGTCATAGTGGCATGGGGGCTTATCATGGAAAACTGGGTTTTGATTCCTTTTCACATAAAAAATCAGTGGTCAAAAAAACAAACTGGCTGGACATACCTTTACGATATGCTCCCTACAAAGGAAAACTGAACATGATTAAACGAATTTTAAACTGGATATAATTATATTAAATGGAAACAAAAACATATTTAAGTTTTGAAACAACTTTGGACAGAAGTTTTGAAGTTTACAAGAAAACTTTCTTGATTGCCGGAATAGCTTTTTTATTATTAACGGTGGTTTTACTAATGATGTTCATGACGGGTGTCAATTTCTTCTTTGGCTTTGAAAATTTTGCAGAAAAAATGAAAACATTTAATCCAGAAGAATTATCAACCGAAGGAACACTAATGTATTTTGGCGGACTTTCTTTAATTGTAATTTTAATTGCTCCTTTTAATGCCGGCATTTTAAAAATAATGAAAGATGCAGATGAAGGACAGGAAGAACCTACTATAAGCAGTCTTTTTTATTATATAAACTCAAAATACTTTATACCTATTGTTACAACTACCATTGTATTAAGTCTGTTTGGCTTTATTTTAAATATTGGATTGGAAAAAAGTATAGGAGGAAGCAGCTTTGGAAAAGTAATTTCAATGCTGATTTCTATTGCTTTTTCTGTATTAACTTTAATTGCTTTGCCCAACGTGATTTTTAAGGATATGAATCCTAGCGAAGCAATTATCAATAGTATTACCAATTGTTCCAGAAACTTTTTAAAAATCCTGCTTTTAATGATAATTGCCTTAATCATAGGTTATTTAGGTATTATTGGATTGTGCATAGGTATATTTTTTACTTTTCCTATTTACTTTGCCATGCAGTATGCAATCTTTAAAAGTTTTCAATTAAAATAGACTGAAGTTTAAATAAAAAGCCCGAAGATCTCTGCAGATCTTCGGGCTTTACTATTAACCCAATAGTAAAATGAAAATATATTTGTGTTATTTCAAAGCATTATTACACCTCAAAAGTACATACACAGATTAAATTAACAAAAATTACTCGATATGTTACAAAAAAAAACGTTTATCGTTTATCTGTTCGGTTATTTTAAAGAATTAAATACTTTTAAATACATTAAATAAAAAAGGCTTCCATATAGGAAGCCTTTCAATATATATACGAATATTGTCTTATTTAAGTGTAAAACTCGATTTTGCAACTAATTCAGATTTGTCAAAAACATACACAAAAAAAGTACCTTCATTAACATCAGTAACCGGTAAATCTTTTTCAACTTTCACTGTTTTATTTTCATAACGAACAGTCGAAACAAAACTGTAAGTTAGTAACTTATCTCCAAAAGTTTCATTCTTTTTGTCCCCCAATACATTATTTTTACTGTCTATAACCTGTACATAGTAATATTTATCACCTGATTTAGCTATTTGGTTTTCCGCAATTGTAAAACTGATTTTCAAAACATTGGCTCTGCTTGCTTTATCAGTTTCAACTTGTCTGCCACTGCTTTTTTGTTTAACCGCTGTAGTCTGTAAATTTACAATAGACAATTTAGAACCTCTTTCAACCGTTTTAGCCAGATAGTCATTTTTAGACACTAAAGTATCATTAATAGATCTGGTTTTTTTAAGTTCAGTACTTGTACTGTCAATTCTTGTAACCAACGTTTTATTTTCGCTTTTCAAACCTTCAATTTGCTTCATCAGCACAGCAATTTTGGCTTTTAGGCGCTCAGCTTCGTTTTTATACTTTGCCAGAGACTCAGGATCAATGTCCTTTGATTTTTCCAATTCAGCCATTAACTGCTGAATTTTATCCCGCTCAGCAATTAACTCATCTGATAAAGATGTGTTTGAAGCAATAGCCTCTTCCAAAGATTTTTTGGTAGTTTCCAAATCTTTGATTACTGTTTCTTTTTCAGTTTTAAGTAATGAAATAGCAACCTGAGAGTCCGAAGAAAGTTTATACATATAAGCTAAACTCCCTATAAGCAACAAACTAAGAATTACTATTACCGCCTTTAAACCTGAATTATTTGTTTTTTTTGAAAGGCTATCAGTTTCCATGAATTAAATTTAGTTTTTAGGTATTATTTATGCGAATTTAATTTTTTTGGTAAAAAATACAAAACATAACGCACGTTTCTATAAAAATAGTATTTTTGGTTGACTTTTTTTACAAAACAATGGAAAATTTAATACGTTTTAAACAATCAGACTTATCAAAAATCACAAGCTTCAGAAACGGTGAAGTAAAATTTGGCGAAAAAATGCTGATTGTACCTAAAGATGAAGATGTTTTTGAGTTCTTAAAACGTACTGATGCCAAATATGTTATTCTGGGTATTCCGGAAGATGTGGGAGTCCGTGCTAATTTAGGCCGCCCGGGAGCTGACTCGGCATGGGAAAGTTCTTTACAAAGCATTGCCAACATCCAGCATAATAAATTCTGTAAAGGAAATCAGATTATAATTTTAGGCCGTGTTGATGTATCCCAGGAAATGACTGAAGCTGAAAATTTAGATCAGAATAATCCTGAAGACCGTAAACAACTCTTTAAAATTGTCGAGAACATCGATAAAGAAGTGTCACACATTGTCTATAAAATTGTAAAAGCCGGTAAAATCCCTATTATAATTGGTGGCGGCCACAACAATGCATACGGCAGCATAAAAGGAACAGCACTGGGATTAGGCAAAGCAGTAAATGCAGTAAATTTTGATGCACATTCCGATTTTAGAATCCTTGAAGGAAGACACAGCGGCAACGGATTTTCATATGCCTACGATGAAGGTTTCCTGAAAAATTATTTTGTTTTCGGACTGCATGAAAGCTATACTTCAAAAAACGTACTGGACCTAATAAAAGGGATAAATGAGCGCGTTAAATACAACACTTATGACGAAATTAAAATCCGTCAGGAAAAGACATTTCAGCTGGAAATGAAAAATGCTTTGGATCATATTAAAACAGATGCCTATGGTATTGAAATTGATCTTGATGCTGTTCCTAATATTGCATCCAGTGCTATGACGCTGAGCGGATTTTCAGTTGAGGAATTACGTCAATTCACCTATTATTTCGCTAAACACAAAAATGCGGCTTATTTACATATTTGTGAAGGTGCTCCTGTATTAGGGGAAGAAAAAAACCAACATTTGATTGGCAAACTTATAGGTTATTTAGTAACCGATTTCTTAAAAGGAAACTCTTCAATTTAAAAATAGCCTTACCTTTGTCAAAAATTTGACAATGACATTTGAAGAACTTTCTTTACATCGCAATATTGCCCAGGCAATTAAAGAAGCCGAATATACAAAACCTACTGAAATACAGGAAAAAGCCATTCCAATTATTCTTGAGGGACATGATTTGGTAGGCTGTGCACAGACAGGTACCGGCAAAACAGCCGCTTTTGCAATTCCGGTTTTAAATTATCTGATTCCCATAGTTGGATCAATGAAAAAGCGAAAACAAATCCGCACACTTGTACTGGCTCCAACCCGCGAACTGGCATTACAGATTGAAGAAAGCTTTAATGACTACGGGAAATATACTAACTGCACTACTCTTACACTATATGGGGGTGTCAGTCAAAATGCACAGGTAGATAAACTAAAAGAGGGCGTTGATATTTTAATTGCTACGCCCGGGCGTTTTTTAGATTTAAACAAGCAAGGTTTTATAGACATTAATCATTTACATCACCTTATAATTGATGAAGCCGATTTAATGCTGGACATGGGCTTTATAAACGATGTTAGAAAAATTACAAAGTTAGCCTCACAAAACAGGCAAACACTTCTTTTTTCTGCTACTATGCCTATTGAAGTCAGGGAAATAGCTGATGAGTTCCTTACTAAACCAAAATACGTAGAAGTCAAATCAACGGTATCGAACAGCCAAAACATAAACCAGTCTATCTATTTTGTTGAAAAATCAGAAAAAAAGCAACTTTTGCTTCACGTAATCAAAGATTTAGAACTAAAAGATGCTATAATTTTTGTCAGAACAAAACATGGAGCTGAAAATGTAGTTGAGTTTCTTACCAAACACAATATAAACGCCAATGCCTTACACGGAGATAAATCGCAAAGTGCGAGACAAAAAGTTTTAGAAGATTTTAAAGACAAAAAAATAGACTTTTTAGTTGCTACCGATGTGGCTTCGAGAGGAATTGATATTGACCAGCTGCCGGTTGTTATCAATTTTGATTTACCTAATATTTCAGAAACCTATATACACCGTATAGGAAGAACAGGACGTGCCGGAAATTCAGGTATTGCTGTTTCATTTTGCGGGAAAGACGAAGAAGTTTACTGGAAAGAAATTACAAAGCTTTTAAAGTCAAAAGTAAAAACTATAGACAATCACCCATTTCCATGGAAAAGCAATTCTTCAGCCAAAAATAAAAAAACAGCTGACTCAGCTACAAATACAACAAAAAAACAAAGCAATAATAGAAGCGGGAAAAATAATTCAAGAAAATCGGAAAATTCAAAAAAGAATAAACGAAGATGGTATTAAAATAGAAAAAGTGCTTCTCTTTGGGGACAAGAAGCACTTTTCAATCAAATAAACAAACTAAAAAACTAAACTATCATGAATTTATTTTCAGAAAATCTATCTAAAAACAAATTTTGTTTTCATTTACAGTTCAAATATAGGTCAATTATCGATTAACTAGCAAATAAAATCGATGAAATGTTTAAAATTTAACATTTTTTAAGTTTTTTCTTACAATTTAAGGCGATAACCGGTCTATTTTCCAGTTAAAATCTTCCTCTAAATGATACCGGATTCTGTCATGAAGACGGTTAGGACGTCCCTGCCAAAATTCAATTTCCTTAGGTTCAACCATATAACCACCCCAGTATTTTGGTCTTGCAATCTCCTTTCCTTCCAGCTCAATTTCCAATTGTTTCAATTTATCATCCAAAAACTGACGTGAGGGAATAACTTCACTCTGACTGGAAACAATAGCTCCCAGCTTACTGCCGTCAGGTCTGCTTTCAAAATAACCATCAGATAAGTTTTCAGCGATTTTTTTTGCCACGCCTTTGATTATTATCTGTCTTTCCATCGAGTGCCAAAAAAATGACAGGCAAACATTTGGATTATTTTCTATAGCCCTTCCTTTTTCAGAATTATAATTGGTATAAAAAATAAAACCCTCTTCATTATATTTTTTTAATAAAACCACTCTTGATTTAGGAAAACCATCCAAACCAATAGTTGAAACAGTCATAGCATTCACTTCATCGACACCACCAAAATCTTCCACTTCATGAAACCATGTGTTGAATAAGTTAATTGGATCTTCAGGAATATTTACTTCGAGAAGCTCACTTTTTTCATACGATTTTCTATAATTACTTAAATCTTCCATAGTTACCAGTTTAGTTGTGTTTGTGTGTCAGCGGCCCAAAAAGAATTTGTTGGTATGTCTTTAAGGTATAATTGATAAATTCCGTTGGCGCAAAATTCAGGAGTGACATCTGCTTCTTGTCCGCCCATATCTGTTTTAACCCAGCCCGGATGAATAGAAACTACCTTAATCTTTCTTTCTGCCAGTCTGGCCGAAAGTGTTTTTGTGTACATATTCAATGCCGATTTTGACATTCTGTAAGCTGTTGCATTGGGCAATATTTTATCTCTGTTAAGCATTCCCATTACAGATGAAATATTAAAAATAGTCCCACCGTCAACTATATAATCTTTAATAGCTTCAGTAAAACTAAACAGACCAAAAACATTTGTTTCAAAAGTGGTTTTAATAATGTCAATTTCAGGAGTTTCGTCATTCAAATCCAATCCTACCCCTGCACTATTAATCAACAAATCAATTTTCAGAAGTTTTTCTTTAATCAAAGAAACTGCATTATGAATAGAAACAGATGAAGTCACATCCAAAACAATTCCATGAAAATCAGGATGTGAAATTTGATCAAATTGATCTTTTCTTGAAGTACCTATAACCATAAATCCCTCTGTCAGGAATTTGTTAACCAATGCTAAACCAATTCCTCTATTCGCTCCCGTGATAACAACTGTTTTCATAGTATTTAAAATTCAAAAACTACTCCGTCATCTGCCAATAAAACATTTTCAAAAATTACCGAGGCTTCTTCTTTAAACAAATCGATAGATTCGTATCGGGTGGAATAATGTCCAAGTACTAATTGCTTTACTTCAGCCTTTTTTGCAATGATCGCAGCTTGCTTTGCAGTGGCATGCATCGTTTTTTCAGCAAGATGTTCTTCCGAATTCAAAAAAGTCGTTTCATGGTATAAAACGTCAACACCTTCAATAATAGGAATTATACTTTCTTCGTACATCGTGTCTGAACAAAAAGCATAACTTTTAGCTGCAGGCGGATCGAAAGATAATAGGTCATTAGGAATTACCCTGCCGTCTTCAAGGGTAATATCACGTCCGTTTTTAATATTTTGATAATAACAGGTTTCTATTTCATATTCCTGAACCGCTGTAACATTTAATTTACGTTCCTTAGGTTTTTCCTGAAATAGAAACCCGTTAGTATATACCCTGTGTTTAAGAGGTATTGTTTTTACAGTTACTTTGTCATCTTCGAAAATAGTTTCAGATTCTTTCGATTTCAACTCCACAAAATTCAATTCATATTGCGGCCATGAATTTGATAAACGTAATTGCAGTTTAATTACTTCTTTTATTCCTTCCGGACCAAAAACAGTTAAAGGGTTATTTCTGTTTAATAAATTAAAGGTCGAAATCAATCCTATTAATCCGTAAAAATGGTCACCATGAAGGTGCGAAATAAAAATTTGATTAATAGCTGAAAACTTTACCTTGTTTTTACGCAGCTGCACCTGTGTTCCTTCTCCGCAATCAATTAAAAACAATCGGTTATTAATTTCTAAAACCTGTGAGGTTGGATTAGTAAATGTCCTTGGCGTGGCCGCGTAACAACCTAATATGGTTAAGTTCATTAGTTTTTACCCTTTCTTCTGTCTCTTTCTCTTTTGATTAATGTAAGCTCACGGCTGGTTTGTCCGGCAACCGAAGTATTTTCTTCCGCACGGCGGATTAAGTAAGGCATAACATCTTTAACCGGTCCAAACGGAAGGTATTTTGCTACATTATACCCTTCAGCCGCTAAATTGAAACTGATATTGTCGCTCATTCCGTACAATTGGCCAAACCAAACTCTGGAATCGTTTTTAGCAATTCCTTTGTGGTTCATTATTTCCATCAATTTATACGAGCTTTCCTCATTGTGGGTTCCTGCAAAAATAGCCATAGTATCAATATGCTCCATCATGTAAGCCACTGCATCGTCAAAATTATAATCGGTAGCTTGCTTTGAAGTACAGATAGGTGATTTATATCCTTTTTCCTCAGCGCGTTTGTTTTCTTTTTCCATATAAGCACCGCGAACCAGTTTCATTCCTACATGAAAACCTTCCTCCTGTGACTGTACATGCAATATTTTCAAATAATCCAAGCGATCCCAACGATACATTTGCAGTGTATTGTAAACAATAGCCTTCTCTTTATTGTACTTACGCATCATAGTAGCTACTAATTCATCAGCAGCGTCCTGCATCCAGCTTTCCTCACCATCAATCAATAAAGCAATATCATTTTCATGTGCTGCTTTACATACTTTATCAAAACGTTCTACAACTCTATCCCATTCTGCCTGTTCAGCTTCGTTCAACGTTTTTCCCTCACCTAATTTTTCATACAGTTCAAAACGTCCAAAACCTGTAGGTTTAAACACTGCAAAAGGAATGGCTTTCTTTTCTTTAGCAAAATTGATAATCTTTAACGTCTTATTCATTGCATCATCAAAAGCACTCTCGTCTTCTTTTCCTTCCACCGAATAATCCAAGACCGACGAAACCCCTTTAGTAAACATTTTGTCTACTACCGAAATACAGTCATCTTCGGATACACCGCCGCAAAAATGATCAAAAACTGTTGCGCGGATAAGCCCTTCAACAGGTAAATGCGCTTTAAGAGCAAAATTTGTTACTGCTGTACCAATTTTTACAAGAGGCTGAGAATCGATTAATTTAAAAAGAAAATAAGCACGTTCCAGCTCTGTATCGCTTTTTAAAGTGAAAGCGTTTTTAGTATTATCAAATATTTTTTCCATAATTATAATAATGTTATGCAAATATAAAACACAGCCCTATTTTATTCTAGTATTTTTACTTTATTTTGCACCAAATCTTTAACATTAATTAAAAAAATGGTTGCAAATTCAACAGTTCATTTCATTAATGACAATTACCAAATTTTAAATCAGTTTTTAAGAGAAAACAAATTCTCTAAAATTTTCATTATTGTCGACGAAAACACCAATGAATATTGCCTTCCATATTTTTTACCCCAGCTTGAAACAGAAGTTGCGCTTGAAATAATTGAACTCGAACCCGGCGAAGAAAACAAAACAATTGAAACTTGTGTTCAAGTTTGGGAAGCACTAACTGAGCTTGGAGCAGACAGAAAAAGTCTTATTATTAATATAGGTGGCGGTGTAATTACAGATATGGGAGCATTTATTGCTTCTACATTTAAAAGAGGTATCGCCTTTATAAATGTGCCTACCACATTATTATCAATGGTAGATGCTTCTGTAGGAGGCAAAAACGGAGTGGATTTAGGAGGATTAAAAAATCAGATTGGTACCATTACACAACCTGAGATGGTTTTAATAGATTCCAATTATTTACAAACGCTTTCACAAAGAGAAATGCAATCTGGTTTAGCGGAAATGCTTAAGCATGGTTTAATAGCAAATAAAGCGCATTGGGATAAATTCAAAAATATAACCGAAATCAATTTTGACGAATTCGATTCATTAATAGAGGAATCTGTTGCTATTAAAGCAAAAATTGTAGAAGAAGACCCTAAAGAAAACGGAATCAGAAAAGCTTTGAATTTTGGACATACATTAGGACATGCTATTGAGACTTATTTTCTTGACAACCCTGAAAAAGAAAGACTTTTACATGGTGAAGCTATTGCCTGCGGTATGATTCTTGAAAGTTACATTTCAGTTACCAAAAGATTATTAAAGGCAGAAGAATACATGGAAATTAAAAATCAATTAATGACTATTTATGACCCCATTACTTTTGAAAAAAACGACATAAATCAAATCATTGAATTGCTTATTCATGACAAGAAAAATGAGTTTGGAAAAATTCAATTTTCGCTTTTAGATAAAATCGGGAACTGCATAATAAACCAAACCACTGATAACGAAACGATTATAAGTGCTTTTAAAGATTACAGGAATTAGTATTTTTTTGAATAAAAACTTTGCAGTAAAAAAATATATTTTTTTATTTTTGCCCGCTATGGACGTACCCCTTTATACCGAATTGGAAATCATTTTTGCGAATATTCGCATCTGAATAAATTGTATTGAGATTTTTTATTAATTTTAATTACAATTTACTCTAATTCAAATGAATACAAAATATTTCGATTTAATCAATCAAACGTTTTATTTCCCACAGGAAGAATTTACTTTAAACAAAGACAATCTTCAGTTTCATGGTATCGATTTAATGAAATTGGTAGAAGAATATGGTACACCGTTAAAATTTACCTATCTACCTAAAATATCTGAGAATATCAATAAAGCAAAAATGTGGTTTCGTAATGCTATGGAAAAGCAAGGTTACGAAGCTAAATACTTTTACTGCTACTGCACTAAAAGTTCACATTTTGAATTCATTTTAAATGAAGCTTTAAAAAACAATATCCACATCGAAACTTCTTCAGCTTTTGACATCAACATTGTTGAAAACTTAATGGAGCAAGGAAAGATAAACAAAAACACATTTGTAGTTTGTAACGGTTTTAAAAGAGGCGCTTACATCACAAATATTGCTCGTTTAATAAACAACGGACACAAAAATACAATACCAGTTATTGATAATTTTGAAGAATTAGACTTACTTCAGGAAGAAATCGATGGCAAGTTCAAAATAGGAATACGAATTGCGGCAGAAGAAGATCCAAAATTTGAATTTTATACCTCACGTTTAGGAATTGGCTACAAAGACATTGTTCCTTTTTACCGCAAGCAAATTCAGGATAACAAAAAAGTAGAGCTTAAAATGCTTCACTTTTTTATCAATGCCGGTATTAGAGATACAGCCTACTATTGGAATGAGTTATTAAAATGTATGAAAGTTTACATTGCTTTAAAAAAAGAATGTCCTTCATTAGACAGCTTAAATATAGGTGGTGGCTTTCCTATCAAAAACTCTTTAGCTTTTGATTATGATTATCAATACATGGTTGAAGAAATTTTAAACCAGATTAAAATTGCTTGTGATGAAGCTGAAGTACCCGTACCTCACATTTTCACTGAATTTGGGTCATTTACCGTAGGTGAAGCCGGAGGAGCAATTTTTCAGGTACTATATCAAAAGAAACAAAATGATCGTGAAAACTGGAATATGATAGATTCATCTTTCATTACAGCTTTACCTGATACTTGGGCAATCAACAAGCGATTTGTAATGATGGCAGTAAATAGATGGAACGACTCCTACGAAAGAGTATTATTAGGAGGATTAACTTGTGACGGTGATGATTATTACAACTCTGAACAACACATGAATGCCATTTATTTACCTAAATATAATAAAGAGAAACCATTATATATTGGTTTCTTTAATACAGGTGCGTATCAAGAAACCATAGGAGGCCATGGTGGTTTACATCACTGTATTTTACCACAACCTAAGCATATCTTGATTGACAAAGATAAAAACGGCATTTTTGCACACGAGGTATTCTCTGAAGAACAAAATGCAGAAGAAATTTTAGAAATATTAGGATACAACAAAAAATAATTTATTTTTGAACTTGTATTTATTATCAAAATAAAACACACAAACAAACAAGATTAAAATGAGCAAAGGACCTATTAGTCAATTTATTGAAAAGCATTATCTACATTTTAATGCTGCTGCGCTTGTAGATGCTGCAAAGGGGTATGAAGAACATTTGTTGGATAATGGTAAAATGATGATTACGTTAGCCGGTGCAATGAGTACTGCTGAACTTGGAAAATCATTAGCAGAAATGATACGTCAGGATAAAGTACACATCATTTCATGTACCGGGGCTAACTTAGAAGAAGATATTATGAACCTTGTTGCTCATAATTCATATAAAAGAGTTCCTAACTACCGTGATTTATCACCTCAGGAAGAATGGGATTTATTGGAAAATCACTATAACCGTGTAACAGACACATGTATTCCGGAAGAAGAAGCTTTCCGCCGTTTACAGCAACATTTATTCAACATTTGGAATAACGCTGATTCTAAAGGTGAAAGATATTTCCCTCATGAATTCATGTACCAAATGATCAATTCAGGTGTATTGGAGCAATACTATGAAATCGATCCAAAAGATTCATGGATGGTTGCTGCCGCAGAAAAAAACCTTCCTATTGTAGTTCCTGGATGGGAAGACAGTACTATGGGGAATATTTTTGCTTCATACTGTATCAAAGGTGAATTCAAAGCTACAACTATGAAAAGCGGTGTTGAATACATGATGTGGTTAGCTGACTGGTATAAAGATAATTGTTCAGGAAAAGGAATAGGTTTCTTCCAAATCGGAGGTGGTATCGCCGGTGACTTCCCTATTTGTGTTGTGCCAATGCTTTATCAGGATATGGAAATGCATGATGTTCCATTCTGGGCATATTTCTGTCAGATTTCAGATTCTACAACAAGTTATGGTTCTTATTCAGGAGCTGTTCCTAACGAAAAAATCACTTGGGGTAAACTAGACATCACAACTCCAAAGTTTATTGTTGAATCGGATGCAACTATTGTTGCTCCACTTATTTTTGCATACGTTTTAGGTCAATAAAAGAATACCCCAAATATGAAAAGAGTTATAGTTGATTATTCTAAACTAACAAGTGAAATTTTAAATTTATTGGTTGAAAAATTTCCTGAAGGTTACGACGATTCAGATATCGTTCGTTTTAAAAATGCTAAAAACGAAACTATTGAAGCTGTTGAAGTTAAAACTGAAGACACTATTTATCTAGTTAAAGTCAGCACAAAACTTGCTGATAGAATCGAGAACTATGATGAAGATGACGATCTTGCAGGAGATGATTCATTAGACGCATTGAAAGAATTGGAAATCGATGACGATACTGCAGCTGATGAAGAAAAAGCTGAAAAAGCTGACGATGATGATTACGATGATGACGATGATGACGATGATGATGCAGCTGACGAAGAAAGCGAAGAAGATGATGAAGATTAATAAAAAATATTTTCACAAAATGAGCTCAATTAAATATTGAGCTCATTTTTTTTTCACAGATTACATTATTATTATACTCAAAATGACTATGTTTTTTACAATCAATTATCCGCTTATTTTCAAAAACAACGCAACCTGATTTTTATTTTCAATATACCAAAAAAAGTTTCTGATTACTTTTAACAACCTTAAGGACTCACAATAGATAAAAATTAATAATGTATTATTACATTTGAATACTTTTACAAAAAAACAAAACAATGAAAAAATATGTTTTTAGTTTGCTTATAATAGGAAACATAGCTTTTGCTCAAAAGCTGACTATTGAAGAAACTGTTACCGGAGGAAGAAAATACGCTCCTACTACGCAAGTTGCACAGCAATGGCGCAAAAACACAAAATCTATTACTTACATAAGTGCTGATTATGCAAATTTATTGGAAAAAAGTGCTTCTAATGGCTGGAAAGAAACTACTCTGGCAACAAAAGCAGATTTTGAAAATGCTTTAAAATCCAAAATTTCTTCAGATGAATTTACAATAAAAACTTTTCCAACTGTCATAGAGTGGAAAACTGCAAACACTTTTGAAACTCAAGTGAATGGCAAAAAGAATAATTACAAAGTAACTTACGATGTAACTGCAAAACAAATAACCAATGTAATTTCTTATGCCACTGAAGGTGAACAGGCAAAATTTGCCTCTAATGGAAATGTAGCCTGGCTGAAAGAAAACAATATCAGAATCACAACTGCATCCGGAAATACAATTGATGTTACGACTGATACTGATAAAGGTATTGTAAGCGGTTCGGATTATGTACACCGTCAAGAATTTGGTATTAAAGATGGTATGTGGTGGAACGAGGCAGGAACACAATTAGCATATTACCGCAAAGACGAAACCATGGTGGCTGATTATCCGTTAACCAATTGGAACGAGCGCGAAGCTGTAAATAAGAATATCAAGTATCCTATGGCCGGTATGACCAGTGAGAATGTAACATTGGTAGTTTTTGATATTGCTTCGGGAAAAAAAGTGACTATTCAAACCGGCGAACCAAAAGAACAATATTTAACCATGGTTTCCTGGGAACCTACTGGAAAATATATTTTCACAGGGGTTTTAAACCCCGGACAAAATCATTTAAAATTCAACAAATACGATGCGCAAACGGGTGCTTTTATAAAAACGCTGTTTGAAGAAAAAGCATCAACTTGGGTTGAGCCACAACATGCTTTGACATTCGTACCAAACAACCCATCTCAATTCATTTATCAAACCGATTTTAATGGTTTTAACCAAATGTATTTATACAATACTGATGGAAAATTATTGAAAAATTTAGGTTTTGGTGATGTTGTTGTTAAAGATCTTTTAGATTTTAATAACAGCGCGTCAAAAATCAATTACATAGGTACTGCAAATAATGGTTTAGACCGTCAATTATATCAAGTAGATTTAAAATCGGGAAAAACGATTCAGTTAACTTCAGTTTCAGGAACACACACTGCTTCAGTTTCTTCAGATGGAACTATGATTTTAGATCAATACAGTAATATTACAACGCCAAATGAGATTTCGATTTTAAATATCAAAACCAAAATGGCGAATACCACTTTAGTTAAAGCTGACAATCCATTTACAGGCAAAATTGACATGCCTAAAATGGAATTGGTCAGATTAACTTCAGCAGATGGAAAAACACCATTAAACGGTCGTATTATTTATCCTGCCAACTTTGATGCTTCAAAAAAGTACCCAGTAATGATTTATGTCTACGGAGGTTCACATGCGCAACTGGTAACTAACAAGTGGCTAGGTGGCGCCGGTTATTTTGATTATTATATGGCACAGCAAGGTTATGTTGTATTTACATTGGATAACAGAGGAAGTGATGCAAGAGGAAAAAAATTCTGTGATGTAACACACCGACAATTAGGAGTCAATGAAATGGCAGATCAAATGAAAGGTGTAGAATTTTTAAAATCTAAATCTTTTGTTGACCAAGATAAAATTGGCGTTTTCGGATGGAGTTTTGGTGGTTTCATGACTACTTCTTTAATGACCAAACAAGCAGATACATTTAAAGTTGGTGTTGCAGGCGGACCGGTAATCGATTGGAAATATTACGAAATCATGTATGGTGAACGTTACATGGATACTCCTCAAGAAAATCCTGAAGGATACGCAAAAGCTTCATTATTAGATAAAGCTAAAAACTTAAAAGGACGTTTGTTAATCATTCACGGAGCACAAGACCCTGTTGTAGTTCAACAAAACAGTATGAACTTTATTGAATCTTGTATTAAGGCTGGTAAACAAGTTGATTATTTCTTATATCCAAACCATGAACATAATGTAAGTGGTAAAGATAGGATTCACATGTATGCTAAAATAGCAGATTATTTTGATGTACATTTGAAAAAATAATATCACAACACTTGACAGGTTTTAAAAACCTTTCAGGTGTACTACAAAACTATTTTAAAAGTTGACTGAGGTGTCACACTGAGCAGAGTCGAAGTGTTCTCTTTAGTCAACTTTTTTTATTTCCATTATCTTTGCCCCATGCCTAAATCTTTATTTCAAAAATTCAAAACCAGTATATCAGGAATTTCATTGCCTGAAAAATTCACATTCCCTTTTTATTACGAACCTCACGAGTTAAGTCAAGTTGCTGTACTTGAACTACAATCGTATCTTGAAACACAAACTGATTTCGAACATAATTTTGGTTTACAAAAAGATCAAGACGGATTGGTAATTGGTAAAATGTTTGGGGTTCTAGTTTGTCAAAACCAAAAAGGAGAATTAGGTTATCTGTGGGCTTTTTCAGGAAAACTGGCAGAACAAAATCAACTGCCTTATTTTGTACCAACTGTATACGACATGCTTCATCCATCAAGCTTTTACAAAAATGAAGAAGCAAAAATCAATCAGTTGAACCGTCAGATAGAACAACTTGAAGAAAATTCTGAATACCTTATGGCGAAAGAAACTTTAAACCAGATATTTTCGGAAGCAGAAAACGACATCCAGCGACAAAAACAACACATAAAAACACAAAAACTGTTGCGTGACCAACTTAGAATTGACGCTCAAAACACAAAGACAATTGAAGAATTTGAAGCTTACAATTTGCAATTAAGCGAACAAAGCAAGCGTGAAGCTATTCTGCTGAAAAAAATGACCAAATACTGGAATTACAAAAAAGCAGAAGTACAACAAAATCTAGAGTCAATTGAAGCCGAAATCAATCAGCTAAAAGAAAAACGCCGTGAAATGTCGGGAACACTGCAACAGCGTTTATTTGCCGAGTATTCCTTTTTAAATCAATCCGGAAAAAGAAAAAGCATAGGTGAAATATTCAATGACAATCCACCTGCAGGTGCCGGCGAATGTGCCGCTCCAAAACTGTTGCACTATGCATTTGAACATCAGTTAAGACCAATTGCAATGGCAGAATTCTGGTGGGGACAATCTCCAAGAAGTGAAGTCCGTAAACACAAACAGTTTTATCCTGCCTGCAAAGGAAAATGCGAGCCTATTTTGTTAGGACATATGCTTGATGATATTATAATGGATGAAAATCCTTTTTTAGAAAATCCGGCTGAAGGTAAAACTTTGGAAATTATTTACGAAGATGATGTCATGCTGGCTATTAATAAACCCGCTGAATTTCTATCGGTTCCAGGGAAGTTAGTAACCGATTCCGTTTACGAACGTATCAAACAAATGTATCCTGACGCAACCGGTCCATTAGTAGTACATCGATTGGATATGTCTACATCCGGAATTATGCTGCTGGCAAAAAATGAGGAAACTTATGTACAACTCCAAAGTCAGTTCATTAAGCGAAAAGTAAAAAAATGCTATGAGGCTTTATTAGATGGTGTTATTGAACAAAATGAGGGATTTATTGATTTGCCATTACGGGTAGATTTAGATGACCGTCCACGTCAAATGGTATGTTATGAATATGGCAAACCTGCACAAACAGAATGGGAAAAAATTGCTATTGAAAACAACAAAACCCGTGTGCACTTCTACCCTATTACAGGCCGTACACACCAATTACGGGTACATGCTTCGCATCCATTAGGATTAAACACGTCGATAACCGGTGATGATTTATATGGTACAAAATCTAACCGTCTGCATTTACATGCAAAATCAATCACTTTTGAGCATCCTATAAGCAAGGAAGTTATAACCTTGCTGGTAGAAGCTGATTTCTAATAGTCCTAAATCATTTTTAACAAAAATAGAAAAAACAATTGCAGAATGAACTATACACTGGAAGGGCAAGAAACAGAAAGATTAAAATTCAGGTTATTGAATACCGAAGATTTTAATATTTGGGTTGAATTATTTGAGAATATAGAAGTTTGCAGATTTTTAGGAGTTGATAAAATTGAAACACCAGATGAAAGATGCAAATTTTGGTTTGAAATAACATTTGAACGATATAAAAACAATTTGGGCGGTGCTAATGTATTGTTGGATAAAATCACCAACGAAATTGTTGGTCAAAGCGGACTTATTGTTAGAGAAGTTGAAGGAAAACAAGAAATAGAAATTGCCTATTCAATTTTGCCTGCATACCGTAAAAAAGGTTTCGCATATGAATCAACTAAAAAATGTAAAGAATTTGCATTTGAAAATAACCTCTCAAAAAGTCTGATTTCAATAATTCATACTGAAAATAGTAATTCTGAAAAAGTTGCAGAAAATAACGGCATGAAAAAAGACAAAACCATTGATTATAATGGTATGCCCGTGAATATTTATCGAATTGAGATAGAAGATTGGGTAAAGGAATAAAAATAGTTGCAATTTATCAAGGCTTATCCCTGCCAATAAAACGTCCCTGTCCCAATAAAAAGTTAATAGCTTTTTTTACATTTTCAGCTATACTTTCTTCTTTTTTCAAAGCACCTATATAACGGATGATTTCTTTTTGTTTATAAGGCGGAAGACTGTCAAAAACATTTTTAGCTTCCTTATTCTTTTCTAAAGCGACAGTCAGTTTGGGATGAAGAGTCAGACTTCTGTTTTCCGTATCGAAAGCAATTGTCACTTCAATGATTTCTCCAATTCTTTGCGGAGATTTTGAAAGCATTACTGTATTAATGTACAAACGCCAGTCGCCACTGAATTTCACAAGAGTTTGCTTATAGGACTTACCGTTAACCGATCCGCAGACTGGAATTTGTCCTTTGTTTTTCCCGAATGCTTTAAAAATTTCATTCAATATCTCTTCAGGAACAAAAACAAACGGATTGATTCCTATAATATTTAATTCGGCTTTAAAATGATGCATTGCCTAAACTTTTATTCAATATAATAAAAAATCCCGGTGAAATAACCGGGATTCAATTTTAATCTTCAATAGTAGCTTCAATTCTGTTTTTATTTAGTTTACTTTTTCTGAATCCGTATGCTAAATAAATCACTAACCCGATCACCAACCATACTCCAAACCATTTCCAGTTTGAAACCGCCATACCTGTTAACAAATAACAGCATGAAATCAGCCCTAAAAGCGGTATTAACGACAAATGTTTTATAAATGCCACAACTGACATAATAATCGTAAAAATAAAGAAAATGATTAATGGTAAATTAGTAGCCATATTCCCTTCAGAAATATTTAGAGTTTCTGCAAAATATGTTGGATACAAATAATTAATCAATATCGCTGCACCGGCAACAAATGCAGGGAATATATATCTGGAGTTTATATAAGGTATTTTGAATTTTCCTTTTGTTGCTCTTTCTGCTAATTCAGCTTCGCTTTGCGGCGAAAGCATTAATACACCACCACAAACTAAAACAAAGGCAAACAAAGTCCCTATACTGGTAAAATCCAATACGAAGTTCTCGTCTGTAAAGAAAATAGGCAATCCTACTACAACACCGGTAATAATTGTTGCAAACCCTGGTGTTTTGTGTTTAGGATGAATTTCCGAGAATTTTTTAGGCATCAGTCCGTCACGGCTCATAGTCATCCAAATACGTGGCTGTCCCATTTGGAATACCAGCATCACACTTGTCATTGCCGCCACCGCAGCAATAGAAACTATAAATAACATCCATTTCATCCCCTTGATTGCAAAAATCTCGGCTAACGGATCACTAACACCTAGTAAATCGTATTTTACCATTCCAGTTAATACTAAGGCTAAAATAATATACACAACCGTACAAACAATTAATGAATAAATCATTCCTTTAGGTAAATCACGCTGTGGATTTTTACTTTCCTCAGCTAAAGTTGAAACAGCATCAAAACCTATATAAGCAAAAAATACTGCGGAAACTCCTGCCATAACTCCTTTAAACCCGTTTGGCATAAATGGCGTCCAATTGTCTATATCTATATAAAAAGCACCAACAATAATTACCAGTAAAATGATAATCAATTTTAAATACACCATAAAATTACTTACATTTTTAGACTCACTGGTACCTTTATAAATCAAATAAGTAATCAATATGTTAACCACAACGGCCGGCATGTCAAAAATTATCCTTAACCCGCCTATTTGAGGAGCATTTTGCCAGGCTAAAAGTCCTTCACCCATTTTATTTTCTAAAAAGGCCGCATGAGCCGATTTATAGTTAATCGTCAGCCATTCAGGCAAATGAAGATGAAAAGATTCCAATAAATTTGTGAAGTAACCACTCCATGAAAAGGCAATGTAAATATTACCGATGGAATATTCCATCAATAATGCCCAACCGATAATCCATGCAAATAACTCACCAAATGAAACATAGGCATAGGTATAAGCACTTCCCGAAACCGGTACACGTGAAGCAAATTCGGCATAACACATGGCGGTAAAACCACAGGCAACAGCACAAATAATATATAATAAAATTACTCCGGGACCTCCTGAAAAACACGCATTTCCAATAGCTGAAAATGTTCCTCCCCCAATGATTGCCGCAATTCCGAAAAAAGTTAAATCCTTAACAGTCAAAACTTTGTTCAAACCGGAATGCTCCCCGTCGCCTCCTTGCTTTAAAATTGTATCTAATGATTTTTTTCTAAATAATTGTAAAAAAGACATATAGTTAGTTTGGTTTTTGTTTTTAATAGCGGACAAATATATAAAACCAAACGGAAATAAATGATTATGAGAGAAAATAAGCCTGAAAATAAATACGCTATAAAGATAATTTATAGACTAATTTATAAATGTGATTAAAATCATTCTGCAGTGCGAACTTTCTACTTATTTTTGCCATCGAAATATTAATTCATAATTCTAAAAATAAATTTAACTATGGCATTAGTAGGAAAAAAATTCCCTAACATCACTGTAGACGCAATCTCTGAAATGGGTGACAATTTAAGAATCAATGTTCTTGAAGAAGCAACAAAAAACAACAAAAAAGTATTGGTTTTCTGGTATCCAAAAGACTTTACTTTTGTTTGCCCGACAGAATTACACGCTTTTCAGGCAGCTTTACCTGAATTTGAAAAAAGAAACACAATGGTAATTGGTGCTTCTTGTGATACTAACGAAGTTCATTTTGCTTGGTTAAACACTCCAAAAAACAATGGTGGTATTGAAGGTGTGACTTACCCTCTTTTAGCTGATACAACACGTAACTTATCTAAAGCATTGGATATTTTAGATGCTGAAGAAGTATATGATGAAGAATCAGGTGATATTTTATTAGACGGTTCTAACGTAACTTTCCGTGCAACTTACTTAATTGATGAGACTGGTAAAATTTTCCATGAAAGTGTAAACGATATGCCGTTAGGCAGAAACGTAAACGAATATTTACGTTTAATCGATGCTTACACTCATGTACAAACTAAAGGTGAAGTTTGTCCGGCAAACTGGGAGGAAGGTAAAGAAGCGATGAATGCTGACCGTTTAAGTACAGCTGCTTACTTAAGCCAAAACTAATAATAAAAATGCAATGGCAATAACAATGCTTAATGTCAATCATTGCATATTGTAATTGTAATTGTTATTGTCATTGCTACTTAAATTTTAAAAACTATGTTAATCGAATTAAACGAAGATACGCTTCAGAATATCATTGCAGAAAACGAAAAAGTAGTAGTTCAATTTTCTGCTTCATGGTGTGGTAACTGCCGAATCATGAAACCTAAATTCAAAAAACTGGCAACTGAAAACGAAACAATAAATTTTGTAATTGTTGATGCTGAAAATTCACCCGAATCAAGAAAACTGGCTAACGTTTCCAATTTACCGACTTTTGCCACTTTTGTAAATGGAAAATTAGTAAACGAAACACAAACCAACAAAGCAGAAGTATTAGCTGAATTAGTTAATGAAATAGTTTAACTGCAAAGATTATTCGATTATTCGATTATTTGATTATTCGATTTTAAGAGAATCGGAAACATTTTTTAACAGATATCAAAAATTCTAATAATCTAAAAATCTAATGGTCTAAATATCCAAAAAAACTAAAATGAAACTCCCCGTAATAAAACATTTGACACAATTCATTGAAAACAACGATCAGGATTATATCGTTGAAACCATTGAAGTATTAGAAAACTTAACCGAATTAGAATCTTTAAAAGACGAAGAATTAGATGTTATAGGCGAATTGATTTCTAATATGTATGGTGCTTTGGAAGTACAAAAATTGATCAAAGAAGGAAAAGATAAGAAAACGGCTTTAAACGAATTCATGCAACGTGTGTTAGGCTCTATCGACAAATAGAAACACCTTTTATTTTATCATTTTGAAACCAAATTAACACAATAAATAACAAAATTTTTAATTATAAGCTTTTTCTTAACAAAATAAATTATATTGCAGGTTTATAATACCAACCTGAATATGTTTAAAAAGACTCTTTATGCACTAATTTTTAGTGCATTTTCTATTGAAGCCGCTTACTCACAGGACACCAATACTGAGTTTAAATCCCGTCCTAAAGAATTTGAATTCACTTATAAAAAAGGGGATTCAATTATTGCTCTTAAATCTCCTAAGATTCCAAATGAGAACAATAAAATAATTTTTCAAGGCAAAACCCCGTATCCTATTATTTTCATACATGGCTTAAATTCGAGTTCAGAGACCTGGAATGCCACTACTGATTATTTTGACACACAGTATAACTATATTTACGGTGGTCGTTTTGATTTTTGCCTTAATGCTGACAACAATAATACTTTAGCTAATAAAAATTTCTATCCCGTTTCCGGAGCTGATATTGCTGCATTTGAAACTTCTGTAATTGAAGGTGATTATTATACCGTAAATTTTAATGTAAAAATTGACGGCACATTTGATACCGATGTATTAAGCAATCAGGCAGCAATTGCAAAACAAGGAGCCGCTTTAAAAAGAGTTATTGAGCGGATTCTGCAAATCACCGATAAAGACAAAGTAATACTTGTTGGTCACAGTATGGGTGGTTTATGTTCCAGAGAATACATTCAAAATAGTGAAAACCGGCAATCAGACGGCAAACATCATGTTGCCAAATTACTTACTCTGGGCACACCTCATGGAGGCAGCAACGCCAGTGACAGTTCATTAGCTGGTTTTACCGGTGTTGATGTAAGTTCAGAAGCAATCAGAGACTTAAAAGAAACCTATTATTACAGCGGAGAAAAGAGTCATTTCCTGTTTGGCGGTAATGAAACACAGGACAACAATAACATGAATGACAATTCTTCTATACCTGATTTTTATAATACAGACATAAATTGCAATGGAATTACAAATGAATCTTCAATCATGGGCTTAAATCAAAGACCTTTGGATAATTTAATTGATTTTTCTAACATAATTGGAAGAATAACTAATGCTTTTGGGACAAATATAACCACAGACGGAGTTGTTGCTGAGCCATCCTCAAAAATAAATCAATATTACCCTGCTTTAACTTATCCTGCAAAAGTGTTTTATTTTAATTCAGGTTACGATATTATTGAAAACCATACAGAATTACCCGGCTATTACGACTTGATCATGCAAGGCTTGGACGAACCTGAATTTAAAGAGCTGGCTTATCAAGTTGATATAAACAAAGAATATAACGGCTATGCAACCGTGCAGGAAAACACTACTTCGGCTGATAATGACTTTTATAAAATTGTAGTTGCTGATGCTGTCACGGCCAATATCGTTGTTCAAAATTTCGGTACGGGTACAGGCTCAATTCTGGATAACACAGGAACTTTAGTCGGTACAATACAAAACAGTAATAACGGCGCTATTAATTTTTCAAGATCACTGACAGCAGGCACCTATTTTTTAAAATTAACAACCAATTCCCCTACTGCTGCCAGCTATCAAAATCCTTATAAATTCACAATAAATGCAACTTTAAACAATCAATCAACAGCATTTGAATCTGTAAATTTTTATCCTAATCCGGTTTCAAATATACTAACAGTAGAAAATGCTTCATTTGAAAAAGCGACTATCACAAATCTTATAGGTAAAAAACTAAAAGAAATCAATGCTTCTGATTTACAAAACACACAATCTATCAACATGTCGGATTTATCCGAAGGAATGTATTTAATAACACTTGAAAAAGAAAATCAATTGAAAACAATCAAAGTAATTAAAGAATAAAAAAGTCCCGGTATCGGGACTTTTTTATGTTGCCTGGAATAATCCTTTATAATGATCCCAATATCTAAATATCAAAAAAACATTTGCTACACACACAAAAACAGCTACAGGCAAATTTTCAGGCGTCATGAAAAAATTAATCATAAAAATATTAATAGCAACAGGCAGTATGACCAAATTAGCCAAAGCCACAAAACGATTACTTAAAAACGCTACACCGCATAAAAACTCAAGTGTCTTGGCTAAAGGCAATATGTATTGCGAAGCAACAATACCCGTATTAAACGCTTTAAAATCACCTGTGGTTTCAGGCTCAGGAGCCATTTTTAAAAAGAACATCAATGAAGCATAAATAAACAATGCTCCTAACAAAATCCTCACAATTGTTGTAGCAACTTTCATAATAAACTGAATTTGAGTTATATATCAAAGTTACCAAAAATATTCCTACAATATTAATTTCCTAGATTTTCTTTAACAAATTGCTCACAATATTTTTTTATCATTTCCCGCACTCTTCTGAATTCAGAAAAGTTTTCCTCTTCTGTTCCCAAAGCTTTTGCTGGATCCGGAAAATTATAATGAAAACGTTTAGCTGTCGATGGAAAATACGGACAACGTTCGTTGGCATTATCACAAACCGTAATGATATAATCAAAGTCAATTCCTGTATACTCGTTAACATTATTTGACGTATGATTTGATATATCTATACCATCTTCCATCATAACTACAATGGCTTTAGGATTTACCCCATGAGTTTCCACACCTGCAGAATATACTTTTGCTTCTTTATCTTTCAAAAAAAAATCTAAATAGCCATGGGCAATTTGACTGCGGCAACTATTTCCTGTGCAAAGGACTAAAATATTTCTCATTATTTTTTAACAGCAATTAGATTCAGGAGTGCAGCAAGCCGCAATTTCGTTTAAATTTTTCTTTACTTTTTCAACCGGAATACCACAATTGTCCTGTGCCAGACAGGTCGTTTTTGTTGATGTCAGCAAAAAGCCTTTTCCGTTAAAATCCAATCCGAATTTACCTATCGTTTTCTCTCCCTGATATTCAACTAAAATATCATAATCTTCAAATCCTATATTCTTTTCAATCCCGGCAATAATTTTCAATACTTTTTCTGAAGTCAATCTATGCCAGGTATCTGTAGAATACCAAAGCTGGAAAGTAAAATAATTTTCTTCCCTGAAGGTATTTCCGCAGTCCGTATATTTTTTATTAATCACTCCCATTTCTGTAATATGGAAATGCTCAGGAACAAAAGTCCCGTCAGGTAACTGTACGGCAAAACTTTCCGTATTTGCCAAATACTTTTTAAATTCTGATAATTTCATAATAACCTTATTTATATATTTAACAACATTTACTTTGTAAGTGTATTCTCATTTTAGAAAAATAATTTTCCATTTTCTGCAAAGTCTCTTTATCCACACAATAACAAATAGACTTCCCTTCTACCGTTCCTTTAATCAGCCCGGCCTGTTTTAATTCTTTTAAGTGCTGCGAAATAGTAGGCTGTGCTAAAGGAAGCTCTTCTACAATATCATTACAGATACAAGTATCCACTTTCAATAAATACTCTACAATTGCAACCCTTGCAGGATTTGCCAATGCTTTAAACAACAAAGCCAGCTCGTTTTGTTCCTCTGTAAAAAAATCTGTTTTAGAAGCTCCCATTTTAATCATATTTATATATTGCAATATTACGATATTAATTTAACTAAGCAATATTCATTTGAAAAAAATATTTAAAAAAATATGCTTATTTTTGGTCCCTTATAAATTCAATTATGGCAGAAATAACTTTAAAAGGAAACAAAATAGCGACAATTGGTAACTTACCTTCAGTTGGAACACAGGCAAAAGACTTTAAATTAGTAGCAACTGACTTGTCAGTAAAATCCTTAACTGATTTTAAAGGATTAAAATTAGTTTTAAATATTTTTCCCAGCATAGATACAGGCACTTGCGCGACTTCAGTAAGAAAATTTAATCAGGAAGCATCTTCTTTAGAAAACACTAAAGTTTTATGTATTTCACGTGATTTACCTTTTGCTCAAAACCGTTTTTGTGGTGCTGAAGGTTTAGAGAATGTTATCAATCTTTCAGATTTTAAAGATGCATCTTTTGGAAATGATTACGGTTTGACAATCGAAAACGGACCTTTAGCGGGTTTACATTCACGTGCCGTAGTAGTATTGGATGAGAATGGTATTGTAAAATATTCTGAGCAAGTATCAGAAATTGTTGACGAACCTAATTATGAATCTGCGTTAGCTGCATTATAAAAATGGAATTTCAAAAAGATGAAACTCTTTTTACCGGCCGGCTTAAAAGCATTGGTTTTGCCGCAAAAGGAGCATATAAATTAATAACTACCGAGCATAGTGTTATGGTACAGTCTTCATTGGTTGTCATCATGACATTGGCTGGTTTTTATTTTGAAATCACAAAAGAAGAATGGCTTTTTCAGGTCTTCGCCTTTGGTCTGGTACTCAGTATTGAGGGCTTGAATACAGCTGTTGAAAAAATTGCAGATTTTGTACATCCTGATTTTCATGAAAAAATCGGATTCATAAAAGACATTGCGGCCGGAGCAGTATTTTTTGCTGCAATGACAGCAATAACTATCGGTTCGATAATTTACATACCAAAATTAGTATAATCCGGCAGATTATTTATTTTTGTTATAAAGTAGAAAACTAAAATGGCCAAATCTAAAAAGAAGGAAACTAACACCGTAGAACCGGAAGAAACTAAGTTTTTAAATAAGCTGTCCCCTAGCCGCCAGCAAAAAATAACACTGGGAATACTTTTAGTGCTTTCAGCAATAGCTCTGGGTGTTTCTTTCATTTCTTATTTTGTAAACGGAAAATATGACCAAAGCGAATTAGGAAATTTCTCTGACCGTGAATCCCATGTTCAAAACTGGCTGGGAAAACTAGGCGCTTTTTTATCTGATTTCTTTATTTATAAAGGCTTTGGAGTGGCTTCATTTCTGCTTGTCCGCCTGATGTTTTTAACAGGCGCTTATTTAGTGTTGGATCTGGCAGTTTCAAAACTAAAAAAATCATGGTTTTGGGACATTTTTGTAATCATAATTCTTTCAATACTTTTTGGTTTTTTCAGTACATCATTACCTGAATTAGGAGGTGTGATTGGTTATGAAATGAATCTGTATCTTCAGGATTATTTAGGAAAAGTAGGTACTTTATTAACATTACTTTTTGGTGTCGTTATCTATCTGATTTTCAAAATAAAAATATCACCGGATAAAATTAAGGATGCTTTTGAAAAAACGAAGTCAGAATTAAAACAAGAATTAAATACTCCTCTGAACAAGGATGCTTCAGTTGCGTATAATTTAGAAGAATACGCCTTAAATGAAGCAGAAGATAAAACTGAACCGGTTTCAGACTCTCTGACAACAAGACCAAATCAGAAAGATTTTGAGGAAGATGAAGAAGAATTGGGCGAAATAACCTTAAAAACTGCTCCTTCACAATTTGAGATCAATAAAGAAGCATTAAGACCAACAATTGGTACGGCTTCAGAATTGACGCTTGAAATCAGCAAAAAACCTGAACCCCTAACCGAAGTACATCATGCTGAAGAATTGGTAATTGAACAAGTTGAAGAAGAGGATATCATTGAAGAAAATCTGGCAAGCAAACTTGTAGCTCATTTTGGAGAATTTGATCCTACACTGGAACTTTCCAATTATAAATTCCCGACCATCGATTTGTTAAAAGATTATGGCACAGGCGGCATCACTATCAATCAGGAAGAATTAGAAGAAAATAAAAACAGAATTGTAGAGACACTCCGCAATTATAAAATAGATATTGCGCAAATCAAGGCGACTGTTGGTCCTTCGGTAACTTTATACGAAATTGTGCCTGAAGCTGGTGTTCGTATCTCTAAAATTAAAAGTCTGGAAGACGATATTGCCTTATCACTAGCTGCACTTGGTATCCGTATCATTGCTCCTATGCCTGGAAAAGGAACGATAGGTATTGAGGTTCCTAACAAGAACCCGAGCATGGTGCCAATGAAAGGTGTGATTGCATCGGCTAAATTCCAGGAAGCAGAAATGGAACTTCCTATTGCATTGGGAAAAACTATCTCCAATGAAACATTTGTAGTTGATTTAGCTAAAATGCCTCACTTGCTTATGGCCGGGGCAACAGGACAAGGTAAGTCTGTTGGATTAAATGCTGTACTGACTTCATTATTGTATAAAAAACATCCAGCCGAAGTAAAATTTGTATTGGTTGACCCTAAAAAAGTGGAATTAACACTTTTCAATAAAATTGAAAGACATTATTTAGCCAAATTACCTGATTCAGAGGATGCAATTATTACTGATAATTCAAAAGTAATCACCACATTGAATTCCCTTTGTGTGGAAATGGATAATCGTTATTCTTTACTTAAAGACGCGATGGTACGTAATATTAAGGAGTATAACGACAAGTTCAAACAGCGTAAACTAAATCCGGAAGCCGGACATCGTTTCTTACCGTATATAGTTTTAGTAGTTGATGAATTTGCCGACTTGATTATGACAGCAGGTAAAGAAGTGGAAACACCTATTGCCCGTTTAGCACAGTTAGCCCGTGCCATTGGTATTCATTTGATAATTGCTACGCAAAGACCTTCGGTAAACGTAATTACGGGTATGATCAAAGCCAATTTCCCTGCCAGAATTGCATTCAGGGTAACTTCTAAAATTGACTCAAGAACAATCCTGGATTCAGGTGGCGCTGATCAGTTAATTGGGCGTGGAGACATGTTATTCTCAAACGGTAATGATTTGGTACGTGTACAATGTGCCTTTGTTGATACTCCTGAAGTAGAAAAAGTAACCGAATTTATCGGCTCACAAAAAGCTTATCCAACAGCGTATATGCTGCCTGAATTCATTGGCGAGGAAGGCAATGGCATAAATCTTGATATTGATATTTCTGAAAGGGACACATTATTCAGGGAAGCAGCAGAAGTTATAGTAACTGCACAGCAAGGTTCTGCATCGTTAATACAAAGAAAATTAAAGCTAGGATACAACAGAGCAGGACGATTGATCGATCAGTTGGAAGCAGCCGGTATTGTCGGTCCGTTTGAAGGCAGTAAAGCACGTTCAGTAAACATTCCTGACTTGGTAGCCTTGGAACAATTTTTAAGTAATGAACAAAACAATAATTAAAATGAGAAAAATAATTGGTTTATTAATTTTATTGGTTGGTTTATCAGCTCAAGCACAAAATGAAGCTAAAGCGAAAGCATTATTGGATAAAGTAACTGCAAAAGTTAAAACTTACAAAAACATTCAGATTGATTTCAAATATAATCTGCAAAATACTAAAGAGAACATCAATCAGGACAATAAAGGAAATGTAACTTTAAGCGGTAATAAATACATTTTAAACTTTTTAGGTGTAACAAAAATGTGTGACGGAGCTAAAACCTACACAATTTCAAAAGAAGACGAGGAAGTTTCGATTGCTAAGGTAGGCTCTGATGATGAAGCGGATACCCCGGCAAAAATGCTGACATTTTTCAACAAGGGATTCAAATATTCATGGGATATTGCACAAACTATTAAAGGAAAAAAAATACAATTCGTAAAGCTTACCCCTATTAGCTCAAAAGATGACAGAAAACAAATTTTAGTAGGTGTTGACACAGCTACCAACCTGATTTACAATACTATTACTGTAAATAAAAACGGTACACGTGTTACACTGACTGTTAATTCTTTTAAAACTAATACCGCTTTACCAAAAAATCACTTTACATTTGTTAAATCTAAATATCCAAATTATTACATCAACAATCTGGATTAATCCTTCGAATGAAAATTCTTGACAGATACTTATTAAAATCATTCCTGATTACATTTACTTCGGTATTTGTAATCTTGTTTTTTATATTCATACTACAAACCGTATGGTTGTTTATTTCAGAATTAGCAGGTAAAGACCTTGACATAGTCATGATTGTCAAATTCTTAGCCTTTGCCACACCTAAATTAATGCCAATGGTTTTACCGCTTACCGTATTACTTTCATCAATTATGATGTTTGGTGATTTAGCGGAACACTATGAATTTGCCGCAATGAAATCGGCAGGCGTTTCATTTTTCAGAGCACTAAAAATACTTATTATCTTTATTTTTGGTTTAAGTCTGGCAGCATTTTTCTTTGCCAACAATGTCATCCCCTACTCTGAATATAAATTCATCAATTTCAGAAAAAACATTGCTCAGGTAAAACCCGCTATGGCTATTGCCGAAGGTCAGTTTAACGACATAGGAAACATCAACATCAAAGTTGAAAAGAAATCAGGCGACAAAGGAGAGCATCTTGAAGGCGTTACCATTCATAAAAAATCAAATCTTGGAGAAGGTGCAAAAACAGTCATAAAATCAAAAAAAGGTGAATTAATCTCTTCTTTAAATTCAAATCTGCTTCAATTGGTTTTAATCGATGGTTATTATTACGAAGACATTACACCTAAAGATTACCGGGAAAGAAATAAATTACCTTTTGCCAAAGTGTATTTTAAAAAATACAACATCAATATTGATTTGTCAAAACTGAACACTGATGAAAGCCTGAAGGAGGAAATCAAGAATACCAATACCATGCTGAAAATCAGTGATCTTAGATACTCTTTGGATTCATTAACCAAATCATATAAAAAAGAAGTTTCATCATTTGCAGACAATAATTATCAGCGTTTTGGAGTAACCAACAATTATAATGTTGATACAACAAAAATTACAAAACCAAAAACCACTGATTTAGAGACTTTATTGACGGTTGAACAAAAACCGATAGTATTAAATGTTGCAGAAAGTGATTTATTAAGTGCCAAGCAAAATCTGGAAATGAACGAATCTTCATTTCAATCCAGACAAAAGGAAATCAACAACCACTGGCATTCCATATTTGAAAAGTTTGTCATCGCTTACGCCTGTATATTGATGTTCTTTATCGGAGCCCCATTAGGTGCGATTATCAGAAAAGGAGGATTAGGACTGCCTATTGTATTTGCTATGTTGATTTTCATCACATTCCATTTCATGAATACCTTTGGAAAAAAAATGGCTCAGGAGTCCCAGATAGCACCTTTTTTAGGCGCTTGGATGTCTTCCATTTTCCTTACCCCTTTAGCAATTTATTTAACCAAAAAAGCTGTAAATGATAACGGCGATGTCAACTTTGATTTCATCACGGAACCATTTCAAAAAATATATACTAAACTCACACAACGCAAAACAGAATAAAAATGGACATTCAAACCATTAAGCTCAACACCATTGAAGAAGCAATTGAAGATATCAGACAAGGAAAAGTAATCATTGTTGTTGATGACGAAGACAGAGAAAATGAAGGAGATTTCTTAGCCGCAGCCGAAAAAATAACTCCGGAGATGATTAATTTTATGGCAACTCACGGCCGCGGATTGATTTGTACACCGCTGACTGAAAGCCGCTGTAAAGAATTAGGTTTACGCCCAATGGTTACCAACAATACCGATCATATGGAAACTGCTTTTACGGTTTCGGTAGATTTAAAAGGTCATGGTGTTACTACCGGAATTTCTGCATCAGACAGAGCCAAAACAGTACAGGCATTAATAAATCCAGAGACAAAACCATTCGATTTAGCTAGACCGGGACATATTTTCCCATTAATAGCAAAACAAGGCGGCGTTTTAAGGAGAACAGGACATACAGAAGCGGCAATAGATTTTGCTCGTTTAGCTGGTTTTAAACCAGCAGGTGTTATTGTGGAAATCATGAATGAGGACGGTACGATGGCCCGTTTACCGCAATTAGCCGAAGTGGCGAAAAAGTTTGATTTAAAATTAGTTTCCATAGAAGCACTTGTTGCTTACAGAATGCAGCACGATAGTTTGATTGTTAAAAAAGAAGATTTTGACATCCAAACGCGTTTTGGAACCTTTAGATTAAGAGCATACGAGCAAACAACCAACAAACAAATCCATATTGCACTAACAAAAGGCACTTGGAATACAGGTGAAGCAATTTTAACCCGTATCAATTCATCACAAGTGAATAATGACCTTTTAGGTACACTTACAAACAATGCCGACAAACAATTGGACGATATGTTCAAAGTGATTAATGAAGCAGGAAAAGGTGCTGTTATTTTTGTAAATCAGGACATGCAATCTGTAAGCTTATTAAACCGAATAGCTGAATTGAAAGAATTACAACAACAAGGTGAAATGAAAGCACCAAAAATTGTAATTGACAGTAAAGATTATGGTATTGGAGCTCAAATTTTACACGACTTAGACATTTCTAAACTTCGCTTAATCACTAATTCTAACGTTGGAAAACGTGTTGGTATGATTGGTTATGGATTAGAAATAGTAGAATATATAAATTATTAGAAAAAAATTCCATTTCTAATTCATACAAAATGAATTAGTTATAAATTATCAGAAAAATAATTACCTTTTTTATCAAAAAAAGATTTGGAGAAATAAAAAACAGCATTATATTTGCACTCGCATTACGGAAGTGGTGCGACATACTGGAGAAATGGCAGAGTGGTCGAATGC
>NZ_SJZD01000040.1 GCF_004959765.1 Flavobacterium sp. H122
GCATTGGTATCTTCTTCAATATACGATATTCTTTCCTGCGGGTATTCAGGATCAATAGGCACATAACCCGCGCCCGATTTCAATACACCCATAATGGATACTATCGTTTGCTCGCTTCGGTCTAATTTGATGGCTATTAAATCATCCGGTTGTATATCATATTTAGTTCTTAAGTAATAACCCAATTGGTTGGATTGGGAATTAAGGTCTTTATACGTTAAAGTCTTACCCTCAAACTCTACCGCTATATGATCTGAAAACGTATTGACTTGCTCTTCAAACAATTCTACAAGAGTTACATCCTGCGGATAAGAAGCTTCTGTGTCATTGAACTCTTTTAAAATCAGATTTTTTTCCTCTGTAGAAAGTATATCTATTGCTTCCACAAGCACTTCTTCATCAGTGATTGACTGTGCAACAAGATTTTCAAAATGGGTAAACATCTTGCTTATTTG
>NZ_SJZD01000041.1 GCF_004959765.1 Flavobacterium sp. H122
CCGGGGGTTCGAATCCCTCTTTCTCCGCAGAGCACGGCTCAAACAAAAACCCTTCTATCTTGAAGGGTTTTTTTTATGCTTTTTAGAAACACTTTTTTTTATATTTTCCAAAAATCTTATGTCTTAATTAACCACCAACCCTATTCAGTCTATTGTAATAAGGCTTTTTAGTCATATACATATATTACAAAACCCTTTAAACATCCTTTCTTATATACTTAAAAAGACAAAACAGAATAATTTTTAACTAAAAAATCACCTTGAAATTTAAACTCAAACTTTCAACAAATCAAGCTTAAATCTTAAAAAACTAACTTTCAACCACTTATCCTTTTTTTAATAAAATTTTAAAAACAAGCCTGCAAAATCAAAAAAACAATAGTATATTTGCACTCGCATTACAAAAGCAATGCAACATACTGGAGAAATGGCAGAGTGGTCGAATGC
>NZ_SJZD01000042.1 GCF_004959765.1 Flavobacterium sp. H122
CTATATCCCGCATAGGGATCGTTATTCCGGGATACCCGGATTTACAAATAACACGTATTTGTGCCCAATTTATGTGTACTCCTCAAACAACTGGGGCACAAATCCTAAAATGTGTCATATTCCGGGGTACCCGGATTTAGAAATAAATATTTGTGTCCAATTTATGTGTATCCCATCAAAAAACTGGGACACAAATACAAAATGTGTTACATTCCGGATTCCCGGATCTACAAAAAATATGAATTTGTGTCAATTTTATGTTTTTATTTCAAACAACTGGACACAAATTCTAAAATGTTACATTCCGGGATATCCGGATTTACAAAAAATAAATATATTTGTATTCCGGGGTACCCGGATTTAGAAATAAATATTTGTGTCCAATTTATGTGTATCCCATCAAAAAACTGGGACACAAATACAAAATGT
>NZ_SJZD01000043.1 GCF_004959765.1 Flavobacterium sp. H122
ATTCCTGTCTCTTCTAAATCTCCTTCTATGGATGTAACCTCAAATACTCCTTTAAAATCATTATTTACAGTATGCTGAGTATTTAAGTATTCGTTTATGGGTTTCTCCATCACAACATCCTGAATAATCAAAGGTTCTATTTGTGTTGTTCCTTCTAATGTTTCAAACAAATAAGCTGACAATAATTTTACTGTAGGATAGTCATATAATTTGGATGCTTTCACCTCTATATTAAAACTTTTGCCAAGCATTTTGACTAACTCAACTCCAAGTATTGAGTCCAAACCCAATTCGCTGAAAGGCTTATCACTATCAAGTTCAGCTGACTCCAAATAAAGCAAATCACAAAGTTCTGCTGATAATTTTGATTCTATTTCCTGTATGATCATTGCTTGTTAATTTAGTGCGGTGTTGTTGATTTGTTTT
>NZ_SJZD01000044.1 GCF_004959765.1 Flavobacterium sp. H122
CTTATTGATTATGTTCCCGGAGATGTTGTTTTTGGGAATACCGGAAATGACGGAGGAAGAACTGCATGGACTTTTGATGCTGATGGCGACATCATGGTACCAGGAACCTTAATCGTATCAATAGACTATGAAGGAGGTGGAACAAAACCAAACGTTAGAATTAGAGTATGGATGCATCAGTCTATACTTGCGAACTTCAATAGTTTACCCAACAGACCTTTCAACATCGACCCTGTTTCCTTTGAAACTGGACTTGATGCTAACGGCTACGGTTATGTAAGAATTGAAGCTTTAGATAACAGCACTCCAAATATTTTTGGTCGTGTTAACAAAGAAGCTGCAACTCTAGCTCCACCTTGGGGATC
>NZ_SJZD01000045.1 GCF_004959765.1 Flavobacterium sp. H122
ATTCGAATCAGGGCATTGTGGCTTTTGGGAAAGCGAGTAAAATAGTCAATATACTTTTAAAAGAAGAAACAAAAATAGAGAAACCTTTAAATGTATTAGTTCCAATCGGAGATGAACTGAGCAAGTTGAAAGCGGCATCAATAAGCTACATCAGAGGACTGTTATGCAAAGAATTAAGACTGCCGGAAGATAGACTAGAGTTAGACGCTCCTTTTGAAAAGTACGGAATAGATTCGATATTGATTAGTAAATTAACGAACCGTTTAGAGGAGGTTTTTGGTCAGATTCCAAAGACGTTATTTTTTGAGTATCAAACATTAGGAGAACTTGTAGAGTATTTTATAGAA
>NZ_SJZD01000046.1 GCF_004959765.1 Flavobacterium sp. H122
ATGGTTTTGAAACACAACCATCACATCAAACAAAGCTGAACGGCCTGTATCTTTCTTTAGGTTTAGTTTGCCTACCAGTTCGTCAAACTGATACTGTTGGTGTTCATAAGCACCTAAAAGCGTTTGCTTTTGTTTTTCCAAAATGGAAACAAACGTATTTTGTTCTTCTAACTGGGTGCGTACAGCCAGCGTGTTAAGGTATAATCCTACCTGATTCTCCAGGTCTGGATGTTCTCTTCCTGCAACCGGAGTACCCACAATAAGATCTGTTTGTCCCGTAT
>NZ_SJZD01000047.1 GCF_004959765.1 Flavobacterium sp. H122
ATGGTTTTGAAACACAACCATCACATCAAACAAGGCTGAACGGCCTGTATCTTTCTTTAAATTTAGTTTGCTTACCAGTTCGTCAAACTGGTAGTGTTGGTGTTCGTAAGCACCTAAAAGCGTTTGCTTTTGTTTTTCCAAAATGGAAACAAACGTATTTTGTTCTTCTAACTGGGTGCGTACAGCCAGCGTGTTAAGGTACAATCCTACCTGATTCTCCAAGTCTGGATGTTCTCTTCCTGCAACCGGAGTACCCACAATAAGATCTGTTT
>NZ_SJZD01000005.1 GCF_004959765.1 Flavobacterium sp. H122
TTGCGTCTTTTTTTTAGTTACTCTGTTGTTCAGCAAGTTAGACCTGAAAGTTTTTTTCTAAAGTTGCAAAGTCACAAAGTGACAAAGCTACAAAGCAGGTTTTACTCTATTATATATATAGTATACCTGTAATACTGTCTGTATCTTTATAACCGAGACGCCTCGTGAGCGGGTCAAGCGGCATCCTTTTATTTGTAGACTTCGAGAACACTTCGGCAAGCTCAGCATAACACCTCAGTCAACAAATAAAAGACACAACGGAACACACGACCTAAAGGAACGAAGGGACACACACAAATTAGACTGTGGGATTGTGGGATTGTCGAACTCTTTAAATTAGAAGATAAGTACTCATATATATTATCCACGTAAAACAAAAAGCCCCGTTTATTAAAACGGGGCTTTACCTATTATATATAGTATTACTTATTCGCTTCGGCTTGTTTTTGCTCTTCGGCTTGCTTGGCTTTGATTTCTTTAACCTTTTGTCTCCATATTTTTTGCAGATCATTGTACTTATGTCCCAGCTTTGACTCCTGCGGTGTCAAACGTCCGTCAATAAAGGAACGGTATAAGATGCTTTCTACTAAATAATCCTCAGCCACATTATCAGGCTGGAACTTTGTTTTTAAATTAATATCAAACAAACTCGCAGTATTGTTAGCCCAGAATGCCTTCCACCCGCTTTTCAGCTCAGAAATCAATTCAAAAGTTGTTGTTCCGGTTTGACGATGAATCAGCTTGACTAAAATCTGTCCGTCTTTACGGCTTAATTTTTTGAGCTGGTCTTCGAATTCTTCGCTTAAATATTTTTCTACTATTTTAAAATACTTCTTTTTATCTCTTTCTGACTTCAGGAGTTTCATTCCGTTGTTAAGAGCCACTAATCTATCCGCTGCAATTTTTGCATAAGGATATGTTCGCATTACTCTTTTTTGAAGAATCATGAATCGTTTACGTTCTTCGGCATCTTTAAAATTATAAGCCTTATTGGTAACTAAAATTTCTTCCAACTGATAAGACACCTGAGCAACAGTATCCTTAATTTCAAGTTTCTTTTCGATTTCAGTTGAATCAACTTTAATTTCCTGGGCAAATGAATTGCTGCTAAAAAACAATACTGCAGTAACTCCTATAATATACTTATACATTTTTGAAAATTAATTTGGTTCAAAATTATACAAATATCTATCAAGTGTTATACCATTTTCATAATTTAGCGAAAAAATTTTTTATGGCTACAAAATCAATACTAAACAAGAAGTCTATTGACTTCCTTGAAAAATATCTTAACAATGCATCACCAACGGGCTATGAAAGTGAAGGGCAGAAAATCTGGATGGATTATATCAAACCTTATGTTGACACATTTATAACAGATACTTATGGAACAGCAGTAGGAATCATTAATCCTGATGCTCCTTATAAAGTGGTTATTGAAGGGCATAGTGATGAAATTTCATGGTATGTAAATTATATTACTGATGACGGTTTGATTTATGTTATCAGAAACGGTGGTTCAGACCATCAGATAGCACCTTCCAAAAGAGTGAACATACACACTAAAAACCGAATCGTAAAAGGTGTTTTTGGCTGGCCGGCAATTCACACCCGTGGCAGAGGAAAAGAAGAAGCCGCAACACAGCACAATATATTTATAGATTGTGGCTGTTCAAACAAAGAAGAAGTTGAAAAATTAGGAATTCATGTTGGCTGTGTCATTACTTATCCGGATGAATTCATGATTCTAAACGAGAATAAATTTGTTTGCCGTGCCATAGATAACCGCATGGGTGGTTTTATGATTGCAGAGGTTGCCCGTTTATTGAAAGAAAACAAAAAGGATTTACCTTTTGGTTTATACATAGTCAATGCTGTACAGGAAGAAATAGGATTACGCGGTGCCGAAATGATAACACAAACCATCAAACCCAATGTTGCAATTGTAACCGATGTTTGCCATGACACTACAACTCCTATGATTGATAAAAAAATTGAAGGAGATCTTAAAATTGGACGCGGACCGGTTATTGCTTATGCTCCGGCAGTTCAAAACAAATTACGTGAATTGATTACTGACACAGCGGATGAAAAGAAAATCCCGTTCCAACGTCATGCTACTTCAAGGGTAACCGGAACAGATACTGACGCATTTGCTTACAGTAACGGTGGTGTTGCTTCTGCTTTAATATCTTTACCGCTTCGTTATATGCACACAACAGTTGAAATGGTACATAAAGAAGATGTAGAAAATGTAATCAAATTGATTTATGAATCATTATTGAAAATTGAAAACAATGAAAGTTTTTCTTACTTCAAATAATTAATCAACTTTTAAATTTAAAAAACACTTACAGTTTGTAAGTGTTTTTTTATATCTTTAATATTCAGATAAATAAGCTATGCAATATAAAGTTGATACGGTTGAAGAATATTTGAATCAGATTCCCGAGGAAAGAAAAGAAGCTATAAACAAACTCAGAGATACAATTTTAGAAAATTTACCAGAAGGTTTCGAAGAGTGTATAGGTTATGGAATGATTGGATATTCAGTACCCCATTCTATTTATCCCGGCGGTTATCACTGTAATCCTAAAGACCCACTACCTTTTGCCGGAATTGCATCACAAAAAAATTTCATCGCATTTTATCACATGGGGATTTATGCTTTACCAGAATTAATGAATTGGTTTATCCAAGAATTCCCTAAACATTCCAAAAGAAAGCTTGACATGGGAAAAAGCTGTATCCGCTTCAAAAAAACTGAGGATATTCCTTATGAATTAATTGGAGAATTAATGACAAAATTATCTGTAGAAGATTGGATTCATACCTACGAAAATACATTTAAGAAGAAAAAATAACCAACATCAACCTTAATATTATAAAACTATGAGAATTTTAAAAAAACTATTATTTGTGCTGCTTACTATTATTGGTATTGTATTAATTGCAGCTGCTTTTATGAAAAAAGATTACGCCGTTGAACGCGAAATTACAATTAACAAACCGAAAGACTCAGTTTTTAATTACGTCAAGCTCTTGAAAAATCAAGACCATTTTAGTGTTTGGAATCAAAAAGATCCTAACTCAAAAAGAACTTTTACCGGAACTGACGGAGAGGTTGGTTTCATTTACAGCTGGAATGGAAACGATGACGTAGGTGAAGGCGAACAGGAAATTAAAAAAATCATTCCGGGCGAACGCATTGACATGGAATTACGCTTTAAACGCCCGATGGAATCTACAGATTATGCCTATTTCACTACTGAATCCCTCTCACCTGCACAGACTAAAGTAAAATGGGGTTTTAATGGTAAAATGCCTTACCCTATGAATATAATGATGCTTTTTATGGATATGGATGAAATGCTTGGCAAAGATCTGCAGGCAGGTTTAGACAATCTTAAAGTTCAATTAGAAAAATAAATTTATCTGCTGAAAGCATACATCTTTAATCAATAAATTTTTAATTGAAAAATGTATGCTTTCAGCAAACTATCATAATATTTTTTTGAGTTGAAATTTTGTTTTATGGGTAACCCCTTTTCTTTCAAACTCAATACTTATCCATCTCCCCTCCTCAGACTGAAGTATATCGATTATATCACTTAGTTTGAATTTATAGGACAATTCACCATTCAGTCTTCTAATGATATCACCTTTTCTGATTCCTGCCAAATAAGAAGGAGAATCAGTTCTTACATTACTTATTTCGTAAACAGGCTTCAATAAAAAATTATATTTTATACTGTGTGATTTTTCAAAATCAATTGTAGGATTGCCTTTAACATCTTTTTCAACGAAATTAGTTCTCAAAACTTCCTCTTTAATTATCTCCTTTCCGTTATGCTGTACCTCCATCCCACTCATATTATAATTGAAAGGATCATCAAAATTTCTGTTTTTTTTTGAGGTATAACTTTGAGTTGGGATAATCAAAAACCACGTCAAAACGTTTCATTATTCCAGATCCCAAAGAACCATTCCGGCCTTCAACAAGCTCAACACTTTTGACCGAATTGGCTGACGGAAAAGAGACTGTAGGGTTTTCCAGATCAATATTAGCTATTGAAAATTTTTCAATTCTCGAACGTTTACCAAAAATATCACCGCTGAATCCTCTGCCCAAAAAATCATCAAAAAAATCAGCTGGACATTTTATAGTTGTATCATTTTCAAATAACCAAAGTGCATCGCTCCCGCCGGTATCAACTAATAATTTAACAATGGTCTCTCTGTTATTAATTTTTACTTTGGCATTAATATACGGTTTCTCAAGCTCAATCGAAATTGGAAGTTCTTCATACTTTTTCAACTTTTTTTTATTAAAAGTTTTGGCATCCTTGTAAACAATAATCTTTTTACTGATTGGATTTATTTCAACAAGATGATTTTTAAAAAAATGATACCCTAAAATTCCGTGAACAGGAATACCTAACTGTGCTGAAAAATTAATATCCTGATCCAGGATGATATAAATTTCATGATTTGTATCTGTATATTCTTTTAAAGCTATTGTATTCTTACTTGATTTGAAAGCATTTATAGCATCACCGCTTCCTAAACCTCTGATTTTTATTTTTTCGACATTTTTGAAATCAACTGTTTCCGCATCTTCAAGACTGAATAATATAGTATTTTCCACACCTGTATCAATCAAAAAATTTAAATCGACACCATTGATTTTTAAAGATGCCACAACAAGATTGTTGCTCATCTTAAATGGAATAGTTATCTTTTTTTTATTATCCCCGAATTTGAATCCTTCCTGTGAAAATGAATAACTAAACTGGAATAACAAAAAAATCAAAAGGTAAATTTTCTTCATGTTTGACTATGCTTGTATTATTTTAAAATTACGAAATTTGAAGGTAAGATTTTCATTATAAAAAGTTAATATTAACCTATTAAACCATAACTTCTGCCGACTGGTATTTTAGTTGAATTTACAGTAACCTCCGCACTCGATGTAATTTCAATTTTTTCAAGAGAAATAATATAAGACTTATGCACCCTTTTAAATTTTGAAACATCCAGCATATTTTCAATTTTACTGATAGGCATTTTCACTTTAATATCGTCAGTTTTGGTATGAATTACGATATATTCCCTAAAGCTTTCAATATAAAAAATATCATTCAAATAAATTTTATGCTGCTTTTTAGCAATACTTACAACAATAAACTCACGCTCTCCAAATTCCAGTAAAGCTTCCTGAGTTTTTATAAATTGCTTAAACTTACCAACTGCCTTTTGAAATCTTTGCAAAGGGATGGGTTTTAAAAGATAATCCAAAACATCCAAATCAAAGCCTTCCGCTGCATACTCATGATAAGCAGTAGTTACAACAACTGCCGGAGGATTTTCCAGCTTCTTTAAAAAATCAAAACCTTTTAAAACCGGTAAATGTAAATCGAGAAAAAGCAAATCAATTGACTCACGCTTTAAAACAGCGCTTCCATGAATAGCATCTGAACAGACTTCGACCAATTCCAATTTGTTGTCCATTCCGATAAAAGTTGATAAAATCTCAGCAGCTAATGGCTCATCCTCGATAATTAAGCATCTGTATTTTTCGGTATTAGCTTTCATGTGTAAAATCAATTGTTAATATAACTGTATAATTATCATTATTTTGTTGGATACTCAATTGATGTCTGTCAGGATACAAAAGTTCCAGCTGTCTTTTTATATTCTGCAATCCAATTTTTGTCGAACTGATATTATGAGAAACCTCCACAGAATTCGAAACCTCATAGTACAGTATATGTTCCTTAAGCGTTAATTTGATTTTTAGACAAGATGCCGACACACTTTCGGAAGCGCCGTGTTTAAAAGCGTTTTCTACAAATTGAAGTAAGATTAAAGGCGATATTACCTGTGAAGTGTTATCTATTGAATGTTCAAAATCAACCGAAAGATTTTTATGTCTGATTTTATTAATTTCAATAAAGTCCTCAAGGTTTTCAATCTCTTTAACCAACGGTACTGAATCACAGCCAGATTCATAAATATTGTACCGCATTATCTTAGCCAGTTTCAAAATAACTTCGGGCGTATCATCCGACTTTTTTAATGCTAATCCATAAATATTATTCAATGTATTGAATAAAAAATGAGGGTTAATCTGGGTTTTTAAAAACTTAATTTCATTAGATAACTTTTCAGTCCGTAATTCATTTAGCTCTTCCTGAATTACTAATTGCTGTCTGAATTTTTCCATTCCCAATGCCAAAGAAACTCCAAAACCAATATTCATCAATGCATTAAAAATTCCAAACAGGCTAAAACTATCAATATCTTCTTCAACTTTATAGACAATCGAAAAAACAAATGAATGACACGAAATTCGAAAAATAACAACAAAAAAAGCAATAACTGCTATTGATAAAATAATCTTTGATGCTGTTGATCTCAAAAAATTGGATTTTCCGTCAATAATAGCAAGCAAAAAATAAAAACATGGAATTATAGACAAATCAAACACTAATATTGAAACAAAAGCAAACCATAAAATTAGAAGCCAATCGGCCTGTAAATGCTGTGGAAGATAATTATCCAGATATGCATATTCAGAATTAACTTGAAATATGAAATATATTAACCAAAAAATAAGATGTGTGCGGGGCTTGTTTTTCATCAAAACAAAAATCATAATTAAACTATTTAAATATAGTAATTATCTACAAACATCAAAGTTTTGTCTATAAAGCGCTTTCATTTGATTTCTTAAACATACCATCAGGTAAAAGAAAAGACAGAAAAATAGTTATCAAAATAAAATTAAACTCAACCCCATTTCTACCGCCTCCTACAACATACCAACCTTCACTTGCATGAATCATAACAATACCCAAAATCAGAATAATACTATTCAAAATGGCTATTGGCTTAATAAATTTATTAAACAAAAGCGAAAAAACTGAAAACAAATGAATTCCTTTAACCATAAATGCCAAAGGCAAGCCCATAAAACCAAATCCGTTTTTAGCCAGATATTCATTACCAAAAGAAATAATATCCCCGCTGACAATAGATGGAACACTATGCATTGCCATAACAACAGCCACACCCAATCGAAGCAAAAAAGTATCTTTCAACATAAAATTCTTATTTAAAATATAAATTTAAAGCCAAAAATGATGAAAACAACTTTCATCCTCTTATCTTAATCTACCAACTACCTTTTTCCATCTATTATTTTGTTAAAACGATAGTAAAAAAGGATGTTTATTTCAATAAAATATCGCAAATTTGCATTCAAATTTTTCACGTTATGCCAAAAATTTCAAATAAAGGGCACCAAATGCCTGAATCACCTATTAGAAAATTAGTTCCTTATGCTGAAATGGCTAAAAAAAAGGGACATAAAGTATATCACTTAAATATTGGTCAACCGGACATTAAAACTCCTGAGGTTGCCACTGAAGCTGTTAAAAAAGCTGACATTAAAGTTTTAGAATACAGCCACTCTGCAGGTTTTGATTCGTACAGAAGCAAATTAGCAGAAAGCTATCAAAAAATAGGATTGCCAATCAACAAAGAAGATATCATTGTAACAACCGGTGGTTCAGAAGCTTTATTATTTGCTATGGGAAGCACTATGGATGCTGGTGATGAAGTAATCATCCCAGAACCGTTTTATGCAAATTACAATGGATTTGCAACTGCTTCAGGTGTAAAAGTAGTACCTGTTACATCAGGAATTGAAACAGGTTTTGCCTTACCTCCTATTGCTGATTTTGAAAAATTAATTACTCCAAAAACAAAAGCAATTTTAATTTGTAATCCTGGAAATCCTACTGGTTATTTATATTCTCAGGAAGAAATAAATCAATTGGCTGCATTAGTAAAAAAACATGATTTGTTTTTAATTGCTGATGAAGTGTACCGCGAATTTGTTTATGATGAAGGAGCTAAGCATTATTCGGTAATGGACGTTCCCGGAATTGAGGAAAACGCCATCATGATTGATTCGGTTTCAAAAAGATACAGTATGTGCGGTGCGCGTATAGGGTGCATTGTTTCAAAAAACAAAGAAGTGATGGCTACAGCAATGAAATTTGCACAGGCCCGTTTATCTCCTCCTACTTACGAACAAATTGCGAGTGAAGCTGCTTTAGATACCCCTCAAAGTTATTTCACAGAAGTTATTGAAGAATATAAAGACCGCCGTGACACTTTGATCACAGAAATGAATAAAATCCCGGGGGTTAAAATTGCCACACCTAAAGGTGCTTTTTACTGTATTGCACAATTACCGGTAAAAAATGCCGATGATTTTGCACAGTGGCTGTTAGAATCTTATGATTACAATGGTGAAACTGTAATGGTTGCTCCGGCTGCAGGATTCTATTCAACACCGGGCACAGGATTAAATGAAGTGCGTATTGCCTATGTTTTAAAGAAGGAAGACATCATTAAATCGGCACAAATTTTAGGCGAAGCTTTAAAAGCATATAACAATTAAGAATTGTTAAACATTTAAAAATTAGTATTTCACTATATTTGCAGTTTGAAAAAAACTGCAATAAATCATATATTAATGGCTCATAACGAAGAATTTCACGAAGAATTAGGACACAATCATATTGCAACAAGTGCTAACAACCCTTTACGCAAAGATGCATTTGATAAAACAGATGATGAAAAGATAGCCTTAATTAGAAAAGATGTAGAAAACATTTTGACAACCTTAGGTATGGATTTAACAGACGACAGCTTAAACGGTACACCTAACCGTGTTGCCAAGATGTTTGTTAAAGAAATTTTCGGAGGATTGCATCCAAACAAAAAACCGGGTTCCTCTACATTCCAAAATCATTACAAATACAACGAAATGCTTGTTGAAAAAAACATTGTTGTTTATTCAACATGCGAGCATCATTTATTACCTATTATTGGTCGTGCTCACGTTGCATATATTTCAAACGGAAGCGTGATAGGTTTATCTAAAATGAACCGTATTGTTGATTATTATGCAAAACGCCCACAGGTACAGGAACGTTTAACAATGCAGATTGTTCAGGAATTACAGCGTGTTTTAGGTACAGAGGATGTGGCTTGTGTAATTGACGCAAAACACTTATGTGTAAATTCACGGGGAATTAAAGATATTGAAAGCAGTACGGTTACCGCTGAATTTGGCGGTAAATTCAAAAATGAAGCTACCCGCAAAGAATTTTTAGATTATATTAAATTAGATACAAAATTTTAATTAATACATCGTGTTCAAAATTTAACAGTTTAGAAGTTATCAGAAAAATGGTGACTTCTAAACTTTTAAGTTAATACGCAACTAAACTAACTAAAAACAAAAAATGTCATTATATCAATCTAATCCTATAAAAGTCTATAACACCCTAAGCGGTGAGAAAGAAACATTTATTCCTGTTCATGAAGGCAATATTGGAATGTATGTTTGCGGCCCTACAGTTTACAGTCATGTACACTTGGGTAATGTACGTACTTTTATGAGTTTTGATGTAATATACCGTTACTTACAGCATTTAGGATACAATGTCCGTTACGTAAGAAACATTACAGATGCCGGACATCTAACAGATGATGGTAACGTAGAAAATGATCGTTTTGTAAAACAATCGCGTTTAGAAAAACTCGAACCTATGGAAGTGGTTCAAAAATATACCGTGTACTTCCATAAAGTTTTGGATTTATTTAATTTTTTACCTCCTACTATCGAACCAACGGCAACGGGACATATTGTAGAACAAATCGAATTGACCCAAAAGTTAATTGAAAAAGGTTTGGCTTATGAAAGTCAGGGATCAGTTTATTTTGATGTGGAGGAGTACAATAAACGTGGTTTGAATTATGGTGAATTAAGCAATAGAAATATTGATGAGTTATTAGCCAATACCCGTGACCTTGACGGACAGAATGAGAAGAAAAATCCGCAGGATTTCGCTTTATGGAAAGCTGCATCACCTGCACACATTATGCGTTGGAATTCACCTTGGGGTGAAGGATTTCCAGGATGGCATTTAGAGTGTACAGCCATGAGTACAAAATATCTAGGTGAAAACTTTGATATTCATGGTGGTGGTATGGACTTAAAATTCCCGCACCACGAATGTGAAATTGCCCAAGGTAAAGCCTGTAACGGAACTTCACCTGTGAAATACTGGATGCACGCCAACATGTTAACCATGAACGGACTGCGAATGAGCAAATCAACTGGTAATTTTATTTTACCAATGGAATTAATCACTGGTGAGAATACTTTCTTTGAAAAAGCATTCAGTCCAAGTATTATTCGTTTCTGCTTCCTGCAAGCACATTACAGAAGTGAATTAGACATATCCAACGATGCAATGGTTGCCAGTGAGAAAGGATATACGCGTTTAATGGAAGCCATCAAACTTCTGGATAATTTGCAAACTAAATCACAATCAAGTTTAGACATTAAAGCTTGGGCACAATCCTGCTACGATGCCATGAATGATGATTTTAACACACCTATTGTCATTGCACAGTTATTTGAAGGTGCCCGTTACATCAATTTAGTAAATGACGGCAAAGAAACATTAACATCAGAAGATATTGCGCTATTAAAGCAAACTTTAAACAGTTTTATTTTCGACATTTTAGGAATTGAAAATACACAAACAGCAAGCAATCATTCCGAGAAACTAAATGGTGTAATTCAAATGCTGATTGAAATGCGAAAAGATGCCCGCGCCAACAAAAACTGGGCAATGTCTGACCAGATCAGAGACCAGCTTTTAGCATTAGGCATTCAATTAAAAGACGGAAAAGAAGGAACATCGTATACCTATTAACACATAAAACTCTCTCTAATGAGAGTTTTTTTTATTTTATGAACATCAAAAAAATCGCTATACTACCCCTGATATTCTTAGTTCGGATATATCAGTACATAATTTCACCGTTAATGCCTGCTGCCTGCCGCTACCAGCCTACATGTTCCCATTATATGGTGGAAGCATTGCAGAAACATGGTCCTCTAAAAGGATTTTATTTGGGAATTAAACGTATTCTAAGCTGTCATCCCTGGGGAGGCAGTGGTTATGACCCTGTTCCTTAGTTATATTAGATTTTAGAATTTAGGTTTTGACATTTGTCATTTGGAACTTATCATTTATCATTTAAAATTTGCTATTTGTCATTTTGCCATTTGGAATTTCATATTTATAATCCTACTTTTGATTGACTTGAAAAAATAACACATGAACCAATTACTTTATATTGTCTGGAATCCTTCCGATGGGATTCAAATTGGAAATTTTACTGTTCGTTTTTACAGCTTAATGTTTGTAATTGCTTTTTCTTTAGGTTTTTATTTGATGAAAAAGATTTTCATTCGTGAAAACGAACCTATTGAAAAATTAGATTCACTTTTTATATGGATGGTGATTTCAGTATTACTTGGAGCCCGTTTAGGTCACGTTTTCTTTTATGATTGGGATTATTACAAAGATCATTGGGAAGAAATTTTATTACCTGTACGTTTCAGTCCTGAATTTGAATTTACCGGATTTCAAGGTCTGGCAAGTCACGGAGCGGCTATCTCTGTAATACTTTTTATGTATTTCTATTCAAAGAAAATCATCAAGAAACACATATTATGGGTCCTTGACAGAGTTGTGATACCCGTTGCCAGTGGTGCTATTTTTGTACGTTTAGGAAACTTCTTCAATTCTGAGATTGTAGGAGACAAAACCACATCACCATTTGGGATTAAATTTGTACAGGATGCAATTTCAAAAAATGATGCTTCAGAGTTAACTGGAATTGCCAACTACAGAGAAGCCTACAAAGCACTGACTGCCGACCCTAAGTTTGCAACTGTCATTGAAGGTATATCTCCAAAGCATCCTTCACAACTATATGAAGCTTTTGGCTATGTTTTTGTCTTTGCTTTATTATTCTTTATGTACTGGAAAACAGACGCAAGAAATAAAAGAGGATTGTTGTTCGGAACTTTCCTGGTAACATTGTTTACTGTCAGAATGATTGTAGAATCAATCAAAGAAAGTCAGGGAGGTTTTGAAAGTGCACTAGGAATAATGTCTACCGGTCAATGGTTAAGCATACCGTTTATTGCAGCAGGATTGTACTTAATGGTAACAGCAAAGAAAATTACTTAATAAACGGAAAGATATTTATAAAAATAAAAAAGCCCTGAAATTTAAAAATCAGGGCTTTTTTATTTAATTAAACTCATCCTTTTCTTTATCTTCTTCGGGTGCGGGTTTTTCAGCCGGAGCCGGAATAGTTTCTATTGACTGTGTTGTCACTGCAGATGCCGGAGCAGCAACCGGAGCACTCAGTTTTGAAAAAGCGCCGTAACGCCCTTCTATTTTATCCCAGTTTACCACACTGAAAAAAGTATTGGCATATTCTCTTTTCTTGCTTTGGAACTTCAGATAATAAGCGTGTTCCCACATATCCAGACATAACAAAGGAATTCCTGTAATTCCAAGTCCTTTCATTTGCGGACTGTCATTATTTGGTGCAGTTATAATTCTTAAGCGGCCGTATTTATCAGAAAGAAGCCAAATCCAGCCGGAACCATTCAATTTAACAGAAACGTCTGCAAATTGACGGATAAACTCATCATAAGAACCAAAATCCCTTTCAATAGCTTCCAGTAAATCTCCTTCGGGTTGTCCACCGGTTTTAGGTGCTATTGATTCAAAATAAAAATTATGATTATATACCGCACCAGCATAATTACGGATATCTGTATCAGAGAAATTCAAATTACGGAGAATCGTCTCCAGATCCATAACTTCATATTTAGTTCCTACAACCGCTTTATTAAGTGCATTAACATTAGGCAATAAATGCTTTGAATAATGCAGTTCCATTGTTGCAGCGTCTATATTTGGTTCCAGTGCTTTGTAATCAAACGGCAAAACGTATAATTCAAAAGCACCTTCAACAGCTTTCAAATCAGACGGCTTCCCTCCTTTTTGTTCAATAGCAACAATAGGTGTTGCAGGAACATCTACAACCTCCACCAGAGTGTCTTTTTTACAAGATACCAAAGCAGATAGTATTATAGAAGAATATAATAATTGCTTTTTATTCATTGCTCTTTGAAATAATTTCGTTAACTAAATCTATATAATGACGCTTTGAGTCTTCTTCAGAAAGATGGCTTACCTGCATCCAGGCATTTAATTTAAAAGCATCTCTGACATCCAGACTGGAATAATTCATACTTCTAAGGGAGCCAAAGTTTGCCTGCTTGTAATAGGCATACAAACGAAGCATGACATCCTGTGGTAAAGAATCCTGCTCCATGTTTGAAACTTTTTCAAAAGCTTCATTAAAAAGTGTATCTAAATCTTTCTCAGTCATACAACTAAGCTTGAGCTATAACAGTATGGTTTCCTACAGCTTTATCCTGTAATTTCACATTTACTTTTGTTCCTAAAGGCAGATACAAATCCACTCTTGAACCAAATTTAATAAAACCGGCATCAGCTCCCTGAACGGCTACATCACCTTCTTTAGCATAATTTACTATACGCTTTGCCAAAGCCCCTGCAATTTGACGGTACATAATTTCACCGAAAACAGAATTTTCAATTACAACTGAAGTTCTTTCATTTTCCGTACTCGCTTTAGGATGCCATGCCACAAGATATTTACCAGGATGGTATTTACTGTATTTTACCTTTCCGGAAACCGCATAACGCGTAACATGAACGTTTATAGGTGACATGAATATAGAAACCATTAAACGGTTGTCTTTAAAATATTCTTCTTCAAAAACTTCTTCAATTACTACAACTTTTCCATCAACCGGCGCCACGATTGTATGTTCATTAGGAATAATCGAACGGTTTGGATTTCTAAAAAACTGAAGAATCATTACATAAAAAAACAATGCAATCAATTGTACAGCTACTCTTAACCAAACAATTTCTACGATAAACTTATCTGATAAAAGCAAAATTGCTACTAAAAGCAGTGATGCTACGGCAATAATTTTAAATCCTTCTTTATGAAACATATTCAATAATTTTTAAAAATAAATATACAAATGGAGCTACAAATATAATACTATCCAAACGATCCAGAATTCCCCCATGTCCCGGCATAATAGAACCGCTGTCCTTGACTCCGGCAATTCGTTTGAATTTGGATTCAACCAAATCTCCCACAGTTCCAAAAACGCTTACTGCAACAGCAATTACAATCCACTGCCAAAATGGTAATAAAGTTACGTAATATTGGCTGATTATAAAACCTGCAATTACAGCAAATAACATTCCTCCTAAAAATCCCTCGACTGTTTTTTTAGGTGATATTCTTTCAAAAAGCTTAGTTGTGCCAAAATTTTTACCTACCAAATAAGCAAAAGTATCATTAGTCCAGATCAAAATAAAAACACCAATGACAATATGCGGAAAATGCGACACAACAGTTCCTGAACTTATATATGCTAATTTCGCTATAACAATAAAAGGTATAATAATATAACCGATTAATAATCCCCAGTTTGAAAACACTACTGGCTTGGACTGTATTTCAAACAGCCATTTAGCTAAAAGCAGTAAAGTAAATATAGAGATAGAAACTAAAATCCAATTACTGAATTCTGATTTACTGAAATAAGTAAAATTTACGAAAAACAATACCGACAGAATCAGCGCCTGAATTTTATTGAGTTTTACCAGATTGGAAAACTCATTGACCGTTTGAAGTAAAAACAAACCGAAAAGCAATAAAAACGACTCTCTCGAATATAAAGTAGCCGTCACTAACAGGACAACATAAACCGCTCCTGATAATGCGCGTATAAGAGTTTCGTTCATTTTATAAATCTTCTAAAAGGAGTAAATAAAGGTTTTTGGGTGAACTGCCATAATGCAGAAAATCTTCTTCTTTTGCCTTTTCAAAATACTTAATGGTAGTAATATTTGTTGGGTAATCAGTAGTATAGCGTTTTTTAATTTCTCTAAGACCATCGCTTTTACCAAGAACAATCTGACTTGTAGCCGCTACTACCACAATATTGTCCGGAAGTTCATTAGCTTTTTTCTGCTTGATTTGATTTGAAGAAAACATAATCGAACCATCCTCAGCCACTAAGCTTTCACAGCTGGCTAATAAAAATTTAGGATTCGAAACACCAGTATGTTTGATATTATTTGAATCCAACATATTAAACAAACGTGTTTCGAGACACATCGCTTCAGATTCAAACCAATCGTTTTCTTCCAATATATTTTCGAACTGCTCGTTTAGTTCCGCTATATTTTCGCAGTATAAGAATTTACCACCATTTTTTTTAAAATTGTGAGTAAACTGCTCATCTACAGGTAAATTTACAGATGAATCTTGGAATGGATTATAATCATTTTCATTTGCCTCATTTGAAGCATCATTACCTGATCCAAATATTTTTCTAAAAATGCTCATATATTACTTGCAAATAGAGGTAGTTTGCAATATCAAAGATAAAAAAAACTCAACCGAATTTTAACATTTGGCTGAGTTTTTTACAAATTTTATTAACTAAGTTTTAAACAATTTCCTCGTGCAAAGGCTTATCAAAAGGACGTTTACCAAAAATCGTCTCTAAATCATCCTTGAAAATAACTTCTTTTTCAATAAGAATATTAGCCAATTGTTCCAACTTTTCTTTATTTTCCTGAAGTATCTTAATTGCTCTTTGATACTGCTGCTCTATAATTTGAGAGATTTCTTTATCAATAACCAAAGCCGTTTCTTCTGAATAAGGCTTAGAGAAATTATAATCTGTTTGTCCAGAAGAATCATAATACGTAACATTTCCTAGCTTTTCATTCAAACCATAAATAGTTACCATAGCACGTGCCTGTTTGGTTACTTTTTCCAAATCGCTTAAAGCTCCTGTCGAAATATTATCAAACACTACTTTTTCCGCAGCACGGCCACCCATTGTAGCACACATTTCATCAAGCATTTGATTAGGGCGTACAATTTGTCTTTCTTCAGGTAAGTACCAAGCTGCCCCTAGACTTTGCCCACGGGGTACAATAGTAACTTTAACCAAAGGCGCTGCATGTTCCAGCATCCAGCTAACAGTTGCATGTCCAGCTTCATGAATTGCAATTGCTCTTTTTTCTTCTGTAGAAATAATTTTATTTTTCTTTTCTAAACCACCCACAATTCTGTCAACTGCATCCAGAAAATCCTGTTTATCCACCGCAGTTTTGTTATTACGGGCCGCAATTAAAGCTGCTTCATTACAAACGTTAGCAATATCAGCACCAGAAAAACCTGGAGTTTGTTTTGCAAGAAAATCAGTATCAAGACCTTCCACTTTTTTAAGCGGTTTCAAATGCACTTCAAAAATTTCCTTACGCTCACGGATATCCGGTAAATCAACATAGATCTGTCGGTCAAAACGTCCTGCACGCATCAAGGCTTTATCCAATACATCTGCACGGTTAGTCGCTGCTAAAACAATTACACTTGTGTCAGTACCAAAACCGTCCATTTCTGTCAAAAGCTGATTCAATGTATTTTCACGTTCGTCATTAGATCCAGAAAAATTACTTTTCCCTCTAGCACGACCTACAGCATCAATTTCATCAATAAAAATGATTGCCGGTGATTTTTCTTTAGCCTGCTTAAACAAATCTCTAACACGTGAAGCTCCAACTCCTACAAACATTTCCACAAAGTCAGAACCTGACAATGAGAAGAAAGGTACTTTTGCCTCACCTGCCACAGCTTTTGCCAATAATGTCTTACCAGTTCCCGGAGGACCTACCAGCAAAGCGCCTTTAGGAATTTTACCTCCCAAATCAGTATACTTTTGCGGGTTTTTTAAAAATTCAACTATTTCCTGAATCTCTTCTTTTGCCCCTTCAAGACCGGCAACATCTTTGAATGTTACTTTTACATCTGTTTTTTCGTCAAATAATTTAGCACGCGAACGCCCTATATTAAAAATCTGACCGCCGCCGCCGCCGGCACTGCCACCTGACATACGACGCATCATAAAAATCCAGAAACCTAACAATACTATAATTGGCAGTAAATTCACCAATAATTCAGTCCAGCCACCTGATGTTTTATACTCATAAGCGGTTATCTTCTTAGCCGTCTTAGCTTCTTTCAAATCTTTAGAAAAATTTTCATCTCCGCTGCTGATTTGGAAAGTATAATGCGGACCAAGATTTTTATTGCCTAATAAATCTTCTTTAGGAAGTTTTTTATGAGTATCTTTTGCTAACGATTTTTCTTTTAAGTAAACTGTTACAAATTTATCATTATCGACTTCTACTTTATCAACATCACCGGCATCCAAAAATTCATAGAATTTTGACAATGAAGTTTTTTGCGGTTCAACCCATTTAGACTGACCGGATAAGTACATCCCTAAAAAAATGGCTCCGATTAAACCATAGATCCACCAAGGATTGAACTTAAAGTTATTTTGTTTAGTTTCTTTTGACATAGATATCTCTAATTAATATTTGTTTTCAATAGATGTGATTTTTGCATCACCCCAAAGACTTTCTATGTTGTAGTATTCACGGATGTGTTTTTGAAAAACATGCACCACTATATGCACATAATCCATTAAAACCCATTCGCCGTTTTCTGTTCCTTCAACATGCCAAGGTTTTTCTTTGAGTTCCTTTGAAACTGCTTTCTGAACTGAACTGACAATAGCATTCACCTGCGTATTTGAGGTACCATTGCAAATTACAAAATAATCACATACTGTATTTTCAAGTTCTCTAAGGTCTAAAATATCTATATCGTTACCTTTTACATCTTCAATTCCTTTGATGATATTTGCTAATAAAATATCGTTCCCTGCTTCTTTTTTCGCCATTTATTTCTCTAAAAAATTATTTTTCGCAAAGTTATTGTTTTTTGTCTTTATTTTGAAAGGTAAAAATACGATACTTGCGATATAGTTTCAAATTCTGACCAATGAATTTCATCAAACTCAATGCCATAGATTCAACCAATGATTTTTTAAAAGCACTTGCATCCAGTCAAAAGGTTGAAAATTTTACTGTTGTGACCGCAAAAAGCCAATGGAAAGGGAAGGGTCAAATGGGGTCAGAATGGCAAACAGAAGACAATAAAAACCTAATTACCAGCATATTAATAAAAAAAACAATTTCTAATACTGAAAGTATTTTTGTATTAAATATTGCTATAGCAATTTCTATAATTGAAGCGTTAAAAACTTTTAAAATTCCTGATTTAAGCATAAAATGGCCAAACGACATAATGTCAGGAAACAAGAAAATTGCTGGCATACTAATAGAAAACAACATCAAAGAAAGTGGGAAAATTCAATCGATTGTTGGTATAGGACTGAATGTCAATCAATTGAATTTTGAAAATTTACCAAAGGCATCGTCTTTAAAAGCAATCACAGGAGTTGAATATGACACTGAAGAAATACTGTTTAAAATTATTGATGCCATAAAATTAAATGTTGCCAGTATAAAATCGGAAAATGCCGGGATATTGTGGAAGAAATACCACGATTTTCTATTCAAAATAGGTAAACCGGTAGTTTTTGAAAATTCGAAAAATGAAAAATTTATGGGAATTATTCAAAAAGTAAACACCAATGGCTTATTAGATGTCATGCTTGAAGATGACAGCATCCATTCTTATGGCATAAAAGAAATAAGCATGATTTACTAGGAGTATTCAATACAGAACTGACAGTAATCAAAAATATACAAATAAAAAGTGTTCAGTACTCATATAATGAACACTGAACACTAAATATAAAACTTTGAATATTATAATTTATTCATGTTCTGAGCTAAAGTTTCAATGAATTTAGATATTGGCCCTTTAATCATCATTGCCATCATAGCGTTAAACTCACCATCAAAAAACAATTGAATGTCTGTAGACTCAGCAGCAGTTTCGTTGATGTCTGCCGTTAATGTAAATGGCAGTTTACTTGAGGCAGCACCTAAGACAATTTTAGTATTTGGCGTAGCATCTTTTTTAACCAATTTGATCTCCGGCATTCCTTTCAAACCAAATTCGAAACAATTTTCATCAATTACTTCAAATTTCGCAATATTTTCAGGCATAAGCTTTTCAAAGTTTTTAACCTGAGACAATTCAGTAAAAATATATGCAGCTGATTTAGCAACTGTAACTTTTGGACTTTCTAAATTCATTTTAAACTATTTTAAATTTAAGTTTTTTACACTTCAAATATTATACCTCAACATTCCATTCTGCAGGATTTTTACGCCATTCTTTCAGCAAATCCTCTTCATTTTCTGTAATATATTCTTTTGTTACCGCCAACTCCAGTAAATTCATATAATTGCTTAAAGTATATAAATCAACTTTAGCTGCTTTGAAATTTTCTTCAGCAACTGGAAATCCGTACGTAAAAATTGCCGCCATACCTTTAACATTAGCTCCTTCATTACGTAAAGCCTCTACCGCTAAAAGACTGCTGTTGCCGGTACTGATCAAATCTTCAACAACTACAACATTTTGTCCTTTCTGCAAAAAACCTTCAACCTGGTTCATGCGGCCGTGTTTTTTAGGTTCAGGGCGAACATAAACAAAAGGCAGTCCCATTTCCTGAGCAACCAGAACACCTACCCCGATAGCTCCGGTAGCAACGCCGGCAATGACATCCGGCTTACCAAATTGCTTTTCAATGTTTTTTGCAAATTCGTCTCTGATAAAATTTCTGATAGCCGGAAATGAAAGAATTACCCTGTTATCACAGTAGATTGGAGATTTCCAACCTGAAGCCCATGTAAAAGGATTTTTAGAATTCAATTTAATTGCATTTATTTGTAAAAGCAATTCGGCAGTTTTACTAGCTGTGTCTTTATTAAAAATCATACTGCAAATGTATAAAGTTTTTGTAAACGATAAGCCTCTTTTCTTGACAAATCAGATTGTCAAAGAGACTGATTTCAAGTTTTTCTTACTTGAAAGCATTGACATTGAACAACTTATCATAAACTATTTTCAAAATAAAATTCAAAAGGCATATTTGTATCATCCTGATGAAAATGAAATTTTGAATACTTTGAAATCAAAAATCAAAGTGAACCGTGCCGGTGGCGGCTTGGTTTACAATAAAAAAGGCGAGGTTCTTTTTATTTTCAGAGGCGGAAAATGGGATTTGCCTAAAGGCGGCATGGACAAAGGAGAAGCCATGGAAGATACCGCCATAAGAGAAGTTGAAGAAGAAACCGGTGTAAACAAACTCAAAATCACTAATAAACTTCAGAAAACCTATCATGTATTCCGCCGTAATGGCAAATACCGACTTAAAATTACCCAATGGTATGAAATGCATTCTGATTTTAAAGGTGAATTGATTGCTCAGGAAGATGAGGGAATTGAAAAAGTAGCATGGTTAAATCCGGAAGAGATTAAAGAAGCTTTAAAAAATTCATACGAAAATATAAAACTCCTTTTTGAAGAAGAAAAAGAATTACAGGAAAAGGTATCACTTAAATAATTTTCGTCTTTTATTTTCAAATAAGAAACTACAAACAGAAAAAAAATAAAAAAACCGGGAACGTTAAAATTCCCGGTTTTTTATTTATTAAAGATGCTTCGACAAGTATTTCGACAAGCTCAACATGTCACTCAGCATAAGCGATTCATGCAATTTTTTACAAAATTGGTTCTCTGCTTATTTCACTTCTTCAAACTCAACATCCTGAGTTGAATCACCATTGTTATCAGCCTGAGGTTGTGCTTGTTGTGCCTGACCTTCAGATTGTGCTTTATACATTTCTTCTGAAGCGTTTTTCCAAGCTTCATTGATTTTATCTAAAGCAGGTGTGATAGCAGCAATCTCTTTTGTTTCATAAGCTGCTTTCAACTCATTTAAAGCTGCTTCAATCGCTGCTTTATTACCTTCAGATAATTTATCACCAAACTCAGTCAATTGCTTTTCAGTTTGGAAAATCATACTGTCAGCCTCGTTTAATTTAGAAGCTTTTTCCATAGCAATTTTATCAGCTTCAGCATTTAATTCAGCTTCTTTTTTCATTTTTTCGATTTCTTCCGGAGTCAATCCTGAAGAAGCTTCGATACGGATATCATGTGATTTTCCAGTTCCTTTATCAACTGCAGTTACATGAATGATACCATTTGCGTCGATATCAAAGATAACTTCAATTTGAGGTACACCTCTTGGTGCAGGCGGAATTCCGTCCAGGTGGAAACGTCCGATGGTCTTGTTGTCACCTGCCATTGGTCTTTCACCTTGCAGCACGTGGATTTCAACCGAAGGCTGGTTATCTACAGCAGTAGAGAAAACCTGTGATTTTTTTGTTGGGATTGTTGTGTTAGACTCGATTAATTTAGTCATTACACTTCCCATAGTTTCAATACCTAATGAAAGCGGTGTAACATCCAATAACAATACATCTTTCACATCTCCCGTTAATACACCACCTTGAATTGCAGCACCAATAGCTACAACTTCGTCAGGATTAACTCCTTTTGATGGTTTTTTACCAAAGAATTTTTCTACTTGCTCCTGAATTACAGGGATACGTGTAGAACCACCAACTAAGATTACTTCATCAATATCTGAAGTTGACAAACCAGCATCTTTTAACGCTTTAGCAACCGGATCCATTGAACGTTTTACCAAAGTATCTGCCAATTGTTCAAATTTAGCACGGGTCAACGTTTGCACTAAGTGCTTAGGTCCTGTAGCAGTAGCCGTGATATACGGTAAGTTGATTTCAGTTTGAGTTGATGAAGACAATTCAATTTTAGCTTTTTCAGCAGCTTCTTTCAAACGTTGTAAAGCCATTGGATCCTTACGCAAATCTAAACCTTCTGCACTTTGGAATTCATTTGCCAGCCAATCGATAATTACCTGGTCAAAATCATCACCTCCTAAGTGTGTATCACCATTTGTAGACAATACCTCAAATACTCCGTCACCTAATTCCAGGATAGAGATATCAAAAGTACCACCACCTAAGTCATAAACAGCAATTTTTTTATCATGCGCTGCTTTATCCAATCCGTAAGCTAATGCTGCCGCTGTAGGCTCATTAATAATACGCATTACTTTAAGACCTGCAATTTCACCGGCTTCTTTAGTCGCCTGGCGCTGTGCATCGTTAAAATAAGCCGGTACCGTAATAACCGCTTCCGTTACTGCATGACCTAAATAGTCTTCAGCAGTTTTTTTCATTTTTTGAAGTGTCATTGCAGACAATTCCTGTGGTGTGTACAAACGTCCGTCGATATCCACACGAGGTGTATCGTTGTCACCTTTTACCACTTTGTAAGCAACAGTTGATGCTTCTTTAGCACTTTCTGTATACTTATTACCCATAAAACGCTTAATTGAAGCAATAGTTTTAGTTGGGTTAGTCACTGCCTGACGCTTTGCAGCATCTCCTACTTTAATTTCTCCACCTTCTACGAAAGCAATCACAGATGGTGTCGTTCTTCTACCTTCTGCATTAGCTATTACTACAGGTTCTCCACCTTCCATAACAGCCACACAAGAGTTAGTTGTTCCTAAATCGATTCCAATAATTTTACTCATAATATTATTCTCCTTTTTGTTCATTTTTTGATTACTCCTCTACGAGTGAGCAGTGTTATTCACACGGTTTGCAAAATTACAAGGATTATGCCAAGGAGAATTTCAGTATAAATTGTCAGTTTATATGGAATTCTATATGACAAAATGACAAGAAAAAATTAGTTTACATAAAAAAAGCCACCCTTCAGGGTGGCTTAAAAAACTTATAATTTATTAAAAGCAGATGAACTAGTCTAAGTTGAAGTATTCTTCATCAGACATTTGTCCGGATTGAATTCTTCTTAACTCTTCCATGTGTGACATGATATAGTTATGAGTAGCTTCTGATATTCCTTCCGGTTTAGCTAAACGGTAAGTTCCTGCCAAAACTCCATCATAATAATAGAAGAAATTATAATCAAATTGTGTAGCTGTCAATTTTGCATTAGCTGGATCAGCTAACAAGAAACCTAAACGAACTGCAGAACGACGTTGTGGTGGCGTTCCATGGTGACCAGAACTAGTAGTGTTATAATCTCCAATAGCGGCAGCAAATTCATAGGCAGTTGCGATAGACGAGAACGTAGATTTTCCATATCCTCTTCTTAAATAATATCCAGCCATACCATCAGCTTCTAATTCGTTTGGTCTAGCTGTAGATTCCTTTTTAGATGGCAACCCAAAAGCATATTGCAATTGGTGACCATATTCATGAGCTAAAATCATTACATTAATTAAGTTTGAAGCATCTTTGGATTTCGCATCTCTAAAAATACCTTCACCATAATAAATTCTTCCAGTACTATATGAAATCGCATTGTAAGTTGAACTCCAATTGGTTCCGTTTTGAACAAATCTAAATGTAGGTGCTGCTACAGAGCTACCTCTCCAAAAAGTTTTGATTGCTGTGTTTTGATTTGTCATTAAAGTAACATCTGAAGATGTACCTGCTCCTGAAGATAAAGTGGTAGATAAAACCGCTGTTGATGGCCAATAAGAATCAACATAGCTACATTCTGTTTCAATACCTTTTCCTTGTTCAATAATTGTTGCATCAGGTGCTGATGTCTCATTGTCCTTTGAACATGAAACCATAGCTCCAAATGCAGCTAATCCTAGCACCAAAGTACTAATTTTTGTTTTTTTCATAATTTGTTGGGTTAAATTGTTTAATGAAGTGCCAAATTTATAAAGTTTAAACTTACAAAAAATCACAAAAAATCACAGTTAAGTGAAGAATAACAATACAGTGTATTTCATCTATAAAACACTTCATCTAAACGGGAATGAAATCAGGAAAAGTTATAAACACAACAAATTATGCTCATTTTTTTCCATTTAAAACAACATCAGGCCATTCCATCTCATGACACTAAAAAAAAAAAAAAACAGCCACTTCTTGAAACAAAAAACAGTTGCAGAATTTCGTCTGCAACTGTTTTATTAAATAATATTCCGTAAACGGATTTACGATTTTTTATTAAAATCCCCGGCGTAAATAAAAGTTGCTTTATCTAATGATATGTACTTTTTAATTACATTATTTATTTGCTCAGGTGTTAATTGTTCAACTTTTGCTTCCAAAGCATCATAATTTTCCAATGGGGTTCCGAAATTAAGTTTGTCATTGATAATATTTATAAGATAATTATCAACTCCAAGAGCTATTTTCCTGTCATTCTTCCAACTTACAATAGCTGCTTTCAACTCAGCCGCAGTGAATCCATTTGTAGTGATTACTTTTTTAATTTCATCTGTCATGGCATCCTCAACTTTTGCCAATTTTGTTGGATTGAAAAAGGCATAGAATGCTAAAAACGCTACATCATTATCTGTTGGAATTGTCATGTACGATCCTGCTCCATATGAAATCCCTTCTTTTTCTCTTAAACGAACCGGTATTCTAGACGTCATAAAACCACCACTTCCAAGCATTTCATTAGCAATAACCATTGCTGGATAATCAGGATTATCAACATTCATTTTAAATGAAATTTTTGATGCAACAGCCGCATTTTCTTTGTCCGGCGTGATAATTTTATCGTTTGTTTTAGGCGTTTCAAAATAAACCGGTTGTACTTTTTCATAGGCTACTTTTGAGTTCCAGTTTCCAAAAGTTTTAGTTACAAGATTTGAAATCTCAGAGTCATTTAAGTTTCCAACAACGGTACCATGTCCATTGTTTGAACCCAAAAAGTTTTTATGAAAATCAACCAATTGCTCTTTTTTTATAGCGCTTAAAGAAGCCATTTTTTCATCCGGAGCTGCTTTATAATAAATATGCTCTTTTGAATATTTCTTTGATCTTCTGTCAGCTTCGTCAAAAGCAATAAACTGAGGATCATTTTTAAATGCTTCAAGGTTCGTTTTTTCTTCAGTAATTAACTTTGTAATTTCTGATTCAGGGAAAACAGAATTGGTTAATAAATCCTGAAGCAATTCAAAAGTTGGTGTCACAAACTCCTCATAAGTAGAAACACGTACAGTTAAGGCCTGACCCTGAAAAGAGAATGAAATATCAGCTTTCATTTTGTCCAAAGCATCCTGTATCTGTTCTTTGGTTTTAGTTGTTGTACCAGATTTCAGCATTTTACCAACAATATATGCAATATCCGATTTGTTAGCTAAATCTTTCTCATTTCCAACAGGGAATTTAAAATTGGCAACAACCTTCTTTCCTTTAATTGGCTTTTTCAATACGGCATACTTCAAACCGTTTGATAATTTATATTCGATTAAATTATTCTTGATATTAGCAATTGAAGTCTCAAATTCCTGTGTATCTTCTACTGTAGCTTTTCCTTTGTAGGCTTGCGTCAGAGCAACAATATTGTTATCCGAAATTTCAACCGGTTTTACTCTTTCCTCATCTTTTGAAGGAATAAAAACTCCATAAGTACGGTTGTTTGTCAGGAAATATTTTTTTGCCGCTGCATTTACATCTTCCAAAGTAAGTTTTTCGATTGCGTCTCTATATAAAAAATTCAATCTATAATCCCCTGCACCTACAATTTCAGTAAGTGAAATTACAAAGTTGATGGTATTGTTCTTTGTATTCTCAATAGATTTTAAAAGTTTTGATTTGGCTCTGTCAACATCTGCCTGTGTAAATGTTTTGTTTTTGATGTTGTCCAATTCAGTTAAAAATATCTTTTTAGCATCTTCAAGACTTTTATCTTTAGGAACTGTAACATTGAATAACACATAACTTGCATCTCTTACATTAGGCTGATATGCATACATACTTGACGCTTTTTGTGTTTCAACCAAAGCTTTATACAAATAACCGGAAGGATCAGCAGTTAGGATTTCTGTAAGCGCATCGATTACAGCAAAATCCTTATGAGAATACGGAGCAGTATGATAAAGTGCCTGAATCGACTGAACATCGCCGCTTCGTTTTAGTTCAACATAACGTTCACCGTCCTGAGCAGGTTCAACTGTATAGGTTTTTTCTAATACACGTGTTGGCTTTTTAATAGTTGCAAAATACTTACCAATGTATTCCAACGCTTTATTAGAATCAAACTTTCCACCTATTATTAATGTGGCATTATCAGGCTGATAATATTTTTCATAAAAAACACGTAACGTTTTAGCTTTAACTCTTTCAATATCTTCTTTAGAGCCAATGGTGCTGTTCCCGTAATTGTGCCATAAAAATGCAGTAGAAGCCAATCGTTCAGACAAAACTCCCTCAGGGTAGTTTTCGCCGATTTCAAATTCGTTTCTTACTACCGAAAATTCTTTATCCAAATCTTCCTGCAAAATGGTAGCGTTGATCATTCTGTCAGCTTCCATTTCAAGACTCCATCTTAAATTTTCATCTGATGAAGGAAAAACTTCATAATAATTTGTTCTGTCATACCAGGTTGTCCCGTTTGCATTTCCTCCTTTTGAAGACAGCATTTTTTTAATATCCCCTAATTTTTTGGTACTTTTAAACAGCATGTGTTCCAGTAAGTGCGCCATTCCTTTTTCCCCATAGCCTTCATGACGTGAACCTACATTATACACAATGTTTACAACCATATTACTTTGGCTGGCATCAGGTATTAAAAGCACTTTCATGCCGTTTTTTAAACCGTATTCTTTAATTCCTTCAATAGAATTGACTAAAACCGGTTTTTCAATAACAGCAGCGGCTTTTTTTTGTGCCACTGCCTGCATCCCTATTAACAGGATTGAAACTAAAAGTTGTTTGTTCATTTGTAAAAATTTTCTTTGTAAATATAAAGTTAGTTTTTTAAGAATTAAACTCAATTTGCATCATTATTGATTTTCCTTAACAAAATCCGTTCATTAAAAACAATAATCGCCACCAAAATCAAAAAATATGCTATTAACTGAGGTACATTTATTTCTTCATTAAAATAGAATAATGCCAGTAAAAAGTTGATTAACGGATTTGTGTACATCAAAACCCCTACAGTGGCAGAGTTAACCCCTTTGAGGGCAAAAAGATTCAAAAACAATGGAATGATTGTAAAAAGAACCACAATTAAAGTCATTAATATCCAGAATAAAGAAGCTGTTGGGGTTGCCTCTTTATAAAATGGGTAAAAAGGCAGTAAAACCAAAGAGGCTATGGATAATTGAACCGTTAAAACCACAAACCGGTCAAACTGGTTATTCTTTCTCTGACTTATAAGATATAAAGCAAAGGTTGTTGCAATTACAAGTGAATACATTAGATCTTTCACATGTCCATAAGACAAAATAGAGCAACTGAATATAAATAAACCCACTGCTGTCCACTGCCATTTGGTCAAGTGCTCTTTTAAAATAAAATAAGCTAAAACTGTTGTGATAATAGGACAGATTAAATAAGCAAAAGAAGCTGACTGAATACTTATATGATTGACACAATACATGAATAAGAACCAATTGATTACCAATAAAAATCCACCCAGTATGGTTAAAAATATTGTTTTCCTCTTTTCCTGCTTTTCAAAAGTCCTGAAGAAAGCAACATCCTTTTTCAGTTTTTCTTTTCTGAAAAACAAATTGATAATCAATAATAGAACCGTGGCATAAAAAACACGGTAAAATAAAATATCCAAAGAGGCGTAATCGTGCAGCGGTTTTAAAGCCAGACTAAAAAATCCCCATATAAAGAATGCAGTAAATGCAGATAAAAAATATTTGTTAAAAGCCATTATTTTAAATAGTTTATGAAAAGTTCGGGGTTATTTATTTTTTCCAGATTCAAGTTTCCTTCTTTGTCATAAGCATTCCATGGAGCATTGGCAAAAAAACAGAAAGAATCATCAACAACTACACCTAAAGTTGGTTCGTTAAATTCGGGGCGGTTATGATCATGAAGTTTGAAGTCTAAAGTTTCTTTATTTTTATCTAAATAAATCTGAACAATCCGGATAGGTTTAACTCCGTTTTGTATTGCAATTAATGAATTATTATAAAACTGCAAACCATCAACACCTTTTAATGTTGCTTCAATTGGATAAGCAAGCCAGCTTCTTTTATCTGGATTATCAACATCAATTTTCAATATCCCTTTTAAATAATCGGCTATATAAATAGTTTTTTGATCATCATCTATTGTTATTCCCTGCAAATTAAAAGCTTCACTCTTTAGATTTAACCAAGGAATAAGTTTACCATTCCCGACTTTATGAATGGTAGGCTCACCACTATCGGACACATAAATACTGCCCGATTTTGCAATCAAAATATCTCCCAAAACATGGTTCCCTTCAATTGAAATCCGCTGCAGAATTTTTTTAGTTTTGATATCTATTTGTAAAACTTCCGACTTCCCTTGAAATGAAGAATTATATCCTTCCATCTCCGGCATAGCTGATGTTGCAACCCAAAGTGTTTTTTCTTTTGCATCAGCTTTCAAGGCCAGAACAGCCAACAAAGAATTATCAGTAAACCAATCGGAACATTTACCTGTTTCAGCATCAAAAGTGACAATCTTTCTTTTATGGATACTTGCAGCCAACCAGGTTTTTGTATTCTGCAAAAAAGTTAAGCCTTCCGGATGTAAATCTTTTTCAGACAGACTAACAACTTTTCTCGATGTATTAAGTGGTTTATCCAATCTGGATTTTAAATACAATAATGATTCATACTTAGGATTTTGCTTTAAACTTTCTAAATCCTTTTCAGTTTCAAAAGAAATAGTATTATTAATAAGCAAGCACCTTTCCAGTACTTCAAAAGCTTTATCAGATTGATTATTCAAAGCGTATGCACAGGCTAAATTGTATGTAAAAGCAGGATGTGACGGTCTTATACTGTCTAATTTTTGTGTCAGTTTTAAAAAAGTACCATAATCCTTCTCCTGATACGCTTTAGTACTTTGATTGTAGATTTCTTTTGTGGATTGCGCTACTACAGAAAAAGTTATTAGATAAAATAAGAAGTAATATTTTTTCATATTAATACAAAATCAGGATAAAAGTACTTAATTCCTTTTATCCTGATTTAGATATTAATATTTATTTAAGATTTTCTTAATGACTGCCTTCAGTTTCAATAGCATCAACATCGATATTCTGTTTTTTCAGGATTCCTTTAACCAAAACTGCAAATAATGTCAGATATGCAAAACAAACCACACCAACAACATATGATTGGTGAATTCCGATGATATCCGAAATTTTTCCTTGAATAGGCGGAATAATTCCTCCTCCCAGAATCATCATGATCAAAAATGCAGATCCTTGCGATGTATATTTTCCTAAACCAATAATCGATAAACTAAAAATCGCCGGCCACATGATACTACAAGCCAGACCGCCAGCTAGAAATGCATAAATTGCAACTGTCCCTGTCGAAAACAATCCAACTATCATTGCACTTAGACCAAAAAGACCAAATATCATTAAGGTACGTGCCGGTTTGTCTTTTGATAAAAACATCGCACCAATTTGAATCAATACACACAAAACGTAGTAATACAAAGGTGTCATGTCTTTTCCGGACAAAATGTTCACTCCAAGAATTATCCCAAAAGCAATAAGAGGTACAATTATTAATGCCAACGTTTTCTGACTGTCTTTTAAATGAAAAACACTAATGGCTCCTGCCCAACGGCCAATCATCAAACTACCCCAGTACATAGAAATATATGGTGCAATATCTGAGGATTGTAATCCTCCAAATTCAGGTAATTTTAAAAGCTCTCCTAAATTACTTCCTATAGCAACCTCAACACCTACATAAACAAAGATTGCCAGCATCCCCAAAACTAATTGCGGATACTGCATAGCTCCCCAGCCTTCAGAGTTCTTTTTGGCAGATGAATATGAGAAGAAAATACCACCTAACACGACAGCTAAAGCACCAAACAGCCAATTCATTCTGTAGCTGTTCAAATCCAATAACTGTTCAGGGGAAAAATTGGCAACATCTGTTTGATATGATTTGAAAATAGGTGTAAAACAAGCTGCAAGCAGTATTGTCATAACTATCAAAGTTGTTAAAGCTTTGTTTGCTTTTTCCATAGGTTCATCAGAAATACCTGATGGTACTTTTTTAGAAAAATAAAACATGGCCGCAGAACCTATGAATAACAATCCAACGCAAACGTATAGAAAGATAACTTTACTTAATTCAAGATGTTTGATTTGATCATCTGAAACCGATGCAGTCGTACCAAATAATGCTAAAGCTACTATAATAGGACCAATTGTTGTTCCAAAAGAGTTAATACCGCCACCAAGATTTACACGGCTGGCACCAGTTTTAGGATCACCTAACAGGATTGCAAATGGATTTGCGGCTGTCTGCTGCAATGAAAAGCCTAATGCCACTATAAATAAACCAACCAACATTCCTTCATAAACACCGGCTTCTACAGCTACAATCATAGCTCCCGCTCCTAATGCAGAAAAAAGCAATCCATAAACAATACTTTTCTTATGCCCCCATGTTCCTACAATATCTTTACCTCTGGAGTTGCCCATGGCAAAAAGTAAAAGTGCACCTATATAATAAGCGGTATAAAATGCAAAATCGATAAGCTGCGACTGAAATTGGTCTAAAGAAAAGAAATTTTTACAAAACGGAATAAAAATACTGTTTCCAGCAGCAATAAAACCCCAGAAAAAAAACACTGTTACCAATGTATAAAGTGCAGGGTAATTTGTTTTTGTTATTTTTGAATTCATAGATAATTTGGTTAGTTGCCAAATATAATAATAACTTTGATTAAAATTTTAAAATCGTATTTTTGTTTAAAATTATATTGTATGAAACACTTTTGGACTGCCTTAATAAGCTTATTGATTCTAACTTCTTGTGATGATGGAGATATTATCGAAGATACTTTCAATTTCACAAATGCTACCGTTCAAAAATGTAGTTCAACAAATGTTTTATATAAAATAAATGATAAAGAGGCACTGGTTTTTTCTACTCCGGAAAGCAGTTTCCCAAATGAAGAAGGTACTCAAAACCTGACTGTCAACTCATCAAATTCTGTAGTTTATAAAAAATTCAGCGCTGCAACCAATGCTTCCAATATATGTGACACTCCTACCCTGACAGTTACAGAAGAATGGAACGTTACAGGAGGAACCATCGAAATTATTACTACTAAAATCCCTGATACGAACGACCCAAATAAAACAGTAGGTTACAATCATAAAATCACTTTTAAAAACATCACTTTCAATGCTCCCGGAAAAGAAATTGTTTATGACAGTTATGAATTCGGCAGTTACAGAACTGATGTAGTTGACTTAAAATTTGATTATACTGCCGCCGTGATGCAGGACTGTGCCGGCAACAATCTGATTTTTAAATACAACAACAACAATGCTTTATTATTAGACATTGATCCAACGCTATATCAGCATCAGACTGTAGGAACCAAAACAGCATTAATCGGGGCTGTAAACAAAGTGACTTACAGAGTTTACAACGGCAATTTGAACAGCAGTTATTTCTGTCAGGCTATTCCACCATCATCACCAACATTAACCGAGGAATGGGTGGCACAGGATGGCGTAACTGGTGTAAGTGGAATAATTGTGGTGGAAACTGAACAGCAAACAACTACAACTTACCGCCATGTAATTAAATTAAGAAAGACAACATTCAAAAAAGGAGTTTTAACATACAGTCCTGCTCCTGAAGGTGATTATACTTTTGGAGAAATCATCAATTAATCATAAGAAGTTTTTCTGGTTGATATACACTTCGGTAGCGCCAAAACCATATTTCTGAAAGCTTGCTTCCTGAAAGCTGATATTATCATATCGGTTTAATAAGAAATCAAGTTCTGCCTTAAGTACTCCCTCACCTACACCGTGAATGAGCACTACTTTTTGGATACGGTTTCTAATGGCAAAATCAATCTGGCGTTTGGCAGTTTCTGTCTGGATATTCAAAATATCATAATTATTCATGCCTTTTGCATTGGATACCAGCTTTTCAATATGCAGGTCAACTTCTAAAACCATTTCATCTTTGCGTGATTTTTTTTCCTTTACAAAACTTCTTGGTTTAGGAGTTTCTTTTTCTTTTTTTATGGCAGAAAAATTGGCCTTTGAAAAATCCAATTCCGTTGAAGGTTCAATCAATATCAACTCTTTTTCAGAAAAAACCAATTCAAAACCATCTTCGGTTTCAACAGTCACCTGATTATTTGAAACTTTCAAAACGATTCCGTTAATATTATCGTCCAAGACTGATACTTTATCTCCTTTAGCAAACATTACACATAATTTTCTGCAAAAATAATAAACTTTAAAGGTTTAATTTTATTAACCTTATATTTTGTAATATTGACAAAACTCAAATTAGATGGAAGACTATTTAATTCCCTGCATAAGTAAAACACTGTTTGGTGTTGAGTGTTTGGGCTGCGGTGCTCAAAGAGCCCTCTTATTAATTTTCCAGGGTAGATTTATCGATGCGTTTAAAATGTTTCCCGCAATTTACACAGCCATTCTCTTTTTCATAATTGCAGGCGTTTATTTTATTTCTAAAAACAAAAATCAGCTGTCACTATTAAAATTCTTTGGCATTTTAAATCTTGTCATAATGATCATATCATTTACCTGCAGACATATATAAAAAAGGCCTGACCAAAGCCAGACCTTATTATTATAATATATCGGATTATTAAATACCTGCAACTGCCATTATTCCTCCGAATAAAGCCAACAATATCCCCAAAGCATATATAGACAAAACAACCAAAGCTGTAACCCCTAAAAATTTATGATGGGATTTTAATTTTTCAAATGCATTTTGCAGCACTTCTGAATCATTACTATCAATAGCTTTCCTGGTATGCTCAGCATATTTGTATAAATAAAAAATCGGGAAAAAATAAATTACTGCAAAAACTAAATAAATCAGAGAAAAAAAAGCTCCGGGAATTGGTAAAGTTCCAGTATTAGGTAATGATGAAAAAAGTGTCCCCATAAACAACCCCATAACAACCATAAGCCCTATACCTACAAAACCCACAATAGCTAAAAACTTAGACCATTTTGCACTTTCTTTTAAAAATTCCTTAGCAGAATTTGTCAATACTAAGTATGTTTCTTTATTTTCCATTATTTTTATTTTTTGTTTTTTTCAGAAAAGTAAAAAATTATTCTTTTCCATCAACGTAATCCTGCAGATATTTGAATTTTTCGGTCAGTTGTCCGTTTTCACAGATAGTGGCTCTTGCCAAGATACCATCGGCATCATTATTATAAAATGCAGGTATAACATTTTTCAAGAACATTTCGCCAAAACCTTCACTTGCATCTTTAGGCAATTCACAAGGCAAATTATCAACAGCCATTACCGCTATCGCTCTTGGATCTTCAAAATGAATTTCTCTGTGTTCGCCAGGTAAATAGCCATAAATAGGTTCTGCAATAGTTGAAGCTCTTAGTGTACAAGCCACTGGCCCGTCAACATCACAGGAAATATCAGCAACAACCTTTATTTTATTGTCAGGAGCTTTCAGCATTTCTTTTGTTAAGATATAAGGTGAACCATTCCCAAAGAAATGTCCGGCCATAAAAATATCTGTCACTTTAGTGAAACGCTCAAAATCCGAAATATACTCCTGAGGGTTTTTATAAAAATCACTGTTATCTAAAACCTGACCATCTTTACGTTTATTGTAATCTAAAACATCAATTTGAGTATAAACTGGTTTATCATACGTTTTAGTCAAATAATCTTCCACACTTACTTGCTTAATTTTCATCGCATCAAGCATTTCTTTAGCCCCCATACCTACTTTTCCATGTCCGGTCAGAACAATCTTTATTGGAGGCAATACCAAACGACGCAAACGTTCAATTAATTGAGCCTGGTCTTTTAACGTCTCTGCTTTAGCTAAATTGAATAAATCATACTTTAATCCAAAAGCGCGGATCCCGTTATAAGCACCCACAATTCCTGCATAACGGCCAAAACCAATCAAGCGTCTGCCTTTTGCATCCACAATGGTTTCATGATCAATCAATCGGATGTTTTTTTCCAGACAGGCCACTAACAATTTACGGTTATAAGGCTGTTTTTTAATAGTATGCGAAAAAAAGAAATACGTTTTATCTGGAATTAATGCGTCAACAGGAACTTCTTTCACTCCTATTAAAACATCGCAATCATTCAAATCAGTATCTATTTCAATGCCCAAATCAGCATATTCCTCATCTTTAAATACTCTAATATCTGATGATTCTACTTCAAAGTTTGCCTGCGGATAAATTTCTCTAACTCGTAAAAGTTCTTCCGGTGTAAAAACCACTCTCCTGTCTGGCGGGGTTTTTCTTTCTTTAATAATTCCGAATTTCATTTAACAAAAAGGTTTGATTGGTTGGAAATAATAACTATTCCTCTTAAAATTGTTGCAAATATAACCTATAATCTGCATATGACAAGTTGAAAAAAACACATTTTTGAAGTTTCAATATTTTTGTTTCTTTATATTTGTGACCCAATTATCACCCACATGACATTACAAAAATTCACAAAATATATAATTATTATAGGAGCATCAAGCTTCTTCTTTTCGTGTTCCGAAAAAAAAGAGATAAAAAAGAGTAAAGAAGAACATAAAGTAGGTAAAATATATGCCATGCAGCCTTATGGTGAAAATTTACCCGAAATAGCTTCTGCAAAAAAGCAAATGGTTCAAGACAGTATGGACTATTTATATAAAAAAGAGTTTTTCAGCAACGATTATTCCGGAGCTGTACTGGTAGCGCAAAACGGTAAAATTCTTTATGAGCGTTACAGCGGCATGAGCAATTTTGAGAAAAAGGAACCTGTTAATGCAGACACTCCCCTCCACATAGCTTCTGTAAGTAAAGTTTTAACAGCTTCGGCAGTACTTTTAATGATTGATTCCAAACAATTAAATTTAGATGCAAAAGTAAAAACACTGTTACCGGAATTTCCGTATGAAGATATCACCATAAGAATGCTGCTAAATCACCGCAGCGGTTTGCGTAATTACAGCTATTTTATTGAAGACAAAGGAGCCTGGGACAGACATAATACACTTCATAATTCTGATATAATCTCTATACTGAACAATGCTAAAATCCAATTAGAATTTAAACCAGATACCCGTTTTAGCTATTGTAATACCAATTATGCCATTTTAGCATTGATTATAGAGAAAATCACAAAATTGGATTATCGTACAGCGATGAAAAAATTAATTTTTGAGCCTCTTGACATGAAAAACACCTATGTTTTTGACATAACCAAACATGCTGACACGGCAAGTAATTCCTACAAAGGAAATTACATCAAATATCCTCTAAATCATTTGGACGATATCTATGGCGATAAAAACATTTATTCTACAGCAAGAGATTTATTAAAGTTTGACTTAGCTACGTACAGCCCTACATTTTTAAACAAAAAACTATTAAAAGAAGTATACAAAGGCTATAGTTATGAAGCAAGAGGAAAAAGAAATTATGGTTTAGGTATTAGGCTTTTAGAATGGGAAGATGATAAAAAAATGTTTTATCACAACGGCTGGTGGCATGGCAATACCTCAGCATATATTACGCTAAGAAAAGAAAAAGCTACTTTAATTGCACTTTCCAACAAATACACTAGAAAAGCCTATTATTTAAAACTGGCAACCGGATTATTTGGAGATTATCCTTTCCATATTAGAAAAAAAGGAGACAATTTAATGGAATAAAGTAAATTTTGGTATAGGATTTGCGATTTAATTTAATAATTTTGTGAAAAATTACTGGGGTCGACTGGTTTTGACAGCGAGTGGAATTGACTGGTAAGCATGCCGAGCCAAGTATGGTAGGCTCGTAAATATCTGCTATATAAACTTTAAACGGCGAAAATACTTACGCTTTAGCTGCTTAATCCGAATTATAGTACGATTTGCCTGGTTCCCACAAGGTGGGAAAGCTAGATTCTCCTCAAAAGCCTTGGTTTATGGCGGTTGGTTTAGGAGAACCGTAAAAGTAAACCTAGAAGAGGTAACGCTTTAAATCCTCTTTGACACTGATAAAGCTAAGCTGAGAGTGGTAGTTTTCAACCTTGCTTTCGGTCGAAAATTTAAGTGAAAACTAAGCATGTAGAAAGCCTTTTGATTGCTTGTTTGGACGAGAGTTCGATTCTCTCCGACTCCACTGAAACAATTTCATTTTGAAGCAAAAGCCTGTAAATCTTATGATTTACAGGCTTTTTTGTTTTTTCAATCCTTCAGATTATTCAAAAAATCGTTAATGGAAAGGTACAAAAATCGGTTACCCTAAAAAATTCAAAAACAGGGTAACCGAATTTCTTCCGAGTACCAGTAAACACAAGCAGTTCAAAGAATGAACATCTTGCAAAAAAATGCAAAACTGTTTAAACTGTTCAATACTAAAGGTTACCAAAATGAAAAAACAAAATCTTAATTCTATTTTATACTAAAAGTATGAAAGAGACAAAAAAAGGTTTACTTCCTATTTATTTAAGAATTACTGTTAATAGAAAACGAATTGAATTAAGCAACTCAAAATCCATTGAAAAAAAATAAATAGAATATTTCTATCCATAAAAAAGGGTAAACAAGATTAATTAAAGTTACCTTGACTTATTATGAAATAAAGTTTATGAAACGGAAAAAGACATGGTAAACAACTACTTTTAAATCAATTCTAAAACTTTCAAGAATAAATTTTAGCGTTTCATCAGACACCAATACTATATTGATGATATTCTTATAAAAAACAAGTTCCTCCTTTATAAAAAAAAAACAGTTTCTACTAATAATCAATCAGTTAAAAACATAGATTTTCAACATTCTCATTTTAGATTTTTATTCATTTAAAGAAAAATACTACAAAAAATATTTTCATTTTTGAAATAAAATTCTTACAATTGTAATGTATTTTTATAATCTGGTATATTATTTATTTAACCTTAATTTTTTTGACTATGATTTTTGAATTGATTTTTTTTGAAGTGTACAGCAGCTGATTTTTAATCAGCATTTCTTCTTAGCTGTACCAGTACGGATTTACCCGTACTAATTCCTTGGTTTATATTTTTTCTAAAGTGAATACATAAAGTATCACGAAGAAGGACAGTATATTTCTATTTATTAATTTTTAAATATTTTATTATGTCATTTAAAGCAAAATTAAACGTTGGCGGAAAAGAATTTAATGTATTGAATGTAAACTATGGTTTGTTTCAGGAAACTGACGCAACAGGACGTCCTTCTACCGTAACAAGAGGAGGTAAAATTGATGTAACTATTGAAGGTACAGGCACTACCGAATTATTCGAGTGGATGACCAACAGTTTTGAACGTAAAGACGGAAGCGTTAAATTTTTCAAGAGAGACAGTGACGCTACGTTAAAAGAATTAAAATTCACTGAAGGCTATTTGGTTAAACACAAAGAAAACTTCGACTCTACAGGTAAAACCCCATTAACTGAAACATTTACTATTTCAGCCAGAAAAATTGAAATGGGAACTGGAGTTTACGAAAACGAATGGGTGTAAAAAGTCTTTGAGGTCTTTGTACTAAAACATGATTTAGTACAAAGACTTTTATTTTTTAATTAAGAAATAAGTATGAGTGAAAAGATAGCCAAAGCAGCTGAGAAAATAGCCGGTGACGAAATTATTTTGGATAGTTATAAAGCTTTTTATCAAGGAAAAGGATATTTTTTAACGAAAAACAGTGCGTTGTTTGGAGCCAAGCGCAAACCCCCTAAATTTCCGGCTTCTTCAAATGATTTTGCCAAAAAATGGAATGACAGCAATTGGTTTGTTTCTGTACAACGAAAGTATCTGCTGTTATTGGCAGGATTAGAAGCTGATAGAAAAGTACGTGATTCTGACTACTCTAATTTAAAGAACGCTTATGATAAGTGGGATTCTGGCTATTATGTAGTTTTCTATGGCGCAGATGCAAAATGGTCGTGCAATTTATTTGTTGGCGAAGCATTATATATGGCCGGTTATGGTTCTATTATGTCGGGAGGAAAATACCTTTCGGCCAAACAGATATGGAACGGTGAAAAGCTAAAATCCGTCAAAAAAGGAGATGTGCAAAGAGGAGACATTGCAGCGTTCGGAGGGGTTCATGTTGAAATAGTGACCAATGTACGCAGAGGACAATGGTTTGAAGATGATGAATTTTGTTCCAGAGGAGCAGGAAGAGGAGCAACAGGAAATGGAGATGAAAGATGCGATGCCGATAACTGGTTTTCAGGAAGCAGAGAAATGAGTAATATTAATATTAAATTTTTCAGACCTTAAAAATGTTTAGGATTTCAATTTTAGTTCTATTGTTTTTTCTATCGTGCAAAGAAAAAACAGATAAAAAAAAACTTGTCTTTTTTACAGACATAACTTTTAAACAAAAAAAAGACTCTGTGTTTATAGATAGTCTTCCGCAAGTAAAGCAGCAGGGCTTTGTTCAGATGTATGACAACAATAATAATGAGTCATTTGAACAGGGTAAAATCAATAATGGGATTAAAGTAGGTTTATGGAAAAGTTACACCGAAATGCTTGATCAACCAATCCTGCATGAAGAGAAATTATACTCTCAGGATGGTGATATAAGAAACTTTAAGGCTTATGATTATGAAACAAAACAGATTGTAGAAGATAAAAATTACTTCTATGATGATTTACTTGGAATACAAAAAGAATTTTACCCTACGGGAAAACCTCACATAAGCTTTGAAACCGATAAAAAAGGAAAATATATCAATGATTTCACTGTCTTGTCAGAAAAAGGAGAAGAAATTTTCAAATCTCATTTAGGCAGTCAGGGTACCGGTTATATAAAATATTATGATAAAGACAATTTTCTTATTTGGGAGGGTTCTTTTAAAAACAAGAAAAAAGAAGGCTGGCATCATGAATATATAATGGATGGTGGAAAAAAAGCAGAGACAAAAAGTACATTATATCAAGACGACAAACCAATTAAAACAAAGAATGTATTACATACAACTAAAGTAAATTAAGTTACCGGGAACTTAATAAACAATACCTGAAGTTTTTGAAATAAAAAAATAATACAACGAAAACAACGTCTGGTATGCGTCAATACAAAACACCGGATTTTATTTTTCATTTGAAGACAAAAAAAACACTGATTTTTAATAAATAAAGTGACTATATAAAAAATTTATCAACTCAAAAAAAATACAAATATGTCCTTTTTAGCAAAATTAGAATTAGAAGACAAAACCTACAATGTATTGGAGTGCAAATACAGTTTCAGCCAGCAGATTGACAATACAGGTAAACCGCAAGGAATGCCCCAAGGCGGAGAAATCAGCATCAGAATTGAAAGTACCGGAAACCCGGAACTGCTTGGCTGGATGCTTGACCATAACAAAACAAAAGACGGCAAGATTATATTTTATCGGAGAGACGCCATGAGCAAGCTTCAGGTACTTACTTTTAAAAAAGCGTACTGCATCAACTTCGTGGAATATTTCAACTCCAGTAATAATGATCCTTTACAAATAGAATTTCAACTTATCGCCAAGACATTTGATGTAAACGGAGCTGCACACGAAAAGAAATGGAGATAGCAATTGGTGACTTCTAATTATAGTTAATAATAGCAGTTTGAGAATCAGATCATCACGAAATGCTGATTATAATGCTAAGGATATGTCTGTTCATTTTTTGTATTTGGTAAGAGGTATATTCCAAAAGAAAGTAAGATATAAGAAGATAATTAGAGTCTTTGCGGATAGAAATGAAATTATTATAAAATCAATTTTGAATAATTATTAAACCAAATCTCTTGAATTATGTCATTACAAGATACCAATCCTAAAAACCCGGTTAATGGAGATTTAGAAGGATTAAAACAGCAGGGAATAACTGCAGCCGAAAACAAAATTACAGGCATAGTTTCCGAAAAAGTAAACAACCCTGCTGTCAATAAGATAGCTGAAAATAAAGATACAGTCAAAAAAGCGGCTAAAAGCCTTTCATCTGATAAAAAACCTTTGAGCGATCCTTCTGTTGGAAAAGCCAATCAGCCCAGCGGTATTAAGGAGTATATGTCTAAAAAAACATTCAAAGACTTTCTTACTGAAAAAGATAGTCCGCTGGTGTATTGTACACTCACGATAGACAGGAAAGAATTTTTAGCCAAAAACAGTTATGTAGTCGAGCTTCATCAACTTACAAATGACCACGATACCTTCACTATAATTACACCAGACGATTCCTTGGATAGTTTTGAAGGCTATGTGATGGAAAATTCAAAAAAACTTCTTGGGAAAAACGTAACCATTAATTTTCACCGTTTTGGAGAAGTCAGCCAGTCTTTTACAGGAATTATTGCCAATATCCGAAACAAAAAAGACGAAGGCGGAGGTTACGGAAAACTCTATATCACAGGATATGCACCCAGTATTTTACTGGAAAATGGCAAAGACTGCCAAAGTTACGAGAACAAAACTTTAGACGCGATTATTGCTGAAGCTACCGCTGAATATCCTACGGAAGCCAAAATAAAAGCCGAACAGCTTAATACGCAATATCCCATTCCTTATACTGTACAGTATAAAGAGTCAGATTACCAGTTTATCAAGCGCCTGGCACACCGTTACGGAGAGTACTTTTATTATGACGGGAAAAATCTCGTATTCGGAAACAAGCTGCAGCCACAGATAAAGCTGGACGAAAATATAGATCTTATCGATATAGAATTTGAAATCATGATCAAACCGCAGGCTTTCAAATACATGGCATATGACAGTATTTCGGCAGAAGTAAAAGAAAAAGATTCTGATTCGGTAAAAGCCCAGTACAAAGAAAACGGTTTTCAAACGATAGCTGTAAATGCTTCCAAAGAAGTGTTCAAGAAAAAAGCAGAAATGCTGTTTAACGCCACCTCACAGCAAAATGTAGAGAGAGACCTGAAAGAAATGGTGCTTCGCCAAAAAGAAAGCCGGGAACATCTGATGCAGGTAAGAGGAAGAAGTCGTGATCCAAAATTAAAAATTGGAGGAAGAGCAGAAATCTCAGACATCAATGCTAAAGCCATGGAAACCTATCGTATTATAGAAATAAATCATTTTCATGACGGTAATGAATATTACAACGAATTTTTGGGCATCCCGGACATCTTTATCTCCCCTTTCTTCGATGAAGATGCATTCCCAACCTGCGAAGAGCAATCTGCTACCGTGATGGAGAACGACAATCCACAGGGAATGATTAAAGTACAATTCCCTTGGCAGAAAAAGAAAGGATTAACAACTCCCTGGCTGCGTGTGGTAACCCCTTATGCAGGAAAAGGCAAAGGAATGCACATCATTCCGGAAATTGGTGAGGAAGTAATTATCGGTTTTGATAACGGTAATGCCGAGAGACCTTTTGTCTTTGGCGCCATGTTTAACGGTAAAGCCAGTGCCGGTAAAGGAGGATCCGGCAATTATATTAAAGGATTACAGACAGCCAGCGGAAATAAACTCCACATGGATGATAATACAGGAAGTGTACACCTCACAGATAAAGGCAGTGTTGATTTGAAATTTGACGGCGCTGGAAATGCTACCGTCAATGCAGATACAAGCATCACATTTACCTGTGGCGGCGCAGAAATCAAAATGACAAAAGACGGTACTATTGTAATCAGCGGCGATGTAAAAGTAAAAATAGATACCAAAGAAGCTGAAATTACCGGAACTACATCTGTAAAAACCAACAGTGATTCACTTATTGAAGAGAAAGCTCCTAAAATAGGAATGAACGGACAAACAGAAGTAGCTATAGAATCCACGACTGTTAATGTTAACGGTGCTGCCATGACCAATGTAAAAGGGGGAATCGTAAATCTTAATTAAAAATGCAGAGCAACGAACATAATCCTATTGCTGTCCGTATAAGCAAAATAGCTAAACTCTGGACCAGTATAAGGGAAAAGAAACCTAAAGCGAAATTTTTCCAACTATTATGCAATCAGGAAGATTTTATTTTAGTCAGCGGATTTATCCGGATTGAAGCATCGGAACATGGTAAGAGTATGGATTCTTTTCTTTTGTTTTCTGTTGATTTTGAAAATGAAAGCCAATTTTTATCCGACTTTATAAATGAATGGCTCACATCTTTTGAACGGGATCTGGAAAAACATCCGGATTGGCACTGGGAGGATTTTGAAAAACTGAAGGAAGAATTCCAATCGTTACCAAAGAATAAATCGGATAAGCTGAAAGATTTTTTGACAGAACTGCTTGTAAGTTTTAAAAAATTTGAGGCAAAAAAGGAAAACTTAATAGTTATAGGATTAGTTCCTAAAAAAGTAACCGACTACGAAAAGTACAATATTTTTCTAAAAAAAATAATTGGATTGCTACCGGATGATTACGGAATACTGGCAATTGATTTTAAAGGAAAGGAAAAACATACCGAATTGGTGTCGGATTTAGATATGTCTGCGGTACAAATTGTCATTCCGGATCAAAACACGGCAGGATCCTATAAAGAACTGGCAACTCAGGGCAATCCAAATAATCCGCAGGTAAAATTCAGAAAATGCCTGTTTGAAATAGGAGAAAGTGCAGCTGAAAATGATAGGGCAAAAGTACATTACTGGGGAAAACAAATGCTGGAGGTTACGCAATCTACAGGTGACCGTTCATTTTGGGCATCTGCCCATTTGATTTATGCAGGTTTTTTATTTCAGTTTAAAGATGACGATAACATCTTTAAATTATTGGATAAAGGAATCCGTATCTCTGAAGCTGAATACAAAAATAACCCTCAGGCAACGGGAACACTAATGCAGTTATATGCTTATAAGGCATCTTATTACAGTATTATCGGAAAAACAGATGAGGCCATACAAAACTTTATCAAACAATCCCAGATAGCGGAAGATGCTGAAATGATCGAGCAGATGATTCTTGCCCATATTTATGCATTGTTGCTCATTAAAAATGAGAACAATGATTTGTATAAAAAAATCATCAGAAAAAGTTTTCAAAAAGGGTATCCTTTATCCGACGAGCAGTTGAAAGTAATCAATTTCGCTTTTATCACAGAGCGTTATCTTGATTTGGATAATAACGAAATGATGATTTCTGAAAAGCATCAGATTGAAGACAGAATGAAATCAATATATGGAAACGATTGGAGGGAATATGCAAAAAAAATATCCTCATCCATGAAACCAGCCTATGAAATCCAATAAATAAACAAATTGAAAGTATGTTGTTAGCAGATAATCATTTTACACCGGTTATAGGAATTGATATTCATTTTACGACACTTCCTCCTTTTAACCCTTTTCATCCCTATATTGGATTCGTTATAGACCCTGCGGATTATATTCCTTTTATAGGAGCTACCGTTCATGTTAACGGAATTAAAAGAGGGGTTTCGGATACCAGCGGTATTATTATTCCTCTGGTGCATATTCCTTTGTTTACCCCGCCTTGGCTGATGACTCCCATTATAGGGCATGAGAGTATGAATTTCTTTGCTTCTGAAACAGTTTATGCAGACGGGACAAGGTTGAGCCCGAAAGGTTACTCAGTAATGACCTGTAATGATATAGGAATACCGCTTTCTCTTAGTTTGGGTAAAGTAAAGGTTGGAAAAAAAATGATTCCGTTTGCACCCACTTTATTTGCTCCTACTTCTTTTTCCTTGCCAATTCCAACCGGACCACCTGTAAATGTTGGCGGTCCTTATGTGCCGGATTGGGGCGGTGCTTTAATGGGGCTTCTGGCCAGCATTGGATTCAGTACATTAATGAAATACGGAAAAAAAGCATTCAATAAATTACTGAAGAACTCTGTTGGACCTAACAGTCTCAGCAAGCTGCTTTGCAAAGCGGGATTCGAGCCTGTAAACCTTATCAACGGAGCCGTATTTTATGAAGGCACCGACTTTGTAATTCCTTCTCCGCAACCCCTAAAATGGCAAAGGAATTGGTATTCCGATTCGGCTTTTAAAGGATGGCTGGGACACGGCGTGCACTGTAATTATGACCGTTGTGTGGAATTGTATCCGGAAGAAGATGCAATAGGCTTAAGACTGGAAGACGGCAGGATTACTGCGTTTCCTTTATTGAAAGAAGGGGAAGATTTTTATCTGAGACAGGAAAAAACAAAACTTACTCGTTTTAAAAATTATTTTGAAGCTTTTGATTACACAACATTCACAACCTATATTTTTGATTCTTTTAATGGTTTTGATAAATACCGTCTTACCAAAATTATTGACAAAGCCGGTTTTACCACTACTATTCACGTAAATGGAAACCGTCTCTTGATGATAGAAGACTGTGCCGGAAAAAAAATAAAAGCACATACAACGGACCAAGGCTATATTTTACAACTCTCTTTGTTGACGGAAAACAGAGAAGATATTTTGGTTTCGTATGATTATGATTTAGACGGAAACATGACCCGAATTACCGATGCTTTGGAAAAAAGCACCCGTATAAAATACCTCAACCAACTGATGATTGAAAAAACCGATAGAAACGGACAAACTTTCTATTGGGAATATGATGGCGAAAAAACAGGCGCAAGATGCACCCATACCTGGGGCGATGGCGGCTGGCAGGAAGGCTGGATTGAATATTTTCCGGACAAAGGCTATAATTTGGTTACCGATGCCAATAAAGCCGTAACCACCTATTATTATGAGCCCAGCCAGCTTGTTACACAAGTTACCGACCCGCTTGGAAACAGCCAATTTACGGAATATACCGAGTTTATGGAGATCTATCGTGAGATAGACGAAGAAGGATACATGACGGGATATACCTATGATGATTTTGGGAATAAAAGTTCTATAGTATTTCCTGATACCAGTGTAGCCCAGTTTATTTATGATAAAGAGCAGCGTCTTTCCATTACCATTGATCCCGAAGGCAACCAAACTACTTACACCTACAAAAAAGACCGAAAATACCTGTTGAACAGTATCATAGAACCTGACAATGGTATTACGCAATTGGATTATAATGAAAAAGGGCTGATTGCCGAAATTTTTAAAGAAGGAAGCCGCTCCAGACTGAAATATGATGACCAGCACAATCTTGTTTCCTTTATCGATGATGAAGGAAATGCCACAACTTGGAAATACAACCACCGTGGCGATGTTATCAGCGTACAAACGCCGGGGAACAACCAGCAGACTTTTGGTTATGATATTTTAGGAAGAGTCACCAGTATACAAAGTGCCGACCGAAATATTACCACACTGGTGTATAATGCCTATGATGAAGTGATTGAAGCCAAAGACCAGCATCATACCGTAAAATTTGACTATACGCCGCTTGGAAGTCTGCGGATGCGGGAAGAAAACAATGCCAAAGTATTTTTTGATTATGATAAAATGGAACAGTTGGCCAGCATTACCAACGAGCATAATGAAAAATACCGCTTTACCCGCAACAAAGCCGGCTATATCACTCAGGAAGAAGGTTTTGACAACCTCACCCGAAGATACCAGCGCAACGGAAAGGGCTGGGTAATCCGTACCCAAAGACCCGAAAACAAATGGACGGAGTATGAATACGACGCCTTGGGCAGAATCATACTGGCCAGCCATAGTGACAGCACCTGGGAAAGTTTTGCATACAACAAGCTGGGACAGCTTCTGGAAGCTAAAAATCAAGATGTAACCATCCTGCTGGAGCGTGACAAAATGGGGCGTGTGATAAAAGAAACCCAAACCAGCGGTTTTATGGGTGACGAAGGTTTTAGCATTGTCTCTGAATACGACCGCAACGGAAACCGTACCAAAATGACTTCTTCCCTGGGAGCTGAAGTACAAAACACCTATGATAAAAAAGGTTTTTTGGAAAAAATTGCTGCTCGGACTGATGCCTTGAAAGAAGCGCAAAAAGACGCCTGGGAAGCCCAATTGAAACGCAATGCCCTGGGACAGGAAGTAGAACGGAGCCTTACCGGTGGTCTTACCGTAACCATGCAGTACGATGCCGCAGGAAGACCTGTTGCACAAAAAGTACAGCGTGGCAGCAGAGACACCTACCACAGGAACTATACCTGGAATGCCAACCACCGCTTGCAGCAGACCCTCAATGCCATTACCGGAGGGCAAATACACTATGCTTACGACAGCTTTGGCAACCTTGCCTCAGCCCAGTACGAAGACGGCAGTTACGATTACAAACTTCCTGACGAAGTAGGTAATCTTTACCGTACCAAAGAGCGAAAAGACCGTATTTATGGTAAAGGCGGTAAACTGCTGAAAGACGAAAACTGGCATTACAGCTATGACGGAGAAGGAAATTTACGCTTAAAAAGTAAAAGAAAAGTAGCCAACAAAGAACTCATCCAAAAGGAAAATAAAGAAGACGATCAAACTAACAATCGTTTTTCATTTTTTGTTGAAGAAATAACTAATACCCCAAAACGGGGAGAATTAGCCTATTATTTACAAAACGACCGAGTTTACACTAAAGAAGAAAAAGAAGAGTATCAAAAGTTAAAAGAAAACATCACCCAAGAAGAAATAAATAGTCAGCAATGGCAGTATGGCGATTGGGAGTACAATTGGTACGGCAATGGTATGCTGAAAAGCGTACGAAAACCTGATGGCTCTCTTGTAAAAATGGAGTATGATGCTTTAGGCAGAAGGATAAAAAAGGTTTGTCATGAAAAAGTAAACCTTTATCTTTGGGATGGAAACGTTCTTTTACACGAATGGAATTATCAAAAAGGAGAAGAACCCAAAACCTCTGTTAATGATTTAGGCGAAGTCTATCTTGAGAAACAAGAAACCATTCATAATCTTGTAACGTGGGTTTATGAAGAAAGAACTTTTGTTCCAAGTGCTAAAATACAGGGGGAAGAAAGATTCAGCATAATTTCCGATTATATTGGAAGACCCGTACAATGTTATAATGAAAATGGTTCTTTAATCTGGCAAACGGACTACGATATTTATGGAGACTTGCGTAATTTACAGGGCGAAAGGCAGTTTGTCCCTTTTAGACAATTAGGACAGTATGAGGATGTAGAATTAGAAGGTCTTTATTATAACAGGTTTAGGTATTACGATTATAATATTGGAAATTATATTTCTCAAGACCCTATTGGACTGGCGGGTAATAATCCTACTTTGTATGGATATGTCACAGATAGTAATTCCCTGATTGACGTTTTGGGGTTGATGCCAAGGTGGGCTTCTAAAACTCGTAAAGATGGAAAGCCATATTCAAAACCAGGCCCAAAAAGTAAAGGTACAGGTGATCACAACGCAAAAATAGATGAAATAATTCAAAGAGAAAAAGCAGCAGGTAATACACATACTGGAGGTGGTTCAAAAACTGAAATTATAATTGATACCTCAGGAGGGCATAAAGATATAAGAAGAATGGATGCATCTTTCAAACGCCCTGATGGAAGTGAGTACCATATAAATGTTGGTAGAACTCTTGAAGATGGTTCTACAGGAGTTATTCGAGAACGTCAAGCTTTAGAAGATGTTATAAACAAAGGCCATGATGTAACTTTTGAAGGATACGGTAAAGCATCACAATATAAATGCAAGTAAACTAGTTTTTATAAATATTAAACAAATTATATATGTCATATCTAAACATTATTATTCCTTTAAGTGATTTTATCTCATATAGTGAAGAAATTTTAGAGCAAAATGAAGCCTATCTTTATATAGAAAAAAAAGATACTAACAAAATGATTATCAAACAATTATTTTCAAAAAACGATATACAATCAATAATTAAATGCTATCACGATAAAAATCTTAATTTTTTTATATCAACAGTAAAAACAAAGAATCTAAATCAAGATTTTTATGATGATGATATATGTCAATTTGTAATTGAAGGTCAAGGAGGTAGAACAATTGAAAATACAGTTGAACGGATTTCTTTACGCTTAATATCTAAAACTCCAGATAAATCAATAAAAAAAGTATTTGATTCCATAAAAAATAAATTAAAAAAAGATGATGCATTTGGAATGGGAGTTAAAGGAAATTCTTCAATTCATAAAAATTATTTTTATCAAAAAAAATTGGTAGGGAATAAAATTCTATCAACTGATATTTATAATGAAAAGGCTTCTTTGATTGAAATTTAATTAATTCAGCTCCGCAAAAATCATCTGATTTTGAGGTAATATCAAACAAAAAGCCATCATTAATGACGGCTTTTTGTTTGATATTCTATAAGTAATTGTTGGGATGGAAACGTTCTTTTATTTGAGTGGTATTACTCCAAAAATCAAGAGCCTCGTACTTATCTTAACGAATTAGGAGAATTAATACAGGACACTAAAGAACCTATAAATGATTTATTTACTTGGGTTTACGAAGAAAGAACTTTCGTACCAAGTGCCAAAATACAAGGAGAAGAAAGATTTAGCATAATTTCAGATTACATCGGCAGACCCGTACAATGTTATAATGAAACAGGCGCTCTCGTCTGGGAAACAGATTACGATATTTACGGAAGGTTACGTAATTTGCAGGGGGATAAATCGTTCATTCCTTTCAGACAATTAGGACAGTATGAAGATGAGGAATTAGACGGTCTTTATTATAACAGGTTTAGATATTATGATGCTTCTACAGGATTGTATATAAGTCTAGACCCATTAAAATATTGGGGAGGATTAAACCTTTATTCCTTTGTCAAAGACAGTAATCAAAGTATAGATATTTTTGGCTGGGAAGATATATGGTTTAGAGCGTTAAACCAAAATGATATGACTAGTTTAAATTCTGGTGGTAATATTATTCCTAAAGATCCGTCAGCTACTAGAACTGCTTACGAACACGTTTTGAATGGATCAACTGATGGTTACGCAGACCAATATATTTCATTAACAAAAGAAAGAAAATTTGCTGAAAAGTGGGCACGAAAATCAGGTACAGAGGTAGTTGAAATTGATTTAGATAAAGTTTCTAACAACAAATTAAATTTAAACACGCCTGAAGGAAGAAAAATTCATTTAGGAGATGTAATTAATAATCCTACTGATGAGCTAAGAAAAGTTAATAAATATGCAAAAGGGGCTAATGAGCTTTTATTTGAAGGAGAAATAGATAAAAATGCAATTGTAAATAAATATAAACCATGTCCGTAAGTAATTATTTAAACGATTTTATAGAATATAATGAAAGTGATGAAGAGTTAGAATTCTTCATTAGAATGAATGCAGAGTGGAATGAAGACAGCTTTAAAAAATTGTATAATATTTTAATGCTATTCTTTGAAAATTGTAAAGATGAAAACGAAATCCCAAAGGAGATAGACTATTTATTTAACAGTTCAATAAGTAGAATTATTGATATTATTTCCAGTCCTCCATTCACCAATAATAATTTTATTGGATTAAGTAGTTTAGAATACAAAGATTTTATTCAAAGTAGAATTTCAGTTTTAAACGAGTTAAAAAAAATATACGAAAATCGTCTTTTCTTGAAATATTGCTTTTTTTATGGTTATGATAATCCACTTTCGCAATGGTATAGTTCAGAATTTTCAATCAATGATATGAACTTCACTTCTGCAGAACAGTGGATGATGTATTCCAAGGCTAAATTATTTAATGATAATGAAACAATGTTAGCTATTATTCAGGAACATAAACCAAACGTATTGATAAAACTGGGACGTCGGGTAAAAGGTTTCAAAGAAGATATTTGGTTGTCAAAAAGAAGAGAAATCTTATATGAAGGTAATTATGCTAAATTCTCTCAAGATGACAATCTAAAATCATTCTTAAAGAATACAAATAAAATGATTTTGGCAGAAGCCAGTTCGGTAGATCTGATATGGGGAATTGGTTTCTCAGTAAATGATCTTAACAGATTTGATCAAAACAAATGGAGAGGTTTAAACTTGCTGGGTGAAATTTTAATGGATATTAGAGCGAAAATTTAATTGATGTTGAAATCAAAGGAATTAAAATTTCAAAGGATAATACTGATGATACATATCTTAAAGAAATAAATGCCCAATTCAGACTTGCAGATGATTTAGCAAAAAATAAAGTCAGTTTTGGATATGGAGAAAGAAATCTTTACAGAAACTAAACTGAAAAAAGATTGCAAATAGCAATCTTTTTTATTTAAAATATGATCGGTTCGCTAATACCCCTTCACAAATCTCCTGACTCTGGGGTATAATACCAGACGGAAGTTTTGTTTCTTTTGAATATGATGCCTTAGGAAGAAGAATCACTAAAACCAACGGCGAAAACAGTAAACGGTTTCTTTGGGACGGAAACGTTCTTTTGAATGAGTGGGATTTAGACAAAAAAGACAAGCCCAGTCCTTACTTAAATGATTTCGGGGAACTGATAAATGATGAAACTGAACCCATCAATAATCTGGTTACTTGGGTGTATGAAGAAAGAACTTTTGTTCCAAGTGCCAAAATACAGGGAGAAGAACGATTCAGCATCATTTCAGATTACATCGGCAGACCCGTACAATGTTATAATGAAAAAGGAGCTCTCGTTTGGGAAACGGATTACGATATTTAGGGAAGATTACGTAATTTGCAGGGGGATAAATCGTTTGTTCCTTTTAGACAATTAGGACAGTATGAAGACGAGGAATTAGACGGTCTTTACTATAACAGGTTTAGGTATTATGATGTTAATACAGGATTGTATATAAGTCAAGACCCGATACGATTAAGTGGTAACAATCCAACTTTTTATGCTTATGTGAATGATTCAAATAGTAGAATTGATCCTTTTGGTCTTTCTGAAATGATTGACCCTAATCTACTAAATTTCTCACAAGGATATGTTAATGGTCAGACTGAAGCTTATGAAAAAGCTATGAATGATAGTACTTGGGATTGGAATAGATTTCCCGACACACATCAAACGCCGAGTGCTATAAGAGTAGTAGAAGTTGATGGACAGCTCGTTTCATTGGATAATAGACGACTATTAGCCGCTCAAAATGCAGGCTTGCCAGAAGTACCAATTGTTAGGATAAAACCTGAAGATCCAATGCCTAGAGGAGGAACATATGGGAAAAATTTAAGCAAAAAACTGAATTCAAGGCCAAAGAACAGACCTGATTTACCAAAAATTGAATTACCAAAAACAGGATCAAAAACTAAACCAATAGTAATACCTTGTGATTAAAAAAAATAATTATGACGAACAAAATCAATGAGCATTGGCTAAATGAAGAATTAATAGGCATAGACTGTGTTCAAAAAAACAATGGGGAAATCATTATTTTAAATTGTTACTCATTTACAAACAACAATGTAAAGCAGAGTTTCGCAACACCTATTTGTGATACAACAATAGATAGTTTAGAAAAGTATAATTCTGATATTTGGACAAGCTTTGAAGTTTTGTCAAACAGAGTTGAAATTAATAATGAATTTATTGTTTTAGGTGGAGAAGGTGCTATGGGGAATGAAGGATTTGTAGCTTGTACAGATATAAATGATAATTTTATTTGGGGAGCATTCTTTACTAATTCTAATCCATTTTACAAAATTGAAGTTGAAAACAACACTGTATTTGCCTTTTCTTCAAATAATTTATTGTTTAAAATCGATTTATTTAATCCTGAAAAAATAAGTATCGAAAACAAAGAATGGAGTTAAAATCATGTTGTCACTGTATCACAAAAATATTTTCATATAGTAACTAAAGGTCGAATCCAATGGAAAATTACAATAATGTAACACATCAGGATTACATTAACTTGATTACAGAAAAAAATCTTTAGTTGGAGAAGATAATCTCTTATTTTGGGATTTTTGATGCCTAAATTATGTTTTTGAGAAAATAGATTCAAAAAAATAGGATTTTTATTCTGAACTTGAAAATAGTTTAATCTTCTTTGGAAATACAGAAATACTTCTATTAGTTTAGAAAATCTTTTAAATAATGAAAACATCCAAGCAGTCATTAATTTTGATAATGAGCTTTATGAAGGACTTGATGAATTTGATATAAGTGATAAGGATGTTCAAGAGTTCATAATTAGGTGTAGAAAGTATAGTTTCAAATTTAGAAGAAGGAGGAGAAGTTATTATTATGGAATAACAGAAAGGACTGCATTAGTGAGAGGACAAGATCATATAAATGGAACTAAAACTACTGACCTAAAGTATTTTCAAAAATGAAAGTTTTAACTGAAGGATTAAGTCACGATCAAGCTAGAACAATGGAAGCTACTTTAATTAGAAGGAGATTAGCTGAAAGAAGTACAGATTGGAATGCAACTGATTCTATAGAAGACCGATTGAAAAAATCAGGCTTATTAAATAAAAATCGTGGTAGAGATATAGATGTACCAGGTAGAAAATTTACAGGAGATATACCTAAACTAGATATACCTAAAAATGTAGAAGGTTTAAAATTCAAATGTACAGGATAAAAGAATTTATTAAATATGAAATATTACAATAGCTTGCCAGAAGGCAATGAAATGGCGTCAATGGAACCAGTTAGATATTTTAATTTGGGAATTCAACAAATAAATGAAATAGTTGAATGGTTGAAAACAACTAATGAACCTGTTCAACCTATACTAGTTCATTTAGAAGTATTGCTGGTTTTATCAAAAAGATATCCGCAAAGTGCAGAAGACACATTATATAGAATTAATTTGAAAGAGATAAAAGTAGTATTTCTCGAATGGTTCGAAAGATGTGGTTCAAAAATTCCGGCTAAGTATAGGCAAGAAGTAAAAGAAAACGGAGAAAACATAATTAAAGAGTTAGAACAATATTGGGTGCCTTAAAAATAAATAAATGAAAATTTACAGTACAGCACCAGAAGGAAACCAAATGGCTGATTTAGTGCCGGCACGTTATTTTAATTTGGAAATTAAGCAAATTCAAGAAGCTGAGGAATGGCTTAGAACTGCAGAAGAAGCCTATCAGCCTTTATTGGTCCATGTTGACATTTTTGTGTATTTAAGAAAAAAATACCATGAAATGGCAGGCAGAAGAGTTGCAAAATTAAACAGAGGCCAAATAAAAGATACTTTCAATTCCTGGTTTGAAAGATGCGGAAAAAAAATACCAGCATTTCAGGGACGGTATAAAAGAGTCCGCTAATGCATTATTTGCTGAACTAGACAAAATCTAACTCTCATTTCTACTATCAAAATGGACACTACTAATTTAGCAGAATCAATCCATCCTTTTTTTGGACAGAGCATGAAAACAGTATGTCGGCATGCTTATATGTCGGGGAATACAAAACGGAAATTTTCCAAACAAGAGAAGAAGAAGGTTTTGAAGGAAATGGTTATGACTGGGCTTCTCTGGCAAAAGTTTTCTTGGAAGAGCAAAAACCTGAGTTTATTGATGTGGTCAAATTTGACCCCGAAGACAGTATGTTTTGTACTTATTCTCATGATACCGAAGCATTAAAAACATTTATTGTTTCATTTAAAGAAGCCTGTGAGAATGAAAATTTAATACAGGATTTGTTCTCAAGAGCAATATTAGATTAGTAACTAAGATAAATAATTATTAAAGCTGTCTGGGAATAATTTTCGGGCAGCTTTTTTAGTAAGATTTATTAGTAAAAACAAATCGTTCTAATCAGGATACAAATGTTTTCTATTTATTTATAGGAATTCTATTGCTCGAATTCAGGGCGAAAGACAGTTTCTCCCTTTCAGACAATTAGGACAGTATGAAGATGAGGAAACTGAGCTTTATTATAGATTTAGATATTACTCAGCTGAGACAGGATGCTATCTAAGCCAGAATCCGATTGGGTTAAAATCAGGTGAGCCTAACTTTTATTCCTATATATTTGATAGTAATAGTTGGATTGATATATTTGGATTAGTTGGTGAAGATATAGATTTGGGTAAATACCTTAAGTATCTAACAGGAACAGGACCACCAGTAGGAATGGAAAGACCAGATGCACATCATATAGTTTTTAAGAATGGGCGTGCTAATCAACAAGCTATTCTTGCTGAAAGTAAAGGTATTTAGAAAAATATGGAATAGATTGGTTAAAAGGAAAAGAAAATTTAGTTTGGGCACCTTATAAACATCATAGTAAAGAAGCAGCACAAAAAGTTCTTGATGCTCTAAAAGAAGCAGATAAAAAGGAACAAAAGAAGCTATTATTGAAGCTTTAAAAACAATGGGAGAAAAATTTGCTAACGGTACAATTTGCAGTTAAATGAAAAATTTAAATTTAAATCAATTTCAAGAAATCCTAAAAATAGGAACAATAAAAATTTTAAAAAATATTTTTGAAACTGTAGGAAAAAATAATATTAATGGATTTTGCTTATACTCAGATTCTGACGCATCAAGTATATCAGCCGCATATAATACAAAAGAGCATCTAGTAAAAAAATGTACTGCTGATCCTGATGAAGATTTTGAATATTTCAAATGGTATCCAGCAGAATGGAAAGAAGAAGGCCTTCCAAGTGTTGAATTAGATACTTTAAGTAAAATGCTTTTCGAGATTTCTACTTCGGATAATCTTTCTTTTGTAGAATATAGAAAAGAGATATTTTCTGCTATTTTAAATACATTATTACAACTTAAAGAAGAAAATCTATTTTTAGATTTAAGAGATGATTTTATCTTAGTTTTTTATGCATCCGATTATTTTGTTGCTTCTGAAGAAATAGAATGGATTAAAAAATTAAATTCAACTGATAAATCAAATGAATTTGAAAACTGGAGGAACAAATCTTTATAATCCCTAAATGGGAAATGTTTTGTATTTGCTCAAAGAAAAAAATATTCTTGATTGAAAAAGGATGTAAAAAAGAAGTTCTAATTTTTTTGATTTAAAACCAATGATAATTTCATTGTTTTTTATTCAATAATAAATTAAAAGAAAAGCCCTGAAAATTCAGGGCTTACATTACATAATCATTTAATTATTCTTTGATAATTCTTCTTGCTTCTTTTTTGCCGGCACTTTCAACATTTAAGATATAAACTCCCGATGACAGATTATTTAAATCAATCTGTCTATTAAAAGAAACTCCATTAGAATCAAATGATTTCTTAAATACCAAAAGTCCTCTTAAATCAAATACCTCCACATTTACTTTTTCAGAAGAAGAAAGCACTAAATTAAATGAACCGTTAGAAGGGTTAGGATAAACTTTAAATTCATCAAATGAATTTTGAGCATTGCCCAATGTTCCTTGAATAACAAAATTATCTATAAATACGCCTTCAGCATTAGCCGCATCATCAGACACAAAAGTAAATCTGAAAATTGCATTAGACGGAGATGACAATGAAGACAATGAATGTGAATAGGTTCTTTTATTACCATTCATTCCGTTTCCATCTGTTGGTGCTGTAGCATAGTAACCAGTCCATTGCTTACCTATACAATTAAGACATGCTTCATTTGTATTAGAAGGGTCTGGCATTCTATTACTATTGTACCAGTTAGGGTCACTCATTGTTCCTAAAACATTCCAGTTAGTTCCATTGTTCGTTGAATATTCAAAATAAATTATATCCCAGTTAGATTCTAAATCAAATGCCATATCAAAACTCACAATTGGATTTGACACACTTGATAAATTATAACATTGAGAAACTAAATAAGAAGTAGTTTTATCAGGATAATTTCCAGTTAATTTCGTAGCATAACCTGGTGAATTTCCAGTAGCTGTAGAAGTTAACAATGTTTTATTGATTGGACCTCTTTCCCAAACAGTATTAGATTTTCCAGTTGAATCAACAGAAACCAATACATCTGAAGCCGCATTGAAATTATTTACAGTATTTACTGCTCCTGAATCATTAACTAAAATCACCAAAGATTTTGTATTGTTAGTAGATACTCCATCACCTGAAGTTGTAGTGTTAACGTTAAGAACATGATATCCTCTTGTCAATCCGCTTACAGGAATATTTTGAACTGCTTGAGAACAGTTTGCTAAATTACCAGTCCAATTAATTGTCGAATTTGCTCCTCCATCAATATTATAAGTAATTGTAACTGCAGTTAAATTTGCAGTACCTCCATTCTCAATAACAATAGAAGGGCTATAAGTAGCACCACAAGAAACATTCGCATTTCCTCCTGTTAAAGATTTAAGAGCCACATCATTTGTAGGTGCTACAAAAGCTCCGCCAACATTAACCGCATACCATGCATTAGTTACAGCCATCACTTCGGGACTTGTTGCACAATATAATGAACTTGCCACAGCAATAGTAGCATTTCTTGCATCCATAAACGTTGAATTTGGAGTTAAATAATCTCTTTCCGCATAATATGCTATTTGAGAAGACTTTGTCATTCCAATTCCTGTAACATTATACGCATAAGGGGAAGGAGCATCATTTGTTCCTGATTTACCAGCCGTTACAATATAAAACCAGTGATTTAAAACTCCACTATTTGTATGAACTCCACAATTGTCATTTCCTGTAGGACCTCCTTTAGGAGTACATGTACCATCATCAGCTGTTGTAACATAATAAGTACCTTTAAAAGTATCAGGTTGTGATTTACTTCTTGGATAACTCATTGAACGAAGATAACCGCTAGTTGTAATATCTTCACCCATTTTCCAAACCGCAGCAGTACCAGGAGATGCAGTATCAACAGGAGCATTCAAATTCCCATTTTTAGCATATTGTTCAATACAAGTCCCCCAAATATCTGAAAATCCTTCATTTAAAGCTCCTGATTGATGTTGGTAGGCTAAATTAGAAGTATAAGTACAAACTGCATGCCCTATTTCATGTCCACAAACATCAACTGAAGTTAAAGGTCCATTAAAATATGAATATCCATCTCCATAAGACATAACACTACCGTCCCAATAGGCATTATCCATACCTCTGTTAGGTGGTGTAGGTTCATCATCAAAATGGACATAACTTTTAATTTGTGCTCCATTATCATCATAACTGTTTCTGTTAAATATATTTTTCCAGAAATCATATGTTACCATAGCTCCCCAATGTGCATCTAAAGCAGCATTATCTTTAGTGGATGATCCAGAAGTATAGTTACCATCATTCCAAATGTTATCAGAATCAGTAAAATTAGTGCTTGGATAAGTATCAGTCTTGCCCGAATTATATGTCACAATACCATTCCCTCTGGTATTATCCAATAAAATATATTTACCGGATCCAACATCAAAAGTAGTTTCAATATTTTTTGTACCGTTATAACGAGTTGCAGCAGTTCCAGTCAAAAGAAAATTTGAAGTATTATTTAAAATAATGTTTTCAACTTTCTTTCCTGTTTCTTCAATCTCATTTTTAGTGATGGGTTTATTTGTCGCATGCTTAATTAAAGGATTTGAATACAATAACACTCCAGTATTTGCGTCAATATACATTTCATCGCGAGACACTGGTTGCAATGCATACACATCAAATTTGTAAGCTAAACGCAATTCACCAGTTTTTACATTCGGAAATATTACAAGTTCACCTTTGGGTTTAGAATAGTCCATCACTTTGGATTTTTCTTGATCTTCCCATAGATATTTTTGAGCTTGTTTGTATTGCAAAGCATAATCAAGAGCTTTTGCTACAGATAGTTTAGGATTTAAATCAAGATTTTTAGCATTGTAAAGCTCAGCATTTACATTTTCTACTAAACCGTTTTTAGAATGTGTGATAATTGTACCAAATTCTACTTTTAATCCTTTGTAAAATTGTTGGTGCCTTTGATGGGTAAAACCTGAAAAGTCTGAGGTTTCAGTTTTAACCTCAAACTGGTTGTTTTTATCCAAACCATACTTTTTACCCATTTCTTCGATTGCTTTCTCTCTGGAAAGTCCTTTTTCCAAACGTAATGTTCTCTGAAATTCTTTTTCAGAATTGTATTTGACATTTTCTTGCCCATGCGTTTCAAACGCAATTAAAGCAAAAACAGAAAAAAGTTTAATGTAGTTTTTCTTCATAGTTAATTGTTTAAGGGTATACTAAATACAATATTAGTAACTTTTATCTTCAAAACACTATATTTTTTTACTTTTAAAGAATAAAATTTGATTTATTTTTAATAAAAATCAAAATATATTATCAAAACAAAATATATTATAAGTATAATTTTGTTAAATTTGATTATACAAAAAAAACTGTTACCATGTCAAAACAAACCATTTACCTCATCGGCATAGCCTTAACAATACTGTTAGGTTCATGGTTATACTGCAGACATTGCTGTTATTGTGACACTAAAGAAGTTGTAAAAAAAGTAAAAAAAAAGCATTCACCTCAAATAGATTCTTCATTCAATTTGACCGGAAGCGGATTTGAATATTCATGCGATGGAAACTTTAATTTTCTTCCTAAAAGTTTCAATCATGAAATTCCTGTTGATAAATGTATCGACGATGGAATTTTAAAACTCAAATCTTTTTTAGACAAAAATCCAAATGCAATTTTAAAAATAACCGGTTATTGTTTGAATTCTGAAAAAAATATTTCTGCATTTCCGAATCTAGGCTATGCAAGAGCTATCGATATTAAAAATTATTTTATTTCCAAAGGTGTTTCTTCCAACCGATTTGAAACTTCAGGAGAAATAAAGAATAACTGGAAAGCAAACGAAAAGTTTATATTGGGACCTGTAAACTACATTATAATAAATGACATTGTTGAAGCTAAGGGTGGTGATTGGAAAGCTTTAAAGGAAAAAATAAATGGAAACCCATTAATTCTGTATTTTAATACAAATCAAACAGAAATTACGCTTACAGATGAAGAACGCACAAAAATAGCTGATTTAACAAGGTATCTTGACAATGTCACATCAGCAAAAATTCACTGTGAGGGTCATTCAGACAATACCGGCGACCGAAATATAAATATCCAATTAGGGCTGGACAGAGCAAATTTTGCCAAAGAATACTTTATTAAAAACGGGATTACTAAAGATAGAATTGATGCGGTTTCTAAAGGCCCGGATGAGCCAATAGCAGACAATTTAACTCCCGAAGGAAAGTCAGAAAACAGAAGAACTGTCATCACTTTAAAATAGACTAACTTAAACAAATAACAATATGGGTACTTGCTTTTTAATTCCTCTTCTAACCGGTCTGATAAGTGCTCTATTGGGTTATTTATTGGGCAATATGGTTTCTGGTGGAAACCAACTCAATTTGAAATCTAAATTAGATGTCAGCCTGGCCGAAAATGAAAAACTAAATAATGAATTATATCTTTTACAAAGAAATTCAGATTCAGAGAATAGTAACAATTTAGATCAATTAAAGGCTGAATTAGAAAAATGCAAATCACATTCGATACAATTACAAACAGAAATAGATACCTTAAAATCAAAACTTGAAGAATTTATATCAATTCCTGAACTTGAAGTTCCTTTTGATTCTGATTTAGCTTTTTCAGTTTTTGGAAAAAAAATAATTAAAGATGATTTAACTATAATTGAAGGTGTAGGTCAAAAAATAGAAGAACTCTTTCATAAAGCTGGTATAAAAACGTGGGAACAATTAGCTAATACCCCTAAAAAAATTTCAAGGGAAATTTTAGATGAAGCTGGAACAAGATATGGAACTTCAAATCCTGAAACTTGGTCAAAACAAGCACATTTAGCTTATTTAGGAAAATGGAGAGAATTAAAAGATTATCAAGATTCATTAAATGCAGGAAATGAATAATTGTGGATTTCTCTAATTTGAGAATATTATCATTTTTTTATCTTTATCTAATGAATTACAATGACATTATAGGCACCATAGGAGTTTCAATTGTTTTAATAGCTTATTTTTTGAGTATTTTAAAATGGCTTAACCCTACGAGTACAGTTTATTATTTTATGAATTTTGCGGGAGCCGGATTAGCCTGTTACGCATCTTTTTTAATTAATTATGTCCCTTTCATTATTTTAGAAGGTACCTGGTCAGGAATCAGCCTTATTGCATTATTTAAAAGTATGAAATAAGACTCCTAAATCATTTACCGACCACAAATACTCATTATTATAAAATAATTCTCCTTTTTTAACTTCTAAAGGACAATCGAAGTTATTCGTATACAGTGCTCCGGTTCCTAATCCTTGAGGCATTTTATTTTGTTTGGTAAAAGTATATTGTGCAATAGCATTCAAACCAATGTTCGATTCTAAGGCAGAAGTAACCCACCAATCAATATTGTATTTTTCTGCCAGTTTAATCCATTCGTCAGTGCCTCGTATTCCTCCTATAAAACTAGGTTTTAAAATAATATACTGTGGCTGAGTATTCTGTAGTAGTACCTCTTTCTCTTCAAACGAAAACACCCCAATTAATTCTTCATCTAAAGCTATTGGTAGAGAAGTAGTTTCGCACAGCTTTGACATTGCTTTGATTTGTCCTTTTGCAATAGGCTGTTCTATGCTATGGATTCCCAATTGTGACAACCTATTAAGCTTTTCATTAGCTTCTTCTAGAGAAAAAGCGCCATTTGCATCTACTCTGATTTCTATTTGCTCAGGTGTAAAATGCTGACGGATAAATTGAAGTAGTTTAAATTCTTTTTCAAAATCAATAGCACCAATTTTCATCTTGATACAGTGAAATCCCTGCTCTATTTTATCATCAATTTGTTGTTTCATAAATGCCTCATCACCCATCCAGATCAATCCATTAATTGGTATCGATTCTTTTCCTGATGTAAATTCGGAAGGAAATAAAACAAACGGATTATTAGACTGAAGTGACAAAAAAGCCATTTCAACACCAAACTGAATAGATGGAAATTCCTTCAAAGATTCCCAAAGCTTATCTTTCCCTAAATGAATGTTTTCACACACCCATTTCAATTTCTCCTCGTAATCTGGCCGGTCATCAGCTGAAAGTCCACGCAAAATACCACACTCTCCTATCCCTTGTTTTCCATTTTCTTCCAAAATTAAAAACCAAGTCTCTTTTAGAGTCAGAATACCTCTGGAAGTTCCCGAAGGCCTTTTAAAATCAAGAATGTATTTTTTGTAGAATGCTTTCAAAAAATTATGAGTTGTGAGTTAAAACATAGACCTTTTATCTAATTATAAAGCCTCCAGATTTTTTGAATATTATCCTGCGGAAGATTCGATTTTTTTAATCTATCTAAATCATTGATTGCTTTGTTCTTCCAAGTCTGTTTTGCTGAAATGTTTTGGTTCATATATTTTTTATGAATTTCTCTTGCCTTAGAAATCTCATTCATGAACATATAGGTGTGTGCCAGATTCAGTTTTACTTTTAATTCACTTGCATCAAGTTTTTCAGCTGTTTGCAACGTTTGTAATGCTTTACCAAACTGATTTGATTCTATATACAACTCTGCAAGTGTATTCAGATGTAAAGCTTTAGCATTTGGTTTGCCAATAACTTTATCGTTAAGCAAAGAAATAGCTTCTTCGTAATTTCCTTTACCGGCTATTTCCTTTGCTTTTAAACATAAATAGTCATTGTATTTTGTTGGTAATCCAATAGCTTGTAACGAAGGTTCCTCGAATTTCTCTATAACCGATTTTTGCTCTGTTGCATTCAAAGAAGTAAAATCCTGAAAACGATATTCTTTGGAGATACTTTCAATTAATTTATAAGCATATTTTTGCTTTTGTGTATCAACAAGAGACTTTGAAACCTCAGTTTTTAAGATTTGCGGCAACAATATTTCTTTATTCTTCTTAGTCCAACCACGACTAGCCAAATTATCCACCCAAGGCACAATTTCAAGAACAATTTTTTCTCCCATCATCCAGTTTTGATTCTTAAATGCAAACCAAAGATATTTTGTATCTTCATTCAGACAGGTCGATTTCATTGAAACCACTTTAGCATCTTTACTCACGGGATTTTTTTGAAACAAACAGGCTTTATTTGTATTTTCTGAACCTATAAAATCAGAGGCTATTGCTTCATTTACAAATAAAGCATAAGTACATTTGTCACTTCCAGAAATGTTTGATAATAAAGAAATCGCTCCACCAGTTCCTTTCCCAATAAAATATGGATCAGGAATTGCTTTTAATACCGAAGCCAAATCGTTCACCATTTTTTGATTTTCATCAAGTAAGGTAATTCTATAAGCGAATTCTGTTGTTCCAACAGGAAATTCTTCAGATTTTATGATTACTTTGTCTCCAGCAGAGAGTTTTATTTCTTTCGTGGTAGCTCTTTGGTTGTCCCAATATCCTTGAGGTGATTGGGCAAAACTTAACAAAGAGGTTACTAGTAAAACAGAAAATATTTTTGTTTTCATTTAAATAATTTCAATAATATAAATCAATTTCAATGCCATTTACAATTCAATGCTCTCCCCAATTTCAAGCAACATTAAATCTTTTCCGGCATCAAAAAATTTCTTTTTAGCTTCTTCATGGTTTATCTCAATAAAACCAAAGGTATCGTAATGATATCCAAGTATTTTGTCACAATCAAGAAAATCTGATGCTACGATAGCATCATCCACATCCATTGTGAAATTATCGCCAATTGGTAAAATAGCTAAATCGAGTTTAGTTCGCATAGGAATAAGTTTCATATCAAACGTAAGTGCAGTATCTCCTGCGATATAGATATTTTTATGCTCACCTTCAATTACAAATCCTCCAGGATTTCCTCCATAAGTTCCATCAGCAAATGAACTTGTGTGTACTGCATTCACATATTTTACATTTCCAAAATCAAAATCCCAGCTTCCACCATGATTCATGGGATGGTATTTTAATCCTTTTTTTGCAAAATGCATTGCTATTTCATAATTTGAAATAATTACTGCATTTGTTCTTTTGGCTATTGCTTCAACGTCTAATGTATGATCGTTATGAGCATGTGTAACTAAAATATAATCTGCATTAATGGTATTAATATCTATGTGTGATGCCTTAGGATTTCCTGTAATAAACGGGTCGACAAGAATATTTTTACCTGAAACTTCTATTCCTATACACGCATGCCCGTAAAAAGTAATTTTCATAATGCTACTATTTAGAATATTAATACCATAGCTAAAATCAACGAAAGTAAAAACGTGCTTATCGCTAATTTTTTCAATTGTGGATCCAAAGCTCTGTTATCAGAAGTATTTTTCACTGTCTTTAAATGACTCATCAATGGAAAAAAAGCCACAATAAAGGCATATTGATCCCATCTGAATTTTGATAAAACTGCAAAAACCAAAACAAGTATCATTGCGCCTACAACCAAAAAATAATGGTAGTTTCTAGCCCATTTTCCGCCCATTTTTACCACCAATGTATTTTTACCTACATTCCTATCAGAAATCTCATCACGCATATTGTTCAAGTTTAACACCGCTGTACTTAACATACCAATTGCGATTGCAGGCAGCATCAATAGTCCATGAAATTCTTTAGTGTATAAAAAGTTGGATCCTAAAACACTTACAAGTCCGAAGAAAATAAACACAAAAATATCTCCAAAACCACTGTAACCATAAGCATTTGAACCAACAGTGTATTTAACAGCAGCAATAATTGAAGCGATACCAAGACCTAAAAACAATACCGCATATAAAAAATTATCTTTTCCGAAAGCAAGATAAATCAGACTTACAGCAAAAAACAATGAAATCAAAGCTGTTACAATTACCGCTTTTTTCATTTGAGCAGAAGTAATAACACCACTTGCCACCATCCTCTTTTCTCCTACTCTGTCAGCATCAGTTCCCTTTACACCATCACCGTAATCGTTAGCAAAATTTGACAATACCTGAAAACTAACTGTTGTCAACAATGCCAAAACAAATATTTGCCAGTCAAACACCTGCGTTGGAGTTAAAATTTTATTTGTAGGTGCCGATAAAGCATATAAACTCCCAACCAATATCCCTGATATTGATAACGGAAGTGTTCTTAATCGTGCCGCTTGTATCCAGTGTTTCATTATAAACCTAAAATATTAATTTAGTAATTAGATTTTTATCCCTAATCCTGCATTTACAAAATGTAAATTATAATTTTTATCTACAGGCAAGAACTTATAATTTGCTTCCAAATAAAACATTTTTTTAAAATTATAACGCAAACCAGGATTTATAGTGATTGAATTATAATCAAAAGTAATTTTCTTCTCTTCTTGAATAGCGGGATCTGGATCCGTAAAATTAGGGCTTACATTGTAACTTACATTATAAAATGCATACCCAACATTTATGAATGGTTTCAGTCCTGAATTAAACACGTCTAATTCAACTCCAACATTAGGATTTAAAAGAATAGTTTTATCATAATTTGAATCATCAGAGCTATTCTTTTTAGGGTTTAATAAATCAACGCAAATTCCTCCTTGAAAACTAGCTATTCCCAATGGAGAAAAATTATATTTTGCTTCTAATCCAAGAATCCCATCAAAATTTCTAGGTACTATTTCTTCTTTTGAAACATCTCCTACATAGTGAAGACCAATCATAAATTTTTCATTCTGAGCAAAAGACATCGATGATACTAACAATAATCCAAATACTATTTTTCTCATTTATTAACTATTATGGAATGTATTTTTTGTCAAAATTAGGTTTGCGTTTTTCAAGGAAAGCATTTCTCCCTTCAATGGCTTCATCACTCATGTACGCCAAACGTGTAGCTTCTCCTGCAAAAACCTGCTGGCCTACCATACCGTCATCGGTTAAGTTCATGGCAAACTTCAGCATTTTAATTGAAATCGGAGATTTTTCAAGAATTTCCTGTGCCCACTGATACGCAGTATCTTCAAGTTCATCATGCGGAATCACAGCATTTACCATTCCCATTTCGTATGCATCCTGAGCCGAATAATTACGCCCTAAAAAGAAAATTTCACGTGCTTTTTTCTGACCAACCATTTTAGCTAAATATGCTGAACCATAGCCACCATCAAAACTAGTAACATCAGCATCAGTTTGTTTAAAAATAGCATGCTCTTTGCTTGCCAAAGTCAAATCACATACAACATGTAATGAATGTCCGCCACCTACAGCCCATCCTGGCACTACTGCAATCACAGCTTTAGGCATAAAACGAATTAGTCTTTGAACTTCTAAAATATTCAAACGATGATAACCATCTTCTCCAACATATCCTTGATGACCACGGGCGCGTTGATCCCCACCACTGCAAAAAGACCAAATACCATCTTTAGAAGATGGTCCTTCCGCTGATAATAATACAACCCCAATAGCAGTATCTTCGTGGGCATCTCTAAATGCAACTAATAACTCTGAAGTTGTTTTAGGTCTGAATGCATTACGCACATCAGGTCGATTAAAAGCAATACGGGCTACTCCGTCACATTTCTTATACGTAATATCTTCGAACTCGATAGCTGTTTTCCACTCAATTTTACTCATAATATATTTTTTATTAAATAAAATTTAAAAATTCTTGTGTAAAAATACTTCAATTTTAGCTCAAAAAACAATATTCGACTTTCAAACTTGTACTATTTTTCAACAAGTGTTAAAATGTATTTTTTAACATTGTAGTTAACTATATTTTAATACTTTTATAATACTGAAAGTCAGATGATTATCAGTAAATTTATTCACTGAATTATTAATTTAAAACGAGATCTTTGAAAAAAACTGTTTTAATTGCCGCTCTTTCAATAAGCGCATTGCTTACAAGTTGTAACAAAAAGGTAGATGCGTCTACCCAAGAACAAATGCCTGTTGAGGACACAACTGCTCAAGTTGTTGATAGTATTCAAACCGATACAGTAGCACCTGTAGAAACCGCAGTGGATTCGATTAGCAAAAAATAATTAACACGCTACAATCCGTATAAGAAATAAAACTTCTATAGGTAAAAAAGCGAGATATTGGTCTTTGTGCGAAACAATTTCCCCAAGTTGTCTGTCGGCAAAAACAAAAAAATCAAAATAGAATAAGAAAGAGGAAATGTTAACGATTTCCTCTATTGAAAGGAACTATTCTATTTTAAAAAGTTTATTTAATTTTTTGATTGTAAAGTAGTATGTTATTAACTCTTTACGTATGTTATCGGTTATTTCAGAGAATGAAGTCTTGATAAAAGCTGAATTCCTGTAATAATTAGAGGAAAATGCCAATCTCCATAAGGTTGGCATTTTTTATTTTGGTTTATAAAAAGACTATTTGATTAAATAAATTCCGTCTTCTTTAATTTCAATCAATTTTTTCTTGTACAAAGTTCCAACAGCTTTTTTGAAGGTCTTTTTACTCATTTGAAGTATTGTTTTAATATCTTCCGGATTACTATTGTCATGCAAACGCAGGAAACCCCGACTGGCTTTTAATTCATCCAATACTTTTTGAGCTGAAGCATCTATACGTTCCACACCAAAAGACTGGCGTGACACATCTATTTTACCATCCGGACGGATATTCTTAATGTAACCTATAATTCTATCCCCTGTGCGTAAGTCTTCAAAAACTTCATTTTTATACAAAAGACCTTTATGCTTTTCGTTTATAATCACATTAATACCCACTTCAGTAATATGGGAAACTATTAAATCTACCTCTTCTCCTTTTTCAAGGGTGATATTTTTATTGTCTAAAAACTGATTGGTTTTGCTTGAGCCAACCAAACGGTTAGTTTTCTCATCAATATACATATACACTAAATAGCGCTTGCCTTCTTCCATAGGACGTGCCTGTTCCTTAAAAGGCACAAACAAATCTTTTTCCATCCCCCAGTTCATAAACGCACCAAACTTATTGATGTAATTCACCCGCAATAAAGCAAATTCATTCAAAAAGATATAAGGTTCCAGCGTTGTGGCTACCGGACGTTCCTCATGGTCAAGATACACAAAAACCTCGATTTCATCATCAATCTCATACTCCGAAGGAACATATTTATTAGGCAATAACACATCGGAAGCTCCATCAGTAAGGTACAAACCTACATTAGTGCTTCTGGCAATTTTTAAAGTATTGAATTTTCCTATTTCAATCATTTGTCATCAATTTCGACGGCAAAGGTACAAATAAAAAATCCCGATAAAAACCGGGATTATAATTGTAACTGCATATCTTATTTATAAACACTTTCTTTTTTAAAATGTTGTGCCAATAAATAATACACTACTGCACGATATTTATTTTTATTTGCACGTCCGTATTTTTCAATTACTGCATCAATACCTTTATCTAAATCCGGGCCGTCTTTTAATCCTAATTTTTTGATTAAAAAGTTGTTTTTAACAGTATCCAATTCTGATTGCTGCGAACCGGAAACAGTAGCCGCATCAGGATTATAAATAGATGGACCACATCCTATAACAACTTTTGTCAGCAAACCCATGTCTGGTGTTACACCGCATTTTTCTTTCAAATCAGCAGCGTACTTTACAATTAGTTCGTCTCTTTTACTCATAGTTGAAGTTTTTTAGTTTAATAGTACTCTCAAATATAAATAGAATTAACGGGATTTTTGCCATTTTATTTTAACTGCTTCAAACTCTTAAAATATTCAATTAAAATCGTATCATTCTCTTTTTCAGGAGTAAAGACTTCTAAAATCATTGGTTTTTCATCTTTCAGGAAGTCATTCCAGTTTTGAATTAAACCACTTTCGTTTTCTGCTTTCAAATAATTAAAACCATACATTTTTGCCAAATGTTCAGCAGTTAAGTTATGAGAGGTTTCAAAATATGTATTGAAAGTTTCATTTTCCTGATGTCCGGGCAAAATTCTGAAAATCCCCCCTCCTCCATTATTAATTAAGATAATTTTGAAATTTTTAGGAATATAATTGTTCCAAAGCGCATTACTGTCATAAAAGAAACTGATATCACCCGTAATAAAAACAGTTTGCTTCTTAGAAATTACCGATGCTCCTATTGCTGTAGTTGTACTGCCATCTATACCACTGGTTCCACGGTTGCAATATACCTCAATACTTTTATCTACAGGAAAAAGCTGTGCATAACGTATAGGTGAACTATTGCTGACCTGCAGCTGGATATTATCAGGCAATTTTCTTAAAATAGTTTCGAAAAGCTTTAAATCAGAAAACGGAATTTGATCAAGATATTCTTTATGCTTTTCTGCTCTGAATTCTCTTATTTCAATGGCTTTCTGCTGGTAAACACTATCTATATTTATTGTTTTTGGGAAGAACCTTCTGAAGAAATTATCGGGTTCTTCTTCAAAATGCTGTGATAAACAGTCAAAGGTATTATAGGCACGGAGTGTATCAACGTGCCAGTGTTGTTTTGGTTTATATTTTCTTAAAAACGCTTTAATTCTCTTCGACACAATCATTCCACCCAGTGTCAGTAAAATATCAGGCTGAAATTCCTTAAAATCATCTTCATTAAAAGGAGTAATTATTGTATCAATATTGGTGATAAAATTAGGATGATGTGCATTTGAAATTACCTCGGTCATCACCACTACAGATGTATCTTCACCAAGTTTATTTAAACATTCCTGCGAAATGGCACCAGGATAATTCCCGCCAATAAGAACAAGTTTCTTTTGTGATGTATTCCAGATTTGAACAAACTCTTCTAAGTCAACCTGTTCGTTTTCTTCTGAAACCAAGTTTACTATTACCGGTTTAACTGAAAGTTCCTCAACGGTCTCATACAAAGGTTCCTCAAAAGGAACATTAATGTGTATTGGTCCTTTTTTAGAAATTGCCGTAAAAATTGCCTCCTGTATTTTTAAATCATTTTCTTCCGAAGCTTCTTCGGTTAGATTAGCATTACACAGGATATGATTTGCATACACATTTTCCTGACGGATCGTTTGCCCGTCTCCAATATCAATTTTATCGTGAGGTCTGTCTGCAGAAATGACGATTAAAGGAATCTGACTGTAAAAAGCCTCCGCAACCGCGGGATAATAATTCAGTAATGCTGAACCCGAAGTACAAACTACAGCCACAGGTTTTTGCAGCTGCTGTGCCATTCCAAGTGCAAAAAAAGCAGCGCTGCGCTCATCAGCAATACTATAGCATTTAAAAGCAGGATTATTAGTAAAACCAATTGTTAAAGGTGCGTTTCTTGACCCCGGTGAAATAACAATATGTTGAATTTCTTTAGCTTTACAGATTTCAATTACACTTTGTGCTAAAGGTATTTTTGGATAAATCATTTTTAAAATTTCAGAAAAGCAAAGTTACGAAGTTGCCCGTCTTTTTTATCATTTCCTTCTTCTTCTTTTAAAATCAAAAATTGATAAAACGTAAAATGGGAAACCCCATAAAGCAAGATTACCATTTGGTAAATAGCTTCATTTTTCACATAAAACTTATTAATAAAAAAAGCTCCTATCTGAATAATAAAAAATATGGTACTTACTAAAAGCCAGTATTCTTTTTTCCCCGGCGTATTTATATAATTTATTATCGCCACTCCACCCAAAAAAGAAGTCAGAAAAGCATTCATTATCCATATATAATATGAGTCCCCTAACGAGTCCATAACAAAATTGATAATATATAGATAAATAACAAAAAAAGGAATCAATGCTATACTTACTGCCAGTCTGTTTTTAGAAGTAACCAAATCCAACACCAGTATTGACAGGCATAATTTGAACAGTACCGAAGAAAGGGTTCCATAAACAAATAACGAAGTGTCTCCAGTTGCAAAAAAAACAGATGCTCCCTGATAAAAAAGCAATCCTATTATATAAACTATCTGTTTTTTTGAAGAGCTTATGTAGTAAAGTATCATTAAAACAGGGATCCTGACAAACCAAAAAACAGTTTCAAATTCCTGCAGCTCCAATAAAGAAGAAAAACTATACAGTAATAAATTTACAAAGTATAGAATTATCAATATTTTTGAGAAAATTTGTAACTTCATATATCCTTTACCTGCTCCCTTTGAGAGTAGCAATATATAAATTTAATATTAAAAAAATCATATTCAAAAGATTATGTCAATTAAAATAAGACAAGCAAACATCGAAGACATGCCGTCAGTTCTTGAAATTGTGAATTACGAAATTCTTAACACAACGGCAATTTGGGATTATGACGTAAGAACTTTAGCACAGCAGGAGGCTATTTTAAAAGAAAAAACAGAAAAAAATTTTCCGTTTTTAGTTGCAGAAAAAGAAGGCAAAATAATTGGTTTCGGCACTTATGGCCCATTCCGACACAAAATAGGATACCGGTTTACTGTAGAGCATTCGGTTTATGTTCATAAAGACCATCACGGGAACGGTGCCGGTTCAATTCTCTTAAAAGAGCTTATTGAAATTGCAAAAACGCAAAACCTGCACACGATGATAGGTGTCATTGATTCGGAAAATCTGGGAAGTATAGCATTTCATAAGAAACTGGGGTTTAAAGAAGTTGGCCATATTAAAGAAACCGGATTTAAGTTTGACAGATGGCTGGATTCTGTTTTTGTACAGATACTTTTATAGTCGTAACAAACCTTTGCTGTAAGCAACCGTAATAAGAAATCGCAGTATCTGTGTAAAAACTGAAAACTGTGACTGAAAACTGTGACTAAAACTTCTAAATAACTACCTTTGCAAAAAAAATTTCATGCAAAACATATATATAGGCTACCATTTTCAAGTAGAACCAAAAGAATTAGGATCAGAAATTTTAATTGCTGAATTAGGAGAACTTCCTTTTGATAGTTTTATTGAAACAGAAAATGGTTTTTCTGCTTATATCCCTAAGGATGAATGGAATGAAAACATTTTAGATGACATCTATATTTTAAACAATCCGGAATTCAAAATCAGTTTTACTTTTGAAGAAATTGAACAACAAAACTGGAATGAAGAATGGGAAAAAAACTTTGAGCCCATTGATGTAGATGGATTATGCCATGTACGTGCTCCATTCCACCCAAAAACGGATGCAAAATATGATATCGTGATTGAGCCTAAAATGAGTTTTGGGACAGGACATCATGAAACTACTCATATGATGATTCAACATTTATTGGAAATGGATGTTGAAGGAATGAAAACTCTTGATATGGGTTGCGGGACAGCCATTTTAGCCATTTTAGCAGAAATGAAAGGTGCACAACCTATCGATGCTATTGATATTGACAACTGGTGTTTTATAAACTCTATAGAAAATGCAGAAAGAAATAACTGCAGACACATATCTGTTTACGAAGGTGATGCTTCACTTTTAACCGGCAAAAAATACGATTTAATTATTGCCAATATCAACAGAAACATATTACTGAATGATATGCAGACTTATGTTGATTGCTTGAATCCAAATGGCATTATTTTATTCAGTGGATTTTACGAACAAGACATCCCATTCATAGATGCTTCTTGTACAGAAAAAGGGTTAACTTTTGTTAAAAAAATCAACCGAAACAACTGGGTATCACTAAAATATGTAAATTCGTAATAAGGTAAATCATAAAAATTCAAATGGCAACAATTGAAAAAACACAAGAGCAAGTAGATGTACTGGAGTTGGTTGCTACCAACAATGAAATTATTTTATATAACGACGACGTAAATACTTTTGACCACGTAATAGAAACGCTGATCCGGGTTTGTAACCACGAGGAACTACAGGCAGAACAATGCGCATTACTTGTTCATTACACAGGAAAATGCGGAGTTAAAACAGGTTCTTTTGACGAATTAAAACCTCAATGCAGTGCATTATTGGATGCTGGCTTGAGTGCTGAAATTATTTAACAATAAATTTGTAAAATCCTTATTTCTATATATCTTTCCATCCTAAATTTTGATTGATTATGGAAGTTTACGGAAAAATACTCATTATCGCGATGCCTTGTTTTTTGGCGTTGATTATTATTGAAAAATTGTACGGTTATTATAAAGGAATTGATCATGTGCCTGTCATGGATAGTATCTCAAGTATCAGTTCTGGTATTACCAATGCCGTTAAGGATGTTTTAGGATTGAGCATTTCTCTTTTGACTTATGAATTGATGGTTTCCAAACTGGCGTTTTTCACTATTGAAGAATCAGCTTTAGCCTATATTATCGCTTTTATTGCTATAGATTTTCAAGGGTATTGGACACACAGATGGGCTCATCAGATCAATTTTTTCTGGAACAAGCACGCTATTCACCACAGTAGTGAAGAGTTTAATCTTTCGTGTGCATTGCGTCAATCTGTTTCGCAGTTTTTCAATTTATTTACGTTCCTTTTGCTACCGGCTGCTTTATTGGGAGTCCCTGCTAAAGTTATTGCCATAACACTTCCAATCCAGTTTTTTGTACAATTTTGGTACCATACCAGATACATCAATAAAATGGGCTTTTTAGAGAAAATTATTGTAACACCATCCCACCATAGAGTTCACCACGCTATTAATCCGGAATATATGGATAAGAACCATTCACAGGTATTTATAATCTGGGATAAACTGTTTGGTACTTTTCAGGAAGAATTACCAAATGTCCCCGCTGTTTTTGGAATTACCCGTCCTGCAGAAACGTGGAATCCTTTCAAAATAAACTTTCAGCATTTATGGGTTCTGATCAAAGATGCCTGGCATGCAGAAAAATTTACAGATAAACTAAAAATATGGTTTATGCCTACAGGATGGCGCCCGGAGGGATTTGATGAAAAATATCCAATCCATAAAATTGATAATGTTTATAATTTTCAAAAATTCGGAACTGACAACAGTAAAACACTGATTGGCTGGTCAATTGCACAATTATTGATTACTTTATTGATTATCTCTTACTTATTTGACAATATTGCAAAAATTGGAATCCCGGGGATTTTCATTTATGGTTTTTTCATTTTTGCAACAATTTACAGTTACAGTGAATTGATGGACAAAAACAGATATGCTTTTATCTACGAAGGCATCCGGTATGCTTTTGCGATTGCAATTGTTTACTTCACCGGAAGCTGGTTTAAAATAGATGATGTTATTCCGTACGGTACTATTATTATTATGGGATATCTAACCCTATCTCTTTTGATCAGCATTTATTTTGCAACTGTTGAATTCAAAGAAACCCAAAACCAACCTGCTTTAAGCTGATTTTATGAGTAATTATTTAAAAATTTTCATTGGAATAAGTGTATTCTATCTAATTTTATTGTTTTTTGATCAGGATGAAATTGCCTGGTATTTAAAACCCGTTTTACTTCCTTTTCTGATTTTGGAAACATATTCATCTGAAAAATTTAAAACTAAAAACCTGCTTCTTTCTGCATTGGTCTTTTCATGGATTGGAGATATCGTTTTAATGTTTACAGATAAAGGAGAACTATACTTTATTTTCGGGCTGGTATCCTTCCTGATAGCACATGTTCTCTTTATTTTCTTATTTATAAAACAAAACAAAGAAAACAGCAAAACCCCTAAATTATTCTGGTTAAGCGTTTTGGGAGTAGTGTTCTATTTATTTGGAATGCTGTCACTTCTGTTTCCGAAATTAGGCGATTTAAAGATACCTGTAGCAGTTTATGCCATAACAATATCATTAATGCTTTTACTGGCAATAAAAGGATATTTCAACTGGAGCGAACCTAACAACCAGACTATACTGTTCGGCGCTTTGTTTTTTATCTCTTCCGACAGTATTTTGGCTATAAACAAATTTCACACCGAGTTGCCGAAGTCAGGTTTTTTTATAATGATAACCTACCTGATTGCACAATATTTAATTACGGAAGGAATTATAAGATTAAATCATACGAAATAAAAAAGAACTTTATATGTAATCATGCTGTTCTTTAAAAAAGCATGATTACATATATTTTTTTGTTTTGATATATTTTAAAGTGATTTAATAATCTCTGAAAGTTTTTGAGTCAGATTTTTTCTTGAATACTGCTGCAATCCTACACCATAAGCTTTCAATTCATTTCTCTTATAAGCTTCATAATGTTTTTGAAGGATTGTCTTCAAATTTTCTTTTTCATTGTAAGTAAAGAAATTACCGGTATTCGTACCTGTGATAATTTCAGCAAAATCAGAACCTTGAGGACCTACAGCAACAATTGGCCTTTCCGAAACAATATATTCAAAGACTTTCCCTGGAATAATGCTTTTAGTTTCTTCCGAATCAATTTCTATCAGCAACAAAACCTGTGATTTTCTTTGATGTTCCACTGCTTCCTGATGTGATACATAACCTAAATTATTCACATAGTCATTTAATCCATAGTCATTTATTGAAGCCAAAACTTCCTGACTTGTAGCTCCAATTAATTTCAACTGAAAATCAGAAGCGAAATCAGCATTTTCGTTTATTAATTCTTCTAGCACCTGCCATACAATCTGAGGGTTTCTATCAGATAAAAACGAACCAATATGCGCTAACGTAAACTTTTCATCCAAAGACAGCTTCGCAATTCTCTCCGCATCATAGCCATTGGTAATAACATGAATAGGTTTATTAGTGATTGCTTCAAACTCCTTTTTGGTTGTTGGACTCGTCACAATTAGTTCATCAGCCGAATTCATAACTTCGCTTTCCAAATCTTTATGTTTTTGAGCCGATTTTTTAGTCAGTTTTAAAGCTTTATGATAACCTATGGTTGTCCAGGGATCACGAAAATCGGCAATCCACTTAACGTTTAATTTTTTCTTCAACCCAAGACCTATCAAATGAAGACTATGCGGTGGCCCGGTAGTAATAATTGTTTCGATATTGTTCTCCTGAATGTATTCAGACAAATAACTTATTGAAGGTTTTACCCATAACGCACGGGCATCAGGAATAAACAAATTACCACGAACCCAAAGCATCATTTTTTGCATAAAAGACTGCTTTTTTTGTGCCGGTATAATTCCTGAACTGATCTTTTTTGTGCTGTTTTTTGAAAACATTGATGCCCAGGCATACGGTTCAATGATTTTATTTTTTAAGATGGTTACCTCTTTAGGAACTTCTGCAAGTAGATTCGTATCAACTAAAGGGTATGTTGGATTTTCAGGAATATAAACAATAGGCTGTATATCAAAATCGGGAAGATATTTCACGAACTTCAACCAACGCTGTACTCCGGGACCTCCTGCAGGCGGCCAATAATATGTTATAATTAATACTTTTTTCATTTTATAAAACATATAAGTAATATAAGTTCACAAAAGCTTTTCCTTTCTACAAAGCTTATATCATTAAAATATTTGAACCATATAAGCCATATAAGTACACAAAAGTATTTTTACTATAGTCTATAAGATGGTTGAATTCTAAAAATACAAAAGTTACTCTAACTCAAAAAATCTTAAATTTCTTATATGTCTTATGTGATTGATTTAAAAAAAACTTTTAATAATCTGTAATCCCAAATAAGTCATTCCGAAACCTAAAACAATACTCAACGCAGTATATAAAAAGGCCGTTCCAATTTGGTTGTTTTGAATCAATTGTATGTTTTCATTTGAAAAAGCAGAAAAAGTGGTATAGCCACCGCAAATCCCCGTTATTAAAAAGAATTTCAAATCCTGTGAAGAACCGGTTTGCTTTTCAAAATAACCGAAGAAAACCCCAATAAGGAAGCACCCCACTACATTCGCCACGAATGTCCCCAATGGAAAATTTCCTAATTGAAATTTAGTAAAAAAAAGCGAGGTTAAGTAACGTAAAACGCTGCCTAACCCACCACCTAATGCTATATAAAAGATTGTTTTCAATTATTTTTCTTCCTAATCAGATAAATTCCGCCTCCTATCAAGCCCAACATCAATACAAAACTTACTAACGAGATCATACCTCCTGTTTTCACCACCTGCGGTTCAAACTTGAATTCAATTGTATGTTTTCCAGCTGGAATCGGTAATCCTCGTAAAACATAATCAACTCTATAATGTGGTGTTAATTTACCATCTATATAAGCATTCCATCCTTTACTATAATGCATTTCAGAGAAAACTGCAAAACCATTTTTCGGATTAATTGACTCATACGACATTTCATTAGGTTGATAATTCTTCAAAATTATTTTTGAATTTTCATTTGAGATATGGTCTGCACCTTTAAAATCCTGTCCTTCTTCAGCTAATGTATTAATTACAGCAACTTCTTTGGAATTAAATTTATCTAAGGATTTCATCTCTTCATCAGCTGAATCAACGAACTTAATAGATTTCACAAACCAGGCATTACCATTAGCTTGCGAGTTTTGCATTGGTAATTGTTCTCCCTTTTCATTTTTCTGAATCAAATACTTAACATTAAGCATATTCAAAACTTCAATGTTATTTTTAGCAATTTGATAATCAAACAATTCCTGCATTCTTTTTGGCTTGGCGGCATGGTAACCTCCAATAGATTTATGGAAATACGATGCACGGGAATCACTCATCACATTTGGAGAAACTTCAAAGACTCTGTAATGTGATTTGTCCTGTAAGATCATTTCATCAAAAGGAGCCATAACAAAAGGAGAGTCAGCCTCTGAAGCACTTACGAAGTCCGATGCGTTAACATAATTTTTATCTATTAGGAACAAATCAGCAATCATCAAAAGACCAATAACAATTACTCCTACTTTTTCTGAAACTGTATTTTTTATGGCTAAAAACAAAGTCCCAAAGGCAAGAACAATCAATAACATTGAACGCAACAAATCAGCTGTATATAATGACTTTCTGTCCTCTTTCAGAGCATTGATAAATTCCGGACCGTAAGAATCCAATAAATAACCATCCCCGGAACCTGCAAAACTGAACATTGATTTAACCAGCAATAGAACAACTAAAATACCTAAACTTACTGCAGCCGATTTCAATAAACCTGATTTTCTCTCAACCTCATCAGCTTTAAAAAAGCTTTGCAAACCTAAAATTGCCAATACCGGCATACATAGTTCCAGCACAACCTGAATTGAAGACACTGCTCTGAACTTGTTGTACATTGGTACGTAATTAATAAAGAAATCGGTGAGTAAAGGGAAATTTTTACCCCAAGACAATACTAACGAAACTATTGCACCTGCTAAAAAAGCATATTTGATTTTGCGTTTATCCACAAAAAATGCCAATACTGCCAAAAAGAAGACAACAGCCCCTATATAGGCCGGAGCCGCTACTATAGGCTGGTCACCCCAGTATGTAGGCAAACCTTTCACAATTTCTTTCGCTTGGTCTTCCGGTACTTGCTGAGAAATTGCAAACTCATATAATGCAGATTTAGTTCCTACGTTTTCACTGTTTGAACCTCCAAAAATTCTTGGTGATATCAAATTGAAACTTTCAGCCAAACCATAACTATATTCAGTGATATAATCATATGTCATCGATGTATTGGACTCGCTTTTCTTTCCATCCGGAGTAAAAGTCAATTCACTTTTACCACGGGTACTTTCTTTAGCGTATTCCTGCGTAGCCAATATTCCGGTCGCATTTACTCCTATTGCAACCATTCCGGCAATAAGAAAAATTCCAAAGCTGTAAATCAATTCTTTTAAGTCGTTCTCTTTGATTGCTTTATAAACAAAATACGCTGTCAGCACCAATAAAAAAATTAACAGATAATATGTCATTTGGAAGTGATTGGCATTCAATTCCAAAGCTGCTGCAACCATAGTCAGTAAACCTCCAACAATCCATCTTTTTTGATAGACCATTATAGCTCCTGCAACCACCATTGGCATATAAGCTATCGCATGCGCCTTGGCATTATGTCCAACACCAAGAATAATAATCAAATAAGTGGATAATCCAAAAGCCAAAGCTCCAAAAAAAGCTTTAAGAGGCTTTATTTTTAAGGCTAAAAGCAAAATATAAAATCCTAAGAAATATAAAAACAGATAGTCAGCCGGACGGGGTAAAAAACGTAAAACGGCATCTATTTTTTTGATATAATTATGCGGATACTGAGCTCCTAACTGGTAAGTCGGCATTCCCCCGAAAGAGCTGTTGCTCCAATAGGTTTCCTCACCTGTTTTTTCTCTGTAATCTATCGCTTCTTTAGCAGTAGCTTTGTACTGGACAATATCAGACTGCAGAATTTTTTTACCGCTTAAAACCGGGTAAAAATAAACAAGAGAAATCAGCACAAAACCTAAAACGGCCAGTGCATGCGGGTAAAAACGTTTTAATTTATCCATAAAAAGTATAGCTGGTCTAAAATAAGGCGTGAAGATAACTAAATTTTGGATTTTAGTTATCAGATTTTAGATTTTTGAATTGTGGTTGCGGTAAATTACTCTTTCACTTCTTCGTAATCTACATATTCCCCAACTTGTTTTGTGGGTTTTTTGAAGTCACGCTGTGTTTTTTCCTGAGTATAAGTATCGCTTGCGGCTGATTGATTGAAATTTCCCTGCTGGTATTGACGGTTAAAATTATCCTGTGCTTTATCCATTACCTTTTTCATCAAAATAGGCATGAAAATTCTGGATAAAATTTTAACCAAATAGTAAAATCCTATTATATAAACAATGGTTTTAAACAATCCTTGAAATGAAGCTTCCTGCATTTTTTATTTTTTCATCAAAAATAATCATTATTCACTTTACGTTTTATATGTTTTAACTTTATTTTTAACAGAATTCAAGCTGTAAGAATTTATCATCCAAGCCGGATAAACAAATAAAATATAAGCCCTGATTCTTTTAAAAATAAGAAAAAACATTACATTTGAAACTAACAAATCAATCCTAATGAAATTACTTAAACCTCTGTTTTTATTATTTTTATTATCAACAAATTCAGTAATCAAAGCACAGTTTACTGATGAGATCAACTCAAACCGTCCGGGGAATTCGATGGGCGCCTATTCTGTTGGAAAAACTGTCTTTCAATTGGAATCAGGAGTTAACTATATAAACGAATCGCACAACACCTCTGATTATGATGTAAGCGGATTTGGGTTAGACCTAACAGCCCGTTATGGATTTTGGAAAGAACAATTTGAAGTTTCACTGGATCTCCAGTTCCAGAAAGATAAATACTCAACCGATCTTTTTGAAACCGACCGCAGCGGTCTAAAACAAACCACTTTAGGCGCTAAATATCTTTTTTACGATCCTTATTATAAAAAGAAAGAGGAAAAACCAAACATTTACAGCTGGAGAGCCAATCATAAGTTCAGATGGAAATCATTAATTCCTGCCATTTCAGGATATGTAGCTGTTAATTATCTGATGAAAAATGACTATTATACTAAAAACTTAAGCGGTTTTAGTCCGAAAGTGGTTTTAATTACTCAAAATCACTTTACACATAAATGGGCATTGGTCACAAATATTATTGCTGATAAAATTGCTACTGACGGATTTAATTACGGAGCTATAGCTACTGTTACTTATGGTATAAATGAAAAATGGAGCGCCATGCTTGAAGGAAGGATTATTAAAGATGACTTTAATGATGATCCTACCTTTACAACCGGAGCTACTTATTTGCTTAAAGAAAACCTGCAGCTTGATTTTGTTATAAATAAAAATATAGAAAACGAACCTTCTCACTTTTCAGGTGGTCTGGGCGTTTCATGGCGTTTTGATAAAAGACACGAAGACCCTGCAATTAAAGAAGGAAAAGAAGTAAAAAGTGATAAAAAATCGAGAAAAGACAAATCGAAAAACGGAGTTTTATCAGAAGAAGAATTAGAAAAAGAAGCCAAAAAAGCTGAAAAGAGAAAAAGAAAAAACAAGTCTGAAGAAATAGAACCATCTGAAAAGCCTGTTGAAGAAAAGAAAAAACGTGTGGATGATTTAGAAACAGGAGAATAATTTTTTTATAATGATTACAATTGTAGAAGCTAACAACAAGAAACTTTTAAAAGAATACGTAACGTTTCCTTTTAAACTATATAAAGACAACAACTATTGGGTACCGCCCTTAATCAGTGACGAGCTGGCAACATTCAATAAAGACGAAAATCCTGCTTTTAAAAGTGCCGAGGCTTATTTCTATCTGGCTTACAAAAACAATGAAGTTGTTGGCCGTATCAGCGCTATTATCAACTGGGACGAAGTAAATCAATTAGGAAAAAAGAAAGTCCGTTTTGGCTGGTTTGATGCGATTGATGACATAGAAGTAACAAAAGCTTTACTTGAAAAAGTATATGATTTGGGTAAGAAACACAATATGGAGCAAGTGGAAGGCCCAATGGGTTTCACCAATCTTGATAAAGTAGGATGCCTTACCGAAGGTTTTGACCAGTTAAGCACAGCTATTGGCTGGTATAACCACCCATATTATGCATCGCATTTTGAGCAGTTGGGTTTTCAGGTTGAAAAAAAATATATTGAAAGTGAATTTTCTTTTGATGGAGTAACTCATGAACCTATTAAAAAAGCTGCCGACTTAATAAAAGCACGTTATGGTCTTAAACCAATAGGTTTTAAATCTACCAAAGAAATAGTTCCTTATGTTGACCGGATGTTTGAATTGTTTAACGAAACATATTCAAAACTTCAATCTTTTGTTGCGGTAAGCAAAACACAAATAGATTATTTCAAAAAGAAATACATTCCTTTTGTAAACCCCGAATACATTAAATTTATCGAAGACAAAGATGGCAATATAATTGCTTTTGCCATAGTAATGCCTAATTATGCACAGGCACAGCAACAAATAAAAGGAAAGTTATTCCCGTTTGGCTTTTTAAAAATGTTAAATGCGAAGAAAAACAGTAAAGAAGCGGTTTTCTATCTGATAGGTGTTTTACCGGAATATCAAAGCAAAGGCGTTACAGCTGTAATTTTTGAAGAATATTACAGAATTTTTGAGCAAAAAGGAATAAAAAAATGTATCAGGACACCTGAACTGGAAGAAAATAATGCCATCCATAATTTATGGAAAAACTTCAATCCAATAATTACAAAACGCAGATGTACTTTCAGTAAACCTTTATAAATAAAAAATCCTCATCAAAAAAGATGAGGATTTTTTTATAGTTTTCAATCTTAATTAAGAAACGTTTTCCACATTTGCATCAGCAAGCGCTTTGTAAGTACCGTTTGACAATTTCTCACGGATTGCCTCAAAAGCTGACAATGTTTCGTCAATATCAGCAATTGTATGTGAAGCTGTTGGAATCATGCGCAATAAAATAATTCCTTTTGGAATAACCGGATACACAACGATTGATAAGAAAATATTATAATTCTCTCTTAAATCATTTACCATTACCATTGCTTCAGGAATAGAACCCTCAAGATAAACAGGAGTCACACATGTATTAGTATCGCCAATATTAAAACCTCTTGATTTTAATCCGTTTTGTAGATAATTTACGTTTTCCCATAGTTTGTTTTTCAACTCCGGCATAGTACGAAGCATTTCCAAACGCTTTAAAGCACCTACAGTGAAAATCATTGGTAACGATTTAGCGAACATTTGAGAACGTAAATTGTATTTCAAATAATCAATTACATCCTTGTCACCCGCCACAAAAGCACCAATACTTGCCATAGATTTAGCAAAAGTAGAGAAGTAAACATCAATACCGTCCTGACATCCCTGCTCCTCACCTGCTCCGGCACCGGTTTTACCCAAAGTACCAAATCCGTGAGCGTCGTCTACCAACAAACGGAATTTATATTTTTTCTTAAGCTCAACAATTTCTTTTAATTTTCCCTGCTGCCCTCTCATCCCGAAAACACCTTCAGTGATAACTAAAATACCACCTCCAAGTTCTTCGGCCATTTTTGTAGCACGCTGTAAGTTTTTCTCTAAACTTGCAACGTCATTATGTTTATACGTAAAACGTTTACCCATATGAAGACGCACACCATCAATAATACATCCGTGTCCGTCAACATCATAAACAATAACATCATTTTTAGTTACAAGAGCATCAATAATAGAAACCATTCCCTGGTAACCAAAATTCAATAAATAGGCAGCTTCTTTACCTACAAAACTTGCCAATTCATTTTGCAATTGCTCATGTAATGTAGTATGACCGCTCATCATACGCGCACCCATAGGGTAAGCAGCACCGTATTGCGCAGCAGCTTCCGCGTCAACTTTTCTAACTTCAGGGTGGTTTGCCAATCCTAAATAATCATTAATTGACCAGTTTAAGATTTCTTTACCATGAAACTTCATTCTAGGTCCAAGTTCACCTTCTAGTTTCGGGAAAACATAATAACCTTCAGCTTGAGAAGCCCATTTTCCTAATGGACCTTTATTGTTTTGAATTCTTTCGAATAAATCTTTTACCATTTTAAATAGGATTTAAATCGAGGCAAAATTATAAATTAAAATAAATTAACTATCATTATTTTAGATATATATTTTAAAAAAATAACTATTTTTAGACTGCATTAACATACCGCTATGTCTAAACAAATTTTACGGGAACTCCCTGAATTGATTTCCAAAAATGTTATTACCGAGGAAATTGCCCAAAACATTAAAAATTATTACCAAAATAAACCAAATGAAAGCCCTAACAGGTTATTTGTGATTTTTGGAATAATAGGAGCTCTTCTGGGCGGGCTTGGAGTAATATTAATTCTCGCACACAATTGGGATGGCTTTTCTGTAGCTACAAAAACAACAATTTCATTTATACCATTATTACTGGGTCAAACAGCATGTTTTTACACTTTGCTTAAAAAATCTGATTCACAAACCTGGCGGGAATCGAGTGCGGCTTTTTTACTTTTTGCTATTGCAGCCACGATTTCCCTGACAGCTCAGGTGTATAATTTACCCGATAATTTTGATGGTTTTTTATTAACCTGGATAATCCTGGCACTGCCTTTAATTTACATCATCAATTCCTCATTTGTTTCTTTACTGACTATTGCAGGAATTACATGGTATTACTGTGTGGTCAATTATGGTTACCCCAAAGCTCAGGAATGGTACCACTGGGGATTACTGCTGTTTATTCTTCCGCATTATTACTATTTATTAAAAAACAATCCTAAATCCAACTTCACACGATTTCATCATTGGTTTTTTGTGGCAGCATTATTAATTATGCTTCCCTCGGTTTCATATAAAAGCAACACGTTTACAATAATAGGCTTTTCAGCTTTGTTAAGCATTTTTTATTTCATTGGAAAAATAAATTTCTTCAATCAACTAAACCAATTCAGAAATGCTTATTGGCTCATTGGGAAAATTGGAATCTTATTACTGATTTTCATTTTCAGTTTTAAAGATCTCTGGGAAGAGATTCAGGGCAAAACCGAAAATATTTTCGGATTGGACTCGATAATATACTCAGCATTAGCTGTAATCGCAGTTTCTTTTCTTATTAACCAAATTAAAAAAGAAAACCTTTCAGTCATTAACCCAATTGCTTTTGGTTTTATATTATTTGCACTCCTGTATTTCTTCCGCAATAAAACAGAAACTTATGCATTAGCAGCATTTGCCAATATCTTTATTCTGTTGACAGGAATTTATGAAATTAAAAAAGGAGCTGATTCAGACAATATTTACAAACTAAACATGGGATTATCAACAATAACTTTATTAATTATCTGCCGGTTTTTTGACACCGAAATGAGTTTTGTTGTAAGAGGGCTTCTCTTCCTTGTTATTGGAATTGGTTTTTTCGCCATGAACTATTATTTAATAAAAAAAAGAAGTCATGATAAAAAATAAAAAACTGTTGTATGCAGCATTTGGAATTTTAATACTGGTCCAGCTGGCAATTCCTTTTCAAATGATAAGAAGCAACAACGATATCCTAGAAAACGGAAAAACATTCAAATTCAAATGCATCCCATTTGATCCATACGATGCTTTCAGAGGCAAGTACATTGATTTAAGTTTTGATATAAACACTGCATATTCAGACAAAAAAATAGATGTTTCAAAAGATGTATATGCTGTTTTAGAAAATGACAAGGATGGCTTTGTAAAAGTCAAGAGAATTACAACCAGTATTCCTCCTGAACCGAATTCTTACCTTAAAGTCAAAGCTTCTTCTCAATACGAATATAACGGTAAAACTCAGGTTTCGATAGAATTGCCTTTCAACAGATTTTACATGAACGAATACAAAGCGCCAATAGCTGAAAAAGTGTACAATGCAATTAGCCGCGATCAAACTAAAAACATCTATGCAGAAATTGCCATAAAAGATGGCCAAGGTGTGATTAAGGATGTAATTATTGATTCAATACCCATAAAAGATTATATAAAAAAAAGCAGCCTTAAGTTTTAAGACTGCTTTTTTCAATTCTGATTCTCTTTATTAATGTTCTTTAGCCGCTAAATAACGTTCAGCATCCAGCGCAGCCATACATCCAGTTCCCGCCGCAGTAATTGCCTGACGGTATACATGATCCGCAGCATCTCCAGCAACAAATACTCCGGGAACATTTGTTTTTGAAGTTCCAGGTGTGTTTACAATATAACCTGTCTCATCAAGAGTGATATACTCTTTGAAAATATCAGTATTTGGTTTATGACCAATGGCTACAAAGAAACCAGTTGCAGGAATTTCTCTTTTCTCACCAGTAGCTCTATCAACAACTCTTACACCTGTAACCACTTGACCATCTCCTAAAACCTCATCAGTTTCAGTATGCATTAAAATTTCAATATTTTCTGTTTTACGAACACGTGCTTCCATAATCTTAGAAGCCCTGAATTGTTCGCTGCGCACCAACATAGTTACTTTTTTACACATTTTAGCCAAATAATGTGCTTCTTCACATGCACTGTCACCGGCACCTACAATAACTACTTCCTGATTACGGTAAAAGAATCCGTCGCAAACCGCACAAGCAGAAACTCCCCCGCCCATATTCAAATAATGCTGTTCTGAAGGCAAACCTAAATACTTAGCTGAAGCTCCTGTTGATATAATTACAGTTTCACAATGAATTTCTTTTGTATCATTAATCCAAACTTTATGAATATCACCGGAAAAATCAACTTTAGTAGCCCATCCGTCACGGACATCAGTTCCAAAACGTTTTGCCTGTTCCTGCAGCTGCACCATCATTTCCGGTCCCGTAACACCATCCGGATAACCGGGAAAATTTTCCACTTCATTAGTTGTAGTCAATTGTCCTCCAGGCTGTGTACCTTGATATAAAACCGGAAACATATTAGCTCTGGCTGCATAAATTGCCGCAGTATACCCTGCAGGACCAGAACCTATTATCAAACATTTTACTTTTTCTATAGTATCTGACATAAATTTTAATTTTTTCAGCCCAAAAATAAGGAATTTATACGGCCTGACGGAAAACTTCAATTACACTTATCAATAGTTTTATAAACAATAACAATTCTTTTTAAAAAAAAATAAAAAAATTCTTTTAAAACTAAAAAAAGTTCTTATATTTGCACCCGCTTTCGGGGTGTAGCGTAGCCCGGTCATCGCGCCTGGTTTGGGACCAGGAGGTCGCAGGTTCGAATCCTGCCACCCCGACAAAAAAGTCTGTATCATATAAAATGAAACGGTCTTATGAAAGCAAAAAAACCTTTCTGTTCACACAGAAAGGTTTTTTTATTTTGTTACTACCTGAAAACCGATTTCCTTATAATTCGGTTAAACAGCTTATACCCTAAATTAGACCGAAGCAGTTTCATTGCATTTGCATCAAAACCAATTGTATAGCGCGTAAAATTCTTTTTGGGATTGTTGGCAATACTGAAAAGTGTTTTGGTTATTTCGGAAGTAAGATTAGTATTCTTCTTTGTTTTTTTATGAAGAATGCTGCTTATTTTCTCCATTAACAGATCATATGAATCAATTCCCGACATTTCTGATTTTACAACATGGCTCTGGAAAGCTGTTGGTGCGTTTCCAAATTGAACTGTGCTCACACTGATATTAAAATCCAGCAATTCATACGACATACATTCCGAGAAGCTTTCAACCGCTTTCTTTGTAGAATGGTAAAAACTTCCCAAAGGCAGATTAACCAATCCGGCAATAGAGGATATATTGATAAACTGACCGTAACGCTGTTCTCTGAATACCGGAATAAAAGCACGGCTCATTTTTACAACTCCAAACCAGTTAACATCTACAATATGCTTTATTTTTTCATCTTCAGAAAGCTCCACAAAACTTCTATAACCAATTCCTGCATTATTAATAATCGCATCTATGGTTTTATGGTTTGCCAGTATTTCCTTTTTGGCATTTTCAATACTTTCAGTTGATGTCACATCAATAATATAACTGCTTACATTAGGCAGCCCTACAATTTCCTTACCATGATCAAAACATGTCATCGTTGCTATAACGTGCCAGCCATTTGTTGAAAAATATTTTGCTGTTGCTGCACCTATTCCACTTGAAGCACCAGTGATAATAACCGTTTTCATATCTTTTAAATTCTTTTGTCAATAAATGTAATGGGCTTTCGGCTCATTGGAGTGAAAATCACCTTGTTCAACACCTCAAAAGGCACAAATTCAATTTTAGGTGTCACTCTTAGTTTTGCCCTGAAATGATCTTTAATCTCGCTTAAAAAAGCTTCGGAGTTATTTCTTGCCGCAATTTTAATTAAAATCTCGTCAGTTCCTAAATCATTTGTCGAAATCTCTATTACATGTGCCTGAATAGCTTCAAAATAATTCAGTAAATCATGCATAGCCGGCGGATACAAAGTAGTTCCTTTGTATTTTATCATGTGTTGCTTTCTGCCTATAACAGGACCAACACGCAATGTATTCCTTCCGCAGGCACATGGATCAGTATGCAGTTTTACAATATCTCCGGTTTTAAAACGCAAAAGTGGCATTGCCTCTACTCCTAAGGTAGTTATTGTTAATTCGCCGCTTTCGCCCGGAGCAACCGGATTATCATTTTCATCCAGTACTTCTGTTATAATAAGTTCCGGATGATGATGCCCGCCGTGAAACTGGCTGCATTCAGTAAAAGCGGTACTCATTTCAGTTGAGGCATAAGTAGAAAAAAGCTGGACATTCCACTTATCCGTTATCTTTTTTGCTAAAATTGAAGGAGAAAAATCCTGATTTCTAAGTGATTCACCTATACAAACCACACCTTTGACACCCGAAGCATTGAAGTCGATATTATGATTTTCTGCATATTCTATCATTTTCAATAAAAACGAAGGCACCGCAACAAGGTATTTGGGCTTGTATTTCAGGATAGAATCCCATTGTAATTCAGGTACTCCGGCGCCCACCCTGATTATGCCTGCCTTTAGCTTTTTCAATCCTAAAAAATAGGCCAAACCAGCCATAAATCTCCTATCCATTGTAGTCATCAACTGAACCACATCGCCTTCCTGTATTCCGGCACAGGCAAATGAAATTGCTTCATTGTATGCCAGTCTATCCAAATCTCCGTCGGTTAGTCCAAAAGTTACCGGATTCCCTAAAGTTCCTGATGTAGTTGCATAATCAATTATTTTATGTCTGGGAACACAAAAAAAATCGTCGTTGTTTTCCTGCAGATCTGTTTTAGTAGTTACAGGAATTTTTGACAAATCATCAATGGATTTTATATCACTGATATCAATTTTATTTTTTTCAAAAACAGATTGATAATAAGGCGAAAACTCTTTTAAATACGCCAGTAATTCCTTCAGCTTCATTTCCTGAAGCTGGTTTATTTCTTTCTCAGATGCCTTTTCAATTAATGGAATCATTGGATTTTTCTTTTAATTTTTCTCAGATACTTTTCGATTTGAAGTTTATCCGGAACTGTCGTTATTTCTTTAGTCAGGGCTTTTTCAAACTGCACCTTAGCCTCCTTATATAATTTTTTACCAAAATAATACTTTCCGGTTTTTGTATACACAACCCAAAAATGAGGATTCAGCTCCTGATATTCTTTGATAAAATTTGGATCTAAATTTTTATCATTTTTCAAAGCATCATCAACAATTCTGTCTTGAATTCTGAATTTTTCATAATCAGCAAAGGCTTTGGAATTTACAAAATCTTCTTTCTGAATTGCAAGTGATTCGTTTTCTAAAACTACAAAATCCTTTGGTTTATCCTTAAAAATTTCATTTAAATCGTAAGCTACAAATTGACCTAACTGATACGGATTAGTGGATACCCAAACCAATTTGCTTTCGGGCTTAAAAACAACACTATGATGTGCCAGCAACTGATTTAAAGCTTTTTCGTTCCCGTAACCAATTTCCTTATCATTTAAACCTTCTCTGTTTCTAAGAATCTGAACCATTTTCTGCGGGTTCATTTTATTATTTTCAACCAGTAATTCATTCATCCGCTCAAAACGATACATGGAATGGCTTTCTTTTATATGCTTCTGGTTTCTTTTATCTTCACGGTAAGCACTGCTTTGAAAATGATTGGAGCAAACCAACTGATTCGAATTTTGAACTTCATAAACTCCAAAATTTTTAGGAGATACTTCTATTAAAACCGCTTTTTTATCTTTTGCACTTCCAATCATGATTGATTCAGAAACAAAAACCTGACTTTTTTTAGCAATTTCAACAGCTTCCTGTATGGTCGAAGCGTACTGCAGAATTTCTCTGGCAACGATTGATATTGGCGTTTTGGCTACCAGAGGGATTTTAGATTTCCCTGCATTTATAGTCACTGTCAGACCTTCATTATTCATTCCGGAAACCACTCCGGTCATACCTGCCCAGCCAACACTCATAAACGGATAACCCTTATCCGGTTTTACAAAAGAAATCATCTTATCCTGAGCAAATTCATCTCCGGCATAAAAATCAAAATTTCTTCCTATCAGTAATTCTCCGTCATCTGTCTTATTTCCCCAAACGGCCATTGAAGAACAGCCAACCAGTGCCAAATCCTGCATGGCATGACCAATATCATGCGCACCGTGTAAATACAGGCTTCTTAAATATTTAGGCGCAATGTTGTTAAATCTATCAGAACTAAATTGAGAAATACCATATATCTCAGTCTTATATTCTTCAGGAATGTTTAAATATAATTTCCGGTTGTACCATTTTAAAAAATGACGTAAAAGCTTTTGCCTGAATTTTGAAGGCACTAAATCCTCAATCCTGGAAAAGAAAACACGTTCCTGCTTTTCCACCATATTTTTAGCCAGACTGCCATGTAAAAGCCCTCGTTGCAAAGGATCACCTTCAATGTATAATTCCCAGATATTCTGCTTATTCTTAATCAGAAAATTTTTGTCCGAAGTAAAGAGACTATCTGAATGCTTTTTAACATCAGGCATTTTATTATCATAACCAATCAAATGGGGCTTATGATGAATAGATTTTGAAATACCACAGGAAAAGAACAAAAAAACAATTCCAATGAAAAACAGTATTTGGATTCTTCTTTTCATTACTTATTTTTCAATTCGCTGTTGATTTTATTAATCAGATAATCTTTTCCTAAAATTTCCGAACAAGTTACAACAGCTCCGATAGTTACTCCTAAAACACCATGCATATTAATGCTTTGACCTGTTAACAGCAGATTTTCAATTTTTGTTTTAGGTGAAATGAATGTTTTCATTGGATTATTGGAATCTTTCACATAACCATATAAATTACCATGATGTCCGCCTATATAGTCTCTATAGGACAATGGTGTTGAGGCATGAACCGATTTTATATGTTCCCGGATATTGGGAAATTTTTTCTCCAGCTCGTTCAAAAAGACTTCTGTCTTCCTTTGCTTAAAAGCTTCGTAATCCTCTCCTCTGTCCTCCGTTTCTGCAACTGTATTATGGCTTGATTCCCATGGTTTCATTTCATCAAAACGCATATAAGTAATTCCGGTTAAGCTTTCTGCCCATTCCTGATTTTCAGATGCAACATTCATAGAAACCATATAACTTTCCGGCCATGACTGCTCGGTATAGTTTCCAGCTTCCCAAATACGGTCTGCATCTTTAAAGTGATAGTAATTATGATTGATATATTTGAACGATTCCGGTTTGAAAACAACATAAATACTGAACGGAGCAATCAGAACATCCAGCTCCTGAATCCGCTTATAGTAGGACTTTCTGAGTTTGTCCTCCCCTATCATTTTAAGTGTTGTTTTAGGTTCAATATTTGAAATAAAAACATCACCAAAATACTCTTTTCCGTTTTTTACTTTTGCCGAAACCAGTTTACCTTCCTCAAAACCAAAATCAATTACTTCGCTATGCTTAAAAACTTCGCCTCCATATTTCCTAATCTGCTTTATCAGCTGTTTGGTTATCTGACTTCCACCGTTAACACATCTCCATGAGCTTTGTATGTATGAATTTACAGAAAGTGCATGGACATAAAAAGGAGTTTTATCAGCAATTCCCGCATATAAAAAGTTGGATCCTGTCAAAACCGATTTCAGTTTTTCATTTGTTGTCAGCTCGTCAAAATAATTTTTAGCATTAATCGACAGAATTTCTTCCTGATAACCGTTTCCGTTTCTCAAATTATACAAAGGGAAAGAATCACAGGTATACTGCAGATTTTCACAATACTTTCTTAATGTTTCCTCTTCTTCAGGAAAAAAGACTTTCAGTTGTTTTACAAAGTTATCGTAGCCTTGCGCATGAGGATATTCATTGGAATCGTTATCAAAAGTTATAAAATCATAACCGTCTTCGTTCATTTTTTTTAAACGAAGCTCATCCATGATACCTAAATAAGTAAAGTAGCTGTGTAAATTTTGTCCTTTTGTCAATCCGCCAATGTAATGAATACCGGTATCAAAAATTGTCTTGTCACGGACAAATGTCTGCAGATTACCGCCATACTGGTTATTTTTTTCCAAAACACAGACTTTCTTACCCTCTTTAGCCAATATAACTGCCGAGACTAATCCGCCCAGACCGCTTCCTATGATTACTATATCGTATTTATTTTCCAAGACTACTTTACTAAAACTATAAGATCTTTATTATTAACCTGAGTAACAAATCCTGAACTTTCAAAATATGACTTTAATTCAAAATTTGCTGTCAGCAGTATTTTGTTTGCTTTTGAAGCCAATTGCATTTTTTCTTCATGCAGCTCATGCGTATCAGAAATCAACACTGTGTCAAACTTGTGATTGACTTCTGACAGATTATCAATATACTTTATATCTCTCTTTTTTACAAGATAATTTGCAGATGCTATAGCTTTATTATCCTCATTTTCAAACAAAGACTGGATTTTTCGTTTGGGCTGCTGTATTGCTAAAAGGAAATCAATCTGTCCGAAATCATCTGCATGATGCAAAATACAGGCATCTTCAGCAATGTGTTTGTTTAGGTTAAAATACAGTGCTTTATTTTTTTTAAAATCGGTCTTAACTGCTGTTACAATTTCTTCTTCTTTATACAAAAAGCTCAGGAACAGTTTTTGACGGAAATAGTTCTCGTCCTCATAATCAGTTCTGATTTTTGCAAACTCCTGACGATAGAATTTATTTATTTTTTTAGTTCTTTCAGTGTAATCAATTCCAAACGAAGCATCATCAGCTTTTATACGCTCTCCTACCACAACCGAAATACTTTCGTTGTAAATCATAAAATCACCTTTAGGAGCAGTTTCTGAATTACCGTGTATGTAAATCGGCAGAATATCCAGATTAAATTCCTGTGCCAGGAAAAAAGCTCCCTTGTGAAAACGTTTCACCACATTGTCTTCCGAGCGCGTTCCTTCAGGAAAAATCATTAATGAATAGCCTTGCTCCACTTTTTCTTTCAAATGGTCCACACCTCCTTCTATGCCTTGTGAAACGGGATAATATCCCATGGCTTTTACCGCTTTTCCGAAAATTGGTGATTTATAAACCCAATCATTTACCAGATACACAATTTTATGCGTTACCATACCTAAGGCCAAAGTATCCAGTACTGATGTATGATTTGCAATTACAACCGCCGGCTTTTCAAAGGTTTCATTAAACTTATTAACTACCTGTTTTTTCACCAAAGGATTAGAATATAAAACCGATGTTACAAACTTAGCCATCATTTTTCTGAAAAGCAGCATCTTTTTTTCCGGTTTTCCAGGTAATACCTTAACCAGAAAACGTCCAAAAGTAGACAGGAGAATTCCGCCTAATGCGTAATAAATCAATGATATAACCGAATGTATAAATGTAAAAAAAGTTATTGGAGAATTTCCTTTTTTAACCCGGCTAAAGAAACATATCCTGAATAAAACAGGGTAAAATACAAACGTAATAATCAAGGCGGCAAATACTCCGATTAATGACACTGCCGATATCGATTTCAATGCAGGATGCTTTGCAAAAATTAAAGCTCCAATGGCTAAAACAGTCGTTAATGCCGCCAGAATTATTGATATCCTATAGGTTTTTGTTTCGTTTTTACCGGTTGTATATTCTTTTTGCAGAGCGCTTGTCATAAAAATACTGAAATCGACTCCGTGACCAAAAATCAGTGTACAGACAATTAAACTGAAAATATTCAGTTGAATATCAAACCAGCTCATTATACCGGCAGTAACCACACCGGTTACAGCGATAGGAATAGTACTGATAATTACCAGTTCTATCCGTTTGAAAAACATAAACAGAATCAAAATTACTGCAATAAACGAGTAATTAATCAAACTGTTAAAATCGTCACGAAGCTTTCCTAAAAAAGTTTCGTTCATTTGCTGACGGTCGATAGTGATTACTTCTTTTTGGACATCCATTGTGGACACAAAACGGTCTCTTTGATCCGGAGAAACTTTGGCAACCGAAGAAATTGTGTAAAATCCGTTTTTCTCGGTTACAAATTCTTCTAAAAACAAAGCTTTCAGTTGTGAGTACTCTTTAAAAGTTATCGGTGCAAAATCTTTAGCCAGCATGTCATAAAAATTCTGATGGGCTTCCGGTTTAAAACCAAGTTTCGCCCCACTGGCAATAAGCCTGCTTTTAACTTCCGCTTTTCGCTGGGCACTCCAAAATGAATTCCACTTTTCAATTTTTTGATTTTGTGCCTCCTGTGAAAGCACGATACCTCCTATAGAACTGAAATTTAAAATTTTATTTTCTGACTTTTCTTCTGAAAGATTTTGAAACAATGCCGCATTGTTTTTCAAAGCTTCATCAATAGAATTGCCATAGGTTGCCAGATAAATTGATTTAGAAGTCAGATTTGAGGAACTCTCCAGTTTATTTTCAGCGTTTTTAATTTCAGAAGGAATGAAGTTCAAATCGGCCAAATTGTTATTGAATTTTACATTCCCAAAAGTGAACAGGCTAACCGCAATAACAATTACGCTTGAAATAATCAGAAATTTATTTTTTTCGAATGAAAAACCGGCAACTTTATCCAGAACCGTCTGACGTTCTATGGTTACACCTTCTTTCGGTTTGTATAAATGCGGAATAATCAATAATGAAAAAACTGCCGATACCATTACACTGATTGCCGCAAAAATCCCAAGATCCTTTAGTGCTTCAGAATTCACAAACAGCAGACATAAAAACGCAACAGCTGTAGTGGAACTGCTCATAAGAAGAGGCATCGTAATATCTTTATACAAAGCTTCAACATTACTGTTATGACGGTAATGCGTCATAATGTGAAGCGAATAATCGATAGTCACTCCTAACAGCACTGCGCCGACACTTAATGAAATGGCTGAAATAGTTCCTTTTAAAAAAACCAGTCCCGCAATAGCCACTGCAATTCCAAAAAGCGTTGGAATGAATATAATAACCGGTATAAATATTTTGCGGTAAAAAAGAATCAAAATAAGCATTAAAGCTCCAAGTGAAGCCAAAATGGTCGTAACAATATCTGATTTTATCTGTTTGGCATTAGCCACAGCAATCAATGAAGAACCAAAATAATCAACTGAAGCTTTTCCTTTGAATTCTTTGTTCAGCTGTTTTTTGATATTGTATAGGTTTTCAGCAAAAAGTGAGTTTTTTTCCGTTTCACTTCCGCCCAGTTTGGGATTAATGAACAACAGGAGTTTGGATTCATCTTTTGTGACCACATAACCATTTTTTAACTGGAAATCGTCACCAATACTCAGTTGCTGCAGTTTCTTTAAAGAAATAAATGAAATTCCTAAAGGGTCATTAATAATAAAATCTTTAGCAATTATTCCTGTCGGAGAAATTAAAGTTCTGTAGTTTTTATCAACCTGAATTGCAATACTGTCGCTTGATAATTTTTTCTCAATTTGGTGATAATCCCTGTCTTCCAGAAACAGAGGAAGATTATTAAAAACAAACTGAAATGTTTCCTGAATATTTTCTTCATCAACTTTACCCTGTATGTTTTTAATGTATTCGCTGCACGATTGGACACTATCCAAAAAAACATCTGCTGTTTCAGTTAAATCATCAACAGTTGCGTTTTTATCTTTTTCAACAATTACAGTGATTTTATCAGAAAACCTGAGTTGCTGCAATACTTTTGCAGTGACATCGGCTTTTTCATTTTTAGGAATAATTCGTGTAATGTCTTCTTCAAATTTAATCTTTGAAGCTAAAAAACCAAACACCAACAAAATACTTAAAGCAATAGTTATTGCCAGTACTTTATTTTTTTGTACAAACTGATGGATTTTTATAAAATAATGGTGCATTTACTGTTCTGATTTTCTGGTCAGCGAAAGTAATAAATAACTTCCAACTCCGAAAATAAAAGCCATAACAGTTGCCAAAACAAAACTGCCTATAAGGTATTGAACAATATTGGTTTTGATGTGGCTGAATTCAATGGGGTGATTAAAAGAAAATTTAGCTTTATCCGCAACGAACAAACCTCCGGTTTTAAGTGATCCATAAATAACAAACGGAATCATAGGAGGAATACTGATATTTGAAAAAGCAAACGCAAGGGCTTTGTTCCAACGCAGCAAAACTGAAACAGAAATTACAACGGCGGTTTGAAATCCCCAGAAAGGTGCAATACCGCAAAAAACCCCAAGCGCAATGGATAATGCTTTTTTTAGATTGGAATCAGAACTGGCTAAAATGTCTTCTTTGAAAAAATCCTTAAAGTTTTTTTTTTTTTAAACTTCTGAAGAAATTTCTTGGTTTGATGTAAATAAATAAAATCAGCACCAAAAAAGTATTTAAAATACTTATTCTTGTAAAATCTTTAAATGGTCTGAAATGTGTAACCCTTTCGTTTGGATCATATAGAATTTTAACGGGTACATTTTTCACCATCACATCATTCCACGCAGTGCGGACAATAACTTCTATCTCAAATTCAAATTTTTTGGTAAAAAACTTCTCCGGAATACTGTTCAAAGGATACAATCTAAAACCAGACTGTGTGTCCTGCAAAGTAATACCGGTTTCAAACCAGAACCAGAAATTTGAAAATTTATTTCCAAAACTGCTCTTCTTTGGCACACCATCCTGATTCATATTACGGCTGCCGATAAGCAAAACATCTTTTCCTTCTTTCTCCAAAGCATCAAGAAATACAGGAATATCATCAGGAAAATGCTGTCCGTCAGAATCAATGGTTATTGCATAATCATAATTCAGTTCCTTTGCTTTTTTAAAACCTTCACGAAGTGCATTTCCTTTACCTTGATTTTTATCAATATTAATTAAGGTAAAAGACTCGTTATAAGAATTTAAAATTTCAGAAGTTACATCGGTCGAACCGTCATTAACCACAATCAGATTGTGAGTTTGTTCTAAAACCCCGTCAATAACTCTTCGAAGCGTTTTGTGGTTATTATAAGTAGGGACAATAACACAAACGTTTAGCTCATTGATTCTTTCCGAAACTTTTTGAACGTCATTCATATTGTGTTACTTGATTTTTTGTTTTTCTGAATCTGTAAAAACTGTGGATTGTCCGATATAGATTTTTATATATTCTTTCAATTCCTTTGATTGCTTATCGTAAGAAGTGAGGATTATTTTTTTGTCCTCTTCTATATTGGCTTTGTATTTGAGGAATTTGGGCGTATTTTCCTGAATACTCAGTCTAACCAATCGTATTTCGGCATTATTAGGATCCGCTTTAACCGAATTTTCAATAAGCGTAACTGCTTCAATAAACAGTTTTTTCTTCTTGATTTTTTCGAATGTAAATTTGGATTTCAATGCAATGGCTGCGCCTTTATATGCTAAAAGCGTTTTATTGTCTTTTGAATAATCAGCCATTAGATTGTAAAATTCAAGAGCGCTTTGTTTGGTTTTAGAAGCGGCATAATACTCCTCCCTTACAGAAGACAAGTCCTGCATAAAAAACATCCAAAGGGAAAATACTATTGAAAATAAAAACTTCAAAATTATGCTTTTTTGTAAGTGTTTGTCAATTTTAAAGCTACAGTCTCATCAAAACTTGTAGTGTTTTTTACTTTAATTTCAGAAGATAAATCACCTGATATTTCCAGTTCCAGATTAAGCTTAGGGTTTATATCCGGATTGATAAGCGCCATAAACTTAACGTTAGAGGAATTTGTCATAAATAAAGAACTTCCCAGGATTTCCTGAGAAAGTTCTTTTATAATCTGCATCATACACACACCCGGAGTCACAGGATTCCCAGGAAAATGCCCTTTAAAAATATCGTGCTGCCTGTTAAGCATAACTGTTGCATTATATTTTCCATCAGCAACATTTTCTAATTTTTCTACCGTGTAAAAATCCTTAAGTAACATATGTATGTCTGTATAATATATTTTATTTAAAAGTATAAGTGATACCTGTTTGAAAAACTACGTTTGTAGAATCAAAATCATCATCAAAAGGAACAATTCCTTTTTTGATTCTCGCTTCAATACCAAAGTTTTCAGTAAAATTATATCCGGCTCCCAAAAAGAAAGCCAAATCTATTCCTGTCAGATCATCATCGTAATAGTTGTATGAATCATTGTAAGTATCTCCCAATACTTTTTTATTGTCATTTACTCTAATATCAAATGTAGGACCTACCTGAAAATTGAATTTATCAAATTTGAATTTATTAGCTAAACCAAGTGACAGGTATGCCAACTTAATATCATACGAGTGTCTTACGTTATTCTGGTCTATGTACTGGTATTCCGCACCTTGTCTTGAATAATTGATTTCCGGCTGTAAAGCATATACCTTTGATAAGTTTAAAGTTCCGAATCCTCCGATATAAAAATCAGTTCTGGTACCAAATTTTTCATTTGGATCATCTGTCTGTGTTAAATGAGCAAAGTTCGCTCCTACTCTCAATCCCGGTTTAAAAGATACCTGTGCGTTTATTTGTGTGGATCCAAAAAAGCATAAAAATGCTATAATAATCGATTTTTTCATTTGATAAATGGGTTAATTAATTATTTGATTTAGTTCTATTTTAAGTTTGATATTTTTATGACTAATTATAATACCCTCGGCAAAAGTAGTGTTTTTTGATACAAAATCGAAAACAACCTTTTCGCTGCTTTTTGAAGCATGTACTAAACGTGATAATTTATTTTCTGCTTTGTTAAAAAAGAAATAATCAAAATTCTTACCATTTTTAGTTTTATAAATCAAAAAATTATTGTTTTCAAATATTTCTTCTGATTTGTGGTTGATTTTAAGCAATATTCTAAAATCCTTTTCCAGAGTATTCAAAATAATTTTCCGGTTTAAGTCATCGATTATATAGTTGACTTTAAAATCATTTTCAGACAATTCAAAATCCATTAATTTATTCCCGAATTCTGTGGTGAATACCACACGGTGTACCGAATCACTAATTCTTTTGGTAATAAAAATGCCTCCCAGTTTATTACCATATACTTCTATATGGGCTTTATAAACATAATCAGTCTGTGGATTTTCAAAATAAGGATTTTTAAATTCAGTAATTGAATTTTCTTTTTTCGCTGCATCAATCTTATAGGAGCTGCACGAAAACAAAGTAACCGACAATAAACTAATTAGTAAAAACCGAGTCATCAAGTTTTGCATTAATTACTTTGTTTTTAAACACAATCCGTGTATAATCTCCCGAAGGCTCAATTAATTTTACCTGTGCTACTGTAGCATCATTTACAGGAAAAAACAATTCTACCTGCTTAATGTATTTTTTTACTGTTGCCGTTTTTGGATTCAATCTGGCAATATAAAAATCCTTTATTTTAAAATAAGAAATGGTAAACTCTTTATCGTCAAACATATTACCGCTGACACTCCCAACAATCAGTTTGTTTATTTTTTCAAACATTTTGCTTTTAGCATCAACTGTACTTTTGTTTCCCTGATCGTTTATATAAATCTTATTATTCTTAAAAATAATACTGTACTGGTAAGGTTTTGTATATTGCCAGTTAAGCATACCAGGTGCTTTAAAAGCCATTTTACCGGATGTTTCTATATCTTTTGACAGAAAATCCATATGCTTGTACTGGATAAAATCGGTTTTAAGAGATTTAATATTTTTTGTTTCTTTTTCTACATCATTTTTAAAATTTGTAATTTCTGCAGGGGACATTTTTTGCTCCTGAGCAAATAAAACAATTGATAAAAAGGAAAATATAACTATTAAAAATTTAGTTTTCATAGGCAGCAATATTCAATAATTGGTCAACTGTAACCATTTCATAACTTTCAGAATGCAAAAATAGCAATAACTGTTCCAAAACGTGTACTGTTTTAATAGAAGTGTCGTGCATTAATACGATTGCTCCCGGAGCTGTACCTTTTATAATTCTGTTTAAAATTTTATCCTCTTCCTGAATTACCGTATCCAGTGAACGGACATTCCACCCTATAACCTTTTGATTTAAAACCGAAACGGCTTTTGCAATATTTGGATTTGTTACCCCAAAAGGAGGTCTGAAAAGCAGGTTATCCTGATTGGTAAACTGTGCTAAAATTGTGTTAGTTTTTTTGATTTCCTCAATGACTTTTTCAGTTGAAAAAAAACCAATCGATTTAGAATGTGTGTAGGTATGATTTCCCACGAGATGCCCTTCAGCAAGGATGCGTTTCAAAATTTCGGGATATTTTTCTATTTGTGTGCCAATACAGAAAAAAGTTGCCTTTGCATTATATTTTTTCAATAAATCCAAAACCTCAATGGTCATTTCATGAGGTCCGTCATCAAAAGTAAGCGCAATTCTTTTATTTTTTTCTAAAGGATTGGAATTGAAAGTTTTTACAAAATATTCCAATCGGATATCAAAAGAACCCCATGAAGTCATTCCTAAAAAGAAAAGAAACAACAGTACGAAATATCCCCACCCTGCATTAAAAACAATGAGAGCGAAAAATAAAATCAAACATAAAACAATACTATTTTTATGCTTTAGCATTTTTGAAGCAAGATTAAACTATGGTCTTTTCCCTGATATTGATTGTACATCAAAACATACTGATATTCTGATTTTTCAATATCATTCATTTTAACAACCGGCGGTATAGTCTGATGTTTTATAATTGATGAAGTCATCCACAATCCAAATCCGCTTGCTGTGTTATACTCACCGCTTAAATGTTTGTAGTAAACCTGCGGTGCATTTTTTAAAAGTTTTTTGGCTCCATCATAAAAATGATCAAATTCTGAGTCACCGTTATTTCCTAAAACTATAGCATCAATTTGTTCTGCTGTAATATTATTTAACGTCAGGAAATTTTGTATAAATTCCTCAACTTCATCAGATTTTATAATGTTTTTTATTTCAACATCCAGCACTTTTGCATAAGAAGAAGCTTTATTCTCATTTTCCAAGGCAAAAAAAGCAGCACCTTCACTAAACACAACTCCTTTAGAAACAGGGTTAACAATTTCACCAGGAAGATCTTCTTCTTTTTTAATTATATTAATTAATTTAAAAAGAGAGATTGTATGTTCAGCAGTTTCATCAATCCCACCTACTAAAACTGACTGCGCCTCACCGGCATCCAACTGCATTTTAGCATCAATTAAAGCTGTTTCCAAAGAAACGGCACCGTTTACATATGTAAAATTATAACTCTTGCACTGCAGTCCCAAAGCAATCTGACCTGCAACCGTATTGTGCGTAGACTGGATAAAAGAAGTTGGCGTCAGGAACTCTTCGTTATTATCCAAAATTGCTTTTAGAAATTTTTCCGAGTCTTCCACACACCCCATCCCTGTTCCGGTAATTATGGCGTCAGGATTTTTTATTCCTGCCTCATTCAATGCTTTTGTAGAAGCATAAATACCCATCTTAACACCTTTTGCCATCCGGCGGATCATTGCCGGCGGAATCAGCTCTTTATATGAAGGCTGCTGTGCATAAATTACTGCGTCAGTAGTATTGACTGCTGTGTTTTCTAAAAATTCAGCTTCAAAAGTATTTTGAGCCGAAACGATTCCCATTCCGTTGATATAACAGCCTTTCATTATTTTTTAGAAAAAATTACAGTTGAACAATTCCCTCCAAATCCAAAAGAATTGGACAATACGTGGTTTATTTCTTTATTTTTTAAAGTCGTTTGCGGTATTAAACTGAACTCTTCCATAGGAGTAACAAAATTCAAATTAGGAAATACCACATTATGCTCTAACGCCAGTATGCTGTAAACCGCCTCAATAGCTGCTGCAGCTGCCAGCGTGTGGCCGGTAAAAGCCTTTGTAGAGCTGAATTCAGGAGAATTTTCTCCGAAAATTCTGATTAAAGCACGTCCTTCAGACAAATCATTATTAGGCGTAGCAGTTCCATGAGCATTGATATAATCAATATCCGAAGGCTGTAAATCAGCTGTCTTTAATGCTTTCTGCATAGCTAAATAAGCTCCGTCACCGTTCTCTGAAGAAGCGGTTTGATGGAAAGCGTCATTTGCATTTCCAAATCCGGAAACATAAGCCAGTACTTTTTTATTGTTTTTCTGAACAATTTCGTCAGATTCAAGCACTAAAAAAGCAGCCGCCTCACCTAAATTCAATCCTTTCCGGTTATTATCGAAAGGTGTATTGTAAGTATCCGATAAAATCATCAGGGTTTTAAATCCGTTGATGGTGAATTTTGCCAAAGCATCTGTACCTCCTACAATTACGCGGTCCAGTTTCCCCTGCTGAATCATACGCGCACCCATCATGATAGCATTTGCTGCTGATGAACACGCTGTACTTACTGTGGAAACAAAACCTTCCAGACCTATATATTCTGCTATTTTATGAGAAGAATCACCGGCATCGTGACTGCTGATATACTTTCTACAGGCTTCATCCTCAAAATATTCGTAATAGAACTTTTCAGTCATATCCATGCCCCCAACGCTGGTTGCCGAAATCAAACCTGATCGATAGTCATTCAGGTTTGAAATCCCTGCATTTTCAACTGCTTTTTTTGCAGCATATGCCCCCAGCATGGCCGTTCTGGAATAATTATTATCGGGTGTCAGGTCAAGAAGCTGCTCTAACTGTGAATTGGTTAATTTAATTTCACCTACTTTAATAACATCTTTGTGAACGGTATGGAAATTTTCAATTGCAGAAATACCTTTTTGTCCTGAAGTTAATGCATTAAAGTTTTCTTCAACAGTTTTTCCTATTGAAGAGATGATTCCCATTCCTGTTATAGCAACTTTCATTTTAAAATTAGATTTTAGAGTTTAGAAACCACATCAGAAATTAGTATTCCTGATGTCCGATTTCTAATTTATTTTGTTCTGTTTGCAGAAATGTATGCTGCCATTGTTTCAACAGACTGGAAAATTGTTTTTCCTTCTTTAGGATCAGTCAATTTGATTCCGTATTCTTTATCTAAAAGTACAATCAATTCCAATGCATCAATAGAATCCAATCCTAAACCATCTCCAAAAAGAGCATCATTATCATTAATATCCTCTACTGCAATATCTTCCAAGTTTAAAACTTCGATGATTTTTGATTTTAATTCGTGTTTTAAAGCGTCCATAATCTATCTGTATATAATTTATTTATTTTTTCTAAACTGTGAGTGTCCGTTTCTCCTTTTTCGACAAGATAAACAACTGCTTTGTAGTTTTCCTGATATAATTCAACCCATCCACACAGGACTTTCTCTGCTTTTTGTGATTCCAAAAGCTGACGGGAGTAATTTTCCATCAATCTGCCCGGAAATTCATCAGACACAAAAAAAATATTTTCCGATTTTAAGTTGTGCTTTATACTTATTTCTCCGATGCAGATATTTGGCAAAGTATAAACAAATACAGCCGGGCTGGGAAAATAATTCTCTTTATCTGTAATTGAATCCTGGTACTTTACATCTGTATCCAAACTTGAGGAACGATTTGCAAAAACGAGCGCAATATCATTTTCTTCATCCATTTTTGCAACCTTTTTCAAAATTATTTCAGAGGACAGAAAAGCCAGCTTGCTCAAAGCATCCATCTTGAAAAATTTAGAATACTCCATTTCAAAATGCTTGTAAGCCGCTTTTGAAAATGCAGCAAAATTTGAATCAGCCAAACTGAACAGTTCCTCACCGTTTACATAAACGGCATTGTCCTGAATGACACAATAATTTGATATTTTATAGTTTGAATCCAAAATTATTTCACTTTTTCAAATAAAACAGCTGTATTACAACCTCCAAAACCGGAAGCTGTTTTCAAAAAACGGTCAATAGTGACTTCATTTTTTTGAGTGATTACATTCACAGGCTGTGTCACACCGCATTCTTCGTACCCTTTAGACACAATTAACCGGTTGTGAACGGCACTTTGCATAGCCAAGACTGTTTCCAGCAGTCCCGAAGCACCCAGCGTATGTCCGTAATATCCTTTTAAACTGTTTACCGGTACGTTTTGCAGCCCTAAACGGTTAAAAGCTATAGCTTCCATTTCATCATTGTACATAGTTGCCGTACCGTGTGCCGAGATATAGTTTATCGAATCAGATTCGATTTGTGCTTCTTTAATAGCACTTGCAATACTTCTGAACAATCCTTCTCCGGTTCTGGAAGGTCCTGAGATATGATTCGCATCATTCACGGCTCCGTCACCTAAAATCTGAAAACTGTGATTATTGACCTCTTCTTCTGAAGAAGTGATATAAACAGCAGCGGCCGCTTCCCCCAGTGTAACTCCATTTCTTCCGGCATCATAAGGCCTGCACGGTGAGGCACTCATTGCCTGAAACGAATTGAAACCGGAAAGCACAAACTCCGAAACCACATCACCAGCCACTACATAAGCATTATCATACATACCGCTTTGGATTAACCGCTTTGCCACGGCTATTGCCAGTACACCCGAAACACAGGCATTTGAAACTACAACAGGCTGTGTTTTAAATCCAAAATAATCACTGATTTTTTTTGCCAGAACGGATAATTGCACAGATTCGATTTGAGCCGTTTCATTTTCCAGCAAATCAATATTTCCTTTAGTGGTAGAAAAAACAAAAGCAGTTCTATCACTTATTTTATCCGATTGCATTAATGGCTGCAACGCCAGAATAAGCATTTTTTCCAGTCTTGAAAAACCTTCCGATTTCTCAATAGAATGAAATGCGGTATTCAGTTCCTCAATATCAATAACCGAAGCATAAAAATTATCCAGCAGACCTGTTTTTTGTTGCTGTCTGATTCCTGAAATACCTTTTTGCACGGCATCCCAGTTTGATACAACATCAAAACCTAAGGGCGTTATACAATTCGACTTGGTTATATATATTTTTCCTGCACTCATTTAAGCAAACCAACTTTACGTTTCCATTCTTCAAAAAAAGTTGGCATATTTAATGACAAATCGCCTTTGGCATCAACAAAAACCTGTATTGTTTCGCCTTTACATACAACATTATCAGCTGTGTCAAAAATTTTATATCTAAAAATCATCTTAGCTGCCGGTGTATCTACAATAGTAGTTTCGATTCTAGCCACATCACCATAACGCAAAGACAATTTGTGTTCACATTCCGATTTTACAATTGGTGTCGTGTAACCATTACGCTGTACATCCAGATATGAAATTCCATGCTCACGGCCAAAAGCCTCTCTTCCATCTTCAAAATAAGTAATGTAATAGCCATGCCAAACAATTCCTAAAGGATCTGTTTCATTAAACCTTACTCTGATATCGTGAGAAATGGTTAATTCCGGCACTTCTTTATACTGCTCTTTTCTTTTTATCATAAATAATGGCTATTAAAGTCGTCAACACAAAAAACAATAGTAACAATGTTATTTCAGGAAGAATATCCAAAACCCCTCCATTACGCAGCAACACATCATAAAAAGCATTCAGTCCCCAATTCATAGGTGAAATATGAGAAAACAACTGCATTATTTTAGGCATGGCAAATACTGGTACCCAAACCCCGCCAATTGCTGCTAAAATCACTACAGATGTTGCTCCGAATGGCGCCGATTGCTCCTGTGTTTTCGCAATTGTACCCAGTAAAATTCCAAATCCCACTGCGGCCAATCCTGAAAAAAGAGCAACAATACTCATCAGCAACAGCTTGCCGTTTATGTCTAAAACCGGTAAATCCAAATAAGGAAAAAGGTAAACACCAACTACCACCATAAGCCAAAACTGAATCATACAAATAATCAGGTAGGTTGCGGTTTTTCCTAAAATAACTATAGCGTAAGGAACTGGATTAGTAATTAAACGCACTAAAGTTCCCTGACTTTTTTCTTTAACAATATTGATTGAAAGAGGCACCACAATGAAGAAAATAGCAAAAAGTGTCCAAGCCGGAACGTTATGCTGTACCGAATTAGGTATTATTTCCTTATCATTCTTCGTAGGAACAATTTCCTTAAACGAAATGAAATTCTTTTGTTCAAACAAAGGCTCGCCTGTTTCTCCAAGCTGATCCTGAAAAGTTGCATAAATTGACTTGGTTTCAATTTGAGAAATCAACTTATCAATAGCACTTTTTACACCATTTTTAAAAGCCAGTTGCGTTGCAGGGTCAAAATAAAGATTTACCTGTTTTGGTTTCAGTTCTTTAGCAGCAACAGCAACTTTCGTAGAATCTTCCATTCCAAAATTACTCAGAATTTTTTCTACATTTTGGTTCACCTTTGTTTGTAAATCTTTGCTCAGGTCATCAGGAATGACAATTGCCATTTGGTACTTTCCTTTAAAAACCAGCTCCTGAGCTAATTCTTCAGTTATCGTTTTTTTATCAATCTGCGAAACGATTTCAAACGAACCGCTTTCTTTAAGATTTTTAACAACCGATCCGGCAATTTCGCCTTTATCATTATCTACAAACAAAACAGGAATTTTTGACTCCGAAACTGTTTTGAATGTACTGTCCTGAATTAATGTGATTGTAATAATTAAAACCAATGGCATTATAAAAAGAATAACCAAACCGCCAAAATCACGCTTCAGCAGTAAAATTTCTTTATAAACTGACATCCAAAATTTATGCATCATCTCTTAATTCTTTTCCGGTTAATGAAATAAAAACATCTTCAAGATTATGCGAATTAGGTGTGCCTGCAATAAGTCCTTCGGGAGTTCCCTGAGCATAAATATTTCCTCTGTCAATGATGGCAATATGCGAACAAAAATCCTGTGCCTCAGTCAAATGATGTGACGTATAGATAATGGTAGTCCCATTTTCATTGAGTTCTTTCAGGTATTCAATAATTACATGCTTTGACTGCACATCCACACCTACGGTAGGTTCGTCCAGAAACAAAACTTTGGGTTCATGAAGAATTCCGGCTATCAGGTTTACTCTGCGCTTCATGCCGCCTGAGAAAGTATCCACTTTTTTATTGGCAAATTTAAGCAAGCCTAAATGCTCCAAAGCAGTATCTACTTTAGTCCTGAGTTCTTTACCTTTAAGCCCGTACATGCTCCCGAAATAGATTAAATTTTCGCGTGCCGTCAATGTGGGATATAAAGCATATTCCTGAGGAACGACACCAATTATTTTTTTTATTTCAGTAGCATTTTTATCGTAAGACAACCCATTAATGGTAAATTTGCCTGAAGTAGGCTTCACCAAACCACAGAGCATTGAAATCAAAGTGGTTTTACCGGCTCCGTTAGGTCCCAGCAAGCCAAAAATTTCTTTTTCCGCCACAACCAGACTAAGATTGTTTACAGAAAAATCTTCAGCCTCTTTATATTTTTTATAAAGTGCTTCAATATGGATAATTGACTCACTCATTTTTAAATAGCTTTTTTAAGTTTTTTGAAGAATGCTTCTTCTAAATCAGATAAATGAAGCAACTCATCTGCAAGACTGTTGTAAACATCCTCCTGATTACTTCTTTTTTTATAAACACGTGCTGCATTAACGGCAAAATCACGCCATTGATCCCCTATGCCGGTCATTTCGGCAGAAAGTTTTTTCAATTCGTCATTTTTCAAAATCTCAGAAGCTTCCTGTAAAAAAGCAGCATAAATAAAACGGAAACCGCCGCCTCCTGTACCTATTTCTTCCTGCATTCTGACCATTTGTGCCAAATAATGATTTGCTACTTTTACCCCTTTTGATTTAGGCCATTTTCTGATACTTCTTGCCAGAAAACGCATTCCTCCAACACCTACAATAGGCATAGGTGCCAGCATAGCATTGCAGGTATCTTTAATCCCTTTTTTAATAGCCGAAGCCAAATTGATATTTTCAGGAATAAATGTCGGGTAGTACATATGCCCTTTTGGTGCTAATGCTCCTTTTGCAAAACGTACTTTTTCAAGTTCATTTTCAGTTAATGTGGTAACCGTTTCCATTACCGGATCACTGATTAAAAAAGTATTTTCATTTTTCCCGTACACCACCAAATTATGGGCATTGAAATGAAAGCGGTACTCATCAGGAAAATACGTCAGATTGTAAACTCCAACCTGCAGTCCTGAAGGTATATTTTTATTTAGATTTTCTTCCAAAGCCTTTTGGGCAGACTGCGGATTCGAAAACCTAACTCTTTTTACTTTTATTCCTAATCTTTTGGCCGCTTTGTTAAAAATAGAGCCAGGCATAGGTCTGTAACTGATAGCCGGAGCATGATTTACTTTTAACAAAGGCAAATAGAAGAAAAACAATCCTGAACCAATACCAAAAACCATAGGCTCACTGATATTAATTCCGTGATGCTTCAACAAATTTGAAGCCACTCCGTTTTCGCAATGCGCAGATTGATGATGAATGAAATTAGTTTCCATTATAATTCTTTAATTCTTCTATTGTAATTTCGAATGCCTGAGCATATTTCGAAAGAATTTTTTCATTTAATTTTTTAAATACCGAAGGCTTGCCATGGCGTTTCACTCTCCATGTCCACATACCCACATAACCTGCCAGTGTTATCCAATCCATTTTATGGACTTCCATAAAATAAACTATTGGACTTGCCACACCGTTTTTTACATCAGATTTGGCCTGCTCAATCCGTTCGTTAATATCCTGAATCGAATTCTCGAGTGCAATTGTTTTAGGTTCCCAACCGGTGCTTAAAGCTGTGGTGTAATTTCCATTTTCATCAGTTGCATAACAAAGCTCTCTCAAATTGCTTTTTGAAAGGTTACTTTTATCCTGAGGTACTTCTTCTTTTTTCATTACTTCTCCTGGATGAATAAATTGATTTCCGCTTCTAAAAGCAATTCCTTATCCATTGTGGTTTTACACAGCATTGTACAAATACTGTAATTCTCTCCATCAAAACGTGAATGTAAAACAGCTTCGGTTGTAATTGTTTCGTCCATTTTAGGCAACGCATACACTTTTGCTTTTTTAATTCCGCTGATAAAACCAATAACTTCAACATCCTCCTTCACTTTTTGATTTTCATCAAGAAAAAAAGTCTGTCCTACAATAGCTGAACAGGTTTGCGCAGCATTTTCAATTAAACCAGCCTCAGAAAAACCATTCGCATCTGCAAACAGATTGTCCGGCTTTATTTTAAAAACAGTCTTTACTTCATGATCATTAAGATCCAAAATAAAATCCACCATAAGCATTGGTGCTCTATGAGGCAGGTAATTTTGAATTTCTATTACATTTTGTAAAAACTCCATACATTATTGTGCTAAAACAGTTTTCATTTGCCCGCGGGCAATTTCTTTATCATCAACTTTAGCAGAAATATCCACTAAAGTAACTCCCATAAACTCATGTAAAACGTTAACCGTAGTTTCTATATTTTTCCCTAAAGAAGGTAAATCTAAAATTTCTATACTTTTAATCGAGCCAATATACCCTGTAGGTGCCGGCTCGTTTTTTAAATAATACTGGTAACCTGTAAATAATGCTACAGATTGTGCCATATGCTCAATAAGTCCTGATTCCTGAAACTTTCCTTCATTAAAAAAAATATTTTCTGAAGAGACTGTTAATCCTGCTTTAACTTGATTTTCATCAAAAGAAAGCAATTTATCAACCATTACAAACGGAAATTTTTGAGGAATTAAGTTCCCAACAAAAGCGGCATCTAAAATAGGTAGTGTTTTTCCCATCAGCAAACTGTTAAATAGGCATAAGAGTATGAGAATCTTCCGCTTTCAGGAACTGACAAAAGAATTTTTTCGCCTTTCTTAAGTTTACCTGAATTCATCAATTCCTCCAACATTAAATATATTGATGCTGAACCAACATTACCAACATTTTTAAGGTTCATAAACCATTTTTCTTTTGGCACTTCAATCCCTTTTTCTGCAAGATTTCTATACAAACCATCTACAAAATAATGAGAGGAAACATGCGGTAAAAAATAATCAATATCACTTACTGTTATATTGTTTTTATCCATAGCCCCTTTCATGCTCAAAGCTCCTTTTTCCAGAATATACTGGTCCAGTAACTTCACATCCTGCTTTATAGAGAAAACTGATTGTTCCAGCCATTCATTGGCATTATAATCACTCCATGGTTTTATACTGCCATCCTCCTGTTTGTCACCACCTGCATACATACATGCTTCCAGTTCATGCGCATAGGAAAATGCCTCCATCCATTCAATTTTTAATGAAATTTCACCTTTTGGTTTATTTTCCAATAAAAAAGCGGCTGCACCATCAGAAAGCATCCAACGTAAAAAATCTTTTTTGAAAGCAATAATAGGCTGTTCTTCCAGATTTTTTAAATTGATTATCTCATTCTCGAATTTTTCAGATTTCATCCAGGTAGAAACTCTTTCCGATCCTGTACAAACAGCATTTTGAGTATTTCCTGATTTTACAGACAAGTATCCGAATTTCAAAGCATTCATACCTGCATTGCAAACCCCTGAAGAAGAGTTCAATTCTACCGATCGATTATTCAATAATCCGTGAACCATAGCTGCATGAGAAGGCAGTAAATTATCCGGCGTAGATGTGCCACATGAAAGCACCTGAATATCATCAACAGAAAACGTATCATCACAGAGCTGTTCGATTGCCAGTTTGGTCAATCCTGCATTTGTATGTGTTGGTACTCCATTTTCATCCAATGCATAGTAACGGGTAACAATACCGTTATTACGCAAAATAATTCTTCTGGCTTTTGATGCCGTATTATTTATCAAACCAAGAAAAGATTCCATTTCGTCATTAGAAATGGGCCTATTAGGCAAAAACTTTCCTGATTTTGTAATGTAAACTTCAAACATAGTATTTTTAAACCCCTTTAAAGTATGTTGTTTCTTTTCTAATCTTATTAAAAACCAATGGGTATTTCAAAAGGTGCAAGATATATACAATTGGTGAGATTAACCAAATTGCAACCAATAAATAAACATTAAATGCTTTCAGCAGTTTAGGGCGTGAATTAGGTCTGTTAATGATCAAATTTGCCCATTTTTTAAACATTTTATTCGCTTTTTTATCCATTTCAACTAAAAAAGGTCTGATCTCGACTGCATCAGCAGCTATTAAATTCTGCTGCAGTGTCCCGAAAGAATTATTTTTTAAATTGTCAAGAATAACTTTCCCGAATTTTGAAGCACCATTGATTTCTTCATCTGAAACCCCCGGCTTGGGAAAAATACCGAACTTTTCCTTTTTCCCTGTAAACATCCATTCAACTATAGTAATTACACTTACATGATTGATATGTCTGTCAACAAGAGCAATATTACCCACTAATTGTGCATTAAGCTCTTTAAGGATAATCTTCATTTTTTCCTGTGCCATTACCCACATGTTACGGGCACCAATTACTGTTACAACCGGAGTTCCGTTAAAAAGTGTTTTAGCATACTCACTCTTTAAAAATGAATTCACAGGAATAGAAGGCGACAGATACCACACCTGATATCCCAGAACAATCAAATCATATTTTTGATTCAATACTTCCTGAGACGGAGGCAGTACTTTTGCCGGAATATGTAAAAATGATTCTGGAAAGGCATTAAAAAAAACTTCCTTTTTCCACGGAAACGGAAAAGGCTTCTCCAAACTGATATCGCAAAACGTAACATTGATACTTTCATCAGAAAGTAAAGGAAGTGCTATGTTTTTAACAATATCCTCAAGCTGTCCTGATTGTGTATAGTATAGAAATAGTACGTTTTTTTTCATTTAAATCAGTTTTTTAATTTCCCCCAAAAATCAAAATAATTAAACCATTGTAAAGGATATTTATCTAAAATAGATTCCACGCTTTGGGTATAGGCTTTTAAAAGTCCTTTTTCATCACGTTGTTTCACTTGTGCTACGCGGGCGTATAAATGATAATGCAAATCAGGTTCCTTCATGACATAAACAAAAACCACGGGAACTTTTAATCTTGATGCTATCAGAAAAGGACCGGCCGGAAACTGGGTTTCTTCACCCAAAATCGTTTCTGATATTGTTTTAGTGCCTTCAAAATAACGGTCACCGGTAAAACAAATCAATTCATTATTTGCTAAAGCACTGTTTATTTCAAAAATATGAGACAAGTCTTCTTTAACAATAATAAATTTTATGGATGATTTGTTAGTTACGCTTTCGAGATATTCTTTGATAATGGAATGCTCCATGTCAGTAGTAACCAAATTAATCTGACAATCCAAATCGATTTCGCCAAAAAAATGTTCGGCTATTTCAAAATTGCCTACATGCGCACTGATTAAAACTCCGCCTCTTTTTTCTGCCAACAAATCTTTCAGTAATTCTATACCATCAAATTCATAGGTGAATTTATTTCTCAATCCGGCTGAAATTGCTGTCTTATCGATAATGGTCTGTCCAAAAGTAAAATAGCTTTTATACACACACCATTTTGCCTTAAAAAAAGAATATCCTAACCGGTCATGAAAATAATAATACATGGCACGATTTGATTTCTTTTCGAATAAGAAATAATAAAAAGCTACAAAAATCAAAACAGAATAAGCTGCTTTGATTCCGAGCTTTTTTATACAGAAAACAAATATTTTATATCCTAGAAGCGTTCCTTTAGATTTTCCGTCCCACTCGCTCATTTAGGTTATCCCTTTGCTTTTATTTTATTTTCTATTAAATCGTAAAACTTTTGAAATGTATCAATACCGATAAAATCAGCTTCTCCTAACTTTACACCAAAATTTGCTTCGATAGTCACTACTAAATCCACGTAATCAAGACTATCCAGCCCTAAAGTTTCCTTTAGACCTGCTTCTGGAGTAATTGTATCCCCATCTACTTCAAATTCTTCAACCAAAAAACCGTTGATAATGTCAATAATTTCTTCTTTAACCATTGTAAACACTAGACTTTTTTAACTATTAATGCCGAATTTGTACCGCCAAATCCGAAAGAATTCGACAAAAATAGGTCAATTTTTTTATTTATGGTAGTTGTAGCTAAATTTAATTTTTTAGAATCTTCGTCAGGAGTTTCAAAATTGATGTTTGGAGCTACGAAAGAATGCTGCATCATTAAAATGGAATAGATCACTTCACTTGCACCCGCCATCCAGCATTCATGACCCGTCATCGATTTTGTAGAACTCACCAAAGTATTGTATTCTCCAAAAATCTGATGTATTGCCTTAGCCTCGTTTGCATCACCTACAGGGGTAGAAGTAGCGTGGGCATTTATATAATCTATCTGGCTTGGGTCAACGCCTGCCTGTTCAAGAGCTTTTTTCATTGCTGCCGCAGGCCCATCAACATTTGGAGTTGAAATATGTCCGCCGTTTGATGAAAATCCGTAGCCTACCACTTCAGCTATAATTGGAGCACCTCTTTTAACAGCCGACTCATAACTTTCCAAAATAAGTGTTGCTCCCCCGCCTGAAGGAACTAATCCGTTACGGGAAGCATCGAAAGGACGTGAAGCATTTGTCGGATTTTGTTCATCTGTGGAAAAAACACCAAGACCGTCAAAACTTGCCATAGCATACTTATTGATTTCCTGGGCTCCGCCGCAGATAATCATATCTTGAAGTCCGCTTTTGATCAGATGAAATCCCAAACCTACCGAGTGTGATCCACTGGCACAAGCGGCACTGATTGTAAGATTTACACCTTTCAGTCTGAAAACAGTCGATAAATTCATAGTTACTGTGGAATTCATCGATTTGAAAATAGCTCCGGAACCTATCAAAGCTGTATCTTTTTTATCCCGGATAATATCTGTAGCCTCTATAACTGCAAGTGAAACGCTGTCGTTCCCATAAATAATACCTACTTCGTTTTCATCAAAGAAGCTGTCTTCTATTTTAGCATTTTTTAATGCTTCAATAGTAGCCATATAGGCATATTCTGTTTCTTCACCTATGCTGATACGTTGTCTTCGGTTTAGCAGACTTTTTAAATCAGGTCTGGGAACACTTCCGGTTAAAGCCGAACGAAAACCAAAACCTTTTCTTTCCTCATCAAAAATAATTCCTGACTTTCCTTCATAAAGCGAATTTTTCACCTCGTCCAACGAAGTACCAATACAAGAATAAATCCCCATCCCGGTTATAACCACTCTCCTATCCATTCTTCAAAAAAGTAATTTTATGAATAAATCCCACCGTTTATATTAATAATCTCTCCTGTTATATAGCCTGCTTTTTTAGAAGCCAGAAAACCTACTAAATCAGCTACTTCCTGTGCTTCACCAAAACGATTTGCCGGAATTAGTTTCACTAATTCTTTTTCATCCAGATCCCCTGTCATATCCGTTCTGATAAAACCCGGTGCTACAGCATTTACAGTAATATTTCTTTTTGCAACTTCCTGAGCCAGTGCTTTAGTTGCTGCCACAACAGCTCCTTTTGCCGCCGAGTAATTTGTCTGGCCTGCAGTTCCTTTTACACCGGAAACTGAAACCATATTTATAATTCTTCCGTATTTATTACGCAGCATTTTCTGCATAAAAAAACTCGTTACATTGAAAAATCCGTTAAGGCTGGTATTAATAACATTATTCCAATCTTCATGCGACATCCACATAAACAAACCGTCACGGGTAATCCCTGCATTATTTACAATAACTTCAACAACAGCATCCGGATTTGCATCCTGCCATGCCGTCAAAGAATTTTTAACATCCTCAGCATCAGCGACGTTAAATTTAATAATTTCACCGGTAGCTCCAAATTCTTTAACTTTTTCCAAAGTATTTTCAGCAGCTTCCTGATTACCCTGATAGTTGATCAGGATATGGTAATTTTTATCTTCAGCTAATTTTTGACAGACTGCGCTTCCAATTCCCCGGGAACCGCCTGTTACTAAAGCACATTTCATATTAGTATATATTCTTTTAATTCAATTATTTAGAAAACAATTCAGCGTTGTCATACCATTTGGCTGACAAAACTGTTCCGTCTTTTTTAAGGAAACCCCATTTATTAGTGTATTTCACCCTGGCCAAACCATTTTTGAAATTTTTATCTTTCGAGGAAACATTACCAAATTCAGGTGAAATTTCAAATTTACAGGCAATAACATTTTTACCTGTTCTATCTATATAACCCCACATCATTTTTCTTACCGGTGCCAATCCTTCAGCATTAAAACATTCTGCATCTTCAAACTGCGGTTCAATAATCCATTTGCCTGATGCATCGATATAACCCCAGCCCCCGCCTTTTTTTGCAGGTGCCAATCCTTCGGAAAATCTTTTTAATTTACTGAACTGAGGGGCTATTTTCCAATTACCTTCAGTATCAATAAATCCAAAATCTCCATTTTTTTTCGCCACAGTCNAAATCCAAAATCTCCATTTTTTTTCGCCACAGTCCAACCCTGTCCGTCAAAATCGAAAATTTTATCTACACCTTCCAAAACTTTAAAAACGCCATCTTTAACAACTCCAAACTGCTTTCCGTTTCTTGCCCAGGTTACATTCGTTGAATAATCGCCTATTTCATCATAATCAACAGGAACTATCTCTTCACCTTTCGTATTTATTATTCCCCATTTTTCGCCAATTTTCACTTTGGCAAATCCCTGATAAAAAGAGCGGATCACATCATATTTTGGTGTTACAATTACTTCCATATTAGTGTTGATAAGACCTATTTTAGCATTTTGTCTTATAAAAGCCACACCTTCTTCAAAATCAAAAACTTTTTCCGAAGGCGGCACACCTATTCTTTCGCCTTTTGAATTGATATAAAACCACTCTTTATTCACCAAAACAACACAAATGCCGTTGTTAAAATATTTGACTCTGTCAAACTGAGGTTTTATCTCCAGTTCTCCCTTCAAATTTATAAAACCCCATTTATTATCTATCAATACACCTGCATAGCCTTCTGAAAAGCTTCTGGCATCTTCAAACTGAATTTCTTTAAAAAAATTTCCTTCCCGATCTAAAAAACCTGCTTTACCTTTATCCCTGACCAATGCAAATTCCTGTGCAAAAAATGAGCCGTTAAATAAAACAAATAAGAAAAATATATTTTTCATTTTAAACAATCAAAAATTAAGCCATCAAATAATCTTTCACTTTCTGTACAAAAGGGTACATCACCATATCTTCTTTAAATTCAGGTACAATTTTTCGAACTTCATCATAAATTGATTTTGTTGTCGAAGACACTTCATTTTTAAATCCTAATGCATCTATAGCCTGAACAACAGTGATTAATTCAATAGCCAAAACCTCAAAAGCGTTTTCAACCACTTTTCCGGCCATAACCGCAGCATTCGTTCCCATACTGACGATATCCTGATTATCATTATTATTAGGAATACTATGCACATACATAGGATTAGACAAAGTTTGTGACTCCGCAGTTGTTGAAACAGCTGTAAACTGAACTCCCTGCATACCGAAATTAAATCCTAAAGTTCCTAAATTTACAAAAGGAGGCAAAATTTCATTAATTTTAGAATTCAACAAATAATTCAACTGTCTTTCAGCAAGCATTGTCAGTTTAGCCACAACAATTTTCAATTTGTCCATTTCTAAAGAAATGTAATCTCCATGAAAATTACCACCATGATACACATGCTTGTTTTTCACATCAATAATAGGATTATCATTAGCAGAATTAATCTCGTTCTCCAAGACTTTTGCAACTCCGTTTATGGTATCCAAAACAGGGCCTAAAATTTGAGGCACACATCGTAATGAATAATACTCCTGAACTTTTTCTTTAAAAACATCTTCAGTATTATCTCCTGAATACAAATGATCTTCTCTTTTTCTTACCAAAGAACTATCGGCTAGGTGATTTCTCATTTTTCTGGCAATCTCCTGCTGCCCGAAATGATGCTTGACACCGTTTAATTCTTCTGATAAATGATCGTCATATGCCTGTACCAGTTCATTTATGGCACACGATATTTTAACTGACCAATCCAAGACCTTTTCTGCATTATATACATTAACTATACCGATACCTGTCATTACAGAAGTACCGTTCATTAATGCAAGTCCTTCTCTTATTTCTACATTTATAGGCTGAAGACCTTCAATTTCAAAAACTTCTTTAGTGCTTCTCCTTTCTCCTTTATAAAAAACTTCCCCTTCACCAATCAAAGTAAGCGCTAAATGTGCCAGCTGCACCAAATCACCACTTGCCCCAACACCACCGTGCTCAAAGATTAATGGAGTAATATCACGGTTTATAAATTCTTTCATTAAATGGATCAATGAAGGATGCACACCGGAATTACCCAATGACAATGTATTTAATCTGGCTAAAATTGCCGATTTAACATATATCGGACTTAAAGGTTTCCCTGTTCCTGACGAGTGACTTCTTATTAAGTTATACTGTAACTGCAATCTGTCTTCATCCTTAATACGGTACTGGGCCATAGGACCAAAACCGGTATTAACTCCATAAATAACTTTATTTCCCGAAAATTCTTTAAGGAAATTAAAGCTTTCTTCAACTCTATTAATTACCGCATCACTTACATCAACTTTATTGTTATCAAAAACTATTGATGTAAAATCTTTTAAACTTAAAAATTCGTTAATCGTACTCATTAATTTAATGTTTTTACCTACAAGAATATTAAATAGGCAATTTTATTTTAATTTCAAAAAATATGTATTTATTTTTGGTGGCTCCAAAGGTAATACATTCTTAAGAAGAAAAAAGAAAAATATGACACAAGAATTTATAGATGTTTTAGTAATAGGCGCCGGTCCTTCAGGATGCGTTTCAGCTTCTTATCTCCATAACAACAACGTAAAAGTCAAGGTGGTTGAAAAAACTAAATTCCCCCGTCTTGTTGTAGGTGAAAGCCTTATTCCCAGAGTTATGGACCATTTTTACGAAGCAGGCCTGTTTCATGCTTTGGACGCAATGAATTTTGAGAAAAAATTAGGGGCCCGTTTTATCCGTGGCGAGGAAATTTGTGTTTTTGATTTCAGCAATAAATTTTCGGAAGGCTGGGACTGGACATGGCAGGTACCCAGAGCAGATTTTGACAATACTTTGGCTCAGGAAGTAATCAGAAAAGGAATTGATCTGGAATTTGAAAGTGAAGTTCTTGCTGTAGAATTCAATGGAAGTGATTCTATCACTACGGTAAAAGACAAAGACGGCAATCTGAAAGAAATCCATGCCAAATTTATTATAGACTCAAGCGGCTACGGCAGGGTTTTACCAAGATTACTTGATTTAGACACTCCTTCGAAATTAGACCCCCATTCTTCAATATTTACACATGTAAAAGATATTAACAGACCGGAAGGAGAAGAAGGCACACTTATTTCATTCGACATATTAGAAACCGAAGTATGGCTATGGGTTATTCCTTTCTCAAACGGAAATACCAGCTTAGGAGTTGTAGGCCCAACTAGTTTTATAAATTCACTGTCCACAAACAAGGACAACGCTGAGGCTTTAAAAAATGCAATTCAGCTTTCTGATTATTATATTAAGCGTTTTGGAGGGGTTGAATTTCTGTTTGAACCGGTAAAACTGGAAAACTATTCACGTTCAGTTAAAAAAATGTACGGTGACGGATTTGCATTAACGGGAAACAGCTCAGAATTTTTGGATCCTGTTTTTTCCTCAGGAGTTGCTTTTGCTACTGAATCAGGAATGCTTTCGGCTAAATTAATACACCGTCAGTTACAGGGAGAAAAAATTGACTGGGAAGTTGAATTTACTGAATACATGCGCAGCGGTATAGGTGTGTTTACAACTTATGTTAAAGAGTGGTACACCGGAAACTTACAGACTTTATTCTTCCACCAGCCGGAAAACCCGGATGTAAAAAGAAAAATTTGTGCTGTGTTAGCAGGTTATGTTTGGGATCAGGAAAATCCTTTTGTCAAAAAACATGACAATGTGATTAGAAATATGGCCCACATGCTGAATATGGAAAAAGAGCAGACAATAAAAAACCCATCTTTTTAAGATGGGTTTTTTATTGTAAATACATCAAAAGTATTACTTAACGTCTTTAGCTACAATTTTAGCCACAAAAGTCTTTGCAGTTTTAGCAAAACCTTCCCCAATTCTTGATTCGTTGCTAAAATTACTTCCCCATTGATCTCCGGGTGCATTTTCACTGAAAACTTCACCAAGAACATTCCCTTTATTTGCTGTTTCAACTAATTTAATACGGGTTGTAACTTTTGCCGGTTGTTTCATCATCGCAACATCCCATCCCGGGTAAATCCAAACAGCTTCCACAATTATTGTATATTTTGCGGAATTTAAACCTTCCTGAAATGAAATTCCGGTTTTTTCTTTTGTTGAAACTACATTTGCAATTTCCAAAAACTTAGGACTCCAGATTCCATCTTTAGCACCACTCCATTTCTTTTTCCAAACTTCACCGTTTCCTTTATTTTTTTCGTTAAGTTCTTTAGCTCTGTTTTCAATATACTGGGCTTCAGTCAAATTTTCTTTCATAAGTTGTAATTTACTGTAATCAAATACAACATTTACTTCGGTCTGACCTTTTAATGCTTTAAAGTCTCCTTTCTCAACTTTAATTTTTTGAGCAAAAGCAAAAGATGTTACAAACAGTAACGCTAAAACTGCAATTTTCTTCATTTTTTAATATTTAGTTAGTTCAAGTAATAAAAGTATTATTTTTTTTATGAATAATTAACAGCACTACAAAAAATAAATCCATAATGCCTATTTTTGCAGTCATAAATAATTCAATTATGTTAATTATAGGCATTGCAGGAGGAACAGGATCTGGCAAAACAACTGTTGTTCATCAAATAATGAACGAATTACCAGAAACTGAGGTAGGTATCATTTCACAGGATCATTATTACAAACAAACTAATGATTTAAGTTTGGACGAACGTACAAAAATCAATTTTGACCATCCCCGTTCTATTGATTTCGAACTTCTTGTACAGCATTTAAAAGATTTAAAAGAAGGAAAAGCTATCGATCAGCCTGTTTATTCATTTGTAAAACACAACCGTACCGGAGACACCATTCATACCTTACCACGTAAAGTAATGATAGTAGAAGGGATCTTGATTTTAACAAATCCTGAGCTTCGCGACATGTTTGATATTAAAATTTTTGTTCATGCCGATTCTGACGAAAGACTTATCCGTCGCTTAAAACGTGACATTGCTGAACGTGGACGTGACATGGAAGAAGTTTTAAACCGTTATCAAACTACTTTAAAACCTATGCACGAGCAATTTATCGAACCTTCAAAAGCACACGCAGATATTATCATTCCAAATGACAAATACAATACTGTGGCAATTGATGTGGTACGTGCCGTAATTAATCAGCGTATATCATAAATATTTATTATTTTTAAAAGCCTATTTCATTTTTAACAGGCAATTCCAAATAAGTACATGTAATTTTTAGTTTAAATGGTAAATCCACTCAAAAAAATAATTCAGGGAAAATCCTGGTTTCAAATTGTAAGTGACAAGTACTTTCTGGTTACTGCTTTTTTTATTGTTTGGATGTTATTTTTAGACAACTATTCTTATCTGGACCATCGTCTTTTAAACAAAGAGATAGAAGAATTGGAGGATAATAAGGAATATTACAAAGAAGAAATTGAAAAGGACAAAGAGCAGATCAAAAAACTCAAAAATCCTGCAGAAACAGAAAAATACGCGCGTGAAAAATATTATATGAAACGCGAAAACGAAGATATTTACATCATCGAATTTGAAGGAGATACTATACAATAGTATTCAGTTTACAGTTACAGTAAACAGTTTTACCAGCTATGAAAGACAAACTATTTAACGAATTCAACGCAGTGACTTCCAAGCAATGGAAGCAGCAAATTCAATACGAACTTAAAGGAGCCGATTACAACGAAACTTTAGTCTGGGAAAGTCCGGAAGGAATCAAAGTAAAGCCATTTTATCATATCGATGAAACAATTACTCCTTACAATGTTCCTTCAACGACACATGGTTTTAAAATAGTTCAAAACATCTTTGTTCATGATGTGGAGAAATCCATCAAAAGAGCATTGGAAACTTTAAACCGAGGCGCTGAAAGCATTCGTTTTACTATTGAAAACGAAGCTTTAGATGTTGAAAAACTTTTATCATCTATTCCTTCTGACGTTCAGGTATACATCAAACCTGTATTTTTAAAATCGGAGTTTGTTAAAAAAATTCAAACTGTCCGACCCGATACTATTATTGAATTAGATCCGATAGGTCAGTTGGTTAAAGACGGAAACTGGTTTTCAAATTTAGAATCAGATTTTAGTATTTTAAACCAATTGAACACTACAATAAGTGTAAATACCGAAACCTATCAAAATGCGGGTGCCAATATCGTACAACAATTAGCTTATACACTGGCTCATGTGAACGAATATTTCAACCGAGTTCAAAATATCAATTCACCCATAACCATAAATGCAGCTGTAGGCAGTAACTATTTCTTTGAAATAGCTAAGCTTCGTGCATTAAGGTTATTATTCAATATCTTAGCCAAAGAATACAATCACAATATTGATTGTCACATTATTGCTACACCTACTAAGCGTAATAAAACTTTATATGATTATAATGTAAACATGCTTCGTACCACAACCGAATGCATGAGTGCTGTTTTAGGAGGTGCTGATGCGGTTGCCAATTTAGCTTATGATGCCATTTACCACAAAGACAATGAATTTGGCGACCGTATTTCGCGTAACCAATTATTGGTTTTAAAAAATGAAAGCTATTTTGACAAGGTAAACAATCCTTCCGATGGTGCTTACTACATTGAAGAATTAACGCAGCAGTTAGCCGATAAAGCTTTGGCATTATTCAAAGACATTGAAAACAACGGAGGATTGATTACACAGTTAATTGAAGGCACAATTCAAAGAAAAATAAAAGAAAGCGCCGATAAAGAGCAGGAATTGTTTGACTCAGGCAAAGAAATTTTATTAGGAACCAACAAGTATCCCAATAAAAATGACCAAATGAAAAACGACTTGGAATTATATCCTTTTGTGAAGCAAAATCCGAGAAAAACTTTAATCACTCCAATAATAGAGAAACGTTTAGCAGAAAAAATGGAACAGGAAAGACTGCAAAATGAAATATAACATTATGAATAAAATAATTCTTATCGGTTGTTTTCTTGTCACTCAGTTTATGATGGGGCAAGTCTCACATATAACAAAAAATATTCTTTCTTATACTAAGGATGTTTTTCCTTATCAGGGAACCAGAATTATAAGTATTGATGAAGTTCATTCTCCGGACAAAGAAGAAAACGTGTATATTTTTTCTAAAATTGAAGCAAATAAGCAACCTGATTCTCTTTATTTTCAGCATTACAAGAATAAAAGCGGAAATTGGAAAAAAATTAAAAGCATCTCATTTTCTCATGATGGCTTTTTGAGTATTTGGAAAAGCAGAAAAGCTTTCATGGACAGCGATAAAAATAAAAGCATAGATGCATTGTTTATTTTTTCAAAACACAATAAAGACAAAGAGCAGGAATCTGTTCATTTATTACTCTGCAGTAATGAAGAGCTTTACTTTATTTCTGCCAAAAAAGAAGATAACTACCAAGAATTTACTTATTCGGATAATTTCAAAAATTTAAAAGAATCAATAAAATCAGATGTTATTAAGTATTGGAATGAGCTAGACAAGAAATAATGACAATCAATTATTTAAGAAACTCAATCAATTAAAACTTATCATTTTTGATAAAAACCAACCCCTTATGAAAAAACTGTTAACCATTCTATTGCTTACCTTATCTGTCAGTCTTTTTGCTCAAAAAAAGTTTGAAGCCACAAACAACCAGACAGGACAGACTACCAGTATTGCAGAAGGATCCCGAGTTAAAATAAACACTCTGAACCGTCAAAAGTTTGTAGGTGAGATGACCATCAAAAATGCGGAAACAATTTCTGTCAATGGCAATGATATAGCAATTTCAAACATCAGCAGTATTAAAAAATATCCAAAAGGCGGCCGCAAACTAAAAAACATTCTTTACGGAGTAGGTTCCGGACTAATTGTAGGTTCCGGAGTAGCGGGTTTGGCTAAAAACGGAAGTGCTTTTGCTCTTTTTACCGGTGGTTTGGGAACTGTTATTACAGGAGCATTGGTTAACAATAAAGACAAAGCATTGATCTATAGAAATTATACATTTAAAATTACAGAATAATATAAATTTTAAGAAAGTATTTAACTTTAAGTGAACTCACAATTTTCAAAATATCAAGAGTTGATTGTTGAAATTAAGAACCAGATTCTTAATTCCCAGCAAAAAGCCGTGTTCTCAGTAAATAAAGAATTGATTCTTTTATACTGGAATATCGGTAAGATGATATTTGAAAATCAGTCACTTTTAGAAGGAAGAAATAATTTTATCGAGCAGCTTTCAAAAGATATTAAAGCAGAATTCCCTTCAATTTCAGGTTTTTCGAGAAGTAATCTATTCAACATTAGAAAATTCTATAATTTTTACACAGGCAATTCCGTCCAACAAGCTGTTGGAATGGAAAAGCAAATTACAATCCAACAAGTTGTTGGACTGGAAGAATTAGTAGTAATTCCGTGGGGACATCATGTACTCATTTTAGAAAAAACAAACTCAAAAGAAGAAGCTTTTTTCTATATAAAAGAAACATGTAAAAATAATTGGAGCAGAGCTGTACTATCAATACAATTAAAACAAAAATTGTTTGAAAGACAAGGCAAAGCAATAACCAACTTTGATAAAACACTGGATTTCAATCAGGCACAATTAGCCAGCCAGCTTCTTAAAGATCCATATAATTTTGATTTCCTTACCTTTGAATCAAAAGTTCATGAGTTACAAATAGAAAAATCACTTACAGATAATATCACCAAATTTCTATTGGAATTAGGAAAAGGTTTTGCCTATATAGGACGACAATATCCAATTGAAATAAACAATAAATCTTATGCTTTAGACCTGCTTTTTTATCATGTAACATTAAGATGTTATGTTGTTATTGAATTAAAAGCGGTTGAATTTGAACCCGAATTTACTGGAAAACTCAACTTCTATTTATCAGCCGTTGATGATTTAGTAAAGACCGAAACAGACAATCCTTCCATTGGAATTTTGCTTTGCAATGGTAAAAACGGAATTGAAGTTGAATATGCATTAAGAGACATTAACAAACCTATAGGAGTCAGCGAATATACATTTACAGAAATATTACCAAAACAATTAGAAAAAAACATTCCCACTGTTGATGAATTTGAACAATTGTTAAAGAAAAATTCATGAGAAAAAACATTCAACATATTACATTAGAAAATTCCAAAATACAAAACACAAATTCCAAAGGTCATACTGAGCTTGTCGAAGAAAACTTGGAAATTGGAAATTTGAACTTGGAACCTAAATTCAATACCGCTGAAGGTATCGAAGTAAAATCAAATTACTCGAAATCAGATATTGAAGGCTTAGAACATTTAGAATTCGGTGCTGGATTTGCACCTAATTTACGTGGTCCTTATGCTACGATGTATGTCCGTCGCCCGTGGACAATCCGCCAATATGCAGGTTTCTCAACTGCCGAAGAAAGTAATGCTTTCTATCGCCGTAACCTTGCTGCTGGACAAAAAGGTTTATCCGTTGCATTTGACTTGGCTACACACCGTGGTTACGATTCAGATCACGAACGTGTGATAGGTGATGTGGGAAAAGCCGGTGTGGCAATCGACTCGGTAGAGGACATGAAAATCCTTTTCGATCAAATTCCGTTAGGCGAAATGTCGGTTTCCATGACCATGAACGGAGCCGTATTACCTATTATGGCATTTTACATTGTAGCTGCCGAAGAACAAGGAGTTTCTCCTAGTTTACTATCAGGAACTATCCAAAACGATATTTTAAAAGAGTTCATGGTACGTAATACGTACATTTACCCACCTACTCCTTCCATGAAAATTATTGCTGATATCTTTGAATATACGAGTAATTTCATGCCAAAATTCAATTCGATATCTATTTCTGGTTATCACATGCAGGAAGCAGGTGCAACCGCTGATATCGAATTAGCGTATACTTTAGCCGATGGATTGGAATACATCCGTACCGGTTTAGCTGCAGGAATGGACGTGGATACTTTTGCTCCTCGCCTTTCGTTTTTCTGGGCTATTGGAATGAACCATTTTATGGAAATTGCTAAGATGCGTGCAGGTCGTATGCTTTGGGCGAAATTACTAAAACAATTCAATCCAAAAGACGACAAATCATTAGCTTTACGAACGCACTGTCAAACTTCAGGTTGGAGTTTAACCGAGCAAGATCCTTTTAATAATGTAGCTCGTACAGCTATTGAAGCTGCTGCTGCTGCTTTTGGCGGAACACAATCGTTACACACCAATGCACTAGATGAAGCCATTGCATTACCAACCGATTTCTCGGCGCGTATTGCCCGTAATACTCAAATCTTTTTACAGGAAGAAACCAAAATCTGTAAAACGGTTGACCCTTGGGCTGGTAGTTATTATGTAGAAAGTTTGACTGCTGAAATCGCAGAAAAAGCTTGGGCTTTAATCGAAGAAGTAGAAGAACTGGGTGGAATGACCAAAGCGATTGAAGCGGGAATTCCAAAATTAAGAATTGAAGAAGCTGCAGCGCGTAAACAAGCCCGTATTGATAGCGGACAAGATATTATTGTTGGGGTTAACAAATACCGTTTAGAAAAAGAAGATCCGTTACATATCCTTGAAGTGGACAATCAAACCGTTCGCAAACAACAAATCGAGCGTTTAGACCACATCAAAGCAACCCGTGACAATGCCAAAGTACAGGAATGTTTAGCAAAACTAACCGCTTGTGCCAAAGGAGAACCGGGGAATTTATTAGATTTAGCAGTGGATGCCGCACGCAACAGAGCCACATTGGGCGAAATTAGTGATGCTTTGGAAACTGTTTTTGGAAGATACAAAGCACAAATTAGAAGTTTTAGTGGCGTGTATAGTAAAGAAATAAAAAATGACGAAAGCTTTGAAAAAGCCCGTCAATTAGCCGATGTCTTTGCCAAAAAAGAAGGCCGTCGTCCTCGTATTATGATTGCCAAAATGGGTCAGGACGGACACGATCGTGGCGCTAAAGTGGTTGCCACAGGTTATGCCGATGTAGGCTTTGACGTAGACATTGGACCTTTGTTCCAAACGCCTCAGGAAGCCGCTAAGCAAGCCGTTGAAAATGACGTACATATTTTAGGAGTTTCCTCTTTAGCTGCTGGACATAAAACATTGGTTCCTCAGGTAATTGAAGAGCTAAAAAAATACGGTCGTGAGGATATTATGGTGATTGTAGGGGGAGTTATCCCGGCACAAGATTACCAATTTCTTTTTGATTCAGGAGCTGTAGCGGTTTTTGGCCCTGGAACTAAAATTAGTGATGCGGCGATTACGATATTGGAAGTTTTATTGGAAGAATAACAGTTACAAATTATAAAACATTTTAAATTTTCAGAAATAAGGTAGTCTTTTAAAAGTCTACCTTTTTTTTCACTCCAATTGTTAATTATATTTCACTCATTCAAACCAAGAAACAAAAAGGTGCTTTAAAAATACTTATATGGATTTCGAATTTCATCAACCAAAAGAAACAATTCTAAAAAAGTACATCGATTATTACTACACCGGTAGCATTAATAAGTTTTATTTTGCCTATCCGCATTATAACAATCCGTTGGCTTTTATTAAAAACACAGAAGTTACTTTATCAAAATACGGTGTTGATCTCGAGAGCCATGAAAATTCGGTTTCAAAAGTTATTGTAGCCAAAAAAAATGTATTTCCTATCTATATAAATCCTAAAAATGACATTGAAGAATTCTGCATTGTCTTCAAACCTTTTGGATTAGCACAATTCACAAATAGCCTTTCAGTTAAAACAGAAACCCCTGTATTTATCTTAAAGGACTTCAAAGATTTTTATATCCAAAATCCTTCTTTCTTCGAACAAGAAACAGAAAATAAAATAAACTCAATCGATTCGTATCTGATTCAGAAATTAGCTGAGAAAAACCATCTCCAACATATTATTTCTAGCATTCATCATTATAACACTGAAAATCCAAAAATAACTGATATACTATCCCATGTACCGTTAAGCCTTAAAACGTATAATAGAGCTTTCCATATGAATTGTGGAGTTACCCCTGTTAAGTTCAAAAGAATTATTCAGTTTAGAAATGCCATAGAAAAAATCAAGAATAATGAAACAAATAAATTAAAAGAAATAGCAATGGATAGTGGGTATTATGATCAGGCAGCTTTCAATAATGAATTTAAAAAAATGAGTCATTTATTACCTAAAGATTTTTTCAAAGAAATAAACATCAACTTTCAAAACAACATATATTTCAAATATTAGTAATCCTACCAAATTTTTCTTCCTTTTTTAAATTTACTCTCACATCATAAAGAATTCAAAAATGTTAACGAATGTTAATGTCTTTTTTTTACAATTCTTTACTCTTTGCAAACTTTAGCTTTGATTCATAATTAATAAAATAAACAGTTATGAAACAAACTCTTTTAACAATTTGTATAAGCTTATACAATTTGATAGTATTCGCACAAAATATCGAAACTAAAAGCATCCTAAAAGATGTAGGTGACAAAAAAATTGTAGCCATTGGGGAAGACACTCATGGCACAAGAGAATTTCAGGTTATAAGACATTATATCTCCAAAGAATTGATTCTTAAAAAAGGATTCAACATGATTATCCTTGAAAACCCGAGTGATAATATGTTACAATTTAATAAAGATTTGCAAAAGACTTCAAACCTTGATTCTCTCATGAAAAAGCATTTGTTTTCGATTTATCAAACCAAAGAAATGAAAGATTTCTTTCTTTGGGTTAAACAACACAATGCAAATCATAAAAATAAAATTATTTTAAAAGGGTGTGACGACAGTAAACTTATAGCCATAGAAATGCTCAAAGAAAGTATAAAACAATATCAAAAAAATGAAGTAGTAGACAACTTGATCCAAGAACTATTAGATACACAATTACTCTCATATAGCGATTATTGTACAAAATACCATAAAACAGAAGACAAATCAAAAAATCGTCAGATATCATTTTTCGCTCAAATTTACGATTTAGTAATAAAAACAAAGGCAGTTATTAATTCCTCAAACATCTCAAACAGTACCATAAATGAATTAATAACAGAATTAGAGACAGTCAACTTACCATACAAAAAATGGTCTCAAGGTATATTTATTTCAAGAGATGAAATCATGGCTAACCGAGTTCTTTTTCATGCAACTGACCCTAAGAATAAAATTATAGTATTAGCCCATAATGCACATATTTCAAAAAAAGACATCATTGACAATGAAATAGGACTAATGGGCAAAAAAATTGAAGAAAAAATGTCAAATCAGTATTTTTCTCTTGGCTTACTTAGTGCTGATGGAAAATACTCATATATAGAAAATAGATTCATCAATAATGACACAGTTTATGATGATAAACTTTTAAGTGCTGATTTTTTAGATCTAAATCAAAACTCTTGGAATAGTGTATTAGCAAACAATGAATTGTATTGCAACAAATATAGCAACAAAGAATCCTTATCAAATTTACCCGAAGAGAAACGAAAAATAAGATTAGTAGGCTATGGAAAAGAGGAAAAAGATAAAGACTACTACGAAATTTCAAAACTATCCGATATTTATGATGCTGTCATTTTATTAAAAAACACATCGAATTCAAATAGCTTATAGGCCATTATTTTAATGACACCTGGCAGGTTTTTGAAACCTGTCAGGTGTAAAACCGAAAAAGAGCATAATAACACCAGCAGAAATGTTGGTTTTTTTTATTTTTCCAGAATACTTTTGAGTCTTACCAAACAAAGAAGCTATATTAAAATTAATTTAATCTATTACTATTTCTGCTAAGTTTTCATTTTGTTTTACTTTCCCTAATTGAATGGTTTGCAATTTCTTTTCAATTTTACCATTCTTATTGATATAAACCTCAACCATTACTGTTGTTGGTCCATTTTCACTTAAACTATTTTCTCCATAAAAATTGGTTTTGATTTGAAATTTGCCCTTTACTGCATTACGAAGTAAATATTGCTCTGGCCCATACCCTTGCGTAAAATCTTTGGAAAATTTTGCCCCAATTTCGGTACCAGTATGGCCATAATAACATTCTTCATTTGTTGGTTCAATAACATGCAAATCAATATCTGTATCCATTAAATTCCAATTCAAAATAATTCTAACCGCAACTGGCATTTTATTCAAATATTTTTTATCCAATTTATTTGTATCAATGGATGGATGTGCTGAAATTATCCTGTTTATATCCATCAAAATAATATCTTCCACTCCTTCATATTGACCACTCATATTTCCAAAATAGTTCACCTGAAGCGCTTTCAATAATTCATTAAAACCTGCTTGATATTGTTTATTATCTTCTAAACTTAAACCAAGATCACGGTGACTTTGTGGCTCAAATGGTCTCCATTTCACAACTTGGTTTGCAGTAAAAAGTGCATCTTCATAAGCTTCCCATTGACGTAGCTGATACGTTAATGACTTATATAATTGATGATTTTCCAGACCTAAATCAGCTATATTACTCAAAATTAGTAATGCCTTTTGCTTATCTCCAATACTATAAAAATAGTTAGCCACATCAAAATAGAAACTAGGATTATTTAGTTGCTCATCCCTTAACTGCATGTAAACTGCATATTTTTTATCTATTGGAGCCCCATCAATTGCCTTTAGGTAAATTCTATCTGGATTCCATGAATTGACTTTGATATTTACCATTTGTTCACGACCATAATCAAATACTCCACTTAAAGAATCTCTTAAAACTACGCCTGAGGAAACACCAATTGCTGCATTATTTGAAATTTGAATACCCGCTACGCTTCCTGACAATGGTTGGACAACATTATTGGAATCATTTTCTTCTAGAGATTTAGCAGAAACTGACTCTGTTGAATAACTCACAGACCGCTCTCTTCTAACACCTACAGCGGTTACGACAACTTCACTTAATTGAGCGCTATTATCAACTAAACTTACATTATAAACACTGGCATTACCTAAAGTGATCTCTTTAGATTCCATTCCCATAAAAGAAAACTCTAACTTCTCCCCTACATTTGCGTTTATAGAATATGTTCCGTCAAATGCCGTACTTACTCCTCTGGTTGTCCCCTTTACAACCACATTAGCACCTGGCAACGGACCTGAAGAATCAGAAACAACACCCGTAATTGTACCATTAGCCACCCCACTTGAAGTAACACTTCCAACGCCTCTATTTCTATCTGTGTTTGTATTGATTACCTTTTTGGGTTTTATAACTTTCTTTGGTTTAGGAATCTCATACTTTATATTTTTATTCCACCATGAAGTAATTGAATTATGATATTCTTCAATATTATCCCAATTATCTTTTTGCTCTGCTAATCTATTTTCCCTTTGTTGTTTTATAATTTTATCATATTCATCTCTCAATTCTACTGGAGGCAAAATATCATATAGAATATAATCGTTGATATCTTCTAAAACGATCAAAGAGGTATTTTGAGTTATGATACCGTATTTTTTGCCCAAATTTTCTATTTCGTCAGCATTTTCTTTATACTGGATTTCGAGATTGGCAATTTTCTTTTGCGCCCAAAGTTTTTCAATACTAACTTCATTGGATAAATTGTTTTTTGCATCAATAATTACTTTTTTTTCTAAAACTGGATTACTGTCATAACCAAAAAGTAAAGTCATTTCGTTTTGTGGCTTTAACGAAATTCCGGAAATACTAAAGCTGCCTGAAACTGGTGAACCAATCATTGGATATATTTCAGTTACTAAATAGTTTTCCTTTATTCCTAAAAATTTTAAATTTTGGTACATCAGTTTTTCTAAAGCTTTATCAATATCCAACGTATTCAAATTGATAAAACTTCCGGCACTTTTCATTGAATTGTAATTCATAAAAGCATAATCAGCTGATGCCAATGAAGTAATTGTATAAACCGGTTTACTTATTTTTCCTAATTCATTACTACTAAGAGATGAAAGTCCATCAGTAAAAAATAAATACTCATCATGAATTGGTAATTTAATTTTTGAGAAACGTGTTCCCCCGTCATAAACAATATGTTCTAACTTTTCTTTCAATAACTCCCAATTACCGTTCGAAATATCATAAGTTCCTGCTTTTTCAAAATCATAAGACAATAAATATAAAGTCACTTTTGTATTTTGCAATTTTTTAAAATAATTATCCAAAAGATTCAATTCTTTTTTCAAATCACGATTCTTACAACTTAATGAATTGTCCCAGATTAAACCTATCGTATTAGCATTCTTTTTAAGCCTTTTCTCATTCTCCACAACCATATTGGAATAAAAATAATGCTGATTGTTAACAGACTGCACTACCACACTTGGAATTTCCTGTTGAATGGGAATTTTAATGATAAATTTTTCAGATGGCTGATAATTTTCTTTTTTAATCGATGTTTGATAGGATTGATTCCAACTTATTTCGTTAGATTTTTCAATACTATTATCATTAATTGTTGGAACTGAAACCGCTCCGACTATAGTAATATTCAATTCAAATTTTTCCAATTTTCTGGAATAACTACTTACCAATTGATATGCTAAATTAGTTTTATCAAAACTTGCCAGTTCCTCTTCATAACCAATAATCACAATTCTTTCTTTATTAGGAAGTATAGGGTAAATTCTTGTTTTAAAATTATTCCCTTCTACTTTTTCAAGTAATCCTGGATCAACTCGGCGATGAATTACAGCCTCAAAAACTTGTTTCCCTTTATTTTTATTTACAGGAACTGCTTCTCTCATTTTATTGTTAATATCAATTGCATAACGGGAAACAGAAACACCTTCAGGTAACGGGAACAATAATTCTGCTTCCATTTGTCTATTACTACTATTTGTAAAATGCATTTCTGCGGTTGTATAGGCAATATTTCCAACAATCTTGACATTAACCAATAATTGGCTCATCTTTACTTGAAGTGAATCTCCTTCTTTTATATGTAATTGTGGACTTTGTGCTTTGGTAATGAAACCAGATAAAAACAACAAAATAAATAGCGCTTTTTTCATATTATTAAATTTTGGGCGTTACAAATAAACTCCTTTTCTTATATAGAGGGAAATTTTTATTAAAAAGTTGGGACGATTTAAAAAAAAAACCAGCCTCACAGCTGGTTTTATCATTTCAAAATCTCCCTTAAAATCTTTGCGATATTTTTAGCATCATCTACACCTCTATGATGTGTACCTTCTAATGGGATGTCTAAAAATTTTAGTGCGCTATCCATACCTAATTCATGACCTAATTTGTTTTTGAGTGCAAACAAAGTTTTCACGTTGATGTGTGAAGGACTAAAGGGATACCCTTTACCCAAATCCTGACATTGCCTTTGAAATTGCTTCAAATCATAAGCGCCAAAACTTGCCCAAGCCCTGCTTTGACTCATATAGTCTTTTTTTAAGATACGTAAAGCTTCTTCAAAGGAAACGGCTTCTTGTGCTATCAATTCGGGAGTTATTGTTGTTAACTCGGTACAAAACGGACTTATCGTTGAGCGTTCTGGTTTTACTAAAATACCTTTATTATCGGTTATTTCACCAGTTTCGACATCCAGCAAACAAACGCCTACTTCAATAATATCATTAGTCATACCTTCAGGTAACTTGCCTTCCCAACACGTGGCTTCAATATCGACCACGAGTATTTTATCTAATAATTTTGCCATAATTTTTATCTTTTGTTAACAGAGTTTCACAAAGTTTAACACAAAGTCACACGAAGTTTTTTTAGAACCACAACACTGTGACTGCAAACTGAACACTGATTACTTCTTATCTTTTTTATCTTTCTTTTTTTCCGATTTTTTCTTATTCGGTTTTTTCTTTTCTTTTAAAAGGTCTTTTTTGTTTTTAATCCTTTTTTCAATTTCTTCTATTGCGTGCAAATGAGTTGAGTTATCAAGGATTTTAGCCTCTTTGATTAATTTGGAAGCTTCTTTCCAATTGCGTTGGATTTCTAAAAGACGAATCTTTTTCAGCAACATAAGCGGTTTGTCAATTCCTTTGATGGTCAAGGCAAATTCAATCAGCTTCAACGCTTCCTCATAATCTTCATTCTGCAACAGGACATCGGCATAATAAGGATATACGGCTAAGGCATGAATATCCGCAGCTAATGCTTCCGCATAATATTGTTTCGCAGTTTCATAATCCTGCAATTGCTCGGTATGAAACCTGCCGTAAAGCCATAAGGCCGTGACGTTTTTATTGTCATACGCCAAGGCATAGCCCAGCGATTCCAACGTCCCTTCAAGCCAATACGGATAATTATCCAAGGCTTGCACTACATATTTATCTATTGATTGCATATTTTTATTATTTAGTTTCACAGAGTTGGACAAAGTTTAAACACAAAGTCTCACAAAGTTTTTCACTATTCATTCTTTACTTTTTAAACCTTATCCTTCTGTTTATTTAACCGCAAGGTTCGCAAACCCGATAGCTATCGGAATACGCTAAGTTCGCTAAGAACTTTACTAATTTTTACTTTGCGCTCATTGCAATTTCTTTGCGTACTTTGCGGTTATTCATTCCACAACTGACTTTTCAAATTACTCTTAAGTTGCTGTCTTTCTTTTTTAAAATTTTTAATTCTTCTATCACTTTTAAAATCGGTTCCTTCAAAAATCCGGATAGGATTACCACGTTCAATTTGCATTTGGTTCATCCAAACATCTTGAAACTGTTGTTGCATTTGAACTTTTTCATATTCCAGTAACTTTTGAAATAAGCGTTCGGTTGCCAGTTTTTTATTTTGATGTTGTGAACGCGAATCCATGCTCACCACAGCGACTCCCGTAGGAATGTGCGTCGCACGAATAGCCGAACTCACTTTGTTCACGTGTTGTCCTCCAGCTCCGGAACTTCGCATCGCTTGATACTGAATGTCTTTTTCATCAATCGCTACTTTATTTCCTGAATGAATTTCAAAAATTCCTATGAACCAATTTTTTCTTTTGTGAAATTTTCTGATTGTACTTTGCCCAATCCATTGAATAGTTCCTATCCAACTGGTCACAAAATCATCAGCCTTTTTCCCTTTAATGGAAACGATAGCCGAAACCACCGTTCCATTTTCCTGTCCTCCTTCGCGATGGAGCACTTCGGTTTCCAACTTCATTTCTTCCGCTTCAACCAGCAGACGTTTTAATACTTGAGCCACTACCCAATCGCATTCTGCAGGACCTCTACCTGAGGTTATTTGTATCATCTTTTCCATACTACCTGTCCATTCTTACAATTTTAGGTGTAAAAGTTCCTAATACATCCACCAATTCCGTTTGCAAACTCATCACTTTGTTAATGTCTTTGTAGGCCATAGGCGCCTCGTCGATATTGCCGCCAATTAAAGTCACCTCATTGTCTGCCAAAACTTTTTTAATTTGGCTTTGTGTAAAAGATGCTTTACACTTTGCTCTCGAAAACAATCGGCCTGCACCATGAGAAGCAGAATTTAAACTTTCGGCATTGCCTTTACCCATTACAATGAATCCTGGAGCGGTCATTGAACCTGGAATTATTCCCAGTTGTCCCTCACCCGCTGGCGTAGCGCCTTTGCGATGCACGATACATTCTTTTCCGTCGACCATTTCTTTCCATGCAAAATTGTGATGGTTTTCGATGGTCACTACAATACGCTTACCTAAGGCTTTAGCGATTCGGCGGTGAATGTCTTCGTGACACGCTTTAGCATAATCGCCTGCTAAATTCATTGCCATCCAATATTCTTGTCCGTCATGAGTATTCAGATCTAACCAAGCTAGATGTTGCACATTTTTAGGCAACGGACATTGTTTTGTAGCCAAATACGTGTAATGTTTTGCAATATTGGCCCCTAATCCGCGTGAACCGCTGTGCGACAAAACTGCCAGATATTCTTTGGGTTCCAGTTTCCATTCTGGAAGTGGATTATCCAGCTTTACCACTCCAAATTCCACAAAGTGATTACCACCACCCGACGTTCCTAATTGCTTGTATGCCTTGTCCAGCAACTGCTTTACCACTGGAATATCTTTGAATTCGCTTCGGTAAAAAACCTCATGATCTGCTTTGATTTTGTGGATTTCGGTCATACCAAATTTCGTATTGTCTTTCAAAATTGCCTGCAACTGATGGTCTTTCCCTTTTAGAAATGTCGCTGGCAAATCGAAAATTGACAAACTCATTCGGCATCCAATATCAACTCCTACTCCGTAAGGAATTACCGCGTTATCTGTTGCCAATACTCCGCCAATTGGTAATCCATACCCTGAATGTGCATCAGGCATTAAAGCACCTTTTACTGCAATTGGCAATTTTAAAGCATCGTACAATTGGAATTTAGCTTGTTCTGCTATTTCATTCTCTCCAAAGATTGAAAAAGGAGCTCGAGTGTTCATCAACTGATTGAATTTTACCTGAACTGGGTTTACTAAACCTTCTGCAACTTTCCCCCAAGTGCCGTGTCCTTTGAATTTTTCAGGATCTAACAATACTTCTTTTGCTTCTGTAAGTATTGCTTCCTTTTTTTCTCTTTTTCTATATCTATTGATTTGCCCTAAAGCAATATTGATAGCATTGTTCTTAGGGAAACCTATTTTAATTAGGTCTTTCCCTGATAATTTATTTCCCATAAATTTAAAATTGAATAATACACTGTCCTTTCAAAAGCGATGGCTCTTGATTGGATTTCTGATTTATCAGTCTCGGGAAAGTTTAATGCATAAAAAAACCCGAAACTAGATGTCTTCGGGTTTTATCATATAGTGAAGTTTTTTATCTAACTTAAAGTAAAACCACGAAGAGTAGCTACACCAGCTCCCGCTGATTGGTAACCATAATTTGTTAGATTGAATACAAACATTTTTTTCTTCGTTTTAATTGTTATTAATTTTCGGAGACAAATTTTCTAAATTATTTCTTTAATATCCAAATGGTTACTGAAATTTTTATTCAGTCTAAAGAAACTGTTTTGTTTTTCAGTTAATAATTAATCATTTTCAAGCCATTGAAATTTAGTCGCAAACTCATTAATTTACCGTTACTCCAACTTTTCAAAAAAACTTTTAATTATTCGTTTTTTAATACAAAAAGAATTAAAACTTAAGTTTTATGTATTCTAATTCATACAATTTTGTAACAAAAAAGACTTTTTGCGTCTACTTACAAATCATTAATCAAACTTTCATGAAAAAACTAATGACCTCTGGGTCAAAAATTTCAAGGTTCAGTAAAATATTCCAAATTGCTTTACTGTTTCTTATCACCTTTTCTACAAAATCCCAATCTCAAAAAAACAGCCAATCGATTGAAATCAATGCAAAAAAAGACAGGATTGAGGAAGAACGTTTCATCACCATTAACGGAATAGAGCAATGGGTAACCATCAAAGGTAATCCTTCAAAACCAGCGATATTATTTCTTCATGGTGGACCGGGAAGCCCTATCAGTCCTTATTCCCATATTTTATATGGACCATTAGAAAAAGATTTCATCATCATACAATGGGACCAGCGAGGAGCAGGCAAAACCTTTGGCCGTATTGCACCTCCTGAATTATCACCCGAATATTTGAAAGCAAACCCTTTAACAGTGGATCAAATCTCAAACGATGGGATTGCGCTTACTGAATACTTAGCCAAATACCTTGGGAAGCAAAAAATAACACTTTTTGGAACTTCATGGGGTTCCGTATTAGGTGTAAGAATGGCTTCAAAACGTCCTGACCTATTCAACGCTTACGTAGGACATTCACAAGTTGTAAATGAAACAGACAATGAAGGCAAAACGTATCAAAAAATAACTGATATGGCACAAAAAGCTAATGATCAGCAATCGTTGGAAATCTTAAAGACTATTGGCACTCCACCTTACAGTCAGGCAAGAAATACAGGTAAATTTTACCGAGTTATTAAAAAATACGAACGAAAAAATTCTATTCCTGCACCCGATTCATGGTTTGTATTGGCTCCAGCTTACAACAATGATACTGACATAAAAAACAGTGCCGATGGAGACGATTATTCTTTTGTGAATTTTGTTGGAGACAGTAAACTTGGTGTCAAGCCAATGACAGCTAACATTGATAATCTTAGGGATTATACAGAATTTAAAATACCAATTTATTTTATTCAGGGAGAAGAAGACATTTTAACTCCTGCCGAAAGTACCAAAGCTTATTTTGAAAAAATAAAAGCTCCTTCGAAAAAATATATTCCGCTCGCTAAAACTGCTCATGGTTTTAATCAGGCTGTACTTGATACACAATATAAATTGTTCAGAGAAATAAACAATTAAAAAAATCTGTTTTAAAAATAATAAAAAAGACCAACTTATCAGTTGGTCTTTTTACTATAAACGGTTTAACATGATACGCTGTTCTGCATTTAATTATGATGAAAAACGGGAACATCATGCCATTTTTCGGCAAGTTGGGCAATATTTGCTTTCATTAAATCTTCAGCTGTCATTGCGATTCTGAATTCACAATGTGCTTCAAAAATCAAAAACCAAGGTTCAGCAATGGAAGGGATTGAAGACGCATCCTTAACATCAACAATCATTACTGCTCCACGATTACCATCTTGTTCAGAAAAATAAATACTTTCTGGTTTAATTTCTTCAATAATTCTATTAAGTAGTTCACCTACAGAACCGTTTCTCACCATCGAATTAAAAGGTTCAATTGGTAAAACAACATTGACTAACATTTTCATAACAATTGATTTTAAATTAATTCTTAAAGTTACAAAAACATACTGAGCCAACCATAAATAAATACCTAAATATCAGTTAATTAAAAATCAAAACAACACTTCAACAGCTTCTATCGCCAATAAAAATGAAATAGGTGCTACTTCTTCAAAAAAATCAATTTCTATTTCGTGAGGTAAAAAATCAGAGATTATTCGGACAATAAGATCTTGCGGTTTTTTCAGATACATAAAAGTGTAATCTTCCATATTTACTACCGTTTGGACAGCAAGATCAGTAGTTCTAACAAATTTATCTGAAGTTAAAGAATGTAAACTCGGCAGATTAGTTTTTGAGTTGACCTCTATTGGCTTACCATTTTCAAATAAACCTCCTTCATAACCATATAATGATGCATTTGTTATTTCAATAGGCTTCCCCATTCCTAAATGTGATGGCAATTCTCTTTCTTTTCCTACAACTGCCGCAAACCCCATCAAAATACAAACGTCGTGTGGGGGTAATTGCATCATTGATTTAGCAGTACTTTCCCTTCCTATTCCAGAAACGACAATTTGGTAAGAATGTTTTAAATCAGAAATTTGAGATAAAGCGGCAATTACTTTCTCTTTTTCAATCTCCATTGGAGTCAAAATAATTATTTTCTTCATTTTTAAAAAAGCTATAAAGCCAACAAAGATAAATGTGTTTGCAAAATACTATTCAAAAAAAGAAAGTTATATTTTAAATCCATTTTTCCTGCTCTTTATACCCTTCTCTAAAGTAAGTAAGATATTGAACCATTCGAGGTTTACTTCCATTGTTAGCCGTAGCACAATGTGGCAATGCCTGATTCCAAATAACCATATCTCCAGTGTTCCCAATAATAGGAATTGGCTTCAACATTTCTAAAGCGTAATCTCTGGGATGTTTATCAGTTGGTACATTTGACATCCACTCATTTATATCACGATGAAAACCTGGCACACAATGAAAAGCGCCTTCTAGAGGTCCACAATCAGAAAGGTAAATAAGTCCTTGCAAACGGAAAGGAATAGGCAATTGCAAGCTCACATCCCAATGCAGATTACTTCCTTTAAAAGAATATTTAGAAGTAACGGGTGGATTAAAACTAACTTTATCTATAGTCTTGTAGATTTGTTCCGATTGATACAGTTGTTCGTAGGCTTTTTTTATACGGGCAGAAGCTCTGTTTTTTTCCAAAACAGGGTGATCAAAAAAATTGACCATTAATCCCTTTTGTTCAGGATGATCTTTATACCAAGACGCACTATCATCTGGATCCATCTCTAAAAAATCCCAAATTATATTTTGTGTTGCCATACAATCCTCTTTAGAAATTGCATTTTTAAGCACAAAATATCCATTGGTTTCAAAAAAATGTAAATCACTTTCAGTCAACACTAATTTCTCATCTTCATTACAAACCATTAACTTGGCTGCTTTTTCTTCAATCCAAGTCTCGAATTCGATTACTGAAGGCTTTTCAAAATACAAATACTGCAAAGCTTCATCCAATCCAATACCATTCTTATACAATTGTTCTAATTCTTCTGACCAACTGACTGTTGCATATGATTCTCCTTCTAAAATTCTGTTCCTCAGTGAAGTCAAAACTGGATTTGCTGCCATTTTATATAATGTTAAGTGCTATTCAAAAATATGAAATCCTAATTATGTTTTTCCTATTTTTGCATCATGTCAAAATTACCCAATATCACAACCAGTATTTTCTCTGTAATGTCGCAATTAGCGAACCAACACGGAGCTATAAATCTATCACAAGGTTTTCCTAATTTTCCTGAAGATGAGCGTTTGCTGCAAATCTCACAACGCCTTATCCAAGAAAACATCCATCAATATACTCCTATGGCAGGTTTACCTTCACTAATGGAAAAAATTGCACAGCAAACAGCGAAGCAATATGTCAGAAATGTTGACATTGCTACTGAAATGTTAATCACTGCGGGAGCTACACAAGGTGTTTTTACCACTATTAATACTTTTGTTTCTGCCGGTGATGAAGTTATTATATTGGATCCAAGTTATGACAGTTATGAGCCATCGGTTTTAGTGGCTGGTGGAAAACCTGTTAGAGTATCATTAAATAATGATTACACCCCTAATTTTAACAAAATAGAGGATGCTATCACTTCAAAAACAAAGATGATAGTAATCAACAACCCTCATAATCCTACGGGACGAATTTGGACTGAAAGTGATTTTGTAGCATTAGAAGATATTTTAGAAAAACATCCTCAAATTCTAATCTTAGGAGATGAAGTTTACGAATATATTACTTTCACACAACCTCATATTTCATTCAATACAAGAGAAAAGTTGAAACATAGAACAATTGTCGCTTCTTCTTTTGGAAAATCATTGCATGTAACGGGCTGGAAAGTTGGTTACTTAATTGCTCCGGAAAATTTAATGTACGAAATGAAAAAAGTACATCAATTTTTAGTTTTCAGCGTAAACAGTTTTTCACAACATGCCATTGCTGAATACCTAGATGTTGTTGACTTCAGTGAAGTTTCAAGAATGTACCAACGTAAACGCGATTTATTTCAGTCGTTATTAAAGGATAGCCGATTTGAATTAATGCCTTGTGACGGAACGTATTTCCAGGTGGTCAATTACAGTGGAATTTCTACACAAAATGATGTGGACTTTGCTAAAGAATTAATCACTACTCATGGCGTGGCAGCAATTCCAATTTCGGTTTTTTACAATGATGCTACAGACAGACACATGCTTCGTTTTTGTTTTGCCAAAACTGATGAAACCTTAATTGCAGCTGCTGAAAAACTAATTAAAATCTAACATTCAACCATAAAAAAACACCAACAAATTGTTGGTGTTTTTCCGCTAAAATCACAATGGTAATGAGTATAATGATGGTTAGTTTAAAGTGATTTCAGCTAGATTTTGATTTTCTTTTACTGTTCCCAATTGAGATAGAAATATTTTCATAGACATTCTAACAATTATCAAAAAACTCAACCTTTTACTTACTTAAGAGTGCAATTTCACACAAAAGGTTGGGACACTATATTTTTTTTTATTTTTTTTCTTCAAATTGAATCGTACACTTCCTAAATCATTCAATTCTTACATAATAATTTTAGTAAATTTACTTCTCATTCAAAAAACTAAAAACTATGGATTTAGCAGCAAAAATGCTTAGAGATAATGCTTTAGCAGACAAAGTCATTGTTGTAACCGGCGGTGGCAGCGGTTTGGGAAAAGCGATGACCAAATATTTTATGGAACTTGGTGCGAAAGTAGCCATAACATCCCGTGATTTAGAGAAACTAAAAGCTACCGCCCAAGAATTAGAGACTGAAACCAAAGGAAAATGTCTAGCATTGCAATGTGATGTGCGTTATTATGATCAGGTAGAAACCATGCTTGACAATGTTTTGAAAGAATACGGAAAAGTAGATGTATTACTGAACAATGCAGCAGGTAATTTCATATCACCAACTGAAAGATTATCGGCCAATGCCTGGGACACCATTATAGATATTGTTTTAAAAGGTTCCAAAAACTGCACATTGGCATTTGGAAAACATTGGATTGACAAAAAACAGACCAATACAAATATCCTAAACATTGTAACCACTTATGCCTGGACAGGTTCTGCTTATGTAGTTCCAAGTGCTACGGCAAAAGCAGGTGTGCTGGCCATGACACGCAGTTTAGCAGTGGAATGGGCAAAATACGGTATCCGAACCAACGCAATTGCACCGGGACCATTTCCTACCAAAGGAGCTTGGGACCGATTACTACCGGGTGATTTAAAAGAGAAATTCGATCTGGCAAAGAAAGTCCCTTTAAAACGTGTGGGTGAACATCAGGAATTAGCTAATTTAGCTGCTTATTTAGTTTCAGATTTCTCTGCTTATGTTAATGGAGAAGTCATTACCATTGATGGCGGCGAATGGCTTCAGGGAGCTGGACAATTCAATCTTCTGGAAGCCATACCAACAGAACTTTGGGACATGCTTGAAGCAATGATTAAATCCAAAGGAAATAAATAAAAAAAAAGCAGTTTACCATTCACACTAATTAAAAGGCTGTAAACATTGATAAAATATGAACCTGCAATCAAGAGGTTCAAACTTTGTTAAATTGTTAACAAAATAGATTTTCAAAACCCATAAATAATTGTATTTTTACGGCTCAAAATTTCAAAAATCAAATGGGTAAAATCATTGCAATAGCTAATCAAAAAGGTGGCGTTGGAAAAACAACCACTTCTATCAATTTAGCGGCCGCTTTAGGGGCTTTAGAAAAAAAAGTTTTACTTATCGATGCGGATCCTCAGGCAAATGCCACTTCCGGATTAGGTATTGATGTAGAAAGTGTCGAGGCTGGTACTTACCAAATTCTTGAACACAGCAGCACTCCTGAAGAAACCATCATCACAAGTTCGGCACCTAATGTAGATGTGATTCCGGCACACATTGACTTAGTCGCAATTGAAATCGAATTGGTTGACAAAGAAAACCGTGAATACATGCTTAAAAAAGCATTACAATCGGTTGTTGACAAATACGATTACATCATCATTGATTGCGCTCCTTCTTTAGGATTACTTACCTTGAATGCTTTAACAGCAGCAAATTCTGTTGTTATTCCTATTCAATGTGAATATTTTGCTTTGGAAGGTCTTGGAAAATTACTAAACACTATCAAGAGCGTACAAAAAATCCACAATCCTGATTTAGATATCGAAGGGTTACTGTTAACAATGTACGACTCGCGTTTACGTTTATCTAACCAAGTGGTGGAAGAAGTACAAAAACACTTTAACAACATGGTGTTTGAAACGGTAATTCAACGTAACATTAAGCTAAGTGAAGCGCCTAGTTATGGTGAAAGTATTATCAACTACGATGCAACCAGCAAAGGAGCAACCAACTATTTACACTTAGCAGAAGAAATCATCAAGAAAAATAGTTAAACAAGTAAATAAGTATTAGGAGGATTATATGGCATTGGCAAAAAAACAAGCAATGGGTAGAGGATTATCGGCATTATTGAAAGATCCTGAAAACGATATCAAATCAGTAACCGATAAAAATGCAGATAAAGTAGTAGGCAACATCATTGAATTAGAGATTGAATCTATTGAAATCAATCCGTTTCAACCGCGTACCAACTTCAACGAAGAAGCTTTACAAGAGCTGGCAACCTCTATTCGCGAATTAGGAGTTATCCAACCTATTACTGTCCGTAAAACTGATTTTAACAAATACCAGTTAATTTCAGGAGAACGTCGTTTACGTGCTTCTAAATTAGTAGGTTTAAAAACGGTTCCGGCATACATCCGTTTGGCAGATGACAACGAATCACTGACAATGGCATTAGTTGAAAACATTCAGCGTCATGACTTGGATTCAATTGAAATTGCATTGTCATACCAGCGTTTAATGGATGAAATCCAGCTTACACAGGAACAAGTGAGTGACCGTGTGGGCAAAAAACGTTCTACCGTTGCAAACTATTTGCGTTTATTGAAATTAGACCCAATCATTCAAACAGGAATCAGAGATGGTTTCATTTCAATGGGTCACGGCCGTGCCATCATTACAATTGATGATCACGATGCTCAGACTGAAATTTACCAAAAAATCGTAAGTCAGAATCTTTCTGTCCGTGAAACCGAAGCTTTAGTAAAAGCTTATCATGAAGGAGGCACAGTAAAAGAAGTGCCTGCTGTTAAAACAACTGCTCCTTTTGACGTTGAGGATGAAGAGAAAAGAGCCTTCAAGGATTATTTTGGTGCTAAAGTAGACATCAAAGTAGCCGGCAACGGAAAAGGAAAAATCACCATTCCGTTTCATTCAGAAGAAGACTTCAACCGTATTTTAAAATTGATTAAATCTTAGTGAAATATTGGATATACATAGTATTCGTTAGCTTTAGTTTGGGAAATTTTTCGGCATTTGGCCAGGAAGAAGTCAAACTGATTGCTAACGATACTGTTACTACAACCATTGACCCGTTACGCCCTTCAAAAGCTGCTTTTTTTTCAGCTTTACTTCCCGGCGCCGGGCAGGCTTACAACAAAAGTTACTGGAAAATTCCTCTTGTCTACGCAGCTATGGGTACAAGTACTTATGCCTACATTTGGAATCAAAAAAAATACAACAGCTATCGTACTGAATACAAAAAACGTCTTGCGAACGAAACAGATTTAAACCCTGACTACTCAAGTCTGAGCAAAGACCAGCTTATTCAGGCGCAAAAATTCCATCAAAAAAACAGAGACTTATCTTTACTTGTCACTGTTGCTTTTTATGCTTTAAACATTATTGACGCCAATGTTGATGCACATTTACAGCAATTTAACGTGAATGGCAAATTAACTGTCCGCCCTGAAATGCAGCAGAACGATTTCAACAATAAGCAAAATATAGGTTTAGCACTTAATTTCAAATTTTAATCCAGCAAAAAAATGAAAATAGCACTTTTAGGTTACGGAAAAATGGGAAAAGTAATTGAAATAATTGCTTTGGAACGTGGTCATGAAATTGTGTTAAAAAAATCCAGTCAGGATACCTTCGAAGGACTTTCCAATGCTGATGCTGCCATCGATTTCAGTGTTCCTGACAGTGCAGTGCGTAACATTTCTGAATGTTTTGCTACTAATATACCGGTAGTGAGCGGCACAACAGGCTGGCTGGAAAAATACGATGAAATTACAGCTCTTTGTACAGAAAAAAACGGAGCATTTATATATGGTTCGAATTTTAGTTTGGGCGTAAATATTTTCTTTGAATTGAATGATTATCTGGCAAAGATGATGGCCAATCTGGAGCAATACAAAGTTTCAATGGAAGAAATCCACCATACGCAAAAGTTGGATGCACCAAGCGGTACAGCTATTTCATTAGCCGATGGAATTATTAAAAATTCCAACTATGAATCATGGACTTTAGACACACCAAAAGAAAACCAAATTCATATTGAGGCAAAACGAATTGAAAACATTCCCGGAACACACAGTATTTTCTATGATAGCACAGTAGATCAAATTGAAATCAAGCACACAGCCCACAATCGTGAAGGTTTTGCACTAGGTGCTGTGATAGCTGCTGAATGGTTAGCGGATAAAAAAGGAATTTTCACTATGAAAGATGTTCTTTTCAATAACAATAAGCAATAAGCTTTATGCTCAAAGCAAAAAACTATTATTAATAATTCAGCTTAAGGCTTATTGCCTAAAGCATATAGCAAACAAACAACAAAATGACAGCATTACAGTGGTTGATATTTTTCTTAGCCGTACAGGTAATTCACGGACTGGGAACTTGGAAATTATATGAAAAAGCAGGTAGAAAATCATGGGAAGCCTTTATCCCTGTGTACAATTCTATCATATTAATGAAAATCATTAATCGCCCTACATGGTGGACTGCTTTACTTTTTATTCCCATTGTAAACCTGATTATGTTTATTGTAGTTTGGGTAGAAACTTTAAGAAGCTTTGGTAAAAACAAAGAAAAAGACACCTTATTAGGGGTGATTACTTTGGGTTTTTACATTTACTATGTAAACTATTTTGAAAACGTAGAATACAAAAGAGACAGAAGCCTTGTTCCTACAACAAAAACAGGAGACACTGTTGCTTCATTATTGTATGCGATAGTTGTGGCAACGCTGGTACATACGTATATAATGCAGCCTTTCAATATCCCGACATCTTCTTTGGAAAAATCATTATTGGTAGGTGACTTCCTGTTTGTGAGCAAATTTCACTATGGCGCCCGCACACCCTCTACAGCTATAGCAATGCCCATGGTACATGACAGTTTAATAGTTGTGAAGGCCAAATCCTATTTAAGCAAACCGCAATTACCTTCATTCCGTTTGCCTGGTTTACAGAAAATCAAACACAATGATATTGTATGTTTTAATTGGCCTGCAGATACTGTTTATCAATTTTTCGACACCTCTGGCAGACACATTGACAAACCTAAAGACAAACGTTCCAATTACGTAAAAAGATGCGTTGGTTTACCTGGTGACAATCTTTCTATAAAAGGCGGCTTCGTATATATAAACAATAAAAAATTAATATTACCTGAAAGAGCTAAACCTCAATATTCATATTTAGTTACCACTGATGGCTCTCCATTGGATACTTATGCAGAATATCTAATCAATGAATTAAAAATCACCGATGGTATTCTTGCAACCGGCAAACCAAATGAGTATTATTTTGGAGCAGTAACTGATGAAAATGTTGAAAAAATAAAAAGTATTCCCATTATAAAATCGGTTATTAAAAACCTAACACCAGCACCAGCACAGGTTGATAGAAGTATTTTTCCTCGTAATCAAAAATGGTCTTTAGACAACTTTGGCCCTATTTATATTCCTGAAGCTAATAAAACTGTAATCCTAAATAAAGAAACATTACCTTTTTACCGCAGACTTATTACAGTGTATGAAGGTAATAAACTGGAAGAAAAAGGTGGCAAAATCTATATCAATGATAGAGAAGCCACAAACTACACTTTCAAACAGGATTATTATTGGATGATGGGTGACAACAGACACCGTTCTGAAGACAGCCGTTACTGGGGATTTGTACCTATGGATCATGTGGTAGGAAAGCCAGTGTTCATCTGGTGGAGTATTGATCCTAATATTCCTTGGGCTAAAGCTATAGATAAAATACGTTGGGACAGATTATTCTGTACAGTGGGCGGCGACGGTCAGCCAGTATCTTACTTCAAATATTTCTTAATAGCATTGGTAGCTTGGTTTGGATTTGATTGGTATAGAAACAAGAAGAAAAAAGCTTAATTTGGTTATTTGTGGATTTGGTTATTTGACTTAAACTATGTATACCTATTCATTTGAAAAATTAGAAGTTTGGATTGAATCTAAAGAATTTTCAAAGGCAATATACTTAACTACAGAAAAATTTCCAGATAGTGAAAAATTTGGCTTAATCTCACAATTAAGAAGGGCTTCAGTTTCTATTTGTTCAAATATAGCCGAAGGTTCAGCAAGGAAATCGTATAAAGACAAAGCTCATTTCACTACAATGGCATTTGGTTCTTCTGTAGAAGTACTAAATCAATTAATTTTGTCATATGAATTAAATTTTCTTAATGAAGAAAGCTATTTCTTTTTAAGACAACAATTAGAAAGCATTACTAATAAATTAAATGGTTTAAGAAATTATCAAATTGAAAAATCAGTTGATGTTTCCAAATAACCAAATCAACAAATTACCAAATGAACAGCATTTTAATACACCCTACATATTTTCCTTCTATCAGTCATTTCGCAGCAATTGCGCAGGCTGAAAAAGTTACTTTTGAAGTAGACGATAATTTTCAAAAGCAAACTAACAGAAACCGAATGTATATTTACAGCCCTAACGGAATTCAGCTTTTGAACATTCCTGTTAAGCACAGTAAGGAAGCACATCAAAAAACAAAAAATGTCCGCCTGGAAACTGCTTTCGACTGGCAAAAGCAGCATTTTAAATCATTAGAAGCGGCTTATAGAACTTCTCCGTTTTTTGAATATTACGAAGATGCTATCGCTCCTATTTTTGAAAAAAAACATACTTTTTTGATGGATTTAAACTTTGAAACGATTGAAATTGTTTCAAAATGTCTCGGTTTGAATTTTGAACATCATAAAACAACAGAATATTTTCACGATGCACCTGAATTCAACGACTTACGAATTTTGGCTAATGGCAAAAAAGACAACACTATTACCGCTCCTTATACACAGGTTTTTGAGGAAAAACATGGCTTTATAAACAATTTGAGCATCTTGGATTTATTGTTTAACGAAGGACGCTACGCTAAAGAATATTTATTACAGCAAAAGCTATAAAACTACAACGATACTCTTGTCATCACTGGCAAATGATCTGAATTGACAAAATTAGGGAAGTTGGTAAAGCTTTTCACAGTCATGCGTGGGTCTGCAAAAATATAATCAATTCTTGCAGGATAATATTTGAAGTTGTACGTCTGTCCAAAGCCTTTTCCGGCTTCTTCAAAGGCATCCTGCAGATTTCCTTTTACAATTCGGTACACATAAGAAAAAGCACTGTTATTCATATCTCCGCAAACCACAACAGGATACTTGCACTCACGCTTATGCTCCACAAAAATTTCCGCTTGACGCTGCTGTTTTTGAAACGCCTCACCTATCCGTTTAAAAATCATTTCAGACTTTGCCTGACTGAATCCTTCCACATTTTCAGACATTTCGTTTACGTCAGGAGAAATCTTGATGGATTCCAAATGCAGATTGTAAACCCTTACAATATCCTTTCCTATTTTCACATCGGCAAAAGAGGCTATATTGTTCGATTCAGGGAATGTTATTTCACCTTCGTTCACGATGGGAAATTTTGAAAAGATAGCATTGCCGGTCTTAATCAAGTTCCCTTTCATAAAAATAGCCTGATAAGGATATAATTTAAAATCAACATTTGCCGTAGCCGAAGTAGAATACTCCTGAATGCATAATACATCGGGATTATTTTCATTCACAAAGCTTAAAATATCATTTGGGACATCTTCTCTTGGAATCCATTTAAAAAGATTAAACAAACGAACATTATAACTCATAACCACAAAATCCTTATCCGATTGTTCCCTGTCTTTAGAAGAAAATTTATAAAACTTATTAATGAAAGTGATTCCCATTAAAAGAACCAAGCCGGATAGAACCATTTGTCTTTTTAACTGGGTTACCCAGTAAAAGAAAAACAATGCGTTTACTATCAAAAAAAACGGCAGTATTAATGTAAGTACAGATAAAAATGTAAACCATTTAGGGGCTAAAAACGGCAGTACATATGCTAAAAAAGTCAGCACTGTCAGCAGGATGTTAACAAAAAAAACAATTTTATTAAACCAGGAAAGGTTCTTCATTTTATATCAAATGATTGAAAACTACTACAAATAAACGATTTTTAGCTGATTCAGACAATTATTTACCCGCTTTAAACAAAAACTCTTTTTCTTCTTTAGTCAGACTATCGTATCCCGATTGGCTTATTTTATCCAGAATTTCATCTATTTGCTGCTGTGTCTTATCTTTAGTCACTACTCTGGTTGTTCGTGTCTGAGGCTGCGGTTTTGCATTTTTATGAACTGTTTTGAATGGAGTAGATTTTTTCTCTGAAAACAAATTTGAAATGGAATCCAAAACCCAATTTAATCCAGAACCTAAATCAGTTCCTTTTTTAAGCGCTTTGATATAAATAAAACCAAATAATGCTCCTCCTAAATGCGATAAATGGCCACCCGTATTTTCTAAAGGCAATTGAAGCAAATCCAAAATTAAAAAGACCAAGGCTATATGCCATAATTGTACTTTACCTATCAAGGCCAAACGCAGATTCATATGTGGCTGATAAGTAGTGGTCGCAAAAACAATAGCCATAATAGAAGCAGAAGCCCCTACAAGTAAAACTTTTTGATTAGCCAGCATAGGCAAAAACATATAGCTCACCATATAGATTATTCCTGCAAAAACTCCACCTAACACATACACACTTACTAATTGCTTTTGGGTAAAATAAGTTGAGAAAATACGGCCTGCAAAATGGAGCATAATCATGTTAAAAACCAAATGCAACAAATTGCTGTGAAAAAAATTATACGTAATAATAGTCCACGGCTTATACAAAAAATCTTGAATATTTTCAGGAAGCGCAATCCATGTCAAATAATTTATCTGAACAAGAAACAACGTTAACAAACTAAAAATTAGTGTCGGAATAATGAAAAGTAAAATGTTCCAAAAAATCAATTTGGTTGCGATATCCCCTATTCTATACTGTTGCTTTAAGTCCTGTAAAATATTCATCTTTTAAAAATTAAAAGTTATCAAATATTAATTCCAACGCTTATTATTAAACGAGTTTTTCTTCCAATACCACATCATTAAAAAACCTATTAATGCGCCACCTATGTGAGCAAAATGAGCAATTCCAGTTCCTCCACTTCCAAAAATAGAACTTCCTTTAAGCCCTAAAAACAAATCAATTGCTAACAATCCCGGAACAAAATACTTAGCTTTAATAGGAACTGGTATAAACATTAAGCCTAATTGAGCATTAGGAAACATAAATGCAAATGCCACTAATAAACCATAGACTGCACCTGACGCTCCAATCATTGTACCTTTATTGATATAAATTGCCTCGCTAATTACATTAAACTGCTCTTGTGTACAATGAGCATTTTCTAATATTGTTTTCACAGGACCGGCTATCAACTTTCCATTATTATCAAAAAGGCTTCTATAATCAGAATTCAAGATAAGCTGCCATTCAGATTTCGTAAAATTAAGACTTGCGACTTCATCCATCAACGAATGAATTTGAATATAGTTAATTCCAATATGCAATGCCAAAGCACCTAATCCACATGAAACATAAAAGAAAAGAAACTTTTTTGATCCCCAAAATTGCTCCAAAACTGCACCAAAGGAAACTAAGGCAAACATATTGAAAACAATATGCATTAGATTTCCAGCTATTCCTTTATATACCGGAGCATGCATAAACATGTAAGTCAATGGCTGCCAAAATTTAAAATCCTTATTTTCTATGTAATGCATAGATAATAATTGATAGGCAAAATCTCCGACAAAATTGGCTCCAACAAAGAAAATAATATTAATTATCAGCAACTGCTTAACAGCTTCGGTCATATTCATCATATACTAAATTTTTTATCAATATCTTCCACACTTAACGTAATGAAAGTTGGTTTATTAAATGGTGAAACAGATTGTTCCTTGCAGGCAAACAAATTATTAACGATGCTTTCCTGCTCCGTTTCGGTTAAATACGTTCCGGTTTTTACCGCCATACTCTTGGCCATACTTTTTGCCATACTGTCCATTTGACTGAAACTGCTTTCAGGAATTTCATCCTGCAAATCGGCTATCAATTCTTCCAGAACTATAGATACTTCACTTTCTGTCATCGTAACAGGAATACCGGAAATAACAACTGATTCAGAATTAAAAGTATCAAAAACAAAACCGGTGCTTTCCAGTGAAGGCTTTAATTCAGTTAGTAATCCTAATTCGTTTCCTGAAAAATACATGGTAAGCGGAAACAACAACTGCTGGCTGCTGGCCTGCAAAACGGTGATATTCTTTAAAAATTGTTCGTACAAAATACGCTGGTGTGCTCTTTGCTGGTCTATAATCAGCATTCCTGATTTAATAGGACTGACAATATATTTTTTATGAATCTGATAGGTCGCCGTTTTAGCCTTTTCAACTTCGCTATCTGAAAATAATGAACTAGTAACCGTTTCCGATTCAAACTGCATTTCCTGAGGCTCAAAAGCATCTTTTAGACCTACATACAAACTTTCCCAGCTCTGAGTTTCTTTCTTTGGTTTAAAGCTAAAAGAAGAACTTACAGATGTTGTTTCCTTTTTGGCTGACACGTCATCAGCAGCAAATGGATTGAAAGTTGCATCTACCTGTATTAAAGGCATATCTGCACTTTTATTCAAATAATCATAAGGTGTATCAAGATTGGCATCTCTCTCAAAATCCAAAACCGGAGCCACATTAAACTGCCCTAAACTGTGTTTAATAGCTGAGCGTAGAATGGCATATAAGGCATGCTCGTCATCAAACTTGATTTCCGTTTTAGTCGGGTGGATATTTATATCAATAGTATGTGGCGGAACTTCTAAATATAAAAAATAACTTGGCTGTGAACCATCTTTCAATAAGCCTTCATAAGCCGCCATGATTGCATGGTGAAGATAACCGCTCTTTATGAATCTGTCATTTACAAAAAAGAACTGCTCTCCACGGTTTTTCTTTGCAAATTCAGGTTTACCAACAAATCCGGTCAGTTTTACAATTTCAGTATCTTCTGAAACCGGAACCAACTTTTCATTAGTTTTTCCAGAAAAAACATTTACAATACGCTGGCGAAAATTAGACTGCGGTAAATTAAACAATTCGCTGCCGTTATGATACAATGTAAAATGTATATTGGCATGTGCCAAGGCCACACGTTGAAACTCATCAATAATATGCTTTAATTCAACCGTATCTGATTTCAGGAAATTTCTTCTCGCAGGAATATTAAAAAACAAGTTTTTAACTGAAAAAGAAGTCCCTTTGGGCAAAACGGAAGGTTCCTGCGAAACAAATTTACTCCCTTCAATGATAAGATGCGAGCCTAATTCCTCCTGATCCTGCTTGGTTTTCAATTCCACATGGGCAATTGCGGCAATAGAAGCCAAAGCCTCGCCACGAAATCCTTTGGTGTGCAAATCGAATAAATCCTCTGCTTTACGGATTTTTGAAGTGGCATGACGCTCAAAACACAAACGGGCATCGGTCACACTCATTCCTTTACCGTTATCGATAACCTGAATAAGTGTTTTACCTGCGTCTTTACAAATAAGTTTGATATCAGTAGCTCCTGCATCAATAGCATTTTCAACCAATTCTTTAACTACTGAAGCAGGCCGCTGTACGACTTCTCCGGCAGCAATCTGGTTCGCTACGTGATCAGGAAGTAATTGTATTATACTTGACATTAAATGAATTATAATTTGAATCCAAAAAAATCGTTGGAAAACAAATTTAAAGAAAAGTAATGGGTTTTTAAAGGAAAGAATTTTAATGTTTAAAAGTAGTCACCAACTTTAATTTTTTAAAATCTTTCATCGTAAATAATGAATAAGGAATCTCTAAACTTTTTGCATAATCTTCAATCGTTCCATTAAAACCTACTTTTTTTCTAAGCTCATTAACTTTTGCAGGATTTTGTATCGGCCAAATAAAATTGAAAAAAACTTGATTCCCTTTTTCATCGTATATCATTCTTCCAGCTCCCTGAGTTCCATAAATCTGCTCTTTACCTTCATACATAAGCATTCTATCCTCCATAGTTGCCACCAAAGTCATTGGTATCTCATTCTTTTCACCGGAAAGTTTTATTAACTCAAAATATTCAGGTATTTTTTTTGAATGCTGAATAACATACCAAACTGCTTTATTTGTTGGCTCTCCTACTAAAGTTTTACCGGGATAGCCATATTCTTTTATGATTTTCTCAACCTTTACAAGGTTAATGGAGTCATTTTTATTAACAATTGACCAGAGATTTTTATCCAATTCTTCTTTAGTACAGCCAACAATTTTTAAAATTTCTTTTTTTCTGGATTCAGATATGTTAGAATTCGAGTATTCTCTTAATATCTGGTCCGATTTAAGAATTTCGTCCAATTTATTTTTTAATTCAATGTTTACCGGACTCTGTGAAAACATTATCCCCTGAAATAAAATAAAGAAAAAAAAAAATAATAGTGTGTTTCAGCATTTTTGGTTTTTATTCAAATTTAAAAAAAGGAATGGGTTTAATAGTCAAAGAAGTATTGAGCATTTAGAAAAAAATGCCATTCTCAAACAAAGAAAGAGTCTATAATTTCATGAGACTTTTTCTTTGTTTCAAAATGACACTTATCAATATTTTTTTATGCTTTTTTTCTTAGGTCAGCCATTTTGATTGCTGCAATTGCTGCTTCGGTTCCTTTATTTCCATGAACCCCGCCGCTTCTGTCAATTGACTGCTGTTCGTTGTTGTCTGTCAGCAAACAAAAGATCACAGGCACATCTGTCTGTACGTTTAAATCTTTGATTCCCTGAGTAACACCTTCACAAACAAACTCAAAATGCATCGTTTCCCCTTTGATTACACAACCAATGGTAATAACACAATCGACATTTTGTGTTTCAATCATTTTTTTTGCACCGTAAATCAGTTCAAAACTTCCCGGAACATTCCAGCGGATGATATTTTCAGGCAAGGTGCCACAGTCTAAAAGCGCCGCTTCTGCCCCGTTAAAAAGTCCTTCTGTTATCTTGTCGTTCCATTCAGAAACAACAATCCCAAACCGAAAATCTTTCGCGTTTGGGATAGTATTCTTATCGTAATTTGATAAATTTTTATTTGCTGTAGCCATTTTTGCCAGTTTACAGTCTTCAGCTTTCAGTGCTCAGACTGCTCACTGAACACTGGTTTACTGAATACTAATTTATTGAGCCATTCCAATTAAAGCATCGATGTTTTGTGCTTCCGGAGCGTCTTCATATTTTTCTTTGATTTCTGTAAAATATTTTAAAGCATCGGCTTTTTTGCCATCAGCATAAGCTAACTGACCAGCTTTTAACAGGAAACGAGGAGCTGTTAATTCATTCGCACTGCTTTCAGCAGCTTTAACATAGTATTCTAAAGCTTCTTCGTTTTTGTTTAATTCAGCATTTGCATCTCCAATTGCACCTAAAGCCAAAGCATTAGTATAAGCATCATCAGATTTGTATTCGCTTAAATATTCAATTGCTTTTTGGAATTGTTTTGTATGTAAAAAAGACATACCTGCATAGTAATTTGCTAATTTACCAGCATCTGTACCAGAGTGGTTTTTAGCAATATCAACAAAACCTTGTTTACCTTCACCTCCGTTTAAAGCCAACTTAAACAATGAATCATTTGCCTGAGGCGCATCAACTGCCTGCTGGAAATATTTCTGTGCCTGGTACATATCACTTGCAGCTTCATTTTCTGCAGGCGTAGAAACAAATTTATTATAAGCTAAGTACCCTACAACCACTAATGCAATACCACCTAAAACTGATAAAATAATGTTTTGGTTTTTAGCAACAAACTCTTCCGTTTTATTAGCAGTTTCGTCTAAAGTATTAAATACATTAGCCGTAGCACTATCTTTCTCATCTATTGCAATGTTTTGCTCTAAATCTGCTACGTTATCTAAATTTTCAGTCTTTTCCGCTTCCGGTTTTGGAGCTTTATATCCTCTTTTATTATATGTTGCCATTTAATTAAAAATTAGTGAGGTGCAAAAATAAAATTTTTATTGAAAAACAAAATAAGTTTTCGCTTTATTTTTAATAATTTGCGAGCGTTTTAACAACTATCCTTAAAATCAAACAATCATCAGTATTTTATGCACTTAAAAAAGATTTCGTTATTCAATTTTAAAAATTTTGAAGAAGCTAATTTCGAATTTGAGCATAAAATCAATTGCTTTGTAGGAAAAAACGGCATTGGAAAAACAAATGCACTTGATGCAATTTATCATTTGGCATTTGGAAAAAGTTACTTCAATTCATTATCCGTCCAAAACATCAAACACGGTACCGATTTTTTTGTAATTGACGGTGAATTTGTCAAACAGGACCGATTGGAAAATATTGTCTGCAGTTTAAAAAAAGGACAAAAAAAAATCCTGAAACGAAATGGAAAGCTGTATGAAAAGTTTTCTGACCATTTAGGGTTGATTCCGCTTGTGATTATCTCCCCCACTGACGCCGATTTAATCCGTGAAGGCAGTGAAACCAGACGGAAATTCATTGACAGTGTTATTTCACAGTTGGACAATAATTATCTGCATCAGTTGATTCAGTACCAAAAAGTCGTGACCCAACGCAATGCTTTACTTAAATATTTCGCTTTAAACAGAGTTTTTGAAGCAGATACTTTAGATATATATAATGAGCAGCTTTCAGATTTAGGAACTGAAATCTTTAAAAAGAGACAACAGTTTTTAGCTGATTTCATCCCAATTTTTGATCACTATTACAAACTTATTTCAAATTCTGCCGAAAACGTAAATTTAGAATATGAAAGTCAGTTAAAAGACTCATCTTTGGCACAACTATTGCAAGAAAACATAAACAAAGACAGAGCTTTACAATATACAAGTGTTGGTATACACAAAGATGATCTGGCTTTTTTGATTGAAGGTCATCCTATAAAAAAGTTTGGTTCACAAGGTCAGCAAAAATCTTTTTTAATTGCATTAAAATTAGCGCAATTTGAATTTGTAAAGAAACAGAGTGGCGAAAAACCAATTTTATTATTTGATGATATTTTTGATAAATTAGACGAGACAAGAGTGAGCCAAATTGTTTCCATGGTAAACAACGATGAATTTGGTCAATTATTCATCTCTGACACACATGCTGAAAGAACAGAAAACATTGTAAAACAAACACATCAATCGTATAAAATATTTAATTTTTAACCTACATATTAATTCAAATACAATGAAAAATCTTTTATTAAGTGCCATTTGCATTACAACGATAGCATTTACAAGTTGCAAAGGACAAAACAACAACATTTCAGAAACTATTGCTCCAAAAGTTTTTGCTGAAAAAATAAATAATGCCGACATAACCCTGATTGATGTCCGTACTCCGGAAGAATACGCTTCGCAGCACATTGGCAACGCAGCAAACATCAATATAAATGGAGATGATTTTGAGTCAAAGATTAAGAATCTGGACAAAAACAAACCTGTTTATGTATATTGTTTAAGTGGCGGAAGAAGCTCAAAAGCTATGAATAAATTGAGCGATTTAGGTTTCAAGGAAGTATACAATCTTGAAGGTGGCATCATGAAATGGAACGCAGAAGGCTTATCAAAACCAAAAGCAGTTGAAGGAATGACTTTAGCCGAGTTTCAAAAACTGGCTCAATCTGACAAAAAAGTCTTGATTGATTTTTATGCTGAATGGTGCGGTCCTTGTAAAAAAATGGCTCCGTATCTTGAAAAAATGAAAACTGAGATGAAAGGACAGATTAAGATTGTAAAAATCGACGCTGACAAAAACCAAAAACTGGCTCAGGAATTAGGAATTGAAGGTCTGCCTACATTGATTTTATTCAAAGACGGAAAAGAAAACTGGAAAAACTTAGGTTATATAACTGAAGAAGACCTGAAAAAGAAATTATAAATTAAAGAATAAAACATACAGGGCACGGAGATTTTTCTTCGTGCTTTTTTTATTTGCAGTAATTTATTCTTAGCCAAAATCTATTTCTCTATTTCTCTATTTCTCTATTCTCTATTTCTCTATTCTCTATTTCTCTATTCTCTATTCTCTATTCTCTATTCTCTATCAGTCTATCTTCTACCTTTCTACATTTAAATTATCTTCCTATATTTATATTTCAAATTCACAATCAAAAAACTATGCTGACAAAAGAAGCAATCGCTTTCCTTAACGATTTAACTGCAAACAACAATACAGAGTGGATGCATGCCAACAAGAAACGTTATGAGCAATATAAAAAAGACTACCATAATTTAATTGCTTCCGTACTTACTGAAATCAAACCTCTTGACAGCAATTTAGAACCTCTCGAAATCAAAAACTGTACTTTCAGAATAAATCGTGACATCCGTTTTTCCAAAGACAAATCACCTTACAAGACCAATTTAGGTATTTGGATGACTACCAACAAAAACAGAAAAAACAGTCCTGGTTATTATATTCATTTTGAAAAAGGAAAATGTTTTGTTGCCGGCGGTGTATGGTGTCCTGAAGCTGAAGAGCTAAAAAAAATACGTCGGGAAATTGCTTTTTTTCATGACGATCTGGAAAAAATTGTCAGTGAGCAGACATTCAAAAAAGAATTTGGCACACTTGACATAGAAGAAGGAAATGTACTTAAATCAGCTCCAAAAGGATACGATGCCAATCATCCTGCCATTGAATTTTTAAAACTCAAAAGCTTCACCGTTTCACATTCTATTGACGAAAAATGGTTTACCGAAAAAGATTTTGAAAAAAAAGTAGCCCAAAAACTTATTTTGATAAAACCCTTAAATGATTTCTTAAACCGTGCCTTAGAAACCGAAGAATAATTAAGCAATTATTACTTGTGAACTTTGCAAAATGTTTGCGTACTTTGCATTGCTAAATTTTGATATTTAAATCCAAATGACCATTCAATATAATTTCTCATTAAAAAATTACAACACCTTTGGTATCGATGCTAAAGCCAATGAATTTATAGCAGTTCATTCGACTGATGAATTAAAAAAAGTTTTACAGGAAAACGCAAACAAAAAGAAATTCATTCTTGGCGGAGGAAGCAATATGCTTTTAACACAAGACATTGATGCTCTGGTAATTCATATTGACTTAAAAGGTAAAAAAGTAATCAAAGAAGACGAGAATCATGTTTGGGTAGAAGCGCAAGCTGGTGAAAACTGGCACGAATTTGTATTATGGAATATCGAGCAAAATTATGGAGGCATTGAAAACATGTCACTAATTCCTGGCAATGTTGGCACTACTCCCGTACAAAATATTGGAGCCTATGGTGCAGAAATAAAAGACACCTTTATTTCGTGTAAAGCAATGCAAATCACCACACAAGAAATAAAGACTTTTAATAATGGGGAATGTAAATTCGGTTACCGTGAAAGTATTTTCAAACAAGAGGCAAAGGACCAATACATCATCACCTCAGTCGTTTTTAAACTCACCAAGAACAACCATAAAATCAACACTGGTTATGGTGATATTCAAAAAGAATTGGAATCAAAAGGAATTACTCAGCCAACAATTAAAGATGTAAGCGATGCAGTAATTGCTATCCGTCAAAGTAAGCTACCAGATCCAAAAGAATTAGGAAACAGCGGAAGTTTCTTTAAAAACCCAATCATTTCGAGAGAACAGTTTAACAAAACCAAAACACAACATCCAGAGATTAAACATTATGATGTTTCTGAAACCGAAGTTAAAGTCCCTGCTGGCTGGATGATTGAGCAAGCAGGTTTAAAAGGTTATCGCGATGGTGACGCCGGAGTACATGCACGTCAAGCCTTAGTTCTTGTAAATTATGGAAATGCAACCGGTCAGGACATATTAAATTTATCAAAATTAGTTCAAAAAAAGGTTTTGGATAAATTCGGAATTGCTATTGAGGCAGAAGTGAATGTGATTTAAAAATAACAATTATACTTCTTATAATTTCAAAGGAACTTGAAATAAAATGAATTCAACACTAGAACTTTCTCAAACTATTGATTCATTTTGTAAAAATGGATACGGTATCATTGAAAACATATATACAGAGAAGGAAGTTTCTGAAATTCTTCAACAAATCGAAGAAAATGAAAAAGCAAATGCTAATTTTAGAAAAAGTAATGATGTATTTGCAATAAGGCAGGTTATAAAAGAAATTCCTGAGCTTAAAAATCTAATTTTCAATAAAAGGTTAAAAAGAATTATCAATGAAATTGGTGGTTCTGACTATTTTTTAGTGAAATCAATTTATTTTGACAAGCCTGAAACTTCAAATTGGGTTGTTCCTTATCACCAAGACCTCACCATTGCACTAGAAGAAAAAATAGAAACTGAAAATTATATCAATTGGACTTCTAAACATAATCAGGTAGCGGTTCAGCCCCCACTTCCAATTTTAGAAAATATATTTACTGTCCGCGTTCATCTCGACGATACAACTAAACACAATGGAGCCGTAAAAGTCATTACCAGTTCACATAAGAACGGAATAATTCTGATGAACAATTTACTTCTTGACAAAAAAGAAGAAGTCGAATGTGAAGTTTCAAAAGGAGGTATAATGCTTATGAAACCATTAACACTGCATGCATCAACAAAAACTACAAACAATAAACGAAGACGTGTTATTCATATTGAGTTTTCAAATCAAACTCTGCCAAATAATTTAAAATGGTCTGAATATTCAGAATTCTAAAATCTAAATTCATATGTACATCCCTGACCTTTATAAAAACGAAAATCCAAAGGAAATAGAGCAATTCCTTCAGGAAAATGCATTTGCCATTCTAATCAACACCACAAATGATAAACCTTGGGGAACGCATACACCCCTGTTTTTTGAAAAGGTTGATGACAAACTGATTTTAAGCGGACATATTTCCAGAGAAAATCCACAGGCAGAAAGTTTACAAAACGAAGAAGAAGTCTTGGCAATTTTCAACGGGCCCCACACTTATATATCATCTTCCTGGTACGATCATGAAAATGTGCCGACATGGAATTATATTGCAGTGCATGTTTATGGAAAAATCCGGTTATTGGATTACGAAGAAACGATTTTATCCTTAAAAAAACTGGTAGACAAATTCGAAAAGAAACAAGAAAATCCACTTCGAGTTGAAAATCTTTCCGAGAAAACCATGCGTCAGGCAAAAGGCATACTTGCTTTTGAAATAACCATCACTGAAATTCAAGCAAAGAAAAAGCTTTCTCAAAATCGTGACGACAAAAACTATAAAAGCATTATTAGCCATCTGGAAAAATCCAATGATAACAATGACTTGGAAATTGCAAAAGAAATGCAAAAAAACAGACAATAAAATTCCTTTTTTCTTACTGCAAATTTGAAATTTGTTTTTTGGGATTTGAATTTTAAACTTCTACCTTTGCACAGCAATTTCAAAAGGATTTATGGAGCTATTTTTACTCATTTTATTTTACTTTTTTATAGCAATAGTAACTATCCAAGTAGTTTACTATTTGTTTATTTTTGGTAAGTTTTCTTTCGCTAAGCCTCAGGAAAGCAAAGAAAAACACATCTCTATATCAGTTGTTGTATGTGCTAAAAATGAGGAGGAAAATTTAAAAACACTTATTCCTATTTTAGCAAAACAAAACTATCCCAATTATGAAATTATAATCATTGACGATGCCTCTTCAGATGATACCAGATACTTAGTTGAAGATTTTCAAAAAGAAATCCCTAACTTAAAGTTGGTTAAAGTTGAAAACAACGAAGCTTTTTGGGGAAATAAAAAATTCGCCCTTACCTTAGGTATTAAAACAGCATCAAAAGATTACTTATTACTTACAGATGCTGACTGTTTTCCAAATTCTGAAAATTGGATAAAAGAAATGGCGTCTCATTTCACCATGCATAAAACAATTGTTTTAGGTTATGGAGCTTATGAAAAAGAAGAAGGTCTTCTAAATAAATTGATTCGTTTTGAAACTTTATTAACGGCTACACAATACTTTGCATGGGCAAAATTAGGCAGGCCATATATGGGTGTAGGTCGTAATTTAGCTTACAAGCGCGATGAATTTTTCAAAACCAATGGTTTTATCAATCATATGAAAATCCGTTCTGGTGATGATGATTTATTCATAAACGAAGCTTCAGATTCAGAGAATACTGCTATTTGCTATAATCCGGAAAGTTTTACTTATTCAGTACCAAAACAAACTTTTAAAGAATGGTTTATGCAAAAGAGACGTCATGTCTCAACAGCTAAACATTACAAAGCTTTTGATCGCTCGCAATTAGCTTTATTTTACATTTCGCAATTATTATTCTTCTTAACACCTATCACCTTGTTAGCGTTTCAGTTCCAATGGATAATTGTACTAAGCCTAATTGTTTTCCGTTATTTAACAGCTTGGATTTCATTAGGATTTTCAGCAGGAAAATTAGAAGAAAAAGATGTAATGTACTGGTATCCGGTTTTAGAAATTATTCTTATCTTCACACAACTGAACGTGTTTTTTAAAAATATGACCTCAAAACCAGTTACTTGGAAATAAAAAATTATATTGACAAAGCAATCAAAGGTGATCAGGTAGCTTTTACCTATTTACTTGATAAGTACTGGAATGAAGTGTATGCCTTCATGTTACAACGCACAGAAAACGAAACTGATGCTGAAGACATTACTATTGAAACTTTTTCAAAAGCATTTGACAAAATTGCCACTTACAATCCCGAATTTCAGTTTAACACTTGGTTAATCGCTATTGCCAAGAATGTACATATCGATTTGTTGCGTAAGAAAAAATCAACACTATTCATTGATATTACTGATGAAGAAGATGATATTGCTTACGGGATAGCTGATGACTCACCATCTGCCGAAGATCAAATTATCACGGAACAAAACCTTAATAGATTACTTCAATTCATAAAGCAGTTAAAACCCGCTTATCAGGAAGTGATACAAATGCGCTATTTTCAGGAAATGAGCTATCAGGAAATAGCTGACGAACTTAACGAACCTTTAAACAACGTAAAAATAAAACTGCTTCGCGCTAAGAAATTATTGGCAGAGATTATTGAAAAAGCATAATTTAGTTTGCAGTCACAGTTCACAGTAAACACAAAAAACCGTTAACTGGAACTGAATAAAATTATATCTTTGGCGAAAACCAAAAAACCAATGCAAACCTTCACCCGAGAAGAAAAACTAAAACATTTATTTTCTTTACCTGTAATCGTAGCTTCCTTAGGCTATTTTGTTGACATTTACGATTTATTACTATTTGGTATTGTTCGTGTGCCAAGTTTAAAGGATTTAGGATTAAATCCGGATACTTCAGGGACATTAATCATGAATTTCCAAATGACAGGCTTGCTTATTGGAGGAATTCTTTGGGGAATTTTAGGAGATAAAAAAGGAAGGCTATCTGTTCTTTTTGGTTCAATCATTGTTTATTCATTAGCCAATATTGCCTGCGGATTTTTACCACACTATCCGTTTGCAGACAAAACAATGACTTACGCCCTACTCCGCTTTATTGCCGGTATAGGATTGGCAGGAGAACTTGGAGCGGGAATCACACTGGTTGCCGAATCTCTGCCCAAACAATTACGGGCTATAGGAACCTCTATCGTAGCCGGATTTGGTTTATTTGGAGCTGTCGTAGCCAACTTAACCGTTGAATTATCAGGAGACTGGACAACCGCCTATTTTATTGGAGGCGGATTAGGGCTATTACTCTTATTCTTACGTGTAGGTGTAGTAGAATCAGGAATATATAAAGACATCAAACATTCAGAATCTGTTTCAAAAGGAAATTTTCTTTCTTTTTTCACAAATTGGAACCGGTTTGTCCGTTATATAAAATGTATTTTCATTGGTTTGCCAACCTGGTTCTGTATCGGTATTTTAGCCGTAATGGCAAACCAGTTTGCACCGGATTTAGGCATAAACAGCATCACTCCCGGAAAAGCAATTATGTGGGCTTATGTTGGAATATCTATAGGTGATTTTGCCAGCGGATTTATTTCACACGCGCTTCATTCTCGAAAAAAAGCCATTCTTTACATGATGCTTTTCACTATTCTAGGGGTTGTTTTAATGCTGTACAGTGGTAAAATGACCGAAAACATGTATTATTTCTACTGTGTCTGGCTAGGATTAGGAACAGGTTATTGGGCAATGTTTGTAACTGTAGCTTCGGAGCAATTTGGCACTAACATTCGCAGTACAGCCACCACAACAGTTCCCAATATGGTTCGTGGAATTTTACCTTTAATGCTTATAGGTTTTGATTTTTTCAAAGTTAATCAAGGTGTAATCACTTCAGCAACTATAATAGGAATAATGGCTTTTGGCCTAGGAATTTACGCTACTGTGACCATTCGGGAAACACATAATTCCGACTTAGATTTTACCGAATAATTAAAGTTTTAAGAGAAATTTTATCATTTTATCTGTTTTAACAAAATTTTGGCACAATTTTTTCATGCAGTTAATTACATCAGTAAAAGATTATTAATTAACTATAAAAACCGAAAAATTATGTCTAAGTTAAACATCAACAAAACAGAGTGGTTAGAACTTGTTTTTGAAGGAAAAAACAAAGCGTACGGAGCGTACCAATTACGTCAGGAAGACGGAACAACAACCACTAAAGCATTTTTAAGCGCCTTGATAACACTAACAGGATTAGCTTTATTACCTGTATTATTAAGTTCTTTTGCTGATAAATCAGTAACAATTGATAAACCTGAATTTGACGACCCATTAGTGGTTACAGAAGTAATCCTTCCTAAAAAAGAAGAACAAAAGAAAATAGAACAACAAATTAAAAAAGCGGAATTTATAGCTCCCAAAACTGAAAATTTGGTTAATCCAAATGTAGTTGATGCCGTAAAAGCACCGGAAACAGAATTTACAAAACCACAAGATGTAGGCAAACCAATTTCTGACAATCCATTGGCTTTAAATGGAAGTACTACCGGAAGCTCAACAGGGACAACAACAGAGCCAACTCCAAAAATTGAAACGCCTAAAGCACCTGAAGGACCTGTATCAATGGCTGTTTTAGAAAAAAACCCAATGTTTCCAGGTGGTGTTGATGCGTTTTTAAGAATTGTAGGCAACCGTTTTCAGGCACCTGAAATGGAAGAAAGCAATACTGTAAAAATCATTGTATTCTTTGTAGTAGAAACAGATGGGACAATTTCTAACATAACCGTTCCAAGAAGCCCTGGATATGGTTTGGATAAAGAAGCTATTCGAGTTTTAAAATCTATCAAAACAAAATGGGAACCGGGTATTTTTCAAGGACAGCCTGTAAGAACACAATATTCACTTCCAATCACTGTACAGGTGAATTAAAATCTAAACACCAAACCAAGAAGCCATCACAAAGTAAAGTTTGTGGTGGTTTTTCTTTAAAAAACAGTATGCCTTTTTTATTTAACAGTCCATTTACCATTAATCTTTTTTCCAATTACCATATTCAAATACCCGCATTTAGAACCACAATAATATTCATATAAAAAAATTGCTTCTGTAAAATCACCATTAAATACAATGTTTGAAAAAATTACATTTGCATAATATTTATCATCTCTATTTGAATTTAAAATTTCATCAGATATTTTTTCTTTTAGTCTGACCAAATTACTTTTCTTAATGGTTAGATTTTTAAGATTTACAACTTTAGTTTCGCTAAATTCTTTTGGTATTTTTTTAAAAAGTGAATTTGAAACATCTTTTTTGAAATATTTTTTTTCATGAAACAAAAGATTTGAATTTACTAATGTATCTTCAACATAAATATTCAAGACACAAGTACCCTTTTCATAACATCTCTCATTACTTCTCAAACTATCATTAAATCTTATATCATATTCAAAATTATTTTCTGACTCTTTTCTTTCCAAAACAGGAAAAGATAAGATTGGTTTAAGATCATTAATTACTAGTTGAAACAATTCTAACGAATTAACCTCGTTTTTTTCCTTTTCATTTTCACATGAAATCAAAAGAAAACACAATAATAGAAAAAATAACTTAACAATTTTCATAAACCTATTTTAATCAAATATAACAAATAAACAAATCCACGTATCAACAACAATGCTTATCTTTGCAGTGAAATTAATGCAATATGGAAACAGCAACAGCTTCAAATATATTACCTACCGGAAAACCTAAATGGTTAAAAGTAAAATTACCTATTGGTGAAAAATATACCGAATTACGTGGTTTAGTTGACAAGTACAAGCTTAACACCATCTGTACTTCAGGAAGTTGCCCTAATATGGGAGAATGCTGGGGTGAAGGCACAGCTACTTTTATGATTTTAGGAAATGTATGTACACGCTCTTGCGGGTTTTGTGGAGTAAAAACGGGTCGCCCAGAAGATGTAGAATGGGATGAACCTGAAAAAGTAGCGCGTTCCATTAAAATAATGAAAATCAAACATGCGGTAATCACCAGTGTTGACCGTGATGATTTAAAAGACATGGGGTCTATCATTTGGGCTGAAACAATTAAAGCAATCCGCAGAATGAATCCTCAAACCACACTTGAAACGCTTATCCCAGATTTTCAAGGCGTGGAACGGATTATTGACCGAATTGTAGAAGCTAATCCTGAAGTGGTTTCCCACAACATGGAGACTGTGCGTCGATTAACTAGAGAAGTACGTATCCAAGCAAAATACGACCGTAGTTTAGCTGTTTTAAAATACTTAAAAGACCAAGGTATTCGTCGTACAAAATCAGGAATCATGCTGGGTCTTGGTGAAACTCAAGAAGAAGTATATGAAACCATACGTGATATCCGCAATCAAAATGTAGATATCATCACTATTGGCCAATACTTACAACCAAGTAAAAAACACTTACCTGTTAAACGTTACGTTACTCCTGAAGAATTTGCAGATTATGAGAAATTCGCAAAAGATTTAGGATTCCGTCATGTTGAAAGCGGCGCATTGGTTCGTTCAAGCTATCACGCAGAAAAACATATTCTTTAATATAGTTTTGAAGTTTAAGGTTCAAAGTTCTTAACTTTAAACTTCAAACTATTAAACCATAAGCAAATTGAAAATTAGAATTGCCATTAACGGATTTGGTCGTATTGGAAGAAACCTTTTCCGATTATTAGTAAACCATCCGCATATTGAAATTGTTGCAATAAATGATATTGCCGACAATAAAACAATGGCACATCTTTTAAAATACGACAGCATTCACGGTATTTTACCAAGTGACGTTTCACATAACGAAAAAGCAATAGTAATTGACGGAAAGGAATATCTTTTCTTTCATGAAAGAGAAATCAACAATCTCAATTGGACTGATCATGCTATAGATTTTGTTATTGAAAGTACTGGAAAGTACAAGACTTACGAAGATATCCACAAACATATTGAAGCTGGTGCTAAAAAAGTAATACTTTCCGCTCCTGCTGAAGTTGACACTATCAAAACCGTAGTTCTGGGGGTAAATGAAAGTATTATTGACGGTACGGAACTTATAATTTCGAATGCCAGCTGTACAACAAACAACGCCGCTCCTATGATTAAAGTCATTCAGGAATTATGCGGTATTGAACAGGCTTACATAACCACTGTTCACTCTTACACTACCGACCAGAGCCTGCATGACCAGCCGCACAAGGATCTCCGCAGAGCACGTGCTGCAGCACAGTCTATCGTACCTACAACAACCGGAGCGGCCAAGGCCTTGACAAAGATTTTTCCAGAACTTGACGGAAAAATAGGAGGATGCGGCATTCGTGTACCGGTTCCGGATGGATCACTTACCGATATAACTTTTAATGTCAAACGTGAAGTTACTATAGAAGAAATCAATCATGCATTCAAAAAAGCTTCTGAAAATCATTTAAAGGGTATTTTAGCATATACAGAAGACCCTATAGTTTCTGTTGACATTCAAGGAAATAGAAACTCCTGCTTATTTGATGCACAACTTACTTCTGTAATTGACAAGATGGTAAAAGTAGTTGGATGGTACGATAACGAGATAGGCTATTCTTCAAGAATTATTGACTTAATTAATCATTTAACCAAAAAATAGTTATATTTAAGGAATTTTTGAAGCTCCCTATGCAAAAAAGAATACTCTTTTTACTACTTTTCTACATAAATCTATTTGCTGTTGAAAAGAAAACCGAGACTCCGGTTTTAGCCATCGACAGTTCCTATTACTATGCAGAAACAGCAATGCGCTTCAAAGATTTGAAAGTATATGAAAAAGCGCTCGAAAACGCCAACAAATCAATAGATTTCGCTAAAAAAAACACCAATAACGCTTCTCTCGCAAACGGCTACTACACCCTTGGCTTAATCTATTCGGATTTAAAAAAATACGATAATGCAATTGAAAAATTCATCCGTGCAGTTTCAGTTTACAACACCATAGAACCAAGTACTAAATTAGCTTTATCGTATTACAATTTAGGCGTTTGCTACATTCAAAAAAACAATTACGAACGAGCAGAGTCCTATTTCAGTAAAGCAAATTCGGTTTATGACAATATTGATTTAAGCAGTGCCAAAGACATGGTCAACTTGCAGAAAGCAATATTCTATATTGAAAAAAACCAAATTCAAAAAGCCGAAACTGCACTGCAAAGCATTATCGATCAAAAAAATTCGGATTATAAATTAACCGATAAAATATTATCAGAAGTTAATTATCAGTTTGGAAATGTAAAACACAAAGAGCAAAAATACACCGAGGCAATAGTATATTTAAACAAAGCCTACGAATTAAGCAAAAAAGAATCAATCTTAGACTTACAGATAAAAACGACTAAACTTTTAAGCAAAGTTTATGACGAAATGGCCCTGACAAACAACTCATTGGCTTTTTTAAAAATTCACCTTAAACTAAAGGATTCACTGGAAAAAATCAATTCCAAGAAAAATCAGAACATAATTTCCCAGCAGGTAAACATTGACGAATTAATGCGTTCAATGGAAAAACTGGACAAAGACAAAAAAGAACAGGAAAAAGCCGGTAAATTTTCGAAATTAATCAACATCCTAAGTATTGCTTTGATTACGATTTTATCGCTTTTGAGTTTATCACTATACAAGAACAACATTATCCGTAACAAATCCAATGAGCTTTTAAAGGAAAAAAACAACGAACTGGAAGAAGCTAAAGCAAGAATAGAAAAAGCATCGCAGGCCCGTGCTGATTTCCTTTCAACTGTCAGCCATGAATTACGGACTCCGTTAAACGCAATAAATGGTATTTCCCATATTTTACTGGAAGAAAATCCAAAAGAGAGTCAGATTGAGTATCTAAAATCATTAAAATTTTCAGGAAATTATTTGTTGACCTACATTAATGAAATCCTTGAAATCAACCGTATTGAATCAGACAACATTGAACTCGAAAACATTTCTTTCAATTTCAGAGAACTGCTCAATAATATCTACAATACGTTAAAAGAATTAGCCGGCCAAAACAATAATCACTTCAAAATAATAATCGATCCTGAAATACCCCAAAATTTAATTGGTGACCCTACAAAACTTTCACAGGTAGTTATAAATTTGATTAACAACGCTCTAAAATTCACACATAAAGGAGAAGTGATTATGATTGCCAACTTGATTAAAAATGAAAATGATAAATGCAAGATTCATTTTGAAATCAATGATACAGGTATAGGAATCCCGGAAAATAAGCAGGAAGAGATTTTTGAAAGTTTCTCACAGGGTTCTGTAGAAATTAACCGAAAATACGGCGGAACCGGTCTTGGATTAACAATCGTAAAAAAATTGGTGAGCTTAATGGGAGGTGAAATAAAAGTAGAGAGTAAAGTAAATCTGGGGTCTAAATTCTTTTTTGATTTAGAGTTTAAAAACAGCACTTCACAAACGAGCATATTTGAAGAAAAAGAGCTTGATGACAAAGTATTCATCAACAAGAAAGTATTATTGGTTGAAGACAATAAAATCAACCAAATGATCACTAAAAAAATGCTGGAGAAAAAAGCAATGAATGTTGCTATTTGTGAAACCGGTGAAGATGCTATAGACATGGCACGCAACTTCAAATACGACTTAGTATTAATGGATGTGCACCTGCCGGGTATCAACGGGACTCATGCCACAGAGGAAATAAGAAAATTCAACGACTCAACTCCAATTATAGCATTAACGGCAATTTCATTAAACGAAAACAGGGAAATGCTTATGTCATACGGCATGACAGATGTTATTACCAAACCGTTTAATCCCGATAACTTTTATAAAATTATCGAGACTAACTTATTGGCGGCAACTTAATATTGCGTAATTAATTCTTTGATTAATTTTCTTACGTGCGGTTCAGCCTCTCTGGCCGCTTCCAAGACTTCTTCATGAGTAATTGTATCAATACTTTCAGCATCTCCCATATCAGTAATTACAGAAATACCAAACGTTTCCAATTCCATGTGACGCGCCACTATAACTTCAGGAACCGTACTCATTCCCACACAATCACAACCTAAAGCTTTAACCATTTTGTATTCAGCCAAAGTTTCAAAAGTCGGCCCCTGTAATCCTAAATATACTCCATCCTGAACTGTAATTCCTAAATCCGAAGCAATTTCTTTAGCTTTTGCCATCATTTTTCTACTGTAAGGCTCACTCATGTTTACAAAACGGGGACCAAAACGTTCATCATTTTTCCCGCGAAGCGGATGCTCAGGCATCATATTCACATGATCTTTAATAATTACAATTGAACCTACCTTGTAATTTGGATTCACCCCTCCCGAAGCGTTCGAAACAATAAGTTTTTCAACCCCTAAATGTTTCATCACTCTTACAGGAAACGTAACTTCTTTCATATTATATCCTTCATAAAAATGAAAGCGTCCCTGCATTGCAACGACTTTTTTTCCATGAATATGTCCAAAAACCAAAGCTCCTTTATGCCCTTCTACAGTTGATACAGGAAAATTAGGAATTTCATTATAAGATAAAATATAATCTATCTCGATATCATCTGTAAATCCGCCTAAACCGGAGCCTAAAATCACTCCATACTCAGGATTGAAATTGGTTTTATTTAAAATGTAATCAACGGTTTCTTGTACTTGCTCCCACATAATCTAAAATCTTTTTATCAAATTCATTTTTACCATTCACAAACGAACTCCTTATAGGCAAATAAAACAGTTGCCCTGCAGGCAATTTCCCTTTTAGACGCACATAATCTTTTTCGGTTGTAATAATTTTCTCATCGCCCGCCTTTTCAAGAATTGATTGAATGTCTTTATCATTAAAATTATGATGATCTGGAAAAACCATCGTTCTTTTTTGGCCAGCCTGCAAATATGCAAAAAAAGGTTCGGGTTTTGCAATGCCAGCAACCACTAAGTTATCAACAATCACTGAAGAATCCAACTTAATCTTTTCATTTTCAGAAAATAACATTTCATCATATTCTATAAAACTAAAGAAAACAAGAACCTCTGTTTGCGCGTAGCTTCTTACTTTATGTTTTATTTTTTCTTGGGCAATTTCAGAAATATCTCTTGGACATTTTGTGATAATTATCATATCCGCCCTATCGGCTCCGCTTCTACTCTCCCGCAAGTTACCAGTTGGTAATATAAAATCGTTAAAGAACAAATCGTCGTACGATGAAAGCATTATATAAAATCCTGCTTTTACTTTTCTATGCTGAAAAGCATCATCTAACAAAATAATATCAGGTTTATTTGTTTGCGATAATAATTGTTCAATTCCGTTTTTCCTGTCAGCATCAACAGCTACTTGTATTTCAGGAAATTTTTGAAAAAACTGATAGGGTTCATCCCCCAAAATTTCAGCGGTTGCATTTCCATCAGCCAACACAAATCCTTCCGATTTACGCTTGTAGCCTCTGCTTAATGTTACTATCTTATAGTTATCTGATAATAACCGGATCAAATATTCAATCTGTGGTGTTTTCCCGGTTCCGCCAACACTAAGATTACCTACTGCAATTACTGGAACATCAAAAGAATACGATTTAAAAATGCCATTATCATATAATAGATTTCGGATGGAAGTGATAAATCCGTAAATAATAGAGAACGGAAAAAGGATTTTTCGTAATAAATTCATATTACGAAAGTAGGATTTTTTATTTTTATGTTGATTTGTTTATTCGTTAATTTGTTATATGAAAATCAAAGAAATACTTTCTATACTCGAAGAAATGGCTCCGCTAGCCTATGCTGAAGATTTTGATAACGTAGGTTTATTAGTAGGTGACAATGAAGCAAAAGCAACAGGAGTTTTAGTTTGCCATGATGCTTTGGAAGCAGTAATTGATGAAGCCATCAATAAAGAATATAACCTTGTGGTTTGTTTTCATCCTATTTTATTTTCAGGCATCAAAAAGATTACGGGTAAAAACTATGTAGAGCGTGCTATTTTAAAAGCTATTAAAAACGACATTGCCATATATGCCGTCCATACTGCCTTGGACAATCATCAACATGGTGTAAACAAAATTTTTTGTGATGCTTTGGATTTAGTAAACACAAAGGTTTTAATCCCAAAACAAAATTTTATTCAAAAGCTTGTCACTTATACTATTCCTGAAAATGTTGAAAAATTACGCAATGCATTATTTGATGCAGGTGCAGGTCAAATTGGCAACTACGAGGACTGTAGTTTCAATTCGAAAGGAATTGGAACATACATGGGTAACGAAAACAGCAATCCTGAAATAGGCGAACGATTTGAATTTGTAGAAGCTGAGGAAATTAAAATAGAAGTTACTTTTGAAAAACATTTGCAAAGTAAAATACTAAAAGCGCTATTCAAAAACCATGTGTATGAAGAAGCAGCCTATGAAATTTACAACGTTGAAAATGTTCATCAAAATATAGGTTTAGGAATGACAGGCGAGCTAAAAACTGAAATGAGCGAAATCGATTTTCTAAAAATGGTTAAAGAAAAAATGCTTTGCGGTGGCATAAGACATACCGAATTTTTAAACAAACCTATTAAAAAAGTAGCTGTTTTAGGAGGTTCCGGTGCTTTTGCCATTAAAAATGCCATTCAGGCCGAAGCAGATATTTATTTGACGGCCGACTTGAAATACCACAACTTTTATGAAGCTGAAAGCAAAATTGTTTTGGCCGACATTGGACATTTTGAAAGTGAAAGATTTACAAAAAATTATATTGTTGATTATCTTACGAAAAAAATTGCTAATTTTGCAGACTCTTTGTCTTTAGACAAGATAATTTTATCGGAAATAAATACAAATCCAGTTAAGTACTTATAAAATATGGCAACAAAAGAATTGAACGTTGAAGAAAAGTTAAGAGCGTTGTATGATTTACAATTAATAGATTCAAGAATCGACGAAATTAGAAACGTAAGAGGTGAATTACCTCTTGAAGTAGAAGATTTAGAAGATGAAGTTGCTGGTTTAACTACACGTTTAGAAAAGCTTAAAGCTGATTTAGAAACTATCGAAGACCAAATTAAAGGTAAAAAAGTTTCTATTGAAGAGCATAAAGAAGCTATCAAAAAATACACTACGCAACAAAAAGAAGTTCGCAACAACCGCGAATTCAACTCTTTAACAAAAGAAGTTGAATTCCAGGAACTTGAAATTCAATTAGCTGAAAAACACATTCGTGAAATGAAAGCTTCTATCGAACATAAAAAAGAAGCTGTTGCGCAAACTAAAGAAAAATTAGACGCAAAATCAACTCACTTAAAGCATAAAAAATCAGAATTAGACGAAATCATGTCTGAAACTGAAAAAGAAGAAACATTCTTAGTAGGAAAATCTGAAGAATACCAATCACAAATTGAAGACCGTTTATTAAAAGCTTACAAACGTATCCGTGGTAGTGTACGTAATGGTTTGGCTGTGGTTTCTATTGAGCGTGGTGCTTCTGCAGGTTCATTCTTTACAATTCCGCCACAAACTCAAATGGAAATTGCTTCCCGCAAGAAAATCATCACTGATGAGCATAGTGGAAGAATCTTAGTTGACAACGCACTTGCCAACGAAGAAAAAGAAAAAATGGAGCAATTATTTGCAAAATTATAAGTAACTTAAACCCTGAGAAATCAGGGTTTTTTTATGAATAAAATTATCTACTTTTTATTTACAAAATCGCTTGGGTTATACCTTAACCTGCTGAGTTTCCTGTACCCTAAAAAAGCCAGTCAGCTAACCTTTATGTACTTCAGCAATCCCCGGGAAGGAAAACTGCAAAAAGGAAAATTGCCTTTGGTACTGCAGGAAGCAAAGGCAGAAACTTTTCAATTCAACGAACATTCTTTCCAAACCTATATCTGGGAAGGCAACGATACTAAAATCTTATTGGTTCACGGCTGGGAAAGCAACGCAGCGCGATGGGAAAATTTAATTCCCTATTTAAAAAAATCAGGAAGTACAATTATTGCCATTGATGCTCCGGCTCACGGTTTATCCAGCGGAAAAGAATTCAGCATACCTCAATATGCCGAATTCATTCATAAAACAGCTGAAATACATCAGCCGCAATACATCATAGGGCATTCAATTGGCGGAAAAACGTGTCTATATTACCATTACACCTATCCCAATGATTCTATCAAAAAAATGGTTATTCTGGGTGCTCCCTGCGACTTCAAGATTATTTTAAGTAACTATGTCAATATTTTAAATCTGAATTCCAAATTGGCTAAAGATTTAGAAAACCAATACATCAATAACTTCAAACAAAAGTTAGAAGAATTTTCGGCACAACGGTTTGTTTCCAACAGCAAAATTGAAGGCTTGATTGCACATGACAGCGAAGACACTGTAGTTTCTGTAAATGAAGGAAAAAAAATTGCCCAGGCCTGGCAGAATTCCCATTTTATAGAAACCAAAGGCTTAGGACATTCCTTACATGATGATAAACTGTATCAGGAAGTCTATGCGTTTTTGTTTAATGGATAGCTTCGGGAGCCTCAGCTACCATTCGAGAGCCTCAGCTACCATTCGGGAACTTCTGCTACCATTCGGAAACCTCAGTTATAATTAAGAAACCTTTGTATGCATTTTAAGTTTCTAAACCGAAAAATAAAAATACTTCTACTGCCATTAAAAACTAAAAACGGAATAGTATCTTTGCAGCATGGAAGAAAATAAAACACGAATCAATAAATTTTTATCTGAAACCGGTTATTGTTCGCGTCGTGAAGCCGACAAACTTTTAGAACAAGGCCGAATCACCATTAACGGTAAAGTTCCTGAATTGGGAACCAAAGTTTCAGTAGAAGACGAAATTCGTGTTGACGGAAAACTAATCCGTGAAAAAACATCCAAACCTGTTTATCTTGCTTTCCACAAACCGGCGGGTATTGAATGTACCACAAACCTATCGGTTAAAAATAACATTGTTGATTATATCAATTATCCTAAGCGAATCTTCCCTATTGGAAGATTGGACAAAGCCAGTGAAGGATTAATTTTCATGACTGATGATGGTGACATTGTAAACAAGATACTCCGTGCCCGCAATAATCACGAAAAAGAATACATCGTTACTGTAGACAAACCCATTACAGAACGTTTTATACAACGCATGAGCAACGGAATTCCTATTTTGGATACCGTTACCAGAAAATGTAAAGTAGAACAGGTAAGCAAATTTGTTTTCAAAATCATACTAACGCAAGGATTAAACAGACAAATCCGCCGTATGTGTGAATATTTAGACTATGAAGTCACCCGCTTGAAACGCGTTAGAATCATCAATATCGAACTCGATGTTCCACTGGGGCGTTATCGTGATTTGACAGATGCCGAAATTAAAGAATTAAACCAGCTTATTGCTCCCTCGAGCAAAACCGAAGAAGCCAGTTTACCCAAAGCTACACCCAACCCAATTTCCAGAAAGAGAAAATAACGGCTTGTGATTTTCAATTTCTATGCATCATCTCGTAAAGTGGTTAACTATTTTATGATGTGATTTAAAAGCTGTTTGCGGTTTATAATCTTTTCTATATATTCGTAAAAAGGTACTTTACGATATAAAGCCTGGTTTTTGGTATTGAAAGGATTACTTTATGGCGTATATATAAAGTTAGTGGCAAGCTAACCGCAGAATACAGAGCTCAACATTAAAACATTGAAAAATATGAAATATTATATCACTTTAATTGCAGTTCTATTTTCAATCTTTTCTTATTCACAAAAAGAAAATGAAGAGTCTTCAACAAGAAAATTTATTGATAAAGCTCAATTCACTAGAATTAATAAAGATTGGACTACTATTGCAGAATTTAAATCCGGAATTGGAGAATATGTTAATTTTTATCCGATAGAAGTCATTGATCTTAAAACTGGTGAAAAAGTAAATGCTTTACAACTTGATATGTATATTAAAAATCCTGACATTTTAAAAACTGCTTGGGTCGGTATTGATGAAGTTGAAGAGTTTATAACATTTGTTGAAAATAATGTTATTCCAAACTTAGATCTAAAATTTAAAGATAAATCTGCTGAGTTTATTTTTAAAGCTAAAGAAATGACTTTCTCATATTTTGTTTATGAAAAAGTCAGAAAGATAACTATTAAACTCAATAGCTATGATAATGATAAAATTCTAAATTATACTTTTTGGACAGAAACACAAGTGGATAAAATACCTAGATTATTGACAGTGTTGAAAAAAATAAAATAAGATTAAAATAGCCAGCCACTAACAGCGTTTTGTGACATTGTCAGACTTGATTGGTACCACCTATTTTCTCCGCAAATCAGCTTTGTTTTGTACTTGCAAACTATTGTGATATATTTACGTAACGGTGACAAAGCCAAAAAACGTTAGCAATAAGCTTACATGAAATGACGAACGAACAGATAAAACATTCAATTGAAACAGATGAAATAAAACTTGGAATTTGGAAAAAATTCAGTCATTATGAAATAGTGGGTTTTCTATTTATAATCCCTATTACACTCATCTTTATAAATTTAAAAGACTACTTCCAAGGAAATCCAAAACCATTTCGAGAAGGTGAAATTTTATTTATTATAATCCCTTCTATACTCGGACTATTATTTTACTTACTTCAAAAAACAGACTAAAATTCAAAAGCATTAAAACAAGATTGACTCGAGAAGAACTTGACCCAATAATAGAAAAAGTAGCTAAAGAACTTGAATGGACATCTTATGTAGTAAACAAAAAAATGATAATCGCTAAAACACATCCAAATTTCTTTTCAGGAAGTTGGGGTGAACAAATAACAATATTGTTTGACAAAAATCAAGTTTTAGTGAATAGTATTTGTGATCCAGACAAACGAAGCTCCGTTGTGTCAATGGGACGAAACACAAAGAACATGAATAGATTAATCGAAGAAATAATAAAAGTCAGCCACTAACTGCGGTTTGTGCCATTGCCAGACTTGATTGTACCACCTAATTTTATCCGAAAATCGGCTTTGTTTTGTACTTGCAAACTATTGTGATATATTTACGCAACGGCGACAAATACGGCGAAAAGTTGCAAAAACCATTAAATAACGCAACTAAAAAAAGCCATGGGAATCGGGAGACGGAATTTTTTAAAACTAACTGGCTTAGCAGTTGCCGGTCTTGCTATCAATCCATTACAATCAGTAATCACAAATAACAATATCTACATAAATAAAAAATTAGGAATTCTTTTCTATAAACCAAATGATTGGGGATTCATAAATATTAAAGATTTTGGCAAACTTAAAAATGAACAAATTTTAGGCAATGGCTGGGAAGATTATAAAGAAGAAGTCTGGGAAGATTTAGGAGATCCAATCTGTATAATAACAAAGTATTATCAAGATCTTGAAGAAAACAAAGGTATTTTTTCACCAACAATAACCCTAAACATAACTCCTAAGGAGGAACTGGAATCGTATGGTTTCAATAGTTTTGAAGAATTGATGGAATTGTCGGAAAAAGGAGTAGCACAAATTCTTAGAGATTTTAAAGTTGTGAAACGTTATGAACCATTTTTAATTAGTGGTAACAAGTTTTATGAATGTGACTCTGAATACCTGTTTGAACATATTGAAATAAATGAGCCATTAAAAGTTGAGCTTAAAACTTTAAAAACAGAACACAATGGTTTTTATTACGATTTTAACTTTCATCAATCAAAAGCTCAAAATCAAATCGCATCTATAGAGTTTGAAAATTTCAAAAAAACTATTAAGTTGCTATAACTGCTCACAACATCAGAATAGAATTTTGTTTAAAAACTTTAGTTTTTTGTGAACAAAATACCTTTTTTTGATTTCATACATAGAAAAAAATATCTTTCTTCTCAACACAAGCAACTTTACGAATTTTCATACATTTGAATTATACAACTGAAACTTCGGTTTTATAAAAAAGATGCCTTGGATTAAATTGAATTAGCGGTTGACAAATTTTCACCGGCATAAATCAACAAACCGTATCAGTAATAATTTTACCATATAAATGAAAAAGTACCTATTGAAAACATTTTTCAGGATTATCGGATACAGTGTGCTGCTGACTTTCATTTTCACTCTTATTATACAGATTTTTATTGTGGAGCATGGAGAAAAAATGAGGAACTGTTATATGCCATTATTTACAGAAATAATATTTTCGGGATTTTCACTTTTTATTTCGTTGGCTTCCATCACCATATTTCTTACTTTTTTTAAAAAAATAATTCATAATGATATATTCTCTCTTTTATCATTCGTCTTATTACCTTTAATAGCTTCCTATATAATACTGCTTTTTTTAGCAGATGAAGAGGGAAACTACATTTTGCTGTTTATCTGTGCGCTACTATTCCCTGTCTGGGTTTTAATTATTTGGGAATATTATAAATTCAATAAAATAAAAAAGAATTTCGAGAAGTAAAAAACTACCGTTGCAAGTTGTTTTTGAATATCACAAGTAAAGGATTACCACTACAGGCAAAACATCAAAACATTTCACGGACAATCTGAATCAACAATGAAAAAACTGATTTTAATAATTATACTATTCATATTCAAACTGAGTTTTGGACAAACAGAATTTGCAGCTCCATTTGAATTATCAAAAAACAGAAAATTATCAGTCGATGCATTTACAGTTTTCGAAACTAATAAATATCTGGATTTCAAAGAAAAAGACTCATTGGTAGAAATAATAAATGATTCCGTTTACAAAAAAACTGATCTGAACAATTATTTCGGATACAAAAAAAATTGGATTGAAATAGAAAATGAAACCTTTGAAACATATAAACTTGGTGATGAAAAATACAACTATTCTTTTCATGACAACACAATGACCCAAACGTATACGAAATTTGGAAGTTATGGTGTGAGAAGAGAAATAAAAACAGTTTATAATTTGAAAGGATTTATCATCAATCGGGAGGAGAAAGTATTTGTTGGTGCTAATTATAATGAAACTAGAATAATCATAAACCAATTTGATGATAAAAACAGAGTTTTGAAAATAACTCAAAAAACAGAATATGAAAATAAAAAACAAAATACCGAATCTGTAATAGATGTTGTTTACAACAAAAACAGCATAAAAATATCAAGTGCTGATGGAACTATTGTCTGCCGGTTTATAAAAGACAAAAACTCAATCGGGTTTATCTCCAAATTAAGTCCCAGAGCAACAGCAGATGCTTTTATGTATGCAATCGGCCGGAATCGTCCTGACCAAGCCAAAGAATTCTGCACTGAGAAAATGGCGAAAAAGGTTCAGGAAATTTCAGATTTAAAAAAACAGATTGTGAGCGTGAGTTTTAAAGAAGGAACTGATAAATATTCACAATACAACGTAAAAATAAATGATATCTGGGAAATAAAATTTTCTACAAACGAAACAGAAAAATACAAAGTGAATCTAACGATAATCAAACAGCCCAATGGCTGGAAAATTGATGAGTGTAAAATTGAAAAATAACAACCAGCAACAAATAAGCAAAAACTAAATAATGACAAGACTATTTTTAGTTGCATTGGCTTCAATCACTTTACTGGCATCCTGTTCAGCCAACAAAAAACAATCCGGAGAATTTACAATTGAGAATACTGCCGACACGACTTTTTCAAAACAAAGTGTTTTAAAAATCAAAAGTTTAGACAATGCCGTTTTTGATGCTGCAACCTTTACCGGTAATGACAAAATAGAAATTAAGTACCGTTTATTTAAACCAAAAAAACAGAAAAACAATAAAAAATATCCTTTAGTAGTGCTTTTTCATGGTTCAGGAGCGGTTGGGACAGACAATAAATCGCAGCTTGGAATTTTGGCAAAACTTTTTGCAGTTCCTGACATTCAGGAGAAATACCCTGCTTATATACTGGCGCCTCAATTTCCCACCCGCTCTTCTGATTATCAAAAAGACACCAAAAGAAATTTACTTTCGTCAACATCAAGACCATGTCTTACTACAGTATTTCAACTTATCGATTCTCTTAAGTCGAATTTGAACATTGACCATAAAAGAATTTATGTCATTGGCTTTTCAATGGGAGGTTCAACCGTTATCAATTCGTTAGCTGCAAAACCGGAATTATTTGCCGCAGGAATCAGTATTTCGGGGATACCGCAGTTTGACAAAACTCAGGAATTGAAAAACACTCCTATTTGGCTGATTCACGGTATAGACGACACCGAAAATCCAATCAACAGTGATGAACAGTTTTACAGGGAGTCCGATAAAAATGTGCTGTTTTGGAAATTAAAAGCCACAGCACATGACAATATTTTTACGTCACAGATTCTAGAAGAAACATTGCCGAAATGGTTGTTCGCTCAAAGAAAGAAATAAAACCGATTTGTTTTAGTTTACAAATAGCATCGTTTCATTCATTGATTGTCAAATAAAAACGTAAAATTCGAATTACAACTAACCTTATTTTATATTAATCATTTGTTACAAAAGCCTTTTTCCCTCTTAAATTTTACTTTCGATTCAAATAAACAGAAACCGTAGTAAAAATAAATTACATAATCAAAGTAAATTTCCCACTATTTTTTAACAAGGTTTTATTGCTATATTTGTCTGTCAATGTCCTTTTCACATGCGAAAGCCAGTGGAAATTTCAAAGAAAACTATAAGATGACAGAACAGCAAAATTTCACTTTTATAAAATCCGACAAAAAACTGATCAAATTAAATTTTGATGATATCTTATTTGTAAAAGGATTGGGAAATTATGTAGAAATTTTTGTCAGAAATAACAAGAAATACATCTATTACAAGACTTTAAAAGAACTCATTGACAAACTGCCTGACGAATTTATGAGAGTCCATAATTCAAATATCGTGAATCTGAAAAATGTGGATTACATTGAAGACAATCATCTGATTATTGGCGAAAATAAAATTGTCATAGCAAAAAGCCACAAAGATTGTCTGCTAAAAAGTATAGACAAATTACTGCTCTGAATAAAGATTCCAACCGATTACATAAAAAACGGAACAAACAGAATAACTTATTTTATTTACTTCATTTTTGTGGGTTGCTTTGTAAAAAAAGATTATGATACATTTTTTATTTTACTTAGCAACCATGATATTTATGACAACGGGAAATTTAAACGCACAAAACAAATCATTTGAAAATGACGTAACAACTATTGACGCGCTGATAAAAGCCAGTTATGAAGTTGTTTCAGGCGAAAAAGGAGCAAAAAGGCAATGGGAAAGAGACAACAATCTGCACCACCCAAAAGCAGTATATTCATTTTTTGACAAAGAAAGTAAGGAACAGGTTACTATGACTTTACAGGAATTTCATAAGCTAACCGATGACATGGTCTTTGCAACTGCTTTTTACGAAAAAGAGGTTAACAGGGAAGTCAGGCTTTTTGGCAATATTGCACACGTTTGGAGTACTTACGAAACAAGATTGGAAAAAAACGGAAAAGTTGCAAGAAGAGGAATAAACAGTATTCAGCTCATTTTTGAAAGTAATCGTTGGTATATTATTTCCTGGACATTTTGCGGTGAAAGTGACAAAAATTTAATTCCAAGAACATTTGACAGAAGTTAAAAATCTGTTCAAGCAATAATTTTTACTCAATTGTAAAGTTGATTACAAACTATTTGTTGTGTTTTTTTTAGCAGAAAACAGACTAAAATCAAAACTTTGAATCATTATAGGTAACTTTAGCATATTACAATGCAATTTCTATGGCAACAGGAAAAATTTTAAGGCTGACAATTTCTCTAATGATTTTAGGCTTCGTGATTTATTACTTTTATCCGGAAGACAGACTTCCAACCAATATCCAAATTGACAGGCTTGTTGTTAATAAATCGAAAAGACAGATGCATGCCTACGCTAACGGGCAACTTGTCAAGACCTATAAAATTTCACTTGGCAAACAGCCGATTGGTGACAAGGAAATTGAAGGAGACAAAAAAACTCCGGAAGGCATTTACTTCATCAACGATAAAAACCCGAATAGCGGTTACCATAAAAACTTAGGTATTTCTTATCCTAATAAAGAGGATATTGAAAATGTAAAAAGCCTTGGATTGCCTGCCGGGGGTGATGTTAAAATACACGGACTTAGAAACGGAGTTGGATTTATAGGCAAATTTCATCGTTGGCACGACTGGACTTTAGGATGTATAGCAGTTACTGATGAAGAAATTGATGAACTTTATAATGCAGTAAAAATTGATACTCAAATCGAAATCCTGCCTTGACACAATCATCAGAAAAAAAATATATAACAGAGACACTGTTAACCATTCCAGATTTAAATCGGCAACAAGTATAAAACCATGAAATTTCCAACTTCACGTTTTAAAAAATTCAGCTGCATCAATTTATTAAAAACTTGAAAGATTTTGGCTACATTTACACGGTAAATATAGAAACCTAATACTTAAAACTGTCTCATTCAAATAAAATGAAAAACTTAATTAAATTCGCATTTTTAGGATTATTTATCACTTCATGTTCAACAACTGATGATAATGATCCAAATCATTTTGATGAACCTCTGACAACTAAAATGTTTCCATACATCATTTATCACTCTTTATCACCAAGTAGTGAAAATAATTCAAAATTAAATTTTGAATACGACACAAATAAAAGACTCACAAAACAAATTGGAGGAATAATATCGGTTTCAGAAGCAATAGGTTTTAGTCACGTTTTCACTACCCAATTTTACACTTTGTTAACTTATAATTCCAATAAGGTAACAGTTGAAGAGCTTTCTTCAGGTGAAATAAGTCCTCAAAAAAATACCCGATATTTTACCCTAAACACTAAAAATCAAATAATTACCAAAGAAATCCCAAACACTAAGAACTATTTATATAAAAAACTTACTTTTAAGTATTTAGACAATAAATTATCGGAAATTGAAACCACATTACCAAATATGCCCTACGACCCAACAGATCCATGGGATTATATACTGACATATTCAGAAAAATTTTATTACGATTCTAATGGAAATCTGACCAAGACTGAATATTTTGAAAAGCGCAATGGTGTAAATAAAGGAGTGAAAATTATACGGACATTCGAAGATTATGACAATTCAACCAATCCTTTCAAAAGACTGCAGTTATTGGATGACTTTTTCTACCGTTCACTTTCTAAAAATAATTTCAGAAAATATACAGAAGTACATTATAACAACGATGAAATAACTTCTGAATCAACCAAAACCTGGGGTTTCAATTATGATCTTGACGGAAAAATAATCATAAATTAAAAAAACAGATAATTATTATAAAAGCTGTTAAACAAAAAACAAACCTCTTTTAAATCACTTTAAAAGAGGTTTGTTTTTTTATTATCAAAATTTATGTTGTTTCTAAAAAATATTTTTTAGGATATTATAGGCAATAACATTAAACACTTCAAACTACCTCAGCACCACATCTTTTACAATTTCACTGCCAAGCTCTTCATTAATCATAGAAATGATTTTTGATTTACCGTAAGTAAGTTCTTCACGCAGTACGGCAGAAGTCAGTTCAACATACAACGTTGACCCTTTCAGAATAACATCCTTAGTGTAATTGTTCACGCCGTTACCCATCAGGTTTTTCCAGGCATCAGCCACAGAAATCTGGTTCAGGCCTTTTTCCAATTTATTGACCTGAATAATTTGTTTTAGGATATCCCCTATCGGGCTGTCGTTACTTAGTCGTTTCGCCATTTACATCAACTTTTGAGTAGTAATTTTCATTGCCGTTTTCGGCCTCTAAAACCAATTCTTTATCTGAAATCTTTACGACTTTATCCTTGTGTTTTCCAAAGGAAGAACTGAACTCCAAATATAATCCGTCTTTATTTTCAACAGTTTGTATCTGTTCCTGCAGATCATCTGTCAAAAATTTACCGTTAGGCTGCCAGCGTACTTTTTTGTGGAAACCGGTTTTATTTTTAAACTCAAAATAATCGTAGTTTTCATTTGCCTTATATTCTTTTTCCTCGCCTTCGGCAGTTTCAACTTTCGCAATCTGCCAGTAGCCATTCAAATGATTTAACTCCGAAACTTCTACTTTTTCCACACATGAGAAAAAGAATAAACCAAGTAAACTTATCAGTAATCTTTTCATGCTGTAAAAATAAAACATTCCGTTAAACCTTTACGAACAATTTTAGTCTAAATTTGAAATAACCAATCAACAATTATGAAACCTTTGTATTTATTCCTTTTAGCTACTTTGAACCTTGTAAGCTGTTCTTCTGAAGAAGCAACTCAAAATCAGACTATGTACTTTCCTCCCAACAATTCTTCAACCTGGGAAACCAAAAGTATATCCAGTCTTGGATGGAATCAGAATGCTTTACAGCCATTGAAAGATTATCTGACAGAAAAACATTCAAAATCATTCATGATACTTGTGAACGGAAGAATTGTAATGGAAGAATATTTCAACGGGCACACACAAACTACACCATGGTACTGGGCGAGTGCCGGTAAAACACTTACCTCTGCAGTTACAGGTATAGCACAACAAGAAGGTTTTTTAAATATTAATGATAAAGTTTCAAACTATTTAGGAACAGGTTGGACCAGTGAAACCTTAAGTCAGGAGAATTTAATTACCTGCAAAAACCTGCTGACCATGACATCGGGTTTGGATGATGAATATAATGCAGACTCAACTTTGCCTCAGGATCTGATTTACAAAGCAGATGCCGGTAACCGCTGGGCATATGATAACGTGTATGTACTTTTACAGGATGTAGTTGCAGAAGCGGCGAATCAGACTTGGTCGAATTATTTTTCAGCAAAACTAAAGACCCCTATTGGCATGAGTGGCTCGTGGGTGCAAACAGGTGATTTAAGCGTTTATTGGAGTGACACCAGAAGTATGGCACGTTTTGGACTATTGGCTTTAAATAAAGGCAAATGGAATGGAACACAAATCTTAAATGAAAACTTTTTCACAGAAGCAACAAACACTTCACAAAACATCAATTTAGCTTATGGCTATTTATGGTGGCTTAATGGAAAAGCAAGCTACCATTTACCTCAAAGCCAGCTGCAGTTAAACGGAAGCATTATTCCATCAGGACCAACAGATATGTTTATGGCTTTAGGGAAAAACGATCAGAAAATATATGTTATTCCAAGTAAAAAAATGGTTATTATTAGAATGGGCGATGCAGCCGATGGAAGCAACATGGCCCTTTCAGATTTTGACGAGGTTTTATGGGAAAAAATAAATGCGCTGATTAATTAGCGCATTTTTATTATTAAGATTTTATCCAATCAATTATTGCAGGATCATCAGGTTTGATATGTGGACCCAGAACCTGATCTAAATGTCCGTTTTCATTGATTAAGTATTTTTGAAAATTCCAGTGAACAGAATTATCTTTTAAACCGTTTTGAGATTTTTGTGTTAAAAATTTATATATAGGATGTATATTTTCCCCTTTAACCGAAATTTTGCCCATCATAGGAAAAGTCACTCCGTAATTTTTTTTACAAAAAGCCATAATCTGCTCATTTGTACCAGGTTCCTGTTCGCCAAAATCATTTGAAGGAAATCCTACCACAACAAATCCTTTCCCTTTGTATTTTTCATACATTGCCTCCAGTTGTTCGTACTGATCAGTAAAACCACATTCAGAAGCTGTATTCACCACCATCACTTTTTTACCTCTTAATTTAGCAAAATCAAAAGACTTTCCTTGTATATCAGCAGCTTGAAATTGATAAATAGCTTGTCCTTCCAGATTTTTTACAATCGTTATTTCCTGTTTTTCAATATTGGTACTTTTATTTGATTCATCATTTTTCAAAGTCTCCTCTTGGTTTTTACAGGAAAAAGCAAAGATTGTTAATATTACAAGTAAACTTCTTTTCATTTTTTAGTCATTTTTGTTTTGGTTACAGCGAAATTAAAAAAAACTTAATACTAACCCTACATTTTTTAATAAAACTTAATGTTTTGTTAAAATACAAAAAAAGCTCTAAAAAAGAGCTTTAAATAGTTAAGATTTTATCCAATTTATTATTTCTTCGTCTATTGGTAAAGTTTGTGGTTGTATTACTTTCACCAAATGACCTTTTTCGTCAATAAGATATTTTTGAAAATTCCACTTTACCTCATTATCCTCTAATCCGTTTTTTGACTTTTGGGTTAAGAACAAATACAAAGGATGTACATCTTCATCTTTAACCGAAATTTTTTCCATCATAGGAAATGTTACTCCGTAATTTCTTTGGCAAAAAGTTGCTATTTCATTATTGCTTCCTGGTTCCTGAGCACCAAAATTATTAGCTGGAAAACCTATAATTACAAAGTTATTATCCTTAAACGTTTCATACAATTCTTCTAATTGTTCATATTGAGGCGTAAGCCCGCATTCAGAAGCTGTATTGACAATCATGACTTTTTTGCCTTCCAAAGAAGCTAAATCAAAGTCGTTACCGCTTATATCTTTTACTTTAAACTGATAGATAGTATTCATTTTAACAGTGTTTATTTTTTTATTTTGTCCAAAAGTTACAACAGACAAAAGCATTACTAAAGTTACAACAATTTTATACATTTTGCTTTTTTAACTTTTGCACTTTGTACAATACAATACCTGAAAATACTAAAAACCCAATTAATATCCTAATATAGATTTGTACATTCTGTTTTTCACCACTGGCATATGAATGCAATCCGCTTAAATGGAAGTTCACTCCAAAATAAGTCATTAATACAGATGCAAATGCCAATACACTGAAGAAGTTATAAATAAATTTACCTCTTAATGCAGGTACCAATCGCATATGTATTACAAAAGCATACACCATAATACTGATTAAAGCCCAGGTTTCTTTAGGATCCCAGCCCCAGTAACGCCCCCAGCTTTCGTTTGCCCACTGCCCTCCTAGGAAGTTACCAATTGTAAGCATTACTAAACCAACAGTCAGCGCCATTTCATTGATATAAGTAATTTCTTTAATGTTTAAGTCCATTACTTTTTTATTCTCTTTATTGGTAAACAGCATTAGCAGCATTGCCACTAATCCTAAAATCGCACCTAAAGCAAGTGGGCCATAACTACCCACAATTATTGCTACGTGAATCATTAACCAATAGGAGTTTAAAACGGGTACTAAATTTCCAATTTGCGGGTCTAACCAACTCAGGTGTGCAGACCACAAAATCATTGCTGCCACAAAAGCCGTCGAGGCTAGTGTTAAACTTGACTTTCTACCAAATACCAATCCAAAGAACATTATTGACCAACCAACATAAATCATGGATTCATACGCATTACTCCAAGGTGCATGCCCTGATATATACCAACGGGCAATTAATCCTATAGTATGAAGACCGAACAACAATCCAATAATAACATGAAAAGTATTCACAGAAAATCTTACCCATTTTTTCTTATTGAAAATATTTATAATCACAAATATGAACATAAGAATACCTGCCAACATATACCATGAATATAGTTTTTTGAAAACATCATATTTATTATATAATATTTCAGTATCAATTTTATTATCCGATGGCCTTACAGATGCACCGTATTTTTTTTGATATTTTTCAATTCCCGTTACTAAACTGGTAGATAATTTATAATCCTTAGAAGCCGAAGCTTTATCCAATGAATTTAAGTAAAACGGCAGTACATTTTTAATTGTATCCAACGATGTCCCTGTAGGATGGCTGATTTCCAGGAAACTTATCCATTTATTATTTTTATCTCCGGGAACAGGAAAAATCTTTAGTATTTGTCCTGAAATTGCCGAGTACAAAAGATTTACTTTTTTGTCAGCATCAATAAAGTCCTTTTCAAACTGATTTGGAACAGTAGCTCTGTATGCTTTATCCAATTGCTGACTTAGCTTATAATTACCTCTTTTATCAAAAAAGTCAATTAATTTAGCATACTTAACTTTCTTCTCTATTCCTAATAATTTATGAATACTGTCATTATTCTTTTCCAAATAAACAATTGGAATTTCATACCAAACTTGCGGAAATTGTGTAATTGACAGGAATACCTGATCAGAATTCATGTCTTTATACATATCCTTCTTACTTACTTTTCGAAGTAATTCTGATGCAAATGTATTGATAGGCTTCATACGTCCGCCTTCATCCTGAATAACCAGACGGCCAAATTTAGCTGCTTCCTCCGCAGGAACTTTGTAACGTTTCAGGATAGAATCCACTTGCTGTTCTGTTGGGACTTTATGGTCATGCTTTTGAGCAAACCCTGAAAAACTCAAAAATAAAGCTGTCATTACTGCAATACCTGCTTTTTTAGCTCTCACTTTTTCAAGTTTTTTCTTTAAGCTATTGAAACGCGAATCACCAAAGAATAAAATCGCAATTAATCCTATATAAAGTAAAGTATAACCGATATAAGTTATCCAGGTTCCCCAAAAATCATGATTTACGGATAATTTGGTTCCTTTTTCATCAGGATCAAATCCAGACTGGAAGAAACGGTAACCCTGATGGTCTAAAATATGATTCATATAAATTCGTGCATCAAAAGGTTTTTCATCCTGAATGGTCACCTGGCTTTCAAATGAAGAATAGCTTTTTTCTGTTCCAGGATATTTAGTGGCGATAAATTTATTCAAACGTATTTTAAATGGCAATTCATACACTTTGCTGCCATAGAAAACAGTATACTCTAAACTTCCTAGTTTGAACGCCTGTGGCTCCCCTGGGCTTCCTTTTTGCCCCAAAAGTGTGATAGTATTTTCTTTACCTTCATTTGAAATTTTCAAGACAAGAGCATCGTTACTTTCTTTGTCTTTATAATTTCCATTCGACTTATATTCTTTGACACCTTTTACGGCAGCTTCAGGAAAAACAAATTGTGATCCGCCCACGTTATACAATGAACGGTACATCAAAGCAGCCTTTTGGTCTTTTACTACCTGCCCCTTTAACTGGTCGGCCATACGCATGAAATTACCATCAAAAGGTGTCTCAATTGTAGAACCTTTATCGCTTATAGTAATATTTACAGCTCCGGCAGTATATTTATTTAAGGCAAAAAGAATATTATGAATACTGGCAACTTCACCCTCTTTCAGATAATGTTCATGACGCTGCCCTCCTCCTGCTTCTACCATTTTAAGGAATAACACTCCTTTTTCATCGGGTTTTACAGTTTCTTTTGCTCCCATGATAAAATCAACCAATTCTACTTTAAATGGTATCTTCCCAAACTTATCTTCGTCCGTAAAACTATTATCAACAGCTCCTGACAATAAAAGTGGTTTTTCAAAAGTGCGTCTTTTAAACTCACCTTCATGCATACTGTCAACCAACAACGTTAAATACGTTCTGTCAGAAAAAAACTGATTTTCAGTTGCCCCTTCACGAATAGGCATAATCCCTTCATAACTGATATAACGCGTTATAAATGCCCCCGCTAAAATAAAAATGAAAGATAAGTGCAGTAATAAAGTTGCCCATTTTTCTTTTTTGTACAGTTGGTATCTTACAATGTTTCCAACAAAATTTATAACAAAAAACACCATAATAACCTCGAACCACCAGGCATTGTAAATTATAAGCCTTGCTGTATCGGTATTATATGCATCTTCGATAAAAGTTCCCGCTGCCATTGCTGCTGCAAAAACCAAGAACAAAACAGCCATTAAACGGGTTGAAAATAGGAAAGAGAATATTTTTTTATCCATGATTTGGAGATTCAATTTAAAGTCGCACAAAAATACTCAATTAGTTTCTTTAGATTATCAAAACCAATAATATTTTAAGAGTTTTTTATCAAAATAAAAAAGGCGGAATCCAAAACAGATTCCGCCTTCAAAGTCAATATTAAGAAACTTACGCTTTCTCAAATAATTTTTTCACATCTTCGACAGTCATCATCTCAGAAATACCAGTCATTCCTGTTACTTTGTTTGTCGTCATGAACTGAACAGTTGTTTTTGCAGTTGTTTTTGAATAATGCAGCCACACATAATCATTAGGCAATTCTAATTTAATATCATACATAGGTGACGCATTAAATCCATCTGCAATGATTTTGAAAAAGTTTTCATAATCATTGTCTACATTTTTGAATGAAAAGGTACGGATACCAGATTCTTCTGCATCTTCAATATTTTTATAGAAAAAGGTGTAGTTTGTACCTTCTTTTTGCACATAAATATTACTTTGCCCTACTCTTCCCAATCTTTCTAATGGAGTTGTAGGAAGAACTTTAATTTGGCTAAATCCTGCCACTGAGCAGAATAACATTACAGCTAAGCTTAATAATTTTCTCATAAGTATATGATTTAAGGTTAAATTATGGACGCTAATATAAAATCTTTCTTCATTAATTCACCAATCTTTTAAAAAAAATATCAACATTTTTTGTTAAAAGCTTTAAAAATCAGCGCAGTACAAGATTTCAGGCTATTTACATTTTTTCGTATTTTAGCAAAATGATTTCAATAGTTATTTTGGGCTCTGGAAATGTGGCTTCCCATTTGATTTCTGCTTTTCAGAAAAGCAATGAAATAGTAATAAAGCAGGTTTTTGCCAGAAATACATCGGTTACAATTCCTGATTTCCCAAAAGAAAAAGTTATCCATTCGATAGACCAGCTTACAGATGCTGATGTTTATATAATTTCAGTTACTGATGCTGCTATAAATGAACTGGCAAACCAAATTCCTTTTGAAAATAAATTTGTAGTCCATACTTCCGGGAGTATGCCTATGAACATACTCTCTGATAAAAACAGAAAAGGTGTTTTTTATCCTTTGCAGACGTTTACAAAAAACAAAGAAGTTGATTTTAAAGAAATCCCTATTTGTTTAGAGGCTGAAAATGACAAAGACTTTTTGTTATTGAATACTTTGGCTGGAAAAATCAGTTCAAAATGTTATCAAATAGATTCAGAACAACGTAAAGCAATTCATGTTGCGGCAGTTTTTGTCTGCAATTTTGTAAATCATTTATACCAATTAGGAAATGAAATATGCAAAGAGAACAATATTCCCTTTGAAATTCTGCATCCGCTGATTGAAGAAACCGCCAATAAAATAAAAACACTGTCTCCTCAGGAAGCACAAACCGGACCAGCAAGAAGAAATGATACTGTAACGATAAATTCGCATCTTAATTTTTTAAATGATGCCAATAAAAAAGAAATCTATAAAATATTAACCAAATCAATTATTGACAATGTCTAAGAGTTATAAAGAAATCATGAACGGCATCACTACTTTTGTTTTTGATGTAGATGGTGTTCTTACTGATGGTACCGTTCATGTTACCCCTACAGGTGAAATGCTTCGTGAAATGAATATCCGTGATGGGTTTGCTATGAAAGCGGCTATAGAAAGTGGCTATAATGTTTGTATTATTTCAGGCGGAAGCAATGAAGGTGTCCGTATACGATTACGCAATTTAGGCATCACAGACATTTATTTGGGTTCGCCTGATAAAGTGGAAACATTTAAAGAATATACAGACATATATAATATCAAACCGGAACAAGTATTATACATGGGTGACGATATTCCTGATTATCATGTAATGCAGTTAGTGGGTTTACCTACCTGCCCGCAGGATGCAAGTCCTGAAATTAAAGGAATTTCAAAATACATCTCTCATGTACATGGCGGCAAAGGAGCGGTACGTGATGTAATAGAACAGGTTATGAAAGTTCAGGAAAAATGGAACACTTATTTTAACGGGAAGTTTTTTTAATGAATTCTTCAACAAACAGTAATAACAGAAAATGAAATACCTAAATCTTATCCGTTATAAAAACCTGCTAATGATTGCTGTAATGCAACTGACTGTGCTTTACGGTTTTTTAGAAATGCAGGAAATACCTTTAGCATTGGCAAAATGGCAATACTACCTATTAATTATTGCAACGATATTCATTACTGCAGGCGGTTATATCATTAATGATATTTTTGACCAGGAAACCGATGCCATAAACAAACCTGAAAAAAGAGTCATCGGTACAAAAATTTCAGAAAATGCAGCCTACAATCTTTATGTTGGATTCACACTAACCGGTGTGGGGATAGGCTTTTACTTATCCAATGTAATCATGAGACCGGCGTTTGTAACAGTTTTTATACTCTGCGCTGCATTACTATATTTATACGCAACAAATTTAAAACAGATAGTATTGCTTAAAAACATAATTGTATCGTCACTATTGGCATTCAGCATCATTATTGTTGGATTATACATGATTTTTCCAGCTACAGATTATACAAACCGTGACCAAATGCGCACCGTATTTTCTGTATTGATTGATTTTTCTATCATGGCATTTATGATTAATTTTTTGCGGGAAATTGTAAAAGACGTAGAAGATGTGAAAGGTGACTACAATCAAGGCATTCAAACGCTGCCAATTATTTTAGGAATCAACAGAACATTGAAACTTGTATTTGGTTTAAGCTTTATTCCTATTGTTTTGATATTATTTTACATCTACATAAATTTATTCGAATTAACTTACGCCACTTTATACATTTTAGGATTTGTAATTGGTCCGTTACTGTATTTTGCTATAAAAATATGGACAGCCGACAGTCAAAAAGATTACAAACACTTAAGTAATGTACTAAAATTGGTAGTCTTTTTTGGAATACTGGCTATTGGCGTTATTGGAATAAACATGCACTATTATGCTTCGTAACAAATTTAAAGAACACAAAATTATATTAGCTTCAGGTTCGCCAAGACGCCAACAATTTTTCAGGGATTTTGATGTTGATTTTGAAATCAGAATCAAAGAAATAGAAGAAGTTTACCCTGAATCGCTGCAGTTTTTGGAAATTACAGATTATCTGGCGAAGCTGAAAGCTTCGGCATTTGACGGCGAATTGAAAGAGAACGAAATTCTTGTTACCAGCGACACTTTGGTATGGCATCAAAATAAAGCATTGGGTAAACCTATTGATTACAGCGATGCTTTCAATATGCTTAAAAGTTTATCGGATGCAACCCACGAAGTAATTACTTCGGTTTGTTTTAAAACTTCAAAAAAAGAAGAAATTATCAACGAAATTACAAAAGTTACTTTTAGTGATTTATCCGATGAAGCTATTCACTATTATTTAGAAAACCACAAGCCTTTTGACAAAGCCGGAAGCTACGGAATCCAAGACTGGATAGGACTTACCGGTATTTCCAAAATTGATGGTTCCTACACAAACGTAGTTGGTTTACCTACCGAAAAAGTTTATCGTTATCTATTAAAATTTTAAGTTTTTAACTCCATTATAATTCTTTTGGCACAGTAATTGGATACTAATTGAAAAATGATTTCGTTATAGTATTAACCCAATATCTTTTAAAAATATAGAATTATGAAAAAGTTACAATTTATTATCGGAACCTTTTTAGTCCTGTTTACACTGCAGTCAAATGCGCAGGTTTCAGTAAGTCTAAATATTGGCGGACGCCCGGATTGGTGCGATCATTATCATGAAGATAGAGTACAGTATGTATATTTACCTGAATTAGAATGTTACTACGATAATTTTGCACAAGTTTACATTTACTATGGTCCAAGAGGTTGGGTTCGTTCTTCATACTTACCTGATTACTGCCACGGATATGATATTCACAGAGCACCGAGAGTTGTAATTGATTACAGAGGGGCTTCTCCTTGGGTAAATTTTGGTTACCACAGTAAACATTACTGGAGAAACAATTACAGAAATTACCACAGAGAATATTACGGTCCTAATTACAACCGCAGAGGAAATCATGTAGCTGTTGTTGACAGACGTGATTATAGAAATTACAGAGACAATGACAACTATTACAGAAGAGGTAATGATAATGATCATAGAGAATACAGAAGAGGAAACGATGATGATCGCAGAGAGTATAGAAGAGACAATGACGACAATCAAGGACGTGGAAACGGAAGAGGAAACGGACATGGAAATGGTCACGGTCACGGAAGAAGATAATTTTTCATCTACTTAAATATGAAATTCAGAGAGCTAAGGCTCTCTGTTTTTTTTATATCATCTTTAAGAAATAACCAAACACAGGGCGATGTCTATTTTCAATCATTTGCTTTATCTTTGCAAATAAAAATACCTCTTGAGATACTTCATTGAATTCGCATACAAAGGGACAAATTATCATGGTTGGCAATACCAGCCTAACGCCATATCTGTTCAGGAAACCCTGAACAAAGTTTTTTCTACCCTACTCCAAGAAGAAATTGAAATTGTTGGTGCGGGAAGGACTGATAGCGGAGTTCATGCTTCGCAGATGTTTGGCCATTTTGATACAGAAAAACAAATCGATCGGGCTAAATTAAAACAAAGAGCCAATTCATTTTTACCTAAGGATATAGCCATATTCAGAATTCTTCCTGTACATGATGAAGCCCATGCCAGATTCGATGCCACTTCAAGAACCTACCATTATTATATTACAAGTCTAAAAGATGTTTTTACCACTGAAACTGTTTGGTACAATCATCAGCCATTAGACATTGAATCAATGAATGAGGCTTGTAAAGTTTTGTTTGATCATATTGATTTTGAATGTTTTTCAAAAACACATACTGATGTTCATACTTTTAACTGTAAAATAACAGAAGCCTACTGGCGTAAAGAAAATAATCAACTTATCTTTACCATCACTGCTGATCGTTTTTTGCGAAATATGGTTCGTGCCATAGTAGGAACCATGGTGGACATTGGAACTCATAAAATCACTAAACAGGATTTGGTTACTATTATAGAAAGCAAAGACCGGCGCAAAGCTGGATTTTCAGTACCAGCTCAAGGATTATTTTTAAGTAAAATTACCTATCCATACATAGATGAAAGCATTTGATACGCACCTTTTTAAACGCATTCTTCAATATACCAAGCCTTATAAATGGCGCTATTACAGTGTTATTGTATGGGCAGTTTTACTTTCAGTTTTTGCTGCTTTACGCCCTTATTTACTAAAAGACATCATCGATGATTATGTAATCCCAAAAAAAGTGAATGGATTTATAATCATGATTAGTTTCATGGCTGTAACGCTCGTTTTAGAGGTTTTAGCTCAATTTTATTTCGTGTATTGGGCAAATATATTGGGACAGGACATAGTCAGAGACATCCGCATTAAGCTCTTCAAACATATTACAAGTTTCAAGGTAAAATATTTTGACCATGAGCCAGTAGGCAAATTAATCACCCGTTCAGTTTCAGATATAGAAGCTATTGCCCGTATTTTCAGTCAGGGCTTGTTCATGATTTTAAGTGACTTACTTAAAATGCTGGCCATTTTAGTCTTTATGCTGGCCATGAACTGGAAACTGACACTTATTGTTATAGGTGCTATGCCCATATTGATTTATGCTACCCGCGTGTTTCAGATTAAAATGAAGTCGGCATTTGAAGAAGTGCGTACCCAGGTGGCTAACATGAATACTTTTGTACAGGAACGTGTTACCGGAATGAAAATCGTCCAGCTTTTTACCCGTGAAGAAACCGAATATCAAAAGTTTAAAGAAATAAACCATCTGCATCGTAAAGCCTGGGTGAAAAACGTTTGGTACAACTCTATTTTCTTCCCTATTGCTGATATTGTAACATATCTGACTTTGAGTTTAATCATTTGGTACGGTTCTATTCTGCTGTTAAATCACGATCCGTTTACAAATATTGGCCATTTGTTTGCCTATACTATGTACATTTCAATATTTTTTACGCCGCTACGCCAAATTGCTGATAAATTCAATGAGATGCAGATGGGGATGATTGCCGCAAACCGTGTTTTTGAAGTTCTTGATAAAAATACTGATGCAGAAGACAGCGGCTCTAAAACAGCTGCTAAGTTTGACGGAAAAATTGACTTCAAAAACGTAACTTTTGGTTATAAACCTGATGAGGATGTTCTTAAAAACATCAATTTGAATGTCAATTCAGGGGAAACCATAGCAATTGTGGGAGCAACCGGAGCCGGAAAATCAACAATCATCAATTTATTAAACCGTTTTTACGACATAAAATCGGGGACAATTTCTATAGATGATAAAAACATAAAAGATTTCACCTTAGACAGCTTACGCAGGCAAATTGCGGTGGTGCTGCAGGACGTATTTCTATTTGCAGACACCGTTCACAACAATATAACACTCAACAATCCTTCAATAACCCGTGAAGAAGTAATTGAAGCTGCAAAAGCAATTGGTGCCCATAATTTCATTATGAGCTTACCGGGAAATTATGATTATGATGTCAAAGAACGCGGCGCAATGCTGTCTTCAGGCCAACGTCAGTTAATTGCTTTTTTGCGTGCCTATGTGAGCAATCCGAGTATCCTGATATTGGATGAGGCAACTTCTTCAATAGATGCCTACTTGGAAGAGTTAATTCAAAAAGCAACTGATACTTTAACAAAAGGCAGAACTTCTATTGTAATCGCACACCGTCTGGCAACTGTTGTCAATGCAGATAAAATTATAGTTTTAGACAAAGGAACTGTAGTAGAAGAAGGCACCCATCAGCAGTTACTACAAAATGAAAACGGTTATTACCGCAAATTGTACGAAGCTCAGTTTGTAAATCATGCGGAAGAAATTTAAAAATCATTATAAACAACTAATACTAAACAATGGAAAAATTTTCAATCGAATTATCTGTAAGAGATTATGAATTAGATGTACAAGGCATCGTAAACAATTCGGTTTATCAAAATTATTTAGAACATGCGCGTCATGAGTTTTTACACCACCACGGAATTGATTTTGTTGATTTTGCACAAAACAACATAATGCTGGTAGTAAAAAGCATCGAAATGAATTTCAAGAATTCATTGGTTAGCCGTGATAAATTTAAAATTGAAGTTTCAGCTGAGAAAGAAGGAAATCTAAAAGTAGTTTTCAATCAGGATATTATCAGACTGGAAGACAATAAACCTATTTTGTCAGCAAAAGTAACCGGAGTTGCCATTAAAAACGGTAGACCTGTGGCACCGGATACTATTCCGCAGATAGAAAGCCTGATAATGAACTAAAATACACAAAGGAACCTTAAAGGTTCCTTTTCTTATAATTCAGAATACAGTTTTACACATTCCACAGCTTCTTTCACATCGTGAACCCGCAAAATTTTTGCTCCTTTTGTTAAAGCAATAGTATTCAAAAAAGTAGTTCCGTTTAAAGCTTCCTGCGGTGTAACCCCTAAAGTTTTACAAACCATAGATTTTCTTGAAACACCAACAAGAATTGGAAGTTCAGCAATTTGAAGCAATTCCATTTTTGAAAGCAGTTCGAAATTTTGTTCAAGTGTTTTGGCAAAACCAAAACCAGGATCCAAAATCAAATCATTAACTCCTAAACTTCTGGCTTTTTCTATTTTTTGGGAAAAATAAAACAAAACTTCTTTGGTTAAATCTTCATAATCCGTAAGCGTATTCATGGTATTGGGCGTACCTCGCATGTGCATCATTATATACGGAACCTTATGTTTAGCCACAACTTCAAACATTTGATCGTCCAGTCCTCCTGCCGCTACATCATTAATCATTGTAGCGCCAAGTTTCAGACACTCATCTGCCACTTTGCTGTGAAACGTATCAATAGAAATCAATGTTTCTGGAAATTTATTTAAAATCAGTTCCATAGCAGGTGCCAGTCGTTCCAATTCTTCTTCGGCGGTTAAAAAAGTTGAATCAGGGCGTGTTGATTGTCCACCTAAATCAATAAATGCGGCGCCATCAGCCAGCATTTTTTCTACCTGACTTAAAATCAAGGCATCAGAAGACAGTTTTCCACCATCATAAAAAGAATCCGAAGTAATATTTACAATCCCCATCACTTTAGGAACCGACAAGTCTATGAGTTGATCTTTGCAATTTATTGTTGCCATTAGCAATTTATTAACAGCTTATTATTGAATTTTCGCTATTTTTGAGCAATTTTGATACAAATATACTATAGTAATGAGTAATACCTCTCAACAATACGATGCAATAATTGCTATATGCCGCGATTTATACAGTAAAAAAATGAAAGATTACGGGAGCGCCTGGCGTATTTTACGTCTGCCTTCATTGACCGACCAGATTTTTATAAAGGCCCAACGCATCCGTTCGTTACAGGAAAATGAAGTAAGAAAAGTAGATGAAGGTGAAGCTTCCGAATTCATTGGTATAATCAATTATTCAATAATGGCTTTGATTCAATTGGATAAAGGTGTGGCTGATCAACCCGATTTAGATGTAGAAGAAGCCGTAAAGCTGTATGACGAAAAAGTGCAGCTTACCAAAGATTTAATGGAAGCTAAAAATCACGATTATGGTGAAGCATGGCGTGATATGAGAGTTAGCTCATTAACAGATTTGATTTTACAAAAAATTCTTCGAGTAAAACAAATCGAAGACAATAAAGGAAAAACATTAGTTTCAGAAGGTATTGATGCTAATTATCAGGATATGATTAATTATTCTGTGTTTGCTTTAATACTATTAGGAAATAACAAATAGAATTCGCCTTGTATTTATTTAATTATGAAAAAAAATATAACCATCCTTTTTAGAGTAATTATTGCTTTGCTTTTCATTGTATCAGCAGTGGCAAAAATGTATCCTTCGCCTTATTTTGCAATTTCCACCTTTGAAGTAAAACAATTATATCCATTAGGTTTTTCTGAAAGTATCGCTCCCTGGTTTTCAAGGATATTAATCGGAATCGAATTAGCCCTTGGATTTTTACTACTTCAGAATAATTACCTAAAGAAGATAATTATCCCTGCGACAATTGCACTATTAGCTGTTTTTGTGATTCATTTATCGTATGAAAGTTTCATCAACGGCGGCAATTCAGGAAACTGTGGCTGTTTTGGTGAATTAATACCTATGACACCTATTGAGGCTATTTTCAAGAATTTAATTGCCATGATTCTTCTTGGGTTATTATTATTCATGATTCCTAAAGACTCAAATCAAACACATAAATTCTGGCCTTTAGCAGTGGTAACCCTATTGACTATCATTACTATTTTTGTAATTGCTCCAATAAAGTCAAATGAAGAATTAGCTTTACCTACAGAACTTCCTACAGATAGTTCGTCCGTTTCAATTGTAGATTCAGTAGTTGTAACTAAAGATACGATAATCCCAACAGGAATTAAGAAAGATTCTGTCGCAAAAACAGAACCTAAAAAAGTAGAAGAAAAAGCTGCAAATGAACCGCCTAAAAAGAAATCAGGTTATGCCCAATTCTTTTCTAAAATAGATAACGGACGTAAAACGCTTTGTTTCTTTGTTCCTGGGTGCGACCATTGCCGTTTAGTTGCCAAAGAACTTACTGAACTAAAGAAAACAAATAAAAATGCTCCTGAAGTCTTTGTTCTTTTCATGAATGAGGAAGCAGACAAAATCCCTGATTTCTTTAAAGAAGCCGGCGCAGAATATCCTTATAAGATTGTGGAAATCATCCCGTTCTGGAAATTATTAGGAACAGGAAAAGACACCCCTGGCGTAAAATATTTATGGAATGGTAATGAGTACAAATACTATTTTGGAATTACAGAAAATCAGTTCAATCCAAAAGATTATGAACAGTTAATAAATAAAACGTATCAAGAATTAAATAAAAAATAATCATGTTCAAAATAGGAAATTCTAAAATTCATTTATATCTATCAATTGCATTTATCGTTTTAGGTTTTATTTTAATCCCTTTAACTGAAAATTCAAATACAACCAAAATAATTTGGGGAACATTGGCTTTTTTACATTGTATAAAACTTTATAAATATTTTACACAACAAAAAACAGATAAATAAAATATTTGAATAAGAAATAACAGTAACGAAATTATAAAATCATGAAAAAAATAATAATACTTGCATTAGCAGTAATTTTAAACCTTTCTTGTTCTAATACAAGAGAAAAATTATCAGATAAAGCCTTAAATTTTGAATTAACAAATGCAGCAGGCAAAAAAGTAGCTTTAAAGGAAATCATCAAAAACCATAAAGGAAAAGCTGTGGTTTTAGAATTTTGGGCTTCTTGGTGTGGTGATTGTGTAAAGAATATGCCAAATGTAAAGAAATTACAAACTGAAAATCCAACTACCGATTTTGTTTTCATCTCATTTGACAAAACACCTGAAGCATGGAAAGCTGGTATTGAGAAACATGAATTAGTGGGCGAACAGTACTATGTGGGTGAAACCATGAAAGGTGATTTTGGTAAAGCTGTTGGTATAGACTGGATTCCTCGTTATATGGTATTGAACCAAAAAGGGAAAGTTGAGCTTTATAGAGCTATTGAAACAGATAATGAAAAAGTAGAAGCATTACTAAAAGGATTAGCGAACTAATTTAAGTGGTTGAATAAAGTTTGAAAGACATAAAAAAATAAAGAAATGAGACAAAAGATAGTAGCCGGAAACTGGAAGATGAACAAAAATGCGTTACAAACTCAAGAATTGATTGCCGAATTATTACAAAAAGTTCCGCAAACAACTGCAAAAATAATCATTGCACCTACGTTTGTAAATCTGGCACAAGCTGTTAATCAAACAAAAGGAACAGCAATTGAAGTTGTTGCACAAAATATGCATCAGGCAGAAGGCGGTGCTTTTACAGGCGAAATCTCGGCAGATATGCTGACAAGCATTGGTATTAAAACTGTTATTTTAGGACATTCAGAACGTCGTGCTTATTTCCACGAAACAGATTCTTTATTAGCCAATAAAGTTGATACTGCTTTAAAACATGAGATGAAAATCATTTTTTGTTTTGGTGAAGAACTGAAAGACCGTCATGATAAACAACATTTTAATGTGGTAGAATACCAATTAAAAGATACTTTGTTCCATTTAGATAAAAAAGACTGGCAAAACATAGTTTTAGCTTATGAACCAGTTTGGGCTATTGGTACCGGCGAAACTGCTTCACCGGAACAGGCTCAGGAAATGCATAAATTCATCAGAGAAACAATTTTAGAGCGTTATGGCAGTGAAGTTGCTGAAAATGTATCAATTCTTTATGGAGGTAGTGTAAAACCAGATAATGCAAAAGAAATTTTCTCTCAACCTGATGTTGACGGTGGATTGATAGGCGGTGCAGCATTAAAAGCAGATGATTTTATTGGAATTATAAATGGGATTTAAAAATTTCTATTTTAAAATTAATTAACTCAAAAAACCTTAAATTCATTTACTTAAATAGATTTAAGGTTTTTTTAAAACATTAATATCAATTACATCTTAAAACTACAGGAATAAAGGATTTAATCTCTATTCAGCAAAACAAAATCTAACTAATTATCAATAAGTTAATTCAAGTCTCTAAACTAAAAATGAAATACTTCTCAGCTCTTCTTATATCATTACTACTATTTTCCTGCAATGAAAATAAAAAATCAGCAACCAATACTGATTTACCCTTTTTTCACTTTGACAAAGTAGAATACTACCGCCCTACTATTACAAAAGAAGAGCTTCATACAATAATAACAAAGTCAAATAAAACAAGAGAAGAACAGGCATTATTACAAATCGTAACAGGTAATGTACCCGTATCCATAAAAGACACAATGTTTATAAAAAACATGGAAATTCTTAATTTTAAAAAAGATACTATTGACACCAAAATGCATTTAAAAATATCACATTTGTTTTCCTTCAGAGAAACTTCAGAACCTAAAAAAAACAATTGCAGTTCAGAATATAGAGATGTTTTGATTTTCAGAAAAAACAACCATATAATTGGTATGGCAAAAGTTGATTTTAATTGCATGAAACACCAAATGATAGGTGAACGTTATAACGATTCGCAATTTGGTCAATCAGGCGAATATAAAGAATTGGAGAAGATATTGAAGCAATACAATCAGCAAAACTAACGTTTTTTTATAAGAATATCTTCTCTTAAATCAATTCAACTTCTATCTGTAAATAAATTACTACTTTAGTATAAATCAAATAAAAGCAAATCATGGCTAACGATTTATCCGTAGAAGAAAAAGAAGCACTTATAATACTACTAAAAAACCGCTTTACAAAAAACCACTCTCGTCATAATGACTTACAATGGGATGCCATACAAGCAAAACTTGAAGCAAACCCTAAAAAGCTATGGTCACTCAATGAAATGGAAAAGACTGGTGGTGAACCTGATGTTATAGGACGAGATCAAACAACTGGTGAATATCTTTTTTGCGATTGTAGTATTGAATCCCCTAAAGGACGTAGAAGTTATTGCTACGATCGCGAAGCCTTAGATTCCAGAAAAGAACACAAACCCGAAAATTCGGCACTAGATTCTGCACAAGCCATGGGAATTGAATTACTTGATGAAACACAATATAGAGAATTGCAAAAACTGGGTATTTTTGATGCTAAAACCTCCTGCTGGATAAAAACTCCTGAAGCCATCAGAAAGCTGGGAGGGGCTTTATTTGCTGATTTTCGTTATGATACTGTTTTTATTTATCACAACGGCGCTTCATCCTATTATGCGGCCAGAGGTTTTAGAGGAGTACTCAGGGTTTAAATTTGCACTATATCAAAAACTATAAACAACTTTTCCTTTGATAAAAAAAGGAGTTCCAGGTGTAAAGTGTATTTCTTCTACACTTTGTGATTCATTCTCTAAGCGTGATTCAGTAGCAAACTGCGTTTCGTTCCATTCCGTATTGAAAAGGTTTTCGATAGTTAATCCATAAGTCATATTTTTCCATTTGTAATTCAGATTAAAATCAGTCATCATATATCCTTTGGCAACGATTGAATTATCTTCATTTGCAGGACGAGATTTTAAATAACGGTATTGCAATCCTCCTGACCAATTTTTATAATTTTTCAGGCTTAGTCCCGCGGTTGTTGTAAAATCAGGTGCCAAAGGAATATAATTTTGACCTTGAGGTTCATTTACACTTCTTCCATACGTATAATTTGCATCAGCATCAAAAAACAAATATTGATTCAATTGGTATCGAATCCCTAGATCAATACCTCTTCTAACCGATTTACCACTTGGTTCAACGATTCCTGCATCACCCACATAAACAAATTCCTGTTGTAAATCGAGCATCCATAAAGCGGTATTTACTACTAATTTAGGCAATGGCTTATAGACAAATCCTAAATCAGCGCCAAATGAGGTTGGCAGTATTTTCTTTCCATTTTGCTCAACTACAACTCTGGCATCATTTGAATGAAAGCCGAAACCTGATTTCAAAAACAATTGAAAATTATTATTTTGAGCATAAATTAAATTTAGTTTAGGCAACAATTTTGCTTTACCCTCTGATTGTGTTTTATAAGTATCTACTAACTTATCCTGATAATTGAATTTAAAAAAATCAATGCGCAAAGACGGATTTATCTTAATTTTTCCGAAATTAAATTCGGCATTCAAATAGGAAAAAATATTAGTTTGGTTAATATCTCCCAGTTTAATTCTTTCGAGAGTTTGCTGTCTGTTTTTGGTATGAGATAATTCAGAATCTATAGTTTCATCTGCTCTAAATCCAAATCCGAATTGCAATTGACTCCCATTCATTTTATGGCTTAATTCAGCATTCAAACCATAAATATCTCTATTTTCTTTTTGTCGTATTTGATCTCCATTTACTGGATCTTCAAGAAAGAATGTAAAATTAGAGTATAATTCAAATTGATAATTCGAATAAAAAACATTTGCATTGATATTTGTCTTTTCTGTTAAAGGTTTTAGTAAACTAACATTAAAATTAGTTCTTGAAGTAATTCCTCCTTCAGTATCATCAACAGCACCAAAACGCGAGATAGTTCCATTGTCTACTAATCGTTGTGGGATTTGTCCTGAAGCATCCCATTTACTACTAAATCTTGAAGCAAAAAAAGATACTTTTCCTGCGTTAGACAAATTCGTTGTATATTTTCCTAATATATTAATTCTTTTAAAATTTTGAGGCGAATCAAAAGGTCCGTCAGTTAAAACATACTCCGTAGCGAAATATGCTTTGTCTTTCGATTTTTGATCCAGTAAATTGAAAGCTCCAACGGTTCTTAGGGTGTTAAACTGTCCTATTTCTGCACTTATAAAACTCTTATCTAAATACTCTTTTGTTTTAAATGAAACGTATCCTGCTGTAGCAAAATCACCTTTATTAGCATAATAACTTCCTTTTCCAAAATCAATTTTATCAATAGTCTCCGGAATCACAAAATGTAAATCGGCATACCCCTGACCATGAGCATGGGAAACCATATTAACAGGCATTCCATCGACAGATATAGCTATATCAGTTCCATGATCAATATCAAAACCTCGAAGAAAAATCTGATCGGCTTTCCCACCACCAGCATGTTGTCCAATAAATAGTCCTGGAACTTTTCTTAAAATTTCCTGAGATGATTTTACAGGTGACGTTTGCAAATCTATCCTTGCTATTTCATTCAAAACATTTACTTTAGAAGAAATAGTTACTTCGTCTAATCGATATACATCTGGAGTTAAAATAATTTTAAAATCATTTACCTTATCTACTAAGTATGTCTTCTTTTTAAAACCCAAAGCTGAAACAAGTATCTCATCATTTGAACTGGTATTTTCTATTATAAAATTTCCTGTTTCATCAGAATGTGCATGTTTATTATTTTTGGCATTCACCAAATAAGCGCTTTCAACTGGGTAACCTAATGAATCCAAAACTATACCTTTTTGCATTTGAGAATGGACTTCAGTTACAAATAAAATAAAAACTATACTTAATAAATGTTTCATTATAAATACTGAATTTTGTTTTTCATATTAGGTCCTAACTCAAAAACACTTGCTTCTAATTCTTCTTTAATTGGCGCTACTTCATTTGGCATATCATTGGCTTTATAAATATTTGCTAAATGATATAGAACTTCAGGCTCAAAAGTTTTGTTGGCTACAAATTTTTGAGCTATGTCAAGAGCTTTTTTATGATCACCTTTTTTAAAGTAAGCCCAAGCTAACAAATCATAAGATTGGGGTGTTGGTCTGCTTTTTACTTCATTAGTAGCAATGGAAAAAGCGAATGAATGTGTATCTTTTTTTTTGGAGAACAATAAAGCGTTATACGAATTATACATAACCCCATAATCCTCTTTAACAAGCATTTTAAAATAGTCTTTCAAATATTGTTCTTGGCGATCGTAATCCTTCTCAAATTCGGCAATCTCTGCCTTTAACAAATAAAAATCGGGGGAATTATGTCGTTTAGAAATATTTTCAATAATTCGTTTTGCTTCTTTTGTATTTTGCTCATGAGAAAAAGCAATCCAAGCCAAACCTTTTAAGGAATAAAAATTATTAGGTTCAATTTGAAGCGCTCTAAGATAGTAATTGTATGCCTTTTCAATTTTACCGGCATGACCATACATATCTCCTAAATTAGAATACGACCAAGCTATTATTTTTTTATTATTCCACTTTAACGCAATTGAAGTCGCTTTTTCCATCATTGAAATCGCAGAATCAAGATTACCTTTATAATCGCTCCATTTTGCTAAACGAATCAAATAATCAAAATCATCCATATTATAAATTTGCTTTAAACTTTTATGAGCACTTTTATAATCACCTAACTCCATTTGAATATCAAATAAAAGTTTGTGTGTCTCGGTAATTTTACTTTTTGTCTTCAACGCTTTTTGCGCTAAAAGTAATGCTTCACTAAATCTGTGTTGTGTTATATAATTTCGGGCTAAAGCTCTTATAGATGATGCATCAGAATAATTAAGTCTTTCACAAGACTCAAAGAGATAATTTTCTGCTTTATACAAATATTTTATTTTTCCGGTTTGTTCGAAAAGTACTGTATAGTTAGACGCTATAATATTTAAATAGTTTATTTGAGTTGGGGCATTTTTAAATTTTTGTTCCCAAAAAAGAATTTCTTTTTGAGCAAAATCAATTGTGTTATTATCTTTTAATTCTAAAAAAGAATTATAATCAGAAGAATTCATAACATTACTATTTTCTTTATTACATCCAATGATGAATAGTAAAAAGACACTAAAAAAGACAAAACCTGATTTCATAGATTAAAATTTAAAGTTTGAAAATTTAAAGAGCATGCTAATTAAGCATGCTCTTTAAAGCTTTTACCAAGCAGAAGCTAAGTATGGGAAACTCGATAAGAAAGCTTTATCATTTACATCAACATTATCAGATGTTAAACCTGAATTAGACGTTCCAGATGGCCCTCCAAAAATTAATAATAATTCTACATCAATTACATCATCAGCAAGTGCTCTACCTGTTAATACATTTGTTCCATCAAAAAAAGTTGTCTTACCTGATTTGCTTACATTTAAAACATCTGTTGCTAACAAACCTGTAAATTGATCTGCATTTTGTCCTAGAGCATTGGTTGTATAACCAGAATTTAGAGCCAACAGTCGGTTTTTAAATACTGTTTGATAACTTGAAGCCATTGAAGAAGGAATTGTCATATTGAAATTATCTTTAGGCGAACCAGATTCGATAAAAACTGTATTTATTGCAGGTCTAGCCATTTGATCTTTTTGCATGTATGTTCCTGAAAAATCAGGATCATAACTCATTGAATCATCATCATTACAACTAACGAATAAAAAAGTCGCAAAAAAAAGAACTGTCGTGATTTTATAAATATTTGATTTCATAAGTATATATTTTAAAATGTGAATTATTGTTTTTGTTTAGTTTCAACCCATACATTGATCGAAGAAGAATTTCCTAATAATGTTTTAGGCATTTCAACTATTGTAGAAAGCACATTAGTCCCAGCAAAAGTGTCGGTTCCAGGATCATTAAATCCTGATGCAGTACCACCTAGAATAGCTTTATACTGATTCAAATCAAAAAAGAATGGATCATCTCTAGGTCCTGCAAAAAATTTCATTCCATTTTTAGTAGCAATTACAGGTGATTGACCATACTTAGAAATATCAACACTTCCTGAAGCGGCGTTAGTTTTAATTGTACTGGAAGTTCCAGTTGTTCCTGGAACTACCGGACCAAAGAAATACATTTTACTACCTTTTTTAATTGCTTGAATCACTAAATCTTCAACATTATCGCCATTATTGTCGATGTTAACTTCCATCAAAACATTTTCGCTGAATGCTGCCGTAGCCGTAGCATTTGGGCTTAAAAGTCCTTGACTATTAATGACAAATACCATGTTGTTGCTATCCTGCCCCTGAAAAGCATACACATCAGTAATATCATTACCGTTTCCTGTTACTGCCGGTGCGTCAGCATGATCTGCAGCAATTAACAACAAGCCTGTTGCAATTACCAGAGATAAACCTAAATACAATTTTGTGTTTTTCATTTTTTTGTTTTTTAATGATTTATAATAACACTTACGTAAATACTTCAACCATGGTTTTAAAAAAGTAATGTTTTTTAAAAAAAAATATTAATCATTTGATTTTGTGCTATATTTACAGATGTATAAGTATTCATAATCCAAATATGAGCCAGGAAGAAATAGTTGTATTACTCCAAAAAAAAGACGACAGGGCATATTCAATTTTATACGATATGTATGCAAAAAGTCTTTTTGCAGTGATTACTAATATTATAAATAATAGAGAAGAAGCAGAAGATATACTTCAGGAAGTTTTTATCAAAATTTGGAAAAACATGGATACTTACCATGAATCCAAAGGCCGTTTTTATACTTGGGTAATCAACATAGCCAGAAATACAGCTATAGATAAATTACGTTCTAAAAACTTTAACAACAATAAAAAAAACCTAACTACCGATAATTTCGTACATCTCTTTGATGAAAGCAATAAATCACTTTTTAAAATAGAAGCCATTGGCATTCAGGAATTTATAAAAAAACTAAAACCCAAATGCATTGCTTTAATCGATTTACTGTTTTTTAAAGGATATACACAACAAGAGGCTTCTGAGGAATTAGAAATACCATTAGGAACAGTAAAAACTCAAAACAGGAATTGTATTAACGATTTAAGGGCTTTTTTAAAAATATAATGAACAGTAAAGAATATATAGAATCCGGAATATTAGAACTTTATGTTTATGGATTACTTGATGAAAAACAAAATCAAGAAATTTATGAACTATCAAAGACGAATAAAGAAGTTGAGGAAGAAATTTTATCAATAGAAAAATCTATATCATCATTATCTACAAGTTTTTCACCATTTTTATCCTCACAAAACTTTGAAAAGATAAAAAATAAGCTTGAAATAAAACACGGGAATAACTTTGATACAAATTACAAGTCTACGACTAAAACAGTAGCTATATCGCGATATATCGGATGGGCGGCGGCCGCGGTGTTTTTAGTTTTCATAGGTTATCAGTACCAACAACAAGCAGAGCTGAAAGAAAACAATAAAAAATTGAATGAAATAGTAGTTAGTTCGAAAAATGAAAACGAAAAATTTTTAGAATATCTTGATGCGATTACTGATAATCAAACTACTATAGTATCCCTGGCGGGACAAACAGCAGCGCCAAAAGCTTCGGCTAAAGTCTATTGGAATAAAAAAACACAAAAAGTATATATTGATGCCTCCGGCTTACCGGAACCGCCAAGCGGAAAAGAATATCAAATATGGTCATTAAAATTAAAACCTGCTTTAACCCCGACGAGCATTGGACTTTTATCGGATTTTACAAATAATGACATCAAAATATTTGAAGTTAACACAACCAGTGATGCTGAAGCTTTTGGTATAACATTAGAACCTAAAGGAGGCAGCAAAACCCCTACCATGGAACAATTATACACTTTAGGTGCTGTATAAAAAAAGAGCCATTCAAATTTGAATGGCCCTTTTTTTATTTTTAGATTTTACAGTTTCTTCTCTTTATTAAACTTTATCCAGGCTAAAATATACAATACTAAAGCTAATCCGTAAAAACCAATTGACACATAAATGTTTTTTACTGTCTGTGCCAGCAACAAAGCAGAAGTGGCAAATAAGAAAAAATGAAAGGCTTTAAAACTTTGCATATTATTTAAAGAATGAATCTACGAATTCGTATTTATTAAACACTTGAAGGTCGTTAATTCCTTCACCTACACCAATATATTTTACCGGAATCTGGAATTGGTCGGAAATACCTATTACCACACCTCCTTTTGCGGTTCCGTCAAGCTTTGTAACTGCCAGACAAGTTACTTCAGTAGCCGCAGTAAACTCCTTTGCCTGTTCGAAAGCATTTTGCCCTGTTGATCCGTCTAAAACCAATAAAACATCATGTGGCGCATCTCCAATCACTTTCTGCATTACACGCTTCACTTTGGTAAGCTCGTTCATTAAACCAACTTTATTGTGTAATCGCCCGGCAGTATCAATAATAACAACATCTGCATCTTGTGCCACAGCACTCTGCAAAGTATCAAACGCTACCGAAGCAGGATCACTGCCCATTTGCTGTCTTACAATTGGTACACCTACTCTATCAGCCCAAATTTGCAATTGGTCAATAGCTGCCGCACGGAAAGTATCGGCTGCCCCTAAAACAACTTTATATCCGGCTTTTTTAAACTGGTTTGCCAATTTGCCTATGGTTGTAGTCTTTCCAACACCATTTACCCCAACCACCATAATTACATACGGCTTCTTGTTGGCAGGAATAGTGAATTCTGTTTCTTCACCGGTATTTGTTTCGGAAAGTAAGCTGGCTATTTCCTCACGAAGAATTTTATTCAGCTCCTCAGTTCCTAAATATTTATCTTTAGAAACACGTTCCTCAATACGCTCAATAATTTTCAAGGTTGTATTCACACCTACATCAGAAGTAACCAATACTTCTTCAAGGTTATCCAATACGTCATCATCAACTTTAGATTTACCCGCAACAGCCTTGGTCAGCTTAGATAAAAAGGAAGTACTTGATTTTTCAAGTCCTTTATCTAAAGTCTCTTTTTTATCAGAAGAAAATATTTTTTTAAAGAAATTCATTTTTAATGATGAATTAAAAAATTATAAAATTGGTTGGTCGAAAATCCGAGCAAATATAAAATAAAAAAGCTACTTCCTAAAGAAAGTAGCTCAGTTATATTGAATAGATAAAATTATTTCTTTTTTAGAAATTCATCAACTTCTTCTGGAGACATGATAGCCTCAACAAAAGTGTAAGCGCCAGTTTTAGGAGATTTTACCATTTTAATAGCTTTTGATAATCTCTTAGAAGCTGTTTGTAAGGTTGCAACGGTTTTCTTTGCCATGACTTATACTATTTACTGAAATTTTATAAAAAACTTCTAATTATTTAATTTCTTTATGAACAGTCACTCTTTTTAAGATAGGGTTGAATTTTTTAATTTCCAATCTATCCGGAGTGTTCTTTTTATTTTTAGTTGTAATGTAACGAGACGTTCCAGCTACACCAGAAGTTTTGTGCTCTGTACATTCTAAAATTACTTGGATTCTATTTCCTTTCTTTGCCATCTTGATATATATTTATTTAGGAATAGATTATTTAATTAATCCGTTAGCCTGTGCTTGTTTCAACACAGCTGAAATTCCGTTTTTATTAATCGTTTTAATAGTAGAAGCAGCTACTCTTAAAGTAATCCATCTATCTTCTTCAGGAAGGTAAAAACGTTTTTTAACCAAGTTAACAGAGAATTTTCTCTTTGTCTTGTTCATAGCGTGAGAAACGTTGTTTCCTACCATCGCTCTTTTTCCTGTAAGGTCACAAACTCTTGACATTATCTTATCTTTTATCGTTATTCAAAATCAGGGTGCAAAGTAACAAAAAATAAAACGATTAAGCAAAATATTTTTATTAGTTTTTTAAAATTTCTTTATAAACGAGCTCCATTCCTTTATTCACAGCCCTGTCAATTACTTTTTCACGGGGCTGGCCAAAATTAAACTCTTCAGTAAAAACACCTTGCGGCGTAGCTACACTTATAAAAACAGTACCAACTTCAGCATCTGCTTCTCCTTTTGAAGGTCCTGCATTTCCTGTTACGGCAATTACATAATCTACATTAAAAAGTTTTTGAGCATTTAGCGCCATGACCTGAGCAACTTCAGCACTTACGACAGAATATTTTTGAATAATCTCTGAAGGAATTTTCAAAATATCTTCTTTGACCTGAGTGGCATAGCTCACCACACTTCCTTTAAAATACACTGAAGCGCCCGGGACAGAAGCAAGCAATGATGCTATTTTTCCCCCTGTACAGCTTTCAGCCGTTGCAATGGTTAACTTTTTTTTCGTCATCAGTCTTCCCAACACAACTTCTAAAGTATCTTCTTCCTCAAAACCTACTAAACAATCCTGAATTTGTGGCTGCAATTTTTCAATTTCGGCCTCAACTGCATCCTGAAGTACTTTTTCATCTGTACCGCGAGCTGTCAGGCGCAGGCGAACACTTCCTTGATTTGGCAGATATGCCAGCTTTATAAATCCAGGCAGATTATCTTCCCAATCTTCAATCCGTTCAGCCAACAAGCTTTCACCTACTCCATAAGTCAGTAACGTTTTGTGAATAATATAAGGGCGGTCGAATTTCTCAATTAAACGAGATACTATCTCGTTTTCAACCAAATACTTCATCTCATAAGGAACGCCGGGCAGGGAAATAAAAATAGTATTCTCTTTTTCCATCCACATTCCCGGAGCAGTACCTACCCTATTAAAAAGCACTTCGCACCTTGAAGGCACCAAGGCCTGATCTTTATTAACCTGAGTTATCGGTCTCTTAAAATATGCCTCAATCAATTCAGTCACATGAGCCAATACCTCATTATTGTAAACCAAAGTATCATCCATGTATTCACACAAAGTTTTTTTGGTAATATCATCTTTTGTAGGTCCTAACCCACCTGTAATCACAACCAAATCCACTTTGTTCTGAAGGCTCGCAAGTGTATTTAAGATATGCTGTTTTTCATCAGAAACCGAAAGCATTTCATGAACCCGAATACCAATTTTCTCCAATGCCTTAGCAATAAAACCCGAATTAGTATCTACAATCTGACCAATAAGGATTTCATCACCTATAGTTACAATAGCTGCGTTCATTAAATTTTAGATATTAGATTTTAGAATTCACCTAAAGACACTTATACATTGAAATCTTTCTTCACCTCATCAAGAGCAGCATCAATACGCCCTTTTAAGCTTTTGTAAACTTCTTTGATTTCTTTTTTCTTGCCTTTATCACGAGTCCATTGCTCGATTTGAAGTATTTCATCTTTTGCAGCATCCATTCCCAGCAAATCCAGAGTCGGTTTAGTCTTATGCGCAAAACCATACGCTTTCGCATAATCCTTCTCTTTAATACCTTCTTTCATTTGCTTTACGTCCCCCGGAACTTCTTCCACAAAAAGCGTTATAATTTGACGTACGAAATCCTCGTCGTCGTCAGAAATCGCATATACTTTTGCTAAATTATAGTGTATTGCCATTATTTAACCTGAATCTTAAATAGTTGTTTATCTTCTATAAATCCTTCCAAAACATCTTCAGGATTTACTTTTGCCACACCAGCAGGAGTTCCTGTAAAAATAATATCACCTGTTTTAAGTGTAAAATATTGTGAAACACAAGCGATAATTTCGTCTATATTCCACAACATTTGATTCGTATTGCCTTTTTGAACAGTTTGGGAGTTGTTTCTTAACTCAAAATTAAGATTTTCAAGCGAACTAAAATCTTTTTTCGATAAAAAGTCACCTATAACCGCTGAACCGTCAAAAGCTTTTGCTTTTTCCCAAGGCAGTCCTTTTTCTTTTAGTTTACCCTGTAAGTCACGAGCCGTAAAATCGATTCCCAATCCAATTTCGTCGTAGTATTTGTGAGCAAATTTGGCATCAATATATTTACCGACTTTATTAATCTTAACCAAAATTTCCACTTCGTGATGCACATCATTACTGAATTCAGGCAAAACAAAAGGAAATTGTTTTGGTAAAATTGCAGTATCCGGCTTCATAAAAATTACCGGTTCACTTGGACGTTCATTATTTAATTCAGAAATATGGTCTACATAATTGCGACCTATACAGATTATTTTCATTTTATTTTCTTCATTAATAGTTGGCTTCGAGAGCCTCAGCCAACATGTCTGAGAACCTCAGCCAACAAATTTTAAAATGGAATTTACTAAACGGTAACTGAGGTTCTCGAAGTTACTGTTTTGTATTCAACTTTCTCAATTTGATTGCCGTAAGTACTTTTTTAGTATAAAGAGGAAAATCAGCATTTTGAATCCAGCCAAAATACCCTGGTTCTCTATCAAAAACATCTTCCACTAAAGCTCCTTTATGCTTACCAAATGTGAAGAATTCCTGACCATCTTCGTTGAAAGCTATGAAACCCGCAAAATCAACCGATTTCTTTCTGGTAGTGAACTCCGACAATGATTTCATGTCATTTTCCAAATCAGGATAACGGTCCAGTTGTGCTTTTAAGATTTCATACGTAGCATGAGTATCAGCTTCTGCACTATGAGCGTTTTCAAGCGATTCCCCACAGTAAAATTTAAAAGCAGCACCCAAAGTACGTTCTTCTTTTTTATGAAAAATAGTCTGCACATCTACTGAAACCCTATTTTTCATGTCAAAATCAACTTCGGCACGCAAAAGCTCTTCCGCTAATAAAGGAATATCAAATCGGTCAGAATTAAATCCTGCCAAATCAGAATCTTTTATCATACTGTGAACCATAGGAGCCAATTCTGAAAATGTAGGCTCATTAGCTACTTTTTCATTAGAAATTCCATGTATTGCAGTTGCCTGATACGGAATAGGAATAGTAGGATTTACCAACCATGTTTTACTTTCCTTATTTCCGTTAGGATATACTTTTATGATCGCAATTTCCACTATCCGGTCTTTAGTAATGTCTGTACCCGTAGTTTCAAGATCAAAAAAGCAGATTGGTCTATTTAGTTTTAATTCCATTAATTAGTTTAGTTTGTAAAGCAAATATAAAAAAACCCGACTGGTTTAAAAACTGTCGGGTTTATTATTTAAAAATTATTCATTTTAAATATCTCTGTTAATATCCCAAGCCTCAAGATAGTCAGCAACTCGTTTTACAAAGCTTCCTCCTAAAGCTCCATCAACAACTCTATGATCATAAGAGTGTGATAAGAACATCTTTTGACGAATTCCTATAAAATCTCCTTCAGGCGTTTCAATAACTGCAGGCACTTTTCTAATAGCACCTAAAGCCAAAATACCTACTTGTGGCTGATTGATAATTGGTGTTCCAAATACAGAACCAAAAGTACCCACATTTGTTACTGTATATGTTCCTCCTTGTGTATCATCCGGTTTCAATTTCCCGGCTTTAGCACGGTTTCCTAAATCATTAACCGCTTTAGCCATTCCTACTAAGTTTAATTGGTCTGCATTTTTAATTACAGGCACAATTAAATTCCCGTTTGGCAACGCCGCAGCCATACCCAAATTGATATTTTTCTTTTTAATGATATAATCACCTTCTACCGAAATATTCATTCCAGGAAAATCTCTTAAAGCTTTTGCAACTGCCTCCATAAAGATTGGGGTAAAAGTTAATTTTTCTCCTTCTCTTTTTTCGAAAGCATTTTTCACTTTATCTCTCCATTTTACGATGTTTGTCACATCAACTTCAATGAATGACTGCACGTGAGCGGAAGTCTGAACAGATTCCACCATGTATTTAGAGATAAGCTTACGCATTCTGTCCATTTCCACAATTTCATCAGCACCGTTTACAGATACGGGAACTGCCTGAGTTGATGTTTGAACCGGAGCCGGAACTGCTTTTGGAGCTTCTGACACAGCCGTTGCAGACTTACTTCCTCTATTTTTTATATAATTTAAGATATCTTCTTTATTTACTCTTCCATCTTTCCCTGAACCTGTAATTGATTCCAATTCTGCTAAAGAAACACCTTCGGCAGCTGCGATGTTTTTCACTAATGGTGAAAAGAATTTATCAGACGAAGAAAAATCAGCAGGAGCTGCGATTTCTTTTGCAGTTTCAACAGTTTTAGCCACTTCAGCAACCGGAGTCGAAGTTTCTGATGCCACAACAGTTGCTTTAGGGGCCGACTCTACCGCACCACCTTCAGTTTCAATGATTGCAATAGTCTGACCAACCTGAACTACATCGTCTTTTTGGAATAAAATTTCAACTAATGTTCCTGAAACCTCACTTGGCACTTCGCTATCTACTTTATCGGTAGCAATTTCAAGCACTGCTTCGTCCATTTCAATTTTGTCGCCTACATTTTTTAACCAGTTTGTAACTGTTGCTTCAGCAACACTTTCACCCATTTTAGGTAATTTCAATTCAAACTTTGCCATATTTTTAAACTAAAGTTGTGTTTTCGTATTTAGATTGCGAAATTACTAATTATTTTGATTAAAAATTTTACAAAATATAATTTTAATCAACTTTTACTACTTCACCCTTGTCATTACTACTATTACTTCCCAGCATAAATTTAGAATCCATTGGAAGAATCTTAAAGGTAAAGCCTTTATTTTTATTTTTTTCTAAAAAAGCAATGATTTCTTTAAAAGAAAAACTATTGTTATCCAATATAAATTCGGTATGCCTTTTTAAGTTATTTGTTTGCGAAAATAACGGATTTTGAGAAATATCTGTAACGTTCACTATATTTTTTTGTAAGACTTTCATTAAATGCCGATACAATTTTTCATCTTTTGACATCAAAACATACTCATCTACCTGATAATAAATTTGCTTTTGCTGACTTTTTTTAAACAATGCAAATGCAAAAGCTCCAATTTTCATAAAAACATCAAAAATCCAGGAACCTCCAAAATGCTTTTTATAGAAGAACCGCATTGCCTCCCTAAACCGCTCTACATACTTCTCATCTCTAACGGTACTTTCCCCTTTATAATGTATTACACTGGTCTCATGGAAATAATAATTTTGATAACCCGCTTTTTTTATCAGATAACTTAAATCGATATCATCAGAGTACATAAAACAGTTTTCATCAAATCCACCAACCTGCAAATACAAATCACGTTTCATCACCATAAAAGCTCCCACGAGAATATCAACTTCACCTGATTCATTTTCAGATAAATGTTGTGCATAGTATTGATTAAATAAAGATGTCTTAGGAAACAATTTATACAAACTGAAAATTTTGGTAAATGCCACCCAGGGATTTGGTACGCCACGTTTACATTCCGGCAAAAAATTCCCGGTTCCGTCAATGAGCTTACAACCTATTATTCCGGTGGCAGGTTTCCAGTTTTCGCTTTTCAGTATTTTTAAAAAAGTATCTTCAGCTACTACGGTATCAGGATTAAGAATACAAATATATTCTCCTTTGGCTTCTGCTGCACCAATATTATTTCCTTTAGGAAAACCAAAGTTTTCTTTGTTTTCAATCAGTTTTACATCAGGAAACCGGCTTCTCATCATTTGACAACTATCATCCTCAGAAAAATTATCCACTACAATAATTTCCCCCTCAATACCTCCAAGTGCTTTTTGAACACTTAAAACACATTGTTCTAAAAAGTAGCGGACATTATAGTTTAGGATGATTACTGAGAGTTGCATATTGCGAAAATAACTATTAACACGTAAATTCAGAAATTAACTCAGTACTAAATCTTGATATTTTTTATTTTTTAGTAAATTCGAAAAAAAATTCAAAATGAAATTAACTCTTCAATTTTTACTCTTTTTATTTTCTTTTAATACATTCTCACAGACGAACCTGGAAAAAGAATACACCAAGAAAGAACTTTATATAACCATGAGAGATGGTGTTAAACTTTTTACAAGCATCTATATCCCGAAAGATATTTCTACCAAAAACAAATATCCTTTTCTAATGACAAGAACTTGTTATAGTATTGAACCCTACGGAGAAGATAAATTCCCGGAGTATTTAGCGTACAACAAATTCATAGAAAAAGATAAATATATTTTTGTTTTTCAAGACGTCAGAGGGCGATACATGAGTGAGGGTACTTTCACCAATATGACGCCACAAGTGGATCATAAAACAAAAAAAGATATTGATGAAAGTACTGATACTTTCGACACTATAGACTGGCTAATCAAAAACATTGCCAACAACAACGGAAAAGCAGGTCAATACGGCATTTCTTATCCTGGATTCTATACTGCCGTAGGAACATTAGCTAATCATCCGGCATTAGTTGCCTCTTCACCACAAGCGCCAATATCCGATTTCTTTTTTGATGATTTTCACCATAATGGTGCATTTTTAATGAGTTATTTTAGAACTTTCCCTGTTTTTGGAGTGCAGAAAACAACTGCAACAAGTCAGCACTGGTATGAAAACCAAATGATCAAACCCACATCAAAAGACGGTTCTGTTTTTTATAAAGGAATAGGCACTCTTAAAGAAGCTGTTGACAAATATTACAAGGACAACTTTTTTATGCAGGAAGTTGTTAATCATCCGAGTTATGATGATTTCTGGAAAAAAAGAAACCTACTGCCTCATCTTAAAAACGTTAAACATGCTGTCATGACTGTTGGCGGATGGTATGATGCAGAAGATTTAACCGGACCGCTGAACATTTACAAAACATTAGAGAAAAACAACCCTAAAACACAAAATACAATTGTAATGGGGCCATTTTCTCATGGTGGCTGGGCTCTTGAAAAAGGAAAACATTTCCATAACGATATCTATTTTGGAGATAGCATAACTACCCATTTTCAGAAAAATGTAGAACGAAAATTCTTTTACCATTATTTAAAAGACAATTCAAAAACTCCAGTTTCTTTACCTGAAGCTTATATGTTTGATACGGGAAAAAAAGTATGGAATGAATTTACAAGCTGGCCTCCAAAAGAATCTAAAAAAGTAAATTTTTTCTTAACAGAAAACGGAAAACTGACCAATACAAAGTCTGATATTAACGGTTTTTCAGAATACTACAGCGACCCTAACAAACCTGTTCCAAGTACTATGATTTATTCTGAAATGAACGGTTTCACACCAAGAAATTATATGTCGGAAGACCAGCGTTTTACTGCAAACCGTCCTGATGTATTGACTTTTACTACTGAATATTTGACCGAAGACCTGACTTTAGGAGGAGAAATAAATGCTATTTTAGATATCGCTTCCTCTTCATCAGACGCCGATTTTGTGGTAAAACTAATAGATATTTACCCAGCTGACGAACCTGAGAATAAAGACAAACCTAACGTAGTATATGCTAATTACCACCAAATGGTTCGCAGTGAAATCATGCCTGCTCGTTTTAGAAATAGTTTTGAAAAACCAGAAGCGTTAACACCTAATCAATCAACTGCAGTAAAATTCCGTTTACAAGATGTGTTACACACCTTCAAAAAAGGACATAAAATTCAAATTCAAGTACAAAGTACCTGGTATCCTTTAATGGCTGTCAACCCGCAAAAGTTTTTAGAAAACCAGTATCTGGCCAACAAAGAAGATTACACAAAAGCCTTTATCAAAGTTTTTAACGATAGTCATCTGGAAGTTGATGTCATCAAATAATAGTAAAGCTGTCTTTTTAGGCAGCTTTTTTATTTCCTCTTAATTAACTCAATACAAAAGATTACTTTTGCAAAAAAATTACCAAAGTGAATTACTTATCAGTAGAAAATATATCGAAGTCTTTTGGCGAACGCACTTTGTTTGAGAATATCTCATTCGGAATCAACAAAGACCAAAAAATAGCCTTCATTGCCAAGAATGGATCAGGCAAAACCTGCATCATGAAAATCATCAATGGTGAAGATGAACCGGATACCGGACAGGTGGTTGTACGTAAAGATATCAAAATGGCTTTCTTGTCACAAGATCATAATCTACAAGACGAATTAACTATTGAAGAAAGCATATTTGCTTCAGACAATGAAGTCTTGAAAGTTATTGAAAAATATGAAAAAGCATTAGAAAATCCAGAAGATGAAGAAGCTTACCAAAAAGCTTTTGACGACATGGACCGCCACAATGCCTGGGATTTTGAAACACAATTCAAACAGATTTTATTCAAACTGAAATTGGAAGATTTCAAACTAAAAGTTAAGAACCTTTCTGGTGGACAAAAAAAGCGTTTATCGTTAGCTATTATTTTGATAAATCGTCCTGATTTACTCATTCTAGATGAGCCAACCAACCACTTGGATCTTGAAATGATTGAATGGCTGGAAAGTTATTTTGCCAAAGAAAACATCACCTTGTTCATGGTAACGCACGACCGCTTCTTTTTAGAGCGAGTTTGTAATGAAATTATCGAATTAGACAACGGAAAATTATACCAATACAAAGGAAACTATTCTTACTATTTAGAGAAGAAAGAAGAACGTATTACTTCAGAAAATGCCAGCATTGATAAAGCCAAAAACTTATTCGTAAAAGAATTGGAATGGATGCGTCGCCAACCCAAAGCACGTACCACCAAGTCAAAGTCACGCCAAGACGACTTCTATGTTATCAAAGAAAAAGCACAAAGCCGACGCAAGGAAAATGTTGTGGAATTGGAAATTAATATGGAGCGTATGGGAACCAAAATCATCGAGCTTCATAAAATCTCTAAAAAATTCAAAGACAAAATCATTCTTAATGATTTCAGTTTCGATTTCCAACGTGGCGAACGCATTGGCATCATTGGTAAAAACGGTACCGGAAAATCAACCTTCCTTAATTTACTTACTGGAACCATTCCTTTGGATAGCGGAAAAGTAATTAAAGGAGAGACCATCAAAATAGGTTATTACACACAAAGCGGTATAGATCCTAAACCAGGTCAGCGCGTAATCGACATTATAAAAGAATACGGAGAATATATACCATTAGCTAAAGGACGAATTATTTCTGCTTCACAACTTTTGGAACGCTTTTTATTCGATTCTAAAAAACAATACGATTACGTAGAAAAACTGAGTGGTGGCGAATTGAAACGTTTGTATTTGTGTACGGTTTTAATCCAAAACCCAAATTTCTTAATTCTGGATGAACCAACCAATGATTTGGATATTGTAACATTAAATGTTCTTGAAAGTTTCCTTTTAGACTATCCTGGATGCTTACTAGTGGTTTCTCATGACCGTTATTTCATGGATAAAATCGTGGATAATTTGTTTGTATTTAGAGGCGAAGGTGAAATTGAAAATTTCCCAGGCAACTATTCTGATTTCAGAGCTTATGAAGATAGCGTTGAGCCTGTAAAAGAAGAACCTAAGGAAAAAGTAAACTGGAAACAAAATAATCCTTCGACTTCTGGCCTATCCTTTAACGAACAGAAAGAATTTCAAAAAATAGAACGCGAAATCAAGGATTTAGAGCAGAAGAAAAAAGAAATCGAGCAATTGTTTTCTGATGGAAAATTATCCGATGCAGATATTGAAAAGAAAGCTAACGAATTGCAGAACATCATCAAAAAAATGGAAGAGAAAGAGGAACGATGGTTTGAGTTAAGCGCAAAAATGGAGGGAAATTAGTACGTTTATAAAAACCTTTATGAAAAAACTTATTCTTTTATTTTTTATTTCGTTAACAAGCTTAAATCTTATTGCTCAAACAGAGCAAACATCAATATTGGAAAAAAAATGGATCGCTAAAATCAATGCAACAGCATTAATTGATGGTTTTTCTTTCCCCACTATCCAATTTGCAGTCGAGCGAAAAATAAAACCATATTTCAGTATTCAAACCGAAGCCGGAATTCAAGCCTATAGTTTTAGAAACAATGCAGATACACTTTCTGTTGACAATTCTGGTTTTAGATTAATTACAGAAGGTCGTTTTTATCTTTTTAACTATCTTAAAAAAGATAATACAAAAAAAAGAAAATCAGATGGATTATATACCGGAATACAAGCTTTCTACAGAAAAAACAATTACAATGAACGATTTTACTATTTTCCTGATCAAAATAGTTATGATAATAACACAAATAAGATAATTGATGATTATGGAATCAAAAAAGAAGTTTATGGAATTAATTTGTGTTTCGGATATCAAATTCCAATAAACAATCTTATTCTAGAACCTTATCTTTATATTGGTGCTCTTAAAAGAAATATTAAAAATTTCGACAGAACCTATAATGAAAGCTTAGGACACGTTGAAGACGACGACATTCATGGTTTTATAAGATTTAATGACGAAGAAAAGGCATCGGGCAAAGGAGAAAACATTGCTTTTGGGCTTCGCATTGGATATAAATTTTAAGCAATTATAAATGTCAGCCATCTTAAAATCCTATCTGAATTTCTTAAAAAACTCCACCAATCAACATGGAGTCCACTCTCCTTTTGTATTTAGTTTAGTTACCAAATGTTTTTACGACAAAACCAACTATCCTGAATACAAACTTTTAAAAGAGTTCCGAAATAGCTTATTACAAAACCACAACATAATTGAAGTAACCGATTTTGGTGCTGGGTCAAGAGTTTTTAAATCCAATCATAGAAAAGTTTCAGCCATAGCTAAGAATGCGGGCATATCTAAAAAAAGAGCTGAGTTGTTATTTCGAATTGTAAGATATTTTCAACCAAATAATATTTTAGAAATTGGAACTTCATTAGGATTAGCTACTTCTGCTTTGGTTTTTGGAAATAAAAAAACAAAAATAACTACTTTAGAAGGTTGTCCAAACACATTAAAACAAGCGCAATCTCAATTTCAAAAATTCAATTTCAATAACATCGAATCGGTAAATACTGAATTTTCAAGTTATTTAACCAACTGCTCACTAAATCCTGAACACTGGAAACTCATCTATTTCGACGGCAATCATTCAAAGAAAGCAACTTTAGAATACTTCGAATTATTACTTCCTACTATAACCAATGATTCTGTTTGGATTTTCGATGATATCCATTGGTCAAAAGATATGGAAGAAGCTTGGGAAATAATCAAAACCCATCCAAAAGTCACCGTTACCATTGATACTTTTCAATGGGGTTTCGTTTTTTTCAGAAGAGAACAGGAAAAAGAGCATTTTACAATCAGAGCTTAATCTATTTAACCGCAAAGTGCGCCAAGTTTCCGCCAGGAACACTAAGTTCTATTTTTTTACTTAAATGCTGTCTTGCAATATTTTTGAGTGAATTTCCAAATTATTTGCGAACATTGCGAAAACTTGGCGCACTTTGCGGTTAAAAAACAATCTCCATTTTGTAACAAAAACCGATTTTATTTTACTAATAGTAGATCTTAATTCAAAAATCAAATGAGTAATTCATTAATTAACATAAAAAATATCAAACGTGATTTCCAGCTAGGCAGTGAAACCATTAATGTTTTAAAAGGAATTGATCTTCAAATCAACAAAGGCGAATACGTTGCCTTAATGGGACCATCGGGCTCTGGAAAATCAACTTTAATGAACCTTTTAGGTTGCTTGGACACGCCTACTTCCGGACAATACATTCTTAACGGGAAAGATGTTTCTAAAATGGAGGATGATGAATTGGCAGAAATCAGGAATAAGGAAATAGGATTTGTTTTCCAGACTTTCAATCTTTTACCAAGAACAACGGCGCTGGACAATGTGGCCCTACCAATGATTTATGCCGGTTATTCTAAAAAAGAACGTTCTGAACGCGCTGAAGAAGTTCTAAAACAAGTTGGTTTAGGCGACCGGATGGACCACCAACCTAATCAACTTTCAGGAGGACAACGTCAGCGTGTAGCCGTAGCACGGGCATTAGTCAATCATCCATCAATAATACTTGCAGATGAACCTACAGGGAATCTTGACAGTAAAACATCTGAGGAAATCATGAAACTATTTGGTGAAATTCATGCCAATGGAAACACTGTGATTCTGGTAACTCACGAAGAAGACATTGCACAGCATGCCCATAGAATTATTCGTTTAAAAGACGGTTTAATTGAAACTGACCATTCAAAACAACAATCTAACATTTTGTTATCAGTTTAAAAAAATCTAAAACTATTTTTGACTCTATAAATTAATTTTTAACTAAAATGCTAAACAAATTCAAATTAGCTTTAGTTGCAGTAGCCTTATCAACTGTAACATTTGCCCAAAGTCAGTACCAGTGGAAAGAAGCCTCTGGAAATGGTTACACATACAAGTATGTGACCAATGACCCAACAAAAGCACGCTTTTACACTTTAAAAAACGGTTTAACTGTAATTTTAAGCCCTACAAAAAAAGATCCTAGAATTCAAGCTTATGTTGCTGTGAAAGCAGGTAGTAAAACAGATCCTTCTACGAACACAGGATTAGCACACTACTTAGAGCACATGTTGTTTAAAGGAACTGACAAATATGGTTCTTTAGATTGGGCTAAAGAGCAAGTTGAATTAAACAAAATTGATGGTTTATACGAACAGTACAATAAAACAACTGACGAAGCAAAACGTAAAGCCATCTATAAAAAAATCGATTCTATTTCAGGAGTAGCAAGTAAATATGCTATTGCCAACGAATACGACAAAATGATGAGCGCAATGGGAGCACAAGGCACAAATGCTTTCACTTCTTTTGAACAAACAGTGTATACAGACGATGTTCCAAGCAGCTCAATTGACAAATACTTAACGGTTCAGGCTGAAAGATTCCGCAACCCGGTTTTACGTATTTTCCATACAGAATTAGAAGCTGTTTACGAAGAGAAAAACCGTACTTTGGACAATGATGGCCGTAAAGTTTTTGAAACATTATTTGCCAACTTATTTCAAAAACATAATTATGGATTACAAACAACTATTGGAACTGTTGAACATTTGAAAAATCCATCATTAGTTGAAATCCGAAAATATTTTAACAAATACTATGTTCCAAATAATATGGGGGTAATTTTATCAGGTGACTTCAATCCGGATGAAATTATTGTAAAAATTGACAAGGCTTTTGGACCGATGCAAAACAAAACTATTGAAAAATATACTTTCCAGCCTGAAGCTCCTATTGCTGCCCCTATAATAAAAGAAATTGTTGGACCGGATGCTGAAAGTTTAACTATTGGTTACCGTTTACCTGGAAACAAAGACAAAGATGCATTGCTAGCTGATTTAGTAGGCCAAATCCTAACTAACGGAAAAGCAGGTTTATTAGACTTAAACTTAGTTAAAAAACAAAAATTACTAAGAGCCAGTGCTTTCACTTATACATTAATCGATCATGGTGTTCTTTATTTTTCAGCAGCTCCTACAAACGGACAATCGCTTGAAGAAGTGAAGACTTTAGTATTGGCTGAAATTGAAAACTTGAAAAAAGGAAATTTTGATGACAATTTGATTCCTTCAATCATCAACAACATCAAAAAGTCCAAAATTTATGAAACTGAGAAATATTCAGACAGAGCAAGCACTTTAATGGATGCTTTTACTTCTGAATTGGATTGGAAAGACCAAGTTGCATATGTAAACGATTTATCTAAAATCAAAAAAGAAGACATTGTTGCATTTGCCAACAAATATTTAGGTGAAAACTATGTTGCCATTTTAAAACGTAAGGGAGAAGCTCCTAAATCGAATAAAATTGAAAAACCATCAATCACACCGGTTGAAACAAATGCCGACAAACAATCAGCTTTTGTAAAAATGGTTAATGAAATGCCTAGTACTCCTGCACAGCCTGTATTTTTAGACTTTAACAAAGACATTGAAAAATCTAAAATCGGTAAAGCGGAAGTATTATATGTAGCGAACAAAGACAATGATATTTTCCGTTTAAAATACCGTTATAAAATTGGTTCATTAAACGACTTAAAACAATCAATAGCTTCTCAATATGTACAGTTTTTAGGAACAGATAAAATGAGTGCTGAACAAATTTCGAAAGAGTTTTACAAAATTGCCTGCAGCTTCAATGTAAGCACCGGAGAAGAATACACTACAGTTTCTGTTGAAGGTTTACAGGAAAACTTTGAAAAAGCGGTTAAATTATACGAAGAAGTAATAAGTGGTGTAAAAGCTGACGAAGCTGCATTAAAAGCATTAAAAGCTCGTTTAGCGAAAGCCCGTAAAGATGCAAAAGCTAATAAAGGAGCAATTCTTCAAGGATTAACAAGCTATGCTCAGTTTGGTCCTAAAAACAAATTCAACAATACACTTTCTGATAAAGACCTGGAAGCTATCACTGCTCAGGAATTGTTGGATCGTATCAAGAACTTAAACAATTACGAGCAGACTATCATTTATTACGGTCCGCAGCCTTTAACAGCTATTGTTGGTAAATTAAAAACTACGCACACAGTACCTGCAGCATTTGCAGTGGCGCCGGCTATGAAGGATTTCAAACAAATTGCTCAAACAGCAAACCAAGTATTATTCACTGATTATGACATGGTTCAGGCTGAAACACGTTGGATCAGAAACACTGAAAATTATGATGCGAACAAAGCACCAATGGTAAATGTTTTCAATAACTACTTTGGCGGCGGTATGGGTTCATTAGTTTTCCAGACAATTCGTGAAAGTAAAGCTTTAGCTTACAGTACTTACGGTTTTTATGTTGCTCCGCAAAAGAAAGATCAACAATATTACATGTTAGGTTATGTAGGAAGTCAGGCAGACAAATTCAAAGAAGCGACAGTTGCAATGAATGAATTATTGACAAAAATGCCTGAATTACCTAACAATTTAGATTTAGCTAAAACAGGTGTTAAAAAAGACATTCAAACAGAACGTATCACGCAGGACAATATCATTTTCACTTATTTAGCGAATAAACAATTGGGTGAAACGACTGATATCAGAAAGAAAATCTACAACTCTGTAGATGCAATCTCGATGCAGGATGTACAAAATTTCCACAAAAACAATTTCTCTGGAAAGCCATATACGTATGCTATTGTAGCTTCTGAGAAAAAAGTTACTATGGATGATATGAAAAAATTAGGTGAAGTGAAGAAAATCTCTTTGGAAGAGTTATTTGGATACTAAAATCCTTTAAAATAATTTCTGAAAAGACCGTTCGAAAGAATGGTCTTTTTTTATTTAAAAATTTAACCGCTAAGTCCACAAAGAATTACGCGAAGCGCGCAATATAAACTTTGTGTGACTCTGTGCTGAACTTTGTGTAACTCTGTGAAACAAAACTTCCAAATGAAAACATACACAACAACAGCAAAAAGTGTAATTAAACATTAAAAAACTATACAAAAGGTTTTAATCGATAACAATTTTATATTTTTGGATTTGGAAAAATTTAACCGCTAAGTTTGCAAAGAATTACACAAAGGACGCAATAAAAACTTTGTAAAGCTCTGTACTGAACTCTGTGAAACAAAAAACTCAAAATGAAAGTATATACAAAAACAGGAGATAAAGGAACCACAGCCTTATTTGGAGGCACCCGCGTTCCTAAACACCATATCCGAATTGAAAGCTACGGAACCGTTGATGAATTAAATTCACATATTGGTTTAATCCGTGATCAGGAGATTAATCCATTATACAAAAATGTTTTGATTGAAGTTCAGGACCGATTGTTTACTCTCGGTGCAGTTCTTGCCACTCCACCTGAAAAGGAAGTTTTGAAAAATGGAGAAAAACGACTTAAAAATTTAGGAATATCAGAAGCCGATATTGAATATCTTGAAAATGAAATCGATGCTATGGAAGCCGATTTACCTCCTATGACACATTTTGTCCTACCAGGAGGCCACTCCACTGTGTCATATTGTCATATAGCACGCTGTGTATGCCGTCGTGCCGAGCGTTTAGCTACCCATTTGCATGAAATTGAGCCTACCGATGAGCTTGTTTTGAAGTACCTGAACCGACTTTCTGACTATCTTTTTGTACTGGCACGAAAGTTGTCACTTGATTTGCACGCTGACGAGGTACCATGGATACCTAGAAAGTGATTTCAGATTGCTGATTTCAGAATTTAGAATTATGAAATATCCTTCAAAAATCTAACATCTAAACTCTAAAATCAAAAATCAATAAGTTCTTAAAATTTAACTGAAAATAAATCAAAAAAAACTTGATTTTTTAAGTAGAAAAATTATATTTGCACAAATTAAAAATTTAACTGAGATGTATTGGACATTAGAATTGGCATCGTATTTAAGTGATGCTCCGTGGCCTGCTACCAAAGACGAATTAATCGACTACGCTATCAGAACAGGCGCTCCTCTGGAGGTGGTAGAAAATCTACAATCTATCGAAGATGAGGGAGAAATCTATGAATCGATGGAAGAAATTTGGCCAGACTATCCAACAGACGAAGATTATCTTTGGAACGAGGATGAATATTAATCATAAAACCTACTAAAAAAGTCTCGTCAGAGGCTTTTTTTTTGGTATTTTTACAGACATTTTTTAAAACAAACCGTATGAGTTTCATTAACAATATATTAAAAGTTTTTGTAGGCGACAAATCACAAAAAGACGTCAAAGCTATTGAGCCTATTATTAACAAAATAAGATCTTTTGAAAGCACACTTAATGCATTATCAAATGATGAATTAAGAGCTAAAACTGTCGAGTTCAAAGAAAAAATCAAACAAGCCCGTGAAGAAAAAGATGCTAAAATTGCAAAACTGAAAATAGATGTAGAAGCTATCGAAGATATTGATGCACGTGAAGACGTATATTCAGAAATTGACAAGCTTGAAAAAGAAGCCTATGAAATTTCCGAAAAAACTTTAAACGAAATTCTTCCTGAAGCTTTTGCAGTAGTTAAAGAAACGGCACGCCGTTTTAAAGAAAATACTCAGATTAAAGTAAAAGCAACACCTAAAGACCGCGAACTTTCAGCTGCAAAATCATACATCACAATTGAAGGTGACGATGCAGTATGGGCTAACTCATGGGACGCTGCAGGTAAAACAGTTACCTGGGACATGATCCACTATGATGTGCAAATGATTGGTGGTGTTGTACTTCACCAAGGTAAAATTGCCGAAATGCAAACAGGTGAAGGTAAAACATTAGTAGCGACATTGCCATTATATTTAAATGCCTTAACTGGAAATGGTGTTCATTTAGTTACCGTAAACGATTACCTGGCACGCCGTGACAGCACATGGAAAGCACCTTTATTCGAATTCCACGGTTTAACAGTTGATTGTATTGACAATCACCAACCTAACACTGAAGCACGCCGTAAAGCATACGAAGCTGATATTACTTACGGAACCAATAACGAATTTGGTTTTGACTATTTACGTGACAACATGGCTCACTCGCCTAGCGACTTGGTACAACGTAAACACAACTATGCAATTGTCGACGAGGTTGACTCTGTATTAGTTGATGACGCGCGTACTCCGTTAATTATCTCAGGTCAGGTTGTTGATGGTGACCGTCACGAATTCAACGAATTAAAACCTTTCATCGATAATTTAGTTGGCATGCAGCGTCAATTAGCTAACGGATTCTTATCTGAAGCTAAAAAATTAATGAAAGAAGGCAACACAAAAGAAGCGGGCTTTCAATTATTACGTGCCCACCGTGCTTTACCAAAAAACAAAGCCTTAATCAAATTCTTATCAGAAGAAGGAGTAAAACAATTACTTCAAAAAACTGAAAATGAATATATGGCTGATAACAACCGTAAAATGCCCCAAGTTGACGAAGCATTGTACTTTGTTATTGAAGAGAAAAACAATCAGGTTGAACTTACAGAAAGCGGTATTAAAGAATTATCTAAAAACACTGATGATAAATTCTTCGTTTTACCGGATATAGGTACAGAAATCGCCAACATAGAAAAAGCTAATCTTTCGAAGGAAGAAGAAGCTGAGAAGAAAGAAGTTTTATTTGCTGATTTCTCTGTAAAAAGCGAACGTATACACACGTTAACACAATTATTAAAAGCATACGCTTTGTTTGAAAAAGACACTGAGTATGTAGTAATGGATAACGAAGTAATGATCGTTGACGAGCAAACAGGCCGCATCATGGATGGCCGCCGTTATTCTGACGGGCTACACCAGGCGATTGAAGCTAAAGAAAATGTTCGTATTAAAGAAGCTACGCAAACTTACGCAACCATTACATTACAGAACTATTTCCGTATGTACAGCAAACTTGGCGGTATGACAGGTACAGCTGTTACAGAAGCTGGAGAATTCTGGGAAATCTATAAATTAGACGTAGTTGAAATTCCTACCAACAGAAAAATTTCCCGTGATGATAAAGAGGATTTGATTTACCGCTCGGTACGTGAAAAATTCAATGCAGTAGCTAATGACGTACAAGAATTGGTAAACCAAGGACGTCCGGTGTTAATTGGTACAACTTCGGTTGAAATATCTGAATTATTAAGCCGTATGCTTAAAATGAAAGGCATCAACCATAATGTATTAAATGCTAAATTACACAAACAAGAAGCACAAATTGTTGCCGAAGCCGGTAAACCAGGGGTGGTAACGATCGCAACAAATATGGCCGGTCGTGGTACCGACATCAAATTGACTGACGAAGTAAAAGCTGCCGGTGGTTTAGCTATCATAGGCACTGAACGTCACGATTCTCGTCGTGTTGACCGTCAGTTACGTGGTCGTGCAGGCCGTCAGGGAGACGTAGGTAGTTCACAATTCTATGTTTCATTGGAAGACAACCTAATGCGTTTATTTGGTTCAGACCGTGTCGCAAAAATCATGGACCGCATGGGCTTAAAAGAAGGTGAAGTTATCCAGCATTCGATGATGACCAAATCTATCGAAAGAGCACAGAAAAAAGTTGAAGAAAACAACTTTGGCGTTCGTAAGCGTTTATTGGAATATGATGACGTAATGAACTCACAACGTGAGGTGGTTTACAAACGCCGCCGCCATGCATTACACGGAGAGCGTTTAAAACTGGATATTGCTAACATGATTTATGATGTTTGTGATAACATTGTAGAAAAAAATAAATTAACGAAAGACTTCAAAAATTTCGAATTTGAATTAATCCGTTATTTATCAATCACATCTCCTATATCACAAGCTGATTTTGACAAATTACCGGATGCAAAAATCACTTCATTAATTTACAGTGCGGCAACCGAATATTATCATGACAAAAACAACCGTGATGCCAATGAAGCATTCCCGATTATCAAGAATGTTTACGAAAATCCAAACAATCAGTTTGAACGTATTGTAGTTCCTTTCAGTGACGGCATCAAAACTTTGAACGTGGTTACCGACCTGAAAAAGGCGTATGAATCTCAAGGAAAGCAATTGGTTGCCGATTTCGAAAAGAACATCACACTGGCTATTGTGGATGAAGCATGGAAAAAGCATTTACGCAAAATGGACGAATTAAAACAATCAGTTCAACTTGCAGTACACGAACAAAAAGATCCGTTATTGATTTATAAATTTGAATCGTTCAATTTGTTCAAAAACATGTTGGATGGGATCAATAAAGATGTTATTTCTTTCTTATTCAAAGCAGATTTACCACATCAAAACGATTCGATTCAGGAAGCAATCGAAGATGTTCAACATGACAGCTATATTGAAAGCAAAGAAGAAGTATTAAACATGGAAGAACAAGCTGAAAGAAGAAGCCGTGAAGCTGTGCAAAATGCAGGACATCCACAGCAGCACCATGTAACGGAAACTATTGTTCGTGACCAGCCTAAGATTAACCGTAATGATAACGTTACTATCAAACACATCATGAGCGGTAAATCAGAAACCATGAAGTTCAAAAAAGCAGAACCGCTTTTAGCTTCTGGAGAATGGGTTATCGTAAATGAGTAATCTCACAATCTAAATTATACCAATCCCTAATTACTTAAAGTAGTTAGGGATTTTTTATGCTGTATTTGTAACTTATTCGGTAGTTTAAAAATTGTCAATGAAATGGTTTATTAACAAAAAAAGAGCCGGTTTTGCACTGCCCAAAAAAGTTAGACACTATTTTGGAAAAAAGTCAAGTATGACTATGCATTTAAAATAGAATACACATATTAATCATAAATGTAATATAAATTAAATCATAACTTAATTCTACACACATTAAACGTTAATATATTCTACATCTCAATCAATGTAAAAACAAATAACTTGGTTTACACTTTCTTTCTAATTCTGTTTTTGTAATAATTAGTAAATATTTCACAATTTGAAATCATTTCTTCATATTCATCTTTATATTTAAATTTAAAATTTTTAAATGATTTTCCATTCAACTTCTCCTTTAATTTATAATACTCCATATCCCAGAAATAGTCTCTTTTGGTCAAGTATTCATACTCATTTTTTCTGGCTTCACATTTTGCAATCATGTAAGCACACAGCACCTTAAACTTATCATCTTTAGTATATTTAAAAGCTTGTTCATAAAGATTTTTTGCCTGTGAACATGTATAATATTCCTTCTCATCCTTCATATTAGCTTCAGCGGCAGAAGATGACCAATAAATCCTTTTGAGCATCCAAGAATTACCATAATAACTCATATTGTAATAACAGTTAGCAGCAAGAAAATAATCTATATCTCTTCTAGCGTTCTTAACGTTTTTTGCTCTTTTTAAATAATTTATTAATTCAAGAGTTACTTTAGCTTTTGTAAAATTGTTTGCCGTTTGCTTAGAATCATAATTCATATAACCCTTTATTTTATAAAAAGGATTTTCATTAAATAAAAGGTTTGTGTAATGTGTTTTGCTAATTTTAGAAAAATAAAAGTAAGCTTGTTCCAGCTTGTCTTCCCTCATATATTTAACACCTAATAAATCATAAACCCGATTGGGATCATTTTTCAATATTCTTTTTTTCCATCTATCAAATGAATCTGATTTCAAATTCATTTCATTAACAATCTTTTGAAGATCAAGTGTATTTAAATCTGCATCTATATATCCATACCAATCACTATAAAAATCATCTTGTAATGTAATTTTACGTGTACGTGATTTCCAAAAGATTGAGTTTACACTATCGTATTCTCCATCCAATATTATCTGAGAAATTAAATACCCAGCATCTACTTTATTATTTAAAAACTCTAGTTCTTTTGCTATCGCAAACAAAAAGGAAAAATTTTTATTCTTTGATTCTCTTAAAACAATAGGTTTTATTTCACCTAAAATAATTGCTTTATCTATTTTTTGATTAGCAGTTAAACTCAAGGCTTTTACTATATCTAATTGTCTTTTTATATCTTTATCTATGCCCTTTCTCTCTAAAGGTTTCAATGTTTGAATGGAACTATTGTAATCTTTGGTCAAAAATTCTAAATAACTTTTTACTAGCAAATAAAAATTTTTATTCTCTACTTTTTCGAAATCTAATTTACTTACTACTTCTAAAAGTTTTTCCGCATATTTCCTATCTACTTCTACCCTATTTAATAATCTGCCTGAATTTGTATTTTCCCAATAATCAGGCCTTAAAGCCGGTAAAAACATAGTATAAATTGGAGTTAGCACCCAGTCTTCAATTTTATTAATTTCTCTTAATAAAAGAAAACTTAAACCAATATTAGCAGGATCTAGTTCAATTACTTTTTGTATGGCATCTAAGTTAGGTTTGATGTTTTTAAAAGAATACAAAACATAAACATTTGCTTTTTCCTGATTTGTTTTTGCAAACTTTAAAACTTGTCCTAAAGGAATATTTTTATTGAAATGCCATTGAATATTAAACCTATTATCAGTACCTCTAACAAAAACCTGAGCTGCCAAAAAGTTAGCCTTCACCTTATCCTCTTCGGCGTTCATCCTGTAATACAATGCCCAATTATCAATAAAATCTTTTGTTTTAAATTGATTTATATATTCGCGATACAAGTCAATTGATTCTTGGTTTGCATAAGAAGAATAGTCTAAAAGTTTAAAAATTTGGTAATAATATCTTTTCTTAACTATTGTTTTTTTTTATGGATACTATCTTTTTTTTAGCAAATGCAATTTTTTTCTGAATAAACTGATTTTTCTTGTAATCCTCTTTTTCCCAAAGTTCATTACTGTTTGTCTCAGCAATTTTTTCAACTTCTTTGGCAAATTTCAAATAATCTATTGTCTCAAAATCTTTGCTTTTAAATAAATATTGAATAAATAAATTTTTGCTTTTTCCATTACATTCTTCGATCCCAATTTCAAAAATTGCTTTTCTAATCTCAGGCAATGAAACCTTGTATTCACAATGCTTTTGCCATTCGACATCATTTTCTGTAATATTGCTGTTCAATTTAGTATCATCTCCTGAATAATAATTATAATAAGTATAATTATACATCCAAAAACGATCATATTTAAAGTTTTGAGGATTAAAAACACTAAACCGTATATCTTCACCGTATGGATAAAAATAACACGCATAAGTATTTGGTATAAAACTAAATACTAAAAGAAGTGTAAAACTTACCCAAAGTTTCATAATTGTAAGATTTTAAATTGTTAGAATCTAAGTGAAATAATATTACTGTACTTTTTTTATCAAGCTGTACTTTTGACTTCAATATTTTTATAACATCCTGCACAGTATTTTGATTGACTTCTTCAAACTTTAATTTATCACCCTGTCGGTAATAAACTTCATTTATAACACTGTCCTTAGTAACTTCATACCACAGACTACTTTTTCTTGTTGCAATTTTTTTTAAATCACCTGCATTTAAATTTGTAAATCTTTGAAATTGGTCATATTGATAGTGATAACACCAAGAAAATATCGGCAAAGCGATATCCATATGCAGTGGATATTTTTCAACTACAGTTAAATATGATTTTAATTCTTCAATATCAAGAATAGAATTTTTTGATTTACTTTCAAAAGGCTGCATTAAGTTATAACACATTAAAGTGACCTTTTTAACGGGAGGAACCCCCATCTTACTTCTGTATTTATATGGATACAAGCGTAAAGTACAACTCAAATCAATTTTCGATTTTTTATGAAATTCTCTCAAAAAGTAAAAATAATTTTCTTTAGATTTTAATGTCCAATCACAATCAAATTGAATTTCCTTAATCTCATTGTTCTTTGTAGAAAAGTGCTCCCTCTTGTATTTTTTTACAAGAAATTCAACATTTGAAATTAAAGTATCTATTTCACTCTTTGAACTTTTGATAAAAACTTCATTTTTAATAAAAACAGCAGGGACAACATTACTATTAACTTCTTCATTCTTACCCTCATAATTATAGATATCCAATCTGTTTTTTGAAATAGGAATGTTACCCATTGTTTCATCATGTGTGACTTCAAAAAATTTAACATAAAGCTTTTTAACATTTAAGGTGTCTAAGCATTTATTTTCATCATCACTTAAACTATATTCACCTGATTTCCAATAATAAAAAGCACGTTCAACTCTATCAATTTTATTATCATGACAAGAGACAAGCAATACTAAAAATAGTATACCAAAAAAAAGGTGTTGCATAAAAATGAGGATTATTGAATTGTATATTTCAACGTTAAAATTAAGTTTATTTACATAAAAGCCAATTATCAAATGGTATCTTTTTACTATTTTAAAAATTTTATTTCAAAGGAATATTTTGTAGAATTTTAAATATTTTGAACGGAAGAAATATAAACACTTTTATAGTAAAACAAACCACATAATATATCCATAAATTCATTTCTAAAACATCACATTCTGAATCTGCATAACAAGCTAAACATGTGCTTTAGTTTCGTTTTATTTTGCGTAAATCATCATCAATACTTCAAGAATTAGAGAATTCACATTAGATATCCACTCAGGATAAAAAACGCAAGATTTACAACTGTTAATCAAAAATTGACAAAATCAGCTAACTAAGACTATATTTTCACTCTCTTTGCGTCCACGGGTAGATGCACATTGCAACGAAAGATTTTTATTTTAGCTTGTTAAAAGAACATTGTATATTTATGAATTAGTGACAAGCACACTAAAACGAAACTAAAAAACAAGAAAACATATTATGGATATTGAAATCAAAAAAATTAATTCCACTGAAAGTGAAATAGTAACTGAACTATTTGATAAATATCGAATATTTTACAAACAACCTTCAGATATAGAACTCGCAAATATATATATAAAAGAACGCCTTGAACAAAATGAAGCACAAATCTATGTTGCATTCATAAAAGAAAATCTAAAACCAATAGGATTTACACTGTTATATCCAAAATTCTCTTCAGTCTCAGCTAAAAAGAATTGGCATATTGGAGATTTATATGTTGAAATGGATCAAAGAAAGAAAGGTATTGGAGAAAAATTACTAAATACAGCTTTAAGTTTTGCAAAAAATGAAGGAGCTAATTTCATTTCATTGAATACCGCTATTGACAATTATTCTGCTCAAAAACTTTATGAGAACTTTGGCTTTGTAAAACAAGAATACTTACCAGGATATTTATATTATCAATTTAATCTCTAAAATAACACCAGCCACTAACAGTGATTTGTCCCAACAGCCGCAATTATCTTAATCACACACCGGTTTTCCGTTGAAAATCTAATCTTATCAAAAAATAAATCACTCCATCCGGGTCACTACTGTACCAAACCATGAAACATTAGTCAGAAGTCAAAAAAAAAAGAAAAAAATGAATCAAATATGACTGTAATAATTTCGAAAATTATAATCATATTCACTTTTTTTACTATTTCATGTAAAAACAAAAAGAAGGAATCAGTACCAATGTGGAATGTTAATAATTCAGACATTGCCAGATGGAAAGAAGATGCATTAACCAAAGGCGATACAAATGCTTATTATAATTTAAGTAAAGATTATGCGGATTCACCATATGAAGGATTTTTAGAAACTGCACTCATAATGGCTAACAAATAAGAATACCATTTGGCTTTTTCGGACACATATGATTGTTTAACTGATGTTGATAGAAAATTTGGCGAACATGAATTGGAACCGCTAAATGAAGAAACCAGAAAGTTAGCAATTGACATACTGAAAAAAGGCGCTAAAAAAAGAAATCGTGAATGTCAACATAAATTTGGAGAGTTATATACTGAAGGGATTTATCTCGAAAAAGATGTTAAAAAAGGGAACTAACTAATTAAAGAAAGCGAATAAAACAAACAGAACTCCTCAAGATATGAAAAACTTTACTTAACAAGCGAAAAGATTTCTGGAACTACATCTAAAGCAAACGCCTTGTTTCAAACATCCCCTGGTCCTTCTGTAGAATCAGAATAATTATAAAAATAAAAAAGGCCTTCAAATGAAGACCTTTTTTGGAGCCGATGGAGGGACTCGAACCCACGACCTGCTGATTACAAATCAGCTGCTCTAGCCAGCTGAGCTACACCGGCAAAGTGTATTTACAATATTTTAAAAAATTTGAGCCGATGGAGGGACTCCTTTCGACAAGCTCAGGATAAATTTCTCGTCCTGAAACTTTAAATTTTATTGGAGCCGATGGAGGGACTCGAACCCACGACCTGCTGATTACAAATCAGCTGCTCTAGCCAGCTGAGCTACACCGGCGACTCAAATACGGGTGCAAATATAATAGAGTTTTTTAAACTTCCAAAACCTTACACCCTAATTTTTATAGCTTTTTTTCAATTATAATGCGTTGATTTTATCAACTAATTGGTTAGCAGTCACTTCTAAATCTTTATTGATTTGTCTGAAATGTGCTTTTTTATTTTCTACATTATTAGCGTTTACTTTTTTAATTAAGCCATCAAAAGCAGTTAAAGCCTCATCAATGATTCCATTAGTAGCTTCTGTAGGTTGTCCTGTTGAAGTCATTTCATATAAATAAACTGCTTCAATGATATCACCAATTACATAGTTGATGTCTTTTTTTAAGTTTCTAACACTTGCCATTTGTATTTATTTTAAATTACGGTTGCAAAAGTACAATTATTCTTCTGAATAATCATTAGGAAATCGTTATTTCTAACAAGTTTGCCTTACCAACCAACTGAAAATCAGAAATTGAAGCCGGAATTAAAACTGTATCGCCTTTTTTAAAATCAAAATTCTCTTCGTTTATATTTACAGAAAAACTGCCTTCTGTACACATATATACTAAAAATGAATCTCCGGAATTACCCTTATTTATCTCTCCCTCAAGCACAATCACATTTGTTGTAAAATAAGGACAATCGACTATACTTACCGATTCATTGCTTTTTAAACTATATTCTTTACGAGCATTGGTCTTCTTGTAATTTATAGCATCAAGCGCTAAATCCACATGCAATTCACGTAAATTTCCGTTCGCATCTTTTCTCTCAAAATCATACAAACGGTACGTAATGTCTGATGTCTGCTGAATTTCAGCTATTAAAGTCCCGGCACCTATAGCATGTACTGTTCCTGTTTCAAGAAAAAAAACGTCTCCTTTTTTAACCGGTATTTCATCTAAAATGGAAACCAATTTTTTATTTTCCAAATGGCTGAGATATTCCTCTTTTGAAGAATCATTTTTAAAACCTATAATCAACTTTGCATTTTCATCAGCCTGCATCACATACCACATTTCAGTTTTACCGAATGAATTGTGTCTTTGCTTTGCCAGCTCATCATTTGGATGCACCTGAATAGACAAATCTTCTTTGGCATCTAAAAATTTAAACAGCAATGGAAATTCACTTCCAAAACGCTTATAAACTTCTTTACCAAGTATTTCTTCAGGAAATTGCTCTAAAAGAGAAGTTAGCGACATTCCTTTGTAAAATCCGTTACCCACCACACTCACATCACCTGAAACAGCAGACAACTCCCAGCTTTCACCGGTAGTTTCATTTACTGATTTTTTATTCAAAACAGACTTTAATTTATTTCCTCCCCAAATTCTTTCTTTCAAAATTGGCTCGAAAACTAAAGGATACATCTTCATCATCAAATCAAACTTTTTACTTTCTCAACCGTTTTTTCCAAATGGTTTTCAGCATTCATATCATTAAAAACCATCTGAATAATACCTTTTTTATCCACCACAAACGTAACCCTACCTGGCAAAATACCTAAAAGATTGGCTTTTACACCAAAAAGCTTACGAAGTGACTTATCTCCATCTGACAATAAAATAAAAGGCAAATCGTATTTACTGGCAAATTTTTTATGCGCTGGAACACTGTCACCGCTGATACCTATAACTTCGGCACCAATAGCTTTAAATTCCTCATACTGATCGCGTAAAAAACATGCCTGTTTAGTACAGCCCGGCGTATCATCTTTTGGATAAAAATAAATCACCAAAACTTTCTTTCCTAAAACAGAGTCAATATAAAAATCATTCCCGTTTTGGTCTTTTGCACCAAATGAGGGTAATTTATCTCCAACTTTTAATCCTTCCTGCATTTTTTAAGTTCCTTTATATACTACAAAATTACGGGGAGTCTCATAAAGAGTCACCTCTAAATCCAGTTCCGGTTTGATTCTTTTTCTGATTTTATTCCAAATCACCACTGAAATATTCTCTGCAGTTGGATTCAAATTAAAAAAATTAGGGACATCAAGATTCAAATTTTTATGATCAAAAGCAACTTCAACTTCCTCGTAAATAATATCTGCCAAATCTTTAATATCAATAACATAACCGGTCTCTGGACTAATTTCTCCCGTCACACCAACTATCAGCTCATAATTATGTCCGTGAAAATTGGGATTATTGCATTTCCCAAAAACACGTTGGTTCTGCTCATCACTCCAGTCTTTTCTGTACAAGCGGTGCGCTGCATTGAAATGAGCTTTTCTGTTTACTGTTACTTTCATAATGTGTGTTCTTCCAGAAAATGATAAAACTCGTCAAAAATAATCTTAAACCAAACCGTATAAATATCCGGGTTGGATTCAATATCTTTTTTAATATCTTCTATAGGCATCCATTTCCAGGATTCAACCTCTTCAGGATTAATAACCGGTTCATCATTATAATAACCAATCATAACATGATCCAGCTCATGTTCAGTCAAACCATTATCAAAAGGAGCCTTATAAATAAAATTAAAAAGTTCTTTCAGCTCAACATCAAACCCCATTTCTTCCTGTAATCTTCTTCTCCCCGCCTGAACATTCGTTTCACCTTCACGCTGATGACTGCAGCAGGTATTTGTCCAAAGCAATGGTGAATGATATTTGTGATTTGCTCTTTGCTGCAGCATTATTTCACCTTTATCATTTAATACGAAAACAGAAAAAGCACGGTGCAATAAGGCTTTTTCATGAGCTTCCATTTTTGGCATCAAGCCAATCGGCTCATCTTTTTCGTTAACTAAAATTACTTTCTCTTCAATCATAAAATTAATTTGCCGGGTAAAAATACGAAAACTATACCAAAACCTAACAGGGATTGCACTTAGTTATTTCAATCTACGTTCTATAAAGATATGTCTACCAAAAAAACTTTTTTTCATACCACATAAAATAAACTCTTATTATTTTAGTTTTCAATAAAAACCCAAATAATTAAACATTATCAATTCTATGAAAAAAATCATTTATTTCTTCATGACAATTCTGCTGTTGGTTTCATGCGACAGTGGCAGCGAAGAAAGCAATTTATCGAGAGATGTCAGATATGAAGTCAGCGGTACTTTCGACGGAAGTATTGGTATAAGCTATACAACTCAAAGTGGCGGCGTTGTAAATGGGAACATTTCCAGTTTACCATGGAATTTAAGCATAACTTACGATTCAACTGTCACAAGCGCATCTTTTGCAGCCGCAGGAAACAGTGGCACAAGCGGAAAGACTTTAACTATCAAAGTTTTCAGAGGCGACACTTTAATTTCAACCACAAATGCCACTGCAGGACCGGAAGGATCCTTCACCATGTCAGTCCCAACAATTGTATTTTAAAAAACAAGCAGAGAGTAGTTTTACTCTCTGTTTTCTTTTTATAAAGACTCTACAACTTTAACAGCACATTTTTCACCATCAATTGCTGCCGATATAATCCCACCTGCATAACCTGCACCTTCACCGCATGGATACAACCCTTTGATCTGTAAATGCTCATATGTAAAATTATCACGCGGAATTCTAACCGGTGAAGAGGTTCTGCTTTCAGGAGCGTGTAGAATAGCATCATTTGTATAATATCCTTTCATTGATTTGCCAAACTGAACAAATCCCTCACGCATTATCTGTGTTAAAAATCCCGGAAACACCTCACCTAATTCAATGCTTTCCGTACCAGGCACGTATGAAGTTTTAGGAATACTGGAAGAAATCTTTTTTTGTGAAAAATCAACCATTCTTTGAGCGGGTACTTTTTGAGTCTGACCGGCTAAATGCCACGCTTTTTGCTCGATTGCTTTTTGAAATTCCATCCCTGCCAATGCCCCGAATTTTGCAAAAGGTTTAAAATCCTCCAGTTTCAATTCAACTACTATTCCAGAGTTGGCAGTTGCCTGATCACGTTTTGACGGTGACCATCCGTTTGTAACCACTTCACCCGGACTGGTTGCGCAGGGAGCAATCACCCCACCCGGACACATACAAAAAGAATACATCCCACGGCCATTAACCTGCTTCACTATAGAATATGGTGCCGGTGGCAAATATTCACCCCTGAAATCACAGGAATACTGAATACTGTCAATTAATGTCTGCGGATGCTCGGCACGAACACCAAGAGCAAACGGTTTTGCTTCTATCAATATTTTTTTCCTGTCCAGCAATTCAAAAATATCACGAGCTGAATGCCCTGTCGCCAGAATTAACTTTTTGGCATGTATTTTATCTCCGTTCTGAACAACTACTCCGTCGATTTCGTTATTTTTCAGTAAAATATCAGTTACACGGGTTTCAAACAGAACCTGACCTCCAAATTCTATTATTTTTTCTCTGATATCCTGAATTATCTGAGGCAATTTATTGGTTCCGATATGCGGATGCGCATCAACTAAAATCTCAGATGACGCTCCAAAAGCCACCAATAACTTTAAAATCCTGTCAACATCCCCTCTTTTTTTAGAACGGGTGTATAATTTCCCGTCAGAATAAGTCCCTGCTCCTCCCTCTCCAAAACAATAATTAGAATCTTCATTTACAATATGATCCCTATTGATTGCCTTCAAATCCCTGCGGCGTCCTCGCACATCTTTTCCTCTTTCAATCAGAATAGGCCTTACTCCAAGCTCAATTAACTGTAAAGCCGCAAATAGTCCCGCAGGACCTGCCCCTACGACAATCACTTCAGGAGCGTTTGAAACATTTTTATATTCAGGAAGTTCCGGTTTATCAACAACCACCTCTTCATCCTGAAAAAAAACATTTACTTTTAAATTAAATTTTACCGCTTTCTGGCGTGCATCTATCGAACGCTTTTCAATACTTAAATGCTTAATTTCTTTTGAAGACACCTGCATTAATTTTGCCAAATGTTCTTTAAGCATTGTTTCATCTGACGCAATTTCCGGCGGTACTTGTATTTGAAGTTCTCTTGACATGTATCGTTATTTCTTTGGCAAAATTAAGTTTTTATTTTTTGTTAAAAAAAAACACTTATTTTTACTTTTCAAACAAATCAAAACAAACATGATGAAAAAAATATTTTCGTTAGTTTTTCTACTAATAAGTTCTGTTCAATTTGCTCAAACTATTAACGCTACACTTGATATTGACAATTGCTTAAACATTCTGCCAAAAGCAGGAACTTACACTCTTGATGGTCAGGAAAACGGAAAAAACAAATACGTTTTAGGCACTGACTTAAAAATTGTATGGTCGGACATTTTTTACAGATGGGAATTACAGGAGTATTATGAAGACACCTGGACTACAGCTTTTTACAATGACAAAAACTCGGATCTCCCTCCTACTATTTGCTGGTTATCTGACTCTTGCTCAGGAACTTTGACCCTTGGGGGCAATGATGCTATTCCAGTAATAAATACACCCACTATTTTAATGAGCTCAGAAACTGCAAACACGGTAACTTATACTGTAACTTTTATATCAGAATTGAACAATCTAAGCAGTTCAAATTTTACTCTTCAAACCAGAGGTGATATTATTGCAAATATCAGTTCTGTTACACAAACAACAAATACAAATATCTGGAATGTGACAATAGATTGGTCCGGAGAAGGTGATATACGATTGGATTTGACAAACGATTTGGGTTGTACCCCCCTGATAAGTTGTGGTGCAGTAGCCAGAAGTGACTACTTTAACTCATACACAGCACCTTTGACTTTAAATGCTGGAGATATCGCTTTCACCGGCTACAATAGTTATAACTATGTTGCTGACCCACAATTTTCAGCGGATTTCAGCTTTGTTGTCTTAAAAAACGGCGGTTTGCCGGCAGGAACGAAACTTTTTTTTACTGATAGCGGATACAACAACAACACGTCCAGTTTATCAAATATTGAAGGTGGTTTTATTTTAAATTTTAACGATGCTGTTAATCAATATGACAATATCAGAGTAACAATACCTCTACTTGTATCTGATCCTTATATTGCCTATTTACCATCCGGCACTGCCACAACTAACAAAGTAGGTTTTACTATGTCAATCAGTCAGGATGGCGACCAGATTTTCGTACATCAGGGTACTACCAGAAACCCAAAATTTATAACCGGTATTCAAATGAATGCTGAACCAACCAGTGAGTTATCAACATGGGATAATTACACCAGTTCCGGCTCAAAATCAGCATTGCCTTCTCAACTCACAAATGGAGTAAACGCTATTATGGTAGTTGATGGGACCGAAGCTCCTTATACAGAATCTGACAATGCATCTTTTAATTATTCAGGAAAAACAATTTCACAAATAAATGCAGCAACTATCAACGATAGAAATGAATGGTTAAAAAGAAATGGCAGCATTACTAATTCTAATAGATGTGACCTACTAGTTTTTAACTATGCAACAGTTTTAAGCAGCAATAATTTTGAGTTAGAACGCAAAATTGCTGTTTACCCTAATCCTGCTAATTCTATTTTAAATATTAACTTTAACGAACTAATCCCTAAAAATGCAACAATTTTGGACATTCACGGGAGAAAGTTAAAATCCAACAAACTGTCAGATGCAAATAATGCTTTAGACATAACCGGAATAGCTAAAGGCGTTTACATTTTACAGATAGATACAGAAGAAGGAGTTTTAAAGAAACAAATAATTATAGAATAATATCAATCAAATAATTAGAACGGCTGCTTAAAACTTAGCAGCCGTTTTTTTATTTTTGTAAAAAAATATAATGCAACGTAAGATAAAATTGATTTGGGATTTCCGCGGGCCTGCAGCAACAAAAACTGCCGAACACCACGAAATTCATTTAAAAGAATATATTGAAATAGAAAAACTGCCTATTAAGACTACTGGTTTTGAAATTATTAACGACACGCATGCTATTGCCTGGATGGTTGTTACTGACAGCTATATGATTGCTGTACGTGATGCTTTAAAACCACACAGAGGCGAATTGTTTGAAAGAAAAATATTTTAAGTGTTTTTAAAATACAACTATTCCCTGCCTATTAAACAAAAGCAGCTCTTTTAGTTAATTCCCAACTATCTGAAGAACGAAGATGTGAATAATCCAACAAAAAAACTTTTTTTTCACAACCTCCAATTACTAATTAACTTTCTTCACAAAGAAATATTTAACAATTTCAACATTTTTAGTATAAGAGTAGCTAAACATTTATGAATCTTTTATCTTTGCTTTAAAATCAATTATAATGCAAAACTTACAACCAATTATAGAACAGGCCTGGGAAAACAGAGCATTGTTACAGGAAGAACCAACACAAAATGCGATCAGAGAAGTAGTTGCTTTATTAGATGCCGGAACACTTCGTGTAGCTGAACCAACAGATAACGGATGGCAGGTAAACGAATGGGTTAAAAAAGCTGTTGTAATGTACTTCCCTATCCAGAAAATGGAAACTTTTGAAGTGGGTATCTTCGAATATCATGATAAAATTCCATTGAAAAGAGGCTATGCAGAAAAAGGAATCCGTGTGGTACCTCACGCTGTAGCACGTCACGGTGCTTACATCTCTAAAGGAGTAATCTTAATGCCTAGTTATGTAAACATTGGCGCTTATGTAGATGAAGGAACTATGGTGGATACATGGGCAACTGTGGGAAGCTGCGCGCAAATAGGCAAAGATGTTCACCTGAGTGGTGGTGTAGGAATAGGTGGTGTATTAGAGCCTTTACAAGCGGCTCCTGTAATTATCGAAGATGGTGCTTTCATTGGCTCACGTTGTATTGTCGTAGAAGGTGTTCGTGTAGAAAAAGAAGCGGTATTAGGTGCAAATGTATGTTTAACTGCATCTACAAAAATAATTGATGTTACTGGTTCAGAACCTGTAGAATACAAAGGTGTTGTTCCAGCACGTTCAGTAGTAATTCCAGGAAGTTATGCAAAGAAATTCGAAGCTGGTGAGTTTCAGGTTCCTTGTGCTTTGATTATTGGAAAGAGAAAACCATCAACTGATTTAAAAACGTCACTTAACGATGCGTTAAGAGAATATAACGTAGCGGTATAAAATCCTTCATGAAAGTATTAGTGATTCAACCCAAAATGATTGGCGACGTACTAGCCAGTACAGCGATTTGCGAAGCCATCAAAAAACAACATCCTGACTGGAAAGTTCATTATATGATACAACCCAACACGAAGCCTGTTGTAGAACACAATCCTTTCATTGATAAAATAATTTATTTTGAGAAGAAAAAAAAAGATGGAATACTTCAGTTAATCCAATTTGGTCTTCAACTCAAAAAAGAGAACTACAATGCGGTTATCGACGCTTACGGAAAATGGGAAAGTATTATTCCTGCTTATTTTTCCGGAGCGAAAATCAGAATTGGTAATCAAAAATGGTACACCAAATTGCTTTACACCCAAACTATTGTTCCCAAAAAAAATATTGAAGGTTCGGCCATTGCACATAGACTGCAGTTGGCCGAAGCCTTACTAAAAAAACCTGCTGCTGTCCTATTTCCTAAAATTTATCTGACCGATAAAGAAATAACATCTGCACAAAAAAATATTCAGGATCGTCTGGATACTACCAGATTTATCTTTATGATTAGTGTTTTAGGAAGTGATACCAATAAAAGTTTACCCACAAACCAAATGGCAGCAACATTGGATCACATTGCAGCAGAAAGCAGTGCCCAATTATTATTCAATTTCATGCCGAATCAAGACGCAGAAGCAAAAGCCATTTATGATGCTTGCTTACCTGAAACACAAAATCAAATAGTTTTAGATTTTTATACCAAAGGCCTACGTACCTTCTTAGCTGTATTATCGCAATGTGATGCCATGATTGGTAACGAAGGAGGCGCGGTAAATATGGCTAAAGCTTTAAATATACCTACATTTACCATTTTCTCTCCATGGATTAACAAGTCTTCATGGAATATGCTTACAGACGATAAGAACCATGTCGCGGTTCATTTGAATGATTATTATCCGGAGATTTACAATGGCAAACATTCAAAACATTTCAAACAACAGGCATTGGATTTGTACAAAAAATTAACGCCCGATTTATACCGAGCGTCATTAGTTGATTTTATTAAAAGAATTACTTCGTAAATTTCTCTAAATACCAGTTAACCTGTTCCTGCAACCCTTGCTTCAGACTTACTTTAGGTTCATAACCTAATAATTTTCTGGCTTTATCAATAACAGCTGCTGTTCTTTGCTGGTCTCCTTTTCTTGGTGGCTGATTATCGATAATCAATGTTTTTCCCATGATTTCTTCTACAGCTTTGATACCTTCTGCAGTGGTATTTACTTCATCCGTACCTAAGTTAATGATTTCACCGTCAACTTTATCTTCTTTACCAATAATAGCCGCTAAACCATCAACGATATCGCCAACATACGTGAAGCTTCTTTCATGCTTAACACTACCTTCAAATAAAGGGAACGGTTTATCATAATATAGATTTTCGATAAGCTTAGTATACAGCTTTTCCGGACGCTCTCTTGGTCCGAAAACAGAATACAAACGGATAGAACACGCTTTCAGTTTACCAGTACGCTGTAATCCCAACACCAACTGCTCTGCAGCTAATTTGGTCGAACCGTAAAAAGAAACCGGTTTTGCAGGCACTTCCTCATCAACAGTGGCTTCAATTCCATATACAGATGATGTAGCAATGTTAACAAACGACTTCAAGTTTGGATTATATTCCAAAACTGCTTCCAGCAAGTTTTGTGTTGCATAAATATTATTATCCACATACTCTTTCAAAGAAGTGGTTGAAGATATTCCCGGCTGTGCAGCCAAATGGTACACATAATCGAATGGTTTATCAAAGACAGCACTCAAATCCGAGTTCAAATCAATTCTATGAATATAAATTCCTTTATCTGCTAAATCTTTAGCGTTTAATTCTTTCAAATTAACATCGTAGTAATCATTGATATTGTCAATTCCGACAACCTCATGACCTAATGAGTGTAATTTTTCACACAAATGTGATGCAATAAATCCGGCAGCCCCAGTTACTAATATTCTCATTATGCTGGTTGTTCTTGTTTTTTTATACCAAATGGTGTCCATTTGATTTTTTTATCTTTTACTTCTTTTCTGATTGCCAAATTCGCAGCCAGTGATTCCGGAGTTTTATATCCGCGTGCATGATCCAAATGCAGTACAATAGCATTGTGACGGATTTGCTTTCCTTTAACACCAAAATTCTCCAAACGCTCACCAAATTCTCTGTCCGGCCCACCATATTTCATTCGCTCATCATAACCATTCACTGCAATCATATCTGCTTTAAAACCTGAAGAATTACAGTTATTGAACGAAGGTGTGGTTGGACTGATTAAATCTAAGAGTGAGGTAATTGGTTTTTTGGAACCCAATTTCAAAAAATTAGAAAACCCTATTTTGTCAATATTTTTTAACCATTTAACATCAAAACAGTTTTGATTAAGTATATCTTCTTTAGAAATATGTTTACTCGTTTTCATGGTAAGTTTACAATAACCTCCGGATAAAAACTTTCCTTTTTCCGCTTCCTTTGCGTGAACTTCAACAAAATCTTCACGCGGAATGCAATCACCATCAGTCATAATAATATATTCATTAGCCGCTTCAATTATGGCTACATTTAAAATTTCCTGACGGCGGTATCCCATATCCTCATGCCATAAATGACGCAAAGGCACCGGATAATTTACCGCATATTTATCAATTAAGTCTTTTGTAGACTGACGGGAACCATCATCAGCTATGATTACTTCAAAATCCTTATAGGTTTGGACACTATATCCAATCAGAACTTTTTCTAACCATTCTTCAGCATTATAGGTACTGACAACTACTGATATCTTCATTTGATTTTTTTACAAATTTATTAATAAATTTAATTTGATTCCTGAGCAACTGCTTTCTTATTTTTTCCACGGTGTTTCCATCTTTTATGAGTCCATAAATAATACTCGGGTTTCTCATAAATCTGCTGCTCCACTTTTCTTAAAAAGGTATCTGTGATTTGATAATCAGGAACCGATTTTGCATCTGTTGTTAAAACCTCTAATTCGGCTTCATAATAGCCTCTTTTAACTTTTTCAACTTTAAGATACACCATATTCATATCAAAGCGTTTTGAAAGCATTTCAGCACCCGTATGCACAGGTACTTCAATTCCCATAAAATTGGTCCAATAAATATGTGGTTTTAATTGTGGCGATTGATCACTTGCAAAACCATATATTCCTCTTATCCCCTCTATTTCATTTTTTTCTACTATTCTTTTTGTGTGCTGACTCACAATTAAATCTGCTTTAAATCTGGAACGGATTTTTTTAACCAAATCATCAAAATATTTATTGCTAAGCTTTTTATATATGGCAAAACCTCTGAACTTAATTTTTCTGTTCATAGAAATAACCCATTCATAACTTGCATAATGAGATGCCAATAAAGCTACACTTTTATTTTGTTTTTCAAGCTCCAGATATTCATCAAGATTTTTAAATTTAAAACGCTCCTCAATTTCCTTATCAGAAATACTCATGGTTTTAATCATTTCCAAAAACATATCACACATATGTTTGTAGAATTTCTTTTCAACATCACCTCTTTCTTTATCTGACAAATGTGGCAAAGCAAGTTTTAAGTTGTTCACAACTACTTTTCTTCTGTATTTAAAAACATGAAATACTAAAAGAAAAACAAAATCTGACAGGAGATACAATATTCTAAACGGAAGAATAGAAATAAAATATATTATAGGGTAAAATAGTATATAGACGAGAAATTGCATATTGTAGTTTTGTGCAAATTTATAAATAAATCAATCATTAATTTATATTCTGCAATAATTGTTACTTTTGCATTTCAGCTCACATTTTATGTTTAAACATTTATTAATTACCCGTTTTAACTTAAGAAACCCAAAATGGGATTTCACAAAAAACAATGAAAGTCTTTTAAATGATGAATGGATGCACAGCAGAATGCAGTTATTTAAAAACTTCTGCTTACCTTCAGTATGTGCGCAATCAACGGATAATTTCCAGTGGCTGATTTATTTTGACACTACAACTTCCGAAATATTTAAAGAAGAAATCAGTAAGTTGGTTCAAGAAAAAAACAATATAAAAGTTTTTTTTATTGATGGAATGAATGCTTTCTATCCTTCTATAAAAGAATATATCAAAAATATTACAACTCCATTTTTGATTACTTCAAGAATTGATAATGATGATTGTATCCATAAAGATTTTATAAAAACAATTCAACAAAATTTTAACCAACAAAATTTTCAGGCAATAGATATTATAAAAGGATATTCTTTACAAATTGAACCAGAAATAATCTTAGGAAAAAAAGAACACATATTTAATCCTTTTATCAGTCTAATTGAAAAGAATGACAATCCTAAAACAGTTTGGCTGAGTGACCATAACATGTGGAAAAAAGAAAACAGAATCACCCGGATTACTGATAAAAGATTATGGATGTCTATTATTCACCAGAAAAACAAAGTCAATGAATTTGACGGTTACGGCAATGTAAACTGGAATGCTATCAATAACGATTTTGTTCTTAGTCCATCAATGAATGAAACTATATTGAACAAACAGGTCTCTTTTTCAAAATGGTGGTTTTTGAGTTTAAAAAACTTACTGTATGTTAAAATGGTGTTGTACAGTAAGATTTTAAAACGTAAATTAGGGATTTACAAATTTAAGAAATGACAAAAATACTTTGGACGGGAGGATGGGACTCTACATTTAGACTCCTTCAATTGGTTTTAACTGAAAAAAGGGAAGTTCAACCTGTCTATGTCAAGGATATTGACCGTAAATCATATAGAAAAGAACTGGAAACCATTGATCTTATTCTTGATAAAATTGAAAAGCACCATCCTGAGGCTATAAAAAATATAAAACCCCTGATTGTAATTGACAAAAATCAAATTGTCATTGATCCTGATTTAAAAGAATGTTACGACAAAATATGTGATGTAAAAAAAATTGGCTCTCAATATCTTTGGTTAGCCTCTTTTTGCAAACAAAACGAGATTGATTCAATTGAATTAAGTATTGAAAAAGACAATAGAACAGATTCTTTCTTCAACTTTATTTCCCCTTTTTTCAAAGAAAATTTACCAAATCCAAATTCACTTTTAAAAGAAGAAGTCATCCGTATATTTAACTATTTCAATTTCAATTTATTTGAAGTTACAAAAGTTGACATTTTAAATATATCCAAAGAAAACGGATGGATGGAAATTATGGATTCTACCTGGTTTTGCCACAAACCCAAAAACAACAAACCATGCGGAAAATGCAAACCTTGTCTGACGGCATTTACTGAAGGATTAAAATTTAGAATACCAGCGAAGAGAAGAATTTATGCTTACATTAAACTTTTTAAAAACAGAATAAAATCAGGAAACTAAATGACTGATATCAACAAATTCACCCATAGTTTTATTCATATGTTCGATCATCAATCTTTTCATGGCACCGTTTGGAAAAAAAGTTAATTCGCTAAAATAAATTTTACCATTAACAGAATATAAATCAACTCTGATAAAATAAAAATCCTCTGACAGCTTGGAAGCAATTACCTTCATATCTTCGAAGTTGGCAGGTTTTTTAATTTCCCTGTTCAGGTAGTTTTTTGTTGAATCATCAGGAGCAATTTTCACCCAATCCATATTATAATAAGCCATTTTATACTTTCCTTCTTCTTTAGCTTTGACAACTACATTGAAGGGCTTACCATTTGAACAGTAAAACTTATACTCCACTAATTCATTTAATTCATTATCAATTAAAAATTGCTCACAGATTATTCTGGGTTCAATATCTTTATAAACACGTTCCCTGAACTTGTAGTAATAATTTTGTTTCAACCATTTGTCAAATCTGTATCTGGCTTCTTTAAAATTCTCACTCTCTTTATTGGTCACAATTAAATTATATCCTGAGCCATGAGTACCCTTCAACACAAATTGATTGGGCAATGCATCAAAATCTATCTCATCAAATTTTGAATAAACGCCGAGATTTTTTACCAATATATGATCTCCAACTTTCTCTTCAACATATTTCCTGCACTCGTATTTATCAGCAATCTGCTTGAATTTTTCATCATAATAATAAAGTTTGAGCCAATGGATTTTTTCTGCAATCTCCTGTGGATTTTTTAAATTTAATGCTACTCTATTTTTTATAAGATATTCCGTCTGACATATTAAGAGATCATTTTTAGAATATTTTTTTAAAATTTCTAAATAAACCTTAAAAAATTCACGTTTAATTAAATTCATCTGTTTTTTTAAAATTATTAATAAAAGATTAAGCGTAGTTTTTAACCGGCAATTCAATTAATCTCGCATACTCCTTATTAAATTTTTCTACAGTAAGCCTTTGTTTTCCTCCCCAAGGGAAAAAAGTCAACTCTCCAAAATATGTTTTATTTTGAATAGAGTACAAATCAACCCGCATAAACAAGAAATCTTTTGATAATTGATGAGCTACTTCAATCATTTCTTCAAAATTTTCAGGTTTTTTCACATCAACATCAAGGAAATTATTACGCTTTTCATCTTCATTAATTTTATTCCAGTCTAAATCATAGTAACAATTTTTGTAAAGTCCTTTATCAAAAGTTTTTACCCAAACACTTTTTACCACTCCACTGAAACAAAAAAACTTATAATCAATTATATTTTCTTCCCCTAACTCTGACAAATAATATTCGGCTATAATTCTTGGTTTTACGCCTTTGTAAATAGCTTCCTGATTTTCTTTGCTGTAATCTTCTTTTAAATATTTATTCAGCAAATTATTTGTTTTTTTAACATTAAAACCTTCTTTTTCAGTCACAATAACATTTAATCCGGATCCATGCGTACATTTTAAAACAAATTGATTTGGAAAATCATTGTAATTCAAATCTTCTACATTATTATAGACACCTATTATTTTATTGAGATATTTTTCACCTACTCTTTCCTCAACAAATTTTCTGACTTCGTATTTATCAACATATCTGGCAAATTCTTCTTTGTAATGATAAAGTTTAAGCCATTGTAATTTTTCCATAAACTCTTCAGGAGCTCCCAAATTAAGTGGCTTATTGTTTTTAAGGTAATATTTTGCCTTAGATACAGCAACATCATTTGCTCCTGTAAGCTTCAATAACCCAACGTAAAGCTGCAGTGCTTTTCTTTTTAAGAATTTTATCATTTTTGTTTTTTAATTAAAACGTCATTCAACTCAGCAAACATTTTTTTTGCAATAACTTCTTTTGTAAAATTATTCACCAAATATTGATAACCATTCTTTACAAACTCGTTTTGCAGTTCTTTATTGCTTAAAAGCTCTTCTACTTTGTCCGCAAAACTTATAGGGTTACCTACTTCTGCTAAAAACCCGGTTTTCCCATCAACAACCACCTCTGGAATACCACCTGCTTTTGCTGCTACAATTGGCACATGACAGGCGTAAGATTCTAACAACACCCCCCCTGTTGGCTCATTATTTGACGTAAACAAAAACAAATCGAATTCCGGCAAAATTTCAGGTATATCTTTTCTGAAACCGGCAAAAATTACATCATCAATCAAATCAAGCTCTTTAACCAAGTCTCTGATTTGTCCTTCCAAAGGTCCCTCACCCACTAAAATGTATTTTGCTTTCAGTCCTCTTTTCTTTAATTCAGCTACAGTTCTGATCCAGGTAATATGGTCTTTAAACCCTGCAAAAGCGGCAATATTCCCAATGATTTTATAATCAGACGGAATATTAAATTCTGCATGCAGCAAACCCGTTTTGTGCTGTTTTTGAAATTTATTGATATCTGTTACACTTCCTACCACACACATTTTGGAAACATCTTTAACAGCATACTTCAAAATATCAACAACTGGTTGTGATACACAGATAATTTTCTCAATCCCGCTGTAGTTATATTTCCATTTTCTGAAAAAGTTGGTATCAACTCTTTCAATCATTGTCCGGCAAAGTACCAATGAAGATTTTAATCCAAAAAGTAATTTTGCCCAAACGCCTAATGTATGGGCTTTACTGCTATGCATAAAAATTATATCAGCATTCAGTTCATGAGACAAATCCCTTAATTTTTTAGCAAATACAAGATCGTATTCCGATTTGAAATCAAAACTCAAAACATTTTTAAATCCGCGTTCAAGAGCTACTTTTTTAACCATTGAATCATTCCTGCAGACAATCCACTGGTCTTCAACCAGATTCATATCCCTAAAGGCTTCATATAGGTAAATTATCTTTTGTTCGTGCCCTCTCCAGCCATCAGCGGCAGTAAATTGTATCAATCTCATAACTAAAATATATAAGCAAATGTATTATAATTTAACGAAGTTTTAAGAATTTTTAAAATCTTAAAAACATTACTTATTTTTGTTAAAAAATTTAAATAATGCAAGACATCAACACCGAAGTTCACAACGCTTTTGAAATCATAAAAAATGGCGGAATCATCCTTTACCCTACTGACACGGTTTGGGGAATAGGGTGTGATGCAACAAATCCGGAAGCCATCAAAAAGATTTTTGCCTTAAAACAACGTGAAGAAACCAAAAGCATGATTGTACTGATGAATGGTGAGCGAATGATGTATAATGTATTTAAGGAAATTCCCGAAGTAGCCTGGCAGATTCTGGATTTGTCCGAAAAACCTACTACTTTAATTCTTGACAATCCACGGAATGTAGCAGAAAATATCATTGCCGAAGACAAGACCCTTGGGGTAAGAATGGTAAAAGAACCTTTTTGCTTTAAATTGATGGAACGCATGAAAAAACCATTGGTTTCCACCTCAGCAAATATTTCAGGACAACCTACACCAAAATCATTTAAAGAAATCTCTCCCGAAATTATAAAAGGTGTTGACTATGTAGTAAATTTGCACCACGATAAAATTTGCGATAAACCTTCGACTATTATCAAACTAACGAATGACAGTCAGGTTAAGATTATACGTAAATAAATTTATAAGCCACGAATACACGAATAAATGTCTAAAATAATTTATCAGGAAGAAAGCTATAAATTAATGGGGATTCATTTTGAAGTCCACAATCAACTGGGTAGTGGTTTTTCAGAAATTGTTTATAAAGACGCCATTGAATATGAATTAAACACGTATACTATTCCTTTCCAAAGAGAAAAAGAATACGTTGTGAATTACAAGGACACAATATTGAAGCACAAATTTTATGCAGATTTTGTTGTATTTGATAAAATTATCCTTGAAATAAAATCTTGTGAATCAATTATAGACGCTCACATTGCCCAATGCATTAATTATTTAAAAATATCGAATAACAAATTGGCTATTCTAGCCAATTTCACAAAAGACAACTTAGAATATAAACGAATAGTTTTATAAAAACATTCGTGAATTCGTGGCTTTATAAAAAATGAACTACAAACAGCATTTAGACCATAAAATATTTGATATTGTATCACAAGCAGCTGAATCACTTAACGTAGAATGTTATGTAATTGGTGGTTTTGTACGTGATATTCTATTAGAAAGGGAACATAAAAAAGATATTGATATTGTTGCCGTAGGCAGTGGCATTGATCTGGCTTTAAAAGTTTCCGAACTGATTCCCCACAACCCTAAAGTACAGGTATTTAAAAATTACGGCACCGCCATGCTTCGTTTTGAAGATATGGATATCGAATTTGTGGGTGCCCGTAAGGAAAGTTATAATTTTGACAGTCGTAAACCTTTGGTTGAAAACGGTACTTTAAAAGACGATCAGGACCGTAGGGATTTCACCATCAATGCGATGGCTTTTTCTTTAAATTCAGATAATTTTGGGGATTTGGTTGATCCTTTTAATGGTGTTTCTGATTTGGAAAATAAAATCATCCGCACACCACTCGATCCGGATATCACCTATTCTGACGATCCGCTTCGAATGATGCGTGCCATCCGTTTTGCGACACAATTACATTTTGAAATTGAAACTGAATCTTTGGAAGCCATTTCAAGAAATAAAGAACGCATCAAGATAATTTCCGGGGAAAGAATTGTAGATGAGCTCAATAAAATTTTACTTTCAGTAAAACCTTCTGTTGGATTTTTACTCCTTCACAAAACCGGTTTATTAAACATTATTTTACCCGAATTAACTGCCTTAAACAATGTGGAAGAAGTTGAAGGGCACACACATAAAAACAACTTTTACCACTCGCTGGAAGTGGTTGACAATATTTGCCCTAACACGGATGATTTATGGTTGCGCTGGTCTGCATTATTACATGACATAGGAAAAGCGCCAACCAAAAAATTTCACAAAAAGCAAGGCTGGACTTTCCATGGCCATGAGTTTTTAGGTGGTAAAATGGTTAAAAAAATCTTCGAAAGACTGCACATGCCTTTGAACCAAAAAATGAAATTTGTTCAAAAAATGGTGATGATGAGTTCACGTCCGATTGTTTTGGCGCAGGATATCGTTACTGATAGTGCCGTGCGCAGACTGGTTTTTGACGCAGGTGAGGATGTAGAAAATTTAATGACGCTGTGTGAAGCCGATATTACGACCAAAAACCCTAAAAAGTTTCAGAAATACCATAACAACTTCAAGATTGTCCGTGAGAAAATTGTAGAAGTAGAAGAACGTGACAAGGTGCGTGTTTTTCAACCGCCAATTACCGGTGAAGAAATTATGGAACTATTCAATTTAAAACCTTCACGCGAAATTGGTATTTTAAAAGAAGCTGTAAAAGAAGCAATTTTAGAAGGCGAAATACCTAACGAATATCAAGCAGCTTATGATTTTGTAATGAAAAAAGCTGAAAAAATGGGATTAAAAAGAGTTTCAAAATAACAAAGTCTAAAATAATGACCAAAATCATTTTATAAGTAAAAAAACATTCGTGAATTTGCATCAAATATAATTTACTATGAACTTTAATAAAATTGCCAAAACCGCTTTAATCCTGGTTTATTTAGTAATCATTGCAGGAGCGCTTGTTCGCATGACTGGTTCCGGAATGGGATGTCCAGACTGGCCAAAATGTTTTGGTTATTATATTCCTCCAACAGATGTTAAGGAACTGACTTGGTCTGAAAATCGTGTTTTCAAAAAAGGAATGGTTATTATTAAAGATGAGAAACTTCTTGTCGCTAAGGAAGACTGTCTTACCGGAGAAACTTTTGATGCTTCTCAATGGGAACTTTATACAAAACATGATTATGCGATTTTCAACCCAACACACACCTGGGTCGAGTACATTAACCGTCTTTTTGGAGCCTTATCAGGTTTAGCCTGCCTTGCAATGGCTGTTGCCTCTTTCAGATTCTGGAAAAAAAACAAAGCAGTTACCTTGCTTTCCTGGTTGGTGGTTTTCATGATGGGATTTCAGGCCTGGTTAGGTGCTACAGTGGTTTATTCTGTTTTAAATCCTATCAAAATTACTTTGCATATGGTTATGGCTTTAATCATTGTAGGTGTAATTCTGTACATAATTTATCTGGCTAATCCTAAAGAAAAAGCAATACCAGTAAACGCCGCTTTTAAGTATGTGCTGTGGTTAACCCTTATTATGACATTAGTTCAGGTGGTTTTAGGCACTCAAGTCCGTCAGTTTGTAGATGAGCAGGTTAAATCCGGAGTTAACAATCAATCGCTTTGGTTAAGTAAGCCCGAAGTCAGTTTTTATTTCCATAGAAGTTTTTCAGTTGTCGTTTTCCTTGCCAATTTATTTTTATATCTGCGTAATAAACGTTTTAATCTGGGCGTTACTAAAATCAATTGGGTAATATTGCTTCTGATGGCTGAAATTGTTTCAGGAATGGCAATGTATTACTCACATTTTCCATTTGGAAGCCAGACAATCCACTTAGTCATTGCATCAATTCTATTTGGAGTACAGTTTTATATGATTTTAGAAACGAAGAAACAAACAAAATAAAAAATGAGGACAAAAATCCATTCAATTCTTATTGGTTTACTTTTTTTAAGCCAAAACTTAATTTGGTCTCAAAATACAGTAAAAGAACTTGAAGGATTTCGGTATAAGGAACTGATTGTAAATACTGCTTCAGCACATGACAGTCTCCCGTTAATTATTGGATTGCATTGGATGCGTTCCAATCCCGATGAGTTCTTTACTTTTTTAAAAGACATCAAAAAACCAGCCAGAATTATATTGCCTGAAGGCCGCTATCCTTACAAGGAAGGTTTTTCTTTTTATCCTGTAGAGCTTCAAAACTACTACAAAATGGATGAAGACCACAAAATGAATGTCCTTAAAACAGAGGGAGAAAAACTTGCTGATTTCATTGATTTTATTTCTAAAAAATATCCTTCAAATAAAAAACCTGTTATCATAGGTGCTTCACAAGGAGGCGACTTAAGCTATTTTATTGCTGTACATCATAACACTTTAATAGGTCTTTCCTGTCCGTTAATGGCAACTATTGACAACCGGCTTATCAATAAAGCCAAAACAAAACCTAAAGCAGCTATTGCAGTTTTTCATGGTGAGAACGATCCAATTGTAAACATTAATGATGCTAAAAAACACATTAAACTTCTTAAAACAAATTCATTCAAAGCAAAAATCAACACATATAAAGAGGTTAAACACGATATTTCTGATGAGATGAAAAGTGATTTTTCAAAACTTATTGATAACTACCTCAACTAATCACCCAATCCAGTCCTTAAAATCACCAACACGCTCGCGGGCTACAATTACCTCATCATCTTTGTATGTAGGCAAAATGAGTTTTAAACGCGAATTGCTGTGCATTTGGATTTCTTTAATGGCTTTCATTGGCACGATAAATTTTCGGGAAACACGGTAAAAATCTTCGGGGTTAAGCTCTGTTTCCAGCTGTTCTAAAGTTCCATCAAGTAAATAATCCCGGTTATCCAAAGTATGTAAATACGTTCCTTTATCCTGACTGAAAAAACATTCCACCTCCTGAATATCTATCAGTTTTAACTGCTGGCCGATTTTAACTGTGAAGCGTTTTTTATATTCTTTTTCCACAGGATTGATCAGCATCCGTTTTATCATTTCAAAATCCAATGATAAATTTTGTGGCTGATTACGTTGCTTGAATTTGTTTATAGCCACTTCCAAATCATCCTCATCGATAGGTTTTAACAAATAATCGATGCTGTTTAATTTAAAGGCTCTTAATGCATATTCATCATAAGCAGTGGTAAAAATCACAGCGCTTTTAATATCGATAGTTTCAAAAATTTCAAACGATAAACCATCCGAAAGCTGAATGTCCAGAAAAATCAAATCAGGGTGTGTGTTATTTTGAAACCAATTGACCGCTTCTTCCACTGAATGCAGCATTTCATTGACATGCAATCCTAATTTCTCAACTTTCCGCTGCAACAAACGTGCTGCAGGCTTTTCGTCTTCTATGATAATGATGTTCATTTTTTTATTTTTTGAGTGACAGAGTTACAAAGTCACAAAGTGTCAAAGATTTAGAGTTAAAAGTGAAATAGATTAAAATTTAAAAAATGTTTAATATAAAAATTTTGCTGCTTTGCTGTTTTTTCACTTTACCTCTTTATATAATTACTGCCACTTATTTTGTTTGTCCTTTTCCATTAATTCTTTAATCTTTCTTTCCTCCCAATCTTTTCCCATTACCATACCAGGCATAAACACCGAAAGTCCGTGTGCCAATAGTCCCAGTCCCCAGAAAAATGCGGTGAAAAAATTATGCAACTGAAAATAACTTTCACCTTCGTCCAACTCCTGTATATTAAAAACAACAATCATGATATTTATAATTACATAAACTGCTGCATGAGTATAGAACCCTTTTATTTTCTTAACTCTTTTCAGAGCCTGCTGGTATTTTATTTCTTCTGTTGTATTCATTATCTTTTTATTTAAAATCCTGCTTCTTTTTTTCTTCTTCCATGAATTGTTTTATCTTTTTCTGCTCCCAGTCTTTATTCAAAAAAGGAAACCAACTGAAGACTCTGAAGCCGTGAAATAAAACACCTATACCCCACCCCAGCATAGGCCAGTAAAACCATAAATGATCCGGTGTGAATTTCAGGTTGATAAACACTAAAAAAGCATTTACCAACAGGTAGGCAATCAAATTTCCGTAAAATCCTTTTATTTCTTCCACGTGTTTTCTTGCACGTTCGTAACTTTCCATTTCTTCTCTGTTAAAGCTTTCCATAATTACTCCCATTTATTGTTTTCCAATTTTTCTTTATTCATTAACTGTCGAATTTTTCTTTGCTCCCAATTTCTACCTAATACTTTTTCTTTTAAAAGCAATGAAAAACCCTGAATTGAAATTGCTATTGTCCAAAAAAACATTACTGTTTCACCTATAAGTGTGAAAGGAAAAAAATTTATTCTTACCCCAAAATAAGTCTTACCCAAATAAACAGCCACAGCAATACAAAAGATGAACAAATGGATGTAGAAGTTTTTAATTTCCTCAACTTTTTTTCGAGCATTTTTTTCCAATTCTGATTGAGTTGTATAACTATTTTCCATCATTAGTTCCATTTATTGTTTATCTTGTTTTCTTTATTAAGGATTTCTTTAATTTTTCTTTCCTCCCAGTTTTTACCGTAACCAAAGATTTCGAAAGCATGCATCAGCAACCCAAAACCCCAACCCAGCAACGGAAACCAAAACCATTGAAATTTTGAAGATGTCTGAAGATTAATAAACACTAGAAAAGGAATCACACAGCAGTATGAAATTAAATTTCCGTAAAATCCTTTCAGTTTTTCCACCCGGTCTTTTGCACGGGCGTAAGCTGTATTTTCGTTATATATATTTTGACTTTCCATATATGCAATTTGTTTTGTTAAAATCGGAATCATAACTCTAAAGACCGACTCATTTTGTTCGATTAATACTTTCCGTTCAGAAATCAATCCGTAACGGTTTACAATATTCTGCAAACCAACGCCCTTACGATCCTGAAGCACTTCTTTCTTTTGCAGATTATTTTCTACAATCAGATAATTATTCTGAATATAAATTTTGATGTGCAGCGGTTTCTTTTCGCTTACCACATTATGTTTGATCGTATTTTCCAAAAGCAATTGTAAAGAGAGTGGTACCACTTTAGCTTCGCTGTTATTAAAATCGGTAGGCAATTCGAATGTGATACTGTTTTCAAACCGCATCTTCAGTAAATTCATGTACGTTTTTGCAAACGATAATTCTTCATCAACCGAAACCAGTTCTTTATCCTTTTGTTCCAAAACGTATCGGTAAATTTTAGATAACGAAGTGGTAAACCGTTGTGCCTGATCCGGATTTTCCTCAATCAAAGAACTTAACACATTCAAGCTGTTGAACAAGAAATGCGGATCTATTTGATTTTTCAGTGTTTCAAACTTGGCCGAAGCCGTTCCTGCAATTACTTTTTGTTCTTTCAGTTTATTTTCCTGATAGGCTCTGTAAAAATGAAAAGCGTAGAGCGAAACGGAAACTATAAAAGTAATTACGATAGCAAACACATAATTTGAAGCACTTTCATTGGCTATAAAATCAGCAAAAGTTTTCTTTTTGACAATTACATCCTCGGTAATCCGGAGCAGAAAAATAACCAGCAGCGAAACCATAAATGAAGCTACAAAACCGATGACAATTCTTTTAACCGAAAATCTGTTTTCTTCGAAAATTCTATCCAGTAAAACAAAGACCGCTTTGTTGGCATAACCTAATGAAAAGGTATAAAGCATGGTGTAAAGAAAACTTATCAGCAGATGATTGTTTAATTTTATCTCGCTACCGTAGGCCAAATTGATTAATTGAATGATAATAAATACAATTATCCCAAAAAAGAATACTTTACCTATTTCCTTATTACTTATTTTCATTAAGCTATGCTTTTGTTATTATATTATTTACAGTTTTCTGCAGTTTGTTTTGCTCTGTCCAATCCCCAGTTTGGATGAAAAGAAGATTCAGGTTTAAAATTAGCAAAAAGATCTATAGAACGGCTAACTTCTGCACAAATAGGTTGTGTATCGGCTCCTGACCATTTTGCTCCTCCCAATGCAAATTCAGCGCAACAAAAAACAACACGTGGATTGTTGGGAGCAATAGCTTTTGCTTTTGCATATTCACCGTTTGCAAGCATTGTATATTTCATTCCGTTTGTCATTGGATCCTGAACTAGGGTTGCTGTGTAAATCAAAGCCTGCATTACATTGATCTCGGCGTTGTTTTGACTTTTTGAACCTGCATTGTTTAATGCTGTCTGTGCTTTTTCAATTAAAGTGGTTGATTTTTCTCTGTTTTCCGGTTTGAAAGCTTCAGTACAATTGATTAGAGCTACATAATAATCCGGCAGCCAATTTGCTTTTTCAGCGGTTGCAATTCTTTCAAATAAAGCCGAAGCTTCTGCCGATTTACCTTCTTTCCAAACCCCGAAGGCTTTTCCCATCCCTTGCTCAAATTTTCCATCCTGTCCAAAAACTGCTGAACAAACTAACACTAATACTGTTGTGATTAATCGTACCATAATAATTTAGTTTAAAATTGTTTTTTATTGATTATTGATTCTTTTATTATTCCTGACCAAAATTACTTTGGTACTGTCTCTTTTAAAATTTATACTTACCGAACTGTCGTTTTTTGATGATGAATTGTTTTATTTTAGACTTCTTAGATGGTTGGATTTTTAGATTATTGGATTTATAATAATTTATTTTCTCTTCTTTTCTAATAATCCAAGAAGTCCAATGATTTAAAAATCCAACCATCTAATAATCCAGTCTACAAATTATCCAATTGATTTGTTTTCTTATCATTACTGATAGTCCAAAAGAAACCCACAAAGAAGAATCGATCTGCCGGCTGCCCTATTACCTGTCTTTGATAAACACCACTCAAATCAGGCGAGTTGGCATATTGATACCCAAATACATTATCTCTTCCTAAAATGTTAGTCACCGAGAAGAATAGAATTTTTTGCTGTGATAACAAATAAGCCCAGCTCATACTCAAATTGTTGTATTCTTTTGTTTTTCCGTTCATAAATTGTGTCTGATTAGGATTATTATAAGGTCTGCCCGAAGCAAATGTATTAGTGACACTTATTTGCGATTTCCAGTCCTGAATCCAATATTTACCAACCCATGAAAGTGTATGATCAGCCACAAACGTTGGTTTAACTTCTTTGCTGTAATTTTTAAAATTCCGTTTACTGTCAGTTAGAGTATAGGTAATCCAATAATCTATTTTTTTAAAAGTCCTGCTGTCTCTCCAAAAAATATCCAATCCTTTTGCGTAACCAAAACCTTGATTATTATAATCACTGTTAAATACAGGAGTGGCAGTATTATACTTTATTAAGTCATCATATTTTTTATAATATACTTCTGCACGTAAAGTTCTTTTAGCAACAGAATGCATATAATTTAAAATGTAATGCTGTGTTTTCTCAAAGTCCAGATTTTGAAAATATTTCAAATAATCCTGTTTAGGAGCCTGATGAAAATCACCATAAGCCAAAGAAAACTGACTTGCTTTTGACACTTTATAAGCTAAAGAAATTCTGGGTTCAAAAACATTTTTATTCAACAAATCATTCCGCATCACTCTAACGCCTGATTTTAGAGCAAATTCAGGAGAGAAAAAGAAATCAGTTTCAGCAAACAAAGCGCCTACATTGCTTTTATATCCGTATTTAAAACTTTCACCCGATTTTGGTTTAAAGCTCTCATCAAAATCAGTAACAAAATAATCCCCTCCAAATGCAATCCCAATCTTATCAGATAGTTTGTTCTCCAATTTAGCCTTCAAATGTGATGCAATTTCCTGATTTTTCAGTTGGTCCTGTTCAATCCCAATCCTTACATTGTTTATTCCTAAACTTCCTCCCGTAGTAATTGTCCATCCATTTCCAAATTTCCCTTTATAATTACTATTCACATATAAGTTATTGTTTTTATTATCGATTCGTATTGGGTTGGTGTTATTTATATCATCCTGATTCAAATCAAAAGCCGCTGTTTCAAAGGCAGCATATAATTTGAATAATCCTTTATTAAACTTATATCTATAGATACTTTCCCCTGAGATAGATTGGTATGGTTTATTCCAATCCGCTTTTTGAGGTACTAACCACTGATAAGGCTGTAAATTGATATAGGAAGTATTAAAACTTAAAGAACTTTTCTGCCATTTTTTTGTTTTTCCTAAGCCCAAACCAACAGTCATAAAGCTTACATCAGTCTGATCCTGATCGGGTTCAGAAATTGAATTCATTAATAAAACACTGGAAAGGGCATCACCATATTCGGCTGAATATCCTCCGGTTGAAAAAGTCATACCTTTAAATAAAAAAGGTGAAAACCTTCCTCGTGTGGGCATATTATTGGCACTAACCCCGTAAGGCTGAGCCACTCTTACCCCATCGATGTATGTTTGTGTTTCATCGCTTTCACCGCCTCTGACAAATAACCGGCCGCTTTCGCCGACAACCTGTGCGCCCGGAAGCGTTTGCAATGCTCCCACAATATCACCTACAGAACCGGCAGTACTTACAATATCCAAAGGTTTTAAAACAGAACCTTTACTGTTATCCCCTGCTTTAAATGAGCCGGCTGTTATTACAACAGCATCAAGAGAATTCATGCCGGCTTTTAAAACATACGTCTGAAAAATGCATTTCTCAATTTCAACAGGAGTTTTCAAATCATCAAATCCAAGTAATGAAATATTTAGTATTTGTTTTCCTTTTTCAGTTGTTTCAAATAAAAACTCACCTTTTTCGTTGGTCGTTGCCCCATCATAAGTACCTTCAATAAATACATTAGCACCAACTAAAGGTTTATTTTTTTTGTCAATTACTTTTCCTTCAATTTTAAACTGAGCGAAAGCATTTATAGAAATAAGCAATAATGTAAGTTGTAATAAAGATTTCATGATTCTGTTTATTTGATGAACCAAAATTGCCATGAAATCCTTACCAATTAAATTTAAGTTGACCGAATTGTCGATTTTGATGGACGAAATGTTTTCTTTAGAGTAAAAGAATAGAAAAAAAGATAAAAAGACATTTAATATCTTTGTGTAAATTCAATGAATGATGAAAAACGCTATCTACTTTTTATTCTTAATTTCAACAACCATTTTTGCTCAAGAAAACAAATCTGTTTATGACGAAACCCTAGCTGTTAAAGTTGGTGCCGATGAGCACGGTATGAAAAACTATGTTTTTTGTATTTTAAAAACAGGAAGCAACACAACTGCAACAGCTGAAGAAAAGAAAAAATATTTTGAAGGACACATGGCAAACATTAATAGATTAGCTAAAGAAGGCAAATTGGTTATTGCCGGACCTTTCATGAAAAATGACAAAAACTATCGGGGTATCTTTATTTTTAACTGCAAAACAGTTGAAGAAGCTCAAAAACTGGTCGAAACAGATCCGGCTGTTCGAGCTAAAATTTTTGATGTGGAACTTACCCCTTGGTATTCTTCAGCAGCTTTAATGCTTACTCCGGAATTACACGATAAAGTAGCCAAAAAATCGTTTTAAATAAATTTTTACTTACAACACGCCATGCCAATAACCAAAATTAAAAAAGGGTATCGCAAAACACGCTATATTCTTTACAAAGAAACTTTAGTTGATTTTAAAGAACACTTTTGGGCATTTACAGGCGCTTTTACAGGCATGGGAATCATTGCTTATTTACAGTATAATGCCTTCCCTAAAGAAGACTTTGTATTCCTCATTGGGTCTTTTGGAGCCTCATGTGTTTTAGTGTACGGTGTAATTCAGAGTCCGCTGGCACAACCCCGGAATTTAATAGGCGGCCATGTAATTTCAGCCATTGCCGGTGTTACTGCCGCTAAACTTTTTCCTGATATCATTTGGCTGGCTTCAGCTTTGGCAGTTGCGGGAGCTATAGTTTTAATGCAGGTTACAAAAACACTGCATCCTCCGGGCGGGGCTACCGCCTTGATTGCGGTAACGGGATCACCGGCCATTTTAAAATTAGGCTATTGGTATGTCATAACACCTGTTTTGACGGGAGCTCTGATACTTTTTTCAGTCGCATTGGTTTTTAATAATATGACTTCCAACAGGCAGTATCCTACCAGCAAAAAGTTTACTAAATTTAAAAACAAAATCAGTAACCGAATAAAACCAAACAACGATGCCGCACCTATTAGCTAAACTTACCAATGTACCTTTGGAAGTTATAAAAGAAGTATTACATAAAGATGCTGAATTCCACGCTTCTCAGGGAATGTATCTGGAACATATTTGGGAGAACGCTGATGTTGAAAATGAAGTCCAATTCCTTTTCCGAATTGATGATATCACAGCAACTAAAATTTTAATTGATAAATTACATTCAGATGCATTGGCAGAAAATCCTGGTGCCAATTTACCTGCAATGACTTATTTCTTATAATGCTGAAGTTAAATAAAGTACACCATATTGCCATAATTTGTTCCGATTATGAAAAATCGAAGCGTTTTTACACCCGTATTTTAGGTTTGGAAATTGTTCGGGAAGTTTTTAGAACCGAAAGACAATCCTATAAACTTGATTTGGCCATCAATGGAAACTATGCCATCGAATTATTTTCATTCCCTCATCCGCCGGAAAGAGTTTCGAGACCCGAAGCTGCTGGTTTGAGACATTTGGCTTTTGAAGTAGATAATATAGAAGAAACCAGAAATTATTTACTTTCGCAAAACATTGAATCAGAAACCATAAGAATAGACGAATACACTAAAAAGGAATTCTTCTTTATTGCTGATCCTGACAATTTACCAATCGAATTTTATCAAAAGTAACCAAAATGTTTTCAACAAATCTGAAAACTAAAATCTAAAATCTAAAATTATAATTACCTTTGACCCTCGCAAATTAATTAGTGTTATGATATATAAATTCAGAGTCATTCTTGACGCGGAAGAAGATGTTTTTAGAGACATTGCAATTGATGAAAATGATAGTTTAGAAGATTTACACAACACTATCGTAAACGCCTTTGGGTTTGACGGTATGGAAATGGCAGCATTTTATACTTGTGATGACAAATGGAATCAGGATGAGGAAATTCCTTTGTTTGACACAGGTGATAACCCCGGCGAAGGTCTTACAATGGCTGATCATATACTGTCATCAACTTTTGACAAAGAAAACACAAAAATGATTTATGTGTATGATTTCATGAATATGTGGACATTCTTTGTAGAATTGGCAGCTGTCGAAGAAGCAGAAAGCGGTGTCAGCTACCCTGATTTATTATTTACACACGGTATTATGCCTTCATTGGCACCCAACAAAGATTTTGAAGCCGATAATGACGATTCATTCAACGAATTTGAAGACGATTATGATGAGGAAGATCTCGATATGTTCGACGGAGACGATTCGTTTGAAGATTACGGTTTTGAAGAAAACTGGAATTAATTTTCAGCTAAAAGCTGTAAGCAATATGCTTTAAGCTTCCATACATTAATTATTATTTTAAAAAGCTAAAAGCTTACTGCTAATAGCCAGCAATCAAAACAAATGATAAACTTATTCAACACCCACATAGAAAATCTATCCATCCATCGTGTAGGAAATAAAAGCCGTAACGAAGCAATATTCCTTTCAGACCAACCTTATGGTCTAAACGATGAGATTATGCCATTATTGAAGGAATTTTTCTTTAAACCTTTTAGAAGCGGAGAAGAAAACTACTATCAATTTGCACACGATGTAGATTTAGAATACAATGAAATGTTCAACCTGGCTACTGAAATTTTCAATAACCCTGGTAATGTTCATGGAATTTCTAAAAAAATCACTCAACATCTATTTGAGCAATCTAACCATCCGCATATAAAAAACGGAGAAGTTTATGTGGCATACTTAACCAATGTTTCTATCGATAACAAACCAGTAGATGCCATTGGAATTTTTAAAAGTGAAATTAAATCGGATTTCCTTCAGTTTGAAGAAAAAGACACTAACCTTGAAATGATTTTACAGCAAGGAATTAATCTTCAAAAATTAGACAAAGGCTGTTTGATCTTCAACTATAAAAAAGAAGAAGGCTACAAAATTCTAACCGTTGACAGCAACAGATATGATGCCCGTTATTGGCTGGAGCATTTCCTTTCAGTAGATGCTTTTCAGGATGAAAATTTCATGACTAAAAAGTATTTGAAATTCTGTCAGGATTTTGCAAAAGAAGTTGTTTTACCGGCAGAAGACAAAAAAGAAGAAGTTTTATTCATGAACCGTGCGGTAAACCATTTTGCTAAAAACGATAATTTTGAAGAAACCAATTTCTTAAACGAAGTAATTGACAATCCAGATTTGATATCAGAGTTCAAAAATTTCAAAGTAGACAAAGGTGAAAAATACAGCATTGAAGATTTAACCACCTTCCCTATTGCAAATGCCGCGGTTACTGACGCACGACGTAAAATGAAAAATGTAATCGAATTGGATACAAATATTCAAATCAAATTGGATTTTGTAAATCCCGAAAGTGCCGAAAAATTTGTAGAAAAAGGCTGGGATGAGGAAAAACAAATGTATTATTACTTAGTTTACTTCAACAAAGAACAAAAATCGTAAGCAGATAAAAATTCATTATCAGATTTTATCAAAAATTAATATCGTACCCAAAACAGACAATTCCATAAAAACTTGATTTAAGTTTTTATGGAATTATTATTATACAAATAAGATATTAAAATATTTATCGTAATTTTGCACTCCAATTTTTAAGTCAATGAGAACCAAATCATTAAAGAAAAACAAAATCAACGTAATTACTCTTGGATGTTCAAAGAACGTTTATGACAGCGAAGTTTTAATGGGGCAGTTAAAAGCCAGCGGAAAAGATGTAGCTCATGAACAGGAAGGCAATATTGTTGTAATTAACACCTGCGGTTTTATTAATAACGCCAAAGAAGAGTCGGTTAACACTATCCTTGAGTATGTTGAAAAGAAAGACCAGGGTATTGTTGACAAAGTTTTCGTAACCGGATGTTTGTCTGAACGATACAGACCGGATTTAGAAAAAGAAATCCCGGACGTAGATCAATATTTTGGAACTACTGACTTACCGTTGCTTTTAAAAGCATTAGGAGCCGATTATAAGCACGAACTATTAGGAGAACGTTTAACTACAACTCCTAAAAATTATGCTTATTTAAAAATTGCCGAAGGCTGTGACCGTCCCTGCAGTTTTTGTGCAATTCCTATAATGCGTGGAAAACACGTTTCGCAGCCTATTGAAAAATTAGTTAAAGAAGCTGAAAATCTTGCCAAAGACGGTGTAAAAGAATTAATTCTTATCGCTCAGGACTTAACTTATTACGGTTTAGACTTATACAAAAAAAGAAATCTGGCTGAATTACTTGAAAATCTTGCAAAAGTTGAAGGTATCGAATGGATTAGATTGCATTATGCATTTCCGACTGGTTTCCCTATGGACGTTTTGGAATTGATGAACCGCGAACCAAAAATCTGCAACTATATAGATATTCCTTTACAGCATATATCTGATAAAATTCTTAAATCAATGCGTCGTGGAACTACGTATGAAAAAACCACGCAATTATTGAAAGATTTCCGTAAAGCCGTTCCTAATATGACCATAAGAACAACGCTTATTGTTGGTTATCCAGGTGAAACGGAAGAAGATTTTCAGATTTTAAGAAATTGGGTTGAAGAAATGCGTTTTGAACGTTTGGGATGTTTTGCGTATTCACATGAAGAAAACACTCATGCTTTCAGTTTGGAAGACGATGTTCCTGATGATGTAAAACAAGCGAGAGCAAATGAAATCATGGAAATTCAGGCTCAAATTTCTTGGGAACTAAATCAGGAGAAAATCGGCAAAACATTCAAATGCATTATTGACCGTAAGGAAGGACAATACTTTGTAGGACGTACAGAATTTGACAGTCCGGATGTAGATAATGAAGTATTGATTGATGCTTCTAAATTTTACCTTAAAACAGGCGAATTTGCCAACATCAAAATTATCGATGCTACTGAATTCGACTTATACGGTGAACCTGCTTAATTGCAGTTTTAAATGAATAAAAAAAGACCTGGCAAAGTTAAACTGTCAGGTCTTTTTATTAAAATTAATTCACAACTCCTTTTAAAGTCAATACTTTTGGATTAGAATCAACCGATGTATAAACAGTAATCACTTTGTTGAAAGCCCCTTTTACTGAAGCATTATAAACTGCTTTCACAACACCATTACTGTTCGGCTTAATAACTTCTTTAGTATATTCTGATGCGGTACAGCCGCAAGAAGCCCTTACACTGGTAATTACCAGATCTTTGCTGCTTTCGTTAGTCAATACAAATTCAAAAGTTTTAGGAACACCCTGCGAAATAGTACCTGAATCAATCACATCTGTTTTCCACACCACTAACTCTTTAACCGAAAATGACATTAATACCACTGCAATGAATGTCAATGTAATTAGAACTAAGTTTCTCATAATAAAGTTTTTTTAAGTTTAATAATTCAAAAGTAGAACAGATTTAAGCACCTCCTTGTTAACCACTATCTAACGTTTGTTAACGACTTGTTAATGGAAAAAACAAACCTTAATTTTTAGTAATATTACATACTGAAAATGTCATGAAGAAAAACAAACTAAACATACTCATACTTTTAGGTCTGATTGCAATCGTTGGGATATTGATTGCCCAATTGTTATGGACCAAAGAAGCTTTTCAAATACAGGAAAAGAAATTCTCTCAAAAAGTACATATCGCTTTATTGGAAGTAGTTAAAAAATTATACCAAGGAACAAACAGAGAAATCCCAGCCGACCAGCCGGTAAAAAAAATCTCGAATGATTATTATATCGCTAATGTAGAAAATGATTTCGCACCCGACATTTTAGAACATTATTTAAAAGAGGAATTCACACGTTTCTCGATTAATACTGATTTTGAATACGCCATGTACAATTGTCAAAGTGAAGAAATGGTTTATGGGAAATACATCTCAATGTCAGATTCAAAAACAGAAGACAAAAGCATACATTTCCCCAAACACAAGGATTTAGTGTATTATTTTGCCATTCGTTTTCCAACAGAAAAAAGTTTTTTATTAGGCTCAATGAAATTTTGGCTGGTATTAACCCTAATGCTGTTATTCATACTTATCATATATGTTTATTCAGTATACACTCTAATCCAACAAAAAAAATACAGTGAACTGCAAAGGGATTTTGTAAACAACATGACCCATGAATTCAAGACACCTCTATCATCAATATTATTGGCATCAAATTATTTAAGCAAACAGAACGTCATAACTAATGATGAAAAGCTTAATCAGTACACCCAAATTATTATTCAACAAGGACAAAAGCTGAATCAGCATATCGAAAGGGTTTTAAATGTTGCAAAATCAGATGACACTGCTTTTCATCTAAACATTGATTCAATAAATTTAAGAGCGTTTTTAGAAGAATTGATTACAAATGCAAAAACCAGATATGATTTATTGGAAATTAATCTGACTATGGATGCTGATTATCAGTTAAAAGCAGATAAATTCCACTTAACCAATTTGTGTTATAATTTAATCGACAATTCCGTTAAATACAGTGAAAACAAGCCTGAAATAACTATAGTAGTTTCCAACCAAAGAGACTCGTTGCAAATAGTATTTAAAGACAACGGATTAGGAGTCGACAAAAAGAATATTCCTTTTCTTTTTGAAAAATTTTATCGTGAAAAGAATCAACTCAGTAATGAAACCAATGGTTTTGGGTTAGGTTTATTCTATGCAAAAAAAGTTATTGAAGCCCATCATTGGCAGTTAGAAGCTCAAACCAACCAGCCAAGTGGATTATCAATACACATTAAAATCCCGCAAAAATATTATGGAAAGGTTTAAAATATTATATGCCGAAGATGATGATACCATTGCTCTTTTAACCAAAGATGCATTGGAAGAAAAATATCTGGTTACCCATTGTAAAAATGGCCAGGAAGCACTGCTGAGTTTTACAAACAACAATTTTGACCTTTGTATTTTTGATATTATGATGCCCAAAATGGATGGTTTTTCATTAGCAGAAAGCATACGAAAAGTCAACAATGATATTCCCATCATTTTCCTATCCGCAAAAACACATAAAGATGACCGGATAAAAGGGTTAAAAACAGGTGCCGATGATTATTTGATTAAACCTTTCAGTATTGAAGAACTGGAACTAAAAATACAGGTTTTTATCAGACGTTCTTTAAAAACCACAATACATGAAGACCAAATTTACACTTTAGAAAACTTAATATTTGATGCTAAAAATTACACCGTAACTGATCAAAACACAAAAACTATTTTAACGCAGCGGGAAGCCGAATTGTTACAGTTGTTTTTAGACAATAAAGACGAAGTTTTAAAAAGAGAATTAATCCTGACAAAATTATGGGGAAGCGACGATTATTTTTTAGGAAGAAGTCTTGATGTATTCATATCCCGACTTCGAAAAATATTATCATCGCAAGATAATATTACAATTGAAAATTTACACGGAATAGGCTTTAGATTAAAGTCAAGAAAATGACACTAATTACATAATTATCATTTTTAAACCAACTCTGCATCAGATCTTATAAACTTTATTAAAATATTAGTTAAAAAATTACAGGAAAGGCAAACTTAAACACCTAAGCCACAAAGAATAAAGTCCAACTACACTGCCTTAAAAAGCAATTTCTTAACCTTAAGTTTAACATTTTTTACGGGAAAACCGTAAGGCAATTTCAAAATATGACACTAACTTAGCCTCATAAAACTAAACTAAAGATGATTCCAGAAACACTAACAATGGTTGAGAGACAAATTCTTTCCAATCAATACCGTATACTGTCTAAAATAGGCGACCCGACTGAGGATTATGAAACCAAAATAGAAATCCTGACTAATGGATACACAGAAAAATACTATGAAGTATTTGATGTGAATACAGAAGAAATCGCTTTAGAAGTTTGTGAGGAAACCACACAGATTTTATACATGTACAAAAGACTTAATGAGACAATCAAATCATTATCAGAGATTGAAAAAAGTCAGCTGAATCTGGATGTAATCAAATTTGAAGGATTCAATGCCAGAAGAAATCCTCACTATCATTATTTTGGATTTTTAGTTGAGAAAACGAACCAGTGGGATGAATATACAGAAACTTATTTTATCTCAGCTGATGAAAATCAATTATCCAAATATAAAAAGATGCTGGAATATCAGGTGTATTTACTTGACAACGATCAGTATTCATTCAAAAAAGAAGATTTGGCACAAATGATTAACATGATTGCAAACAGCACTAATATCAATCCATTTCAAGTAGCTGTTTAAAAAAGTACATCCATCCATATTTGTTCTCTATATAAAATGCCTTCATTAATTGAAGGCTTTTATTTTTTAGTGTAAAACTGATGAAATAACATCAAATAGTTTTTCTTTATTGATAGGCTTGGTAATGTGAGAGTCAAAACCTGCATGTTTTATTTTTTCAATTTCATCTGAAGAAGAAAAGGCCGTTTGTGCAACCACCACAGCATCAGACTTAAACATTTTAATCTCTTTCAAAGCTTCATAACCGCTCATTTTAGGCATTTTGATATCCATAAGAACCAAATCTATATCTGGATTTTCCTTAAAAAGACTAACCGCCTCTTCACCGTCATTTGCTCTTATAATCCAAAAATTTGAATCTCTCATGATTTTATCAAAGAGCAGAAAGTTAATATTATCATCTTCTGCTATCAGAATAGTTTTAGTCTTAGAAGAAGCAGTAACATCTTCTTTTATAACTTCTATTTTTTCCAGCAAACTGTCCTCTCTTTTATCAAACATAACCGGTAAAGTAAATTTAAACTTAGAACCTTTGCCTATATCAGATTTCAAAGCAATATCGCCGCCAAGCAATTCCACATACGCTTTTGTAATTGCAAGTCCAAGTCCCAATCCACCCACTTTGATGGAATAATCGCTGTCAACCCTTCTGAAACGTTCAAATATAAATTCCTGATTTCTCTTTTCTATCCCTAAACCGGTATCTTCAATAAAAAACTCCAATTGATTTTTCTTTTTATTCCATTCATAAGACAGTTTAACGCATCCTGTATCTGTAAACTTAATGGCGTTTGTAAGCAAATTGATAAGAATCTGCTTCAGTTTTACCACATCGGTAAACAGACAGTAAGGCAAATCTTCTTCGGGTTTTTCAAGAACAAATTCCATTTTTTTACTCTTAGGAATTGTAATCTTAACCGATTCAAAAATTTCATGCACACAATCATCAATATTAACACTCGATAAGTTAGGCACAACCTGATTGGAATCAATTTTGGACATTTCTATCAAATCATCTATAATTGAAACGAGATTATTACCGCTTTTTGTGATGATTTCGATATACTCTGATTTTTCTTTTTCATCAATATCTTTATGATTCAATAATTCGGAAAACCCAATTATAGCATTCATAGGTGTTCGTATTTCATGCGAAAGATTGGTTAAAAAAGCTGTTTTAAGCTTATCGCTTTCTTCAGCTTTTGCTTTTGCTTTCTCCAGCAATTTGCGCTGTGAAAAAGCCTCCTCAAACAAATAACCAATTTTACTGAACTCCCCGGGCGATCTTTTTAACTGTTTGACAGCCTTTTTACTTCCGGTTTCCAAAATTTTTGTCGTAAGCATCAAAGGAGTGGAAATCCATTTTCTTAATTTAGAAACCGATATCAGTAAAAACACGACAAAGAAAACAACTATTATCAAAAGAATATTCTCTGTGCTTTTGAAGTTCACAAAAAATCTCCGCTTAAAAGACAGATTGGTGATTTTTTTACCATCCCATCCTTTCAACACATAATCATCGTTTATAAAATTATCTCTGAATATCAAACTATTTTCTGTCTGAGTAAAAGTAACTTCAGAACTTGTAATTTTTTCCAGTCTTTTGACATATATATCATCCAGCAGTCTGACCATTACAAAATATCCCTCAGGCCTTGTTTTGTTTTTTTCAGGATCATTATTAGGATGAATGGTTCCCATGAAAACTTCTGCAAAACCTTCAGATAATTTCACATAAAAGTTCATGTTTTTTTCCTTGTAAACCTTTTCCAGCAATGACGCGGTAACAAACTCAACAGGCTGTTTAATCTTACCCGTATATTTACTACCTACTTCATTACCCTGCAAATCATATACTCCAAGATATTCAACAAAATACATATTTATTGAACTTCCTATAACATTATCAAACCATTTGACATTTTTACTCTTGACAAATTTCACTAACTCATCCCAATAGGTAATATCTGCCAGAATAGACAAATGGGTCTCAGAGTTCAACTGCATAACAGAATTCACCTCATCATTCAATTGTTTTTGGGTAAGAGAATAAACTTCCTCTTCCTGTTTTGAAGTATAATAGGATAAGGAAAAAAAAAGTATTACAAAAGAGATGCTAATAATAAAAATCAACAACAACAACTTAGAATAAATAGAAAGCTTGTCAATTTTTATCATAATAAAAAAAATAATTTATGCCATATAAACATAATAAATATTTACAACTTTAACAAAATTTTACGTATTTATTACAAAATCAGATAGTAAATAAATGATTTTCTCTAAATTTCAAAATTGGTTTAGAAAACCAAAACAATTCAAAATCGGAAAACTCACTTTCAAAATCGCTCTTAAGCAGCTGAAAGGTAATTGGTTTACTATTTTCAAAAGAAAGCAAATCTAACTTAGCTAAAAACCAATTTGCTTTATCTTCCTCCAATACAATCTCTGTGACATCCATTTTAGAATGAAAGGTCAAAGAAGTCATATTCCAGCTTTTCCCTTTTTTAGTCTTTACAAAAGAAGATATCTGAGGTTTGGCTCCTGTAAAAATCAATTTAGCATTGGGTTTTGTTTCGAATGTGTTTTCAACATCCAGACAGTTTTGAATATAATCAGGTGCTATTTTAGTTTTTGGAATTTTAAAATCAAACCATTCCTGCAGTTCAAAATCAAAACACATCCCGTGCATATAATTAAACAATGATTTTTTTAAGCCAAAACTGAATTTATCATGATTAATCCCGGTTTTATCCTTAAACTGAACGTCATTATTCGCAAAAGTAACTTCGTTTAATTGTGGGACAACCCCAAATTCCTCCGGATTCATTCCTACAGGGCTATGGGCTGTCATAGCAAACTGATGCCAGAACCCGCTTTGAAGAATTCCCAACTCAAACATCTGACGGACCATCTCCAGACTATCAATTGTTTCCTGAATAGTCTGCGTAGGATAACCGTACATCAAATAAGCGTGCACCATAATTCCTGATTCTGTAAAGTTTCTTGTAACACGAGCCACTTGTTCTACGGTCACTCCTTTTTTAATCAGTTCCAACAACCTATCAGAAGCCACTTCCAGTCCACCAGAAACAGCGATGCAACCTGACATTTTAAATAATTGGCACAAATCGTACGTAAAGCTCTTTTCAAAACGGATGTTTGTCCACCAGGTCACAACCAATTTCCGTCGCAAAATTTCCAAAGCAACTTCACGCATTAAGGCAGGTGGTGCCGCTTCATCAACAAAATGAAATCCGTTTTCACCAGTTTGAGCAATAAGCTCTTCCATCCTATCCACAAGAATTTTTGCATGGATAGGCTCATACACTTTTATATAATCCAGTGAAATATCACAAAAAGTGCATTTACCCCAGTAACAGCCATGTGCCATGGTAAGCTTATTCCATCGTCCGTCACTCCACAAACTATGCATTGGATTGGCTACTTCAATTACCGAAATATATTTATCTAAAAGTAAGTCCGTATAATCAGGGGTTCCTACTTCACTCTGCTTATAATCGTGGCGGGCAGAATTATTATTATAGGTTACCTGATTATTTTCAAGCAAAAAAGTTCTTTTATATTCAGTTTCAGAATGACAAATTGAATTATATAATAATTCTACAGGAAGTTCTCCATCATCAAGCGTAATAAAATCGAAAAATTCTAAGACTCTAGCATCCTTTAAGTCTCGCAATTCCGTATTAGGAAAACCGCCGCCCATTGATGTTTTTATTTGCGGAAAATACTTTTTAACAAATTGAGCGCATCGAAAAGCACTATACAAATTCCCGGGAAAAGGAACAGAAAAACAAATAAGTTTAGGACTGACTTCAATAATTCTTTTTTTAAGAATCTGAAGAGTAATAGTATCTATGTAAGTCGGTTCATTTTGCAGAAATCCATATAATTCATCAAACGAGTTGGCACTTCGACCTAAACGTTCGGCATACCGGCTGAAACCAAAGTTATCATCTACACATTCCACAATAAAATCAGACAAATCCTCAAGATACAAAGTAGCCAGATGTTTTGCTTTGTCCTGCATTCCCATGGAACCAAATGCCCATTCCAAATCTTCCAGTTGATTAAAACGAGAGGCTTCGGGCAAAAAATTCCCGGAACAAATCTGTCTGGCTAATGTTGGCTTTTTACCTTGTAAAAATTCAATTACACTATCAATCGTACTTGTATAGTCATTTTGCAGGGATAAAATCCGCTTTGAATTATCAGACAACTCATTTTTTATAGCTTCAACACTATTAAAAACCGAACTCAATCCATTTTTTGAAAACAATTCCAATATCACTTCAATCCCCAAATCCATTTGAAAAGAAGGAATAGATTTGGTATTCAAAAAACCTTTTAAATAAGCTGTAGCCGGATACGGCGTATTCAACTGGGTAAAAGGTGGTGTGATGAGAAGGATGTCTTTCAAAATTAAACAATTTAGTTTGCAAAAGTAACTCTAAAAAACGAAAATCATAATGCCTTGTTAAACCGATTTTTACTATTTCAATTTTTGTTAACTTAGCGAAAATAATTTTCAAACATGCCTACCGACTGTATCACTTATCAAAATTCAGGATATTTTTCAAAACTCATTATTGATTATTTAAACCAAAAAACTGAATTACAGTCATTATATAACCGTTTCCCTTCGATTGAAAATTTCAAAAACCAGATTGAAGAAAAATCAATTCAATTTTCTCAGGAAAACAGAAACGTTTTAGTTGATTCTCTTACAAAACAAAACAATTCGATTGAAGTAAGTGAAACAAGCTCACATAATATTGAACTTTTAAAACATAAAAACACTTTTACCATAACCACCGGACATCAACTGAATTTATTCACAGGTCCTTTGTATTTTATTTACAAGATTGTTTCAGTTATTAACTTGTGCAAACAATTAAAAGCAGAATATCCCGACTGTAATTTCGTTCCAATTTATTGGATGGCAACTGAAGATCATGATTTTGAGGAAATCAATCATTTTAAATTCCACAATCAAAAAATATTGTGGAAAAAAAACACTTCAGGTCCGGTTGGTAGAATTAAAACAAAAGAATTAGAAGCAATTTTCGAAGAAATAAAAACTGTTTTTGGAACAAATGACAATGCAAAACATTTGCTTTCTCTCTTTGAAGAAGCCTATTTAAAAAGAGACACGCTAACTGAAGCAACACGCTTTTTAGTCAACGAATTTTTCAAAAATGAAGGTTTGGTTATTATTGATGGCGATGATAAAAATCTGAAAAAACTATTTGTTCCTGCAATAAAAGAAGAATTGTTACAGCAAACTTCATTCGTAAAAGTAACCGAAACCATTTCTGATTTCAAGTATCCAATACAGGTAAATCCGAGAGAAATAAATCTATTTTATATAGAAGATAATTTACGCGAGCGTATTTTATGTGAAAACAACAAATACAAAGTCAACAATACTACTTTAGAATTTACTGAAACCGAAATTCTGACAATGGTTGAAAACACACCGGAAAAATTCAGTCCAAATGTAATTTTACGCCCATTATATCAAGAAACCATCTTACCTAATTTAGCTTACATAGGCGGTGGCGGAGAAATTGCGTACTGGTTGGAATTAAAATCCATGTTTGAAGCCTTTACAATACCATTCCCAATAGTATTATTGCGTAATTCGGTTTTAATAGCCAGTGAAAAACAGGCTAAAAAAGCAGATAATTTAGAATTGCAGTGGAAAGATTTGTTTTCACAACAAAACGAATTATTGAAGCGCAAAACAAAAGAATTCTCTCAATTTGAGATTGATTTCACTGACCAAAAATCAACATTAAAACAACAATTTGAGAAATTGGAGCAAATGGCCTCACAAACTGACAAATCTTTTACCGGTGCCGTAAAAGCGCAATTGGCAAAACAAATCAAAGGTCTTGAAAATTTAGAAAAGCGTTTATTAAAAGCCGAAAAAAGAATTCATGCTGATAAACTGGAAAGAATAACACTGCTTCAAAATGAATTGTTCCCAAATAAGAGTTTACAGGAACGCCAACTTAATTTTGCGGAGTTTTATATCGAATATGGGGATGACTTTTTCACAAAGTTACTTCAAGAACTTCAACCTCTTGAAAACCAATTCACTATTATCACTTTATAATTTCAAAAGTCAGACGAAGCTTTTTTCAAAAAAGTAACATCTTTTTAACTTTTGATTTTTGACTTTCGGTTTTTAAACTGTATTTTTGCACGCAAATTAAAAAAATATAAAATGGCAAGTAACAGAACTTTTACTATGATTAAGCCGGATGCTGTTGAAAAAGGACACATCGGAGGAATTTTAAATATGATTGCTGAAGGTGGTTTCAGAATTGTTTCTATGAAATTAACTCAATTAACAGTTGCTGATGCACAAAAATTTTACGCAGTTCACGCTGAAAGACCATTCTACGGTGAATTAGTAGAATTTATGTCCCGTGGTCCTATTGTTGCGGCTATCTTAGAAAAAGACAATGCTGTTGAGGATTTCCGTACTTTAATCGGCGCTACAAACCCGGCTGATGCTGCTGAAGGAACTATCCGTAAAAAATACGCTACTTCAATTGGCGAAAATGCAGTTCACGGTTCAGATTCTGATGAGAATGCTGCTATTGAAGGTGCTTTCCATTTTGCAGGAAGAGAAATGTTCTAATACAACATATATGATAAAAAAAGAGCGTTCAATTGAACGCTCTTTTTATTTATACTTTTCAAAAATCCCTTTTACTACTTCGTCAGTTTTTGTAAACCGTATCTTTTTCTCTAAAGTTTTAGGCTGTGCCACACGTTCTTGACAGTCTAAAATACGACAAGATTCACAGGTCACTCCTACCTCTCTCCTTTTTATACTACTATCTTTTAAAAAATTGATTTTAGAAGCCGAATTTGCCGTTATCATAATCCCAAAACCTATACTTCTATAATATCCTTTTCTAAAAGGATCTTTAGTTGCTGAAGACATTGTAAAATACTCCACTTCACTATGCGCATAACTCGAAATCTGACTGTCAAACAAATGTTCTTCATTTGTCTCTGGCAGTTTATTTAATGTCTGCAGCGAAATCCATCTACGGCAATAATGCTCATTGCTTTCGTTAGCATGTGGTTCCAATAAGTTGGTAATATGCAATTCTTTGGTGAGCTTGATATCACTGCGTTCAGGTTTAAAACTAAAACGCAGAAAAAACAGATTTTTTAAATTGAAATCTTTCGGCAGTATATTGGTCAAACGCTGGTAAAACGTTTCGGGTGAATCAGTATACTTGAACATTAAAGTCTGAAATTCCTGTGCATTGAAAACATCATGCGCAAAAAACACTTTTAAATCCTTAACCAATGCTTTTCTAGGAATAAGCAAAGCTCCTGCAAAATAAGAAGCCAGAAAATTATTCAAAACCTGATCAAACCGTTCAAACTTTATCCAGGAAAAGGTATACAGCCTGTCTGTTATATTCAAATAATTGTATGCAATTTCTTTGGCATAAATAAACATACGCTGCGATGCATCTGTATCATTCGAAACCAGCAGCGTTTTGGAAGTTGGCACAAAAACAGAACGCAAATTAACCAATTCCTTATGCTGTGACAATTCTTCGTTGTTTATTGTATAGCCGTATTCTTCAATCAGTATTTCTTCCAACTCTTCAACCGTAAGTTTTCTATTCAGATCTATCGAATAGGCTTTTGCAAATTGCTCAACTTTAGCCTCAATCTCTTCAAAATAATTGTTGTTAGCCTCCTGATACGAGCGTAATGCGGCCAAAAAGAAACTTTCCCGTGTCAGATTATAGTGCTTCGCTATTTCAAACAAGGTACTTATAAAAGCATTTACTTTCAGAGGTGCTTCGGCGATAATATCAATCAAATCACTTTCTTTTATCCCAAAAAGCTCCAGCGGAATTTCCTTCAGTATATTGGATTGCAGTATCTCCCCTATGGGAGCCAGATTTTTATCCAGCTTCAACGAAACCAAATGATCGTAATTGCTTTCTAAAGCTTCGGCCAATACTAAAATTTTATCCCGCTTAGGGTACTTTTTCCCTTTTTCGATTTCATTCAAATACGACTTTGAAAGCCCTGTAATTTTTGCCAAACCAAACAATGACAAATTCTTTTCTGTACGGATCTGTTTGAGTTTTAACCCAAAAATCAATCGGATGTATTCTTCTTCAATCATGCTTCTTAAATAGGATATACAAATATAGCTTTTTTAATCTGTTTCGCAATTTTAAAATATTTTGCGAACGTTCGCTTGTTTTTTAAAAAACTATTTTATATGTTTGTTCGCACAATCAATAAACTAACCAACGTTATGGAAAACATACTGTTATCTAAACTAGAATTCAAAAATGAAAATCAGTTCGAAACACTTTTCAATGAAGAATTAAAAGAGTTTTTAACAGCGCTTCACAACAACTTCAACACTAGAAGACTGGCGTTGCTTGAAAACAGACAACTGCAACAAGATAAATTTAACCAAGGAGAATCACCTATATTCCCTTTAGAAACAGAAAACATTCGCACTTCTACTTGGACTGCTAATCCAATTCCTGAAGCGTTACTTGACAGAAGAGTTGAAATCACTGGACCAGTGGATCGCAAAATGGTAATTAACGCATTGAATTCTGGCGCAAAAACCTTCATGGCCGACTTTGAAGACAGTTGTTCTCCTACTTGGACTAATTTGATGGAAGGACAAATCAATTTAAGAGATGCCGTAAACAAAACCATTTCATTAGAACAAAATGGCAAAACGTACCAATTAAACAATACAGAAACTGTTTTATTAGTCCGCCCGCGTGGATTACACTTGGAAGAAAAAAACATTTTAATCAACGACGAAATCACTTCGGGTTCATTAGTCGATTTTGGAATCTTTTTCTTTTTGAATGCCAAAAAATTAATCGAAAACAGTGTGGGGCCTTACTTCTACCTACCGAAATTAGAACATTATTATGAAGCAAGATGGTGGAGCAATGTATTTACTTTCGCAGAAAATTATTTACGGTTACCACAAGGCACTATCAAAGCCACGGTTTTAATTGAAACTATCACAGCAAGTTTTCAGTTAGACGAAATCATTTACGAACTAAAAGAAAACATTGCCGGTTTGAACTGCGGGCGTTGGGATTATATATTTTCCTATATCAAAAAATTAAACAAACAAGACAGCTTTATTGCGCCTGACCGTGACCAAATCACTATGACAAGTCCGTTCATGAGTGCTTATTCATTACGTGTTATTCAGGTTTGCCACAAAAGAAACATTTTGGCTATTGGTGGAATGGCAGCACAAATTCCGATTAAAAACAACGAAGAAGCCAACCAAATAGCTTTTAACAAAGTTATAGCCGACAAAGAAAGAGAGGTTAAAAACGGACACGACGGCACTTGGGTGGCACATCCGGCTTTGGTACCGCTGGCTATGAAAGTTTTTAATGAAAATATGCCGACAAAAAACCAGATGCATATTAAACGAAGCGAACTGACTATTACAGAAGCGCAATTACTGGAATTACCTAAAGGAGAAATCACACTTGAAGGCATCCGAAAAAACATCAATGTAGCGGTTCTGTACATAGAATCCTGGCTGATGGGTGTCGGCGCCGCTGCTTTATATCATTTAATGGAAGATGCCGCCACGGCTGAAATTTCCAGAACGCAAATCTGGCATTGGTTAAACAAAAAAGTAACGGTTGCATCAGGAGAAGTTTTCACCTCTCAATTACTGGATCTTTTAGTAGCCGAAGAACTGGATAAAATTAAAGAGTACGTGGGCACAGAACGGTTTGAATCGGGAAAATTCGAATTGGCAACACAACTCTTCACCGAATTATCATTAAATGATGAATTAGAAGATTTTTTAACTACAAAAGCTTATCAATACATATAAAAACAAAACTGCCAAGTGCGGCAACACTTGACAGTCCATCATTAAAATAATTATAAATAACTATTTAAAGCACAACAAAATTATGAAAACTCAAGAAAGAATTCAACAATTAATTACTGATTGGACTACAAACCCAAGATGGAAAGGCATTGAAAGACCTTATACTGCCGAAAAAGTAGTCCAGCTCCAGGGTTCTTATCTGATTGAACACTCTATCGCGCGTCATGGTGCCGAAACACTTTGGAAAAAACTACACACACAGGATTGGGTAGCAGGTTTAGGTGCTATGACAGGAAATCAGGCAATACAAGAAGTTGAAGCCGGATTGGAAGCCATTTATTTAAGTGGCTGGCAGGTAGCCGCTGATGCAAATCTGGCCGGCGAAATGTATCCTGACCAATCCCTGTATCCGGCAAACAGTGTTCCGCAGGTAATTAAAAGAATCAACAATGCTTTGCTGCGTGCAGACCAAATACAATCAGTCAATAAAGTTGAAAAGAAAAAAGATTATTTAGTACCGATTGTAGCCGATGCAGAAGCAGGTTTTGGCGGTAATCTAAATGCTTTTGAGTTAATGAAAGGAATGATAGAAGCAGGCGCGGCAGGTGTTCATTTTGAAGACCAGCTTTCTTCAGCAAAAAAATGCGGCCATTTAGGTGGAAAAGTATTGGTTCCTACGCAAGAAGCGATTAATAAATTGGTTGCAGCTCGTTTAGCAGCTGACGTAATGGGTGTACCAACACTGATCGTTGCACGTACTGACGCAGATGCGGCCAATTTAATAACAAGTGACATTGATGACAGAGATAAAAAATTTATTACCGGCGAGAGAACCTCAGAAGGTTTCTTTTATGTAAATGCAGGTTTAGAACAAGGAATCGACCGTGGTTTATCGTATGCGCCATATGCCGATTTGATCTGGATGGAAACCTCAACACCGGATTTAGAACAGGCACGCTTATTTGCCGAAGCCATTCATGCACAATATCCGGGCAAAATACTGGCTTACAACTGTTCGCCGTCATTCAACTGGGCTGCAAAACTAACCGACAGACAAATGGAAACTTTTAGAGAAGAGTTGGCAAAAATGGGCTACAAATTCCAGTTTATCACCCTTGCCGGCTTCCATGCCCTGAACACCTCAATGTTTGAATTGGCTTTAGCCTACAAACGCAAAGGCATGTTAGGCTACTCTGAATTACAGGAAAGAGAATTCGCTTTACAAGCTGAAGGATTCAGAGCGGTTAAACACCAAAACTTTGTTGGCACCACTTATTTTGATGAAGTACAAAATGCCGTAACCGCAGGTTTAGCCTCAACGGTTGCGATGAAAGACTCAACTGAAACAGCACAGTTTTAACGTTGAATATGTTTTATTTTTCGAAATGGAAGCCACCTGAAAAGGTGGCTTCTTTTTATTCTTAAAATCATTACACATGCACTAATAAAATTCATTTACCGACTAACTGAAATTGCAGATAATTTGATTGTTAAAACCTATTCATTCACGCTATTTTCAATACTGTGTAGGCTTCCCTTTTTTATTATTTATTAAAATTTTAAAAGTATTAGTATCTATTTTGATATCTGCATCCTTAGTCTTAATCACATTGTTTTCTGTTTCTAAAAAAATCTCATCTTCTAAAAATTTAAATTGAATGAGATTATTATGTCCAAACAAAGAAACATATTTGTTCAACTCTGAATTATTCAATGAAGAAATTTCTAAAAAAACTACTTCTTTAACATTATTATCATTTAAAAGAAAAATATTATATCCCCAAGTTCCGCTTTCATCTCCTTCTTCAAAAAAAAGTATTTTATTTTTTGAATTCTTACAATAATAAGGTTTAAAAATCCATGTCTCACTTTTTGTAGAAAAAATCAATTTATTATTAATATAAACTTGTTTTAGATTATAATTATTTTTAACATCGAGATTATCAGCAATCTTAATATTTAAATTATCAACCTTATATTCGTTGGAATATTTTTCCCCTTGTTCTATGAAATCTTTCCTCCCTATTTTCACTTCAATAAACTTATAAGTTGATGAGTTGTTCTTACCATTTTCTTTGATTTCAATTCTATTCTTTAGACTAACTATATTTTTACTTTCATTTTTACATGAGATAAAAAACATTAATAAGATTATGATTAAATATGCAAAATTCATTATTAAATCTTATAATTTTACTTTTTCAATTTCATAAGTATCATTTCCTGGGTTTATGAAGTATATAACTTTTCCGGAAATCTCATAACTATCTTTGTATTTTTGAAGATATATCTCACCCATTTCTTCGTATTTTTCATTGAAGACTATTTTAATCTTATTTACCGATAATTCTTCAGCTTTAAGGTTTTTATATATTTCAACGGCACTTCCATCTCCAACATATTTAACGGTTATGTTATTTAAACTCTCTATAGTAATATCAAAACTTGTTTTTAAATCATCTCTATTTGTTGTTTCGAAGTAATATTTTCCTTTCCATTTGTTTGCAACAAAAAGACCTTTACTTGTAACCTCATATATATCAGAACTATTTGAAGATATCTCTATTTCTTTACCACTTTCATCAAAATCAACTCCAACTGACTTTTCAGTAATTTTTATAATTTTATTTTGATTTATCTCAAATTCTTTTTTCTTTGTTCCCTCCCATTGCACATTTTCGTATATCGTAAGTGAATCAGTAATTTGGTTTTTGAAATAAGAATAAAGTTTAACAATCGGGTCAATATGTTCATCCCCATTTGGCTTCAATTCAACAATAACAATTTCAACATTTTCGTTTGATTTATATTTCCCTACAGCTCTTGAAAATCTGTTCTTGTTTTTTATAAAACTCTTATCATATATATAATAACCGTTCTTATCTCTTTTTGAATAATTCAATTGCTTAGAATCAAAAGGCAATTTTATTTCTTTAATAACACTTTCCTGAGATACATTACTGCTAATTAATGTATCTCCATTATTATATTTATTTGTTGTTGATATACTAGAATTTGATTTTTGATTACATGAAAAGCAAATTGCTACGAATAGATAATTCAATAGTCTCATTTTATTTTGCGTTTACTAGAATGGATATCCAAAAGCTTATAAATTCATGTGACAGGGCTTCAACTCTTCCACCTATTTTTTTTTATGTTTTTTTATCCCTTCAGCAGTTATTTCATATTTTTCTTCGCCTTTGTAATAATGATCTGTTTCATCCGAATGGAATTTCTTGATAAATAAAAATAAATCATCAGTTAAATAAAAAAACGAATTATCACTTTCAATAATGTTTTTACAATTATAATAAATTATTTTGCTATCAATAATCCTCCCATTCTCTCCACTTATTATTAAGGCAAGGTAATTTAAAACTTTAAATTGCTCAGTAATTGAGAAATTATCAAACTTACCTCCATCTTTATATAAATCAATTTTAACACCATTCGAGTTTTTAATTGTTTTTACAAAATATGCGTTATCTGCTTTTATATAATTTCGTTTGTTCTTTATATCCGATCCATCTTTAAAAAAAGAAAATTCAATCTCTTTTTTCTTGTTGATTTTTGCTTGATCATAGAGATCATAATAATGCTTTTCCAAAAAATACATTATTGTATCATATCCTTTATTGAGACTTTTAATTTTAAAATCGGGATTTTGATCATCAACCTCATTTAAAGCGCTCCATTTCAATGGGAACTCACAGTTAATCATATTCTTATCTCCTAAATCATTTCTACTTTGGCACCAATAGCTTTTTGTATAGGCACTATATGAAGTGAAGCTCAACAATCCAGCAGAAATAACAATTGCATATATTGCAGCGGTTAAATATTTTTTCATTTTAAATCTATTTTCTTGTATGTTTCCTTGCATAGAAATCATATGAACTCAAATGGTCTTTGACCGCTTTTAATAAAACTGTTTTGTGCATATATTTTTCATTCTCAATCAAACAAAAAAACTACTTATTAAAAGTTCAAAAATTAATCTGCGCTATACACAATAGTTCTCTTCACATCATTACCTGTTTGCTTTAATACTATTGTTGTCTCTCCTCCATCAAATGACATTCTTATTTCAGCCTGATCTTTAGTTATTTTATATTCGACAGCAATCAATCCATCTGAATTAATGCTGCAATAATCAGATTTTGAAGGCAGTTCTTTTTTTAGACTATGTGAACCATCGACTTCTTTGTTTTGAATGATGGAGAAATAAACATCTTTCAAAACAGCGTTTTTAAATCTGCATACTTCTTCTTGCCCCATTTCTAATTGATTTGTCTGACAATCAATTTTATTATTTTCTTTTTTAGGCTTGAAATTGATATTGCAGCTTTCAAAAATGTTTTTAGTCACTATTTTTTTATTGAAATGCACTTCTGTAGGGAATTCCGGGTCGGCAGTAATATTTAATAGTTTTGATTCATTGGGCACAAATACCAGCCAAGCAATGGTACTCTCTACCATTTGCTTTATTTCTGGATTATCTGAAATATTATTTTCCACATAAACCTGAATCTTTACCTCATCATTTTCAATACTTTCAATCCTTACAAAATATTCCGGATAATCATTTAGTTCCAAGTCACTCGATTTAACAATCTGAAAAACATAATCCTCACACCTTTTGGTTTCTGGTTTACTTTTAGCTTGAGCGGTGTTTAAGCTGTCAACATCTGATTGTTCTCTGACTCTGTTTTTTTCTATCTCTTCCCTATCACTTTTACAGCTTAACAATAATACGCATGCAACTAATAACACTAAAATTCTATTTCTCATTTTTCATTTTTTTGCAATTCTTAATTCAAACCTTAACACAAAAAAACTAGAACTATTTTAATCGTCTATACATTTTTTAAGCAATACTGTATTGGATATAATAATTTAGCTTACAGTTCAAGTTAAGACTAAAACCTTAATTTTAACTTATGAAAGAAGAATTTACTTGATAACTAACATGCAATTATATTAACTAAATAATTTCTACTAATTACATTCAGTTAATATAATTGGTTTGTTTTTAGTTAAACCATAATTCATGAAATTATAATTATTAAAGTTTTATTTGCTTTTAACCACTCTTACCTTATTATTCAAATCATACTCATTTTTCAAAAAATCAGAATCAATGAATAGAGTATTATTTTCAATAAACAATTCTCCAATCTTTAGATTTGCTCTAAGATGTTTTGGACTTCCATTTTTTGTTTCAATATAATATAATTTCATTTTTTGAGCTTCTATAATTGTCTTTAACAAATGTTTATTATACAATCTTCCCATGTTTCCAGATTCAATCAGAAAAACAAAATCCTTTTCAAATTCCAAAAGAAGTTGAACTTCATCTTTTTCAATATCCAAATAATACTCTCCTTTTATATTCTTTAAATCGATTATTGATTTAGATTCTTGATCGCTTAAATGAGTATCTGCTTTTACATTGGACACTGAATTATTCCTAGAAATTTCAGCATAGTTAACAGTATATGTTTTAATTGATCTCCCATTCTTTATTTGAATTCTTGCAGAGGTAAGATTATCTGAAACTTTATATTCCAATCCTTGAAAATCATCAGATTGAATTTCAGATAAAAATTTTCCTCTAAATTTTATTTCCTTACTTGAAATCAAATAAAAATAACTTTCAAGGGAATATTCATATTCCAATTCGACTATAACTAATTTATATTTTTTTGATTTTGATTCAAATAGACTACACCTTAATCCAGTGCCACTAAAATTTTCTTCTATTGAAAACTTTTTTTCCTCTACTCTATTTGAAATAGTTAAAAAATTTAAATGATCATTATAATTAAATTTAATTTTAAAATCCTGATAGTTACAAGAATTAGGTAAATCAACCTTATCACATTTAAGATTCACTTTTTCATAAAGCGAACCTGATTGAGATAGCATCTCATCAATTTTAAAACTACTTTCAACTTTAGCAATGTCTTTTTTGTTTTCTGTACAGAAAATAAAAAAAGACATAAAAGAAACAATTAATATTTTAATCATAATTTTAATCCCATCCATAATTAGCAATGTTTTCTTGATACTTTTTCTCTTCAACTGATTGTTCGGTTTCGTTTTTAAAATTAATAAAATAACCTGGATGACATCTATGAGTTAGTCCTGGTGCAGCTGATTTATTTCTAATCTCAAAATGCAAATGCGGATCTTTAGTGGTACCATATCCAGTTGTTCCGTTGGTTCCAATTATATCCCCGCATTTTACTTCTTTATCAATAGCCCTAATATATGTTGACTGTAAATGTGCATAAAACAAGAAAATGTCACCATTAAAATCAAATCCATCACCTTGAAGCAATTCTCCTTCACTTTCATAAATTAATTTGTAATCTTTTTTTCTTTCCAAAAATGCTTTTGTATCTTTTACTTTTAAGCAAATAACTTTTCCGTATCCGTCTTGAATCGATACGAACTCAATTTCAGCATCAACGCAAGCGTAGACATTACTACCTGGAATTGCCAATAAATCAATACCCTGATGATTATGGTTTGAACGCTCTTTACGAACTGTTCCAAAAACATTATATCTTGGTCTATAATTTCCATTTTGAGTATACAAACAAAGCATCGGATTATCAACTGGATCATGCCAGTTATTTTCTTTCTTTACTCCTTTGTAAAGGAAATCATAATCACATTTTAATATTCTTTTCTTGTTTAATTTACCTCTATCATACCATTCTTTAATATTTTCTTCAATTTCCCAAACATATGTTTTACCATTTTCATTTTTCCCTTCTTTCAAAAAAGGCTTATTAGCAGCATAACCAACATTTCTCCAATAATTTATATTTTGGATTGGTTTTCCATTAGCTTGATAAGTAATTGGTAAACTGTTATCAAAAACAATGTGGTTGGGTTCATTTCCTTTACCGCAATCATAAGGAAAAATTACTGCTAAATAAAAATCAACCAATGTGTTTAATTTCCCTTTAAGCCATGGCAATTGTAAATATTTCTCAACATAATCTAATTGTTCGATTTGCGACATCTTTAAAAGCTTTGTTCTTGTTGTTGAAATATCTTTAGCAGCATCTTTCCCTATTTGAATCAAACCAACATAGGCTTCTTTAGACTCATCTCTATGAGAATCAAATGTTCCACAAGTTGGATCAAAAGTTCCTCCTGTTTCATGTGCCATAGCTGCCATAAAAATATTTGGATCAATATTTTGCCTTTTAGAAATATCTTCAACTTTCCTTAAAAACTCACAACTAACTTTTGAACTCCATATTAAATCATTAAATTTACATTGACACGATGAAGGTTTTGAAGCAATGCTTAAATTTGTGCTCCCCACAATCGCCGCGCTACTGTAACCTGTAATATTGGTTACTTTACTATTTTGTATCAGCGGCACAAGGTTTCTGGTTAAAAAACTACTACCGTCATATAGTAGTGCTTTTTGGTTTACATTATCAAATACTTTAACATAAACATTCTTCCATTTGGTTTGTTTCCCTTTTGAAATTTTACCCCAATCGATTTTAAATTTTATGCAACCACTTTTATCCGGGGATACTTCGCCTGATAAAAGTTTTTCATCGATTAATAAATTATCTTCCCAAATTTCAATCGTTACTTTTTCACTTTCTTTAATTCCTCTTGATTTTCCGTAAAACCAGCTTATCATGTCATAATCTACTTTGTCATGTCTGTAGCGTGCGTCTTCTGTTCCTATCAGTCCGCTGTAAACTTCTCGGGCAAAATTGACTTTTAGCAATCCTAACGCTACTTTTTCATTAGTAAAAGTTAAATTATCAGACGAAACCACGACTTTTAATTCGGCATAATCTTTTGTATATTTTCGTAAAGCATCATTAAGTTCTAATGGAATTAAACCTCCATCATAAATTTTTTCAGGAAAATAATGTACCGTAGTGCCTTTGTCCTGCAATGAAACTTTAAGCTTTTCACCTATCAGATATTCTTCTTTCAACCAAATATTGATTTTATTTCCCCAAGCTGATTTTTCTATTCCAATTCCGTTATTATCCGTAAACATCACTTTTTGCAATACGGGCTGAACAACCTCAAACTTTTTAGTGATTCCTTTTTCGGTATTAATTTTTGCTGTTACAGTTACATTACCTACAATAGAAGGGGTAACTTCTATACTTTTTGTATTAGGCAGCGATTGTGCATTGTATGTCCAATTCACTTTTTCGGAAGGAAGCAAGTCTTTAAATATAAATCCGCCTGCAGTAAAAACAGCTTTTTTTCCAATTTTTAAAATCGGATCCGACTGGATTTCGACAACGTCATTGCGTTTGACTTCAAAACGCCAGTCGTCGTCCTGTTTAGCTGCTTTTGTACCAATAGCGTTTGAGCTGATACAATAGGCCTCTACAATATAACTACCTACCGGAAGTCCTTCCTGTATTGACAAAACCCTGCCGTTTCCTTGATAAACATTATTAAGATTCCATTTTATGCTTTGGATTTCAGCTGTAGTCAAATCTCCATCGGCCAGGATTTGAGAACTGATTCTCATTTGTTTCACTTCAAAGTTAATTCCTGTGAACTCACGCACCACCTGATCTGTATGACTGATAGATACCACATAATTTTTAGCCAGCGTTTTTCCTTTAAAAGTTTGTGTCCAGCTATTTCCTTCCGCATCCTGGTAAACTGCATAAAAATTGTATACCGCATCTGAATTCGTTGGGGTAAAAGTCAGAAATCTTCCTTCCTGTTTGAAATCGGTTAACCTGTTACCCGCTTCATCTGTCACATACATTTCCAACCGGGCAAGTTCCTCCTTTGTGGGATGCATTAAAAATTTAGCAGTGAACGTTGCCGGAAAATCTTTTCTTAAATTAACTACACTACCAATTTTTGCTGTAAAATCATCACCTCCATGGGGCAGTAACGTTTTATCATCCAGCTTATTAACAGCTACTGTGATATCAATGGAGCAGGAAGGGTAATTTTTATCAAATTTTCCTTTTTCGAATTCTTTTGTTTTAGGCTTTCCATAACCTTCTATCCTGTAATTGCCTAAAGCAGGAAAAGAGTTGGAGAAAGAAGTCCCTATTTGTTCTTTGGTCAAGAGCTTTTTATCTTTACCGGCTTCAAATCCGTCGTAAACCACCCAAGAAGCAAGATTTTTATTCCCTTTGGCTATATTTGCCGTAAAACTGCAGTTTTCATTAGGCCGTACGTAAAATTTTCCGACAGTATTTGTTTCACCGGATTTCACCGGAGTGAAATTCTTCCTGTTCTCAATGTTTTCAATTGTAATATGATTTACAACCGGGTAATCAGCTTTAGGTATAGGTTTATTTACGCCAGGATTGGCATGAGCCATTTGAACAGGATCGGTATTTTGGGCATGGGCTGTTGTAACACTGTCGGTTTGTCCGTGTTCTTCAATTGTAATTATTCCGCCAACAGTACATTTAAGATGTGAGATTTCAGTAAGCACCTTTTTCCCCATCACTGTAGTTTTATCATAAGGCTTTTCCCATTTGGGAGCTGGTGCCAACGCACAAGGCTGATTTCCGCTTGAAGAAGGTTTTAAAGTACATTTACCAAATGTGGCTGAAGGAGGATTAAGTTGCTTGTCATCCTCAGTAGCTGCAAATTTGCCTGACTGATCATTATTGATCATTTTTTGATGGCTTGTCACCTGAAGTTCAGCTTTCTGACCCTTTACTTCGGACATATCACACACGCATTTCGCCCCATGGACTACGTAATATTTACCGTCGTGCTCACTTTTGCTTTCTTCTTTCTTTTCCTCCTTTTTATCTTCTTTCTTTTCCTCTTTCTTTTCCGGTTGTGACTGAGCACTTCCTTTTGAAGTTCCGTTCATTTCGTCGATTTTGTCTTTAGGAGGCGTATATAGTGTTTTCCCTTCACGGATATTTATATATATCTGCTCTTCGACAGGACAATTTTGATTGTGGTATACCTGAAGGTCTTTCCATCTGTTGATTCCTTTATCTTTTGCTATACTAGACAGCGTATCGCCTTTTTTTATGGTATACAGGATAGGATTAGACATACTTTGTTAATTTAATTAGTCCAGGGTTAGATAAAAGTTTTGAGTGTATTTGAATTTTTCACCAATGCTGATGAGCAATTCGGCTCTTGAATTTTGAATATTGCTGTAAGAATGGTCATATACTGTTGTCATTTTGAAACTGATTTCAGGAATTTCTGACTCATTGAATGTCAGTACCATTTCATTTTCAACGGTATAATTTTCAATCAACTGCATGATATGAGCAGTGTCAGTCTGCATTAATATGAATACGGCTTTATTTTCTTCTGCATTCAGTCTGAACTCGCCTGTTCCTTCAATGACTCCCAATCCGGCGACATTCCATTTGAAACCGACTTGCTCTTTTTTGAATTTGGGATGGGCACTAATGTTCAATACCTGATAAAACGGCAGCTGCTCAATAAATTTCTGAAATCCGGTTTGATTTTTCACCTTGTCCAAAAACTGCTCCCGTATATATTCCAACCCATCACCATTGTATTTATTTTGCATGGCAACATCATTTTCCATGATACGTTTTGCTGTTTCTTTATATTCCGCAATATGATAATTTCCCTGATGATGAGTCAAAATCAACGGAAAAACAGATGAAAAATACAGACTGGATATCTTGGCAAACTTTTTCTCAACTTCCCTGTCATCTATTTTGAAGTTGCTCCTGTTTAAAATAATCTGATTGCTGTATAATCTGCTTCTATCCAAATGCAGCTGATATGTTCCTTTGCTGGAATAGCTATTTTCACCCAGCTGGAAAGTAATTGTATCTTCTGCTTCGTATAGGGAAGTTGTTTTGTTTTCTTTTATTATATTTTCTTTTAAAAACATTTTCACTTAATATCAATAGTATCTATTATTCTGAATTCTTCTTCATTCGAGAGCCTAAACTCACGATAACACCTTTTCGATGTACAGATTTCGGAATTATGTATGGATGAAATATTTCCACCATTTTAATCTCTACACTGACATTCTCACTGGTTTTTCTGAAATAAGCATATATTTTTACATTTGAAGAATCTATATTAATAGTAATTCCAATCATTATCTTTCCATCTTTACTAAGCTGATTAGTCGAAGCGATGCCAGGCAACTCATTTATTTTCCCATTCTCATATTTTCTAGCCCATTTTAGCATTGCTATTTCATGTTGGACAGACTTTCTGCTTAATGTTGCTTTGTGTAAGTATAGTATTTACCTTTTTGGAGTGTTTTCAAATATTTTTTTTCTCAAATTATTTTTTATTACTGTAATTGAACATAACTCTTTTTAGCACAAATTGAACTATTAAACCAATTAAAAAACCAATTATCATATAAATTAAGGTTTTCAAAATGAATTTATCCCACGAGATAATTTCAATTCCTAAATTATCCTCTATCGGAGCTGTATCAGCATAACTCATCATTGCATCAAATATTGAGAAAACAAGCCCCATAGTTGAACCCAAAATTCCAATGATATTTCTCTTCATAAAGTTCAGTTTATTCGTTTATTACTTCTTTAGGATAATAATTTTGTGACTCGTCTCTTTCCTCCAATAAAATTTAGAGTTTTTTATTATTTTCGAAAGACAACTTCACAATCTTATTTGCAACTTTTTCCCAATCCAAATTACTGGACTTATCATCATAATCATCATTCGGATGAAAATTGCTTAATAAATTTTTCATTCAGTATAGTGACAGACTCTTTATTATTATTCCTAGAATTCCATTTGGATACAATTATACCTTTTTCTGCCCTAGTGAATGTAATTCCGCCCTGTAGATAATTTCCAACTGAATTGAAATAATTATAAGAGCCATAAGAATCCTGTACTAGCTTCTCAGCCTCTCCAAAATTGTCGTCAACTCCACATAACACGTCATAATCTATGAAAACAGTTTTCTTGTAAAGTAAATTGTTATAAACTTTGTATTTACTTATAGTATCAAAAGGAATATTTTTTTCCACAAATCGAATAAATTCATTTTGAATATCCTCATCATCCTTTAGCAAAGTTCCAGATACAATGTAAACATTCCGTACATAATTATTTACACCCTGATAATCAGTAAGACAATTAATTTTTTGGAATTTAACCCCATAATTTAGGGTAAAATATGTTACTAACAAAGACATCAGCACTATTAGAATGAGGACTATTTTCTTTTTCTTCATTTATCAAAATTTTACATCAAAAACTGCTTTCGTTATAAATGGTTTATATCCTCTAAAATGTTGCAGAATGAACCATGCAATAAAAATATCATAATCATATTTTTGTATATCGGGATAATCCAAACCAAAATGATCATAGAATTCAAATCTCAACTCTCCTTCTGGTTTAATGCTATTTTGATTATACTTAGTCAAAGATATTTTATAGGCCCAAACATCATTAATAGCAATTTGAATACCTGATATAGTATCTTTTTTATTATTAAACCTTGGTTTGTCAACTTTAGTTTTAAAATCAGATTCATAAATAATCCCTTGCGAATCATCTGTTATTTCAAGTTTTGAAATATCATCCTTATTTTCTTTAAGGTATTTAATCACATAATCTTTCACCTGTCTTATAAACACTTTAGTATTGTCATGCTCAATAATTGCATTTGTAAGATCTAAATGTGAATATTCTCCTCCTTCATTATCTTGCATTTTTTGAATCATCCGTTTGATGTTCGCTTCTAGTTTTCCACTTGAAACAGATTCTGACTCATCTCTGAATATTTCAAAAAGTTTATCGTTATTATTTTCAGAAAATTTTTTTACTTTTTTAACTAAACTGTCTGCTTTATTTTTTGCATTATCAGCTCTCGATGATACATTATAAAAACTATCCTGCTTTTCAACATCAAAAGTTTCCTGATATAATTCCTTTCTTAATTTTTCAAAACCAGCTTCATTATTCGTATAATCATTATATAATAAATCAAGAGCCGTTTCATTTGTACTAACTTTCTGCTTTCCAACTAATTTATTTTTTTTCCCTTTCCTTCCTACGCTTTGAATAATTAACATTGGAAGTTTTATTTTTTTTAATTCACACAATACACTAACAGATTCACTTGGCTTGTTATAAAAAGCATATATTTTTGCTTTTTCCTCAATGCCTGGAACTCGAAGTTTAATTAGTATCTTATTATCAATCAAAAGATTGTACCCCCCTGCTCCTTTAACCTGATACATTTCTTTCTTATCAGGTTTTATACCCCATTTTAACGAAGGAATTTCAACCGCTAAGGGTTTTCTTGATGGAGTTGCTTTAAATGTATAAAATTCACCTATTTTAACATTTTTAACCAACTTCCCCTTATCATCAAATGGCCCTTCCAATTTGGTAATTTTAATAGCTACCGCCTCTTTTCTTGCTGTATTATCAGTAATATTGAGTCCTTTTGAGGTTCCTTTTTGTGCAAAAACACCTCCGGAAGCATTAGAAATTTCATTCGCATCATAACGGATTCCGCCACTTGCATTGCCTTTAATGTTATTGGCTATAATTGTTATTTTACCTGATTCACTCATAGATTAGTGATTTTTTACATTTTCGGCTGATTGATTATGTATCTGTGTTTCACTGTTCATTGTATAATCAGATACGGCCTGAACCTCAATTTTACCTGATGCGCTTTTATGAATATCTTTTGCGTCGTATGAATAATTCTCTGACGCTATTTTAGAGATATTTTTAGCCAGGAGCATAAAATCATTGGATGCCATTTGATTGATATTGACCCCGGCGGTATCAATCATATCCTTTCCTGCATTTGACGCAATATTAATTCCGGCTGATTGGTTGATATTTTCTCCGGCTGAAAGTGTAATATTTTTTCCGGCAACCATAGTAATATCATTAGGCGCATTCACACTGATATTCCCCTGTCCGTCCATGAGCCAAGTATTACCGCTTGGGTCTTCAATGAAAATACTTCCCCGGGCATCATTGAAGATCATCTTG
>NZ_SJZD01000006.1 GCF_004959765.1 Flavobacterium sp. H122
AGAATACAATGCTGTAAATCTTAGAAATACAAATACAGCAATACTTGTAAAAGTGACATTGGAAAATGATGCTGTAGTCACTAAAAAAGTGATTTTTTAAATATATTTAAGAAAATTCCAAAAAGACCTTTGCTTTAAATAGTAAAGGTCTTTTTCATTTTGATAAGCCTCACGTTCAAAAGAAATATTATAATATGCTTTTTTCCTATTTTTAAATTGAACCCAACGCAACACAAACTCAACGCCATACCAAACAAAAAAAGGCAGTATAAACATCTCTAATTGCTGGCGGATATGAATTTTTTCATGGTTTACAAAAGAAGGATTTTCTTTATCCATTTTATTAACCAAAAAGACAAATGGATAAAAAGTAATCCCCCTAAACCCTTTTGGTGTTAAATATTTGAATACTACAAAAATCATATGCTACAAATTTGATAAATTTGCGAACATGAATGACATTTTAAATCCAAATAATTTAAAAGAAGGCGAAGATTTTTATTACACTCCTGAAGGTTATAAATGTTTCACCGAAAAGTATCATCTCAAAAGAGGTTATTGCTGCAAAAGCGGCTGCCGACACTGCCCTTATGGCTTTAACAAAAAAACAGGACAAATAGATAAAAAATAAACAATCTTACAACACATCTAAAATGGACATCCATTTACTAAACTATAAAGTCAAAATTCACAAATCCTACCACAGGTCGGATATTCGTTATCCTTAGTAGTCATTTCTTTTTTAATGATTATACAAATGAATAACCAAATACACAAAAATGACATTTCAAGAACAAATATTAGAAGGCATTCCTTCAATTTTACCACAGGCAAAACCTTACGAGGTTCAGATAAATCACGCTCCTAAGCGTAAAGAAATATTAACAGACGAAGAGAAAAAACTGGCTTTGCAAAATGCATTACGCTATTTTGAACCTCATCTTCATGCGGAATTGCTTCCTGAATTCAAGGAAGAATTAGAAAAATACGGACGTATTTACATGTATCGTCTTCGCCCTGATTACGAAATGAAAGCGCGTCCGATTTCAGATTATCCCGGAAAGAGCATACAAGCTAAAGCCATCATGTTAATGATTCAAAACAATTTGGATTATGCAGTAGCACAACATCCACATGAATTAATCACCTACGGTGGTAACGGAGGGGTTTTCAGCAACTGGGCACAGTACCGCTTAACCCTGAAATACTTAGCCGAAATGACTGACGAACAGACTTTGGTTATGTATTCAGGTCATCCAATGGGCTTATTCCCATCACATAAAGACGCTCCAAGAGTTGTTGTAACCAACGGTATGATGATCCCTAATTATTCCAAACCGGATGATTGGGAAAAATTCAATGCCTTAGGTGTTACCCAGTATGGTCAAATGACCGCCGGAAGTTATATGTACATAGGTCCCCAAGGGATTGTTCATGGTACTACAATTACTGTTTTAAACGGCTTTAGAAAAATTAAAAAGAATCCTTCAGGAGGATTATTTGTGACTTCCGGTTTAGGCGGAATGAGTGGAGCACAGCCAAAAGCAGGAACAATTGCCGGATGTGTTACGGTATGTGCCGAAGTAAATCCAAAAATCACCAAAATACGTCACGAGCAAGGCTGGATTCATGAAATCCATGAAGACATGAACGGATTAATTGCCCGTGTCCGTAAAGCTTTAGAAGCAAAAGAAATAGTTTCATTAGCCTATTTAGGAAACGTAGTTGATGTTTGGGAAAAGTTTGCCGAAGAAAATCTTCATATAGATTTAGGTTCTGATCAAACTTCGCTTCATAACCCTTGGGCAGGTGGTTATTACCCTGTTGGCATTTCGTTTGAAGAAGCTAACGAAATGATGGCTACCAATCCTGAACAATTTAAGATTGAAGTTCAAAAAACGTTGCGTCGTCATGCGGATGCAATCAACAAACATACAGCGAAAGGAACCTATTTCTTCGATTACGGAAATGCATTTTTATTAGAAGCATCGAGAGCTGGAGCTGATGTCATGGCTGAAAATCCTACATTAGGAAGAGAATTCAAGTACCCTTCTTATGTTCAGGATATTATGGGACCAATGTGCTTTGATTACGGTTTTGGTCCGTTCCGCTGGGTATGTGCGTCAGGAAATCCTGAAGATTTACAAAAAACTGACAATATTGCTTGCGCTGTTTTGGAAGAAATGATGAAAAATTCACCAGAAGAAATCCAACAACAAATGGCTGACAATATCCAATGGATTAAAGGAGCACAGCAAAATAAATTGGTTGTAGGCTCACAAGCCCGAATTCTATATGCTGACGCTGAAGGCCGCATTAAAATAGCACAAGCTTTCAATCAGGCAATTGCTGACGGTAAAATAGGCCCGGTGGTTCTGGGTCGTGATCACCATGATGTTTCCGGCACCGATTCACCTTATCGTGAAACTTCAAACATCTACGATGGTTCCCGTTTCACAGCCGATATGGCCATCCATAACGTAATTGGTGACAGTTTCCGTGGTGCTACCTGGGTTTCCATACACAATGGCGGTGGCGTAGGCTGGGGAGAAGTTATCAATGGAGGTTTTGGAATGTTGCTTGATGGTTCTGACGATGCAGCAAGAAGATTAAAATCGATGCTTTTCTGGGATGTAAACAATGGTATTTCGCGTCGTAGCTGGGCAAGAAACGAGGGAGCTGTTTTTGCAATTAAACGTGCTATGGAACAAGAACCTTTATTAAAAGTAACGCTGCCTAATTTAGTAGACGAAAAGCTGTTTTAATAACACGTTGTTTTTCAGTAAAATAAAGTTGTTTTGGTATGTTTTTTGATGTAATTTTATAAAACTCTAACCGGAAGATTATGAAAACTCTAAAATTACTTTCTCTTTTCAGCATACTGTTTTTAACAGCGTGCAGTTCTGTATCTGTCAATGCTGATTATGACAAAAGAGCTAATTTCAGTAATTACAAATCTTTTGCCTATTTAAAAAGCGGTATTGACAAAGCTGAAATTTCTGATTTAGACAAAAAAAGAATCTTATATGCACTGGACGACGTTATGGCAACTAAAGGTTTTTCAAAATCAGAAAATGCCGACATATTAATTAGTTTTTTCACCAAAGAAAGAGAACGTGTGGATTACTATAATAATTTTGGCATGAGCTGGGGATGGAATCCTTGGTGGGGATTTAATTATTCCAGACCCGTAACTACTACCGAAGGAACACTGATCATTGATATTATTGATGCTAAAACAAAAGAACTGGTTTGGCAGGGAAAAGGTTCAGGATATCTTACAGATGATGTTGATAAAAAAGAGGAACGTGTAAAAGAATTTGTTACAAAAATTCTCGAAAAATATCCTCCACAATCTAAAAAATAAAAAAATGCTCCTAAAAAGGAGCATTTTTCATTTAACTAACATTTATCATTTTTTTAAAAACCCGATGTCGTAATTTTGCTTAAAATTCACCAAATGAAAGACATTCAAAATCTAGAAGATATAAAATTAATGGTCAACACTTTTTATGACAAAGTAAGAGTCGACACATTAATAGGACCAATTTTCAATGGAGTCATTCAAGACAAATGGCCTGTTCATTTAGAAAAAATGTATGGTTTCTGGCAAACTGTTTTACTGGATGTTCATTCCTATTCCGGAAGCCCGTTTCCACCTCATGCAAAAATGCCCTTAGAAAAAATACATTTTGAGCGGTGGATGAAACTATTTGAAGAAACCGTTGATTCATTATTTGAAGGCAATATTGCAACCGAAGCGAAATGGCGTGCCGGTAAAATGGCCGAAATGTTCAACTACAAGATTGAATATTTCAGAGCCAGCGGTCAAAAGCCTTTAATATAAAACTCCAGTTATTTTTTAATTGCGGTTTAGATTTTTTAAATTTGCCTACACAACAAACAAACTTATGGAAACTCATTTTGAAAGTAATCCTTTAATTGACAGATTACCAAAACATTTAAAACAATTTATCATTCCGCAGAATTATGAGGACTACACTCCTATTAACCAAGCGGTGTGGCGTTATGTTATGCGTAAAAATGTGGATTATCTTTCAAAAGTAGCACACGATTCTTATTTGGACGGTCTTAAAAAAACAGGATTGGAAGTTGATTCCATACCTAACATGTATGGCATGAACCGTATTCTAAAAGAAATCGGCTGGGCTGCAGTTGCGGTTGACGGATTTATTCCGCCAAGTGCTTTCATGGAGTTCCAGGCTTATAATGTACTTGTAATAGCTTCTGACATTCGTCAGTTAGAACATATAGAATATACGCCGGCTCCCGACATCATACACGAAGGTGCCGGCCACGCTCCTATTATTGCAAACCCGGAATATGCTGAGTATTTACGTCGTTTTGGCGAAATAGGCTGTAAAGCCATTTCTTCGGCCAGAGATTACGAAATGTATGAAGCTATCCGCCTGCTTTCAATTTTAAAAGAAGCAGAAGACACTCCGGAAGAGGAAATCAAAAAAGCGGAAGCTCAGGTAGATTTTCTTCAAAACAACATGGGCGAATTTTCTGAAATGTCAAAAATCAGAAACCTGCACTGGTGGACAGTAGAATATGGATTAATAGGGACACCGTACAATCCTAAAATTTACGGTGCCGGATTGCTTTCATCTATTGGTGAAAGCGAATGGTGCATGACTGATAATGTAAAGAAAATACCTTATGACATTTCAGCTGCCGACCAAAGTTTTGACATTACAAAACCACAACCGCAGCTTTATGTAACTCCCGATTTTTCTCATTTAAGTCTGGTTTTGGAACAATTTGCCAATACCATGGCATTGCGCACAGGAGGGATTTCAGGCGCAAAAAAACTAATTAATTCAAAAGCATTAGGAACTGTTGAATTAAGTACCGGCTTACAAATTTCAGGTGTTTTCACAAATGTTATTGAACATGAAGGAAAACCTGTTTATATTCAAACGACAGGAAAAACAGCTTTATCAAGCAGAGAAAAAGAATTAGTGGGTCATGGCACTCAATATCATGCAGAAGGCTTTGGCTCCCCGATAGGAAAATTAAAAGGAATAAATCTGTCTATTGAAGACATGAGTCCGCGTGATTTAAAAGCTTACGGCATCTATGAAGGTGAAACTGTAACTTTGGAATTTGAAGGCGATATAAAAGTAACCGGCGAAATCATTACGGGAACAAGAAATATTCAAGGAAAGATTCTTTTGATCAAGTTTAAAAATTGTACTGTCACCCATGGTGACAACGTTTTATTCCAACCGGAATGGGGCATTTATGACATGGCAGTAGGAAAAGAAATTATTTCGGCTTTTTCAGGACCGGCTGATATAAACAGCTTTGACATGATAAGTCACGTTCCGTCTTCAAAAACGATAAAACAGAAAAAATCTGCTGAGCGTGAAGAATTGGAAAATCTTTATAACAATGTGCGTTTGATAAGAGAAGGAAAAAATGCCACCATAACCCTTAAAGAAGCTTTTGCAGCTGTATCAGCAAATCACCCGAATGACTGGCTGCTTTCAGTTGAAATTGCAGAAATAGCACACAACGGACACAACAATGATTTAACCGATAAAATTTTAAATCATTTAGAAGCTGTCAAACACCGCCGTCCGGATGTATCACATCTTATTAAAAATGGTCTGGATTTAATTTTTGATAAAATTTCAGCTTAAGTAACATAAGTCACTGATAAAAACTTTGAATGCCCGTACTTTTGATTTAAAATTAAACGTATGGGCATTTTAGATTTATTAGGCTTCGGCAACAAAACAAACGAAATAAAAGATTTCATAGAACGCGGTGCAATAATTATTGATGTAAGATCTGCAGGCGAATTTACATCAGGTAACATTAAAGGTTCCAAAAACATTCCTTTGAATACAATTTCAGGAAAAATAAATGAAATTAAAAAATTGAACAAGCCCGTAATCACTTGCTGCCTTAGTGGCATGAGAAGTGGTCAGGCTGCTTCAATTTTAAAACAAAACGGCATTGAATGTATTAATGGAGGCGGTTGGAATAGCTTAGCAAACAAATTATAATTCCCAAAGACCCCAAAGAATAAAGGCTGTCAAAACAGCCTTTATTCTATAATTTAAAATCCTTTTCTGAAGTTATTTCCTGTCCTTTAAACTCAACTTTCCACCCTACAGAATGGGTTACCAGTAAAATTTTAGACAATTCACTGATCAGCCTGTTTTGTGCATTGGTTTTTAATGACGATTTTTCGATTTTTTTAGCCAGATCAGCCTTCACCTTTTTAGTAATTGCATTAAAATCAGCTCCGGTAAATTCGTTAAACTTACTCTGTTCAATATCATAATACTGAATATCCGGGCTTATTTTTATTTCTTCTTTTGGAATAGAAACGATACGGATAATTTCATTCTTCTCATCTACTTCATATTTCATCTGACGCAGATCATAAGCCACCGTAACATCAGAATTAACGACTACAAGTGCTTTTTTATCAAAAGAAATCCATCCTCCAAAATATTTGTCCTGATCTTTAAATGTCAGTACCTGTGAATAGTGCCCTTCGGTTACGATCAGTTTCCCTACACTTTTAATCTGTTCCTGAATTAGATTGGAATTATATTCAGTTGTACTTTCTTTGTCATTGGTAAAATATTTAAACGCAAAGAAAAAAAGTATCAAAAAAAGTAAACCGTAAAAGAGCTTTTTATATAAAGTCGTCATGCTTTTTTATGCTAATTTAAGTAACTTTCTTAACTTGTAAAACATCTACCAGAATAGTTTTATGAATAAAGATAAAGTTTTAAATACATTTCCATTAAACAGGAAACTCAGATTTACCGAAAACCTGCACATTGTTTTCTGGCTGTTAAAAGATTTGAGCTGGTGTTTGGAATTTAAATCCTTAGCCTTGATTATGACTTTCCCAACACTTGCTGTCGGCATTTATATTTTAATAAAAGACAAAGAGGATATTTCAGAAATTTATCATAATCTCGCTATAATTTTATGGATTATAGCCAACTCCTGGTGGATGTGTTCAGAATTTTTCCATTTTGACGAAAAGAAAATATTTTACAGCCTGACAGGCAGAGAATTAGCCGTAATCCCTTTTGGATTGGGAATAATTATTCTAGCTGTCTTTTATTTAATCATTTACCCCAAGAGAAGACTAAACAACTGAATCAAACACTGCAAAAGGCAACTTTTCCCTTACTGCTGAAATTTTCCGGTCAATTGATTTTAAAAATTTATGATGACTTTCAGAGTTGGGATTAAACGGTCTGTGATGCAGTGCTTTTTGTATATCACACACTTCCTGCATGGTTTTAAATTCCTCTTCTTTGACATAGTTTTCAAAAAATTTAATCCAGATATAGTCAATGGCAGTCTGATTAGGATGCAGCATATCTTCGGCATAAAAACGATAATCACGAAGCTCATCCATCATGATTTCATAGCTTGGAAAGTAGTTTGTGTTTGACTGTTGACAATTGACAATTTTATACACCGCCACTAAAAGATTTGCTTTACTCACCTGATTTTCGGCAAAACCATCCTTTATATGACGTACGGGTGACACCGTAAAAATAAATTTTGCATCAGCATTTACAGAAGTTACCAACTGAATAATATTTTGCAGACTCTTTTCAACAACCTCAACCGAAAGCAGTTCTTTTATAAAATGCTTCTGCATTACTTTATGGCAATTGGCTACAATCTGATGTGACTCAAGATTTCTGTATATCCAGACTGTACCAAGTGTAATAATAAAATGAGTTGATTTGTTAATTTGTTGATTTGTTGATTCGATTAAAGCATTTAAGTGCAGTAAAAATTCATCTTTATCAAGATTCGAAAGTTCTGAATGTACTTCAAAACAATGCCAGGCTTCGTTATGATAAAAAATATCCTTTTCAGTGAAATAAGTTTTATCAACACATCTTTTTATAAGCTTTTCAATGGAAACCGGATTAAAAATTATACCGAATGGATTTACCGAATTCTGAAACTTAAAGTATTCAAACTTATCTCCCATATTTTCAGCAAAACAGGAACCCAAAAGCATAATGCCGGATGTATAATCCATTGGAAAATTACTTTTAGTAACGGGAACTTCGGTTCTAAACTGCATCTTAATCTATATTTTTATCAAAATTACAAAAATTTGATTTTCTTATTCAATTTCAACTTCATTAATCAACCGCACTGGTCTGTTATAAATCAATTTCTGCAGCATAACTGAGATAAATGAAGTGTATTTTTTATCACCGCACTCATACCACCAATATGATTTGTAATACTGATTATTCTTTTCCATTTTATTAAACCAGACTTTAGAGTCATTTACTTCAACAATTTCAGATTCTGAAATTTTATAGCCGTCACCCGTCCAGCAAATCAATGGTTTATGCGATGGTGCTTTTATATAGGTCAGCTTTTGGGGTGCTGCAATTTTAAAAACCTCGGCATTAACCCATTTCCCATTTTTAATATCATACTTCGGATTGATGCGATACAGTAAATTAAAATTTTGCTCATTTTTCATTTCCATACTTGTAATAAAAACCACAATAAACGCTGCCAAAACAGGATAAAAACCAGTGGAATGACCAGATTCCTTGCTTTGCTCCTGCTTTGGTTTAATAAAACGGATTAAAAAAAGCATCGGTATTATCTGATACAGAACAAAACAGATTAACCCAACTGTATGATGCAGGAAATTTTCCTGTGTGCAATCAAGTAAAACCAAAGTAATAATTCTGAAAAAATTGGAAATTACATTTAACAATATGACTAAAAAACAAAACAACAGGATTTGGCTGATTCTATAATAACTGCCATTCTTTTTTTCTTCCATCGTAAGAAGTACGGCAGCAGCCAATAATCCTGTTTTAAACATAGACAAACCCATACATGCCGTGTCAATCGTCACTTTAGCTCCATTGATAAAAAAATTAACCCCTTCGGCCTTATCAATATTTATAATATTCCTAAGCGTAAGATATACTCCTTTGCATAAAGACTGTTTGATTTCTGCAGATAAATGCTCAAAAAACTTATTGAACAAAGAAGAAAACAACAACAGACAAATGAAAGCTATGAATGAAAATCTCTTAGTAAAAAAGTAATACACCAAACATATAACAACACACAAAGAGATAAAATGAAGGGATTTTGTATGCAGCCTGTAACTTACAAACTCAAACAATACCAGCAACAGAAGAAGAGGATAATGAACTTTTAGCCGGGTAACCCTTCCTCCGGCAAAAAACAAAACCATAGAAAGCAGCACTCCTAAAAAATCGTTTTCAAGAGCGAAAAAAAACACTTCATAATTCACAATCATCAGTATTGCCAAAATCAGAATTACAAGTGCTTTTTTATTTTCTAGAATGAATTTCATTTAAAGCGTTATTTTATTTCTTTGCTTATTATAATAAAATAAAAGAGTCAGCACCAGCACTATAATCATAACCCATTCATACGGCTCCGGGACAGCCCCGTCATTGTTAATCGATGCGTTACCTAAAGTATCTACATTTTTTTCAATTCCGTTATTTTGATAATCTTCATCTGTTTCAAGTACTATCAATGATGAAATTGGAGATACAATATTAGCTTCTTTAGCCAAATCAACATATTTATTATTTGCTGAAGAATCCTTTTGAATTCTTATCTGTTCATCTAAAATTCTGCCAAAAGCATACATTCTGAAAATATGGCTTGCACCATTACTCTTAGCATTAATTTCAGCAACTCTTTCCTCGATAGCAACATCAGCACCTTCAAGATTGACCCTCCCTTCGTTCCTTTTAATAATTACAAATTGTTTTTCAGCAATCAATTTAACGCAATCATTAAGATTCGCTTGCAGAAAGTCAACATATTTTTGCTCTTTAACTGTTTGCCAGAACGGATTTATATCAGAAGAAATCGCTATAACTTTTATGTTTTTCTGTTTTGTTTCAGCTCTGACTTTTTTCAGGTATGGAGACTCTTCCAGTTCCTCAAAATTTGCTGAAAGATTACCATTTTTAGTTACCACCAGACTATTTTCATTTAACAGATAAAAAGGGATTAACGAATATTGCAGCGATTCAAACTGATCAAAAAGAGAAGCGTAATTCCTCTTGTTTATTTCCATTTTCCCATTATTTATAAAAACATAATATTTGAAATTGGAATTACCTAAAATAGTTTCCAGCTCTTTCTTTTCCCAATGAGCATTGAGATCCAAAACAATTTCACTTGGCTCAAATGAAATAGTTTCTTTTTCCATTTTTTTGATTTCATAGATTTTATTTTTCCAGACAAAAGAACCGGCAAAAACTTCGTTGTTTAAAGGCAATACAGCTTCCCATCTATCCAGTCCTGTAGATTCGTTGATATAAAAATTGTTTTTCAACTCAAAATGCTTACTGGATTCAAACTTTGCATTTCCTGCAATCTGCATTCTGGACAATGTTTCGGCGTTGGAAATATTCGGTCCTTTAATATTCAGGCTGGAGTAAACCATTTGAGTGCCGTCTATCTTCAATGGAGTGGTAAAACCGCATTTAAAAGTTCTTGGCAAATCTTTACTGACAGGAAAAACACGTACCACAACCCTATTCCCTTCTTTCCATTGCATTAATGAAGGGTCTCTTGCTTCGACCCCTACAATTTGATTATAGGCCGCTTTAGCTTTCTCTTTTGTTGTTAAAACACCTTTACGCTCAATTCCGTTTACCCATAATGAAAGTGAGGTAGCCACAGAACCTTCCGGGAGCTGAAAAGAATAGATTGCCTCTTTATTTCCCCAGGAATCTTCATCACAAGCAATATCCATTGTAATTTCGGTATAAGCCAATCGTTCGTTGGCATATATTTTTACGTCTTCCTTTATATTTTTAGTTACCAAATCGTTTCCGCTCCACAACTGTTCTTCCGTTTCCAATCGTTTATCAAAATTTGACTTTAGTATATTTATCCTTTCGTCAGCACTTAAAGAATAATCATCCATAAATAAAAATGCAACATTCACGATTGGATTGTGGGTTTTTCTTTCATTATATTGTTTATGACCAAAATCGTCCAAACCTCTGAATTCAAAAAAATTATCACTGTGAATGTAAACGATATCTTTTTTAAGAAGTATCTCATTGCAAAAATTAGGTTTCAGATTTTGGGACACTTTAATATAACCGGGTAAATCATTATCTGTATCGAAAGACTTTGTAATCAAATGACTGTTTATTTTTTGGTTTTCTGAATGCAAAACCAAAATAAACACAACAATACCCGCCATACCCACTAAAATACCTGAAGCGAATTGCAGCAGATTTTTCTTTTCAATAGTAATAGCATAAAAAAGATTTATACTATGCCAAAAACTTACAATTGCCGGTACCAAACCGTAAAACCCAAGACCAACTGCCAAAATACCTACCAAAGAAACCGGCATAAAAGGAATAAGGTAAACCATAAAATAAATGATTATCAAAAAAGAAATTCCATTTAGAAAATAAACAAGAGGTGTAATTATTTTATACCTGCTGTCATTATAAATAAGAAAATTAGAAAAACAAAAAATAAAAGTAACAACATAAACCCAGATTGGTAAGTTCTCAAAAATTGAAATCAGAACATTTATCGAAAAACAGCCGATAAACCAGTTTAAGAACAAAAAAGGAATAATATGATTAAATCCCGATTTATCCTTTATTACTTTGAAGCAAAATACGATTCCATAAATCATCTCTATAATTGCCGCCAAAAAACCAAATCCTTCCAGTCCCTTTATTTCCAGCCGTACACCAACTAAAGATATTATCAAAATAATCATGCTCATTAAAGTGACAGCCAAACTTGTAAAAACTCCTTTTTTCTCTAAAAATCTCATATTTTATATTTTTAAAAGTACTTTGAAAAACAAAGTTATTATTTATTTCAACTTTACAAATGATTTTTTCAAAAAATATAAAAAAAATTCTTAACAAATCATTTACAAAATTGTATTTGATTCGAACAATTTTAACGATTTCTTCACTCTTTTATTCCTTAATTTTGTTCGGTTATCAAACAACGGCAAGATTCTAAAAGCAAAATGAAAATACTATACAATTACCTTAAAGAGCATAAAAAATTATTATTCATTGCACTGATAATGGCTGCCTTGAACATATGTTTCAGCTTAAGCGACTCGGTTATCACCGGTAGGCTGATGCAGGATTGCGGTGTGGAAATTGCCAAATACAAAGGAAACGAATTAGGCTTTGTAAAGGCTGTCGGGTTTTGGCTTGGTCTTTCCATTTTGACTGCAATGATTTCGAGAATCACCAAGAATTTTCAGGACTACTTTACCAACATTGTCATTCAGCGTACCGGAGCCTCAATGTACACTGACGGAATTAAAAAATCCTTGGATTTACCTTTTGCCCAGTTTGAAGACCAGCGAAGCGGTGAAACCTTAAACAAACTGCAAAAAGTCAGAATTGATTCGGAAAAACTGATCAACCTATCTATTTCCTTAGTATTCCAGACCATAGTCGGATTTGTATTTGTCTTTATTTACATTGCCCGGATTGACATTAAAATTGCTTTGATTTTCATCATAACCGCTCCGATAATAGGCTATGTAAGCTCCTATTTAGGTAAGAAAATAAAAGAAGTATCAAAATCAATTGTAAAACAGACCAACGCACTGGCAGGAGCAACTACTGAAAGCTTACGAAACATTGAATTAGTAAAAAGTTTAGGTTTAACCCATCAGGAAGAAGCCCGATTAAATCTGAATACTTTAAAAATATTAAAATTAGAATTACAAAAAATAAGATACATCCGAAGTCTGAGTTTTATTCAGGGAACAACAGTGCATTTTATGCGGACTTTAGTCGTTTTTACTTTATACTATTTTGTATTTCAAGGTGAAATTGTAGTAGGTGACCTAATGACAATGACTTTTTTCACTTTCTTTATTTTCAATCCGTTGCAGGAAATGAGTCAGTTCATTATCGTCAAAAATGAAACTAGAGTTTCTTTGGATAATTTCAAACAATTGCTGGAAAAAGAATCGGAATACAAACCGGCCAATCCGGCTAAAATAGGAACAATTGAAAAATTAAGCTTCAACAATGTAAGTTTTCAGCATCAAACTGCAGTTTTTAAAGCAGTGGAGAATATCACATTCGAAATTAAAAAAGGAGAAACAGTAGCCTTTGTAGGCCCCTCTGGCTCTGGTAAAACAACTTTGGTAAAATTACTAGTAGGATTGTACAAACCACTTTCTGGAATTATCACATTAAACGATATTGACGAAAAAGAAGTCGATTTACTGGAACTGAGAAAGCAGCTGGGTTTTGTAACACAGGATGCACAATTGTTTTCCGGAACTATTAAAGAAAATTTATTATTTGTCAAACCTGATGCGACAGACGAAGAGCTTATAAACGCCTTACAACAGGCCAGTTGTCAAAATTTGATAAACAGAGCTGAAAACGGCTTGGAAACCACAATTGGTGAAGGCGGCATAAAAGTTTCAGGCGGTGAAAAACAACGTTTATCCATTGCCAGAGCTATTTTAAGAAATCCGAATCTGCTGATCTTTGACGAAGCTACTTCTGCATTGGATTCAATAACCGAAGAAGCCATCAATGAAACAATAAAATCGATTTCAAATCAGGAAAGGATTACAGTCTTAATTGCCCACAGATTATCGACCATTATGCATGCCGACAAAATCTTTGTGTTGGAAAAAGGAAAAATCATAGAACAGGGAAAACATCAGGATCTGGTGGACCGCAAAGGCTTGTACTACGCCATGTGGAGACAGCAGATTGGAGAGAGAAAAAGTACTGCTGTTGTGTAAAGTAAAAAGCCTTTCGTGTGAAAGGCTTTTATTTTTTATTGGTTCGGAAACTAATTTGATATTAATGGAACCTCTTTAACTGAATTGCTAAATTTTTAGCCAATTTTTCAAAAGCTCCTATTATTCTATCATGCTCATTAACAGCAATCATCTTCTTTTCCAGACCGATAACTTTATCAAATTGTATTGACAAAAGTTTTTTTGACGGATTGTTCACATCATAAAAATCAATTACAGTAGAAAGCTTGGCAGGTTCCACTGCATAACCCGTATAAATCCATGTCAGATTAACTTTCATAAGATGAGCTGCTTCAGATGCAATTTTACATTCCTGATTTTTAAAATACTTATTAAAATAATCGATAAATGCCGGATTGTAATATTTCTCTCTGTTTGAAAACCAATTGGCTCTAAACTCTTCCGCTTTACCAGGATCAGCATTACGCTTTTCCATCTTTTCCTTTAAAAACTCTTCTTCAGACTTGAAACCGTGAACCTCAATATTTTCATAATTGAATTCAGCATTGAAAGAATTGATATTCTTCAAATTTTCCAGCTCTCCTTCAAGAATTTTAAATCTTTGGGAATAGCCTGAACTGATTACAAAAAGAATTAAAAATAAAAACTTAAACTTCATAAAAACTATACTTTATATTTAACAACCCTGACAGAGTTATTTTTATCTATTTTAAAAATTCTACTGCTTTTTCCAATGCTTCTTTCACACCAGCCGGGTTTTTACCTCCTGCAGTTGCAAAGAAAGGCTGTCCGCCTCCGCCGCCTTGAATATACTTTCCTAGTTCACGAACTACCTGTCCCGCGTTTAAGCCTTTAGCATCCACTAATTCTTTAGAAACATAACAAGTCAGCATTGGTTTGTCTTCAGCAACAGTAGCAAGAACCATAAATAAATTTTCTCTATTTTGTCCTAATTCGTATGCTAAATCTTTTGCTCCGTTGGCATCCAAATCTACCTGTAAAGCCAGGAAATCTACTCCGTTTACATTTTGTATCTGAGAAGCTAATTCACCTTTAAGATTTTTCGCCTTTTCTTTTAATAATTGCTCAACCTGTTTTTTCAGCTTTGCATTTTCGTCCTGTAAAGAAACCACCGATTTAATTACATCCTGTGGGTTTTTCAATGCTTCCTTCACCTCAGCAATTAAATTTTCCTGATTCGCAAAGAAATCCTTAACTGCTTCACCGGTAATAGCTTCTACACGACGAATTCCAGCCGCGACAGCTCCTTCAGAAACAATTTTAAAATGCCAGATATCTGCAGTATTTTTTACGTGAATCCCTCCACATAATTCTTTGCTGTCACCAAATTCAATCATACGGACAGTATCGCCGTATTTCTCACCAAATAAAGCCATAGCACCTTTATCTAATGCTTCTTGAATTGGAATATTTCTGTGTTCCACTAATTGTAATTGTGCTTCAATTTGTGCATTTACATTAGCTTCAACTTTGCGTAATTCTTCATCGGTAACTTTCGAAAAATGAGAGAAGTCGAAACGTAAATAATTCGGGTTAACCAATGAACCTTTTTGCTCTACGTGAGTTCCTAAAATGTTTCTCAAAGCCAAATGCATCAAATGTGTTGCCGAGTGATTTTTAGAAGTCGACGTTCTTAAATCGGTATTTACTTTCGCAACGAAATTAGCTTCCACATTTTCCGGAAGTTGTTTGGCAAAATGCAGGATTAAGTTGTTTTCTTTTTTAGTATCGATGATTTCAATTGTTTCATTTGCTGAAACCAAAATTCCCTTATCTCCTACTTGTCCACCACCTTCTGGGTAAAACGGCGTATTATCTAAAACGATTTGGTATAAAACACCGTCTTTTTTAGAATCTACTTTTCGGATACGCGTAATTTTTACCTCGTTTTCAGTTTGATCGTAACCCACGAAAGTTTCAACATTCCCATCGATTAAAACCTTCCAATCTTCAGTTGAAACCTCTGAAGCGGCACGAGAACGTGCTTTTTGTTTTTGTAATTCTGTTTCGAAATCTGCTTCGTTAAACGAATAACCTTTTTCTTTTAAAATTAACGCTGTTAAATCTTTTGGGAATCCGAAAGTATCATATAATTCGAATGCTTTTTCACCAGAAACTTCTTTTCCAGGAGTATTTTGCATTACGTTTTCTAACAATTGAATTCCTTGTTCTAATGTTCTTAAGAAAGAAGTTTCTTCTTCACGAATTACGTTCGTCACCAATTGTTGTTGCGCTTTAATTTCTGGGAAAAATTCTCCCATTTGATTCGCTAACACTTCAACTAGTTTATTGATAAAAGGTTCTTTTGTACCTAAGAATGTAAATCCGTAACGAATCGCACGACGTAAAATTCTACGAATTACGTAACCAGCACCTGTATTTGAAGGCAATTGTCCGTCTGCAATGGCAAAAGCTACCGCACGAACGTGATCTACAATTACACGAATAGCAATATTCGTTTTGTTTTGCTCTTCAGATATATTTTTTACTTCGTTTGAAGTGTATTTTAATCCTGTAATTTCTTCAACTTTCGCGATAAGCGGCGTAAAAACATCTGTATCGTAATTTGAAGTTACGTTTTGCATCGCCATACACAAACGCTCAAATCCCATTCCGGTATCTACGTGTTGTGCCGGTAATTTCTCCAAAGAACCATCCGCTTTACGGTTGAATTCCATAAATACATTATTCCAAATTTCCACAACTTGTGGATGGTCAGCATTTACTAAATCTCTTCCAGAAACGGCTGCTCTTTCTGCATCGGTACGTAAGTCGATATGAATTTCAGAACAAGGTCCGCAAGGCCCTTGATCTCCCATTTCCCAGAAGTTATCTTTTTTGTTTCCTAAGATGATCCTGTCTTCAGACACATATTGCTTCCAAATATCGAATGCCTCTTGGTCAAAAGGTACATTTTCAGCTGGGTTTCCTTCAAAAACTGAAACATACAAACGGTCTTTTTCCAACTTTAAAACCTCTGTTAAGAATTCCCATGCCCAAGCTAAAGCTTCTTTTTTGAAATAATCTCCAAAAGACCAGTTCCCTAGCATTTCGAACATAGTATGATGATAGGTATCAAAACCTACATCTTCTAAATCGTTATGTTTTCCTGAAACACGAAGACATTTTTGCGTGTCGGCTATACGCGGACTTTTAGGCGTTCCGTTTCCTAAGAAAAATTCTTTGAACTGGGCCATACCTGAATTGTTGAACATCAATGTTGGATCGTCTTTTAATACGATAGGTGCCGATGGAACAATTAAGTGATCTTTACTTTTGAAAAAATCTAAATACGCTTTGCGGATGTCTTGTGATTTCATTTATACATTTAAGTTTAAGGGTTTAGAAGTTTGAGAGTTAAAAAAGACCCCGAAACACTAAACAATATCTTTAAAATTTTAATCTTCAATACTAGCCCCGATGGAGTTATTGCTGGAGCTCTTTTATCTAGCCTGAGATTCTCGAAGGCTATTTAAAAAGTGGCTAACGACAGCGGGACAAATCATGTGAAATACCGAAATAATACTGCTCCTAAAAAAACCAAACGAGTTGGCTGATTTTTGAAACATTTTTTCAGTTTATTCGTATAATAATTGTTACTTTGTGATAACGAGTGCAAAAATAGAATATTTTAATTAAAATTATGTCGAAAAAAGTTAAGTATTACTACGATACCGAAAATCTGGCGTACCGTAAGATAAAGCCCAAAAAAGGAAGAAATTTAGGCTATATTGCCTTATTTCTGTTAGCATCGGTTTTATTTGGTTTTTTATTTTTCTTCCTGATTTCGGACTTAGGTTATTTCAGCACTCCAAAAGACAAGATGCAGGCACGGGAACTGGAAAACCTAAAGCTGAATTACACCATTTTAAATAAAAAAATAGACCAGCTGAACGAAGTACTATCCAGTGTTGAGGAACGCGACAATAACATCTATAAAGTATATTTCAACGCCGCCAGTTCAGGAGAAACAGAAGCTGAAAAGAAAATCATTACTAAAACACGTTTCAAAAACCTTTTGGCAATGAATAACGAACAGCTGATTGCCTCAACAGAAAACCGTGTTACTGAATTATCAAATGAGCTTGTAAAACAATCAAAGTCACTAGACAAAATTTTATCGCTGGCTAAATCCAAAGACAAATTCCTTGGTTCCATACCTGCTATCCAACCGGTAAAAAACGAACAGTTAAAACACATGGCGTCAGGTTTTGGTTACCGAAGTGACCCTTTTACCAAAGCCCGAAAAATGCATAAAGGAATGGACTTTACGTCACCCACAGGAACTCCGGTTTATGCCACAGGTGACGGTGTAGTCCGAAGAGCAGATGCAGGAGCATCCGGTTTTGGAAACCATGTCGTAATCAGACACGGATACGGATACGAAACTTTATATGCTCACTTGAGCCGTTACAACTGCCGTCCCGGAAAGCGTGTAAAACGTGGTGATGTGATAGGATTTGTAGGAAGTACGGGACGCAGCCAGGCACCTCATTTACACTATGAAGTGCATAAAAACGGTAATGTAGTCAACCCAATCAACTTCTATTACGGAGACATATCAGCAGTAGAATATACAGCTATTGCTAAAATGGCAACACAGGAAAATCAGTCGTTTGACTAGTGTTTAGCATTCAGTTAAACTGATGACGAAACAGAATGCCTATATAACTAATGTAAATTAAACCAATAAAAATAAATGCACATAAACCTTCCGGAAAATAAACGTTATTACAGTATGGGCGAAGTGGCAACCGCTTTTGGTGTCAACCAGTCTTTAATACGTTTTTGGGATAAAGAATTTGATATTTTAAAACCAAAGAAAAACGCCAAAGGAAACCGTATGTTCACTCCTGAGGATGTAAAAAACCTTCAGCTGATTTACCATTTGGTAAAAGAACGCGGTTTTACTCTTGAAGGCGCTAAGACACATTTAAAAGAAGGACAAAAGAAGACTTTGGACAAGTTTGAAATCATTAGAAGATTAGAAGGCATCAAAGCACAATTATTACACATCAAAAACGAATTATAAAAAAGTTTAGACTACAACAATCACTATATTTCATTTGTAACAATTATAAATTAAAACGACTAATTCAATAACTATAAAAAACAAAGACTATGAGAAAATGGTTAATTCCTGTAGGGATAATTGCAGTAATTGTGTTTGTAACCTACAGTTGGGCTGTTGGCTTTAACAACAAAGCAGTAACAATGGATCAAGATGTAAAAGAAGCGTGGGGTAACGTTCAAACGTCTTACCAGCGCCGTAATGATTTGATTGGGAATTTGGTAAACACTGTAAAAGGAGCGGCTGATTTTGAAAAAGGAACTTTAACAGCAGTAATAGAGGCACGTGCAAAAGCAACACAAGTTACAATTGACCCTGCAAATATTACACCGGAACAATTAACACAATTTAATCAGGCACAAAGCGGAGTATCTTCAGCTTTATCACGATTATTAGTTACAGTGGAGCAATATCCGACTTTGAAAGCGAATGAAAATTTCCTGAAATTACAGGATGAACTGGCAAGTACCGAAAATACAATCCAAACTGCCAGAACCCGCTTTAATGAAGCTATTAAACCATTCAACAGCCATGTAAAGACATTCCCTAACTCGGTTTTAGCCGGATGGTTTGGGTTTAAAGAAAAACCATATTTCGATGCAGAACCTCAGGCACAGAATGCTCCTAAAGTTGAGTTTAATTTTGACGATAAACCAGAAAAAAAATAATGTCTAAAGTAGAAGATTTTTTATCTAAAGCTGAAGAACAGGAAATTGTTGAAGCGATTCGTATTGCCGAAATTAAAACATCGGGAGAAATCCGCATACACATTGAAAAAAGCACTTCCTTACCTGCCTTAGACCGCGCTAAGGAAGTGTTTCATTTGCTTAAAATGGATTTGACAAAGCAAGAAAACGGGGTATTAATCTATGTCGCTGTGGAGTCACACACGTTTGCCATTTATGGCGGTCAAGGTATTGACCAGGTCGTTCCTAAAGATTTTTGGGAAACAACACGGGACGCCATCAGAAACCAATTTAAACAGGGAAATTTCAAACAAGGACTGATTGACGGAGTCTTAAAAGCCGGTGATCAACTGCAGCAACATTTCCCCTGGGATGAAAATGATGCCAATGAATTACCCAATACGATCTCAAGAGGTTAAAACCATGAAAAATACCAAAATACAATCCCTGCATTTCGGGTCAAAATACAAATTAGGTTTATTCCTATTGGTGTTACTCCATTTCACAGGTATTTCACGGGCTCAGTTTGACATTCCTAAAAAACCGGATTTTCAAACCAGCGTGTACGACTATGCCAATGTTTTATCAGACTCAGAAAAAAAAGATTTTGAGAACAAACTCATAAAATATTCAGATTCTACCACTACACAAATCGTTTTTATTTCCATAGAAACTTTAAAAGGCGAAAACATAGGTTTATTGGCTCCAAAATGGGCCCACACATGGGGAATTGGCCAGGCGAAGGAAGACAACGGTGTCATTATTCTTTTAGCTAAAAACGAACGCAAAATATGGATTTCTCCCGGTTATGGTGTCGAAGACCGGTTAACCGCAGGTATTACCGGAGAAATCATTCGTGATTATATTATTCCTGAATTCAAGGCCGGAAGTTATTACAACGGACTTAACAAAGGTGCAGATGCAATATTTGATGTCCTGAAAGGCAAATACAAAGGAGAGCGCAAAGAGAAAGAAAAAGAAACCGACATGGGCGGGATTTTATTTTTTGTGTTTATTGTAATCCTCATTTTAATAATCATATCCAAAAACAAAGGCAACCGCAATAACCGTGGTGGTTTTGGCAGAGGGCTTGATTTGGGCGACATCATCATTTTAAGTAGCTTAGGACGAGGAGGGTCTTCCGGCGGCAGTAGCTGGGGAGGAGGAAGTTCCGGCGGATTCGGTGGTGGATTCGGTGGTGGCGGATTCTCTGGCGGTGGTGCTGGTGGGGATTGGTAACACCTAAAAATTAAAATATTACAATAAAAAAGAGATTGCTTTAGCAATCTCTTTTTTATTGTAAATTCCTTTACCATTACATTAACACACAATTAGCCATTAAAATCGTAACTTTAAGAGAAAACAGCATCATGAAAAATTTCGCAATTAAATTAGTTTGGGCTACTACATTGTATGTTTTTGCATTTGCAGTTTTATGTCAGACACAAGTTTCATATAAATTGTTAATTGCATTACTCTTTTTCGGCTATCTGTTGATTCCTTTTATGGTATACATCGTTCTATCTGACAAATACAAATCTTCAAAAACTTTTCAGGACTGGTACGAAGATTATAACTATTAAATTTGATTAAAAGATTATTTTTCAAATAACAAAAAAACTACCTCACCTTAGTCTTCAAAACAAAATTATGCAATAACTTAGGAAAGAAACGTTTTAGGTACACTCCTAAAACTTCTTTCCTTCCTATATAAGTTTCAAACTTATTATTCTCTATCGCTTTTATCATTCTTTGGGCAAAAACCGTTACCGGCAATCCATTCTGCGTTGCTTCGTCATCAACAACTTGTTTGGAACCATCAGCCGTTAAGGCATTTTTAGCAACATTGGTCTGGATAAATCCGGGACAAACCATGGTTACATTCACACCATCTTTTTGATGCTCCATACGCATGACATCAAAAAAACCATGCAAAGCGTGTTTCGCACCGCAATATCCTGAACGATATGGCGAACCAAATTTCCCCATCAGACTGGTTACTACAGCAAAATGTCCGTATTTATGTTGAATAAAGTGCGGAAGAATCGCTTTTGCCAAAGCCACATTAGCCAGATAATCTATTTCTATCAACTTTTTATCTACACTGAAATCGGTTTCAATGATTAAAGAACGCTGACTTACCCCTCCGTTTAAAATCAGCACATCAATTTTACCAAATAATCCAATAGCTTTTGAAACATTTTCATTGGCGTTATCAAAGTCGGCTAAATCAAACGGTAAAATTTTAGTTTCAGCATTACAATTCTGCCGAACTCTTTCCAGTTCGGTAATATTTCTGGCTGACAATATCAGGTTACAATTCTTCTTTGCCAGAGCATAAGCCAAACCTTCTCCTATTCCAGAAGAAGCCCCGGTAATCCAAACTACTTTTCCGTTAAACTGCATAAAAAAAGTTCATTAAGAATATAAACTTAATGAACTTTTTTGAATATTACCATTCCTCAAACAGTTAAGGAAATTTAATCTATTATTTCTCTCTGATATAGATATCCATGGGTACCCCTGAAAAATCCCAGTTTTCACGAATTTTATTCTCTAAGAAACGCTTATATGGATCTTTTACATACTGAGGCAAGTTGGCAAAAAACACAAATTGTGGTACTGGTGTAGGCAATTGCATACAGTACTTGATTTTAACATATTTACCTTTCAATGCCGGTGGTGGCATGTGTTCAATGATATTCAACATATGCTCATTGAATTTAGAGGTAGAAATACGTTGGCTACGGTTTTCAAAAACTTTTACTGCCGTTTCAAGGGCTTTTAACAAACGTTGTTTGGTTAGTGCTGACACAAAAAGAATAGGCACATCAGTAAACGGAGCAATTTCTTCACGAATTTTAGCCTCGTACTGTTTGGTTGACATCGTATCTTTTTCAACCAAGTCCCATTTGTTGACTAAAATCACAACTCCTTTACGGTTTTTTTCAGCCAACCAAAAAATATTCTGATCCTGTCCTTCAAAACCTCTGGTTGCATCTATCATCAAAATACACACATCACTATGCTCAATTGCTCTTACAGAACGCATTACCGAGTAGAATTCCAAATCCTCTTTTACTTTAGCTTTACGTCTGATACCAGCTGTATCAACCAAATTAAATTCAAATCCAAAACGGTTGTATCTTGTATCAATAGCATCACGAGTTGTTCCTGCGATATCCGTTACCACAAAACGGTCTTCACCAATTAACGCATTGATAAATGATGATTTACCAGCATTAGGACGTCCCACCACACAAAAACGCGGTAATGGATTTTCCTCTTCAACAGCATCCGGCAATTCAGGTAAAACCTCAACTAATTTATCCAATAATTCACCCGTTCCACTACCATTCATCCCGGCAATAGTAAAATACTCGCCTAAACCAAGGTTGTAAAACTCGATGGCATCCTGCTCACGCTTCCCGTTATCTACTTTGTTTACAGCTAATAAAACAGGTTTTGTTACTTTACGAAGTAACTTAGCTACTTCTTCATCCATTGGCGTGATACCCTCTTCCACATCTACCACAAAAATAATGGCATCAGCCTCATCAATAGCCAATTCAACTTGTTTACGGATTTCTCCTTCAAAAATATCATCAGAACCTTTGATATAACCTCCAGTATCAATTACAGAGAATTCTTTTCCATTCCATTCACTTTTACCATAATTACGGTCACGTGTAACTCCCGAAACTGAATCTACGATTGCTTCACGACGTTGAATTAAACGGTTAAAAAATGTTGATTTTCCTACATTAGGCCTTCCTACAATGGCTACAATATTGTTCATTTTTCAATTTTTGAGGTTGCAAAGGTACAACTTTATTTAAGATTGACACTTAACGTTTTATGACTGCATAATTTAGAATAAAAAATATAAAAAATACAATCTTTTTTATTTTTGGTTATATCCGAAACGTCTCAGCTGACGTTCGTTACTCCTCCAGTCTTTATTCACTTTTACATAGAGTTCAATATGGATTTGTTTTCCAAAAAATTTCTCTAAATCTTCACGGGCCTGCATACCTACTTTTTTGATTGCAGCTCCTTTATGACCGATGATAATTCCTTTTTGAGTATCGCGTTCCACCATTATCAGAGCTCTGATTCTGATGATTTTGTCATCTTCTTTAAATTCCTCTGTTTCAATTTCTACCGCATACGGAATTTCTTTATCATAATTCAATAAGATCTTTTCGCGGATAGCTTCATTCACAAAGAAACGTTCCGGTTTGTCTGTCAATGCATCCTTTGGATAATATGCTTCCGATTCAGGAAGTAATTCAACAATTCGGTCAAAAACGGTCTGCACATTAAAGTTTTCCAGTGCCGATATTGGAAAAATTTCCGCATTAGGCACTTTTTCTTTCCACATTGAAACTTGCTCCTCTAATTGCTCTTGATTCGATTTATCAATTTTATTTAGCAATAACAGAACAGGAATTTTAGAATGAATTATTTTTTTGAAAAAAGCTTCATCTTTTAAGTCTTTTTCACCAATTTCAACCATGTACACCAACACATCAGCATCTTCAAAAGCCGATTTCACAAAATCCATCATAGAAGATTGCAACTCATAAGCCGGTTTGATAATTCCTGGTGTATCCGAAAATAAAATCTGGAAATCCTCTCCGTTTACGATTCCTAAAATACGGTGGCGTGTCGTTTGCGCTTTACTGGTAATAATTGACAAACGTTCCCCTACAAAGGCATTCATTAACGTTGACTTACCTACGTTAGGATTACCGATTATATTTACATATCCTGCTTTGTGCGACATAGTTACTGATTTTTGCAAAGGTAGTTAAAATAAAAGAAACTGATATTTTACTATTTTTTGAATTAAAAGAAGCTTATCATTAAGCCATTTCCATTTCACCTGATTTGCGGTAGATGTAATTACCATAAATATGGCGCTTAGCGAAACGGTTAGGAGACTCTGCATTTATCATTTTGATATATACATTTTTAGGCACACCTATATATTCATAAGAAACTCCGTTTAAATAGGTCACATAAAGCACCTGCTTTTCCAAATAGAAATCGGCAATAGGCGAATTTGCAATCATTATCTCATATTCCGGCAGATTCTTTTCAATTGTTTCCTGTGCTATACTTACCAAAAAATGATAGGCACTGATAACCTCTTTACTTTTTTCTTCAGCTAATAATTTCCCTTCTTCATCGTTCACAAATTTATCAGGATGAGACTCCTTCATTGTGTTACGATAAATTGTTTTTAACTCTTTTAAAGTTACGTTTTTATCAACTTCCAATAATTTTCTGTATTCAACTACTCTTTTCATATTCTTCAATTACAAAAAAGATTCTTTTGGAACGCATCATTCAGGAAAGACTATCACCTAAAAACTCCAAAAAAGCCTAAACTTCTATTTTATTAAACAAAAAAAGAGAAGCAATTACTTACTTCTCTTCTAGTAGCGGGAACAGGACTCGAACCTGTGACCTTCGGGTTATGAGCCCGACGAGCTGCCTACTGCTCTATCCCGCGCTGTGCGATTTGTATTTTCAGTCTGTTAACTTAGTAGCGGGAACAGGACTCGAACCTGTGACCTTCGGGTTATGAGCCCGACGAGCTGCCTACTGCTCTATCCCGCGTTATTTCGAGTGCAAATATACGATGATTATTGACATCTGCAATATTTTTTTCCCTTTAATTCAAAATACCTCAAAAATCATTCCATAATCAACTAGAAACCAACACATCTGCCACAAACTCATCAATTTGAGTTGTAGTCACGTTAGGCATACAGATGATATGANCTGTGCGATTTGTATTTTCAGTCTGTTAACTTAGTAGCGGGAACAGGACTCGAACCTGTGACCTTCGGGTTATGAGCCCGACGAGCTGCCTACTGCTCTATCCCGCGTTATTTCGAGTGCAAATATACGATGATTATTGACATCTGCAATATTTTTTTCCCTTTAATTCAAAATACCTCAAAAATCATTCCATAATCAACTAGAAACCAACACATCTGCCACAAACTCATCAATTTGAGTTGTAGTCACGTTAGGCATACAGATGATATGAGAGTTCCCTTTTTCCGTTGCCAACTGCCATTTACTACGTACATCATCACTTGGAGATGGAAAAACTACCGTAATTGCATTAGGATTACGCCATGCTTTTACTCCTATTTCATTTAATCTTTTCTCAGTATATGCTGCCACCTGCAAACTGTGCGCTGTACGCTTTGCAAAACCATCTACTCCTAATTTTTTGATAGCATACCACAAAAACAACGGACTATGACCATTTCTAGAACCAGTTATCGTAGCATCCGAAGATCCTATATAAGCAATCTTTTTCGCGATTCGGTCACGGTTATCTTTTTTCACAACCACAACACCTGAAGGCATAGGCGAACCAATGAATTTATGTCCGCTAACCGATATACTGTCACAGCCATCCACAAAATCAAAAGAAGGTCTTGGCGTCACAAATGGCGCGAAACCACCAGCCAAAGCCGCATCAGCATGAATATAATGCTTTTCAATAGCCATTTCACCCACCAATTCTTTTATTGTTGCAATATTATCTTTAGCTTCTGTCATAGTCGTTCCCACGTTAGCCACTACCACAACTGGACGATGACGATTATAACGAACTGCTTCTTTTAAATCAGAATAATCTATTTCTCCGTTTTCCTGAGAACGAACAATTACATATTCCATATTTAAGAGCGTCACATTTTTTTGAATGCTATAATGCGTAGCTTCCGAAAAATACACCATAGCATTAGGATACAATTCACGAGCTACATACAAACCATACAAATTTCCTTCAGAACCACCATTTGTTACATACCCCCAAACATTATCCTGATCAGCTCTGAACAATTCAGCAAAAAAGTGAACCACTTCACGCTCCATTTGTCTTGAATCTACCTTATAAGTTGATTTCACAAACGGATCTCCTAAATTATTCATAGGATACTGCAGGAAAGGCATCAATTCAGAATAATCAAAATCTTTCGAAACCGGATATCCCAAAAAATATTCGGTTGTTTCCTTTACTTGTGCTAGTAATTCGTTTAATTGATTTGAAACAGCTGTGTTCTCTAAAGTCATTTCGTTGTATTTTTTTATCAAAACTAACAATTAAAGAATTATAATTTACATTATTTATTAAATTTAGAATAAAAATCTGCATTAATTGATTTTAAATGAAATTATTACAAAACAAAAAACAAAAACACAATTGGTTTAGAATAAAAAAAAGCCGCCACAAGGACGACTTTACTTCTTTATTTAAGTGCTTTAAAGAGAATTTCCACAGGATGCAACGCTTCCCTTCCAGTACCATCGGCAATCTGATGGCGACAACTGGTTCCTGAAGCCGAAATAATAGTAGATTGTTCTTCCTCACGAATTGTAGGAAATAAAACCAATTCTCCAATGTTCATAGAAATATCATAATGCTCTTTTTCATAACCAAAAGAACCTGCCATACCACAACAGCCACTTGGGATATTCAAAACAGTATAATTTTTAGGCATTGACAATATTTTTTTCAATGGCACTAATGACGATAATGCCTTTTGAAAACAATGTCCATGCATACGAACACGTTCTTCTTTATCCGTAAACAGATCGGAAGAAATTCTTCCATTATCTAATTCATTAGCCAAAAACTCTTCAATTAAGAATACTTTCTTCGCTAAATCTTTTGCTTTTTGTTTTAATCCCCCACGGCATAAATCAGGATATTCGTCTCTAAAAGTCAATATTGCCGAAGGTTCTATACCAATTAGGATTCCGTTTTGAGGAATTACATCGGTAGCTTTTTGAACATTTTTTTCCGCAATGTCACGGGCAATTTTCACCATTCCTTTAGAAAGAAAAGTTCTTCCGCTTATACCAATTTCAGGAACGTTTACTTTATAACCCAACTGATTTAAAAGCTTGACAGCCGTTTGCCCAATAGTAACATCAAAATAGTTTAAAAATTCATCACTGTACAAGTACACTTCTCCGTTTGTAAAAGAACCTTGCTGACTGTATTTTGCAAACCATTTCTCAAAAGTAACTTTATACATAACAGGCAAACTACGTTCGGTAGCAAAACCAGTCGCTTTTTTAACCAATGTTCCCACAAATCCTTTAGTAGAGATATTATACAGGAAAGGTACTTTTTCAAACAGCTTATTTATTTTAGGAGTATATCCTATCAATTTTGAGCGGAATTTCACTCCGTTTTTATCATGATATTGCTGTAATGCTTCTGCTTTAAGCTTCGCCATATCGACATTTGAAGGACATTCCGATTTACAGCCTTTACAGCTCAAACATAAATCCAGAACTTCTAAAATTTCTTCGTGGTCAAAAGGATTTAACTTTTCTGAATGCGTAATTGTTTCCCTTAAAATATTAGCGCGTGCTCTGGTTGTATGCTTCTCGTTACGGGTAGCCATATAACTCGGACACATGGTACCACCGCTTTTTTCAGTTTTACGGCAATCACCAGAACCATTACACATTTCAGCTGCTCTCACAAAACCATTCAATTCTGAAAAATCAAAATACGTTTCAGGCATAGGCGTCGTTTGCCCTGCAGCATAACGCAATGAGGTATCCATAGGAGGCGTATTCACAATCTTACCTGGATTGAAAACATTCCAAGGATCCCATGTTTGCTTTACCTGAATAAACATTTGGTAAATAGCGTCACCCAACATTAACGGTATGAATTCACCGCGCAAACGTCCATCACCATGCTCACCACTTAATGAGCCTTTATATTTTTTTACCAAATGCGCTATATCTGTCGCAATGGTGCGGAACATTTCAGTTCCTTCTTTTGTTTTTAAATCAATTATGGGACGTAAATGCAATTCACCGGTTGCGGCATGTGCATAATGCACACAATACAATTTACGACTTTCAAGAATTTTATTAAAATCTTCAATAAAATCAGGCAAATCTTCAACCGCCACAGCTGTATCTTCAATTACAGCAACTGCTTTTGCATCACCAGGAATATTAGACAACAAACCCAGACCAGCTTTACGCAAATTCCAGACTTTGTTAGTCTCTTCTCCATACACAATTGGAAAATGATAACCTAACCCAACAGCACGCATCTGCGCTTCCATTTTTTGAGCTGCTGCTTCTATTTCTTCTATAGTATCGCGAAGAAATTCCACAACCAAAATAGCTTTTGGATCTCCTTGAACAAAAAATCTATTTTTGCTTTGCTCGATATTTTCTTTAGTACAATCTAAAATATAGTGATCAATAAGTTCAACGCTATCTGGATTGTATTCTAACGCAATTAAATTTGCTTTTAAAGATTCATTAATACTATTAAAGTGAATACAAACCAACCCTGATTTAGGCTTTAAAGCATCTACCAAATTCAGTTTGATTTCCGTAGCAAAAAACAATGTACCTTCAGAGCCGGCAATTAACTTACAGAAATTAAATTTTTTATGAAAATTTCCAAAAGGAGCTGTATCTGCCAACAAATCCAATGCATAACCCGTATTACGTCTTGGAATAGACTTTTTAGGATAATTTGCATTAAACAATTCGTGATTGGCTGGATTTGATAAAATTTCTTTAGCCTGCAGATATATTTTTTGTTCCAGCTCACTTACTACATTTTTCCCCTGACATTTAGCTTCAAACTCCTCGTTAGTTAATTCGCCAAAAGTCACTTCGTTTCCATCAGCTAAAAAACCTTTTATTTCAAACAAATGCTCACGCGTAGAACCATACACCACTGAACGTGCCCCACATGCATTATTACCCACCATACCTCCAATCATACAGCGGTTACTGGTAGAAGTTTCCGGACCAAAAAACAATCCGTAACTTTTTAAATGCAAGTTCAATTCATCACGAATTACTCCCGGTTGTACCCAAGCCGATTTTTCTTCTTTATCAACGCTAATGATTTGGGTAAACTGCTGTGAAATATCTACAACAATTCCTTGCCCAACCACTTGTCCTGCCAAAGAAGTTCCGGCCGCACGGGGTATTACGCTCAACTTATTTTCGCGTGCAAAGTCAATTATTTTTTTTATATCCTCTTTACTTCTAGGCACAGCTACTGCCATAGGCATTTCGCGATACGCACTGGCATCCGTTGCATAAAGCGTACGCATAGTATGATCGAAATATAATTCGCCTTGAAGCTGCTTTGCTAATCTTTCCAGATTCATGATATTCTTGTCTTTTGCCAATAGGATTAATATAAAATCCTGTAACGGATTGTATTTGGAATTTCTTTTAATTGTTTTTCTAATGAAGGATCGTAAAAACTATCGATATCAGTAATTACATACCCTATCTGCTCATTAGTTTTTAAGTACTGCCCTAAAATATTACAGTTGGCATTTGACAAAATCGTATTGATTTGTGCCAAGATACCTTTCACATTTTCGTGAATATGCATCACTCGGTGAGCATTTTTGAATTCTGGCAATTGAATTTCCGGCAAGTTCACACTTCCATAGGTAGTTCCCGTATTGATATACTGGATTATTTTATTGGAAACATAATTTCCTATGTCATGTTGCGCTTCTTCGGTACTACCTCCAATATGAGGTGTCAGGATAACATTATCCCTTCCACATAATTCAGACACAAAAGGTTCGTCATTATTTTTTGGTTCATAAGGAAACACATCTACTGCGGCACCTTTGATTTTTCCATTATCTAAATTTTCAATCAAAGCATTTAAATCAACAATATGTCCTCTTGATAAATTCAAAAAGATCACACCATCTTTCATACTTTTAAAAGCCTCAGCATCGATAATATTACCATTAGATTCCCTACCGTCCACATGAAGTGAAACCACATCAGCCACCGATAAAAGTTCTTTTAAGGATGCACATTTTTTTGCATTACCTAAAGCTAATTTATCCACCACATCATAGAAATACACCTGCATCCCCAATGCTTCCGCAATAACCGACAATTGAGAACCTATACTTCCATATCCAACCAATCCCAGCTTTTTACCTCTTAGCTCCACACTTCCATTTGCAGATTTGTCCCAAATTCCTTTGTGCATTTTATTGCTTTTTTCAAAAGTAGAACGCATCAGCATAATCATTTCTCCCAATGCCAATTCTACTACAGAACGCGTATTACTGTAAGGCGCATTGAAAACGGCTATTCCTTTTTGACTACAAGTGTTTAAATCTACTTGATTAGTTCCTATACAAAAAGTTCCTATAGCATGAAGTTTTGCCGCATTTTCTAAAACTTTAGCGGTAACGGTTGTTTTAGAACGAATTCCCAAAATAGAAACGTCTTTAATTTTTTCACACAATTCATCTTCTGACAACGAACCTTTCAAAGTAGTTACATTGTATCCTTCGCGTTCAAAATTGGCCACTGCATCAGGATGGATATTTTCAAGCAACAAAACATTTATTCTGTTTTTTGGGTATGAAACCGATGCTTTAAAAGACAGGTCATATAAAATCTCATCCAAAGACGGCGCTACTCTATCAGCCAAATCCAAAACGACCTGACGTTTTACATTTTCAGTAAACGCATAAAACTTTGAAACCACACCATGCTGCAGCGTTTCATAATCCGTATAACCATCACCAATCATGATGACTTCACCGTCAAGGTTTAATGATTTTATCTTTAATGCTTTTCCGTGGTTTTCACACAGTTCTTCCGACTCATCAAAACCAATTATCTTACCTTCATGGTCAAAAACAAAAGAATTTGCCAAAACATTTTCAGGTTTGATTCCAAATTCCTGAACGATAGGAACAATTATTTCTTTAAAACCATTTGAAATAATATAAGTATCATCAGCATGTTGTTTAAAGAAATTAGCATTTCGAACCACCGAGCCGGATATTTTAGATTTAAGCTGTTTGATCAGCTCTTCCAGATCATCGCGATGCGCATTAAGCAAATGTAATCTTTGGTAAAGCGATTCTTTAAGGGATAATTTGCCTTCCATTCCAAGATTGGTAATTCTTTGGATTTCGCTCAAAGCGGAAGACAAATCATTGCTGTTTTTGTGGGCAATTTCACAAAGCACATCCAGTGCTTCTACTTGAATAAAAGTACTGTCAAAGTCAAAAATTAACTTCTTAGTTGTTGTTGTAGTCATGATGTTTAGTAGAAATATAGCTAGTAATAAAGCTCGCAAGATAAAACAATTAAACGAAAAAGTCCTCCTGCATAAGCAGGAGAACTTTATAATTTATTCAAATTATTAATTTGCTGAATTTTGCAATTTCACATCTGTACTTTCAAAAATCTTATCAGCAGAAGAAGCAATAAAACCAGAATATAACTCACCATTTGCCATTGGGTAACGAAGTGCAAATTCATAATAACAAGAAGGCACTTCTTTTGTTCCCTCGTCAAAATTTACTGTATATAAATCAGCTAAAGTACTTGACTGTTCTAACAATTGCTCAGGCGTACCTTTTATTTCTCCACCAGAAGCATTTAATTTCCAACCACTGTCTTTTAAGAATTGGTTTAATGACTGCAATGTTGGGAATTGCTCTAAAGCATTCGTATTAATTGTAAAGTGGTTTGCACGGAAACCGTAGATATACATCCATGCCGCATATTCAGATTCTTCCAGCAATTCATTGTAAGTTGCATAAGAAGTATTGTTCCAAACCGCACCGCTTAAAATCAAATCTTCATTTTCAAAAACAGACTGATCGCAAGAATCCAAAAGTGTTTTTACTGAATTTTGAATTTTCTCAGAGCATTTAGCCAATTCCAATTGAGAGATAAAAATTCTAGGAGCATTTTTATCAGTAGCATGCTCATAATGCTTTGCATATAATTTTTTTGATTCAAAAACATAATCCCCTTTTGGTTCATATCCTGCTTTTAAAAAAGGTTTTTCCAAAACTGAAATATCAACACGCTTATCATCATAAGTACGGATAGCAATGTGGTCATTTTCTATCACTTCCCCTTTTTCAGCTAATAAAGCGTGAATTTTTTCTGCAGATGGAGTAATTGCAATGTATTGCTCCCATAATTTTGATAATAACTGATCCTTATTCATAGTGTAGTTGTATTTTAAAATTTGACGCAAAATTACTTCTAAAAAAGTCAATTTAACATACTTAATAATTTATTTTTGAATTTTTACACTATTTTTGAACTATAAATGCAAATTTGATTTTTTTGATTTATTTTTAAATTGATCTGTTGTCAAAATAACAGAATAGACAATTTTACAGTTTAAAAATCATCATTAATTGATCAGAAAAAACAACATATTATGATTAAAAAATTCAAGAATGAGGTAATGGATTACCTTAACCAAAAAATTATCGATTTATTGAGTAAAGATGGCCGCATGGCTTTTTCTGATATTTCCAAAGAATTAAAAATTTCAAATTCATTAGTCCATCAGCGCATCAAAAAACTGATGGAGGCCAACATCATAAACGGTTTTAACATAAAACTCAATGCAAAGGAATTGGGTTATGAAACCATTACTTTTACCGGTATCACCACAAAAGAAGCCCGTTACTCCTATTCTATTGCCGAACAACTTCAAGAAATCCCCGAAGTGGTTGAATGTCATTTCGTATCAGGAAAATACGCTTTATTCTTAAAAATAGTAGCTTCAAACAACGAAGAATTCAGAAAAATACTTTACGAAAAGATACATGTTATTGAAGGTGTAGGAAGTACCGATTCTTTTATTTCCTTTGGCTCAGCATTTGAAAAAAACATTCCAGTAATTTAATTATCAGCACTTTAACACCACAACGTAAGATTATATTTGTTATATTTGGTATACTAACCAAAAAGCAAAAATTATGGAATTTAATCTAGTATCGCTTTTATTAGCGGCAGCATCAACATTAGTTGTAGGATTTATATGGTACAATCCAAAAGTTTTTGGAGGTATATGGATGCGTGAATCAGGAATGACAGAAGAAAAAATACAGGGAGCCAACATGGCATTGATTTTCGGACTTTCATTTGTTTATGCCTTTTTTATTTCTTTTGTACTTCAGTTTTTAACAATACATCAGTTTGGAGCCTTTGGTATGATTGGCGGGGATATAGCCGGCGCCAAGCCGTCATATACTGCTTTTATAAATGATTACGGGAATACTTTCCACACATTTAAACATGGGGCCTTACACGGTTTTTTAGCAGGCCTTTTTTTAGGATTGCCTTTAATAGGAACAAATGCATTATACGAAAGAAGAAGTTTCAAATACACTTTGGTGACCGGAGGCTTCTGGATTGTATGTTTCATGATTATGGGCGGAATTATCTGCGTCATGAGATAAAAATTAACATTTTATTACAATACAATCGCCCTATATTTAGGGCGATATTTATTTGATTTTGAAGAACATTACATTTACTATCCATAATAAAATGGATGAACTGCCTCAAACCTGGGACAATGCAGCACGGGAAAACGCTTTTCTACAAACCCCTTATCTGTCGGTTTTAGAAAAATCAGCACCTGTAAATATGCAGTGTTTTTATATTTCTATTTATGAAAACGGGGAACATATTGGCGTTGCTTTGGCACAGTATTTAAGAGTAGCCGAACTGGAATCTTTTGGTGACCGAGACAAATGCATAAAAACCTCTGTCAGAAATTTTATTTTCAGAAATTTTGCTTCAAACGTTTTATTTCTGGGCAATAATATGATAACCGGACAAAACGGCTATACTTTTAGCAAACCAATTGATTTTAAACATATAAGCAAAATACTTATCGATTGTTCAGAAGCCATTATTGAGTATTTCAAAAAGAAAAACATCAGGATGCATATTATTTCTTTTAAAGATTTTTACCAGCATTGTTCTGATGAATTAAAAAAATATGATTTTGCCAAAATGTACGATTTTAACGTACAACCCAACATGATTTTTGAATTAAATCAAAACTGGGAAAGCAAAGAAGACTATTTCGATTCATTTTCAAAAAAATACCGTGATCAATACAAACGTTCGCATAAAAAATTTGACGGGATTACTGTTAAAGAATTAGAGCTCGAAGAAATCATTTCAAACGAGGAACGTATTTATCAGCTGTACCATCACGTAGCTGTAAATGCTCCTTTTAACACATTCTTTTTAGCCAAAAACCACTTCTCCACCTTTAAAAAACAATGTGGGTGTAAATTTAAATTTTTCGGATACTTCTTAGATGAAAAACTGGTTGGTTTTCACACTTTGTTATTAAACGGCGACATACTTGAAACCTATTTTTTAGGATATGACGATCATGTACAAAAAGAAAACATGCTCTATTTGAACATGCTTTACAACATGACTGAATTTGGAATCGAACACCAATTTGAAAAAATCATTTTTGGCCGGACAGCATTGGAAATAAAAAGTTCCATTGGAGCCAAACCGGTAATGATGTCAGGATTTATCAAACATCAAAACAAACTCATCAACAAATACATTGATAAAATTTTCATCAGGTTAGAACCTAAAATAGAATGGCAGCAAAGGCATCCTTTTAAATGAGTGATCAGTATTCAGTCTCAGTACTCAGTTTCAGTGCTTAGAAATTATATCGTTAAGTATATAACCAATTATTCATACTACATTTCAAGCTCCATCTGAACAGTTTCCCATTCTTCCATAAGTTTGTCCAATTCTTTTTTCTTATTCTCATAAGCTGTAAAAAAGCTCGCATTTTCAATTAATTTGTCATAATTGGTTGCCAACTCCTTATCGTCTTTTTGAATATCTTTTTCTAATTGCTGAATCTGACTTTCAATTTTGGACAATTTATTTTGCAGTGACTTTTGTGCTTTTTGTTCTTCGTATGACAAGTTTTTCTTCTCAACTACACTTGGAACAGCTATTTTTTCCACTACATCTTTCTTTTCCACCTCGCGGAAATTATCCACATTGCGTTGCTCCAAAAAGAAATTAATATCACCTAAATATTCTTTTATCTTTTTGTCTTTAAATTCATAAACCGTATTTGCCATACCCTGCAAGAAATCACGGTCGTGAGATACCAACAAGAGCGTTCCTTCAAATTTCTGCAACGCCGCTTTCAAAACATTTTTAGATTTAATATCAAGGTGATTCGTAGGCTCGTCCATGACAAGCACATTAAACGGCATCAATAACAACTTACACAAAGCCAGTCGGTTTCTTTCACCTCCTGAAAGGACTTTCACTTTCTTTTCCACATCATCACCTCTAAACAGGAAAGCACCTAACATGTCACGGACTTTGGAACGATTAGTGTCCGTAGCCGCTTCAAGCATGGTATCCAGCAATGTTTTTTCACCATCCAGATATTCTGCCTGATTTTGGGCAAAATACCCTAACTGCACATTATGACCTAGCTTAATAATACCTTCATAAGGGAACTCATTCACAATAGCTTTTATGAAAGTCGATTTACCCTGTCCGTTTTGCCCCACAAAAGCAATCTTGCTTCCACGCTCAATCAACAAAGAAATATCTTTAAGAATTACTTTTTCATCATACGCTTTAGTCACATGTTCTGCTTCAATCACCACGCGGCCCGGCACAACAGAAACCGGAAACGTAATACTCATTACCGAATTATCATCTTCATCGACTTCAATCCGTTCGACTTTATCCAGCTTTTTAATTAAAGACTGTGCCATAGAAGCTTTTGAAGCTTTAGCACGGAATTTCTCGATTAACTTTTCGGTTTCTTCAATCTTTTTCTGTTGGTTTTTTTGAGTAGCCAATTGCTTTTCACGAATTTCTTCTCTTAAAACCAAATATTGAGAATACGGTTTATTAAAATCATAAGCTTTGCCTAAAGAAATTTCGATAGTTCTGTTAGTCACATTATCCAAAAACATTTTATCGTGCGAAACAATCACCACAACTCCAGGGAACGATTTTAAGAAGCTTTCCAGCCAAATGATACTTTCGATATCCAAGTGATTCGTAGGCTCATCCAGAAGCAAAATATCGTTAGACTGTAGTAATAATTTAGCCAATTCGATACGCATACGCCATCCGCCTGAAAAAGTATCCGTTTGATTGTTAAAATCTTCACGTTTAAAACCCAAACCTAACAAAATCTTTTCGGTATCACCAACATAACTATAGCCTCCAAGAATTTCATAATGATGCTGTACATCACTAAGTTTTTCAATCAACTCAGAATATTCATCACTTTCATAATCGGTGCGTGAAGCCAATTGATGATTGATTTCATCAATTTTAAATTCAGCTGTTTTGATTTCCTCAAAAGCCTGATAAGCTTCCTCAAGCACCGTTCTGCCTTTTACGAAATCAATATCCTGACGCAGGAAACCTATACGAACTTCCTTTTCAGTAGCTATACTACCTGAATCAGGTTTAAAATCTCCTGCCAAAATTTTCAGCATAGTAGATTTTCCAGCACCGTTTTTACCTACCAGTCCAACTCTGTCACCTGCACCCAGACGAAAAGTTACTTCTTCAAACAAATAGGTACCTCCAAAAGAAATCGATAAATTATGAATATTCAGCATATCTGTGACTTAAATTACATTCTCAAAAGCAGAAAAAAACTACCTTTGATTAAATTTTTTGCAAATGTTAAAAAAAGGATTGAAAATCAATAGCATTTTAACAGGAAGTTGTCCAAAATGCCAGGAAGAAAGTATGTATGTGAGTAATAACATGTACAATCCCAACTATACGATTAAAATGAACGACAGCTGCAGTCATTGCGGCACACGCTACAAAATAGAACCTTCGTTCTTTTATGGCGCCATGTATGTCAGTTATGCCGTAGGTGTAGCCTTTGGTGTTGCTGCGTTTGTTATCTTTTATTTTTTTCTTAAAACAGATTTAAAAACTGCATTCATAGGTATTTGCGGGACACTTTTAGGTTTAATGCCGTTAATCATGCGACTATCAAGAAATATTTGGATTAACTTCTTTATTTCTTATGACAAAGACTGGAAAAATGATATAAAAAAATAAGTGCTTAACAGCACTTATTTTTTTATTCCTAATTTTTTATAAAACCGTTCAATTGAGATATTTGGATCCGGAGGTATATTATTCTCAATACTATAATAAAGTTCTTTAGCAAGCCATGGCCCAAGCATCACCCCACGTGTTCCAAGTCCGTTAAGGACATGCAGCTTTTTATGCACGTGATGACTGCCTATCAACGGTCTTCTGTCTTTGACCGTAGGCCGAACTCCTGCAAAATGCTTAATAATCTCAAAATCACAATCAATGAGTTCCTTTAGATTATCAATAAGTTCGCGTTTACCTTCTTCAGTCGGCAAATCAGTTTTATCCTCCCAATTGTAAGTAGCACCAACCTTAAACATTGATTCTCCAATTGGCAAAATAAAAATACTGGATTTTAAAACAACATCCAGATTCAAATCCGGAGCTTTAATGATTAGCAATTCGCCCTTTGTACCATCCAACGGCAGATAATTGAAGTACGGATTTTTCTGAAGCCCAAAACCTTCTGCAAAAACAACATTTTTAAATTTTTGCTTTTTATACTCCACATAGCTGTCAAAATCGGCAAGTTCACTATAATCAAACGACTCGTTACTAAAAGAATCATTTATCCTGAGAAAATCAATATAAGCATCAACCAGCGAAGATATCTCGACATAACCCGTATTTAAAACTTCCCCGAAACCAAATTCCGAAGAAATAGATTTATATTGCTTTTGAATAATTTCTGTAGAAAGAAATGGTGCCAGATTAGGCTTATCTGCTGCCTGAAACCAATTATTCTGTTCCTCAATAGAAGCAAATTTTCTGTAAATGGGAATTTTATAATCAAACTTTATCTTCAACTTATCTTCTAATGCATTTAAAAAAGTCAGACTGAAGCCCAGTTGCTCTCTAGCCTTCCAAACTTCACTAAAACGTTTTAAAATCACAGGATTATACAATCCACCGGCTATTCTGGATGAATTCGTAGAAAAATCATCAACTACTTTAACCGACTTGCCATTCTGCAACGCAATCTCGGCAAAACTAACCCCGGCAATACCTGCACCAACAATTAAATAATCTATCATACTGCAAAAATAAAAAACTCCAGTCTAACAACTGGAGTTTTCTATATAATTGGAGAAATTTAGTATTAATAAGTCCACATATCCTGTTCGAAATCGCGAATCTTATTCTTAACTCTTTCAGACTCTATCAACTGCATTAAAGAATTATCTTTCATGTACTTCGCGATATCACGGTCATTATAGATATTTTCTTCTTTATAAATAACAGAATTGAATCTTCTTGAATTTAATAAATGATCGAATGAAATAGGCATTGAAGAATTTCTTTCATTGAATGCTTTTGATTCATGCAAAACTTCGCGTGCATCCGGGTAGAAAACCCAAAACAATTCAATATAATCTTTTTCTTCTTCTGTTTTACCCATTGTGTAAACGTCTGGAATAACCGGACAGATACCTAAAATTCTATAACGCAAGTCTGCCTGTCTTTTATCGAAATACCATATTCCAACAAGTTTATAGTCAGATACATCTATTGAAGCTAAATCCTGCTTGCTGATATACTCGGTAGAGATAAATTTAGAAGCTGGAATAACTTTAGTTTCCACACCAATCTTCTTTTTCTTTTTACCTTTACCTTCGTAAATAGGCACTTCAACTGTTCTTGAGCGATATGCATTAATATCAGTATTCATCTCCTCACGACCGGCATCAGTAGTATCAATTTTTGTCAAAGAAGCGTTGATATCCTTCAAAGTTTTCTTTTCTCTAAAGTAGCTGTCTCCGTAAACTTCGGTAATTCTACCTGATTTAATACCTTTGATAAGTACGTCATATAAAGAACGACGGTCACTACCAATACTAACTGTATCGATTGGATAATACAATGAGAAATTAATACGCTCATCCAAGTCGATGATTTCCCATACTTTTTTTGACATCAAAATGTCACGATCATCCACATAACCATAGTCAAGTGGTTTATCATTATCTTTAAGCTGTTGAGCTGCAGATTTCAAACCAATATCCTGAGGTTTTTTTGCATTCAACACATTTGACTGCGCGAAAGTTGATCCACTTCCAGCAATTAAAACTGCTAATAATAAATTTCTCCAATTCATATTTTACTATTTGAGGCGTTTAAAAACTTAAACGAAATTTATATTTAATTATTGTACTTCATAAGTACATGTAGATACACGTTTAGCAACCTGATCAATACCAGAGAAATTAGCTTTGATTTCAGAAATTACTACTACGTCACCTCTTTGTGCTTTTTGGATAGCCGCTTTAGCTCTTCCATCCATTCTGCTTCCAGATACTACAATTGTAGGCTGACCAGGAACTTTAACATTGAATTGTGTTACATTAACCGTTACAGGGAAATCGAAATCTTCCATAACAGCAGAAATAGTACACACTTCCAAGTTAGATTTAGGACCTTTTGCTGCAACCTCACCACGGATTTTTCCAGTTGGTGCAGGTAAACCTTTAATTCTGAATTCTCTTCTGTCAGATACTACTTTACCATCAGGTAATTTAGCGCTAACGTTGATCATTACAGTACTACCAGGACCAGGTCTTAATGTATATTTACCGTTACCAGTTTTTGACATACCTGGTGCAGATGCATTTACATTGTTATCTCCAACACCAGCAAATGAAATTGACATAGGGTTAGGAACACCACGGTAAACCACATTCATCTTATCAGCAGAAATAGTAGCTGAATTAGGACGAGGTACTACAACGTATTTTCCGGCAAATTTCAAAGGAATTGTTTTACCATCTTCCAAGAAAGTAAACTGACCATTAATGTTTTGCTCACCTACTCCACCTGCAGTTGTAGAAATGATAGCCTGACCATTTTCCAAACGTCCAGGACCTTGGAAAGATGTTGGCTTAGTATTTTCATCATAACGACCCAATACTACTTTACCTTTTACAGCTTCTCCCTGGAAGTAAGCATTTTTCTCCAACACAACAATTGCCTGATAGTTGCTGTAAGAAGCAGTTTGAACCGCTGCTTTTCCTAAAGCCGCACTGATTACATCAGCTTCCGCTTTCTTAGCATCATTCTGCCAAGCTGACAACTTAGCTAATGAAGCAATAGCAGGGAAACCTTTGAAATGATAATCCAAGTATTTTACTTTGATACCATCTTTGTTCTCAACATCAGAAAGATCAAATTTCTTGTTTACTTCATTAAGGATCGGAGCGTATTTTTTCTCATTTCCTAAAGCGTCTTTCATAGCAGCTTTGAACGTTTCAATTGCACTGATTACAGCGTTTCCTTCATTAGTATAACCTTCACCACGAAACCAGCTGTTATCTAAATTATCAGCTTTATCCATAGATTCATAAGGTAATTTACCATTTTCAGGCTTAACACCTTTTAACACATCAGTTTTTAAAGTTGCAACAAAATCATAGAATTTTTTTGTAGCAGCTTCTACTTTATGAGCAGTTACAGCGGCACCTTCGAATTCACCTTTAGCCTCTAAAGCTTTAGTATCCAATGCCAATAACATTTGCTCGTTAGTCATTTTAGAAGATTCATTAGCGCCTTCGAATTTTTCATTCATCAAACCGAAAGCAGATAATACTTCTTTAGACATATTCATTGCCAACATCGCGATGAAAACCAAATACATCAGGTTAATCATCTTCTGTCTAGGGGTTAATTTTCCTCCTGCCATTTCCTTCTTTTTTAAATGTTAAAAATTAAATTGAGAATAACGACAAGATTAACCTCTATTACTCATTGCAGATAACATACCACCGTAAACGCTGTTTAAAGTAGCGATATTAGCAGTCATTGATTGCATTTGTTCTTTTAATTTAGCAGCATTATCTGCAATTTCTTTATTAGCTTCTGCATTACGAGCAGCGCTATCTAATTGTGCTTTATATAAGCCATTTAAAGACTCCATGTTATTAGCTGCAGCCAACATTTCATCAGCATATTTCTTTTGACCTGCCATAGCATCTACTGTTGGAGAAATACTTTTAGCAGCTCCCTCAAAATTTTTGATACTGTTCCCTAAGCTAGCCATTAAATCACCGTCGATTTTAGCTTCTTTTAACATTGCATCCAATTTTTGAGATAATAACCCTTGAGCTTCAGCAGGTGTTTCAGCTTTAGCTTTTTTGGCACTAGGATGACCTCCTGCTAATTCAGGATATACTAAAGTCCAGTCTAAATCCTCTTCAACAGGTTCAAAAGCAGAAAGAGCGAAAATTACTGCCTCAGTAACAAGACCGATAGTCAACATCAAAGTTCCTGTCAACGGTCCGATTTCAAAGTGTGTAATTTTGAATAAAGCTCCAATGATTACCACTGCCGCTCCCATTCCATAAGCGAAATTCATTGTTTTTTTACTTAATAGTGCCATAATAATAAATTTTAAGTTAAGTTAATAATTTTGATTGGTTACTTTTAAAATATAGTTTGGTTTATTATTTGTTTATCTTTTTGCTGTGGCATTACCTGTCACATCTGTCCCCATATAATCCTGAATTGTACGAAAACCGATATAACTTCTTGCAGAATCTGCATATTCAAAATCACGTGTACTTACCTGTAAGAAATAAGCAACATCTTTCCAAGAACCACCACGTGTTACTTTTCTCATATTCTTTTGATCAGAAACATTTGGATTCATTGTTGACACGAACTCATATGCTGTAGGATCATATGAAGAATCAGTCCATTCCGCAACGTTACCTGCCATGTTGTACAAACCATAGTCATTTGCTTCATAAGCATCAACCTCTACAGTATATAAAGCCTGATCTGCTGCATAATCACCACGTACAGGTTTGAAGTTAGCCAAATAACAAGCTCTGTCATTTTTAGCATAAGGACCACCCCAAGGATAAGTTCCTGACTCAAGACCACCACGTGCGGCATATTCCCATTCTGCTTCAGTAGGTAAACGGTAAGCACTTACATTATCTTTATGAGATCTTTTTCTAGCACCGTTATGGTACAATGTTCTCCATGCACAAAATGCTTTTGCCTGCTTCCAGCTCACACCTACAACCGGATAGTCACCATATGCCTGATGCCAGAAATAATCATTATGCATTGGTTCATTATAAGAATAAGCGAAGTCTTTAATCCACACAGTAGTATCAGGATAAATAGTTAACTCTTCTTGTTTCATGAAGTCTTTTCTTCTACCAACTTTAGCCTTAGCCGCTGCCTGAATATCCATCCAAGTGTACTTGAATTTCATTTTATCAGAACGTAGCGTTCTTAGTCCGTTATAAGCTTCCTCTGCCGGAACATACATTGAATCCATAACTTCTGCATAGTAAGCATCAGGATATTCACTGGTTTTCCATTTAACAGGAACTTTATTGTTTAATTTTCTGCCTGCATAAGGATCATCTCCTGTACCGATACTATAGTAGTTGTCATACATGTATTTATCATACACTGTCATATTCGTTGTATCAGCATCAAGGAATGCATAATCCCCTATACTACCTCCTTTTTTAGAAGATTTTGAATCTGAATCGCTTTTCTGACCTAGCTCATCAGCAGCAATAGCTAATTTTGTTCGTACGATTGAGTCTCTCACCCAGTGAACAAACTGACGGTATTCACTATTTGAGATTTCAGTTTCATCCATGTAAAACGAACGAACTGTCACAGTTTTAGTAGTGGCATCTTGCACGTTAGCTAAATCATCATCAGATTTACCCATGATGAAAGCACCGCCAGGAATCAACGTCATTCCATAAGGTCTTTCAGGATGCCATGCTTTACCCTGCACCCCTACCAATTGACCATTGTCTTTTGAACCGCAGCTGTATAAAAACGAAACCAGTACTGCTAATAAAATGAACTTCTTCATATAAATTTGGGTTGTTATGTATTCATCGACTTTTTAAGGTTGTAAACCTATTTATTTATTTTTTAAAAAACAATATTTTTATTAAAAAAAGGTTAAAAAAAACTCACAACAAATTTCTCCGTTGTGCTTTCCACCATCTTTCAGGTACACTTCCCGCACAAGCCTCCAAATAATCTTGGTTAGTACAAGGCAGTAACGCGGCTTTTTTTAGTTTATTGTGTGAATTCGATAAAAATGGTATTTCTATCCACCATCTTTCAGTTTTATCACTCTTGTAGAAAATTAATTCGTCTTCAAGAGTCACTATATATTTAATATAATTTTCTTTTGTGCCAAAAGGATATTCATTTGACCTGTAATGAAAACCTTCAATAAAATACCACATTACCTGAGCTATCAGGCTTGCCTCAGCATCAGAATAATTATGATTAAAAATTCCGAATGAAGTCACTTTATCGCTTATTCCCGCATAACGGGCAAAACTGCATATTTCCTTACCGGAAAAACCATTAGGTACGAAATCAGAAAAATTACCTGAACTGGAAGCACATACTGAAAGCATATCAATCGAAACCAGATCGGCATCACGAAAAACAGGCTCGGATACAGTTTGATTGCTGGTGACTTCCCCCAAACGGTAAGCATCAAAATATAATTTTTCAATTAAATCAATCTCTTCCTGCGGATTGTAATACGTTTGATACCCTATATTACTGAAATTAAAAAGATTATTAGGCTCATCAACAATAATTTTTGTCAGATAAGATTCCGCCAAAGTTCCATTTTCACGTGCAAAATCAAATCTGCTGTCTACTGAAACCAAATTCACCATCTGCTCCAATTGATCATAAGCACGATACATGGCATATGTTAAGTCCTGCGAACCTCCGATTACAATTGGAATGATATTGTTCTTGATTAAATGCGCCACCGCATTCTTTAAAACATAATAAGTATCTTCAATATTTTCTCCGGCAACAATATCACCTAAATCTATTATCTGCGCATTCCAGTTACCCGGAAAAAGAGAATAAAACTCTTTTCTAACCGACGTTAAATCGTTACTGTCATTAGATTTCCCTGCACCCCGATTTTCCAAAACACCTATAACGGCTATTTTAGCACCTTCCAATTTAGGAAATTCATGCTCAGTATTAAATACCGTTCTTTTCCCCAAAGTCTGTGCAGAAAAACTTTGGATATCGATTAGCAAATCAGTATCAATAGGTCTAAAAAAATCAAAAACCATTATTATTTCTTTTTAGTTGCCGTTTTTTTAGCCGTAGTTTTCTTTGCAGCTGTTTTTTTAGCAGGTGCTTTTGCTTCAATAAGTTCTTTTACCTGTTCCAAAGTCAGTTTTGAGGCATCAACATCTTTTCCTAATTCTATTTTAATCTTACCTTTAAGAATAACCGAACGTCCCCAACGTGCTTTTTCCACTTTGATTCCCTCTTCTTCCCAATGGTGAACCAGTTTTTCGCTTTCCTTTTGCATTTTATCCTCAATCAAGGCAACGATATCAGATTGCGACAAATTATCGAAGTTGTATTTTTTACTTACATTGATAAAAATTCCGTTCCATTTGATAAACGGACCAAATCGCCCTACTCCTTTTTGCACATCCATTCCCTGATATTGCCCAATTGGTGCATCAGCCTGATTTTTAGCTTCTATTAATTCCTGCGCTCTTTCAAAAGTCACATCCAAAGGATCTTCTCCTTTTGGCAATGAAATAAAAGTTTTGCCAAAACGTACATAAGGACCAAAACGCCCGTTATTTACTTCAACCTCTTCACCCTGATAATTCCCTAAAACTTTAGGCAGCAGGAAAAGATTCAAAGCTTCTTCCAAAGTAACAGTACCTATATTCTGTTCTGCCAATAAACTTGCGAATTGCTTGTTTTCATCATCCGCTTCACCAATTTGAACCATTGGCCCGAATTTCCCTAAACGAACAGAAACTTGCTTACCTGATTTTGGATCAACTCCTAAAATTCTTTCGCCGCTTTCTCTTTCAGCATTCTTTTCAACATCCTGGACATTTGGATGGAAATGATTGTAAAAATCACTCATCATTTTTTCCCATTCTTTATGTCCTGTGGCAATTTCATCAAAATCCTGCTCAACTTTTGCAGTAAAATTATAATCCAGAATAGTTTCGAAATTTTTAACCAGGAAATCATTCACAATGGTTCCGATATCTGTTGGTACTAATTTCCCTTTATCCGAACCTACATTCTCAGACAATACTTCAGCCTTAACCTCATTGTTTTTCAAAATCAACTGGTTGTATTTTCTTTCTGCTCCTTCAAAATTTCCTTTCTCAACATAATTTCTATTGATTATAGTAGAAATAGTAGGTGCATAAGTAGATGGACGGCCAATACCCAATTCTTCCAATTTCTTAACTAAAGCAGCTTCAGTATAACGGGCTGCAGGTCTTGAAAAACGCTCTGTAGCGGTAATATAATTATTTTTTAAAGTCTCATTTATTTTTAAAGCCGGCAACATTCCTTCTTCCTGCTCATCATCATCGTCATTTCCTTCAAGATACACTTTTAGGAAACCTTCAAATTTGATAACTTCCCCTGTTGCTCCAAAAATTTCTTTATGATTATTTGCTTCGATTTTTACATTCGTACGCTCTAATTGCGCATCACTCATTTGCGAAGCAATGGTACGTTTCCAAATCAAATCATACAAACGCGCCTGATCTCTATCCAAATCAACAGTATGACGGGTCATATCAGTAGGACGGATCGCTTCGTGTGCTTCCTGAGCTCCTTTTGATTTAGTTGCGTAATTACGCGGATTACTAAATGCCGCTCCGTAGTAATTGGAAATTTCGGCCTGCGCCGCCCCCATTGCTTCCTGAGAAAGGTTCACACTGTCCGTTCTCATGTAGGTAATTAATCCGGCCTCGTACAAACGTTGTGCCACCTGCATGGTAATACCCACAGGCATATACAATTTACGGGCAGCTTCCTGCTGCAGTGTTGATGTTGTAAAAGGTGCCGCAGGTGATTTTTTTGTCGGTTTTGTTTCTAAATCCGAAACCTTATATAAAGAACCAATATTTTGCTGTAAGAATTTTTCCGCTTCTTCTTTAGTTCCGAAATTCTTAGAAAGTTTTGCTTTGAAAGTTTTCCCTGCTTCGTTAGCAAATTCTGCCGAAACACTGTAAGAAGCTTCTGACTTAAAGTTCTGGATTTCTCTTTCACGTTCCACAATCAAACGTACTGAAACCGATTGTACACGTCCGGCCGAAAGACCGCTTTTAACTTTTTTCCAAAGTACCGGAGATAATTCATAACCTACCAAACGATCCAACACACGACGTGCCTGTTGTGCATTAACTAAATCATAGTTAATACCTCTTGGGTTTTCAATCGCTTTTTGAATTGCTGTTTTTGTAATTTCGTGAAAAACGATACGTTTCGTTTTGTTTTTATCCAATTTCAATTCTTCCGCCAAGTGCCATGCAATAGCCTCTCCCTCGCGGTCTTCATCGGATGCCAACCAAACAGTTTCTGCTGTTTTAGATAAATCTTTAAGTTTTTTTACCAAAGCCTTTTTATCTGAAGAGACTTCATATTTTGGTTTGAACTTATTAGTAACATCTACCCCAATTTCTTTTGAAGGTAAATCAGCAATATGTCCATAACTTGATTCTACCTGAAACTCTTTTCCTAAAAATTTTTCGATGGTTTTTGCCTTGGCAGGCGACTCTACGATTACTAAGTTTTTTGCCATTTGTATCGTTTAATTATTGGGCAAAAGTAGAAGTTTTTTTTTAATTCCTATTTTTACTTACAAAAACTTCTGATACCAATCATTTTAAGGAATTAAGATTTTATATTTGCACCGAATTAAAAAAACCGAACAAATTGAAAAAAATTACCCTTTTATTACTTCTTTTCAACTGTTACATTTTCTCACAATCAAACAAAGACAGAAAAGAGTTAATTAAACAAACAAACACCAATTATTTATCAGTTTTTTCAGCAAAAAAGAAAGCTGAAGATATTCTTCAAAAGGACAACATCAAAAAATTTGCAGCTAAAAACAATCTGCCTCTTGTAATCTCAAACGACTCTATTTTTTCAGAGTTAGTTGAAATAGACAAAAACAATGTCCCGCTTTATTATTCCACTTTCAACCATGGCGCTGGAATAACAACCAGAGCGAACGAACTTTATACCGGAGGAAGTTTAGGACTTAACATTGAAGGACAGAATATGATTGTAGGCGTTTGGGATGCTGGTTCAGCATACCCTCAACACGAATTATTCGAAGGCAGACTGACAGTTAAAGACAATAGTTCAAAAACACATTATCATTCTGCTCATGTTGCAGGAACACTTATTGGTTCTGACAAATTTCAATCAGGACATGCAAGAGGTATGGCATTTAAAGCCAACGCCAATTCTTACGACTGGAATTCAGATGTTTATGAGATTGCACAAGCAGCTTCAGAAGGATTATTAATTTCAAACCATTCTTATGGATTGAATCCTTCCCTCCTTCCATTAAGCTATTTTGGAAAATATATTGAAAAATCAATGTATATTGACGATATCCTATATAACGCTCCATATTTTCAATATGTTTGCTCTGCCGGCAACACAAGAAATAATGGAATAAATACTGCAAAAAATGGTTTTGACTTACTAACAGATCATGCTGTAAGTAAAAATGCGATTGTTGTTGCGGCTACAGAAGAAGTTTTAAACTATACTGGTTCAAACTCCGTTTTAATGTCAGACTTCAGCAGTTGGGGACCTACAGATGACGGAAGAATAAAACCGGATATTTCAGCAAAAGGAGTAAATACATTTTCCGCAATGAATACTCAGGCAAGCTACAATTATTTATCTGGAACTTCAATGGCATCACCAAGTGTAGCAGGAACATTAACTCTGCTTCAGCAATATCATAATCAAGTCAATGGTAAATTTATGAAAGCCTCAACCTTAAGAGGTTTAACTATTCATACTGCTGACGAAGCAGGTCCTGCACCCGGACCTGATTATATGTTTGGATGGGGATTACTAAATGCAAAAAAAGCTGCATTATTAATTAAAAACAATAAAATCAGTTCAGAAATACAGGAGTTAAAATTATCACAAGGCCAAACTTTTACAAAACAGATAAAAGCAATTGAAAATGAGCCTTTAAAAGTAACTGTTTGCTGGACGGACCCTAAAGGACTGGTTTCCAGCACAACTATTGATGATTCGACTCCAAGTCTGGTCAATGATTTGGATATTAAATTAGTAAAAAACAATTCCACAACTTTTGAACCGTGGCTTTTAGATCCAAAAAACCCTAATTCACCAGCTAAAAAAGGCGACAACATAGTTGACAATGTTGAAAAGATTGAAATTTTAAATCCTACCGGAAGCTATAGTCTGGTTATCACACACAAAGGAACATTAGTTAATAATTCACAAGATTTTTCATTAATAATAAGTGGGGTCAGACAAAGTGATTTCTGGATTACCGCACCGGATTCTAAAATGAATATTTGTGAAAACTCCATCAATTCTATCGAAAAAAATTTCAGCCTAAAAACTTTTAAAGATAAAGCAGGTCTTTATTTATTATCTGTTTTAGATGCTCCTAAAGCACTTGACTGCGAATTAAAAACTAAAATCAGACTTAGTCCGGGCAATTTTAAACTCAAAATCAACGGATTAAACAAATTAACTGCAGGCGAACACTTTATAATAATAAGAGCAAAAAGCAAAGATGAATATTATGATTTTTATTACAACATTACTGTAACATCAAACAATCTATCTAAACCCATCCTTACATCACCAATAAACAACCAGAACGACACGCCGATTAATCAAGTATTCAATTGGGAAAAAGTAGGTGGCGCCAATAGTTATATTTTTGAACTTTCAACTGATAATACTTTTAAAACAAATGTTACCAGATCTACGACAGACACAAACAGTACAACCATAACCGGCCTGAGTCCAAATACTCAATATTTCTGGAAAGTAACAGCCAAGAATAATTGTACTGAATCGGTAAATAACACTACTTTCACCTTTAAGACTATTTGCCCCGTTCCTACAAATGTAACGGTAGGAGAAATTACGAGAAATTCTGCACACATTAACTGGGGGAATAACACAGTAAATTCATGGGAGTATTTTCTAGTTGCAAAAGGAGCAACACCAATTACAGGAACAATTACAAACTCAAACAGTCTTACATTGACCAACTTGGTTTCCAATACATGTTATGATTTTTATTTAAAAACAAATTGCGGTACAACAAAATCACAAATGGCCGGCCCTTTTTCTTTTTGTACTCTTGCAGATTATTGCAATGGTGATCACTTTTACGATACCGGAGGTATAAATGGGTATTATAAAGACGGCGAGAGATATACCAAAACCATAACCCCGGAAAGAAGTGGTGATAGAATAAAAGCTATTTTTCATCAACTTCAATTAGAAAACTGTTGTGACTATTTAACAATTTATAATGGTCCAGACACAAATTCATCTATATTATTTAGAAGTAACGGTACCTTACCAACAAACATCAAATCAACTCACCCTAGCGGTGCTCTGACCTTTCTTTTTACTTCAGACGGAAGTGGTACCGGATCTGGATGGGATGCCAGTATAATTTGTGAACCTATACCCGCGTGTCCTAACCCTCCAAGCAATATTACTTCACTGGAATTAAGAAGCACTGACACTACAATAAACTGGACTGAAAACAACTCATCCACGAGCTGGGAGTATTACTTAGTTCCTCAAAACACACCAATCACCAGTTTACCTGCGGCTACAGTAACAAATTCCAACACGTTACGTTTAGAAAACTTAACTCAGAATACTTGTTATAGCTTTTATGTAAAATCAGTTTGCAACGGAGGTTATTCAGAATTGGTTGGGCCTTATAATTTTTGCACCCCTGTTAATTACTGTGAAAGCGGTAAATTCTACGATACTGGCGGACCAAATGGAAACTATCAAAATGCAGAATATTATACTAAAACAATTTATCCTAATACTTCAGGAGATAGAATCAAAGTTATTTTTGAATCTTTCAATCTTGAAACGTGTTGTGACAGATTAACTATTTACAATGGACCTAACACTTCAAATCCTATATTATATAACGGAAGTTCAATATCACCTGGCACTCTTGCCTCAACGCATACATCCGGAGCTTTAACATTTACTTTTACATCAGATGGAAGTGTAGTTGGAACTGGGTGGAATGCAACAGTTATTTGTGAACCAATGCCTCCTTGTCCGAATAGCCCTTCTAATTTAACAAGTTCAAATATCACAATAAATTCGGCAACTATTAATTGGAATGAAAATGGAGATTCCACATCTTGGGAGTACTTTCTTGTTCCAAGTGGCACCTCTCCTACTGGGCAAGGCACTGTAACAACACAAAAACCTTTAACCTTAACTGACTTAACTTCAAATACAAATTATGACTTTTACATTAAATCTATATGTTCTAATGGGAACTCTGCTTTTTCAAATGTATTAAGCTTTAAAACCTTGGCTGATTATTGCGGAGGAGATCATTTCTATGATACTGGTGGAGCAAATGGCAACTATAAAGGCTATGAAAATTACACAACCACTATACATCCTAATGCAGCCGGCGAAAGAATAAGAGCTACCTTTAACACATTTCAATTAGATGGTTGTTGTGACATATTAACAATTTTTGACGGTACTGACACAAATGCTCCTATTATTTTTAATGGTTCAGCCGCTATAGCGCCATGGACAGCTACAGCAACGAATCCTCAGGGAGCACTTACATTCCGCTTTATTTCTAATTATGCTACAGAAAATTCAGGGTGGGATGCAACTATCATTTGTGAGCCATTTCCTCCCTGCACTTTTGCACCTATTGTTTCAACATCTACTCCAACTAGTAACTCAATTACGATTAATTGGATCAACAACTCAAATACGAGTCAATGGGAATATTTCTTGATGGAAAGAGGAGTACCAATTGGAACAACCGGTACTTTAACTTCAAACAATACTGTCTTGCTTGACAATTTAGCTCAAAATACTTGTTATGACTTTCATATACGTGCTAAATGTAATGACAATATCAACAGCCCTTTTACTGTAATTAATTTCTGCACTGCTATAGATTATTGTATAGAAGGCCGTTTCTATGATTCGGGAGGACCTAACGGTAACTACAAAAACATTGAACACAGTGTTAAAACTATCTATCCAAATAATGGAAGCCAAAAAGTTGCAGTTGTATTTAATTCTTTTAGCACTGAAGCTTGTTGTGATTATTTAAGAATTTACAATGGCCCTACGACGTCTCATCCGCTATTATATAATGCTTACGGAGCAAATTATCCTTCAGCCAAACTGATATCAACTGACATTACAGGTGCTTTAACTTTTGAATTTCATTCGGATGGCAGTGTGATTAGCTCAGGATGGGACGCAACAATTACTTGTGAAACAGTAACCCCTGCCAATGATAATGTTACTAATAAATCTGTAAGCAATACAATGATAGAAGATATTTCTGTATTTCCTAACCCTTTTACAGATAAAGTCAATATCAATTCTAAAAATGCCATTAGTAATTATGTACTCTATGACATAAATTTTAGAGAAATAGATTTTAACAAAATCAACAGCAGTTCATTTGAATTGAATTTGAGCAAACTACCTCAAGGTCTGTATTTAATCAAATTAACAACCAAAGAAGGAAGTTCTTCAATTAAAAAAATCATAAAAAAATAATCCACAAGGGCAGCATTTAAACGCTGCCCTTTGTTTTTATAATGTTAAACATCACTGACATCTTGTCAGAAAACAAAATTTAGTATTATCTTTGCTGGCTCAAAACAGGAAAAGGCACTTTATGGAAAAGGTAATCGACGAAAACAAACAAGGAAGCAGTTTGGTTTTAGACCAAAAGAACGCAAATACTAAAAAGATGTTTATTGAAAGCTACGGATGTCAGATGAATTTTTCTGATAGTGAAATTGTGGCTTCGATTCTTGCTGACCAAGGTTATAACACCACTCAAAACCTAGAGGAAGCCGATTTAGTTTTAGTAAACACATGTTCTATCAGAGATAAAGCTGAACAAACAGTCCGTAAACGTTTAGAGCAATACAATGCTGTCAAAAAAATCAACCCAAACATGAAAGTGGGTGTTTTAGGCTGTATGGCTGAGCGTTTAAAGGAAAAATTCCTTGAGGAAGAAAAAATCGTCGATTTAGTTGTTGGTCCTGATGCCTATAAAGATATTCCCAACTTACTCAGCGAAGTTGAAGAAGGCCGTGACGCTATAAATGTTATTCTTTCCAAGGAAGAAACCTATGGCGACATCCAACCTGTTCGTTTAAACAGTAACGGAGTCAATGCTTTTGTATCGATTACCCGTGGTTGTGATAATATGTGTACGTTTTGTGTAGTGCCTTTTACACGTGGTCGTGAGCGCAGCCGTGAACCACAAAGTATCATAGAAGAAATTCAGGACTTATGGAATAAAGACTTTAAAGAAGTAACTTTATTAGGCCAAAACGTTGACAGTTATTTATGGTATGGCGGTGGTTTGAAGAAAGATTTTGTTAAAGCCAGCGAGATGCAAAAAGCTACTGCGGTTGACTTTACACAATTATTAGATATGTGTGCCGCAAAATTCCCTAAAATGCGTTTCCGTTTTTCAACTTCAAATCCGCAGGATATGCATGTGGAAGTTATTGAAGTTATGGCAAAACATCACAATATCTGTAAATACATTCACCTACCTGTTCAATCAGGAAGCACCCGTATTTTACAGGAAATGAACCGTCAGCACACTCGTGAAGAGTATATGACTCTTGTGGATAAAATTTACGAAATCATTCCAGACATTTCTTTATCACAGGATATGATTTCAGGTTTCCCAACTGAAACCGAAGAAGATCACCAAGATACTTTAAGCTTAATGGAACATTGTAAATATGACTTTGGATTTATGTTTGCCTATTCAGAAAGACCAGGAACTCTTGCTGCCCGTAAAATGGAGGATGATGTTCCTGAAGAAGTTAAAAAACGCCGTTTAAACGAAATCATTGACTTACAGCAAAAATTAGCCTTGGAGCGCACACAACGTTTTGTAGGGCAAATTGTAGAAGTTTTAGTCGAAAAAGATTCAAAACGATCAGACCAGCACTGGAGCGGAAGAAATTCACAAAACACAGTAGTAGTTTTTCCTAAAGAGAATTACAAACCTGGTGATTTCGTTCTAGTAAAAGTAACTGACTGTACTGCTGCAACTTTAATAGGTGAAGCAGTAGGCTATTCAGAAATTATGCAATAACATAAAAGCCACAAATTACACAAATTCACACAAAAAATGGAGTTCTATAAACAAGACGAAAATTATAAAATAGTTGAAATCTGTATGGAAGTTCACAGAATTTTAGGACCTGGTCTTTTAGAAATTGTTCACAAAGATGCTTTAGAAATTGAATTTAAGAACAATAATATTCCTTTTGAAAGAGAGAAAGAATTTACAATTGATTACAAAGGAAATATTTTACCTCTTAAATTTTATGCAGATTTCATTGTTTATGATGAAATCATATTAGAAACTAAATCAGTTAAAGAATTAAACAACGAACATATTGCACAGACTTTGAATTATATGAAACTTGCAGAAACTCAATTGGGAATTATTGCAAATTTTCAAAATAAATCACTGATCCATAAAAGATTAGTTTTCTAATAATTTGTGCCAATTTGTGTAATTTGTGGTTAAAAAATATATGGAAAACGTTCAAGCCATAAAACAACGATTTGAAATCATCGGTAACGACCCGAAGTTAAACCGTGCTATTGAAAAAGCCATTCAGGTAGCGCCAACTGATATTTCGGTATTGGTAACCGGTGAAAGCGGTGTTGGTAAAGAAAATATTCCTAAAATCATACATTCGCTCTCCCACCGCAAACACGGCAAATACATTGCTGTAAACTGCGGTGCGATTCCTGAAGGAACAATAGATTCAGAATTATTCGGACACGAAAAAGGAGCTTTTACAGGCGCGACAAATACCCGTGAAGGATACTTTGAAGTTGCTGACGGTGGCACAATCTTCCTTGATGAAGTCGGCGAGTTACCACTCACAACACAAGTGCGTTTGTTACGTGTACTGGAAAACGGTGAATTCATTAAGGTCGGTTCATCACAGGTACAAAAAACCAATGTACGTATTGTAGCGGCAACCAATGTCAATATGCAGGAAGCCATTGAAAAAGGCAAATTCCGTGAAGATTTATACTATCGTTTAAGCACCGTTGAAATCAGCTTGCCGGCACTTCGCGACCGTAGAGACGACATTCATTTATTGTTTAGAAAATTTGCATCCGATTTTGCCCACAAATACAAAATGCCTCCTATTAAATTGGACGAACCGGCTGTCCAGTATTTGACAAAATACCGTTGGAGCGGTAACATCCGTCAATTACGGAATGCTGCCGAACAAATCTCTGTTTTAGAGACCAACAGAGACATTTCGGCCGCTACCCTACAATCTTATTTACCTAATGAAGGCACTAATTTACCTTCGGTAATCAATAAAAAATCGGAAAGTGATTTTTCATCAGAAAGAGAAATTCTATACAAAATTCTTTTTGACATGAAAAGTGATTTGAACGATTTGAAAAAATTGACTTTGGAACTGATGCAAAACGGCAGTTCTAAAGTGCAGGAAGCAAACAAAGGACTTATTCAGCGTATTTACGGTCAGAAAGAAGAAGAGAAACCTTATTTTGAAGAAGAAACCAGACTTTCAGTCCTTCCAAACGAAGAATCGCAGATTGAGGATGAATTCATAGATGAGGATGAAGATGATGGCAATTATATTTTTGCCGATACTGTGGAAGAAGAAGATTCTTTACGTCTGGATCAAAAAGAAATCGAACTCATCAAAAAAGCGCTGGAACGCAACAAAGGCAAACGCAAAGCCGCTGCTGACGAACTGGGAATTTCAGAAAGGACTTTATACAGAAAAATAAAACAATTTGATTTATAAAAGTAAAATCTGAATCTTAAAACCTAAATTCCAAAAAATAAGTTATTTTTGGTTGGACTCAAACAACATGAAAAACATACAATACATATTTTTATCCCTGATCTCATTGGCATTAACCAGCTGCGGTGTTTACAACTTCACAGGAGCTGGACCAATTAACGCTAAAACCTTTCAGGTTAATACTTTTCAAAATAATTCCGAATTAATCGAACCAGGTATAGACAGACAGTTTACGCTAAGACTTCAGGATTTAATTCAAAATCAAACTAATTTGAACTTAACTGCAAGTAATGGTGATTTAGTTTATGAAGGCGAAATTGTTGATTACCGCATAAGCCCGATGACCGCGACTGCCGATTTAAAGGCAGCTCAAAACCGTTTGACTGTTTCTATCAACTTACGTTTTTCGAATAAAAACAAACCGGAAGAAAATTTTGAAAAACGGTTTTCATTTTTTTACGACTATCCCGGTGACCAACAGCTGACCGGCTCCCAGTTACGAACTGCGCTGGATGAAATTTTTGAGAGAATCACACAAGATATGTTCAATGAGACTTTAGCTAAATGGTAATATGAACTTATCTGAATTTTCACAGCTTCTTAACAATCCCAATACTGTTTTGCCAACGCAAATTACGGAGCTGAACAGTATTTTAAAGGTATATCCTTATTTTCAAAGCGCCAGAAGTTTGTATTTAAAAGGCCTTCAAAAACACGACAGTATAAAATACAATACATCGTTGCGGAAAACAGCTGCTTATACCACAGACAGAACAGTTCTGTTCGATTTGATTACGTCAGAACATTTTGAAACAGTAAACAATAAAGCTCTTGCCAAAGCAGAAACAGTTAAGACAGAAGAAATAAAAGTTTCAGAAATCATACCGACAGAAACAGCTCAGGAACCTGTTATTGAAAACAAACTGGAACAATCGCTGCTGAATTCTATCGAAATTGCTGATTCAGAAGAAAAAAAACCAATAGAAAGCAGTTCAACTGACTTTAGAAGTCCACTCGAACAATCAATAATTTCTTCAATCGGCGCCGCGAATACTGTAACCGAAGAAGAAAAACAGCTTGCAGACAAGGAAAGTATAAAAAAAGAAGAACAACAACAACTTGAAAAAACAGTAACTGAAATGATTTCCTGGTTAGAGGACAAAATAGAGGATGAAGATGAAAAACCTATTTCATTCAATAAAAGCGAAACCCACTCGTTTCAGGAATGGCTGCAACTATCAAAATTAAAACCAATAGAAAGAGAAAATTCAGAAGAAAATTCAGCAGAGAATAACTCTTCCGAGCCCAAAAAGGAGATTGTTGAAAAAATGAAATTGATTGATAAATTCATTGAAAACAACCCTAAAATAGCACCGCCGAAAGAAAATATCCCCGTGCCGGAGTATATTATAAAAAAAGAGGAAACATCTTATTTGATGACTGAAACATTAGCAAAGATTTACCTCGAACAAAAGAAATACAGCAAAGCAATTCAAGCTTATGAAATTTTAATTTTGAAATATCCAGAAAAAAGTAGTTTATTTGCAGACCGAATTTTGGACATTAAAGATTTACAACAAAATAACAACAAGTAAACAATGAGTACATTTACAATTTTCTTAGTATTAATCACTATCGTTTGTTTTTTATTAGTGGTGGTAATCATGGTACAAAACCCTAAAGGCGGAGGATTGTCTTCAACTTTTGGAAGTTCTCAGATGATGGGTGGCGTTCAAAAAACAACAGACTTCTTAGATAAATCAACTTGGTATTTAGCGAGTGCTTTATTAGTATTAATTTTACTATCAAGCTTAAGCTTTAATTCAGGAGGCGATACCGGTTCAAAATTAATCGACGAGTCGGCACCTGCTTCAATTCCTGCTGCGCCAGGAGCAGTTCCAGGAGCAGACAACAAAACTGCAACTCCTGCTGATGCTTCAAAACCTGCAACTGATGCTCCGGCCGGTTCAGCTACTGAAGAGAAAAAATAATTTTTTTTTAGATTTAACGATAAAAAAATGCCAGCCTGTCAGTGCTGGCATTTTTATTTGGTAAATTTGACAGATTTCTTGCCTTGGCATAATTTCTGAAACAACGCTAGCATCAAAATAATAATAACATAAATAATATAATTATGGCATTAAACATTAAACCACTTTCAGACCGCGTAATCGTGGAACCGGCAGCTGCGGAAACACAGACAGCTTCCGGAATTATCATTCCTGATACAGCTAAAGAAAAACCTCAAAAAGGAACTGTGGTAGCTGTAGGAAACGGAAAAAAAGACCAGCCTATGACTGTTCAGGTTGGCGATACTGTTTTATACGGAAAATATGCTGGAACTGATTTAAAATTTGAAGGTAAAGATTACTTAATCATGCGTGAAGAAGACATTCTTGCGATTATCTAATCAAATAACCAAATTAACAAATTGACAAATAAACAATAATATGGCAAAAGATATAAAATTCGATATTGAAGCTCGCGACGGATTAAAACGCGGTGTAGATGCATTAGCTAATGCAGTAAAAGTAACCTTAGGACCAAAAGGTCGTAACGTAATAATTTCTAAATCTTTTGGTGCACCTCACGTAACTAAAGACGGTGTTTCTGTAGCAAAAGAAGTAGAATTGAAAGACACTCTTGAAAACATGGGTGCGCAGATGGTAAAAGAAGTTGCCTCAAAAACTAATGACTTAGCGGGTGACGGAACTACGACGGCTACTGTTTTAGCCCAAGCTATCGTAAAAGAAGGTTTGAAAAACGTAGCGGCTGGTGCCAACCCTATGGACTTAAAACGCGGTATTGACAAAGCAGTTGAGGCTATCGTTGCCGATCTAGGAAAGCAAGCTAAAGAAGTAGGTTCTTCTACAGATAAAATCAAACAAGTAGCTTCAATTTCTGCTAATAACGACGAAGTAATTGGTGATTTAATCGCTACAGCTTTTGGTAAAGTTGGAAAAGAAGGCGTAATTACTGTTGAAGAAGCAAAAGGAACTGATACTTATGTTGATGTAGTAGAAGGTATGCAATTTGACAGAGGATATTTGTCTCCTTACTTCGTAACTAATACTGAAAAAATGGAGGTTGAATTAGAAAGACCTTACATTTTATTATACGACAAAAAAGTTTCTTCGTTAAAAGAATTATTACCAATTCTTGAACCGGTTGCACAATCAAGCAAACCATTGTTAATTATTGCCGAAGATGTAGATGGTGAAGCATTATCTACATTGGTAGTAAACAAATTACGTGGTGCCTTGAAAATTGCTGCTGTAAAAGCACCGGGTTTTGGCGACAGAAGAAAAGCTATGTTGGAAGACATCGCTATCTTAACTGGTGGTACAGTAATTTCTGAAGAAAGCGGTTACACTCTTGAAAACGCTACATTAGAAATGTTAGGAACTGCTGAAAAAGTTTCTATTGATAAAGACAATACTACTCTAGTAAATGGTGCTGGTGAAAACGAAATGATTAAAAATCGCGTAAACCAAATCAAAGCACAAATGGAGTCAACTACTTCAGATTACGACCGTGAAAAGTTACAGGAGCGTTTAGCTAAATTAGCTGGTGGTGTTGCTGTTCTTTACGTTGGTGCTGCTTCAGAAGTTGAAATGAAAGAGAAAAAAGACCGTGTAGACGATGCTTTACATGCTACCCGTGCAGCTGTTGAAGAAGGTATTGTTGCCGGTGGTGGCGTAGCTTTATTACGCGCTAAAGCTGCTTTAGCAAACATCAAAGCGGAGAATGCTGACGAAGCAACAGGGGTTCAAATCGTTTCCCGCGCTATCGAATCTCCTTTGAGAACTATTGTTGAAAACGCAGGCTTGGAAGGCTCTGTAGTAGTGGCAAAAGTTGCGGAAGGCAAAGACAACTTTGGTTACAACGCAAAAACCGATGAATATGTAGACATGCTTGAAGCAGGAATTATTGATCCTAAAAAAGTAACCCGTGTAGCTTTAGAAAATGCTGCTTCAGTTTCTGGAATGATTTTAACTACAGAGTGTGCATTAATTGACATTAAAGAAGATACTCCTGCCATGCCAATGGGTGGTGGAATGCCAGGAATGATGTAATCGAGAGATTATGAATCAATATTATAAAAGGTTGTTCGTTTGAACAGCCTTTTTTATTAAAACTATTCTTACTTCTTAACAAAAAGCTAAACCTTTTTGATACTTGTCTCTAATTGGCTAAGTTTGATTTGGTCAACAAATACAAACTAAAATGCTATTAAAAAACATCATTTACAGCTTTTTTCTGTTAACAGCAGTAAGTCTGTCAGGACAAACCAAACAGGACAGTTTAGCCATTAAACAGGCCGCTCTGGATTACATCGAATCACAGCACAAACCCAATCCGCAGCAAATGGAAAGAGCCTTGCACCCGAGAATGGTCAAACGTACGTTTTGGAAAGACAAAGCCACAGGCAAAGACTATGTAAGGGAAACCTCTACTGAATCTATGATTCTGCTTGCGGAAAGTTATAATAAAAAAAGCAACAAATTTCCTGCCTCTCCTCAAAAAAAAGTGGTTTTTCTGGATGTTTCCGAAAGAACAGCTTCAGTAAAATTAATTGCTGACGAATGGATTGACTATATGCACATTGTAAAACTCAACGGTAATTGGAAAATCATCAATGTTTTATGGCAGTATAACGATGTTAATGAGCATTGAGTTGAGAAAATAATGAGTTAGCGGTCATTGCATATCGAAACCGTGTAAATACAAAACCTATTAAAAAAATGAATACTAGAAAACTTACTTATTTACTTTTGATTTTATCATTCTACATTTGCACTGCACAAAAAAAAGCAATAGATGACGAAAGTTGGTCCAAAATTGTCACAGAATCTAAAACTATAGGTAATATAACATATTACTTCCCTTCTGAAGTTGAAATTCCACGTAGAATTCTAGCAATAAAAGAATGTCAAAAATCAATTGATGAAAATTTGAAACTTATTAGAGAAACAGAGTTCAACAATAAAATGGATATTGATTTTTTAAAATCAAAAAAAGAAATGCTAAAATATGGTGGAATGGCTGCTCAAGGTTTGGCTTATCCCGACAGAGATGTATTCTTTACTTTACTTAAAGACAAAGGCTCGCCTATAAAACACGAAATGATGCATATGATAACTATGTATAAATGGGGAATGCCAGATAGTTCATTAACTTGGATGAATGAAGGTTTAGCAACTTATTCTGGCGGAACTTGTTCCAAATACTCGTTAGAAGAAATCTATAAGTATTTTATTCAGAGTAATAAATTGATTTCTATCGATAAATTATCTGAAGACTTTTATGCAAACCCTGATATGGTTGCTTACACTCAAAGTGCTTTTATTTGTAAATTTCTAATTGACAACTATGGAATATCGAAATTTAAAGAACTTTGGAAAAGCGGGTATGAAAAACTAAACGAAATCTATGGATTTGACTCAAAGACTCTAGAGAATACTTTAAAAAATTATATCAATAAAAATTATCCAAAAGATATAAATTTTGATTGGGAGGAATTTAATAAAGGATGTTAAAAGCAGCGAACCGCTAGCAGCGGTTTCATAAAATTTGGGTTTTAAGTCTTAATGGGAAGGTTTGGGTCCAAATTTCCCAAACTTCATGAGCCGTCGGGACGTTAAAAATATACCTAAACATTTATATAGCATTAATTTCTTTTGGAGGTATATTATTAGTATTATTTTAGCGCCATAAAAAAGGCTTATTTCAACCAAATATTGTAAATCACACGGATAGTGAATACTGAAAGTCAATTATTATTCTTCTTTAGTGCAATTGGAGCATTCAACGGTTTTATACTTGCATTTTATTTTTTTTATACAGCTTATACAAAGAAATTCTCAAATTACTTTCTTGGATGCTTACTCTTTGTAATAAGTACCAGGATAGTTAAATCGGTTTTTTTCTATTTCAATGATGACCTAAATACTATTTTTATACAAATAGGACTTTCAGGCTGTATATTGATTGGTCCTTTCCTTTATTTATATTTTAAAAAACATTTTACAAATGAATTGACAAACTGGGCAATTCATGTATTTCCATACATAATTGGCATAACAATTCTAGGGACAGTTTACCCATATACAAGCAATTTGGATTTATGGAGAAATTGGATTATAAGAGGTATTTATCTCCAATGGTTTCTATATATTGTCTTTTCATTTCTTTACATCAAAGACATTGTAAAAGTTCCTTTTTCTCAAAATAGAAAAGTAAAAAAGATCGATCTCTGGATATTAAGTGTGTATTTTGGAGTTGTAACAATATTTTTGGCCTATTATACCTCTTCCTATACTTCATACATTGTAGGTGCATTATCATTTTCGTTTGTATTGTATTTAATCATCCTTCTGCTGATTTTTAAAAAAGGCAAAAACAATTCATTTTTTGAAGAAAAAACAAGATATGAAAGTAAAAAACTCGATAGTGAAACAGTACTTGAAATTGAGCAGAAAATTTTGTTGATAGCTGAAAATGAGTTGTATTTAAACCCACAACTTACACTTTTGGATACCGCAAAAGAATTGAACATTTCTTCACACATCCTGTCTCAGGTTCTTAATGAGAAATTTAATAAGTCGTTTACCTCATATATAAATGAGTTAAGAATCAAAAAAGCCAAAACTTTACTTATAACCAACAAAAATCTTACTATAGAAGGCATTGGGTACGAAAGTGGCTTTAATTCCAAATCTTCTTTTTTTACACACTTCAAAAAAATAACAAACCAAACACCTTCCGAATTTCAAAAATTTGGGGTTTATAGTTCAGATTTATAGATTTGAACCGATTTTAATTGACCTTGTACTCTCATAATTAATTGATTTGCCATTTTTGAAGCCTAAACTAAAAATAGGCTTAAAATGAAGAAACAGATTTTATTTACATTAATTATTTCCCTCATTATTTTAACGAAAGTAAATGCTCAAAAGCGAATACTTTTCGTAACATCCAACCAACACTTTTATGGCAATACAACCATTAATGCATCCAACCATTTTGGCGAAATTGTCATACCGCACGATGTTTTTACAAATGCTGGTTTCGAAATAGACTTTGTGAGTCCAAAAGGAGGAGCTATACCAATCGGATACATTAATACCTCAAACGATATTCAAAAAAAATACCTGTATGATGGATTTTTCATGAATAAGTTAGCCCATACAATAAAACCTTCTGAAGTCAATGCTGATAACTATTCGGCTATCCTTTATACTGGCGGCGGAGCGGCAATGTATGGAGTAGCGGAAGACACTTTGATCCAAAAAATTGCAAGACAGATCTATAAACGTAATGGAGTTATTTCCACTATATGCCATGGGACAGCAGGAATTGCTTTTTTAAAAGATGACAACGGAAAATCTTTGTATGCCGGAAAAAGAATAACAGGCTTCCCTGATATATTAGAAGATAAGACCAAGGAATATTATAAAACATTCCCTTTTGCAATGGACAAGGCCATTAAAGACAACGCAGGAAATTTTGTCTACTCAAAAGAAAATAATTTTTATGTTGTTGATGGGAGATTTGTAACTGGCCAGGACCCTACTTCATCAGTATCTGTTGCCAATGAAGTCATAAAACTACTAAATAGTCAAACGGTTAACTCAAACACACTTATCGAAAAAAGCAATTTAGATCAAATAAGGGAAACTTTGCTGCACTACATAGAAGGAACTGCAAATGGACAACCCGAAAGATTACGAAAAGCTTTTCATCCAAAGTTTAATTTATACACGGTTACAAAAGATACTTTATGGACACGCTCGGGTGAACAATACATAAATAATTTCCATGAAGGTGAAAAAACAAATAGAATGGGACGCATCATTTCTATCGATTTTGAGAAAGATGCAGCCACTGCCAAAGTAGAAATCATAGCTTCGGACACTAGACTGTTTACCGATTATTTTTTACTGTTAAAGTATCAGGACTCATGGAAAATTGTGCATAAAAGTTATACCTGGCGAGAATTGCCTAAAACAAATCAGAGCGAATTAAATCCGGAATTTTTTGACCAGTTCATGGGAGATTATGTAACACCTGAAAATGAACTTATCGTAATAGGTCGTTCAAAAATTAAGTTATATGCTTTTAACGAACAAACAAACGATTTTCGTGGATTAAATAAAGTAAGTGACAATACATGGACAGCAGGAAGCTCAATTAAATCGAATGAGGTCAAACAAACCTATAAATTTAAATCAAATAAAATTGAAATCTACGAAAACGAAAAACTCATAAAAACAGCAGTTAAAAAATCATTTTATACTAATAAAAAAGTAAAATATCACAACTCAAAAGGAGTAAGATTAGGAGGAACTTTATTTATCCCCGAAAAACCTACTGGAATTGCTGTTGTGCTGGTTCACGGTGCAGGGCCGGAGGACAGAAACGGCTACTTATCCAACTTAAGGTTATTAGCAGATAATATTGCAAGAGAAGGTGTTACCGTTCTTACTTATGACAAACAAGGCGTTGGAGAATCACAAGGAGTCAGCTATGAGAAACTTAACTTTGCAGATTTAGCTCAGGATGCATTAGCGGGTATTGATTTTTTAAAATCCCGAAAAGATTTATCTATTGCAAAAATTGGACTTGTGGGTGTATGGCAAGCAGGCTGGATTATTCCAAAAGCAATAGAGCACAGTAGTAATAAGATTGATTTTGCAATGACGATAACTGCTCCGGGAACAAGTATGAAGATTAAAGAAATGGATCCCTATGGAACAGAAATTGAGATGAGATGCAAAGGAACCTATTCAGAAACTCAAATTTCTAATGTTGTAACACAACTCAAATATTTTTATGAGTTTTTAGAAAATCCAGCATTAGCGAAAAAGTTAGATGATTACACAAAAAGTATTGACAAAGATGCATCCTTAAAAGAGTGGTTACGTCCTACAAGCGACAAAGTCGATTTGGTAAATAAAAAGGATTGGTTTACCGTACAGGAAGTAAATTATGACGCCATACCAGTATGGAAAAACTTTAACAAACCTGTGTATATGTCATTTAATGAATGGGAAGATTTACCTTCATCCTTAATAAAATCGAGAATTGATGATCTTAAAAAGAAAAACATACATACAACCTTAATCAAAAATTCCCAGCATGGTGGTTTTGAAACAAGTTCCGGTTGCAGTGGAGATTATTCAACCTTGACAAAATACAATAAGGATTATTTTTCTCAGATAAAAGCCTGGTTAAAGACAATCAGAATGTCTAATTTATGATAGCAAGAATCAATTAAAATTAAAAAATGTCAAGCCTAAGATTCCTGATATTGAATAAAAAACAAAACCCCGATTTCGCAATCGGGGTTTCTTTTATTCCTTCTTCTTAAACCAATCAAAATTGGTGATGTATGATATTCTAACCGTGGGGTTATGCTCTACAATGGTATTTTTTAGATTCCAAATGTTTTGATGGATGTAATTCAGCTGTATTTGATGATTAGCATCAAAATTATAGCCTAACCCACCTATAATCCGGTTTTGCTGCACTAAAGTTTCAGCATCCATTACACCCACATTCACAAAAATTTCATCGCCCAAAACAGCAAATATTTTAGCTTTACCGTCTTTCTTAACTAAAGGCTGGTTGAGCAGAAACATATAGCGCAGGCGGTTACGGTATTCATAATGAGAGATTTCGAATTCTCCCTGACTGTTTGCCTCTGCAATACCTACAAACCGGTTTTCATCGCGCAGACGGTGCGTAAACTTCAAATCGTTTGCATTGTGCGTAAAAGTCCCCTGCAGCCACCCATGATGTTCCGGTGTGGTTATTTTATTCATTGGAATTTCACCGTACACATAAGTATCATAATAGGTATAACCAACACTTCCGGTAAAGGATTTCGAAAATTGATAATCAACAGACGGCCTTACAAACCATTGCTGCTTTTCTGAAAAACCATCAGCATAACGCATTGTGGCTTCTAATGTAAAAGACAACTTTTCAGAAAACTTATTTTTTCCTGAATAATGCAGCCAGACATTAGTATTATTTGAAATTTCCTGAGAATAACTTTGGCAGAATACCATTAAAAGAAGAACAAGAGTTCTTACTCTAACAATATTTTTCATTTTATTTTTATTAACTGTTATTCGATATGTACTTTCTTTTTAAATATTTTCCAAAGCACCGGCACAGTAGTAAATGCCACAATTCCTATAACGATAAATTCGATATAGTGTTTTAAATCAATATTAAACTGATCCAAAAACAATTGGTGCAGGTAGTGTCCTGAAAATATCATTGAAAATGACCATAAAAAAGAACCTAGAATATTATAAAACATGAATTTCTTTTTATCCATAGAAACGATTCCTGCAATAACCGGCGCAAAAGTCCGTACTATAGGCAAAAAACGGGCAAAAACAATCGCTCTGTTACCGTATTTATCAAAGAACTCCTTAGCCTGATACAAATATTTTTTCTTGAATAAAAAAGTATCTTTCTGGTTGTACAAGTAACTTCCGCTTTTGGAACCAAACCAATATCCGGTCATATTCCCTAAAATCCCCATAACAGATACTAAAGCAGCAAACGCAGTAACATTAAGAAAATCATTCCCCAGTGAAATCTGCTGCATCAAAGACTCGCTGTAAATTCCCGCCAGAAAAAGCAAACTGTCACCCGGTAAAAAAAAACCGGCCAGCAACCCGGTCTCGGCAAAAACAATAAATAAAACAACAAGGAGTCCTATTTTAACCCCTCCTACTTCTAACAATATATAGAATTCGGGATTGAGAAGCTGTAACCAGTTAAAATCCTTCATATTTTAAATTTAGGCATTTTGAAGGGCGAAGGTACTACTTTTAGCACAATCGCCCTTTTTTTATTTCATTAAATTAATCTTAAAATTAAATATCCAACTGATACATTTCGTGGAGATCATCATTTTTGGAAAAATTAACCTCCAAATCCGTCACATACCCGGAATTTAATCCGTACACCCAACCGTGCAAAGACAATTCTTGTCCATTTTTCCAGGCTGTCTGTACAATTGAGGTCTTAGCCAAATTGAGCACTTGTTCCTTTACGTTCAATTCGACAAACCTATTAAAACGCTCGTCCTCATTTTCGATGGCAACCAGTTTTTCTTTATTAAAACGGTAACTGTCTTTAATATGTCTGATCCAGTTGTCAATCACGCCGTACGAACCGTTACCCATAGCTGCTTTAACCCCGCCGCAGCCGTAATGGCCGCAAACTATAATATGACGTATTTTTAAAACGTTGACAGCATAATCCAGCACGCTTAGCATATTCATATCACTATGCACCACCATATTGGCAATATTGCGGTGCACAAATACCTCCCCGGCCTTTGTACCTGTAATTTCGTTAGCAGGCACACGGCTGTCGGAACAACCAATCCACAGTAATGGCGGCGTTTGACCTTTAGCCAAATCTTCAAAAAAGTTTGGATCCTGATTTAATTTATCATTCACCCACTTTTTATTGTTATCTAATATTTTCTTATAAAAATCACTCATCCAAATTTGACTATTTTGTTACAGAATTATTTACCTAATTCTTTTAAAGACAAATCAGCATTCTGCTCATCTTTAATGAAATTAGTATCCGGATAAAATTCTACAGCACCGGTTTCAATATTATACATTGCACCTACAATACCTATCTCTCCGTTCTCAACCATCTGTTCCAAAATATAACTGCGCTGCAGGATTGATTTCACCGTTCTTTTTACGTTAATTTCAGCTACATTTTCAACAAACTCAGCATTTTTAGACGTTCTGTTTTCTTGTGTTTCCTGCTCCTGATAAACCGCTGGCTGCAATTTAGACAATAATTCTGTTAAATTACCCATTTCAACATGGTCACAAGCTCCTTTTACAGCGCCGCATTTAGTATGTCCTAAAACCACAATCAGTTTTGAACCTGCTACTTTACACGCAAATTCCATACTTCCAAGAATATCTGTATTTACAACATTTCCGGCAATACGGATTGAAAAAACATCTCCTAACCCCTGGTCAAAGATAAGCTCTGCAGAAGTACGGCTGTCAATACAGCTTAAGATAGTTGCAAACGGCCATTGTCCATCACTGGTCGCATTTACCTGTTCCAGCAAATCACGGTGCAATTTTAAATTATTTACGAAACGATTGTTTCCTTCTTCTAAAAGTTCTAACGCTTTTCTTGGTGTTATCTCTGATTGTAATTCTTTATTTAAAGTTCTCATTATAGTATTATTTTGTTGTGTGTTCTACGTAAATATGTTTTTCTTCTTCTCCGGTATTCTCTAATTCATAAGCTTTTTTAAAGCCTACTAATTTAACCTTAATATTTTCTTCTTTGGCACGAATCTTTTTAAATTCCTTTATCAAATCCAAAACATCATGTGCAATATAAACTGTATCAGCAGCATTAATAACAACTTTTGAATTTTCAGGAATCGAAGATAGAGTTGCTTTTATCGCCGCTTTATTCAAAAATGAAACTTCCTGAGCCAAATCTATATGTATTACATCTCCGTCTTGATATTGTTCTTTTCTGAAATCATAGGCACGTTTCATGTTTCCTCTCAGAATAAAAATAACACTAATTATTAAACCAAGCGCAACACCTTTTAACAAATCAGTAAATACAACAGCCAGCATAGTAGCAATGAAAGGAATAAATTGATACTTCCCTCTTTCATAGAAATGCTTAATCACTTTAGGATTAGCCAATTTGTATCCAACCAACAATAATACAGCCGCTAAAGTTGCCAGAGGAATCATGTTTAAAACCGAAGGAATTGCAATAGCACAAACTATCAGTAAAACACCGTGAAACACAGCTGACATCTTTGTTTCCGCACCTGCATTTGAATTTGCAGTTGTACGCACCACAACAGAAGTCATTGGCAAACCACCCAATAAAGCACTCACCATATTCCCTATACCTTGTGCTTTTAATTCGACGTTAGTATCAGTATAACGTTTGTGTTTGTCCATTCTGTCAGCCGCTTCAATACAAAGCAAAGTCTCGATAGAAGCGACTACCGCAATGGTAATACCTACGATCCAAACTTTTTGATTTGTGAAAGCTGTAAAATCAGGCATTGCAAAACTCTGTTTGAATTCGTCAAAAGAGGTCGGCACCGGTAGTTTTACCAAATGATCATCCAAAACAGCCAGTGAAGAACCTGAAGCGATAAAAGACTGGTTGATAATAATCCCCACAATAACAGCCACAAGTGCTGCAGGAACTAATTTCAGGTTTTTCAAGAAAGGTACTTTATTCCATCCTATTAAAATCGCCAATGAAACTACAGTAATAATTGTTGCTCCTAAATGAATGTTACCAACAACAGAAAAAATTTCAGAGAAAGTGTTTTTTCCGTCAGGCTGTAAAAAAGCCAAATCCCCTTCATAATCTTTATCATAACCAAAAGCATGCGGAATTTGTTTCAGGAAAATTATAACCCCGATACCTGCCAGCATTCCTTCGATTACATTATTAGGAAAGTAGTTGGAAATTGAACCTGCGCGTAAAAAACCCAAAGCAATTTGAAGAATCCCTGCGATTAATACCGCCAATAAAAACACATCGAATCCGCCCAAATCAGTAATTGCAGTTAATACGATTGCTGTCAAACCAGCTGCCGGCCCTGATACTGAAAGATGGGATTTACTCAGGAAACCTACCACAATACCTCCTACTACTCCTGAGATAATTCCGGCAAATAAGGGAGCACCGGATGCCAATGCAATACCTAAACACAAAGGTAAAGCCACGAGAAAAACCACTAGTCCTGCCGGCAAATCAGAACCAAGGCTACCAAAAATATTTACTTTTTTTGTCATATCCTTAAAAATTTAAAACAATACCTGCCAACAAGACGCTCTTGTGGCTGTTACGAATGTTTTAAACCTGTTCAGGAGGCGAAAAGAATGGATTAAGGGCTGACGAATAATCTTTTAAAAGGTAAAAGTCAAAATTGTTTTTTTGAGAATTTTCAACAATAAACTCGTCATAAATGTTTTTTCCAAACACTACTTCAGATTTGAGCTGTTTCGTGACTTTCTGATGTTCTTCTTCTTCAGTAATATTAAAAGCAATTGCTGAATTGTTTTTTTCGTTTATCACGCAAATGATAACTGAAGAAAACTGAAACAGCATGAAAAATGCTAATACTATTTTGGCGAAAAATTTCATGCCGCGAATATAGAAAATATTACTTTTTCAGGAGCACAGATTAACATTTAATTAAAATAAAAAACCTCAGCAAACGCTGAGGCTTCTTTTTTATTTGATTCTTTCATACTGGCAGCAACCATGAAGTTTATCATAATCGGTATCAGTTGCTTTTACATTTTTAGTATCGTGACCAGCTTTTGCAATTGCTTTTTCCACTTCTTTAATTGAAGATTTTTCTTCATTTAAAACTATACTCAACTGATGTGAATCGGTACTCCATGACGCCATTTTAACGCCTGCTACTGAAAAAGCGGCTTTTTCAATACGTTTTTTACACATTTCACAGTTACCGTTTACCTCTACTTCGTATTTGGCATTTTTACTTTTCTTCTCCTGAGCCAATGTTGTGAAACCTATCATCAGCATTAACAGTAAAACAATATTTTTCATGATTTAGATTATTATTACTTGTTGTTATAAAAAATTACTTCACTTTAAACCGCAGCCCTGCATAAAACATCTGACCAAATACAGGTGCATATACTACTGAACTATCAAAATTTGTTCCAAAAGGATCATTTACACCCACAATGGCTTTTTGCTGTTTGTAATTACCCAGATTCTCCACTCCTGCATACATTTCAAAAGTCGATGAAAAAGTACGGGTTATCTGCGAATTCATCACTATAAAATCAGGTGAAAAGTTTGGCAATTCAGCATTGGTATTCTGCAGTTGCTGTTTTCCTGTCCAATTAAGCGTAAAATCAAATTTCCATTGCTGTCCTTTATCTTTTATATGCGTTTCATATTCCAGATTGGTAAAAAAACGATGTTTTGCCTGCAATGGTCTTTGATAGCTGCCTGAATTGTAATCGGTTTCAATATCATAATATTTATAAGCTGAACGGAAATTCAAATGTTTAATAATTTCTGTATTGAATTCCAACTGCAAACTGTTCGCATATGAATTTCCTTTTAGATTATAGAAATTCACTTCCTGAGCCGACTGGAATAAATCCACCACAACCTGATTTTGAAAATCGGTACGGTAAAAATCCAAAGCAACGTCCGACTGCATTCCAAACAATTTGAATTTTTGCAAAAACCCAACACCGTAATTCCATGCAATTTCAGGATTCAAACCATAGATTTTCCCTGAATTATCCAACACGTTAAATTGTCTTGAACTTCCAAAAAGAGGCTGGTTTTCAGCAAAAATATTAGCCGAACGTTTTCCTCTTCCCGCAGAAAAACGCAATACTGCTCCTTCCCAAGGATTATACCTTCCATGTAAACGTGGTGTTACAAAAAAGCCTAAACGATTGTGATAATCAGCACGTCCGCCAAGTATAATACTAAAATCATCTGTATTATCGTAGGTATATTCAAAAAAAGCACCTGCCGAATTATCTCTTCGGCTCATATCCTGCCCAAAAACAAACTCATTGTAATCGTCAGAAGTAAAGTTGGCTCCAGCCGAAAACTTATTCATTGTATTATCAATGATGGAGTTGAAAATTAAGTTGGAATAGAAACTGTTCTGCTTTATATCATAAGTTCTTAAACCAAAATACGAGTTTTGATTGTGCATGGTAAATGCATTTTGAAAACCGATACTTTGATACGGCATATCTTTCCACACATATCCTATTTTTGAAGAAAAATCAAATCGGTCTGTATTAATTTCAGAACCCCAGGCATTTGTGGTAAACTTATCAGTATTGGGATCAAAATTCATTTGTCCGGTTTGTTTTTCATCTTTCATGTATCTGAAATTCAAAAAACTAACCAGTCCTTTTTCGCCATCAGTATATTGCCAGCGGTTCATGATATTAACCTGACGTCCCAACGGATTGTCTAAAAAACCATCATCATTCATGTCTTTTTTAGACACACGCATATTGCCGTGAGCCAGCAAAGTAGTCGCCCACTTATCCCCAACTTTTTGGGTAACATGTGTATTCAGCTCAAAACGGGAATCGGTCGATCCATAAAAATTCAGGTAAAACGGAATTTCTTTCACAGGTTTTAATAATTCAGTATTAATCTGACCTGAAATGCTTTCGTACCCGTTAATTACACTTCCTGCTCCTTTTGTTATTTGAATACTTTCCACCCAAGTTCCAGGTGTAAATGACATTCCGTAGGTTTGCGAAGCTCCTCTTACCGAAGGCATATTTTCTTCGGCAATTAACAAATAAGGAGATGTAAGCCCCAGCATTTTAATCTGCTTTGTACCAGTTAACGCATCAGAAAAGTTAACGTCGATTGAAGGATTAGTCTCAAAGCTTTCCGCCAGATTACAACAAGCCGCTTTAAGCAGTTCCTTGCTTGTCAAAACCGTAGTATTGGTCGCTTTGATAAGTGATTTTTGGATCTTTCCTCTTTTTGCTTCAACTTTTATAGTTTGCAGGGTGTCTTGCTTCTGTGCAAACATGTCAACAGCAGTGAAGATTGCAATCCATATAAAAATGGATTTTATATATGAAGAGTTCATTTTTTTTTAATAATTAGTAAAACAATAATTTTTTTGAGAGTTGCTATAACTCCGTAAAAGTTTTAACTAATTATTGAATCGTAATAAATATACCGGGAATACAATTTGTAAAGCGGCGGTGCATTGGTTTCGCAATAATACTCAGGTGCATCATTTTTTTGCACCTCATCACTTACTACACCTGCAAAAGAAGACTTCCATTCATTAACTTGAATAAATGGAGCAATGTCGAGTTGAAACGTTTTGATTAAAACATTTTCAGAGGTTGATTTTTTAATTTCAACCTTACTGTTTTCACAACAGCTGTCATGCGTTGTTGTTTGAGCACAACATGATTTCTCTACTTTTGTTTCAACAGGTTTTTCTTCCAGACACGGTTCTTCCTGCTGATATGAGAAAGTAATTCCTGAAATTTCACCTTCACAGTAATGTACATTAAAGGCCAGACCTGTATTGGAAACCAATATCAGTAAAGCTAACAGCAGATTTATGCACTTTTTAAATTTCATCACTGCAAATGTAAAATTAAATCTAAAAAGAAATAACAATAATTTGTTAATTGATTTCAAAACTTTGTCCTATATAAGGTATTTCACAAAAGACATCATATTGTTCTTCCACTTTCTTTTTTAAAGCCACCAATGCTTCCGTTTCACCGTGAACCAAAAAAATCCTTTCCGGTTTTGGTTCTATTTCCGAAAGCCACTGTAGTAAATCTTCCTGATCCCCATGTGCGGAAAGTCCCTCCAGCTCCACAATCTGTGCTCTAACCGGATAATAACGGCCGTAAATTTTAATTTCTTTTTCGCCCTCAATCAATTTTCTTCCCCGTGTACCTTCGGCCTGAAAACCAACTATCATTATTGTATTTTTTTCATCGGCAATATTACGCTCCATATAAGTCAGAACCCTACCGCCGGTAACCATACCACTAGCCGCAATAACAACCTTAGGGTGTTCATCATAAACAGTATTCATAGTTTCCTCAAAATCGGTTACCAAGTCAAACATACTGCACATGGCATCACATTCGTCCAATTTCAATTTATGCCATTTTTTATTTTCTGTAAACAAATCGATTACTTTTATTCCCATAGGAGTATCTATAATATAAGGTACTTCCGGAATTCTTCCTTCCTGCTTTAACTTCCAAATTAAGTACATTATTGCCTGAGCACGCTCGACAGCAAAACTTGGAATAATTACATTTCCCCCTCTAGATATAGTTTCATTAATGCAGAATTCCATATCTTCCATAGGAATAGTATCAGGATGCAGACGGTCACCGTATGTACTTTCAAGAAATACAAAGTCCCCTTTTTTTGGTTTTATAGGTGGAAACATTAAATCATCATCATCACGGCCAATATCTCCGGAAAAAACCAATGTTTTCCCTTCCAGATTCAACGTTATAGAACACGCTCCTAATATATGTCCGGCAGAGAAAAAGCGGGCTGTAATTTCAGCATCCAGATCAACATCTGTATCGGGCTGGATAACTCTGAAATACGGCAGTACTTTTTCTGCATCTTCTACAGTATACAAGGGTTTAGCAGGAATATGTTTTGAATAATGCTCCTGATTGGCTTTTTCAGCTTCTTCCTCCTGAATTTTCGCCGAATCCATTAAAATCAAACGTGAAATGGATTTTGTTGGACTTGTACAATAAATCTTCCCTTCAAACCCCTGCATTACCAATCGTGGCAGCCATCCGCAATGATCCAAGTGACCATGTGTGAGCAACACATAATCAATAGTAGAAGGCAAAACCTCCAATGACTCCCAGTTAAGCTGACGGGTTTCCTTGTTTCCCTGAAACAAACCGCAATCAATGAGAATTCTTACCCCGTTGGATTCTATCAATGTTTTCGAACCGGTTACCGTTCCTGCAGCACCAAAAAATTGGATCTTCATTTTACTTTTCTTTAGTTACACAATGCTTTGACTTCTTTCAAAATATTCTTTATCCTGACAGGACTCAAACCTATAAACTCCAAACTGTCAGCACTCTCCCTAAGCTGATTTACCAATATCACCTGCTGCATGAGCAATTGTTCTTTTTCCCCCACCGACAAAGTAGTCAGACAGGTAATAGGATACAACTGCATAGTATCAATAAGATTTCTTAGATTATTCCCTTTGGGTAAATCCCAGCTTAACAACTCCAAACCGGAGCAGACAGCAAATTTTGCCGCGTCTTCGGTAAAACGATTATTGGTTACAATCAAACATTTATTTATAAAATCCTTTTCTTCAAACAAAACATGCGGCTGCGATCTTAAGTCATTAAATCTGGATAGAATATACATGGGTACTTTTACATCAGAAACAGATTCGCGGTTGCTGTGAAATTTACATTCCACCATGGTAATCTGATTGTCTTTCTGAAGCGCCACATCCACTTCATGGGTAACACATCTGCCCTGCAATTCTAAATTGATTCTGGTTTGATAGCCCAGTTTCCTAAAAAGCATGGACACGTATTTTTCAAAATAAAATCCGGCTGGCCCAAGCATCTCCAATGAAGCTCTCAAATTGTAACGGGCAGCATAAGGTTTTGAATCTTTTTTCAACAACTCAAAAGCCAACTTATAAATTTTTTTTGTAGAAATTCCTTCGTAAAGCTGACTCTTGATTTGTTCGATTACATCCTGGGCAGTAGTTTCATCAGTACCCGATTTCAATAACGACCTATGAAGTTTATTAACGTCAAAATCTACTATATCCCCTGAATGCTTTACAATTTTCATCTCACAAAAGACTAATTACTATAAAGTTAAGAAAATATTTATGAATTCTTCTTTTGGTAATAAAAAGCTGGAATAAAAAGAATTAAAAACAATGGTTGAATTAAAAAACGCCGGACATAAAAAAGTACCATTGCATAACTTTGGTCAAAATAAGTCAATAGTAAAACAAATACCGGAAGTAATACCATTAAAAAAAAGAAGAATAAAACTGAAGCTATTTTCACCATCGATTTATCTTCAAAAACAACATAAATAACTGCAAGACTTATCAAAGAGTTTAAACCATAGCGAAACAACAACCCGAAAACCAATTTTATAAAATCATATTTAGGATATGGCTGCTTTATAAATTCATACTTAAAGTAATCCGTAAAAGGATCATAAAACAAACACGTTTCAAAATTTCTAATCAGCAGCAATATACCTGTCAATAAAACGAGCAATATTATTCTGCTTTTATATTTAAAAAAACTAAGAAGCATATTTTGAATAATTTTTAATCCAAAACAACCACAATAAAAACACAATTCCATAAATTACTGCTGGGAAAAGCACTCCATGAAGAAAATGCTCAAATTGGGGAAATTTATAAAGCAAAGCAGTCAAACAAATAATCCGTACAATATTCAAAACGTAAATGACCACACTCCCTAATAATACGTATATCAAAGTAGCTTTTAACTTACCTGAAAAGGCAATAATAAAAGCTGTGAAAAGAATAATTACACTAGTTCCATTACAGCCTTCAATAATTCTGGCAATACTTTTCCCCTGATAAATAATTTCATACGCCATAAAGCCTGGTCTGGTTTCAATTGAAATACCCAACCATTGCGCAGCTTGCCTCACTGTTTTTGAAACATTTGCAGTTATTCCATCTATAGCATCATCTGACACTTGGGAAAGATAAAACCTATACAAAACAGACAAGAGCAGGTAGCTTAAAAAAAACTTACCTAAGAAAAGTAAAAAAGGTCTGTACTGTTGAAAAAGTGTTTTCAAAAAATCAATTTTTAACAAATTTATATAATTTTTAAAATCCGCTATAATTACTTTTGCATAAAACATAATAATAATGTCATTCGAAAACCTTAAACCTCAAGTTACAGAAATCATATCTGACCCATCACTATCCAGAGATGAAAAACTTTTAAATATCTGCCAATTATTACAGGACAACGTAAGCTATTACAATTGGGTTGGCTTTTATTTTGCCAACCACGAAGCTAAAACATTACACTTAGGTCCTTATGTAGGGGCAGAAACCGATCATACAGTAATTCCGTTTGGCAAAGGGATTTGCGGACAGGTGGCTGAATCTAATGCAAATTTTGTAGTTCCTGACGTTTCTGCACAGGACAATTATATTGCCTGCAGCTTTACAGTAAAATCAGAAATTGTGGTTCCTTTATTTGTAAACGGAGTAAACATTGGTCAGATTGATATTGACAGCCATGTTATTGATCCTTTTACAGAAGCTGACGAACGATTTTTAGAGTTTGTAAATCAGGAGGTTGCCAAATTATTCTAACACAAGAATAAAAGTTTGCTACTTCAAAAAATAAGTTTACCTTTGCACTCGTATTGAGAGAACCTCAATCTGCATAATAATCATTTAAATAATATTAGAATGTATTTATCTAAAGAAAAAAAGGCTGAAATCTTCGCTCAACACGGAGGAAAAGCTGAAAACACTGGTTCTGCTGAAGGGCAAATCGCTTTATTCACTTTCAGAATCAACCACTTAACTGAGCACTTAAAGAAAAATCGTCACGATTACAACACTGAGCGTTCGTTAGTGAAATTAGTAGGTAAAAGAAGAAGTCTTCTTGACTACTTAAAGAATACGGAAATCAACAGATACCGTGCGATTATCAAAGAATTAAACATCAGAAAATAATCAAGATGAAAAGAGGTGCCCGCGCGCCTCTTTTTGTTTTTTATTATATTGCAAGAAAAAGTTTGGTTTTTCATTGGGTTTCAAACAACTACACACAACAACACACAACACAACAACACAACTAAAACCCATTGTTTAATTAAGAATTATTTATTTTTATGATTCCAAAAGTATTTCAAGAAGTTATCGATTTAGATGACGGAAGAAGCATCTCTATCGAGACTGGGAAATTAGCCAAACAAGCTGATGGGTCAGTGGTTGTTAAAATGGGCGATGCCATGTTATTAGCAACCGCTGTATCTGCAAGAACTGCAAATCCAGGAGTAGATTTTTTACCGTTAACAGTAGATTACCGCGAAAAATTCGCCGCTGCCGGTCGTTTTCCAGGCGGTTTCTTCAAAAGAGAAGCACGTCCAAGTGATAGTGAGGTTTTAACTATGCGTTTAGTTGACCGTGTATTACGCCCACTATTCCCGGATGACTATCACGCTGAAACACAGGTTATGATTCAGTTAATGTCTCATGACGAAAATGTAATGCCAGATGCATTAGCAGGTTTAGCTGCTTCTGCTTGTCTTGCTGTATCAGACATCCCTTTTTACAACTTAATATCCGAAGTACGCGTAGGTCGTGTTGACGGAAAATTAATCATCAATCCAAGCAAAGAACAATTAGAAGTATCTGACCTTGATATGATGATTGGTGCTTCTGACGATTCAGTTTGTATGGTGGAAGGTGAAATGAAAGAAATTTCAGAAGCCGAAATGATTGAAGCAATTAAATTTGCACATGAAGCCATCAAAATCCAAATCAAAGCTCAGGAACGCTTAAGAGCATCTGTAGGCTCTCCGGCTTACAGAGAATACGAAGGTGACAAATCAGATGAAGCAGTTTACACTAAAGTAAAAGCAGCATCTTATGATAAATATTATGCAGTTGCACAGGAAGCATCTGCAAAAAGTGAAAGAGGCGAAAAATTTGCTCAAATCAAAGAAGAAGTTAAAGCATTATTTTCTGAAGAAGAATATGCTGAAAACCCGGATTTAGCAGAATTAGTCTCTAAATACATTTACAAAACACAAAAAGAAGCAGTAAGAAACGTTGTCCTTGAAAAAGGAATCCGTTTAGATGGCCGTAAAACAACTGAAATCCGTCCAATTTGGTCAGAAGTTGATTATTTACCGTCTGCTCATGGTTCAGCTATCTTTACCCGTGGTGAAACACAAGCTTTAGCTACAGTAACTTTAGGAACTTCCAGAGAAGCAAACATAATCGACCTACCATCTGAACAAGGAGAAGAGCGTTTCTACTTACACTATAACTTCCCTCCTTTCTCAACCGGTGAAGCAAAACCTTTAAGAGGTACTTCAAGAAGAGAAGTTGGACACGGTAACTTAGCACAAAGAGCGTTAAAAAACATGATTCCTGCTGATTGTCCCTATACAATTCGTATAGTATCTGAAGTATTGGAATCAAATGGTTCTTCTTCAATGGCTACTGTTTGTTCAGGAACTTTAGCATTGATGGATGCCGGTGTACAAATGGTAAAACCAGTTTCAGGTATTGCTATGGGATTAATCACTGACGGTGAAAAATTCGCAGTATTATCAGATATTTTAGGAGATGAAGATCACTTGGGTGATATGGACTTCAAAGTAACTGGAACAGCTGATGGTATCACTGCTTGTCAGATGGACATCAAAATTGACGGTTTACGTTACGACATTATGGAGCAGGCTCTTGAGCAAGCTCGCGATGGACGTCTACATATTTTAGGCAAAATTGTTGAAACAATTGCTGCTCCAAATGCTACTGTAAAACCAAAAGCTCCAAAAATCATTACAGTTACCATCCCTGGAAACTTTATTGGTGCTTTAATTGGTCCTGGCGGAAAAGTAATTCAGGAATTACAAAAAGCAACAGGAACAACTATTGTTATCAACGAAGTTGACGAACAAGGTGTTGTTGAAATTTTAGGAACAAGCCCTGAAGGTATCGATACTGTTTTAGCTAAAATTGACTCTATTATTTTCAAACCACAAATAGGAGAATCTTACGAAGTTAAAGTAGTTAAGATGTTAGACTTTGGTGCTGTAGTTGAATATACTAAAGCTCCTGGAAACGAAGTATTGTTACACGTGTCTGAATTAGCATGGGAACGTACTGAAAAACCTTCTGACGTGGTTAATATGGGAGATGTATTCATGGTTAAATACCTAGGTATTGATCCTAAAACCCGCAAAGAAAAAGTTTCAAGAAAACAGCTTCTTCCACGCCCGCCGCGTGAAGAGAAGAAAGACGATAAAAAAGAAAATCCTCAAGGTTAATTAATTCAATTAATTCAATAGGTAAACCCCGGAAAAATATTTTTCGGGGTTTTTTGTTTCTTGACGCAACCTTTATATCTTTTTAAAGACTATTAATAAAACAATCTGATAAAACTATGAAAACTAGAATCTGTTTATTATTAAGTCTTATTCCTTTATTATTTTCGGGGTGTCAGACAGAACCACTTGATGTAATAACAAAAAACAATCAAATCATTGAGAAAGATTCTGAATTATTTGATTTAATAAACCGAACTACAACCAATACAGGTGACCCCTTAAAAGACATTGACTGTATTGTTTTTGAATATCCAATAAAAATCAACCTGTATAATTCAGACAGAATAATTACAGGAAGTGTAGATGTAGATAACGAAATTTCGTTCAGTGCATTTTTAGGTTCACTTCCGGCTTCTCAGACAATAAGCATTACATATCCTTTGAAAACAACCCTTGGAGATGGTTCAATACAGGTTATCAACTCAAATGAAGATTTAAAAGAAGCAATTGAAGCATGTGAAGATGTACAGATAATAGGATACTACGAAGGTATTTTTGCTCCTAATGAACCTGATAAAAAACCTGTATGGAGAATAAACTACCAGACAAATGCGAACAATAAATATGTGAGTGGCGTATTTGAAGCTAAAAAAAACAAAACCTTGTCATTTTATTACAACGGTGAAACTTTAAACGGAACATGGTATTTTTACCGCTGGAATAATGAAACTCATCTAAATATTTCATTTGAAGGTAACACTCAAATGGCACAAGACTGGAGAGTTGACAAAAAATGCACCTTAAACGGGTTAACACTGATAATTCATGATATTGACGAAAAAGATGTTTTTTTATACAGAAACTGGGACATTACCGATCATGTGCTTGAAATAGGAGATACTGGTATTGGAAATGGAATAGTTTTTTATGACAAAGGACATTATAGTGAAGGATGGAGGTATTTAGAAGTTTCACGTGAAGAATTAGGTGATTTTGAATGGGGTTGTTACGGAACAGAAATACCTGATGCTTCAAACATAAATATTGGACAGGGATACATAAACACATCCCGCATTGTTTCATTTCATGACAATTTAAACAACTATTACACTAACCCTTCTATCTGCAATTCATCAAACAATGGAACGGTAGCATCACAAAAAGCAACCCAATATATATCAACAAATGATTTTACAGACTGGTATTTACCTTCAAAAGAAGAATTACTTTTAATACATAATAACTTACATTTACAATCTTTAGGCAATTTTACCAATTCAAAGTACTGGAGTTCAACGCAAGAGGATGCGTTCAATGCGATAGCTGTAGATTTCACAAATGGTGTAGAAACAAGCATTTCAAAAATCCCGGCAGCAAGCGACATAAAAACAAGAGCAATAAGATCTTTTTAATCAAAAAACACTCTTTTTTGGATTTACCACAAATAATAAAAGGCTGCGTTAAGCAAAACAGGCATGCACAGGAAGAACTTTATCATAAGTATAAAAAAATTCTTTTTGTGCTGTGTCTGAAGTATTGCCGGAATGAAACAGAAGCGGAAGACAATCTGCATAATGCTTTCGTTGAGATATTCACCAACATAAAAAAATTTGACGGAAAGGGATCTTTTGAAGGCTGGATAAAGAGAATAACCATAAACAAAGCCATTGACAGTTATAAAAACAAATACCAGCTGGTTCCTATAAAAGATGATTTGTCTGAAGGAGTATATCTGGAAGAAAGTACTGAAATTGACCTTTCTCTGGACTCACTTTTAACACTTATTCAGGAATTGCCAAACCAGTACCGGCTCGTATTCTGTCTATACGAATTAGACAATTATTCCCATAAGGAAATTTCAATTTTACTTTCTATTTCAGAAAGTACATCGAAATCAAATTTACACAGAGCAAAAGTGATTTTAAAGGAAAAAATAAAACAAAAAAAATCCTTCAACGATATAATTTCTCAGAATGGAAAATAAAAAAGAAATAGGAAAATTTTTCAGACAAAAACTGGAACAACTGGACAAGGTCCCTAATGACAGTTTATGGAACACTATTGAAAAGGACCTGAATATCAAACCCAAAAAAAGAATACCTCTTTTATTTTGGTTAATTCCTCTGTCAATCACTACAATTGGCTTAGTGACATTTTTTTCTATTTCATACTCCTCAGCAAAGAACAACTTTTTCAACAATAACAGAGAGAAAAATGTTTCAACCGAAGCAAATTCAAACAATAAAATACACTCTCTAAAACAGAATAATAGCTTGACGAAATCAGATTCACAGTATTTAAATTCCGATAAAATATCCTCAAGTGAATTGACTGGAGAAAACAATAAAGAAAAAGAGATAAAAACGGAATTTTCAGTTTCAAGCCAAAAAACAAAACAACAACCTGAGACAGGTTCTGAAAAAAACATGCTTTACAAGAAGAATATTTCTTCAAGTGAACCAACATCAAACAGTTCTCAAAAACAACAAAATCCAAAAAACACAAAAACATATTATACTAAAGAGCCTACAAAACTAATCATCAACACTAAAAGACTGGTAAAATCAACTCCTGAATATGATGAATATGAAATAGTAAAAAAATACACCTATGTCATAAAGAAAAAAAAGGTGACAATACCATCCAAGAGCAAAAAAACGACTGATAAAAACAGTAGTATCAAAAACAAAGTAAAATCGGGAAATAAAATTAAAAACAAAAAAACCAACAATATTGAATCAATCAAACCTGAAAAAAAACAAAAAAACATTAGAAGCAAAAACAGTAAGGCGGAAAACAAAAAAATAGAAAAAGAAAATACCGACAAAAAAACCACAGATACATTATCTGCGTTTTTGAAAAATAAGCCAATCGCTTTTGAAAAAACAACTGTGGCTAAAAACGAAAGTCAGGAAATTAAACCTGATTCAGCAGACATTGACTCTATTCAGGAAAAATTAGTCAAAAAGATTAAAAAACCACTACCCAAAAAACAATATCATAAATTAGAAAAAGATAACAAACCTGACTATTATGCAGCTGTTTTTTACGGACCTGCCATCTATGGCTATACATCAAAAAAAACAATGCCCAACAGTGATTTTGATTCTCTGGGCAAAGGACATCCTGTATCATCCTATTATGGCTTTTCTTTAAGAACTGAATATAAAAAAATTGGTTATAAGGTAGGTGTCTCAAAAATTAACTTAAAAATATCAAGCCATTTAAACAATCCTGAAATAATTCCGAATTACAATAATATTGAATTAAATCAAAATGTAACATCCACGACTATACAGGAAGATTACGAAAATGATACAGAGATAGAATTGATACAGAAAATTTCATATTATGAAATCCCTTTTGAGGTAACCTATTCAATTTTTAAAAACAAAGACAAATTCAACTCAAACATCTTTACAGGATTCAGCCTAATGATTAATGACGATAATTCATTAAGTTTAAAATCCAGAGAAAAAAATGAAAAAAAGATTGGTACTTTAAAAAACTTATCCCACTCAAACATATCATACAATATAGGCATAGGTCTAAGCTATAAAATACACAAACAATTCTACTTTGAGTGTAATCCAGTATTCAAATATTATCTTTCAACTTTAAAAGAAAACAAAGGAGTAAAACCGTATAGTTTATCACTGCAGACAGGTATAGCCTATAAATTTTAACTACTAAACTTATAAATCTGTTTTTAACAATAAAGATATTCAAAATCACAACTCTTGTTATATTAAAAGACAAATTAAAAATTTATGTTAATTTTCTCACATTTGTTTAAATTAAAACCTAATATTGCAAACAGCACTTAAAATATACTAATGAGATATAGTAGCTCTCCCTTTTTTATAATCTTTATTCTTTTTGTTGCCGGCACCAATATTGTAAAAGCTCAGTCCCATAAAGATTCCCTGTATGCATGGCATGATAAAATAACAGGAACCGAAAATTCTGAACTATACAATGGACCGGTTTACCATAATTATGAAAAAACAGAAAAAAACCATCACCGTTATTGGTATAAAAACACCTTCAGTTCAGGAACAGTAATTTTTAACGGTCAGTTATACACCAACGTGCTTTTAAAATACGACATATTTGAAGACGAATTGATTATTGCTCAAAACGAAATTAACAGCAGACTTGAAATTAAATCACAAAAAGAAAACATCTCTCATTTTACGATTGACAACAGAAAGTTTGTAAATATCAAAGGTTTTTCCAAAAACAATGAGCCCATAAAAGGTTTTTATGAAGAAAATTACACAGGAAAGGGCATTTCACTTTATACAAAACATTTCAAGAAAAAAAGGACTGTTATAAACAACAATCAACTCTTGATTGAATACGACAGTGGTGTAACTTTTTTAGTTAATATCGAGGAGCAATATTCAACCATAAAATCATATAAAGATTTAATCAAGATATTACCAGAAAGAAAAGATGACATCAATTCTTTCTACTCTTCAAATTCTAACTTCGAAAAATCAGACAAAATTAAGTTCATGAAAAATCTGGTTTTATATTTAGTAAATTCATCTCAAACGCCAACGAATTAAACTGATGAAAAACATTACAATCTTTATTTTTCTATTCACATTTAATTTTTTAGTGGCCCAGAAAAACACCGATAAAACAATTTCAATTGAGTTCAATAACTTAAAAAGAGAGATGATTCTTGAAAAAATAGAAAAGGAAAACGACCTTCATTTCTATTATATAAAAACTTGGCTGGAAGCAGATCAGACACTTCTTTCGGGAAACTACACAAATATAGCTTTAAATGAAATTCTTTCAATTATATTTACTAATACCGAGCTGAATTTTTACATTCAGGACAATAAGATTATATTAACAAAAAACAGTATAATTCACGATAAGCTCCCTAAAGACTATTTCAGTGATTCAAACCAAAATACAGCATCTTCAAAAAGCCCTGTATTCTTCAAACAATTTGATTCAATAAAAAGATCTGAGACAAAAAACACTGACAACATAACGCTGGTAGGCAAAGAATCGATTGCTTCAGAACCAATTACTTATACTCTCTCAGGATATATAAAAGATGTTAAAACAAACAATCCTATTTCAAATACTGTTGTTAAAATAAAAAATACAACTACAAAAACCACAACAGATTCAAACGGATTCTACAGCATTAAGATTTCATCCGGATTGAACACTATTGAAACTGAATCTCAGGATTATAAGAAAATATCGAGAAATATAATGGTTTACAGCGATGGAAATCTTGATTTAAGTTTGAGTGACAACACGAATACTTTAGATGAAGTTTTAGTAAAAGGAAAAAGAAAACTCAACACAAGAACTTCAATAACCGGTGTAACAACTATAGAAGCTGAAGGTATAAAAAACACTCCTCTTGTTTTAGGAGAAAGAGATGTGTTAAAAATTGCTTTGACTATACCAGGAATAAAAACAGCAGGAGAAGGTTCGGCAGGTTTTAATGTCAGAGGCGGTAAGGAAGATCAAAATCTTATCATTTTAGACAATGCTACTTTATATAACCCGGCGCACTTTTTTGGCTTTTTTTCAGCAATAAACCCATATGCAACCAATAAAGTTGACATCTACAAAGGAGGCATCCCTGCTGAGTTTGGAGGTCGTCTCTCCTCTGTATTTGATATTGTAACTAAAAATGGAAATTTAGAAAAAATCTCCGGCGAGGGAGGTATCGGTCCGGTAACAAGTAACATAACAATCTCGACTCCAATTATAAAAAACAAAGCCAGTGTCCTGGGTGGATTCAGAGCAACTTATTCCGGGTGGATTCTAAAAAAACTTGAAGAAAAAGACCTTAAAAACAGTGAGGCTTCTTTTTACGACGGAATCATAAAATACAACCACAAAATAGGTAAAAAAGACAACATAGAAACTACTGGATATTACAGCAAAGATGCTTTCAGCATAACATCTGACTCAATATACAGATACAGTAACCGTTTGATGTCATTAAAGTGGAAACATAATTTCGATGCTAAAAAAAGCAGTGAAACAACATTAACCAATAGTCAGTATAAATTCAACATTGATTATGACTCTCATAATTTAAATGCCTTTGATTACGGCTACAAAGTAACTGACAGCCAGATAACGACAAAAATCATTCACTCTTTAAATGACAAAAACAGATTAACTTACGGTATTAACAGTAAACTTTATTCTATTAATCCCGGTAATTTTAAACCTAAAGACCCTGACTCCGATTTAAACACAATTAACATCGCAAAGGAGAAAGGACTTGAGTCGGCTTTCTTTATAAACAATAATTATAAATTAAACAAAGATCTTTTGATTGATATAGGATTCAGGTATTCTGTTTATATGGCATTAGGGGCATCTACGCAAAGAGTTTATGAAAAAAACCAGCCTAAAAACGACGAAACTGTAATTGGCGAAAAAGAGTTCTCCAATAACGAAATATTTAAAACCTATAGTGGATTTGAACCTAGAATCTCTTTAAGATATATGATTAACGAAGATTTTTCTGTTAAAGCCGGATTTGACAAAACCACTCAATATGTCCATCTTTTATCCAGCAACACAACCCAGTCTCCTTTAGACACATGGAAACTTTCAGACTTAAATGTAAAACCTCAAAAAGGGCAGCAAATTTCATTAGGTCTTTTTAAAAATCTGAATTTTAAAGATTTGGAATTAAGCCTTGAAGGTTATTATAAAAAATCAAACAATATTTTAGATTATAAAACCGGAGCACAATTATTGTTAAACGAAAATATAGAAACCGAATTGCTTCAGGGGAAAGGGAAATCTTACGGCGTTGAATTTCTTGTAAAAAAACAGGAAGGCAAATTAAACGGCTGGTTAGGATACACGTACTCAAGAACATTTATAAAATTAGACAGTCAGTTTGCTGAAGAAAAAGTTAACAATGGAAACTATTTCTCTGCTAATTTTGACAAGCCGCATGATTTCAGTGCTGTTTTAAATTACAAATTCACAAGACGCTACAGCCTTTCAAGTAATTTTGTATACCAAACAGGAAGACCTATAACCTATCCAATCGGCAAATATACCTATGGAAATTCTGAATATACTTTGTACAGTGATAGAAACAAATACAGAATACCTGATTATTATAGGTTAGACATTGGATTCAATATAGAAGGAAACCATAAAACAAACAAATTAGCCCATAGTTTTTGGAGTATTTCAATATATAATGTCCTGGGTAGAAACAACCCTTATTCAGTTTATTTTATCTCATCGAAAGGTGAAATAAAAGCATATAAAACATCAATTTTTGGAATACCGATTCCATCTATAACTTACAATTTCAAGTTTTAAAGAATGAAAAAAATAACACTATTTCTATTTTGCTTTCTTGCTTTCAACTTTTTTTTCACAAGTTGTACAGAACCAATGGCGCTTCAAACCAATACTTTTGAAGAGATACTGGTTGTAGAGTCAATCTTAACAGACGAACTGAAACAACATGAAATTAAAATAACGAAAACATACAAATTTGAAGAGTCAGGACCAAAAGCTGTTTTAAACGCACTCGTTTACATAAAAGATGATTCGGGAAACATCTACCCCTTTTATTACGATGATGGAAAATACATTTCACAGCAGCCATTTCAAGCACTTAGCGGCAGAAAGTATCAATTATATATAACAGCAGAAAACAAGACATATTCCTCAACATTGGAAAAACTGCCTACACAGACTCCAATTGGAGAAGTTACACCTACTCTGACAACGAAAGAAGGAGTAAAAGGTCTTGATATATATGTAAAAAGCTATGACCCCACCAATACTTCAAAATATTACAGATATGAATATGAAGAAACATACAGAGTGGAAGCACCTTATTGGTCAAGCCAGAAAGCAATTGTAACAGGACCGCAATCTATTGATATTAATTATAGAGATTCAGAAGCAAGAGTTTGTTATAAAACTGACAATTCAACTGACATTATTTTAATCAATACCAACAATCAAAGTGAAGACAGGATCAATTCCCCTATTAGATTCATCAGTGACAAAAACCCTATCATTACCCACAGATACAGCATCCTGGTTAAACAATATGTACAAAATTCAGCCACTCACACCTATTATAAAACATTGAAAGAAATTTCAGGATCAGAAGGAACCTTATCTCAAAACCAACCTGGGTTTTTATATGGGAACTTAAAATGTGAAAGTGATCCCAACACAAAAATCATAGGTCTGTTTGATGTATCATCTGTCTCTGAAAAAAGAATTTTCTTTAATTTCAGAGATTATTTCCCAACTGAGGACATACCTCCGTATTTTTATAAATGTGAAGAATTTTTCATGCTTTTTTGTTTCGGCACTTCGCCTGAATGTGTTGGTTTTGACATAATTTATTATTTAAACAGCAATCAGATAGCCTATTTTAGAGGTACCAAACCCAGACTGTATTTTGTAGATACTCCGTGTGGTGATTGTACGTCATTTTCATCAAATATAAAACCTTCATTTTGGATAGATTAAAACATACAACAATACTACTTGTTTCATTAGTTGTGCAGCAATTCTGCATTGCTCAGAACATTGTTTCATTAAACAAAATAAATGAGCTGGACCGTCAAATAAACGAAACCACATTTATCAGCACAAATAAAACAACGTTTATTAGCGGTGAAACAATACTTTTCAAAGTATACTGTTTAAACAAAACTAATTTTTCAAACTCCGGATTAAGCAAAATAGTTTATATCGAGTTAGTAAACTCAGATAAAGAGTCTTTAGTTAAACAAAAAATATTCATGAAAGACGGAATTGGTTTTGGAGATTTTTTCATTCCGGGAAATCTAAAGACAGGCGCATATAAACTCATAGCCTATACAAACTGGATGCTCAATTTTAAAAATGATTATTCACAATCTGACATAACAATAATTAATCCTTACCAGACTAATTCCAAGTACATCAATAATACCGTTGAAAACAAAAAAGATTCAATATTTTCAAAAAACAATTTTATTAATAATGCGGATGAAAGTAATATTGAAATTAACAAACAAAATTTCACAAATAGAGAAGAAGTAAAATTAAAGATCAACTTTAAGAACAACAATCTTAAAAAAGGCAATTACAATATATCAGTATATAAAAAAGACAATTTAGATTCAAATAATGCACCTTTCTTCCAGAAGGATAAAATAATTTCAGAGGAAAAAGCCATAAATCAAAAATCTATAGAAGAGTTAAGTCTGCCGGAAATAAGAGGCGAAATAATTCAAGGCAGAATAATTCCAAAAAATTCCAACGCAACTCTGGAAAATAAAAACGTATCTCTTTCTATACCCGGCAAATCTTTTGCATTCAAAATCACAAAGACAAACAACAAAGGGCAATTCAGCTTTATACTGGACAATGTATATCAAAACCCTAATATATCTGTTCAATTAATTGATGAGGATGCCAATGACTATAGATTGGAAATACTGCCTCAGAAAAAATTTGATTATTCACAAATCCATTTTCAAAGCAGTATACAATTAAACGAATCTTTAAAAGAAGCAATCGAAAAAAGATCTATTGCCAGCCAGATTGAAAATGCTTATTTTTCAGTAAAACAAGATTCAATAATTCCATCTTCTCAACCCGGTCCTTTTTATGGCTTTTTTTCAAAAGAATATCTTCTTGATAATTTTACAAGATTCCGGACTTTAAAAGAAACCATTTTAGAAATAGTTCCTAAAATGTTTGTAAAGCAATCCAACAATAAATACGGAATATACTTGGATGATTACAATCAAGGCGATGAACTTCCTGTTCCCACTCTTGTTTTAGTTGACGGATTATACATTGAGGATATTGATGAATTATTTGAATACAATCCAAAAAACATTGAGAAAATAAATGTTATTTATGGAGGATATGAATATGGTACTAAATTCTTCAATGGAGTAGTATTTTTTACTACAAAGAATAATGACTATGAAAGCAAATCAAAATATGATTTTTTAATAAAACCTGAAATACTAAGACCAGTACTCAACAAAAAATATTATTCTCCAATCTATAAAGATTCAGTTTTATTAAAACACATTCCTGATTTTAGAAATCAATTACTATGGTTAACTGAAGTAAACAACACTGATGCTGAAGTGTCATTTTATACCTCTGATATATCAGGAATTTTCGAAATTGTTTTACAAGGTTTTTCATCAGACGGCGAACCTGTTTCTTTGAAAAAAACATTTGAAGTAAATTAATTTAGTTATTTTGTAACTTTTTTGCAACTCATTACGTATAACCATCAGAACTTAAACTGGAAGGAGAAAATTAATGAGACAGCTTAAAATTACAAAACAGGTTACCAATCGTGAAACCGCGTCATTAGACAAGTATTTACAGGAAATTGGTAAGGTTGACCTTATTACTGCTGATGAAGAGGTAGAATTAGCACAACGCATTAAAGCAGGTGATCAAAGGGCTCTTGAAAAATTGACAAAAGCAAATTTACGTTTCGTAGTATCAGTAGCTAAACAATATCAAAATCAAGGATTAACACTTCCTGACTTAATTAACGAAGGAAATTTAGGACTAATCAAAGCGGCTCAACGTTTTGACGAAACCCGTGGTTTTAAATTTATTTCGTATGCTGTTTGGTGGATTCGTCAGTCAATTCTTCAGGCTTTGGCAGAACAGTCACGTATTGTACGTTTACCGTTAAACAAAATTGGTTCGATAAACAAAATCAACAAAATGTATGCTTTATTAGAGCAATCTAATGAGCGTGCTCCTTCAGCAGAAGAAATTGCTGTTGAGCTTGACATGACAGTTAATGACGTAAAAGAGTCTATGAAAAACTCGGGACGTCATTTATCGATGGATGCTCCGTTAGTTGAAGGTGAGGATTCCAACTTATACGACGTATTGCGTTCAGGGGAATCACCAAATCCTGACAGAGAATTAATCCACGAATCATTACGTACAGAAATTGAGCGTTCTTTGGAAACTCTTACACCACGTGAGGCAGATGTAGTTCGTTTGTACTTTGGTCTAGGTGACCAACACCCGATGACTCTTGAGGAAATAGGCGAAACTTTTGATTTGACCCGCGAGCGTGTTCGTCAGATTAAAGAAAAAGCTATCCGCAGATTAAAACACACTTCAAGAAGTAAAATTTTAAAAACTTATTTAGGATAAGTTAAAGTTTTCTAAAAATTCTTAATTTTGCATCATTATTGAGATTATAATTAGAAAGTTATACACCGCAACAACAGTCTAAGACTGTTCGTTTTTTGATTGATGATTGAAACTCCGGCTGATTACCGGAGTTTTGTTTTTTATATCATCAACCAAAAAACGTTTTTTGATTGCTCCGCAAAAGCTCCGCCAGTTCACTTTGTTCGTGAGATGATTGAAACTCGGGCTGATACAGGAGTTTTGTTTTTATATCATCTCATATTACCAAAAAGAGGAATACTTAAATTTTTCTCTACCTATCCACAAACTAATTTGAATAAAGTTCTTATTCAGAAATTATTTTTTCAAATAAACAAATAACCAAATACACAAATACACTATTTTTGCAGCAACAACACAACAATACCCTTCAAAAATGAAAAACACACTTATTGCCCCTTCAGTACTAGCTGCTGATTTTGCCAATTTACAACGCGATATCGAAATGATCAACTCCAGCGAAGCCGATTGGTTTCACATTGACATCATGGACGGTGTTTTTGTTCCAAATATTTCTTTTGGAATGCCGGTTTTGGATGCTATCAACAAACATGCAAAAAAAACAATAGATGTTCATTTAATGATTGTAGATCCTGACCGTTATATTTCCACTTTCAAAAAACTGGGAGCTGATGTATTAACAGTACACTACGAAGCTTCAACACATTTACACAGAACACTTCAGGCCATCAAAGCTGAAGGAATGAAAGCGGGTGTAGCTTTAAATCCGCATACGAATGTTTCCTTATTGGAAGACGTGATCAAAGACATTGACTTAGTATGCATCATGAGTGTAAATCCTGGATTTGGAGGACAGTCATTCATCGAAAACACCTATAAAAAAGTAAAACAATTAAAAGAAATCATCACCAGAAACGGTGCCTCTACCCTGATTGAAATTGACGGCGGGGTAACCAGCAAAAATGCACAACAACTGGCAGAAGCCGGAGCCGATGTATTAGTTGCGGGAAGTTTTGTTTTTAATGCAGAAAACCCAATTCAGACTATTGCCGATCTCAAAAAGATCACTTCAATATAAGACAATAAAAAAGCGCTGAAATCAGCGCTTTTTTATTTAAAACTTTATATTTCCTGCTATCTGCTGCAGTACAATTTCTGAAATTTTAGCCTGAAATTTAGCACTGCTGTTTCTGGCAATTGCATTGATATAATTTTCCTGCGCATTCCTGAATTCAATCGTAGGAACAGTTCCGATTTTGAATTTATCAAAAGTAATTTCCATATTCTTTCTGGCAATGGCTTCGTTACTTTCTTCCAGTTTTGCCAATTCAACATTCGTAATATAAGTTTGATACGCAGAAGCCAGTTGCGCATTCACAGTCTGTTTTTGCTGTTCTGCCATTAAACTGAAGTTTTCCAACTGAAGCTTTGCTATTTTTTCATTTCGGTTTTGGGAAAATCCATTAAATATAGGCATCGTTGCTGTAACGCCATAATTCAATCCACGGCTTGATGTTGCCGATGTAAAACCTAAACTGCTTTCTGTCTCGACAAAAGTATAACCGGTATTCAACCTTACTGTTGGATATCTGCCGGCTTTCGTTTGTTTTAAATCCAGTTCGGCAACTCGCTTATTGATCAAAGCCAACTGGAGTTGCAGATTTTGCTTTTCCGCCAATGATTTTAATTCGGCCAATTGCAGCTTATCATCCACAATCACATCTTCCGCTACTTGGAAATTAGTCATTAAATCTCTGGCCAAAATTTCATTCAAACGGATTTTGGTTGTTTCATAAAGCTCTTTCTGTCTTAACAATGTAGAAGAATCTGTGTTCAAATCCACCTGAGCATTTAGTACTTCCAGTTTGGCAGCTTTTCCAATCAGGAAACGGTTTTCAGCTGTTTTCAGCCGTTGCTTTGAAATCACAATGGTTGTATCCAATGCTTTAATCAATTGCTGCTGCTGCACCAAATCATAATAGGTAGTCATCACATCGCTTACTTTTGTCAAAACCATCAGTTTTAATTGGACATCACCTTGTTTCTCCAGTTCTTTCAGCTGATCGTAACGGGCAAACATCCTCAATCCGTCAAATACCGTCCATCCCAGATTCACCCCGTACTCCAAACGGTTGTTTTTAGCATTGTCCAATTCCCTGACATCGCCATTTGATTGTGTCTGTTTGGAATTTTGGATACTGTTGTTTTTAGTCAAAGAAGCATTTACCTCCGGCAGCATACCGACATTACCGATACTGTTATTTTCTTTATCAACATTCAGTTCATTCGCTGCAATTCTGATATCATAATTATTTTTCAATGCAATCTGAACCGCCTGATCAACAGTTAAAATATCCTGCGCCATTAATTTCGGAACAAAAAGAAATACGATTATCTGAAACAAAAATTTACTCATCCTCTTATACCTTTTCATACTGTTCAACATTATCAAATTCAGGTCGGTGTTTGCGTTCTCTTGACCACATCAAATAAATCGCCGGAATCACAAACAAAGTCAGAGCCAATGAAAACAACGTACCGCCCACAATCACCACTCCCATCCCGATTCTGCTGGTAGAAGCCGCACCTAAAGACAAGGCAATCGGCAATGCACCTAAAGCAATTGCCAAACTTGTCATTAAAATAGGGCGCAAACGCGATTCGGAAGCTTCAATAATGGCTTCATATTTCGACTTACCCTGTTCACGCAATTGATTCGCAAATTCCACTATCAGGATACCGTTTTTGGTTACCAGACCAATTAACATAACTGTTCCAATCTGACTGAAAATATTCCACGTTTGTCCGAATAACCATAGCGAAAATAATGCTCCGGCAACCGCCATCGGAACCGTTAAAATAATAATAAACGGGTCTATAAAACTTTCAAACTGTGCAGCAAGTATTAAGAAAATCAATAACAACGCCAATCCAAAAGCAAACGAAGTATTCGAGCTGCTTTCCACAAAGTCACGGGACTCACCGCTTAAATCAGTGGTAAAACTATCGTCGAGTACTTTTTCTTTGATACGTTCCATAGCTTCAATACCGTCACCGATACTTTTTCCAGGAGCCAGACCGGCAGAAACTGTAGCCGACATATATCTGTTATTATGGTACAATTGCGGCGGACTGCTTTGCTCTTCCACATGCACCAAATTGTCCAGCTGAATCAATTGCCCTTTGTCACTTTTTACAAAAATTGAAGTCAGATCCATGGGAGCATTCCGGTCTTTTTTATCAAACTGCCCCATCACCTGGTATTGCTTTCCGTTCATCATAAAATAACCAAAACGCTGGCCACTCAAGGAAAGCTGCAGCGTTTGAGCCACATCAATAACTGACACCCCTAAGCTTTGCGCTTTTTCCCTATCTATGGTTATATACACCTCGGGTTTATTGAATTTTAGATTCACATCAGAATTGGAAAATGTTGGATCATTTGACACTTCCTCCATAAACTGCGGAATTTTTTCTTCCAGCTTTTTGAAATTCGGTGCCTGTATTACAAACTGAACCGGCAATCCTCCTCTCCTGTTTACTGCAATGGTTGGTGATTCTGAAACCGAAACTTTGGCTTCAGCATATTGTTTTGTCCATTTTGTCAGTTTTTCAGCTATTTCTTTTTGTGATTTTTCTCTTTCATCAGGCTGGACCAAAGCAATTCTTGCAAAACCACTATTGACAGAAGACGCCCCAAATCCCGGTGAAGTAACAATCAAACTTACTTTTTTCTCGGGAATCGAATCATTAATCAGCTCGGTCAAATCATTCATGAAACGGTCCATATAATCATATGAAGCACCTTCAGGAGCAGTTACCCTTGCACTAAGGAAACTACGGTCGTCATAAGGAGCTGTTTCTTTTTGGAGTACATTAAAGAACAAATAAATCAATCCGAAACATACTATCAAAATCGGAAAACTCAACCATTTCTTTTTCATGAAACCAGTCAGTGCCTCGGCATACCCCGAATTCATTTTCTCAAAAATGGGTTCAGTCAGATTATAAAACTTCGATTTTTTCTGTTCGCCTCCTTTCATTAAATATGCATTCAGCATTGGCGTAAGCGTTAACGATACAAAAGCAGATATCAATACTGCCGCACCAATTACCACTCCAAATTCACGGAAAAGTCTTCCCACGAATCCTTCCAGGAAAATCACCGGTAGGAAAACTGCAGCCAGCGTAATAGAAATCGAAATTACCGCAAAGAAAATCTCATTCGATCCTTTAATTGCCGCTTCAATAGGCGACATTCCCTCTTCTACTTTTTTGAAAATATTTTCGGTTACTACAATTCCATCATCTACCACTAATCCTGTAGCCAGAACGATGGCCAGAAGCGTTAGTACATTCACAGAAAAGCCACATAAATACATAATAAAAAATGTAGCAATCAGGGAAACCGGAATATCAATCAATGGACGGAAAGCTATAGCCCAATCTCTGAAAAATAAATAAATAATCAACACCACCAGAATTACCGAAAGCAGTAAAGTCTCTGCTACTTCCAATACGGCTTTTTTTACAAAAACGGTGTTATCAATGGCTATATTGAGTTTGAAATCTTTCGGCAAGTCTTTCTGCAGTATATCATATTGCTCGTAAAACTTCTCGGCAATATCCAGATAATTGGTTCCCGGCTGCGGAATAATGGCCATACCAATCATTGGCTGACCGGAATCTGACAATTTTGTTTCCAGATTTTCAGCTTCCAAAGCCGCTTTACCAATATCGCTGAAACGCACTATCTTGTCGCCTTCAGCTTTAATGATGATGTTATTGAATCCTTCCTCGGTTGAAATATTACCAATGGTTTTTACGGTAAGTTCCGTATTGGCGCCGGTCAGTTTCCCGGAAGGCAGTTCTACATTTTGTTTATTCAGAGCCGAACGCACATCGGCTACGGTACATCCATACGAAGCCAGTTTATTCGGATCGATCCATAAACGCATGGCGTATTTACGCATTCCCCAGATTTGCACGCTGCTCACACCCGGAATAGTCTGCAATCGCTGTGAAAGCACATTATCTGCATAATCTGTCAGTTCCAGTACGTTTTTGTTATCACTCTGAACGGTCATCGTGATGATAGGCTCCGAGTCAGCATCTGCTTTAGAAACAACCGGAGGTGCATCAATATCCTGCGGTAAACTGCGGACAGCCTGTGAAACCTTGTCGCGTACATCATTAGCCGCTTCCTCAAGATTTTTATCCAAATCAAATTCAATTGTAATACTGCTTCTTCCCTGACTGCTGGAAGATGAAATATTGCGGATTCCATCTATTGAATTCACCGCTTTCTCCAAAGGCTCCGTAATCTGCGACTCAATGATATCGGCATTCGCTCCGGAATAATTGGTCTGCACCGAAATCTGTGCAGGGTCAATCGATGGGAATTCCCGCACTCCCAAAAAGGTATAACCGATAATCCCGAATAAAATCAACATTAAGTTGAGTACTATCGTTAAAACCGGTCTTTTGATGCTTAAGGTAGATAAACTCATAGCAATCTTATTTTATGTTAACCTTAACCGGTGAATCGTCTTTTAATGTCATTACCCCGCTTGTTAAAACAGTGTCACCCGCTTTCAATCCGGAAAGCACTAAAACATCTTTATCTGTTCTGGTTCCTGTTTCCACCATAATCTCTTTGGCTTTGCCATTAACAGAAACGAATACTTTTTTCCCGTTTTGAACAGGAATCAAGGCCTCTGTAGGCACCAATAAAGCATCATTAATATTGTCGAGCGGTAAAGAAACATTGGCAAAAGTTCCCGGGATCAATTTCCCATTTGGATTTGGAGACAACGCACGCATTTTTAATGTTCTGGTTGTTTCTTCAATTTCAGGTTCTATAGCATATACTTTGGCCATAAATTTTTCTTTGGAACCGGATATTGTGAATGAAAGAGATGTATTCACTTTTATTTGTCCTGCATACTTTTCAGGTATTGAAAATGTAATTTTTACCTGACTGGTATTTACAAGATTCACCACAACGGTTGTTGGCGTGACATACGTTCCTTTTGAGATATAGCGCAAACCGATCTTCCCTGAAAACGGTGCTTTTACAGATGTTTTTGCGATTTGAGCCTGAATTAATTGGGTTTGTGCCTGCGCAGAACGGAATTCGGCACTTGCTATATCGTATTCTTCCTGACTGATGGCTTCTTTTTGCAGCAGCAATCTGGCTCTTCTCTCATTCTCAGAGGCTAAAGTCTGTTTTGTTCTGGCCTGTGAAAGCTGGGCACGAAGTTCCAAATCATTTATTTTGAACAACTGCTGTCCTTTTGAAACGAAGCTTCCTTCCTGAAAATTAATACTTTCAACCACACCGGAAACTTCGCTGCGGATTTCAATTTGTTCGTTAGCTTCAATCGATCCGGAAAGCGATAAATTGTCTGAAAAAACCTGAGGTTTCAATACAATTCCCGAAACTTTAGAAGGTTTTTTGTCTCCTCCTCCATTTTTGCCTTTTCCGTTTTCCTCATCTTTGGCACTGTTTGCAGTTATTCTGTAAAAAATCATGCCACCTAAAATAACGGCCAAAAGCAGGTAAATTATATGCTTGAATTTCATAATACGAGTGTAATTTTATGTCAATTTTGGGTTTATCAACAAAACTACTCGTTATTTAGCTATCTCCCTTAACGATTAAATTTTATTTAACATTAATTTTAGTATGAAACTCAAGACTCTCTGTAATTTATCATTCTTTTTACATGCAGATACAGCTCTGGAAATTCTCTTTTGAATACCTCCGGAGTTTCAAAAAAATTCTCCAGAATCACTGCAATGAATTCAACTTCGTTTGTAAAGGCATATCTTCTGAAATAGTGGGAATGTATTATTTTTTCTTTCAAATTATCGTCAGCCAGCTGTCTTTTGAGCTTTTGGAAATTTTCCACATAAATATTGGCCGAAATAGTTTTGGTTTTTACACTTTGAAAATGAAGCGTATGGGAAAACTCATGCAGCCCCAGATTTAAATTATCGTTTGAAACTTCCAAGCCATCTTTAAAATGCTTCCAGGAAAAAACAAGCGCTTTTAATTTAGGATTGAATTCTCCTTTATGATACGTTTCATTTTGTTCAGAAAAATAGATATCAGGATATAAAATGATTTTATCAAAAACTTTATATCTGGGATTTCGCATACCAAAAGTCAGCATAGTTGATGTACCGGCTATCAGAACTTTCATTTCATCAGTAATTTCAAGATTTTCCCTTCCGTAGAAATTATATGTTCTTATGAAATGTGCGACTCTGTACTCAAAATATTTTTTTCTTTTTTGAGAAAGACTTCTGTAAAACTGAAAATTATTGTGGATGATTAACTGTTGGGCATCGGTCAGGGTTTTAGGAAAAACATAAAAATGCACAAAGAAAGGTTTATGAAAAAATTTTCCATAGATGAATTCTGAGGTTATCAGAAGATGCACTAAAGCAAAAAGCAGAAAAACAGATCCTAAGATTAGGGCAGTTCTTAAATCTTGTTCAGGTGTCATGAGGCATTTATTGTTCTTACGAAGATACTTAAGTAAATTTCTTATTCAAAGTTTCATACTGAATAAAAGAATCAGAGCCTGACAAAATTTAAAAAAACTTTTTTCCGAAAAATCTATTTAATCCTAAAAACAAAAAAACATCAAGCGAGCCTGATGTTTTCCAATAAATAGAAATCTTTAAATATCTATTTTATCTTACAAATTTAAATGTGACCCCATCGGGATTCGAACCCGAATCGTCAGAACCGGAATCTGATATTCTATCCAATTGAACTATGGAGCCTTTTATATTTTGGATTTTTAGATTATTAGATCTTTAGACAACTAGACATCAAACAATCTAAAATTCTAAATTATGCTAAAAGCTTTTTCACAACATTAGAGATGGTTTTTCCGTCAGCCTGACCAGCTAATTCTTTTGACGCTGCTCCCATCACCTGCCCCATAGCTGCCATGCCTGAGAAACCGCCTTCGGCAATAATTTTCGCGACAGTCGCTTCTACTTCCGCTTCTGACAGCTGCGCAGGAAGAAATTTTTCAATTACTGCTACCTGTGCAATTTCAGGTTCAGCCAAATCAGCACGGTTTTGTTCTGTATAGATAGCAGCTGAATCTTTACGCTGTTTTACCAAACGCTGTAATAATTTAATTTCTTCATCAGCAGACAATCCTTCCTTAGCACCGCTTTCTGTCTGCGCTAATAAAATTGCCGATTTTATTGCTCTTAATGCTTCCAAAGCTACTGTATCTTTAGCTCTCATCGCATTTTTCATTTCGTCCATTATTTTTGCTGATAAACTCATAATGATATTAGATTTTAGAATTTTAAATTCAGTTCTTTAATTTTTTGACATCCTAAACAGTCCGACTTTTAGAATCGAAATGCGAAATTAAAAAAATAACCCGAAATTGTGGTATAAATTCCGGGTTATAACATTGGGTTATGTTTGTTTTAATTAATCTACATTATCATGCAGGAAAGAATTGTTAGAACGCAATTGGATATCATCATTACTATCAAATCCTAATGACATTCTAGATTGATTGTTTTGAATAGGATTATTCGTTACATCAATCCCCATTCTTTTATAAGCCGGAACTTTTTCATACTCATCAACACGAGCTGCATTGTTGTGAAACTTATAATTGAAATCCTTCATTTTACGGCGACGCTCTTCTGCTCTTAAACGTAATGACTCTTCAATTGACATTTCAACCGGAGATACCTCATTAACCGTTTGCTGGAATTGTGGTTCTCTTACCACCGGCTCTTTTACAGGCTCAGCGACAAAAGATTGTACCTGCTCTGCCTGTTTTATAGTAATATTCAATTCCTCTGGAATCTTTTCTACAACAGGTTCAGGTTTTCTTGATTGAACAAACTGATTTTCAACCTCCATGTACTCCTCTAATGAATGCTTAATCACACCATTTTGAGAAACTTCTGTCACAGGAACAAACTGAACCGCTTCATTAACCTTGATATCTTTGATTTCATTAGTTAAATCAAAAAACATTCTGTCAGCATTTACCGTTTCCTCTTTCTTAGCAAGCGGTAAATCAAATGTAAATGCCATTTGATCCGGTGTACCAACAACAAACTGCGGATCTACCACTTCAATTTCTTTTACTTCAGGTGCTGTAAAATAGAAATCATTATTTTTTATTTGGTTAGCCGAAACAATCTCAAAAGTCACATCAATATTTTTGATAAACTCTGATGTAGGCACTAAATCCATAGTTGGAACAACTGGTTTAGCCGGTGTCTCTTCTTCTAAAGAAAATACGATTTTCTCTTCTACTGCCAGGGTTGAAGGAATTTCAGCCACAGGCTGTGCCGGAGCCACTTTTGATGAAAAATCAAATCCTTTAGCCTCGAATTTCTGCGTTAAATTGTGAACCAGTTTTTGTTCATCCTCTAAAGCGTGAATGATTTTTCTAGGTTCTGTATTAACAATTTCTGCCTGTTGCTCCACACAAAATCCAGTTGCAATAATCGTTACCGCAATTCTATCACCAAGGGTTTCGTCTTCACCAACCCCCATAATGATATTTGCGTTGTAACCTGCTTCTGTTTGAATATGATCGTTGATTTCTCCAATCTCGTCAATAGTAATTTCATTAGTACCGGAAACGATAAGCAACAAAACGTTTTTAGCACCAGTGATTTTATTATCGTTTAACAACGGAGAATCCAAAGCGGCCACGATAGCATCTTTTGCTCTGTACTCTCCATCAGCCATTGCAGACCCCATAATAGCCGTACCGCTATTAGAAAGTACTGTTTTAGCATCTTTTAAGTCGATATTTTGAGTGTAGTGGTGTGTAATAACCTCTGCAATACCGCGGGAAGCTGTTGCCAACACTTCATCGGCTTTTGAGAAACCGGCTTTAAAACCTAAGTTTCCGTAAACTTCTCTTAACTTATTATTGTTTATAACGATTAACGAATCAACCTGACGGCGAAGTTTTTCTACCCCCAATAAAGCTTGCTCAGAACGGATTTTTCCTTCGAACTGAAATGGGATAGTAACAATACCTACCGTTAAAATATCTCTTTCTTTAGCCAGTTGTGCAATAACAGGTGCTGCTCCAGTACCTGTACCACCACCCATACCGGCAGTAATAAATACCATTTTAGTATTTACATCAAGCATTTTTTCAATATCCTCGATACTTTCCAATGCCGCCTGATGTCCTACGTCAGGGTTTGCCCCTGCTCCTAATCCTTCTGTCAAGTTAACCCCCAATTGGATTTTATTAGGCACTGAACTGTTTTGCAACGCCTGAGAATCAGTGTTACAAACAATAAAATCAACCCCTTTAATCCCCTGCTTAAACATGTGGTTGATGGCATTACTACCACCGCCACCTACGCCAATAACTTTGATCACATTCGATTGATTTTTTGGTAAATCGAATGAAATACTTCCAAATTCTGAGTTGCTTTCCATACTATTTGGTTTTTTAGTTTTGCTTGTATTACTATTAACAACAATCGATTACTCGGCGTTGTCTAAAAAATCTTTAATCTTATCAATATATTTATCTATAAACGATCTGCGGATCGTTTTTTCTGTAGTTCTGGAGTCTTCTATTTTTGCTTCTTCCAAAACTTTTTCAGCCTGCTCCTGAATAACTTTTTGTTCTTCAACCGATGGTTTTTGAACTAAAACCGGTTCAGGAATAAAATCTTCTCTAGGAACAGCACTTATGGTATTGTTACGGACACTGTTCATTAACAATCCCACAGCAGTAGCATATAACGGACTCGAAATTTCTTCATTTGAATTACCCGCCAAATGCTCGTTAGGATACCCTATACGCGTATCCATACCTGTAATGTATTCTACCAACTGTTTGATATGTTTTAACTGAGAACCTCCTCCTGTCAAAACAATACCTGCGATTAATTTTTTACGCGGATCTTCATGTCCATAAGTCTTAATTTCGGCATAAACCTGCTCAATAATTTCCACTACACGGGCATGGATAATTTTTGACAAGTTTTTAAGCGAAATTTCTTTTGGTTCACGACCACGTAAACCAGGAATAGAAACAATTTCATTATCTCTGTTTTCACCCGGCCAGGCAGAACCAAATTTTACTTTCAGTAATTCTGCCTGTTTTTCGATGATTGAACAACCTTCTTTAATATCTTCAGAAATTACATTTCCCCCAAAAGGAACCACCGCCGTATGACGAATAATCCCATCTTTGAAAATCGCTAAATCTGTTGTTCCACCACCTATATCTATCAAAGCAACACCAGCTTCTTTTTCCTCCTGGCTTAAAACCGCATCAGCTGAAGCCAATGGTTCTAATGTAAGCCCGGACAAATCCAAACCAGCGCTTTTTATACATCTTCCTACATTACGAATAGAAGAAGCCTGTCCCACAACTATGTGAAAACTTGCTTCTAAACGTCCGCCATACATTCCAATAGGTTCTTTTATTCCGCCCTGACCGTCAATTTTAAATTCCTGCGGCAAAACATGAATAATTTCCTCACCGGGAAGCATAGGCAATTTTTGTACCTGACCTATTAAAATATCAATATCCTTCTCGCTGATTACCTCCTCAGCATTAGGACGGGAAATATAATCGCTGTGCTGAATACTACGGATGTGCTGTCCGGCAATACCCACCACTACGTCTTTAATTTTATAACCAGAATCTTCCTCTGCAAGCTCTACCGCCTCTTGGATTGACTGTATGGTTTGGGTTATATTATTTACCACACCACGGGCCACACCAAGACTCTTAGCTTTGCCGACACCTAAAATTTCGAGTTTTCCGTACTCATTTTTCTTCCCGATCATAGCAACGATTTTTGTCGTTCCTATGTCAAGACCTACTGCAATTTTCTCTCTTTCCATACTCAGTTATTTGGCACAGACCACTTGTGTTGTATATTTCAGATTAATCGATTTATACGAACCCAACAAAGTGTCCTGCACTGCTTTTTGAAAAAACGCCTTATAGTTGTCAAACTTTCTCTCCATGTTAATGGTTCTTCCGAAAATTATATCATAACTATAATTTCTATTCTTCATAATAATGCTTCCATCCGTCTTAATTTCCATTCCGATGATGTTTTTTTTCAAAAAATCATCCTCATGTATAAGCTTCAAAAGTGCCACAAAATCCTTGTTATATGAGTTATTGATATCTCCATAAACAAGCGGAACTCGCGCACTAAAATTGTCCGACAAAGGCATCTTACTTCCCTTATAATCAATATAAAAAGAAGCTGCATTGTTAAAAACTCGAGCGATAGGGGTCTTTTGGGTGACTACGGTTTTTAACCTACCATCAACACTCAGATATACCTCAGAGCGGTCTATCAGACTGTGTTTGTTGATAGTTTCCTCAACCTTATTCAAATCTAGCCCAACTTTAGCAATCGTGGAAGAGCCACCAAAATTTTCTATCAACAAGTTATTAACCATTTCCGGTGTGATAAAAGGGTTGTCTGCATCCAAAATTTCCACAGTAGGTTTTGCAATTTTCCTGTCTCCGTTTCTTTTTGAAGTAAACGAATACAAGAAAACCACCACTCCGAAAATGGCAATCAACTGAATATTTATCAACCAATTTTTACGCATCCAATGCTTTTTTTATTTCCGGTACCATTTCACCCACATCTCCCGCTCCAACTGTTACAATAACCGGAGCATCTGATGCTTTTAACAATGATATCAATTCTTCTTTCTGAACCAATTTTTTATTTGGATTATCCATTTTATCCAGCAACCACTGCGAGGTAACTCCCGGCATAGGCAACTCGCGTGCAGGATAAATCTCCATCAGCAAAACTTCATCAAACTGCGACAGACTTTTTGCAAAATCATCGGCAAAATCTTTTGTTCTGCTAAACAAATGCGGCTGAAAAACAGCCAACACTTTTTTTCCGGGATACAGCTCACGAACCGCTTGATGCACCGCGTTTATCTCTGTTGGATGATGTGCATAATCATCGATATACACAAAATCCGGTTTTCTTATCTGGAATGAGAAACGACGTTTTACACCTTTAAAGGTTGCTAACGCCTTGACTATGGAATCGGTTGGGGTTCCGTATGTTCGAGCCATAGCCAAAGCAAGCAACGCGTTTGTCAGGTTATGTTTTCCCGGTAATCCAAATTTTATATCTTTTATTTCTTCCGAAGGTGTTGTTACATCAAAAACATACCATCCGTCAATAATCCTAATATTATGCGCAACAAATTTTGAATCATCATTTACCCCCACAGCAATCCCATCAAGAGGTAAACCATTGATTACAAATAAATTATTCTTATCCTCAACTTTAGCAGCGAATTCTTTGAAAGAAGCTTTTATAGAAGCATCATCACCGTAGATATCGAGATGATCAGCATCCATTGAAGTCACGCAGGCAATATTGGGGTGCAAATGTAAAAAAGATCTATCAAATTCATCGGCTTCTACGACAGTAATTGTTTTACCGGTACCAATTAAATTTGAATTGTAATTTTCAACAATACCTCCCAGAAAAGCAGTAACATCCAAACCACTTTCATACAAAACATGACCTAAAATACTGGAAGTCGTAGTTTTACCATGTGTTCCAGCCACTGCAAAACAGAACGTATCTTTAGTAATAATCCCTAAAACTTCAGCACGTTTTTTTATCGTGAATCCATTTTCTTTAAAATAATCCCATTCTGAAAGCTGTTTTATCGCCGGCGTGTATACTACCAATGTATTTTCCACCTTACAATCTTCCGGAATATATTTAACATCATCTTCAAAATGAATAGCAATACCACCCGCAATCAAATCATCAGTAAGCATAGTAGGTGTTTTATCATAACCCATTACTTCTTTACCAATAAATTTAAAATAACGAGCCAATGCACTCATTCCGATACCTCCGATACCGATAAAATAAACGTTCTGTATTTGGTTTAGATTCATTTTAATTTCAAATTTCAATTTCAATGGCAATATCAAATTTCAATGTCAATTTCAAATATTATTGTCTTTACAAATTGTTATTGCAATTGTTTATTGTCATTGCTATTTATTTGTTAACTAATTTCATTATTTCATCTACAATTTGCTTAGTCGCATTTGGCAAGGCTAAAGCTTTTATATTTTCGCTTAAGCTTTCCTGCTTACCTTTATCATTCAATAAAGTTTCAAATACAACTTCAAACTGTTCATCCAATTCATTTTCTTTTAATAAAATGGCGCCGTGTTTATCTACTATAGCCTGGGCATTTTTAGTTTGGTGATCTTCGGCCACATTAGGTGACGGAATAAAAACCACCGGTTTTCCTACCAGACACAATTCGGATACTGATGAAGCCCCTGAACGGGATATCACAACATCTGCTGCTGCATACACCAAATCCATTCTATCAATAAATGCAAGCACCTGAACATTTTCTTTATCATTAAAATGTTTGTATTCCTCAAAATACAGTTTCCCGCATTGCCATATAATCTGAATACCCTGCGATAACAACCAATCTAATTCTTTAGCTATTAATTGGTTGACACGTCTTGCACCTAAGCTTCCTCCTAACACCAAAAGTGTTTTTTTAGAAACGTCCAACTTGAAATAAGTTAAGGCTTCATCTCTTTTATCATTTACAGAAAGTAAATCCTGACGAACAGGGTTTCCTGTCAATATCAAATTCTCTTTCGGAAAAAAACGTTCCAGATTTTCATACGCCACACAAATCTTATTGGCTTTTTTACTCAGCAACTTATTTGTAATTCCCGGATACGAATTCTGCTCCTGAATAACCGTTGGAATTCCCAACATTGAAGCAACTTTTAAAACCGCACCACTTGCAAAACCTCCGGTTCCAATTACCACATCCGGTTTAAAACCCTTGATAATTCCAAATGATTTCATCAAACTCGATGCCAGTTTCAATGGAAACATAGCATTCTGCAATGTTAATTTTCTTTGAATACCCGCAATCCACAGACCCTTAATAGGATAGCCTGCCTGAGGTACTTTCTGCATTTCCATTTTATCATTCGCACCTACAAAAAGTATTTCAGACTGAGAGTAACGGGATTTAATTTCGTTAGCAATCGCAATCGCCGGATAAATATGTCCGCCGGTTCCTCCTCCGCTGATTATGAATTTTGGATTTTCTTTCATGCTTATTTATTTAAAACTGCATTCATAGGATTATTCAATTCTTCAATGGAATAATCTTCATTGATTTCGGCTTCGGTTTTATTTTCTTCAGCCAATTCTTTATCTATCAATCGTTGCAGAGCCTCTTCTCTTTTTAGCTTTTCTTCATTTTCCTGCGCAATTTCCTCTTCTTTTTTAGTTACATTCAAAATAATTCCAATGGCTGCACAAGTCATCCAAATGGAAGTACCTCCACTACTTATTAATGGTAATGTCTGCCCTGTTGTAGGCAGCAATTCGACTGCTACACCCATGTTTATAAATGCCTGAAAAATGATTGGAAAACCCAAACCGGCGACCACTAATTTCCCAAAGAGTGTTGGCGCTTTGTAGGACGCAATTATAAACCGTATAAACAGCATCAGATACAGGAAAATAATAGCAAAACCTCCTGCCAGACCAAACTCTTCAATAATAATGGCAAAAATAAAATCGGATGACGACTGGGGAAGAAAGTTACGCTGTACGCTCTTTCCCGGCCCCAGACCATATATACCACCGGTTGCTATAGCTGTTTTTGCCTTTTCAATTTGGTAATCCTCGTCAGGATCCGACTTATCCGACATGAAATTATCGATACGGCTCATCCAGGTATCTACACGGTTAGGAAAGGCGTCAGGAAAAGCTTTTACCAATACAATAAAAAACAAAGCCGCTCCAAGTCCCATTCCCAAAATTATCGCGCTGTTTATTATAGGATACCGGCCAATAAACGTCAGTATCATCACCATGGAGAATATTAGTGCGGCTGTGGAAAAGTTGGCTGGAAATATTAATCCTACAGTAACAAAAACAGGAATCCATAATGACACAAACGATTTTTGAAAAGTCATTTCTTCGATTTCTGTTTTTGATAAATAACGGGCAACATAGATATACAATGTCATGGCTGCAAATGCAGATGGCTGGAATGAAATCCCTAACGGCAACTGAATCCAGCGGCTCGCATTGGCTCCTTCTATAACTGTACCCTTAAACAGGGTATACAACAACAGCACCCATGTTAACGGCAACAAGATTCTGGATAAACTTCTGAAATAATGATACGGAATTTTATGCGCTCCATACATTATTGAGAAACCCAGTAATAAATGCAGAAAATGCTTTAGCAGATACACTAAGGTATTCCCTGTCCCTCTTCCCAAATATGCCAAATTACTACTTGCACTGTACACCGGCATAAACGAAAACAACGCCAAAAGGGACACGAAGGTCCAAATGACTTTATCTCCTTTTAAGTTATGTAGTAATTGTTTCATTTTTCTCCGCTTTAAGCCTTAAGCAATAAGCTTTAGACCGATTTAAACACTGCTTAAGGCTTATTGCCTACTGCATATAACTTTTACAAATTTTGAACCGCAACTTTAAATTGACGGCCTCTGTCTTCGTAGCTTTCAAACAAATCAAAACTTGCGCAAGCCGGTGACAACAAAACAGTATCTCCTTTTTCAGCCATGCGGTAAGCAAATTTTACAGCATCATTCATTGAAGTTGCTTCAACCACCTCATCCACTATCCCGCCAAATGTGTCAATGATTTTTTTATTATCAATTCCCAGACAGATAATCGCTTTTACTTTTTCATTAACCAACGGCAGCAATTCAGCATAATCATTTCCTTTATCAACACCTCCCACAATCCAAACAGTTGGTGTAATCATACTGTCTAAAGCAAAGAAAGTTGCATTGACATTAGTCGCTTTTGAATCATTGATATACTGCACATTGTTAATTTTCAACACCTTTTCCAAACGGTGTTCCACCCCTTGAAAATCAGATAAACTTTCTCGAATAGTATCTTTTCTGATTTTTAATAATTGCGCAACAGTTGCTGCTGCCATGGCGTTTTTAACATTGTGTTTTCCTTCTAATGATAATTGATTTGTTGGCATATCAAATGATTCGTTTGTTATTTTGAATTTTATTGTATCGTTTTCTAAATATGCTCCGTATTCTAATTTTTGTGAAATTGAAAACGGAACCAGTTTTGCTTTGGTTGTATTATTTTTCAACCAGTTGTTAATCGCTTCATCATCGGCATCATAAATCAAATAGTCTTCTTCTGTTTGATTCATTGTTATTCTGAACTTTGAAGCGATATAATTTTCGTATTTATATTCGTATCGGTCTAAATGATCCGGACTTATATTCGTAATTACAGCTATGTGCGGCTTGTAAGTTTCCACTCCATCCAGCTGAAAGCTGCTCAATTCCAAAACATAAGTATCATATTTCCCTTCAGAAACCTGCCATGCATAGCTCTTACCTATATTACCGGCCAGACCCACATTCAATCCTGCTTGTTTCAGCAAATGGTAAGTCAGCATTGTAGTGGTCGTTTTACCATTACTCCCGGTAATCCCTACAGTTACAGCATCAGTAAACTGATTTGTAAATTCGATTTCAGAAAGTATAGGAACGTTTTTTTCCAGCAGCTTTTTCACTATGGGAGCCTTCTCAGGAATCCCCGGGCTCTTCATCACCACATCTGCATTTAAAATCAAATCTTCGGTATGCTTTTCATCTTCGAATTTGATTTTATGAAGCAGTAAAACTTCCTTATATGTATCTTTTATTTTTCCAAAATCAGACACAAAAACTTCGTATCCTTTTTTCTTCCCTAGGATAGCAGTACCTACACCGCTTTCTCCACCTCCTAAAACTACTAGTCGCATAGATTATCTTAATTTCAGGGTTACAATTGAAACAATAGCCAGTAAAATTCCCACAATCCAGAAACGCGTTACAATTTTACTCTCGTGGTATCCTTTTTTCTGATAATGATGATGCAAAGGAGACATTAAAAAGATGCGGCGTCCTTCACCGTATTTCTTTTTAGTATATTTAAAATAAGCTACTTGTAATACAACCGATAAATTCTCTGCCAGGAAGATGCCGCAGATTACCGGTATCAGCATTTCCTTACGCACCGCAATAGCCAATACAGCAATCACCCCGCCAATTGTCAAACTTCCCGTATCTCCCATAAATACAGCTGCCGGATAACTGTTGTACCATAAAAAACCAACCAAAGACCCTACAAATGCAGCTATAAAAACGGTCATTTCCCCTGAATGAGGAATAAACATAATGTTCAAATAATTGGAGAATATAATATTCCCCGAAACAAATGTGAATACACCAAGGGCGACAACTGAAATTGCTGAAGTTCCTGCAGCAAGTCCGTCAATTCCATCTGTAAGATTAGCTCCGTTAGAAACAGCAGTAATAATAAAGATAACCACCGGAATAAAAATCAACCATGCATAATCACGATAATCATCCCCCGTCCACGACAATAATTCCGCATAATCAAATTCGTTGTTTTTGAAGAATGGAATGGTAGTCGCTGTAGATTTTTCTTCAATCATTATCGGTCTGATTGTATTTTGAGTATCGTTAATCTCAATTTTAGTTTGTGGCGCACTATTGCGAATAGTTACCTGAGGATGAAAGTATAATGTAGCTCCAACAAAAACTCCAAGTCCAATCTGGCCTATTACCTTAAAAATCCCCTTTAACCCTTCTTTATCTTTTTTGAATACTTTAATATAATCGTCCAAAAACCCGATTAACCCCATCCAAATCATTGATATAATAAGCAAAATCACATAAATATTATCCAATCTTGCCAACAACAATACAGGAATTAATGTTGAAAATATAATGATAACACCCCCCATTGTTGGCGTTCCCGCTTTTTGAGTCTGTCCTTCAAGACCTAATTCACGAACGGTTTCTCCAATTTGCTGGCGACGCAAATAACCTATCACCCTTTTACCATAAATGGTTGATAAGAGCAACGACATAATAATCGCTATTGCCGAACGGAACGTAATGTATTGAAATACTCCTGTTCCGGGAACATCAAGTACTTTGTCTAAGTATTCAAATAAATAATACAACATAGTTTATTTGGTTATTTGTTTAATTTTTCTAAAATTTCTTTTACAATTTTCATATCGTCAAAATCATGACGTACTCCGTTTACTTCCTGATAAGTTTCATGACCTTTACCTGCAATTAAAATGATATCCCCTTTTTCAGCCATTTGACAAGCCATTTTGATAGCCTGTTTTCTGTCCAGAATAGAAGTATATTTTTTAAAATTCTCTGCAGAAATTCCCGCTTCCATTTCTTCGATAATAACCACAGGATCTTCTGTTCTTGGATTATCAGAGGTCAGAATTACTTTTGAACTCATTTCAGTTGCAATTTGTGCCATAATAGGGCGTTTCGTTTTATCCCTGTCACCACCGCAACCTACAATAGTAATTAATTGTTCATTTTTAGTACGGATATCATTAATAGTATTCAGAACATTTTCTAAAGCGTCAGGTGTATGTGCATAATCTACAATAGCCGTAATTTTTTCTTTTGAAACAATAAATTGGAATCGACCCGAAACACTTTCCAATTCAGAAAGCAATCGAAGCGCTTCAATTTTTTCAATTCCTAACTCAACTGCCACACCGTAAATAGCCAATAAATTATAAGCATTGAAAGTACCTATCAATCGTGTCCAAACTTCCTGATCATTAATTTTCAACTGCAAGCCTGCTAATTGATTTTCCAGGATTACTGCTTTATAATCGGCATACGTTTTTAACGCATAGGTTAATTTTTTTGCCTGCGTATTTTGAAGCATTACTGCTCCATTTTTATCGTCTATATTTGTTAGTGCAAAAGCTGATTTTGGCAAATGATCGAAAAATGATTTTTTGACATCACGGTATTCAGCAAACGAAGCATGATAATCCAAATGATCGTGCGACAGATTCGTGAAAACACCACCTGCAAACTGTAACCCTTCGGTACGTTTTTGATGGATTCCGTGAGAACTGACCTCCATAAAACAATACTCACAACCAGCCTCAACCATTTGGCTCATATAATTATTTATCGTCAAAGAATCCGGCGTCGTATGCGTAGCTTTATGCTCAACATTATCCACCATAATTTTAACTGTAGACAACAAACCAACTTTGAAACCTGCTTTTTTGAACATTTGGTACAAAAGAGAAGCAATGGTTGTTTTCCCATTTGTTCCTGTCACGCCAACCAATTTTAGCTTTTGCGAAGGATTATCATAAAAGTTGGTAGCCAAATGTGCCAGGGCTTCATTAGCATCATTCACTTTTACATAAGTAACCTGAGACAAAATAATTTCCGGCAAATGCTCACAAACAATTACCGAAGCACCTAAACTTATTGCTTTATCAATAAATGCATGACCATCTGAAACGGTTCCCTTGATCGCAACAAACACATCATTGTTCTCAATTTTTCGAGAATCAAAATGAATGTTGTTCACTTCCACATCTGTAGAACCATGAACTGCATCAATAGCAACTTTATATAGTATTTCTTTTAAATCCATTTATGATAATTCTAAAACAATTACATTATTTTTAATGATAGGCTGTCCGGCCTGAATAGATTGCTTCTTTACTTTTCCAAAACCTACAGCTTTTACCTTCATCCCAAGATTCTCAAGTAAAGCAACAGCATCCATACCCGGCATTCCTTTTAAATTAGGAATAACCGAAGGTTTTTTATTTAACTTTTCGTTGTAGGTCACATAACTTTTTTCCTGATTTGAAATTTTCTTTTTCAAATTCTTCACTTGATCCGTTGAAGGAACATCTGTAAAAACCTTTTGGGCAATTCTTTTAAAAACAGGACCAGCCACATCTGCGCCATAATAGTTATTCTTTGATGTATTCGGTTTATGTACCACTACAATACAAGAATATTTAGGATTTTCAGCTGGAAAATATCCTGTAAAAGAGGAAGCATAATACATCTCCACATCTCCTTTGTGATAGTCAACCTGAGCTGTACCTGTTTTACCTGCCATTGAAAAATCTTTCGAATATAATTTTGAAGCCGTTCCTTTTTTTACCACATTCTTCAAAACCGCTTTTACTTTATTCAAAGTCTCTTCAGAACAGATTTTAGGATTTATAATTTCGGTATCAAACTTTTTGATGGTCTTATTCCATTCTTTTACTTCCTGAACGAATTTTGGTTTCACCATTACTCCATTATTAGCAATAGCATTGTATAATGTCAGCGTTTGTAATGGCGTCACAGAAACTCCATAACCAAATGCCATCCAAGGAAGAGAGATTCCGCTCCAGCCATTCTGACCGGGTTGTGGTATTCTAGGAATACCCTCTCCTTTAAACGGCAAACCTAATGGCTTGTTTAATCCCATACTATTGATATGGTTTACAAACTGTTTTGGGTTGTCTTTATAATTTTCATAAACCGCCTGTACCAACACTGTATTTGAAGAAACCTCAAATCCACGTCCTAGTGAAATTTTTCCATAACCTCCTTCATGTGAATCACGGACTTTTTTTCCTTTATATACTACTACTCCGCCGTAGGTATTGTAAACTTCACTAGTATCAACTTTTTTATCATCAAGAAGTGCTATTAAATCGACTAATTTAAAAGTAGAACCAGGTTCATGAGATTCACCAACCGCATAGTTTATGGTTTCATAATAAGTACCTTCTTTACTTCTCCCCAGATTTGAAATAGCTTTTACATTTCCGGTTTTAGTTTCCATTACCACAACACAACCATGATCCGCTTCATATTCTTCCAATTGCTTTAACAAAGCATGATGTGCAATATCCTGGATATATACATCAATTGTAGAAACAACATCAAAACCATCAATTGGCTCAACCTCATTGTTATCACGGATAGGTTTCCATTGTCCCTTAGCAATTTTTTGTTTTAATATTTTTCCATTTTTACCGTTTAAATATTTACCAAAAGCACCTTCTATACCTACAGGCAATAGTTTGCCATTTTCATCAAATCTTTCATAGCCAATAGTACGTGCCGCTATTTTACCTATTGGATGCTCACGCACTGTTTCTTGTTCAATGATAATCCCTCCTTTATAAGCTCCCAAGTTGAACAAGGGAAAACCTTTTATTGCAGCATGCTGTGTATAACTCAATTTACGGGCAACCAACATGTATCTGTTCTTATTGGCTCTCGCTTTTCTTAATTCATTCAAGATTGATCCACTTGACTTTTTTAACATCAATGAAAGTGAATCAGCCAATGATTCAGCATATTTATCAAAGTTTTCCTGTGATGGTGCCAATGCATCAAAACGGATCGTATATTCCGGAATTGAAGTTGCCAGCAAACTACCATCAGATGAGTATACATTTCCTCTATTAGCCGGAATTACAAAGTTTTTAATAGTACGTTCCTTTGCCAATTTACGATAGTAATCACCCTCAACCCATTGAATATTACTTAACTTAACAGCCACAGCAGTTGACATTATTAAAATTAATAATGCAATTACATAAACACGTTTTAATATGTTACGATTTTCTACTGCCATAGCTTTTCCCAAGCTGATTTTTCTTTTGCTACCTTAATTTTTTTTGGTGGAACCGATGAAGGAACAATTTCCTTTTCAGCCATTTTTTCGGCAACAGTCGATTCCATTTTTATTTTCATCAATTCCGAACGTCTGTCTACAAATTCAGAACGCAATTCTTTCACTTCATTATTCAATTCGGCTATGCGGAAAACTTTCTTTTCATAACTATGCGTATTTGCAATCATTATAATTGCCAATACCAATAAAAAAAGAATAAATACCCAATTCTTTGATGCATCTTCATTCAGAAGAAATCTCGCTTTTAATATGTTGAATATTTTGTTTTTCATATTATAATTATCCGCATTGATCAAGAAGCCTTAAGCAAATTGATCACTATATTTTTTCAGCTACACGCAGCTTTGCACTGCGCGCTCTGTTATTTACTTTAATTTCTTCTTCTGTAGGAACGATTAGCTTTTCAATAATTTTAAAAGGCACCTCAAATCGACCAAACATGTCGCGTTCAGGCTCTCCTTCAAACATACCGTTTCGCATATAGCGTTTCACCAATCTATCTTCTAAAGAATGATACGATATCACACTCAATCTACCCCCTGCATTTAAAACCTCAAGAGATTGCTCTAAAAATTCTTTTAAAACCTCCATCTCCTGATTAACCTCAATACGGATAGCCTGATAGATTTGCGCCAAAATCTTATTTGCTTTATGAGCCGGTAAATATCTTGACAGAACCTGTTTTAAATCCTCTGTATTTACAATTCGTTCTTTTTCTCTGGCCTCAACAATTGTTCTTGCTAAAGCCGAAGCATTTTTAAGCTCACCATATTCTAAAAAAATACGACGTAATTCCTTATCGTCGTACTCGTTAACTATTGTATATGCACTTAATTCGTTTCTTTTACTCATCCGCATATCCAACTCGCCTTCGAACCGCGTCGAAAATCCTCTTTCCGGCACATCAAACTGGTGAGAGGAAACCCCTAAATCCGCCAGAATTCCATCTACTTTCCGAATTCCGTTGAAGCGGAGAAAATTTCTTATATACCTGAAATTTTCTTTGATTAAAGTAAATCTAGGATCATCTATGGCATTTGCCCAGGCATCCTCATCCTGATCAAAAGCAAATAACTTTCCATTTGGCCCCAAGCGGGACAAAATCTCTCTGGAATGTCCTCCACCACCAAACGTCACATCCACATACACTCCATCCGGCTTGATATTCAAACCATCAACCGTTTCTTTTAATAAAACCGGATTATGATATTCCATTGTCATCAAAATTAAAATCACCCATTACTTCTTCAGCTAAATCAGCAAAATCACCAACCGAATCATCAATTGCCTTTTCATACAAATCCTTATCCCAGATTTCTATAATATTTACTGCCGAAGACAACACCACATTACTTGTCACTGAAGCAAAAACAGCCAGATCTTTCGGAATCAACAATCTTCCAGTCGCATCAATCTCAATTACCCGAACACCTGCAGTGAATCGACGGATAAAATCATTGTTCTTTTTAACAAAACGATTCAGTTTATTGATTTTCTGCATCATTAAATTCCATTCAGACATAGGATACAATTCCAAACATTGCTGAAAAACAGATCGCTTTAACACAAACCCATCCTGCAGCGATGCAGCCAATTGATTCTTTAAAGCCACCGGTAACATCAACCTGCCTTTAGAATCTGCCTTACATTCGTATGTTCCTACTATGGTATTCAATGAGTTACACTTTACACTGATTAAAGACAAATATAGAAATAATTTTACCACATTTTACCACAAACTACCACTTTGTTGATAAGTTTTAACTTTTTAAAACCCTAATCTTTGAAAACAAGTGCGTTTTAAGGTGATTCCAAAAGATGACGGGTTTTCAACAACAAAAAACACCCTTATAAAGAGCAAAAAATTCATTTTTCGTATTTATCTATTATATTTGTGAAATAAAACAAACACTAACATTAAAGCGTGGAGAATTTAATACAAGACGGTAAATACAAATATTTTGAAGCAGGAGAAGGAACTCCAATTGTAATTTTACACGGATTAATGGGCGGATTAAGCAATTTTGACGGAGTTGCTGATTATTTCCCAAAAAAAGGATACAAGGTGGTAATTCCTGAATTGCCTTTATACACACAAAACATTTTAAAAACCAATGTAAAGTCGTTTGCTGTATATTTAAAGAATTTCATTAATTACAAAGGCTACGACAGAGTTGTTTTAGTTGGAAATTCATTGGGCGGCCATATTGCTTTATATTTCACAAAATTATACCCTGAAAAAGTTTGCGGATTAGTAATTACAGGAAGTTCAGGATTGTACGAAAGCGCAATGGGAGAAAGCTACCCAAAACGTGGTGATTATGAATATATCAAGAAAAAAGCCGAAGACGTATTTTACAATCCTGCCATAGCGACCAAAGAAATTGTTGATGACGTTTATGACACAGTAAATGACCGCATCAAACTATTAAAAACATTAACTATTGCCAAAAGCGCTATTCGCCACAACATGGCAAAGGATTTACCAAAAATGCATGTTCCAACAGGTATTATTTGGGGAAAACAGGACAAAGTAACACCTCCGGATGTTGCAGAAGAATTCCACAAATTACTACCCAACTCAACCTTATACTGGATTGACGAATGTGGTCATGCTGCCATGATGGAACATCCTGATGAATTCAACCGAATTCTTGAAGAATGGTTAGAAAATAAAGCAGAACATAAATAATAACATTTCCCCTTCACAAGAGGGGAATTTATTTTATAAAAACATGAAAATAAATACCGCTGAGTTTATCATAAGCAATTCTATTGTAAGCAAATGCCCGCCTGAGCGTTTACCTGAATATGCTTTTATAGGAAGATCCAATGTTGGCAAATCTTCTCTGATCAACATGCTGACCAATCATAAGAACCTAGCAAAAACATCAGCAAGACCGGGAAAAACACAGCTAATTAATCACTTTAAGATAAATAACAACTGGTTTCTAGTAGATTTACCAGGCTATGGCTATGCACGGGTTTCCAAAAAAACAAAAGAAGTTTTCCAAAAATTCATTACTGATTATTTCGAAAAACGCGAACAGCTGGTTTGTGCTTTTGTACTGATTGACATACGTCATGAAGCCCAGAAAATAGATTTAGAGTTTATTACTTATTTAGGAGAAACTGGCGTTCCTTTTTGCATCATCTTTACAAAAGCAGATAAAATAAGCAAAGGAAAAATAGAACAACATGTTGCCGCATACCGCAAGGCATTATTAGCTAACAACTGGGAGGAAATGCCACAGTATTTCGTAACATCATCATTGGAAAACACAGGCAGGGATACCGTTTTGGAATATATTGATGCAGTAAATCAGGAAATTTTCAAAAGTAACGAGAATTTTATATAAAAAAGTCGCCTTTTAGGGCGACTTTTTTATTCCTTTTTTAAATCAAGCTTCTCCGCAAAATACTCACAAAAATCACGCATAGTAGCACTCATTTTTTCATCGGCAGTAGCACGTTCAAAAGTATCTGCCATAGCTACCAAAGTCTGATGAAAAAAGATTTTCATTTCATCAACCGGCATATCTTTTGTCCACAAGTCAATACGCATAGTTTCTTTTGCGTTGCTGTCCCAAATATTCAACATAAAAGCTTTTGCTTCTTCATTTTCCACACCTCCGTCTTTTGCAGTCCAGTGCAATTTTTCAGGAACCTGGTTTTCGTCTAATGATATTTTAAAATTTATATCTGATGTTTTTGTAACTGCCATTTTTTATGCTTTAGGCAATAGGCAATAGGCATTAAGCAAAAACTGAGCAGCTTATAGCTTATAGCTTACAGCATATTGCAATTAATAATTTAATTTTTTACAGGTTTATATTTCGATTTTTGAAAAATTTCTTTCGCATCCATCAGCATCATCTGCTGCATTGGTATATCATTATTTTCCATAAAAGCCTTTACTATCTGCCAGCCTATCCATGTTGCCACACGAGACGGCGTTTGATTATCGCTATCCAAACCAAACTTTGAGAATGGCGCGGGAGCAATCAATTTCGTAACCAGCATAGGATTGGTATCATACAGCATTTTTTGTTCAATCATAAAGCGCCACATATTTTCATCATTTTCCTCACACCATTTCAATTCTTCTGTGGTGTAACAAATTTTATCTTCATCTGAAGTTTTTGGAAGTAAAACATCTTTTAAATACAACTTTTTCCCCGCATAAATCATTTGCGACAGGAAATCCCTGTCTGTTGGCGGTTTTACTTTATAAAAAGAAAAAGCATCCACAATATCCGGCATCATCTGTGCAGGTTCAAAAGTTTTCTTCAGATAATCAGGATACTCATAAAACTTATGCTCTTTACCCAAATACAATTCCAGAGAAATAATCAGCATATTTTTCTCCGGTGAATAAATAACCTTATATTCCGGATCCATATCCTGAATTACCGTTACCACTTTAGGGATTTGCGTTTTAGGGTAATAATATTTGATGTATTTGAAAAGATCTTCTATCCCTTCTTTTTCAAGATCAAAATTATCATACCGCTTTTCCACTTCCGCATACAACTGTCTCCAAAGCGGATTTGTCATTTTTTCAACTAAAGCAGAATCAGATACCGTTTCTGGAAAGAAATACGGATATTGCTGTTTTAACTTTGGCAAATCAGCAGGTTTTGAACTAAAAAAAGCCTTGTCGTAACGTTCAATTTCAACCGAAACTTTCATTTCTTCCGCTTCGTCCTGAATTTTATCGTTCTTTTTACAAGAACCTATGGTTAAGCAAACTAATGCCAGTGCTAAAAATTTCTTCATGGAATAGATGTAATACCTTTTGAGCAGAAACGGAATCTGCCTAAAATTATTATTTTTGCAAATATACATCCGTTTTTAATACTATCATCGTTATGCAAAAAATTAGCACAATTAATGCAGAAAAAGTAAATCAACATATTGTCAACTGGCTGAAAACCTATGCTGAAAATGCAAAAGTCAACGGTTTCGTGATTGGAATTTCAGGCGGAATTGACTCAGCATTAACTTCTACATTATGTGCACAAACAGGACTACCAACTTTATGTGTCGAAATGCCTATCTATCAAGCGCAAAGCCATGTCTTTAGAGCTTACGAACACATTAACCAATTAAAAAAACGCTTCCCAAACGTATCTGACACGCGTATTGATTTAACACCTGTTTTTAAAACTTTTAAAGCAGAAGTACCTACTTCAGACAATGAAGCAAAGCTACACCTTTCTTTAGCTAATACACGCTCTCGTTTAAGAATGCTTTCGCTGTATTACCTTGCTGGATTAAATGGATTATTAGTTGCAGGAACAGGAAACAAAGTAGAAGACTTTGGAGTAGGTTTCTTTACAAAATACGGTGATGGCGGTGTAGATGTAAGCCCGATAGCCGATTTACTTAAAAGTGATGTAAGGGCGTTGGCAAAACATGTAGGCGTTCCGCAATCCATCCTGGAGGCAAAGCCTACAGACGGACTTTTTGGCGATGACCGCAGCGACGAAGACCAGCTTGGGGCCGATTATGAAGAATTGGAATGGGCGATGAAACAAATGGAAGAAGGAAAAACTTCAGAAAACTTTTCAGGCAGAGAGAAAGAGGTATTCAATATTTACAAGCGATTAAACGCCATTAACCAGCACAAGATGAATCCAATACCCGTTTGTTTAATTCCTAAAGAATTCAAATAAAATCATTTTCATCTTCCTGTTTTTAACATTTTATTTTGTAAATTTGTACTTACACAAATTTTAAATGGTTGGAGTATGGTAAAGATAGGTCTTGCGGATAATCATCCGGTCGTGCATTATGGAATTAAGTCATATTTCAAAGAACATTCAGATATTTCACTCGTAGGAATTATTGACAACTTTGAAATGGTGGAGGAAATGCTGAAACGAAAAGAAATTGATGTTTTAGTAATGGATTTGGAATTAAATGGGTTATCTAGCATTAATGCAATTAAAACGCTACTGCAAAATCATCCGAAATTAAAAATAGTTTTATTTTCAAATCTGAACGAACAGGTTTACGCACCTAATGCAATCAAAGCGGGGGTGTCGTCATTTGTAGAGAAATCGGAAAAATTAGAAACATTAGCTTCTACAATTATTAAGGTAAATCGTGGGGCGGTAATTTTCAGCGAAGCTGTAAAACGCAACATGGCAATGATATCAAAACAATCTAAATCAGAAAGATTATACAGAAAATTATCCTCTCGCGAAATTGAAGTTTTACGTTATTTATCTAACGGGAAAAAGAACAAAGAAGTGGCTGAAGCTTTAAATCTTAACGAAAAAACCATCAGTACTTACAAATTAAGATTATTGGCTAAATTGAATGTCACAAATTTGGTAGATCTTGTAAACAAAGCAAAAACTTTGGAAATAGTATAACTTTTAACTTAAAAGTTATGAAACAAATACTCTCTACAGTATTTGCTATACTCTCATTGCAGTGTTTAGCAAACGAGGGTTTGTTTTCATATTTGGAAACCGATACCAAAAAAAACAAGTCTATAATAATTTTTTACAGACCTGACTGTACTTATTGTCAGCAAATGGATAAAGATATAAGCAATAGTTTCAGTACTATTGCTTATATAAAAACGTCTTTTAACGTAACACTGATTGACATAACCGAAGAAAAAAACAACCCGATCATTCAATTTTACCAAATCAATTCGGTTCCAACTATACTGAAATCAGACAATAATCCCAATAAACCTGAAGTTCTGAAAGGATATAGTCCAATTGAAAAAGTTCATGATTTTCTTACCGGCAAATCAAGCAGTATCACTAAAAAGAACATTGCCCCCACCTGTGGCAATAAAATTATCGAAAACGGAGAACAATGCGATGACGGCAACAATTTAAACACTGACGGGTGTACCAGAAAATGCCGGCTGGGAGTAATATGCAGTTCTCAAAAATATCCTGACGGAAGTGTTTTTATAACCAATCAGGACACTGGCAATTGTTATATTTCAATAGAACCTAAAGTTTTCACCTGGCAGGAAGCACAAAATTACTGCACTTCTTTAAACGGTTATTTAACCACAATTGCAAACAATTCAGAAGCCAATATAATTAATTCTATAATACTGGGAAAACAATGGATTGGCGGTAACGATATTGAAACAGAAGGAACTTTTAAATGGGTTACTGCCGAACCTTTTTCCTATTCAAAATTCACTTCCGGCGAGCCAAACAATGATATTAACAGTACCGGTAACGGCGATTGTTTAGCCGTAACATCCAACAATGGCTCCTGGTCAGATACTGACTGCAATATGACTAACTACATTACAGGTCTAATTTGCGAAATTCCCAACCGATGCGGAGACGGCACCAAAAATGACATTGAACAATGTGATGATAAAAACCTGACTAACGGTGACGGCTGTGACAACAACTGCAAATTAACTTCCTGCGGCAACGGAATAATAACAAATGGTGAAGATTGTGACGATGGCAATCTGATTGACGGTGATGGCTGCAATTCCAACTGCAAACTAACATTGGACACAGATGATTATAACAGCCAGATTTTATTCTTCAGCATATATCCAAATCCGTTTACATCAGGCATATCCTTGAAGTTATACCTAAAAGAACCCGGAGACATGTCATTTGCCCTTATAGATTATACCGGAAAAACTATAGAATATTTACAATTTGACAACCTTACTTTTGGTGAAAACAACTTGGAAATAAATTTTAAATCACCAATTCCATCAGGGATTTATTTGTTAAACGGAAAACTCAAAAACAGCACTGGCACTTACTTTGTAACCAGAAAAATACAGAAAAACTAGCTGTATCTGGACATTACCCTTCCCAGCTTATTTGAAAAGTTCAAGACCAGCTTGGAATAATCAATCACCATTGAAAGCGTATCGGTATTATCAGCAGTCTCTTGATTGGTGATAGACAATTTCATTTCTTCAATAATTTTGTTGACTAAAAACCAACGTAAACTAAGAATCGTTTCTGTAACATACTGACTGATGGTCTGGTCTTTTTGTTTTACATAAATCTGTTTTACTTCCCAATTATGCAACGCCATATTTTCATCTTCCATCAAAATAGAAGTTACTTCCTGAGACATTTCGGGAGAAAGCTGCATTAAGTACTGCTCAATTTCAAACTTTTCATTTTGGTTGAAATAAGCAATTAAATTGTTGTAAATTTCCTGAAAAACAGGATTTGCCAATTCTACCTCATCTTCCTGCAGACTCATATAAATACGCTGAAAAACTTTATAGGAATTGATTTCTTTTACTTCTTTTACCTCACCGTCATCAGAGGCTTTGTACAAATAATCCGCAAAATCTTCCTGAGCAGCTCCATATAAAAGTAAAATTTCAATAATCCTTTTTTCCAACTGGTATTGTACATCAACTTTTGAATTTACAGCAAGCTGTTCATTTTTAACAACTTCAAAAGCTTTTTCTTTTTGCTCCTGTTTAAACTTTTTATTTGCATCAGCCAGATCTTTTTGAGTAAGCTGCGCCAAAGTATTAAACAAAACATCTTCAGAAATATCCATAATCCTGGAACATTCCTGAATATACACTTCACGTTTGATTCTATCAGGTATTTTTGAGATACTTGTAACCATATCCCTGATCAGGTCCGCTTTTTTAATAGGATCATTATTAGCTTCCTTCATCAGCAAAGAAGCCTTGAACTGAATAAAATCCTTTGCATTATCCTGCAAATATTTCACCAACTCATCATGAGGCGTTTTTTTAGCAAAACTATCAGGATCATCTCCGTCAGGAAATGTACAGACTTTCACGTTCATACCTTCTTCAAGAATCAGGTCAATACCACGGATTGAAGCTCTTAAACCAGCGGCATCCCCATCAAAAAGCACCGTAATATTTTTTGTCAGTCTGTTTACAAGGCGGATTTGGTCCGGCGTCAAAGCAGTACCTGAAGAAGCCACTACATTTTCGATGCCTGCCTGATGCAGCTGAATGACATCAGTATATCCTTCACATAAAAAACAATTATCCAGTTTGGCAATTGCCTGTTTAGCGTAAAAAATCCCATACAGCACTTTTGACTTATGATAAATTTCACTTTCGGGTGAATTAACATATTTAGCGACTTTTTTGTCATTAGTCAAAATACGTCCTCCAAAACCCAGCACACGCCCCGACATACTATGTATAGGAAACATCACACGACCTTTAAAACGGTCAAAATGACGTCCGTCTTCCCTTAAAATTGTCAATCCGGTTTTTTCAAGAAATTCAAGTTTATAGCCTTTACCCAAAGCTTCTTTTGTAAAAACATCCCAGGTTTCCGGAGAATATCCTAAACCAAATTTCTTGATTGTATCAGTGGTAAACCCGCGTTCTTTAAAATAGGAAAATCCTATTGCCTGACCTTCGTCAGTATTGAGCAAAACATCCTGAAAAAACTTCTGCGCATATTCAGAAACCAGATACATACTCTCTTTATCATTAGCTTCAGCTATTTCCTCAGAAGACTGTACCGTTTCTTCAATTTCAATATTGTATTTTTTCGCTAAGTACCGAATAGCCTCCGGATAAGAAAAATGCTCGTGCTCCATCAAAAAGGTCACCGCATTGCCTCCTTTACCTGAACTGAAATCCTTCCAAATCTGTTTTACCGGCGAAACCATGAATGAAGGCGATTTTTCATCAGAAAACGGACTCAGACCTTTAAGATTTGTACCTGCTCTTTTAAGCTGTACAAAATCGCCAATCACCTCCTCAACCCGGGCAGTTTCAAAAACAGTTTCTATAGTACTTTTGGAAATCATCAATAAATTTTGAAAAAGGAATCAAATATACAACTTTCTAAAAAAGAAAAACGCTTCAAAAAAAGAAGCGTTTCATATTATAATGGAATTTCCAATGTTATTTCAATCTAAAGTCGGGTTTTTTCTTAATATCGTTATTTTTAAACAATGTCATATTACCCACTCTGGACATATAATTTAATTTATCCGAAGCATTGAACCAATCCGTTGCTTCACTTGACTTATACAGCAATTCATTCGTAATAAACTCATTACAGTTATCTATAACAGTATTATAGATTTTCAGCTGTTTATAATTAGATTTATTAAGGTACTTTTCATCTAAAGCAACCACCGATGCAAAACCGGCAACTACACATTTATTCATTTCCAGAAAAGAATCAGACATAACAGAAACCGCTTCTTTAACCAATCCCATTGAATTGTCCTCATTACTTACCATGGTAACATTATTCAATTTGACATACGTTTTCTTTTTTGTAGGGTCAAAATTTTCAATCTTATCATAAGAATCAATTTCGAAAACTCTGGAACGTGTATTATCTGAGATAAAAGGATTTCTGATTGCAATTGAATTGTTCACTGTACATATAGTCCCCATAGAGAAATCGAAATCATCATCGGCATTTTGAAATGAAATCATATTACTCATATCAAAAACACCGCCGATTATTTCAAAAGCATCATCTTTTGCATGACTTACCTGAACATATTCAATTTTAGTATACTTACCTACAGCCCCAAGAGTCAAACCATTAAGCATGGTTTTTTCATTTATTTTTTTTCCGGCAAATTCTATACGTACATATTTAAGTATTCCGGAATTGCCATATTCACTGGTACCTCCAAAAACATTATACAGGGGATTTGAATCATAAATTGAAGAAATCATACCTCCGTGTCTGTTAACAGGTGCGTCACCATAAATAATAACGCCACCCCAATCACCAGGCTTTCTATCGTATGAAGGTTTGTCGGATGTAAAAACGATAGGGTCTGTTTCAGTCCCTTCGGCAATAATTTTACCGCCTTTGGTTACAATCAGCGTCCCTGTAGAATCAGAATCGCCGCGTAATACTGTACCAGGCTCAATAGTCAGGGTAACACCACTGGGTACATAAACCGAGCCCATTATTAAATAAGTTCCTTTTTTTAAAGTCCTGTTTTCAGTAACTACACCATTTAAAATTTGACTGGGAGAACCATATTCAGTAGTTTTAGGCTTGAAATTAGTCCAGTTATTAAACCAGTTAAAATCTCCTGTTATTCCTTGTTTGTTCTGAGCATTAATAGCTCCTATTGAAGCCAGTAATACAATTAAAAGTTGTTTTTTCATTTGGGGTCTGCTTAATCAAGAGGACAAAAGTACTTCTACTTTTTAAAATAACAAAAAAAATCGATAAACTGTTATTTTATAACAAAAGTGCTTCATTCCTGAAACACTTTTACCAATAACTATGCCAAATAAAAAATTAATTAAAATCGAAACGCACCCCAAGCGAAATATTGTTTTGATCAACAGGATTATCTTTAAACAAAGGATTCAAATCATATTTTACATACAAACTCGTCTCTTTATAACCTAAATAAGCCCCCAAACCATACACAAAATCATTCACGTTAAAACTCCCTTTTTCTTTCAGGGTCATATCATGTCCGTTTTGCTCATATTTCAAAATCTGCTTTGTTTTTACATTTGCCCCGATAAATCCTCCCAATCCTAAACGGAAACTTTTATGCGTTTGATAAAATGGTTTTCCTTTATGCCGCTGCTTTTTAGAAAAGTCAAATTCAAGATACAAAGGCATTACCAGATTCACATTCCGCAGTCTGGAATCATCCAGGTTTTGCGAAGCTGTCTGCAAAACGGTCTGTTTACCGTTTTCCACAAAATAACGATTATCCGTTGGTCTTAAATTATTATACTGCACTGACAGACCGTACTTAAAATGCAATAAGTTGTTTTCTTTCAAGATCCGTGAATTATAAGTCCATCCCAGTTCATAAAAATGGGAACCCCAATATCTGAAATCAGAATGCGCCACTGATTTACCAGTCACTAAATTATTAACCCCTGCGGCAAAAACCAATTGAGAAGTAGTTCTTTTCTCAGAAACTTTTGTTGTATCTCCAACACCACCTATTCTTACTTTTATACCTTTTCCATACATTCTTCCTTTAGGAAGTGTAGTGTCTAAATAAGCTATTCTTCCCTCAACTTTTTCTTTTACAAGCTCAGTAAGTTTTGCTTCTTCCTCTGCGACACGGCTTTCAATTCTAGACGCAGTTGCTTCTGCCAGCTTGAGTTTCTTTTCATCGGCTTGATCGCGGTTGATAATTCCTTTCTCAAGCTCATTATTTATTTCTTCAACCTGAAGTTTCAGCAACCCTTTTTCTTCCTTTGTGATTTTTTCAATGCGGTATGCAATTCCTTTTGCCTTACCTTCAAATGTTTCCTGACTGAATAACTCTACAGTTGATGTCAGGATTAAAATACCCAGATAAATAATAAAATTTTTCATACTATTCGTTTTTTGATTAATGATTGATCGATGATTCCTGATTTCTGCTGACTACAGCTTCTTTTGCTTCTCTATATCCTTTTGTGATTGTTTTCATTACTTTTTGACGGAATGTAAGCTGGATTTCCCCATCCACCTGATTTAAAAGTGCATTGGGATCAACTTTTAACTTCGGTTTTTCAACCGGTGCTTTTATTTCGGCTAAAGCCTGATTACTTACCTCAATATTTTTTTGCTCATTCTTTACCTCTTTATTTACATCATTCTGAGCAATTTGAGTTTCTTTTTCAATAACAGATTCAATACTCTTGGAAACTTGATGTATTGTTTTCGTTTCATTAATTCTCTCTTCGTCATCTGCTCCTTTTTGAACAATCGTTTCCTGTTGGTTTTTTGTTTGAACCGAAGAATTTGTTGCAGCAATTTCTTCTTTACTTACATTTTCTTTTAACGTATCAGCTGAAATTTTGGTTATAGCATTTGAATTTATTTTTTCAGATGTATTTATTTCGGAATTAAATACAAAATATCCTATCCCTAAAAAAAGTATAACACCTGCAACGATTTGCATCCACGGAAAACTTTTCTTCTCCGGTATACTTTCCTGAACCGAAAGCATAGCATCCAATCTGTCCCAGGCATGTGCGGAAGGTAAAATTTCTCTCTTTCCCAGTTTTTCTCTTATTTCGTTTTCTAATTCATTCGGTTCCATAACTGTAGTTTTTAAGTTTTTGGATTTGGGTTTGCAGTACTTCCCTGGCTCTTGACAATTGCGATTTTGAAGTACCTTCAGTTATTCCAAGCATCTTAGCAATTTCCTGATGTTTGTATCCTTCTATCACATACAGATTAAAAACCATTTTATACCCTTCAGGCAGATTATCAATCAAGAATTGCAAATCATCAAGTGACAGCTGGCTTTCGATTGAATTATGACTGTCTTCCGCAAAAGATTCATCATCCATAAATTTCACATCTTTTTTAACTCGGATAAATGAAATGCATTCATTAATCATAATCCTTCTTATCCAGCCTTCAAAACTTCCTTTATGCTCAAAACTTGAAAGATTTGTAAAAACCTTCATAAAACCGGTTATCATTACATCTTCCGCCTGCTGTAAATCCTTAATATATTGCCGGCATACCCCTAACATTTTAGGAGCAAACCTCGAATATAACTGATGCTGTGCATGACGGTTGTTAGTCATAGCCTGCTCTATCAATTTTTTTTCTTCGTGATGTAAACTGACAACTTTCAATTTATTTTTGCTTGATTTTTTAAACAAAAGGTTTTTGCCGATCCTTCTATTTACATAGACGGGAACGGTTTAAAAAAGGTTGCATACAAATGAAAAAAAAAGTTATTTTTTTCTTTCAATCACATAATTCACCATTAAAATCAAGGCTTTTTTATAAGAAGAATCAGGGAAGTTTCCTATTAGCTGCAGTGCTTCCTGCTGGAACTGAATCATTTTTTGTTCAGCATATACGAGTCCGTTATTTTGTTTTACAAAAGCAATAACTTCTTTCACCCGCTTTTTATCTTTATTATGGTTCTTAATTGAATTGATTAACCAGTTTTTTTCTTTTACAGTGCAGTTATTAAGTACATGAATAAGCGGCAATGTCATTTTCTGCTCTTTGATGTCTATTCCTGTTGGTTTACCAATAGCTTCCTCAGAATAATCAAACAAATCATCTTTAATTTGAAATGCCATTCCGATTAATTCACCGAATTTACGCATTCGCTCTATTAATTCGGTATCATCAGGTTTTACCGAACAGGCAGCCAAAGAACAGCATGCAGCAATAAGCGTTGCTGTTTTCTGACGGATGATTTCATAGTAAACATCCTCCGTTATATCTAATCTGCGTGCTTTTTCGATTTGAAGTAATTCCCCCTCACTCATCTCACGTACTGCCACAGAAATAATTCGGAGTAAATCAAAATCGCCGTTATCAATAGAAAGCAGTAACCCTTTAGAAAGCAAATAATCACCAACAAGCACTGCAATTTTATTCTTCCACAAAGCATTAATAGAAAAGAAACCTCGACGGCGGTTACTGTCGTCCACAACATCATCATGCACTAAAGTTGCCGTATGAATTAATTCGATAACCAAGGCTCCTCGATACGTTCTTTCTAAAACTTCACCGCCGGAAATCATTTTTGCAGTCAAGAAAACAAACATCGGGCGCATTTGTTTTCCTTTTCTGTTAACTATATAATAGGTGATACGGTTTAACAGCGCGACTTTTGAAGACATTGACGAATGGAACTTTTTTTCAAAAAGTTCCATCTCCTGTATTATAGGCTGTTTTATTTGAGAAGCAATATCCATTAACGTTTCAAATATAAAACAAATTAGCTAACGAGAAAATTGAAAAAACAAAAACTATTTTAAACCTTTTTTCGTTATATTAGTCTAACCCTAAACACAAAACCATAAATTATGAAAACAAAAATTTTTATTACCGCATTATTAAGCTTGTTTTTATTTTTAACGAGTTGCAACAAAGATGAAGCTGTGGATAATCCTCAGGTAAAACAAGATAAAGTGTCGGCATCTGCCAAATTGGATGCTGCAGGATCAGATATTTCTGCAATTGTAGAAGAACAATTAACCGCTCAAGACGGTATTACTTTAAGAACTACACAACAAACTTCTTTGGTAGCCAGTTGTGCTACAGTAACAAGAGTTCCTGCTTATGGAACAACTATCAGCCCGGGAACAACTATTACAAAAACAATTGATTTTGGCACAACTACCGGCTGTACCCTTCCAAATGGTAATGTTTTAAAAGGAAAAATTATTATTTCTTTTGTATACCAACCAAACGCTACCTCACATACTGTTAACTATCAGTTTGATAACTTCTCACACAATGACATAACCATTGTTGGAAACAAAACTTTTACAATTTCCTGGGGAACATCTGCCGCTAATCCTGAAACCCATGCCATTGTAGTGATGAATATGGATTTTACAGCTACATTTAAAAGCGGGGAAGTTTTACACAGAACAGGTTCAAGAACAACAGAAATTATTGCCGGACAAAGCACACCTGAATATTCAGACAATGTTTACAGTGTAACCGGACAATGGACAACTACTTCAACTACATCAGGATGGTCTATAGTAAGTACAATTACATCACCAGTAATTGTTAAATTAAACTGCCATAACATTGTAAAAGGTATTGTTAAATTTGAAGGTTATGGTACTGCAGTTTTAGATTTTGGAAACGGAGACTGTGACAATCTTGCAGTTTTAACTTTCAACGGTGTTGAATACACTATAATTTTAAACTAAAATACAAACACCATAAAAAAAGAGGCTTAAAGCCTCTTTTTTTTTTTACACTTCTTTATTCGCTAACTGCCCGCAGGCTGCATCTATATCTTTACCACGACTGCGTCGTACTTTTACCACAATATCGTTTGCTTCTAAAGCTTTTATGTAAGCATTGATTGATTCTTCCGAAGCTTGCTGGAATTCACCGTCATCAATAGGGTTGTATTCTATCAGATTCACTTTACATGGTACATGTTTACAGAATTTAACCAATGCGTCGATTGATTTTTTATCATCATTGATTCCTTTCCAAACCACATATTCATAAGTCACTTTGCTTTTGGTCTTTCTGTACCAATATTCCAATGCCTCACGTAATTCAGGCAAAGGAAAGTTCTTTGTAAACGGCATAATCTGATTTCGGGTTTCCTCAATAGCGGAATGCAATGAAACTGCCAGTTTGAATTTCACCTCATCATCGGCCATTTTTTTTATCATTTTTGAAACCCCTGAGGTAGAAACTGTTATCCGTTTAGGCGACATCCCCAGTCCTTCCGGAGAAGTAATTTTATCGATTGCCTTCATCACATTGGGATAATTCATCAAAGGCTCACCCATCCCCATAAAAACAATATTGGACAACGGACGATTGTAATACAGACGGCTTTCAGAATCTATTGCTGCTACCTGGTCATAAATTTCTCCCGGCTCAAGATTACGCATACGTTTTAATCGGGCTGTTGCACAAAAATTACAATCCAGACTGCATCCTACCTGACTCGAAACACAAGCGGTAGTTCTGGTTTCGGTGGGAATTAAAACCGATTCAACTACCAGCCCATCATGCAAACGAACCGCATTTTTTACGGTACCGTCTTCACTGCGCTGCATTTGATCAACTTCAATATGGTTAATTACAAAATTGGCTTCCAGCATTTCCCTTGTCTGCTTGGAAACATTAGTCATATCTTCAAATTTATGTGCTTTTTTACTCCAAAGCCATTCATAAACCTGATTTCCGCGGAATGCTTTGTCTCCATTAGCCACAAAAAAATCGCGGAGTTGATCTTTTGTCAGTGCCCGTATATCTTTCTTTTCCATTTGCATGCTGCAAAGATAATCATAATTATAAATAACAAATCTCAAATTACAAATAGCAAACTCCAATTAGCAAATCTCAAATTACAAAGGACAAGCTTTTTTTAATTCTAAAACAAAATTGATTTTTTATATGCGTGCATATAATTTTTTTATATCTTTGATAAAATTGATTTAATAATGGCAAAACCATCTTTAACAGAGTTATTAGATATAAAACACCCAATTATCATGGCACCAATGTTTTTGGTTTCCAACGCGGCCATGGTAATCGAAGGAATGAAATCCGGGGTTGCAGGCTGTATTCCGGCTTTAAACTACAGAACACTGGAAGAATTAAGAACCGCAATAAAAGAGTTGAAAGCCAACAAACCGGAAGGGGGCAGTTTTGGATTTAACCTTATTGTAAATAAATCAAATATTAAGTACAAAGATCAACTTAGTGTTTTATGCGAAGAGAAAGTAGATTTCATCATCACTTCATTAGGAAGTCCGGAAGAAACTATCCGCGAAGCGCATAAAGTTGGGATTAAAGTTTTTTGTGATGTAACCGATTTAGGATTTGCCAAAAAAGTGGAAAGTCTTAATGCTGATGCCCTGATAGCGGTAAACAATCAGGCCGGCGGTCACAGGGGGGAAATTTCTCCTGAAGATTTAATAAAACTGTTAGATCAAAACACTTCTTTACCGGTAATTTCTGCCGGAGGTGTAGGCTGTAAATCTGATTTAGACAAAATGATTGCTGCCGGCGCTATAGGAGTTTCAGTTGGCAGTTTATTTATTCCGTCGGCAGAATCAAAAGTATCACAGGAATACAAACAGGCTTGTGTAGAGTACGGCGCAAAAGACATTGTCATGACCGAAAAAATTTCCGGAACACCATGTACTGTAATCAATACTCCGTATGTTCAAAAAATAGGCACTAAGCTAAACTGGCTTGAGCGGTTTTTAAACACCAATAAAAAATTAAAAAAATGGGCTAAACTCATTCGTTTTATGATTGGCAACAACGCAGTTACAAAAGCTGCAACAGAAGTCACGTACAAAACGGTTTGGGTGGCAGGTCCCACCATAGAATACTCCAAATCTATCCAACCGGTTCAGAAAATAATTGAAGGTTTGGTTAAATAGTTGAAAAAGGCGGGAAAGTAAAAGTTCCCGCTTTTTTTATTATCCGTTCTGTAATTTGTATTTTTGTCTCTCGACTCCGCTCGAGATGACAAAAACTTTAAAGTATATGCATTTTATTTCAGAAGATTTAGAAAATTACGTTGCTGATCATAGTGAGAATGAACCTGAATTATTAGCCCGTTTAAATAAAGAAACACACCAGAAGATTTTACAGCCCCGAATGCTGAGCGGTCATTTTCAGGGTCGCGTTTTGAGCATGCTTTCCAAGTTAATCCGCCCGAAGAATATTCTTGAAATAGGAACATATACAGGCTATGCAGCACTTTGTCTTGCCGAAGGTCTTGTTGAAAACGGTGAACTGGATACTATTGACAACAATGAAGAATTGGTTGATTTCCAAAAAAAATATTTCAACCAGTCAACATGGGCTAATCAAATGCATCAGCATTTAGGCAATGCTTTGGATATAATTCCTACATTGAATAAAAAGTTTGACTTGGTTTTTATTGATGCCGATAAAGAAAATTACATCAATTACTTCCATATGATTGTTCCATTGATGAACAAAGGCGGGGTGATTTTATCTGACAATGTGTTGTGGAGCGGCAAAGTACTTGAAGAAGTAAAAGCCAATGACAAAAGCACTAAAGTCTTACTCGAATACAACCAACTGCTTAAAGACGACCCACGGGTAGAAACTGTTTTATTACCTATTCGCGATGGGTTGACTGTCAGTAGGGTTTTGTAATATTTCAGAAAAATATTTCAGCGATACCTTTCTATACAAATTATAAAACACATACCCAAAAACTGCTCCCACAGTATAACCGGTAAGAATATCAAGAGGGTAATGCAATCCCAAATAAATACGGCTGTAAGCAAAAATTAAAGGGAATAAGAAAAGTAAGAAGGCATATTTGTAATGTTTTTTCAAAATCATAAACACAACCACTGTACTTGCCATTGAGTTTGCTGCATGACCTGAAAAAAAGCTGAATGAACTGCTGCTCTTAACTATTCTTATTATTGAATTGATTGCCGGCTCATTACAAGGTCTTAAACGCTGCACTGAATTTTTTACAAGATTGGTAAATTGATCGGTAACCGTGATCAGTAAAGCAATAGTTACAACAATAATTAAAAAATGCTTCCAACCACCTGTTTTTTTATGCACAAGATAAAGTATAACGATAAAAAAAGGTGTTAGATGCAGTTGTTTGGTAATGAACAGCCAAAACGGATCAAATTGTTCAGAACCCAGGCTATTTAAAAAAACAAGTAAATTTCTATCAAGCTGAATTAGTTTTTCAAGCATTACATCTGGCGTTTAATAGGTCCGGTTAAATCTTCAAAATTTTCTTTTACTTCATTGATTTCTTTAGTGATATCCAAAGGATTCTCTGTTGGTGCATCCTGTAAAATCCGATTTTGAACATTTTGTTTGATACCTTCCACTTCTTTATTGAAATCGTTTGTCAGTTGAGTCAATTCCTGACCTGTAGAACTTTTTTGTATTTCCGATTTAATATCATTGGTAGCGTTTTTCAGCTGCGCCATTCCTTTACCTAAAGTACGAGCTATATCAGGAATCTTTTCAGATCCAAAAAGCATCAACGCAATGAAGATGATAAGTATTAATTCGCCTCCTCCTATTCCAAACATAATGATTCTGTTTTTTACCCTACAAAGGTAATCAGAAATAATTTTTATAACCGTTAAGGAAATAAAAAAACTTGTCATTAAGAGCTAAAATCCAGTTGATTTAATGTTTGCTCAAAATGACAAGCTTTAACAACTAATTATTATTGTTCAAATTTTGACTTAACTTCCTCTTTAGGCCAAGAGTTGTTTGAAGTATCTACATCGGCTGTTTCTTCTTTTGGATCTACTTTTATTTTTTTGATAATTTTTTTTGTTGCAAAAACTCTTGAAGCTTCCTTATCATTTTTCAACCATATCTGAGCTGGGAATTTATGATTTTCCGTTGTACCATCCTCAAAAGTAATTTCAACCAAAAGCGGCATAACCAATCCTCCCGGTTTATCAAAAGTAACCTGATAAAAATATTTAGGAGACTCTAATTTAGATTTTTCCTCTTCATTAAAATTAGCCGTAATATATTCGTCCAAAGTTTTAACCTCCTTCACCTCGAATGTTTTATTCATTTCAGGTTTAAAATCGGCACTGGCACTGTCTACCATATACACTTTAGGTCCGGAATTTCTAAAACGGTTACGGCGGGTTGTTTCCTGGGCTTTATAGCTTGAAGGCTCTTCATTTGAAACATAAAACTGTTTTACTTCTTTTACCCCTATATCATTATAGTCGGTAGTATAAAACCATCCTCTCCAAAACCAGTCTAAATCCACACCCGATGCATCTTCCATAGTTCTGAAAAAATCTTCAGGTGTTGGGTGTTTGAATTTCCAACGGTTGGCATATGTTTTAAACGCATAATCAAACAATTCACGTCCCATAATGGTTTCACGCAAAATATTTAATCCGGCAGCAGGTTTACCATAGGCATTGTTACCAAACTGCTTAATCGCTTCCGAATTTGACATGATTGGTTCCAGCCAGGCCTGCTCTCCGCTCATGTAAGGCACTATTAATTTAGCAGGCCCTCTGTCTACAGGAAAAGTCGATTCCCATTCAATTTCTGCCAGATATTCCAGAAAAGTATTCAGTCCTTCATCCATCCAGGTCCATTGACGCTCATCTGAATTCACAATCATAGGAAAAAAGTTATGCCCCACTTCATGGACAATAACCCCCATCATTCCATATTTTGTTCTATCTGAAGTTACACCTTTCTCATCCGGACGCCCAAAGTTCCAGCAAATCATAGGATATTCCATTCCCTGATCCTGTGCATTTACAGAAACTGCCTTAGGATAAGGATAATCAAATGTATGTGATGAATAACTTTTTAATGTATGAGCCACAATTCTGGTAGAATACTGTTCCCACAGCGGGTTTCCTTCTTTAGGATATATAGATGTTGCCATCACGTTTTTCCCACCCAGTTGGACTGCCATCGCATCCAGGATAAACTTACGCGAAGTGGAAATACCAAAGTCACGAACGTTTTCCGCCTTGAATCTCCATATTTTCTTTTTATCTGACCTGCCTTTTTCACGCTCTACCGCTTCCTGTTGGGTAGCAATAACAACCGGCTTATCAAAAGTTTTTTCGGCCAGTAAATATCTTTGCATCTGCGCCGGTGTATAAACTTCAGCTTTATTTTGAAGCACTCCTGTTGCTTCCATGATATGATCTGAAGGTACTGTAATATTTACTTCATAGTTACCAAACGGCAAGGCGAACTCTCCTTGTCCCCAAAACTGCATATTCTGCCATCCTTCCACATCATTATAAACAGCCATTCTAGGGAAAAACTGAGCCAATACATACAATCTGTTACCATCAGGAAACTGCTCATAGCCACTACGGCCGCCATCAACCATATAGTTCCCTATATTGTACCACCACTTTATAGTACAAACGAATTTTTCTCCTTTTGCCAAAGGTGTTTTTAAATTAATACGCATCATGGTTTCATTAACCGTATAGGAGACCGGCTGCCCTAATGCATCTTTAACATAATCTATTTTAAAACCTCCGTCAAATTTTTCTTCCATGTAAATCCGCGAAAAGGCTCCTGTGCTTATAGCAGGGTCTATCCTTTCGCTCTTCACCAACGGAGACTTGGATGTTTTTGCAAAATAATTCTGGTCTAACTGTATCCACAAATAATCCAAAGATTCTTTTGCATTGTTGGTATATGTAATGGTTTCCACACCGGATAAACGTGCATTCTTATCGTCCAATTCGATATCAATTTTATAATCCGCACGCTGCTGGTAATATTCCGGTCCCGGTGCACCCGAAGCCGTTCTGTACATATTGGGAGTAGCCATCAAATCATACATCTGACGGAATTTACTTTGATCAGTATGCCCTTCCTGTTTAGGTTTTGATGGATTGTTCTGTGCCAAAACTGCTGCACTCAAAGAAAAGAAAACAGCAAAGAATTTAAATTTTTTCATTTTTTTTATCGATTGAACGCGCTAAAAATAAAATCTTTTTCAGGAGTCTTATATTTTTTATCAATACTTTAACATTCCTTTTACATTTGACCCTGAAAACAACATACTTTTTCTAACCCCGTTATAATTGGTATGGATAATATTCTGCTGTTCATCATTTAATTCCAAGAGCGCTGTATTTTCAATTTCCAATACTTTTATTTTTGCCACATCTTTTGAATTATAATAGCAAATAAGCACATTGCCTTCCATTTCTTTATTGGCAAAATTGATTGTTTTGTATTTACCGTTGACCTTTATTTTAAATTTTTCAGCCATATATTTTTTCAGCAGATCAATATCTTTTTGAGATTCTTCTTTTTCCCCTAAAAACACTTTGGAATTGTATTTTTCAGAAAGCACTTTATTCAAATCATCTACAAAAATTCTGGAAGTTATCTGAAGCATCTTTTTTTCAGAAGCATAATCAATCTGATATATGGAAACATAAAATTTGTGTGCCTCAAACGAGACCATCAAAAACAAAAGACTGCTAAATAAAAAAAAACGTTTCATCATTTTTCAAAGGTATTAATTTCTGTGCTAATCAACTCTTTATACTGAAAAGCCAAATCAGTCAAAGCAAACCGTAATACATTTTTATTTTTTTCCTTCAAACATTGCACCACTTTAGGATTTTCCGAAGCATAAACCAAAAAACCTTCAATATAATCAGGCGGAATACTTAAAGTGCTTATATAAAAATCTTCAGGAAAAGTTGTTTTTAGTTTAGCCAGATTAAATTCATTTCTTTCAATTTTAGCTTCTTTTTTAAGACGGCTGGTTCTTCCTGAAATCTGATTTATCAATCCATCAACACTCATCCCTCCAAAAGGAATCAACAGCGGACTATACCATTTGAATGTGCCTGCCGTTCTTAATTTCCGCTCTGCGGGAGTATAAGTTTTAACACTATTATCAACCACTCCCAGTCTTTTGGCAGAAATATCCACGATTTTAATTTCAGCCAGTTCGCTAGGCTTTACCCTGACTTTAATTTTCAAAGGATTCTGGCGGAATGAATTACTGTTCAGTCTGATTTCCAAAGGCTCTGTTTTAGGTGACGAAAACACCAAAACATCGTCCGGATCTGCTTCAATTACAAACTGACCTCCGTTTGATGTAAATGTATTTTGCTTATTGGTCCTGTTTACGACCAAAACACCGTCATGAACACCCAAATCCGACTCAACAATTCCGTTAATTTTTTGGTTTTGAGAATACAGGTTAAAATTTAAAAACATTAAAAAAAGTACAATTCTTAGCATAGTTTATTGATTGACGGTAAAAATAAAATTTATGTTTGCCAACAAAGTATTAAAACACTGGTAAAAATTTGTTAATTCTGTATCTTTGAAAACAAATCCATTACAATGAAAAAAGTTATTTTAGCCAGTACTTCGACTTTATACGAAGGCAGTTATTTAGAATATTTACTTCCAACATTAGTAAAACATTTTGAAGGTGTAAAAAATTTATTATTTATACCGTATGCACAGCCAAGCGGTATTTCATACGACGACTATACTGCAAAAGTCGGTCAGGCTTTTCAAAGTATCGGCATCAGCGTAAAAGGAATCCATGAATTCAGCAATCCAGTTGAAGCTATTCAAAAAGCCGAAGCCATATTTACTGGAGGCGGCAATACTTTTTTATTGGTTTCTAAACTATATGAGTACAATTTAATTGATTCATTAAAAGATGCGATTCAAAACGGGACACCCTATTTAGGAACAAGCGCCGGGAGCAACATAGGCGGAAAGACTATGAATACTACTAATGATATGCCTATTGTTTTACCTCCGAGTTTCGATACTCTGGGTTTTATTAATTTCAATTTAAACCCGCATTATTTAGATCCTATTGAAGGATCCACACACATGGGCGAAACCAGAGAAACCAGAATAAATGAGTTTCACAAACTAAGCACAATACCGGTATTGGGATTACGTGAGGGAAGTTGGCTGGAAGCCTATGATGACGATGTCTTTTTGAGAGGCGAACTTACCGCACGATTGTTCAGAGCGGGCGAATTCCCTGTAGAGATGGCGCCGGGTGAAAATTTGAATTTCTTACAATAAACAAGTGGCTGTTTTTTACACAGCCACTTTTAAATATTTTACAAAAAAACTACATTCCGCTTCTGATAGCTTCAACAGGATCTAATTTTGAAGCCGAAATTGCCGGAATTATCCCTGCCAGCAACCCAATGAACGCCGCAAGAAATGTTCCAAAAATAATATTGGATGCACTCAATACAAAATCAAAATCCAAAGCATTTGTCAGCACAATTGAAATTATCCACACCAGAAAAATACCAATAATTCCTCCTATTACACAAAGTACTATCGCTTCAAATAAAAACTGCAGCAGAATAAACCTGTTTTTTGCCCCCAGTGATTTTTGAATTCCAATTAAATTGGTACGTTCTTTTACCGAAACAAACATGATGTTTGCTATACCAAAACCACCAACTAAAAGCGAAAATCCGGCTATAATCCATCCTATTAGATTCATTTGCCCAATAAGGTTATCGAGCATATCTGTTGCTCCTTTTAAAAAATTAATGAAGAAGTTATTGATTTGTCCGCTTTTCAACCCCCTGCTGCTTCTCAGCTTCTGAACAATCTGTCCTTTAACGGCATCTTCTTCGATTCCTTTTTTGGGCTTTACTATAATAACAGGTAAAAATTTATCACTGTTCTCTCCATATAACGAACGTATCTTGTTTAGATTAGGAAAAACAGTGTTGTCCGGATTGGGACCAAAACTTATCATTCTGTCACCAATTTTTTTAAGCACACCCACAATCTTAAATTTCTGCCCATACAAACGGATGTCTTTACCAATTGCCGAAGTATCCCCAAACAATGTTTTAGCCACTTCATAACCTATCACAATTAGATTGTCACCTGAATTAGATTCCTTTTCATTAAAAAAACGTCCTTCCCTAAAATCCAATTTATCTATTTCAATATATTCATAGGTACACGGCGTGACATTGACAGAACTTATTGATTTGTCTTCAAACTTAATATTTTCTCTGCCTGTAAAATATTGAAAACAAACATGCTCCAAATCCTCATCGCTTTCTTTCAGCATTTTATACTCCTCAAAATCAACGTGTGGAAATTGTTCAATTTTCCAGTCAGGCACATCAGTCGGCGCAAATGAGTATTTGAATATATATATAGAACTATTATCCAAACTCCCCACATCCTTTTTAATCTTTCTATCCAGAGAATCTACTGCAGAGAGTACCGCAATTATAGAAAATATACCAATTGTAACACCCAGCAAGGATAATAAGGTACGCAGTTTATTATTCCGCAAAGCACTCCAGGCAAAACTGAAACTCTCTTTTAGCAATCGCAAATAGATTATCATACAACTTTTGGATTTCGTATTTATCAAAATAGGTAGCAAAAACTTATAATTTGTTACAGTATTTATAAATTCTTATTTGAAAAAGGCATAAAAATAAATTACTTTTGCACCTTAAATCGCAACAACACAATGAATACTACAAAAACCATTAAATCGGCATTGATTTCAGTGTTCGATAAAACAGGCCTTGAACCTATTGTAAGAAAGCTTCACGAACAAAACGCAACTATTTATTCTACCGGCGGAACAGAAGAATTTATTGTAAATCTTGGAATTCCTGTAGTCCCTGTAGAAGAAGTTACTGATTACCCTTCTATCTTAGGAGGAAGAGTAAAAACTTTACACCCAAAAGTTTTCGGAGGAATTTTAAACCGTCAGGACAACGAATCAGACGTTATCCAAATGAAGGAATATGAAATCCCGCAGATAGATGTAGTAATTGTAGATTTATATCCTTTTGAAAAAACTGTTGCTTCAGGAGCAAGCGACGCAGATATTATTGAAAAAATTGACATCGGAGGTATTTCATTAATACGCGCCGGTGCTAAAAACTTCAACGATACAGTAATCATTCCGTCTGTAAACGAATATGAGTTGTTTTTAAATATTATCACCGCTCAAAACGGAGCAACAACTTTAGAACAAAGAAAAACTTTTGCTGCAAAAGCATTCAATGTTTCTTCCCATTACGATTCGGCTATTTTTAATTATTTCAACAAAAATCAGGAAGAAGCAGTATTAAAAATAAGCGAAACCAAAGGCGAGGTATTACGTTACGGAGAAAACCCTCATCAAAAAGGATATTTCTTTGGCGATTTAGAAAAAATGTTCAACAAATTAAACGGAAAAGAATTATCATACAATAACTTATTAGATGTTGATGCGGCCGTAAATTTAATGTCGGAATTTAAAAATGACGCTCCTACATTCGCTATCTTAAAACACAATAATGCTTGTGGTGTGGCTACAAGACCAACCATGAAAGATGCATATCTGGATGCATTAGCCGGTGACCCGACTTCAGCTTTCGGAGGTGTTTTAATAGCTAACGGAAATATAGACGCTACAACAGCTGAAGAAATAAACAAACTTTTCTGCGAAGTAATTATCGCTCCAAGCTATGACGAAAAAGCAGTTGAAATTTTAAAAGAAAAGAAAAACCGAATTATTTTAGTTCAAAACGAAGTTGAATTACCTAAAACAACGGTACGCACTTGTTTAAACGGCACTTTAGTTCAGGACAAAGATTTAATAACTGATTCAAAAGAAATTTTAAAAACAGCTACAGCATTATCACCGTCAGATCAGGAAATTGAAGACTTATTATTTGCTTCGAAAATTTGCAAACACACAAAATCAAACACTATCGTTTTAGCAAAAAACAAACAATTGTGTGCATCGGGAACCGGACAAACTTCCAGAGTTGACGCTTTAAGACAGGCTATTGAAAAAGCTAAATCATTTGAATTTGACTTAAACGGAGCTGTAATGGCGAGTGATGCTTTTTTCCCATTCCCTGATTGTGTGGAAATTGCTAAAAACGCAGGGATTAACACAGTTATCCAGCCTGGTGGTTCCATCAAAGATGATTTAAGCATTGACTATTGCAACAACAACAAAATGGCAATGGTATTTACAGGCGTACGTCATTTCAAACACTAAAAAAGAAAAATTTCAATACATTTTTGAATCGTGTTAAGACTTTATTGTTTTAACACGATTTTTATTTTTAATAAAACCAAATAATTTTTATACTTTTGCGTTTGAATATACTGTAAAAACTTAGTAAAACCCTCAATAGGATATATGGGATTTTTTGACTTCATGACCGAGGACATTGCAATTGACCTTGGTACCGCAAATACGCTAATCATTCACAACGACAAAGTTGTTATCGATAGTCCTTCTATTGTTGCACGCGACCGCATTTCCGGAAAAATTATTGCCGTAGGTAAGGAAGCAAATATGATGCAAGGGAAAACTCACGAAAATATTAAAACGATCCGTCCGTTAAAAGATGGAGTAATTGCTGATTTCGATGCATCGGAACAAATGATTAAAATGTTAATCAGAAGCATTCCTGCATTGCAAAAAAGATTATTCACACCTGCTTTACGCATGGTTATATGTATTCCTTCAGGAATTACAGAAGTGGAAATGCGTGCCGTAAAAGAATCGGCAGAACGCGTAAACGGAAAAGAAGTCTATCTGATCCACGAACCTATGGCAGCCGCTATCGGTATAGGTTTGGATATCATGCAGCCTAAAGGAAACATGATTGTTGATATAGGCGGGGGAACAACAGAAATTGCAGTTATTGCTTTAGGCGGTATTGTTTGTGACAAATCGGTTAAAATTGCCGGTGACGTTTTCACAAATGACATCATCTATTACATGAGAACACAGCATAATTTATTTGTTGGTGAAACCACTGCTGAAAAAATAAAAATCGAAATCGGTGCCGCTACTGAAGATTTGGACTCACCGCCGGATGATATGTCGGTACAAGGACGAGACCTGTTAACAGGCAAGCCGAAACAGGTTGAAGTTTCATACAGAGAAATTGCAAAAGCATTGGACAAATCTATCCAGCGTATTGAAGATGCGATTATGGAAACCTTATCACAAACACCTCCTGAATTAGCTGCCGACATTTACAACACAGGTATTTATCTTGCAGGCGGAGGATCTATGTTAAGAGGTTTGGACAAACGTATTTCACAAAAAACAGACTTACCGGTTTTCATTGCTGAAGACCCGTTAAGAGCAGTTGTAAGAGGAACTGGTATGACTCTTAAAAATTTAAACAAATACAGAAGCATACTTATTAAATAACAAAACCCAAATTACAAATTACAGTTTGGGATTTGGAAATTTATAACTTAGAAAATTTCTAATTTTTTACGATGCAGCAAATCATAAATTTTATTATAAAAAACAGCACAAGGTTGCTGTTTTTGCTGCTTTTGGCAACTTCATTAACGTTAACCATACAATCCCACTCTTACCATAGAAGCCAGATGGTAAATTCTGCCAATGCAGTAACCGGAACCGTATATGAAGAAGTAAACGAGGTACAGACATATTTCAGCCTTAGGGATGAAAATGACAAATTAGCCAAAGAAAACGCCTATCTGCGTAAGTTATTATTTAATAAAAAAGACAGTACTTCAACACTGCCTAAGGATTCTGTAAAAGGATACGACAAATTAGAGGTAATTCAGTCGAAGGTCATCAACAATTCGTACAACAAAACCGAAAACTATTTAACTATCAATTCAGGAGCTATTAAAGGCTTAAGACCTGATATGGGAGTCGTGAGCAGTGAAGGGATTGTAGGTGTTGTTGAAAAAATATCCCCTAGATACGCAACAGTTATCAGTGTTTTAAATATCAAATCAAAAATCAATGCAAAGGTTAAGCGAACAAATCATTTTGGCTCACTGATCTGGAAAGCAAAAAATGCCGGTTATGTACAATTGGTAGAAATTCCAAGACTGGCATCGGTTAAAAAAGGAGACACTATTGTAACCGGAGGCCGTTCAACCATTTTCCCTGAAAACATACCGGTAGGAATCATTGACCGCATTTACACTGATACAGAAACAAATTATTATACATTAGACGTACGTTTATTTACAGACATGACAAACCTGAATCACGTTTATGTTATAAAAAATAAAGAAGCTGCAGAAATCAATCAATTGGAAGCCGAAACTGTAAAGAAAAATGAATAGTACCCTGATATTAAATCTCTTTCGATTTGTACTGCTTGTTGTTGCTCAAGTAGTGGTATTCAACAATATTGATTTGTTTGGGTATATCAATCCATATCCCTATATTTTATTTATTTTATTATATCCTGTTAATTCAAACCGTGCAGGTTTGCTGATTGCCAGCTTTTTATTGGGATTATCTGTAGATTACTTTGCTAATTCAGGAGGAGTACACGCAACCGCTTCATTAGTTTTAGCTTATTTAAGACCTTCTTTCTTCAAATTTTCTTTTGGTTTGAGTTATGAATACCAGACCATAAAAATAAACGACCGTTTATCGCCTGAAAGATTCAGCTTTATTTTTATATCCATCATTACACATCATTTGGTATTATTTTTGCTGGAGTTCTTCAAATTCGCCTTTATTTTAGATGTATTGTTGCGGACACTTTTATCGACTGTTTTCACGTTAATAGTCAGTATCATTATTATATATTTATTCAAGCCCAGTAAACGCTAAAAATGAGAAAGTTACTTCTTCCTGGTATGATTATAGTTTCTGCTATTTTAATCATAGCAAGGCTTTTTTATTTACAAATTATTGATGAGGAGCTTAAGCTTAAATCAGAAAATATTTCAATCAAAATAAAATACGAGTATCCTGAAAGAGGTTATATTTATGATAGAAACGGCGAACTTTTAGTAGCCAACCAACCTTCTTATGATATCATGGTAGTTCCAAGGGAAATCAAAAACCTTGACACTCTGGAATTTTGTAAACTTTTAAGCATAACAAAAGAAGATTTTTCTAAAAGATTAGAAAAAGCGGTAGTATATTCTCCTTTACTGCCTTCTGTTTTTATGGGGCAGTTAAACAAAATGGAATATGCGGCATTTCAGGAGAAAGAGCGAAAATTTGACGGTTTTTATATTCAAAAGCGTTCACTTAGAGATTACCAATTCCATAATGGTGCAAATATTTTTGGCTTTATAACAGAAGCCAATGAAGCAATTATCAAAAAAAATCCTTACTATAAAAGCGGTGATTTATTAGGAAAACAAGGGGTTGAGGAAATGTATGAAGAAATTCTGAGAGGCCAGAAAGGTGTTAAGCACATTCAACGTGACCGTTTTAACAGAGAAATGGGATCTTTTAAGGAAGGAAAGTTTGACACAATTGCCATACAAGGTAAAGACATAACATTAACCATCGATTCAAAATTACAAGAATATGGCGAACTGTTAATGAAAAACAAACGTGGCGGGATTATTGCGATTGAACCTAAAACAGGTGAAATTTTATGTCTGGTAACCGCGCCTACGTACGATCCGGCAATTCTTGTTGGCCGTCAGCGTTCAAGAAACTACACTAAACTTTACAATGACTCATTGGCAAAACCGCTGTATGACAGAGGACTGCTAGCCGAATACCCTCCCGGATCACCTTTTAAAATACTGACCGCGCTTGTAGGTTTACAGGAAAAAGTGATTGATACATCAACAGCTTTTACCTGTAGAGGAGGTTTTAGTTATGGTCGTCGTTTTATGCGTTGCCATTGTGGTGGTGGTGTGAGAAAACTTCATATGGGAATTGCAAAATCTTGTAATGCATATTTTGGGAACACCTACATGCGTACTATTGATCACTTTAAAACGCCATCCATTGGTGTTGATGCATGGAGTGACCATCTAAAAACATTCGGACTCGGGCAATTTATGGGTTATGATTTACCTACTGGCCGTCGCGGTAATTTACCAACTTCCAAAACTTACGAAAGAATATATCCTAACGGTGGATGGCGCTCTACGGCTATTGTATCCAACTCAATAGGACAAGGTGAGGTATTAATGACACCTATCCAATTAGCAAACATGATGGCTACCATTGCTAACCGGGGCTATTATTACACTCCTCACATCATCAAAAAAATGAAAGGAGAACAAATTGACGAGAAATTCAGAACCAAGCATGTTACGTCAATAGATCCTAAACATTATAAACCTGTAATTGAGGGTCTAGCCGAAGTATTTAAAACCGGTACTGCCTATTTTTTAGGTGTTGAAGGAATTGAAATCTGCGGTAAAACCGGTACTGCTGAAAATTTCGCCAGAATTAACGGTAAAAAAGTACAACTGGAGGACCACTCTATTTTTGTGGCTTTTGCACCTAAAGAAAATCCAAAAATAGCAATTGCAGTATTTGTAGAAAACGGAGGATACGGAGCAACAATAGCTGGCCCTATCACAAGTTTAATGATTGAAAAATATCTAAAAGGAAAAATAACCAACAAGTATCGTGAAGAAAATATCATAAACAGAAGTTTACAGCACGAATACAATAAGTTCACAAGAAAATACATTGATTCGATGTACAAAGTAAAATTGCGTAAAGACTCTACAGACAGGGTCAAAGCAAAAAAGAAGCTTGATTCGATTAAAAAAGCAGGAGTTCAAACCAATACACAAACAACAACAAATTAATAAATGAAAAATCAGAGTGTAAGAAAAAATATAGACTGGATTACTGTTCTAATTTATATGTTGCTGGTTTTAATTGGCTGGGCAAACATTTATTCTGCTGACAGTACTCCTGATACAACCTATATTTTTGACATTACTCAAAACTACGGGAAACAATTGATTTTTATTGCTTTTACAGTTTTACTGATTGTCATTATACTCACGGTTGATGCCAAATTTTACGAACGTTTTTCAAGTATAATTTACGGCGTTACTCTCATTCTATTAATAGGTTTATTTCCATTCGGAAAAACAATTGCCGGTCAGCGCTGCTGGTATGCCATCGGAAGTTTTACACTCCAGCCTTCAGAATTTGCCAAATCAGCCACAGCATTGGCATTAGCAAAATATTTAAGTGACAGTCAGGTTAATTTAAAAAACATCAATCATCAGCTGATTGCTTTGTTAATTATTATCATCCCTGTAGGTTTAATCATTTTACAGCCCGATGCAGGTAGTGCACTTATTTTCATTTTAATGATTTTGGTTCTAAACCGTGAAGGACTGCCTTCATGGTATTTATGGACAGGTTTTGGTGCAATTGTATTATTTATAATGTCACTAATGCTCCAACCGCAATATGTAATCCTGATTTCGCTTACCGGGGTTATCATTCATTATTTAAGATCCAGATTAATCAACCGGAACATAATTGCCAGCAGTGTGGTTTTTCTATTAATGGCCGGTTTTACGATTTCTGTTGATTATGTTTTTGAAAATGTATTCCAGCAGCACCACCGCGACCGTTTTAATATCCTATTAGGAAAAGAAGTGGATATGGCTGGTATCGGGTACAACACAAACCAATCGGAAATTGCTATTGGCTCCGGCGGATGGATAGGCAAAGGATGGCTGGAAGGCACACAGACAAAGGGGAATTTCGTACCGGAGCAGCATACGGATTATATTTTCACCACTGTAGGAGAAGAATGGGGGTTTGCAGGTTCAGCACTTGTTGTACTTCTTTTTGCCGGTTTATTGCTAAGAGTATTATATCTGGCAGAAAATCAAAAAACTAAATTCAGCCGGGTATATGGCTATGGTGTGGCATCGATTTTATTTACGCATTACTTTGTAAATATATCTATGGTTGTGGGTATTTTCCCAACCATTGGTGTACCACTGCCTTTTCTATCATACGGAGGTTCAAGTTTATGGGCTTTCACAATTTTGCTGTTTGTATTCTTAAAAATGGATGCCAATAAGGTAAACGAATGGTAAGGTTTAAAAGCTCCAATCTTTATAATCAGCTTTAACTTCAATTCTGTTTTCTACTGCATCAGGTAATTTTGGAAAGAAATTTATACCCGTAAGTTTTTCAATTTTATCAATCGGTACAACAAATTTGTATAATGGCATATTAGATTCCTTGTGCGGCACCAGAAAACCAACAGCCTTGTAATTACCATTGTTATTATCCAATAGTATTTTATAAAAATATTCAGGCACTGATACTCCTTCTTTACCAATGCTTTTTAAATCCCCGGTCAGGACTGCTCCTGTAACTACATACAAACCATCGTATTTTTTTGCCCAATAACGTGTCTTCTGCTCCAGACGGCTCCACACCCCGCCATTAAAATCATTTTTTTGCGGCGAAATATTGGAAGTATAAAAAGTCTCATTAAAAGCCTCTTTAGAAAATTTCCTGTCGGCCGCCGGACATAAATGACCGCGGTCATATCCTGAACGGATATAATTTTTCCAACCGGCAGAACCTGTTTTTACAGCCGGGTCACTTATAAAAAAAGGGCGCCGGAAATTCGTATACACAACATCTGATTTCTTTAACTCATAAGCAACCCACTCTGCCTGCTCGTGTTTTTCACTATATGATAATGTATAAAATTTATGTCTTACTATTACGGATGTCGTTGAAGATGGAAGATAATATTTGGAAGAAACAGTTGAAGACACAAAATTATCGGTCACCGATACATTTCTATTATTAGCCTCTTTTTTACAATACGAAAAACAAAAGAGTATGCAAAATACAAATAAATATTTTCGTACTTTTTTCATTTTAAAATAATAATTGTAATTTTAGTAGGCAAATATAGTTAACTCGTTTAGACAATAGAAATTAAAATCGTAAGTGTATGAAGACAAGATTATTGATTGCAGCCTTAGTTACTTTTTCAGGACTGGTTGCATTTGCGCAGGAACCGGTTATGCCAGCTGCTGAAAAGGAAATAGCTTTAAAACGTCAGGATTCGATTGCTAAAGTAAAAGCAACGGAGCTACAAGCTCAGAAAGAAGCGGCGCGACAAGAAAAGCTGGCAGCTCTTGAAGCAGAAAAAGCTCAAAAAGAAGCTGAAAAAGCGACCAAAGCAGCAGAAAAAGAAAAATTAAAAGCTGAAAAAGAAAAAGAGAAGGCCATAAAACTCGAGGAAGAAAAAGTCAAAGCTGAAGAAAAGAGAGCCAAAGCCGAAGAGAAAAAGCTGAAAGAGATGGAAAAGGAAAGAAAACGAATGGAGAAGGAAAGAGAAAAAGCTGAAAAAGAACGCAAGAAAGCCGAAAAACAGAGAGAAAAAGCAATAGAGGCTAAAGAAGATCTGGCTAAAGCAAGAGAAAAACAGGATGAATTAAATGAAGATGTAGAAAAAGAACAGAAAAAGTTTGACAAAGAAAATAAAAAAGGAAATCTTTCTCCCAATGACATTCAAAAATGGAATGAAAAAATAGAAAAGAAAAAAGAGAAAGCTGCCGAACAAAGCAAAAAGGTAAAAAAAGCTGAAAGAGAAGCTGAAAAACTATAAATCAAACAATTACTAACGAGGGAATTATTATACAGAAATATTCCCTCGTTTTTTTATGAAACAGATTATTCCAATAGAATAAATGAATTAAAATCCTGTATATTTATAAGCTTTATACTACAACACAAAAAAAATCGTTAGAATTTAATAACTAAAAAACAACTTTCATGAAAAAGCTTCTAAAAATCATTGCCCTGTCATTAAGCCTCACTCTTTTACTTTCTTTCAATTCAAATGACCCCAAGAAAATAAGGGTAGTTATTGATGCCGGTCATGGCGGAATAGATTTTGGAGCAACCGAAAACGGTATCAGTGAAAAAGACCTTACTCTTTCAATTATCAACAAAATAAAGAGCATAAATACTAATGAAAATATAGAATTATTTTTCACCAGAAACGGTGATGAAGTAATCACATTAGCTGACCGTGTTCAAAAAATAAACGAAATAAATCCCGATCTGGTAATTTCATTACATGTAAATTCCATCAAAAACCCAACATCAAATGGTGCTGAAGTTTTTATCCCGAAAGATTTGGAACACACCAAAAAATCAGAAGAATTTGCTGCTAAATTTTTACAAATTCTGACAAACAAAACAAGTCTGCTATCAAACGGCATAAAAACGGCTCCTTTTTTCATTTTGAAAAAATCCAAATGCCCTGTTATTCTGGCTGAGATAGGTTATCTTTCAAACCATGCAGACAGAAAAATAATAACTTCTGAGGAAAATCAGGACAAGGTTGCGCAAGCTGTAATCGAATTTATATCCCAGATTAAATAATATTTATATTATTAAAAGTCTCAAAAAAAGCACTCAAAAGAGTGCTTTTTTTTTATTCTTCATAAGAAGATTCCAATGCTTTTATTGAATCAATCATTTTTTGGATTCTTTCATTTTCTTTCTTCTTTTGTTTTTTTCCAAGATAGAAATAAGCAAACATCATCCAGCCTACGTATACAATAATAACAACCGATTTAAGCAATACTTTCATTGGTTGCATCACTTCTATAAAATAAAACACAAACGCCAGATTCAGAAAAATAAAATACAACAGACTTACTTTACTGCCGACAAACTGCTGAAAAGCAAATGATTTTTCCAATTCAACAAGTGTCAACGAAGGTTTTTGCGTAAAGTCGATTTTTTTAAGCTGTATCATTTGATATAAGCGAATTACTGAAAATCCAAAAACACACAAAAACATCAAACCTAAACCAATGTAAGTCGTCTTCATTTTAAAGTCTATGACTGAAACCACCCATCCTATTGCCACAATAGTCAGTAAAAGTGTAATAACCTGAAAAATAATTTTATTGGCAAATGTGCTGCGTTCTTTTTTAGCTTTCAGGATAATTGTATCTGCATCCGGAATCTGGACTTCCTTCTGCTGTTTCCATACATCCATTATGTTGTCAAAGTCTTTCATATTTAGAATAGATTTCGCTTAATTGTTGTTTTATTCTATGAATTTTAACCCGTAAATTACCTTCTGATATTGAAGTGGCTGCAGCAATTTCAGCATACGGCACCTCTTCCAGCATAAGGGTTATAATAAGTCTGTCGGTTTCATTTAATTCGCTTGTGCATTTATACAACAGCTGAATTTGAGATTCTTTATCATTAGTTTCTTCACTTAATTTAAAGGCGCTTTTTTCTATATCGACATTATTTCTCTTTTTAGCATCCCGTAAATACAACAGACAAGTATTAACTGCAATTCTATAAACCCAGGTGCTTACCTGTGACTCTCCTCTAAACTTAGGCAGATTTTCCCAGACTTTGATAAATACTTCCTGATGCAAATCATCAGCTTGCATTGCATCACCTGTGTACCCTAAACAAAGACGGTGTACCTTTTGAGAATAATCGGCATAAATTTGTTTGAACTGATTTTCCACTTAATTTCTTGGTTTGCTTATGATTTTGAATTTAAAAATAAATCAATTTCATTTAAAAACCAGTCCTTTTGATCGTACATAATAAAATGCTTGCTGTCAGCAACTTTAATAATTTTGTTTTTCAGTAAAGCATACTGTGCGTTGTATTCTTTTTCACTCACTTCTTTAGTTCCAAAAATACTGGCCATTACAAGTATAGGTGATTTTATTTTTGCTATTTCCTGTCTCAGATCTGTGGTTGACATTTCAACAATTGTACTTCCCAAAGTAGTTCTGTCACTTTTAAAACTCCATTCAGCAATTTTTTTAGCATGAACTGAATCACTTACCTGATACATCATTGCTCTGGTCATGTTTTTGATATAACCTTCAGCCGGCAGTGACTTAAAATTATTGATTACCGTTTCCCTGTTAAACTGAGGCTGCTTTTTTAGTGTTTCCGCATTGGTTTCCGGCTTACCTATTGCTGATACAAACGGAAGGCCGTCAACACAAATTCCTTTCCCGAATAATTCCGGTGTTGTGCTGTTCAACCACAATGTCATAAAAGCTCCCAAACTGTGGCCTATCAGCATTGGTTTTTTCAATTTATTCACTTTTACATATTGGATGATTTCGTCACGTACCGTTTTCAATATTTCTTCGTCTTCAATTGGTTTTGCGCCTGCAAATCCAGCAATTGTGACAACATGTAACTGATATTTATTTTTTAAATGATCTACAGTTTCATTCCATACTTCCCCGCTGCATGAATAACCCGGGATTAAAATTACCGGCTTGCCTTTTCCGGTTACTTTTACTTCAAAAGATTTTTGCTGCCCAAAAACGTTTGCAAATGCAAGAACTGCCAATACTAAGATGATTGCTTTTCCACTAAAATTATTAGAGATTTTTTTTCTGTTTTGATGAATCATTGTTTTCATAATTATTGCTTTTTTAGTTGGTTTATTTTCTCTTTTGATACAAACCGAAATCAATTGTTACAAAAACAAATATTTTTTTAATTATTTTTTTTAAATAGTTGTTTGTCAGTTATTTAAATATTTATATTGTAAGTATTTTTTTTCAAAATAATATAAATAGTGCATTTCATCGATTTTATTTGTTAGTTTATCGAAAAAGTTTGTAATGTTGTCATGTCAAAACGGGTTAATAATTTGACAATGAACAAGTAACACAATTAAAAAACACAAACTATGATAAAAAAATCTTTGCCCCAAATCGCTCTTTTACTATTATTATCTTTTTCATTTATGTCATGTTCAAAGGAAGAAGCTGCCCCAAATCAATCAACAGCACCTGCACAGGTAAATGCAAAATTCAACTACACCTCAGAAGAGCTTGAAGTTTTGGCTTTAATAAACAATTACAGAGTAAGCAAAGGCTTAAATGCTTTAGAAAAAGTTGATTATATCTCAACCATATCAGAAAGTCATGACAAATATATGATTCAGGAAGGGAAACCTTCACACGATAATTTTTATGATAGATTTGAAGCTTTATCCAAAAATTTAGGAGCTAAGAATGTCAGTGAAAATGTAGCATACAACTACTCTAGTCCGCAAAGTGTTTTCAATGCATGGATGGCAAGTGACGGTCACAGATCTAATATTGAAGGAAATTATACTCACTTCGGAATAGCAATCAGAGCTAATGCTGAAGGAAAAAAATATTACACAAACCTATTTATGTTTAAATAATCAATTTGTTTGATAGTTAGTTTGTTTTATTTGATTTTTAAAACCGCCTCAGCACCCCAACTGAGGCGGTTTTTTAATTACTTTTTATAGTATCAGAACTTTCATCAAAATTAGTCTCTTCCAAATCTTCATATTTTTTGGTGATCTTCACAATTGGTTTATCTTGTGTACCTGAAATTTTTAGTGGAATTCCTATAATTCCTAAAGGCGGTAAACCTAAACGCATTTTCAAATTCAATTTACCATCTAATGAAGTCTGACCAGCTATTTTGGGTCTGAAACCAGCAACTTTGAACTTAAATTGTTCTAAAGTCATAATATTCTTTTTAACACTGCTTTTGATATCTATTTCTGAAAGATCTGGATTTTTAATACCTTCATGGGTTGTGGTTTTACTGATGGCATTAAATAATTTAAACCCTTTCATTTTTACATTCTTAACTGATAAAATCCCTTTTCCATTTAAAGAAGGATAAATAGGTTTCATTTCTTCATTAAGGTAACCTGCCACTTTGTAATCAAGTGACACGATACCTTCAGCTGACTTAGCTGCAGAAACCATATCTCTAAACATCTTCACCTCAGTATATGCTTTTTTTACATCAAAATCTTTAGCAATGATTTGATATTCAAATTTTGCCCTCTTAGTATTCAAATTCTTATAGGTCGCATTCATCTTTACCTTACAACCTATTAAATCGAAACCAGTATTTTTTAAATTCATTTCTCCATTATGCATTGAAAGATAACTAGTAAGCCCATTTATAGACAAACCTTCAAAATTTACTTTATTAAAATTTGTCAATAAACTAAAATCTAAATTGGGTGGAACAATTACTACACCATTATTTGAACTATTTGATTTTGAAGTAGTACTTGAAATTGGATTACTTGCCGTAAACTCATCAACATTTAAATATTTAGACTCAACTTTAAATTCGCCTTTTAAAATAGCTTTATCAGACATTACAAAATTGATCACGTTTTGCATATTCCCATTCATTCTAAAATCAGACTGCCCATATGTAGCCAAAAAGTTTTTAAAATTCATTTTATTTTGATTAAAAGAAAACAAACCTTCATTAATAACAAATGATTTTGCCAGATAACTTGATTTTAAGGTAATATCTTTCAAAAACAGCGTTCCACTATTCTCAAGTTTATTATATCTCCCTTTATCAGCATCACTTTGTTTCCCTTTGAGTGACAAGTTAGCTTTTACAATACCTTTAATATCCAGATTTTCTTGTGTAAAAACTTTATACACTCTTCCTAAATCAATTTCACCATTGGCTTTAATATCGTAAAGTACATCATCAAAATTTTCAAGAGACGCATTTACATTTATTTTCTTTCCTTCAAAATCAAACGAAGCTGGAGTAAATTTCACTTTTAAATCACTATAATTCCCAGTAGCATCGTTAATATTTGCCGTTAGATTTATAGCTGTTATAGGATTAGGATACCATGCCGTTTTTAAACTTCCATTTTGCAAAACAACATTCCCTTTAGTTACTGGAAACAATCTATTTTTTTTATCATATACTCCATTTGCCGTCACATTAGCTATCAATTTACCCGAGAAATCAACATTTTGAATACCAATTCCATCGTGTAGTTTTTTTAGATCAAGATCAGAATTAATTTTAGCTTTTATTGAAGGACTATCTATCCCTAAAGTTTCTATTTGAGCATTAAAATAATCCTTCCCCATTTTAAAAGACAAAGGAGAAATTTTGACTAACAATTTGTTTACATCAAGTGAAGGTAATTTGGTATATAAATTTAAACTTAAACCCGAAGCAGGATTTTTTGAGGCGTTATAATTAACAAATCCATCCCTAATCTTCATTTGATATGCTAGGTCAGGTTTACTATTACGTTCTACATTGTACTCCCCTTTCAAAGTAAGAAGCAAATCTGTTTTTCCCTTAATTTCAGTTTTTTCAAGCCATTTCACATATTGAGGAGGTAAGGCAGTAAAAAAATCATACAAATTACTATTAGTAGACTTTACGCTAAAATCAATATCGTATCCGTTTTTTAAAAAGTTTAGCTTCCCTTTAAAATCGATTGGCAATTGATTAATTACCAAATTATTTTGTTGAAAAATGAAAGCCAAGGAATTAGTGTTTATTTGAGTAATCAAATCAGCATTAATTTTCTTGTTTTTAAGATAGTCTTCACCTCCAAACATAAAATCAAAGGAGTCAATCTTAGCTTCAGTTACTAAATCAAAGATAGCACTATCAAAATCGCCTTTCCCCAAATAATTAAATCCAACAGCATTTATAGCCATTTTAATTGACTCATCATTATAGGTCAAATGCGTATTTTCTATTTGAATACGATCTAATTTTAAAGAAGTTTCTTTAGAATCTTTATTCTTTTCAGATTTCTGACTGGCAACATAAACATTATAATTAGCTTGTCCATTTTTATTTACCAATACATTTATCTCTGCATCTGATACATATATCTCATCTATTTTTACAGTACTATCGAAGATTAGACTTTTTAAATTAACCCCAAAAGAAATATTTTCAGCTTTGACTAAATTTTGCTCTTCGAAAGGAGCAGAACCATTTAATGAAAAATCGGTCAATGTAAGCGTTAAAGAGGGAAAATGGCTAAAAAAAGAAAGCTCTGTTTCTTTAAAATTAAGCTTTCCATTTAATTTTTTATTCGCAAATAATTTAATTTCTTCTTCTATTTTTCCTGGAAAAAGCTTTGGGAGTATGAACATTAATAACAAGATGGAAAAAAAAGTTATTCCAATGTATTTCAATGTTCGTATTACAATTTTTACCATCATTAATTTGTTCTATATAAATGAATATTACTTTATTCTATGACTAAGTATTTTCTTATATTAAGTTAAGAAAATAGAAACAAAAAAAGGGAATTAATTCCCTTTTTTTGTCCAATCATTAATTTTTGATTCTAAGAGTGCCAAAGGCATTACACCTGATTCTAAAACTTTTTGATGAAAGACTTTAATATCAAATTTATCCTTCATTTGATTTTGGGCTTTTTGTCTAAGTTCAATTAATTTTAATTGACCTATTTTATAAGATAGTGCTTGTCCTGGTATAGCCATGTATCGTTCAATTTCAGATATTATACTAGCTTCACTTTCGGCTTCGTTTTCCAAAGAATATTTAATAGCTTGTTCACGTGTCCATCCTTTAGAATGCAGTCCTGTATCCACCACTAAACGGATAGCTCTGTGCATTTCATTGCCTAACATTCCAAAGTATTGATACGGATCTTCATAAAGTCCTAATTCTTTCCCTAAACTTTCTGTATATAAAGCCCAGCCTTCACCATAAGCGCCAAACCAATTAAATTTTCTAAAATCAGGCAATTCTTTATTTTCTTGTTGCAGAGAAATTTGGAAATGATGTCCAGGTATTGCTTCATGCAAAAACAAATCTTCATCTCCATAATAATTGTATTTCGCTACATCAGGAATTGGGACATAAAAAACCCCAGGACGTGAACCATCAGCAGCTCCCTGCACATACTCAGCACTTGCCGTTTTTTCTCGGAATGCTTCTACTCTTCTGACTTCAAATGGAGTTTTAGGCTGTAAAGAGAATAATTTATCCACATTAGGTTTTATTTTTTTGTGGATCGCTTCAAAATTGGCAATGACTTCCTCCGGCTTTTTGAAAGGCATTAATTCTTTTTTATTTCTAACGTAATCAAAGAATTCAACTATAGTTCCTTTAAACCCAACCTGTTCTTTCACCTTCTCCATTTCAGATTTAAGACGGGCTACTTCACTTAAACCCAACTCATGAATTTCTTCAGGTGCTTTTGTAGTTGTTGTCCATTGTTTTGCATAAACAGAATACATTTCTTTTCCACCGGGAATGTTGCCTATACCACTGGTGTTTCTGGAAGCCGGCAAATATTCCTTTTTCAGGAAATCGACCATCTTTTTATACTGAGGCATCAATTTATTATTAATCATTGAAGCATAATCATTTTTTAAAGACGATTTTACTTCAATAGACAAATCATTTGGAAGGCTTTTAATTGAGGTATAAAAAATATTATCCTCAACTTTAGGTGTAATTTGCTCTTCAAATTGTGGAATCAATTTTATGGTTAAAGCTTTAGGAAGCACCATTTTTTTAGCCATTCCTTTCTTCATGTACACCATAGCTGAATCAATCCAAACACTGTAAGCATCCATTCTTTTTAAAAAGTTATGGTAATCCTGCTCTGTTTTAAATGGTTGTGCAGCAGTTGCGCTGGCATACTGCGTCATTGTTAAATGAGTTCCCCAAAACTGGTGTATTGGCATTAAATTATTATCTGTTTTAAGCAAATCTTTACCTATTGCCGTTTCCCATTTAATAATTTCGTAACTGATTTTTTCCTCAGGTGAAAGACTTTCAGCATCAATTCCTGATAATTCCGTTTCATACTTATCGAAAAAATCAGCCTGTTTTTTACGGTAGGAATCGGTCATTTCAAAAACAAACTGATCATTGTATTCGTTTTGCCCGTTAAGTGTGGCATTCAATGGTTCCAATTCATTTTTTTCTTTAAAATAATTCTTTGTTATGGTTGCAAAGTCTCCTGATTTTGAGTCTTTTTTACAACTTGCAAACAAAAATGGAAGCGCAGCTGTTAAAAGAATTGCTTTTTTCATAGTTTGATTTTAAAATGATTAGTAGTAAAACTACTAAAATTGATTGAGTTTAAAATAAAGAAGCCTTTAAACTTAACATTTTATTAAGTCTAAAGGCTTTATACAAATAAGCTTTTTAAGTTATCCGTGATATACTCTTGACGCTATTATTTTTCCGTCTCTTACTTCAAGAACTTCAGCCACCTGCATATCATCTTCCCCATCAACCTGTCTGATATATTCCATAAAAACCCTGTCGGTATTTGCCGTTAACGAAGTTACTTTGTAGTGCAGGCTTGGCAATCTGTCAAAAGCATCCTGCCACCACTCACGCATGGCCTGTTTACCAATTACCAATCCGTTGGTTTCTGGCTGGCGGATTTTTAACTTAGGGCTAAAATGCTTTGCTTCATCATCATACAATGATAATAATTTCTCCAGTTCTTTATTATTAAAAGCTTCAAACCATCTAAAGGCGATAGACTGTAAATTTTCCGGTGTCATAATTTTTATTAAAAAATCCCGAAGATTTCGGGATTGTATGTATTATATATTTTTTAAATTGATAATTTCCTGATCTGTTAAAAATCTCCAGTTACCTCGTGGCAGATTCTTTTTTGTTAAACCGGCAAAAACAACTCGGTCAACCTTTAAAACGTTATAGTTTAAATGTTCAAAAATAGAACGTACTACTTTTACATTTGACGTTTTGATTTGCAAACCTATTTCTGATTTTGGTTCATTTTCGATGTATGAAACCTCATCTACAAAAATTTTATGTTCGTTTATATGCAACCCTTTGGTAATTTTCTCTAAATCTTCAAATTTTAAATTCTTATCCAAAGTAACCTGATAAATTTTAGCAGAACGCTGTTTAGGCTGTGTAAACTTTCTAACCATGTCAGAATCATTTGTAAACAACAACAATCCCGTTGTGGTTTTATCCATTCTTCCCACAGGCTGTAATTTGGCTTTAGAAGCACCACGAATAAGATCCAAAACGTTATTTGCGTGCATATCTTCTTCTTTAGATGTCGTAAAACCTTTTGGTTTGTTTAACAACAGGTATTCTTTCTTTTCAGGAGTTACTACTGAGCCGTCAAAATTTACCACATCACCGGGTTTTACTTTGTAACCCATTTCAGTCACCACTTCACCATTTACTTTAACATTTCCTGACTGGATATAAATATCAGCATCACGGCGGGAACAAGCTCCGGAATTAGAAATATATTTGTTTAATCTGATTTCTTCAGACTCAAGAGATTTGATAGGTTTAGGTTTTTTATCAAATGATTTTGTCTTACCAAACTCAGGTTTCACCTTACCAAATTCAGGTTTGGCACTTGTATTTCCTTTTTTAAATCCTGCTTTTGCAGCTGAGCTGGGACGTTTGCCGCCAGCATTGGATTTACCTGAAGTATTGCGTTTATTATTTCCTCTTCCGTTAATCATCACAATTATTTTTTGCAAATATACTGATTAAATTAGCTTTATCTACTTTTAACTTGATTTGAAAGTATGCCATTAAAACTTCAGCAGATTTCTCCCGTGAATTAAAACCATAGGTTCAATAAGAACAATACTAAAAACTCCGGCAACAATCAGAATTTTTAAGGCATTATGAAGATGAACGTATTCTGAGTGTTCATTAGATTTCCACAATTTTATTAAAAAGGATATCAAAACAATCAAACTCACATAAAAATACACATCCATATAACCTACGTTAAACTTATCTACGAGAATATAGACCGGAATAATAGTAGAAAGTGTCAGAAGTGTAATGATATATTTAGAAATCTGCTCACCAAAACGCACAGGAATGGTTTGATAATTATTAGCCATATCCCCTTTTATATTCTCCAAATCCTTTATCATTTCCCTGATTAAGATTAACAGGAATAAAAAACCTGCATGGGCAAAAATAACATGGTAAAAATTCTTGAAGTACATTAGTATTCCAAAAAAAGGCAGAACTGCTAAAAGTGAAGCTGTTAAATTACCTACAATTGGATATTTTTTTAATTTGTGAGAATAAAACCAAATTAAGAAAATATACACCGAGTAAAAAAAAGCGGCTCTCCACGATATAATAAAAGCTAAAACCGCAGCCAGAAAGTTCAATCCAAAATAGACCTGCAATTTTGTTTTTTGACTTATCAATCTGTCCAGCATTGATTTTCTTGGTCTATTGATAAGATCTTTTTCGGAATCGTAAAAGTTATTAATAATATAACCCGAAGCTATTACCAAAGTAGACACAAAAACCAGAATAAATAAGCGCCAGTCTAAAATTACATCCAAAGCTCTCCTTTCAGGAGCCAGAATAAATATGGAAGAAAGGTATTGTGCTAAAACAATGATCGGAATATTATACCCACGCACCACAGAAAACAAACTGAGAATTTTCATCAGTAATAGTTTTGTTTTTCTTGTGAGCATACTATAATAGGATTTGAAAGTGTTTTACACCTTCGAAAATAAAAATTAAAACTGATATACGACTTCCAGTTTATAGTCTTTTAACGATACTTTAGCTTTTTCCAAATCTTCAGTGAAGCCTAAAATGTAGCCTCCGCCTCCGGAACCGCAAAGTTTTAAGTAATAATCGTTGGTATCGATGCCACGTTGCCATACCTGATGGAATTGCTCCGGAATCATTGGTTTAAAGTTATTCAATACTACTTTAGACAGTTCTTTTGTATTTGTAAACAATGATTTCACGTCGCCTTTAAGGAAGTTTTCCACGCAGGCATCAGTATATTTAATAAATTGTGATTTCAGCATTTTACGGAAACCTTCTTCTTTCAGTTTTTCCATAAAAATACTCACCATAGGAGCCGTTTCACCTACTAATCCTGAATCCAACAAGAATACTGCTCCTTTCCCGTTGGTACTTTGGGTCGGAATTCCTGTAGCTTCAATATTATCCTGAGAATTGATAAGAATAGGCAGGCTCAAATAACTGTTTAGCGGATCAAGCCCAGAACTTTTCCCATGAAAGAAAGCTTCCATTTGAGAAAAAATCCCTTTTAACTGCAATAGTTTCTCACGGGTAAGATTTTCTAAAACCGTAATTTTATTTAAAGCATATTTATCATAAATAGCCGCTACAAGTGCGCCGCTGCTTCCTACTCCATAACCTTGAGGGATACTGGAATCAAAATACATTCCAGCTTCAACATCGCTTTTTAAAGCATTGTTATTGAAAGTTACCAATTCAGGTTGTTCTTCCTGCAGTTCCTGCAAATAAGCTGTGAATTTTTTAAGACTGGTATTCGATTTAACCGCTTCTTCAGATGGATTCTCTTCTATTTTTAAAGCACCATTATAAAAATTATATGGAATTGCCAACCCCTTAGAATCTTTAATGATTCCGTACTCTCCGAAAAGTAGAATTTTTGAGTAAAATAATGGTCCTTTCATTTTGCAGCTTTGCTTTTAGACAATGAAGATAAATATACTTTGCAAAAGTACAAAATATTTTAAGGCAAGTATTTTGAATTTTAAAAATTTAGTATAATTTTTCAGTCTTGTATGTTTTGTCATACATTTAATGAACTTTAACATTGTTCCGTTTTAAACAAAGCATTTTTCAATTAAACCATTAAGAAATTAAGGTCACTAAGTCACTCCAAAACAGGCAATAAAACAATTAACTTTCTTAATCTCTTAATGGTAAAAAAAAAAATAGGTGTTACTCTAAAATTAAGAATAGTTAAGCCCTCTGGAAGATAAATACTGAATAGTTACAAAATATTTATTTTTTACCCATAAAAAAATCCCAATTCAGAAGTTGGCCGGCTTTATACTCCTCCATTTCCTCATCAGTGAATTTTTTATCATTAACCGCCATGTGTTTTTTGGACTTTTTAAATTTTTTCAAGAAAATTTTATCTAATCCATCTGTCATTGACAGATAATCAGATTCTAAAAGCTGTAACGCTTTATCCTGTTTGTTTAACTGTAAATCCATAGCCAAAATGTTTATGATAAAAACTGAGCTCCAAACCCAATCTCATCACAAATATATTGACCATTTTGACAATATTCAACTAATTGATTGTTAATTAATTGCAAAACTTCCGTTTTATTTTTTTCAGGATATAAAACATGTACATTGGCACCTGCATCAAGTGTAAAACAAACCGGAATTTGGGTATCATTTCTGAACTTCCAAATTTTATTAATGATCTCCAATGTATTAGGCTTCATCAATATAAAATAAGGCATTGATGTCATCATCATGGCGTGTAAGGTCAATGCTTCACTTTCAACTACTTTGATAAATTCCTCTATATTACCGGTTTCCAAAATAAATTTCATTTTAGACAGGTTCTCATGTGCCTGCTCAAAACGTCTTTCTGCAAAAGGATGATCGTGCATTAAATCATGTCCAACTGTACTCGAAACCTGTTTTTCTCCTTTATCGACCAATAAAATAGTATCCTGATAGTTTTTAAAATTGTCGTGCATACCTGAAAATCCCACTCCAAACAAATTTGAACTTCCTTCAATTTCTTTATGCTCTCCCCAGACAACTACCTGACCTTTTACGCTTCGGCAGGCACTTCCTGATCCTAAACGAGCCAGTAACGAAGCTTTTTGATAAAAATAGTCTTCAGCCATTTCAGGGTTTAACAATCTTTCAAGACTCATCACGTTCATTGCCAGCGCTGCCATCCCTGAAGCCGATGACGCGATTCCTGAACTGTGCGGAAATGTATTTTGAGTATCTATTGTAAAGTGAAAATCTTTTAAATAAGGACAATATTCAAAAATACGTTCGAAAAATTTTTGAATTTTTGGTTTAAAATCTTCTTTTGGCTTTCCTTCAAACAACAAATCGAAAGAGAAATCAGCTTGTACATCTTTTGCTATAAACGCCAATTTAGTTATCGTTTTACAATTATTCAGCGTAAAACTGATTGATGGATTAGCCGGTAACTGATTGCCGATTTTCCCCCAATATTTAACCAAAGCAATATTACTTGGTGCGCTCCATTCAAAAGCACCTTCGGTTGTGGAAATTGTATAATTTGAAGCGATAAAATCCTTTTCAGAAAACATAAAAACTAAAATTTACGCAAAGATACTACTTTAGAGGATTTGACATACTTTCATTTCAAATTCTTACTATTTCTGCATTTAAAGCTAAACGCAAAAGGTGAAGTTTCTTACCATAGAAACCTCACCTTTTGATTGGATATTTGAATACTTTTCTATTCTTTCACAAGTCTTTCTCTCTTTACACCTTTATCAGTCACAATTTCCAATAAGTAAATCCCTTTTCTTAAATCTCCAACCTCTAAAGACTGTTCTGAAGACGATTTTTTATAATTCTCTCTTTTCTGGATCTTATTAGAATAATCTAAAATTGAAACTGAAATAATTTTCTCATCATTACTTACCTTTATTGTCGCTAAATCCTTAACTGGATTAGGATAAATTACAGTAGCATTTTTAAGCTCAACAGGATCACTTGGAACTGGTTCAAGCTTATTTAAACATGATTTGAAAGTTTTTGTCCAAGAATAATCTGTCCAACCATAAGAACCATTAGGAATATCATAAACTAAGTTTTGTCCAGTAATTGTTGTACTTCTATAAACCATAGAAACAGTATAAGTGGTATTAGCATTACAATCATAAATAGACTGATTTGGAAGAACTGAGTTTGTTGGAAGATTAGAATTATTACTTAAAATAGTTAACTTGGTATCAGCTTGAGAACAAGTGCCCGCTACACTTAAATACAACTTACTTGCATTAACATAACTTCCTGTTACATTAAAGCCTATATATCCATTGTATAAGTTATCGCTGTTCTTTTTACAAAATGCACTTAAAGACAACGATAATGAAGGATCAGATTCTTTAACAACAGTAATATTGATATATTTTGTTGCTAATAACTGAGATGGTAAATCAGGCGCACCATTTGCGCAATAAACTCTCATAACATAACTTGTTGTTCCTAATGGCATACTTGTACCTGGAATACTAACACCATTACTATTATCTGAGCTGGAAACATAAGTCCCATTTGTTTTATTTAAAGTAATATGTTTATAATATCCAGAACCACAGCTAAAAATAGTATTGTATGCAACACTAAAGACACCTGTCATGTTTGGTTCATAAAACGGAATTGTAAATGTGTAGTTTGTTGTAGAACCAGAAGTAGTTGGTCCACTTACAGCTACAGCATTAGTATTGTTCCCATAATTAAATGTTTGTGCCTGTGAAACAAATGAAGCTCCAAAAAGCAAACAAATAATTCCTGCTTTTTTTAAGATTTGTAAAATAGTTTTTCTCATAATGTTTGTTTTAAAATTCCTACAAAACTAAAAACACAATTCTACCAAAACCTTACAAATCATACATTTGTGACGAATCCTATATAAAATAGTGACGAAAATTAAAATTTCAAAAAACAATTTTATCAAGATCATCCAAATAAGTCTCCCCGATTGGAATCTCAATATGATTTATCCAAATATGTTTTTTAGATTTTTGTTCAACTTTGTCAATTCTTACTATATAAGAACGATGCACTCTTAAAAATTCTAATGGATCCGAAATTTCATTAATAAAATCACTGATTTTCTCTCTTACAGTATACTTTTTTTGAATTGTATGAATATCAATGTAATTACCTGAAGACTTTACGAATAAAATATCGACAGTATTAATTCTTATCTCTTTACCGGCTTCTTTAAAAACATAATACTTCTCTCTTTTTTTTATTTTTCTCATCCATAATCGCAGTAATTCCCTAACTATATCTTGATTATAAGTAAACACTTTTATTTTAAAAAAAAGAAAAATCAAACCCGCTATAGCTAAAACTACAAGAGAAATGAACCACCAGGTTTCCCAAAAAGGCAAATTGACAGAAAACGAAATATTTAATTTATCATTTGATAATATTCTTCCTCCTTCAACTATTTGAACCATAAATTTATAATTCCCAGATGGCAAAAATTCATAGGAAATTTTCCGTTCTTTAGTATACCTCCAAACCTTATCCAGCCCTTCTATTTTGTATTTATACACTAAATTTTTATTATCTGAAAAAGAGACTGCTTCAATAAAAAAATCTATTTGATTTTGATTATGCTTTAACTCTGAATCGTTTAAAAATTGATTATAGATAACGTTATTAATCACTGCTCTTTTAAGCCTCAAAAAATACTTTTTTTGTTCAAATATTTTTTCGAATTGTGATTTTGAGAGTATTGACAAACCTTTTGAAGTACCAACATATATTTTATCCCCAATTACTTCAATATCTTTTAGCTGATTACCTAACAACCCATTCGAAGAGGTTATATACTCAACAGAAAAAGTTTTAGGATCAGTAAAATGTATTCTGTTCAAACCATAGTTGGTACAAGCCCAAATAGTATTTTTATCTTCAACATAAACTTCAGTTACCAAATCATTTGATAAGCCTTTCTTTTTATTAATAGCATATACGCTATTATATCTAGGATTATAAACTAACACACCCTCTCCTAAAGTAGCCATGTAAAATAGTCCTGATGATGCTTCATAGTCTAAATCATCTATTCTACAATTTAAACGAGGTATTGTTTTATGATAAATTTTATTTTTCCCAAAAACTCTTAATCCATCTATTGTCCCTAAATAATACCTACCATTATTAAAGGAAATATCATGAATTCTAAAATTTAGCGTGTCTGAAATTAGTTTATCATTTTCAAAAAGTGTGTAAATACCATATTGAGAAGAAACAAGTGCATTTGGATTATCGTCTGAAATCTTTAGAACTCCATGAAAATTTTTATTTTGATAGCCTAATGACGAAAAAACCTTATTATCGGTAAAAAAATATGTTGCCCTTTTTTGTTCGAAATATTGAACATGTGAAGGTGTATTTATTACACCTTTATGAATTTTTTTAAAATTATTCCCTTTAGTTTTTTTATAAATATCTCCGTTAAAAGTACCAATATATACATTGCCAAAAGGGTCACTTGTTAATGAATTAATACCTGAATTATCAAAAATAAAAGTATCTATTTGATTAGATGACATGTAAAAAACACCAGAATCGATAGTCGTTACCCACAAACCTCCAAAGCAATCTTTTAAAACTTTGGTAGGCGAATGATTTTCAAGAAATGATTTCTTTACATTTCCTTCAAAATCAAAAACCTTCGCGCCTTTACCTCTAAATCCAATCCAGAAAAAATTATCTCCATAAGCACCTGCTTCAAGAGGTTCATGGTTTTTAAAATTAATTTTTTTAGGCAAACTTCCTTTTTTGTGTAAGTATACAGCACTATCCGTAACTACAAGCTTAACTTTTTGTGAAACATTTACAATCCCTCTATGCATTGCAGAACAATATGGTTGTAAAAAAATTGAAGATTCAGTAGCTGAGAGATAATTGATCGATTGATTGGAATTAATTCTCTTTGTTTTAATAAATTTTGATCTTTTATCAAGAACAGCTTTACCATTTTTATCCAAGGTTCTACCTTTTATGATCGAAATAACACCTTTACGATCAATTTTTATGATTGACTCATTATTTGAAAGAAATAACTCTCCTTTTAAGTTTGAAGCAATACTCTTTAAAAAAAAGGTTGTATATCTCTTATCTTTCAAAAAATGCTTCAGAGCAGTGTTGTATTTATATCGATAGAATTTAGTTTCTCCGTTTTTAAAGTAAAATATTTTATTACTAAATGTTGAGCACCAAACGGTTCCATCTTCCTGAGGGAAAAAATCAAAAACAGTGATATCTGTCAAACCGTCTTTAGGTTCAAATTTTAGAAATTCATAGCCATTATATTGCGCTATTCCTCTATCTGTCGCAAACCAAACACAACCATTCTTATCCTGAAATGAGTCGTACACTTCATTACTAGGCAGGCCATTTTCCTGAGTATAATTTATAAACTTACCGTTCTGAGCAGTTGCAGTAGTAAAGAAAAGAAGGTACAGAAAAAATTTTAACCACATTAAATTATAGGTTTTTCCGTACAAAAATATAAAAATGCTGATTTGCTTTTACTAACTATCAGTAAATAGATTGTGCTATTAAAAACCCTCCCGTCCAAGCATTTTGAAAATTAAAACCTCCGGTTATAGCATCAATATTTAGAATTTCGCCAGCAAAAAATAAATTCGGGTGCAATTTACTCTCCATGGTTTTGAAGTTGATTTCTTTTAAATCGATTCCGCCTGCTGTTACAAATTCTTCTTTGAAAGTGCTTTTACCGTTAACTTGGAATTGACCGTTGTTCAGTTGATTCGCTAAATCTATTAGTTGTTTTTTATTTACATCAGCCCATTTGGTTTCATGATTTATTTCTGAGGCAGTCAATAAACTTTCCCATAATCGTTTTGGAAAATCAAACGGACAAAATTTTGAAACAATCTTCTTTGAATTAGCCTCTTTAATTTCTTTTAAATCATCCAAAACGGTTTCAAAATCCAAATCGTTTAACCAATTAACCTGTAACGTAAACTGATAATTTTTAACTGCCAATTCTCTTGCACCCCAAGCTGATAAACGCAAAATTCCAGGTCCGCTCATACCCCAATGCGTAATCAATAATGGTCCCGAAGCCTTTAATTTAGAATCTTTAACTTTTACTGAAGCAATTGCAGAAACGCCCATCAAATCTTTAATGCGGTTATCTTTAATATTGAAAGTAAATAAAGAAGGAACAGGAGCAACAATACTATGACCTAACTTTTGCATCATGTCCCACATTTTAGGATTACTTCCCGTAGTCATAACTAATTTTTGACATTTGAAAACTTGTTGATTGGTTTCAACTTTCCAATAGTTTTCACCTTGAAAAATCTCTTGAACGCTTTGTCCGGTCAGCACCTCAATTTTTAATTTTTTGGTAGTATTCAAAAAACAATCAATAATTGTCTGTGAAGAATCGGTTACAGGGAACATACGTCCGTCTTCTTCGATTTTAAGTTCGACACCATGTTTTTCAAACCATTCGATGGTATCTCCGGAGCAAAACTGATGAAAAGGCCCCCGAAGTTCTTTTTCACCGCGCGGATAAAATTTCACCAAATCATTAGGAATAAAGCAGGCGTGGGTAACATTGCAACGTCCGCCACCCGAAATACGCACTTTGGAAAGCACTTCTTTTCCCCGCTCAAGTATAGCAATCTTTAGCTTTGGATTTTTTTCTGCAATATTAATGGCCGTGAAAAAGCCCGCAGCTCCTCCACCTACAATTACAATGTCATAATTTGAAATCATACTCTTTCAGGAAAGTCAGAAATAATGGCATCGACACCAAGATTTTTGACAAAGGTAATATCTTCAAGTGAATTTACCGTAAAAGTATGTATCTGGAATTTATGTTCGCGGATTAAACTTACAGACTCAGGAGTTAACAGCTTGAACCATGGATTCACAGAATAGGCTTCAATCTTTTTGGCGAATTCGACAGCCTCTTCAAGATTACCTTCCGTTAATACACCTAATCGGATAACTTGATTCAATCTTTTTGTTTCTTTCAAAACTTCCCAGTCAAAAGAAGAAACCAAAACATTCTTATAATCAATTTCTCCTAAACGCTCAAATTTTTCAATTTCTTCCACCACAATTTCTGTTGCTTTAACATCTTTTATTTCGATGTTCAGAAATGCATTTTCAGGCAGCATATGAAAAACCTCAACCAATGTTGGAATACCCAGTTTTTGACATTCAGCAACGGTAAAATCTTTTACAAATCCGGCAGCATTTTTAATGGTTCTGTCAACTGTTTCATCATGGATAACAATTGCTTCGCCGTCAGCAGATAAATGAACATCCAACTCAATACCATCGGCTCCCAACTCAAATGCTTTTAAGAAAGAATCGATGGTGTTTTCAGCCACGTGGCCTTTTGCTCCTCTATGACCTATATTAAGCATTTCAATTTACAAAAATATAATATTGCCAAGGCTCTAATTTTGTCTTTTGCCCTTTCGTAAAAGAAATCGTTCTGCCAGTCATATAGTCTTGTAAATTGCCTTCTAAAGACAATTCAACATTTTGACTTCTTCGGGATAAGTTAGCTATAAACATTACTTTCTTATTTCCTTTTTCTCTTTCAAAAGCCAAAACCTTATCATCTGCAGAAGTTTCCAGACGATTATAGCCGGCAGGATTTTTACCTCCATGCAAAGCAGGATTTTCAATTTTTAGTTTCCCTAACTTTTCATATACCGGCTTCATTTTTCCAACGGTATGCGGGATAGTATCCTTTTCAAAAAATTTCAGTCTTTTCTTTAAATCATATTCCTGACCATTATAAATCAAAGGAACACCTGGCATTACATATGTTAGTGCAGTAAATACTTCCACAGCATTATTCATTCTTTCATATTCCGTTCCGTTCCAGGAATTTTCATCATGATTTGAAGTGAAATTCATATGAATATCGTCTGGTTGTAACGAATCTTTTACTTTTTGCATGTATTCATCAAAAGCTTTGACTGTTTTTTTGCCTTTGGCAATATCATTAAAAATATGATGTACTTCCCAACCATACTGCATGTCGAAAGCCTTTTTCATCAGTTCCGGTTTTTCAGCTTCGGCCAGCATAAAAACAGGCTTTACTTTATTGAGTTCGACAGAAGCCGTTTCCCAGAAATCCGTTGGCACTTCTCCAGCCACATCACAACGGAAACCGTCAACATTGAATTCATTTATCCAATATTTCATATCTTCAATCATTGCTTTACGAAGATTTTGATTATTATAATCCAGTTCGGCCACATCACTCCAATCAAACGGAGCAATCATCTTTCTGTCTTTATCACGGGTATAATACTCCGGATGTTGTGCAACCCAGGGATGGTCCCAAGCTGTGTGATTCGCCACCCAATCCAAAATGACAATCATGCCGTTTTTGTGAGCGGTATTAACCAAATATTGAAAATCCTCTTTAGATCCGTAAATATGATTGATACTTCTATAATCTCTAACAGAATAAGGGCTACCCAGATAAATTTTCTTTTCGATTACATCTTCAATATCTACAACTGACTTATTACTTGTTGCCTTTCGGTTTTTATAACCGATTTCATGAATAGGCATTAACCAAAGAATCTTTACTCCCATTTTTTTCAATTTTGGGATATCATGGATAAAAGCATTAAAAGTGCCTTCAGGTGAGTACTGACGGATATTGGCTTCGTAAATAACTGCGTTATCTGCCAGTTCCGGCGTTACTGACGCTGTTTCATTGTTTGAAGAACTACTTCCGCCGCTTTTACCTTCTTTTTTACAGCCAATTAAAGAAGCTATAACTAATGCACTTAAAATTATGTTTCTCATCTTTTTAATTCTATAATCATTGAAGATTTACCGTCTATAATCAATTCATTTTTAAGGTCAACAGAGGTACCCGAAATTATTTCAAAACCAGAATTATAATCTTGTAAACTCTCTTTAAATCTTGACAAATTAATCTTTTGTCCTTCGGTTGCATTGTTCATCACCACCATCACCGATTCTTTGTCATTATACCTGAAATAAATATAAACATTATTTTCCGGAATATAATGCTTTAATTTTCCGGAATGAATAACTTCTTTATTCTTGCGCCAGTTCAATACTTTTTTAGAGAAATTAAAATATTGATTTTGTTCAGCAGTTCTTCCCGCATTTGAAAAAGCATTGTTAGCATCGCCGTTCCAACCACCTGGGAAATCCTGACGAATATCTGCATCGCCTTTTCCTTTATCACCTGCCATCCCAATTTCAGAACTGTAATACAATTGCGGAATTCCTCGCATGGTTGCTAAAAGTGTCAATCCAAGCTGATATTTTTTGAAATCATTTTTATAAATCTGATTGAATCTACCGGTATCGTGATTTTCTAAAAAGAGTAATAAATTATTTGGATTAGCATACAAGAAATCATTCACAAAATTTTCATAGAATTTAATCATTCCGTTACTCCAATCGGCTTTATCTTCATTAAAAACATTTCCAAAAACATCGTGTAACGTAAAGTCCATCACACTTGGTAAATGTGAATTATAGTTTTGAATTTTCGCAATCGGGCTGTCTTTTTGCCAATAGGATATTTGCGCTTGGTCATGCATCCAAACTTCTCCTACAATGTTAAAATAAGGATACTCGTCAGTAATAGCTTTTGTCCATTTGGCAATGCCTTCTTTGTCGTTATACGAGTAGGTATCTACACGAAAACCATCCAAATCAGCATATTCAATCCACCAAATCGCATTTTGGATTAAATAATTCAATACTAATGGATTTGACTGGTTCAAATCGGGCATAGAAGGCACAAACCAGCCGTCCATACAATATTTTGCATCACGTTTTGAACCGTTTGTATCGTATTGTGTAGTCATTCGGTAATTGCTTTGCGCATAGCCGGGAAACTGATGAAACCAATCATAGGTTGGCATGTCTTTGAACATCCAGTGTTCTGCTCCCCAGTGATTGGTCACATAGTCCATAACTAACTTCAAATCTCTTTTATGCATTTCAGAGGCCAACTGCTTATATTCTTCGTTGGTTCCGTAACGTGCATCAATTTTATACACATCCGACTGACCATAGGTATGATACGAATAACCCTTATCATTATCCTCACAAAGTGGTGTACTCCAAATAGCAGTTGCGCCTAATTCTTTGATATAATCTAAATTATTGATGATTCCCTGAATGTCGCCGCCGTGTCTTCCGCCAGGCAAACTTCTATTGGCTTTTTCCTGTAATTCAGGAGAAGAATCATTATTTGGATTTCCGTTTGCAAATCGGTCAGGCATTAACAAATACATCACATCGGAAGCATTAAAACTTTTACGCAAAGCTGAATTTTCTTTTCTAGCTTTGATTTCGTAATTTCTTTTGAATGTTTTTTTACCATTGACAAACGTAAATTGCAATTGTTGTGCTTTTACATTTTTAGTATCAATTGTTACAAAAAGGTAATTTGGATTTTCAGTTTTTGTGATATTAGTAATTACAACATTATTTGAAACGGAAACCGAATTTTGTGCAATATTTTTACCATAAAACAAGATCTGAACCTCACTTTTATTCATGCCTTCGTACCAAAATGGCGGTTCTACTCTATCAATTTGGGCAGTTAATGAAAAAGTAAACAGACAAACTATAAGTTGAAATATTTTATTCATACTATTTAAAAAAATAACCCTTTCAGCATATACAACACTGAAAGGGCATATTATTATTTTATTTCTTTAATACTGATTCCGAAACCACCACCTGCAGCGGTTTTTAAAAGCAATTTTGTTTTATTGGTTACTTTTTGTTTTGAAATTTTATAAGCTTGCGGATTGGTTTTATAATCAGCGTTATCAGCATCAGCATAAATTGTTGCTTCGTATTTTTTACCTTTTTCTAAAAAGTCTAAATTAACCGTTGCTGTTCTAGCATTGTAACCATTTGAATTACCCACAAACCAATTGTTTGAGTTTTTATCTTTTCTGGCAATCGTTAAATAATAACCTGGTTCTGCTTCAAGGTATTTTGAGGTAGCCCAATCGACAGGAACATCCTTTATGAATTGGAACGCATCTAAAAATCGGTTATAATTTTCAGGCAAATCGGCTGCCATTTGCAACGGACTATACATGACTACATACAAACCTAGCTGGTTTGCTAAAGTTGTATTGACATGTGAATTATTCCCTGGGTTAATTTTTGCAATATCCATTTCAAAAATACCTGGAGTATAATCCATAGGCCCACCTATTAACCTTGTAAAAGGCAAAATTGTTGTATGATTTGCTTTTGAACCGCCAAACGCTTGAAACTCTGTTCCGCGAGCGGCTTCATTTCCTATCATATTAGGATAGGTTCTGCAAATTCCTGTTGGACGTACCGCTTCGTGCGCATTAATCATAATTTTATAATCGGCTGCTTTTTCGACTACATATTGATAATGATTTAAAATCGACTGACTGTAATGATGTTCCCCTAGAGGCAAAATATTACCCACATAACCTGTTTTGGCAGCCTCATACCCATTGTCATTCATAAATTGAAATGCTTTATCCAAATGACGTTCGTAATTTCTGGTAGCACCCGAAGTTTCATGATGCATAATCATTTTAACGCCTTTTGACTTCGCATATTCGTGAATTGCTTTCACATCAAAGTCAGGGTAAGGCGATACGAAATCAAAAACATAGTCTTTTTCGTGCCCAAACCAGTCTTCCCAACCCTGATTCCAACCTTCCACTAGCACCCCATCAAAACCATGTAAAGCAGCAAAGTCAATATACTCTTTGACATGTTTTGTGTTGGCTGCGTGTTTACCATTAGGTTTTGCTTTAGAAAAATCGGTAATCCCTAATTGTACCGAAGGCACCTCATCTGTATACGCCCAAGAACTTTTTCCTGTAATCATTTCCCACCATACTCCAACATATTTTACTGGCTTAATCCAAGAGGTATCCTTAATTTTTGAAGGCTCATTTAAGTTTAAGGTCATTCGTGAAGCTAGTATGTCTCTGGCATCAGGACTAACAATAATAGTTCTCCAAGGAGATACTCCTGGAGCTTGTAAATGCCCTTTGTTCCCTTTGGCATCAGGTGTTAAATGCGATTGAAATACAAAATTCTTGTCATCTAAATTCAAATGCATACACGAATAATTGATTAAAGCCGCTTCGTGAATGTTGATATACAATCCATCTACAGTTTTCATCATTAGTGAAGTTTGGACACCAGTGTCTGAAAACTGTTTTTGAGAGGCATTATCGGTAACCGCTTTTTTAAATAAACCTCTTATTTCAGAAAGCTTACTTTCGGTATAATCGTATTCCTGTGTATCATAATCGCCCGGAATCCAAAATGCCGTATGATCGCCAGTCATGGCAAATTCGGTACGTTCTTCTTTTACCACAAAATAGGTTAAGTTCTTTTGTTCTGGAAACTCATATCTAAATCCTAATCCATCATTAAACAATCTGAATTTTACTATAATATCTCTGTCGGTAGTATTTTGTTTCAGTCGTATAGCTAATTCATTATAATGATTTTGAACAGCAGTTTCTTCACCCCAAACCGGTTTCCAGATTTCGTTGAAGACACTTTCTTTTGCTTCTGTGATTTTGAAATTATTCAGCAGTGAATTTTTATCATTTTTCAGTTCCAAACCTAATTTACTTGGCTTAACTACTTCTTTACTTTTATAAAAAAGCTGGTACAACGGAGTACCATCATTTGCTAATGAAAAAATCATTTTAAAATTCCCGTTGGGAGATTTCAGTTCCTGTGCCGAAACGCCCAAAACGGATAGCAAAGCAATAATGACTGAAACAAAATATTTACACATAATTTTAATTTTTTATAAGTTGAGCCGCACCATTTACAATTACCTCAACGCTTTTATCGCCTTCGACGCTAACTTTTGTTTCCTGATGATTTACTTCAACTTTGACAATTGAATTTCTGAAATTTACCTTGAAAGAATAGCCTTCCCATTGTGATGGAATTCTAGGTTCAAACGTTAGTTTACCTTTTTTAACACGCATGCCACCAAAACCTTCAACAATACTCATCCAGGTTCCGGCCATTGAAGTAATGTGCAATCCTTCATGCACTTCTTTATTATAATCATCCAAATCCAAACGGGAAGTACGCAGATAAAAAGTATAAGCTTGTTCCATTCTCCCTAAAACGGCAGCTTGAATAGAATGTACACAAGGTGACAATGAACTTTCGTGAACTGTAAATGGCTCATAGAAATCGAAATGACGTTCTAATTCTTCTTTTGAAAAATGATCTTCGAAGAAATAAAATCCTTGCAACGTATCGGCCTGTTTGATGTAGGGTGAACGCAGAATTCTGTCCCAAGACCATTTTTGATTGATTGGGCGTTGTGATTTATCTAAATCGGCCACTGTAATTAACTCTTTATCTAAGAAACCGTCTTGTTGTAAATACACATGATGCTCTTTTGAATATGGGAAGTACATTTTGTTGGCGACTTTTTTCATCCCAAGTATTTCCTCGTTTTGTAGATTCACTTTGTGCATGATACGGGCATAATCGGCAGGATAATCCTCTTTAACTTTTTCAACCTGTTCCAAAGCATAATTAATACACCATTTGGCAATATAGTTTGTGTACCAATTGTTGTTTACGTTATTTTCATATTCGTTAGGCCCTGTAACCCCTAGAATTACATATTCACCTCTTTTGGTAGAAAATGTTGCTCTTTGATGCCAGAAACGCGCAATTCCGATTAAAACTTCCAATCCTTTTTCCGGTATGTAACTATAATCACCTGTGAATCGGTAATAATTATAGATAGCAAAAGCGATAGCACCGTTACGATGGATTTCTTCGAAAGTGATTTCCCATTCGTTGTGACATTCTTCACCGTTCATAGTCACCATTGGGTACAACGCTGCTCCGTTTTTGAAACCTAATTTTTCAGCATTTTCAATAGCTTTATCCAATTGATTGTAACGATACGCCAAAAGATTTCGTGCTACCTGCTGGTCTTTGGTTGCCATGTAAAAAGGAATACAGTACGCTTCGGTATCCCAATAGGTTGATCCCCCGTATTTTTCGCCGGTAAAACCTTTTGGACCAATATTTAAACGGGAATCTTTCCCTAAATAAGTCTGATTTAACTGAAAGATATTAAAACGGATTCCTTGTTGGGCTTTTACATCACCATCGATAGTAATATCACTCATTTCCCAAATTTTTGCCCAAGCTTGTTTTTGATTTTCAACCAAGCCATCAAAACCTAAGTGAGATGCTTTTTCAATCGCTTTTTTAGCAGAAGGAATTAAATTTTCTTCCGGATGATTGGTAGAAACGGTGTAGCCTCCTAATTTTTGAATGGATGCCGTCTGTCCTTTTGCCAGTTCAACTTCATATGAAAAAATTACTTTATCAATAGTTTCTTCCACATTATCCCGAATTCCTTCCTGCAGAACACCATCAATATAAATATTGTTTTGCATAAAGGTTGTTGCCGTAAAATGTGTTTTGAAAGTACGGGCTGTAACAAAAGCCTGATTATCACCGTACATTACACCTTTTGGCTCCCAGAATTTTTCTTCCCAGTTGGCATCTTCATTATGTACACCCGCATCCAAATACGGTTTAAAAACAATATTAGCTTCTGTATTTACCACAGTTACTTCGTAATGAATTGCTCCCAATTCATCTATATCCAAAGATAAAAAGCGGGTAATTTTTACTTTGATTTCAGTTCCGTTTTGAAGAACAGCATCGAAAGAACGGTAATAAATTCCTTCTTTCATGTTAAGCTCGCGGCGGAAATTGGCAACCGATTTACATTTGGCTAAATCTAAATTTTCACCATTTACTTCGATGTTAATTCCAATCCAGTTTGGAGCGTTTAATACTTTTGCAAAATATTCGGGGTAACCATTTTTCCACCATCCCACTTTGGTTTTATCCGGATAATAAATTCCAGCTATATAACTTCCCTGAAAAGTTTTACCTGAATACGCCTCTTCAAAATTCGCACGCTGCCCCATGGCTCCGTTACCAATACTGAACAAACTTTCAGATGATTTTACTCTATCCTGTTCAAAACCTTCTTCTATAATCGACCAATTATCCGGTACAATATAATCCTGATTCATTTTTTCAATTTGAAATTTGAAATTCGAAATCTTCGAATTGTTTTAATGTAAAATTATGGTTTCGACAAAACTCGAATCCATGTGTAATAAATTAGGAAAACAATACTTGGCTTCTTTAAGTATTCTATCGTCTCCTATTCCTATACTCAACATACCTGCAACATTTGCCGCCTGTATTCCTGCTACCGAATCTTCAAAAACAATAGCATTATGATTTTCTATATCCAAAAGTTTTGCGGCACGCACAAAAACTTCCGGATCAGGTTTTGCATTCGTCACATCATTTCCATCCACCACAGTATCAAAAAAATGCAACAAACCTACTTTCTCAAGAATTGGTCTCGCGTTTTTACTTGCTGATCCCAATGCAATGAATTGTCCTTTACTTTTTATAAATTCTAATGTTTCTCTGACATTTGGAAGAATTTCAGATTCATTCATATTCTCAATATAGGAAAGATAATCAACGTTTTTTTGAACCAACCATCTTTCTTTTTCTTCTTCAGAAGCATTTATTTTTCCTAGACCTAAAATAATTTCCAGTGAACGAACCCGGCTCACGCCTTTCAATTCTTCATTATGTTCCGGGGTAAATAAAATCCCCAAGCTGTCGGCTAATTTTTGCCATGCCTTAAAATGATATTTTGCTGTATCTACAATAACACCATCCAAATCAAATATGAATGCTTTTTTACTCATTACCCTTTAATTACTTTTTCATCAGTGATTAAAAAATTGCATAATCCACCAATAATTAACGAAGTTCCTGCTAAAAACATTGGTGCTATTGCAGATGTCCCAAAAAGTTTTGAAAGCACATTTACACCACCTAATGCAGCTACTATCTGCGGAATTACAATAAACATATTAAATAACCCCATCATGGTTCCCATTTTGTTTTCATTCACTGAGCTTGAAAGCATTGCATAAGGCATTGACAATATACTACCCCATGAGAAACCTATAAGCAGGAATGAAATATTCAACCAGAACTGATCTTTAATAAATCCCATCAATACAAAACCTAATCCTCCCAGTATAAGAGAAAACATGTGGATGTATTTCCGGTTAACGACTTTATTTGCCGCATAAAAAGTAAGAATTAATGCAAATGCCATAGATGACAATCCGTAAAGTCCCATAGCTGAACCCACTTTATCCGAAGCCGTTTGAAATAACTTATTGGCCGCATCAAAAGCTTCCTGTTGGCCGGCAACAGCAAAATCAAAAGCTTCCTTATCAGGCGCAGGAGAATTGAAAACAAACTCTGTTAAAGCCGGCGTAGCCATACTCCACATGGTAAAAAAAGCAAACCAGCTAAAAAACTGTATAACTCCCAGTTTTTTCATTGTCACCGGCATTTCTTTTATTGAAGTAAACAAGTCCTTAAAAAAATGACTTTCCTGTTTCTGAGCTTTAAACTCCTCCAAATTTGAAGGCGGATATTCCCTTGTTGTTAGAACAGTATACAAAATACTGATTAAGAAAACCAAAGCACCTATTCCGAATGCTATTTTTACATATTCAGGAATTACCCCCGGGGCAGGATTATCTTCAAAGCCCATTTTATTAACCATCCAAGGTAAATTTGATGCCACCCAGGTCCCGATTCCTATAATTAAAGTCTGCAGTACAAACCCGTAAGAGCGTTGCGAATCAGGTAATTTATCAGCAACCAAGGCCCTGAAAGGCTCCATGCTTATATTTATTGACGCATCAAGTATCCATAAGAAACCAGCTGCTATCCATAAAGCGGAAGAATAAGGAAGAAAAAATAAAGCAAACGAACTAAGAATTGCCCCTATTAAAAAATATGGTTTTCTTCTTCCGTAACGAGGTGACCATGTATTATCACTCAAATGCCCTATTATAGGCTGAACAATTAAGCCAGTAAGAGGTGCTGCTATCCACAGCCCGGGTATTTCGTGCGGTTCTGCTCCAAGAGTCTGAAAGATTCTTGACATAAATCCTCCCTGAAGGGCAAAACCGAATTGTATCCCTAAGAAACCGAAACTCATGTTCCAAATCTCCCAGAAACCTAATTTACGCTTTTCCATTATCGTAATTTAAAATTCATACTACGATAAGCGTTTATGTGCTTATCAAAACATATTTTTTAGTATCGAAGTAAAAGTATATGCCTGATAATTATTGTAAATATATACATTGAAATGAGATATTTTCAGCTCACTTCAATTAAAACCTCACTACAACGTTTGAGTCTTAATAACTTTTTACGGAGTGGACTCTCTTTCCACCAAGTAGGTCTCTATGACTTCTGTTGTGTAGTATTCGTCCTCTTCATCATTCTCAAGACGGTCAATTAATAATTTGGCCGCTTTTTTCCCCATTTCCAATCCATCCTGACTTACTGTTGTTATGGAAGGCGTTGAGTATTTAGAGATTATTCCATCTGTAAATCCAATTACCGAAAAATCTTCAGGTACTTTTTTACCCATTTTATTAGCAACTTTAATAGCAGTTACCGCAAACAATTCATTAACAGCAAAAACAGCGTCCAAATCAGGATGCGCCATCAGATAGGTTTCAATTTGCTGTTCACAACTTTCCATGTCTTCAATTTTTAGAATCAAATCCTCATTGACTATCATATTGTTATACCGAAGTGCTTGTAAATATCCATCTGTACGTAACTTTCCTACACTTACATAATCTATGGTTGTAAGCAAGCCAATTTTTCGCATTCCTTTATAGACCAAAAAATTAACGGCATCTTGGGCTGCTGTTTTGTCATCAATTATAACTTTATCACAAAAAATATCATTGGTGACTCTATCAAACATAACCACGGGCATACCTTGACTGATTACTTCAGTTATATGATGGAAATCTTTTTTTTGCTGTGTTTCTTTGGACAATGCCATAATAAAGCCATCAATACTGCCACCAGCAAGCATTTCCATATTTATGACTTCTTTATCAAAAGATTCATCAGACAAACACACCATCACATGGTAACCAAAGCTATTCGCATAATGTTCAATTCCGTTGATTACTGTTGCAAAAAAATGATGTACAATTTCTGGAATAATTACACCTATTGTTTTCGTTTTTCTATTTTTCAAACTCAATGCTATATTATTTGGCTTATAATTATACAATCTTGCAAAAGCTTGTACTTTCTCTTTCGTCTCTTCGCCAATTTCCGGACTATTTCTCAATGATTTTGAAACAGTTGAAATGGAGACATCAAGTTCTTTTGCAATTTGTTTTAGGGTAACTTTCTTTTTCATTAAAGATTCTCAAATTGTGAATTCAAAAATAAAGGTAGATTTTATTTTTTAGATTGACAATTTTACTACTAAAAATATACATTTCATTAAAAGTTTTCAACACGAAAACGATTTCGTTTAGGTTTTAACAAGGGTTCCTGAAAATTGATAGAATATTTACTTAAATTTAACTTATCGAAGTAAAAGTTAATGTCCTCTAAATTAATTTTTAACCTAAACTAAATGTATGAAAACAACGTTTAAACAGTTTTTATTCTGGCTACTGTTTATTCCTTTTAACTTACTTGCACAGAGCAAATTACAAGGAATAGTCACGGACAACACATCCAACCAGCCTCTCCCAGGAGTAAATGTAACTGTTCAAGGAACTTCCAATGGAGTTTCCACAGGATTTGACGGAAAATTTGAACTGTCAAATCTTAAAATAGGGGATATTATAAACTTCTCTTTTATTGGCTTTCAAGACCAATCTATAACATTCAACGGACAATCTCAAGTCAGCATAGTTCTACAAGACGAAACAAATAAATTAGGAGAAGTTGTAGTTGTAGGTTATGGTACTGTTAAGAAAAAAGATGCGACAGGATCAGCCTCAGTATTATCAAACAAAGAATTCAACAAGGGTTCGATAATTACAGCAGAAAACCTATTAAACGGACGAATTGCCGGTGTTACTGTTAACACAAGCGGAGCTCCGGGTTCTGGATCAGAGATAAGAATCCGCGGAGGTTCATCTTTATTTGCAAGCAACGATCCTTTGATTGTTGTTGACGGACTTCCAATAGAAAACAAGACTGCCACAGGAGGAACATCTTTCTTAGCCTCATTAAACCCAAGCACTATCGAATCTATGACTATCCTAAAAGACGCTTCTGCTACTGCCATTTACGGATCAAGAGCATCTAACGGGGTTATCATAATCACAACAAAAAAAGGAAGCAAAAATCTTTCTGTTGAATACAACGTACAGTACGGATCAGGAAAACTGACTGACACTGTAGATTTATTAAACAGTTCGGAATTTGTAAGTGCAATTGAAACATACTTTCCGGATGATACCAACCTTCTGGGTGTTGACGATCCAAACTCAAACGCAACTGACGACCCTGCAACTAAGGGCATTATTGAAGGTAGAATTATTCACAACACAGATTGGCAGAAGGAAATCTACAGAAAAAGTACACAAACTATAACTCAGGATCTCAACCTGAGAGGAAACTTATTCAAAGCTATCCCTACCCGTTTAACTTTAGGTAACACCTTTCAGGAAGGATTAAGACTTACCAATAAATTCACAAGAAACTCTATTGGTTTGGCATTAAACCCTACTTTATTTAAAGAACATTTAAAACTTTCTGTAAATGCCAACTATTCAAACGAGAGAAATCGATTCACAAACGGAGTTGAAGGCGGTGCATTACGATTTGACCCAACTAAACCTGTATATCAGTCAAACTCAATTTGGGGTGGATTTTATGAAAACACTTCAAGTCCAACCGAATTATCCAACACGGCCAGAAATCCTGTTTCTGAACTTCTGTTAAGAAATGACACTGGAATTGTGGACCGAATTTTTGGTAATGTACAAGTTGACTATAAGTTTCATTTTTTACCTGAATTGAGAGGTGTGATCAATGTAGGTTTAGACAAAACCAAAGGAGAACGAAATCTTTTCATCCCAAGATATGCAGGAACTGCTGATGGAAACGGAACAAGCTTTTCAGGGAAATATGGAAACAGCCAGTTTGACAGCTCTGAATCAACCAACAAATTATTTGACGGCTATTTAGTTTACAGCAAAGAATTCGGGAAATTGAATTTAGAAGCTACCGGAGGTTATTCTTACCAGAAATTTGAATCTGAAAGCTTTACCTCAAGAAATAAATTTAATCCAACATCAGCAGGCCCTGAAACCACTATTGATACTGATTTGGTTTTAATAGGCTTTTTCGGAAGAACAAATCTTAACTGGAACGACAAATACCTTTTAACATTAACTTACAGAAGAGACGGCTCGTCCCGTTTCCCGAAAAATGAAAAATGGGGAAATTTCCCGGCAGCTTCCTTTGCATGGAAAATGAACAATGATTTATTTAATGAAGATAGCACAATCTCTGACTTAAAATTAAGACTGGGATGGGGGATAACAGGACAACAGGATCTACCAACTGATGCAAGAAATTATTATTTGCCAATTTATGCAACTGGCAATCCTAATTCACAGTATTATTTTGGTGAGGAAACTTATATTGTGGGATTGCCTTCGCCTACAAACCCATACCTGAAATGGGAAGAAACCACAACTTACAATACAGGTTTGGATTTCGGAATATTCAAAAACAGAATTAACGGGGCCGTTGATGTTTTCTATAAACAATCAGACGATTTATTAGCAAATGTTGCTTTTGCAGATGGTGGAAATTTCTCGAATGCAGGATGGCAGAACATTGGAAGTTTCACCACAAAAGGTATAGAACTGAACATTAATACTGAGATTTTTAAATCAGATAATTTCAACTGGACCACTAATTTCAATGCAACAAAATACGAAAGACGTATAAAAGAACTGGCATTTGGCTCTAACATCCTTGTAGGCGGAATAGGCGGAGGAACAGGAGGAACTATTCAGGTTCATAGTGAAGGATACACTCCTAATTCATTTTTTGTGTATAAACAACTTTACGACACTAACAACAAACCTATTGAAGGTGCTTATGCTGATTTAAACAGAGATGGTATCATCAACAATGACGACCGTTATATCTACAACAATCCAGATCCTGATTTCTTATTAGGTTTCCAATCCAATATGAATTATAAAAATTTTGATTTTTCTTTCAATTTGAGAGCAAGTATTGGAAACAGAATTTACAATAACGTTAATTCTTCAAGAGCACAGCTAAACTTATTGAAAGATAATGCCATGTTAGGAAACATTCCGTCTTCAGCTCTAGACAGCCAGTTTACAACCACATCAGATGTTATTCTGTCAGATTATTACATTGAAAACGCATCTTTCCTTAGAATGGACAATGCCACACTTGGTTACACTATACCAAAATGGATTGACGGAAAAGCTTCTTTGAGATTGAACATTGGAGTACAAAACCCTTTTGTTATTACAAAATACAGCGGATTGGATCCTGAAATCACCAGCGGTATAGACAATACAATCTACCCGAGACAAAGACAGTTTTTATTTGGTGCAAATGTGAAATTTTAATAATTAAACCATGAAAAATTTAAAATATAAGATAATTTATATAATTGGATTAATAACATTTTGCACATCATGTACAGATGATTTAAATGTTACCCCAAAAGATGATGATCTTTTCCTTTCAGATGATTTCTTCTCTTCGGAAGATTCATACAAACAAGGTTTGGCAGGCATTTATGGAAATTTATCCTTAACAGGGCTTAATGGAGCTGAATCTTCAAACATACAGGGAATTGATGCCGGTACAAGTCAATATGGCCGTTGTTTATGGTACATGCAGGATTTAGCTGCTGATCAGGCAATCTGGAGTTATGAAAACGATCCGGGCGTTGGTGAAATACAAAGAAATACCTGGAATGCCAACAATCCTATACTTAGAGGAATGTTTGGCAGAGCTATGTTTCAGGTAGCTTTAGTTAATGAATACTTACGCCAGACTACTCCTGAAAAATTAAGCTCCAGAGGAGTAACAAACACACAGTTACTAAACGACGTTGCTTTATATCGTGAGGAAGTAAAAGTATTAAGAGCATTAGCTTATTACCATTTAATGGATTTATTTGGAAAAGCTCCGTTTGTAACTGAAAACGATCCGATAAATACTGCCGGACCGGAATATGACAGAGCAGAATTATTTTCATTTATAGAAGAAGAATTAACTGCAGTACTGCCATCTTTAAAAGAGCCTAAAACAAATGAATACGGTCGTTTGGACAAAGCAATGGCCTGGATGATTCTGGCTAAAATATACCTTAATGCCGAAGTCTATATTAACACACCCAAATATACCGAGTGCGTTACTATGTGCAACAACATTATTAATGCCGGCTACACTCTGGAAGCAAATTATTTAGACAATTTCAAAGCAGACAATCATACATCTACAGAGATGATTTACAGCATTCAGTCAGATGGTACAGCAACTCAAAATTATGGTCCTACTACAGTTTTGATTAATGGTCAGGTAGGATCTTTAGAGAAAAACGGCGCTTCATTAGGTGTTGGAACAGATGGCTGGGGTGGCGCTTTGCGTTTGAGAAAACAGTTTGTCCAAAAATTCAATGGAACACAATTCAATACAGATGAGAGAAAAACAATCATTTCTGCAGACAGACCAATTGAAATTACTTCAATCTCCACACCTAAACAAGGCTACATTTTAGCAAAATATTCCAACATCAGCTCTACCGGCGTGGCAGGCTCCAACAAAACTTTTGTTGACACTGACTTCCCGTTATTCAGACTTGCCGACGTGTATTTAATGTATGCAGAATGCGCTCTTAGAAATTCAGGAAACGCAACTAAAGATCAGGCTTTGCTTTATGTGAACGAATTAAGGGAAAGAGCAAACAATGGCACATCATCAAACATTACTGTAAACGATTTAACATTAGATTTCATACTGGATGAAAGAGCCAGAGAGTTACATTGGGAATCCCACAGAAGACAGGACTTGATCCGTTTCGGTAAATTCACCGGTGGTTCCTACAACTGGACATGGAAAGGAAACAGTCAAAGCGGTATTGCCATTCCGGCACATTTTAATGTATATCCTATACCCGCTGCCAGTCTGGCTTCAAACCCCAATTTAACCCAAAACCCTAATTATTAATAAACTCATAGATTATGAAAAATATATATAAATATTTATCAATAGGTTTAATGGTTCTTACATTAAACTCATGTGAAGATGAAAATAATTTTAAAATTCTAGAACCTAAAGAAGCAGCTTTTGAAATAGTAACACCCTCAACTGGAACATCCATCATTCTATCAGAGGCGACTCCAAACAATCCCGCAGTTACTTTTACATGGCAGCCTGCTGTTTATACGGTACCAACTGCTATAACTTATACGGTTCAGTTTGCTAAAAACGGAACTGATTTTGCAACACCAGTTGATATTACTGAATCGCCAACTACAAATGCAACCATTAATGTTGCAGAACTGAATTTGAATGCATTAATGCTGGGGGTTGCTCCTTTTACTGAAGGAACAATCGATGTAAGAATTAAAGCTACAGTAGGCACAACCGGAGCTGAACCGAAATATTCAAATACAATAAACTTATCTGTAACACCATTTGGATGTTTGAATCAATATGGTGTAGGAGCTGGTTTAGTAGATGCCGGATGGAACTGGAACAGCCCTGTTGTAATGTTTTGTAATGACAATGTGTTGACCGCTACTGTAAACCTAACAAATGACACTTTCAGATTCTTCACCACTGAAGGAGACTGGGGTTCTGGCAGAAACTTCCCTTATTACACAGGAGAAGGTTATGTAATTTCTTCAACATTAGTTAATGCAAATGACGGAGACAGCAACTTTAGATTTATTGGAACTCCCGGTTCACACCGATTAAAAATAAATGAAAACAATAAAACGATTTCTGCTTTTCAGGGAACAGACGCGACTGGATCGTTTTGGTTAGTAGGCGCGGCTACTCCAGGCGGCTGGAGCTGGGCAGGAAACAATGAAACTGAACTTGGTAAAATCAACAATGGTGTGTACGAAGTTCCGGTTGAATTAAAAAACAATGAAACATTCAGAGTCTGGCTTGCAAATGACGGTGGTGACAGCTGGGGTTCTCCCAACAAAAACTTCCCTTCTTACATAGCTGACGGATACACTATTTCAGCTGATTTTGTGAATGCCAATGACGGAGACAGCAACTTCAGATATGTTGGAGCTACGGCTACAAAATTATTTAAAATAGACACTGTCAACAAGACCATAACATTTAATTAAAAACTTACCAAAAGGCTGGTTTTACCAGCCTTTTTTAATTGTAATATTTATGAAAAATTTTACAAAATTACTGTTATTTTTCTTTTCAATAGTTTCTTGGTCCCAGCAACAAACTGTAAGTTTTTCAATAAACCCAAGTACTTTTGATGAAAACCAATCTATCACTTTAACTTTTCAAGGCACTTCTATAAATGAAGCCACATGGAATGTTGCAGGCAACGCATTATATCTTTGGTCCTGGTCGTATGATTTAAATGACACCAATAGTTTGGACTGTCCAACTAACGGAACCTGGACTTCTTCCAATGAAACGAACCGGCTGACATATAATTCAGGAAATGACACGTACACCATAACTTTTACACCAGCTACATTCTACAACAGAACAAATATTGGACGTATAGGTTTTTTAATAAAAGCTAAAGATGGAACCGGAGACAAAAAATCACAGGATATGTATTCGGAAGTTGGGTCATTTCAGGCTAATCTAATTACTCCGGCACAAAATTCAAATACAATAATTTCCTCTGGAGGCAATCTGGCAATATCTGCAAACAATACTAACGGTGCTGCTTTTTATAGCTTATCGGCTAATGGAGTACAAATCAACACTTATACAGGAAACCCCTACTCCTTCAATGACACTAATATCACAACTAATAAATCGTATGAACTTCTAATCACACAGGCTGGCGTGACTTTTTCAAAAAAATTCAATGTTTTTGTCAATCCAGGAACCATTTCACAAGCCATACCCGCAGGATTAGTTGACGGTATTAACTACAATACCGGAGACGCAGCAAGAGCAACACTTGTATTGAGTGCGCCGGGTAAAGATTTTGTATATGTGGCGGGAAGTTTCAACAACTATCAGCCATCCAATGCTTATGCCATGAAAAAAGACCCTTCAACCGGTAAATTTTGGCTGGAACTTACAGGATTGACTTCGGGACAGATTTATCATTATCAGTACTGGGTTGCAGACACAACTCCAATTACCAACTCACCAGCAATAGTAAAAACTGCCGACCCATTTTCGACATTAGTATTATCTCCATATGATGACCCGTGGACACCGGCATCAAGTTATCCCAACATTCCTGTTTATCCGTCAGGACAGGAAAGGGAGGTAACCGTATTGCAAACCGGTCAAACTCCTTATCCATGGGTAAATACTTCGTTTTCAAAACCCAAAAAAGAGGACCTCATCATTTATGAAGCACTCGTAAGAGACTTTGATGCCGATAGAAATTATCAGGACTTAATTGACAAAATGGATTATTTCAAAAATCTAAAAATCAACGCTGTCGAATTAATGCCTGTCATGGAGTTTGAAGGTAACGAAAGCTGGGGATACAACACTTCTTTTCACATGGCACCGGACAAACATTACGGCACTTCCGCCAAATTAAAAGAATTTATCGATTTATGCCATACTAACGGAATTGCAGTAATTCTGGATGTTGCTTTAAATCATGCTTTTGGGCGTAACCCTATGAATAGAATGTGGATGAAAGATTCAGACGGAGACGGATGGGGTGACCCAAGTTCAGAAAATCCGTACTTTAATGAATTTCCTAGACACAGTTACAATGTAGGGTCTGATTTTAACCATACCCAACCACTGACAAAGGCCTATACTAAAAGAATTATCAAACATTGGATTGAAGAATATAAAATTGATGGTTTCAGATGGGATTTAACCAAAGGTTTTACGCAAAACTGTATAGGAAGTGAATCCTGCACAAATTCTTACCAGCAGGATCGCGTGGACATCCTAAAAGAATATGCCGATTACAGTTGGTCGTTAGACCCGACACATTATGTAATTTTTGAACATTTAGGAACCGACGCAGAAGAACAGCAATGGGCAAATTACAGAGTTATAGGTGAGGCAGACGGCATTTCAAAAGGCGTCATGATGTGGGGTAAAATGTCCGATGAATTCGCCACTTTAACCAAAGGATATTCCACCAGCATCAATCGGGTTGGTCATCTAAGCAGAGGATTTACCGCAAAACGTTTAATTGGTTATGCCGAAAGCCACGACGAAGAAAGAACCATGTACAAGAATCTGACCGAAGGCAACACCTCTGGTCATAATGCACGAAATCTTAATACTGCTCTAATGAGAATCCAGGCTATGAGTGCCATGCATTTGTTGGTTCCGGGACCAAAAATGATCTGGCATTTTGGAGAATTAGGTCATGACAATTCTATTTTCACATGTACAGACGGTTCTGTGAATACTGGAGCAGATGCAACACCTGGTGACTGCAAATTAGCAACAAAACCACAACCGCAATGGACAAACAACTGGCTCACTGATGTTAACAGAGGGCCACTTTATACTTTTTGGTCTAAACTAAATACATTAAAAACTAACGAAGCTGTTTTTGAAGGCAATTACAGCATTTCACCAAATGCTGACAATTACAAACAAAGACTGTACGTTTGGGATGACGCTATTCCTTCAACCTCACTAAAAAATCTAGTGGTTTTAGCCAATTTTAATGTAACTGACCAAAACATAACCCCTGATTTCCCTTACACAGGTAATTGGTACAATTTAATTGATAATTCAACTTTAAACGTTAACAACACAACCAGTCCAATTACTGTTCCGGCGGGTGGATACAGAATATACGGCAATCAACCTGCGCAAAGTTTATCCAATGAGGAATTCAACCTGGCTGATTCTGTTGTACTTTACCCTAACCCTTCGAGTGACAATTTCCAACTGTCAGAAGCAATTGAAAAAGCTGAAATCTACAATATTACAGGACAGCTTGTAAAAGTTTTTAAATATGGTTTCACACCCGAAGACTCATTCAATATAAGTGACTTGAACAAAGGGATTTATCTGGTTCAAATCACTAACAGCTCAAATCAAAAAGGAACAATAAAATTAATCAAAGAGTAACTCTTTTACTTTTTTCCAAACATAAAACTACCCTCAAAATTTTTTTGAGGGTAGTTTTTTTTTTACAAACCCTTAATAGTCCATTATTAGTTGCCAACTTTATTTAATTTTGTATCTGGCTTTGCAGCAGATAAATAAAATCATAATTCTTAATTAATCTTTTTATATTTATTCCACAAAAGATTTCAAATTAACAAAATGAAGAAAATCATAAAAATATTTCTTTTATCAATAATACTGGTTTCCTTCACATGTTCCGCACAGGAATTGAGCGAAACTGAAGCTCCTTTTAACATTAAAACCATCACATTCAAACAAGCCGGAAATAATGTTTTTCCTTTCATTCGTCTGGGTGACAGTTTTGAGTTTAGTTTTGATGATTTATACGGAAATGAAGAGGATTATTATTTCACTTTGACACATTGCAATTATAATTGGACCAAATCAGATTTAACCCGAAACGAATTTTTATCTGGAACTGACAATCAAAGGATACAGGACTACGAAAACTCCTTCAATACACTTCAGACCTATTCCCATTACCGGTTAAAATTTCCAAATAATTTCTGTGAGATTGTCAAAAGCGGCAACTATTTATTGTCAATTCTAAACAGCAGTAAAGAGATTGTGTTTTCTAAAAAATTCATTGTGTACGAAGAATTTGCCGAGGTTCCCATGCAAATTAAACGTTCAAGAAACATTGCCGATATCAGACAAAAACAGAATATTGAGTTTTCCATAAAATCAAATGCTGTTTTGTTTCAGAATCCAATGCAGAATGTAAAGGTGGCCTTGTTTCAAAACGGAAAATGGAACAACGCCATTTACAACATCAAACCGCAATACACCATTGGTAATGATTTAATGTTTAGATACAATTCAGAGACTCAATTTTGGGCAGGTAATGAATATTTGTATTTTGACAATAAAGAAGCCCGGGTTCCCAACAATACAATTGCAAAAGTCAATTCTCAGTCAGGTTTATACAGCACCTATTTATATACGGATCTGGCAAGAAAAAACAAGGGATATACTTTCTTCCCGGATGTTAACGGTAACTTTCAAAGCAGAAATATTATTTCGCAGGATAACAATGATGTAGAATCTGATTATACATGGGTCTATTTTACACTTTCTACTCCACAAACCAGCCCTTTAAACAACAGCATTTACATTACAGGTATGTTCAACGGCTATCTATTATCTGACGAAAACAAAATGGATTACAACGCTGAAAAAGGACTTTTTGAAAAAGCAATTTTAATAAAACAAGGGTTCAACAACTACAACTATACTATTGTAAACAACCAGAAAAAACTTGACGAAGCCAATGCTGTGGACGGAAATTTTTCGGAAACTGAAAATATGTATAATGCCTTAATATACTACAGAGCAAACGGTGAACGTTATGATAGAGTTATTGGTAAAGGAGAAACAAACTCGGTCAATATCACCAATTAAAATTTAACAGGAATAAAAAACATTTGTATTTTCAATTTTTATAAATTTGTATATCAAGTGTTAAGCAATGGTAACGCAAATTACAAGAGGTATTAAAATTTCGGTGGCAACCACTTTCGAAGGGACTTATTTTAAGAACCACACGATTCATTTTGCCTTTGCATACCATATCACCATTGAAAATCACAGCAAAGACCAGGTACAGTTAATCTCCCGCCATTGGGATATTTACGACGCACTCAATATAAAAGAAATAGTTGACGGTGAAGGTGTTGTAGGCAAAAAACCGGTACTGAAACCTGGTGAAACCCACACTTACAGCTCAGGTTGTTTACTCTGCTCTCCGCATGGCAGCATGAGTGGTCATTTCAACATGATAAACTTTACGACTACTAAAATGTTCAAGGTAATAGTTCCTGTTTTTAATTTAAGCGCTCCTTTTGCTTTAAATTAACACAATAACAATTCATTTTGTTACTTTAGTTACATAAAAATCAGCTTTTAGTTTGTACTTTTGTTTGCGATTTTAAAAAACACAATTCGTCTAACTTTATAACAATCAATAAAATGCTTAAAGGATTTTTTAATATACCAAAAGCGGTAAACGAACCTGTAAAATCATACTTGCCGGATTCACCGGAAACAGTGGCGGTACACAAAGCGTACAATGCAATGTGGAATTCAACAATTGATGTTCCTTTATATATAGGCAGTGAAGAAATCAGAACGGGCAATACCCGTAACATGACACCTCCTCACGACCACAAACACGTAGTAGGTACTTATCATTTAGCTGAAAAAGCACATATAGAAAAAGCCATTGCAAACGCTTTGGAAAGCCGTACAAAATGGGCTAACATGGCATGGGAACAGCGTGCGGCTATTTTCTTAAAAGCTGCCGAGTTAATTGCCGGTCCTTACAGAGCTAAAATAAACGCTGCAACAATGATTGCGCAGTCAAAAACAATCCATCAGGCAGAAATTGACGCAGCTTGTGAATTGATTGACTTCTTACGTTACAATGTTGAATTCATGACTCAAATCTATAAAGACCAGCCGTCATCAAATTCTGATGTTTGGAATCGTGTGGAATACCGCCCGTTAGAAGGTTTTGTATACGCAATTACTCCGTTCAACTTTACGGCTATTGCTGCCAACTTGCCTGCAAGTGCTGCTTTAATGGGTAACGTTGTGGTTTGGAAACCATCTGACAGTCAGGTATTCTCTGCAAAAGTAATCATCGATGTATTCAAAGAAGCTGGTGTTCCTGACGGTGTTATCAATGTTGTTTTTGGTGATCCGGTTATGATTACTGACACAATTTTAGCATCTCCTGATTTTGCAGGTATCCACTATACAGGATCTACATTTGTATTCAAAGAAATTTGGAAAAAAATTGGAGAAAACATCCACACATACAAGACTTACCCAAGAATTGTTGGTGAGACAGGAGGAAAAGACTTCATTTTAGTACATCCTTCTGCTGATGTAAAACAAGTTGCTGCCAACACAATCCGTGGTGCTTTCGAGTTCCAGGGACAAAAATGTTCTGCTGCTTCAAGAGCGTATTTCCCTGCAAGCTTATGGCCTGCTATTAAAGAAGAAATGGGCAAAGAACTAGCTACAATAAAACAAGGTACGCCTCAAAACTTTTCAAACTTTGTAACTGCGGTTATTCACGAAGGTTCTTTTGACAAATTAGCAAAATATATTGATCAGGCTAAAGCTGATGCTGATGCAGAAGTTATTTTCGGTGGTAATTATGATAAATCAGTTGGATACTTTATTGAACCAACAGTTATCCTTACAACAAATCCAAAATACACCACTATGGAAACCGAATTATTCGGACCAGTATTGACTGCTTATGTTTATGAAGATAAAGATTGGGCTGATGTATTGAAATTAGTAGACACAACATCTGAATATGCTTTAACAGGAGCTGTTTTCAGCCAGGACCGTTATGCAATTGAAGAAGCTACTATAGCATTACAAAACTGTGCCGGTAACTTCTACATTAATGACAAACCTACAGGAGCTGTAGTTGGTATGCAGCCATTTGGTGGAGCAAGAGCATCAGGAACTAACGATAAAGCTGGTTCTGCTCAAAACTTACTACGTTGGGTTTCTCCAAGAACTATTAAAGAAACTTTTGTTACTCCTACAGATTACAGATACCCTTTTTTAGGATAATATAGATTTATATATATTGATTAAAACCGTGCCTGAAGCACGGTTTTTTTGTTTTCGTAATTTTTTAAGCTTTTATTTTGAAACATCATAAAAAAAAAACTACTTTGTGCAAAGAAATTATTATGCACGCATATAAAATTTAAACCAACAAAGCTCGATTAAAAAAACGCCTAACATTTTGTCAGGCGTTTTTATTTTATAATGGTAAGTAAACTACTTTTTTGGTTTCAAAGAAATCTTCAGTAAAAAAGTCTGAAATATTATACTGGATTGCTTCCGGAAAATCATTTAATTCTTCGGCCAAATCCCCTCCTTTTAAATATAAAATACCATTGGCCCGTTCAGAATGAGCATTGCTCTTTTTGGTTTTACCTTTTACCCAACTTACAAAATCAGGCATATTAGTAACAGCACGGCTAACAATAAAATCGAATTTATCATTCACTGTGTTTGCTCTTTTTTGCTCGGCTTTTAAATTTTTCAAACCAATACCGGCGGCAACTTCATTAACTACTTTTATTTTTTTTGCTATAACATCAATTAAATAAAACTTGGTTTCCGGAAATAAAATAGCCAATGGAATTCCAGGAAAACCTCCTCCTGTTCCTACATCCAAAATCATACTTCCGGGCTTAAACTCCTGAATTTTAGCAATCGCCAGCGAATGTAAAACGTGTTTAATATATAATTCTTCAATATCTTTTCTTGAAATCACATTGATCTTTGCATTCCAATCCTGATACAAAGCTTCTAATTTTGAAAATTGCTCAATTTGCTCTTCAGTCAAATTAGGAAAATACTTTAGTATTTCTTCCATGAATAAAATTTTTCACAAAAATACATAATTTGGAGAATAAAAATTTATGTTAAGAACTATCAATTCAATTTATTAAATACTACCTTTGGCGCTTATTGTGGAAATTATGAAAGCGAACGAACCGATTTTTTCTAGAACAGACTCGATGAAGTTTTTCAGAACTTTAAACACGAGAGTCAACAACTATTTTAAAGAAAATAACATTCAAAAAACAGGTAACTGGAAACTTCATTTGAAAACAGTTGTCATGTTTGCGATTTTTTTAACTCCTTATTTCTTTTTAATAGGAATGGATATGCCTTTTTGGGTTTATTTACTATTAAATGTGGTAATTGGAGTGGGTATGGCCGGTGTTGGAATGAACGTAATGCATGATGGAAACCATGGCTCTTATTCTACTAAGCAATGGCTAAACAAATTTATGGGCGGCAGTATATATATCCTTGCAGGAAACGTATATAACTGGCAGGTACAACACAATGTATTACACCATACTTATACAAATATTCCTGGTCACGATGAAGATTTGGAAGCGGGAAGAATTATGCGTTTCAGCAAAACAGCTGAATGGCGTCGTTTCCATAAATTTCAACATTATTATTCTGTATTCCTTTATGGCTTATTAACTTTCAACTGGGCGATTACTACAGATTTTCTTCAAATGAAACGTTACTTAAAACGTAAATTATCTTACGGAGAATTTAAAAGTCCTGCTATTCAATGGACAACTTTAGTAATCACAAAAGTTATTTACTTTTCGATTTGGTTGGTAATTCCAATGGTTTTAGGAATTACTTGGTGGAAAGTGTTGATTGGATTTGTTGTAATGCACTATACTGCAGGATTAATTTTAAGTATTATTTTCCAATTGGCTCATATCATAGAAGATACTGTAACTCCGGAACCGACTCATGAAGGCGAAATGGAAAACACTTGGGCGATTCATCAATTATTCACGACGGTAAACTTCGCTCCAAAAAACTGGCTGATCAACTGGTACACAGGCGGATTAAATCATCAGATTGAACATCACATTTTCCCTAACATAAGTCACATTCACTATGGAAAAATTGCAGAAATAGTAAAACAAACTGCAAAAGAGTGCAATCTGCCGTATTATGAATACAAAACAATGACCGGGGCAATTGTATCACACTTCCGTCATTTAAAAGAATTGGGACAAAAACCACAACTAGCATAAATCAAACACACAACACAATTTTCAAACTAAAATGAGTACAATTTTATCGGAAAGAATTAACAATTTAGCTGTTTCACAAACTTTAGCTATGGCTGCTTTAGCCAGAGAATTAAAAGGTCAAGGAAAAGACATTATCAGTTTAAGTTTAGGAGAACCTGATTTTAACACGCCAGATTTTATTAAAGAAGCCGCTAAAAAAGCAATAGACGACAACTATTCGACTTATCCTCCGGTTGAAGGATATGCCGATTTAAAAGAAGCGATTTGCAATAAATTCAAAAGAGATAATAATTTAAACTATACACCTGCTCAAATTGTAGTCTCTACCGGAGCAAAGCAGTCTTTATACAATGTTGCCCAGGTAATGCTGAATGATGGTGACGAAGTTATCCTTCCAGCGCCTTACTGGGTTTCGTATTTTGAAATCATTAAACTTTCCGGAGGAATTCCAATTCCAGTTGAGACTTCAGTAACATCAAACTTCAAAATTACTCCAGCACAATTAGAAGCAGCAATCACACCAAAGACTAAAATGATGTGGTTCAGCTCTCCTTGTAACCCTTCAGGATCTGTGTACAGCAAAGAAGAGTTGGAAGCATTGGCAGAAGTGTTAAAAAAGTATCCAAATATTTACGTAGTTTCAGACGAAATCTACGAACATATAAACTACACAGGTAACTACTGTAGTATAGGATCCATCCCAGGAATGGAAAACAATACCATTACTGTAAATGGTGTAGCAAAAGCATTTGCTATGACAGGTTGGAGAATTGGTTACATTGGAGCTCCAGAATTTATCGCAAAAGCATGTATCAAAATGCAGGGCCAGGTAACAAGTGGTGCTAACTCTATTGCACAACGTGCTACTAAAGCTGCTGTTGAAGCAGCTCCATCAGCTATTAAATATATGGTGGATGCTTTTGAAAGCAGAAGAGGAATTGTATACCAGTTACTTTCTGAAATTCCAGGCTTCAAATTAACCATGCCGGAAGGTGCTTTTTATTTCTTCCCGGATGTTTCTGACTATTTTGGCAAAACATTACGAGGGCAAGAAATCAAAGACGCCAACGATTTTGCAATGTACTTATTAGGAGAAGCAAATGTAGCAACCGTAACCGGTGATGCTTTTGGAAATCCAAATTGTATCCGCTTATCGTACGCAACCAGCGAAGAACAATTAAGAGAAGCTATAAAGAGAATCAAAGAAGCTTTATCATAATATCAGGCCTCAAGGAAACTTGGGGCTTTTTTATTTTATACAAACCAATTGTTGGTTGAGGCACTCGAAACCAACATCAGCTGACTTCGAGAACCTCAGTCAGCAAAAAACAACACAACAAATGCAAAAGAAAATATTATTATTAGGTTCCGGAGAATTAGGAAAGGAATTTGTAATTGCCGCACAACGTATTGGCCAATATGTAATTGCTGTCGATAGTTACGCCAATGCCCCGGCAATGCAGGTTGCACATGAATTTGAAATCATCAACATGCTTGACGGAGCTGAACTAGACCGAATTGTTGCCAAACACAACCCTGATTTTATCGTTCCTGAGATTGAAGCCATTCGCACCGAACGTTTTTACGATTACGAAAAAAAAGGCATCACAGTGGTTCCTTCGGCTAAGGCTGCAAATTTTACCATGAACCGAAAAGCCATTCGTGACTTAGCAGCGAAAGATTTAGGGCTTCGTACCGCAAACTATCGTTACGCTACAACACAGGAGGAATTGGAAAAAGCAGTAGCTGAAGTCGGTATCCCGTGTGTGGTAAAACCATTGATGAGTTCCTCTGGAAAAGGACAATCAACCATAAAAACTCATGAAGATATAACAAAAGCCTGGAATTATGCTGTTGAAGGTTCCCGTGGTGATATTGTAGAAGTGATAGTAGAAGCTTTTGTCAATTTCAATTCAGAAATAACGCTTTTGACCGTTACTCAAAACAATCATCCAACATTATTTTGTGCACCAATTGGACATCGTCAGGAACGAGGCGATTATCAGGAAAGCTGGCAGCCCGCTAATGTTTCCCAAAAAGATATTTTAGAAGCACAGGATATGGCCCGCAAAGTAACCGAAGCTTTGGGTGGTGCAGGGCTTTTTGGTGTTGAGTTTTTCCTGACTGATGAAGGCGTTTATTTCTCGGAATTATCCCCAAGACCTCATGACACAGGCATGGTAACGTTAGCCAAAACACAAAATTTCAACGAGTTTGAATTGCATTTACGTGCTATTTTAAGTATTCCTATTGCCGAAATCACTCAGGAAAAAATTGGAGCCAGTGTTGTAATTTTGGCAACAGAAAACTCTAACAATCCTACTTATGAAGGCATTGAAAAAGTAGCAAGTTTATCAAAAACCGATTTTAGAATCTTTGGCAAACCAACTTCAAGACCATATAGAAGAATGGGTGTAGTTTTAGTAAATGATTCGCTTGATACTCCAATTGAAGAAATCGTAGAAAAAGCTAAAAAAACAGCCACTTTAGTAAAAGTGAATCCGTAAAAAACGGAATTATTTATCTGATAATGAAGTAATTTCTTTAAAAACAATATCTTTTAATCAAAAAACGCAACGATAATTCGTAACCTTATTTTTTTTTCGGAAATTTGCACTCATTTTTTCGGTAACCTTCGAAAATAAGTTTTTTAGAAATGAAGAAGAAGATTGAAATTTTAGCTCCGGCAAAAGATTTGTTAACAGGTATTGCAGCGATAAATGCTGGTGCCGATGCCGTTTATATAGGTGCGCCTAAATTTGGGGCACGCTCAAATGCAAACAATTCCATAGAAGATGTTGCGGCATTGGTGCAATATGCGCATTTGTACAACGTACAGATTTTTGTCGTTATCAATACCATTATTTATGACAACGAACTGGAAACGTGCCGTCAGTTAATCTGGAAATTGTATGAAATTGGTGTAGATGCACTTATCATACAAGACATGGGGCTTTTAGAATTGGACTTGCCTCCTATTGCACTCCATGCCAGTACACAATCCAACAATCGTGACCCTAAAAAAATAAAATTCTTAGCCGATGCCGGAATCCAACGTGTGGTTTTAGCCCGTGAATTGAATTTACATCAAATCAAAGAAATTAGTCAAGAGACTGATGTGGAATTGGAATTCTTCGTTACCGGTGCATTATGTGTATCATTCAGTGGTAACTGCTATATGAGTGTAGCTAACGGAGAACGTTCTGCCAACAGAGGTTCTTGTGCGCAAAACTGTCGTTTACCTTACAACTTAATTGATGGAAACGGAGATACTTTAATTAGAAACAGTCACTTACTTTCTATCAAAGATTTTGACGTTTCGGATCAAATTCCAAATTTAGTAGAAGCGGGTATTTGTTCTTTCAAAATTGAAGGACGTTTGAAAGATATTGTATATGTAAAAAACAATGTTTCTTACTTACGAAAAAAACTGGATGCATTCTTGGCTGAAAACGGAGATAAATACATCAAATCTTCTTCGGGAAGTTGTACCTATACTTTCGATTCAGAATTGACACGTACATTCAACCGTGGTTATACAGATTATTTCGTGAACGAAAGACATCAGTCTATTGGTTCTTGGGAAAGTCCAAAATCTAAAGGGCAATATATTGGTAAATTAGTTAAGACTGTTGGTAATTCTTATGTTATTGAAAACGGAGAATTACTTAACAATGGCGATGGACTTTGCTATATTAATAGTGAAAATGTTGCCGAAGGTATTTATGTAAACAAAGTTGAAAACGGTATTGTATATCCTAATGTTTTGAAAGAAATTGCTAATGGAACCGAAATTTACCGTAATAACGATGCTGCCTTTATCAGATTAGTAGAAAGAGAAGACAGTGCGGTTAGAAAAATTAGCACCTCATTATTATTAAAAGAAAACGAAACAGGATTTGAGTTAATTGCTACTGATGAAGATGGTAATGTAAGTACTGTTCAATTAGCACATCCTAAGGAAAAAACGAAGAACGATCAATCTTTAGAAGATACTTTCAAAGTGAATTTGGCAAAAACAGGTTTCACACCATACACGGCTGATGAAATCACCATTGAATTTTCTGAAAACTGGTTCTTACCCATTTCAAAAATCAATGAAATGAGAAGAAACGTTTACGAACAATTATCAGAAATTCGTTTGCAAAACTATGTTCGTCATGAGCACCAATTAGAAAAAACGTCGCATCCTTATCCTGAAACCAAATTAGATTTTACCTATAACGTGGCAAACAAAACTGCTCGTAAATTTTACGAACGTCACGGTGTTACTGAAATTGAAAAAGCATTTGAATTGCAATGGGATCCAGGAAAATCTCGTGTAATGACGACAAAATACTGTATCAAGTACGAATTGGAACGATGCCCTAAATACCATCGTGAAAACATGGATCAAAAATTAAAAGAACCATTGGTATTAAAACAAGGCGAATTGGAATACAAATTAAAATTCAACTGTAAACCTTGTGAAATGGAAATTTGGGAAAAAGATGCCGAATTTGAAATCGAGGAAGATCACTTTCATTAATATATAAACCGATGTTTTCCAGAAGCATCGGTTTTTTTATACATATAGATTTAAAAAGTTAAAGTTGTAAATCATTAAACAGTAAAAGGAAAAAACAGCTACTTTAGCTAAACCAAATCTAAGACATGAAAAAAATAATTTTCATATTATTTAGTATCTTTACCTTAACATCTTGCGGTCCACATCGATTACGTTGTGGCCCCAACAGAAGATGTGAAATAAAAAATCAAATGAATTTAAATCATGAAAAAAATAGCATTACTGTTACTAACTCTAGCTTCGTTTAGTGTAAGTGCCCAACAAGAAAAGAGAAGAGAACTTAAAAATCAAGTAGTTGAAGCTTCTTGTGGTCAATGTAATTTTGGCATGACTTCAAAAAAAGGTTGTGACTTAGCTGTAAAAATTGACGGTCAAGCTTATTTTGTAGAAGGCACGAAAATTGATCAACATGGAGACGCTCATGCTCATGACGGATTTTGCAATGCAGTAAAAAAAGCCAAAGTAACTGGCGAAATAAAAAACGATACCTTTGTGGTAACTGAATTTACTTTAGTAGACGAAAAAACAAAAAAATAGTTTTTGAATTTACTTTTAGAAAACATAGCAAAACACGTTTCCCTAACTCTTGAAGAGCAGGAACGTGTTTTGTCGTTTGCAGAACCCTTTCAATTTAAAGCTAAAACAATTCTCCTCAAATCAGGCGAAGTATGCACTCATTCCTATTTTGTAACAAAAGGTATCCTTCGCAGTTACAATATGGATCAAAACGGTGTAGAACATGTCGTAAGTTTTGCATGTCCTGGCTGGTGGATAGCTGATATGTATAGCTTTTTATCACAACGCCCAGGACAACTTTATATTGAAGTAAATGAAAATGCCGAAGTCCTTAGTATTTCAAAAGAAAACCAAGAAAAAATGTATCTCGCAGTTCCTAAAATGGAACGCTTCTTTAGAATTATTATAGAAAACTCCTTAGTCGCCAGTCAGCAACGACTTATCGACAATATGAGCTTCACTGCCGAAGCACGTTATGACAAATTCTTGAAAAAATTTAACGATTTAGCGCATTGCATTCCTCAAAAGCAAATTGCCTCTTACATTGGCGTAACTCCTGAATTTTTCAGTAAAATGAAAGCGAGATTACTGAAAAAGTAATAACAAAGTAGTTCTCCTCTTCTATCTTTTGACTTTCGCCTTTTGACATAAAATATTTCTTAATCTAGGTTAAGTATTCCACCCTTCCCTCTACCATAACTTTGTCCTATCAAAATGAACAAGTTATGAACCGAAAAGATTTTATCCGAAAAGTAGCTTTAGGCAGCGGAGCAATTCTAACAGGAACTGCCCTAGCTAAAAAAACTACCGAATCCGAAAAAGAAGCCATCGGATTCAATCACATTCAAAACACAAACTCAAAAATTATGGAAAATATCGTTTTACACAAAGCTGATACACGTGGTAATGCTAATCATGGTTGGTTACAAAGTTTTCACACTTTTAGCTTTGCTAATTATTTCAACCCTGAACGAATGAATTTTGGAGTACTTCGAGTACTTAATGATGACACAGTTTCTGCTGGAATGGGCTTCGGTAAACACCCTCATCAGGATATGGAAATTATCAGTATTCCATTAGAAGGTGATTTAGAACACCAAGATAGTATGGGGAATAAAACCGTGATAAAAAATGGTGACATACAGGTTATGAGTGCCGGAACAGGTGTACAACATAGCGAATACAACAAAAATGAAGATGAAGCAGTAAAATTTCTTCAAATTTGGGTTATTCCTAACAAAAAAGGAGTTACTCCTCGTTATGACCAAATCACTTTAAATAAAGAAGACAGACATAATAAATTACAACAAATTCTGTCTCCAAATGCAGATGATGCAGGTGTTTGGATTCACCAAGATGCGTGGTTTCATTTAGGGAAATTCGACAAAGACATCGCTACAACTTATAATTTCAAAAAAGAAGGTAACGGATTATATGTTTTTGTACTAAATGGAGATGTAACAGTTGGTGGACAAGCTTTAAACAAAAGAGACGGTCTTGGAATATGGAACACTGAAAATATAACCATTAAAGCAGATTCTGATTCAGAATTTTTATTAATGGAAGTTCCTATGCATATCTAAAATTTCTTAATCTAGGTTAAGTATTTGAACAACAACCTCAACATAACTTTGTCTTATCAAATTAGAATAATAAAATTTAAAAAAATAATTATGTCAACAACAAAATGGGCAATAGACCCAACACACTCAACTGTAGGCTTTAAAGTAAAACACATGATGTTTACTAATGTTTCTGGAAAATTTGAAAACTATGATGCGAACATCGTGACTGAAGGAGATGATTTTACAAAATCGAATATTGAATTCTCGGCAGATATCAATTCAATTGATACGCGTAATACAGATCGTGACAATCACTTAAAAAGTGCTGATTTCTTTGATGCAGAAAACCATCCAAAGATGACATTTAAAGCATCTTCTTTAACAAAAGTTGATGACGAAAACTACGAAATCTCTGGTGATTTATCGATGAGAGGTGTAACAAAATTTGTAAAACTACCGGCAGAATTCAGCGGATTGATGACTGACCCATGGGGGAACACTAAAGCGGGTTTAAATATTTCAGGAAAAGTAAACAGAAAAGATTGGGGATTAAACTGGAACTCGGCTCTTGAAACTGGCGGTGTTTTAGTAAGTGAAGATGTAAAACTGGATATCGAATTACAGTTGATAAAACAATAAGTAAGTTACGTTTTTTTTTCACGTAAACAACCTTGGGCCAACAGTTTAAGGTTGTTTTTTTATGCTTATATTTGAAAAAGCCTTAATATTTTTCATTATGAATCCAGATGTTCAAAAATACAACAACAAGCAGGAACCCGAAGAAAAATTCATTTGTGATGAGCTGGCAAAACTAATAAACAAAGGGCTTCCTGAAGCCGATAATAAAATCTGGCATGCCCATCCGGTTTGGTTTTTGGACGGCAATCCAATTGTGGGTTACAGCAAACAAAAAGCCGGTATTCGTTTAATGTTTTGGAGCGGTATGGATTTTGAAGAAGAAAAACTAAAACCCGGAACAGGAAAATTTAAAGATGCTTCTATTTTTTATACTGAAGCCAGTCAAATTAACACTTCCGATTTAAACAGATGGCTTGAAAAAAGCCAAAATATTCAATGGGATTATAAAAACATTGTAAAACGGAAAGGTGTTTTGGAAAAACTTAAATAATAAAAAAACCATTACACCTAAGTGTAATGGCTCTTAACTAACTCAAAAAATATTAATTCCAACCACCGCCTAAAGCTCTATAGATATTCACCATAGCGTTTAGTTGCTGCATTTGGGTTTCGATTAAATCAAATCTCGATTCTAAAGCATCACGTTGTGTAAGCAAAACTTCCATATAATCTGCACGGGCAGAACGGAACAATTCGTTTGAAATTGAAATGGAAGTGGTAAGCGCTTCTACCTGCTGTTTCCGCAAGTCAAAACTCTTTTGAAGGTTACTTATTTTAGAAACCTGATTCGCAACCTCAACATAGCCGTTTAAAATAGTTTGCTCATAATTATAAACGGCTTGTATCTGCTTCGCATTTGCAGTATTATAACTTGCCTTAATAGCATTCCTGTTGATAAGCGGCGCTACTAAATCACCCGCCAAAGAGTACAACAATGATTTTGGTTTAAAAATATAGCTGGGATCAAAAGCCTGATATCCAATTCCTGCTGTAATTCCAATCGAAGGATAAAATCTGGCTCTGGCAGCTTTTACATCCAGTTTACAAGCTTCCAACTCAAATTCGGCCTGACGGATATCCGGTCTGTTAGCCAAAAGCTGTGAAGGAATACCGGCATTAACGACATTTGGTACGATTTCAGTAAATGGAACAACACTTCTGTCAATATGCTGCGGATATCTACCGATTAAAAAGTTGATTCTGTTTTCTGTTTCAACTATTTTTTGCTGTATTTCAAACTGAAGGCTTTTTGTTTTGAATACTTCAGCTTCGAATTTTTTTACCGCCAATTCGGTTACGCGGGAAGCTTCTTTTTGAATCCGTACAATCTGCAAAGCATTGCTTTGAATTTCAATATTCTGATTTACAAACTGCAGCTGATTATCTAAAGCCAATAATTCATAATACGAATTCGCTATTTCAGCAATCAAATTGGTTACCATAAAGTTTTTACCTTCAACCGAAGAAAGGTATCTGTTTACAGCTGCCTTTTTCCCATTACGGAGTTTTTTCCAGATATCCAGCTCCCAGTTGGCAACTATTCCAATATTATAATCCTGCAACGATTCAGGCATTTCTTTTCCATCTTCAATTTCGGTATTGGCTTCCATCGCACCAATATTAGTATAACGGGCACGTTTATCAACTGCGGCACCCGCCTTTAAACCAACAAACGGAAGGTATTCCCCTTTTCTGGCTTTAACTTCATTTTTGGCAATCTCAATTTCCTGCATTATAATATTCAGCTCCTGATTGTTTTTCAAAGCTTCCTCAATTAATGCCTGCAGATAAGTATCCTTAAAATATTCTTTCCAGGAAATTTTACCTGAATTAACAGTATCCTGAACAGCGGAAAACTGTTCAGGCATGTTAACATTGGCATTTCTTTGAGCTGTCTGTGGTGCTTTACAGCCTGTAATTGTCAATAAAACAAAAGCAACAGCAACAGACCATATTTTATATTTTCTATTTACTCTCTTCATTTTCTTCGTTGTGATTATTTATTTTAAAATCATCTATCATGTGAACAAAATTCTCAGTTAACGAACTTTCCTCTTCATCTTTAATTAATTTTCTGCCATCAGCCAAAGAACCAAAAATGTAATATAAACCGGGAACAATAATTACTCCGAAGATTGTTCCGAACAACATCCCTCCTAATGCAGCACCGCCAATAGTTTTATTTCCAATTGCACCAGCACCTGTTGCGATAATTAATGGAATTAATCCTGCAATAAATGCAAATGATGTCATCAAAATTGGTCTAAAACGAACTTTAGCGCCTTCAATGGCTGCCTCTAGAATAGTGAATCCTTCGCTTCGCTTTTGAATGGCAAATTCCACAATAAGTACGGCATTCTTACCGAGTAACCCGACAAGCATGATTAATCCAATTTGGGCGTAAATATTATTTTCTAATCCCATTAACTGAAGTACTAGGAAAGATCCAAAAATACCTACAGGAAGTGAAAAAATAACCGATAGCGGAATAATGAAACTTTCATATTGTGCCGCTAACACAAAATAAACGAATGCTAATACAATCAAGAAAATATAAATCGATTCATTACCTCTGTTAGACTCATCATAAGAAAGTCCTTCCCAAGCAATATCATACCCTTTTGGCAATGATACTTCAGCGACTTCGCGAATTGCCTGAATTGCATCGGCAGTAGTATAACCTGGTGCAGGTAACCCTTGAATGGCTGATGAATTGTACATATTGTAACGCGTAATCTCATTAGGTCCTTGTCCTTTTTTAAGAGTCATGAACGCCGAGTACGGAACCATTTCTCCATGTTCGTTTTTCACAAACATGTTTAAGATATCTGAAGGAAGTCTTCTGAATTTAGGATCTGATTGTATGTACACTTTAAAGAAACGTCCAAACTTAATGAAACCTTGCTCGTATGTACTACCAATCATGATATTTAGGTTTTCCATGGCTTTCCCAATAGAAACACCTTTTTGCATTGCTAAATCGTTATTAATCTCCAATTCATATTGAGGGTAATTCGCCGCAAAGAAGGTGAACAATCCAGTCAATTCTTTACGTTTACCTAAATCTTCCATGAATTTTTTATTGATTCTGTCAAAATCCTGATAATCTGTAGTTGAATTTTGATCTAATAAACGCATAGAGAAACCTCCTGAAGAACCAAATCCAGGGATTGCAGGTGGCTCAAAGTATTCTACAATGGCTCCTAATCCTTTTGATTTTTCTTCAAGCTCTTCCATAACCTCTTTTACAGTGTGTTCACGCTCATCCCATGGCTTTAAGTTAATAAGACATGTTCCGGCGTTAGATCCACGACCTTCGGTCATAATTTCATAACCCGCTAAAGAAGATACCGACTCTACTCCTTCTACTTTTTCACAAATTTTTTGAAGCCTTTGTGATACCTGATTCGTAGTTTCTAATGTTGACCCTGGAGGGGTTTGAATAATAGCATAAATAGTTCCTTGGTCTTCACTTGGGATAAATCCTGAAGGCAAAATTTTATTTATTAAAAATGTTCCTGCGCAAAATGCTATTAAAACTCCAAAAGTAAGTACTCTTCTACTAACAATATATTTCAATAAAGCAACATACTTACCTGTCATTTTATCGAATACTCTGTTAAAGCTGTCCAATGATTTTGTCAGCACATTCTTTTTACGCTCATGTCCATGATGATTTTTTAACATAATAGCACAAAGTACTGGTGTTAATGTAAGAGCGATTAGAGCTGAAATTACAATAGAACTTGCCATTGTTATTGAAAACTGACGGTAGAATGTTCCTACCGGACCTGACATAAAAGAAATTGGTAAAAATACCGAAACCATTACCGCAGTAATTGCTATTACGGCTCCACTGATTTCTCCTAATACTTTTTTCACCGCTTGATATGGTGTAATATGAGGATCTTCTTCAAACTTGGCGTGCACAGCCTCGACGACGACAATGGCATCATCGACCACAATACCAATTGCCAATACAAGAGCAAATAAAGTCACTAAGTTGATTGAAAGTCCAAAGAATTGTATCACAAAGAAGGCTCCAATTAATGATACCGGCACCGCTAAAATTGGGATTAATGTTGATCTCCAATCTCCTAAAAAAACAAAAACTACTAACGCCACAAGAATAAAGGCATCACGTAACGTATCTATTACTTGCTCAATAGATGCATCAAGGAACTGTGAAACGTCGTAACTAATTTTATAATCTACTCCCGGAGGGAAAGATTTTTTCATTTCCTCTAACTTCTCCTTAATTTCTTTAATTACATCACTCGCGTTACTACCATAATTTTGTTTTAATACGATTGCAGCTGAAGGATGACCGTCCAGATTTGAATAAATATCAAAAAACTCACTTCCTAATTCTACTTTTCCAATGTCTTTTAACCGAATACTTTCACCCTGCGAATTCGCACGAATAATCACATTTTCATACTCGCTTGGTTCGCTATATCTTCCTTTGTATGTCAATACATATTCTAAGGATTGGGCAGCTATACCGGAACTTTGACCTATACGACCCGGTCGACCAATAATACTTTGCTCGCCTAATGCTGTCATTACTTCATCAACAGAAATATTATAGGCTCTCATACGGTCTGGATTTAACCAAACACGCATAGCGTACGTTCTACTTCCTAAAATTTGCGAACGTGCAACACCTTTAAGACGGTTGATTTCAGGAATCATTTTAACACTCGCATAGTTGTACAGGAATTTTTCATCTATACTCTTATCCTTCGAATATAGATTCACATACATCAACATACTTGGCTGAATAGGCGTAATTACCACACCTTCACGCTGTACCAACTCCGGTAAAAGCGGCATCACCTGATCGACCCTTGTTTTTACACGTACTACGGCTTGGTTGGGATCGGTTCCTGGTTCGAAAATAATTCTTAACGTTGCTTCACCGGCACTGGTTGCATCGGTTGCTATATAACGCATTCCTTCAACACCATTAATAGAGTTTTCCAGAGTGATCAGTGTTGATTTAACCAACACATCGGCACTTGCTCCAGGATAAGCAATAAAAATATTTACGGTAGTAGGTGCAATTTGAGGAAATTGCGAAATCGGCAATTGTTTTATTGCCAATGAACCTACAAAAAGTATTATGATTGAAATTACAATCGCAAATACAGGTCTATGTATAAATTTACTAAACATTTCTCTTTTTATTTACGATTAAAATTATTCGGCATACAGCTCTAAATGAGACAATGCAGATTGAGGTTTTACGAACTCAAACTCAATCTTTTCGTTCTCTTTAACAAGTCTTAAACCTTCTAAAAGAATTTTATCTCCTTCAGACAAACCACTACTGATGGCAAATATGTGAGGTAATTCGGCAGCAATTATAATTGCTCTTGATTTCACCTCATTGTTTTTATCAATTACATAAACATATTTTTTCTCTAATACTTCAAATGTTGCTTTTTGAGGGATTAACAAAGTGTTTTTTAAAGGAAGACTAACCTGAACACTTCCTGTTTCACCATGACGCAACAATCCTTTAGGATTTGGGAATGTTGCTCTGAATGGAATATTTCCTGTTTCGTTATTAAAATCAGCCTCAATAGTTTCAACTACACCACTGTAATCAAAAATCTCATTATTAGCCATCAACAAATTAACTTTTGTTTTGGTATTGTTACTCGCTTTTGCTTTATAATCTAAATATTCTGCTTCAGGAACATTATAGTACGTCCACATTTTACTGTTATCAGACAAGTTCGTCAGCAAATCTCCTTCATCTAACAAACTACCTAATCTTACATGAAACCTGTCTATAATTCCGTCAAAAGGAGCTCTGATCTCTGTAAACTGTAAATGAACTTTATTTAAGGTCAGTTCAGCACTTGCTTTATCCAGTTTCGCTTTGGCCATTGCAAGTTCTCCTGGAGAAACTACGTTTTTATCAGCCAGTTGTTTAGTGTTTTGGTATTCTATTTGAGCAAAATTAGCTTCTGCCTGCGCTTTTTGCACTTCAGCTTTGTAAAGATTCGGCATAATCTGGAATAGCAATTGTCCTTTTTTAACAAATTGCCCTTCATCTACAAAAATCTTTTGTAAATAACCTCTTTCCTGAGCTCTTAATTCTATATGATTGATAGATTGGATCTGGCAAACGTATGATTTAGTAATAGTTGTATCCTTAAGAATTGGACTGGTTACTAAAAATTTTGTTTCTTCTTTTTTCTCTTCTTTTTTGCTGTTGCAGCTTGCAGTAAGTAATAAACCGCACAAACCAGCCAGCACTAAAATTCTCTTAGTCATAATAATGAACAATAAAATAAATGGAATAATTTTGATAAAATAATTGATGTCCTTTACCGACATTAATGACAGTAAGGCTGATAATTATTAAAATTGAAATGTTAGATATAGAAAATCAAATTCTGTATACACAAAAGATAATGTGCAAAGAATCAATAGTCGATAAGTACGACAGGAACTTATAAGAAGTAAGTTCACTTTTTTCTACAATATCAAAATTTCCAGAAAGAAATCCAGAAAAGAAATCCAAATAATGGGTTGGTGAATGAAAAGGTTTAGAAGAAACGTGATAATCTTCGGTATCATTTTCATCTTCAGAAATTTCAATTACATCTTTATTGATTTCTAAGACCGAAAGATAATGTTTGTAATGCGTTTTAAGGTCTCCCTCAAAAGAATTAATTTGTAAAGACCTTGCTTGACCACCTTCTGCTTTTTGCAATGAGGAAACCTCTCTGATTGAATAAGCAAACAATGCGTTGCCTATTAACAGAAATGCAAAAAGGAAAAAGATGTATTTAAGAAATCTTTTCATGACCGTCGCAAAAGTATATAAACTTAATTTTTAACACAATACTGTTCTTATAATTTATTGTTAAGAAATTCAATTTCAATAATAAATTGATAATCAGTCAAAATTTTCTCAATAAAACTCAGAGTTTATAATCCATAAACACAATCAAAACAACTTTAATTTCTAGCTAAGAAAGCTCAGCCCGCCATAAGGAAAAAATCAATAATTCGTAAAGATTACTAAAATATTATCTCTTTTCACAAAACGTATCCTTCAATAATATCGCTTTCTATTTTTGAGAATCTTGGAGTCAATTTTAATCACACATTTTTAAAAAAACAATTATAGATTATCAATTTTCAACAAAATCAACTTTCAAAAAACCGGTCTTTTTTCTGTAAATTTCTCAATCTTTCAAAAAACATCGTTCAACTGCTGAATTTGTCCGACAAAAAACATCAAAATCAAAATTAACACAAAATTAACTGTTTACATATCAGTAATTTACATTAAAAACAAGTGAAAAAATAAGGATTTACCTTACTTTTTATAAGCTAAATAAATAAGCTCTTGAGGTACAAAAAATTAGTTTTGCCGTTGTAAAAAACTGCAATTCTAAACCACATGATTTCAAAATTTACTACTCTTATTGAAGTGCTACGTCATCGTGCTTCTGTTACCCCCCAAACCGTTTTATATTCATTTATAGAAGATGGAAATGAACGGAAATCTGAATTTACCTACAGTCAATTGGATGAAAGAGCAAGAGCAATTGCCAGCTATTTACAAACCAAAATAAATAAAAACGACAGGGCATTGCTTTTATACCAGCCTGGTCTGGATTATATTGAAGCTTTTATGGGATGTCTTTACGCAGGTGTCATTCCAGTACCGGCATATCCGCCTGACGGTAGAAATTTAAAGCGGTTACTGCATGTTATAAATGATGCCAATGCTGCAATTGCATTAAGTACTGAAGCAATCTATAACAATGTATCATTTCTTTCAGAAAACGGCGCAAGTGACCAGATAAGAAAAGAATCCTCTGAATTTGTTCAAAACATTCAATGGCATTTATCTGATACTATTGCCACTGCAGAAGCTGACAAATGGAATGATGCCGATATCACAAAAGAAGATGTTGCATTTTTACAATACACTTCTGGTTCTACCAATAATCCTAAAGGTGTTATTGTCACACATCATAATTTAATGACAAATTTTGACTTTTCAGAAAAAGCTTTCGAAATGAGCCCTGAAAGACAAATGGTTAGCTGGCTGCCTCCTTACCACGATATGGGTTTAATTGGCGGTATTTTACAGCCATTGTATTCAGGTATGAGAACAACACTTATATCGCCGGTTTCATTCATTAAAAAACCATTGAAATGGCTTTCTGTAATTTCAGAATGCGGTAAAAACGGAAAAATAATCAGTGGAGCTCCAAACTTCGCATATGAGCTTTGTGTCAACAAAATAAGTGACGATCAAATCAACGATTTGGATTTAAGTAACTGGACACTTGCTTTTAATGGAGCCGAACCTATCCGCGCGGCAACTTTAGAGGCGTTTGCTGAAAAATTCAAAACTACTGGCTTCAAAAAAGAACACTTCTTCCCTGTGTATGGTCTGGCTGAAGCAACTCTGCTTGTGAGTGCCGGTAATGTTCCTGAATTGCCGATTGTAAAAAAAGTCAACAAAATACTTTTAGAAGAGAATACTGTTACTGAAAAAGTAGAAAACGAATCAGATTTTATTGAAAAAGTAGGATGCGGTGTAGAACTTAAAGGTCAAAAATTAAGAATTGTAGATCCGGCGACAAAAATAGAATGTGAGGAAAATACAGTGGGTGAAATCTGGATATCCGGTCCGAATGTAGCCAAAGGATACTGGGAAAATCCTGAAGAAACTGAAATGACTTTTAACTGTACGATAGAAAACGAAGAGGATTCCTCATATTTCAGAACCGGTGATTTAGGCTATTTGAATGAAAACCAATTGTATGTGACCGGCCGTTTAAAAGACTTAATCATAATCCGCGGAAAAAACCATTATCCGCAGGATATTGAATTTACTGTACAAAATTCACATGAGGCACTTCGTAAAGACTATGGTGCGGCATTCAGCCTGGATTTAAACGGAGAAGAGCAATTGGTTATAATCCAGGAAGTAAAAAGAGAATTCAAACGTAAAATAGATATAAAAGAAATTTCTAACATTATACGAAGCGCTGTTTCAAAAGAACATCAGTTGGTTCCGGCACACATCATTCTTATCGAGCCGTCAACGTTTCCAAAAACATCAAGCGGGAAACTGCAAAGAAGAGCCTCTAAAGATCAGTTTTTGAAAAACGAATTAAAAGAACTTGAAACAGAAACTGCTTATTCGTTATAAAACCTGAATAAATGATAGCTGAAAATTTATTATTAGAATCAAAAACCGTTTCATTATCACAGTATAATGCAGCCAGAGAACTTGAGCTCTATCTTGGAAGCCCTTTTGTGGCAGAAAACACACTCTCGTTTCAGAATGCTGCTGCTTTGGATGAGGAAGAAATATTTCCAAAAGAGTGCATAAAAACACTTCATGACTGGGGGTTTAATCATTACTATATTCCGGAATCATTAGGTGGGAAATTGCGCTCTTTTGACGAATTACTACTTTTAACGAGAGTGGTTTCAAGGCGCGATTTATCAGTAGCCATTACTGATGCCCATACGCTTTTGGGCTCTATTCCTGTATGGATTGGCGGTACCGATGAACAAAAAGAAGCTCAGGCAGCTGCTATTTCAGAACGGAAAGCAGCTTGTCTTGCAGTAACTGAAAGAGCACACGGAAGCGATTTGAATGCCAGTACATTCATGGCACATAAAACCGAAAACGGCTATAAGGTTACCGGAGAAAAATGGCCTATCAACAAGGCAACTTTAACGGATAAACTTTGCGTTTTGGCTCGTACAAACGAACAAAAAAGCGCGCGAAGTTTATCCATCTTACTCATCGATAAATCAAAAACAAAAGCTTCAGAGTTTCATCATTTGCCTAAAATTAAAACATTAGGCATCAGAAGCTGTGACATCAGTGGCATTGTTTTCGACAAAGCTGAAATTTCATCCGATGCATTAATTGGAAAAGAAGGTGACGGCCTTGAACTTACACTAAAAGGATTTCAAATTACGCGTTCTTTGTGTGCAGGATTATCACTTGGTGCTGTAGACACTGCGCTTCGTACTACATTACGTCTTGCTTTAGACCGCAATTTGTATGGAGCAACGGTAGTTGAAATTCCACATGCCAGAACAACTTTAGCAACTACATTTATTGATATTTTAATGTGTGACTGCGTGGCCATTGCATCAGCCCGTGGATTGCATGTAGCTACAAAACAGTTTAGTGTCTGGTCTGCTGTAGCCAAAAATTATGTTCCGATAAAAAGTGAAAAGATCTTTCAGAATTTATCAGTAATTCTTGGATCCAGATATTATTTCAGGGATAATCACGACAGCGGGGTTTTTCAAAAAATGCAGCGTGACAATGCCATTATAAGTCTATTCGACGGAAGCACATTAATTAACTTGAGTGCTCTTTCGTTACAGTTGCGCTTTTTAGTCACAAAAAGAAAAGCAGAAAAGAATCCTGATAAATTATTCGCCCATTTGTCAGCTATTTTCAATTTAAGAGAAGATCTGCCTGAATTTAACTATTCTAAACTTGACTTGTTTAGCAAAGGAAACAACTGGGTACTTCAAGGATTGGAACCTATCGTTAACAAATTGGATAATATGTCTGTTATTCCTGATGAAACAACAGCAGAAATCTTCAATGAAATAAAGAAAAATGCTTTCTCACTTTTGGAAGTCTTAAATCAGTTAGAAGAAAAAATCCTTCAATTGGATCCAATTGAAAACGGGCATCATTTACCTCCTGCATATTTTGAGGTGGCAAATGAATATTGTGATATTCATACCGCTGCCTGCTGTTTGTATATGTGGTTTTTTAACAAAGACCATTTAGGAGATTATTTTTCTAAGGGGGAATGGCTGGTACTTTCTTTACAAAAAACAATTTCGCATTTAAAGCACACCAAAATAGAATTAAACAAAAATTATGTCGAAAATGCCATGATCGAACTTTTACGACTTCATGAAAACGACCTTTTATTTTCGTGTATTCCTTTTCAAACCAACAATTAAAACGATGATATCAGAAAACAACATTTCTCCGGAAAAAACACTAACTATTTCAAATGCTGCCACTGTTGCAGAAATACAAAATTGGCTGATCAGTAAAATCAGCTCACAACTGAATTTATCTCCTTCAGACATTGACATTACAACTGAATTGGCAACTTATGGCTTAGATTCTATGGATGCCGTAATGATTTCAGGAGAACTGGAAGATGCTTTGGAAATTGAACTGGCATCTACTGTTTTATGGGATTACCCAACTATCGAAAGTCTGTCAGCATTCTTATACAACACTATTAATTCAAACGAATAAACTTAATTTTCATAAAACAAAAAATGGTTATTTCTACAAAAGAGTTTGCACTCTCAAAAGAACAGGAAGGATTGTGGTTTATTCAACAGCTATCTCCTGAAAACACTGCTTACAATGTTGTTTTCGGAGCAAAAATCACCGGAACCTTAGACAGGGAATTATTAAAAAAATCGTTCCAATACTTGATTCAAAGACATTCAGGATTAAGCACAAAATTCAAATTAATTAACGGAAAGCCTGTTCAATACAAAGATTCGGAAACTGAAACGAAACTTTATTTTGAAGAAAAAAAAGCTGTTGATTTCACAAACAGTCTGGAACAGGAAATAGATAAAGACACAAAAATACCATTTAATTTAGAACAGGATTCTTTAATCAGATTTCACCTTTATGAGGTAACTGAAAATGAATTTGTTATAGTCGTTACAGCGCATCATATTGCAATGGACTTATGGTCATTAAGTATTCTTGTACAGGAATTACAACCTACCTATTTAGCCCTGAAGAATAATGAAAAGCCGGTATTAGAGCCTTTCACTACTTCTTTATATGAGCATGTAACCAATCAGGAAAAGTTACTTTCGAGCGAACAGGGAGAACAATTGAAAAACTACTGGAAAGAAAAAATCGGAAATGAATTTCCAATTTTAGAACTTCCTGTTGATAAATCAAGACCCAAGAATGTTACTTATAACGGGGCTATAGAGCGTTTTGTTATTGATAAGGATTTAACCGAAAAACTTAACAACACTGCAAAAAATGAAGGTGTGACATTATTTATGCTGATGATTTCAGCTTATAAAACCTTATTGCACCGTTATACCAATCAGGATGAATTACTGATAGGATCTCCTGTCGCTTTAAGAAATCAAAAATCTTACCGAAACCTTATCGGTAATTTTGTAAATACTATCGTTTTAAAATCTTCTTTTAATAAAAATGAGGCATTTAATGATTTTCTTAAAACAGTAAAAAATAATGTTATTGAAGGAATGAAACATCAGGATTATCCTTTTTCTTCCTTGGTAAAAGAATTAAAACCGGCAAGAGATACAAGCCGTTCTCCAATTGTACAAACAATTTTCAGCTGGCAAAAACTACCGCAGCTAAAAAATATTGAGGCAGCTTTGAATGGAAATGAGAGCGAAAGCCTTTTCAGACTGGAATCTTTAGATATTCCACAGCAGGAAGGCCAGTTTGAGCTTATTTTTGAAATGGGTAACGAAATTGACGGAACTCTTCCGGGAATAATCAAGTACAACACTGATTTATTCAATATTGAGACGATAGCTCAAATCAAAAAAAGTTTCCTTGTATTATTGGAAAGCATTGTTAAAAACCCTTCTGAAAAATTAGGAAAATTAGCTATCGTTAGTGAAGAATTGAGAAATGAAATGCTCACAATGTGGAATGATGCACCGCAGGAATTTCCAAAACACAAAACGCTGCACGAAGCTTTCGAAGCATCAGTAACAGCTTATCCTAATAATATTGCTCTGACTTTTGGGCCTACTGTTCTGACTTATACTGAACTTAATGAAAAAGCAAATCAACTGGCACATCATTTAGTTGCTTTAGGTACAGTTAAAGGTTCACCGGTTGGTGTTTGTATGGAGCGTTCTGCTGAAGTGATTATTGGAATACTAGCCATTTTAAAATCGGGCGGTACTTATGTTCCGTTAGACCCAAAGAATCCATCTGAAAGATTGAACCTTATCATTGAAGATTCTAAGATGAATATACTTTTAACCGAAAGTGGCTTAACAATAGATATCGCTCCTGAGAATATACTTCAAAAAATCAATCTGGATTCAGACTGGGACACTGCAATTGCCTCTTATCCTAAAGACAATTTAGTTCACAACAGTCAGGATGAAGAGTATTCCTATATTTTATATACTTCAGGTTCTACCGGAAGACCAAAAGGAGTACTGAATACTCATGCTAATGTACTTCGTATGTTTACGGCGACCAACCATTGGTATGATATTAAATCAGATGACGTTTTCTGTTTATTCCACACCTATTCATTTGATATCAGTGTATGGGAAATCTTCGGATCTTTATTATATGGCGCAAAATTAATTGTTCTATCTCATGATGTAAGCCGTAATCCAGACCAACTTCACAAATTAATAGTCGATGAAAAAGTGACAATGCTCGCGCAGACTCCTTCGGCATTTAAACAATTGATGAATTATGATATGTCATTAGAGACTCCATCTGATTTTTCGCTACGTTTCATCAATTTCTGCGGGGAAGCGCTGGAAATAAAAAGTTTAAGACCTTGGATTGACAGATATGGTGACCAAAGTCCAAAACTGATCAATCTTTATGGTATAACAGAAACTACGGTTTATTCAACTTACAGAGAAATCGTTGCTAAAGATCTGGAGTCACACAAAAGCATGATTGGCCGTCCTTTCCTTGACGTTGAAATGTTTGTTTTGAATGAAGACTTAGAGCCTGTTCCTTATGGAGTTACCGGAGAGATTTATCTGGGTGGTGAAGGTATTGCAAAACATTATTTGAATTTACCTGAACTTACTGCAGAAAGATTCCTTAGCAATCCTTTCCCGCAAACAACGGGAGACCGTATCTATAAAACCGGTGATTTAGGAAAATTATATTCAAACGGTGATGTAGAATTCATTGGCCGTATTGACACACAGGTAAAAATCAGAGGTTTTAGGGTAGAATTGGGTGAAATTCAATCAATCCTTGCTACTTTCCCGGGCATTGAGGATTGTGTTGTTACCATTAAAACATCTGCTAAAGGCGAACAACGTTTAGTGGCTTACTATATCGCAAAAGAAGCAAACAGCTTAACCGATGCGGCACTTAGAAACTTCTGCAGTGAAAGACTACCTGATTATATGGTACCTGCTATTTTCATGGAAATGGAGGAATTCCCATTAAACAATAACAGAAAAACTGATATCAAAAAGCTTCCTGAACCTGTAATAAAGAATGAAAATTCAGTGTGCGTTCCTGCTAGAGACGTTACCGAGTTGGAACTTCTTAAAATATGGGAAGATGTGTTGGAAGTATCACCAATTGGTGTTACTGACGATTACTTTCAATTAGGCGGTCACTCAATGCTTGCTGTTACCATGATGAGCAAGATTAAAGATGTTTTTGATAAAAACTATGCTATTTCAGTATTGTTTGAACATCCCACAATTGAAAAATTAGCTAAGATTATCCGTCAGGAAGAACAGGATACAGAAGTTAGTCCGTTAGTGACTTTCAGAAAAAAAGAAACCAATACAACAAATGTATTTTGTGTACACCCTATAGGCGGAAATGTATTCTGCTACTCACAAATGGTGGAGAGTTTTGAAGAGAATCATAATATTTATGCTTTACAGTCACCTTTCCTGTATCAGGATGGTGTACCACACGTTACAGTAGAAGACCTGGCGGCGGATTACCTTCAAAATATCAAAAAAATACAACCTGAGGGGCCCTATAATTTAGTCGGTTACTGTTTTGGCGGATTAATTTCATTGGAAATTGCCCAACAAATGACAGAAACAGGTGAGGAAATAAATTCATTAACATTACTGGATACCCGTTCGCCATTGTATGAAGGTGAAACTGAATTTGATGATGCTATTTTGCTTTCATGGTTCGCAAGAGACTTAGCCATTCCATATGGAAAAACATTGACTATCGATCCTGCCGAATTAAGAACGCTGGGAGATACTGACACAATGTTTGATTTGGTTCTAGCCAGAGCTAAAGAAAAACAAATCATCAGCGACGACATTGATTATTCGCAAATTCACAGATACTTACAGGTTTACATTGCCAATGGTGCTGCATTGGCCACTTATGAATCAAAACCATATGCAGGAAAACTAAACTTGCTGCGTGCCGTTGACGAACCATTGATTGAGCATATCGGGATTAATTTAGGCTGGGACCGCTGCAATATCGGTGAGTTGAATGTTATTGATGTTCCCGGGGATCATAACACCATGCTATACAATCCAAACGCTAAAGTAGTTGCAAACAGCATAACAGCTATATTAAAAGAAACAGAACAAAACGTCATTCTTTCATAAATATTAATTAATAAAAATGATATCAATACAAAGTACCTATCAACTGGATCATCCTGTACAAGTGGTGTTCGATTATATTAATGAACCTCAGAACGAGCCACTATGGATTTCGTCAGTTACTAAAATTGATCATGTAGAAGGAGATTTATTTCAAATCCACTATGACTTTCTTGGTAAAAAAGAAATGTTTTTGATCGAAATAACTACAGAGGAATATAAAACCAGAACTTATAAAAGAATAGAAGGTGTTTTCCCAATGCGCGGACATCAGGTTTTCACTCCTATTAAAAATGGTGAAGGAACCCAAATTGAATGGTTATTTGAAATCGATCCCGGAAAATTTTTCGGGATTATTCCTCATATCATCATAAAAAAAGCGGTAGAAAATATGATGAAAAAAGATGTCAAAAAATTAAATGATCACTTATTACAAGTACCCCAAACTACTTAAAATTCAAATTAAAAATGAAAAAATTCGCAGAATTTGTCCAAGGAAGACCTAAATCAATTTTAGGCATTTTGTTTGTCATCACCTTAATCATGGGTTATGGATTATCAAAACTTGAAACAAAAAACAACCAGGAATCAGAACTTCCTAAAGACGATCCGATTGTATTAACCAACAAACATCTCGAAAGTGTTTTTGGAAAAAAAGATGTATTAATCGTTGGTATTGAGTCCAATGATATTTTTACAACGCCTACTTTATCTAAAATTGTAAAATTATCAGAGGAATTAAAAAAAGTAGACGGTGTACTTGAAGATGAAATTTCAAGTATTGCCTCTATCAACAATATTCAGGGTAAGGAATGGGGACTTGAAGTTGGCCCTTTAATGGAAGAAGCTCCTACTACACCGGAAGATATTCAAACGTTAAAGAAAGAAATCCTTAATAACGAACTTATTCAAGGAAAATTAATTTCTAAAGACGGAAAATTTACTGCGATTGTAGCCAACATGAAAGAAGGATACGATCAAACTATTGTAAGCACACAGGTAAATGAGATAATTAAAAAATATAAAGGAACTGAAAAATTCTATTTAGCCGGCTCGCCTATCACACAGCATGATATCGATTCAGGAATTGAAAAAGACATTAATCTTCTTTTACCAATTGGATTATTAATGACACTTATAGGTTTCTTTTTTGCTTTCAGAAGTGTAAAGGGTGTGGTTTTACCATTTATAGTGGTATTATTGACCATTATCTGGACAATGGGAAGTATGGGACTTATGAATTTCCCTGTTACAGTAGTTTCATCGGCAATTCCTTTATTAATGATTGCCATCTCAAACTTTTATGGTATACACGTACTTCAAAGCTATTATGAAGAAGTAGCTGTGATGGAAAAACAGGCTGCGATCAAATCTGCAATCAAAAAAGTGGGTTTCCCTATTTTCATCACCGGTATATCATCAGCAATCGGTTCAGTGACCTTAATTTCGTTTAAAGTTACTTCTATTCAGGATTTCGGTATAATCACAGCGATGGGAATTGTTTGGTCAATCATTATCGCCATTTTGTTTATTCCGGCAATCCTTGCATTATCTAAAAAAGGAAGCGATAAAGTAAACGATTCAAGTGACAGCAGAAAACTTTCTGAATTGTTAATGAAATTATCTAATTTCTCAATTAGAAACCGTTATAAAGTATTGGGCTTTACAGTTGTATTATTAGTTATTTCAATCTATGGAATTTCAAAAGTAAAAGTTGGTGTTGACTTTATTGAATATTTTCCTAAAGACCATAGTTTAAGAACAACCTTTAATAAATTGAATGAAAATTTAGGAGGTGCGCGTTCGTTAGACATCATGATCGAAGCTAAAGAACCTGGAATGCTTAAAAATCCTGAGTTTCTGAAAAAAATTGCTGATTTCCAAAAATTCGCAGAAGCTCAGGCTGGGGTTGGTTCAAGTAATTCCTTTTCAAATGTGGTTAGAAAAATCAATCTGGAAATGCATGACGGTGACCAGGCTTTCAACACGATCCCAACATCAGAAAACACAATTGCTCAATATCTTTTATTATACTCAATGTCAGGTGACGCAGCAGATTTTGATGATTTAGTGGATTATGATTATCAAAGAGCAAAAATAAAATTCTTCCTGACTACTTCAGAACAGGACGACCATTTACGTATTTACGAAAGCTTTAAAAAATATACCAAAGAAAATTTCGGCGAATCTGCAAAAATTGAATTTGGCGGGGAAGTTATGTTCTGGCTGGCACAAATCAGATACATCGTTCAAGGTAAGGTAGAAAATATCCTTTATGCTATACTTTCGGTTTTAGTGCTTTGTATGTTCACTTTCCGCTCTGTTAAAATTGGAGTTCTTAGTATTATTCCGCTTACGGTTTCAAGTATCATCACATTCGGATTGATGGGATTCCTGGGAATGCGTTTGGAAACCGGTACTGCCATTATCACATCGATTGGGATTGGAATTGGAATTGACTTTGCTATGCATTATTTACTGCACTTCCTAAATGATTTGAAAACTTCAAAAAATGTGAGTTTATCCTTAGAGCATACGATGGTTACCACAGGAAAAGCAATTGTATATGACTCTACGTCCAACATTCTTTGTTTTATGGTTTTTGTATTCTCCGGATTTTTACCAATCCAATATTTTGGGTGGTTGATTTCATTCACCATGGTTACTGTTTCTTTTGGAACACTTGTATTGTTCCCAGCATTGTTCAGTATTTTCAAACCAAAATACAATACTTCTGACTTGAATGAAGAAACTGCAGCTACTGTAAACAAAGACAATTCAGATTCAAAACAAAAAGTTGAGGAACTGGAAGAAGAACTAGCATAACATTAAAAAACAACATATTTAAAGTAAACGATTGATATGAAAATTTCAAAAAAAATAATAGCCTTAGCACTTTTAGCAGTAACAAACAGTGCTTCACTTTTTGCTCAAACCGGTGTGGATGTAATGAAAAAAAATGAAGCTCAAATCCTTGCCAGTGATGAGCAGTTTGAAATCACAATGACATTGACTAACGATAAAGGAAAAAACCGTGTCCGTGAAATCAAGCAGGTAACTAAAAGAGACAATTCAAACAACCGTTCCTCTTTGATTACTTTCTCTTCACCGGCTGACGTGAAAGGAACTGGATTTCTTGCTATTGAAAACCAAAAAACTGAAGATGACCAATGGTTGTATTTACCGGCTTTAAACAAAACCAGAAGAATTTCTGCTGCTGACAAATCTGACAACTTTATGGGTTCCGATCTTGCTTATGAAGATTTGGATACAGAAGAAATCTCTGAATTTGATTATAAATTAACTGGTTCCAAAATGATTGACAATGTTGACCATTTTGTTATTGAAGCTACTCCAAAAAGTGCTGCGAAGAAAAAAGAAAGCGGTTACAGCAAACGTATTTTATTTGTGAGAAAAGACAACTTCATGTTCTCTATGATTAAGTATTTTGACAAAAACAATCAGCTTTCAAAAGAGCTTCTGGCATCAGACATCCGTTTTGCTAAAGATGCTAAAAAATGGAGAGCCTATAAAATTGTTGTAAACAACCTGAAAACAAAGCACAAAACAACTTTGGTTTACAAAAACATATTGATTAATAAAGGTGTCAGCAATGATGCTTTCTCTAAACGAAATTTAGAAAAAGGAATTTAATTTTTAAAAAATCTTTGTATTGAAGCTGCTTTTATGTCACTACTTCTTTTAACCTACCAAACTAATCAATAAAAGCAGTTTTCAATACATATTTAATCTCCGCAACTTTTACAAGCCTCATGAAATTTTTAATTACATTACTACTTCTTACAACAAGCAGTTTAATTTTTGCCCAAAATGACACCATAGTTCCACAAGAAGCCCAAATAGTAACGGATACAATAACTTCTTCCGAAACAAGTATTGAAACCGAAGCTGAAACTGACACGCAAGATGAAACACAAGCTGAAGCTGCACCCGAAAAATTAAAACTCAGCGGTTTTCTGGAATTGGACCACATCAGCTATTTCAAACAGCGTGATGACAAAATAAACAGTCGGAATCAAGGTATTTTTCAGCTTATTGCGGATCATAAAATTAATTCAAAATTCAATTTCCATTCGGCTGTCGAGATGCGGAACGATCAGTCTGACAGTGCAAGAAACAGGATTTTCATAGACGAAGCCTTTATCGATTATTCGTCTAAAGATTTTGACATCCGGTTAGGGAAACAACTCATAACCTGGGGAACAGCAGATGGTATAAACCCTACAAACAATATCAATCCTATTGATTACAGTGATATTTTAGATACGGATGACGAACGGATTGGTTCTATTGCTTTGCAGACAAAATATTATTTAGGAGATTTTACTTTAGAAGCCGATTTTCTTCCTATTTACAATTCATCAGTTTTACCTACTCAAAATTCACGTTGGTTTACTGATTTGGATCCTCAGATTATATTACCGGACGGTACACCCATCAATGCAAATTATACTTTCTCCGAAACAAAACTGCCTAAGAATGATATAAGAAGTGCTCAATTTGCTTTAAAACTATCAACTGTATTTAAAGGCTGGGATTTATCTATGAGTTACTACAATGGATTTGATGATTTACCAAGTTTCAATAAGGATGTTACTTTCGCCGGCGATTTCAGCTCGGCAGCTATAACGATTAAACCGGAAATCAAAAAACTGCAGGTATACGGCTTTGATTTTTCAAAGGCTGCCGGAAAATTTGGTTTACGTGGTGAGGCTGCTTACTTTCAGACAGAAGATAAAAAAGGAACTATTGATTATATAGACAATCCGTTTTTCTGGTATGTTGTTGGAATTGACAGGGATTTCAGCAATGTGATTGGCGAGAACAATCTTTTCGTATTGCTGCAATGGGTCAATATTCTGGCCGCAAAAGGTGATCTTCCGCCCAATACCAATATGAATGCTATTTTTCAAAAATCAGTAGTTTCAAAAATCGATTTAGAATTAAATTCAATTTCTAAACTAAGTCTTCAGGCTACTTATGATTTTACAGCCAAAAATTACTATGTGCAGCCACAATACTCCCGGCAGATTGCTGACGGCCTGAATTTAAATGTATTTGTGGATTGTTTAGGCGGTAAAAAAAACACCTTCTTTGGCAACTATGATAAAAATGACCGAATCCAAGTCCGGTTAAAATACAGTTTCTAACTCTAAAAAATAAAATATGAAAACCTACTTTAAAATTATTTTATTGCTGTGCTTATTTTCAATAAATGCCCAATCGCAATCAGACTGGACTTTAGCTAAAAACGACCAGCAGATTCAAATTTACACCCGAAACATTCAGGGATCAAAAATAAAAGAATTCAAAGCCATTACAATCATAAAAGGAGACATTGACAAAATCCTTGATATGCTGATCAATTTTGAGGGGTACTCTAAGTGGATTGACGGCTGTGAATCCGGAAGTCTTTTAAAAAAATTAAATTCCGGAAAATTTGTTTACCATATACAGCTGAGTCTGCCCTGGCCTTTAAAGAACCGTGATGCGGTTATTGAAGCGACACTCAGTAAAGACAATAACGGTATCATAAATCTTGCTATGACCGAAAATCCAACATTTATAAAAGCCAAAGCAGACTATGTCCGTATGCCTAAATTCAGAGGTAAATGGGTACTGACTCCAAAAAACAATGGATTCGTACAGGTAGAACAGCAAATTCATGCTGAACCGGGAGGAAGCATTCCTGCATGGGTCGCTAACAGCAAAGTAACTGACGGTCCGTTGGCTACCTTTGTTAATTTAAAGAATAAAATGGCAAATTAACCCAAACGGAAAATGACTGCCGCAACGCTGAACTGAGCGATAGTCCGGTATCTTATTTGTTAGTTATAATTTCGGGAATGGTGAGAGAAAGTAACCGTATATGATCTAATCCATCCCCGATTTTTTTATTGAAAAACCGGTAAGTGTTTCAAAAATCAACGTCAAAGATTTGAATCTTCCTTTTGACGGAATACAAAATTTGTCAGTATATCATGGCAAAAAAACACAGCGCTTATCATTTAATAGTGTCCTAAAAATCAAGGACCTTCCTTTCATCTTATTCTAGTCTGTGCTTCTCTTGAAAAACATTCCAAAAAAACTCAGTAAAAAACACGTAATATTTTATATATTTGTAGGAAAAAATTTAACTTTTTTTATGGAAAAACCGTAATTTATTCGTTTTCAAAATATTTAGTTTTACCCCAAATTTTCTCAAAATATCAATTGCTTAACCTATAGATTGAATTTTAATAAAGTATAACTGACAAACTAATTAAATTGAACTTTAGAATGAAAATTTCAAAAGCTGCCGCAACGGTTTTAATTATTGGAATTATAGCTTTTTATTTTGTCTATAAAACGATGAAATCAACAGAAAAAAAAGCAATTATCGCATCCACACATGTTAACATAAGCGAATTGGAGCCCGGCGACCAGGTAAACAAAGTAGAAAGAAGAGATTAAACTTATAAAAACCAAACATATTTCAGACTTTAAAGCTTTAATTTTATAACAAAAAACAAACCGCTGACAGAATAATTTTAATTTGACACAGGCCGGATTTCATAAACAAGCATATGTTTCTTCGAAATTTCAATACGTTCTCCTTACTCTTTTTAGTCTTTTTTTGTTTACTTTCCTGTAACAAAAATAATTCGGGATGTATTGTTAAAGAAATGATACAAGGGGATTCTGACTATGAAAAACCACTTCCTTTTAATGAATCAGAACAAAACAAACTGCTTTATACCGCTTACGCGAAAGCTCTGAAAGAAACGAACGACTCGGTAAAGCTTTCCTGTCTCAGCAAAATATCAAAAGAATCCAATCTTTTTTCTGACCATACTTTATTTAAAAAAGCAAACAGACTTGCTGTTGAATTAGCTGAAAAATCCAGAAATTCATCCGTACTGGCAAATTTGTACTGGGATCTTGGCAATTTCTATACTTCAAATATGCCCATGAACGACAGTGCTTTTTACTATTATTATAAAGCGGAGAAAATTCAATCGGAAACAGGCCTGCATTACAATTCAGCCCGGATGCTGCTCAACATGGCTATTATACAGTGCAATGCAAAGGATTATACCGGAAGTGAAATCAATACCTTCAAAGCCATTGCAAAACTAAAACCGCTGCACAAGTACCAGCAATTATTCAAATGCTATAATAATCTTGGGATTATTTACAACGAAATGGGAGATTATAAAAAATCACTTGAAGTACATTTCGAAGCTGAAAAAAATCTTTCAAAAATCAACAACAGTGATATTTTGCTGGCGTCCTGTCTGAACAACATCGGTGTTGTTTTAAGCAACCAAAACAAATATGCAAAAGCCATCTCTTTTTTTGCTAAAGGACTCGCAACGGATCAGCTTTTAAAAAGAGACCCGCAGGTTTATGCCACGCTTCTGGACAATATAACTTACTGCAGATTAAAAACCGGCAACATTAAATCGAGTCTGCCTCTCTTTAAAAAAGCATTGGGCATAAGACAAAAATACCATTACTATTCAGGAATAGTAACCAATAAATTACACATGGCTGAATACCACGCCATCTGCAAAGACACTTCAAGGTCAATAGAAGAAGCTTCAGAAGCCAATAAAATAGCCCAGAAAATCCACAGTAACCGGGACATCCTTAATTCCTTGTTATTGCTTTCGAAAATAGACAAAAGGAAAAACAATCATCATGCAGAAAAATACATCGCGTTAAACGATTCCTTTTTTAAACAGGAACGTATTACCCGAAACAAGTTTGAACGTATCCGATTTGAAACGGATGAATATATAAAAGAATCCCAGGAGCAGAAAAAACAAAAAATACTCATTCTGGTTATAGGTATTTTCACTACGCTGGTTGGTGGCCTGTTATATTTGGTCAAGTACCAGAATACCAAAAATAAAACCTTACTGCTTGAGCGGGAACAGCAGAAAAGCAATGAGGAAATATACGCTTTAATGATAGAGCAGCACAATAAAATTGATGAAGGAAAAAGGCAGGAACGGCTTCGGATTTCGGAAGAACTTCACGATGGTGTATTAAGCAGCCTGTTTGGTGTTCGGATGAACATTGGTTTTTTAAATATTGTTGACGAAGAAAAAAACATTCAAAACCACAACCGCTTTCAAAAAGAATTAAAGAACATAGAGGAAGAAATAAGAAATCTCTCGCACAAATTAAACAATGAGTTATTGAGTTCAGACATCGATTTCATTAATATTGTGCATTTGCTTCTGGAAAATCAAAGTACTATAAGCGGATTTAAATACGACATCAAATCCAGCCCTAATCTTTTCTGGAAACTTATCTGCAACAACATGAAGATAAATATTTACAGAATCATACAGGAAGCGATTCAAAATATTAACAAACATGCCGCAGCCACTCAGATTACTATTCAATTCAATCTTATAAACAATTACATTGACCTCACAATTACTGATAACGGAAAAGGATTTAACACAAAATATGTACCCCGTGGAATTGGTCTGAAAAACATTGCTTCCAGAACCAAATTACTAAACGGTCATTTTAATCTGGAATCAGAAATTGGGAAAGGAACAAAACTTTACATTAAAATACCTTTAAAAATCAACAACGATGCAAAGTGAATTGAAAATCTTAATCATAGATGACCATCCAATGATTATTGAAGCATACAAAAGTGCTGTAAACCGTGTTGCAGCAAACTTTCAAAACATAAAATTCACAATAGATACAGCAGGTGACTGCGAGGCGGGTGACCAAAAAATCAAAAACTGCAATTCAACCAAAAAATATAATATTGTTTTTCTGGATGTAAAACTCCCCCCCTCCCTCAATGGAAAAATTGTAAGCGGAGAAGATCTGGGCTTAAAAGTCAGAAACAAAATGCCCGGCACAAAAATTATCGTATCAACTATGTTTGACGACAATCACCGCATCAAATCGATATTCAAGAATCTCAACCCCGAAGGTTTCTTAATCAAAAGTGATGTCACTACAGATATTTTAATTAATGCAATCAGTGCGATTTTAAACAATCAGACGTATTACAGCGAAACCGTCAATCAATTACTCCGGAAACAGCTGACTTCTGACTTTACACTTGATGATATTGACCGTCAGATACTCTATTTGATTTCCATTGGCACAAAAACGAAAGACCTTCCTGAATTCCTGCCTTTATCCATAGCCGGTATAGAAAGAAGGAAACGGAATTTGAAAGCATTGCTCAAAATCGAGAACAACAGCAACAAAGAGCTTATTAAAGCTGCGCATGAAAAAGGATTTATTTAAAAGGTATTTAATCTATAATAGTAAAAAATTAAAAAAGGGGACTTTCGTCCCCTGTATTATTTCCCAATAGAAAAATTCTTAAAACTCGATACATCAATCACCTCTTCAGTGTCGGCATCGTAAGTGATTTCCACTTGATCACCCACACGCGTAATCGGCAAATGGTTGGACAATTGCGACGAACCAATGAAAATTTTGCTTTCGCCCTGTACCGTAAAATAGTAAAAACTATTGCCGTTTTTCACATCGTTTTGAATGCGGGTTACTTCGGCTTTAATAGCTTTCTTATCCGTAGCTGCTTCGGGTTTTATCACATCACCGGACATATTGTAGGCATTCTTATACGCCATTAACGTTTCACGCATCGTATTCCCCACACCCACTATGGTATAGTCATGAATAGAAACCATGGCAAACATTTTTACCAAGCCGCCTTTATCTTTCAAAGTCATTACATACGTTGGAATATTGTTGATGTTATAAGGAATAGGCAACGATGCATAATAGTCTTTTTCCTGCACTTTCCCCTGTGCCGAGTTTTGTGCCGCATACTCAGTCGCACCGCTTTGTTTGTAAAACGCAGCTTGTTTGGTACGTGTGTCAACCAACACAAACCCAACAGTTGATTCATCTTTCCCTACAGAGGTCAAACCTGTATACCAGTAAGATTTATTGTCTTTTCCATACACCAGCATCATATCTTCGGTAATCTGCAATTTATCAGCATTTGAAAAATTCCAGTATCCATGTACCAATTCGCCCCAGTCATTCAATTGATCTTCAATAAAACTTACCGGCTGAATCCGGTCTATCCACAAAGGCGTATCAGCAACAGCATATTCTTTTATAGCACCTGTCTGCGCATCAACCACAACAACACCTGTTGCTTCATTACCTGAAAACCCTATTTTCTTTTCGTATTTAGTCACTACCCAAAACGGTTTCCCGGAATCGTCAATTTCAAAAGTAAAATCTGTCAACCCTGTAGAACTGTAACCTTTGAAATAAATATATCTCTGTATCTCGTCGCCAAAATAAGCCGAAGGCTGGTATTTAATTTTCACAGGATTCCCGTTAATGTTCTGAATCAATTTCACATCGCGCTCATTCGTCGCCGAAACCATAACATAACCCGCAGTACCTTCTTTATTATTCATCCATTTAAAAAATCCGGAATGCAATAGGGGGGCTACCCAATAGAGTTTGTTTTTCACTTTTTGAATGCAAAATTCCCCTAAATGTACCTGACTGCCCAAAGCAGGTTGCGAACCTAAAATTTTTTCCCCTAATAAATACGCAAGTTCTTCATCTACCACACGAATCTCATTTAAAGAAATCGGTGCGATGTGATCTGATATTTGATTACCATTGGCAACTTTACCAATCATTTGCTGGTGATTTTTGGTTTGCACCAACCGCGAACTAAAAACAGGCAGTACAAAAATGTACAATAATAAAATTCCAGTCACGTATAACAATACTTTTGAAGGCATGCTTAACATTTTCACTTGTTTCCCATCACTGGAAACCCGAAGTCTCATGGATAAAAAGATCCCTGCAAATACTAAGATTAAAAGTAAAAAAGGGAGTTCTGTAAAGCCGTAATTCAATACCGGCAGGTTGAAGTACACAAGTAATATCCCTAAAATAATAAAGAGTATTATTGTAAAAATTTTGTTCATTTTATAGAAAGTTTGTTTGATGATTAGACGTAATTTTTTGCTAAAAGTTACAAAAGTGGTTTCCGAATAATTTTGTGTATTTTTGTTCAAATTTTAAAGTCATTTAACCAATACCGTTTATTTCATGAACTTAATTTTCTCAAACTTATAATTCTAACTATTGTTTGGCAAAGTTCAATATTAAGAAATTAAGTTAATTGGGAGATTATATAAAATTTTTAAAACAGTAAAGGTTAAAGACTGAATATCTAAGTGGTAAAAACATTAAGCGTTACACTAAATTAAGCATATAATAACTCAAATAAACAAGATTGATTATTTAAACTTTAAATCCTTTAATTTTAAATCTATTTTTAATGAAAGCATACGTTTTTCCTGGTCAAGGAGCTCAATTTACCGGAATGGGTAAAGATTTATACGAATCCTCTGAATTAGCAAAAGAATTATTTGAAAAAGCCAATGAAATTTTAGGCTTCCGTATTACGGATATTATGTTTGAAGGTACAGCCGAAGAATTAAAAGAAACCAAAGTTACACAGCCTGCGGTTTTCTTACATTCGGTTATATTGGCTAAAGTACTGGACATCAAACCGGATATGGTTGCGGGTCACTCGTTAGGCGAATTTTCCGCTTTAGTGGCTAACGGAGCACTGTCTTTTGAAGATGGTTTGAAATTAGTGTCACAACGTGCGCTTGCTATGCAGGAAGCCTGTGAAATTACACCTTCAACTATGGCAGCAGTTTTAAATTTAAACGACAAAACAGTCGAAGATATATGTGCTTCAATTGACGGTGTAGTGGTTGCCGCTAATTATAACTGTCCTGGACAATTAGTTATTTCAGGCGAATTAAAAGCAGTGGAAACGGCATGTGAAAAAATGAAAGAAGCAGGAGCTAAACGCGCTTTAATCCTACCTGTCGGAGGAGCATTCCACTCTCCTATGATGGAACCGGCCAGAGAAAAACTTGCCGCAGCTATTGAAGCGACCAACTTCAGCACTCCATCCTGCCCTGTTTATCAAAATGTAACTGCAAATGCGGTAAGTGATCCGGCTGAAATCAAAAAGAATTTGATTTCCCAATTAACCGGTGCGGTAAAATGGACGCAGTCAGTACAGCAAATGATTGCTGACGGGGCATCATCATTCACTGAAGTAGGTCCTGGAAAAGTACTGGTAGGTCTTGTAAACAAGATAAATAAAGAAGTGGAAACTATTTCTGCATAATTTTAAAAAGATTTGGAATTAAGAAATATTTTATTTAATATTAACGTTAAATAGATTAATTATTAATTCTAAAACCTACAGGAAAATGAAAAAAACAATTTTTAGCTTAGCATTAGTTGCTGCTTTAATGACATCTTGCAAAGAAAAAACTCAAGACGAGGCTGCTCAGGCTGCTGACGCTGTTGGAACTGAAATGACAGAAGCAATGGATACCGCTGCTGCTGCAATGGATTCTGCTGCTACAGAAGTAAAAGACGCCGCTAAAGAAGCCGCTGCTGCCAGTGCTGAAAAAGTAGAAGAAGCTGCTAAAGCTGTAAAAGAAGAAGCTAAGAAATAATCTTGCTTTTCTATAAAAAACAAAATCCCGGTTTCCATCGGGATTTTTTTATGCATTGTCCTGAAAGAAGCTGACTGAAATGAATAGTTTCCAGCAAATAAGAAATTAAAAAAGGGTAAACCTGTTTCAAAAAACATCAGATGATTTTGACTTCCCGCTACTGCCCATAAAATCAATTATAATTAAATCAAGCTAATACAACATGTAATTAATCTTGTTAAAAATGTTAAAGATTAACTTTTTCACAATAAGTTTTTCAATTATAAATAATTTTGATAAATAATAATGATCTTCTATTGTTTTTGCGATAAAATACTGACAATTAATGAAATACCTCAATTTGTCATTTTATAATACCACCTCAACACACAATTGTTTCAATCTTTTTTCTAATCTAATTAATTAATCAATGTTTAAAATCAAAAGTATTTTAGACCCCAAATTATATTAATTAATACTACTTCCTAATAATGGTCATAAATGATATTATTATGGAAAAATCTATCCTTTTAAACAAAAACGGGAAAGACTGGCATTTGTCTTCTTTTCCCTGTTGTAGAAGCAAAAAACTTTTACAATTTGTATTTTCTTTCTTTGTATTATTAACAGGCAGCAGTGCCTTTTCCCAGTTAGTGGGAGATGCCACTGTCAAAGCTAATTTTGGTGTTGAAGCTGACGTATATGCTAACCAGCTTCAATTCCCAAACACCGATATTCCACCAATACCTCTCCCATCAGCTTTGGGAACAGACGATTGGTTTGTTGACCCTATTTTATTTCCCGGCTCCGGCAAAGGGGTAATAGATCAGTCAAATGCAGCGGCCATTGAGGCCACTATACTGGCAACTCCAAAATACAACTATGCATTTGAATTAAGACAATCTGTTACAACTCCAACATTTCCTTACCCTTATCCTATCGTTGACGGCTACTTATGGCTTGATTCTGTGTATGGACGGGATAATATAAGCGGTCAGGGAGAAAATGACTCCAGTATCTTTTCAGGAACAAAAGACAAAAACTCTGACAATCCTAATACATGGAATTTAGGAATTGGAAGTATTCCTCAAAAAGATGATATAGTTGACGTGTATGCGCATTTACGGGGGGTTGATCCAAAAGAACCCACCGGTCTGGATCCAAGACCTTTTACAACACTATGGGCTTTTGCTGGCGGTTCCTTAAGAGACACCAGCGGTAGTAAACATATCGACTTTGAGTTCTTCAGAACTCTTATTGATTATGTTCCCGGAGATGTTGTTTTTGGGAA
>NZ_SJZD01000007.1 GCF_004959765.1 Flavobacterium sp. H122
TTTTCCTAAAACCGCTCCGCTGAAATCAATATCCTTGGCTGATATTACCAAAGCTACCTGCATAGGCACTTCGTTTGCGGCACGGAAGCTCTCGTGAAAATCGATGCAGAACGCTTTATCGAATTTTAATTCCTTCATTTTTGACATAGCGTCCCTGCGGAAAAACGTAATCTTCCCGTTCTTGGTTTGGGTACTGCTGATCATCCACTTCATAAAATCGACACTCTTGGTCGATTCGATAACAAGTCTGATATTACCTCCCTGAGCAATTGTCTGGGGTTTACCATTGTGATCTACTTCCTGATGGATGTGTAAATCAAATTCCAATACATTATAGGTTTCCCCATCTAATTCTAATTTCGCTAAAAAAGACATGTTATTAAGGTTTTAAAGATTGTTTGCTTATTAACTGCAACAAGGGAGTAATTTGAGGTATTACTCCCATCATCACAGCTGCACAAATAAGTAATTATACTATAAAGATTATACCCACTCGTTTTCGTAAACTCCAGTTCCCATCTCAATCTTTCTTGCTGAAATAGTGAACGTTTCTGTCAACGGGTTTCTACCTGTAGAATCGAAGTTTTCTTTGTGTTTAACCAAATAGCCTTCAGTGAATTTTAATTCTTTCAACGTAGCATCGCTGTCTCTTTTGAAGAATTTAACGCTTCCGTCTTTGCGCTCAAAACTGTTGGTCATCCACTCAAATAATTCAGTAGAACCAGTTCCTTCAACAGTTACATCAATTTTACCTCCTCTTGTTACGGTAGAAGGACGTCCTGTTGCATCAGTTTCCTGAAACAAACCATAGTTTACACTCAATACATTGAACTCTTTTCCGCCAACGTTTAATTTTGCTTTAAATGACATAATAAAATATTTAAAAGATTAATAAAAATAGAGACAGTATTATCCTTGTGCGTGACACTCTTTTCAGCATCCGCATTAAAAAATAAAAAAAATCATGGAATTTACACGGACAAATCCGCAATGGTACAGCTAAGAAGAAATACCGATTAAAAATCAAGTACTGTACACTTCAAAAAAAATGAATTCAAAAATCATAGTCTAAAAATTAAGGTTAAATAAATAATATACCGAGTAATAAAAATACATTACAATTGTAAGAATTTTATTTCAAATATAAAATACTTTTATAATATTTTTCTTAAATTTAATATTACCCTTCTTTTTAAGGGCACTTCGTTTGGAGAAATTTATTTATTTGGCTCACTGCAACTTTTAAAAACATAATACAAGATTATATTTTAACCGAATTTTATATGCAGATTATTAAATAGAAAATCATATTTTTGGAATCCAAATCTATCCATGAATATGAAAACTAAAATCTTATCAATCAGTCTATTATTGAGCCTGTTATTTACATCATGTGATGTAGTTGACAATTTATTTACTTTTTACATTTCAGATGAGGCATCTTTTTCTGTCAACAGCGGACTGCCTGTCAATTCTCCGTTTGATGCTCCTACACCGGATGTAACGACCAATTCGACTGCTGAATTTGAAAACAACAATACCAATGCCAATCTGGTTAAAGATGTAAAGTTAAAAGAGCTGCAACTAGCCATAACCAGTCCTGCTGATAAAACATTCAGTTTTTTAAAGGAAATCCATATTTATATATCAACTGATGATACAGATGAAATTGAATTGGCTTATCTAACTAATATTAATACCACTGCAAATACACTGTATTTAATTTGCACTTCGGCAAAACTGGATAAATACATTAAAGCAAGTAGTTACAAATTAAGAACACAAATAACTACAAAGGAAACTTTAATGCAAAAAGTTGATTTTAAAGCAAACATGAAATTCAGAATTACAGCTGATCCTTTATAATATAATAACACATACAATATCTTTCAACAAGCATGATTAATGAAAATGAAATAGGAGAAATAAAAAATTTATTGGCTTCACCCAAAAAAATTGTTATAATACCGCATCGAAACCCGGATGGTGATGCTATGGGCTCTACTTTGGGCCTCTATCATTTTTTAATGCAGTCAGGACATGACTGCGTGGTAATTTCTCCTAATGAATTCCCTGATTTTTTAGCCTGGCTCCCGGCATCTGATCAGATTTTAATTTACGAAAAAAACACTCAAATCTGCCAACAGAAACTTGAAGCCGCTGAACTTATTTTTACACTGGATTTTAATGCTTTACACAGAACAGGCGATTTAATGGGAAGTTTCTTGGCTACTTTAGACAAAACTTTCATAATGATAGACCATCATCAATTGCCTGATTCGTATGCAAAATACACGTATTCAGATACTTTGATGAGCTCAACCTGTGAAATGGTATATCATTTTATTCAAAAGCTGGGCAAACCCGAATTAATCAACAAAACAGTTGCCACCTGTATTTATACAGGATTGGTTACTGATACCGGATCTTTTAGATTTTCTTCTACCACAAGCACCACTCATGAAGTAGCTTCTGATTTAATAAAAAGAGGAATCAACAATGCTTTGATTCACAACAATCTATTTGACACAAGCTCTTACAACAGATTGCAGCTTCTTGGAAAAGCATTGCAGAACATGAAGCTGATGCAGGATTACAAAACATCTTATATTACGCTTTCTCAGGATGAATTAAATGCTTTTAACCATCAAAAAGGAGACACAGAAGGTTTTGTAAATTATGGTTTATCTATTGACGGTATAGATTTTACTGCTATCTTTATCGAAAATAAAGAAGAAGGAATCATCAAAATTTCGTTCCGTTCACAAAATGGTTTTGATGTGAATAAGTTTGCCAGAAATTATTTCAGCGGAGGCGGTCATATCAATGCTGCCGGAGGAAAATCAACAGAGTCATTAGACGAAACTGTAAATAAATTCGTTTCAATTGTAAAAGAAATCAGAAAATGAAAATTATAAAACTTTTAAGTTTTGCCCTTCTTGGCATGAATTTGGTTACTTGTTGCAGTCAGAAGCAAGAGGCACGCAGACCAATTTCTCATAAATCAGGTGAGTTTATGAAAGAATCTATAGAGCGTAACAAAAAATTAAATCAAAGCGAAGAACTGCTGATTGCAGCGATAATAAAAAAAGACACCGCAAACGATTACTTTGCTTCTACTAAAGGATATTGGTATTTTTACAACAAGAAAAATACAGTGGTACAACCTAAACCTGCTAAAGGTGATGTTGCCTTTTTTGATTATGAAATAAAAGATCTAGCTGGAAAAATCATATACAACCAGGCCGAATTAAAACCACAGAATTATCTGGTTGACAAACAGGATTTTATGATGGGAATTCAAGATGGTATCAAATTAATGCAGAAAGGAGAAAAGGTAACTTTCTTATTTCCTTCCCATCTGGCTTTTGGCTATCATGGTGACAACAATAAAATAGGTACCAACAAACCATTGATGTGTATTGTTACCTTAAACGACATAAAAAAAGAATCTATTAACCCTGCATCCAGAGATGCAAAAAAGAGTAACTAAAAACAATTATTAACTAAAATGAATAGAATGTTAAGTTTATTTTTGAGTTTTTTTTCATTATTATTTTCATCTTGTAATTCAACCAGTGCTGACAAAGTTGGTGAAGGTTTATTTGCTGAAATAGAAACTAACAAAGGAAAAATCCTTGTACAATTAGAGTTTGAAAAAACACCTATTACTGTTGCCAACTTCGTATCATTAGCAGAAGGCAAAAACACTATGGTAAGTGCAAAATACTCTGGAAAGCCTTTTTACAACGGACTAAAATTCCACCGAGTTATTGCTGATTTCATGATTCAGGGCGGGGATCCTGACGGAAACGGAAGTGGCGGACCCGGCTACAAATTTAAAGATGAATTCAATCCTTCTTTAAAGCACACCGGCCCTGGTATTTTATCTATGGCAAATGCAGGCCCAAATACTAACGGCAGTCAATTTTTCATTACGCATGCTGCACAACCACATTTAGATAATCGTCACACTGTTTTCGGCCATGTAGTAACCGGAATGGAAATTGTCAACAAAATAGCTCAGAATGATAAAATTGTAAAAATTACAATTATCAGAAAAGGTGCTAAAGCTAAAAAGTTTGATGCTGCGAAAGTTTTCAAACAAAGCGTTGAAAATCAAGTTAAAGAGCAAAAGGAATTGGAAGCCAAAATGCTTAAAGCAAAAGCTGATAAAGTAGCATATTTTGCACAAAACAAAGCAACAGGAACAAAATCAGACACTGGTTTAATTTACACAATAGTATCTAAAGGCTCCGGACAAAAACCAGCTGCAGGCTCAACAATTTATGTTCACTATGCAGGCTTCTTTGAAGATGGTACTTTATTTGATTCGAGCTACGAGGATGTAAGTAAAGCTTATGGAAAATGGGACGCCAACCGTGCCGCACAAAATGGGTACAAACCTTTTCCTTTCCAGGCAGGAAAAAAAGAAGGATTAATCCCTGGATTCTTAGAAGGATTGGAAAAAATGAACATTGGAGATAAAGCCGTATTATATATACCTTCAAATCTTGGTTATGGCGCTCAGGGTGCCGGAGGAGTTATCCCTCCTAATACAAATTTAGTTTTCGAACTGGAATTGTTAGACAAAATGCCAGGTGCTCCTGCTCATCAAAAATAAATACTATAAAATCCGGGTACAACAGCCCGGATTTTTATTTCATAATTCCACCTCTCAATTCCAAAAAAGTTCTGAAGTAAATACTCAAAAAATGCAAAACAGTATTTGTCCTCTTTGCCAAACCGAAAGTTCTCTTTTTCAAAATTATAAATTCAGATTGTATTACGAATGTCCAAATTGTAAAGGAATTTTCATGGATTCCTCTCAATACATGAGTTTTGACAATGAGAAAAAGCATTATTCACACCACAATAACGATGTAAACGACAAAGGTTATCAAAATTTTGTTTCTCCCATAACCAGTTCCATTTTAAAAGACTATACCCCAAAAGATAAAGGACTGGACTTTGGTGCTGGAACCGGTTCTGCAATTTCAAAAGTCTTAACCGATAATCAATACCAAATCAGTCAATACGATCCTTATTTCCATAATCACCCCAATCTTTTAGAAAATCAATACAACTATATTGCCTGCTGTGAAGTTGTGGAGCATTTTCATCATCCCGATAAAGAGTTTGAGTTATTAAAAAAACTGCTGTTTCCTGATGGAAAATTGTATATAATGACGCATTTATACGATTCGGCTATAGATTTTGAAAATTGGTATTACAAGAATGACACAACTCATGTTTTCATGTATCAAAAAGAAACCATGCAATACATAAAATCAACTTTTGGTTTTACTGACGTACTTATAGAAAACAGACTGATTGTGTTTACTAAATAAGATGTACATTTGCTAAAATTTTAAAGATGCTAAATACAATTACCTATCAGGAATTTTTCAATACATTTAAAGAAAGTATAGAAAGTAAAACTTTTGCAAAATTGACTTTTGCCAAAACCATAGGCAAGCCTGAATTGCAGAATATTTACGTTAGAACTTTTAACGAAAACGGCGAATTGAAATTATTAGTTACTTTTAAAATTTATAAAGAAGGGCTTCAGGAAATTGAAAAAACAATAACTATTGAAGAAGCTGAAGCAGAATTAATCCCTTACATCAACAATCCCTTCATGTCGGTTTTACTATTCACCACTGAAGCTGACATAACCATGAAATTGAATAAAAAAAGAGTGGCTACTATTACTGAGCAGCCACCAACTTTTAAAAATGCAGATCCAAATTTATTGGATTACTTCTCTAAGAAAAATTAAAACTTATCCGGTAAAATTTTTCCAGGATTCATAATATTATTAGGATCGAAAATATATTTGATTTGTTCCATTAATTCCAAATGCGCTTTTGAAAAAGCAATATCCATATAGTTTTTTTGAACCAATCCTATTCCGTGTTCCCCTGAAAGTGTTCCTTTCAGAGAAGTTGTCAATTCAAAAATCTCTCTGATTCCTTTAGGCACTTCCGTTTTCCAGTTCTCATCTGTCATTTCACCTTTCACAATATTCACGTGCAGGTTTCCATCTCCCGCATGTCCATAACAAACTGACTTAAAGCCATATTTATCACCAATATCTTTTATTCCTTTCAATAAAGCAGGCAATTCATAACGGGGTACCACTGTATCTTCTTCCTTGTAAACCGAATTTGCTTTCACAGCTTCAGCTACTCCCCTGCGCATTTTCCATAAAGCATTTTTCTGATCTTCAGTATCGGCAAAAAGGATTTCATCAATTTCGAACTGTTCCAGCACATTCATGATTTTTTCAGCTTCGAGCATCAAAACATCAGGATAATTTCCATCTACTTCAATTAACAAATGCGCCTGATGTTCCGGTTTTACCTCAACCGAAATACCATCAACATATTTCATGCTCCAGTCTATCGCATCACGCTCCATAAACTCCAATGCACTTGGCACTACTCCTGCTCTAAAAATTGCAGAAACAGCCTCACAGGCTTGTTCCGCTTTATAAAAAGGAACCAGCATTAATACATTATTACTGACTTTGGGCCATAATTTTAAAACAGCCTTGGTAACAACTCCTAAAGTTCCTTCACTGCCAACCATCAATTGGGTCAGGTTGTATCCCGTAGAATTTTTTAAAGTATTAGCACCTGTCCAGATAATTTCACCATTTGGTAAAACTACTTCTAAATTCAGAACATAATCTTTTGTCACACCATATTTTAAAGCTCTTGCTCCACCCGCATTTTCGGCAATATTTCCACCAATAAAACAACTTCCCATACTGCTTGGATCAACCGGATAAAAAAGACCTTTTTCTGCGACAGCTTCACGAAGTACTTGGGTTATAACCCCTGGTTCTGTTATCACTTGAAGGTTTTTTTCATCAATCTCAATAACTTTATTCAAACGCTCAGTAGACAATCCTATTCCTTCCAATATACACAAAGCACCGCCGCTCAATCCTGTTTTCCCTCCTATAGGCACTACAGCAGTATAATATTCATTTGCCAGCTTCATTATTTGCGAAATTTCAGTTGCATTGGCGGGTTTCACAACCACCGATGGAGGAAAACTCAAGTCTTCTGTTTCATCATGACCATAGTTTTTAAGTGTCGCCTCATCAATAAAAACATAGTTTTCTCCTACTATTTTCTGAAGTTTTATATATAATTCCGAATTTATTTTCATGACTGAATTTTTAAGTAAAATTAAGACTTATTACACACTAAACAACTTTATATCAATTATTTACATCAAAGCAAAAATCATAGCATTTAATTCATTAAAATCTTTTAAACTCGGATAAATAATTATTTTTTTAACTTTTTTATTGCGTATTTAAAAATGTTTTATTACTTTCAGGTAACCAAATTTAACATTTTAACCTATGAGTAGTATGTCTATCTACATCCAGAGAAGACTAGAAAAAGCTAGTCTTAATCCTGATTTATTTAAAAGAGAATTAAATCAGTCAATAAAAATGCTTATTGCATCAGAAATTGATGAATTAGCAGCATGGTTTGTTAATTTTACCAAAGACAAACCCCAATTAAAGAATCTCAAACCAGAAAAGGCCTATGAGCGAAATTTACTTATTAAGTATTAATTGTACTATTTTTTGAGTGATTGAGGCAGCAAATACTGCCTCTTTCTATTTATATTGGAAATGAATTTTATAAATTTGTTTCATCATTTCAATCAAATTGGCAAAGAAACTGAACAAATCAGCATTAGAAGAAAAAGATGGTATCGAACAACCCGAAATCATCAGTGCAAAAGTTATATCCCAAATTCAGTCTTTCAGGAGAAAACAGCCAACCTCCGAAGAATTAACTGCTTCTATTCTTAAAGGTGATAAAATTGCCTTAAGCCGCGCCATTACATTAATTGAAAGCACTAATCCTGATCATATTGAAAAAGGCAACCAGGTTATTCAGGGCTGTTTACCCTATGCGAATAAATCGGTTCGTATAGGTATCACAGGTGTCCCTGGTGTAGGAAAAAGCACGTTTATTGAAGCCTTTGGCAAATACTTAACTACTTTGGGTAAAAAAGTTGCTGTTCTTGCTGTCGATCCAAGCAGCTCAATTTCACACGGAAGTATTTTAGGCGACAAAACCCGTATGGAAGAACTCGTCAAAGATGAAAATGCTTACATCCGCCCCAGTGCATCCGGAGAAAGCTTAGGCGGGGTTGCCAGAAAAACCCGCGAAAGTATTATGCTTTGTGAAGCATGTGGTTTTGATACTATCCTGATTGAAACTGTTGGTGTAGGTCAAAGTGAAACTGCAGTTCACAGTATGGTTGACTTCTTTCTTTTATTAAATCTGGCCGGAGCGGGCGATGAACTTCAGGGAATTAAACGCGGTATCATGGAAATGGCCGATTTACTTGTTATCAACAAAGCAGACGGCGATAATATCACCAAAGCCAGATTAGCAAAAACCGAATACAACAGAGCTTTACATTTATTTCCAGAAAAAAATTCGGGATGGAATCCAAAAGTAACTACATGCAGCGCAATTGAAAAGGATGGCATTGACAATGTGTGGAATACTATTCAGGATTATTTTTCACTAACTAGAGAAAATGGTTATTTTGATATCAAAAGAGCTGATCAAAACCAATACTGGCTGCTGGAAACCATTAATGATCAATTAAAAAACCATTTCTACAACAACCCTGAAATACAAAAGCAATTGGAAATCAACAAAAAAGCCGTGCAAAAAAATGAAATTTCACCTTTTGCAGCGGCTCAAATATTACTGAAAAATTATTTTAAATAATCAATTTTATTTAGTGGATATATAGAGTTTCCTTTTTCAGAGTGATGAAATTCAAAGTACCGTCCATCATTCCTGGAATCACCAATCTATTTCTAAATACAGTGAAATCAGCCGGACCACTGATAAGTTCAGGAATTTTAACAACTGACAATTTATTATCAGACAATGACATTGTTGCCACTATACCTTTTTTCTCAAAATCCATCCAGTTGGTAAAATACAGCATCCCGTCATAAACATAAATGCCATCATAATAACCCTCTATTGGAGTTATTTGATTGAACTTATTAGTCTTCAAATCAACATATCCCACTAAACCGTTAGAATTACCATTTGTACCAAATCCGTTTACATATAACCTGGAAGCAGATTTATCAACATACAAACCATTAGTCCCCGGAATCTCTTTGTCTATCGTGTAGGGTTCAAACGTTTTTGTTGTCAGATTTACTTTATAGATTTTGTTTGTATCTGTAGCTGAAACATACAATGTATTTTTATCCCATATTGCAATATCATTTAAAAAATAAGTCTGAGCACTAAAATCAATTTCATACAGCTTATTACCTGTTTTCAAATCAAAAGCCAGCAATTTATCGATATCATTAACAAACAAAGTATTCTCCTCTATCGCCAGACCTTTAGGAGCATTAAGCGTTTCTCTGATAAAATAAGGATTCACCACTTTACCATCTTTATCCAACTGTATTATTTTTCCATCACCATCCTTATCAAAAGGTTTTAATGTCAATCCAATATCAGCCACATAAAGAAATTCACCATCACTAACCACACTTTCAATATGGTTAAACCCTTGTACTTTTTTAAAATCCTGAGCATTAACTACAGTAAATCCTAACAAAGTGATTAAAACTGTGCAAATTTTCGTCATTTTTTTCATTACTTTTTTGTTTAATTAATTTTTAAATTGGGGCATATTCATTTTCAAAATATACCATTCGGTATATTTTTGTAAAAATTTTTTTACAATTTTAATTTTTTACTGATAAAATAAAACGTTCCAAATAATCCATTGACAGATTCATCGAAGCCATTTTTCTGGTCACTTTTGCCTGTATAATTCCTCCCTGCATTATTGAAATAAAAACAGACACAAACTCATTAATGTTGATATCCGATTTTACTTCTCCTTTTTGTATTCCATTATACAGATGATTTTCCAAAGTTCCTCTCCAAAAATTATACGCTTCTTCAACCCTGGCTCTCAGTTCAGGATGAGTATCGTCAGCCTCGGTTGATGTATTTGTTACAGGACATCCGGAAATCAAAATAGGGTTAGTTAAAAAATTACGGTAGGTTTCAGGATAAACCAAGAGTTTTTCAATCACTGATTCCCTTACTTCCATTTTGCCTCTGATATAAGACACAAGTCTTTCGAAATTATAGTCAAAAGCTGCCAAAGCTACCTCATCTTTATTTTCAAAATTTCCATAAATACTTCCCTTTGTCAAGCCTGTTGCCACAATCAAATCGTTAATAGATGTACCTGCATACCCTTTTGCATTAAACAAAGGGGCGGTTTTTTCTATTATATATTGTTTTGTTCTATCTGCTTTTGACATAGTAACTGACTCATTTTGATGCAAATATATAAAAAATACCAATTGGTATAAAAGCAAAACAAAAAAAAACAGCTGCAAAGTACAAGAACTTCACAGCTGTTTAAAATAACATTTTTAAAAAAATCAGGCTTTTAAAAATTCATCAAAAGATTTTACATTAAAAGTAATCTGATTTTTTTCAGCTTTAGCTTTTAAATTTTGATAATATTTAGACTGCAACATTAAAAAATCATCTTGTGTTCCTTTAAACAACACCTTAATACTTTCTAAATTTTCCAATTGTGAGGAAGAGGGAGCATTAAATCCACCAGCAATGGCAGCATATAACTCGGTTAACTTTTCTCTTAATTGTGGTTCAGCTGCTCCAACATAATTATCACCAGTAGTTACAACCATTTTTTCTTTCAATTTTTGGAAAGCATCTTTTATTTTTGATCCTTCTTTAGAAAAAGTTTTATCTTTTTCAATGATTTTTTCAATGATACTTATATTCTCGTCAATCTGATAAACTGAATAAGCCAATTTCTCGTTCATATCAAATAATTCCTTCGAAGTAAATTGATATTTATCTCTATCAGCTAAAGAAATTGGACTTGAAGCATCATTTTCAATTTTTATCGAATGGGTAAAAATATCTTTACCTTTCGTCAGCACAACTTTATAATTACCTGCTTTAGCTCTTGGCGAACTAAATCCTCCAAATGAAAAGGTCTTTCCTTTTGCTATTTTAGGGAATTTAGTCAAATAATTCCATGTTACAATATTTATTCCTTTTTGTTTACCGGGAGTTAAAGAAGTCACTTTATTTCCTTGTTCATCTTGAATTTCAAGCTCCATCTTACCTAATGTATGTCTTTTATTCAGATAATAAACAATCTGTGCATCTGAAGAAGGATTATCACCAACAAACTCAAGTTCTGTAGCAGTTGTTCCAAAGCTTGATTTTTCTTTCATTATCCCTGGTTTGGTTTCAAAAAAATGAACATTTTTCTCCAATACCTCTTGTTTTATTTGCCTTAAAACTGAAATATCATCTAAAATTATAATTCCGCGACCATGTGTCCCCATTACTAAATCATTGGTTATTGGATGCAAATCCATATAATGAACAGCAACTGACGGCATGTTGTTTGTAAATTTTGACCAATTTTCACCTCCGTCAATTGTAATATACAAACCTTTTTCTGTACCCAAGAATAATAAATTTTCATTTTTATAATCTTCTTGAATATTTCGCACAATCCCATCTACATCTTTAGATATGACAGACTTCCATGTTTGTCCAAAATCAGTTGTTTTATAAGTATATGAGGTGTAATCGTTTTTTGCGTGTCCTTCAAAAACAGCATAAGCAGTACCTTCATTAAAAACACTTGATTCTATATGGTAGCACCATGTATTTTGAGGCAATCCTTTTATATTGGCAACTGTATTTTTCCAGGTTTTACCACCATCGCGGGTTACTTGTACATTTCCGTCATCAGTACCAGCCCAAATCACTTTTTCATTTAAAGGTGATTCAGCTATAGTAAAAATAGTACAGTGATTTTCTGCTCCTGAATTGTCTTTGGATAGTCCACCTGAATTTTCCTGATTTTGTTTTAGTTTATCATTTGTAGTTAAGTCAGGTGAGATTTTAACCCAAGTTCGCCCCATATCTTCAGATTTATGAACAAACTGACTTCCCATATAGAATCTGTCCGGTTGTTTTTTACTAACAGCCATAGGAGCATTCCAGTTAAACCTTAATTTCGGATCTCCTTTTACAGGTAAAGGCTGTATAGTCATCAGCTCTTGTGAATCAACATTATACCGCCAAACATTTTCGGCTCCCTGCATTTCGCTGTAAATTATATTTTTAGTTGGGTGCTTTAAAACTCTAAAACCATCTCCCTGCCCAATTCTTGTCCAATCTCTTGCTTCCACTCCACCCGGACTGCTGACTGGTCCATACCAAGAACCATTATCCTGTAATCCGCCATATACATTGTATGGAACCTTTTCATCAATGCTAACATGATAAAATTGAGAGACAGGTATATTACTGACCATTTCCATTGTTTCTCCTAAATCCCAGCTGCGGTAAACGCCTCCATCAGTTCCACAATATATTCTGTCGTTATCCTGGATATCAAAAACAATGTCATGAATATCAGCATGCATATATCCCAGACTTTTAAAAGTTTTACCACCGTCACGGCTTATAGAACCAGTCAGTCCCCCTTTAACAACCACATCAGGGTTTTTAGGATGAACCACAATTCTTGAAAAATAAAAAGGACGCACAACAAGACCAAAATCCGCATTGAGATGCTTCCAAGAATTACCCGCATCATCTGAACGATATAATCCGTTAAGCTCAGGCTTTTCTGTTTCTAAAACTGAATATAAAATATTTGAATTAGATGGGGCAACAGCAATTGCAATTCGTCCTAATTTCCCTTGCGGAAATCCATTATGAATTTTACTCCATGTTTTCCCTCTATCAGCAGATTTATACAAAGCTGATTGTGTTCCTCCGGAACTAAAAGACCATCCAGAGCGTCTGAACTCCCAAAAAGAAGCGTACATGATGTTTTCATTATTCGGATCTAAAATTAAATCCGAACAACCCGTTTTAGCATCTATATAAAACATCTTTTCCCAGGTTACGCCTCCATCAGTTGTCCTGTAAACCCCTCTCTCATCGCTATCACCCCATAACGCACCTAAAACTCCAACCCATACTTCATTACTATTTTTAGGATTAACAACAATAGAACTGATTCTGTCAGATTTAGGCAAACCCATATTTTTCCAATTCTGACCTCCATCAACAGATTTGTAGATTCCGTCTCCCATGGATACACTGTTTCTCGTCCATGTTTCTCCTGTTCCAACCCAAATTACCTGATCTGGGTTATTTGGATCTAAAGTTACACAACCAATAGACTGTATATGTTCATCAAAAATAGATTTAAACGTGGCCCCTCCATCCATACTTTTCCAAACACCTCCTCCAGCTGTACCGGTATAAACAACTTTATTATTTGTTGGATGTGTCTGCAAGTCAGTTATACGTCCGCTCATAAGAGCAGGCCCTATATGTCTGGCTTTCATGTCTCCAAACATTTCTTTTCCTTTTAAAACAATTTTATCCTGCGCATTAATGCTTAGCGATAAAAAAAGGATTGATATTATATAAAATCTTTTTACTGTTTCCATTTTTCAAGTTTCCTTATATAAAAAATCCTCATATAGTGAGGATTTTAAAATTAGTTAATTAGTTAATTTACTGGAAAAGCAAATTCTTTATCTTCAACAACAGGATTTAACGTAATTTTTTTAACTTTCATATCAGAACCAAACTGATTGATTGAGAAAGGAAAATACAACCCCTCAACCTCTTGATAGTCACTCATTTTAGAAACAGACTTCTGTCCTTTCATTGGGCCTTGTTTTATTTCTGTTTCAGTAACGATAGGTAAAAAGTTTTCTGTATCAAAGTAGTAGAAAGTCTCATCAGCTGTTGAAACACCACCAATTTTAATAGGTTTTTTTGATAATTTAATCTTAAAACATTCTGTTCCCTCTTTAGTTTCTTTTCCAAGAAACTCAACTTTATACCCTTTTGATTTATAATCCAATAATGCATCTGGAAAATCCTGATTGCTTAGTTTTGCATTTTCATTAGCTTCTGCATCTAATTTTTCTGCTTTTTGTGTCATCATGTTTGTAGACCACATTTGAATTCCATCAGATGCCATCTGCTTAATTTCTTTTCCCTGTACATTAACCACAACATACATTTTCCCTCCTTTTAAAGTTACTACATTGACAGGAATTTCCATCCCTCCATAATTAGCAACCATTTCCATTCTAAGCCCTTTAAGTGAATTTAATTTTTCAGTTCCCCCAACTGTTTTAACGTAGTTATTAATTACCTCGTCTGCAGATTGTGCATAAGCAGCAAATGTCCCTAATAAGGCCACTGCCACAATTTTTAAAATTTTCATAGTTAAGTTTTTTGATATATGTATATGTTATGTTTTTTTTGTTACACATAATTAATAAAAAAGCGGATCAAAATTAAAATCAATTTTGCATCCGCTTAATATTAGAAACAACTCTAAAAATTAACCCTTTAGATGACCGGGTTGCACCGGAAGTGCCAGGATGTATTTCATCACTCCAATAGTCAGATTTCAAAACACCTGACAATCAATAGCAACCAGCTAGCTCCGTTAATCCAACTTTCTTTAAGCCAGATTCTCTGCTTATCGTTATAAGAGTTGAATTTTGATACTAAAAAGACTCATCAAATGAATAAATAATTTCCTAAAACTGAAATGGAAATTATTGATATAATTTCTCTTACTTATGGCAATGTTTTTCCCTAATCACTTTTTTATGTAATAATTTTCCCCGGATTCACATAACCGTTACCTGCTCTGAAAACTTCCAAATGATCGTTTTTAAGAGAAAAAGGCTCGCAGGTTTCAAACAATTTTTTACGTATCTGCTTTATATTAAAATCCGGATTCTTTTCGAGGATTTTAACAATTAATGAAGCCACGTAAGGCGCAGCCATACTGCTGCCGCTTTTAGAACAAAGCTTATCCGCCGCTCTGACGTCTCTACTTGACGAAGAACAGGAAGATTTTATTTTATAACCCGGCGCTATGACCTCCGGTTTCATCCTTCCGTCTATTGTAGGGCCTGAACTGCTGAATGACAAAATACTTCTTTCTTTTTCTGTTTGATTGTAAGCCCCTACAACAATACTGTATTTTGAATTACAAATAGAATTGGTTGTATGTGTGGTTTTTACCATTTTCGGAAGAAAAATAGACTGTCCTTTGTCATCCCTTTCGATATAGCAGTGAAAACGTCCGTTTGCTGTTTTCACTCCGTGCAGCTGCACAATCCAGAATTTAGAATTCTGTTTTCCGTTTATAAGAATATTGATATGGTTTTTCCCTGTATTAGGTTCATTTTTACGATGAAGGCAAATTCCAACCTCTTCATTATTCTTGACAATCATTTCATCTTTAAAAGGAATTGATTTCAGCAAAACATTTTTATTTTCATCAATAACCGTAACACTCATAATATCATTCCCGTCATACCAGATTTCCAATTCATTTGGAGTGAAATCATTTTTTTTAAAAAACCAGGGAATATCTATTGTCTCATTTTGTTTTATATCTCCAAAAGTATGAGCCTTGGCCTGAAAATAATTCCCGGTACTTTGCACAATTGCTGTCCCTTTCCTGCGGGTCAGGATTGCATCTATAGCCTGCTCAACTAATGTTTGTCCGGTATGTGCATCTCCGTGCCCGCCCAGACTCATATTAATTACAACAGGTCTATTACCTGCCTCCCTTAAAATAAAATCAAGTCCTTCAACTAATTTTACTGAATCACCAAGTGACAAATTGGAACCGTTAACTAAATTACTCCCCATATCCACAGCAATTACAGGACTGTTTGAGGCAAAACCTTTTTCGGACACTTTACCGTTGCTGCAGGCTATACCAAGCACATGTGTACCATGAGTGCCTATTCCAAATAAATCAGACTGACCAGGATGGTATCCTAATTTTCTAAACGGAAATTGTTCCTGTAATACGTCATTTATTTGAGAACCCGATATCATTTTCCCATAACCGTACTTATTCCCGTCAAACCTTCCTGACTGCGTCCATATTTTTTCAAATCTGGTTTTACCGTTATCAATAAAATCCTGGTGGGTAAAATCAAATCCGAAATCAATCAATCCAAAAACAACATTTGACGGTTGTTTATTGGATACACTATGCCGGGTTTCCACATAATAAGCCTGGTTTTCCTGTTCGAAATCATCAGCAGGAATAACTCTGGGAGCTTTTACACTTTTAACTTCAAGACTGGCGTAAACCGACCCTAAATTTTCCCTCAAAACCCTACAGCTAATAATATCTCCAAACTGTGAAACCACTTTACAGTTTTTGGGATATTTTTTTTCATTGGTCAATCGTATCAACAATGAAAGCTCTTCCTTTGGGTTTCCCTGCAATATTATTTTAAGTCTGGGATCCATAAACTATTTTTTAGGAGTTGTTTTGGTAATAGTTTTGGGATCTGTTTCAATTAAAGATTCCGGCGTTGTTACTGCCGGCGTTTCTGTTGTTGAAACTAATTCTCTTTCAATCCTTTCGAGCTCATGTTTTAAATATGAAACTTTAGATTCAATACCTAATACAACATTGACCAGTAAATATGTATTTAATTGGCTTATTGATTTAGACTTATTCAACAAATCAATACAATTGTCCAATAATTTTTCGGTTTCAATCAATTTTTCCAAGTATTCAAACGTTTTAACGTCTTCTTCTTTTAATTGATTCAACACTTTACTATTCAAAATAATCTGAAAATCACTTTTTACACTCGCAAGATTTTCAATTTGCTTCTCTATATAAATTGGAAACACATCATTATTGATTTCTTCTGTTAATCTGATTATTTCAGTATCTTTTTCAGTCTGACAATTAACCGATACATTTTCTTTAATAGCCTTAACTACAATTCCTTCAATCTTTTTTTCAAGTGCAGATGCGTCATATTTACATGTCAATGTACCTGCAGGCGGTGTAGGTGTTGAAGTGCTTCCGCCGGTAATTGCAGTAGTTCCAAGATTTTTAGCTTCATTCTCTATAATCAAATAACTCAACACAGGATTAGATGAAACCATCCCTGACATAAGAGCCATATTTTGAAGTTTTTGAGTATCAGCCACATTATATTTTTCAGCACTGCTTTTTGCGAAAAAAAAGCTGAACATTAAATTCATTGGATTCATAATCTGTAGTTTTAAAATTAGAAAAAAGGACAGTAAAGGATTTACTGTCCTTTTTTTATTATTTGTTCATCATTGTCATCATTAAAACAAGTGGCAGCATGTTATTGCTATTGCTGTTGTCTTTATTTTGAGTGGCAATTAAAACTAACGGCAGCATCATGTTTGAATTATCAGATTTCCCTGAACCGGATTCACCCATTGTAGTCATCATAGGCAATAATAATGACATTGTTTGATCCACTTCAATTGCGCTTTTTCCATCAACCTGTCTGATTTTTTGAGTCTCATTTTCAGTATAGATTTCCAAATTTTCAGTTTTCAGTTTTGGCTGATTTAACAACGAACCCATCATGTTCATCATTTGCATGTTCTTAAGAACTGCTTTATGATTTTCATTTTTGCGCGCATCAATTTTAGCTAATTCAGTATGCTTTGCATCTAAAGCTTTAATCGATTTAGTAGTTGCAATAGTTGTTTTCTTAAGCTCATTAACATCATTTGAAATCGAATCCAATGCTTTTTTAAGATCACTTTTTGTTGCGTAATCAGCAGCATTACCGCTCAATACCTTTCCAAAATTTGATTGCTGTGCAACACGTGGTCTAACTCCCGGTCTTATAGGTGCAAAAGTTCTTCTTCCAAGTCTTCTTGATTCATCAAAACTCTCATCAAAGTTTTCTAATAAATCCTCGTTTAGTAAATCTTCGTTTAGTAAATCTTCATTTAATAAATCTTCACCTATATAATTTTCGAATGTGTACATAATTGTAAATTTTAAATTGTTAGTATTAATTTTTGTTAAAAAAATGTTTGTTATATTTTTGAATTGCGGGACTTACATACTTGTTGAACAGTATGAAATCTGGAACATTAGAACCTGGTTTACCGTTTCCAAAACATTCAGGGCAGTTTTTATTTTCCCCAAAACATTCAGTACAGGCTCCAATAGCTTTTGCCAGATTATCATTTTGGCTTATTTCAAATTTCAGCTGAGATTGTAATCCTTCGACAATGGTGAATAATTTTTGATTAACTCCTTTCAGTTTTTTTATTTTTTCTTCTAATTCCAGCATTATCTCAGAATCCTGACTTTCCTCCGAATCGTTTTTCTGCATCATAGGCTGCATCAATTCGAAATATTTAGCCATCTCAGGGTTCTGTTCTTTTAACATTTGTATGTAAGCTTCCATATTATTTGATTTTAAACTGTTGCTATAACATTTTGTAATCTGTTGATTCGATTTGGCGTATTTGCACCTACAAACTGTCCGTAATCATTTACGAAGTAATCTTCGGTTGGAATAACCCCATTATTGTAATACTCATACAAAATATTCTCTGTCAGAAAATTGATGGACTCGATTAATTCTGCAAAAGAATGGCTTTCGATGGGAGCGTTAGGACTGGCAACACCTAAAGACTGCTGTGCCTGACCGGCTTGAAACTGCGGATTATTAATAATACCTCCCAGCTGGCTGTACAATCCCTGAATTGCACTCACCCCTTGTTGTGCCTGTTGGTTTAACTGCACAGGATTGTCCTGAACGTATTGCTGAATTGCGGGCAAAACAGCTCTCCCTGCATTAGCGATATAGCTTTTAGTATTATTCCAGGTTTGTCTTAACTGCTGGTTAGCTGGATTTTGCGGTCTTGGAGCATATTGTTGTGCCGGACGTGGCTGCTGCGGACGCGGTGCATATCTTTGCGGTGCTCTTGGTGCCTGACCTGAACTGCCCAATGCTGAACTTGCTGACCCTGCTAAATTTCCAACCAATCCTCCAATTGCACCACCAATTTGCGGCGCGCCGAAGAAAGTTCCTACCGCTGTCCCTGCAATAGGAGCTACAGCTGAAACTCCTTTTAATAATCCTGAACCTACACTTCTGGCTACATTGCCTAAACTTGACCAAAAGCTCTCAGCTTCACTTTCTGACATTTGGTTAACTCTTGAAAGCAAAATGTCCTCTAATTCGCTCTCCCCTAAATGACCATACTCAGGACCTAATACATAACGCACAGCTTCAAAATAATCCGCTTCTGTAAAAGATTCTCCCTGATAAACTTGATTATACAAACTCATAATTTCTAAACTTTACTATTTTTTCCTACTCTATACAGTTTTCGGTTTCCCTGTTTGTTTATTTGTGTGACAAAAGATGCATCGTTTGACAAAGCAAAGATTGCTGCACGGCTTTGAAAAATCCAGAGTGAATACATCCTTTTTTCTGAAGAAAACCGCCCGATTTTTTCGGAGAAAAACAGCTAAGTCATTTTATAGAAAACAGCCTAAAAAAACTGGGTGTTTTTCCTATATGTTTATTACACCACACTTTTAATTTTGCAGAAGATTTTATTATAAACAACTATGAAAACAAAAACAATTATTACACTTTCAGCAGCAATGATGCTGCTGGTTTTTACATCAGCAACCTGTGAATCACAAAAAGAACAAAAAGCACAAAGTCTGCTGGGAGAAACTGAAGTAAAACTGCCACATAACATTATACCGGTACAAAAAGGGATAATGATGAAAGAAAACTACAAAAACGGATCTCAAAAATTTATTGAAAAAAATAAAGAAAATGGAGCTTATCAGGGAACTGAATTCGCATGGATTGATTTAGATTCTCTAAAAAACTACATTGCTTTATTAGATAAAGTCTCACAAGTAAACAATAAAAAAATTACAGGGTTACGTATTTATTTTTCTCAATATCCGGAAAAAGGAAATTACAGTAAAGACCAGATTGAAAAACTTATTCCAGGCAGGGAAACTATTTTCTTCGCACCTACAATGGGTATCGCAGGAGATGAAACAACAAAAAAATACCCAATTCTGGAAAATGTACCTTTCAGCATCAAAAACACCGGAGAGAACAAACTTAAAGGAAACTTTGAAGTAATAACTGGTCTATTGGGTAATTATGAACAAAAAAACACCGGACAACAAAAACAAAATTTAATCGAAGAAACTGAAACCAGCTTACTGCTTAATGAAGTTGCTATGTTTCCTCCTCCTAAACAATAAAAAAACTGCACACAATATATGCCTTTAAAAAACATTACAGCAGAAGACTTTAAGTACTTAATAATCTTATTACAATTCATTAGTGCAATTATTGGTACATTCTATTATTATAAGTTTAAAAAAACAGTTTTAAAATATTTTTTAATTCTACTTTGGTACACCAGCATAAATGATGTCATTGGCTTATTATACCAGAATTTCAATAATGTTTCAAACAATTATTTTATTTATAATATTTATCAGATAATACGATTTAACGTTATACTCTATGTTTATAAAATTTATGTTGATCATAAATTTTACAAAAAAGTAATAACCTTTTTCATCTTCACTTACTGTCTCTCTGTTGTAATTAATTTATTTATTGAAGGTTTTTTTGATAATTATTTCCTAAACACATTTATAATAGGCGCAACATTCATAGCTATTTCTGTTTTGCTGTATATGTTTGAAATTTTAAAATCTGACAAAATTCTTTATATAACTGAATCATTGATTTTTTGGATAAGCTCAGCCTATCTAATCTATTTTATACCAAACATACCTTTTTATATAGTTCGAAAATATTATGCTGATTCCAGTACTATTCCTTACATATTTATTGTGAATTATTTCTTACTTTTAGCTTATTATTTAATCCACATCATAGGTTTTATATGGAGCAAGCCAGAAACGAAGGAGTAATATTTGCCATTTTAGGTCTTGCCGGTTTATGTTTCGTCATTATTCTTTTATTTATCTTTTTTCAAAAGAAAAAAAACAAGCTCATTGCAAAACAAACTGAAACTCAGAAACAATTTGAAGTTGAATTAGTAGAGTCTCAAATAGAAATCAGAGAACAGACACTGCGCTACATCAGTTGGGAATTACACGATAACATAGGTCAGTTACTCACTTTAGCCAAACTGCAGCTTCAAAAAATAAAGGATCAGGACACAAAAGAACTTAATGACAATCTGACTTTTATATTAAACGAGGTAAGAGCCATATCCAAAGTAACCAATCCTGATTATGTAAACAAAATAAGTCTGGAAGATGCTCTTAAATTAGAAACAGACCGTTTTAACCGGTTAAACTATATCAAGTCAGCATTAACTATTCAAGGGGATTCATTCAGTGTCAATCCAAAATCTGAAACAATAATTTTCAGGATTCTTCAGGAATTTTTCTCTAACACAATTAAACATTCAAAGGCTTCAAAATTAGATGTCCGGATTAATTATCATGATGATCAAAAAACAATTTCCATATTGGCGAAAGACAATGGAAAAGGATTCATCCAAAGTGATCAGAATGAAAACGGAATTGGTTTAACCAATATGAAAAAAAGAGGACTTTTAATCGATGCAGAAGTAAATATTGAATCAGAACTAAACGCAGGAACACAACTATCTATCATTTACCAACAAAAATAATTATGGAAAAACATTCGGTTGCTATTGTTGAAGATCATACTTTATTATCAGAAGCCATTGCTGAGGTTGTAGAAAAATTCAAGGATTTTGAAGTAGCATTTCTATCCAAAAACGGCTCAGATCTAATTGAAAAACTAAAAACAAATACACATCCCAAAATAGTCTTAATGGACATTAATATGCCTATCATGAACGGCATTGAAACCACTAAATGGCTCAGTGAAAATCATCCTGAAATATATGTACTCGCTTTAACTGTTGAAGAAGACGAAGATACAATCCTGAAAATGATCCGGGCAGGAGCTAAAGGTTATCTTTTAAAAGATGTTGATAAAAAAACTTTAGAAACAGCACTGCAGAAAACAATAGAAAATGGTTTTTTTCATTCCAATAATGTTGTTGATGTATTAGTTAATTCTGTCACCGGAAAATCCAATACAAAAGAAGTTTTAAAAGATACTGAAATAGAATTTTTAAAACTTCTGTGTACTGAAATGACTTATAAAGAAATAGCAGGCAAGATGAATTTAAGTCCCAAAACAATTGACGGCTATCGTGATAACCTGTTTGTCAAATTGGATGTTAAAAACAGAATTGGGCTTGTAATATATGCTATTAAAAATAAAATTTTTATTTGCTGATGCTGCTTATTCTTCGTAACGTTCCATCTCACGATCGTAAAATTCACCGGCAAGAGTAATCAAATGTTCCATTTCTGATTCCAGCTCCTGTTCGTCTTCATCATCAAGTTCTTCGATAAATTCAACAGAATCATCTTTTAAATTAATTAAAAAACGTGGATATTCTAAATGAATAATGAATATATCATCCGGAAAATCAGAGTTATCTGCTAATACAAATTTTGGCAATTCCATGTTTTAAAAATTTTATAAATTATGAATTATTAATTTCTTTGAAAGGTTGTTAAAACGAATATACAAAAATACAGCCGCTGCTGTTAATCCCGAAAGCAGACCTATCCAGACACCAACTGCTTTTAATGAGGTAAACAACCCTAAATATATTGAGATTGGAAAACCGATAATCCAATAGGCGGCAAAGGTGATATACATAGGTATTTTCACATCCTGCAATCCTCTCAACGCACCTAAAACAACTACCTGAATACCATCAGACAGTTGAAATACAGCCGCAATCAATATCAAATTTGATGCTATTTTTACTACCTCGCTGTTTTCCTGCAGTACCTTCAAATTATCTGAATTAATAAAAAAATGAGGCAAAACCGTATGCAGTAAAACAAACATTAAAGCAAATGACCCTTGAACGATAATAGCCAGCAAAAATATTGATCTTGCAACAATACGTAGTTTTATAAAATCCCCCATTCCCTTTTGATTACCTATACGCACCATACCTGCAACACTTAAACCTGAAACAAACATGAACGTAAAAGTAGCCAGACTCAATGCTATCTGATTTGCAGCCTGACTTGTTTTTCCTATAGTACCGCACAACCAAATCGCACCTGTAAATAAAGCCACCTCAAAAAACATTTGCATTGCTGACGGCAGACCCAGATTAATAATTTTCACAGACATGGCTTTACCTATAGCTTTTAGACTGAAACCTTCAAAATAAGGCTGAAACTTAGCCTTTGATTTTAATGCAAAATGCATATATACAACCATCACAATTCTTGAAATTACTGTCCCTACTGCCGCTCCCAGCATTCCCATTTTAGGAAAAATCCAAACGCCGTAAATCAAAACTATATTCAAAAACAAATGAACCACATTACACAATAAATTAGCCCACATCGCATATTTGGTCTCGCTTTTCCCGTCAGCAAACTGTTTGTATCCCTGAAAAATTATTAATGGAACCAATGAAAAAGCAACCAAATCCAAAAAAGGCTTTGCTAAATCAACAACTTCACGAGGCTGCCCCATAAAGTAGATTAAAGGCTTTGCCAGATAAATCAGCCCAAAAAGAGAAAATCCTAAAATAGTACACAAAACCAAACCGTGATGAAAAACACTGCGTCCTTTTACCAGACTGTTCTCACCATCAGCCTCAGCTACGAGTGGTGTAATTGCTGTAGAAAAACCTATTCCTAAAGACATTCCTACAAACACAAAACTATTCGCTAATGAAGCTGCAGCCAGTTCTGCCGCACCCAATCTGCCAACCATCACATTATCAACAATTCCCACTAAAGTATGCCCCAGCATTCCTAAAATTATAGGATAGGCCAGTTTAATATTTTCTTTAAATTCCCGGGTATAAACAGACAGTTTCATCAAAAAAATTTTGACAAAAATACAATAATAAATATGGAATCAGAGTTTACAGTAGTACCAAATCTACAATAAATACCTATGAATTTTTCTAAAAAAAATTATTTTGTCCCATTCTTTCTGTTTTGTTTCTTATTTGTATCCGCTCAAAAAAAAGTCGGCGATATGCGGTTAGGATACGGGGCTAGCGGAGGGATTTCTTTAACTGATTATTATACCTCTTTAGGGGTTGACGGACGCTTTCAATATGATTTCAGTCTGAAAATGGCACTTATTGCAACAACCGGTTACACCCATTGTTTCAGCAATGAGATGCCTGATCTGGCTTATGCTCCTTTGAAAGCCGGTATAAAATGGCATCTGGCTGAACAGGTTTACATTTTAGGCGAAGCCGGTGCCGCCTTCAGCACTACCGGAGAAGGTGTATCCTTTGTCTGGAATCCCGGCATAGGCGTAGCATCAAAATATATTGACATAAGCCTTCGCCATGAAATCCTAAATAAATTCAACACCTCTATAATTGCTTTAAGGCTTGCTTATGGATATAAACTGTAACGTTTATTCGAGCTGTTTTTTATAATCTGCAAAATTTGCTTTTACTTTTTCATCAAGCGCAGGCTCTTTAATATCAGTATATTTTTGCATTTCTTCCCAAATAATTCTTCCAACCATATAACGCGCCATTTCTTTATCATCTGAAGGGATGATATACCATGGAGCATGTGGTTTGGAAGTTTTATTTATAGCATCCTCGTAGTAATTCATATAATCATCCCAGCGTTCGCGCTCCTTTATATCGCCGGGTGAAAATTTCCAATGGTGATCCTCCTCTTCCAAACGTCTCAATAAACGCTTGCGCTGCTCTTCTTTACTCATATAGAAAAAGAACTTTAAAACAATCGTACCGTTTTGTGAAATATGCTTTTCAAAATTATTAATCTGCTCAAAACGGTTTTCCCAAAATTCAGGGGTAATATCCTCCACTTTTTCAATACCGGGCAGATTCTCATTCAAAATATATTCGGGGTGCACTCTGGTAACCAAAACATTTTCATAATGGGTACGATTAAAAACTGCAAACTTTCCTTTTTCGGGCAGAGCCAGATAATGACGCCATAAATAATCGTGCTCTAATTCGGTTGAATTAGGTGTTTTAAAACTATGCACTACGACTCCGCGAGGGTTAAATTCTTTAAAAACCTCACGAATCAAACTGTCTTTTCCTGAAGTATCCATTCCCTGCAGACAAATCAAAACTCCGTAACGATTGTGGGCATACATTACATCCTGCAGCTCACTTAATGGTTTTTGAACCTCGTCAAGCATCTTCTCCTTTTCCTTATCTTTTAAAGGAGTCTCTATCTCTGTTGGAAAATCAGATAGCTTAAAGGACTTAGTAATTTTAAAGTCTTCAGAATTAAAAGCTGTCATAGTTTTAAAGTATATTTGTTTGTTTAGAAGTAAATTTATGGAAAAAATTAAACTTTCGCCTTTTTTGGAAATAGAAGGTATAGGTGCCGCATCAGGAATTGTTCATTACAATAATGCATTATTCCTAATCAGTGATAATTCGGGTTATTTGTTTGAATATGATTTAATTCAGAATCAAATGAACAGACACCTTCTCATTGCAGATGCTTCTGTCAATATTGAAAAAAAACGCAAACCTGATTTTGAAGCCATAACATTAAGAGAAAACGAACTTCATGTATTTGGTTCCGGTTCGACTATCAACAGAAATAAAAAAGTGATTTTTAATATTGATACGGAAGAAATTACAGAAGTAGACTATTCGGAAATTTATCAGAAAATCAAAAGTCAGTTCCAGTTTTCTGATGATGATCTAAATATTGAAGGCGCTTTATACTATTCGGAAAAACTTTATCTTTTTCAAAGAGGAAACGGACTTACAGCTAAAAATGGAGTCTTTACTATTACTAATAAAGACATCGCTTTCAAACACCTCCAACTACCAAAAATAGAACATGTTGAAACCAGTTTTACTGATGCCATTTTAATTGAGGATAAAATTTATTTCTTAGCCGCGGCAGAGGATACGATTTCAACTTATGAAGACGGTGAAGTATTAGGAACTATAATGGGCATAATGAATCCCGAAACACATGAAGTACTAAAATACATTCAATTATCGCCAACACACAAACTCGAAGGTTTAACACTTTTTGAAAAACAAGAAAACCAACTCACTTTTTTACTTTGTGAAGACAACGATACCGAAGATTTGAACGCCACTATTTATAAGCTTACATTAAAGATTGCCGATTAAAGATTTTTGATCTGAGAAGTACGATTTGTAAATCTAAAACCTGATATCCGGAAAATCTGAAATTTTATTTTTAAAAAAAATTAAAACGCTTCCCAACCTTTTGATAAAAAACATCCTCTTTACCTATAAAGACCTTTATTGTGATAGACGAACAATTAATACAAGCCTGCCGGAAAATGCATCGGGACGCACAGCGTAAGATGTATGAGTTGATGGCACCTAAGCTTTATCAGGTATGCAAGCGTTACCTGAAAAAAGAAGAGGAAATAGAAGAAGTTCTTGCCGATGCTTTTGTAATCGTTTTTACAAAAATTGACCAATTAAAAGAAAACGCAGCTTTTTACAGCTGGGCAAAACGAATAGCGGTTAATGAGTGTCTGCATTTATTAAAAAAGAATGTAAACTTCAATTTATATCTTGAAGAAACTTCTTTGAAAATTCAGCCTCAAGCATCCCAGGACGACAGTTTGGAAGAACAGGATGTATTAAAACTATTGAATTATATTCCGGAAGGATGCAGAACAGTTTTTAATTTATTTGTCATTGAAGGCTACTCACATAAAGAAATTGCGGCAATGCTTAAAATTTCAGAAGGCACTTCAAAATCACAATTGAATGCAGCCAAAACCAAATTGAAAGATTTAGTCAACAATTTCTACTATCAAAACGCAAAATAAGTAATGGAAGATCAAGATAAAATATTTGAACAATTTAAAAAAGCTGCCGAAAATCAGGACGCGCAGGATTTTCCTGGAATGGAAAAAGTCTGGTCGCGTGTAGATGCTAAACTGGATACGCAGGTTTTTAAAGCACAAAAGAAAACCAATACAAATTGGAAAAAATTCGCGGTGGCAGCTTCAATCGTTGTCGGAAGCGTGTTTGCTTTTCAGCTGTTAAAACAATTTGAATCAGCAAAAGAACCTATTCAGAATTCGGTTGTAGAATCTGCTAAAGAAGAAATAAATCCGGTTATTGATAGTGATTCCACCGCTATTGCAATAACTGAAGAACCTGTAATTGACAACAAGCAAAACGAAAAAATACTGCACCAGCAAATACAAAGTGTAAATCATGTTGCGGTTACAAAAACCGAATCTATTGCCAGAGATTCTATTCAGGTACGATCAATGGCTGCTCCGGTAATCGCAGAAGAAAAGGCAGGTTTTAATTCCGGCTATTTAGAAAATACATCGGAAAAAAAATCCAGAGCAGTAGAAAGCGATTACAGAGCCAAAGAAGAAACTGCTAAATCAGCTTCAGTTGCCCGAAAAGCACCGCCTTTAGTTGTGATTGACGGCAAAGCAACCGATAAAAAAGTTTCGGAAGTTAAAAATTCTGATGATTTTGAAAATATAGTTGAACTCAAAGAACCTTTATATATCATTAACGGGAAAGAATATACTGAAAAGGAGCTTTTTGGTCCTAATCCCACATCACCTTATTACCCATTAAACAAACAAGAAATTGAATCGATTTTGATTTATCAGGATGAAGAAGCTATAGAGCTTTATGGAGAAAAAGGAAGCAAAGGAGTCGTAGTAATTAAAACCAAATACGGAAAACCCGCTGTTTTAAAGAAATAGCCAAAAAAATCAAGCGTTGACATATTAAAAATTACGATTATGAAAAGTGTAAAACTTATTTCATCAGCCATAGCTATGCTTTTTTCTATCCTCATTTTTGGACAGGAAAAAAAAGATTCAATACAAATAAAAAACATAAATAAGCAAATCCGTTTATGTCCTCCAAACAATAAAAATCAAGCAATATTTGTTATCGATGGATATTTCGCTGACAATAGATTAGTCGGAAAAATTAATCCAAATGACATCAAATCTGTTGAACTTTTAAAAGCTGAAAAAGCAAAAGCAATGTATGGTGACAAAGGCGGGAACGGATTGATTATAATCACTTCAAAATTGAGCAGACACAAACTCAGGAGACTTATAAAAAAGACCGAAACAAAACTCTTACGCAATAAAATAAACAGTACTAACATATTAAAACTTACAATTATGAAAAGTGTAAAACTAATTTCATTAGCCATTGCTTTGCTTATAAGTTTCTTAAGCTTAGCGCAAGAGAAAACAATTACAGGAGTAGTTTCTGATGCATCAGGACCTATACCGGGTGTGAATGTCGTTGTAAAAGGAACCACTAGAGGAGTACAAACAGGTTTTGACGGAATGTATTCCATAAAAGCTTCTGAGGGAGAAAAACTGGTTTTCAGTTTTATGGGAATGAAAGAAATTATCAGAACTGTTGGAACATCAAACATTATTAACGTAGTAATGCAGGATGATTCGAAAAAATTATCTGAAGTCGTAGTTACAGCATATGGAGTTTCAAGCGAAGATGGATATTATGCTGCTCCAAGGAGAACAAAAAAATCCAAAGCCGAAAAAAAACCGGCTCCAATGGTCTCAGGACTTGCCGTTAAATATGAAAAAGACAGTAGAATTGTTATAAAAGGAAATAAAAATAATGATAAAAAACCAATTTCCAATGGCAATGAAGATTACGGAGTTTTAATCGAAAATGATTTTGAAAGCCCAAAACGGTCACCACTTTCCACCTTTTCTATTGATGTTGACAATGCTTCATACACAAATGTCCGCCGTTTTATCAATAACGGTCAAAAAGTACCAACTGATGCTGTGCGCGTAGAGGAAATGATTAATTTTTTCAAATACAATTATTCGCAGCCTAAAGAAGAACATCCTTTTGCAATGAATACAGAATACAGTGATTGTCCATGGAATGCTGAAAACAAATTGGTTCGTATTGCTTTACAGGGCAAAAACATCCCAACAGACAATTTACCCAATTCAAATATGGTTTTTTTAATTGATGTTTCGGGTTCAATGAGTTCAGAAAACAAATTACCATTACTGATTCAGTCAATGAAAATTTTAGTCCACGAACTCCGTACTGAAGATAAGGTTTCCATCGTAGTATATGCAGGAGCTGCGGGACTGGTTTTACCTCCTACTCCGGGAAACAAAAAAGAAACCATTATTGACGCACTGGAAAAATTACAGGCAGGTGGAAGCACTGCAGGTGGAGAGGGAATTAAACTGGCTTATAAAATTGCCGAAGAAAACTTTATCAAAAACGGAAACAACAGAGTGATTTTAGCTACTGACGGTGATTTTAACGTTGGAGCTTCATCGGATAATGATATGCAGCGTTTGATTGAAGAAAAAAGAAAATCAGGTGTTTTTCTAACTTGTTTAGGTTATGGAATGGGTAATTACAAAGACAGCAAAATGGAAACCTTAGCCAATAAAGGCAACGGAAATTATGCATATATCGATAATATCCAGGAAGCAAAACGATTTTTGAGCAAAGAATTTAAAGGTTCCATGTTTACAATTGCCAAAGATGTTAAAATCCAGATAGAATTCAATCCTAATCATGTTCAAGCTTATCGGTTAATTGGCTACGAAAACAGAAAATTAAGAGCCGAAGATTTTACAAATGATGCCATTGATGCAGGCGAATTGGGCAGCGGACATACCGTAACAGCATTGTACGAAATTGTTCCTGTGGGCGTAAAAAGTAAATTCTTTGATATTCCATCCGACTTGAAATATTCAAAACCGGAAACTAATGTAAATAATTATTCCGATGAATTGGCGACAATAAAATTCAGATACAAAAAACCAGATGGAGACAAAAGCATTGAAATGGCAGAAGTCATTGCAAATAATTCAAAAACTATTGAAAACAGTTCAAACGATTTCAAATTTGTGACGGCTGTGGCATGGTTTGGTTTAAAATTAAGAGACTCTAAATTGATCAAAGAAAAAGGAACAACTGATATTGCTTCGTTAGCCAGAAAAGGAATTGATAATGATGTTGAAGGCTACAAAGCTGAATTGGTCAGATTAATTGAAAGCTGTACGAATTTTTAGTTGGTTAATATGTTTGGTTACTTAAAGCCCTTTGACAGTTTTACTTTCGAAGGGTTTTTACTTTTAGAATAAAATCTTCACTTTAGTCCCTTTTTCAGGAATACTTTCAAAATCAATTTTACAGTCCACCATAGCTGCAAAACGTTTCACCAATTGCAGTCCAATACCAATTCCCTTTTCATTTTCCGTACCGTACGTCGAAACATATTCATCTGCATTAATACTGTTTATTTTTTCGGCAGACATACCCACACCTGAATCTTCGACTATCAAGACATTATTCTGATTGTAAAAAGATATGCTGCCATATTCAGGCGTAAATTTAATTGCGTTGGAAAGCAAATTTCTGATAATAACGGTCATGATTTCAGGATCACATTCCTTCGAATGAAAATTATCCAAATCAACATTTACTGCAATATGCTTATTTTGAATCATACTGCTGTAAAAATCAATTATTCCATTGACAAGTTTATTATAATCAATAGTTACCGGAGTAACTGTAACCGTATTAAAATTCAGTTTTGTCCAGTTCAAAATAGTTTCAATCATTTCAAGAAGCAAATTGGATTCCTGATGGATTATTTTAACCATTTCCTTAAATTCTTCATTGCTGATATCATTTTCGGCAGCCAGGGAGGATATGGCTGTTAAATTGGCTATCGGGTTTCTCAAATCATGCCCCAAAATAGAAAGCATTCTTTCGTTGTTTAAGTTGATTTGCGAGAGTTTCTGCTGCAGAATGACTTCATTGTTTATATCAACAAAAGCCAAAACAAAAAAATTATCGAAAAAGAAAGTCTTGATTTCATACCATTTTTCGTCTTTGTCTTTTGGTTTTAAACGGGCTTTTATCTTGATAACCTGTTCGTTTTTTGAAATAGCTTCAAGCAGTTTCCCATTCCATGTCTCTCTTATTTCATTGCGGTAATTTTCATCAGGATACAATAATTCATACCAAGTATCTACATCAGGAATTTCTTTTGTGGTATAACCAAATTCCTGAATAAGATTCTCATTAAAAAACAAACTCTCGAAGCTTGAATCAAACGTTTCTATTTCGGTAATGATAAATGGGTATGGTAAAAAATCAGCAACTTTGATTACATCTTCTTTTGATTTAAAAAAAGTGTCCATAATTATTTCTTCTTCAACACTATTAAAATTAATCATAAATACTGTAAAAGTGAAAGAATCAAGTTGTGATGCCAACTTAAACGACTAAAAGCAATATTATAGGAATATTTCTACAATTTATAACAGTAAAAAATGCTTCCATAAACTTTCCAGACCGTTCTGCTATAGGTCAGTTTGCATTTTAAATGCATTTCGTTACTGTTTCATCGAAAAGTCACTATACATCTGATGAAAGAAATAAAACAGAAAAGATTATTAATTAGACAGCTCTTAATCTATTGATATTTATTGAAGAGTATGATAGCAAACATAATTATCAAAATCAGAATTGTGATGACCGCAATACCCAAAGGAAGCCACCAAAGAATTTTTTTTCCTTTAGAATTATATCCATAGAAATATCCAACAATTAATATAACTAGATTGATTATTGAAAAAATAACGAATTCTATGAAATCAGAAGGAATTTTTGAACTTCCGTATTGATGTACATTCCAAAGTCTGACAATAAACGATAATTGAAAGACAAATAGCAAAACAGGGATTATCTTATTCAAATTTTTCATTTTTTTATGTATCCAAAGAGTTTTCTGCAAAATATTAAAATCTTCAGCTATATAAGACAATGCCCCAAAAAGTCAGTTCATTTTGGGGCAGAGTAAATTTGTAATCTTTAATTTTTAAAACGGTACGTCACTATCATCATCATAATTATTCATATTACTGCCAAAGGCTTCATTTGGTGTAGGAAGATTAGGAGTAATAAACGGATTGGCCTGATCATCTAAATTCATTTTAGACGGCAAATCGTCAAAAACAGTCCCAAATTCATCCAGGTTATCAAACTTACCTAAATGTCCTAAGAATTTTAAACGGATGTTTTCCAAACTACCGTTACGGTGTTTTGCAATAATAAATTCTCCCTGACCTTGAGTTGGTGAACGCTCATCATCATCCCATTCATCAATTTTATAATATTCCGGACGGTAGATAAACGACACGATATCGGCATCCTGCTCAATAGCACCGGATTCACGAAGGTCAGAAAGTAACGGACGCTTGCTGGAACCACGTGTTTCCACCGCACGCGATAACTGTGAAAGCGCAATTACAGGAATATCCAATTCTTTTGCCAGAGCTTTTAAGTTTCGGGAAATAGTCGAAATTTCCTGTTCACGGTTTCCTCCGCCTTTAGAATTTCCTCCGGCTGTCATCAACTGTAAATAATCGACTACAATAATTTTAATATCGTATTGCGATTTTAAACGGCGTGCTTTTGCACGTAAATCAAAAATAGAAAGCGATGGTGTATCATCAATATACAAAGGTGCTTTTTCCAAGTCACGGACTTTAACAGAAAGCTGCTCCCATTCGTGTTTTTCAAGTTTACCCGTTCTTAATTTTTCTGAAGACAAACCAGTTTCAGAAGAAATTAAACGTGTAATTAACTGTACTGATGACATCTCTAACGAAAAAAGCGCTACACCATTATTAAACTGAATTGCCATATTACGCGCCATAGACAAGACAAATGCCGTTTTACCCATACCGGGACGGGCTGCAATAATAATCAAATCGGAAGGTTGCCATCCTGAGGTAACTTTATCAAGTGCATGGAAACCGGTAGGAGTTCCACTAAGTCCTTCTTTACCTGCAATCTGTTCAATACGCTTTTTTGCCTGAATTACCAAACTCTGAGCCGTTTCTGAACTTCTTTTAATATTTCCCTGCGTTACTTCGTAAAGCTTTGATTCGGCTTTATCAAGCAAATCAAAAACGTCTGTACTTTCATCATAAGATTCTTCAATAATTTCTGAAGAAATTTTTATCAGACTTCGTTGAATAAACTTTTGAAGAATAATTCTGGAGTGAAATTCAATATGCGCAGATGACGATATTTTTTGCGTCAGCTGGATTAAATAAAAGTCTCCACCCGCTAAATCCAGTTTCCCCATCTTTTTCAACTGCGAAGAAACCGTTAATAAGTCTATTGGCTGCGAATCGTTAAAAAGAGTAACAATCGCTTCAAAAATATACTTGTGCGCCTCTTTATAAAAGGCATCAGGCTGTAAGATATCAATAACCTCATCTACCCCCTTTTTATCAATCATCATTGCTCCTAAAACCGCTTCTTCCAAATCAAGCGCCTGTGGAGGCAATTTCCCTTTCTCAAGGTTTATGATAGTGGTTTTATCTACTTTATGAGGGTTAATGTTTTTTAGGTTTTCCATATTGCAAAACTAGTTTTAAATCAGCAAAAAGAGAAGAAAAAACAATCCTTACTCTGTTGAAAACTTATGTTAATAAGTCTTTTTTTTTGTTAAGAACACAAAAAAAATCCGAAACCACAGGGCTTCGGATTCCAAATCTTGATTATAAGATATTATTCTTGGTAGTGCCCCATTTTACTGTATTTGTCCATACGTTGCGCTACTAAATCTTCTGTTGATAAGTCTTTTATCTCGTTGAATCCTTTTAAGATATATTCTTTAACAGCTTTAAAGCCGGTTTCTTTGTCTCTATGAATTCCTCCTAATGGTTCAGGAATTACACCATCAACCAATTTGTGCTCAGACATGTCTTTGGAAGTCAGTTTTAATGCTTCAGCAGCTTGTTCTTTGTGAGCCCAGCTTCTCCATAAAATTGAAGAACAGTTTTCTGGCGATATAACAGAATACCATGAATTTTCCATCATATATACTCTATCCCCTACACCAATTCCTAAAGCACCACCCGAAGCACCTTCACCTATGATAGCACAAATAATAGGCACTTTAAGTCGGCACATTTCTAAAATATTTCTTGCAATAGCCTCACCTTGACCTCTTTCTTCTGCTTCAAGTCCCGGATAAGCACCCGGAGTATCAATAAGAGTCAATACAGGGATATTGAATTTTTCAGCCATTTTCATTAAGCGTAATGCTTTACGGTAACCTTCAGGGTTTGCCATACCAAAATTACGCAACTGACGCATTTTTGTATTGATCCCTTTTTGCTGCCCTATAATCATGAAAGACTGGCCATCGATTTTACCTAATCCACCTACCATGGCTTTATCGTCTTTTACTCCTCTGTCACCAAACAATTCAAGGAAAGTATTGTCGGTAAGACTCGCAATATGCTCTAAAGTATAAGGACGGTTAGGATGACGTGACATTTGTACACGTTGCCACGCAGTTAAATTAGCGTATATATTTTTTTTGGTTTCTTCTAATTTCTGAGTAATGTTTTCGCAGGTTGAAGTAACATCAACTTGAGAATCTTCGCCAATCTGCTGGCATTTTTCCAATTGTTCTTCAAGTTCTTTGATAGGCAATTCAAAATCTAAATATTCCATAAGATTTTTATTTTTCTATTAGGATTGTGTCAACAAAGATAAAATTTTCAATGGAGTTTTAAAGTAATATTTAATCTAAAGTTGCCTTTCGGCTCTATTTTTCTAAAAATCAAAAACTTAACTAGCTGTTTTTTTGACGGTTCTTCAAAATTGCATTCAAAATAACAGTCGACAATATCACCAAAGCACCAATGTAAAACTGGCTATCCATCTTTTCCTTGTCACCAAAAACCAATAAGGCTAAAATAATTCCGTAAATAGGCTCCAGATTTATGGTAAGCATTACGGTATAAGGACTTAAGTATTTCATCACTCCCACTGAAGCAATAAAAGCATAGGCTGTACAAACAGAACTCAAAACCAACAGCCACATGAAGTCTTCCCATGTTAAATGAAAGAAATCTGCCGAAAACTCTCCTTTATACAATATAAAAAGCGAAAAGAAAAAAACACCCCCTAAAAGCTCGTAAAATGAAATTACGGTAGGATTGTATTCTTTTGCGAATTTTCCATTGATTATAGAAAAGGAAGCTGATAAAAATGCAGAAGTTAAAGCCAGAATAATTCCGTAAACATATCTTGATTCAACTTTAAAAATCAAATAAAGTCCTGCGATAACAATTAAACCCAGAATTACTTCATAGGGAATGACTTTTCTTTTAAAGAAAATGGGCTCTAAAAGTGATGTAAAAAAAGCTCCGGTGGACAAACAGGCCAAAGTAACCGAAATATTCGAAACTTTGATGGCTTCAAAAAAAGTGTACCAATGCATCGCTATTACAAAGCCTGCCCCCAGAAACCGCAGCAGCAACGGAGTTGAAATCTTTAAATCGATTTTTCTGAATTGAATAAATCCCAAAATAAAAACAGATGCAAAAAGCATTCTGTACCATACTAAAGGCAATGCACCTATAGAAATAAGCGCTCCTAAAACAGCGGTAAATCCCCAGATAAAAACTATCAGATGGAGATGAAGATAACTTTTTAAAGTTTTATCGTTTTGCATTTTTTAATAGATAATAAGCTAAAACACCAAAAACAATATTAGGTATCCAGACAGCCACAAGCGGCGGAAAAGAAGACTGCTCTGCCATGGTTCCGAAAATCTTATCCAAAAATACATAAGTAAAAGCCACCGCAATACCTATCGCAAGATTTACTCCCATCCCACCTCTTCTTTTCATAGAAGAAACCGCAACAGCAATTATCGTTAAAATAAACGCAGAAACCGGTATACTGTACTTTCTGTATTTCACAACCAGATAGGTATTGATATTGGATGAACCTCTCTTTTTTTCTTTTTCAATAAATTCATTTAATTCGTTAGGCATCAACGTTTCCGCAATATACACTACCGGTGTCAGATCCTCAATTTCAAAATTGAATTTCATCTTTTTATTAGATTCAGATTCAATTTTATCATCCAGCTCACCTACCGTTCTTTTTGTATAACTCATCAAAGAATAATCCTTTGTTTTAGGATTATACATAATTGAGGAAGCCGTTATTTTGTAAAGCAGTTTATTTTTATCAAACTTTTCCAGAACAAAATTATATGCCGTTTTTGATTCTACATTCAAATTACTGGCATAAACGTATTCATTTTCACTGATTTGCCTGAAAACATCATTAGTCTGCCTCATTTCCTGACGCCCTCCTCCTTTCAAGTACATGTAACGGAAAGTTTTAAACCCCTCGCTGGCTTTAGGAACTAAAAAAAAACCCATCAACAAAGCAAACAAAGAGACCATTGTTGCTCCTATAATATAAGGTCTTAAAAAACGCTGGAACGAAATTCCGGAACTAAGTATCGCAACAATTTCGGTATTATTGGCTAATTTTGAAGTAAACCAGATAATTGACAGGAAAAGAAAAATTGGAAACAATAAGTTTGCAAAATAGACAATGAAATCCAGATAATAAGCTGCCACCTTACCAAAAGGAACATTATTTTCCAGTATTTTATTAATTTTTTCAGAAACATCCACTGTTATTCCTATAGGAATAAACAACAGCAACATAGCAGAAAAAGTCATCAAATACCTTTTCAGTATGTATCTATCAATCAGAGTTAACTTCGAAAACAGTTGTTTTAACATTATAATCGCTGGCTCATTTGTTTTACCATTTTATCTTTCCACTCACGGAAATCTCCCGCTAAGATATGTTTTCTTGCTTCACGAACCAACCACATATAAAAACCTAAGTTATGAATTGTTGCAATTTGTTTCCCTAAATATTCATCTGCAGCAAATAAATGACGCAAATAAGCCTTAGTATATTCAATATCTACAAAGGTGTGTCCCATTTCATCAATAGGCGAAAAATCATCTGCCCATTTTTTATTCTTAATATTAATTACCCCGTTTGCAGTAAACAGCATTCCGTTACGGGCATTACGTGTAGGCATCACACAATCAAACATATCAATACCTAACGCTATGTTTTCCAAAATATTAACCGGAGTCCCGACTCCCATAAGATATCTGGGTTTTTCTTTAGGAAGAATTGCCGTCACAACTTCAGTCATTGCATACATTTCCTCTGCCGGCTCACCAACAGAAAGTCCGCCTATCGCGTTTCCTACTGCACCTGCATTCGCAATATATTCAGCTGACTGCTGACGTAAATCTTTATAAGTGCTTCCCTGAACAATTGGAAAGAAAGCCTGATTGTAATCGTATTTAAGTGGTGTTTTATCCAAATGCGCAATACAACGATCCAACCAACGGTGTGTCATATGCATTGAGCGCTTGGCATAACGGTAATCACAAGGATATGGAGTACACTCATCAAACGCCATAATAATATCAGCTCCGATAGTTCTCTGAATTTCCATCACACTTTCCGGAGAAAAGAAATGATATGAGCCATCAATGTGAGATTTAAATTTAACTCCTTCTTCTTTAATTTTTCTGTTTGAAGAAAGAGAATATACCTGGTACCCGCCTGAATCTGTTAAAATATTACGGTCCCAATTCATGAATTTATGCAATCCCCCAGCCTGCTCAAGAATTTTTGTCTGTGGCCTTAAATATAAATGATAGGTGTTCCCTAAAATGATATCAGGGTTTATATCGTTTTTCAATTCACGCTGGTGCACCCCCTTAACAGAAGCAACTGTCCCTACAGGCATAAAAATTGGCGTTTCAATTACGCCGTGATCTGTAGTTATTTTCCCTGCTCTGGCCTGTGACTGAGGGTCTGTGTGTAATAATTCAAACTTCATAATGACTTTTCTTCCAAATATTTCGAACGGCAAAGATAGCCTATTGAATTCAGAAATTTGAAATTAGAAATTAGATTTTTAATTTCTTTAACGAATTGGCATTTTGATTTGGCAGTCGGTAAAATAAGAAGTAATTTTGGCCTCGTTAATAAAAAGCTATTAAAAATGTCTGACATTCAACAACTAACAAAATTTACAACACAAGTAAGAAGAGACATTCTTCGAATGGTGCATGCTGTAAATTCTGGTCACCCGGGAGGCTCTTTGGGTTGCGCCGAATTTTTCACTGTACTTTACCAACACTTAATGGACAGAAAGCCTGGATTTGATATGGACGGTATTGGAGAAGACATCTTCTTCTTATCAAACGGTCACATATCGCCGGTATTTTATTCAGTTTTAGCACGCAGCGGTTATTTCCCTGTGAAAGAACTGGCTACATTCCGTAAGTTAAATTCAAGATTGCAAGGTCACCCAACTACCCATGAAGGTTTACCCGGGGTAAGAATGGCATCCGGATCTTTAGGTCAGGGATTATCTGTCGCTATTGGCGCAGCACAAGCGAAGAAATTGAACAAAGACAAACATTTAGTATATGCTTTATGCGGTGACGGCGAATTACAGGAAGGCCAGAACTGGGAAGCAATCATGTATGCTTCTGCTAAAGGAGTGGACAATCTAATTGCTACTATTGATTTAAATGGTAAACAAATCGACGGAACTACTGATGAAGTTTTGTCAATGGGTAATGTAAAAGCAAAATTTGAAGCTTTTGACTGGGATGTTGTTGAAATCAAAGAAGGAAACGATATAGAAGCTATTATTGCAGGTATGACTCATGCAAAATCGTTATCAGGAAAAGGAAAACCGGTTTGCGTTTTATTGCACACAGAAATGGGACACGGTGTGGATTTCATGATGTACACACATGCCTGGCACGGGAAAGCACCTAATGACGAGCAATTGGAAAAAGCATTGGTGCAAAACCATTTAGAAGACGAAATCGATTATTAAAAAAGCTTTATGCTTTAAGCAATATGCCTTAAGCCTATAGCAACAGCTTATAAAAACAATGAAAAAATATACAAATCAAGGAAGTAAAGACACTCGTTCTGGTTTTGGAGCCGGAATGACCGAACTTGGTCAGAAGAATGAAAATGTAGTGGCACTTTGTGCTGACTTAATTGGTTCATTAAAATTTGACGAATTCAAAAAAAACCATCCTGAGCGTTTCTTTCAAATTGGAATCGCTGAAGCAAACATGATTGGTATTGCAGCTGGTTTAACAATAGGCGGTAAAATTCCTTTCACAGGAACATTTGCCAACTTTTCAACTGGTCGTGTTTATGACCAAATACGTCAATCTGTAGCTTATTCAGATAAAAACGTTAAAATCTGTGCTTCGCACGCAGGTTTAACTTTAGGGGAAGACGGCGCAACTCACCAAATCCTGGAAGATATCGGTTTAATGAAAATGCTGCCGGGAATGACTGTAATCAACACATGTGATTACAATCAGACTAAAGCCGCAACAATTGCACTGGCTGACCATCACGGTCCTGCTTATTTACGTTTTGGCCGTCCCGTAGTGCCTAATTTCACCTCTGCTGACGAGCCTTTTGTTATTGGAAAAGCAGTTATGTTAAATGAAGGAACTGATGTGACTATCGTCGCTACAGGACACTTAGTATGGGAAGCTTTAGTTGCTGCCGAAGCACTGGAAGCAAAAGGTATCTCTGCCGAAGTAATCAATATTCACACCATCAAACCTCTTGATGACGAGGCAATTTTAAAATCGGCTGCCAAAACAGGATGTGTAGTTACCGCAGAAGAACACAATATTCTAGGAGGACTAGGAGAAAGTGTTTCAAGATTACTAGCATTAAACAACCCTACTCCTCAGGAATTTGTAGCTGTTAATGACAGTTTTGGTGAATCAGGAACTCCTGAGCAGTTAATGGAAAAATACAAATTAAACGCACCAGCTATTATCGACGCTGTTGAAAAAGTAATGAAGAGAAAATAACATTCTTTTATATTCATCACTATAAAAAAATAACCGGGCAATGCCCGGTTATTTTTTTATAGTATTAATCACATCCATCATCATAATCAAGGTAACTTGGAATACCATCATTATCACAATCTTTTAGTTTTTCATTTTTTGATAAAATACCGTCATTATCATCATCTGTATCTAAGTAATCTTTCTTGCCGTCTAAATCAGAATCAAGACCATTTGAAGGAAAATGTTTTTTTGAATTTGCTATTTCCGTCTTGGTCAGATAATAATCAGCGTCATCATCAGTATCATACATATCCAAAACCCCATTAGCATCAGTATCGTTTTTCTTAGCAACATACATTCCCTGTGCCGTATCATAGACAAACTCTTCAATTACAGAATCCAAACCATCCCTGTCATGATCTATATAATTCATTTTCTTTAACGAAATATTAAAAATCAACGGAGCATATTTAGGAATATTGCCAGTCCCACTATTATAATAACCTAATGCAGACGGCATAAAAACCACTCCGGCTCCAAAATTTTCAAACACAGCACTTCCATTTGAATCCACACTGGAATCCCCTGTTTTAAGCAACGACACAAATTCTGTCCAGCCTTTAATATAACCAGCCTGACTCATCCAAGCAGGCTGCGTAACAGCTTCAAATTTACTACTCGCAATATATTCAATATATGTTTTAGGATCAGTCGAAGGTGTCACTTCTTCTTTTTTAGTATAAATATACTCTCCTTTATAGTTTGCAAAAATTGAATCTACTGCCGTAGGCTGTAAACCATTACCATCAGCAAATTTTATGTAGTACATCTTATGATCGTAATCATCTACTTTAACAATTTTTGTTTGTATATTAAATTCACTTCTGATAGACGGTAAATTATTTTCAGTTGTAATTTTAGTAAAAGATACATTATCAAGATCAGTACTCACTTCCATGTTGTACTCATCCAGAAATTTGTTAATTGCTAAATCATCAATAGGCGCTTGCTCCGCATAAGGTTTTTTAGGAGTTGATTTTGCTTCATCATCCTTATTACAAGACAAAACAATTACACTTAAAAATAATACTAATAGACTTCTTAAAATTTGCATTTTATTTTATTTTTTGAGTGCGCAAGATACAATTTTGATTTATTTTTGTTTTATATTTTAACGTAGTTTTTTCATTTATCTATGCGAATTGACAAATACTTATGGTGTGTACGCTATTATAAGACAAGAAATATGGTTACCGAAGTCTGTAAAAAAAACCACGTTACTGTCAACGGAATAACCGCCAAACCTTCTAAAGAAGTCTTTCCCGGCGACAAAGTCACTTTTCGTAAAGACCAGATTACCTATATAATTACTGTACTGGACATCCCCCCCAACCGGGTGGGCGCAAAGCTGGCAGACATTTACAGAAGAGACGAAACTCCTGAAGAATCTTTTGCTCATCTTGAGATGTTAAAACTTTCTAAAGCACATTACAGAAAATTTGGCGAAGGACGACCAACAAAAAAAGACCGCAGGGATTTAGACGATTTTGAGTTTGACACTAATGAAGAACAGGAAGATGAAACTGAATAGCGAATATTGGGAGAACAGATACCTAAACAATGAAACCGGCTGGGATGTTGGCACAATAACAAAACCTATTAAAGAATACATTGATCAAATTACCGACAGATCAATTAAAATCTTAATTCCAGGCTGTGGAAATTCTTATGAATTTGAATACTTAATTCAAAAAGGATTTACAAATGCTTATGTTTTGGATTACGCTGAAAGTCCGATTGAAAATTTAAAAAAGAAAGTCCCTGCTGAATTTCATAAAAATATAATTCATCAGGATTTTTTTGAACACAATCAAAAATACGACCTAATCATTGAACAGACTTTCTTTTGCGCCTTAAATCCAGAATTAAGAAAGAAATATGTCGAAAAAACACATTCTTTATTAAAAGAGAATGGAAAACTTGTTGGTTTACTATTTCAATTCCCTCTAACTGAAGTCGGCCCACCTTTTGGTGGTTCAAAAGAGGAATACTCAAATTTATTTACTGACTATTTCAATATTCAGACATTAGAAACAGCATATAACTCCATAAAACCAAGACAAGAAAACGAACTCTTTTTTATCTTTACCAAAAAACAACAACACAATGACTAAAAATATAATTTTAACCCATCAGGAAATTGAATTCAAAATTAAACGGATTGCGTATCAGATTTACGAAACGTTCATAGACGAAAATGAAATTGTAATTGCAGGAATTATAGGTAACGGAAGTATTTTTGCTGAGAAGATAATCAATGAATTACAAAAGATATCTCCTCTTAAAATTCATTTCTGCGAAGTTAAAATAGACAAGAAAAACCCAGAAGCTTCAATTGAGGTTTCACTTCCAAAAGAAGAGTACCACAACAAAGGACTTATTCTAATAGACGACGTTTTAAGCACAGGCACAACTCTGATCTATGGTGTTAGACATTTTTTAGATGTTCCGCTAAGCAAATTTAAAACTGCGGTACTAGTCGACAGGAACCACAAAAAATACCCTATTAAAGCCGATTTTAAAGGACTTTCCTTATCAACATCTATTCTTGAGCATGTTCAGGTAGTTTTTGAAGAAAACAACAACCACGCCTATTTAGAATAGGCGTGTAATTTCTTCTACAATTTCTTCAGGAGACTTATCATCAACCAAAACAATATATTTACACTGATTATAATAATAGCTTCTGTCAAAAAGATGTTTGGCTATATACTCTTCGGTTTCCTCTTCATTTAAATTATGCAATAAAGGACGGTTTGCCGTTTCGTTTTTAAGCCTGCTTACTAAAACCGGAATACTTGCTTTCAAGTACACTGAAAAAACGTCTTCATTTTGAAGAAAAACATGATTATCTGCATAACAGGGAGTACCTCCGCCAGTACTTAATACGTAAGACGAGTCACTTTGAATCATTTTTTTAAAAATTTCATGCTCTTTTTTCCTAAAAAAGACCTCACCTTTTTCAGAAAATATATCTTTTACCGATTTTTTCAGCTCATTTTCGATTAAAAAATCCAAATCCAGGAAGGATAAATTCAGTTTTTCCGCCAGAAGCTGGCCAATTTTTGTTTTCCCTGAGCCCATGTAGCCCACTAACACAATTTTTTTTACATTCATAAATACCTATAAATAAAGACTTTGAAAATCATTTAAAAAAAAAGACAAATTTATTATCATTTTACTTTGAAATGTTAAAAATAAGGTATTATATTTGCACCCGCAATCAGGAAATGATTTTGACTCCGTAGCTCAGTTGGTAGAGCACATCACTTTTAATGATGGGGTCCTGGGTTCGAGCCCCAGCGGGGTCACAAAGTAAGACTCAAAACATTTTCACGAAAGCATTGACTCCGTAGCTCAGTTGGTAGAGCACATCACTTTTAATGATGGGGTCCTGGGTTCGAGCCCCAGCGGGGTCACAAAGTAAGACTCAAAACATTTTCACGAAAGCATTGACTCCGTAGCTCAGTTGGTAGAGCACATCACTTTTAATGATGGGGTCCTGGGTTCGAGCCCCAGCGGGGTCACAAAGTAAGACTCAAAACATTTTCACGAAAGCATTGACTCCGTAGCTCAGTTGGTAGAGCACATCACTTTTAATGATGGGGTCCTGGGTTCGAGCCCCAGCGGGGTCACAAAGTAAGACTCAAAACATTTTCACGAAAGCATTGACTCCGTAGCTCAGTTGGTAGAGCACATCACTTTTAATGATGGGGTCCTGGGTTCGAGCCCCAGCGGGGTCACAAAAGTCAAACGAAAGTTTGACTTTTTTTGTTTAAGGCCACGTGGAGAAATTGGTAGACTCGCCATCTTGAGGGGGTGGTGTCGCAAGACGTGTCAGTTCGAATCTGATCGTGGTCACGAAATCCGCTCATGCGGATTTTTCTATTTTAAAATCCTTCTGAAAAAAGATTTCAGGAAAGGAAGCTTAGGACAACTCCATATAACTTTTAGATCTTCAAGAAACGTTGTTTCTTCATCTAAAAACTTCAAAATTACACCCGGATTACATCTGGCAAACATAGCAGAAAAAACCTCTTCTCCTAATTCGTTATTTCGGTAAAGCACATCAACAAACAAATCATCGTAAAAGGTAAACCGGTTTGCTTTTTTAAATTGGCCGAAATCCAACTCTTTCTTTTTTAAAAGCTCAATCAATCTATCAGTTTCCTTATCTGCATTTTTAAATGTAAAACCTGTACTTGCCTTTGTCCAGCCTCCGGCCGTTCCAATATTCAAAACTCTTTTTGTATTTTTTTTCCAAAAAGGAAAAGCCGTCATAGGGATACTCCCCTGCTCTTTTGCTGTAATCTTAAAATTTTTAACACCAGAATTTATAAGGTAGTTCTGAATCTCTTCTTCATATTCCTGCAATTTTAACAATTCAGCCGAAAACAGAGTATATTCAACCAAAGCTTTTCTTTGATTTAAAGGCAAAACATACATAAATCGGGTATTTCCCTTTTGAGGGACTGAAAAATCCATAAATAAGGCCGTATTCTCATCAAAAGCATCATTTTCCACTTCTATAAACCATCCTAAGAAATGCTGCTTTAAAACCGGATATTTTTTTTGCCTTTGTAAATCATCAAAGTTTAAAACAGAGTTGAACAAAAAATCGCATGAATACTGACCTTCATTTGTTTTTACCACAACTCCATCTGCAGTCTCATTATACGAAACAACCTTCTCTTTTATACATTTTACATTATGGACTCCCATCTGTTTTTTATAATAGTTATAGAATTTTTCGGATTCTATCATTTTATAGAAAAAACCATTTAAAACATCTTTTTTAATTTCTTTACAAATAAAAAGTGCTTTTTGCCACTTGCGGGTTGTCAAATCATCCCATTTACCATTTTCAGCTTCCCAAAAACACCAGGTTCTGTCATTTTTATCTTTTTCATCCGGCTCTAAAAGAAGCACAGACTTATTTAACAGCAAACCATTTTCTGCCATTTTAAGCAATGCCATCATAGCAGCCAGTCCCAAGCCCGAAAAAACATAATCATACTTCATTAGAAATGATTTTTAACAAAAATAAACATTCCTGACCATTTATTTTTTAATTTTGTTTAACTTATTTATCAGAACGATGAACAATATAAAATCAGTTTTCAGCATCAAAGACTTAGAAAATCTTTCAGGGATTAAAGCACACACAATCCGTATCTGGGAAAAAAGATATAACATTCTCGAACCTATGCGTACCGGCACGAATATAAGAATGTATGATTCTTTGAGTCTTCAAAAACTTTTAAACATTACCTTACTCCACAATCACGGGTATAAAATTTCCAAGATATCGAATTATAACGCTTCTAAAATTTCAGAATTAGCCAAAGAGATTATCAACGAAAAAAGTGCAAAAAATCATGCTGTAAGCGCTTTTAAAATGGCAATGATGAATTTTGACCAGACACTTTTCACAACGACTTACAATGAGCTTCTGTCTAAAAAAACTTTTAAAGACGTTTTTTCGGAAGTATTTATTCCCTTAATGGAGGAAATAGGCCTGTTATGGCAAACAGAAACAATTACGCCCGCACACGAACATTTTATAAGCCATCTGGTTAAACAAAAAATTCTTGTCAATACAGAAGCCATTCAAAGCACAACACCTATTCATGAAGATACAGTTTTTGTTCTTTTCCTGCCGTCAAACGAAATTCACGAATTAGGACTACTCTATTTAAACTACGTAATAATCAGACAAGGTTATAAAACAATATATCTATCTGAAAGTATCCCTATGGACAATTTAAAAGACATGACGAATTATTTTGATTCAATATGTTTTCTAACCTACATGACAGTTGAACCCGATAAGGACAAAATAAACGATTACATAAAAGAATTCGATCAAGACATATTATCAGCAACCAACAGCAAATTATGGATATGCGGCAGACTGACAAACTATATTGAAGAGCCGTTATTGAATTCATCCATTAAAGTATTCAATTCCCTTTTTGAGGTGTTAACAGAAATTTAAGAATTGTTCAAATTCATTTTGTTTAACTTTTGAGTAAATTTGTTGAACAAAATATGAAAAAAAACATTTCAATAATAGGATCAGGATTTTCTTCATTGGCTGCCGCTTGTTATTTAGCAAAGGCGGGCAATGAAGTAACCGTTTATGAAAAAAATGATACCATAGGAGGCAGAGCCAGACAATTAAAAAAAGACGGATTTACCTTTGACATTGGTCCCACCTGGTACTGGATGCCTGATGTTTTTGAACGCTTTTTTAATGACTTTGACAAAAACCCATCTGACTATTACGAACTGATAAAACTTTCTCCTGCCTATCAGGTTTATTTTGACATAAACGACTACATAACTATTGGAGACAATCTAGACGGCATTAAACAAACTTTTGAAACAATAGAGACCGGAAGCGGTGAAAAACTGGAAAATTTCATTAAAGAAGCTAAAAGCAATTACGACATCGCCATCAAAGAATTAGTTTATCGTCCCGGAGAATCTCCTCTGGAATTAATAACCTTTGAAACGGCCAAAAAAGCAACTCAGTTTTTCAGTACTATTTCAAAAGATGTCAGAAAGAAATTTAAAAACAAACGACTGATTCAGATTTTAGAATTCCCTGTGCTTTTTTTAGGAGCAAAACCATCAAACACCCCCTCCTTTTACAGTTTTATGAATTATGCCGATTTTGGTCTTGGCACTTTCCATCCAAAAAACGGTATGTACAGTGTTATTCTGGCTATGGAAACCTTAGCAAAAGAACTCGGTGTAAAAATAAAGACAAAAGCCAATGTTGAAAAAATTGAAGTTGAAAACGGAAAAGCAGCAGCAATAATAGTAAATGGAAACATCGTTGAAACTGACATTGTTTTATCAGGCGCCGATTATCATCACTCGGAAACTTTATTGGAAACAAAACACAGAGCATATTCTGAAAAGTATTGGAATCAGAAAACATTTGCACCGTCATCGCTACTTTTTTATGTTGGTTTTGACAAAAAAATAAACAACGTAGAACATCATTCGCTGTTTTTTGACACCGATTTTGATATTCATGCTCAAGACATATATGATAATCCAAAATGGCCTGAAGAACCTTTGTTTTATGCAAGTTTTCCATCAAAAACCGACAGCAATTCGGCACCGGAAGGAAAAGAAGCAGGTATTTTCTTAATTCCACTTGCTCCCGGACTGGAAGATACGCCCGCTTTAAGAAAAGTTTATTTCGATAAAATCATGACAAGACTGGAAAAACTGACGCAGCAAGAATTAAAATCCAGTATACTATTTAAAGAATCATTCTGTGTGAATGATTTCATAAAAGAATACAACTCGTACAAAGGCAATGCCTACGGAATGGCAAATACCCTTTTACAAACAGCTTTTCTCCGCCCTAAATTAAGAAGTAAAAAAGTAAAGGATTTATACTTCACAGGACAACTAACAGTTCCTGGTCCGGGTGTCCCGCCTGCATTAATTTCAGGAAAACTGGCAGCGCAACTAATCGAAAAATATTCTTAAAAGGAAATTATGAAAGCACTATTCGACAAAATCTCAAATGACTGCAGTAAGATTGTTACCCAAACTTACAGTACTTCATTTTCCACGGCAGTAAAAATGCTGGCTCCGGGTATCCGTCAGGATATTTACAACATATATGGGTTTGTGAGGTTTGCTGATGAAATAGTGGATTCTTTTCATGATTACGATAAAGAAGCACTTTTTACGATGTTTGAAACCGATTTGAAAAATGCCTTAAAGAATAAAATCAGTTTAAACCCTATATTAAATGCTTTCCAGCATACGGCTAACAAATACAATATCCCTGACGAACTTATTGACGCCTTCATGAATAGTATGCGGCTGGATTTATTTAAAAAAGTATACACAACTAAAGAAGATTATCACCAATACATTTACGGCAGTGCGGATGTTGTGGGTTTAATGTGTTTAAAAGTCTTTGTCAAAGGAAATAATGAGGTGTACGAAAAACTCAAACATGCAGCAATGAAGCTGGGCTCAGCATTTCAAAAAGTCAATTTTTTAAGGGATTTGAAAGCTGATTTTGAAGATTTGGACAGAACTTATTTTCCAAATGCCGATTTGAACAACCTCAACGAAAAATCCAAACAGGATATTATTCAGGATATTGAACAAGATTTTGCCGAAGGATTTGAAGGAATCAAAAACTTACCGTTAGAAGCTAAATTTGGCGTTTATACTGCGTATATTTACTACAGAACACTTTTAACCAAACTAAAAAAAACACCGTCAACCGAAATAAAACACACACGCATACGTGTACCGGATTATCAAAAAGTAAGTTTACTTGCCAACTGTTATGTAAAATACCGATTAAATCTATTATAAGATGATAATTCACATTATAGTATTTGCTGCAACATTCTGTTTTATGGAATTCATGGCTTGGTTTAGCCACAAATACATTATGCATGGCATTTTATGGTATTTGCATGCGGATCATCACAAAAAAGACCATGATTCGTGGTTTGAAAGAAACGATGCTTTTTTTATTTTCTATGCACTGGTGAGTATCGGGTTTTTCCTTTTATGGAAATACGATATCCTCAGTATAGGACTGGCGATCGGCATTGGCATTTTCGTTTATGGATTAGCTTATTTTATGGTTCATGATATTTTTATACATCAACGTTTTAAGCTTTTTAGAAATGCTGATAACAGGTATGCAAAAGCAGTCCGAAGAGCTCATAAAATGCATCATAAACATATAGGAAAAGAAGAAGGAGAATGTTTTGGAATGTTAATAGTACCCTGGAAATATTTTAAAAATGCAAAATGAAAAAGTCCTCGACTGAGGACTTTTGTTATTTCTTTGAAGCTTTATTCAATTCATCTCCACCCGGAAGGTTCATTCTTTTTGTCAGTAATGAAATATCATTGATATTAAAATCCCCGGTCAATGACATTAATACGGTTTCGCTTCCTTTTATTCCGGTTCCTTCAATAAACATCAGCAATTCGCTTACATTACTTGAACCCGCTATTGATTTGACATAAATCTTGGAACTTTTGCCGTTTTCATTAACACGCATCAATTCTTCCAAACCTGAGCTGTATTTATCAACGTTTCCACGCATATCGGCTGTAACTTTAGCACTGCCGGTTTTATAAACTTTTAAGTTTTCCAGCTTCTTAATCAGGTTTAAATATACCTGATCTTCTTTACTTTCCATTTTTACTTTACTCATCAGTTCAAACATCTTTTTATTTACAATTACAGATGTTACATTTTCCTGATTTTCATATTTTTCAAACGGAATCTGTGCATTTGAATAAAAAGGCAATAAAATTATGGCGAATAAAAAAACCAGTTTTTTCATATTATTTTTCATTTTTGAATATTTTGTTTTTAGTCAATTCGTATTCTTTTATTTCTTCTGCATTTTTTATGCCAGAATTTATTTTTAAAGATAACAGATTCAATGCTTTTTGAGTTTCCCTGAAGGCTTCTTCCGGGGTTTTACACGTACCCAATTCATTTCCAGTCACTTCAGACTTACCCTCATTCAAATAAAAGAAAATCATAGCACAGGTCAACAATACACCGAACAAACTAAAAATCAATATAAAATCTTTTCTTTTTTTACTCATTCTTTATGTGGTTTCTAACAAATGTACGAAAAATACTTTCAAAATTATGGAAACAAAAATCCCGGTTCGAATAAACAAACCGGGACTGCAAATTGCTTTATATTATATTAAAACATGAAATTAAAACCTACTTTAAAGTTTCTGCCTCTGGTGCTGAACCCTCTCACTTCAACAAAATCTCTATCCAAAATATTGTCTACACTGCCAAAAACATTCATTCTGTCTTTAACTAACTGGTAACGTACGTTTGCATTAACCAATTGATAATCTTTAAGAGTTTCTTTCATTAATACCGGATCCCATGTAGGCGGTAAATAAACGGTGTACTCATAAGGTCTGTCACCTACAAATTGGTATGATACATTAACACCTAATTTAGAAGTAGCCTGATAATCCAATGAAGCATTTACTTTTTGCTTGGGATTTAACACTCTTGACTGTTTAGAAAGTTCTGAAAATGTATAATTGGCATTAAATTTTATTTTATCATTAACAGCATATTCAAAATTTGTTTCAACTCCTCTTATGTTATTTTTACCTTCAACATTATAATATTTATAGGTCATTAAATCAAAACCAATTGCATTTTCTTCTTCTCTGTAAAAAGCAACAGCGTTAATTTTAACTTTTTCTGATAACAACTCAGCTTCAAATCCCGCTTCAATTGTTGCGTCTTCCTCAGGATTTAGCTTAAGATCTCCGTAAGATGAGTACAATTGATATAAACTTGGAGAAATAAAAGCAGTACTATAAGATGCAATTAATTTCAAAGGCAATTCTTTAAAACTAAATGAAGGATTAATGTTGTAAACCAAATTATTACCATACTTACTATGAATGTTATAACGGGCGCCTGCATTAATATTCAAACCTGATTCAGAATTATAAACAGCAGTAAAATAAGGATCAATCATATTAAATTTAGCTGTCTCTTTCGAAATTGATGCATATTGACTTTCGTTGGACATCTCATGAAATTGAAATTGAGCTCCTGTAACAATAAATAAATTATCTAACACCTGATATTTATTGTAAACATCAGTATTGACACTCCTTGATTTAAAATAAGTAAATGATCCGTAGTTAAAAAAGTCTCTGGTGATTACATTAGCACCGGAATTGATTACGAATTCTCCTTTTTTATATTTCAGTTTAGGCGAAAAGCCTACTCTGTATTGCTCAGAAAGACTGAAGTTTTCCAAATTATCAGCAAATGAACCCGAGTCAAATTCATTCTTCATGCGGTCATAATCAGCAAAGAAGTCCAATGTTAATTTTTTACCAGGCGTAAATCCTAATTTAATCATTGAATTTACTCTTGAAAAATTATCATCTTCAAAAGTTGTATAATCGTTTGATGGTTTAGCTTCAGATATCCCACTGCTTTCAGTACTGTTCAATGAAGCAAAATAATTAAACCCTTTTAGTTTACCGTTAACAGATAATCCTTGATTATATTCCTTAGGATTGAAATCATTTTGCCTTGAAACATTCTGAGTACCTATATTCATGTATGCGTTTCCGGCAATAGCTTTACTCGATGCTTTCTTCAAAGTAATATTGATTACACCTGTTGCCGCTCCGGAACCGTATAGGGTACTGGAAGCACCTTTCATGATTTCAATACTTTCAATCTGGTCAACAGAAAGCAATCGTAAATCATATGACAAACTGATTCCTGACGCGTCTGTTACCGGAATTCCGTCAATCAATATCAAAACCTGATGATTTCTTCCTCCTCTCAGATAAATCCCTAAATCTTTACCGTTACGACTCTGATTACCGTTGATTTCAACACCGGCAACAGTACTCAAAACCGCTGCAACTGATTGTCCGGCTTTTTTCTTTAAATCTTCTGCGGTAATTTTCGCAATAACTTTTCCGGATTTTTCTTTAGACAAATCAAATTTTGAATCTGAAATAACCACTTCATTCAGATTAAGTGTAGAATCATTTTCCTGGGCAAATACGCCAAGTGAGGCCAATACAAAAGCACTAACCAATGCAATTTTTTTGTTCATTTTCAATTAAACATTTGTAATACTAAAATGGGAGAAAAGTATAGAATTTACCCATACCCAAACTTTTTTTCCCGAAAGTTTGATACTCTGTGTACTAGGCAGGTCTCCTGGCTTGCGTCTTGTTGTTTACCTTCCCGTCTCGTTGTTTCGCAACGGGACAGTGGTATGTAGATAACAACAAGCATAATAGCTTACAGTTGCGGGTACAGCTCAGGTTTTGAACCTGATTCCCTTTTTAATGTGTTTTACAAAAGCAAAACTACAACCTCAATACGGGTGCAAATATAGGATTCAGATTATGAATAATGCAAATTATATCTGAATTTTAATTATTTTTTTAGAAAATGTTAAACCAAAAAGTTTATTTCTTCTTCTTTTTATATCTTTTATAAAGTATAACCGAAATAACCACAACATGGATCAATACAATCGTATAAACCGCGTACATAAATTCTCTTGAATCTGTATTCATAATTTAAAGTATAATTTTAATCACCTGTCCGAAATCAACTTTATTAGAGAAAGCATCTTTCAAATCAAGGTTCATCTGTTTGCATAAAAAACTTCTAATCACTCCCGCGTGGGTAACTATTACTAAAGGAAAAGCAGTATCGCTTCTTTTTTCCTCGATGAAAGAAAGAACCCTGTCGTACAACTCCACAAACGATTCTCCTCCGGGAACTTTTACATTAACGAAATCTTTCATCCAAGGATCAATCTCTTCAGAAGGAATTTCATCCCAATTTTTTAATTCCCAATCCCCGAAATCCATTTCCATCAACCTTTTGTCTGTCTTAAACGCCGAAGGCGCCAGATAATCAGCCAAAAGCATACAGCGTTGCAACGGACTGGAATAAACAACAGCATTTTCAGGCAATTGCTTTACTATTTCCTCAAATTGACCCAAAAATGGTTCGGCTATTTCAACATCTGCTTGACCATAACAAATCCCTTTGGCACAAACTGTTTCTGTATGGCGAACTAAATAAATTTCCATAACGCAATTACCGATAAATAAAACACCACTTCACATACTTGCTGTGTCGCTCCTAAACAATCTCCTGTGTAACCGTCAATCCATTTTTGGAAATATCGAGCCAAATACACTCGCATCAAAAAAACAGGAATCAACATGAAAATAAATTGCCACTGAAAATAGGAAATAACTAATAATGGTAACAACCCAAAAAAGAAGGCTCCTACCACTTCACGCCATGTAAAACTTTTTGCAATTGGTTTACTTTTACTCGTAGCATCTTCACGAGAATATTGATGGGTAAAAACTATAGAAACAGCAGCTAATCTGCTTAATGCATGAGCGCTTACAAAAATTAAAAAATATAAGAAGTATGAATTCACATAAGATACATTTACTTTACTTAAAAGAAGATATGTTGACATCAATTTCAGCAACAAAAGCAAAACCACGCCAATAGCTCCGTAGGCACCTATAGCACTGTCTTTCATAATTAGCAATATCTTTTCTTTTGTCCAGCCACCACCAAAACCATCACATACATCTGCAAAACCATCTTCATGAAAAGCACCAGTAACTAAAATTGAAGCTATCATTGAAAATAGCACTCCAATTTCGGGACCCATCAAATAATCAAAAAGACAAAACGTTCCAAATGCAACTGTCCCCACAATCCACCCTACTAAAGGAAAATAACGGGAAGCTTTATTAAGATAATCAGGGTCATGATTGATATTTTTCGGACAGGGAATCCGGGTATAAAACATCAAGGCAGTAAAAAAAATATCCAATTCTTTTTTCATCTTATAATCTTTCTTTATTACTGACTCCGGCACTTTCAAAGCTTGCCATTTTATTTAAAAAGGCAGTCGCCGAATGCAGGATAGGCATTACAACCGCACAACCTGTTCCTTCTCCCAATCGCAGATCCAATTGCAAAACAGCTTTTGCATTCATATAATCCAACAATTTTGCATGTGCCTGTTCAGCAGATTGATGGCTGAATACAGCTTTTTTAATAATTTCCGGCTGCTTTGTATAGGCAATAAGGAAAGCCACACTGCAAATGAAACCGTCCACCAAAATCAGCATATTGTTTCGATACGCTTCCAGCATTCCGCCGGCCATCTGTAAAATTTCAAATCCTCCGAAATAGGCCAGTTTATCTTCTAAAACTTCTGTTCCTTGATAAGATTCTATTGCTTTACGTAATATTTCGCTTTTAAATTTCAACTTTTCATCATTCACCCCCGTTCCTTTTCCCACACATTCTTCAATTAAAATCCCTGTAATGATACTCATCAAGACAGAAGCTGTGGAAGTATTACCTATTCCCATTTCACCAAAACCAATACAGTTACTACCTTTTTGGGCAATTTGTGTTACAATTTCGCTTCCTTTTTCAAAACATAATTCCATCTGACTTTTAGTCATCGCCGGTCCGTGCAGGAAAGATTGTGTTCCTTTGGCAATTGAAGCTGCAATCAGTTTTGCATTAGGCGGAAAATCATAATTAACGCCTGCATTTACGATTGATAAATCAATAGCATTCTGTTCACAAAAAACATTTATAGCAGCTCCGCCTTCAAGGAAATTTGTCACCATCTGACGGGTAACATCCTGTGGATAGGCACTCACACCGTGTGCTGCAATGCCGTGATCGGCCGCAAAAACAACAATGTTTGGTTGTTTGATTTCAGGTGTTAATGACTGAAAAACTGTCCCAATTTGTAGCGCTAAGGTTTCTAAAATACCCAAAGCGCCTGTGGGTTTGGTTTTATTATCTATCTTATATTGTAATTCCGTTTGAAGTTTTTTACTATCGAGAGTATCTACAGAAGATTCATGATGTTTTTCGACTGTTTCTTGATATATTTCAGTTATTTCCTGAACAAAGGGATGTTCCTCTTTTTGCCTCCAATGCAATTGCTGCAACATGGGTTGGTTATCGTAATTAGTGGCTGGTTTTCCTATACAGAAATACCCTAATGGTTCAATATGTTCGGGTAAATTCAATATTTTTTTAAACTGATAATAATTCAGTATCGAAACCCAACCCATGGAATAACCTTGTTCCGTTAAGGATAACCAAATGTTTTGTGCTGCACATACAGCACTGAATTTTATTGCTTCATTACTACCAACAGTGCCAATGGTAAAATTATTTAGCACAGAACGGTCATAACAAATCACCATTCCAAGAGGCGCTTCCTCAATGGCCTCCAGCTTTAGTGATTGGTATTGTTCTTTTTGAGTAGCATTATCCGTTTGATTAGCCGCCTTTTCATCATATTCCATGAATAGGCTTTTAATCGCTTTTTTAATTTCAACGGATTTTATGATATAATACTTAGTCGCATTAGTCAAACCCACAGAAGGAGCCCAATGTCCTGCTTGCAGGGCTTTTTCCACAACCGAATCTGGTACTGCATCATCTAAAAAATGACGCGTATCACGGCGGGATTTCATTATATCATCTAAATAACTCATAAATTATTCTAATTGGATTCCCAGACTACAAAACAGTAGTCATTATAGGTTTTGGCAGTATATTTTGGCAATGTTACCGGCTCAGAAAATAACGGACAATTGATTACCATGGTGTGGAATTCTCCGTTTTCACCGCAGGGATCGATTCCTTTGGCTTCCAATTCTTCCGCCAGTTCCAGTGTCATGATTTTACCCAGATAATCTTCTCCCATTTGAGTGTTGCAGGATACAATCATCGTTTGAATACCTCCTTCTATCATTTCTCTGACTAATTTTATCCTATCCTGCTGCCATAAGGGTAAAACCGCTTCCAATCCGGCTGCTTTACAAACTTTTTCTTCCCAATCCCTGTGTGGCTGTAAATCAATATCACCGAAAACTGCGCTGTCCAATCCAAATTCTGCTTTCAACAGCTGTAGTGTTTCAATAAATTTAGTTTCGTAGTCATTCCAAGTCGCGGGAACAGTAACAATAGGTACATTCAGTTTTTCAGCCTGTTGCTTTAAAATAGCTAACGGCAAACCATGAGAGCGTGAAACCTGGCCGTTTTCATTCATCATATTCAGTAAAACCTTTGGTTGTAAACCCAAAGAAATTGCCTTCATCATAGCATAGCAGGAATCTTTTCCACCGCTCCAGGAAGTCATAAAATTCATCTTATCCTTTTATTTTTACCGGAATTCCAGAAACCATTAATACGACCTCATCGGCATTTTTTGCCAGATATTGGTTCATCCAGCCCTGTAATTCGGTGAATTTTCTTCCAATGTGTGTTTCGGCATGTACGCCCATCCCTATTTCATTGGTAATAATGATAACCGTTGCATTTTCCTGTTTAACCAAAGCATCGAATTCGGCTTTAGCCTGTTCCAAACAAAGTTCCAAATCATTTTTGGTATCCACAAAAAAATTGGTTAACCAAAGCGTCACACAATCTATAATGGCCACCTTACCTGAAAAATCTATTTCACTAAGATGCTTTTCTTTTTCTACATTAATCCAGCGTTCGTCTCTCTCAGCCTGATGACGGTCAATTCTTTTCTGGAAATCACCGTCCCATTTTCTTGCCGTGGCTACATACATTGGATTTGGTGAAAGCTCCATGGCCAAATCCTGAGCGTAACTGCTTTTTCCGGAGCGCTCACCTCCTGTTATCAGATAAATCATTTTTTTATTGCTTTAAGCTGTATGCATTATGCAGTAAGCTCCTTAGTGTTTTTTCTATGTTCTTTCTTCTTTCCTCTACTTATAAGGGCAATGTCTGCATCCGTTATCACAGCAATAGCCTCTTTTTAAATGATGCCACGGTTTAAAAACGTAATTCCCGTCTTCAATATAATAATCAATTCCTTCCTGCAAACTTCCTGCCTTGGGTAAATCTTTAGCTTTATTTGTTAAAGCATTTTCAGGTGTCACAGTAGCGACATAATCTTCAATCTTAACCGAACAGGCTTGTTTAAAGCAATCAGGACACAAACAGTCAATTATATCAGAAGGAGTAAAAATGGGCGGAAAATCATTGCACCAGCATTTATTACCATCTAAAGTGTCTCCGCAATTGAACTCGGTTTTACAGGTTGAACATTTTTTAACTCGTATGGTATTCATGCCGTAAAGATAGTGTTTGTCGATTTTTGGAATAAAAAAGAATCCGATTTTTTTTGCAAATTCTTTTACCTTTGCGGAAAATAAACACAAACTAATGAAGACTTTTCTCTATAAAGCCCTTTTTATTTCTTTTTTTGTATTTAACATCAGCTGTAAACAAAACGAAAAAACAGAAACCGTAAAAAATACTGCTACGCAGGAAGTAATTGAATACGCAAGCGGACTTTCAATTCAGAAATATGAAGGATATTCCATAGTAAAAGTGACAAATCCGTGGCCGGAAGCCAACAAAGATTTTACCTATGTCCTGAAAGAAGAAAAAGGCGTTGTTCCGGACAGCCTGCAAAAATACACAACTGTAGCAGTTCCATTGAAATCCATCGTGGTGACTTCTACGACCAATGTACCTTTCCTTGAAATGCTGGGTGTGGAAAACAAACTGGTGGGATTCCCTCATACCGATTATATCTCTTCTGTAAGAACAAGAGCACTTATCGATAAAGGTATCGTAAAAAACGTGGGACAGAATGAACGTTTAAACATGGAGAAACTAATCGACCTTTCTCCTGAACTGATTGTTACGTTCGGTGTGGATAACAATAATCCGATGATCAAAAATCTTGAAAAAAGCGGACTGAAAGTAATGATTCAGGGCGACTGGATGGAACAATCTCCACTTGGAAAAGCGGAATGGTTAAAACTATATGCCGCTTTATTCGGGAAAGAAAAAGAAGCGGATGTATTATTTGATAATATCGTAAAAGAATATAATGAAGCTTTATCAGCTGTAAAAAACAAACAGGCTAAAGCAACCGTTTTATATGGGAACATGTACCAAGATCAATGGTTTGTGGCCAAAGGAAACAGCTGGGTTGCCCAATTCTTAAAAGATGCCAAATCCAAATATATCTGGGCTGATGTAGAAGGTACCGGAAGTCTAGCACTTACTTTTGAAAAAGTACTGGAAAAAGCTAAAAGTGCAGATGTATGGATTGCTGCTGGTACTTTTAAAACATTAAAAGACCTGTCTACAAACAATCCTCATTATATTCAGTTTGATGCCTTTCAGAAGAAAAGCATCTACACTTTTGAAAGTAAATTGGGAGCTACAGGAGGAACCGTTTATTATGAATTGGGACCAAGTCGCCCCGATCTAATATTAAAAGATTACATCAAAATATTCCATCCAGAATTACTCCCGGGTTATACACTTACTTTTGCAGAAAAACTAAAATAAATTGGTTAATCATAAACGAAATATTCAACTATTTATACTCCTTGGATTAGGTTTGTTATTACTTTTACTAGTTAACATTAGTTTCGGTTCTGTAACCATCCCTTTCAAAGAAGTTGTAAATAGCTTAACCGGCGGGGAAGCCAGTAAATCGACCTGGGAATACATCATCATTAATTATAGGTTACCCAAAGCCATTACCGCTATTTTAGTCGGAATGGGACTTTCCATCAGTGGCCTTTTAATGCAAACTTTATTCCGCAATCCGCTCGCAGGACCTGACGTTTTGGGTTTAAGCTCCGGGGCGAGTTTAAGTGTTGCCTTCGTGATACTGGGCGCCGGATTGCTGCCTCCTTTTTTAAGTTCGATGTTTTTATCCCCCTATGGCTTGGTAATTGCATCAACTTTAGGAAGTTTTGCCGTATTGCTATTGGTATTAGTTGTTTCACAAAAATTACGTGACACCATGGCAATCCTGATCTTAGGATTAATGTTCGGAAGTTTTACCAGTGCCATTGTGGGTATTTTAACTTTTTTCAGTTCTGCGGAACAATTACAAAAATTTACTTTTTGGTCTTTAGGAAATCTTGGAAACCTCTCCTGGTTTTCCATTGTTATACTCTCCATTTCGGTACTTTTGGGATTACTAATCAGCTTGCTGAGCATAAAGTCTTTGAATGCCTTATTGTTAGGCGAAAACTATGCACGCAGTTTAGGTTTGAATTTCAAAAAAACACGCTTACTCATTATATTAGCAACCAGCATATTAGCTGGAAGCATAACTGCATTTGCCGGACCAATTGCTTTTGTGGGATTAGCAGTTCCACATATCGCCAAATTAATTTTCCAAACGAGTAATCATTTCATTTTATATTGGAGCACATTACTCCTTGGAGCAGCTATCATGCTGATTTGTGATGTCATTTCACAAATGCCAGGCTTTGAAATTACATTACCAATTAATGCCATAACTTCTATTTTTGGTGCACCAGTCGTGGTTTGGTTATTAATCAGAAAACAAAAAATAGTGAGTTAACCATGAGAAAAGTACTTCATACCCAAAACCTCAGCATTGGTTACCACACCAAAAAAGAAAATACGATTATTGCCGAAAATCTGAATTTGGAGTTTCTCGAAGGGAAACTAATTACATTAATCGGCGCCAACGGAATTGGTAAATCAACCTTGTTACGTACCATTACCGGAATTCAGAAACCGTTACATGGAAATGTATTCTTAAACGACCGAAACATCAACTCCTACCAACTATCAGAATTGGCACAAAATCTCAGCGTTGTTTTAACAGAAAAATTACCTCCAAGCAATTTAACCGTTTATGAATTGGTCGCTTTAGGACGCCAGCCTTACACCAATTGGATTGGAAAAATGGCTCCTGAAGATATTGAAAAAGTAATCAATGCCATTGAGCTTACTAACATCCAAGAAATTATCCAGAAAAAACATTTTGAAATTAGTGATGGCCAACTTCAAAAAGTATTAGTAGCAAGAGCTTTGGCACAAGATACTCCTTTAATCATTCTGGACGAACCTACAACCCATTTGGATTTACACCATAAGGTCTCATTATTTAAACTGCTAAAAAAATTGTCAACTACTATGGGAAAATGCATACTTTTCTCGACTCATGATATCGATTTAGCGATACAATTAAGTGATGAAATGATTGTTATGACTAAAAACAATATCATTCAGGACGATCCCTGCAAATTGATTGAAATGGGCGTTTTCAATACTTTATTTGATGATGAAGATATTGTTTTTGATTCCGAAAAAGGAAAGTTCATCTTTAAATAATAAACCATTACAATCTAACACCAACAATTTTACCATTTTATTCTTTAAAAAAACGACTCGTATATTTTTAGGAAGTATTTTCTTATATTTTTGTGTCTGAAATTTAATTTAAAAAAATATGAAAAAAATTATCGGGTTATTAGCAATTTTCACATTAATATTATCGGGATGTTCATCAGACGGGGATGGATCTGACAATAATTCTTCAACTTACATAAAATTTAAAGTAAACGGTCAAAGTTACAATTACGAACCGGAAACCATTGTTAGTTTAAAAACATTAGTAGATGGATATACTGGTAATGGCAATACTTTAAAGCGAATTTCTTTATGGATGCCAAATGAAGTTGCTACAGGTACATATCCCATTACTGATACCCCTTCTGATGTAGAAACATACAACGCAAGTTATTCTTCTGAAGGTGAATCAATATATATCGATGGAACGTCAGGAACTATTACCATTACCTCAGTTACTGATGATTATATAAAAGGAACATTTTCTTTTAGCGGTGATAATGAAGGAGCAACTGTAAACATAACAAATGGCGAATTCAAAGCCGATAAAGTAACATTTTAATTAAAAAAGCGGTTAACAAAACATTGTTAACCGCTTTTTTTTGCATTCAAAACCAAATACCTAAAATCATCAAAAAGAACTTTTGTAACTTTAATTCTTCAAAAAAGTAAAATCATGAATACAAGATTTTCTTTCTCAACAATCATTATATTTCTATCAATAATGTCAATACAAGCCCAATTAAGAAATGTTTCTTATACTGATGGCAATCAACAACTGGAAGGTATATTAGCCCAACCTAAAACAATATTAAAACACAAAGCCGGAGTCTTACTTCTCCCAGCTTGGATGGGGATTGAACACAATGCCAAAGAAAATGCCACCGAATTAGCAAAACTGGGCTATATAACTTTCGTAGCCGATATCTACGGAGTGGATAAAAGACCTCAGAATACTAAAGAAGCCGGGCAAATAGCAGGTCATTATAAAACCAATTATCTTGAGTACCAAAAAAGAATTCAACTGGCTTTGGACCAATTGATAAAAGCTGGTGCCAATCCGGATAAAATAGCAGTAATTGGGTATTGCTTTGGAGGTTCAGGAGCTATCGAAGCTGCCCGTTCCAATATGAAAGTACAAGGTGTTGTCTCTTTTCATGGCGGATTGGGAAGAGATGCCACAAGAAATATTGAACCCATAAAACCGAAAGTATTAATTTTACACGGCGCCGATGATTTTTTTGTTCCGGAAGCCGAAATCAAAGCATTTCAGGAAGAAATGAACAAAACCAAAGCCGACTGGCAGATGGTTTACTATGCAAATGCGGTTCATGCTTTCACCCACAAAGATGCAGGAAACAACAAAGCTTCAGGAGTTGCCTATAACGAAAAGGCTGCCAAACGTTCCTGGGAAGCTATGAAGGTTTTCTTCGATGAAATTTTCAAAACCGAATAAGAAAACTGATCAAGTAATTGTTTTTATTATTTTCTCCCTGTTAAATTCTGTTTTTTCAGGGAGAAAATAATTCAATGCTTTTTCAAAAAATGGAACAAACCAAACGAAAAGCAAAACCCCTAAAACATTAAAAATAAAATGAGCATTGGCTAAAATCTTTTCAAAAGCAATTGTTCCGCTTATGTATTTCACAAAGTCAACAAAATAATCAAACAAAGCAAGACACAATAGTATTGACATTAAATTAAACACCAGATGAAAAATTCCTGTTTTAATTCCCTGTCTACTTCCTTTTATTGTTGCCATCAATGTATCACTGCAGGTACCAAGTTCCGCTCCCAGCATAACAGCAATACCGCCTATCAGACTTAAAGCTCCTTTTTTTACCAAAATTATAGCCATACCCACAGTTGCGGAAGAAGATTGGATTATCACAGTAACTAAAGCTCCGGTCAGGGTACCTTTAATAGGATTGTCCATGGCATGCATCCACTGTTCAAAAATCGGCTCGCTTTTTAATGGCGTTATTGCTGTTTCCATAATAAACAATCCAAAAAACAGCATACCAAAATAAATCAAAAGCCTGCCCGTTTGTTTCATTTTCTCTTTTGAGTACAACAAAATCATCACCATTCCGATAACAAGAAAAATAGGAGAATACTTCGTTATATCGAGCGCAATAATCTGACTGCTGATTGTCGTTCCAATATTTGCTCCCATCACTATACCCATAGCTTCTCTGAATGTCAGTAAACCAGCATTTACCAGAACAATTGTAAGTATGATAACAACTGATGAAGAATCCAGAATAATGGTAATGACAGTTCCTGTCAAAATAGCTGTAAAAAGATTTTTGGTAAACCGCAGCAACCATTTTTTGGGCTTTGCCTCAGTAACTTTTTTTATAAGATCTGAAAGATTTGTAATTGCATAAAGAAATAAAACAAGCCCTCCCAACAATGTTAAAACAATCTCGCTCATAATGTTTCATTTAAAATATATACTAATTTACATCTTAAATGTTAAGAAATTGTTTCTAAAATATTAATTATCAATATTTTAAAAACAATAGACTATAGAAAACACGAAAATTTCTTATTGACTTTATCCACAAGCCACCACAAACCAAGCGCCAGCAGACAAATTATTGGATATTTGACCAACCAATCGTAAAATCCCTTTTCCGGCAAAAATTCATTTACTATACGGATGGCATAAGGATGACATAAATAAACACCCAAAGAAAGTGTTGGATGTATAGTTGCAGCTGTAACCGGTTTTGATTTCTTTACCCAGTAAAAAACAAGCATACTCAGTAATGGAAGTACAATCAGAAAATCCATAGCTTTAACACCATGCATATAATAAAAACCAACTTCAGTCATAAGCAACAGCCAAAGCGGCACTAACAGACTTTTTATTTTCTCAATTTTTGATTTCCATGATTCATACATAGTACCTATCAGCATCATTGGAAAAGCAAAAAATAAAAAGTTCCTGGTTGTCCCAATGACTTCATATAAGAACTGAAGATCCAAATTACGATGGATCAAATCGGCTTGAATTAAAATCTGATATACATAACCAATCACCAATAAAGCGATACTTAGAAATGCTTTTGAGGCCAAAGAAAAATCCCTGATAAAATATAAAATTCCAACTGCCAATACAGTCGCTAGCAAATACCATAAATGCCAATAACCATAAATAAGTTTTAAAATCATACTGGTATGCGAAAACCAACCTAAATAGTAAAAGCGGTACAAATCCGGCAGATAAATCAGCTGCCAAACGATATACAACAACAAAATACGTTTGGCATATTTCCACAAATACGCTTTATCATTTAATTTATTCCGTAAAAAATAACCTGAAATCAAAAAGAATGTCGGTACTGCTATACGGGTAATCCCGCTGGCAATTTCATACGAAATCAGCCCTTCAATTCCTCCAATTTTAGAAACAGGAAAAACATGCAGTGCAATGACTAAAAATGCCATTACTACTTTAAGTATGTCAAGGTTGTTGTTACGCATAAAAGAGATAGAATGTTTTTAAATCTTAATTAAGAAATGTTCTTATTTTGAAATCTAATTCTGTAAACCCTAATACAATCTTCTAACTTCTCCATAGAAATATTTGTTTTATCCAGAAGGATTTCGTGACTTCCTTTTCCTTTAGCAAAGAAAGTAAAATATTCCTCAGAATGCTTACCCAATCCTCTTTGTTCTACATAGCAATAAGGTACTAAATCCCAGGTGAGACAACCAAATTCAGGTGTTGTTATCCCGTTATCATTCATTTTAAACAAAGCGGTCATAAGGAACAATTTTCTAGCATTTTTATACATAAAATATGCTCCAACTATAATTATTACCCAACCAAAAGCAATTTTACCTTCATATTTCAAGGCAAAACCTAATAAAACAACGACTCCAAAAACTATAAAATTTGCTAATGCTTTCCATTTTGAATAAGAAACTCTGATTTCTGAAGGAATTGAAGGGTCATCATGATAAATATCTTCTATCTGAAATTTCTTTTCCAGTTGTTCCAATCTTTGACGTTGATGATCATTTATTATTTCTGTTTTATTGAGCCAACTATTGTCTGAATGAATCAAATTGTATCGAATAGCTTTTCGTTTTAATTCATGTACATTTCTTACATTTTCATATGCCCAGATTTTCCACTTAACAACATTATAACTCCAAAAAAGACATCCTAAAATAATTCCGAAAACAATAGAAATTAAAATTATCCATGGGGAAAATTCATAAAAAAAAGCTAGAAAACCCACTAAAATAGGAAGCTCAAAGATTATTAAACAGGGAACCAACATTAAATATATTTTCCCTTTAGTAATAGCTTCTTTAACAGATACTGTATTATTCATTTTTATAATTCATCAAAAAAATCGGAAACTTCAATCACCTCTCCTGTCTTCAAACCATCCAACCTGACATCACCAACTCTAATTCTGACCAGCCGCAACGTAGGAAATCCAACTGCTGCTGTCATTTTTCTTACTTGACGAAATTTGCCTTCAGTCAAGGTAATGGAAACCCAACTTGTAGGTCCGTGACGTTCATCACGTATGCGTCTTCCTTCGCCAATGTAATTAGGTAAAACTTCTATTTTATGAGCCTGACAATTTTTGGTAGTGTAGCGAATACCTTTGAAACCAATTTCAACACCGTTTTTTAACTTTTCAATAGCTTCATCAGTGATAAGCCCATCTACTTGAGCAAAATATTCCTTTTCAATGGTCTTGCTCCGCACAATTTCACTCATCATCCCATCAGTGGTTAAAAGCAAAATGCCTTCAGAATCTTCATCCAATCGACCTATTGCCATTGTTCCTTCTGGGAAATCATACAATTCGCCTAATTTCTTCTTAGGGCGTTTCTTTTCATAAATAAACTGACTTAAGTAACCGTGTGGTTTGTGGAGGATAAAATGGCGGTGTTTCATAATATTCAGCAAAAATACAGTTATTCTAAAACAAACATCATTAATTTTATAATTCTAAAACCTATTTGATGGAAAAATATTTTGAGTAATCAAACGGTGAACTCGAACAACATTTAAAAAATCTAATGCAACTTCATTTCATGATTTCATTACTAAAAATATTACTTTAAAGACAAATTTCATAGAATTGTTGGCGACTCATTTCACAACTGATATTTTAAATCAGAAACAGCTAAAAAAATTCATAGTTCCTGAATTGGATCCTTTTGATTAGCTCATTCTTTGCTTTCAGTAATCCATTTTTTCAGCACTGCTTTAATATCTGTTTTTGGCTTTTTCAAGATAAAAATTGTTGTTCCATACTCGCGTGCCAAATTGTTTTGAACCGAATCGAAGTCTTCCACTGTAGAAAATATTTTTCCGTAAAATGTTTTTGCTTCCAATTTATTTTCAGCTTCCTTAACCAAAATAACCGTTTCTATTTTTTTATCCAAAGGAAACCAATTGACATAATCGGCATTGAAAGAAACGGCACTAACCGATTTATTCTTTTTGTAAAAATTGATTGCCCCTGCCTGACCATAATTATCACATAAAACCATTACATTATCAGTATCCCCGATAATTCCCAAAGCTTTATCCGTTTTTTGAGCCAACTCCTCCCAACCCAGCATATCTGCAAAATCCTGCGGTAAATCATGATCGTTACCGTCTTCCCATCGCAACATACCTAATTCTTTATACTTTTCAGAATGCTCTTTTATGTATTTAGGGCTTTTGTTGGGAAAAGCCAATTGATACATAGGCATAAACAGTAATAACGGAATCAAAATACATACTGGTCTAAGGTATAACAACCACTTTTTTTCTAATAATTTTTCAGTATAAACGGCACCAAAAGCCAATAAGACAGGATAAAGTCCTATTGTGTAATAGGCTTTCCCATTTAAAATCACGAAAAAGAACATTGTCATAATAAATGACCAAAAAAACACCCTGTAATTTCTAAAAGGTTTATAGATCCAAAACCCAATAAAACTGATTAACAGCACAAAAAAAGAACCAAGAAAGAACAAAATCTGTTCTTTAAAAAAATCGGCTTTATCTATTTTCTGCAGTTGGGTTTCCTGCAATTCCTTCATATGGTGCACAACCGGAAAATTATTTTGATATTGCCAGATCAAATTGGGCAGAACAATTACAAAAGCCAATCCTACTGCATAATACAAATGCTTATTTACAAGTACTTTTCGCTGTGACGTAAGCAGTAAAGCGGGAATAATTCCCAAAACAAGAAACGCTATGTTGTATTTATTCAGAAAACCAAAAGCAAAGCTGATTCCTGCCGCATACAACCAATTGTTTTTTTCCGTTTTGATGTACTTGATAATTGCATAATAAACCACTGTCCAAAGCAAAATATCAAGACTGTTAGGCTGATACAAAATATTTATCCGGAGTATCACGGAGAACAACACGGAAATTGCTCCTAAAACCAAAGCAAACCAGCCACCATTCAATTCTTCAATAGTTTTCCAAACCACAACAAGAGTCAAAGCCCCAAACAAAGCCGGGAAAAATTTAATCCAGAAAACCGAATTCCCAAGCAGGTAAATAAGGTACGATATCCATGAAGTCAAAGGCGGAACAGAAATAAAGCCCCAGTCCGGATGCTGTCCCTGATCCAGATGTAAAAATTCATCTCTGTGCAAGGTATAATCAGAAGACACTAAATGAAATTGAAGCGCTATTTTCAGAATAATAAAAACAACTAAAACTATATTTCTTTGGATAGAATTTATTCTCATGCAATCTGTTATAAATAATGCAATGTAATAAAATTCAAGTTAGCTGGAAAATGAATAATTTTAGACCGTCCAATTGTTGACATCTTTACCTTTTATCAATAATTTTATTTCCTTATTTTTACAAAAATAAATCACAATCCATGTCAGACACCATCATCATACTAGCCGCATTTATTATTGCTTTAATCATAGGGATTTTCATTGGCAAAGCATTATTTTCAGCCAATTCGAAGTCGGAAAAAGCATCATTGGAAGAAAAAAACAACGGATTGATTTCCCAAATCGAGCAATTAAAACAACAGTTTCAAGCGGAAAGAAACCAATGGGAAGTGCAATTAAAAAACAGCAATACCGAAAAAGAGACCATCCGTATTGAAAAAGATTCTTTGGCCATTCAGCTGACTAAAAAAGAAGTCGATTTTGACAATCTACTGGAACGTAACAAAGAGCAGAAACAGGAAGTAGAACAGCTTCAGGAAAAATTCACCAAAGAATTTGAAAATCTAGCCAACAAAATACTGGAAGAAAAATCGACCAAATTCACAGAACAAAACAAAGAAAACCTCAAAAACATATTATCTCCCCTACAGGATAAAATCCAGCATTTTGAGAAAAAAGTAGAAGATACCCACAAAGAAAGCATTGATTACCACGCTGCTTTACGCCAGCAAATCTTAGGATTAAAAGAACTTAACGTTCAGATGAGCAAAGAAACTTTAAATCTGACCAAAGCCTTAAAAGGTGACAGCAAAATGCAGGGGAACTGGGGCGAATTGGTTTTGGAGCGCGTGCTGGAAAAATCAGGATTGGAAAAAGGCCGTGAGTACGAAGTACAGCAGAGTTTTACCACCGAAGAAGGACAACGTGTTCAGCCTGATGTGGTGATTAATCTTCCTGACGGCAAGAAAATGATTGTCGATTCCAAGGTGACTCTTACCGCTTACGAGCGTTATGTAAACGAAGAAGATGACAGTTTAAAAGAACAATACCTAAAAGAACATGTTATCGCTTTAAAGCGTCACGTTGACCAACTGGGAGAAAAAAACTATCAGGATTTATACAAAATTGAAAGTCCTGATTTTGTTTTACTTTTTGTACCGATAGAACCTGCGTTTGCCATCGCTTTACAGGAAGACGCAACGCTGTACAACAAAGCATTCGAAAAAAATATTGTAATTGTAACACCTTCCACTTTATTGGCAACACTACGTACCATTGACAGTATGTGGACCAATCAGAAACAACAGGAAAACGCTTATGAAATTGCCCGTCAGGCCGGAGCTTTATACGACAAATTCGAAGGTTTTGTGGCCGATTTGATTAAGATAGGCAAACGTATGGATGAAGCAAAAGCGGAATATGGAAGTGCCATGAACAAGCTGGTGGAAGGAAAAGGGAATCTGGTTACCAGTGTTGAAAAACTCAAAAAAATGGGAGCTAAAGCTAAAAAGTCACTCCCGGAATCTATAATAAACAGAGCTGAAACTAACGAACTAACAAACTAACTATGCTACGAAAATTCTTTTTTATCGCTATTGCCACAATTATTGTGGGCTTTACCGCTTATTTCACTTTTTTATATTACGCAACCTTTAGTGAAGGATTCCGTTCGGGTGAACTTATAAAAATCAGCCGTAAAGGAATGATTTTCAAAACCTGGGAAGGTGAATTAAGCCAGGGAGTAGCCGGTGCGCAGATCTTTAAATTTTCAATTTTAGACCAAGATGAAAAGGTTATCCAGCAAATGAAAGAGCTACAGGGTGAATATGTAAAAGTTACTTACGAAGAGAGATACAAGACATTTCCCTGGTGGGGTGATACGGTTTATTTTGTAACCGAAGTGGTAAAAGAGGATTCTCCTTTTAAAGTTAAAGTGAATCAGTAATGAGTCATCAGTTTAAAACCGTAAAATCATCAAAAGTGGTAATATCTGAACTGATGTTGCCTTCACACACCAATTTCAGCGGTAAAATTCATGGTGGTTACATCTTGTCTTTACTGGATCAGATTGCTTTTGCCTGTGCTTCAAAGTTTTCAGGACATTACTGTGTAACAGCATCGGTTGATACCGTTGATTTTCTGGCCCCCATTGAAGTAGGCGAACTGGTTACCATGCGGGCTTCTGTGAATTACACAGGTAACACTTCTATGATTATTGGAATTCGGGTTGAAGCAGAAAACATCCAAACCGGAAAAATAAAACACTGCAACTCCTCTTATTTTACTATGGTGGCTAAAGACGAAATCGGAAACAATGTTCCTGTCCCAGGATTAATCTTATCTACCGACGATGATATCAGACGTTTTTACAACTGTATAAAAATGATTTCCAATAAGAAGGAAAAACAGAATCATGAAATGACTTTCGATTATAAATCCGAAGATGCATTGTCACATTTGACTAATTTCAACGTTCAATTAGAAATACTTTAAAAAAACCATAATGAAAAAAATCATATTTATCCTTTTTGCATTCCTGACTTTCTCAACAGTTTCTGCACAGCAAAATAAAAATCAGAAAGCAGTTATCAAAACCGCTATTTATTGCGACCATTGCAGGGAATGTGAAACCTGCGGAAAAAATTTTCAAGCCAACATGCTTAAAATTAAAGGTGTGAAAATGTATGAACTGGACGAAAAAAACATGACAATCACCGTCTATTTCAATCCGCAGAAAACTTCTTTGGAAAACATCAAAAACAGTATTTCAAAACTTGGTTATGATGCTGACGAAATAAAAGCTGACGTAGCTGCTTATGAACAATTGGACGGATGCTGCAAAAAAGCATGATACCATGAAAACACTAACGGAAGGTCAAATTCAAAAACTATACAGTATTGCGTTTGGACTTTCGTTAATTACGGTATTCTACAATATTGCCGAAGGTATAATTTCCACTTATTTTGGGTTTGAGGATGAAAGCCTGGTTTTATTCGGTTTTGGAATCGACAGCTTTATCGAAGTTATTTCGGGTCTGGGAATCACACATATGATTCTCCGCATCCGAAAAAATCCTGAAAGTAAAAAAGATAATTTCGAAAATCAGGCTTTACGCATCACCGGTTTTTCTTTTTTCTTATTGGCTGGCGGGCTTATAATATCTGTCGTTATCAATATTTATACGCACCAACAGCCTGAAACAACTTTTTGGGGAATTATTATTTCAATACTTTCGATTCTTGTCATGTGGACACTGATAACAGCAAAAACAAACGTAGGAAAAAAATTGAACTCACATGCCATTATTGCAGATGCACAATGCACAAAAGTATGCCTGTACATGTCCATTGTATTATTAACCAGCAGCGGTATATACTACATAACACATTTCCCATATATTGACAGTATAGGAACTATAGGAATTGCTTATTTTGCTCTTAAGGAAGGTCTGGAATGTTTTGAAAAAGCAAAAAGCAACAATCACCGTTGTGATTGCCAATAATATCAAACAGGAAAAATTAAAACACCCTTACCAGATTAAAACCAAAAAAGACATCCCCTTTACCCCAATCGCCCGTTGCATTAGCCAAAAATCCGGCCTCATGCATGGCCTGGGCGTTTGTAAAATGCATTTGGAATACATGTCCGCCGGTTTCTATATCAACACCCACAGACAAGGGATTCCTGTAAACAGACGTTGAAGAACGATTCAAATGAGCTGCATAATCCAAATTAACAGAAACTCTTTTAGAAACTTTATACCTTCCTCCCATTCCAATTGCAAACTGACTGTTATCCTGATTATTATCAATTACAAAATTTTCATGAAAGTATGTTGGAACCAGCTCCAGCGAGAATTTGTCATTGAATTTCCGGGAAATCAAAATCTGATTCACATATATCATTCTGTCTTTGAACTCCATTTTGGGATAATTAGATTTCTTCATCTGATTGTTAAACCCTAAACTGTTAAATCCAACAAATGTAAAAGGGAAACCATTCTCCTTTTGAGAAACAATCAAATACTTGGCTGAAAAATCATAAGCCTGTTCACTTCGTCCTGCAGCCAATGAAATTTTATCTGTAATTCCGTAAATAAATTTAATTTGGGTAACTGCATTATCCAAACCGAAAAAACCTTCAAAACCCTCTTTTACAGATCCAAACCGATGAGCTACCACAAAGTACAATTCTTTTTTTCCAAGAAGTTTGGTAGATTCTAAATTTACGATTTTCATTGCTTTAAAAGCAGCCACGACTTTTGCATCTGCATCTGTAGAATCTATCTGAGACAACAAATCATCCTGTGCAGAAATAGACTGACAAAAGAAACTGCAGATAATCAGCAAATACTTCATACGCAATTCAATCTATTATCAATGTTTTTACAGCATTTCCATATTCAGTTCTCAACACCATCATATAAGAACCTTTACTTAAACCTGAAACATTCAATTTATTATCTAAAGTGGAAATCTCCTGTTTCATAATTACCTTACCAAGTGAGTCATAGATTTTCGCTTCTCCTTTTGTAACCTTTTCAGGGAGTTCAAACACAAAAAATTCTTTTGAAGGATTTGGATATACTTTTAGGGTATCCATTAAAAAGTCCTCAGTTCCCAAAGATAAGTTTGCTGTTAATGTACCGCAATTCCCTAAACCATGATAACCTATTAAGGTTGAACCTGGACGTCTCGCAAAAATCACATTCAACGGCTGAGCCGAAGCAGGAAACGTATAATCGGTTGATTCTGTAGCAACTCGTGCTCTTGTCATAACAACTGTTCTAACGGTTGAATTGACGGTATTTGAAGAAAGTGTCCAATTTTGCGTATCTGTAGGTGGAGTTGTACCAACACCGTCAAAACTCCTGTCTGATATGTTAGTCCCATTAAAAATAATAACATCTTTACCAGTATCATCCATCGTTGTTGCATCAAAACCTATGCCCAGCCAACTGGTGCTTGGACCTACTAAAGTTACAGTAACCGTTGTACTGTTTACATCAATTTTTCCGGAGTAGTCACCAAAAAAGGTCATAGTTCCGGTGGAATAGTTTTGCCCCATAAGACCAAGTACAGAGAAAATTATGACCAAAAAAGCAAGTACATTTTTTTTCATATTATTTAGTTTTTAAAATTTGAATCATCTGATCATCATTTGCAATAACAGCATAATCAAAAGCTGTTTTTTTTCGTATATCCGCCAAATCCACATTCGCTTTGTATTGAATCAACAATGATGCTATATCGTATAATTTAAAATTTACTGCATAATGCAAAGCCGTTGTTCCATTCTTATCGGAAAAATTTGGATTTGCCCCATTTTTCAACAATAATTTCACAATTTGAATATTATTTTTCACCGAAGCCGCCATTAACGCCGTTCCCATCCCACTTGTACAATCAATATTTTTGACCTTTTGAACGATAAATTCAACAACCTCATAATTATTTTTATAAGAGGCTATAATCAATGGTGTATTTCCTTCCTCATTGACCGCATTAACAATATCAGGATTCTTTTTCACCAACTCAATCATCTCATTTACATTACCCGTTCGCGCGATTGCAAAAACATCCGATTGGGAAAAACCGGTCATTGGCATACACAAAACAATCAATAACACTTTAAAAATATCACTCATTTTTAATAAAAAAATAATTTATTCTATCAAATTTAACAATATTTTTATTAATATTTTACAAAAATTAAACTAATTTTAATTACTCAATCACAAACACAGGTTCTATGAAAAAAGCAATCATTCCATCACTTTTTTTTCTTATTACAAGTTGTGAAAACCAAAGCGAATCAGATTTAACAAACCCTGTCCCGGAAAAAGCGACTTACAGCAAAGATGTTAAATCCATCATTGACAACAATTGCATAATCTGCCATACCGCTCCTCCAAAAAATGGAGCACCAATGCCATTAAATTCGAAGTTATCAGTACAGGACGCCATAATCAACAAAGGATTAATCAACCGGATATCCCTGCAGCAAGGAGATCCTGATTTGATGCCTTACGGAGGAACCAGACTGCCACAAGTCAGTATAGACATAATTATAAAGTGGCAGCAGGACGGCTTTCAGGACTGATTTTTTAACTTAAAAAATGTCATCAATGAAAACTTTAGTATTTTTTTTACTTGGTAACGTATTTCTCTCAGGTTTTTATGCGCAGGATAAAATCCTAACCAAAACCGGAACCACTGTATTCGAAGCATCAGTTCCTTCTTTTGAAGAAGTAAAAGCAACCAATAAAAATTCCGGATGCATTCTAAACACAAATACTGGTGAAATTGTCGGCTTGATTCTCATAAAAGGTTTCAAATTCAGACTGGCACTGATGGAAGAACATTTCAATGAAAATTACATGGAAAGCAGCAAATACCCAAAAGCAGTTTTTAAAGGCAAGGTGACCAATTTCAACTGGAAAGAAGTCGGTTCAACTCCACAACAGTATGACATAAACGGAACAATGGAAATACACGGGAAATCAAAAGAGATTACTATACAAGCTAAAATTTACAAAAAAGAAGATGCCACTATACTAACCTCTGATTTCATATTGAACACTGATGATTATAACATTGAACTCCCTCTATTTATAAGAAGTAAAGTTGCCAAAAAAGTAAATGTTACAATTAATTACCAATTGAGATAAAACGTTTTTTACAATAACATTAACAACAAACCATTATACTTTTTCATATTTTGCAAAAAAACATATATGCCCAATAGATTCAACAGAAAATTACGTTCACGATACCTAAGAAAACTAACTTATTTAAGCAGTGCAAAAGATTTGTTTTTTATAGGCACAGGAATTATTTTAGCCGGCATTGGTTTAAAGGCATTCCTGCTTCCCAACCATTTTCTTGATGGAGGCGCCACAGGAGTATCCTTGTTGGCAGAGCGGATTACAAAGATTGACCTGTCTATTTTAATTGTTGTTATAAACATTCCTTTTTTACTTTTTGGCGCCAGACAGATTTCAACAACATTTGCGCTTAAAAGTGTTTTTGCGATATTTTCACTAGCAATCCTAATCCACTTTATTGAACTTCCCATAATTACATCTGACAAATTACTTATAGCGGTCTTTGGCGGTTTTTTCCTGGGTGCAGGAATAGGAATGACAATAAGAGGCGGTGCTGTAATTGATGGAACCGAAGTTTTAGCCATAACCGTATCCAGAACCAGCAGCTTAAGCGTTGGTGACTTCATTGCATTGTTTAATGTTGTGCTTTTTTTGACAGCTTCATTATTAATCAGTATTGAAACCGCCATGTATTCAATGCTGACTTATCTTTCTGCTTCAAAAACGGTTGATTTTATTATTAATGGTATTGAAGAATATATTGGTGTCCATATCATTTCAAGAAAAGCCGATGCCATCAAACAATCAATCATCCACAATTTGGGAAGAGGTGTCACAGTCTTTAAATCTGAAAAAGGGTACGGCTCTTCCGGAGAAGCAGAAAATGAAGGAAAAGTTCTTTTTTGTGTCGTTACCCGCCTTGAAGTATCGAAACTGATTTTTGAAATAGAAAAAATTGACCCGAAAGCTTTTGTAGTACAAAACAGCATTAAAGACACCAAAGGCGGCATGATAAAGAAAAGACCTTTACATTAGGTCAACATTTTTAAACTCATTCAATTTATCAAGATGCAAAATGGTAGTATTCATACTGTCATCATCTTCAAACATTGGCAAAAATTTGGCTCCATAAACAACTTCATCAAAAGTATATGAAGTCCTTCTGGCCACAACAGTACTGAACATATCATCAAAAGCATTGATGTATAAAATAATTTCGCCGCTTTTACCCTTAAAATCTTCCGCTTTAAACTCAAACAACGGACTGTCTTCTGTAATAGGATGAACAATAGTCCAATTCAAGGTAAGTAGGTTAATCACATCATATTCTAAATCCAAATTAAAAAATTTATAAACCTTTTTTCCTTTTTCTTCAACTTCCAAACCCATTGTCAGCTTTGCAGTTGCATCAGAAAGATTGACATTTTTAAACGGAGCCAATCTAACCATTAAAGCTTTCCCATCATTAAAAGGTGCAATAAGTGCGTTTTCAGAAAAAAGAATATGCGCCTTAGGCTTACTAAAACGCCCATAAAGCAAACCTGTCGCAATGGCAAAAGCAAGCAATCCCGACAAGGCTTCCAATGCCGCTGTAAAACTTATCCAAAAACCTTTAGGGCTTATATGTCCATAACCCACCGTTGTAAACGTTTGTGCACTAAAAAAATAAGCCTGTCCGAACTTTTCAATTTCAGTTACCGCAGTAACACCATTTAAATTCTCTATCCCAATCAGGTAATAAACACAGGTGAAAAATAAATTGATAAACAAAAAAACACTCAGAATTACCGTAAAGAATTTCAAGCCTGGCATTTCCAACAACGTATGAAACCAACTGATTTGATCAATAAAAGGAATTCCTGTTTTAACAACATTTGCTGAACCGTCTTTATTGATAAAGCGTCCTCCGTAATTTTCAGGATTTGAACCGAAACCCGTTTGGGTTGCTGCTAATATTTTTTTCCTTTTCCTGGTAAAAGCCATAAATTGAGGTTATTTCTTGTAAATTTACCAAAATTCCTTAAAAAACTGACTCGTGAAATTAACTAAACTTTTTACTTCTTTTTTTGAAAGCGAAAAAGCCAGTGGCTTGATATTAATATTCTGTACAATTCTTTCAATTGTACTAACCAATTCAAATTTGGGAGAATCCTATCAACATTTATGGCATTCTAAAATCGGAGGTTTAAGTATAGAACATATCATTAATGATGGTTTGATGACAATTTTCTTTTTGATGATTGGTTTAGAGTTAGAACGGGAAATCTATATAGGAGAACTTTCCAATATAAAAAATGCAATGTTACCCATTTTAGCCGCAGTTGGCGGAATGGTATTTCCTGCTTTAACATATTTTTTCTTTAACAACAACACTCCATACAGCAACGGAATTGGGATTCCAATGGCTACCGACATAGCTTTTGCGATAGGAGTTTTATCATTATTAGGCAATAAGGTTCCTTCTTCATTAAAAGTATTTCTGACCGCTCTGGCAGTAATTGATGATTTAGGAGCAATACTCGTCATAGCTTTATTTTATTCAACCAACATGGACTGGGTTAATCTGGGAATTGCAATAGGCCTGTTTGGTATTTTACTACTCATGAACCGATTAAAAATTTACCGTCTTTGGCCCTATCTTTTTTTAGGTCTTTTCATGTGGTATTTCATGCTTTATTCGGGGGTACATGCTACTATTACTGGTGTATTACTTGCATTTGCCATACCTTTTGAAAATGGGACTAAGAAAACTGTTTCTTATCAACTTGAACAAAAATTACACTGGCCGGTTGCTTTTATTATTCTTCCTTTATTTGCATTGGCAAACACCGCAATTTCATTGCAATTTAATCCAAACGAAGGTTTATTCCCTGTTTATGGTCTAGGAATAATTTTGGGATTAGTTCTTGGCAAACCTATAGGCATCACATTATTTTCTTGGATATCAGTAAAACTTAAAGCAGCTTCTTTACCGGACGATTTAAACTGGAAAATGATTTTTGGAGCAGGAATTTTAGGAGGAATTGGCTTTACTATGTCTATATTTATTGCTCTATTAGCTTTTACAGACGCAACCGTTATTAACAATTCGAAACTATATATTATTATAGGCTCTCTTATTGCTGGTATTTCGGGATTATTTTATTTAAAAACTGTTTTAAAGAAATAAAAAAGTCTTAAACGGGAACCTTTACTTTTAATCTATCTAATTCGTCCAGAATACAATTCGCAACACAAATGACCATTTAATCGATTAATATTGCACTATATCTAGAAAACAAGCTTAACATATCTGTCAAATCAATAATTTATTATTTTCACGGCCTAAAAACAAAAACCATGAAAAAATTATTTATTGTTTCGAGCTTTATTATTTTAAATTGCTTAACTGTTTCTGCTCAAGAGAGACAAAAAATAAGAGCTGTGAACAGCACTGATATAAAAATTCAAAAAGCAGAAGAAAAAAAGCCGGCTGTGGAAGAATTAATAGCGCAACTTCAAAATGAAATAAATCAATTGAAAGCTGAACTGGAAAAGCAAAAAACAGCAACAGTAGTAAATTACAAAGTACTGGATTATAGTATCGGTCAATTAAAGGCAAAAGATAACGAAGTTGATACCAGAATTAACGATGTTGATTCTAAAATTAACCTGAATTTTTCAAAATTTGAAAAACACGTCCATTCTATGGGATCTTATCGAATTACTGGATTTGTATCATCTAAATTAGATTGCTGTGCTCAAAACGTAAAAGTAGCTACTGCAGATTCTTCCGATAATTCAAACACTACAGGAAAACCTATTTCTCAGTAATTTAACAACTTAAAAGCCATAAAAAAATCCCGAGATTACTCGGGATTTTTTTTATTTAGTAAGATACATTTTTCTTCTAGAGTACAATTCGTAGAATTGATCATCTTTTAAATCATCGATAAACAAAATACTCTCTCCAGTCGATTTCATTTCCGGACCTAAAGCTTTATTCACTCCAGGAAACTTATTGAATGAGAATACCGGTTGCTTGATAGCGTATCCGTTTAACTTAGGATTGAATTCGAAGTCGGTAACTTTCTTCTCTCCTAACATTACTTTAGTTGCATAATTTACATAAGGCTCACCATACGCTTTTGCAATAAAAGGAACAGTACGTGACGCTCTAGGATTTGCTTCGATGATATACACCATATCATCTTTAATAGCAAACTGAATATTAATCAAACCTACGGTCTTTAATGCTACAGCAATTTTCTTCGTATGATCCTTAATCTGCTGCATTACAAACTCACCCAAATTAAATGGTGGTAAAGTAGCATTACTATCTCCCGAGTGTACTCCACATGGCTCAATATGCTCCATGATTCCTATGATATACACATTCTCGCCATCGCAAATTGCATCAGCCTCAGCTTCTATTGCGCCGTCTAAGTAATTATCTAACAACAATTTGTTATTAGGAATATGTTTTAAAATCTCAATTACGTGCTCTTCAAGCTCCTGCTTATTGATAACAATCTTCATTCCCTGTCCACCTAGCACATATGAAGGACGCACCAATAATGGAAAATCCAATTCATCAGCCAATGCTACTGCCTGTTCTGCATTTTCAGCTACCCCAAACTTAGGAAAAGGGATACCCAACTGCGTCAGCAATTCAGAGAAACGTCCGCGGTCTTCCGCTAAATCCAAAGCATCAAAACTTGTCCCTATAATTTTGATTCCGTATTTATTAAGCTTCTCAGCCAGTTTAAGTGCTGTTTGACCTCCCAACTGAACAATAACACCTTCAGGCTTTTCATGACGGATAATATCATAAATATGTTCCCAGAAAACCGGTTCGAAGTATAATTTATCAGCCGTATCAAAGTCGGTAGAAACCGTTTCAGGATTACAGTTAATCATGATAGTTTCGTAACCGCATTCTTTAGCTGCCAATACACCGTGTACACAAGAGTAGTCAAATTCAATTCCCTGTCCTATTCGGTTAGGTCCTGAACCTAAAACTACAATTTTCTTTTTATCAGTAACCTCACTTTCATTAGCTACATAACGAGTACCATCAGGACGCTCAATTTCAGCTTCAAAAGTTGAATAGTAATAAGGAGTCTGCGCTTTAAACTCAGCCGCACAAGTATCTACCAGTTTATACACACGCTGAATATTCATTGTATCACGTAATGCATGAACCTGACTTTCCAGACAGTTTAACATGTGGGCAATCTGGCGGTCTCCGTATCCTTTCTGTTTCGCTTCCAATAACAATTCTTTCGGAAGTGTATCCAATGTATATTTTGAAATTTCTTTCTCTAATAAAAACAATTCCTCATACTGTTTCAGGTACCACATGTCAATTTTAGTGATTTCATGAATTCTTGACAAAGGAATACCCATTGCGATTGCATCATAAAGCACAAAAACTCTATCCCAACTCGCATGAGTTAATTTTTCTATAATCTGCTCATAGTTATTATACCCTTTCCCGTCAGCTCCTAAACCATTACGTTTAATTTCCAGCGACTGAGTAGCTTTGTGCAATGCTTCCTGGAACGAACGTCCAATTCCCATTACCTCACCAACAGATTTCATCTGAAGACCTAAAGTTCTGTCTGAACCTTCAAATTTATCGAAGTTCCAACGAGGGATTTTCACAATTACATAATCTAACGTAGGCTCAAATAAAGCCGAAGTTGATTTTGTAATTTGGTTTTGCAATTCATCCAAAGTATACCCTAGTGCCAGTTTTGTAGCAATTTTAGCAATTGGATAACCAGTTGCTTTTGACGCTAAAGCTGATGAACGTGACACACGAGGATTGATTTCGATTGCAACGATATCTTCTTTGTCATCAGGAGAAACTGCAAACTGAACATTACAACCTCCTGCGAAGTTTCCTATACTACGCATCATGTGCATCGCCATGTCACGCATTTTTTGGAATGTAGTGTCAGACAAAGTCATAGCAGGTGCCACAGTGATACTATCTCCGGTATGAATTCCCATTGGATCCATATTTTCAATAGTACAAATGATTACTACGTTATCGTTTTTATCACGAAGCAGTTCCAATTCATATTCTTTCCAGCCTAAAAGTGCTTTATCAATTAACACCTCGTGGATTGGAGATGCCTCTAAACCTCTTGTTAATAAAGTATCAAAATCTTCTTTTTTATGCACGAAAGCCGCTCCTGTTCCTCCAAGTGTAAATGAAGGGCGGATTACTAAAGGAAAACCAAATTCCTGAGCAATTTCTTTTCCTTTTAAGAATGAATTTGCAGTTTTTGCAGGAGCCTGAGGGATTCCAATTTTATTTAATAAATCCTTGAACTTATCTCTGTCCTCAGTAATCTCGATAGCATTAACGTCAACTCCGATAAGTTTTACATTAAAATCTTTCCAAATACCTTTATCTTCAGCTTCAAGACAAAGATTTAAGGCAGTTTGTCCTCCCATAGTAGGCAATACCGCGTCGATTTGCGGATGTGCTTTCAGGATTTCGATAATAGATTTTGTTGTAAGCGGTTTAAGATAAACATGATCAGCCATTGAAGGATCTGTCATGATTGTTGCCGGATTGGAATTGATTAAGATAACTTCAATTCCTTCTTCACGCAATGAACGTGCTGATTGTGATCCTGAATAATCAAACTCGCAGGCCTGACCAATAATAATTGGCCCAGACCCAATAATTAAAACCGACTTAATTGAATTGTCTTTAGGCATTGTATGTGTGTTGTTTGTTGTTTAGCCCCGATGAGAAGTATTCATCTTTGATCATTGAGGTTCTCGAAATGATCATCAAAACATACTTTTCCGGCGGGATTTTTTTATTTAGTGTAGCTAAATAGCACCTAAAATTATCAGTAATATATGAACTTTTTAAAAAAAAGGCGTTACTGATAAAAGTAACGCCTTAGTATTTGACTGAAAATCAATCATTATTTTTTGTGTCTTGGTTCGCAAGAAACAGTTAATTTGTGTCTTCCTTTTGCACGACGACGAGCTAGGACTTTTCTTCCATTCGCAGAAGCCATTCTGTCCATAAAACCGTGCTTATTTCTTCTTTTTCTTTTCGATGGTTGAAATGTTCTTTTACTCATAGCTTTTATCTTTAAATCTTGTAAATTATCTTGATTATTTTGGCTTTATTAAAACCGAGTGCAAATATACAACGATTTTTTATTCTTGCAAGTGGTTTTAAAAAAAATAATTTCAATCAACATAAAGTCTGAGTTTTAATTGATTGACAGATTAAAAAAATCAGCTGAAATAAGAGAATTTGTTTAGGCTAAACAGATTTTTTATCGCGATTTCTTTTTTTTATATTTGCACCACTATTTAATTAAACAATTATGTTTCACAGAAATATTAAACTGATAATTGCCGGTTTGCTGCTTATTACAGGGGTATGGCAATTCACCGAAAGCAATATAGGCAACGGAATTTTCTTAATCTTATTAGCAATCATTCCTGTTTTCTTATACTTCAGAAATGAATTTATCTTAATGGCGTTTTTAAAATTAAGAAATCAAGATTTTCCAGGCGCAAAAAAATGGCTGGACAAAATCAAAAATCCAGAGACCGCTTTGATTCAAAAACAACAGGGTTACTACAACTATCTAAACGGTCTGATGGTTTCTCAGACTAATTTAAACCAAGCTGAGAAATTCTTCAAGAAAGCAATCAGTTTAGGATTATCCATGGATCAGGATTTAGCACTGGCTAAATTAAACTTAGCTGGAATTGCAATGAGCCGCCGTAGAAAATTAGAAGCAACAACACTGCTTAACGAAGCTAAAAAACTGGACAAACACAACATGCTGAAAGATCAGATCAGCATGATGAAAGAGCAATTAAAGAAAATTTAATACACTTTTTTTTGTTAAAACCATAAAACCATACAATATTTGTATGGTTTTTTCGTATATACATGTTGTTAATCGATAAAAAAACTAATTTAGTCGAATATTTTATTGTATTTAAAATCAGGCAATTATATTCGCAACAATAGCTAAAACTGAATGAGGAAATTATACACCTTGCTTTTATTTATGTTTTATTTTTTTGGTCTTGCGCAAGATCAGAAGGATAGTCCTGCATTTTTTCCTGATGCCCTGCGGTTACATTTAGGCAAATACAACACAGAAGCAAACAAAGCATACGAAGAAAACAATATAGAAAAAGCACAAGTATTATTTGATTCTTTAATCAACAACCATATCAAAGGAACTAAATTCGAAGATTACACTTTAAAAACCGTTGAACGTAAAAAAATCAAACTCAGCAGTTTTCAAAAGCCGGTTTTTTTATTGACTTACGCTTCATGGTGTATTCCCAGCAAGGGTGAATTTCAGGCTTTAAGCAAATTGGCTCAAAAATATTCCAAAGAAGTAAAATTCGTAATTCTTTTCTGGGACAAAAGGGGAAACATTAAAGACATAGCCAAAAAATTCAACCATAACATTACAGTTTGTTATGCTTACGATTCCTATAAAGAGGACACTCACATTATTGCCCATTTAAAGCACTCTTTTGGTCTTCCAACCTCCTATTTTCTTGATCAGGACCTAAAGATTGTAAACCTCAAAAGAGGTGGCGCACATCCACAACAAAACAGCAGTTATGTAAACGCTTTCACCATGAATTACAACACTTATCATGAAGGCCTCAGCAGTATCCTGCTTGACAAAGCTCTAAAACAGGATCATATTTCCGATACTGAATAATTTATTTTTCGAGAAGCATTTTTCCCGCAATAACAATCAGCACTATACTGAAAATTTTCTTCAGCATCTTTTGATCAATATTTACAGCAAGCTTACTGCCAAAATAACTCCCTACAACAAAAAAAATGGCAATTATACCGGCATATTTCCAATTAATATAACCTTCATTATAATAATTGTAAACCGCCAGAGCAGTTACCGGAACCACCAGCACTGTCAAACTTGTGCCTTGTGCCTGATGCTGACTGAATCCTAAAATCAAAACCAGCATAGGAACCATAATTATCCCTCCGCCTACACCTACAAGACCACTAAGCATTCCAGCCATTAAGCCGGTTATTATCAACGTAACAATAGTTGCTGTACTCATACTATATTATTTTACAGGTAAATCAAAAATATATTTTTTCTTGGTTGGGTTATCTAATTTTTTATCCCGAAGCCAGGGATTATACAATTTAAGCTCTTTGTAATTGACTCCTTGTATTTTAGCAAATTTAGCCAAATCGGAAATACTGCTGTCAACTTCAATTTTCCTAATTGACAACGGCTGGTATAGTTCATCAACTTTTAACTCAAAGCCATACAATTGCTTATTCTGCATAATTTGCTTTAAGGCTAGAATCCTGAAAACATACCTAAAAGTTTCATCCGTCAATAACAAGTCATAATAATTCGTTTCCATTTGCTGGTCAACAGCCTTTTGCAGACCAGCCATTCCGCCATTGTAAGAGGCAGCGGCCATTGTCCATGAACCGAATTTTTCTTTGGCTTTTATTAAATATTCACAAGCCATTTGAGTAGATTTTTCCAAGTGGTAACGCTCATCCACAATATCATTCACCTCCATCCCTTTTTCTTTAGCCGTCAAAGGCATGAACTGCCAAAATCCTTTGGCTCCGGAAGGAGAAGTCGCATTGGTCAGCGAACTTTCAATCACAGCAAGATATTTAAAATCATCAGGCACATTATTTTTAGCCAAAATAGGTTCAATCACCGGAAAGAATCGATTAGCACGCTTAATAATCATAATCGTTGAACCATGCAAATGCTGATTTACAACTAATTCTCTATCCAATCGTTCACGAACGTCAGGAATATTCAACGGAGTTTCCTCACCGCAGAAATCAATTTTATCGGGAAAATATCTGGTTTCATTTTTGGTTGCGCTCAAAAAAGCAATACCCAAAAAACCCACCACTAACAACACAGCAACTTTCTTCATCCTATTTTAAAATTATCTCAGGCAGATTACTGTTAAACCATCTGAAACGGTTTAAAATCATAATATGTGTGCCTCCTTTTATATTTATAAACTCTTTAATATTTTTTGACGGAAAAACCTCATCCGCATCACCATGAATATGAATTACGTATGGATCAATCTCAACTCTGTCCCAGCAAACCACCTGCTCGATTGCCCAATCCAAATAATGTTTATTACGCATCTTCAGGTAAATCTCATACAGTTTTATCCTTTGTTTCATCACATCTCCAAAAGCATACTTAACCAATAATTGAACATTCTCCAATAAACTTGTCGGCAGAATTTTGTATGCTTTGGTTGTTTTGGCAATTTTCATTCTACGGGGCAATTCCTTATTGGATTTCACACTGGAAATAATGATGACTTTTTTAGGATTTAAAAACTGTGCCATTTCCTGAACCAGAATCCCACCAAAAGAAACTCCTATCAAGACAGCATTTTCATGCTTTACCTCATTTGCCATCCGCTGTGCATATTGTTTTAAGGTTTCTTTTTTTTCAGGCAAAAACCATTCAAGCATATGCATTTCAAAAATATCCTCAGGTAATTTAATTCGTTCGAAAATTGCAGAGCTTGCCGCCATGCCCGGCATAAAGTAAACATGAATTTTTGACATTCTTAAGGGTGATTTCTATTAATTAGATAAAATTTCCGAAATTTGTATAAAATTAGTATTTCCAACTGGACAAAATTGAACTTTACCCAAAATTATCAATTTTTTAAGATTCTATGGGTTAATTATCTCATACAGTACATATCATGGAAATAAAAGACAATACATTTTCGCGTCAATTTGAAACCACCATCAATGACAAGCTGATTGCTATTGAATATTCACAGCAGGAACGTAAATTATTTTTAACCAAAATTAATACTCCTGAAGGATTTGAGGAAGAGCTGTTAGCCGGTTTTTTTATCGCTATTTTAAATCTTGCCGAAGAAAAAAAATTAAAAATAGTTCCCACTCATCCGAAAATAGCGGCATTTTTCAGAAAAAACCCTTCTTACAAACACTTACTGCCACCCGGGATCAGGATTTAATTTGTTATATTTACTTATATGCTAAGTGAAGAAACAAATTTAGAAATCATTCAATTTTTTGAAACTATTTCAAAATATTACAACAGCAAAGTTGAGATAACTTCTGGTATTTCCACCCAGCTTGAAAATATTTCATCCGACAGCACCTGGACTCTTACCGAATTTTTTTTAATCAAATCGGCTTACAGAACCGAAGGACAAAAATTCATGTTTGAAGGAAAAAAAATATATTTTGAAATCAGCGCGAAGCATTTAATCGACTTCACACATCCGGGAAGAAACAAATTTGAATTTGTAGAAAAATTAGGTGAAAACGTTTACAGAATTACCAAACTTCGGTTTCATTATAAATATTAGTTTATTGAACCACATAAGACACATAAGAACATATAAAGTAAATTACTCCACCATAAAGCAGAATAATCCAAAAACTCTTAAAAAAGTAAATCGCATAACGAATATTCTTAAATGATCTTATATGTCTTATATGGTTTAAAAAAATCAGACTAAAACATTTAAGAACTCAATCCTTACACTTCCATCCTCATCAATCTTTGTCAGATTAACATGATGAAGTGTATTCACCAATTCAGGATTCCAAGGTGTTTTAACTTTCACATAGTTTTCCGTAAATCCGTGAATGTAGCCTTCTTTGTTTTCTCCTTCAAACAAAACGGTTCTGTCTGAACCTATCTGGCTTTCATAAAAAGCGCGACGTTTTTTAACTGACAAACCACGCAACATTTTACTACGTTTTGCTCTGACATTTGCCGGAACAACTTCTTCCATCTCCGCTGCTTCGGTATTATCTCTTTCTGAATAAGTAAACACGTGTAAATAGGAAATTTCCAATTCGTTTAGGAAATTATACGTTTCCAGAAACAACTCATCTGTCTCTCCCGGAAAACCAACAATCACATCAACACCAATACAGGCATGAGGCATCACTTCACGAATTTTAGCCACTCGGTCAGAATACAATTCACGCAAATAACGACGCTTCATTTTTTTAAGAACCGCATTACTTCCTGATTGCAACGGAATATGGAAATGAGGTACAAAAGTGCGGCTTTGTGAAACGAAATCTATGGTTTCATTTTTAAGCAAATTTGGTTCGATAGAAGAAATACGCAAACGCTCGATTCCGTCAACTTTATCCAATGCCTGAACCAATTCATAAAAAGTATGTTCGTGTTTTTTATTTCCGAATTCGCCTTTCCCGTAATCCCCAATATTAACTCCGGTTAAAACAATTTCCTTAATTCCTCTTTCGGAGATTTCTTTGGCATTTTTCATTACGTTTTCCATGGTATCACTACGTGAAATTCCACGTGCCAACGGTATGGTGCAGTACGTACATTTATAATCACATCCATCCTGAACCTTCAAAAAAGCCCGGGTACGATCACCTATAGAATAACTTCCAACATAAAAATCGGCTTCCTCGATTTCGCAGGAATGCACTTCCCCCATATCATTTTTGGAAAGGTCATTGATATAATCAGTGATTTTAAATTTTTCTGTAGCTCCTAAAACCAAATCCACTCCATCAACCGAAGCCAATTCTTCAGGTTTTAACTGAGCATAACATCCAACAGCAGCAACAAACGCCTTATCATTAAGCTTCATCGCTTTTTTGACAATCTGTTTGAATTGCTTATCGGCGTTTTCGGTTACCGAGCAAGTATTGATTACATAAATATCTGCAACTTCTTCAAAATCGACACGGTCAAAACCTTCATCTTTAAAATTTCTCGCAATGGTAGAGGTCTCGGAGAAATTCAATTTACAGCCTAAAGTATAAAAGGCAACTTTTTTTCTGTTTTCCATAAAATAACTCAATCAATGAAATCGTTGTCAAAAAATTGAGAGTGCAAAATTAGTTAGAATTATTGGTTTCTAAAAATTATCAATCAATTACTATTCAATTATTTAAAAGCCTTCGGAGCCAACATATTTTCCGGATTCAAAATATCATCCAACTGCTCTTTAGACAATATGTTATGCTCTAAAACAAGATTGTAAACGCTTTTCCCTGTTTCCAATGCTTCCTTAGCAATTTTAGTACTGTTTTTATAGCCAATATGCGGATTTAAAGCCGTAACAATACCAATACTATGCAACACCATGTCACGACAATGTTCTTCATTAGCCGTGATACCGTCAATACATTTTTCTCTTAAAGTATCCATTCCGTTAGATAACAACTGCATTGACTCCATGATCGCGTAAGTCAATACAGGTTCCATAACATTGAGTTGCAATTGTCCGGCTTCAGCTGCCATCGTAACTGTTAAATCGTTTCCAATCACTCTAAAACACACCTGATTCATGACTTCCGGGATAACCGGATTCACTTTCCCAGGCATAATAGATGACCCAGGCTGCATAGGCGGCAAATTAATTTCATTAAACCCGCATCTTGGTCCTGAAGAAAGCAATCGTAAGTCATTGCATATTTTAGAGATTTTAATTGCCATTCGTTTTAACGCCGAAGAATAAATCACATAAGCACCTGTATCGGGAGTAGCTTCAATTAAATTAGGTGCCGAAAAAATAGCAAGACCAGTAACTTTTGCCAGATTTTCAGCGCAAAGCTTCGCATAGCCCGGAGCCGCATTTATTCCAGTACCAATAGCAGTGGCGCCCATATTGGTTTCCAGCATTAAATTGCAATTTTGTGTTAAACGATCCACTTCCTCTTCCAGAGTAGCAGCAAAAGCTTCGAATTCCTGCCCTAACGTCATTGGAACTGCGTCTTGCAATTGGGTTCTTCCCATTTTTAAAACATGTTTAAACTCCTCTCCTTTTTTTCTAAAGGAAGCAATTAACTCTTTTAAATGCACAATTAATGTAATATTTGAATTTACTGATGCAATTCGTATTGAGGTGGGATAAGCATCGTTAGTTGATTGCGACAAATTAACATGATCGTTAGGTGAACAATATTGATATTCCCCTTTTTTATACCCCATTAATTCTAAGGCTCTATTAGCTAAGACTTCATTGATATTCATATTGGTTGATGTTCCTGCACCACCTTGAATCATATCGATAGGAAATTCTTGATTAAACTTTCCAGCAATGACTTCTTTCGCTGCATCAACAATGGCATTTTTGAGTTTCTCGTCTAATATCCCCAACTGAAAATTGGTTTCGGCTGCAGCCCATTTCACATACGCCAAACCTTTGATAAATTCCGGAAACTGATACAACTTAACTCCCGAAATATGAAAATTCTCAATAGCTCTCTGAGTCTGAACTCCATAATATGCATTTTCAGGAACCTGTAGATCCCCTAATAAATCGTTTTCTATTCTATACATTGCTTTAAATTTTGAGGAATAAATTTACATAAAAAACCACGACTACTTTCGCAATCGTGGTGTTATAATTTTTATAAAATTTCAGATTATTCTTTTCTATATTTCTTAGTCTCTTCAAAAACGTGTTCTAAAATCTTAGCATCTTCTTCTGTGAATTCAACTTGTCTGCGAGCCATTACTATTTTAGCCGTTTGAAAAGCTTTTGAAGTTAAATAGGTCGTAAATCCTGAAGCTCCGCCCCAAGAGTAACTCGGCACAAAATTACGCGGGAATCCTGAACCAAAAATATTAGCAGATACACCAACCACAGTTCCAGTATTAAACATAGTGTTGATTCCGCATTTACTATGATCTCCCATCATTAATCCGCAAAACTGAAGACCCGTTCTTGCAAAACCTTCCGTTTCATAACTCCAAAGTTTCACTTCTTCGTAATTATTTTTCAGATTGGAATTATTACTATCGGCTCCAATGTTACACCATTCACCTAAAACTGAATTTCCTAAAAAACCATCATGTCCTTTGTTAGAATATCCAAACAGTACCGAATTATTCACTTCTCCGCCAATAACCGAATGAGGCCCAACTGTAGTAGCTCCATAAACTTTTGTAGCCAATTTTACTCTACCATTATCACAAAGAGCAAACGGGCCACGAATTACAGAACCTTCCATGATTTCTGCGTTTTTCCCAATATAAATAGGTCCTGTAGAAGCATTTAAAGTCACAAACTCAAGTTTTGCACCTTCTTCAATAAAAATATTTTCAGGAGACAGTACATTAACCGATTTTGGAATAGGCTGTGAATGTCTGCCTTCGGTTATCAATTCAAAATCCTCACGTAAAGCGGCATCATTTTTTGAAAAAATATCCCAGGTATGTTCTATTCTAAGGCATTCTTCATCAAAATCAATAATTTCAAAAGTATCAAAATCAACTTCCTGATTTTCTTTACTAAAAAAAGCTATTACTTCTTCTTTATAGAAAATGGCTTGGTTTTCTTCCAAGGATTTTACCATTTCTACTAAAATATCATTTGGCAAAAAAGCAGCATTAATCATTACATTCTCTTCCATTTCGACCATTGGATATTTTTCAGAAAGATATTCTTCGGTTATCGTTGTTGTTGTATATCCTAAATATTTTTCCCATTTCTCACGAATTGTTAAAATCCCTACACGGATATCTGCAACCGGTCGGGTAAATGTAAAAGGAAGTAATGCATTGCGAACTGTTCCGTCAAAAAGTATATAGTTCATTTTTTTAGTTTCAAAAGTTACAAAGTCGCTAAGTTACAAAGTTTCGGAGTAAAATTATAAATTGTAAAAGCAAAAAAGCCTTTCCGATTGGAAAGGCTTTTGTATGAATCTAAAAACAACTATTATTTGTTGAATTTAGCATATTTAGTTTTGAATTTATCAATACGTCCTGCAGTATCGATAAGTTTAGATTTACCTGTGTAAAAAGGGTGAGAAGTTCTAGATATCTCCATTTTAAATACTGGGTACTCTACTCCGTCAACAACGATAGTTTCTTTAGTTTCTACTGTAGATTTAGTGATGAATACATCTTCATTTGACATATCTTTAAAAGCCACTAATCTGTAATTCTCTGGGTGAATTCCTTTTTTCATAATAAATCTTTTTTATTTTTTGCCGCCTTATATCTTGATGCTTTTTATTTTTATAAAAAGGTATCGACTTTCAACAACTTTTATTGTATTTCTTTTTAATTCAGGGTGCAAATTTACAATATTTTTTTTATAATCAAATTATTATGTAACATTTTTACCTTTTAATCTACTTACTCTTACAATTATTAATTAGTATATTTGTTTAAACAACTAACCAAAACAATTATTATGAACGAAATTATTAAAAAGAACGGAATTCAATTTGGTATCATTACCGGTGCCACATCTATTTTGATCACTACTTTTATCTATGTTACAAACCTGGAATTGTTTGTATCCGGGTGGATAGGATTTGCATCGATTGCTGTATATATTGCCATAGGCATTTATCTTCTGATAAAAACAAAAAGAGATTTAAAAGGAATTTTCCCTTTCAAGGATGCCTTTACCACTTATTTCATCTCAGCTGTAATAGGCATACTGATATCCGTTGCTTTTAACATTATTCTTTTCAATTTTATTGATCCGGGAGCTAAAGAAACCATCAAAGAACTGACAATGAAATATGCTGCAGAAATGATGCAGAAATTCGGTGCTCCTTCTTCAGCTGTCAAAGAAGCATTAAAAGGGATGGAAGAACAAGATCAATTCTCTATTGGAAATCTTTTAAAAGGTTCTGTATTTAATATTTTATTTAGTGCAATTTTTGGTTTAATTTTGGCAGCTATTTTTAAATCAAAATCGTCAAATCAATTATAGTGGATATATCAATTATAATTCCTTTACTTAACGAACAAGAATCGTTACCCGAACTGACTTCATGGATTGAACGCGTAATGCTACAAAATAACTTTTCTTATGAAGTTATTTTTATAGATGATGGAAGTTCAGATAATTCCTGGGAAACGATACAACAACTTTCTACAAAAAACGGAAACCTAAAAGGTATCCGTTTTTTGCGCAATTATGGTAAGAGTCAGGCACTACATGCTGGATTTGCTAAAGCTCAAGGCGATGTTATCATCACCATGGATGCTGATTTACAAGACAGCCCTGATGAGATTCCTGAATTGCACCAAATGATAATGCAGCAAAATTTCGACTTGGTTTCAGGTTGGAAGAAAAAGCGTTACGACAATACCTTAACTAAAAACCTTCCTTCAAAACTTTTTAACGCTGCAGCAAGAAAAACTTCCGGCGTCCAACTTCATGATTTTAATTGTGGTCTAAAAGCATACAAAAATGTAGTTGTGAAAAACGTTGAAGTTTTTGGAGAAATGCACAGATACATTCCTGTTTTAGCAAAAAATGCAGGTTTTAAAAAAATAGGTGAAAAAGTAGTACAACATCAAGCCCGAAAATACGGTGAATCTAAATTTGGAATAGATAGATTTGTCAATGGCTTTCTTGATTTAATTACTATTTGGTTTTTAGGCAGATTTGGCAAACGCCCAATGCATTTATTCGGTTTATTAGGAACATTAATGTTTATGATAGGTTTTTTATCAGCAGGATATATAGGTGCTATGAAACTTTGGAAACTATACACTCATCAAGAGGCCATTTTGATTACTGAAAATCCATGGTTTTACATTTCACTTGCCACAATGATTATTGGAACTCAATTGTTTTTAGCAGGCTTTTTAGGAGAAATTATTTTACGTACTAAAAACAACGAAGAGAGATATAAGATTCAAGAAGTTATTTAATCGCCAATTTAAAGAAAAGAATTATGCATATTGAAAAGGCAATTTTAGACAAAGTCAACGTATGGTTAACTCCTACATTCGACAATAAAACTCAAGAAGCCATTAAAGAAATAATGACTTCTTCACCTAAAGAATTAGAAGACAGCTTCTATAAAAATCTGGAATTTGGTACTGGAGGAATGCGCGGTATCATGGGTGTAGGAACCAATAGAATAAACAAATACACTTTAGGCAAAAACACTCAAGGATTATCAAATTATTTAAAAGTTTGCTTTCCTGGAGAAGAATTAAAAGCAGCTATCGCTTATGATTGCCGTAATAACAGCGATACTTTAGCTAAAGTTGTAGCCGATGTATTTTCGGCAAACGGAATCAAAGTATATCTTTTTTCAGATATGCGCCCTACTCCGGAACTTTCATTTGCGGTTAAACATCTGAATTGCCATGTAGGTATTGTTCTTACGGCTTCACATAATCCGCCGGAATACAACGGATATAAAGTATACTGGCAGGACGGAGGGCAAATTGTACCGCCACAGGATGCAGAAGTTATCAAAGAAATTGAAAGTCTGGAATATTCAGATATTAACTTCAATGTTAATGAAAATCTGATTGAATACATTGATGTTGCAGTAGATGAAGCTTTCAGAGATTCAACAGTTGCAAACGCCAGTTTTGACACTTCAAAAACAGCCAGAGAAAACCTAAAAATCGTATATACTCCATTACACGGCACATCCATAAAAGCAATTCCTGGAGTTTTGGCAAAAGCAGGTTATACTGATGTAAATATTGTTGAAGAACAAGCTGTTCCTAACGGAAATTTCCCAACAGTAAAATCACCGAACCCGGAAGAACCGGAAGCATTGGAAATGGCTATGGCATTAGCTGACAAGATCAACGCCGACATTGTTGTGGGTACTGATCCGGATTCAGACCGTTTAGGCGTAGCCGTTAGAAATACCGAAGGAAAAATGATTCTGTTAAACGGAAATCAAACCATGGTTGCAATGACCTCTTTCCTTTTGGAACAATGGAAAAAACAAGACAAACTTACCGGAAATGAATTCATAGGCTCAACCATAGTTTCAACTCCTATGATGCTGGATTTAGCAGAAGCTTATGGAGTGGAATGCAAAGTTGGATTAACCGGGTTTAAATGGATAGCAAAATTCATTAAAGACTTCCCTAACCAAAAATTCATTGGCGGCGGCGAAGAAAGTTTTGGATTCATGGTTGGCGATGCGGTTCGTGACAAAGATGGTGTTGGTGCCATTTTGTTAGTCTGCGAAATAGCTGCTCAGGCAAAAGAAAAAGGAAGTTCATTATATCAGGAATTACTGCAATTGTATGTTGATTTTGGTTTTTATAAAGAACATCTGATTTCAATTACCAAAAAAGGTATTGAAGGCGCCAACGAAATCAAACAGATGATGATAGATTTACGTGAAAACCCACTTACTGAAATTAACGGACAACGTGTAGTTTGCATAGAAGACTATCAATCTTCCAAAGGAAAAGATTTTATGAATGGTGAAGAATTTGACATTACAATTCCTAAATCCAATGTCCTGATTTACTATTTGGAAGACGGAAGCAAAATTTGTGCGCGTCCAAGCGGTACGGAACCAAAAATCAAATTTTATTTCAGTGTGAATTGCGCAATAGATTCATTAGAAGATATTTCGGAAGCTGAAAAACAATTGGATAAAAAAATTGAAACTATTATTGCGGAAATGCAGTTGAACTAATGGATGATAATTTAAAAAAAATATTCCCCTATTTAAAGCCGTATAAATTCAATGTGGTTTGGAACATAATCTACAATGTTTTATACGCATTATTCAGCACACTTTCATTTATTACTCTAATACCAATGTTGCAGGTATTATTTGAAAATGCTGAAAAAGTAGTCCAAAAGCCTGTTTTTACATCTATTTTTGATATCACCAAATTCGGTAAAGACTATTTGTATTACTACATTACTAAACTTTCAACAGAAAGTGGTCCTCAATATGCCTTATTATTGGTAGTCAGTTTAGTAATATCGACATTTTTACTTAAAAACATTTTCAACTACCTGGCGTTAAATCATTTAATGCTGGTTAAAAATGGAGTCCTAAGAGACTTAAGAAACAAAATGTTTGACAAAATAGTTGCATTACCTGTTTCTTTTTATTCAGAAAAAAGAAAAGGCGATGTAATGTCAAGAATGTTAGGTGATATTAACGAGGTAAGAAATTCCTTTTTCAATATTTTAGAGCTGGTAGTAAAAGAGCCATTGACAATTATTTTCACGATTGGCGCAATGGTTGCCATCAGCATCAAATTAACTCTTTTTGTTTTTATTTTCATCCCTGTTTCAGGATTAATAATTTCTAAAATCGGGAAGAGCTTAAAATCGAAATCAAAAAAAGCACAGGATGAAAACGGTTATTTGATTTCAGTAGTGGAAGAAACCTTAGGCGGGATAAAAGTTGTAAAAGGCTACAATGCGGAAGGTAGTTTTACAAAAAAATTCAATGATTCTATTCAAAGACTTTATAGTCTGACAAATAGTATTGGCCGCAAAAACAACCTATCATCTCCATTAAGTGAATTTTTAGGAATTTTAGTAATTGCTATATTACTTTGGTATGGTGGCAACATGGTACTTATAGGCAAACTGCCTGATGGGAGACCAATATTGCAGGGAGCTCACTTCTTGGCTTACATGGGGCTTGCCTATAACATTCTGACTCCGGCAAAAGCTATCTCCAAAGCTGCTTATCAGGTTAAAACCGGTTTAGCGGCAGCTGAAAGAGTTTTTGAAGTAATGGAAACTGAAAACACAATCTCAGACAGGCCGGATGCTATTCAAAAAAACACTTTTGACGATATCATAAAAGTAGAAAACATCAATTTTGCTTATGAAGAGGAAAATGTGCTGAAAAACTTTTCTATTGAAGTTCCTAAAGGAAAGACCGTTGCTCTTGTAGGGCAATCAGGCAGCGGAAAAAGTACAATTGCCAATTTACTTACGCGTTTTTATGATGTAAAAGAAGGGAGTATTACTATTGACGGAATAGATATAAAAAATATAACGATGCATTCATTGAGAGGATTAATGGGAATTGTTACTCAGGATTCCATCTTATTTAATGACAGCATTAAAAACAACCTTCTGATAGGAAAGCCAGATGCTACGGATGAAGAAATTATTGATGCTTTAAAAATCGCCAATGCTTTTGAATTTGCGAAGGATTTACCAGAAGGCATTAATACAAACATAGGTGATGCAGGCGGAAAACTCTCAGGCGGACAAAAACAACGTTTGTCTATTGCCAGGGCAGTCCTAAAGAATCCTCCTATTATGATTTTAGACGAAGCGACTTCAGCTTTAGATACTGAAAGTGAAAAATTCGTTCAGGTGGCTTTAGAAAACATGATGCAAAACCGTACGTCAATTGTTATTGCCCACCGGTTATCAACTATCCAGAAAGCTGACAATATTATTGTAATGCAAAAAGGAGAAATTGTTGAACAAGGAACTCACGATGAATTATTAGCCAAAGAAGGCACTTACGCCAAACTGGTTATGATGCAAAGTTTTGAATAATACAATCCCGATTTATTCGGGATTTTTTATTTACAGAATTTTCTTAATTTCATTTATCTTTATATAAAAAAAGGATGTATGTCAAACATTCAAATATAAGTTTGGAAGAAGACCCGAATACTGTTATCTGGAAGTATTTGGATTTGTCAAAATTTTTAGATTTACTGCTGTCTGAACGTATGTTCATGTCACGTTCTGATAAATTTGAAGACCAATACGAAGGGACTTTTAGCGAACCTACTTATGAAGAAATAAAAAAAATAGCCGAGAATAATCCAAAATTTCTGGATTATTATAAATCACACAGAGAAAGTATTGTAGTCAGCAGTTGGCACATTAACGAATATGAGAGTTTTGCCATGTGGCAGATTTTCACAAAAAACAACGAAGGACTGGCCATTCAATCCACTTTAGGAAGGTTAAAAGAGGCCTTACAGCCTGAACACAACTTCGAACAATACATAGGCGAAGTGAATTATATAGACTACAAAAAAGAGTACATCCCTTTTGAGAATACTTTTTTTCCTTTTCTATTCAAACGGAAAAGCTTCCAATATGAACGTGAAGTAAGAGTATTAACCGATGTCAGCACAAAAAAACTGACCATCAATGATGGTTTAAAAATTCATATCGATATTAATACCTTGATAGAAAAAATTTACATTCACCCCAAAAGTGAAAACTGGTATAAAAAGCTGGTTATTGAATTAGTTGAAAAATTAGGCTTTGGATTTGAAATAGAAAAATCAGATTTGGAAAGTGATATATTGATTTAACTACAAGCCTTCATATTTACCGTTTCCATCTATATAGTACACTTCGCTTAAGTACCATCTACCATCAACCTTAACGTAGTGATATTCAAATTTTTCCTCAAGACCTAATTTAGAATCCTTGTATGTAGTTGCAACTACAGAGACATTGGTTCTTGTACTTTCAGATACTATTTTTTCTTTTAAAGGACAATGCGAAGATTCGCTTCCGAATGATATATTTTGGAATTTTTTATTCGGAAGACAATATTTACGGATAACTTCTTTCTTATAATTTTCTTCAATAGTTAATTCTTCTTTCCCATTCGCAAAAGCAAAATCATTCCATTTTTTATAATCCTCAATGAATTGCAACGTTAATTCTCGTGGGGAATTCAGTTTTCTATCAATTTGAGAATAACAAACCAGTTGAAAGCAGTTAAAAAGAATGAGTAAAAAAATTTTTTTCATCAGAAATTATTTAGCAACTGAAAACTCCTCAACTTTCCACTCTTTATTTACATTCACAGTAAAATAATGCAAATCATCATTTTTATCAAAAGCACCGTTTTTATTTCTATCATCTATAGTTCTAAAATAAATTTTACCCGCCTTATCGATATAATTCCAGTCTATTAGTTCCTGAACTTCAGGTGATACTTTAGTAAAATTTCCTCCTAAGTCTGTACTCAAATACAACGATTTAATATCATCAGAATCCACTTTACTGTCTTGGTTAGTATCAACATCAGCCACTACATAAACCAATATCTTTTTTGATTTCAGATAAGTCATACGTTCAATCATAATTGCCTTATCTGTTAAAACATGAAGAGAATCTTTACCAATTTCCTGAAACTTCACATTTTGCAGGTATCCTGTAACTTCGTCATCCATTACATTGGAAACATTAAATCGGCTGTTATCATATTTTTCAGAATCATAATTCCCTTTTCGAAAATCACTAAGACGTAATTCCCCTATCGCGTAAAGCAGCACATTTGAGTTTGAAAACTGTATAGGCAAATCAGCCACAGACAGTTTTGAAGTATCCTGTTTTATTTCTACTTTAGGAGTGGAAGTATTGTACTTAACCTTAGGTTTAGGTTCTTCCTTGCAGTTAACAAATAACGAAAATATAGGGATTATATAGAAAAATGCGTTTTTCATCTTAAGTATTTTATATCAAATATACCAATTAAACTTACAACTTAGCACTCAATTTCACACTAAACACACGGGAAGTTAAATAATTTGGCACTCCGTACTGCCTCTTAGAATAAACATCACGAACCCAGGTATTGGTTATAGCATTTTGATTATTAAACATATTAAAAATTTCAAGACCTATGGCTAAATCCCTGAAATGACGAAGCCAGTTGTCTTTTTCCTTAGCACGCGCCCTGTCTGTAAGCACATAAGAAAAACCTACATCAGCACGACGGTAATCCCTTAGTCTTTGCTGATAATCATAAGGATCAGCATACGAAGGAGAACCACCGGGCAAACCTGTGTTATAGACCAAATTAAGATAAATCTTCATTGCCGGAATGTTAGGGACATAATCCTGAAACAAAACACCAAATTTCAATCGTTGGTCTGTTGGCCGGGCAATATCTCCACGTCCATCTATATTTTCTTCTGTCTTTAAATACCCAAAACTTAACCACGACTCAGTACCAGGTACAAATTCACCATTCAATCGCATATCTATACCTTGGGCATAAGCTTCTGCGTTATTTTCTGCACGATAGCGGATACGGACATTATCAAGCGTATAAGGATTTACATCTGTCAATTTTTTATAATACACTTCCGAAACCAATTTAAATGGCCTGTCCCACATTTTGAAACTATAATCATTACCCAACACAATATGAACAGACTGCTGTGCTTTTACATTAGGCCTGACCATTCCTAAAGAATCCCTTAATTCTCTGTAAAAAGGTGGCTGATGGTACCATCCTCCTGAAATCCGGAACAGCATATCATTTTTCCAGTTGGGCTTAATCGCAAATTGCGCACGCGGACTAACCGTTATCTGGCTTTTACCATTCAAATTATCACCTTCTACTTTCCATTGATGAGCACGGACACCAATATTGGTAAAAATATCATGCTCTCCCCATTTAGAACGTCTGTTCCATTGCGCATAACCGGAAAATCGGTTAATATTTGTATAATTAATTGCACGGACATTATTATAAGGAACCAATGGTCCTGTATAAGGATTATAAGGCTGATCGTTTACAGGAAGTTCCAATCGTGGATTATTCAAGGAGAATCCGGCTGAATCAATAACCTCCCACTCTCTTAAACGATCACGAATGCTTTCCCGTGTATATTTAAAACCCCAATCAAGCTGATTATCATTCTTTTTATGATTTCCTTTAACTTCTGCATTAAAAATTAAAGCATCCAGATCATTTCTGGCATGTGTCAGTTGCGAACCAATTCCTCTTGAATATTCAACTTCACCAAAATTTTCATCACCTAAATTCGAATTTACTTCTCCTAATCTGTATTGTCCTAAAATATCAAAATATTCTTGTTCAACAGTGTGATACATTGAAGTAATCAGCTTCAGATTAGAATCCTCATTAATTTTATAAGTCGATTTTAAAGCCCCGAAAACAGTAGTGTATTTATCTTTCTCCTGTCCTTCATAATACACAAGCAAAGCTATAGGGTCTGTCAAAGTTCCAAAATTTGTCTGGCGCGTCAATGGCTTGTAATCATAACGGTTTTCCGAAATATTTCCCAAAAACCCAAACTGCCATTTAGTATTAGGTGTAAAAGTGACATACGTTTGTGCATCGGCAAAACGGGGGCGGAAATTCGTTTCAGTTTCCTGACTTTTTACCAGCAGACTGTTATCACGGTAACGAACACCTGTAACAGCACTCCATTTCTGATTTTTAGATACGTTATCCATTGACACGCCTCCACCTAAAAAGGAAGCATCAAGAGTAGCACCGAATTTGGTTGGTTTTCTATACGTAATATCTAAAACCGAGGACAGTTTATCACCAAATTTCGCCTGAAAACCACCTGAAGAAAATTCTACATTCTGTACCAAATCAGTGTTGGTAAAACTCAAACCTTCCTGCTGGCCTGAACGGATTAGAAAAGGCCTGTACACCTCAATCTCATTTACATAGACCAGATTTTCATCATAATTACCGCCACGAACCGCATACTGCGTACTCAATTCGTTATTGGCATTCACCCCGGGCAATGATTTCAAGATGTTTTCCACACCGGGATTGGCTCCTGGAATCAATCGGATTGCTTTGGGTGAAATTGTAATTATCCCTTCAACTCTTTTTTTATTATTATTTACTATTACAACCTCGCCAAGCTGTTCTGCCGAACTTTTTAAAATTATATTAAATTCATAGTCTTCATTCGGCTTTAATTCCAATGCAATAACTGCCGATTTTAAAGATAAATGACTGAATTTTAAATTCGATTTTACACCCGAAGGTATTGTAAGCTGATAAAATCCATTTTCATTAGACTGAGTTGACCAGTCCTGAAAAGAAACATTTACATCTTTAACAGGTTTGTTAGCTTCGTCAAGAATCACCCCTTTGACCCTGGCAGATTGTGCCAATAAAAATGAAGAAAAAAATAATAAAATAAGAATGAATTTTGTTTTCAAAATTTATGATTTGGTTTTTAAAAAATACGACTCAAAGACCGATGAATTCCCTAAATTATCTTTGACAATAATTTTAAAATCATTTCGCCCGTCCTGATACATATCATCGGTAAAATAATGTGTTAATCTATTTAATTTGTTTTCATACTCCATTAATATCCACTTCCCATTCAAATAGGCTTCATATTCCCCTATACCGGATAAATTGTCAGATATGGATATTTTCAATGTTTTGAGAGAATCGATTTGCTCACCTTCTTTAAAATTTGGCGAATATATTTTGGGAGCTATAGTATCTTTTGCCAATAAAAATCTGCCCAGTTTTTTTACTTTAATTGAAAACGCATCATCTTTTTTAAAAGTTTTATTATATTCGATTCTGCCTCCATCTATGTTTCCAATAAACATTTTTTCTCTTTCATCTGAAGACATTTTGGAAACATCAAAAGTAATACTAACCGGATTATTCATAGCCACACTTTCATCATGAAAATACAATTCGTTGTTTTTGACATCGAATTTCACATAAAAATCATCATAAAAAGTATTTTCAGGCACAAAAACAGATATGCCGTCTTTGGCATAACTATGTTCATTTTGAGATTTTAAAAAATAAGGAGTCTGCGTTTCATCTTTAGGTTGCTTAAGCGGCAGTAAACCATAAGAAATAGGAATATTGATTGTGTTTTGATTGCCATGAAAATCCTGAATCACAATTTTATAATTCATGGTAAGATTAGTAGAAACATCTATTTTACCATTATTCTTCATTGTTTTAATAATATTTTCCGGATACAAATAACACACAAACAATTTTTGAAACCGCTGATGTGTTTGCTTATATCTGGGATAATCTATAAAACAATTAATATGCTTTGTCTCATCAAATGAAAAAGTATCAAACTCATAACCGTAATAAGGCATACCGTTCAGATAAGCACTCAATTTGAAGATTCCGTTTTTACCGTAATTATAATCGGAAATATCGTGGGCATTTATCGCAAAACCTATTTTCCCTGAAGCCGTAATTTTTGAAGCCAGATAAGTCCCGTCTTTTTCTAAAGTCAAAGGAATAGTAACAGGTTTAGCTGAACCATTAACATTGCCTGTCTCCCCAAGAGAATACACAAGTAAACCGCTGATTACGGGAGCTTTGCTGTCTTTTACCAATTTATCATACCCAAAAAGGTACGGATTGATAATAAACTCCGATTTGGTATCTCTGATCTCAAAATGCAGATGTGGTCCGCTTGACCCCCCGGTATTACCCGAATACCCAATCAAATCACCTTTTTTTACTGGAATCACATTCGCTTCCGGCCGTAACTCCAGTGTATAACTCTTCTGCTCATACTGATTCGAACGGGTGTATTTATCAATAGCAGGCGAAAACATCTGTAAATGTGCATAAACAGTAGTAAACCCGTTTGGATGATCGATGTACAAACATTTTCCATAACCAAAATTGGAAACATTAATGCGGGATATAAAACCATCGGCTGTTGCATATACTGGAAAACCTTCTTTTTGATTGGTTCTGAAATCTATTCCCGAATGAAAATGATTCGGTCTCAGTTCACCAAAGGAACCGGCTATTGCCAGATTGATATCCAAAGGCGAGCCGAAATAATCCTTGGGATATTTATCCTGAGCCAATGAAATTGAGCAAACCAATAAAAAAAACAACCAGTTTTTCATACTTAATATTTGCGCTAATATAAAGAATTTGTTTAATAAAATTTTACTCGGATTCTTCTTAATATAAGAGATTAATTTTTAAGGAATTGTAACAAAAAAACAACAATTATCATTTTTTTTTTCAATGCAGTTGTTATAATTCAATTTAAAATTTAACTTTGTGAAGTGATGTATGTATTTTTATTGCAATGAGTGAAATAAGAGGAATAGTTGATTCTCTTGAAGTTAGGTTTCAAATGCTTGTAAATAAATTGGAAAATTTAAAGCAGGCTAACAATGAATTGACATTGAAACTTAAATATTCGGAAGCAATTATTCAAAAACAGGCCGACGAAATTAAAACTCTGAAAGCCGATTTTGACTCAATAAAAATTACAAACTCACTTTTAGGTAGTGACGAATACAAAAGAGATACAAAACTCAAAATAAATTCATTAATCAAAGAAATTGATTACTGCATAGCCCAACTTTCTGATTAGAAAGCGAAATGAGTGAAAAATTAAAAATCAAAATATCAATTGCCGACCGCGTTTACCCATTAACAGTAGACCCAAGTCAGGAAGAAGGTTTAAGAAGTGCCTCCAGGAAAATTGATGCTATGATTAAGCAATTTGAACAAAATTATGCTGTGCGTGACAAACAGGATGTTTTAGCTATGTGCGCCCTTCAGTTTGCAGCGCAATCAGAGCAAAAACAAATTGACAAAAACAATCTGGAAGAATCGACAAAACAGAAACTTCAGGAATTGAATGATTTATTGGGAGACTATCTCGAAAACAAATAAACGAACGTTCTTAACATAAAATAACGATACTACCTACATTAGTCATCATTTGATAAACTCAACACTAACGTTTTAAACAGGTGAATCTTCAATACTATAGCAGGCCTTTAAGTGGGAAGCTTGAACATTGAGTTAACCTAAAACTTGTCTACACGAGTTTATGCAATTCTTCTAATGTAGGTTTTTTTATATATAAATCTTAACACAAACTATGGACATTTTAATACTAATTATTGTAGGAATTGTAGGAGTTGCCGGAGGATTTGGAATTGCTAAATATTTAGAAAAAACAAACGTTTCAAACCTGGTAAAAAATGCAAAGAAGGAAGCATCGTCAATATTAAAAGATGCAAACACGGAGGCTGAAAACATTAAGAAGGATAAAATCCTGCAGGCTAAAGAAAAATTCATCGAACTGAAAGCTGAGCACGAGCAAGTCATTTTAGCACGCGACCGCAAAGTTGCAGAGGTTGAAAAAAGAGTAAGAGATAAAGAATCACAGGTTTCAAATGAATTGGCTAAAGCTAAAAAAGTTAACGATGAAGTTGAAGCTAAAATTGCCGATTACAGCAACAAACTTGAAACTTTAGAAAAGAAAACTTCTGAAGTAGAAAAGATGCACCGCTCTCAGGTAGAGCAACTTGAAGCTATTTCAGGTTTATCTGCAGAAGAGGCTAAAGATCAATTAGTGGAAAGCTTAAAAGCTGAAGCTAAAACTAACGCAATGGCCCACATTCAGGAAACCATTGAAGAAGCCAAATTAACCGCGCAACAGGAAGCTAAGAAAATCATCATCAACACTATTCAACGTGTAGGTACAGAAGAAGCAGTTGAAAACTGTGTATCTGTATTCAACATTGAATCTGACGATGTAAAAGGACGCATCATTGGCCGTGAGGGACGTAACATACGCGCTATCGAAGCAGCAACAGGAGTTGAAATCATCGTTGACGACACCCCTGAAGCAATCATACTTTCTTGTTTTGATCCGGTACGCCGTGAAATTGCACGTTTATCATTACACAAATTAGTAACTGACGGACGTATTCACCCGGCACGTATTGAAGAAGTGGTTGCTAAAACCACAAAGCAAATTGAAGAAGAAATCATTGAAGTAGGTAAACGCACCGTTATCGATTTAGGAATTCATGGTTTACACCCTGAATTAATCAAAATCGTGGGACGTATGAAATACCGTTCTTCGTACGGACAAAACTTATTGCAGCACTCGCGAGAAGTAGCAAAACTTTGCGGTATCATGGCTGCCGAACTTGGATTAAACGTAAAACTTGCCAAAAGAGCCGGTTTACTGCATGATATAGGTAAAGTTCCTGAAACTGAAAGTGATTTACCGCACGCATTGTTAGGTATGCAGTGGGCAGAAAAATATGGTGAAAAAGAAGAAGTTTGCAACGCCATAGGTGCGCACCACGATGAAATTGAAATGAAATCGTTAATTTCACCTGTAATCCAGGTGTGTGATGCAATTTCAGGCGCAAGACCAGGCGCAAGACGTCAGGTTTTAGATTCTTACATTCAACGTTTGAAAGACCTTGAGGATATCGCTTATGGTTTTGGAGGTGTTAAGAGTGCTTATGCAATCCAAGCCGGACGTGAATTACGTGTTATTGTAGAAAGTGAAAAAGTTACCGATGAAATGGCAGCTAAATTATCTTTCGATATTTCACACAAAATTCAAACTGAAATGACCTATCCGGGTCAGGTAAAAATCACAGTTATCCGTGAAACGAGAGCTGTAAATATTGCAAAATAATCTGATTAAATTTTGTTCATAAAAAAGCACGCTTTTAGAAAGCGTGCTTTTTTTATTATCCGGTATGGATTATTTTTTAAAATAAATTTTAAATATCGTCCCTGCTCCCACTTCGCTCTCCACTTCAATCTTACCTCCCATAGCTTCGATTTGATTTTTGGTAATATACAACCCAATTCCCGTCGAATCTTTATGCTTATGAAATGTTTTATACAATCCAAAAATTGAATCCTTGTATTTTACTAAATCAATACCAAGTCCGTTATCTTTTACACACAACACATTGTACTTCAAAAATTCATCGGTCTGCTCCAGATAGAATTCTATTTTCTTTTCCTGTTTAGCAGGATCAGAATATTTGACGGCATTGGTACATAAATTCAAAATAACACTTTCCAAATAAGCAGGAATAAAAGAAACATGCAAAGCATCAGGCACATCGTTTACAACCTTAACCTCCTTTTTTTGAATTTCTTCATTTAAAACCAAAAGCACTTTGGACAAATATTCGGCTACATTCAAATATTGTTTTTCTTCATTTACCGCCACTTGAACATTGACCAACTCCACCAGATTCTCGATAGTCCCTGAAAGATCATCAGAAACCGTCTGCAGACTCGTAATCACCTCCTCGGTAGTCAGGTAGCCATTTTTATGAAAAGTCAGCAGTGTACTGAAATTTCCCGTATGGTTTTTAAGATTATGCGATACGATATGCGCAAAATTCAAAAGTTTCCCTTTTTGGTTATTCACCATATCAAAAGTCTCCTGAAGCTTCTGCTCTTTGTCTTTTTGAAAAGTCACATCGGTATGCGTACCAATAATTCTTAAAGGCTTACCTTCTTCATCCCTTTGAATAACCTTTCCTCTGTCCAGAATCCATTTATAACGGCCATTGCAAAGCACACGGTGATAGGTTTCATAATACGGAATTTTACCATCAAAATGCTCCTGTATATTGCCAAAATAAGCCGCTCTATCATCAGGATGCACCAATTCATCCCATTTTTCAGGATTAGAAATCAAATCATTGTCATCTTCATTAATTTCAAGGATTTTCAAAGACTGAGCTGAATAAAACACTTCATTTGTAACCATATTCCAGTCCCAAACCCCTATACTTGAAGCTAAATTTGCAAACTGGCTTCTAAGCTCAGCAATACGGTGTTCTTCTTCCAGCTTTTTTTGTTTGGTAATATTGGAGTTAATACCAAAAAAAGCTGTTTTCCCGTTTTCCTGACATTCTGAGTTGGCTGTAATTTTATACCACCTTTTTCCAGCAACAGGAAGCATAACCCTGAATTCTATTTCCCAATAACCCGGATGCTCCATTTTTTGCAGGACCGAGCTGATAAATCTTGATTTATCATCAGGATGCATGATTCTTTTAAAGACTTCCCAAGGTGTACTTGAAAATTCCTCAAAATCGGTCTCACAGAATTCCTGGATTTGACCATTCATATAATCAAATCTCAAATCATTGTTTTTATCAACAGTAAACTGAAATATGATTATAGGCTGATTTGAAATAATCCTGTTCAAAAAAGCTTCGTCGTAAACGTTTAATCGCTCTTGTTTCTCCATCAAGTAATTGGGTAAGTGACAATATTATAAAAATTTGCCGAAATATGAAAGGAAATCTCTCTGTTAAAATAAAATCAAAAAACGCAGCACTTTGATTTTCAGACATAAAAAACATATCTCCCGATATTTTAGATAAAAATTATCTTCAAAAACAGAAGCACAATCTGTAATTAAAGAGTTAAAAACTCTACTATCCGAATACTATGCCATAATTTTACTACTCATTGCCGTACAGACGCCTCTGACTTCGCACTAGACAATAAGACCTTCTTCCAGAACTTATATTTAAACAAAGCTAGAGTTGTGCGGTATTGTTATATTTTTTGGTCTGCGAAGTCTGAGACGTTTGCGGAGCATCGTCAAAAAGAAAAGAATACTTCGCCGAACGGATTATCGAATTACGAAAAGCCCCCCCTAAAAAGAAACAAAAAAAAGACAAAACATTGATTATCAAATACTAAAAAACCCAAAACCTTATTTTAAAGATTTTGGGTTAAAATTGTAGCGAAGACGGGAGTTGAACCCGTGACCTCAGGGTTATGAATCCTGCGCTCTAACCAACTGAGCTACCTCGCCATTTATTGGTCTCACATCCTTGCTGAATGCGGGTGCAAATATAGAACTAATTTTAAAGGTTGCAAACTTTTTTCAAAAAAATATATGTCAAAAAAATATTTTTTTTTAAAACTAAATTCTATATATTTCCAAAAAAATTACTTATGAATAATAAAGTACGATACGAATTAGAATTCCCTATACACTCATCTCCGCAGCTATTATATCAATACATTTCCACTCCATCCGGTTTACAGGAATGGTTTGCTGACAATGTAAATTCCCGTGGTGAATTTTTCACTTTCAAATGGGACGATTCTGAAGAGAAGGCACGTCTTTTCTCTAAAAAAACAGGTGAAAAGATCAAATTCAAATGGGTGGATTCTGAAAATAAAGACACTGAATACTATTTTGAATTAAGAATACTGGAAGATGATATTACAAAAGACGTGTCGTTAATGGTGGTTGATTTTGCAGAACATGAAGATTTAGACGAAGCAAAAATGTTATGGGAAAATCAAATTTCCGATTTAAAACATGTAATAGGTTCTGTTTAAAACATAATAAAAAACTTATCTTTGCCCCGTCCTGTTCTAAAAACAGGACGGGGTTTTATTTTATGCAAAGTTCTTCCTTACAAACTAACAGAGGCTTCCTATTTGGCGATGCTGTTTTCGAAACAGTAAAAATTATTGACAATAAAATTCTTTTTTCCGAAGACCACTACTTCAGACTAATGGCTTCTATGCGTATTTTACGCATGGAAATTCCAATGAATTTCACCTTGGAATTTTTTGAAAGCGAAATTTTAACCGCAGTTCAAAATCAAAGTCTGGAAAAATCAGCAAGAGCCAGACTAACAGTTTTCAGGAAAGACGGCGGTTTATACCAACCGGAAACAAATGAAGTTGATTATATCATTTCTGTTTCAAAAATTGAGGAACCTTTGTACAAAATCGAGCCAAAAACTTACGAAGTTGATATTTACAAAGACTTTGTGATTACCAAACAGCTTTTATCCACAATTAAAAGCACAAACAAAAACCTCAACATCATAGGAAGTATTTATGCCAAAGAAAACGGATTAAACAACTGTCTGTTGCTTAATAACGACAAAAATATAGCAGAAGCATTGAACGGAAATATTTTCATGCTTAAAGACAATATTTTATCCACTCCACCAATTTCTGAAGGCTGTCTAAACGGCATTATGAGAAAACAAGTTCTTGCACTTGCCAAAACAGTTGAAGGAATTCAAGTTATAGAAGCCCCTGTATCTCCTTTTGACTTACAAAAGGCCGACGAACTTTTCATCACAAATGTGATAACTGGAATTCAACCCATAACAAAATACCGTAAAAAAGAATTTCAAACAAATATTTCAGAAGTCCTGACATTGAAACTAAATACAAAAATCAGACTAGGTTAATTGTAAATAGGATTTTCAGGTGCATTTGACCAAATCAGGTATTCACCTCCCTGCTCAATGATTTTTTCGCGCCAGAAATCTGACGGCGACTTTCCTATGATTTTATTCTGTAGTTCATTTTCAGAAATAATCCAGGAATGGGAATCCAATTCGTTTTGCAGTTGCTCCGCATCCCAACCCGAATAGCCTAAGAAAAAGCGTATATTATTACGGCTTACTTTCCCCTCATTGATAAGGCTTTTTGTCTGCTCAAAATCGCCCCCCCAATAAATCCCTGTAGCTATTTCTATACTGCCGGATATTAACTGAGGTATGTTATGAATAAAGTATAAATTATCCTGTTCTATTGGCCCTCCGTTATAGATTTTAAACGAGGCCGCGATTTCAGGTATTAAATCATGGATTGTATAACGTAATGGCTTATTCAGTATAAATCCCACCGACCCTTCATCATTATGATCTGCAAGTAAAACTACAGATCTATTAAAAGATAAATCTCCTGTTATTGAAGGCTCTGCCACTAACAAATTTCCTTTTCTTGGTTTTACAGATATCATAACTCATCGATTTTCTAATAAATTTAACAAAATAATTACTTTGTTTCCAAATTAAATCGGTGAATTGCATAAAAAAAGCCACGCATTGCGTGGCTTTTTTTGTGTTTCATTTATTATTTGTTTACTGAACCTTCTAATTCAGCACCTGCTTTGAATTTAACTACATTTTTAGCAGCAATTTTGATAGTTTTACCTGTTTGAGGGTTTCTTCCTTCTCTTGCAGCTCTTTTAGAAACTGACCAAGAACCGAAACCAACTAGAGAAACTCTTCCTCCTTTTTGCAAAGTTCCTTCAACATTGCTTAGAAATGATTCTAAAGCTGCTTTTGCAGCTGCTTTTGTAATTCCTGCATCAGCAGCAATAGCATCGATTAAATCTGATTTGTTCATAATAATTAGTTATTAATGATTGGTTAATAATAATACTTAGCTTTACAAATTTAGCAGGATTTCCTTACCACACAACGGGTTACGGCATTTTTTGATTATTTTGTTAATAACTTAACATTTTTGTTGATAACAATATGTTTTTATAACAAATTGATAATAAAACTCATCTCAAAAAGCCTTTGTTTGCTCGGAAAAACTCATCCCGTTAAGCAATTCCTGTGTCGTCATACGTTTCTTTCCGGGAAACTGAAGTGATTTTAAAACCAAAAAACCTCCTAAAACTGCAATTTTAATTTCCTTTTTTGCTGTAACGACTGTACCTGCAGATATATTGTGCAGCTCTTCTACTTTTTCAGCCTCATAAATCTTCACATTCCACTCATTATCTCCATCTTTGAAATTACAATAAGCTGACGGATAAGGAGATAAACCACGTATAAGGTTGTAAATTGTGTCGATATCTTTGGAAAAATCAATTTTACAATTTTCTCTATCCAGTTTATAAGCCGTTTTAATCTCGGGAGTATCATTTTGAATGGTCGTATGCACTTTTCCGCCTGAAATCAATTCAAGCGTTTCAACAACTGCCTCACAACCCAAATGCATTAGTTTATCATGCAATTCGCCGGCTGATTCAGTTGGCGTTATTTCAATTTCCTTATTCAGAATCATAGCCCCGGTATCAATCTTGTCATCAATGAAGAAAGTAGTCACCCCTGTTTTGGTTTCTCCGTTAATTATCGCCCAGTTAATAGGAGCTGCACCCCTGTAATTCGGTAAAAGTGAAGCATGAAGATTAAAAGTTCCCAACTCCGGCATTTGCCACACCACTGCCGGCAGCATCCTGAAAGCCACCACAACCTGTAAATTAGCATTTAACGAACATAATTCGTTTAGAAAATCTTCATTTTTAAGATTTGTTGGCTGCAATAAACGAAGTCCTTTTTCAAGCGCATATTCTTTTACCGCTGAATATTTTATTTTTTGCCCGCGTCCGGCAGGTTTGTCAGGAGCTGTTATTACTCCTGCAACTTCATATTTATTTTCGTTAATGATAGCATCTAAAATCCCGACTGCAAATTCGGGGGTACCCATAAAAACTATTCGTAATGGCTTCATTATATAAGTGTAAATTGATTTTTTGTATTTATTGAAATGGCATCATATTCCAGAAGCTGTTTCAAAACCAACAGCAACTGATTTTCTTCTATTTCTATCACTTCAGCTAATTCCCTGGAACTTCTGGGCATTTCTTTTAATAAAGATAAAATTTGAGTTACAATCTGCTCTCTATTAATTTCTTTTGGCTTCTTATTCAAACAATAGGAACAAATCCCGCAGTCCTTATGCACAATCTCACCAAAATAAGTCAGCAAAAGCCTGCTCTTGCATTGCAGTTCATCGGAAACATAAGTTACTACAGAAGCCAGTTGATTTTTTTTATTCAGATTTTGTTTTTCGAGATATTTTGCAACTCTGTTTATGGTTCTATCATCCTCACGGACTTCAAGAAAAGTGATTTTTGACTCGTTTTGAATTAAAAGCAAATCTACAATTCCTCTTTCTTGTAATTTTTCAAGCAAAGTTATCACTTTGGCTTCAGAAGTATTGGCATTTTTAGCAATAAAAACGGTGTTGATATTGGTCTGCATATCAAAAACACCAGGATAATTTCTTAAAATTGAAGTAATTACTGATTCATCATCAGGGTTCAGACTAATATAACGGATAACTTCTCTGGACTCAATTATAAATTGAAGCTGTACTTTTTCAGATTGCTCATTGGATAATGATATTATTGCCTGCCGGTCTAAAAACTGTAATGAGTTAAAGACTTTTAAGATAGGTAAGTTATATTTCGCACAAAACTGATTTAAACTAAACGAAAACTCATCATTAATCCCTTCGCCATAAGGAATTTGAAAATAATTGCAAAGCTTAACATATACTTCTTTCAAAAAAGCAACATCAGGCAAGACAGAAATAAATTGATTTTCGGCCTGAATAATATCAGAAGGAGAAGTTATTAAAATAGCAAAAGCCTTTTGACCGTCACGTCCTGCCCTGCCAGCTTCCTGATAATAACTTTCAAGATTTTCAGGCAAATTTACATGAATGACCGTTTTAACATTTGGTTTATCAATACCCATTCCAAAAGCACTGGTAGCAACCATAATGGGTGTCTTTTCAGTCATCCATGACTGCATCTGACTTTCTTTTTCTTTATGCGGAAGTCCACCATGATAATAGGTTACCTTAAAACCAAGCGCATTTAACTGCGAAGCATAGTCATGACAGGATTTCCTGTTTCTGACATAAATAATGCCTGGCTCCGGATTTTTAGAAAGAATTTGTTTGATTTTATAGAGTTTATCTTCAGCTTTAATAATATGATATCCTAAATTCTCTCTGGCAAATGATTTTTTATAAATTTTAGGATTGGTTAATCCTAACAGCGCAACAATATCCTGCTGTACTTCCGGCGTAGCTGATGCCGTTAAAGCAATAAAAGGTACTTTGATAAAGATTTCCTTCAGCTTGGCAATCTTCAGATAAGAAGGTCTGAAATCATGCCCCCATTGCGACACACAATGCGCTTCGTCAATTGCAACAATTGAAATATTTAAACCTTTAATCCGTTCTAAAACCCAGTCCTGCTCTAATCGTTCCGGAGAAACATACAAAAATTTATAATTTCCGTATTGGCAATTATCCAACAACTGAATTAACTCATCAGCATGAATCCCTCCCGTTAAAGCAATTGCCTTTATATCTCTTTTTTGAAGTTGGGCTACCTGATCTTTCATGAGCGCCACAAGAGGTGAAACAACCAAACAGATTCCATCTTTAAGCATAGCCGGAACCTGAAAGCACAGTGATTTACCTCCGCCGGTTGGCATCAAACCAAAAGTATCATTTCCATTGATAACTTCTTTTATGATATCTTCCTGAACTGGTCTGAAAGAATCATAACCCCAATATTTTCTAAGAATTTCGAGTGCTTTTTGCAATTGCGACAGTTTAAAGGATAAAGTTAAAAACTTTCCTTTTTTAAACAAATTTTACTTTAAATGGCCAAAAATAAAATCAACACGGTCTTCAACAGTTCCAATAGGGACTTCGATTAAATTGTAACCGTATTTTTTATACGTAAGTTTTAAGTGTTCGTAAATAACTTTAGCCTGCTCAAAATTTTCATAGCGTGCCTCGTCACTTACATAAATTTCTTCCCAAGGCGGCAATACAAATACCGAATCATATCTGGTTTCAATACAATGCACATCAAAATGCTCCGGATAATCATCTCCTATATAATCCATATAGGCTAAAACATCGGGCAAACCGCGGTCTATAAATATACGGGAACACTCTTCCTGAAGTGCGTTGTGAAATTGTTTTAATCTTCCGTCAAGCAACATCTGACTAAACAGCAAAGGCTCAGTTAAAAACAACTGATCAATCCCTTGTCTTTTTGCCTCTAAAGTTACTTCGCGTGAAATTTCAGGATAACATGCATATCCTTTTTCTATTAATTTTTCAATGATAGTGGTTTTCCCTGTTCCCGGACCACCTGTAATGATAATTATTTCCTTTTTCAAAGCCTGAATTTCAAGGTGCAAACTTAAATAAAGAAATTGGTTTATAAAAATGATTTGCATTTCCAGTTTGAAATGCTTTTATAAGTTGTAACCAAAAAAATTAAAAACACTATATTTGCGTTTATTTTAATGCAGATGATGGATAAAAAAACAACCGAATTTTACATTCGCCTGAAAGAAGAACTAAATAGTGTAAATAAAGTTTGGCCTTCAAAATATTTATATAAATTTATAGTCCCTACTGATACCGAAAAAATTGCCACTGTTGAAAAAGCATTTGACTGTATGGGTGCGGTAATTGATACCCGCCAGTCAAAAAACGGCAAGTTCACAAGTATATCTGTAGATGTTGTTATGCCAAGTGCAGAGGCAATCATAACAAAATACCAGGAAGTTTCAACTATTGAAGGCATAATTTCTTTATAAATGGTTACAAAAATCAAAACAGAACTAGCTCAGAATGCGGTTCAAAATTTAGAATATAATTCTGAAAGGAAATCATTAATCATTCCAGAATATGGCCGTCATTTACATAAATTAATTGATCAGGCTGTTGCTCTTGAAAACAGAGAAGAAAAAAACAAATTAGCGAAATACATTATTTCTGTAATGGGAAGTATGAATCCTCATTTGCGTGATGTTCCTGATTTTCAGCACAAACTTTGGGATCAACTATTTATTATGTCAAATTTCCAATTAGATGTGGATTCTCCTTATCCAATCCCTACCAAAGAAGTTTTACATTTAAAACCCGCTCCGCTTCCTTACCCTCAGAATTTCCCAAAATACCGCTTTTACGGCAACAATATCACCTATATGATTGCAAAGGCATTGGAATGGGAAGACGGTGATTTAAAAAATGCCTTGATACGTGTGATTGCAAACCACATGAAAAAGTGTTATTTGAGCTGGAACAAAGATACCGTAACCGATGCCGTTATATTTGAACATTTGTATGAGCTTTCTGACGGTAAAATCAATTTAACGGCTTCAACCGAAGAACTTTCAAATACTCATGATTTAATGCGTACCAACAAGCGTACATCAAACAAGATGCAAATTAACAGCATGAGCAAGCATAAAAATCAGAATTTAAAAAGCGGACCGAAAAAACCATTCAAAAAAAATAATTAAGAGTCAAAAGCTCATAACTTATAACTCATAACTCAAAATGGGAACATTTAAAATTGAAGGAGGAAAACCACTAAAAGGGAATGTACAGCCTCAAGGAGCAAAAAATGAAGCATTACAAGTACTTTGCCCTGTTTTATTAACTTCTGAAAAAGTTAGAATTACTAATATTCCAGATATTATTGATGTAAACAAACTGATTGTACTTCTAGGAAATTTAGGTGTAAAAATACAAAAAAACGGCCCTGGAGACTACACTTTCCAAGCTGACGATGTAAACATTGATTACCTGAAAACAGAAGCTTTCAAAAAAGAAGGCGGAAGCTTAAGAGGATCTATCATGATTGTAGGACCTCTTTTAGCACGTTTTGGCTGTGGATACATCCCTAAACCAGGTGGAGATAAAATTGGCCGACGCCGTTTAGACACTCACTTTGAAGGCTTTATTAATCTTGGCGCAAAATTCAGATATGAAAGAGCAGACCATTTTTACGGTGTGGAAATAGAAGGAAGGTTACAGGGAACATATATGTTGCTTGACGAAGCTTCGGTTACCGGTACTGCAAATATTGTTATGGCTGCGGTTTTAGCTGAAGGCACAACTACTATATACAATGCTGCATGTGAACCCTATTTACAACAACTTTGTAAAATGCTGAATTCAATGGGAGCTAAAATTACCGGAATAGGCTCTAACCTTTTAACTATTGAAGGAGTTGAAAAACTTGGAGGCTGTGAGCACCGTATTTTACCGGATATGATTGAAATTGGCTCATGGATTGGTCTTGCCGCTATGACAAGAAGTGAAATCACCATTAAAGATGTTAGTTGGGAAAATCTTGGAGTTATACCTAATGTATTCCGGAAATTAGGAATTACCTTAGAGAAAAAAGGAGATGATATTTACATCCCTGCACACAAAGACGGTTACGAAATTAAAACAGACATTGACGGTTCTATTTTGACTGTTGCTGATTCACCTTGGCCTGGCTTCACTCCAGACTTGTTAAGTATTGTGTTGGTAGTCGCTACACAGGCAAAAGGAGACGTTTTAATTCATCAAAAAATGTTTGAAAGCCGTTTATTCTTTGTGGATAAATTAATTGACATGGGAGCTAAAATCATGCTTTGTGACCCACATAGAGCAGTGGTTATGGGACATAACTTCCAATCACAATTAAAAGCCACTACAATGAGTTCACCAGATATCAGAGCGGGTATTTCATTACTGATTGCCGCTTTAACAGCAAAAGGAACCAGTACAATTCAAAACATAGAACAAATAGACAGAGGTTATGAGCGTATCGATGAGCGTTTAAGATCGTTAGGTGCCAATATTGTGAGAGCGTAAATTTAGTTTTCAGTACTCAGTCACAGTAAACAGTTTTATTGTGACTGAAAACTGAGACTGAGAACTTAAAAATGGAAACCTACATCATACTTTTACTTTGCATTGCTTCCTTTTTAGCTGGATTTATTGATGCAATAGCCGGTGGTGGTGGATTGATACAAACTCCGGTTGCTTTACTATTACTCCCAAATCATGCTGTTTCCTCATTATTAGGATCTTTGAAAATTCCGGGATTTACAGGAACCGGCGTTGCTTCTATCCAATACTTAAAAAAGGTTGACATGAATTGGAAACTACTTTTGATTATGGCCTTTTTTGCCTGTATTACTGCTTTTACAGGGTCCTATTTCGTTACAATTGTAAGCAACGATTTTATGAAGCCTTTGCTTTTTGTGGTTTTAGTACTTGTTGCTGTTTATACATTTATAAAAAAAGATTTCGGAAATCACACCCCAAAAGAATATTCAGCAAAAAAATCAATTTTTCTTGGAATTATCATCAGTTCTTTAATTGGCTTTTATGATGGTTTCATAGGCCCGGGAACCGGAAGTTTTTTAATTTTAGCTTTTATCTCAATTCTTGGCCTGGATTTTCTGCACGCTTCTGCGAATGCCAAATTAGTGAATTTAGCATCAAACATAGGTTCAATTACCCTATTCATTTTTAAAGGAAAAATCATTTGGCTGATTGCAATTCCTATGGCTTTCTGCAACGGCTTAGGCGGATGGCTGGGCGCTAAATTAGCCATTAAAAAAGGAAACGGTTTTATCAGGGTATTCTTCCTGATAGTTGTTATTGGAACGCTGATACGGCTGAGCTATGATATTTTCTTTAAAAATTAATCTAAAGCGTTCAGTATTTTTAATCCAAAAACAATTCCATCTGCTGCAAAACCATTTTGGTACGAACGGACATAGTCGAATCTGAAAACTTTAAATTTCCCAAACCCCAGATTATCCAAACCAACAGAAATTTCCGAATAGGGTTTCCTATCCGGGACAGATAAATTGTGCCAGCCCAAAATCAAGTTGGTCTTCAACAAATTCAAAAGTGGTATTTTGTTAATTATAAATCCTTTATCATCATACTCTGTATGTGCTTCAAAAAAAGAATCATTGGTACTGTATTTATAATACGGCATCAGATTAAACACATTCAGATACCTGTCGGACTGCCCTATATGGGTTTGGTTTCCGTTAAAATGCTTATAATCTGCAAATGAGATACCATCAGCATTAAAAAACTTTCCAGCTGTTATATTTATTCCCAGATTACCTTTATTACCCAGCAATAAATCATGGGAAACTCTCATGGCTGCATAGTCAAAGTTATATTGTGATTTATTTCCTGCCAAGCCTTTTTCGTAAGTAAGATAGACTGTAGGGTATTTATTATCTGACAAATTAAATTTGCCGTCAGGTCTGGACCAGTATTCCTGCGCAAAATTTATTTTACCGGTTATACCTGCCTTTATCAGATTATGCTTAACCATAACAGGATTTTCATAATCATACGGAAACAAGGGATTATTTGAAGTGTACCTCTTGCTCTTTTTAACAATTGTGTAATCAGTACCGTTAAAAAGCGGTTTTCTTTCTGAATATTCAAAGTTCGTATTCACCGAAAAGCCATTCAGCACTTCCTGACTGTAGCCTAAATTAATAAAACTCCTATCATAAAGCTTCATGAAATTATTTTTAAAAAACAGGGTGCTGACCGAATTCACAAAACTGGAAATAGGATTATTCGAATTGAACTGAACAATATCTCTTCCTCCGGAAAAGCGCAGTAATGCATTGGTCACATTATTAAACTTTCTGGAAAATTCTCCCTTAACTCTGAATTTTTCTTCTTCTAATCCGTAATTCAGAACAAGACCGACAGAAGTATAGGTTCTGTTTTCTTTATTATTTTTCAAATAATTTAATCCGGTACTCAAAGCATACCCCTGCACTGTATTGAACCGAAGGCTGGTCAGAAAGCCTTTGTAATTCAACGACCAATCTTTGTATGAATTTTTATAATTGTAACCCGAAACCATACTGAGAGGAGAAAATCTGTTACTCTTTCTATCGATAGAATCGAGATATTTTTTTGACTGCCTTAAAGTCTGAATACTATCCTTTTTAACATAATCACTGCTTTCTTCGAAAGTTAACGGAACCGGCCTGATGGTATTCCAAAAATCATTATCTTTTTTATTGGAATCTTTCTCAAAGGCAAGTACTTCACGGGTAAATGTTTTTTTATCAAAAGCAGGTTCAAATTCAAAATTACTGTATACGTAGGTAAATCTTCCGGAAAGATTTATTCCCAATATACCGGCAGTAAAATCCAGGCTCTGAGTATTTTTCACCCAGATTCTGTCATTTTGATTGTAACTGAAACTTTGTTTTAAAATCAAATTATCAAGTGCCGGCGTTTGCATCCTGTAACCTTTTATATTTACATCAACTGCATAAACAGCCCACGAATCCTCCACTACATAGATATAGCCCTCAACCACAGGTTCGGTATCACGGCGAGGTATTACTCTAATTTTATTTATCTGCTGCTTGTCTTCTGTATAAAAAGTTCCGTCAATTTTAAATTTATAATATGAAAATGCGTTATCACTTATTGGAGAAATTACATTAATTTGAAATGGCAGATAATTTTCATAAAAATCAAATTCGACACTGGCGGCATTGTTAAAACTAAAACCATTGTTTTTACCAGCAACTTTAGAAGCCAGAATGGTTTCTTTCATTTTATCCGGTTTTTGAAAACTAAGTCTGGAAACTGTTTCGGACAAATACAAAATCCCCGTTCGGGTTGAATCCAGAGCTCCGTCAAAATCACCTATTTCCTGACCGAGTATTTTTTTTGGAGCATCTTTAATACGCATTAATCCTTTCGAATAAAAATCAGCTTTATACGCTGCTGTTCGGACAGTATTCTGTTTTTTAGCCGTAATCGCATTCTTTATTATCTGAACAGCAGGATCTTCCTGATTATTGACTACAACTTCTTTTAAAACATATTTCTCTTCAGCTAATTTCACATCCAGATGATACGGAAGGCTTTCAACAGTAACATCAACTCTTTTCGTCTTAAAGCCCAAAAACTGAAAAACTATAGCATACTTTCCGTTTTTCTTTACATTTAATTCATAAACTCCCTTTTCATTAGTTGTTGTCCCATTATAGGTTTTATCCACCAAAACACTAACTAAAGGAAGCGGATTGTTGTTTTCATCGGTCACAAGACCTTTAATTTGAGCATTTGAAGCGGTTGAAACCAACAAAAATGCAAGGAAAAAGAAGTTTTTCATTTTGGCTTTTCTATAAAGACGGAATTTTACAATAAATGGTTGCTTTTATAAAAAAGACTGAATTGCCAAATCATAGCTTTGTAAACCAAAACCAATAATTATTCCTTTAGCATTGGGTGAAATATAAGACTGATGTCTGAAAGTTTCTCTTGAAAATGTGTTTGAAATATGAACTTCAACAACAGGAGTTACAATAGCTTTTATACAGTCGCCAATACCTATAGATGTATGTGTGTAGGCTCCTGCATTGAGAATAATTCCGTTATAATCAAAACCAGCTTCCTGCAGTTTACTGATAATCTCCCCTTCAATATTGCTTTGGTAATATTCTAAATCAATTTCAGGATACTTGGTTTGAAGATTTTTAAAAAAATCTTCAAAATTCAGATTACCATAAATTTCCGGTTCTCTTTTACCTAACAAGTTAAGATTGGGTCCGTTAATTATAAGAATTTTCATAAACTATTTTTCGTAAAAATAAAAAAACCATTCCTAAATGAAATGGTTTTATAGAAGGTTTTAAAAATAAATCAGAACATATACCCTATTGACAATTGACCAACAGAGTTTTTAATATCGGCATTCTTACCGATTTCCGAAAGACCCAAGACATATCTCCCCTGCAGAAAAAGCTTTTGAGTCAGTTTTAAGCTTAGACCGCCTGCCGCACCAAAATCGAGCTCCTCCACATCAGTATTGGCATCAACGTTTTTAGAAGCCAGCCAGGAAAACTGAGGACCAAGATCCAAAGACAATGATTTACCCAATCCTACTTTAACCATTACAGGAACAGAAATATAGCCTAATTCAGCTTTAACCTCATCAACCACATTTTTATAGCTTGCTCCCTGCGTGGAATACAGAATCTCAGGCTGAATGCTGAATTTTTCTGCTAATTTCAAATTAACCACTAAACCAGCGTGGTAACTCGTCAAGGCATCTGTCTGGAGCTCACTGCTCTTAAAATTGGCATAATTTACTCCGGCTTTTAAACCTAATTTCATTATTTGTGCATTTACTCCATACTGTACCGAAAGTAAAAACATAATCATTAAAATTGCTTTTTTCATAACATCATTTTTCTACATTATTAAACGAAAATAGTGCCAAAAATATTTCTTTCAAAGAAAACGCGGCATTTTTGAGAAAAAACAAAACTAAACTACATCACTAAATTAGGTTAGAAAAACATCCCTAAAATTAGTTAGAAAAACAAATTAAAAAACATAACACACTGAAAATTAACACCAATAAAATTGTTAATAACTTTATTTACCGTATTATTCATGATTTTTTTTTTTTCAATAACTTCACATCATAATTTTAAAATTAAAACTAACTATGAAAAAATTATTATTAACTGTTGCAGCTGTATTTGCTTTTAGTTTTGCTAATGCACAAGAAACTAAATTCGGGGTTAAAGCCGGTTTAAACTTAGCTGACTGGTCAGGAGATGATGCTGACGGTATAGATTCTAAAGTTGGATTCCATGTAGGTGGTTTCGCTGAAATCAAATTAAACGACAAATTTGCTTTACAACCTGAGTTATTATACTCTGCTCAAGGAGGAAAAGCTGACGGTGGAACTTACAATGTTGATTATATCAACATCCCTGTAATGGCTAAATTCTACGCTACAGAAAAGTTCAGTGTTGAAGCTGGTCCTCAAGTAGGATTCTTAGTATCTGCAAAAGCTAAACCAGATTCTGGTGATGATATAGACATCAAAGATGAGTTAAAATCAACTGATTTTGGTGTAAATTTAGGTCTTGGATATAATTTTACTGACAACATTTCAGCAGGTTTAAGATACAACTTAGGTTTATCACAAGTTGTTGATGCAGATGATGTAGATGTTAAAAACAATGTTTTCTCTTTATCTGTAGGATATAAATTCTAATATTATCAACTTACAAAAGAGAGAGCTTCTTAACGGAAGCTCTCTCTTTTTTTATAAAAAACATCAAAAACCTACAATTATTGCAATTTTAAAATTTTAACAAATATAAATTGTTAAAAACTTTTCAGCCCAACACAAATGCCTAACTTAAAATTCTATAAATTAGCATGAATTTTTAAAAATCAAATTGTAACATGAAAAAACTATTATTAACTGCAGCAGCTGTATTTACATTTGGCTTCGCTAATGCACAGGAAACTAAATTTGGGGTTAAAGCTGGTTTAAACTTAGGAAATCTTTCAGGTGACATCGAAGATGCTTTTGTTGATTCTGATATGAAAATGAGACCTTCATTTCATGTTGGTGGCTTTGCTGAAATTAAATTAAACGACAAGTTTGCTATTCAACCTGAATTACTATATTCTGTTGAAGGAGGCAAACAAGATGTTGACGGTGAATCAGAAAAATTAATTTGGGATTTACACTATATAAATTTACCCGTAATGGCTAAATTTTACGCAACTGAAAAACTTAGTATTGAAGCTGGACCTCAGATAGGCTTTTTAACAAAAGCTGAAGCTACTTTTGACGGTGAAACTGTAGTTGATTTCAAAGATGATTCAAAATCTACTGCAATTTCATTAAATCTTGGTGCAGGTTATAATTTTACTGATAACCTTTTTGGCTCTTTAAGATATTCAATCGGTATGAGCAACATTGTAGACGAGAACGATTTTGACTCTAAAAGTAACGTACTTGCATTATCTGTAGGGTATAAATTCTAATACAACCGACTTACAAAAAACGAGAGCTTCTTAACAGAGGCTCTTTTTTTTTCTAAAAAAAACCAAAAACAACAATATACCACCATAAAAACCCAAAAAAAATCTTAAAAACAAAAATAAATCCAAAATTTTAACAAATAAAAAATTGTTAAAAACTTTTAAACCCAACGGGAATCCTCATATTAAAATTATATAAATTCGCATGAATTTTTAAAAATCAAATTTTAACATGAAAAAATTATTATTAACTGCTGCTGCAGTATTTGCATTTGGTTTTGCTAATGCACAAGAATCTAATGGAGAAGGTTTTGAAAAAGGTAGTATGTTTTTATCAGGAACTGCTTCATTTGGAACTACTGACATGAAATCTATGGACGCTAAGGAAACTTCATTTGTTGTTGCTCCTAAATTTGGTTATTTTGTTACTGACAATGTAGCAATTGGTTTAGGTCTTGGATTTGGTAATTCAAAAATCGAAGCTAACGACAGCAATGATAAAGTTGAAAACAAAACAACTTCTTTTGGAGCTTTTGGTAGATATTATGTAAAAACTGCAAAATTCGCTCCGTTTGCTGAATTAAACGTAAACTATGCAACTACAAGCACAGAGTACGCTAAATTCATGGGACAATTAATCCCATTTGGTAATGGAGTAGACATCAACACTTTGTCAGTGAATGTAGCTCCAGGTTTCAACTATTTCTTCTCTGATAATTTTGCATTAGAGACTTCAGTTGGTATCTTAGGTTATTCATCTTCAAAAGCTGATGTAGATGGTGCAAAAGCTGATAGCGGATTCAACATTGGTTTAAACTTCAGCAATATTAACTTCGGTTTAATCTACAAATTCTAATTCTTTTTGAATTATTATGTTTAAATCCCGATTCGTCGGGATTTTTTTATGCTTCATTTTTACTAAATTGCCTTCATGAATTGGACTTCTTACATCAAAAACTATCAATCCTATTTAAAAATCGAAAGAGGCTTATCTAAAAATTCAATTGATAGCTATGTAATGGATGTAGAAAAACTCTGTAATTATCTTTTAGAAAACAATATTGAAATCAGTCCTGTTGCCATAAAAGAAGAAACCATACAGGAATTCATTTATTTTGTATCCAAAGACATTAACCCCAGGAGTCAAGCCCGATTGATTTCAGGACTCAAAAGCTTTTTTGGGTATTTAATTTTTGAAGATTACCGCCAGGACAATCCACTAGAGTTAATTGAAAGTCCGCGCTTGGGAAGAAAACTACCCGATACTTTAAACATTCAGGATATAGACAGTTTGATTTTTGCCATAGATTTATCAACCGCAGAAGGAGAACGAAACAGAGCCATGCTCGAAACACTTTATGGCTGTGGGTTACGCGTTTCGGAATTGGTTACATTAAAAATTTCGGATTTGTTTTTTGAAGAAGGTTTTATAAAAATCACAGGAAAAGGCAACAAACAGCGCTTTGTTCCTATAAGCGACTTAACTCAAAAATACATTGAGATTTACAAAACCACTATCCGAATACAACTACCTATCCAAAAAGGACACGAGGACACCTTGTTTTTAAACCGAAGAGGAAGACAACTCACCAGAGCAATGGTTTTTACTATTATCAAGGATTTAGCCAAAAAAATCAACCTCAACAAAATCATTAGTCCACATACCTTCAGACATTCATTTGCCACGCATTTATTAGAAAACGGAGCCGATTTACGTTCAATACAGTTGATGTTAGGCCATGAATCCATCACTACTACAGAAATTTACATGCATGTTGACAGAAAACATCTAAACCAAGTGATGCAGAATTTTCATCCTAGAAATAATACTAAATAAAAAATCCTTCTTTCGAAGGACTTTTATTATTTTAATCTATCTTTTAATTCTTCAAAACCAACAGTTTGTTGCTCACCGGAAGCTAGATTTTTAATATTGTAGACATTATTTATCACTTCTTCCCCACCCACAATAATTGCAAAAGGAATACCGCGTTTATCAGCATATTGAAATTGCTTACCTATTTTGGCGTTATCAGGATACAATTCAACTTTTATTCCTTCGTTACGCAATTTCGCAATCGCTTTCATTGCATATTTGGCTTCAGTTTCACCAAAATTTAAGAAAATAGCTTTTGATGTCGATGTAACTGTTTCAGGGAATAATCCCAATTCTTCTACAACCAAATAAATTCTGTCCAATCCAAATGAAATACCCACACCACTCACATTCTTTAATCCAAAGATTCCGGTTAAATCATCATAACGACCTCCTCCTCCTATGGATCCCATAGCAACACCTTCCGGAGCTGAAACTTCAAAAATAGCTCCTGTGTAATAATTCAATCCTCTTGCCAAAGTCACATCCAAATCCAACTTTGAATCCTGAAGACCTATTTCCAAAACATTTTCACAAATAAATCGTAATTCCTCTACTCCTTTTAATCCTTCGGTTGAAGTAGCTAATAATTGAGAAAGCTTTTCTAATTTTTCAGTTATTGTTCCTGTGAAGTTAAATAACGGTTGTACTTTTTCAATAGCTTCATCAGAAATACCTTTTTCAAGCATTTCTTTCTTGACACCATCTTCACCTATTTTATCTAATTTATCTAACGCAACTGTAAAATCAATTAATTTATCCGAAGCACCAATAACCTCAGCAATTCCAGACAAAATTTTACGGTTATTGATTTTTACCGTTACCCCTTTTAATCCCAAATCAGAAAAAACAGCATCATACAATTGCACTAATTCCACCTCTTGCCACAGCGATGTAGAACCTACCACATCAGCATCACATTGATAAAACTCTCTGAAACGTCCTTTTTGAGGTCGGTCAGCACGCCATACCGGCTGAATTTGGTAACGCTTAAACGGAAATTCTATTTCGTTTTGATGTTGTACCACATAACGGGCAAAAGGAACAGTTAAATCATAACGAAGTGCTTTTTCAGAAATCTTATTAGTAAACTGATTCAATTCAATCAATTCATCAACCGAAATCGTTTCTGCAGAATTCACTTGTAATGATTCGATTGATTTAGGCAATTCGATTTTCTTTTTGTTAAAAAAATAATTTCCTGAGTTTAAAATCTTAAAGATCAATCGGTCGCCTTCTTCTCCATATTTCCCCATCAATGTTTCTGAATTTTCAAAAGTAGGTGTTTCAATAGGCTGAAATCCAAAACGTTCAAAATGCTTTCTAATCGTATTGAAAATATAGTTTCGTTTTGCTACTTCGGCAGGAGAAAAATCACGAGTCCCTTTTGGAATTGAAGGTTTCATATGGATATTAAATTATGTATGTTAGATTATTAGATTTTTGGATTGTTAAATATGAAAATTCCAATACCAAAAATCAAACGCAAATATCTTACATTTTAAACGAAATGTAAAATTTACATCTATATTGTAACAAAATAGCCCATTATATGACAAATATAGCATGGTAGGATTAGTAAAAGAAAACATAAAAATTGCTTTAGGCTCAATCAAAGCACAATTATTACGAACAATTTTAACTGTGTTAATAATCGCTATTGGTATTACTGCCCTAGTAGGTATTTTAACCGTAGTTTCGGCTTTAGAGAATACTATTTCCAAGGATTTTGCCTCAATGGGAGCCAATACTTTTACAATCAACCAATACGACAACCTTTCAAGAAGGCATGGTGGAGAAAGAGAAAAAATAAACCCTATCATTTCTTATCCTGAAACACAAGAATTCAAAGCCAAATACAATTATCCAATGACATTTACTTCGGTATCATTTACTGCTACTACTACTGCTGAAGTAAAATATGAAAATGATAAGACCGATCCCGAAGTTTCCGTTTTAGGTGTTGACGAAAATTTCACAACAAATTCAGGGTTAGAAGTCGTTAAAGGAAGAAATTTTACCGGATTTGATATTTCAAACAACAATCCAGTTTGCATTTTAGGTTCTGATTTTGAAAAAAAACTATTAGCCGACATAAACCCTATAGACAAAACCATTTCGATTCGTGGCACTAAGTTTAAAGTTATTGGTGTTTTAAAAGAGAAAGGTTCAACCTTTGGTAACAGTCAGGATTTAAGAGTATTGATTCCTATACAAGTTGCAAGAACCATGTTTACAGCTCCCAACATTAACTATTCGGTTAGTGTAATGGTTGACAAAAAAGAATTGCTTGATGAAGCTGTGGACAACGCCACCATCACTATGCGAAAAGTCAGAAAATTAAGTCCGTTGGAAGATGCAAATTTTGGATTGTCCCGAAGTGATGATTTGATCAACAAAATTTTAGACATTACAAAATACCTTGATATTTCTGCATGGGTTATTGGTGTGATTACCATTTTTGGTTCCACTATTGCCTTAATGAATATCATGTTGGTTTCTGTAACCGAACGTACCCGAGAAATAGGGACTAGAAAAGCCTTAGGAGCCAAAAGAAGTACTATAGCGATTCAGTTTTTTATGGAAACATTAGTTATTGGTCAACTAGGAGGCTTACTAGGTGTCGTTTTAGGAATCTCAATAGGCTATCTAATTGCTACACTAATAGAATTCCAGTTTGCCGTTCCATGGTTGGCAATTATTTCAGCATTTATTGTTTGCTTTATTGTGGCTATTGTTTCTGGTTCTTATCCGGCTTTAAAAGCATCCAAATTAGATCCTATTGAGGCGTTACGTTACGAATAAAAATTACACAAATGGAACAAAGAGATCATATAGAAAAGCAAATTGAAAAAATTGGTTTATTACTCAACAAACTATTTTCTAAAATTTTAAAATTGAATGATGTTGAATTTTCAAATCAAATAGCTGAAGAAGTTAACACAACATTACTTACAACACTTAATATAAACAGCATTACTTTTAACGAAATACACCCTGATGATTTTATTCATTTTTTACAATTTGAAAAAAACATCAATCCAGCACATTGGGAAGATTTAGCTAACATTTTTTATTCTTTGTTTAAAAAATCAGAAAAAGATTCTGAAGAATATGTCAACACATTGAACAACTGCCTCATGATTTACAACTATTTGGAAAAATCGGAAGGGACTTTTTCTTTTGAAAGAAATCAAAAAATGAATGAGATTAGAGCTGTATTAAATTTTAAAAAATAATTTAGAAACATCCTCTAATCATTCTATCATTACCATAAATATCTTTTCTAAGTTCAATATTCGAGAAGTGATGATTTTCTAAAAGACTTATCATTTCCTTGCCCAAATACTGATTAATTTCAAAGTAAAGTGCTCCACTATTTGAAAGATTTTTTTGAGCCAATTGCGTTATTTTTCTGTAAAACAATAAAGCATCATCATCTTCAACAAACAACGCTAAATGAGGTTCGTAATCTAATACGTTTTTCTTGATTTCTTCTTTTTCAAGATTTCGTACATATGGCGGATTAGAAACAATAATATCAAATTGCTGACCTAAATCTTCGATTTCCAAAATACTTTGATGCAAAAAATGCACATCAACATTATTAGTCCTGGCATTTCTCTTAGCAACTTCTAAAGCTTTTTCAGAAACATCTAGCGCATATACTTCGGCATTAGGCAAATTTTCAGCCAATGAAATAGCAATACAACCTGTTCCGGTACCAATATCCAATATCTTTAGAGGATTCGTTGATTTGATAATTTGGTTATTTGATAAAATCCAATCGACCAATTCTTCCGTTTCCGGTCTTGGAATAAGTGTATTTTCATTAACATAAAAAGGCAACCCGAAAAACTCCGTCTCGCCAAGAATATACTGAATAGGTTTTTGCTCTTTTAATTGCGACAAAACCGTTTCCCATTGCAGCAACTGCACAACATCTAATTCGAAATCTGGTTGCATTGCAAAATCGATACGCTTCATTTGATGAAAAGCTTCTAAAACAATATAAAAAAAACTCTCTATTTCTTTTTCATCATAAATAGAAATCAGTTCGTTGGTAAACTGGGTCTTGTATTCTTTTAACAGCATTTTGAAATTTCTAGTTATTTGTTATTTGGAGTTTGCTATTTTGCATTTGTCCTTTTACAACGTTTTTATCATCCAAACCGGACATGCCGAATGCCCTGTACACCCCATAGGTTTATCTAAATATTCGAATCCGGTTTTTCGATACAATTTTTGCGCGGCTTCCATATAAGGCATGGTTTCCAAATAACATTGCTTGAACCCTAATTCTTTTGCCTTTGTTAAACACACCTCCATCATTTGTGAACCTATCCCTAAACCTCTTGTCTCAGGAAGAAAATACATCTTTTGTAACTCACAAACATCCGGAGTACCATTAGCCAAAGGTGAAATCCCCGCCACTCCTATGATTATGCCTTCATTTTCCACAACAAAATATGCTGAATTTGGTTTTTGATACGCTTCATACATAGTATCAAGTTCAGGGTCAGCATAAGCTGTACCAACTTTTGGCACATTTAACTCTTCCAGAACAGTTCGGACAACTTTGGCTACCTGAATATTATCCTGTGCCTGTATTTCTCTAATCAACATAAAATTAAAAGCTTATTTTTGTGATGTGAAGATACATCAAAAATACATATCGCGTTGCATCGAATTAGCTAAAAATGGTTTAGGAACCACTTATCCCAATCCTTTGGTAGGCAGTGTAGTTGTTCACAATAACAAAATCATTGGCGAAGGCTGGCATAGAAAAGCCGGCGAACCACATGCTGAAGTCAATGCCGTAAATTCGGTCAAAGACAAATCGCTTCTAAAAGAATCAACCATATATGTAAGTTTGGAACCTTGCAGCCATTTTGGAAAAACTCCACCTTGTGCCGACTTAATAATCGCACATCAAATCCCGAATGTAGTCATAGGAACCATTGACCCATTTGCAAAAGTTTGCGGTGCAGGAATTGAAAAGCTTAAAAATGCAGGATGCAATGTAATTGTTGGCGTTTTAGAAAACGAATGCAATTTATTAAACAAACGCTTTTTTACTTTTCATCAAAAAAAACGTCCCTATATTATTTTAAAATGGGCCGAAACCATTGACGGGTTTATTTCACCCTCAACCAAGGAAGAAAATAAACCTGTATGGATTACCAATCAATACTCCCGTCAATTGGTTCATAAATGGCGAACCGAAGAACAAGCAATACTTGTAGGCACCCAAACTGTGATTGATGACAATCCAAAATTGAATGTCAGGGATTGGTCCGGAAACAATCCTGTAAGAGTAGTTTTAGACAGAAAGCATAAAATTTCAAAAGAAAGTCATATATTTGATAATTCGGCTTCTACGATTTTGATAGACGAATCAACAATTGATTTTACAAAAAATACCGTAAATCAAATAATTGAAACACTATATCAAAACAATATTCAATCAGTAATTATTGAAGGTGGAAGCAAAACTTTACAAGGTTTTATCAATGAAAATGTATGGGATGAAGCCCGAATTTTCAGAGGTAAAAACTCTTTTCCAAATGGAACGAAAGCTCCGGAGATAAGTGGAAAACTTGTAAAAAGAGAAATTATAATAGATGATGAACTTTTAATTTTTTCAAATTATGATTAATACTATTATTTTCGATTTTGGCGATGTATTAATGGATTTAGATAAAAATGCATCTTTAGAAGCGTTAAAAAAGCTTGGCTTACAATCCTGGAATGAAGAAATAGATAAAGTAAATCAACAATTTGAAAAAGGAAAAATCACCGAAGTTCAATTCATGATTGAAATGAAAAAACTAATGCCCAATGCTTCGATAGATGATATCAGAGCTGCCTGGAATTCTGTTTTGATTGACTTCCCTTTGGCTCGATTAGAGTTTCTTCAAAAATTATCACACAAATACCGTTTATTCCTTTTAAGCAATACCGATGAGATTCATATCGCAAAATTTGAACATCGGGTAGGAATGACTTTTGCCCGTGAATTTTATCAATGCTTTGAAAAAGTGTATTTTTCTTTTGAGATAGGTTACCGCAAACCGGAACCAGAAGCTTTCAGTTTCATTATCAACAAACATGAATTAAACCCAAAACGCACTTTGTTTATTGACGACAAAAAGACCAATACTGATATCGCTGCGTCTTTAGGAATGCATGTCTGGAATTTACAAGTTGGTTCAGAAGATATCACTGATCTTTTTTCAAAAAAAGAAATTCCATTCCCCGCACTGTCTAAACTTTAAGACAGCATTTAAAATAAAAATATAATACTTTTGCACTCAAATTATTCCATTGAGTACAACCGACACATATAAAACTATAGAAGAAGCTTCGCCCGAAACATTGTTTAAAGAAAAGAACAGCAAGTTTTACGGATATGCTTTCCCTGTTACTTCAGAAGAAGAAATCAAATCCCATATTGAACATTTAAAAAAAGTACATTTTTCTGCACGCCATTGGTGTTATGCCTGGCAATTAGGCACAACAAAAACCCAATACCGCGCCAACGATGACGGAGAACCCAACAACAGCGCCGGCATGCCTATTTACGGACAAATTCAATCGTTTGATGTCACTAATGTTTTAGTGGTAGTAGTCCGTTATTTTGGTGGAGTAAAATTAGGCGTTGGCGGACTTATTTCCGCTTATCGCGAAGGTGCAAAGCTAGCTTTGGAAGCATCGGCTATTATTGAAAAAACAATAGATATACATTTCAGCATTACTTTCGATTACAAAAACATGAATAAAGTCATGCGTGTTATCAAAGAAAAGAACCTCAACATTGTTTCCCAGAAAATGGAAGAAAGCTGCCAGATCGAAATTTCAACCCGTAAAAAAAATGCCGAAATGATTTTCGACATTTTCACTAATTTATTTGAAGTGGAAATTGAAGAACTTTAAGCTTCGACAATCAATTCTTTTAGATACTCAGGAGGCAAAGTTGGACGTCCGGTTTTGGCATCTACAAACACCAAAATTGAATTACCGGTTGTTAATAACTCACCCGTTTCATTGAACACTTCATAATCAAATTCAATTTTGACTGATTTTTGACTTTTAAAGATTGTCCGTATTGTTAATAAATCATCATAACGCGCCGGTTTTTTATAATTCATAGACAAAGAAACCAACGGAAGCATAATTCCGTTTTCTTCCATCCATTTATACGAAACCCCCAGGTTTCTCAACCACTCCACACGTCCCATTTCAAAATACTGAGCGTAATTACCGTGGTACACTACAGCCATTTGATCGGTTTCAGCATAGCGAACCCGCACTTGAATTTCATGAATTTTCATACGCATTTTCTTAAAAAAAATTTCACCCTTTGTTAACCCCAACAAACAGTCATAAGACAATTTTTTGATAAAATCAATATGAAAAAAATTTTTTTTTAAAGATTTTATCAAGGATATTTGCTTTCCCAATCCACTCAACTTCTTGACTTATTTGAATCAAGAAAAAAACTAAAAACTAACAAGTATAAGAATGCATACAATGAATAAAACTGCGGAATCAGTATGGGCTAATTGTCTGTCTTTTATAAAGGACAACATTCAGGAGCAAGCTTACAAAACATGGTTTGAACCTATTAAGGCAGTGGAGCTTACTGACAGCGCTTTATATATTCAGGTACCTTCTAAATTCTTCTACGAATGGCTGGAAGAACACTATGTTAAGTTATTAAAAGTAGCATTACAAAAAGAACTTGGTAAAAGCGCGAAGTTACTATATAAAATTAAAATGGAAAACCCTTACGGGAACAAACTTCCATTCACACAGCAAATCCCTAGTGCCGATAGAACTCCGGTTAAAACTCAAGAAATTGATGTCCCTGTACAACAAAAAAACCCTGAGTTAAAAAACCCGTTTATCATCCCAGGCATTCGTAACATAAAAATCGAATCACAATTAAATGCAAGTTATAGTTTTGACAATTTCCTTGAAGGAGACTCAAATCGCTTAGCTCGTAGTGCCGGTATGGCTGTTGCAAACAAACCGGGAGGTACTTCTTTCAATCCATTATTAATCTTTGGAGGCGTTGGATTAGGGAAAACACACTTAGCACATGCAATTGGTGTAGAAATCAAAGAAAAATTCCCTGAAAAAACCGTTTTATACATTTCAGCTGAAATTTTCACGCAGCAATATATAGACTCTGTTAAGAAAAATACTCGAAATGATTTCATTCATTTCTACCAATTAATCGATGTATTAATCATTGATGATGTGCAGTTCCTTTCTGGAAAATCAGGAACACAAGATGTATTTTTCCACATCTTCAATCATTTACACCAAAATGGGAAACAGGTTATCCTGACTTCTGATAAAGCCCCTGTAGACATGCAGGATATCGAACAACGTTTGTTATCTCGCTTCAAATGGGGATTATCAGCTGAATTACACCAACCTGATTACGAAACAAGAGTTTCTATCCTTAAAAACATTTTGTTCCGTGACGGTGTGGAAATGCCTGATGAAATTATTGAATATGTAGCCCGCAACATCAAATCAAATGTACGCGAACTTGAAGGCGCTATTATTTCATTAATTGCACAATCTTCTTTCAACAAAAAAGAAGTAACGATTGATTTAGCCAAACAAGTTGTTGAGAAATTTGTTAAGAATGTTAAGCGTGAGATTTCAATTGATTATATTCAAAAAGTGGTTTCGGATTATTTCCAATTGGATGTAGCTACGTTACAGTCACAAACCAGAAAACGCCATGTTGTTCAGGCACGTCAGCTTGCAATGTTCTTTGCCAAGAAGTTCACAAAGGCCTCTTTAGCAAATATTGGCTCGCAAATTGGTGACCGTGACCACGCTACGGTTTTACACGCTTGTAAAACGGTTGACAATTTAGTTACCACTGACAAACAATTCAAGAAATTTGTTGAAGACATCAACAAAAAACTTTCTTTATAATGGCTAAAAAAATTCTGATGGTATGCTTGGGGAATATTTGTCGCTCTCCATTAGCAGAAGGTATTTTGCGTTCTAAACTATCAGAAAAATTCACAGTTGATTCAGCAGGAACAGGAGGCTGGCATGCAGGCGAACAACCTGACAAACGCTCTATCCAAACCGCAAGAAACAGAGGAATTGATATAACGTATCAAAAAGCCAGAAAATTTAAAAAGACTGATTTTGAAAATTTTGACTACATCTATGTTATGGATAATCAAAATTACAAAGACGTTTTATCTCAAGCCGAAAGCGAAAATCACAAAAACAAAGTCCAGCTTATTTTAGAAGAAATATTCCCAGGAGAGCGTGTAGACGTCCCTGACCCCTACTATGGAGGCCAGGACGGTTTTGAAAAGGTTTACGACATGCTTGATGAAGCTTGCAACTCTATTGCAACTAAGCTTCAAAAAAATTAAAACCCTCTAAAAACCATTGCATAGATAAACAGAAGCACTAAAAGACCTATACCAATGCTTCTAAAAATTTCTTTCCAATCGTATTTTTTCATAGCGTAAAAATTGTTTCTTTTGCAAATAAAACAAAATCTATGACATCTCCATAATTAATTTGTTTTTAAATAACAAATTAGCCGAAGGAACATATATTGACATACAACAATAGACAAAAAGCCTTTAAGGCTGAAAGCTCACCAAAACAACAACAATTAATTCATTTGCCACAAATTTCACAAATCAGCACGAATTAATTTGTGAAGATTCGTGAAATTCGTGGCTATTTTTTTAGAACCTAAAAGGAAAAATGCACTAAAGTGCATAGTTTTAATTATTTTTGGGACCAATAAATTTTACATCCATGAAACCAGCCGCATTTTTAGGAAAATTATATTTAATTCCAACTACCTTAGGAGAATCAACACCTGAAGATGTATTACCTGTAACCATCAAAAGAACGATTGATTTCATCAATCATTACATAGTAGAAAACGAAAAAACGGCTCGTCGTTTCATAAAATCTGTACATCCGGAAAAAAAACAACCCGAATTAATAATCGATGTATTAAACAAACACACTGAAGATCATGAACACCAGGAATTCATTCAACCTTTATTGAATGGACAAAACGTGGGTCTTATGAGTGAAGCCGGATGTCCTGGCGTAGCAGACCCAGGCGCAGTAATTGTAAAATTAGCTCACGAAAAAGGCATCCAGGTTGTGCCACTGGTTGGACCCAGTTCTATTTTATTGGCATTGATGGCTTCAGGAATGAATGGTCAAAGTTTTGCTTTCAACGGTTACTTACCCATTGACAAAGGAGAAAAGAAACAGGCATTAAAAAACTTCGAAAAATTATCATTTGATAAAAACCAGTCTCAGTTATTTATCGAAACTCCATACAGAAACAACAAGCTTATGGAAGATTTGGTTCAGATTTTACAACCCAACACTCATTTATGTGTAGCTTGCGACATTACACTCCCAACAGAATACATTAAAACACTTACTGTAAAAGACTGGAAAAAACAAAAGGTCGATTTACATAACCGACCTTGCATTTTCATTATCCATAAACACTATTAATAAATATAGTGTCTGGCTTTTGCCTGCTTATTAGGTTCGACGCAACTTGTGTCATAACCGGCAAATTCTTTTAGGTACTCCGTTATAGAAGTCCCATAACCGTCTTTAAACTTACGATTCCCATTCGTTCTTAAAAATCGCTTAACAGATCCCGGTCCGCCTAAATGCGCAGCTGCCAGGATACCTGATTCGGTAATAGGAATACCTTGAATAGTTCTTCCGGCATATCTGGCAATTTCACGACGCAGTTCCCATTTATTACGTGCTAAATTGGCCAGAAATGCTTTTTCCTGTAATTTTCTGCTGCGTAAAAATTTCTCTTCGTCGCTTATTCCTAAACTTTCCAGCGTCTGTGAACCAAACTGGTATTTACCTAAATACCCTAAAGTATTCACTTTATTGTATTTACCATGTGATTCGCGGACTGCTAAGCTTTGCTGAAAACCTATAAAGGTTTTTCCTGTAAATGGCACGTCAAAAAACTTTTGACCCACCTCCACTTCTGTAGGTACAGTATAAATTCCATGTTTTTCAAATACGTGAAACCAAGGAAATAACTCAGATTTGAATGGTCTAAAACCAGAACTTAGGGTGATGATTGAGGCAAATAATCCGAAATAGAATATTTGTTTTTTTGTCATAAAAAAAATTTTCTTTCTAACTAAGAGCAGTTGTATTTTTTGAACTAACTCTATCATTGTCAGAAAATTTCACTAGGCAAAGATACGGCAATTTTTGTAAAAAAATACACAATTTTTTGTTAACAGCCCTTCACACTGCGAAAACACTAATAATTCCGACTAAAAAAAGTTATTAACAATAAAAAATGCAATCAGAAGAAATCTGACTGCATTTCAAAAATATCTTTATCAAATACTTTACAAACCTAGCTTATTCACCCATTCAGTATATTTTTTTGCATTAACCTGATGCTCTTCATAGGTTTCTGCAAAATCATGATAACCTCTTCTTTCCACACTGGCACAAAAATAAATATAATTATGCTTTTCATAATTCAATACAGCATCCACTGCAGAAATATCAGGCATAGCTATTGGCCCTGGAGGCAATCCTAAGTTTTTATAGGTATTATAAGGAGAATTAACAAAAAGCATATCTCCTTTAACGCGTTTGATAACCTGATCAAAATCGTTAGTGTTTTTCTTAATGGCATAAATAATTGTCGGATCAGCCTGCAAAGGCATTTCAGTTCTCAATCTGTTCAAATAAACACCGGCCACACGGGGTCTTTCATCTCCTTTAACGGACTCTTTGTGAACAATAGCCGCTAAAGCAATTACCTGCTGCGGTGTTAAATTCAAAGCCTTCGCTTTTGCCAAACGTTCCTGATTCCAAAAATCCTTATATTCATCCAACATCTTATCACGGAACTTATCTGCCGATGTATTCCACTTTAATTCATAAGTATTAGGAATAAACATCCCCAAAACATTGTCTTCAGTAAAACCGTTTTGACTTAAAAATTCCGGATCTTTAAATGATTTCATCAAACTCAAACTATCAGCTTCGATCTGAGATGAAACTCTGGATACAAATTTCTCAAGGATTTCCTGATTATTAAAAGAAAGACTTAAAGGCATGTTATGACGAAGTGCCGATACAATTTGAAAACTCCCCATTCCTTTCTTCAATAAAAAACGGCCCGGAAAAACATTTTCGTTATAAGAACGCTTTTCAGCAATAAATTTAAAATTATCTATATCCTTAACTTCTGTCGAAAGTATTTTAAGCACATCTTCATAAGTAGAACCGGTAGGAATAAAAATATATTCTTCCGCTGCATCAAATTTAGTATTGCCGGAAAAAGCTTTAAAATATACAAAAGTGGCTAAAGCAAGTCCAAGGATTCCAACTCCTAATAATAATTTCTTCTTCAAAGTTATAATGTTTATTGTTGTGTATTAATCAATTGAAAAATGGCTTCATCAACGTATTTACCCCGCAGATAAACCCAATCTTTCTTAATTCCGATTTTTTGGAACCCAAAAGTAGTAAAAAGCTTTAAACTGATTTCATTATTTACTCCAATATTAGCATAAAGCTGATGCAAATTCAATTGTTTAAAAGCATAATCAATCAAAAGACTTAAGGCTTCTTTGCCTATCCCTTTATTTTTATGAATTTCATTTTGGATTACAATACCAATTCCTGCCCGATGATTTTTAGGGTCAAAATCAAACAAATCAATCAACCCGACAGCTTTTTTATCCTCATTCGTACAAACAGCAAGTCTAAGCTGCTTGGCTTCATAAATATCCTGATGTGCATTTTCTAAATACTGTTTGATCAGAAAACGGGAATAAGGCGTTTGTGTATTACTTACCTCCCAAATAGTTTCATCATTTTCTATTGCAAAAACAAACTCCAGATCCTCTGGTTCCAAGGCTCTCAAATAGATATTTTCTCCTTTTAAAGTAATCATCGGCCGGCTTAGATTTCAATTTCTCCCTTAAACACAAATTGCGCAGGTCCTATTAAATGAACATTTCTATAGGTATCCCCTTCTTTATCAAAAGACACTTTCAGCTGTCCTCCTTCTACATTTATAACAATTTCATTCGAATCTGCTTTTCCTAAATCCTTCATCGCTATTGCCACAGCTGTTGCACCGGTACCGCACGACAAAGTTTCATCTTCAACCCCACGCTCATAGGTACGAATAGAAAATTCATTTTCACCTACTTGGTCAACAAAATTGACATTGCTTCCTGCCTGACCGTACAATTCTCCGTAACGTATTTTTGCTCCTTCGTTTTTAACATCAAAAATTTTCAAATCTTCAACCAATTGAACATGGTGCGGAGAACCAGTATTCAAAAAAACATAATCAGAGTTCGTATTTACTTTATCAACATCTATCATTTGTAATGAAACAATGTCATCACTATCAATAGAAGCATGGTGCAGACCATCAACAGCCATAAAAGCAGCCTCACTCTTAATCACTCCCATTTGTTTTGCAAAAGCCACCAAACAACGTCCGCCGTTACCGCACATCGAACTTTCATTCCCGTCAGAATTATAATAAACCATTTTAAAATCTGTCGAATTGTCACTTTCAAGCAGCATCAAACCGTCAGCACCTATCCCAAACCTTCTGTCGCAAAGGAAATTGATTAGTTTGGTATCATTTTTGGGAAAAAACAAACTACGGTTATCAATGATTACAAAATCATTTCCGGTTCCTTGATATTTATAAAAAGTAATTTTCATTTGTGCAAAGTTTATTGAAATAAGCCATTTAAACAACAATACAAATGTCTTACTCTAATTACAGATTTCAAAATTACAAATATTAATGCAAAGTTAAAGATTGTTAAACGAGCGTTAAAGCTATAGAACCGATATAAGAAAATTATAATTTTACGTTTATAAATACAAACCCAAAAGATGAACTTATGAGAAAATTTGGAAGCTTATTTTTAATTTCTTTAATCAGTGGAGCAACCACTTTAGGCGGCTATAAATTATTTATTGAGAATTCATCAGCCGAATCAAAACTATCAATTGCACCAGACAACATTGCCCGCACAGTAGGCTTTGGTGCCGAAAATATAGATTTTACCGTTTCAGCGGAAAAAGCAGTACATACTGTAGTTCACGTAAAAAACAAAACCGTTTACAATGTGCCTTCTGATCCTTTAATGGAATTCTTTTACGGCTACAGAGGCGGTCAGCAGCAAACCCAGGTGGGAACAGGTTCAGGGGTTATAATCAGCAAAGACGGTTATATTGTCACCAACAACCACGTGATACAAAACGCAACTGAGTTAGAGGTTACACTCAACAACAATAAAACATATAAAGCAAAACTTATAGGAACCGACAGCAAAATGGATATTGCTTTATTAAAAATTGATGCAAATGAAGATTTACCAGCTGCTACTTTTGGCAATTCAGACCAAATAAAAGTGGGTGAATGGGTGCTAGCGGTAGGAAACCCATACAATCTAACTTCCACAGTAACAGCTGGTATTGTTTCTGCAAAAGCACGTGATTTGAGCAATCAGGGCATACAGTCTTTTATTCAAACCGATGCAGCGGTAAACCCTGGAAACAGTGGTGGAGCTTTAGTAAACACAAGAGGAGAATTAATAGGTATCAACACTATGATTTCATCGCCTACAGGAAGTTACACGGGTTATTCATTTGCCGTTCCTTCAAATTTAGCACGCAAAATTGTTGAGGATTTGATGGAATATGGCAATGTGCAACGTGGTGTTTTAGGAATTGAGGCCGGCGAATTAAATGCTACAGTAGCAAAAGACAGAGGAATATCTGAGACCACCGGAGTATTGGTCGCAAGAGTATCAAAAGGAACCGGAGCTGAAAAATCAGGGTTAAAATCAGGAGATATCATCAAAAAGCTTGACGACAAAAACATCAATACTTTTGCCGATTTAACTTCGTACATCAACACAAAAAGACCAAACGATGATGTCAGAGTCAGCTTTATACGTGATGGAAAGTTGATGAGCACACCTGTTAAATTAGTCAAAAAAGAATTGGTTAATTATGATTTAAAAGGACTGGAGCTTGAAGATCTGGACGCAAATGACAAAAAAAGATTCCGATTAAGCTATGGTGTAAAAATCAAAGAAGTAACAAATGAAGATTTAACTGAATACGCTGAACAGTTAAAAGGAGGTATCATTTTAAAAATTGACAATGTGAAGGCAACCGATATAGAAACTGTAACCAGAGTACTGTCAAAGAAGAATGACAATCAGAAAACACAAATAGAAATGCTTACAAATTCAGGCGAATTATTACGCTTCTTACTATAAACATTACAAAAGTATTCCAATTGAAAACCAGCTTTTAAGGGCTGGTTTTTTTATGTGAAATTTTTGCCAAAAAAGTTTACGAAAACGTTTGAAATAGATACTTTTGCAACGTCAAATTTTTTATTCAAAGAAATGAGCAATACAACTTATGAAAAAGAACTGGCTTTTCAAGCTGACAGAAGAAAAGCTGCTGTTGAATTTATTAAAATCGTAAGCGATTTATGGTACGACAAATCAATTGAGATGGTTTTATTCAGAAACCATTTGTTAGACCGTAACGTAAGCGACATCATGAATTTACACGATTATGCGGGTGAATTCGTTCAAAAACCAATCAATGTTTTTGATTCTGTTGAAATATTAAGAGCTATTCAGGCCTTGGATTTACCACCATCCCGTTTGGATATTGGTAAATTAACTTACGAATACCATTTAGAAGACGACAAATACAACGATGCCACTGCATTTGTTATTGACAAACTAAAAGACGCTAAAAACACTGAAGAAATCAAACCAAAAGATGTAGTTCTTTATGGTTTCGGACGTATTGGCCGTTTATTGGCAAGAGAATTAATGTCTAAAGTAGGAAAAGGACAACAATTGCGTTTACGTGCTATTGTTACGCGCGATAAAAGCGATGCAGTTTTATTAGAAAAACGTGCTTCATTATTACGCTACGATTCAGTACATGGTGATTTTGAAGGTTCTGTACAGGCAGATCCTGAAAACAACGCTTTAATTGTTAACGGAACTACTGTTCACATTATTACTGCAAACACTCCGGAAGAAATTGATTATACAAAATACGGTATTAATAACGCTTTAGTTATTGATAATACCGGAGCTTTCACAACTGAGGAAGCATTAAGCCGTCACTTAACTTCGGTAGGTGTTGATAAAGTTTTATTAACAGCTCCTGGTAAAGGTGTTCCAAATATCGTTCACGGTGTAAACCATGAAGAATACAACCCGGATGAAGTTAAAATCTGGTCGGCTGCATCATGTACAACAAATGCCATCACTCCAGTTTTAGCTGCAATCGAGGAAACTTTAGGTGTAGTTAAAGGTCATTTGGAAACTATCCACGCTTATACAAACGACCAGAATCTGGTTGACAACATGCACAAAAAATACCGTCGCGGCAGAGCTGCAGCTTTAAACATGGTAATTACAGAAACAGGTGCAGGAAGTGCCGTTGCCAAAGCTTTACCAAGCTTAGCCGGTAAATTAACTTCAAATGCTATCCGTGTACCGGTTCCAAACGGTTCATTGGTAGTTTTAAACCTGGAAGTAGGAAAAGAAACTTCACGTGACGAATTAAACGGTATTATGAAAAAATATGCTCTTGAAGGCAAACTTGTAGAGCAGATCAAATACGAATTAAACAACGAATTAGTATCATCTGATATTGTTGGATCATCTGCTCCGTCAATTTTCGACAGTAATGCTACAATCGTTTCGGCTGATGGCAAAAACGTAGTAATGTATGTATGGTACGATAACGAGTACGGATACAGCCACCAAGTTGTAAGATTAGCTAAATATATCGCTAAAGTAAGACGTTATACTTATTATTAATCGGTTAGATTTAATACATATTTCATTAATCCGCTTCAAAAATGAGGCGGATTTTTTATTTCCGTTTTAAAAAATTTACTATCTTTCTTACAAATTAAGTAAAACGCAATTAAAACTATGGGAAAATTTGTAATTTCTAAAAGAACCAATGGTGAGTTCCAATTCAATTTAAAAGCCGGAAATGGTCAGGTAATCCTATCCAGCGAAGGTTATGCTGCAAGAGGCGGATGTGACAACGGAATCGAATCTGTTAAAAAGAATTCACAGGACGAATCCAACTTTGACAAAAAAACAGCAAGCAATGGTAAATTCTATTTCAATTTAAAAGCCGGAAACGGACAAATCATTGGTTCAAGTCAGATGTACGAAAGCGAACAAGGAAGAGACAACGGGATTGACTCTGTGAGAGAGAATGCCCCTGAAGCTTCTATCGAAGATGAAACTAACTAATTTTATATTATTTATCCAAAGTCCGTTTCAATAACCGAAACGGACTTTTTTATTGTGAATATTTTATTTTCTTTATATGTTCAAATCAACAATTTTATCAATTTTCAGTCTATTAACCGCCTCAACCTGCAGTGAGAAAAAACAATTAATTAAAGATTGCCCTGACGAAAAAATAGTCAACAAAATGCCAAGTGCCGGCAATTCTTCCACTCCAAAAGAATATTACATTTATAAAGGCGAAAGACGTGAAATCTCTGAGTTTGACAGCACATGGGTTTCTAAAAACTGTCAGGTAAAAACAACAGAAGTATTTTAAATGAACCTACAGCCTGTTTTAAAAAATGATTTGGTAAGCCTAATACCTTTGAAAGATTCTGATTTTGAAGAATTATACCAAGTCGCATCTGATCCGTTAATCTGGGAACAGCATCCTAACAAAGACCGATACAAAAGAGAAGTATTTCAGAACTTTTTTGATGGCGCCATGCAATCCGGAGGAGCATTTAAAGCAATTGACAATCAGTCAGGTAAAGTCATAGGCAGTACACGCTTTTACGACCTCAACAAAGAAGACAAAAGCATATTGATAGGATATACTTTTTACGGAAGAGACTACTGGGGTTCAACTTATAATCCGCAGGTCAAAAAACTAATGCTTGATTACGCTTTTCAATTTCTGGATAAGGTATATTTTCATATAGGAGCGGAAAACATCCGTTCACAAAAAGCAATCGAACGACTGGGAGCCGTAAAAACCCGTGAAATTGAAGTAGCTTACCACGGTGAAACGGAAAAATTGAATTTTGAATATGTAATCCTAAAATAATTTTAGTTTACCCCTTCTGTTTTATCCTTCAACACCCTGTTAATCTGCACAAAACGTCTTGAATAATAAGGTTCATTTACGGATGATATGATAACTCCTGAACTGGTTGAAGAGTGTATGAATTTAATATCGTTTTCAGTCACTTCTGTAATCATACCTACATGACTTACACCTCTGCCCCTTGTTGCAAAAAAGATTAAATCTCCTTTCTGCGCATGCTCCTTCGCGATTCTCATCCCTGCATTTGCTGCCATATCACGGGATGAGCGCGGTAATGTCATTTCAATATTTTTAAAAGTCGCGAACATTAAGCCTGAACAATCAAAACCTCCGTTTCCTGTTGCACCGCTACGGTATCTGGCTCCTAAATTTTCAGATGCTTTGGCAATCAAAAATTCAGCTTTTGTCATATTTTCAGGAGATAAGGGCGCTACTTCGGCAATAGGTGCTTCAGCCTGAACTGCTTCCTCATCCACCACTTCGTCAGATTCCTCAATCTGTGGTTTAACCTCTGCAACTTCGTCGTTTTTATCAGACTCAACTTTACCAATTATTTTGAATTGGCTTCCGGATTTTCCGGTTTCCTTCTGCTCCGTTTTTTTCTCTGTTACCTGCTTAGCTTCCGAAGATTTTTCAATAATTTTTTCAATGGCCGCATCAGCTGCTTTTGTATCTTTAGTTGTTTCCGCAACAGTAATCTCTTTTGCTACACCTTTCTTAACCGATAATTTAACCCCAACAGCCAATCCGTTTTTTATTTCCGGATTAAGCGCTTCCAATTCACTGACAGTAAGCCCGTATTTTCTTGAAATACCGTATTTAGTTTCTTTGGTCTGCACTTCATGCACAAGATGGTCACCTGTTACAGGTTCCTTTTTTATTTCTTCCTTTTGAACAATTGGCTCTTTTACCAACACTTTTTTCTCTTTTGAGTCAACTGAAGCAACAGTTTTACCATCACCAACAGGTATAGCAAGCTTAGTCCCTATTTTCAAACCTTCCGTTTCGATAATGGGATTAGCTTCTTTTATTTTTTCAATAGAAGTGTTGTATTTTTTCGAAAGTCCGTATAAAGTTTCTTTTTCCAAAACTTCATGATCAACTGTTTCTGGCTTTTTCTCTTCAACTTTATTTCTCGATGGAACCTGCAAAACCATATTTAACTGAAGCGTCTTTTTAGCTTTTGGGTTCAATGCTAAAATTTCAGAAGGTTTTACATTGTATTTTTGAGCAATACTGTAAACTGATTCTCCTTTTGATACTGTATGATTAACCTTTTCCTGCGAAAAGACCACATTTGAAATTACAAAAAGAAGTAAGGCTAAAAGTTTTTGGAGCTTCATAAATATTAAATTTTTACACAGTAAGAAATACTGCTAAATTTTTAACAATCGGCAATATAGGAATTTTAAGTGTTTGGCTTGTTAAGTTTTAACATTTTTTAAGAAATTGACAGCTAAAAAGTAAGATTTTTATTTGCAAAACAAGAAATCACAAAACACACAAACAATTAAATATCAATTATATACTTAAATTTTATTCAGAAAAAACACAACAATTTGTTAATTAAGAAAAACCTACATTCCAATCTGTATATATTTGATTCAATCAAAAAACTAACGGTCATTACTATGAAAAAATTATTCTCGGCACTTACCATTTTATTCTTCACTTATACACAAGCGCAATCAGAACCTCAAAAATTCGAACCCGGAATCATTTCTGACGGAGGTGTTTTCGGGCTGACTATTTCTCCAGATTCTCAAACGGCGCTTTGGGTAAAATCCAAAGGGAAAAGAGACACCTTAATCATTATGGAATCTCACAAAAGAAATGGCAAATGGATGAAACCGGTTGTAGCGTCTTTTTCGAATCCAAATGGAAGCTGGAAAGACATTGATCCTGTTTTTAGCCCTGATGGCAAAACGGTGCTTTTTCAATCCACCAGAAGTGTAGAAAATCATCCCGACCGAAAAGGGTTTGACATTTGGGCGGTTAAAAAAGTAAAAAACGGCTGGAGCGAACCCTATCACTTAGGGAATACAATTAATACTGATGCTTCAGAATCTTTTGCTACGATGACCAAAAGTGGTAACATCTATTTTATGAAAGATAATGAAACCCAAAAAGGCAATTCAGACATTTGGATTACCCGATTGGTGAAAGGCGAATATCAAAAACCTGAGAACTTAGGCAGTCCAATCAATACCGAAGAAAGAGAATCGAATCCTTTTATTTCGCCTAATGAAGATTATATGATTTATTTCTCGACCAATCCAAAAGGTCATGGTGAAATCGACTTGTACATCAGTTTTAACAACAAAGGCAAATGGAGTGAACCGGTAAATTTAGGAAAACCAATCAATTCAGAGTTGGCTGAATTCTGTCCGTTTATACACCAAAAAGAAAAAAAACTATACTTTGCACGTCAGTCTAAAAGCGGAACGCTTCTGATTGAAGATTTATATTCGGTTGATTTTGACGTTAAGAAATATAAAAATAAAAAGTAATGGTTATTAAAATTTGCCACGAATACACGAATTATTTATCTTTTAAAATCGTATTTCCCGATTAGCCTATTATAAAAACATTCGTGCATTCGTGGCAAAAAACAACAAAAGCCACACACCTAAAAAAAAAAAACAAATAACTAAAAAAGCTCCTGCAGATACAGGAGCTTTATATATACTAAAATATTAAATTACGCTTTTCCAGCTGCAATCAGATTTAACGCTGAACCTGCAACAAACCAGCCAATCTGGCTTTCGTTATAGGTATGATTAGCCATAATAACATCTTTTGATCCATCTGCATGAACAAACTCCAATGTTAATGGTTTACCTGGAGCAAATTCAGTTAAATCCAAGAAATTGATGGTATCGTCTTCCTGAATTTTATCATAATCTGCTTCGTTAGCAAATGTCAAACCTAACATACCTTGCTTTTTTAGATTAGTTTCATGTATACGTGCAAATGATTTTACCAATACCGCCTTTACACCTAAGAAACGAGGCTCCATAGCTGCATGCTCACGCGAAGAACCTTCGCCGTAGTTATGATCACCCACCACGATTGAAGGGATACCAGCTGCTTTGTACGCTCTTTGGACTTTCGGCACCTCATCGTAAGTTCCTGTCAATTGATTTTTAACCGAGTTGGCTTTACCATTAAAAGCATTTTCAGCACCAATCAACATATTGTTGGAAATATTGTCCAAATGTCCACGGTAACGCAGCCACGGTCCCGCCATCGAAATATGGTCGGTGGTACATTTTCCAAACGCTTTGATTAACAACTTCGCTCCCGTGATGTTTTTACCATCCCACGCTTCAAATGGCGCTAAAAGCTGCAAACGATCCGACGTAGGCGAAACCAACACTTCTACTGAAGAACCATCGGCTGCTGGCGGTTGAAAACCAGGATCTTCCACTTCGAAACCTTTTGTTGGCAATTCATCTCCTTTAGGTGGATTCAATTTTACTTCCTGACCGCTATCGCTCAATAACGTATCTGTCAATGGATTGAAATCCAAACGTCCCGAAATTGCAATAGCCGCCACCATTTCCGGCGAGGTTACAAAAGCATGTGTATTTGGGTTCCCGTCTGCTCTTTTAGAAAAATTTCGGTTGAAAGAGTGAATAATTGTATTTTTCTCTTGTTTGTCGGCTCCTGCTCTATCCCACTGACCAATACACGGTCCGCAGGCATTGGTAAACACTTTGGTACCCATTTTTTCGAAAGTCGCAATAATTCCGTCTCTTTCGATGGTATAACGGATTTGCTCCGAACCCGGATTGATACCAAATTCAGCTTTTGGCGTGATACCGTGAGCCACCGCCTGCTCTACAATAGAAGCGGCTCTCGACATATCCTCATACGACGAGTTGGTACACGAACCGATTAATCCCCACTCTACTTTGATAGGCCAACCGTTCGCTTCGGCTTCTGCTTTCATTTTAGAAACCGGCGTTCCTCTGTCTGGCGTGAACGGACCATTGATGTGTGGTTCCAATTCTGATAAGTTGATTTCAATTAATTGGTCGAAATACTGTGCCGGATTAGCATATACCTCCGCATCGGCGGTTAAGTACGACGCTACTTTATCGGCAGCGTCTACCACATCCTGACGACCCGTTGCTGCTAAATATCTTCGCATGGAATCATCGTAACCAAAGGTTGACGTCGTTGCACCAATTTCGGCACCCATATTACAAATCGTTCCTTTTCCGGTACACGACATCGACTCGGCTCCTTCCCCGAAATATTCTACAATAGCGCCTGTTCCTCCTTTTACAGTCAGAATATCAGCTACTTTTAAGATAACGTCTTTTGGCGCTGTCCAACCGTTTAATTTTCCGGTTAGCTTCACACCTATTAATTTAGGGAATTTCAATTCCCACGACATGCCCGACATTACATCTACCGCATCGGCACCACCAACCCCAATGGCTAACATTCCTAATCCGCCCGCGTTAACGGTATGCGAATCGGTACCAATCATCATTCCGCCGGGGAAGGCATAATTTTCCAATACGATTTGGTGGATAATTCCCGAGCCTGGTTTCCAGAACCCGATACCGTATTTGTTAGACACCGAAGACAGGAAATCAAATACTTCTTTTGATTGTGTATTCGCCACAGCTAAATCAGCGGCAGCACCGCTTTTCGCCTGAATCAAGTGGTCACAGTGCACGGTGGTAGGAACGGCTGCTTTACTTTTTCCCGCATGCATAAACTGCAATAGTGCCATTTGTGCAGTTGCGTCCTGGCACGCCACTCTATCCGGTGCAAAATCCACATAATCCTTGCCTCTTGAAAAAGATTGTGTAGGTGTTCCTTCCCAAAGATGGGAGTATAAAATCTTTTCTGATAAGGTAAGCGGACGGCCAACCAACTCCCGTGCTTTATCGACACGCGAAGCCATAGTAGCGTACACTTTTTCAATCATTTCAATATCAAATGCCATAATACTACTTATTTATTGTTTGTTTGTTATTTGTTTTAACCCTACAAGTTACAAAAAATAACCTTGTAATTAAAAAAACATGCGAAGCAATCAGTCTAAAGAGAACTACTCATTTTATCGTCTAACAAATTTTCCAAACAAATCAATTGAAATAATTGGAACTTTATCTTCTAAATATTCAAATATTTCAAATTGATATTTTTCAATTAAGCTTCTTAAATCATCTAGTCCATCATATTCTATTCTATTCTCAACAAACCACTCAGACACTTTTTGAGTTAGTATTCTGTCTGGAATATTAATTTCTGTCAAATCCAATTCAAGCCTGTTATTTACCCCATATACTAAATAGTTAGTCCAATTCAGTATTATATTAGAGGTCTCCTTATTGCTCTCTGTGCGTTTGGAATCAATATATTTTACTATTGAACTAGCAGAATTTTGCAATCCATATTCTAAGAATCTTATAAAAACTAAAGCATTATCAACATTTGAATTTAAACCTAGTGCGACATCATGATACCATCCACCTTTTATCCATATAGCTATTGCTTCAATAAATTTCTCTCGTGATATATTCAACGGAATACTATTACTGAAATCTTCAATTTCATAAAGAATATTGAATAGAAAATCTATCCACCGACTATCCAATGGATTCTCTACATCAGATAGAAAATCTAGTCTATAGTCAACTAATTCTTCGATTCTATTAAAAGATCTTAGAGAAATACCAGTGTATCTTATTAAATCAAGAGTTCCATTTTCAAGAATAGGGCGTACTCTTTCTGCTCTTAAAGCAAAGAGTTCTCTTAATCTTGTTTTTAAAGCATCATTACTTTGATAAAAAGTCAGTGTATTTTCAATTAATGTATTGATATCCTGTTCAAGATTTTCTACTGGTACATCTTCCGCTAATAACTGTATTATAGAATTGTCTATATAATCTGCTTCTTTTAATTTATCTAAAAGTTCATTACTTAAAGTGGTAGCGTTTTTTGTTATAAAGGCTTCAATTACCTCAACAACATGGTATAAAAAACCTTTAACATCTTCCAAGTTTCTATCAGCAATCACATCGGATAGTATAGATTGATCATTCGGATTTACAACAATTATAGTTCCTTTTGTTTCTTTTCCGGCTCGACCTGCCCTTCCAATTAAATTCTTTAAATCCCTTTTTTCCAAAGGCATTAAATATCCCTTATTTCCATCGAATCTTCTGGCAGTATTGATTACAAGTGTTTTTATCGGAAGATTAACACCTTCTGCTAAAGTGCTGGTGCAAATAAGAAGTTTAACTTTTTCGTTTCTTATCGAATTTTCTATTACCTCTCTTATAAATTGTGGTAAATCACCATGATGAAATAAGAAACCATTTTTAGCGCACCTAGTTAACAAATAATTATTGCTAAAAATATAATTAAGATAATCTTCAATTTTTGCAATTTCCTCGTTATCACAAAACTGTATAGGTTTAGGAAGAGAAGTAGATAGTTGATTTAATACTTCTAATGCTATACCAGCAACACCTTGATTATAGTCTTTTGTTGGAGAAAATATGGCAACTGCGCCTGAGTTTAATGACTTAAGTGCAGCTGCTACCGTTTTAGATTTAAATGTATTTACATTATAAGCACCATCTGGTGTACTAAAATCATTAGAAGATAAAAAACGATTAAGGATATATTTAGTTGGTAATTCATCATTAGGATTCACTTCTAAATTAAAATGACTTGCACTAACCTGATTTAGAAATGCCAATTCTATCTCAGTCGGTCTATAATTTGATCGCGCGATGTCATCATCGGACCCGCCAAGCCAAGAGTTTATTATCTCTATGTTAGGTATAATTGCAGATAGAAAAACAAATCTTCTTTCAACCACCTCAGTATTTTTTAATCTTGAAAGTAATAATTCATAACTAATCCCTCTTGTTGTATTATCTATTAAATGTCCCTCATCACAAATTACGGTTTGAAAATCATCAAGTATTCCAGACAATCCCAATTCTATTGCCATAAACTTTTCGGGTGTTGATATTAAAACATTGGATTGTTCTATACTTAATCGGTCAGAATCCGTGACGATATTACCACCATAAATAGTCTTAACTTTTATTCCTAGCCTAGAAGTGAGATTCCTTCCTAAATTATTCTTTAACTCGGATGCGAGAGCTCTAAATGGAGCTAAATAAAGTATTTTGCTTTCTGGGTCTCTTGATAACTCATTAAAAATTACTAATTCAGCGATAGATGTTTTTCCTGAGCTAGTAGGTGTCTGTAAGCTAAATGCCTTATCAAATGTTAATAAACCACTTCTTATAGCTGTTTGCTGAGAAGGAAAAAAACTCCAAATCTGAGGATTTTTTCCTATATTAAATCTGACATAAGTTTTCCAATCAATCTCCGCTCCATATTTTGTTAAGTCATGCCATAGATTATTGGTTGAAAATTTTTTTAAGATAGACTTTGCTATGTAAGTCAATACAAATAAATGACTTTCTATTTGATTATCTGGTGAGAGTATGTTCTCAAAAATACCTCGAAGTGTATCGATTGATTCATTGTTTCCCTCCCGTAAATATTCTATTATATATCCGAAATAAGGATTTTCGTAACCCTGTTTTCTTGTGTAATTCCTTGATAGGAAATAATAAATAAATTTTTCAATATTGGTTTGGAACTCTTCCTGTGGAAATTGTTTAAGTAATAAAAATGAAGTTGCAGGAAAATCTGCTAAATAATACAATGAAGCGACATATAACATATTCCGGCTGTAGCTTACACCAGAAAAACTTTCTCTTTTCCCTCTTAATGAATATATTTCTAAGCCCTTAGCTATAGAAAGTATTCCTTTTTTCACATCATCTGATTCCTCTTCCTCAAATTGTTCAAGAATATCCTGCAGCTTGGTTAAAAGCGAGATGTAAAAATCTTGAGGTCGATTATAGAAAGTATAATTTGCCTGTTCTTCATTAGCAATATTATAATCTATAAATGCTTGCCATGATTCAGATTGAGCAATCCACCTTTTAAGTTCCTGATAAATCATGTCGCTAATATTTGAGTGTAAGTATGTTCGTAAGCTCCTTTTAAGTCTTCAATTCTTATAAGTATCACTTCAAAAGTATCCCTGATATCATCAGGAATTTCAGTAACATTATTTAAATGAGTATCAGCAAATGAACCATCAACCGTCGCAATTGCTTTAAAGTGTTTTAGGAAAGTGGGATAATTAGCTACATCCATGAAACGATTTAATCTATTTACAGCTTCTGCGTTTCTATCGTCTTTATAACGTGTTTTTAAATGAAACAAACTTTCCCCTAAACGACTTACATAATCTTTATGAGCATCATCAATTGCTTTTTGTAGAGAACTTTCTGTACTTGTAGGTCTGGTAGCTCTTGCTTTTGATTCAATTGATATTAGACTATCATCAGTACTGGGGTTATCAAGATCATTCTGACAAAAAAGAATAACATCAGTAAAATGTGCGGGATTATTTTTGCTCTCTTTCCATTTCCATTTAGGTGGTCTTAAATGTGAGGAAGGTAAATATTTCTCAGGTATAATATAATAGCATAGAATTTCCGAAAATTCCCCAGATTGGATAGTTGGATTGTCTGGGATTTTGTCGACTATTTCTTCAGCTCTAGATGTTCCAAATTCATTAGTCCGCCAATCTAATTCTTCATCTGTTAAGTATAAACACCTAAAAGGTTGTGGTAATTTATCAAAAAAAGCATCTCTTTCTGCTTCTTTTAAAGAGAAAATAGTTATTCCATTTACACCTGCCGATTCTTCAAAATGAGTTAATATATCAATATTCATTTTTTATTATTTTCAATTTGTTAAATTTTATTAATTCAATAATATTCGACTAAACACAATATAAACTTAACAATATTTTTAACAATCATAAATATACCCAAAATCTTACAAGAACCCAACAAAAAACCCGAGCTTTCACTCGGGTTTTTCTTATTTCTATACTAAACTATTATTTCACTAATAATTTATGTGAAGGCGCAAACTTAGTCAAGTTGATACCTTCTACCGCTTCAGTATACTCTTCAATTGAAGGTGTTCTACCCAAAATAGTTGACAACACTACTACCGGTGTAGAAGAAAGTAATGATTCTCCTTTTTTCTCCGCAGAATCTTCTACCACACGACCTTGGAATAAACGGGTTGATGTTGCCATAACCGTATCTCCTTTAGCTGCTTTTTCCTGGTTACCCATACAAAGGTTACAACCCGGACGCTCTAAGTACAACATGTTTTCGTATTCGGTACGTGCTGCGCCTTTTGGTGCGTTATCGTCAAACTCGAAACCTGAGTATTTCTGTAATACTTCCCAGTCACCTTCTGCTTTCAACTCATCAACGATGTTGTACGTTGGAGGAGCCACCACCAATGGAGCGTTGAATTTCACTTCTCCTTTTTGTGCTTCCACATTTTTAAGCATTTGTGCCAAGATTTTCATATCACCTTTGTGCACCATACACGAACCGATAAATCCTAAATCTACTTTTTTAGTTCCTCCGTAGAAAGACAACGGACGGATGGTATCGTGCGTATAACGTTTAGAAACATCGGCATTGTTTACATCCGGATCAGCAATCATTGGTTCCGCAATTACATCAAGATCTACAACCACCTCAGCATAGTATTTTGCGTTCGCATCCGGACGTAACGCTGGCTCTTCACCTGAACGGATTTCAGCAATACGTTTGTTTGCTTTGTCAATTAATCCTTGTAATACTTTTTTAGTATTGTCCATGCCTTTATCGATCATGATTTGGATTCTGCCTTTTGCAATTTCCAATGATTCGATTAAGGTTTCATCTTCTGAAATACAGATTGATGCTTTTGCTTTCATTTCAGCTGTCCAATCCGTGAATGTAAACGCTTGATCTGCTGTTAATGTACCAATATGCACTTCGATGATTCTTCCCTGGAACACGTTTTCACCACCAAACTGGTGTAACATTTGCGCTTGCGTTGCGTGTACTACATCACGGAAATCCATATACGATTTCATTTCACCTTTGAAAGTTACTTTAACCGATTCTGGAATTGGCATTGAAGCTTCACCAGTAGCCAATGCAAGTGCCACCGTACCTGAGTCGGCACCGAACGCCACACCTTTTGACATACGCGTATGTGAGTCACCACCAATAATGATCGCTCTATCATCTACTGTAATATCGTTCAATACTTTATGAATAACGTCTGTCATTGAGTGATACACCCCTTTAGGGTCACGTGCTGTGATCAATCCGAAATCGTTCATGAACTGCATTAATTTCGGGATGTTTGTTTGTGCTTTTTTATCCCAAACCGAAGCCGTGTGACATCCTGATTGGTAAGCTCCATCCACGATTGGAGAAATCGTAGTCGCTGCCATAGACTCTAATTCCTGTGCCGTCATTAAACCTGTAGTATCCTGAGAACCTACAATGTTTACCGTTACACGAACGTCAGAACCTGCGTGTAATACTTTTTTAGAAATCGTACCTACCGCATTACGGTTGAAGATTTTCTCTACAGCCGTTAAACCTTGACCTTCGTTGTGAATTTCTTTGGATGGCGCATAAACTAAAGGTGCATCGATTCCTAATGTTTTAGCCGCAAACGTTTGTAGTTTTTTACCAAAAACGATAGCATAAGAACCACCTGCTTTGATAAACTCCATTTTTTGTGGCGTGAATGATCTTGAGATATCGATTAACTCCTGATCACCATTGTATAATTTTTTTGATTTTGTATTGATAGTCAAAACCGTACCCGTTGCTACAGAGTATTTTTGCTCTAAAACCGGTTCCCCGTTTTCATCACGAACTACTTCTCCGTTAGCATCTGTTTTCTTTACCCAGTTTTTAAGGTCAATTCCAATACCACCAGTTACATCAACCGTCGTTAAGAAAATTGGTGAAATACCGTTTGTACCACCCACAATTGGCGCGATGTTTACGAAAGGAACATAAGGACTTGCCTGTTTTCCTGTCCACAATGCTACGTTGTTCACCCCTGACATACGAGAAGAACCTACACCCATTGTACCTTTTTCGGCAATTAACATTACACTTGCATCAGGATGTTGTGCTTGCAATGCTTTGATTTCTTGTTGTGCTTGAGGTGTGATCATACACAATCCGTGTAATTCACGATCCGAGCGCGAGTGTGCTTGGTTACCCGGAGATAATAAGTCGGTTGAAATATCACCTTCACCAGCGATGAAAGTTACTACTTTGATTTCTTCAGCAACTTCAGGCAATTTGGTAAAGAATTCTGCTTTTGCATAGCTTTCTAAGATTTCTTTTGCCACAGTGTTGCCACCTTCATATGCTGCTTTCAAACGATCCATATCGGCATCGTACAAGTACACTTGCGTTTTTAATACCTCAGCCGCTTGTTTTGCAATCGCTTCGTCGTTTCCTAAAGCCAAGTCCAACAATGCAATGATTGACGGCCCACCTTTCATGTGTGATAATAATTCGAAAGCAAAAGCTGGCCTGATTTCAGCTACTGTAGCTTCACCTAAAATAATTTCTTTTAAGAATGCCGCTTTCACACCCGCCGCAGGCGTTGTTCCAGGTAATGTATTATAAATGAAGAATTTTAAAGAATCTTCACGATTTGCATTAGCAACATCTTTAATTTGAGCGATAATCTCACTTAACAATTCAGCCCCATCAATTGGTTTAGGGTGAAGTCCTTGACCTTTACGCTCTTCAATTTCTTTGATATAATCGCTGTAAATATTCATCTTCAATACTATTTGAATAAATTATGTAATTGTTTTTTAATAAGTCGCACAAATTTAATCAAACCGAATCAAATTAAAAAATATTTAGCATTTCATTAATTTCGAAGGAATATTATTTATAAACATTCTATTTTAGTATAAATTTTTCAACAAAAACACAAAAAAACATCATAAATTTAATAATTCTTAAAAATTAAAAAATTTATTATCAAATTATAAAAATTCGGTATTTAAAATTGAAATATTTACAATGAAGACAAGCATCCCAACCCAATAAAAAAACAGCGATCCGTCTTATCCATTTTTTAAGATTTAATGTGCTTTATCATGCCAGACTTTGAACAACATCCGTAATTGAACCATTAAGACATTAAGCTTTTTAAATATTGTAAAAGTCATAGAATGTAATATTTAATTCAATACTTAATTTCTTAATAGCAAAACAATTAAGCGTTTTCTACAATCAAGAATATCAAAGATTATTGGAAAACAATAAACTGAATTACCACAAAAAAGGGTATCCCACTTGTTATTTTATCACTTTTACAGATTGTCTGCCCGAATTGGAATGCAGATCGATAAAATAAGTCCCGGAGGGATATGGAAAATCAAAAACAAAAGTTTTTTTCAAGGCATAATCAACGTCCAGCTGTTTCAACTCGCACATTCTCCTGCCAAGGGCATCATACAATTCTATAATCAAATGATCTGCATCCTTGAAGTCAACTTCAAGACTGAGTTTATTTTTAACAGGGTTGGGATAGACTTTCGCCAGCAAAGGAACTCTAGACTGTTCCTCAAATTGATTATTTCCCAAAGAAGGAGCAAATTTATATATTGTTGCCCCGGATGCATAAGCAAAATCATCTCTGATAATGAATATTCTATTGAGATTACTTCCCAGATTTATGTTTGTCCAGGTAGTCCCGGCATCAAAAGTTTCATAAAAACCTGTGTTATGCCCTCCCATCCAGCCATGATTTTCGTCAACAAAACCAACTGCCTGAATAGAGGTTTCCGGTGCGTTTTTACTAACCCAGGTCACACCACCGTCGGTAGATTTTATCAACTTTCCTAAATTCGGCGAAACTGACTGTATAGAACCAAACATAACATTAGGATTCCCTGTGAGCGTTTGCATTTTCCATACATACTCGCCTGCCAGACCGCTGTTGAAAATTTCATTCCAGGTTGCGCCGCCATCGGTAGTTTTAAGGATAATTCCACCGGAGCCTTTTCTACCTGATACGAATCCAATATTTTCATCCAAAAACATGATTTCAACCAATCCTGTAGCATAAGCTGACATATCAATATACTGCCATGTAGCACCGGAATCAGTTGACTTTATAATAAAAGGTGGAAAATTCATATAGGAACCGCAGCCATAAACAGTAGAAGTCCCCACACAATCCAGACCGCACACTGCTTTAGTCGCTGTTCCGATAGTAGTCACTTCAGACCATGACGTGCCTCCATCAGTTGTTTTAAAAAACTTACTCTCTGTTAAAGTTCCGACAAATCCGATATTTTCGTTCAGGAATTCAATATTTCTAAAATAATAGTTTGGCGTAGGAATCCCCAGCATAACACCTATCATAGCCTCATTCAACTGCAAAGTCCACGAAACACCACCGTCAGTAGTCTTGTAAACCGAAGCACCTGCACCGTTAAGAGCCCAGCCCAGATTATCATTAAGAAAAAAGACATCATCAAAACGCTGTTTGTTTGTATTCAGATAAGCTGAAGACAGAGGTTGCCATTGTGATTGCGCCAAATTTTTAGAAAAAAAGACAAGTAAAAAAAGCAGATAAACTTTCTTCATATTAAAACAACTTCTTGATAATGGTTTCCTCCGAAATTCCTTCGGCATCAGCCTTATAATTTTTAATGATACGATGGCGTAAAATTCCTATAGCCACCGCCTGAACATCTTCGATATCTGGACTAAATTTTCCATTTAGAGCCGCATGCGTTTTTGCTGCCAAAATTAGATTTTGTGAAGCACGAGGTCCAGCTCCCCAATCGATATAATTTTTAACAAAATCAGTAGCCAAAGGGTTTTCCGGTCGGGTTTTCGAAACTAAAGTAACCGCATATTCGATAACATTATCAGTCACAGGTATTCTTCTGATTAGATGCTGAAAATCGATAATTTCCTGAGCCGTAAAAAGCGGATTTATGTTGAAACTAAAATCGGCTGTGGTACTTTTTACCACCTGAACTTCCTCTGTAAAAGAAGGATAATCAAGCTTGATTGCAAACATAAAACGGTCCAGCTGCGCTTCCGGAAGCGGATATGTTCCTTCCTGCTCTATAGGATTCTGGGTAGCCAATACAAAGAAAGGCAAATCCAGCTTATAATGATGCCCGGCAATAGTAACCGATTTTTCCTGCATCGCCTCCAACAAAGCTGCCTGGGTTTTAGGCGGTGTCCTGTTGATCTCATCAGCCAGAATAATATTTGAAAAGATTGGTCCTTTAATGAATTTGAAATTGCGGTTTTCATCAAGAATTTCACTCCCCAGAATATCCGAAGGCATCAAATCAGGCGTAAACTGAATCCGTTTAAAATCCAAACCTAAAGCCTGTGAAATAGTATTCACCATTAAAGTTTTAGCCAAACCGGGAACCCCGACAAGCAAAGCGTGTCCTCCGGAAAAAATACTTAAAATGATTTGGTTTACGACATCTTCCTGACCAACAATCACTTTTGCTATTTCCTTTTTTAATTCGTTTTGTTTTTGAACCAATTTTTCTATAGCCGCAACGTCTGACATAAAATATAGATTTTAGATTTTAGATTTTAGATTACACGAATCTTCTTTACTAAAAAGTTTTAGATTTATTTTTATTAAACAAAAAAGAGTTAGTTTATACTTTGATAAAACTAACTCTTTTATTCGAAATATTAAAAAATTATTTCTTCAACCAATTGTTTGTAAAAGCACAATCTCTGTACTCGCCATTGATTTTAATATGTGTTTCTTTAATTTTTTCCACACTCCATTTTGCAATTTCCTTTAACTGCTTTTCTTTCAGAGCCAGCTCTTTTAAACGCAGATAATCTTTTGCATAATCTGCCGTATGTTCTTCAAAACGGTTGGCAACTGTCATTATTTTGAAAAATTTAGCATTGGTTCTATCCTCATCTGCTATAGGGTATGAAATTTCACCATCCTTTAAATTAGCTACCACACCATACATTGATGGATCCATTTTTGTCAACTCGAAACGTGTATCCTGTGTTTTAGGGTTCGTCAGTACACCTCCATCGTTTTTTGTTTCTTTTTCATCAGAAAACTGACGGGCTGCCTCAGCAAAAGTTAATTCTTTATTTAAAATACGGTTTCTGATTTTTTCAGCTTTTTCTTTTGCTGCTTTCACCGCATCTGTCGAAGCTTTTGGAGCAATTACTATATGGCGCAGTTCAACATCCTGTCCTTTGATTTTATCCACCTGAATGATATGAAAACCAAATTCTGTTTCAAAAGGCTCGGAAATTTCACCTTCCTGCAAACTAAAAGCCACGTCTTTAAATTCTTTCACAAACTGTGTTTTTCTGTTCATTTTATAATATCCTCCGGAATTTTTAGATCCGGGATCCTCTGAATACAAAACTGCTTTTGTAAAGAAACTTGCTCCGTTTTCCAAAATATCTTTCCTGAATGCCTTCAATTGGTCAATAACCGCTTGTTTTGCTTCTTTGGACACTTCCGGTTTAATTACAATTTGGGCAATTTCCATTTCCGCTCCAAAAACAGGCAATTCCTCTTTAGGGATTTTTTTGTAAAAATCACGAACTTCTTCCGGTGTAATTGTAACTTCATCAACAATCTTTTTCTGCATTTCTGCAGTTAATTTATTGGCTTTAATGATTTCAAAAAGCTCACTTTTCAAATCCTGCTCATTTGTTTTTTTGAAATACTGCACCACTTTATCCATAGAACCCAATTGCTCTACCATATACCCTACCTGTTCGTCAAGTTTTGAATTTACTTCGGCATCAGTAACCACAATACTGTCCTGAATTGCCTGATGCGCATACAACTTATCTTCAAGCAGTTTCCCCAGCATCTGACAACGTGTAATCTCTTTCACATCAGCTCCCTGACTTCTCAATTCGATAAAACTTTTATCAATGTCTGAATCCAGAATTATATAGTCTCCCACAACTCCTACAACCCCATCAACCTTTGTTTTTTGTGCCGCTGCAGAAAATACAGCAAACACTAATGTTAAGCATATGCTTACTCTTTGAATCAATCTCATTTTTTATTGGCTTTATTACTTCATCGATGCTTTTAATCTTTCAAAAACATCTCTATTTACATTTACTTTAAATTCTTTTTTCAATTCAGACACCCAATTGTCTTCTAAATACTGCTGATAGTCATTAATCACTTTACCTTTGGTTTCTTCAAGAGTTTTTTGTCCTGCAGGCAAAACCCTGATCACTTTGTTGACATAAAAATAGTCTTTGTCTTTATAAACTTTAGAGAGACCTTTTTTAAATGCTATATTGTTATCAGTTCCTTCTTCAACCACCTCTTGCTTGGTCATAATATTAACCGATTCCTTAGTGTTTAACTTTTCTTTTAAAGCATCGGCAGTTATATCAGATTTTAATAATTTCTCAGCTTTTTTAACATATTCTTCTTTAGTCGAGGAAACCACTAAAACATCAACTCTGTTTTTCCATTGATATTTCAATTTATTAGTTTCATAATATTTTTTCAAACCAACAGTATCCTGTTTTGCCTTGTTCCATATTTCTTTTTCCATTAAATCGAAAAGCAACAATCCGTCTCTGTATTCCTCTACTATGTTGGCAAACTCAGAAAACTCTCTTTCCAAATTATCATTATAGTAAACATTAAGTTGGTTATCAACAAAATTAGTATAAACGTGGTCAACTAATTTCCCTATAGGCTTAATCTTAATTTTTGATTTTTGCTGTGCATTCAATTCGTTTAAAAAAGCAGTTCCGGAAACAGATTTTATCTCGAATTTGAAAAGTTCGCCATCAAAATCTTTTTTGCTTTCAGGCATTTTCCATTCACCGTTGTAATAGCCATCGGTAACCGTTTTCTTTATTTCCGCATACAATTTTTCATTTCGCTTTACAGGATATTTTTGACGCAATTTAGCGTTCAAAGTATTTACAATGATTTTTGAGCGGTCATCTTTTCTGATTTTAGCATCCAGTTCGCGCTCCATTTCCTCTTTTTTCTTAACCGGGTGTTTTTCAACAAGCTTTACAATATGCCAGCCAAACTGACTTTCGAAAGGGTCAGTATAGTCTTCGGGATTTACAAGAGCAAATGCTTTATTTTCAAAAATTTCCGAACTTAACTGTCCTGATGCAAAACGCGGCAGAACCCCGCCTCTTGGGCCTGAATTTTTATCTTCGGAAAATTGCGTAGCCAATACAGCAAAATTTTCTCCCTGTTTTAGTTTTGTATAAATGTCATTAATTGCATTTTTTGCTTTTATTATGTCTGCTTCAGTATTTGACTGAGGCTTCATAATCATGATATGAGCCACGGTAACTTCACCGCGGTTTTCTCTGACATCAAGGACTTTTACCAAATGATATCCAAATTTAGTACGGACAGGCAGTGAAATATCTCCTACTTTTGTTTTAAAAGCTGCAGTTTCAAACGGATATACCATTCTAAAAGCAGAAAAATAGCCTAAGCTGCCTTTGTTTTCCTTTGCGGAAGGATCTTGGGAATACTGCTGTGCCATATCTTCAAATTTTTGTCCCGCTAATACCTTTTTTCTGATATCGGATATTTGATTGTATGCTTTCAACGTATCTTCAGGAGAAGCATTTTCATCGCAAAGAATAAGTATATGTGACGCTTTCACTTCCTTTTGCAGTCTCTCATAAGCTTCATCAATTAAAGCTTTTGTCACTTTGGTATCCGAAGTATAATTTTTAGCTAATTGCGAACGGTACGTTTTTAACTCACTAAGATACTGAGTCCCATTTTGCAGACCCAACTTATTTGCTTTGTTAATCTTTAATTTATACGCCACAAACAAATCCAAATAGGAATTTAAATCTTTTTGGGATTCATCTTTAACCAAGTCAATGTTCTTATTATACACACGGGCAAACTCATCAGTATAATACGGTTTGTCATCTATAGTAAAAAGAACTTCTTTATTTGCATTTTGAGCCTGAAAAACGGCAGACACGGTTAAAAAAGAGGCAACAAAAAAATGTTTCAGATTCATTTCTTCCTTTGGTTTTTATAATAGAATAGCAAAAATAAGAATTCAAGTACATTATACAAGTAATACATAATGTATTAACAAAAATTTATTAACGAAAAATAGTATTTTTGCACTCCATTATAACATATTATGAGTTTTATTAAAGAAATACAACGCCGAAGAACTTTCGGTATCATATCGCACCCCGATGCCGGTAAAACAACTTTGACTGAGAAGTTATTATTATTTGGTGGTGCAATTCAGGAAGCCGGAGCTGTAAAAAGCAATAAAATTAAAAAAGGTGCTACTTCCGACTTTATGGAAATTGAGCGTCAGAGGGGAATTTCTGTTGCTACTTCGGTATTGGCATTCAATTATAAAGACAAAAAAATCAACATTCTTGACACACCAGGTCACAAGGATTTTGCTGAAGATACTTTTAGAACATTGACAGCTGTTGATAGTGTTATTGTAGTTGTTGACGTAGCTAAAGGTGTTGAGGAACAAACTGAAAAATTAGTGGAAGTTTGCCGTATGCGTAATATTCCTATGATTGTTTTCATCAACAAATTAGACCGTGAGGGTAAAGACGCCTTCGATTTGATGGATGAAGTGGAGAAAAAATTAGGATTGCATGTAACTCCATTGAGTTTTCCTATTGGTATGGGTTATGATTTTCAAGGGATTTACAACATCTGGGAGAAAAACATCAATATTTTTGAAGGAGACAGTCGTAAAAACATTGAAGAAACCATTGCTTTTGAAGACGTAAACAATCCGCAGCTTGAAAAAATTATTGGCGAAAAACCGGCGGCTAAACTTAGAGAAGAATTAGAGTTAATCAGCGAAGTGTACCCTCCGTTTGACAGAGAAGCATATTTAGCAGGTAATTTACAACCCGTTTTCTTTGGTTCTGCATTGAATAACTTTGGAGTACGTGAGTTATTGGATTGTTTCGTAGAAATTGCACCAACACCAAGACCGAAAGATTCTGATACAAGGGAAGTAAAACCGGATGAAAATAAATTTTCCGGGTTTGTCTTTAAAATTCACGCCAACATGGATCCGAAACACAGGGACCGTTTGGCTTTCGTTAAAATTGTATCGGGAACTTTCGAAAGAAACAAACCGTATTTACATGTACGGCAAGGAAAGAATTTGAAATTCTCGAGTCCGAATGCCTTTTTCGCAGAGAAAAAAGAAATCGTTGACATTTCCTACCCTGGTGATATTGTTGGATTACATGATACAGGAAACTTTAAAATTGGAGATACCTTAACAGAAGGCGAACAAATGAGCTTCAAAGGAATTCCGAGTTTCTCTCCGGAACATTTCAGATACATCAATAATGCTGACCCTCTTAAAGCCAAGCAATTGGAAAAAGGTGTGGATCAATTAATGGATGAAGGTGTGGCTCAGTTGTTTACACTGGAAATGAACAACAGAAAAGTTATTGGTACAGTTGGAGCACTTCAGTACGAAGTAATTCAATATCGTTTAGAGCACGAATACGGCGCAAAATGTACGTATGAAAATTTCCCTGCCTATAAAGCGTGTTGGGTAAAACCAGAAGATCCTAAAAATGAAGAATTTGCAGAATTTAAACGTATCAAACAAAAATTTTTAGCAAAAGATAAATATGGCCAATTGGTTTTCTTAGCGGATTCTGACTTTTCAATTCAGATGACACAAAGCAAATACCCGAGTGTAAAGTTGTTCTTTACATCAGAGTTTGAGTAAGCTTCGATGCTTCGACGATGCTCAGCACAGGCTCCAGCCTATAAATCAAAAAGCGACCAAGTGGTCGCTTTTGTTATTTACGCCTGTCCTGTTGGACCGAAATTCAAAGGAATTTGTGGCTGCTCACTTTCTTTAATTTCTCCGTGGGCACTTTCAAAACGGTGAATATTATCAGCCAAAGCCTGTACTAACCGTTTCGCGTGCTGCGGTGTTAAAATAATTCTTGATTTCACTTTTGCCTTAGGAACTCCCGGCATGATATTGATAAAATCTACAACAAACTCTGTATTAGAGTGATTTATAATAGCCAGATTAGAATAGATTCCTTCTGCAACAGCTTCATCTAATTCAATATTGATTTGTCCTTCCTGTTGTGGGTTTTGATTGCTCATAGTTTTAAAATTTAAGCTACATCTTAATAGTAATCGTAGCAGGTAGTAATTTTATTTATTAAAAAATCCTAACAGCATAACACTGTTAGGATTTATAAATATAGTCAGAAAAATTAATTATTAATAATTATATTCTTCTTTAGTAATCATTAATTCGTCATACTCTTCTTTAGAACCTACAATTGTGTTATCATAGTCTCTCATACCTGTACCGGCAGGAATTCTGTGACCAACAATTACATTTTCTTTAAGACCTTCCAGGTTATCAATCTTACCTGCAACAGCAGCTTCGTTTAACACTTTAGTAGTTTCCTGGAACGATGCAGCCGAGATGAATGACTTAGTTTGTAACGATGCTCTTGTAATACCCTGAAGTATTGGAGTCGCTGTAGCAGTGATTACATCACGAGCCACTACTAAGTTTTTATCTTCACGTTTTAATAACGAGTTCTCATCTCTTAAATCACGTGGAGTAACGATTTGACCTGGTTTTAAATTAACAGAGTCGCCTGCGTCTTCTACCACTTTCATTCCGTATAACTTATCGTTTTCAGAAATGAAATCTTTTGTGTGAATTAATTGCTCTTCAAGGAACAGCGTATCTCCCGGATCCTGTACCTGAACTTTACGCATCATCTGACGGATAACCACCTCAAAGTGTTTATCGTTGATTTTTACCCCTTGTAAACGGTACACCTCTTGAATTTCATTCACCAAGTACTGTTGAACAGCAGCCGGACCTTGAATTCTTAAGATATCTTCCGGAGTAATAGCTCCATCAGACAATGGCACTCCCGCTCTTACGAAGTCATTCTCCTGAACTAAGATTTGGTTTGATAATTTAACCAAGTATTTCTTGATTTCACCAAATTTAGATTCGATAATAATTTCGCGGTTACCTCTCTTAATCTTTCCAAATGACACAACACCATCAATTTCAGAAACTACCGCTGGGTTTGAAGGATTACGAGCTTCAAGCAACTCGGTAATTCTTGGTAAACCTCCCGTGATATCGCCTGCTTTAGAAGAACGACGAGGGATTTTTACTAAAATTTTACCTGCTTTAATTTTCTCTCCATCTTCTACCATTAAGTGTGCACCTACCGGTAAGTTGTATGTTCTGATCAATTCACCGTCTTTACCATAAATATGTAAAGTAGGAATTAACTTTTTATTTCTAGCTTCAGAAATTACTTTTTCCTGGAAACCTGTTTGCTCATCGATTTCAACTAAGAACGATTGTCCTTGTTCTAAATCTTCGTAACCAACCTTACCAGTGAATTCTGAAATAATTACACCATTATACGGGTCCCATTTACAGATAGTTTCTCCTTTTCCGATAGACTGGCCATCAGCAACAAAAATACTTGAACCGTAAGGGATATTGTGCGTACTTAATAAGATTCCTGTTTTCTCATCAACTAATTTTAATTCAGTTGAACGGGAAATTACGATATCTACTTCATTACCTTCAGCATCTTCACCTTTAACCGTTTTTAAATCTTCGATTTCCAAACGTCCAGGGAATTTAGCAATGATACTGGATTCTTCAGAAATACCTCCAGCAACCCCTCCAACGTGGAACGTACGAAGTGTTAACTGTGTACCTGGCTCACCAATTGACTGTGCTGCAATTACACCTACCGCTTCACCTTTTTGAGTCATCTTACCTGTTGCAAGGTTACGTCCGTAACATTTAGCACAGATACCTTTTTCTGCCTCACAAGTAAGCGGCGAACGTACTTCAACTTTTTCAAGTGGAGAAGCTTCAATTTCTTTAACGATTGCTTCAGTGATTTGCTCACCGGCAGCAACAATTACGTCTGAAGTTAAAGGATTAATTACATCTTGTAATGCAACACGTCCTAAAATTCTTTCTCCTAAAGTTTCAACGATTTCCTCATTTTTCTTTAAAGCAGAAACTTCAACACCTCTTAATGTACCACAATCTACTTGGTTCACGATTACATCCTGAGCAACGTCATGTAAACGACGGGTTAAGTAACCCGCATCCGCCGTTTTTAACGCCGTATCCGCAAGACCCTTACGAGCACCGTGCGTGGAGATGAAGTATTCTAAGATCGAAAGACCTTCTTTAAAGTTCGATAAGATCGGGTTTTCAATAATTTCACCACCACCAGCAGTTGATTTTTTCGGCTTAGCCATCAAACCACGCATACCAGTTAACTGACGAATCTGCTCTTTTGAACCACGGGCTCCTGAATCAAGCATCATATATACCGAGTTGAAACCTTGTTGGTCCTCACGGATATTTTTCATTGCCAATTCCGTTAATTGAGCATTAGCTGAAGTCCAAATATCAATAACCTGATTGTAACGCTCATTATTTGTGATAAGACCCATGTTATAGTTCATAGAGATAACCTCTACCTGCTCTCTGGCCTCAGCAATTAATGATTGTTTTTGATCTGGAATTTTAATATCACCTAAAGAGAATGATAATCCTCCTTTAAATGCGAATCTATATCCCATATCCTTCATATTATCAAGGAAACCAGCCGTTGTAGGAACATCAGTTACTGCAAGGATTTTTCCAATGATATCACGAAGTGATTTTTTAGTTAATACCTCATTGATATAACCAGCTGCTTCAGGTACTACCTCGTTGAATAATACACGTCCAGCAGTTGTCTGGATAATTTTATATACTAATTCTCCATTTTCATTGAAGTCTTTCGCTCTAATTTTAACACGTGCATTTAACTCCAAACGGCCTTCGTTTAATGCAATATGCACCTCTTCTGCCGAATAGAAAGTCAAGCCTTCACCTTTAATTGTTAACTCAGGTGTAGTTAAACGCTCTTTTGTCATATAGTACAATCCAAGAACCATGTCCTGAGATGGAACCGTGATAGGCGCACCATTAGCAGGGTTCAAGATATTGTGAGAACCTAACATTAATAATTGAGCTTCTAAAATAGCTTCCGGTCCTAATGGTAAGTGAACCGCCATCTGGTCACCGTCAAAGTCGGCGTTGAATGCCGTACACGTTAACGGGTGTAACTGGATTGCTTTTCCTTCAATTAACTTAGGCTGGAATGCCTGAATACCCAATCTGTGAAGAGTTGGAGCACGGTTAAGTAATACCGGATGTCCTTTGATTACATTTTCCAGGATATCCCATACTACAGGCTCTTTTTTATCGATGATTTTTTTAGCCGACTTAACTGTTTTTACAATACCTCTTTCGATCAATTTACGGATAACGAATGGTTTGTAAAGCTCAGCAGCCATATCTTTTGGCAAACCACACTCATACATTTTCAATTCAGGTCCAACAACAATTACCGAACGAGCTGAATAGTCAACACGTTTACCTAATAAGTTTTGACGGAAACGTCCTTGCTTACCTTTTAATGAGTCCGATAATGATTTTAATGGTCTGTTTGATTCTGTTTTAACAGCAGAAGCTTTTCTTGTGTTATCAAATAATGAATCTACCGCTTCCTGAAGCATACGCTTTTCGTTACGTAAGATAACTTCCGGCGCTTTTATTTCCATTAATCGTTTTAAACGGTTGTTACGGATAATTACACGACGGTATAAGTCATTCAAATCTGAAGTTGCGAAACGACCACCATCAAGTGGCACTAACGGACGTAATTCTGGTGGAATAACCGGAATTACTTTTAAGATCATCCACTCAGGTAAGTTCTCTCTGTTGTTGTTAGCTTCACGGAAAGACTCAACTACCTGAAGACGTTTTAAAGCTTCAGTTTTTCTTTGCTTAGATGTTTCATTGTTGGCAGCATGACGTAATTGGTACGATAATGTATCCAATTCAACACGTGACAATAAATCCATAATACATTCAGCACCCATTTTAGCGATGAATTTATTAGGATCATTATCATCTAAATATTGGTTTTCCATTGGAAGAGAATCAGAAATATTCAAGTATTCTTCTTCTGTTAAGAAATCCATTTTTTGTAATGATTCACCTTCAGCGTTTTTAGCAATACCAGCTTGGATTACTACATAACGCTCATAGTAAATAATCATGTCTAATTTCTTAGACGGTAATCCTAAAATGTAACCAATTTTGTTAGGTAACGAACGGAAATACCAAATATGAGCAATAGGCACAACTAAGTTGATGTGTCCTACACGGTCACGACGTACTTTTTTCTCAGTAACTTCAACCCCACAACGGTCACAAACGATTCCTTTGTAACGGATTCTTTTATATTTACCACAAGCACACTCATAGTCTTTTACAGGACCAAAGATACGCTCACAGAATAAACCGTCACGCTCAGGTTTGTGCGTTCTATAGTTGATAGTTTCCGGTTTTAATACCTCACCACGGGATTCTGCCAAGATTGACTCAGGAGAAGCTAAACCAATTGAAATTTGGTTAAATCGTTTGATGGTATTTTTATCTTTATTTCTATTTGTTGTCATAGTCGATTTTTTAAAAGTTTTCAGTTTTAGTGTTTGTTCCAGCCACAGTCTCCCTATGGCTGAAACTAACTACTGATTTATTCTTCTAATCTGATGTCTAAACCAAGACCTTTTAATTCGTGCATTAATACATTGAATGATTCTGGTAATCCTGGTTCCGGCATTGTTTCACCCTTAACGATTGCTTCGTAAGTTTTAGCTCTACCAATTACGTCATCCGACTTAACAGTCAGGATTTCACGTAATGTACTTGATGCACCGTATGCTTCAAGTGCCCAAACCTCCATCTCTCCAAAACGCTGACCACCAAACTGAGCTTTACCTCCTAAAGGCTGTTGCGTGATTAATGAGTAAGGACCAATAGAACGAGCGTGCATTTTATCATCAACCATGTGACCTAATTTCAACATATAGATAACACCTACAGTAGCCGGTTGGTGGAAACGCTCTCCAGTTCCTCCATCATATAAATATGTATGTCCGAATCTTGGAACTCCTGCTTCGTCTGTCAAGGCATTGATTTGATCTAAAGATGCACCATCAAAGATTGGTGTTGCATACTTTCTTCCTAATTTTTTACCTGCCCATCCAAGAACTGTTTCATAAATCTGACCAATGTTCATACGTGAAGGTACCCCAAGTGGATTCAATACGATATCTACCGGTGTTCCATCCTCTAAGAATGGCATGTCTTCCTGACGAACAATACGTGCAACGATACCTTTGTTACCGTGACGTCCTGCCATCTTATCACCCACTTTCAGTTTACGTTTCTTAGCGATATAAACTTTAGCTAATTTCAAGATACCTGACGGTAACTCGTCACCCACAGTAATTGTGAATTTCTCACGACGTAAAGCACCTTGAAGGTCATTCAACTTAATTTTATAATTGTGAATTAAGTCATTTACCATTGCATTTGTTTCATCATCAGCAACCCATTGACCTTTAGTCAAGTGAGCAAAATCTTCCACTGCCTGTAACATTTTCTTAGTGTACTTTTTACCTTTAGGTAATACTTCTTCACCTAAATCGTTCATTACACCTTGAGATGTTTTACCATCAACGATTACAAACAATTTCTCGATTAATCTGTCTTTTAATTCAACAAATTTAGTTTCGAAATCCATTTCAAGAGCAGATAACTCGTCTTTTTCCTGCGAACGCTTACGCTTATCTTTTACCGCTCTTGCGAATAATTTTTTATCTAAAACAACACCGTGTAAAGAAGGAGAAGCTTTTAATGAAGCATCTTTCACATCACCTGCTTTATCACCGAAGATAGCTCTTAATAGTTTTTCTTCTGGAGTAGGATCAGATTCTCCTTTTGGTGTAATTTTTCCGATTAGAATGTCACCAGGCTTAACCTCTGCTCCAATTCTAATCATACCGTTTTCATCCAAATCTTTAGTAGCTTCTTCAGATACGTTTGGAATATCATTCGTTAATTCTTCGTTACCTAATTTAGTATCACGAACTTCTAATGAATAATCATCAATATGGATTGATGTAAAGATATCATCACGAACTACTTTTTCAGAAATTACAATCGCATCCTCAAAGTTGTAACCTTTCCAAGGCATGAACGCAACCTGTAAGTTTCTACCAAGAGCTAACTCACCATTTTGTGTTGCATAACCTTCACAAAGTACCTGACCTAATTTTACTTTATCACCTTTTCTTACGATAGGTTTTAAGTTGATTGTTGTACTTTGATTCGTTTTACGGAACTTGATTAATTGATATGTTTTATCATCTGTATCAAAACTTACTGCTCTTTCTGCATCTGTTCTTTCGTATTTGATAGTGATTTTATCAGCATCAACATACTCAACAACACCGTTTCCTTCAGCATTGATCAACACTCTTGAGTCAGAAGCCACCTGACGCTCTAAACCTGTACCTACAATAGGAGAATCAGGGCGTAATAATGGAACTGCCTGACGCATCATGTTTGATCCCATCAACGCACGGTTCGCGTCATCGTGCTCTAAGAACGGAATTAATGAAGCAGAAATAGAAGCAATCTGGTTAGGAGCAACGTCAGTATAGTGAACCGCTGTTGGGTCAACTACCGGGAAGTCACCTTCCTCACGAGCAATTACTTTATCAGCTGTAATTGTACCGTTGTTATCCATCTCAATGTTTGCCTGAGCAATCATTTTACCTTCTTCTTCTTCAGCACTTAAATAGATAGGCTCAGAAACTAAGTCAACTTTACCATTTTCTACTTTACGGTAAGGAGTTTCAATGAATCCCATTCCGTTTACTTTAGCATATACCCCTAATGAAGAGATAAGACCAATGTTTGGTCCCTCTGGAGTTTCAATAGGACATAAACGACCATAGTGTGTATAGTGAACGTCACGAACCTCGAAACCTGCTCTCTCTCTGGATAAACCTCCAGGTCCTAAAGCTGATAAACGACGTTTGTGTGTAATCTCTGCCAATGGATTTGTTTGGTCCATAAACTGAGATAACTGGTTCGTACCAAAGAATGAGTTGATTACTGAAGACAAAGTCTTAGCGTTAATCAAATCGATAGGTGTAAACACCTCATTATCACGAACGTTCATACGCTCACGAATAGTACGAGCCATACGAGCCAAACCAACACCAAACTGAGCAGATAATTGTTCACCTACTGTACGTACACGACGGTTAGATAAGTGGTCGATATCATCGATCTCAGCTTTAGAGTTAATCAACTCAATTAAATATTTTACGATAGTAATAATATCCTCTTTAGTAAGCACCTGCTTATCCATAGGAATATCAAGACCTAATTTTTTGTTCATTCTGTAACGACCTACATCACCTAAGTTGTAACGTTGATCAGAGAAGAATAATTTATCGATAATTCCGCGTGCAGTTTCCTCATCTGGTGGTTCTGCATTACGTAATTGTCTGTATATGTGTTCTACAGCTTCTTTTTCAGAGTTTGTAGGGTCTTTTTGTAATGTATTGTGGATGATTGAATAATCAGCAGTATTTAAATCTTCTTTATGTAATAAGATAGATTTAACATTTGCATCAACGATTTCTTCAACATTATCTTTATCTAAAAGCGTATCACGATCCAAGATGATTTCGTTACGTTCGATAGAAACAACCTCACCAGTATCCTCATCTACGAAGTCCTCATGCCATGTATTCAATACACGTGCAGCTAAACGACGACCGATATATTTCTTTAAACCTGATTTAGACACTTTGATTTCTTCAGCTAAATCGAAGATTTCCAAGATATCTTTATCACGCTCAAATCCAATTGCACGGAAAAGAGTTGTTACAGGTAATTTTTTCTTTCTATCAATATATGCGTACATTACGCTGTTGATATCAGTAGCGAATTCAATCCAAGATCCTTTAAAAGGAATTACTCTGGCAGAGTATAATTTTGTTCCATTTGCGTGGAATGATTGTCCAAAGAATACACCAGGTGAACGGTGTAACTGAGAAACAACAACACGCTCCGCTCCATTAATTACGAAAGTTCCGCTAGGCGTCATGTAAGGGATTGTACCTAAGTAAACATCCTGTACAATAGTTTCGAAATCTTCATGCTCAGGGTCAGTACAGTATAGTTTTAGTCTTGCTTTTAAAGGCACGCTATATGTAAGCCCTCTATCTATACATTCTTCAATTGTATAACGAGGCGGGTCAACAAAATAATCTAAGAACTCAAGCACGAATTGGTTACGTGTGTCTGTGATTGGGAAGTTTTCCATGAAGGTATTGTATAACCCCTCGTTGCCTCTTTCGTCTGATTTCGTTTCAAGTTGGAAGAAATCCTTGAACGATTTTACCTGGATATCCAGAAAATCCGGATAATTAGGGATATTTTTTGTAGAGGCAAAATTCAATCTTTCAGTCTGATTTATTATCATCATGGACAAAATTTTGATTAAAAAAAAGTAATTTTTGTGTTAAACACATTAATTTATAATAATCAATACTTTTTTTATTATAACCAGCACATCTTTTGAAAATAAGTGTATTGAGACTTTTCTCCCTTTCTTCGTGTTGGTTTAAAGTGTTTTAGTATGTTAATTATTTCCCAAAAAAAGAAATAAATTTATTATACGAAAAATGGTTTAGGCCTTGAGTAAAGTACTCAAAGGCCTAAACCTGTATTCTAAACTATGTTGGATTATTTAACCTCAACAACAGCTCCAGCCTCTTCTAAAGCTTTCTTAAGACCTTCAGCCTCATCTTTAGAAATTGCTTCTTTTACGTTTGTAGGAGCAGCATCAACTAAATCTTTAGCTTCTTTAAGACCTAAACCAGTTAATTCTTTAACCGCTTTAACAACTCCTAATTTAGAAGCACCAGCATCTTTCAATACTACAGTGAATTCAGTTTGCTCTTCAGCAGCAGCATCTCCACCACCTGCAGCAACTACTACAGCAGCAGCAGCCGGCTCAATACCATACTCATCTTTTAATATTGCAGCTAAATCATTAACTTCTTTAACTGTTAAATTTACTAATTGTTCTGCGAATTGTTTCAAATCTGCCATTTTTTCTATCTTTTAAAATGATTTGTAATTTATATAATTTAAATAGTGCGCTAATTATTCAGCAGCTTCACCTTTAGATTCTGCGTTGTTCAATAAAGCAGAAATAATACGTTTAGCTGGTGATTGAAGTAATCCAATGATATCTCCAATAACTTCTTCTTTAGATTTAAGAGCAGCTAACGAATCTAATAGGTTATCACCGATATAAATCTCGTCGTTAATGAAAGCTCCTTTAAAAACTGGTTTTTCACCTTTTTTACGGAATTCTTTAATAACTTTTGCAGGTGCATTTGCAATATCAGCAATTAAGATTGAAGTGTTTCCTTTTAAAGTAGTTGGTAATTCACCAAATTCTTTATCAGAAGCTTCCATTGCTTTAGCAAGTAAAGTATTTTTAACAACTTCTAATTTGATACCAGCTTTAAAACAAGCTCTTCTTAAATTTGAAGTAGTTTCTGCATTTAAACCAGAAATATCTGCTAAGTAAACGATATTAGTTCCAGCTAATTGTGCAGTTAAATCTCCAATAGCGATTGATTTTTCTTCTCTTGTCATATCAAAAACTTTTAACTACCAATTATACTGCTTTAGGATCTAAAGCAATAGCCGGACTCATTGTACTTGATAAGTGGATAGACTTAATATAAGTACCTTTTGCAGCAGTTGGTTTTAATTTAATTAATGTTTGAATAATTTCGTGAGCATTCTCCTGGATTTTGTCAGCATCAAAAGAGATTCTTCCAATTCCAGCGTGAACGATACCTGTTTTATCAACTTTGAAGTCGATTTTACCAGATTTAACCTCTTCTACAGCTTTACCTACTTCCATAGTAACTGTACCAGTTTTAGGATTTGGCATTAAACCACGAGGTCCTAAAATACGACCTAACGGACCTAATTTACCCATAACTGCAGGCATAGTGATGATTACATCAACATCTGTCCAACCGTCTTTAATTTTTTGTAAATAGTCATCAAGACCTACGTGATCAGCACCAGCAGCTTTAGCTTCAGCCTCTTTATCCGGAGTAACTAATGCTAATACTCTCACGTCTTTACCTGTTCCGTGTGGTAAAGAAACCACACCTCTTACCATTTGATTCGCTTTACGAGGGTCAACTCCTAATTTAACAGCGATATCAACAGATTCATCAAATTTTGCAGCAGCAACTTCTTTGATTAATGCAGAAGCATCTTTTAAAGAATATAATTTATTCTTCTCAATTTTAGAAGCAGCAACTTTTTGCTTTTTCGTTAATTTTGCCATTTTCTCTTAGTTTAAAGGAGAATCTCCAGTTACAGTTATACCCATAGATCTAGCTGTTCCAGCTACCATGCTCATTGCTTTCTCAATTGTGAACGCATTTAAGTCAGGCATTTTTTCTTCAGCGATAGCTCTAATCTGATCCCAAGTTACATTAGCAACTTTTTTACGGTTAGGCTGTCCTGATCCAGACTTAATTTTTGCAGCTTCTAATAATTGGATAGCAGCAGGAGGAGTTTTTACAACAAAATCAAACGATTTGTCTTTGTACACAGTAATTTGAACTGGTAATACTTTGCCTGGTTTATCTTGTGTTCTAGCATTGAACTGCTTACAGAACTCCATGATGTTAACCCCAGCAGCTCCCAAAGCAGGTCCAACCGGTGGCGATGGGTTCGCAGCACCTCCCTTAACTTGTAGTTTAACTACTTTACTAACTTCTTTAGCCATTGTTTAAAAAATTTAGCACATCGATCAATTGGAAGCGATTGATGTGAATTATTCAGAATAAAATTTATACTTTTTCTACCTGCATAAAACTCAATTCCAATGGAGTTTTTCTTCCGAAAATCTTCACCATTACCTCAAGCTTACGCTTTTCTTCATTGATCTTTTCAATTGTACCATTAAAGCCATTGAAAGGACCGTCAGTTACTTTTACCGTTTCACCCAAAGTGTAAGGTATAGCTCCGTGATCTACTGTAGTAGCCAATTCATCCACTTTACCTAACATTCTGTTTACTTCAGCCTGTCTTAAAGGCACAGGATCACCCCCCTTAACTTCACCTAAAAAACCAATTACACCGGTAATTGATTTAATGATGTGAGGAATTTCACCTGTCAAATTTGCTTCAATCATTACGTAACCAGGAAAATAAACTCGCTCTTTGCTGATTTTTTTCCCATCACGCACTGAAACCACTTTTTCAGTTGGAACTAATACTTGAGAGATGTAATCAGCCATACCAACTCTGTTAATCTCTTGCTCAATGTAAGATTTAACTTTGTTTTCCTGACCACTTACAGCTCTGACAACATACCACTTTTTCACATTAGTTTCCGCCATAACAACCCAATTATCCTTTTAATAAATTAAAGAAACCTTCTATTGTTTTAGTGAAAATCTCATCTACACCCCAAGTAGCTAAAGCAAAAATAACTGAGAAGACAGCTACAACAATTGTTAATTTTTGTACCTCTTCCCAAGTTGGCCAAGTCACATTTGACTTAAACTCTTCAAAAGCTTCAGATATGTAATTAGTAACTTTGCTCATTTTATTTTCTATTTGCACGGGCGGAGGGATTCGAACCCCCATCAATGGTTTTGGAGACCACTATACTAGCCCTTGTACTACGCCCGTTTGTTAAAAACAGTGCCGTCGTTAAACGACACTGCTATTATATATAATTGTAAATTATTCTACAATTTCAGTTACCTGACCTGCACCAACTGTTCTACCACCTTCACGGATAGCGAAACGTAAACCTACGCTTAATGCAATTGGGGATAATAAAGTAACATCGATAGTTAAGTTATCACCAGGCATAACCATCTCAACTCCTGCAGGTAAAGAAATAGTACCTGTTACGTCAGTTGTACGTACATAAAACTGTGGACGGTAGTTGTTATGGAATGGTGTGTGACGACCACCTTCTTCTTTTTTCAAGATATAAACCTCAGCTTTGAATTTAGCGTGTGGCTTAACAGATCCTGGCTTACAAATAACCATACCACGACGGATAGATTCTTTATCAACACCTCTTAATAATAAACCAACGTTATCTCCAGCTTCACCTCTATCTAAGATCTTACGGAACATCTCAACTCCAGTGATTGTAGAAGTTAACTTGTCAGCACCCATACCGATGATTTCAACTGGATCTCCAGTGTTAGCAACACCTGTTTCGATACGACCTGTAGCAACTGTACCACGACCTGTAATTGTGAATACGTCCTCAACTGGCATCAAGAATGGTTTTTCGTTGTCACGAACCGGCTCTTCAATCCAGTTATCAACAGCTTCCATTAATTCGATGATTTTAGGAACCCAGTTTGGATCATTGTTTAATCCACCTAAAGCAGAACCTTGAACAACAGGACCATTATCTCCATCATATTCATAGAAAGATAATAAATCTCTGATTTCCATCTCTACTAACTCTAATAATTCAGCATCATCAACCATATCCACTTTGTTCATGAAAACAACGATACGAGGAATACCTACCTGGCGACCTAATAAGATGTGCTCACGAGTTTGTGGCATTGGACCATCTGTAGCAGCTACTACTAAGATAGCACCGTCCATCTGAGCAGCACCAGTAACCATGTTCTTAACGTAATCCGCGTGACCTGGACAGTCAACGTGAGCATAGTGACGGTTAGCAGTTTCATACTCTACGTGAGAAGTGTTGATAGTAATACCTCTTTCTTTCTCTTCTGGAGCATTATCAATTTGATCGAATGACTTAGCTTGACAGTAACCTGCATCAGATAATACTTTAGTGATTGCAGCAGTTAAAGTAGTCTTTCCGTGGTCTACGTGTCCGATAGTACCGATATTTAAGTGCGGTTTCGAACGATTAAAACTTTCTTTTGCCATTTTACTTAATTTTTAATCTTAGTTATAATAATTAGTGTTCAAAAAAATCTTTGAGCCAATGACGGGAATTGAACCCGTGACCTCTTCCTTACCAAGGAAGCACTCTACCCCTGAGCTACACCGGCTTTCGTGAGTTCAGAAGTTAGAATTTAGAAATTAGAATTTTATTTTCTAAATCCAGAATTCTAAATTCTTTATTGTGGGGAGAGCAGGATTCGAACCTGCGAAGGTTTCCCAACGGATTTACAGTCCGTCCTCGTTGGCCGCTTGAGTATCTCCCCGCCTATTTTTTCCAAAAACAAAGCTCAAAAATCTCATTTTCAAAGCTTTGCAAAACACAGTATTTCAAAGAGCCGATGGAGGGACGCGAACCCACGACCTGCTGATTACAAATCAGCTGCTCTAGCCAGCTGAGCTACACCGGCAATCATTAAAAAAGTCCGCTATTTCTAACGGACTGCAAATGTATGTAATATTTTTATTAATCAAAACTTTTTTTAATAAAAATTTTTCTAGGCATGCGCTCTTTGCTTTTCTTTTCGCTTCACCAACAATCTTTCCATTGCATCAACCGACAAATCAACACCTTCTTCAAACGTCTTACAGGTCTTTTTTACCACGAATTCATCTCCCGGAACAATTATCTTTGCCTCAACCGTTTTATTCTCTTTTTCACTTGTTTGCTCAACTCTCATAAAAACATCTGCCGAAACAATCTTATCGTAGTATTTTTCCAGTTTATTAATCTTTTCGTCTGCAAAATCAATCAGTTTTCTGTCAATGTTAAAATTAACCGCATGAACATTTACCTTCATAGTTATAAATTTTAAGGTTAAACAACTAAAAGAATCACTTCCGGTTTCTAGGATGGGCATTTTTGTACACATTCTTCAATTCAGCCAAGCTGGAATGCGTATACGCCTGAGTCGATGCCAAACTAGAATGTCCTAAGAGCTCTTTTATAGAATTAAGGTCTGCACCTCGATTAAGCATATGAGTCGCAAATGTGTGCCGGAGCATGTGCGGGCTTCTTTTTACTTTCTCGGATACATTACTAAAGTAAGAATTTATTAAACGATACACAAACGATTCATTGATTTTATTTCCGCTTGAAAGCAGAAATAAATTATTTTCATCAACAATACTCTCCAGCCTGCTCCGGAGTGTTAAATAACTTTTAATTTGTAAAGAAATCACATCCAACATCGGTATAATGCGTTCCTTATTGCGTTTTCCTAAAACCTTAAACAAACCACCTGACAAATCCACATTAGACAACTGCAAACCAATAAGTTCCGAACGACGTATTCCGGTTGTATAAAACAAATCAATAATCAATTTATCACGGGCACCTTCAAAACCTTCCTTGTATTCAATTTGATTCAATACCGAATTCAACTCTTCCTCAGAAAAAGGCACCTGAACTTTTTTTGGAGTTTTTAACGCTTTATGCTTCGCCAAAGGAGAAACTTCAATTTGCTTTGTTTTCAATAAGAATTTATAAAAAGCCTTCAACGAAGACATTTTTCTGTTCACCGAAGCATTTGAAATACCGGAATCAATCATAAAAACAATCCAGCTCCGGATTAAAGTATAAGCCACTCCTTCTAAAGCAATACTTTCATAATTATCAACCAGATAGGATTGAAAAAAAACCAAATCCTTACCATAAGCCAAAGCCGTATGAAGAGAATAATTTTTCTCTTTTAATAAATAGTCCTGAAATTTCTGAAGATTGTCTGACATAAATAAAGTCTGTAAAATTATTTCAGAATAAAAAACAAAAAATCGTTAGCATAAAAGTATAAAACTTCTATAACTAACGATTTATATTATCCGAAAATTAACTACTAACTTTCGATGCTATCTCTTAATCCTTGAACGTAAGCAGCTTTTTGAATTTCAGCTCTTCTTGTTACAGATGGCTTAATAAAAGCTTGACGACTTCTTAGTTGTCTTACAACTCCAGTTTTATCGAATTTACGTTTGTAACGCTTAAGCGCTCTGTCGATATTTTCTCCGTCTTTAATTGGTATAATTAACATAATCTTGACACCTCCTCTCAATTTCGGGTGCAAACGTATGAATTTATTTTGGAATATGAAGTATAAAAATCTAAAAAAAATTAACTAACTTTAAGAATCAGTAATTTAAACAAACCATGACTTCCACTGTTGTAAAAATTCTCGATGCTTTTTTTGTTACCCACGATGTAAAATGCTTTAGAGTTGAAAAACCAAAAGGATTCAATTTTGTACCCGGCCAGGCAACTGATGTTTCCATAAACTTAGAAAGCTGGAAAGACAAAATCAGGCCTTTCACCTTCACCAACACTCCCGAAGATAATTATCTTGAATTTATGATTAAAATTTACAGAGATCATGACGGCGTAACCAACAAACTGGGAAGCATAAATGCCGGCGGAGAATTAATTCTGCATGATGTATTTGGCGCTATACGATATAAAGGAGAAGGTGTTTTTATTGCCGCAGGATCAGGCGTAACACCATTTATTTCAATTTTCAGAGATTTACACAAGAAGAAAAAACTGGAAGACAATCTTTTGATTTACACCAACAAAACCTCTGAAGATGTAATTATGGGAAAAGAATTAGGTGACATGCTTAAAGACAATTTTACCAATGTATATACCCGTGAAAATGTAATAGGTTTCGTTGGACGTAGAATCGACCGAAATTTCCTAATTGAAAACATTGCTGATTTTAGTCAGAATTTTTATTTATGCGGCCCTGTTGATTTTGTTAAATCAGTTTCAAGGAATTTGATAGATTTAGGAGTCAACTCAGACACATTAGTAATTGAACAATAAAAAAGCCAGACGTTACACATCTGGCTTTCAATTATTTTATAAAAAACACTCTTACTTCTTAACTGCAGGCTGATAATCCTTATTGTCAATTATCATTTTTGCCAAAATCTCTTTTAAAATCTCGGATGTACCTCCTCCAATCGGCCCTAAACGGCTGTCACGGAACAAACGCGCCAATGGATATTCTTCCATATAGCCGTAACCGCCCAGCATTTGCAGACAGTCATAAATAACCTGATCAGCAACTTTTGTAGATTTTAATTTAGCCATGGTAGCTTCTTTCACAACGTATTCACCGGCATTTAATCTGGCAACAGCAGCATAATTAAATAATTTACAGTGTTCAACTTCAGTAGCATGTTCCACCATAGTATGACGCAAAGCCTGGAATTTATTAATCGGACTGCCGAAAGCTTCACGCTGTGACATATATTCCAACGTATAGTCAATCGCATATTCGGCTCTTGCATGCGCATTAATTGCCATAATCAAGCGCTCTAAAGCAAAATGCTGCATAATATAAGCAAAACCTTTACCTTCTTCACCCATCAGATTCTCTTCAGGAATTTCTACATTATCAAATGCAATTTCAGCAGTATCAGAAGCTCTCCAACCTAATTTATCCAATTTCGTAGCCGACACCCCGTTTAACTTAGCATCTACCAAAAACATAGTAATGCCTTTATTACCAAGTTCCGGATTTGTTTTTGCTGCTACAACATAATAATCAGCATAAACTCCATTAGTGATGAATGTTTTAGAACCGTTGATAACATATTTATTTCCTTTCTTTTCAGCCACTGTACGCATTCCTGCTACATCACTTCCTCCAAAAGGCTCCGTAATACACAAAGCTCCTATTTTTTCACCTGCTATACTTGGCGCTAAATATTCCTGCTTGATACGCTCATCGCCTTCTGCATTTAAGTGCGTCATAGCCAAATAAGCATGAGCCCACATAGCCGCAGCAAAACCAGATGATTTAACTTTTTGCAGTTCTTCCAGAAATATAACCGTATAAAATAAATCTAAATTTGATCCTCCGTAAGCTTCCGGATAGTTTAATCCAAAAAAGCCCATATCGCCGAACTTTTTCCAAATAAAGTTTTCTATCTGTCCTGTTTTTTCCCACTTTTCAATGTGAGGCACTACTTCTTTATGTAAAAAATCACGAAAACTATCTCTAAATAATTGATGATCTTCGGTAAAATAAATTGAATTCATAGGGTAATTTCTATTCTTAGTTGTTGTATTATTTAAAGTCCAAATATAGGGCAATAATTTTTACTTTTTCAACAGGAAATCCCTTAATTTTTATTAAATCTTCAATACTCTTGATTGCTCCGTTCATACTGCGGTAGGTCACAATTTCTCTGGCCAGGGCATATCTGAAATAAGGCAATTTCATTAATTCTTTGGTTGATGCATTATTGATTTCAATTTTAGATACCACAGGAGTTGTACCAATTTTAAAATTTTTATTCAATTCATAAAGCACTTCAGGCGAAAGTCCCCACACATCCTGTAGTTGTTCCATACTTATAAAACCACCAAAAATTTCACGTTGTTTTACAATCCGTTCCGAAATAGCATCACCTATTCCGAAAATTTTCATAAAATCTTCTTTTGTGGCCGAATTAATATCCTGGACAATTATTTTCTTAACCTCTTTTTCGTAAGGCTTATAACCTGACTTGAAATAAGTTTCATAATTATTCTTTTTATTTTTAACCCAATCAGGAAATTTAAAATAGGGTGCTATTTTTTCAAGCAATTCATTTGAAACTTTAGTTATCTTTTGAAATTCCTCAACAGAATTCACAAACTTACCAGTTTTACGATACTCAAGTAACCTATCTATTTCAGCAACACTCATCCCTAGCTTATACCCTCTGAAATCAGTTATGAAATTGGGATTGAAAGGGTACATTTTATATCCACTTTTAGGCATAATACTTTTAAGCGAATCAATTTCTGACTGCAAAGCCAACCATTCATTTTCCTCTTTTGAAGGTTTTGCTGTTGATGTAAAATCAGCAAAACTATATATCAGTTGAACTACAACCATCAAAGCTATCAACAACAAAAGAGCAATCCGTTGATCACGGGTATATTTAAAATATTCTTTAAAATCCATGATTATAAATCAAAAACCGAAGTTCTTTTAGCACGAACCAAATCTTTTAATTTAATTAAAAAACCTAAAGTAAGATAAACACCAAACCAAAGACCAGCCGTAACAAATGAAATGTAGATAAAAAAAAGACGAATACTATTAGCCCGCATTCCCAGCCTGTCAGCCAATCGGGAAGCTATATGAAAACCTTGTTTTTCAAAGAAGTATTTAAGTTTTAAAACGAAAGACATTATACTATTGGTTTATGTAAAACTACAATTATTTTTCTAATTCTTCAACAGTGTGATTCCAACCGCACACTGTAAACATTTGTTTTTAGAACAATATTCATTTTTGAGTTGGAGCAACGACTGTGATTCGAAACTATTTTCTACGCGAACACCTATCTCTTTAAACTTATCTATTACAGCATTTTTTTCAGGTTTTAATTGTTCGAGTAAATAAATCATCCTTTCATCGATTTCAGTTCCCAAAAATTTAGAATAAGCCATTTTTATTGGCAAAATTGTATTTATAAGAAGTAAATCAATGAATGATTTAGACAATCCCTTTTCTTTAGGTGTTGATTTTTTCTCAAAATTATAATGTGACTGCCAATAATCAGAAACACTTATATCAAATAGTTTATAAAATTCTTCGATTGTTTTTGCTTCGAACACTTTTGAAAACAAATTACGATGCTTATGATACAACATGGCCAGTTGAGCCAATCTGATAGTTGGAAAATTATCCGGACGTAATCTGAAAAATTCAGGGGAAGACAAAAACTTCTTTTCCAACTTATACTTAACAGACAAATAATCGTATAAATCAATTAAATCTTTTGAATAACTATCTTGTGCATTTTGTGGCAACAAATTAGCATGACCAAAAAACAATGCTTCCAAATAAGTCACATCAAAACTTTCTTTTCTAACTACTGAAAAAGGAAGTTCTTTAGCTAATTGAAAAAATATTTCTCCGTTTACATTCAATCCAAAGTTCTTTGCTAAAAAACAGAATAAAACTACTTCCCAGTCATTATTATTTTCCTGCAACAATTCAAGAACTGGATACGACTTTCTTTCCAATCGTTCAAAAAACAAACGCTCCTGCCAATTCTTAAAAACAAATTGCTGTATTCCAGCAATATCATTTTCACAATTGATCCAGTTTTTCTTCGTCTTTAGCTTTTGATACTGATGCACCAAGTCACGGGATACACAATGTTTCAATTCCAAAACCGGAATTTCAACATTGTTCTTTCTCAAAACCGAAATATCGTTTTCCCAAACAACATGTAAAATAACATTATCATAATTTTGATCGATTTCATGATGATGTAAATACCAATCAGAAGACTTAATATGAATTTCAATATTTCCAGCCCATTTTTGATTTTCAATTATGAGTTGGGCATTAAAAAAATCAGGACCTGTTTGTTGAATATAATTACCCGAATGGATTATTTGGAGAGATTCTCCTTGAGTAGTTTTTAAATGAGCAAAATCAAATTTCTTGTTTTGCCACACATAGTGCAAAAAATCTTCTTTCATGGCGTATACACATATTGGTTCAAATAATTAAGGCTTATAACAATACTGCTAATATAAAGAAAGTTTATATTTGTTCAAAACTCACAACTAAAAATGAAAAAGCTTATTTATTTTTTCCTGATTCTGTACACTTCGATTTCTTCATCCCAAAACAAATTTCCTACTTCAGATTGTTTAAAGATTACTTATTCAAAAAAATCAAATGGAAAAGAAATTGATAATCAAAACCCCATTTGGATCTTCGCTAACGAAAACGAAACATTAATTACCTCTAAAAACATTATTACAAAAACAGCAACATTCCCAAATGAGCAAACTATAATAAAAAGAAGCAATAATACTATTATTCAGTTTGCTGAACTCAAGAAAACAAATTTCACAAAAACCACAGACAGCATTTCACTTGCAAATCAAAAATTTGAATTAATCGATGAAATCAAAGATATTTTGGGGTATAAATGTAAAAAAGCAAAAACTGTAATTAATTCCAACCAAATTGAACTTTGGTATACAAATGACTTAAAAATAAAAGGCGCTCCTACTACTTTAGGGCAAAATTTGGGCTTGGTTCTTGAATTAAACAGAAACAATACCTTTACCATAAGTGCAGTAAAAATTGAAAAACTAAAAAAAACAACACCAGATGCAATTTCAGGAATTGATATTTCTTCAGTTAAAAAAACAGATATTTTAACCTATCGCGACTTACTTTGGAAAAGTCGTTTCAAAACCATACCTGTTTTTGAAAATGAAACCATAAGCTTTTCAGACACAAACAAATCAAATGATAGCATTTTAAAATTTGCTAACGGGACTGTCATTCTTAAAAAAGTAACTTTACCTGCTATAAAAAGTTCATCAAAAGTCTTTATTAATCTTCAGGAACAATCTAATGGAGATGCTTACGACAGAACAGGAACTGTTTTTATGATTCCAACAGAGAATGAAGAAAACACTTTTATAAAAGGATTTAAAAACGGAGTTAAAACATTGGCTAGTTATGACAATGGTAATGGAAAAATTTATCATGGAGCCGTAAGCAAAGACAACTTTAGAACTCCTGTAGAGTTAATGCGCTTCTTTACTCCATTTGGCATTAAGCAATACAATCATATTGAATTAAAGGATAAAACATGGCATGACAAGGTAAATTATCGTCAGGATATTTCAGACTTCAATTCAATATTAAGCAATCATGAAGTGTGGATAGGAGTATTTATAGGAAATTATGACAAAGGCGGTCATAAAATATCATTAAACATGACTGTACATGATGAAGAGGACACAGATAAATCAAATTTAAATTTTGTGTCACCGTTATTCTACACCACAAATATATTGGAGATGGCAGGACAGGAATACAGTTCTATGTTTGACAATGAAAAAGGTTTAATTATTGAATTTGACATCACGAAAGAAGTCAAGAATGCTAAATTAAAATATATTTCAACTGGCCATGGTGGATGGGAAAACGGTGATGAATTTGTACCAAAATTAAACTCTATATTCTTAGATGGTAAAAATATTTTCAGTTTTACTCCATGGCGTGAAGATTGTGGTTCTTATCGCTTATATAATCCTGCTTCGGGTAATTTCAACAATGGATTGTCATCATCAGATTACAGCAGATCCAACTGGTGTCCCGGAACCATTACAAACCCTATGACCATAGATCTTGGCAATCTTACTATTGGGAAACATATTTTACAGATTAAAATACCACAAGGCAAACCTGAAGGCTCAAGCTTTAGCTATTGGAATCTTTCCGGGGTACTATTAGGAGAACAATAAAAAAAGAAGAGCTGTTTTTAACAGCTCTTCTTTTTTGAATTATTATTTTATTGAATTGATAATATCGTGTTTAGTTATAATATGATATTTACCATTTTCAAGATCAACTAAAACTGCTTGATTGTCTTTAGTAATCAACTTAGAAACTTCTTCAACAGAAGTTCCTTTTTGAACCACTGGAAAAGGATTACCCATTACTTCTCGAATAGGTTTATCTGCAGTATTCTTATCAGAAATATAACTCTGGAATAAATCGGTTTCATCAACAGAACCCACAAAACCATTCACATCTACTACTGGTATTTGAGAAATTTTATACTTACGCATACGTTCAATAGCGTGAGACACCAATTCTTCAGTACGAACTGTGATTAAAGGCTTATCGATGTGTTCTTTAATTAAATCTTCAGCTTTAGTGATATCATCTTCTAAAAAGCCACGTTCACGCATCCAATCATCATTAAACATCTTACCTACATAACGGCTTCCTGAATCGTGAAATAAAACCACTACTACATCTTCCGGTTTGAAATGCTCTTTTAATTGTAATAATCCCTTAACAGCAGCTCCAGCAGAATTACCAACAAAAATACCTTCTTCCAATGCAATTTTACGTGTATAAACAGCGGCATCTTTATCGGTTACTTTTGTAAAACCATCAATTAAAGAGAAATCAACGTTTTTAGGTAAAATATCTTCTCCAATACCTTCTGTGATATAAGTATAGATTTCGTTTTCGTCAAAAATACCTGTTTCGTGGTATTTTTTGAAAACCGAACCATACGTATCGATACCCCAAATTTTGATGTTTGGATTTTTCTCTTTTAAATATTTTGCCACACCTGAAATTGTACCTCCAGTACCAACTCCTACCACAAAATGCGTAATCTTACCTTCTGTTTGTTCCCAAATTTCAGGACCCGTTTGCTCATAATGTGCAATAGCGTTACTTGGATTATCATACTGATTAACATACCAGGCATTAGGTGTTTCTTCGGCTAAGCGTTTAGATACAGAATAATATGAGCGTGGATCACTTGGCTCAACATCGGTTGGGCAAACCACAACTTTTGCACCTACAGCACGTAATATGTCGCATTTTTCTTTTGATTGCTTATCAGAGATTACACAGATAAGTTTATAACCTTTAACAATGGCACCTAACGCCAATCCCATACCTGTATTCCCCGATGTTCCTTCGATAATTGTTCCTCCTGGTTTTAAACGGCCGTCTTTTTCTGCATCTTCAATCATTTTTACCGCCATACGGTCTTTCACAGAATTCCCTGGATTGAAAGTTTCCACTTTTGCCAAAACCAAAGCATCAATTTCAGCGGTTACTTTATTTAGTTTAACCAAAGGTGTATTCCCTATGGTTTCTAATATATTTTTTGCGTATTGCATTTTATTTATTCTTTTAAGGTTAAGAATTATAGTTTAAAAAACTATGCAAAGTTAAAAATTTAGAATGGATTATTATTATACAGGTAGGTTTTTGCTTTAAGGATAAAAACAGTTCTCTTTTAGAGAGACTCCGAGAGCCTGAGTCTTCAAGAAATTACCTAAAACACATGACAAATCGGCAAATAGTTACTGGAAGAAATTCCAAACCAAACCAAAACGAATCACAAAATCCTTGTACGGATGATTAGGCGCCGAATAAAATTTATTCCCGGTAAAGCTTGAATTGAAATGCTCTGCTTTAAGGAAGATTCGGGTTTGACGCACACGTCCGTTTACAAAGAAATCAAACATAGGGAAGCCTCCAATTTTTTCTGAATTTTGCGAATAAAATTCGGAAATCAAAGGATTGTACCCATTAGCATTGTACTCTGTAAAATATTGAAAAGTAATACCTGTTTGCAAAAACAACGCTTTTTTAAAAAGATGATCTGAAAAACATAATGTATTACGAGTTATCAATTTTGGCATATTCAAAATAGCTTCATCTTGAGTTACCTGTTGAAATAAAACAGTATTATCCAAAGACCATTTTCTGAATTTGAATTCTTTTTCGGCTTTAACCGACATATAATTGATCGTACCGGAATATTGCTTAGGTGTCGTAATTAAAGTTGCATTAGTAGCATCATCATTACTGAAATACAAATAGTCATTGTATACAGAAAATTGCGCTTCAGCACTTCCCCATTGTGATTGCAGTTTAAACTTTAAACTGTTTATTTTTTCATTTTTAAAATTATTATACCAATTGTAGAAAACAAAATCACTCTGATATAAAGTATAATTCAAATCGGGCAACTTATTGATGTTACTATACTGTGCAGAAAATTTATTTTTCTCATTTAGACTATATTCAGCAAAAATATCTAATGTAGAAAATTCATTTTTAGACAATCCCTTTGCAAATGTTGCTTCCCCTCGTATTTTGTTTTTCAAATAAAAATAAGTTCCTCCAAGTGCCTGCACTGAAAAATTATTAGAACTTGGTATTGCTACTTGATTATTATTAATTACGATACGGTTATAAAAATAATTATAACGGACGTCTTCGGCAAAAATATTAAATTTCCCTATGGTAGAATTTGAAAAAGCAGCACTAATCTTATTATAGAAAGAGTTTGATTTAGTTAAATCGGAATATTTTTCAGACACAAAAGCATCACCAAAATATTTCACTTCAGTATCTTCATCAAAACCTGTAGTCTTTTCAAAAGAATACTTTTTGGTTTCATAATTCATTTGGTGTTCCAAATAAACATTATTTGAGACATCATTTTTATTCAGACGAAAATAATGATTTATAAAGTACCGCTTCCCGACTAATTTATTTTTGGCGTCTTTCAGAATTACTTCCAAGCGTGACCGGTCGTTAAATTGAGAATCCTCAGATTCAAAATCTTCCTTATTTAAGAGCCCTCCATTTTCCTGATTGCTGAAATCCTGACCTGTAAAATGTGCATTTAATCCGTATCGCTTACTTGTTGTATGATAACTTGATGTAAATCTGAAATTACCATTACTTGCTAATGAATTTTGGTATTTACCCAAAGAACGCAATCCTTTGTAAGCAATTGAAAAGTTAAGATTTTTAGACGTATTAAGAGTTACAAAAGCGTCAACACTTTGTCCTTGTTCCAAAACGGTTTTAAAATATAATTCGGTCAAGGGAGTTGGCACCGAATAATACATAATATCATTTGCTTCAAGATAATTAAAGTTTTTTGCTTTGAATCCAAAACCAGGAAGAGCACTTTTGTTCACCAATCCATAATCAAGTGTATTATAGGTATGTCCGTCATTAGCAAAAGGCAATAATCCAAAATTATCCTTACGCAGATAATTGAATTTATAATCACTTTTTATAGTCAGTGAAGTGTCTACATAAACGGTATCTTTTTTCAAACCGTAAATCTTATACCAATTATGAGGTGCCTTGGGGTTTTCTTTGGGTGCTTCGCGCAGTGATTTACGTATGGTATCATTTGACTCACCTTTCAAATCATTTTGACCGAAAGCTGAAAAACTAAGAATTAGTAAGCAGTAAAAAAAATACTTCATGTTTAATATATGAAGTACAAAAATAGAGAAAAGGATTAGAAATAAAAAACCCCGCTTAAAAGCGGGGTTTAGAGAAATTATAAATTTGGATTATTTAAAACTTCAGCTTGAGGAATATCAAATGTTAATCTTCCATCGTTGTAAGGAATATCTACTCCTTGGAAAGATAAGTGATTTGTACCTCTTTTTGTAGTAGCCTTGTTACGTTTCATAGCTAAATACGATTTTCCTTCACCCCATAATTCAATTCTAGTTTGTAGGTAAATCTCATTTAACAATGCTTGACCTGTCAACGCATCTACATAAGCATAATCAGCAGCATTAACAAATCTATTGCTTAACAATGTTTTCAAATAAGCAATAGCATTAGCTTCTTGACCTGTTTTAGCAGCACATTCTGCATATAACAAATACATTTCTTCTACTCTCGACAATACGACATCCGTTTCAATATTTCTTTGCCCACCAATTTCTTTTGCAGGATGGTAAAATTTATTCCATGGAATTAAATATGTTGAAGCAGTAGATGCTACGTTTGATCTAAATTGAGTTCTCCTGATATCATTAGGCAAAATCTTAGCAAACAATCCACTGTCCATAGCTTTACGATCACCAGCCCATTGGTAACTATAAGTATAATAATCCATTTGACCCCACCAAGAGATCAAATCAAAGCCCATATCCTTTTTAATATCAACTCCCCATAACCAACTATTAGAAGTAACTGAATTAAAACCTCCAACTACTTCGCCTGAAGACATCAATGAAGCTCCTGAATTATCCGCAACATCTTTAGCATAATCCCTTGCCTTAGCTAAACTTGTAGCATCACCTATATAAGCATAAGCGTAAGCAGCTAGAACTTTTGCAACGTTTTGATTCACAGATGTTTTATCTCCTTGAGGTCTAACATAACCATCTAACAATACTATAGCTTCTTCTAAATCTTTAACCACCTGATTCATAACCTCTTGCGAAGTACTCCTAGGTGTTGCAAAATTTGTTAAATCTATTTTAATAGGAACTGATTTTTCAGACGCAATGTATTCAGTTGCATATAATTGCTGTAAATAAAAATGAGCATAGGCTCTCAACGCCTTAGCCTGTCCTAAAACAAATCTAGCTTCATCTTCAGTAGGCACAGCATCATTACCTCCTTGAGATTTAATTACATTATTAGCTCCGTATATAACTTTATAATAAAAACGATATGGAACATAATTTTCATTACGCGTAAAATCTACCGTAGCAGTCAATCTAGTTAAATTTCTATACCAGCCGTAACCAGATCTTGACAAAGCCATATCACCACACAACATATCTGTATAAATATCTATACCTTTTTGACCAAAATCGTCATGTCCTGTAGTACCTCCCATCCCATCGGTGTACATTGTTGAATAAACACCATTAATATAACCATTAAGTATAGTAGGATCATATTCTGCAACCTGATCTACTTGCTCTGGAGTTACAAAAGCTGTAGGCTTTACATCTAAATAATCCTCAGTACAACTTACTAAAGCCAAACTAGAAAGGAAACCTATTAATATTTTCTTTTTCATAATATTTTAAAATTTAAAATTTCAATCTAACACCACCTGAAATTGTTGACAAAGGAGAATAAGTATACTGACTTGATGCTCCTGTTTCAGAAACAGTTGGATTAAATCCTTTTCTTTTCGTTGACAGATATAAATTATCTCCAGAAATAAAAATACTCAATGAAGCCAATTTTAATTGTTCAGTAATCTTTTTAGGAACAGTATATCCTAATCTAGCATTATTTAAATTAATATAATCTGATTTTGTCAAGAATCTCGTTGAAGCAGAAGCTACATTTGCCACTTGGTTGTTTGATAATGCAGGAACGTTAGTAACATCCCCAGCTTGCTGCCATCTGTCTCTCATGTCAACATGCCAGTTGTTATCTCCAACTTGCCCATTATTCATTAAGTTTGCATAAGCACCATCATAAGAATAACCACCAAAACTATACAATAATTGAATACTTAAATCAAATCCTTTGTATCCTCCTGATAAATTAACCGCACCTCTTACGTCTGGAATAGCCGATTTCCCATTAAATTTTTGGGTTGCTAAAGCATAACTTGTAACATTTCTTTCTTGTATAAATCCTTTACGACCAGGATTAGTAACTAAATAATCTGTCAATGAAAGAATGTTCTCACCAGCATCCACAACACCATTATCATTTAAATCATCATAATGTTGTACCCACATAGGATTACCAGTAGCGGCATCTACACCAGCCCATTCTCTTAAATAAAAATCATAAATAGAGTGTCCTACTGCTCTACCAAAATTCCCTTGAACATCAATAGTTTTTTGTTCACCAGTTGCAGGATCAATAGGCATTCTCAATAATTTATTATCAAAAATCTCACCATTTATAGATAAATCCAAATAACCATCTTTACCTTTAAAAATATGACCTGTTACATCAAACTCTATACCTTTGTTTTCTAATTGACCATCATTTACAGTAACTGTTGCATATCCTTCAGAAATTGGAGTTCTTCTCTCGAATAACAAATCATCAGTTAATTTACGATACACATCAATACTACCTTCAATTCTATTTTTAATTCCAAACTCTAAACCTGATTGCAACATTTTTGATGTTTCCCACGTTAAATTAGGATTACCTAATGTTGAAAACAAGAAAGCTGGAGTATCAAAAGCACTAGTTTCAGTATTAAATCTTGTATAACCTGGGTATAACCCTACACCATCTTGCTCACCAGTAAGACCGTAACTCACTTTAAATTTTAAATTATCAAATAACTTTTGATCCTTCATAAAAGCCTCATTGGTAACATTCCATGCAGCACCTAAAGCCCAGAAATTACCCCATTTATCTTTAACAAATCTCGAAGATCCATCTCTTCTTATTGTTCCAGTTAAATAATACCTCTTGTCAAAGTTATAATTTACCTGTGAGAAAAAACTTTCCAATTTTACATTATCTGTATAAGAATTTGCTCCAATATTTACAGCTGCCTGTTCAAATTCTGGAATTGGCAATGCTATTTGATTTTTACTAGCATCCAAATATTTATACTCCCATGAGTTATTTTCGTGAGCTGCTAAAACTTCCAATTCGTTAACTCCAAAAGTCTTTTTGTATCTCAACAATTTCAAGAAATTATAAGAGAACATTTGAATATCAGTTTTGTATAATGACCCGTTTGTCCCCGCACTTGGTCCATAATACTTGTTTTGTAAATTATCAAACTTACGTTCGTAATATTGCGTACCTATTTTAGCTTCAAAAGTCAAATCATTTGAAAATTTTATATCAAAAGCAGAATTTGTTGAAATTTCTTGACGTTTTGCTCTTTCTAATGTATAATGTGCATCAGCAATTGCATTTGTTAACGCTCCAAATCCTCTACCACCAGTCTCACCATAATCATAAGCTGGTTTACCATAAATATTGTTGATAATATTACCGTTAGCATCTCTCTCAAACAAAGGATAGATAGAAGGTATATTATCCACAAACCAGAATACACTTCCTGAGTCTGCTGATTGTCCACCTTGATTCGTTGTTGACATTGTATAACCAATATTTGTCGAAGCTCTCAACCATTCTTTAACATCTTGTGATAAACTTAAACGTCCTGTAATTCTTTCAAAATCTGAATTAATAGAGTATCCTTTATCATTCAAATATCCAAATGATGAAAAATATCTTGCTTTTTCTGAAGCTCCACCTAAACTAACATTCGCCTCAGTTCTTATTGAATTTTGGAAAGCATAATCTTCCCAATTTTCAGGATTATATCGTCTAGTTACTCCTGCTCTAACTTGACGAGTAACAGGATCAATTAAATCAGCCCCTGAAGCAACATTCCACATATTATATGATGGAGAAACTCCCGAACCTGAAAAAAGATTTGTATTAGCGTAATTAGTTGGATTAGCATTTCCTGTAATAACACCTTGGTTATACAATCCTTCCCAACCTAGAGCAATATACTCTTCAGGTGATTTGATAGTCTCATATCTTGGTAACAAACTAAAGTTAACCCCTGTTCTTGATTCCACTTCAATAAAAGAATCTCCTTTTTTAGCATTCTTAGTAGTAATCAAAATTACACCATTCGCACCTCTAGCACCATAAATAGCAGTAGCTGTAGCATCTTTTAAAACTGAGGTAGTTGCTATATCACTTGGGTTGATAGATTCTATTCTACCATTGTATGGAACACCATCAACAACATACAAAGGGTCTCTATTACCATTAACAGAACCAAAACCTCTAATACGAACCGTTCCTACTGTACCTGGTTGTCCAGAAGTATTTATAATTCTAACACCTGCAACCTCACCGGCTAAAGCCTGGGTAACGCTTGAAACATTCTTTTTAGCAAGTTGTTCTGACTTAACTTCCTTAATAGATCCAACAAAATCTTTCTTTTTTGTTGCACTATAACCTACAATTACAACTTCACCGATTTGCTTTGCATCATCCTGTAAAATCGTATTAATTACATTGGATGCTCCAACAACTTTCAACACATCTCTCATACCCATAAATGAATAAACTAAAGTCTCTCCTTCTTTAGCTTTAATCGAGTAAGAACCGTCAAATCCTGTTGAAACACCACGCTGTGAACCTTTCACCACAACATTCACACCCGGCAACGGACCGTTAGCATCCGAAACCACACCAGTAATAGTTTTCTCCTGAGCAAAAGAAAACTGTACTGTTAACGCCAGTAAAAGCGTAAAAATCCATTTGAACTTTGATCTCATTTTAATCTTATTTGAGTTAGTTAAACGCAAACTTCTTAATTATTTATTAATTAACCAAATATTAACATAGAAAAGCAAACGTATTAATTGTTAAAGACTTAAGATCTAACTTAAAATCAATTTTATAATTCATAAAATCATTATTTATATTTGCAGGATGCTACACGAAAATTTTTCCGGTTTTAAAATAGAATGCGGCACTGACGAAGCCGGTCGCGGGTGTCTTGCAGGTCCCGTTACTGCCGCTGCAATAATCCTTCCGAAAGACCTTATTCTAGAATCTTTGAATGACTCTAAACAACTTAGCGAAAAAACAAGAGTAAAATTAAAACCACTTATTGAAGAAAAAGCATTAACATTTGCCTTTACTCATATATTTAATGAGGAAATTGACGAAATCAACATTCTCAATGCATCTATGAAAGCCATGCAGGAAAGTATTCTTAAATTAAGCACTAAACCCGAATTCATTATTGTTGATGGCAACCGGCCAATATTCAGCAAACTTGGCATAAAAACTGTATCTGGCTACAATTTTTCAGAAGAAGAAATTATTCATCTAAAATCTATTCCCAACCAAAGTATCATTAAAGGTGACGGAAAATATCTCAGTATAGCAGCAGCCTCCGTTTTAGCAAAAACATACCGTGACGAATATATGGACAAAATTCACGAAGAATTCCCCATGTACAATTGGAAGAAAAATAAAGGATACCCTACTAAAGAACACCGCGAAGCAATTGCCAAATATGGCATTACTAAATACCACAGAAAATCTTTCCGTTTATTACCGGAACAATTAGAACTTGATTTTGAATTCTAATTCATTTCCGCTTCAAAAAGCGTTTCAAAGTGTTTCAAAATTTTCGATTTAACCTCAGCTTCATCTACAGATCTTCCAAGTTCAACATGAAGTGATGTTACTGCTTTGCCTTTTATACCACACGGAATAATATTATCAAAATACCCCAAATCAGCATTTACATTTAAGGCAAATCCATGCATGGTTACCCAGCGTGAGGCGCGGACTCCCATAGCACATATCTTTCGGGCAAATGGCGTACCTACTCCCAGCCAAACACCGGTTTCACCTTCACTTCTTTCCGATTCGATTCCGTATTCAGCCAAAGTCAGAATAATAGCCTCTTCCAGCAAGCGCAGATACTTATGTATATCCGTAAAGAAATTTTCCAAATCCAAAATTGGATACCCAACAATCTGACCTGGTCCGTGATACGTAATATCTCCCCCTCTATTAATTTTATAGAAAGTTGCTCCTTTTGCTTCCAACTGTTTTTCAGATAAAAGCAAATTAGACATATCACCACTTTTTCCAAGAGTGTAAACATGCGGATGTTCAACAAATAAAAAATAATTATCTGTCTCGATAGTAGGATTTTCTCTTTTCTGCACTTTTTGAGAGACTATTTCCGCAAAAAGTTCTTCCTGATAATCCCAAGTTTCTTTATAATCTTTTTGACCTAAGTCCTGAAGTATAACTTTTTTATTCATTTTATTTTGGGCAACTTTTCCGCCTTCCGTTCCCGCTTTTTAAATTAGTTGACTGAGGCTCTCGAAGTCACTAGTTTAAAAGAGCTCCACTCGAATCGAAGAATGAGATTAGTCGAATACCAACTAAAAAATAACAACGAATGAGACAATTCGGGTTGCGGGTTTTTAATTATTATTGAAAAACAACATCAAAATTCAACTTTTCAGGTTCTTTCATATATTCATTGAAAGGATATTCGATAGTAACCGTCTTTCTATCTTCCGAAAACATAGCCGAAGCATTTGACACTTTTTTAACTGGTTTAGGGAAATGATACTTTATTATGTATTTAGACGATTCATAGATCATTTTATAAGAAGCCGCAGCTGAATCATTCTCCAATTTTTTCAAAGCTTCTTTATCAACAATTGCCTTGCGGGCAAACTTTTTCCCATCATACGAATAATATATTTTAGCCGTGTTTGAACCAAATCCTCCCATGTCTCCCATAGGATTATTTTGTACCTGTCCTTTATTCATTTTTTGAAATTCCGACATACTTGCCATAACTTCCTGCAACTCGGCAACCGATTTGAAATCGGTATTCATAGCAAACAAAAACTCTTTTGTATCAAAATTCATCTTCATCCGCATCTTGAATTTTTCCAGATTCTTTATTTTGGCTTGCTCTTCTTTGGACAATTTAGCAATACTGTCTTTTTTTGCATCAAACATTCCCTTGAACGAAAAAACCGAATCAATATTCTTTTCTTTCTTCAAAGAATCCTTTGGCATCATAGCCATAATACTTGAACCATCCATGTCCAGATTATATTTTCCGGTTCCATCAGGATTAATTGTTATCTCTTCAGTAAAAGTACAACTGGTTAAAACAGTCAATAAAGCGAATAATGATAATAGTTTTTTCATTATGTTTTTAGTTTTGCCAAAGATACAAATAGTTTACTAACTAGCCCTGACAGAAACGGCATCCTTTTTTGAAAAAAAAGATACAGTGAATGGCAGGAAAATGGTTTACAGAAATACTTAAACGACTCGCTTTAAACAAAGAATTTTACTTTGAAACCCCACTGCTTTGAAACTTTGCAACTTATACTTATCTTTGCACGCTTAAAAAATAATTGCTATGCAACTTTCGGAACAAGAAATCATTAGAAGAGACAAACTGAATGCTCTACGTGAATTGGGGATCAACCCTTATCCTGCCAACTTATATCCTGTTGACCATACATCGAAACAGGTGAAGGAGAACTTTGAAGAAGGTAAGAAGGTGGTTGTAGCCGGTCGTTTAATGAGTAACAGAGACCAAGGATCTGCTTGTTTTGCCGAATTGCAGGATAGTGAAGGAAGAATTCAGCTGTATTTAAACAGAGATGTAATTTGCCCTGATGAGGACAAAACTTTATACAACAGAGTTTTCAAAAAACTAACTGACCTTGGAGACTTTATTGGTGTTGAAGGCGAATTATTTACCACAAAGGTAGGAGCACAATGTGTGCGTGTATCAAACTTTACTTTTTTAAGTAAAACATTACGTCCGTTACCATTACCAAAAACCGATGAAGAAGGAAAAGTATTTGATGCTTTTGTGGATCCAGAGTTACGTTACCGTATGCGTTACGTAGACTTAGTGGTTAATCCTCAGGTTAAAGACGTTTTCATGAAAAGAACAAAGTTGTTCACTGCCATGCGTACTTTTTTTAACGAAGCAGGTTACATGGAAGTGGAAACTCCGGTTTTACAATCAATTCCTGGTGGAGCTGCAGCCCGTCCGTTCATCACACACCACAACAGTTTAGACATTCCTTTATATATGAGAATTGCTAACGAATTATATCTGAAAAGATTAATCGTAGGTGGTTTTGACGGAGTTTACGAATTTTCTAAAAACTTCCGTAACGAAGGAATGGATAGAACTCACAACCCTGAATTTACCGCAATGGAAATTTATGTAGCATACAAAGACTACAACTGGATGATGGAGTTTACAGAGAATTTATTAGAATACTGTGCTACACAAGTAAACGGTACTACCGAAGCTACTTTTGGAGAACACAAAGTAAACTTTAAAGCGCCGTATGCTCGTGTTACAATGACTGACGCTATCAAACAATTTACAGGTTTTGACATTACTGGAAAAACTGAAGCTGAATTGTTCGAAGCAGCCAAAGGAATGGGTATCGATGTAAACGAAACCATGGGTAAAGGGAAATTGATTGATGAAATTTTTGGAGAAAAATGTGAAGGAAACTTCATTCAGCCAACTTTCATCACTGATTATCCTAAAGAAATGTCTCCGTTATGTAAATCACACCGTGACAATCCAGATTTAACTGAACGTTTTGAATTAATGGTCTGCGGTAAAGAAATTGCCAATGCATATTCTGAATTAAACGACCCTATTGACCAAAGAGAGCGTTTTGAAGCACAAATGGCATTAGCTGCTAAAGGTGATGACGAAGCAAATGGAATTATTGATGAAGATTTCTTACGTGCTTTAGAATACGGAATGCCTCCTACATCAGGTTTGGGAATTGGTATGGACAGATTAATTATGTTCTTAACCAACAACCCTTCAATTCAAGAAGTATTATTCTTCCCTCAAATGCGTCCGGAGAAAAAAGGGCCTGAATTAACTGAAGAAGAAAAACTGATCATTGAATTGTTAAAAGCAGAAGACAACCAACCTTTGGCACAACTTAAAGAAAAATCTGCTTTAAGTGGAAAGAAATGGGATGCTGCTATGAAAGGCTTATCTAAACATGGCTTAACTAAAGTTGTTGTTGATGGAGATAATAAAACAGTTGTTTTAAGTTAAAGCTTCGAGAGGTTCAGCGAACGCGAACAGGCTCAGCGAGCGAGACAAAATAGAATAAAAAAGGAACGCAATTGAGTTCCTTTTTTATTTTAACAGAGTCGGCTTATTTCTTTTTAAAAAGCAATGCCAATCCTAATATTCCAACCAACACAACCCCAAGAGCTGCTATTACCATAGTTAAATCCCTGATATCTTTTCCAGCCCATTCCATAAACAAAAATTTATGAAAAACGGAAAACGAATATCCTTCTACCCTATGGCTGTCTGTTACAAAAGCAGCAAGTCGTGAAGTAGCAGTTTCAATAAAAAGTGTTTTATTCTGATCTGATTCAAAAGCTACTTTTACAACTGGCAATCTTTTATTTACAAAACCATACTCCCGATTTTTAAAATCAGTAATGATTGCAGTTTCTTTTATTGTTTCATCTACTGATTCTTCAGAAGCACCTTCCATTTCACAGCATGAATTTTTTTCCTCTTGCATCTTACCATTGAAATATTGCGCTAAAAATTTAGCGTATTCATTATCAAGAGAATTATTCAGTTTTGAAGAAACAGCATTAATATAAACAATGGAATCATTTTTACCATTCAGCAATTGAACCCGGTAAAAAGCCGTATCTCTATATTTTATCAGACTTACATTTTTAAAACTATCTTTTTTAATTAATTGTTCGACTTTTTCTGAACCTATACTTTTAGAAGTGTATTTTGGCTCATAAACCATTTTTTCAAAAGCAATTTTATCAAGCTTTTGAAAAGCATGGAACGCACCGCTGAAAGCAAACATAACCGTAAAAAAAGCTAACGCCAATCCTGTCTGACGATGGTATTTTCTCCATTTTGAATGTGAATCGTCTGTTTTAACTTTTTTAAACTGTTTCCAAAAGAAGCCATAAATAATTAATCCCGAAACAGCAGAAAATACAATAACAGAAAGCAAAAGCAGCATTACATAAATCTTTATCCCTTCATTAGCTATTACATCCAGAAAAGACCAGTTATGAAATGTGTTAAAAAACCAAATATACAATTGCCTTGATTTAGGATTAAAAGTTGCCAGTTTATCTGTTGTTGTTTCCACATAAACCTGTATCTCATCCTCTCTTTCAAAACTTACTTTATGCACCGGGATATACCTGTTTACATATTTATACTGAGAATCAAACCGGGTAATTAATTCCTGCTTTTTAACCGCACTCTTCTTATCATCCAGAAAATATCTGGCCAGCCATTCCCCATACAATTTATCACCATTAGACAAAAAGTCTGCATTTCGGGTATCCAGATAGATTATGCTGTCGTTTAAAGTTTTAATTTGATAAAACTGATTCCCGTTAAAAGCAACCAACCTAAAATTCTTTATCTCAGCAATATTGTTTTTCAGTAACGCTTCTTTAATTCCTATCTTTATTTTTCCGGAATCAAAAGGCTGCCGGGTTAAAATTTCATTAGCAATTTTCGGTTTAAAAAAATGCGCCATCAACGGATGCATTATCCCGGACAAGCACCATAACAGCAATGGAATTACAATGATTATGGCGAAGATTTTATGCCATTTATATACTTTCTGCTTTAGCTTTCTCTTTAGTTTTCCCTGAAAATTTTTCTTTTTATTATTGTTCTGCATACTAAGTAGTCTAAATTATTTGAGTGATAAATTATACTGCATCCCAAATACAAAAGTTCTTGGAGCGGCCGCGGTGTAACTTGGCACCGCATTAGCTGCGTTGCCTCTGGTCACATTATACGCATACAATTTATTTGTCAAATTGATTGCGTTTACAAACCATTCAAAATCTTTCCATTTGTAACCTAAACGGGCATTAAATACATTATATCCATTATACTTCACAGTATTAACCTGATTTTGAAACCAGCTCGAAACCATTTGCCATTCAACAGAAGCCCTGAAATCAGACAGCCAAACAGGATAGTAATTTATTTCGGAATTGGCTGTCCATTTAGGAGCAGACGGCATTTCAAATCCGTTAAGATTTTTTACAGGATCAGCAGGCTTGTCAGAGACTTTAAAATCAATAAAAGTATGCTGCGCCGTTGTACCTCCCACTCTGATTCTCAATTGATCGTTTGGACAATAATACAAGGCAAATTCAACTCCTTTATGACGTGTTTTTCCCGCCGATTGATAATCGGTTGAATTGTCAGGTTGTTTTATGCTTAACAGTTCGTTTTTCCCTTCTAAATAGTATAAAGAGTATTCTATATTTAATTTCTTCTGAAAAAATCTAAACCATCCACCAATCTCATAATTGTTGAACTCGGCAGCTTTTAAATTATAATAAAATTCAGCAGGCACACCAGTAGTGCCTCCCGTACCAGATTTTGCCCTAAAAACAGATGTTAATCCGGGAGGTGAAAATCCCTGGGAATAATTTCCATAATATCCTGCCCACGACAAAAAATTATAATTTATTCCTGATTTGAATGTAAACTGATCAAACCTTTTAGTTCCGCTGGCGCCGTCAATATGATTCTCATAATCAAAACTCATGGCATCATAACGCCCTCCAGCGGTTATCACCACTTTTTCTGTTGGTTTCACCGTCAGCTGAAAGAAACCGGCTTTATTAAAAATTTCAGCCTCATAATCAGAAAGCTTTATATCCGGCCTTTCAGCGATAATTTCATAACTGCTGACTGTTTGCCCGTCAGGATTCAAATTTGCTTTCAAATCAATTTGATAAGCATTGTAGTCAACCGGCGAATAATCCAAAAGACTTCCTATTACAAAAGAAGAATTCAAAAAAGATATGGATTGATTGTGCTGCAGTAAAGCACCATAACTTTTGAAATTATTTGAATTGATTTCTCCTTTTGCAGTTGTTTGACCTTGAACCCACTTGATTGCATAGGATGGATTTTGTCCCAATTTATTATCACGTGTAAATAGTGTAAAGAAAGATTGCTTTTTTTCTCCCCAATCCTTTTCCAATGTAATTTTAGCACGTAAAGCATCGGATTTTCTATAGGTAAAATCGGTACTGCTTTTATAAGCCCTGTCATAAAAATCCTTTTCATTTACTGTTCCGGTCATATCAGAATAATATTTTCCGTAAAAAACAGTTCCAATTAATCTGGTTTTGGCAGTAATCGCATAATCCAGCCGCCCATTGATGTTGTCTTTTGAATAATCAGAAAAATTCATCCACGAATTCTTCTGCAGACTTGAGAGCCCGGCAACATGAAAACCTAACTTTCCTATTGCCGCACTGCCGGCCGTCTGAAATCTTCTATAACCAAACTGGTCAAATTGTGTCCCCAATTTTAACTGAGGAACAGCACTGGGTTTTAACGAAAGCAGGTTCACTGCTCCACCCACAGCTTCCGGACCATAGAGAGAGGAAACGGGACCTTTTACCACTTCTATTGACTGTAAATTGAACTGGTTTATCTCCAGCAGCGCATTGTGATTAAAAACCCCCATTGGACGTATAGGCAGACCATCTTCCAAAAACAAGTAATATGCATTTGTTGTCATAGGCTGACGGATTGCCATTGAATGCTGTTCGTTACCAAGGTTTACCATTAACACCCCCGGTACTTTATTAATTATTTCGTATACTGCAACAGCTTTTGTTTCTGCTATAGTTTTTTGAGAAAGTTTTGAAACAGCTACAGGAACTTCGTGTTTTGAAGAAGCCATCCTACTGGCGGTCACAACTATTTCTTCTATATGTCTGGCAGGCAGTGAATCACTTTTTATTGAATTTTGTCCATACGACATTTGTCCTAATGTCAATAAGACAAGGAATATTCTTTTCATCGATAAAGTTTAAATATTGTACATCCACCCTATTGACTCATGTCAACAAGATATTTTTTCTGATGGCAGCACCAGAATCAAAAAAGTCGAAGCAAAAATTAAACTGTTGGAGGATGAAAGACAGAACCAATCTGGTTGTAGTAATATAAATTTGAATATTTCAGATTAATATCTTTCAATAAAAATACTTCCTGAAATTTTATTTCAAAAGAAGACAATTGCTGTATAAACAGAATTTCTGTCTCCTGATGCATTGTTTTTTTTTTCCTGAGACAACGGTTTTTCATTTTCAGAGGCTTTCGCCATTTCCTTCATCAAATGACATTTACCGTTACATTTCATTTGGGGTTTATCCTTATTCTCACAAAGTACTTTAGTGATATACTCATAATTCAAAGCATATTCCAAGACAGGAAACAGTGGTTTTAAAAAAAACAGTAATGCTATTATGAATAGTATCTTTTTCACATTACAAAGATATCTTATTCATATCAAAAAAATATGATTTTAGTCATACCTGCATTTTTTCACTTCAACTACATTTGTTTTTTAATTAAATTAGGTTCTACAAACTAACAGAACTAAAATTAAAAAATGCAGATAGACATTGACATACTATTTACTTGGGGTGCTGTGGCCAGGAAATACAAAAAAAATGAAGTGATTTTTTTTGAAAATGAAAGTGCATTTTTTTACCATCAGGTAATCGAAGGCACTGTAAGGATGTATAATGCCAACGAGGACGGCAAAGAATTCACACAAGGTTACTTTTCATCCGGACAAAGTTTTGGGGAACCACCGTTATTTACCGACTGTAAATATCCTTCAACAGCATCCTGCATTCAGGATTGTACAATCCTTAAGCTTTCAAAAGATAAATTTTTAAAAATCCTTGACGCATATCCTAATCTGCAAAAGGAGTTTTTAAAACTTATGTGCCTGAGGATTTTAGCAAAATCGAATACCACAAAAGACATTGTCAATCAAAAACCAGAACATCGTATTGTGTCTTTTTTAAACTCTGTAAAGTCTAAAAAAAAATGCGGAGAAAAATTAATCATTCCTTTTACCAGACAGGAAATTGCCAATTTCACAGGTTTACGGGTAGAAACGGTTATCAGGTCCTGTACCAAATTAAAGGAAGAAAAAATAATTGATATTATTGATCATAAAATTTATTATTGATGACTAAATCTATACAGTTTTGGATTAAATTTTCACTCTTAAATTTATTTATAGTAGCATTAATTGGATTATTGATGCGCTATAAAATAGGATTTGAATTTCCTTATCTAAATCAAAAAAATCTGCAGCACGCACATTCACATTTTGCTTTTGCCGGATGGATCAGTCACTCGTTAATGTGTTTCATGTTATATTTTTTAGATAAAAACAATATACTGAAGTACCAGAAAACATACCGGCGAATCATCATTTCAAATTTGTTGTGTTCCTATGGCATGTTGATTTTTTTTACTTTACAGGGATATTCCACAATCTCAATACTACTTTCAACTTTATCCATATTCATCGCTTATGTTTTTGCCTATGTTTTTTGGAAAAATCTGAAAATCTCAGAATTCAATACCGTAGTCAAGAATTGGTTTAAAGCAGGTTTAGTCTTTAATGTTTTATCATCATTAGGAACTTTTTATCTGGCCTATATGATGGCTTCAAAGAACATACACGAAAAAGAATATCTGGCCTCTATCTATTTTTACCTTCATTTTCAATACAATGGTTGGTTTTCGTTTATTATTCTAGGTCTTTTTCATGATTATTTCAAGTTAAATCAGCAGAAGTACATGAAAATATTCCAGATGTTTTTCCTCGCCTGTATTCCAACCTATTTTTTATCAACCTTGTGGCTTGAACTTCCTGTCTGGCTCTATTGTTTGACTATTGCAGGGGCTGTTATTCAAACATATGCCTGGTTTAAATTTGTTTTTCTTTTCACCCAGGAAAAAAGAAACGATTTGCTTCAAATACCTTTTTTCTTAAAATATATTTTACTCTTTATAGGCTTCGCCATGAGCGTAAAATTACTTTTGCAGTTAGGTTCCACTATCCCTACTGTCAGTAAACTTGCTTTTGGTTTCAGACCTATCGTAATAGCTTATCTGCATTTGGTTTTATTAGCAATAATTAGTTTGTCTATTTTGTTCTACGGTTATTCTACACAATTAATCCGAAATAGTAAAGTGATTAAATTTGGTATTCTTTTTTTTACTGTTGGTGTAATCGTCAACGAATTAATTCTTGCTGTGCAGGGCATAGCTTCATTTAGCTACACATTAATTCCGTATGTTGACAAAATGCTTTTTGGAGCGGCCATTATTCTGATAACAGGAATAGGAATAACCGCTTTTTTTTCATTCAAAGAAGAATAATTTTTTTTTGTGATTTAAGTCATAAAATTTTGATTTACAAAGCAATAAATTAGTATCATATTTTAAAAATGTTTATTATGAAACGATTTTTTCCTATTGCTTTATTATCTGGATTACTATTAGTAACCAGCTGCAAAAAAAGTGAAGATGTTTCCAACGACTCCTCTTCAAACAAGGTTACAGAATCTACCGGTCAGTCTGGAGTTATTGATGAAACCTCATCTCCAAATATAGTGCAGACTGCGATTGGAAGCAAAGACCATTCAACGTTGGTAACTGCTATAAAAGCAGCTGATTTAGTTGACGCCCTCAGCAACGCGGGACCATTTACAGTTTTTGCACCAACAAACGCAGGCTTTGATAAATTACCTGCCGGTACCGTTGAAGGTCTGCTGAAACCCGATAAAAAAGAGGATCTAAAAAACATTTTAGGTTATCACACCTATGTAGGTTCGCTGAAAACAGAATACATGCAAGACGGACAAGAGTTTGACATGGTTTTTGGCGGTAAAGTAAAAATTACTAAAAAAGGGGATAAAACTTTTGTAAATGGCTCAGAAATAAACGGATCGATAGAAACTTCAAACGGTATAATACATGTTATAAACGATGTTTTATTACCAAAATAATAGTTGTTAATTTCATTTTTCTATAAAAGGGAAAAAGCGTGATTATTTTTTTTAATCACGCTTTTTTATGCTTCTAATGATTTGTGCATCATTGCAACTGAGATATTGAAAGCCCTTTCTTTTATTAAATCAGCTTTTTCTCCGGCAAACAACTCATCAACGGTATCCGTAAAAAGCTTGTTCCAGTGTTGAAAATGTTTGGTATTCATAGGGCTTTTTTTATGAAGCTCTTTGTGAGCCACCATAGGATTTCCGTTATAATCACCACTGTAAAACATTATATTTTCCCAGAAATCATACATCTTGGCAAGATGAACCTCCCAGTTTACACGGGCTACATCAGTAAAAAAATATCCAATAACCGCATCCGTTTTTACTTTTTTATAAAAAGCATCCACCAGTTTGATTATATCATTACGGTTTTTAATATCTGTTTTCATGTTTTTCATTTTTAAATTAAAAAAGCAAACACAAATTATTTTTTTCTTTTCTGTTTACAGAATGGACACCTGTATTTCGTTTCATCACAAGTCTTTTGTTTTAAATTTTCTTAAAGAAATCAAAAAAGGCAAAATGCCCCATAAAGCCAAAAGTGCAAAGGAAACACACAAACCTACCGTCGTACCGAAAAAATCCTTAAAAATAGCTCCTGTATACCCCATCATAGCCGAAGCATCCATGTGCAGAAGAATTTGAATCCGTGCCAAATCAATGGGACTCAATGCAGAAAGTCCAACCATCATGTTTTCAATAGGATATTCTGACAACTGGAATAATAAAAAGAGTACAATTCCATCAAAAAGCAGTGCAAAATACAGCCATATCATAATTGCAATTCCAATACCTTTTGCCTTATCCCGGGTCATAATAGACGCCAGAAAGGCTAAAGCGACAAAAACAATCGTCACTAAACATCCTACCACAAGCATCATGAGTCCCAGCATGTCAAACGAATAGACAAACAACGGAATACCGGCTCCTATAAGAAATGCAACCACAAGCGAAATGGATAAGGCCGCAAACAAACTCTGCCATATTTTTTTCCGCTGAATGGGCTGACTCAGCATGAGTTCAATAAACTCAAAACTATTGTAAATGTAAATCGTAGAAAAAAGAACCGCTACCAATGGAATAGTGAATAAAATCACATTCAGTATCGTTAACATTCCTTTTGAGGTGTTGTCCTCCAATAAAAAAGAACTCCACGACAAAACTGCTAAAATCAAAGTGTAGCTGACTACAATTTTATTCTTCAAAATATCAAAAAGTATGATTTTAATTAGTTTGTTCATTACTGTTTGCTTTTAAAATTTTAGCTATTGCCTTAGAGATTTTATGTTCCTTAGTTTCCTGTTTCAACTCTTCAATTTTTTTATGAAAAATGAGTTCTCCTTCCTGCATAAAAATTATTTCAGTGATTAAATCATCCAATTCACTTAATAAGTGCGAGGTAATTAAAATCAGTTTGCCTTTTTGTTTTTCTCTTATAATTTTTTGCTTTAAAATTTCCGATGCGAGAGGATCAAGTCCTGCAGTCGGTTCATCCAAAATCAACACATCCGGATTGAACAGGAAGGCCAAAACCGCGCTTACTTTTTGAGTAGTCCCTCCTGACAAAGTCCGCATAGGCTTGTCAAACATTTTCTCCAATCCAAATTGTTCAATCAAATCGGTATCCAGAGAAGCGTTGTGGTTTCTTACTTTTTTAATCATTTCGATGATCTGTCCAATGGTCATATAATCAGGATATCGACCTATTTGAGGCATATAGCCAATTTTATCCCGATATAAAAACTGCCCGGAAACCGATTGACCGTCAAATAAAATCTCCCCTTTATCAGGTATAACCATTCCTAAAACCGATTTTATCAAAGTGGTCTTACCGCATCCGTTTGGACCAATTAATGCGATACATTCGCCTTTATCACAGGATAGGTTGATTTCTTTTAAGACCTCTTGTTTTCCAAATTTTTTATTTAACTGTTTAATTTCTATCATAATGGCATTATCTTCATCCGGGGCGTTTTGTCTTCAAAATTATCAGGAGTGATACTAGGCAGTACTTTTTCTGATTTATCCAAAAGTGTTATCATAAAACTTCGGTACAAAAGCATGGCTGATGGAGTATTTTCGGTTAAAACCGCAAAAAGACTCAACGGATGGTACGGCACATCACCTATTCCGTCTTTATTCAAGTCATAACCTTCGTATTTATCCCAGTAATTTGAATTAAAAGTATTTAAAACCAAGCTTCCGTTGGTACTGATATCGAATGTGTTTTTGACAAAATTATTGGCCGTCACTTCATTATCCATACAGCTTGCCTGAATTTTCATTCCCCAGCCATTAGCTTCAAAAACATTTTTTTCAACCTTTACCCTAGTGGTTCCTTCCATATAAATTCCAGAAGTATTCTTTGAAAATTTATTATTAAAAATGTAACTGTCTGAAATTTCTTTTAACAGCAATCCGTAAGCAGAATCGCCCCAATTTTCCTGAAAGTAATTATTGAACATTTTTACATTTTTTGTAAACATAACCGCTACTCCCGCTCCGTTGTGGGCAAAAATATTAGTGATATAGGAGTCGTCATTGGAAAACATAAAATGCAAACCATAACGAACATTAAATGTGGAACTATTTCTCCAGATAACTGAATTGGTCACGAACTCAAAATAAATTCCATCCCGATGACCTTTAATCCTGTTCCCTATAATTTTCAGGTTCGTACTTTTCCAGCAGTGAATTCCGTTTCCTATGAGCTGTTCCTCTTTTCCGTTTGAAACAATAAGATTTCCTTTCACAATACAGTCATTTCCGTTTTGAATATAAATTCCGAAAAAATTATCCAGTACTTTATTATTTATAATCTGCACATTTGACTGATTATAAACTTTTACGGCACAAGGATCCTCAAGTGCGGCATGTCCCGAATTGATAAGTTTAAATCCCTTAACAATTACATTGCCGGCTTTGACAGAAAGAACTTCAAATTTTTTTTGTCCGTCTAAAACAGGATAACCGATTCCTAAAAAAACTATTGGTTTATCAATTGTGATATTTCCTTCTTTATAGATTCCCTGATGTACATAAACCGTATCATTTGTTTTTGCAAGGGCAATCGCTTTTTTTACAGACTTTACTTCATACTTTTTTCCAACATGGATTATCCTGCAAAAAACAGTTTGAAAACAAAAAGAAAAAAATAGTATTAAAAACAGGCGCATTAATAAGAGTTTTTTATATCATTCCAGGAAACGACTCTGGCTTTTAGAGAATTATTGTGCTTTTTTGCTTCTTCCATGGTTGAAAAAGCAATAATTTTACTGTTCATTGGACTCTGAATAGTGCCTCCCTGCAGGAAAACAGACTGCTCTGCCCGGATGAGCTCGTTTGTTTTTGAAAAATCACCTACGTAGAACTCTTTAAATTCGGTTTCATTATTTTCTTTTACATACTGCATCATACAACCTATATCATCAAATTTGTAAACTCTTCCTTTTTGGGTTACAACCTCAGCTCCGTGTTTTCCGCTGGAAATGCTCATTTTACAAAAATCACAGCTGTCTGTATTTAATTTTAACGACTTAGGACCTGATGGATGGCAAGACCATAAAAAAACACTTACCAATACAAGCAAAACTTTTTTCATACCTGCTATTAAATGATTTATAACAATTTTAAACCTTAGTTCAGTTTTTTGAATTTCCGGATTTAAACTCTCTGAACACTATGAAACCTAATAATAAAAAGGCTCCTGCCAACATCCATCCTCCCATATCCGGAATGGAATAGGCTGCGAAATTAAGAAGTTGCTTATACCCTATTAATGGAGGCTGATAAGCCATACCCGGCACTTTTATTGCAGCATTAGGATCCAAATTATGTCCGTATTCATAATTCCATCTATAAAAATCAATGGCCGCTAATACGATAAACAAAAGATATACTCCTAAAAATCCTAAAACAGCTTTAGGCTTGGAAACAAATATTAAAACCAAGGATATCAGGGCAAATCCCATAAAGACATAAGGCAGTATTTTAAATTCAATAAAATTTTCTGTATGCAAGGTTGCCATTCCTATATAGTGGTTTAATCCGTTTATAATTTCGACATCACCACCAATTTTATTGGCATGTAGTTTTAGCACCAATCCTTCAGGATATTGAGGTGCTTCCAGTTCTATCTGCCACATAGGAACCAGCAAAGAAGCTGCGAAAAGGATAGCCGTGACAAATAACAACCCTTTTGACAGTAAGGATAATGATTTTGTTTTCATTGGATTTATTTTTTGATAAATTAGTGTTGCAAACCAAAAAACAACATAGTATTTCTTTTCATTGTAAACTCAGAAAAGAAAGGGAACAACTAAAATTGTTCCCTTTGAAAAATTTTATTTGGCTGTAGCTTGGTTAGGGAGATTTGTCCCAACACTAAAAGAAATAGGAACATTGCTTCCTGCCGGAGATACCCTCACATAACCTTGCATTTCCTGATGAAGGGCACTACAAAAATCAGTACAGTACATAGGATACATTCCAATTTTTTTAGGAATCCATTTTAAAGTGGTAGTCTCACCGGGCATAATCAGCAATTCTCCATTATCAGCTCCTTTAATAGCAAATCCGTGCGGTACGTCCCAATCCTGTTCTAAATTGGTTACATGGAAATATACTTCATCACCTAATTTAATTCCTTCAATATTATCCGGTGCAAAATGCGAACGAACAGATGTCATGTACACATCTACCCTATTTCCTTTACGAACCACTTTAGCTTCTTTTTCACCTTTTGCTGCAAAAGGATGTTTGTTTTCTTCAATCTTAAAGAATTTCAGCTGTCCGTTATTCCGTATTAAATCGGCAGGTGCCGCCTGAGCATAATGAGGTTCCCCGATGGTTGGAAAATCCAGAATCATTTTCATCTTATCACCGCTGATGTCAAATATTTGAGCAGATTGCGCCAATTCCGGTCCTGTAGGCAAATACCTGTCTTTGGTAATTTTATTGTAAGCAATCAAATATTTACCGAAAGGTTTTTTACTGTCTCCTCCTGGAATACATAAGTGTCCAACTGAATAGTAAGTAGGAACTCTGTCCAGTACTTTTAAGGATTTAATATCCCATTTTACCACTTCAGACGAAACGAAGAAAGTAGTATAAGCATTACCTTTTCCGTCAAACTCAGTATGCAGAGGTCCCAATCCAGGTTTTTGAACTTCACCGTGCAGTGCTGCTTCGTATTTGATTACATTGATTCCTCCGTATTCTCCTTCAAATTGTTTTTTATCGATAGCGCTGATCATTTTATCAAAACTAAAGACTGGGATTAAAGCCGCCAATTTTCCAGAACCAACAATATATTCTCCTGACGGGTCAACATCACAGCCGTGCGGCGATTTAGGACACGGAATCATATAACAGATATCTTTTAAAGCTGCCGCATCCAACACTACCACCTCATTTTTGATTACAGAGGTAGCCGAATGTGTTTTTTCATCCCAGGTGTTGTGGGCATATTTAACCGACTGTTTTTTACCTTTACCTGCTTTCAGGTACTCTTCGGCTTTTTTCCAGTTAACCGCCATGATAAAGTCTTTATCCTTTTGAGAGGCATTAACTTCCAACAATGTGTTTGCCTGTTCTGTGTTATAACATGAGAAGAAAAACCATCCGTGTGATTTGCCTTTTCCTGCATGCGAGAGGTCAAAGTTAACCCCAGGAGTTACGATTTGGAATGCCAAATCCATTTGTCCTTCTTTACCGACTTTTACAAAACTGATATGACCTTTAAAATTTTCTTTATAGGAATTGATAGGAACATCTCCGTTTGAATAGTCTGCCGGAACACTGAAACGGGTTCCCGCCACAACATATTCAGTATTTTCAGTGATAAAAGGGGATGAGTGGTTCCCTCCACTATTAGGAAGCTCAATAATTTCAGTCGTTCTAAAGGTTTTTAAATCGATACGGGCAATACGTGGCGTATTATTCGCATTTCCAAAAACCCAACGTCCATCAACTTCACCGTTAGTTTGAGACATTTCGGTGTGATGCAAATCATCCCAAGGCACAAATCCCTGTGATGTGTTCAACATAGGTTTGGTTTCCTCACTGTATCCCCATCCTTTTTCCGGATCGACAGAAAAAACCGGTATTACCCTGAACAATCTTCCGCTGGGCAAACCATAAACGCTCAGCTGACCGCTGAATCCGCCTGATACGAAGTTATAGAACTCATCATATTTCCCCGGTGCCACATATGCTTTTTCAGCATCACCTCCTGCCGCACTGCTGGAGTCTTTTGGTTTGCATGAAGTAAACAAAGTACTTCCCATTGCAAGAATGGCTAGAATTTTAAAAAAACTACTTTTCATTTTTCTTTGTTTTATTTATTTTTTTCTATGCTGTATCTGTATTATTTAACACCATCATTTTTTCTCATGTACTCTAGAATACTTCTTGCTTCGTCATCATTCAAACCTTGATTAGGCATACGTACCAGACATATTTCCAACTGTGCCTGTACTTCTGGATCTTTATCAATCATTGGGTCAGGATTTGTAATAAAATTCATAATCCATTCTGGTTTTCTTCTTTCAGTAACTCCTTTCCAGCCAGGGCCAACCAATTTCTCGTCAGTAAGCTTATGACAAGACGCACATTTTACCCCAGACGCTTTTTCTCCCTGTGATGCCATGGCCTGATCCAGAGATGCACCTAATTCAACTTTATCAAATTTTCCTTCACCACGGTGAGGGTCATAGGCAGAAACTGCTTCTGCATCTGCTCCTTCTGTAACGTAGCCTTCTTCAGTTGTTGGCTTGGAAGCATCATCAGCAGCTTTTTCTTTTTTACCACAAGAGAAAATCAATACGGAAACCAGTATTAACAATGATATTTTTTTCATAACAATAATTTTTTAAAAGTTACATTCAAATTTCATTGATTTTTAACCAATTAAGTATGATTTGAATCATAAAAAACAAAAAAAATCACATTAAACCTTTTTCATTTTAGAGAGTCCAATTAGTAAACCTTTAATAAATACAACATGAGAAATTTAATTCTGACTGCCATAGCAGCAACAGCTATTACTTTTTCAGGCACAGCACAAGAAAAAGAAATACAAAGAGAAAAAATGACGGTGGAACAACGAAACCAATTACAATTGAAGAAAATGACACTGGATTTGGATTTAAACGAAAACCAGCAAAAAGAAATGTCAAAACTCATTGCTGAACAAAATGCCAAAAGAGAAACAAAAACTGCTGAAATGAAATCCAATAAAGAAGCCAAAAAGGAATTATCAGCGGATGAAAAATTTAAAATGAGAAATCAAATGCTGGAAGCCCAAATAGAACACAAAGCCAGAATGAAAAAGATTTTAAACGAAAAACAGTTTGAAAAATGGGAGGCACTTCAGGAAAAAAGACAGGAAAAAATGCATAAAATGAGAAAACACAGACAACATAAAACTGAAGGTAAAATGCAGAAATAAATAAGTCCCGCTTCAAGCGGGACTTATTACTTATATTGTTTTTGAGACTTTATCTATTGCATTGATTGTAAAATCCAAATCTTCGTAAGTCAAAGCATCGGTTATGAACCATGTTTCGTAAGCTGACGGTGCGATATACACCCCCTCTTTCACTAATCCGTGAAAGAAATCTTTGAATCTTTGATTATCTCCATTTTTAGAAGTATTAAAATCATACACTTCGTCCTTGTCAAAATGTACCGATATCATTGAACCCACACGGTTGATTGTAAACTCGATATTGTTTTTAATCAAAACTTCGCGGATTCCTTTTTCCAGATACGCTGTTTTTTCATCAATCCGGGTAAAAATAGCGGCATCATTATTTAGTGCTTCAAGCATAGCCAAACCAGCGGCCATTGCTAAAGGATTTCCTGACAAAGTTCCGGCCTGATAAACCGGTCCCAGAGGTGCCAGATAATTCATGATTTCATTGCGAGCGGCAAAAGCGCCTACAGGTAATCCACCGCCAATAACTTTACCAAAACAAACAATATCGGCTTTGATATTGAACAATTCCTGTGCTCCTCCTTTTGCCAGTCTGAATCCGGTCATTACCTCATCAAATATCAATAATGTACCATTTTCATCACAAAGTTGGCGTAATGCTTCTAAAAAACCTTTTTTAGGCGGGATACAACCCATATTTCCAGCCACAGGCTCAATAATAATGGCAGCGATTTCATTTTTATTAGCTTCCAATAAAGCTTTTACATTTTCAATATCATTATAATTTGCCAACAAAGTATCTTTTGCAGTTCCTTCAGTAACGCCCGGACTATTAGGAGAACCAAAAGTAATAGCGCCGCTTCCTGCCTGAATTAAAAAGGAGTCGGAATGCCCGTGGTAACAACCTGCAAATTTGATGATTTTATCCCTGTCTGTAAATCCGCGGGCTAAACGTATGGCACTCATACAAGCTTCTGTCCCTGAATTTACAAAACGGATTTTATCGATATTGGGAACCATAGAAACTGCTAAACGGGCAATATGCGTTTCCAGCTCGGTAGGCATCCCAAAAGAAGTCCCTTTTTTTGCTTTTTCAATCACAGCGTTTACCACAGGCTCGTAAGCATGACCTAATATCATAGGCCCCCATGAATTGATGTAATCTATTAAACGGTTTCCATCCTCATCGTATAAATAAGCTCCTTTAGCTTCTTTTACAAAAATAGGAGTTCCCCCTACATATTTGAATGCTCTAACCGGTGAGTTAACACCTCCCGGTATTACTTGTTCTGCTTCAGCAAACAGCTGACTACTTCTTTGATACAACATTTTGTTCCTGGTGTTTGTATTTAGCCCCGATGGAAGCGGTATCCTGTCATTGCGAGCCTTGCGCGGCAATCTCAAGATTGCTTTACCAATTTTATTGGCTCGCAATGACAGATAAAGCGGACAGCGGGAAACTGCGTTTAAACAAAAGCCCGAATGTAAGGCTTCAAAAAAACTAATTAATTATTAAAACTTGTCCTATTGAAATGGTATTATCTACCATATTATTTTTTGCTTTTATATTCTCCACAGATATATTGTACTTTTTTGATATGGAGTACAGTGTATCACCTTGTCCTACGATATGAATCATTTCCAAAGGTTTAGGAGGTTCTGGCGTGTTTTTTGTTTCTGTTTTTGTGGCTGTGGCCGGCTCAATGGCTTTATATTCGGTTCCCAGAACCTGTGCATCATATTGATGCAGCTGGTAACGCTCGATAATTCCAATGAGTTTTTCAGGATATTTGGGATCGGTTGCGTATCCTGATTTTTTTAAACCTCTGGCCCAGCCTTTATAATCGTTTTGTTGAAGCTTGAAAAGTGGTGCGTACCATGGACGGCTTGTTAAAAACAGTGAATGGTCACGATAGGACTGACCTGGCTCATCGTATTTACGGAAACATTCCTGAGCGGCATCATCGTCATGACGTACGTACTCTCCTGTCCATTCTTTATGGCATTTTATTCCAAAATGATTATTGGCTACCTTACAAAGCACCCCTGTTCCTGCGCCCGATTCCAGAATTCCCTGTGCCAGTGTTATACTTGCCGGAACGCCGTGCTCTTTCATGTTTTTCATGGCTATTCCTTTGAATTGGCTGATGTAGCCATTAACAATTTCAGGAGTTACTTTTACTTTTGAAGTAGCAACCAGCTCTTCCTGCTTTTTAAGGTTTTCATCGATAACAATCCTGTCTTCCGGCTTGTGTATTTTCTTTTTAGTTACGGCAACAGGCTTTTTTGCAGACTGCTTTTTTGGTTTTGCCGAACTGCAGGACGCCAATACCGCAGCAACTATAATTATGTAAAAAAATCTATACATCTATTTGAATCGTTTTTTTGCCTTTGCTTTCCAAAAGCATATTCATTCCTCTTATTCCCTGCAAACCACCTGTGTGGATTACCAGTATTTTTGAATTTTCAGGAAAATAATTCTTATTAATCAGATCCAACACTCCATAGACCATTTTTCCTGTATAAACCGGATCCAACGGAATGTTTGTTTCCTGATAAAAGTTATTGATAAAATCTATCAGCCCATCAGTTACTTTGGCATATCCGCCAAAATGATAATCCGATTCCAGGCTCCAATTATCATTTTTTGCAAACTTACGAATTTCTTCCTGCAAAAAATTACCTTTTAATACAGGAAACCCAATCACTTTTTGATGAGGCTTTGCGCTGTTGATTAATCCGGAAACCGTTCCTCCTGTCCCAACAGCACAGCATATATAATCAAAATCCCTATCTTCAGGTGTAAGTATTTCTCCGCATCCTTTTACCGCCAAACCGTTAGTACCTCCTTCAGGCAAAATAGAGCAATTACCATATTTTTCCTGAAGATAGTTTTTGAATTCATCTGAGTCTTTATTGCGGTATTGTTCCCGGGTAACGAATTCAAATTTCATACCGCATTCCTGAGCCAGTTTAAGTGTAGGATTGTTAGTGATTTCTTTCCAAAGCTCCTCTCCTCTTATTACACCTACCGCGTTGATTCCTTTTTCTTTACAGGCAAATGCCGTTGCCGCAATATGGTTTGAAAATGCACCGCCAAAAGTAACCAGCGAATCATAACCATCACTTTCGAAATCAAGAAGATTGTATTTTAATTTACGGTATTTGTTTCCTGAAATATACGGATGTATCAAATCTTCCCTTTTTATAAAAAGAGAAACATTTCTATTTAAAAATTCAAAAATTATTTGATTGGGAATTATCACATCACAAAAATAAGCTTAACAAAAATTTATTGTGAAAAAAAAAATTCAAAAAATATAAGTTACAAATAATTTGTAAGAATTAATTTGTTAATAAAATTTACAACAAATCACAACTATTTATAAATCAAAATCATACAAAATCCTAACCTGATATAGGGATTAGAAGAATAACATACTATCGATTTTATCGATTAAAAGTAAAATAATATCGATGAAAGCAAATTTAGTTGGCGTTTTATTTGCATATTTTTGTCACGATTTTTAAATTTACTAATTATCTCCCGTTTAAAAAACAAAAACTCAACTAATTAAATTAGCCTATGGAAGAATTTTACTCGCATCTAAAGAAAATCTATGCATTAACAACACCCATAGTTATTGCATTATTATGGACAAATTTATCGTTTGGACAGACAACATTACTCAATTATGGTTTTGAAAGTGCTGATGCAACTTGGATTTATTCAATAAACTCAGGCGTTTCAAATGGCAGACAAAACAACAATGCCTACAATGGCAGTTGGTCTAATGGTATTTTGGCAGCTTCAGGAAATAACAAACCTTATAGTGGTTCAACTGCAACACCAATAGTAAACTTTACAAATGGTAAATATTACAGAATAACAGTTTGGGCAAAAGTAGCTGGATGCACCGGGACTTTGAAAATTACAAAAGCTACAACTAATACTTATGCGGCATTAAATGGAGCAACAGGTAGTGACATTTTATTAAGCGCAGGTAGCAATGTAACCTCAACTACATATAATCAATTTACAGCGACATTTCAAGCGACTACAACAGAAAATAAATATATTGGATTTGTAATGTCAAGTTCAGGGTGTGGAGGTAATCCTGCCGCAACTTCCATGTATCTCGATGATATTAAAATTGAAGAAAGCAACACTCCTTTTTATTGCACTACAGCAACTTCTAGTGCTGCGACCTATTACATTAATGGATTTCAAACCGTTGGAAATATAACTAACATGTCCAATACTGGAACTGGATATACCAATTCAGGCTACACAGATTATACTAGTTTAGCTACAACAACTCAAATACCAGGAGGTGGTATTACTGCTAAATATACTTTATCTGCTTCTACATCTTTAAAAGCATGGGTAGATTGGAATAAAGATGGAAGCTTTGACGACACAACAGAAAGAGTTTATGATACTGGATCATATTTAGGCGCGTCAACAAGTTTTGGTTTTGTTGTCCCTAGTGGTACTACTGCTGGAGATTACAGAATAAGAATAAGATGCTATTATTCTGGCTTGGGTTCGATTACCCCATGCGGAAACTTAAGCAACGGAGAAACTGAAGATTATAAAATAACAATTGTGTCTGACTGTTCAGCAAAAATAACAAGTGTAACAGACGGTTCAAGATGTGGTTCTGGTACAGTTTCATTATCAGCAATAGCTACAGTTGGCACAACAGAATGGAGATGGTATTCAGCAGAAACTGGAGGCACACTTGAAGGCACCTCTGCTTCATCAACCTGGACAACATCTTCACTATCCGCAACAACAACTTATTGGGTAGCGGCTTGGAACGGAAGTTGTGAGTCTTATTTCAGAAAAAAAGTCGTAGCAACAATAAAACCTGTAGCAAACCTTTCTTTTACAACTGCTTCTCCCACTGTATGTGGAGAAGATAGTATTATTGCTCTTGATGCAACCGGAAGTAATGAAGAAGTGGATTTAGTTAATGAAAATTTTGAAGGATCAGCAGTATTAACAACTTCTAGTACTACTTCAACTGGCCATGAATGGACTACTCAGACAAGTACATTTATCCCTACAGGTACAGCATTATGGAGACCAGCAATTAACTCAAGAGAGTCAGGCAATAAATTCGCTTACACTACTTGCAACATGCCTTCTGAAAATGTTGTAACAAGATTAATATCAAATACATTAAACTCAACAAGCTTTACAAGTCTTACTTTAACATTTAGACATTATTTCTCTTATTATGCATCGCCTGGTGATCACGGATATGTACAATACTCCATAGACAATGGCACTTCATGGATAAATCTTTTTCACTTTCAATCAGACCAAGGGGAAGCTGGACAATTCAAAACAGAATCTATCTCACTACCTGTATCTAGTTTAAACATAACTACTTTAAAAATTAGATTTAGTTATGAATCAACTGGTGGTAATGGATGGGCTTTAGACGATATAAGACTTTATGGACCTAAACCTTTAACCCCAAATTTCACATGGACAGGATCTCCAGTAGACGCCTACACTAATGCCGCATGCACCATACCTTATACAGCTGGAAGCACCTTATCAGGGTCAACTGTTTGGATAAAACCAACATTAACTCAATTAGAAACTGGGAGTTATTCATTTACAGCTAATGCAAATCTAGCTAACAACTGTACAACGAGTGCTACCATCAACGTTACAAACAATTCAAAAGTCTGGAAAGGAACAACTTCAAATGACTGGAATACTGCATCAAATTGGTTACCTGCAGGAGTACCAAATACAAACACGTGTGTAATTATTCCTTCTGGATTCTCTTCAAAAATAATTAACACCCCTAATGCTGTAGCTAAAAATGTTAAAATAAAAGCACCTACCGGAAATCTTGAATTACAAGCAAACAACAATTTAATTGTAACTGATTGGGTAAATGTAGAAAGCGGTGCAACATTCAACATTAGAAACAATGCTAACTTAGTTCAAACGAATGATACTCCAAGCCCTGCCAATTCAGGATCTGTTTCTATGGACAGAACCGCAACCGGTTTACATGGCTATGATTAC
>NZ_SJZD01000008.1 GCF_004959765.1 Flavobacterium sp. H122
ATAAGATTTTGATAAATCTAAACTGCCTGAAGCCCACTGGGCTTCCTCCTCTTAATATCAAATGCTCCGTGCGGGCTTCGGGGCTTTAAAAAATACTATTCAGAAAGGAATAGTTTTTTTGTTTATACGGTTTATGAAAAATACTTGTTGTTTATAATAAAGTTTTGGAACTTACTTGTTGTAATAACTGCAATGATTACTAATAGGGCAAATTTCACATTTTGGATTTGTTGGTCTGCATATTTCTCTTCCTAAAAATGATATTGACATGCCTATTTCTCCCCAAATTTCTTTTGGTAAAAGCTGCATCAGCTGTTTTTCTACTTTGTTTCCATCTTTGGATTCAGAAATTAAACCAATTCTTGGTGCTACTCTGATGACGTGTAAATCAGCGATTATTCCTTCAGCAGAGGCTTTCATTTCACGCATAATTACGTTGGCTGATTTTCTTCCAATGCCTTTAAGAGAGACTAAATTTTCCATGGTTAGCGGAATATTTTTATCTTCTTTAAGTTCTTGTGCAATTTCAAGCAACCAATTGGCTTTAGTGACAAAATTTCTGACTTTTGAAATGTGTGGAATAAGTGCATCCGCATTTGAAACAGCAAGACTTTCTAAATTTGGATAAGCTTGAAATAGCGAAGGGGAAATTTTATTGATATTGGCATCAGAATCCTGAGCTGATAAAATCACCATCGTCATTAATTGATACAAATTTTTGTATTCTAAAGGATGTTTTTTCCCTCTATATCTGTTTAATAAGGGTTCGAGTTTTGATGCCCATTCTTCTGCGAAAAGTGTACTCATGGTATAATGAATAAAAAATCCAGCATAAGCTGGATTAAATAATGTCTAATACTCTTTCAAGGGCCATACCTCTTGAGCCTTTGATCAATATTGTGTTGTTGCCTATGTCAGATGTGACTTTTCTTTCTTTAAAATCATTAAAATCAGTATAGTAATGAATGTTGTTTTTTTCTATTTTCGATGTGTAAAAATCATTTCCAATAAAATGAAACTCAATATCAGTATCATTAATAATTGATTCAATAAGTTTTTTGTGTTCTTGCAGGCTTTCATTTCCAAGTTCGAACATATCACCAAGGATGGCTGTTTTTTTTCCTTCCAATTGCCTTAAATTGGTTAAAGCAGCACTCATACTGCTTGGGTTTGCATTATAGGCATCCAGGATTATCTTATTTGTTCCTTTTTCAATTAATTGCGATCTATTATTTGATGGGATATAGTTCTCAATAGCCTTTTTTATATCATTATCAGAAATATTAAAGTATTTGCCGATTGTAACAGCCGCGTTAATATTGTTTGCATTGTAGATTCCTATCAAATTTGATTTGATAGTTGTTTCATTGAAGTTTATGGTTACAAATGGTGAAGCTTCAATAGATTTTATGGTTATATTTGGATTTTTACTTGAATCCGTTGAAAAAGTGTAACGGTCTAGTTTGCTCGTTTTTTGTTCCTGAATAGTGTCATCTAAATTTACGAATACAGTTCTTCCGTTTTCTTGAAGATAATCGTACATTTCACTTTTTCCTTTGATTACTCCATCGATTCCTCCGAAACCTTCCAGATGAGCTTTTCCAAAATTAGTGATGTATCCATAATCAGGTTGCGCAATCTCACAAAGCATTTCAATTTCTTTTTGATGGTTGGCTCCCATTTCAACAATACCTATGTCGGTATCTTCCTTAAAGGAAAGTAGGGTAAGAGGTACTCCAATGTGGTTGTTTAAGTTTCCAAAAGTAGCATGAGTGTTATATTTTTTGCTTAAAACACATTTTATCAGCTCTTTTGTAGTTGTTTTTCCATTACTGCCGGTTAATGATATGATTGGGAGACCTAATTGATTACGATGATAATTGGCTAAATCCTGTAAAGCTTTTAAGGTATCCTGAACAAGAAGCATTTTGTTTTCATCTGTAAAATATTTTTTATTGTCAATGACAACAAAAAGAGCGCCTTTATTTAAAGCTTCCTGGGCAAATTCATTTGCGTCAAAATTATCACCTTTTAAAGCGAAAAAAAGTGAATTAGGAGTTATTTTTCTAGTGTCAGTGGAAATTGAGTCACACTGTAAAAAACATTGGTATAAATCTTCTATTCTCATATAACGAAGGTACTAAAAAATAAAATCCCGCAAAAGCGGGATTTTAAAATGAAAGTATGTTATTATTTTTTTCTATTTCTAGGTGTCTTTTTGAAATCAGCTTTAGGACCTACTCTTGACATTGCACATCTGAATCCAATGTAGTCAGTAGCAATATCTTGATTCATATATCTTCTTGAAGCTGGATCCAACCAGTAAGCTCTGTCTTTCCAAGAACCTCCTTTGTAAACTCTTACGTCATCTCCAACCAAAGTTGTTCTTTTGTCTGATTTATCGAACTTTCTTTCGATTTTTCCAGTACTGTCTGCGTCTACTTTATGGATAGGAGAATCATACATTCTTTTCTTGTCTCTTAATGTACCACCGTCTTCATCACTTGCATTATAATAGAATCTTGAAGATTGTTTGTCACCGTCTCTGAATCCAATATTATCACTTTGTGAGAAATTTTGTCTTAAATAAGTTTCGTTTTCATCAACCGGAACCTGTGCAATTTCTCCTGGTTTGTTTCTAGCGATGATTTTACCATTGCTTAAAGTGTCATATTTAATTGTTTCTGTGGTTACAAATTCAATTTTACCTTCTTTGTCAATTTTGTTTTTAGTATAAATGTTACCACGGAAATAGTTGAAATCATTTGCTTCGTCATCAACGATAGGTCTGTAAACGTCTTGTACCCATTCAGCTACGTTACCAGCCATGTCATATAAACCGAAATCATTTGGTTTGTATGATTTTACAGGAGCTGTAATATCAGCATTGTCATCAGACCAACCTGCAATTCCTCCGTAATCTCCTTTACCTTGTTTGAAGTTAGCCAACTGGTCACCTCTGGTGATTCTGTTTCCGGAACGTGTATATTGACCTTTCCAAGGATATTTCTTTTGACCTCTGTAAATATTGTATTCTCTTGTTCCTACGTCAGCAGCGGCAGCATATTCCCACTCAGCCTCAGTTGGTAATCTGTATTCAGGTAATAAAGTACCTGAAGTTTTTTGTGCATATACATTTCTAGGTCCATCTACACCAGCCGTTGCAGAAGTATCAGCTTTTGCTTTTTTAGCAGATTTTCCTGCTGGTCTTCCCATTTGCTTTTGCAGAACAATTTCATCGTTACCACTGAAAGCAGTTGATGGCGATACCAAATAAGCCTCTGTATCAAAGTTGTTGTTTGCATCAACATCTACTAATTTAGCTCCTTTTTTCATGTATCCCTCTCTCTCAAGGATAGCTTCGTTTACACGGTTGGTTCTCCATTTAGCATATTCAGTAGCCTGAATCCAGTTTACACCTACCACAGGATATTGTGAATATGCTGGGTGACGTAAATAATTATTGGTCATAGTTTCATTGTAACCTAATCTGTTTCTCCAAACTAAAGTGTCCGGTAATGCACCATTATAGATGTGTTTGTAATTTTCTTCAGTAGGAGGGAATACTCTTTTAATCCAATCCAGATATTCCATGTAAGAGAAGTTGGTAACTTCAGTCTCATCCATGTAAAAAGATTGTACGTGTTGCTGAGAAGGTGTGTTGTTCCAGTCATGCATAACGTCATCCTGAATTTTACCCATCGTAAACGTACCACCTTCAACTAGTACCAAACCAGGAGCTGTTTCTTGTTTAGTAAAATTAGAATTGTACTGGAAACCCCCATTAGGGTCATTAATTTTCCAGCCAGTTGCAGCTGAAGTGTTTTTTGAACTTGACTTTTTACTACAGCTCGTAGTAAAACCTAAAAGCACTAACGCTGAAAATAGGGCTCTTACAGTCATCATTTTGTTTACTTTCATACTTTCAGTAGGTAATTATTTTGTGTCGCAATATAATAATTAAGCATTAAACTGCAACAACCTTGGTTAAATATTTTAAAATTTTCTTAAAATTTGTTCTGCAAAGATAATCTATAACGTAAGATATGAAAATTTATTATTTAAAAGTATAAATTTACAACGTAATATTTTATGTCAAAAATTCGTTTGTTCTATTATGAAGCATTTTTTACTCCTTATAGTATTCTTATTTCCAAAATTGATTCTTGCTCAGGACAGAAGCGGCGAGATTGTATTGAAGTGGAATAAAACAGCTTTTAGATTTAACGAAAAGGTAGTTATAGACATACCGAACTTTCAGAGCGAAAACCTGGTGTTTAACGCAGATAAGAACACATTGCTGTTCTCAAAAAAAATTGAAGGCAAAATTACTGCCGATGAAACTTCTTTAGCAATCACAAATGTACGATATGAGCTTATTCCGGAAAATGAGCTGGGAAAATTAAACAGGAGTGCTTTTGAACTTCTACCGCAATTTAAGATTAGTAATATTTCGGCACGAAATGAAAATTCTGTATTGTTAACATTTAATCCTATTATAAAGGAGGGGGGCAGTTTCAAAAAAATTGTTTCTTTCAACTATTCATACAACTCAAAGAATATAAATGTATTCAGAACTTCCCAGAATAGAATCGGTTTACAGTCATCAGTTTTAAAGGATGGCGAATGGCGTAGGTTTTACGTTGAAAAATCAGGTGTTTATAAAATTTCCAAATCTTTTTTGAGTCAATTGGGTGTTAATGTTAATGCTGATCCAAGAAACCTGAAAATTTACGGGAACGGTGGTGCTATGATACCTTTGGTGAATAGCGAGAACACTGTTTTTGATTTACAGGAAAATGCAGTGCAGTTTGTCGGGGAAAATGATGGTGTGTTTAATGATTCTGACTACATACTAATGTATTGCGAAGGGATGGATAACTGGAGTAATGATAATCAATGTCATACGAATCTATATGCTGACAGGTCATATTATTATGTTACAACGAACAGCAGTGCGGGTAAAAGAATGGCGGATTATGTTGAGCCTTCCGGGACGCCAGATGTAGTTTATAATAAGTATGATGACTACGTTTTTTATGAGAAAGATGAAATTAATATTGGCGCGATAGGCAGAAAATGGTTTGGTGAGAGATTAAGCTCGCAAAGCAGTTTTAAATTTGACTTTGCTATTCCTGACCGAGATCCTTTATCACCTTTTTTATTGAAAATCCGTATGGCTGCCACAAGTTCCTCATCAACGAGTGTTAAAGTTTCTGTTAATGGAACTCAGGCAGGCGATGCATTCTTTTCGGGTATATTTGATTTAGGTTCCATTAAGGCAGTAGAGTCAAATTTTGTTTATACAGGTTCCGCAGCCTCATCAAATATTTCTGTAGATCTGGCTTATAACAACAATGGTAATCCAGCTTCTGCTTCATATTTGGATTTTATAACGATTCAATCAAAAGTTTTTTTAAAAGGCAAGGGGAAACAATTTCGATTTAAAATTGACGAAGTAAAAAATAATACAGGAATTTGTCAGTATGACTTTACTGATATGGCTGTGGTTAAACAGATTTGGGATATTTCAGATAAATACAGTGTAAGTGTTATCAGAAAATCAACTGAATCAAATTTTTCTTTTAAATCTGATATGGGAACCGAAAAATATTTTTTGGTTGTAGAGGAGTCAGATTTTTATTCGCCAAAAGCTGATAATACATCACGTGTAGTCAATCAGGATTTGAAAGGGACAGTTTTTTTGGATAGTCAGAATAATATCCGCCCTTTGGATTATTTGATTGTCTGTCCTGATTTTTTAATGTCGCAGGCAGAGAGACTGGCTGATTTTCATAGAAATTATTCAGGTTTGAGTGTGAAAGTTGTTGGTCTGGATGAAATTTATCACGAGTTTTCATCTGGTAAGCAGGATATTGGAGCTATCAGAAATTTTGTAAAATACATATATGACAATCCTCAGCAAGGGCAGAATATAAAATACCTGTGTCTTTTTGGGGATGCTTCTTTTGATTTTAAAAATAGGATATCGAAAAACACGAACATAGTCCCGGTCTTTCAGTCGCTTGACAGTTATACTCTGTTTTCTTCTTTTGTGTCAGATGATTATTTTGGATTGATGGACGATAGTGAGGGTAATATGATTGGGGCTCAAGGTCTTGATATTGCAGTGGGCAGGATATTGGTTACTAATATTCAGGAAGCTGAACAAATGGTAACTAAAATTATAGATTATCATGATCAAAAAGCATTTGGGAAATGGAGAAATAATTTGGTTTTTTTAGCTGATGATGTTGATAAACAAAGTGATGCGAGTCTGCAGTCTAATTTAGATGCAATGTCAGAAAACATTACTGCCAACAGACCGTTTTTTAATTCTAAAAAAATATTCATGGACGCTTATGTTCAGGAAACTTCTTCCGGTGGCCAAAGATATCCTGTTGCTAAAAATGAATTTTTAAACAGTTTTAATCAAGGTGCTTTGGTTATTGATTATCTGGGACATGGGGGAGAGGATGGTTTTTCCGGGGAAAGAATATTTGACATTGCTGATGTTAAAAGTTTGAACCATCAATATAAATATCCTTTATTTATAACCGTAACATGTGAATTTACACGTTTTGACAACCCTCTTAGGGAAACAGGAGGGGAAGAAGCATTTAAAATGGAGTTTGGCGGACCAATATCATTAATTACCACTACCAGACAGGTTGGTCAGACAACAGGTGAAAATTTCAATACAAATCTTGCGCCTATTTTATTCGCTTATAATAGTAATGAGAAAGTTTCCATTGCTGAAGTCTTAAGGAAAACCAAGACAGCAACAATGAGTACAGGTAATTATGTGATTTCATATATAGGTGATCCGGCCTTAAAACTTGCTATTCCTGAACCTGAAATCAAGATTACAAAAATCAATGATATTTCAATGTCTGCTTTTACAGGGTCGCTTGAGGCGCTGGCTAAAATTAAAATATCAGGTGAAATAGTTGATGGTTCAAATAACGTACTCTCTGATTATAATGGTGAGCTTTTTGTAAACATATATGATAAGTTCATTGATAAGACTACTCTGGCTAATGACGGAATAACAGTTGGAGGTGTGCCTTATAAAATAACTTTCAAAGCATTGGGGGAAACAATTTTTAAAGGAAATGCTTCTGTTAAGAATGGATTGTTTGAATTTTTCTTTGTAGTTCCAAAAGATATTAAAGTTCCTGTTGGTAACGGTAAAATAAGTTTGTATTCTAAAAAAGAAAATGCTCTTGTAGATAATCAAGGGTATGAGCTGAATGTTAAAGTCGGCGGTGTAAATGTAAACGCAGTTGCCGATAATGTTCCGCCGACGGTCCGCTTGTTTATGAATGATGAATCTTTTGTAAATGGAGGGATTACTAATCAGTCTCCTGTATTGCTTGCTTTTTTAGAAGACGAGAATGGGATAAATACTGCCGGAGGTATCGGTCATGATATTCAGGTATATTTAGACGGGAAAGAAACAGAATTAATTTTACTTAATGATTACTACGATACAGAAAAAGATGATTATACTAAAGGGGTTGTAAGATATCAGTTAAAAGGTTTGACCCCTGGCTTGCATGTGCTGACATTAAAAGTGTGGGATGTGTACAATAATTTGGTAACTTCTGAGTTACAATTTGTTGTAGCGGATGATAGTCAAATTAAACTGACAAATGTGTTGAATTATCCAAACCCGTTTGTTAGTCATACAGAGTTTTGGTTTACGCATAATAAACCGTTCGAGCCTTTGGAAGTACAGGTTCAGATAATGACCATAACAGGTAAGATAGTTTGGACAAAAAATCAGACTGTTACTACCGTAGGTTTTACATCGAGAGACATTACATGGGACGGCAGAGATGATTTTGGGGATAAAATTGGAAAAGGAGTTTATATTTATAAATTGACAGTTAAATCAACTTTTTCGAACAAAAAAACTGAAAAATTTGAAAAATTAGTAATACTTTAATAAAAGCAATTATATTTGCTGCATATTTCAGATAAACAAATGAAAAAAATAGTTTTAGTTCTTTTTGGACTTTTTTTGGGGATTAATTCCTATTCGCAAAACGAAAGGCCGATTACCACAGCGGTACCCTTTTTATTAATAGCAGCTGATGCAAGAGCAGCCGGTCAGGGGGACATGGGCGTTGCTACTTCGCCGGATGCCTTTTCACAACAGTATAATCCTGCAAAATATGCCTTTTCTTTGAAAAAACAAGGGGTTTCAGTGAGCTATACACCTTATTTGACAGAGTTGGTCAGCGATATGTCTTTAGGTCAGTTGACTTATTTTAACAGAATTAACGAAAGAAGTGCTTTTGCAGCAAGTTTTAGATATTTTGGATTAGGTGAAATTGAATTAAGAGAAAATCCTGATGATCCGGGGAATATTGTAAAACCAAATGAATTAGCTATTGACGGTTCTTATTCATTGCAGTTAAGCGATAAATTTTCAATGGCTGTTGCCGGAAGATATATCCGTTCCAATTTAAGAATTCCTTCTGCAACAGGTGATGCTTCAGCGGCAAATAGTTTTGCTGTCGATGTGGCTGGTTATTACGAATCTTCAGAAGTTGCTTATAGTGATTTTAACGGTAGATGGAGAGCCGGTTTTAATTTGCAGAACATGGGGCCAAAAATATCTTATGATGGTGATGTGGAAAGAAGTTCGAATTTTTTACCGGCTAATTTCAAACTTGGAGGTGGATTTGATTTTATTTTTGATGAGTATAATAAACTTTCAACTTCTCTTGAGTTTAATAAGCTCTTAGTCCCTACACCGCAAAAAGTAAAGGATTTGAATAATGATGGTACTATTGACAGTACAGAATATCAAGCGGCAGCTGATGCATATAACGGAACAGGTTGGGTTTCAGGAATGTTTAAATCTTTCGGAGATGCGCCTGATGGTTTCAGTGAAGAGGTGAAAGAGGTTAACTGGGCTGCAGGCTTGGAATATTGGTATCAGGATTCTTTTGCTTTACGCGGAGGTTACTTTAACGAAAGTAAAGATAAAGGTTCGAGAAAATTTGCTACTTTGGGAGCAGGTTTTAAATATACATCTATCAAAGTTGATGTTTCTTATTTGTTCTCAATGTCGAAAGTGAAAAATCCATTAGAAAATACATTGCGTTTTTCATTGACGTTTAATTTCGGAGATGATTACGATCAGTATTAAAAGAATTATTAATAAATTTAAAAATCCAAATTTCAGTAAAATGAGATTTGGATTTTTTTTCCCTTAAAAATTACCAAATGAAGGAGATTAAAATCGAAACGCAGCTTACAATTTTTGATTCAATAAATGAATTGGATAAAGAGGTTAAAGAGTTAATGGAAAAAGCAATTGAGGCAAGAAAAAATGCTTATGCCCCTTATTCAAAGTTTAATGTCGGAGCGGCGCTTTTACTTGAAAATGGTCAGACGGTAATTGGTTCAAACCAGGAGAATGCCGCGTATCCGTCAGGATTGTGTGCGGAAAGAGTAGCTGTCTTTCATGCAGGAGCAGTATTTCCAAATACCAGGATTTTAAAAATAGCAATTACTGCAGGTTCAACACTAACTGCTACTACAAAACCTATTCCTCCTTGTGGTTCCTGCCGTCAATCATTGTTTGAATATGAATTTAAACAAGATTCCGGTATTGAAGTTTATTTTATGGGTGAAACAGGTGAGGTCTATAAGTCTGATTCAATTCAAAATTTATTGCCGCTTACGTTTGATAAGAACTTTTTATAAGCATTTTTATTTATCATCAAGTTCGTGTCTGATGTAGTTGATTTGTTTGTCAAGATTGCCGGCCTCCAATGAAATTATAGTGTCTATTTTATTTTCTTTTAATAAAATGAAACCCGAATTTTGCAGCAAGCCGTTTTTTTCCAATAAATTGGAATAATCATATACAATGTTGTTTTTGTTAACAGCGTCTAAGTAGGTTATGTCAAATTCAGCACCTGTAGCGCCAACTATGAAAAGAGCGTTGCTCTTGATTTGGTTTTCTAAAAATTTTGAATAACTGGAGTTGCACGAACTGCATTCGTTTTCGGTCAGAACTATTATTTTATTGAATTCTTTTTTGACTTTTAAGCTGTCTTTAATGATGGTTTGCAATATTTGGTCTTTGGATTTTTCTGAAAAAGAACATGAAGTAATTATTGAAGTAAGGAATATGAATTTAAATTTTGAAAAGTGCATATCGTGCTGTTTTTGGATTGTAATTTTTATTCTCTCTTGTGTTTTTTGATATCAAAAGTCCTTCTTTTGTAACCAGTACGTCATAAAAGTTATATTGACCTCTGTCAATTTTAATTTCATTGATTTTTTTCCAGAATCTATCATATATCAATATTGAAAAATCCCTGTTAAACTTTTTTTTCTCGGGTTCTTTTTCCTGATTGATTTTGTGAGGAACAATAACATAAAAGATATCTTTTGTTCTGCTATGATATATACCGCCTATAACGCCGCCATATTGGGCTATTTTGTTTACAGATTCTTGGATATTAAGATTTTTTGTTTTTTTTAGATTTATCCCTTTTTCTCCTATAGAAGTAAAATCAGATACAATTTTAGTTTTTCCAGTCAGTGCAAACTCAGGGAGTTTATACCTGTATACAGTGTCTGTGTGTATTGAGTAAGCAATCAGTTCATTTTTACTCCTCAGATAATATGGTAAATCGAAATGGAAAGTATGTTTGTTTTTTTCAAAGTTACTTTCAAATCCTTTTATCTGAAATTGCGTTTTCTCATTTTTAAAGATTTCTCTCAATTGTAAAAAACTATAGGATTGATTCTTTTTTTCGTAAAAATACTGTAAGTTTTTTAAAGGGTCTTCTGGTGTTGATTCTTTTGAATTGCTTCTCCATGAAGAACTCAGGATCAATTCACCGTTTTCTATAGTATTATTTATTGATGTGTAATATTCATATTTGTCAGGACTGCTATTTGTGGTTTTGTTTATGTCAATTGTTTTTAAAATATCGCCTTTTTGGTTGATGATATATAAATTACCGGTATATCTTCCTAATATCAGAAGTGTATCGGTTGATTTTAAAATCATACCATCAATCTGTTCTCCTTTGTCAATTATTTTTTTTAAAGGTATTTGACGGTGCAGTTTATTTTTGCTGAAAATCGAAATTTCATGCTTATTATGATAATCTCCAAAAACATAATAATCTTCATTTTTTTTGTCGGTAAAAATTTGTGTTTGTGTTGGAGGACTGTTCAGTTTAAATGTGATTTCTTTGATAGGTTTTATTTTTTTTTCGTCACTGCCGCAGCTGGAAAATAAAATGAAAGCAATAAAAAGTAAAGTTATTCTCATGTGGGGAAAAAATGAGGCGATATTATCGCCTCATATATATTTTATTTTAAAATTAAGGAATATACAGCATGTGAGTTTTTGTCTCTGTCGCTGAATGATAGGTAGCTGGTACCGGTTGCGTCGTTTTGTTTTGCTTCAACGAATAAACTGCCTTTGATTACTCCGTCAACATATTTTGGGTCAATAACGCTTTTGTAAACCTCTGCATTTTTTGTAAACAATTCTACTGTATTACTGCCTGATTCAAAAAGCGGTGCGAAATAGTAGCTTTTGGGAGCAGTAACAATTACGTCAGGTAAGCAGTTACCGCCTGAACCTTTACATCCATAATCATTTCCACCATTGTCATAATATACTCTTAAACTGCTTGAGGCATTTAAAAGTCTTGATGATTGATCAATGTTTTTTTTGTCTTCTTCTTTCTCACAGCTTACTAATGCGAAAACACAAAAAGCGCTGAATAAAATTTTTTTCATGGTTTTTTAATTTGTTGTTAATGAGACTAATATAGTAAAAAAAATGAAAAGTAAGAAAAAACCTATATTTTTATTCATCACGCTTTTTAAATAATTAAAAAACTGCTTAATAATTTTACTTGTTTATTGGAATGTTTTACTTTTGCAACTCGCAAATTTGTGTGAGGTCATTTTTGCGTGAAATTATACACGAATAATTTTACTATGAAACCAATTACTAAAGAGGTATACCTTAAGTGGTACGAAGACATGCAGTTTTGGAGAAAGTTTGAAGACAAACTTGCTGCATTGTATATTCAACAAAAAGTTAGAGGATTTTTGCATTTATACAACGGACAGGAAGCTGTTTTGGCAGGAGCGTTACACGCAATGGACTTGTCTAAAGATAAAATGATTACGGCTTACCGTAACCACGTGCAGCCAATAGGTATGGGAACTGACCCAAAAAGAGTAATGGCAGAATTACTTGGGAAAGTTACCGGTACTTCAAAAGGAATGGGTGGATCAATGCACATTTTTGATAAAGAACATGGATTTTATGGTGGTCACGGTATCGTAGGAGCACAAATTCCTGTAGGTGCAGGTATTGCTTTTGCAGACAAATATTTTGGACGTGATGGTGTTACTTTAACCTATTTTGGTGATGGTGCCGCGCGTCAGGGGTCTTTGCATGAAGCTTTCAATATGGCTATGCTGTGGAAATTGCCTGTAGTATTCATCGTTGAGAATAACGGTTATGCAATGGGGACTTCTGTTGAAAGAACAGCAAATCATACTGATGTTTGGAAACTTGGTTTAGGATATGAAATGCCTTGTGGTCCTGTTGATGGTATGAATCCTGTTAAAGTGGCTGAAGCTATGCACGAAGCAATTGACAGAGCTCGCCGTGGTGACGGACCAACTTTCCTGGAAATGAAAACGTATCGTTATAGAGGTCACTCTATGTCTGATGCACAATTATACAGAACCAAAGAAGAGGTTGAAGAGTATAAAAAAATCGACCCTATTACTCAAGTTCTTGACATCATTAAAGCTGAAGGTTTCGCAACTGAAGCTGAAATTGAGACAATCGACCAAAGAGTTGTTGATTTAGTAGCTGAATGTGAGAAATTCGCGGAAGAATCTCCTTTCCCTACTGTTGAGCAATTGTATGATGTAGTATACGAAGAACCTAATTATCCATTTTTACCTCATAAATTATAAGAAGTATGGCAGTAGTAGTTACAATGCCTCGTTTGAGCGACACTATGACCGAAGGTACAGTGGCAGCATGGCTTAAAAAAGTGGGGGATAAAATTAAAGAAGGAGATATACTTGCCGAAATTGAAACTGACAAAGCTACTATGGAGTTTGAGTCTTTCAATTCAGGTGTTTTATTACATATAGGTATTGAAGCAGGACAGACTGCTCCGGTTGATTCATTGTTGGCAATCATTGGAAATGAAGGCGAAGATATTTCGGCTTTATTAAACGGTGGGGCTGCTCCTAAAGTTGAAACCACTGCACCTGCTGCAGAAGAGAAGTCAGCACCTGTTGCTGAAAGCAAAGCTGTCACACCGAGCGCAGTCGAGGTGCCGGCAGGAGTGAAAGTAGTTACAATGCCTCGTTTAAGTGATACGATGACTACCGGAACTGTAGCTGCCTGGTTGAAAAAAACAGGGGATGCGGTTAAAGAAGGTGATATTCTTGCGGAAATTGAAACGGATAAAGCTACTATGGAATTTGAATCATTCAATTCAGGTACTTTATTATATATTGGTGTAAATGAAGGTGAATCTGCGCCTGTTGATAGTATATTGGCAATTTTAGGTCCGGCTGGAACTGATGTTTCAGGAGTAGTTGCCAACTTTAAAGTTGGTGGTAAAGCTGAAGCTCCTAAAGCTGAAGAAGTAAAAACTGCTGTTGCTTCAACTACAGCGGAAGCTCCGGTTGCTGTTAATACAGGAGAAAGAATATTTGCCTCACCGTTAGCTAAAAAAATAGCTCAGGAAAAAGGGATTAACCTTTCTCAGGTAAAAGGATCAGGTGAAAACGGACGTATTACTAAATCTGATGTAGAAAACTTCACACCATCTTCAAGTGCAGCGCCAGTACAGGCTGTAGCTGAAGCTACTGCAGCTGTTGCAGCAGTGAAACCTTTTGTTCCTGCTGGGGAAGTATTCCAGGAGGAAGTGAAAAACTCTCAAATGCGTAAGGTTATTGCTAAACGCTTATCAGAATCTAAATTTACAGCACCGCATTATTATTTAACTATCGAGTTGGATATGGATAATGCAATCGCATCACGTAATATGATTAATGGTTTGCCTGAAACTAAAGTTTCTTTCAACGATATGGTGATCAAAGCATCAGCAATGGCGTTGAAAAAACACCCACAGGTAAATTCACAATGGAAAGACGAAGCAACTATCATCAATCACCACGTAAATATTGGTGTGGCTGTAGCAGTTGAAGACGGCTTAGTGGTTCCTGTATTGAAATTTACAGACCAAATGAGCCTAACGCAAATCGGAGCTTCTGTGAAAGACATGGCTGGAAGAGCAAAAGCAAAAAAAATCCAACCGGCAGAAATGGAAGGAAGTACATTTACAATATCTAATTTAGGAATGTTTGGTATTCAGTCTTTTACTTCAATCATTAACCAACCTAACTCTGCTATTTTATCAGTAGGTGCAATTGTAGAAAAACCGGTAGTTAAAAATGGTCAGATTGTAGTTGGTAACACAATGACAGTGACTTTAGCATGCGACCACAGAACGGTTGACGGTGCAACAGGAGCTCAATTCCTTCAAACGTTCAAAGCGTTTATGGAAAATCCTGTAACTATGTTGGCATAATAAAATAAAATTATAGAATGAAAAAGTCCCGATTTATTCGGGATTTTTTATTTTTACACTGAATAGTATTCATACGGCTATTGAGTAAACTATGTATATGAAAAGAAATTTTGGAATTTTATTGGCTGTTGCAGGTGTTTTCTTCATTCAGGGGATTTCTGCACAAACAGCAGTTGAAAAGAACAAACTAAAGTATATTTCAACTGAGGAAAGTATTGCAAAAACATTATCGTTCTTAACTTCTGACGAAAACAAAGGGAGAGAGCCCGGAACTCCGGAAATGGAAAATGTAATGTTGTATCTCGAGCAGATTTTCAAAGAAAATAATGTAAAGCCTTACTATGCTTCATATAGGGACAAATTATCCAATTACGATAAACCGGCTTATAATATTGTTGGTGTTATTGAAGGTACTGATCCAAAATTGAAAAATGAGTTTGTAGTAATTGGTGCCCATTATGACCATATTGGCAGTTCAAAGGAAATTGAAGGTGATATTATAGCAAACGGAGCCAATGATAATGCAGTGGGGACGACTGCCGTTACTGAATTGGTGAAATATTTCGGAACAAATAGAAATAATAAACGTTCTATCATTTTAGCACTATTTACAGCTGAAGAAAAAGGGCTTTTAGGCTCACGTCATTTGGCACAGAATATGAAAAAAAATGATGTCGATGTGTATTTTATGTTCAATTTTGAAATGATTGGAGTGCCTATGAAAGGGAAAGATATGCTGGTTTACATGACAGGCATCACAAAATCGAATATGGCTAAAAAAATGAATGAATACGCAGGTGAAAAATTGGTGGGTTATCTTCCTGCCGAAAGTCATTATCAATTATTTAAAGCATCAGATAATTATCCTTTTTATCAGGAATACAACATTCCGGCACATACAATTTCAACTTTTGATTTTGAGAATTATGAATTTTACCATCACGTGGATGACGAATTTGAAAAAATGGACATAAAGCACATGGAAAAAGTTATTAATACTACTATTCCTGTTTTAGAAAAGATGATAAATGCATCAGAAAAAGAAATTAAGCTAGATGGAAAATAAAAATATAATTATTACAGGAACTTCAAGAGGTATTGGTTACGAGTTGGCATTGCAGTTTGCTGATGCAGGACATCAGGTATTGGCAATTTCAAGAAAAACGCCTCAAACTTTAATTGAGAACCCAAATATTACTTGTTTGTCTGTCGATTTGTCAAATGAAGAAGATCTGCAGCAAGTGGATAAATTTATTGATTCCACATGGAAAAAAGTAGATGTTATAATTCATAATGCAGGAAGCTTGCTTCACAAACCTTTTGATCAAATTACGACTAAAGAATTTGAAGATATTTACAAAGTGAATGTTTTCGGGGTGGCAGCATTAACCCGTATCTGTATCCCTTATCTGTACAAAGGAAGCCATGTGGTTACCATTAGTTCAATGGGAGGAATCCAAGGCAGTATGAAATTTGCCGGATTGGCGGCGTACAGTTCCAGTAAAGGAGCCGTAATCACTTTATCTGAATTATTGGCAGAGGAATATAAAGAAAAAGGTATTGCTTTTAACGTGTTGGCTTTAGGAGCGGTTCAGACAGAAATGCTTCAGGAAGCTTTTCCGGGTTATGAAGCACCGATTTCTGCAAAGGAAATGGCTGATTACATTTTCAATTTTGGGTTGACAGGTAATAAATACTATAACGGTAAAGTGCTGCAGGTAAGTTCAACTACTCCTTAAAATTTTATAAATTGCAATTCAAATTTAAATTATACGCACATGACAAAAGTAAACGCCATTCAGTTATTTGAAGAAAAAAAAGTAAGAACCTCTTGGGATTCAGAACAAGAAAAGTGGTTTGTTTCTATTATTGACGTAATCGAAGTTTTAACCGATAGTGAGCGTCCAAGAAAATATTGGGGTGACTTAAAATCTAAACTTAAAAAAGAAGGCAGTGAGTTGTCCGAAAAAATCGGACAACTGAAAATGCAATCGCCAGATGGTAAATTTTATAAAACCGATGTCGCGGATACTGAACAGCTTTTCCGCTTAATTCAATCTATTCCATCTCCTAAAGCAGAGCCTTTTAAACTTTGGTCGGCTCAAATTGCATCTGAACGATTAGACGAAATTCAGGATCCGGAATTGTCGATCGACAGGGCTTTAGAGCAATATTTAGCTTTAGGGTATTCTGAAAATTGGATTAATCAAAGACTGAAAAGCATTGAAATCAGAAAAGAATTAACAGATGAGTGGAAAAATCGTGGATTGAAAGAAGGACAGCAGTTTGCCATTTTAACTGATATTATAACTCAAGCTTGGTCAGGTAAAATCACTAAAGAATATAAGGTTTTAAAAGGATTAAAAAAAGAGAATCTTCGTGATAATATGAGTAATACGGAGTTAATATTAAATATGTTAGCCGAAGCTTCTGCTAAAGATATATCTAAAGCCGTAAATCCTGAAACTTTCGAAGAAAATAAAATAGTAGCGAATCAAAGAGGTAATGTTGCGAATGTAGCAAGAAAGGAATTAGAAGCTAAAACGGGTAAAAATGTCGTTACAGAATTAAACGCGAAATCAATTTTAAATTTGAAAAAAGAGAACGAAAAGTAATGCAAGAAGTTCTTTTTAAATATATTCCCGAACACTCGGTTCCTTTGTGTTTTGAGTTAATCAAAGCCAATCGTGTGCATTTGAAAATTGTGAATGAGCGTATAACCCGGCATGGGGATTATCGTCGTGATGGAAATGGTTCGCATATCATTACAGTAAATTTTTCACAGAACAAGTATCGTTTTCTGATTACATTAGTCCATGAGATAGCTCATTTGGTTGCTTTTGAAAAGTATGGAAGGAATATTAAACCGCATGGTGACGAATGGAAGATGACTTTTCAGCGACTGATGGTTCCTTTTATCCGACCGGAAATATTTCCAAATAATTTATTGCCTCTGATTGCCAGACATTTTCGGAATCCAAAAGCAAGCAGTGACACCGATGCCACTCTGGCTTTGGCTTTAAAACAGTATGATCCGATAAATGATAAACATTATGTGTTTGAAATTCCTTTCGGAAGTACTTTTCGTATCCATAATGGGAAAGTTTTTAAAAAAGTAGCTTTGCGGACCAAACGGTTTGAGTGCCTGGAGGTCAATACAGGCAAGACTTATTTGTTTAATCCAAATGCAGAAGTCGAGCTGCTGTTAAATTAGGTGAAATTCTTTGTAACTTTGCCCTCTGTTATTTTTAAAACATGAACAAGAATTATTACGCAATAATAATGGCTGGTGGAGTAGGTTCCCGTTTTTGGCCTGTATCTACTACTGAATTTCCCAAACAGTTCCACGATATGCTGGGAACCGGGGAAACGTTAATTCAAAAAACATTTTCAAGACTTTCTCAGTTAATACCCAAAGAGAATATTCTTATTCTGACTAATGAAAGTTATAATGATATTGTTCTGGAACAGCTGCCTATGGTAAAGCAGGAACAGATTGTTTTGGAACCTGCCATGCGTAATACCGCTCCGTGTATTTTGTATGCTACATTAAAAATTAAAAAGCTGAATCCTGATGCAGTAATGGTCGTGGCGCCATCCGATCACTGGATTGAAGATGAAGTGCAGTTTTGTGCAAACTTGCAGCATTCTTTCGATTTTTGTGAAAGAGATGAAAACTTGATGACTTTAGGGATTTTGCCGACTTTCCCAAATACGGGTTATGGCTATATAGAATTTGATAAATTAGATTCCCGTCCTGTAAAAAAAGTAAAACAGTTTCGTGAGAAACCTGATTATGCCACTGCCCGTAAATTCATTCAAAGCAGAAACTTCTTATGGAATGCAGGTATTTTCGTGTGGAGCGTAAAATCGGTTTTGAAAGCTTTTGAAGAGTTTCAGCCCTCTATGTATGCCCATTTTATGAATGGTTATGAAGTCTATAATACAGAAAAAGAAAATGCCTTTATTCAGGATAATTACCCTTTAGCGCAGAATATTTCGGTGGATTATGCTATTTTGGAAAAAGCGCAGAATGTATTTGTATTACCGGCAACTTTTGACTGGAATGATCTTGGAACCTGGGGTTCTTTATATGATAAACTGCCCAAAGATGAACAGGATAATGCTGTTGTGAATGCGAATGTGTATCTTGAAAATGCCACCAATAATATTATTCGTACAGAAGGAAAAAAACTTGTTGTAGTAGATGGGTTAAAGGATTACATTGTTGTGGATAAAGATGATGTACTTTTGATTTATCCTAAAAATAAAGAGCAGGACATCAAAGCGGTGGTTGCAAAACTCAAGGAAGAGTAGTTTTGGGATAACCCGATAGTTAAAAAATGTATAGATGCAATCTTATAATTTAAGGTTGCATTTTTTATTTGTGAATTTTGCGTCTAATTAACATTTTGTTTAAATAGATGTTTTTCTGTTAATTTAATAGTTGATTTATTAATAATTCCATTTGGTTTTCTTAAATTTTAACTAAAATTTTGGTAAACAGACTGTGGTAGTTTTGCAGTTAAAATTAAAAATTAACAATGAAAAAACTAATTCTACTATTATCCTTAGTGACATTGTATTCATGCAGTGAGGATTCAATCTTTTCTCTGGAAAATTCCAATGAAAAAACCAATCGTTTAACTGAGGTAACAGAAACACTTTCTGTTATGAGTTATAATGTGTACCAATTACCATCCATAGCACCGCAATATAAAAGCAAAGAGCGCGCGGCTGAATTATACAAATACATAATTGCTTTAGGAACTAATACTCCAGATGTGCTTGTTATTGAAGAAGGTTTTAATACCCGTTTTGGTGATGAATTTTTGGCTAAAATTAAAACTTTGTATCCTTATGCAACACCTTTGTTAGGTTTGTATTGCTCTTCGGGTGGAGGTTCCAGTTTGTATCCTAATAATTGGGATGGTTATTTTGGAAGCTGCGGGAATACTTTTTTCCATGTAAATGGCGGTACAATTATTTTGAGTAAATATCCAATAGAAAAAAAGTATCAGTTGGTTTTCCAAAACAAAATCAGCTCAATAGAAGGAATGTCCAACAGGGGAGTTGCTTATGCTGCAGTAGTTAAAAATGGAAAAAAATACCACATTTTTGGAACACATACAGCTTCGGAACAGCCTGGATATCCTGGAAGGGAAACCAGAGAAAAGCAATTTGCAGAAATGCGTAATTTTAAAAACTACTTTAATATACCGGTTACAGAACCTGTTATTTATGCAGGCGATATGAACGTGGAATATACACTGACTTCGGAATACCAAAATATGCTTTCTATTTTATCAGGGGGTATTAATTACATTTTTAATCCACTTACCCAGCGTGGTACCTATTCCAACCAAAATACCGTTGTGCAATATCAGGGGTATTACGATTACAATAATACACTGGATTATATTTTTTACAGCAAAGAACATAAGCTTCCGGCTTTTGAACCTGAAATGAAACAGTTTATTGCTAAATATTGGGGAGGAGATATTTCAGATCACGATCCGGTATACATTCAATATACTTTTAGCTATTAATGTTGTTGTTTATTTAAAAACCCCGGAAAAACTCAAAAGTTTCCGGGGTTTCTTTTTTATTTGATATATAAATGAATTAAACACCTTCCTTAAGTACAGCTTCTCTTACTTTTTTAAATAATTCAGATGAATAGACAAAATCGGTAACTGCTTCGTTATCTGTTTTAAAGATTTGGCTTTTGTCTCCTTCCCAGGCTTTCAGTCCATTTTTTAAGAATACAATTTTGTCGCCAATTTCCATTACCGAGTTCATATCGTGGGTGTTGATAACCGTTGTGATGTTGTACTCTTTCGTAATTTCCTGAATCAGATTGTCGATTACAATAGCAGTTTTAGGGTCAAGACCTGAGTTGGGCTCATCACAAAACAAATATTTCGGGTTGTTTACGATTGCTCTGGCAATTGCAACACGTTTTTGCATACCACCTGAAATTTCCGATGGTTTTTTATGATGGGCATTAATTAGATTGACTCTGTCAATTACAAAATCCACACGTTCTTTGATTTCTTTTGGGGTTTTGTGTGTAAACATTTTTAATGGAAAGCCTATATTTTCTTCAACAGTCATAGAGTCAAACAAAGCACTTCCCTGAAATACCATACCTATTTCAGTACGTAACTCACGTCGGTCGTCGTCACTCATATCTTCGTAAATTCTGCCGTCGAAAGAAATCGTGCCGCTGTCTACTTTATGGATTCCTAATAATGATTTTAAAAAAACTGTTTTACCCGAACCCGATTGACCAATGATTAAATTGGTTTTTCCAGCTTCTAATGTTGTGCTGATTCCCTTTAAGACCATTTGGTCACCAAAAGATTTTTTGATGTCTTTAACTTCAATCATAATTAACTGGTTAAAAGAAGTTGGGTTAAAATATAGTTACATAAAATAATTACAACCGAAGTCCAGACGAAGGACACCGTACTTGCTTTTCCAACTTCCAGAGCTCCGCCTTTCATGTAATAACCATGAAATGAAGGTATAGTGGCTAACAGGAAGGCAAAAACAAAAGTTTTGATAAAAGCATAGGTTACGTGAAACGGAATAAATTCAGTTTGAATACCTGTGATAAATTCTTCAGCTGAAGCAAAGCCTCCGTAAACAGCTGCCAGCCATCCGCCAAGAACTCCTAAAAACATACTTAATCCAATAACAAAAGGATAAAGCAGTAAGGCAATTAGTTTTGGAAAAACAAGATAATTCAATGAATTAACCCCCATTACTTCAAGTGCGTCAATTTGTTCAGTTACACGCATAGTACCAATGCTCGAAGTGATAAATGATCCCATTTTACCCGCCATAATGATAGAGATGAATGTTGGCGCAAATTCCAGAATTACAGATTGTCTTGTGGCAAAACCAATTAAGTATTTTGGAATCAGGGGGTTGGTTAAATTCAATGCGGTTTGGATAGAAACTACACCACCTACGAAAAATGAAATGAATGACACAATTCCCAGTGAATCTATGACTAAATCGTCAACTTCTTTAAAAATTAATGTTCGCATTACCGACCACTTTGTGGGTTTTTTGAAAATTTCCTGCAACATTAAGAAATACCTTCCTATCTGCGATAAATAACGGATTAACATCATTGGCTTTAAAATAAAAGCGAAAATACAAAATTGTAATGAGTTTGAATGAGTTTATGGGAATTTTGGGTTTTTCAGGCTTTTATCCAGCTGCTAAAAGATAAAAAAGATCATGAAAAAAACTTTAACATATTGAGTTGCAAAGAATTTCAATTTTATCGCTTTTTTTCTTTTTTAAATTTTAACTTTGTGATAGTCAGTAAATTATTATGGTTTCTGATTTTTCTACAAATAAATTTGCCCATACTTTAAATTTTATAACGATTAAAAATTGAAGAATATGGAAGCAAATAAATTACATTATGCTGAACTTGAAAATAAAGTATCTGAGTTAAAGCACCGGGTTCAGGAATTATCCTTGCTCTTGGAAGAAGCTCAAAGAAATTCAAGGTATAACACGTTGCATTCACCTGAGGTTGACCATAAGCTGAATTCAGAATTAATTGAATCTGTAATTCATAAAATTAAAACTCCTTTAGACACCATTGTGGGTTTGTCCAAATTGTTATGTACTGCCAAATTGGATTTGGAAGAAAAAAATAAATTCGCAGAAATAATAACGAATTGTTCCAATGAGCTGCAAAGTGTTTTTTCTGAATTTGTGAGTTTTAATTCATTAAAACAAAACGAAATTGTTATTGAAAACGAAAAAGTATCACTCAATGAATTATTTGACGATTTAAAAGTGAAATTTGTAGATCAGGTTTTTTTTAACGGATTGACTTTGAAATCTGTAAAAGGTTTGTCAGATGAAGATGATACAGTAATTGTGGATAAAAATATAGTAAGACAAGTTTTGGCAAGTCTGTTGAGTAATTCATTAAAATTTACCCGAAGAGGTTTTATTGAAATGGGATATCAGGTTGTGCATAACCGAATAAGATTCTATGTCAAAGACAGTGGCGTAGGTTTTGATGAAAAATTTCAGGAAAAACTAACATCTTCTGATGGTAGAATCGAAAGAATAGCCAATGATGAAACCGAAGTAGGTTTGGGATTATCCACAGCGAAACATTTGGTTTACCTATTGGGAGGTGATTTAAAAGCTGAATCAAAATCAGGGATAGGAACAATTTTTTATTTTGATATCCCGTATGTTCCAACAACAGTGGATGCCATACAGGAAAAAGAAGATAAAAAAATCATTAAAGTCCTTATTGCCGATGATGAGGAAATAAGTTTTATGCTTCTTAAAAAATTGATGGAAAGAGGGAATGTTGAAATAATCAGAGCCAAAAACGGAGAAGAAGCCTATGAAATTTATAAAAACAACCCCGATATCAATCTGATTTTAATGGATTTGAAAATGCCTCAGGTAGACGGTTATGTCGCGGCACAACTCATTAAAAATGAAGCACCGGAAATTCCTATCATTGCCCAATCATCTTATTCATTGAAAGATAATAAAGAAAATCATGAAAGAGCTTTTAATGATTATTTGTCAAAGCCTGTGAACAAAGAAGAGTTTGAAGCGGTAATCAACAAATATATTAACCGGTCTTTTTTGAATTAAATACGATTACATTTTAGTTAATTTGGAAATCATCTTTTTCCATCGGTACGCTTTGACAAACTTTGCTTGTTCAGAGGTAACGAGCATGGTTTTATTTTCGGCTTTGGCTTTCCAGAATCCTTTGATGTAATCAATGAATAAAAGCGGTTTTCCTTTTCGCATGGCCAATTTTAAAGAGGCAACTGCCGTGATGAAAAATCCGTAACCCAAAGTATAAAAAGCTTCGCCTTGTTTGTAACGTGAGGCCTGATTGTAATTGGCTCCCGTAGGTTTTAAATGCTTTACTTTTAAGGATTCATCAGTAACTATTTTCCAGTCGTAGAATTTACAAAGCAGTTCATCAACAGTATCCCAACCCATGGCCGGCTGTAATCCGCCTATTTGTTTGAAAGTTTCTTTACGGTAGGCTTTGAAAGCACCGCGGATATGGTCTTTATCGGTTAGGTTTTCCAAAATCCATTCGCCGTTTTTTTCAATGTAGGCAAATCCGCCCGCCATACCAATTTTGGTATCACTTTTAAAATGATTGATAATCGTTTCGAAATAATTTGAAGGAAAAATCAAATCAGAATCCCCTTTTACCATAATGTCATACTCTTCATCCAAAGTCGCTAAACCGGCTTGAAAAGCTTGTATCACTTTACTGCCTGGTAAGTGAATTGCATCCGATTTTTTTTCAACTAATGAAATCCAGGGATGATTTGTTATATAAGATTGAACTATCTCAGCAGTTTTATCTGTAGAATTGTCATTAACAATCACGGCTTTTTTGGGTAAAACAGTTTGATTAACTAACGATTCTAAAGTTAAACCAATGAATTTTTCTTCATTGTGTGCGGGTATGACGATGTAATAATTCATTGTATTAAATAAGTTGTACAAATATCTTTATTTTTGTGGAAAATAGGAACAACTTTGTGTGACTTTTAACCGCAAAGTGCACTAAGAAAATGCAAAGCACGCTAAGAAAATTTTGCTTTGTGAAACTTTGTGACCAACTTTGTGTAACTCTGTGTAATAAAAAATTGAAAAAGAAAATTGCTTTTGTAGAAATGGAAACCCACTCCGCTTTGTTGGAGCAATGGTATTTGTTGGTTTCCAAAATGGATCAAATTGATTTTCATTTTTTTGTCAGTCAAAAGGTTTACGACAAGCTTACCGCTATCCCAAAAGAGCATTTAACAATTATTCCTTCCGTTTCAAAAACCGATTTTTCGGAGTATGATGGAGTAGTAGTAAATACGCTGCACCGTGATTTTAATGATTACCAAAAGCTTTTCAAGGATAAAAAGGTTTTATGTTTGGTTCATAACTTGAATTTCAGTCTGTTTTTTAAAAGCATTTCATGGCGGAATATTTTTAGAGAAAAAGAACGATTCACGTATTTTTTGAAACTCTACTTCAAAGAAAAAGTAGCTTCAAGAAGAAAGCTGATTTTGGGCGCCAAGCAATTTGGGGTGATTTCAGCTTCTGCATTGGATTCTATAAAAAGTAATGGGGAATTTGCCGAGAAATCGACGTTAATTCAAATGAATTACTGTAACAATTTTGAGTTTCCAACTTCGGATGTAATCGAAATTGTTATGCCTGGTAATGTTTCCAACAAACGAAAAGATGTTGATTTGGTTTTCAGAATTTTAAATAAGCTTAAACCAGTAAGCAAAATACATTTTATTTTTTTAGGAAAGCCAGAAAATGATAGTGTTTTAAGACAATTAGAAAATTTGAAAGAAAACTGCCGTCACAATATTTCCATTACGTATTATAACCAGTTTATCCCTTGGCAGGAATATTCAAAAGTAATTGCAAAAGCAAATTTGTTGTTATGTCCAATAAAAAAAGACACTTCTTTTTATTGGGTTGATGAGATGTATGGAAGCACAAAAGTAAGCGGGGCAGAAGCCGATTGTATCTATAATGGTAAAATTGGGCTGTTTCCTGAAAGTTATCCTAAAATGGATTGGTACAATTGGTATTATTCATCTGAAGAAAATTTAATTGAAATATTAGAAAAGCTTACTCCGGAAATACTTTCGGAGGAATACAATTATTTGCAACCCTTTACAGAAAAGTTTACTTTTGAGAAAGTAAAAACCGAATTGGAAAAGCAATTATTAAATCTTTGTGATTGATGTAACCGCAAAGAGCACGAAGTTATCGCAAAGCACACAAAGCTTGGCGGACTTAGCGTAATTCTTAGCGTCCCTTGCGGTAAAGAAAAAATAAAATGAATAAATTTTTAATCAAATTAGCCTACAAATACTGGCCGTCTTTATATAAAAAAAGATATTACAAAACGTTAGGTTCTTTATCGACAGGGAATTATAAATGCGAACCTGAATTGCTTTACATTCAGCAGGTTCTAAAATCAGATTCGGTTTTTATTGATATTGGAACCAATAAAGGTATTTATTTATATCAGGCGGAAAAGAGTATATCAGGCGGGAAGATTATTGGTTTTGAACCCAACAAAGGTCTGGTGAATTATATTAAGCCGTTATTTCCAAAAGTAGATATTTATCCGTTGGCAGTGTCTTCAAAATCAGGGACAGCCGTTTTAAATATTCCCAAAAAAGGAAACGGATTGCAGGATACACGCGCATCACTCGAAGCGATGGGTGAAGATGTGGAGAAAGTGGAAATTCAGATGGTAACACTTGACGAGTTTGTATCAGAAAAAAAACTTTCGAAAATCGACGTCGTAAAAATTGATGTGGAAGGACATGAATTCGATTCGGTAAAAGGCTGTGTTAACATCTTAAAAACTGTTAAGCCAATATTCATCATCGAAATAGAATTGCGTCACGCTCATTACCCGATTAAGGATATTTTTGATTTCATCATAGGATTTGGATATGAAGTGTTTTATTTCGACAGAAAAACTTTACATCTGAAACCTTTCGAAGTTTCGCAAATGGCCGACTTCCAAAAGGATGAGTATTTGAATGATTTTAATCGATATATTAATAATTTTATATTTAAAGCTGTTTAACCGCAATGCATGCAAAGAATTTACACAAGTTTGCTAAGCATTGCGTTCATTGCGATAGCCTTGCGGACTTAGCGGTTAATAGATTTTAAAGTTATTAATTGTCTAACCGCAAAGAGCGCAAAGAATTTACGCAAAGTTAGCTAAGTCATTGCGTTCATTGTGCCAGCCTTGCGGACTTATCGGTTAAGTAATTTTCAGAGCTTGCAAAGATTTTACGCAAAGTTCGCCAAGCCTTGCGTTCATTGTGATAACTTTGCGGACTTAGCGGTTAAAAAAACAAGAAAATGAGCGTCGTAGCAAGACAAAGCATAAAATACAGTATCGTAGGATACTTCAGTACGTTGGTAGGAATTGTATCAACTGTTTTTTTGTATCCGTATGATTTGGATTTTGCCGGTAAGCTGCAATTCGTTTTTCAAACTGCAATGCTTATTTTACCCGTAGTGGCTTTAGGAATTATGCATGCCAATGTGCGGTTTTTCCCAAAAATGTCAGTCGATAACCAGCAACAGCAATTATACAAATTTTCCATCGTTTTTATCATTGCTAATTTTTTTATCGGAGTAGGTTTGTTGCTTTTGGCGGTACTGGTTTTTCCGTCGATAAAAAAAATGGACTTCTGGGAGTATAGTCAGTATATTTTGCCTTTGGCTTTGTTGTTGGCGTTAATCCAATTGAGTTCCAAATACATTTCCATAAAAAAACGCATCGTCGTGCCAAATATTTTTGAGAATGTATTTCCGAAAATAGGGATGATTGCTGCCTTTATTCTTTTTGTTTTTTATCATTCTTCCGAAGAAAACTCCATCGCATTGTACATCGGATTTTTTGTTTTGGCTTTTTTTGGAATTATGCTGTACCTCCATCGATTGGAAAAAGTATCCAAAAAAATCAATTTTTCATTCTTAAAAAAAGAAGGTTTCGGACGTGAACTGATGGTGTATTCCTTGTATACTTTTTTAGGCAGTATGGGTTCGGTAATAGCTTTGAATATTGATGCAACGATGATAGGTGAATTGTTAACTTTTTCCGAAGTTGCTATTTACAATACGTCTTTGAATTTAGTCCGAATGATTACCGTACCGGCTTTAGGTGTTTATACCATTTCAGCGCCCATAATTGCAGCTTATATCGCTGAGAATAACATGATGGACTTAAAAGCACTGCATCATAAAACCTCATTATATTTATTCATAATAGGGGTAGTTTTATTCGGATTGGTAGCGGTTGGTATCGAAGATTTGTTTGGATTAATGAAAAACGGAGATAAATTGCTAAAAGGGCTTCCAGTAATGTATATCATGGGCTTTGCCTTGCTGTTTGATTTGGCTACCGGATTTAACGGGTATATTATTTCAAACTCTAAATATTATAAATTCAATAATACCACTACTGTTGCACTGGCATTGCTGACCATTTCGACCAACTTGATTTTTCTGTTTTGGTTTAAAATGGGGATTATAGGGGTTTCCATTGCTACCGCAACGTCACTTACAACATACAACCTGATTAAAATTTATTTTAATTATAAGAAATTTGGTGTACATCCTTTCAGTTGGAAGTTTTTGCATGTGATACTAGTGTTGCTGGTAGTTTTGCTTGTGGGGTATTCTCTACCGGATACCCAATATAAATTCGTCAATTTATGTTACAAACCACTCGTGGCATTTGTGATTTTTGGGTTGGCCAACCACATTTTTAAAATTATTCCCATTAAAGAAATTCTACCAAAATCATTGATGAAATAATTTTAATATAAAACATCTCTGATTTCAGCCACTTTGTTAAAAACCGATTTCGCAAACGGGCATAAAGGCATAATTTTCAAATTGTTTTCACGGGCAAATTCAACTGCTTTCATGACCAATTGTTTGCCTACGCTTTTTCCTGCAAAGTCCGGATTTACTTCGGTGTGGTCAATTATGAATTTATTTTCTCCCGCCCAGCTGTACGTCATTAATCCAGCTTCGATGCTGTTTTCAACAGCTTTGAATGCTCCTTTTTTATTGTTGTTTTCCTGAATGATTTCCATAGTTATAATGATGTTGTAATTTGAATAGGGTTCGTTAAAATTTTATGCACCGGACAGGCATTGGCAATAGCCAGTAAACGCTGTTTTTGTTCTTCGGTGAGATTTCCGTTAAACGAAATTTTTCGGTCCATGCGGGTAATATTGTTTTCTTTATCTCTTTCCAGAATGACTTCAACAGTTGTTTCTTTGACGCCCCAATCTTTTCTGTTCAAATACATTTTCAATGTCGCACAAGTACAAGAAGCTAGAGAAGAAGCCAATAATTCATAGGGGTTGAAACCTTTATCCTGGCCACCGTTATCTACAGGTTCATCACTTATTATACTGTTAGTTTTCGAAAATATGTCGGTTAGAAAATCGGTTTCACTTATAACGGCTTTTACTTTAATCATCGTTGTTGTTGTATTTGAAAGATAATGCGCCTGACGGACAATTGTGAATTTGAGCTATAAGTTCTTCAGTAGTTGCATTCTCAGGAGTAATCCATGGTTTTTCCTTAGGTTTATAAACATTAGGAAGACTTCTTGCACAAATTCCGGAATGAATACATAATTTAGGTTTCCAGATAATGGTAATTTCGCCGTTTGAATATTCTTTTGATTCCATGACAGTTATGTTTAATAGTTGATTGTTCTTTTTATCTTTTGAATTTTTTCTTCCAATTCGTTTTTCTTTTCTTCCAAAGTGATTCCTTTTTCTGCCGAAAAATTATCATTAAAACTTGGAAGTGAAAACGTTTCAAGAACAGTAGCCCCACTATAGGGAAATCTGTTTTTTGCAATTTCCAAAACATTCATTCCGCCTCTTGCCCCTGGTGAGGTAGCCGTTAAAAACATGTTTTTTTCACCAAAGGGCTTCCGGTTTGGAATTCTCGAAACCCAATCAAAAATGTTTTTAAAAGCTGTCGAATAGGCTCCGTTATGTTCGGCTAATGATACCAAGAGCAAATCGGCCGAATCAATTTTTTCTGTAAAAGCAAACGCAAGCTGCGGTATTCCGTCATTTTTCTCGCGATCGCTTTTATAAATAGGCATTTCGTAATCGTTTAAATCCAGTATTTCAATGGTTGCTTCTGAAAAATAAGTACTTATATAAGTGATTAATTTTTTATTAATTGAGACGGAAGAATTACTTCCCGCAAAAGCTAAAATTTTCATGTTATCTAGTTGGCTAGTTTATTATAAATTTAGTGTTAATCTTCCAGATAACCGAATTTCCCTTGGTTAAAATCGTTGAACGCTTCCAGTAATTCGGCTTTTGTATTCATTACAAAAGGACCATGAGCGGCTATAGGTTCGTTGATAGGTTCGGCACTTAAGACTAAAACTACAGCATCTTCGGAAGCTTCAACAGTAAAATCTTCACCATCATTTGCCATAAGCACAAAATGGTCAGTTGGTACTTTAGTTTTTTCATTCACAAATAGGCTTCCTTCAATGACTAACAATGAGGTATTGTAATTTGACGGAAATGAAAAATCAACTTTAGCTCCTTTTTTCAATTTTGTATTTAACAGATTAATAGGGGTAAAGGTGCTTGCTTTACCCTGTACGTTACTGTAGTTACCTGCAATCACTTCAACCTCACCTTGTCCGTTGTCTAAATAAAAACGGTTGATTTCTTCATTTTTAATTGACTGGTATTTGGGTTCGCTCATTTTGCTTTTTGCAGGAAGATTTACCCACAATTGTACCATTTGAAAGTCACCGCCTTGTTTGCTGAAACTTTCTTCGTGATATTCTTTGTGTAACACACCGCTGGCGGCCGTCATCCATTGTACGTCTCCTTCGCCTATTACACCACCACCGCCACTACTGTCATGATGTGCCACTCGGCCTTTATAGGCAATGGTTACGGTTTCAAAACCGCGGTGCGGATGCACACCCACACCTCTGGGAGCTTCGCTGGGTGAAAAATAATATTTGGAATTGTAGTCCATCATAATAATGGGATCCATGCGCTGCATGCTGAAGTTTGTGGGGATAAAATTGTGTACTCTGAATCCGTCCCCTACGAAGTGTGTACCACTGTTGCTGACTACCGCTTCTATATTTTTTGTTGCCATAATTCTTGTTTTTAATTTGTACTGTAAAATTACTCGATCAAAAACAGACTAGAATTAATCTAGGTTAAGAAATGCGGAGTAAGATGCAAAGTTTTAGTTTTTTTGAAATAAAGCTCTTATTATGAGTGTTTTATTTTTTTGTTTTTCGTATCTTTATACTGCCTGAATGATTGATGGCTTGGCTTTCTGATTATTTTGGTCTTTAAAGAGCGTACAATTTATTTCGTATGCTCTTTTTGGTTTTTATATAGGTCGTGTTAACGATTTTTAGAGAAGGTTGGTATATTCTGAAAAACAATAGTTGTATTTGACATATGTTATTGATAAGAGACTTTTAATGATGTTCTTTAAAAATACTAATCTTTATATGAACTTCATCACTCTTGGTAATCGGTGAACCCTTTCAGCAGCCAGAGACTCTGAAAGTGGTTAAAAAAGAAGAGGTTCACCACTTAAAGGAGTTCTCAACCGATTTCGGGGTTGGGGAGGGGTAACACAACAAAAAACCAAAAGCTAACGTTTTTGAGGTTTCAATGACACCACAGCAAAACTACAAGGTTGCTTTCTTCTGCGTTACCGAAGTTTTTGTTTATTTTTTTATTATTCGCTTCTTCGTACAGAGCCATCAGAAACGCCGCAAAAACCTTTTGCTTATTAGCTTTTATTTTCTTCAAGTTTCGCTTCAGTTTCTTTTTTTTTTTAATTGGTGTCTGGCAAACAGCACTTCAATGATTGTGACCGATTCCTTGTACAGAGTTTTCTTATCAACATTTACATACTTTTGCTTATATATAGTGTGCCCGCATAATTAGACAAGGTGGCTAGTTTGTACATGGATAATTGTGTTTTGGTTATTCAAGTATTTCAGTCGCTTCTTCCTGAGTGAGTCTATTTGTGTTCCAATAGTCATTTTTTAAAATACTGCTTGTTGCAAAATTTTAATGTTGACGCATTTTGCAACAACTTTGTTGCAATTTTTTATAAACTTTTTTTTGCAACAGTTCTGTTGCAATTTAAAATTCGAAAATAATTTTGCAACAAAGCTAAAAAGAATACTTTTTGATATGTAATTATCACTATAGTAATAAGTAGTAGTAAACTTTATACCTGTCAGGTTTATAAAACCTGACAGGTATAAAAAGGCAATGGATACAAATTAGTTAGACTTATTTTCTAAATATTTTTTTATCATGTAGTGCGTAATAGGTTTCAACGTTTTGTTGGTAACAGGGTGATAGCCTGGCGTATTAAACAGTTCGATACTGCCGTTTTCATTTTTGCAATACCACAGTATGGCTTTACCGTTTTTAAAATAAGTAGTACTATCTGTAGGAATTATTTTTTTGATTTTGAGTAGACTCTCATCGTAGGGGATTTTAGTTTCAAAATTTGCAATTCCTTTTATTTCAGTTGTACAATCAACTTCTACATAGTGATTATTTTGCCATTCCAGGCACTCTTTGTGCGAAGTTAGTAGATTGTAAGTGAGTAAGGATATAAATGCACAAAAAAGAAGTAAAGCAATTATAGCTTTCTTATTACTTAGGGTAAATTTTGTTCCAGCATTTTGTGGTAGAGAATTATTAGGGATAGAGGCTAAACTTAGTGGCGTGTTTACTTTTATAAGTTCCTTTTCTGAGGGACTATGTAATGTCATTGACTCCTGTCCTGTATATTCTTTACTACATTGATTGTTTACTTCAAGGAACTTACCTAATGGTCTTGGTTCAAAATTGACCAACAAGGCCATCATGTCTAAAATATCATGACTTGGCGATTGTGTTTTTCCACTAAAAAAATTCCCTATGGGTTTGAATTTATCAACGTCAAATCCCTCCTTATTATAGAATAAAGAGATAATCTCCTGATCTTTTTTTGAAGTGTTTTCCTTTTTTAGAATGTCACATAAATTTTTAAGTGATGCGGGTGATGGTTTAGCAAGATAACCTGAATATTTTTTTGTTTTTTCTTCTTCATACTTTGCTTTTATTCCTTCTATATAATCTTTAAAAGTAATTTTTGGCATAGGCATTTTTTGGAATTTAAAGGAACATTCAGAATTCGTCGGAATAACCGGAATTACATTGTAAAACCTCAGTGAAATCAACAAATCTTTGCTCCAGAATTAGTTCTTGTTCTTTTCGCGATAGGAACAAATGTACAAAACTAGTTTAACAGCAAAGTACGGTTTTCCACATTGGTATTTTATAAGGGAAGTATAAATAACCCTTTGTGTGAAAACCTACTTTTTCTTCCCAACAAAAAATAACAGAGTACTCTAAAAAACAATTTTTAGGGATGGTTTAAAAGAGCTGAAAGTGATTTTCGGACGGCCAGACCTATGTAATTTTTTAATCGGAAAAAAAATGAAAAATTTTATATATGTTGCTGTTTTTACAGCTTTAGGTTTTAATGTGGTATCATGTGATGCCGACAGTGTTGATACTCTTGCTGATGAATCTGAAAAAAAGAAGATTAAGTATGAGGTGCCTGGTTTAATCCTTAGAGAGACAGATACAATTTCAGGCACTGATTCGCTTACAACAAATCTGGTTGAGGAACCAGGTCCTGGCGATGATGTTGTGCCTATTAAACCTCCAAAGCCTTAATTAATTTTGTGTGTTTTAAATAAGAATTAGTACATTCGGGGAAAGAATCATTATGAATCGTTCCCCGTTTTTCTTATCTATAGTTTTTTCATTTTTATTCTTGTCTTGTAATCATTCCGGGAAACAAATTGAAAAAAAAGACTCTATTGTTGATGAAAATAAGAAAAAGGGTTCGGAATATCAAAACAAAGCAGATAGTTATTATACACTGGCAAAATATGACAGTGCTTTTTATTTCTACACCCAAGCAAAGGTACATTTTGACTCAATACAAAATAAGGATAATGTTGCGTATTGTTTGATTCAGATAGCTAGAACGCAACAAGTTTTTGGAGATTATTTTGGGAGTGAAGCCAGTTTAATAGAAGCAATGTCTTATGTAAAAGAGAATAAAGAATATCTTTCAGCAGTTAATAATTTACTTGGGATTTCAGCAAAGGAATTAAAAAATTATGGAGATGCTCTTCGATATTACAACAATACCTATAAGTTGGCAAGTGACAGTTTACCTAAAGCCATTGCGCTTAATAATATTGCCAATGTATATTCAAAACAGGGTAATTATAAAAAGTCGGTAAACCTTTTGGGTAAAATTTTGAAATGGAAGTTTTTAGATACTCTTCCCAAACGCAAAGCCATTTATATGAATAATTTAGGCTATGCTTATACTAAACTTCAGGAAAAGGAGAAAGGACTTCAACTCATGCAACAAGCACTCGCTATGAGTAACCAAGAAGATGATTCCTATGGGCGCATTGAGAGTTATTTGTATTTGTCAGAATACTATTTACCATACCATTCAGAAAAATCAAGAGATTTTGCACTTCAAGCCTATAAAGAATCGAGTAAGCACAATAGTATTGATGAACGACTGGAAGCTTTGTTGTTATTGATAAAAACTTCGGAAAATAATCGAAATTATGCTTTAAAATACGCGGTGTTGAATGATAGTATTACCCAAGTGCGCAATACAGCAAAAAACCAGTTTGCAAAGATTAGATACGATGCCCGAATGGTCAATGAAGAAAACCTAAAGCTAAAAAACAAAAACATGACCATGGACTTAGCTTTGCAAAAAAGTCAAAACGAAACCAATACCTGGATAGGATTTGCCGCCTTATTGGCTCTTCTATTATTTATTGTATACAATCACCTTAAAAATAAAGGCCGACTCGAAAAGCAAAAAGCGAGTTACTTAACCGAGACTAAGATTGCTAAAAAAATCCATGACGAAATTGCCAATGATGTGTTTCAAACCATGTCGTTTGTGGAGACCAGAAAAATTGAAGAACCCGAGCATAAAGAAACCCTTATTAATTTATTAGATACTCTTTATCAGCGATCGCGAAACATATCCAAAGAAAATGAATCGATTGAAACGGGAGAATCATTTATCGAAAATTTAATAGAAATGATTAACGGGTACAAGTCTGTCAATCAAAATGTCATTATCAAGAAAGACGAAACAATCAATTGGGGTACTATAGCAGAAATTAAAAAGATTACTTTATTCCGGGTTTTGCAAGAGCTTTTAGTCAATATGAAAAAACACAGTCAGGCCAGCATTGTTATTGTAAGTTTTGCTAACCATAAAAATGACATTGCAGTAGATTATTCTGATAACGGGAAAGGATTCGCAACGCATCAGGTAAAGAAAAGCGGTATGGCTAATGTGGAAAACCGTATTCAAAACATTAATGGAAAGATTACTTTTGATACAACCGGTCATGGTTTAAAAGTAAAAATTAGTATTCCTAAATAAATCTACTATATGTTTTCAAAAATTTTAGTTGCAGATGACATCGATTTAAATAACATTGCCACGGAAAAAGCGGTGCAAGAATTACAGATTCCTGTGGCAGAATATGTAAAATATTGCGACGATGCGGTATTGAGATTAAAAAAAGCGCAAATGGACAATGCTCCGTTTGAATTGTTGATTACCGATTTGTCTTTTAAAGCCGATCATAGAAATGCCACAATAACTTCAGGAGAAGAGTTAATTTGTGAAGTACGTAAAACCTTTCCATACATCAAGATCATTGCTTTTTCGATAGACGACCGCCTCCATAAAATCAAGAAATTAATAACAGATTATGATATAGAGGCGTATGTGGTCAAACATCGCAATACTTCAAGTGAACTCAAAAAAGCCATTGAGCAGGTATGGAGCGGTACAGAAAAATATATCTCTCCTGCCGTGGCACATGCCTTACAGGACAAATCGACTTCAGAAATTGATGATTATGATATTCAATTGCTTACTCAATTGTCATTAGGTATTCCTCAGGAAAATATGGAAGCCAAGTTCAAAGAATTAAGTATTACCCCCAACAGTAAGAGTACTATTGAGAAAAGAATTGCGAAACTGAAAGATTATTTTCAGGCGAACAATACCATTCATTTAATCGCCATTGCAAAAGACATGGGGCTGGTGTAGGCTTTACTTTTTTATGATTTCTGTTGAACCTGCTAGTGATTGGCAGGTTTTTTTATGCGTTACGGATTCCCGTAAGGAATGGTTTTTTAATAGATGTAAGTTTGAATAAAAAAATAATTATGGCAGTACTAGCAATTCCAAGTCCTAAAAAAACAACTCAAGTAGATTTCCCTATTGAAAGGGTTAAGTTAAGTGTATTGAATATTAATTTGATTAATGATAAATACAAATTCACTACTTCAAATGAAATATTCAATCAATACACTTACGAGGCATTAGAGTTTTTAAGTTTAGGCGTATACATAGATATAAATCTTAATAGGCTAAGCGAAGATAAAACCGAAATTTCTGTTGAGATAAGAAGAAAATTAGGGACATTCAATCAATCTCACGAAGTAACAAAAGCCAATGAGCATTTGGTTAAAATTTTTGATTGTATAGCCAAATTAACAGCCAAGAGTGAGGAAGAAATCGAAAATATTAAACAACAAAGAGTAATGAAAAATGGAAATACTTCAAATTCCACATCAAAACATCGTGAAATTTCTAATGCTTGGTATGAAAAAAATTGGCTCGTAATATTACTGTGTGTTCTCTTTTTTCCAGTCGGGCTTTACGCACTTTGGAAAAATTCATCAATTGCAAAAGGTTGGAAAATTGCCATTACAGTTATTATCTCTTTAATTATACTTACAAATCTTGGGGATGAAAAAATAAAAACAAACAGTTCTAATGCTTCAACTGTTTCTTCAGAAAAAGAATCCATAGCTGAAACGGAAGTTAAAAAAACAGAATCAAAACCTGATGTCGAAATCCTAAAGCAAACAGCAACTTATCAAGATGTAATGAATGCATATACGATTCATTGCAGAGTGAGAAATAATACGAGCGAATTAATCTCTTATGTTGATTTGAAAGCTACTTTTTATGATAAAAAAGGAAATATCGTAGGGACAGGGATTGGGAATGCAGCCAATTTTGCTGCTGGTGCAGAAAAAACTATAGATGTCATGGGAGTGGATATTCAAAATTGTGACAACTACGAAGTTCAAGTAAATAATATTTTGAATTAATTAAAGTCTATTTTTATGGAACTCCAAACACAACTCAAGCAATTGGCGGATAAAATCCACCAGCTTAAAGACAAAATTGAAACCGAAGAGTCAACAAAACATGCTTTTGTATTGCCTTTCATTAATACACTAGGTTATGATACATTCAATCCTTTGGAAGTAGTTCCTGAATATGTTGCTGATATCGGAATTAAAAAAGGAGAGAAGGTTGACTATGCAATCGTTCAAAATGGAGAGCCCATTATGATTATTGAGTGCAAAAATTGGAAAGAAAACTTATCCGTTCATGGTTCACAGCTGTTCCGTTATTTTCATGTGAGTAAAACCCGTTTTGCACTGTTGACAAACGGTATCCAATATCAGTTTTTTACCGATTTGGACGAACAAAACAAAATGGATGAAAAGCCATTTCTTGAATTTGACATTGCTACATTGAAGGACAGTGCAGTAAATGAGATAGCTAAGTTTCATAAATCCAATTTTGACATCAATAAGATTTTGGATAATGCCAGCTCACTAAAGTACATTAAAGAAATACGCAAGCAGATTGATATTGAAATAGAAAAACCTTCTACTGAATTTGTCCGTCTATTTACCTCGAAGGTTTATAACGGAAGATTGACAGAAAAAGTTATGGATGAATTCACAGAGCTAGTTCAAAAAGCTTTCGGACAATTGATAGGTGAAAAAATTAATGAGAGATTGCATTTTGCTCTAAACAAAGAGGTTATTATTCAAGAAAAAGACCAAATTCAAATTGAAGAGCCCGAAAGTAGTCGCGTTCAAACTACCGAAGAAGAGTTAGAAGCCTATCGTATTGTAGTTGCGATTTTAAGAAGAAAACTACCTACCAACAGAATCGTTTATAGAGACACACAATCCTACTTCGGGATACTATTAGATGACAACAATCGTAAACCTTTGTGTCGTTTGCATCTCAATGGAGGCAAAAAATATATTGGATTATTTAATGACAATAAAGTTGAAAACAGACAACCTATAGAAACCATTGATGATGTCTACAATTTTGAGAAGGAATTATTGGAGACAGTTAGGTTGTATGAAGCAGAGTAACTAACAAAATATAAATAAACATTATGGCAAATTTTACAAGTACTGACTTAATTTATAATGACTATTCTCCAACGGTTGATGGTGGTGACAATCCAAAATACATTGGAGTTTTAGACAGAAAAAAAGTGGATAAAACAGAAGAATATGAAGTGGTTTATTTTTGCAATCAATTTTTGAACAAGCATAAGTTAACCAATAAGGCATCATTTCAAAAAGTAGAAAAATTACTTCGTGATGAAGAAATTACAGATGTAGATGATCGTGAAGAATTAATAAAATGGATTGGAAAGAACTGGTAATCTAAAATTAGTATTATGTCAAAGAAAAAAACAATTAACATATCACTTACTGACTTTATAGATTTTGTAAACAAATCCGGTGGTTCTAAAATGACTAAAGTTAAACAAGTAAAATATAGAGATAGCTACCATCCAGCATCTGATTTTTACAAAAGTTTAAGAGAAGAAATTATAGATGTTCATAAAAATAATTTGGATAAAAAAGTCTTAGATGATTTGATTGAAAAATTAACAGATTTAAAAAAGAAAACAAATTATCCGTTATCAATATCAGGATATAAAAAATTCTGGGGTAAAAAGAAAATTGAATGGTTTGATCCACCATTTAAACATTGGTTAATTGGTGATTTAGATATTAAAATAAACCCAGAATTAGGAATTGAATTTGGTGGGAAATTCTATGTAATAAAGCTGTTTTTAAAATCAGAAAAAATAACCAAAGATAAATTGTCACAAATTTTGTCTTTAATGGAAAATCAATTAAGAAGTGAGACTGACGATGAAGTTATATTTTGTGTTTTAGATGTAAAGAATGCAAAATTATATGAAAATGCAAAAGGAGATTTTTCGTATTTACCATTATTAGAAGGTGAAGCTAAAAGTTTTGAGACAATTTGGAAAGCTCTTTAATACAATTTATCGTAAAGAAATAATATTTATATAAATGGGAAAAATATTCATTTTAATAGCACTGTTTTTAATTCTTGGTTGTAAAAATGAGAACATGTCTAGAACTGGAACTATTCAAGAAAAAGTAGTACAGAAGTCATTGCCGAAATTTGCAACACTAAAAGAAATGCTTATGGATGTAAATGATTTTAGTGAAGATAATAACACATTAAAATTTATCTCTGAAAATGAAAAATCTATGCATGTTCAGGTCTCCAAACCAATTTTAGAGGAAGACTTAGAATCTGTGAAAAAAGAGATTGTAAAAAGAGATATTGTTTATGTAACATTTCAAGTTTTTGCTCAAACAGATATAGATGAAATAACTATTACATCAATACCTATTGATGGAAGTAACTACAAGTTATATTTTGAAGAGTATGCTTTAACTTTGAAAATAAGTCGAAAAAAGGCTAAGGAAATTTTAACAAGGTACTTCAATAGTGAAGATTTTTCTATTCTATTTGAAAATGAAAATGAGATTTGGTTGCCTAATAAAAATTTTAATCTTTTAAAGTTTGATTATTTAGATGAAGTTTTTGAAGAAATGTCAAATTAATATGTTTTATCTTGCTAAGAGTTAATGTAATAAATTCATTGGTTGGTTTTAACTTTACGATTTCAAATGAAAAAAATTGCGTATGATTAAAAAATTACTTTTTATAACTTTCATAGGTTTAGTTACAGCTTCTTGTAAACAAGAGACTCCAAAACCAAAAGAAAAAATTGTTCCGTTTGCACAAAAAATCCTTCCAGAAGATATAAAAACAATTACGCCCGAGGAAGCACAGACTTTTCATAAAAATCCTGAGCGAAAATATGAATACAGAACAGGAACTTATAATAATTATGAATACGATTATGACGTGATAGGTTCAGATAGTCTGAAAAATCATGTGAAAGGAAATGTAATTGTGAAAGGAAAGTATGGAGCAGGTATGCTTACTGACTCGCTGGGAAGAGTATTTGATGTGGAGGTAGAATGGACAGGGTTTGATATGCTAAAAGCCAAGGATAAGAGAGGAAATACATATATCCTGAAGACAGAATAGTTCTCTTTCAGGATTGATTTAATATTTATATGCCATGAAATTAATCTGTTTACTATTATTATGTATTACTTTTCATTCAGCTGATGAAAAAGTTTATGTTTGTTTTTCAAAAGGAGCCTCAAGATATCACTATAAAGAACATTGTAGAGGATTAAGTGCCTGTAAGCATGTTATAAAAAAGATGACTATTGAAGAGGCTAGAGAATTTGGTTTCACTCTTTGTAAGTGGGAAGATTAAAAAGAGATTGTAAAGATGCGTTATTTCTACATCAGTTTATTAATATGTTTGCTATTTGTCACTACAGTATCAGCTCAGATAAAGGTGTGTTCCTGGAATGTTGAAAACATAGGGAAATCAAAATCAGATGAGGATATTGAATTTATAGCTACCATGTTACGTGACTTTGATGTTGTAGCGATACAAGAAGTTGTTGCAGGTTATGGAGGGGCTCAAGCTGTCGCAAAATTGGTAGATGCCTTGAATAGAAAAGGGGCAAAATGGGAGTGTGTAGTTAGTGATCCAACCTCAGGGAGTACATACAAAACGGAACGGTATGCTTTTTTATGGAAAAGCCATGTTTTAAAAATTAAAGGAACTCCATGGTTGGAAAAAAAATATCAGATCTTAATTGATAGAGAGCCTTTTTATGCTACGTTTAAATAAGGAAGTAAAGAATTTACATTGGCTAATTTTCATGCTATTACCAAAAGTAAACAACCAGAAACAGAAATTAAGTATTTTAAATTGTTACCATCCCAATACCCAAATTTGAATTTGATTTTTATAGGTGATTTCAACTGTCCACAATCACATACTGTTTTTAATCCTCTTAAAAGTATGGGCTATATTTCGGTTTTTAAAAATCAAAAAACATCCTTAAAAAAGGAATGCAATAGTGATAATTGTTTGGCTTCTGAGTTTGATAATATTTGGTTTGATGGGAAAAAGAATAAGGTTGTAAATAGAAAAGTAGTTCATTTTTATGAAAACTTTCAATCCCTTGACGAAGCACGAAAAATCTCGGATCACATTCCTATAGTTGCTGAATTTGAATTTTTATAATATAGGATTTTAGTTGTAATACTATAAAAGAAATTTTAAAGCATTCAAAATAAACTCGAATAAAAAGTAAAAGTTGCGGGATAAAAACAAAAACCTCTCCATACATAAAGAGAGGTTTTGAATAAGGCTTGTTATATGTTAGCTGAGCTTGTCGAAGCTAATATCGATACACAACCGCATTAATATTCATTCCTGCACCCACAGATGCAAAAATGACAACATCACCTTTGTTGAGTTGCTGGTTTTCTATCTCGCCTTTTACAATCAGGTCGTATAATGTAGGAACAGTAGCTACACTACTGTTGCCAAGTTTGTGAATGCTCATGGGCATGATGCCTTCAGGGGGTGTTTGTTTGTATTGTTTGTAAAAACGTTGAATGATAGCTTCGTCCATTTTTTCATTCGCCTGATGAATCAGTATTTTTTTTACTTCGCTGATATCAATACCGCTTTTGTCAAGGCATTCTTTCATAGCCTTAGGGACATTATTCAATGCAAACTCATAAATTTTACGGCCGTGCATTTTGATATAGCGTACATCAGGGTCGTGATCCTTGTTGAAGGAATTGCCAAAGAATAAATAATACGCTTCGTCGTAGGTAAAACTAGCCGATTCATGAGCCAGGATGCCACCTTCATCATCAGTCAGTTCCACAACGGTTGCGCCGGCACCGTCAGAATAAATCATTGAGTCCCTATCGTGAATATCAACAACTCTCGATAAGGTTTCGGCACCTATAACCAGACATTTTTTGGCCATACCTGCCTTAATGAATGCCTGTGCCTGAATTACACCTTCCACCCAGCCCGGACAACCAAAAAGCATGTCGTAAGCTACACATTTAGGATTCTTTATGCGTAGGTCAAATTTAACCCGGGTAGCTAAACTAGGTAAGATATCGGTTTGAATAGCGCCTTGTTTTACATTGCCGAAATTGTGGGCAAAAATGATATAGTCTAATGTTTCCGGATCTATTCCGGCATCTTCAATAGCTCTTTTCGCTGCAATGGTGGCAATGTCAGAGGTTAATAAATTGTCGGTAACATATCTTCTTTCCTCAATGCCGGTAATGTCATGAAATTTCTCTGTGATAGTTTCATTAGGCAATGGGAAAGGACTGCCGTCATCGTTTAAAAATACGTGTTTGGCAAAATCTTTATTGGTAACTATTTCGGTTGGGATATAACTTCCTGACCCCGTTATTTTTATATTCATTTTTCAGCTTTTTGGGTTTTGCTAAAGTAAATAAACTAACGGTTTGATTTGTGTTAAAATTTGTTTTTCTGCGTTTTTTGTGAAGTTTGTAAAGAAAGGGCTTAAAATTTTTACTTTCTATTTTTTTAACACGGATTGAGTAAATTTAATAAAAAAATAACCCTTTCTTTACAAAAGGGTTATTTTGAGTAATGGTATTTTGAAATATTTTAATGTTCCATGTAAGCTTCGATAGGAGCACATGAACAAACTAAGTTTCTGTCACCGTACGCATCGTCAACACGACGAACAGAAGGCCAGAATTTATTATCATAAATATAATCCAACGGATACGCGGCTTTTTCTCTTGTATAAGGTAAATCCCAAGCATCAGAAGTTAACATTCCCAAAGTATGCGGCGCATTTTTTAATGGATTGTTAGGTTCTTCTGCGTTTGCTTCAGCAATTTCTTTACGGATTGAAATCATTGCATCACAAAAACGGTCTAATTCAGCTAAATCTTCAGATTCAGTTGGTTCTACCATCAAAGTTCCTGCCACTGGGAAAGAAACCGTTGGAGCGTGGAAACCATAATCCATTAAACGTTTTGCAATATCACCAACTTCAATTCCGTTTTGTTTGAACTCACGACAATCTAAAATCATTTCGTGAGCCGCACGTCCCATTTCACCAGAATATAAAACTGGATAGTGTTCTTCTAAACGTGCTTTCATGTAGTTGGCATTTAAAATTGCATGTTCTGTAGATGAACGTAATCCTTCAGCACCTAACATAGTAATGTAGCCGTAAGAAATCAAACATACTAAAGCAGATCCGTAAGGCGCGGCAGAAATAGCAGAAATAGCGTCTTTACCACCAGTTGCCATAACCGGGTTTGTAGGTAAAAAGTCAACTAATTTTTCGTTCACACAAATTGGTCCAACACCAGGTCCGCCACCACCGTGAGGAATAGCAAACGTTTTGTGTAAGTTTAAGTGACAAACATCGGCACCAATTGTTGCAGGATTGGTTAAGCCTACCTGAGCATTCATGTTGGCACCGTCCATATATACCAATCCGCCGTTATCGTGTATTAATTGTGTAATTTCAATAATTGAAGATTCGTACACTCCGTGCGTTGACGGATAGGTTACCATTAAACAAGACAAATCGTCTTTGTGTTCGATAGCTCTTGCTCTTAAATCTTCCACATCGATGTTTCCTTCTGGTGTGGTTTTAGTAACGATGATTTTCATTCCTGCCATTGCTGCAGAAGCCGGATTGGTTCCGTGAGCAGATGATGGAATCAAACAAACGTTTCTGTGTCCTTCACCGCGAGAGATGTGGTACGCACGGATTGCCATCAAACCTGCATATTCTCCCTGAGCTCCAGAGTTAGGTTGTAATGAAGTTCCTTTGAAACCGGTTACTACATTCAATTGCTGTTCTAATTTTTTCAACATGGTTAAATAACCTTGTGTCTGATCAGCCGGTGCAAATGGGTGAATGCTGTTCCAGTTTGGCATTGAAAGCGGTAACATTTCTGCAGCAGCGTTCAATTTCATAGTACATGAACCTAAAGAAATCATAGAGTGGTTTAATGATAAATCTTTACGCTCTAATTTTTTGATATAACGCATCAACTGACTTTCCGAATGGTGATTGTTGAACACGTCGTGTTGTAAGAAAGATGAAGTTCTTACTAAGTTATTTTGAATTTGGTTTTCGTTTGCTAATTCAGAAACATGAACTGCCGATTTGCCTGCTGCTTCAGAGAAGATAGCGATGATAGTGTTGATGTCGGCAATTGAAGTGGTTTCGTTGAATGATATCGAAACACAATCTTTATTAGGGTAGAAGAAGTTGAATTCATTTTTCTCAGCAATTGCTTTTACTTTTTCAGCATCTGCTTTTACCAAAATAGTATCGAAGAAATTCGAATTGATTTGGTTGATACCTAAAGAAGCCAATGCTTTTGCTGTAGTTACTGCCGAAGCATGAACTTTGTCAGCAATGTATTGTAGTCCTTTCGGTCCGTGATATACTGCATACATACCCGCCATAACTGCTAATAATACCTGAGCAGTACAGATGTTTGATGTTGCTTTTTCACGTTTGATGTGCTGCTCACGTGTACCCAATGCCATACGTAAAGCACGGTTTCCGTTAACATCAACAGAAACTCCAATGATTCTTCCCGGCATCGAACGTTTGTATTCTTCTTTAGTGGCGAAGAAACCTGCATGAGGTCCGCCGAATCCCATTGGGATACCAAAACGTTGCGTAGTACCTACAACTACGGCAGCTCCCATTTCTCCTGGAGGCGTTAATTTAGCTAATGATAAAATGTCGGCAGCAACTGCCACTTTAATTTCATTTTCAGCTGCTTTTGCAATAAATTGAGTGTAGTCATGAACTTGGCCAAATTTTCCCGGGTATTGTAAAATAGCTCCGAAATAATCAGCTGAAAAATCAAAAGTTTCATGATTACCAACAACCAATTCAATGTTTAGCGGAGTAGAACGGGTTTGTAAAATAGACAATGTCTGAGGTAAAATCTCTTCTGAAACGAAAAACTTACTTACATTGTTTTTCTTTTGGTCACGCGTTCTTACGTCAAAAAGCAATGCCATTGCCTCAGCGGCCGCAGTACCTTCATCAAGTAATGAGGCGTTTGCGATTTCCATTCCTGTTAATTCGATAATCGTAGTCTGGAAATTTAATAAGGCTTCTAAACGTCCCTGTGCAATTTCTGCCTGATACGGAGTATACGCTGTGTACCATCCCGGGTTTTCAAAAATGTTGCGTTGAATTACCGGAGGAACAACTGCCGGGTGGTATCCTAAACCAATGTATGATTTGAATACTTTGTTTTTTGCACCTAACTGAGTGATGTGAGTTAAGTACTCATATTCAGTCATGGCAGGATCTAATTTGATATCTTCTTTTAAACGGATTCCGTCAGGGAAAGTTTCATAAAGCAATTGGCTCATGTCTTGTACGCCAATAGTTTTAAACATGTGTTGTAGGTCAGATTCTCTCGGACCAATGTGTCTTAAAGCAAATGCATCTGTTCTCATTCAATCAAATATATAATGTGTGTTGTTTTGAGTGCCACAAAAATAATGATAAATCTGAAATTTTCAGTTAAAAACAGAGCTGATTTTTATCAAATTTTGAACAAAAAATGTGATTTATTAACAGATTGATTTTCTTATAGGATATATAAAAAAACTTCCTATTTTTACTACAAATAAACAAATAAAATTACTTTCGCTATTTTATGAAACTTTTAAAATCTGTCGGGTTTTTCCTGATGTTTTTCGTTCTTTTTTCTTGTGGAAAAAAAGCAGCCGATTTTGATTCAAATTTTGATCTTTTCAAAAATCACATTTCGGCATTTACTTCCGGGTTTGTTTCTGTCAAATCCGACATCAGAGTGCAGTTGGCATTCAATAACCCAACCTGGAAGGTCAATCAGGAGTTAGACAGTGATTTGTTGGATATCTCACCAAGTGTCAGTGGTAAGGTGATAGCACTTTCGCCTAATACGATTGCTTTTGTTCCTAGCGAAAAATTAGATCAAAATACTTTGTATCAGGTTTCATTGAAATTGGATAAAATTACAAATGTTCCAAAGGAATTGTCAGAATTCAACTTTTCCCTGAAAACCATCAAACAGGATTTTACGGTTACAACGGATGATATTCAATCGTCTGACAAGGAAACCTATTATTTGAATGGGACTTTGAAAACTGCCGATTTTTTAGAATTTGAAGAAGCAGAGGAATTAGTGGAATGCACTCAGGACGGGGATGATCTGAAAGTGACTTTTGACAAAGAAAACAGTTCTGAAACCGAATTCAAATTCAGAGTGGAAGGCGTTAAACGTTTTGAGGAGGCGAGTGAAATTACACTGGAATGGGATGGTGACGGTGCCGATATTGACCGGGAAGGAAAATCCAAAATTGCTGTTCCTGCCAAAGGTGATTTTAAAGTGATGGATATAAAAATGGGGGATGAAAACAATCAGTCTATAGTGATTAATTTTTCGGATCCATTGAAAAAAGATCAGGATTTTAAAGGATTGGTTGCTATTGAAAACACTAGTGACGTGAAGTATGCAACTATGGGGAATGTGCTGAAAGTGTATTTCAATAATCAAACACCGGTACAGTCAGAAGAGGTTGTGGAAGTACAGCCAACTGAAATAGAAACCTCTGAAAATGACACTGACGGAGAATCGATAGATTCTGCTGCCGCAGTGGTAGCAGAAGCCGCTGAATCGGTGGATACTGCTGCTGTTGCTGTAGATACAGCTGTGGCAGTAGAACCTGTTGCAGAAGAAGTTGCAGAAGAATCTTATGAAGAGGAAGAACCTGCGGAACCAGTTGCAAATGCAGTAGTGGTTTCAGGAAATAAACTGATAGAAGTATTTCAGGGGATAAAAAATATCTACGGGGATGAAATGAGTACTAATTATTCGAAAAGAATTGATTTCGATCCGATTAATCCTGCAGTGAAATTTATTAAAAACGGAACGATTTTACCAAGTTCGAATAACCTGAAAATCAATTTCGAAGCTGCTAACCTTAAAAAGGTTGATGTTAAAATCTATAAGATTTACAAAGACAATATTCTTCAGTTTTTACAAGATAATGAATTAAATGGTTCAAATAACCTCAAGAAGGTGAGTCAGCCGGTCGCTAAATCTACTTTGGAACTCAAGCAGAATGAATTATTGGACTATTCAAAATGGAATACCTACGCGCTTGATTTATCAAAAGTAATTACTCCTGAACCCGGCGCCATTTATCGAGTAGAATTTTCTTTCAAAAAGAAATATTCGTTGTTTAAATGTGCTGGAGCTGTAGAAGAATCTGCTGAAAATGAAGAAGAAGAGGAAGATGAAGATGATGTGAACTACAGTGGTTCAAGCTACGACTATTATTATGAAGAAGATTATGAGTGGAGAGAAAGTCAGGATCCATGTACAGATTACTATTACTACAATACGAAAATTTCAACCAATATTCTTGCGACTGATTTAGGGGTAATCGCCAAAAGAGGAAACAACAAATCGGTTATGATTGCCGTAAGTGATATTGTCAGTACTGATCCAGTTTCGGGAGCAACAGTTGAACTATATAATTATCAGCAACAAAAATTAGCAACAATGACTACTGATGGTGACGGTATGGCTAATTTTGATCTGAAGAAATACGCTTATTTTGCTATTGTAACCAAAGGAAAAAACAGTACGTATGTGAAGCTGGATGATGAACTGTCGTTGTCTATAAGTAATTTTGATGTTTCGGGAGAGACACTGCAAAAGGGATTAAAAGGATATATTTATGGAGAACGAGGCGTTTGGCGTCCCGGTGATTCTATCCATTTGTCATTTATCTTGAATGATAAGGCAAATAAAATCCCTGCAAATCATCCAATCAAATTCCGATTGAATGATCCTACAGGAAAGACAATTTACCAGACTATTCAAAAAGTAAATGATTTGAATCATTATAAATTTGGATTGGTTACCCAAAGTTCGGCAATTACCGGAAATTGGGAAGCAGTAGTGAGTGTGGGTGGTGCCCGTTTTTATAAAAGCGTAAAGATAGAGACCATCAAGCCTAATCGTTTAAAAATCAAAAACAGTTTTAACGAAAGCGTTTTGTCGGCTTCCAGAAAGAATATCAATACTGTTCAGGTATTATGGATGCATGGCGCTGTTGCGAAAGATTTAAAAACAGAAGTACAGGCTAAATTTTCACAACAGGTAACCGCTTTCAAAGGTTATGACCAATATGTGTTTGATGATCCTACCCGTAATTTCTCTACGGAAGAAATCAATGTGTATTCAGGAAAGGTTAATCAGGAAGGAAAAGTAAGTTTCCCTATCAATCCTTCATTACAAGGACAAGCACCCGGAATGTTGAATGCGGCTTTTATTACGAAAGTATATGAAAACGGAGGAGATGTGAGTACTGATGTTTCTTCTGTGAAGTATTCGCCGTATCCAACGTATGTGGGGATTAAAACTCCGGAGCCGAATAAATATGGATTGCTGGAAACAGGAAAAAACAATCATTATGAGTTTGTGACTTTAGGCGAAAACGGAAGACCAAAAGCTGTTAGAGGTTTGGAAGTTAAAGTATACAAAATTGATTCACGCTGGTGGTGGGATGAATCTTCTGATAATTTGTCAAGCTACAGTACAGGAACATCCACAACAGCTTATAAATCATTTGTTATCAATACCGACGCTTCGGGTAGAGGAAGTTTGAATTTCTCGGTTCCTGAACAGGACTGGGGACGTTATTTAATCCGTGCTATCGATCCAAATGACGGACATGCTTCAGGTCAAACGGTATTCCTAGATTACCCGTATTGGTCAGAGCGTTCAAAAAATACGGATGGAAAAGAAGCAACTATGCTTCGTTTTTCAACCGACAAAAAAGACTATACGGTTGGTGAGACCGCAAAAATTTTCTTCCCTTCGAGTGAAGGCGGACGTGCTTTGATCTCGGTAGAAAACGGTTCACGAGTGGTGAAAGCATTTTGGGCAAAAACCAAAAAAGGAGAAACGCAGGTGGATCTTGATATCACTTCGGATATGACTCCTAATGTGTATATCAATGTAACGATGCTGCAACCGCATGCGTCAACGAAAAATGATTCGCCAATCCGCATGTATGGTATTGTACCTATCAGTGTGGTGGATAAACAAACAGTTTTGGAGCCGCAAATTTCGATGCCTGATGTATTACGTCCGGAACAAAAAGTGGCCGTTAAAGTGAGTGAGAAAAACGGTAAGGCAATGACGTACACGATTGCAGTTGTTGATGAAGGTTTACTGGATTTAACCCGTTTCAAAACGCCTAATGCCTGGGATAGTTTTTATGCCCGTGAGGCGCTGGGTGTGCGTACGTGGGATATTTACGATAATGTGATAGGCGCGTATGGCGGAAAAGTAAATCAGATTTTCAGTATTGGTGGAGATCAGGATGCCGGTGGTTCACAGGCTAAAAAAGCGAACAGGTTCAAACCTGTGGTAATGTATTTCGGTCCGTTTAAATTAGGTAAAGGAGATTCGAAAACGCACCAGATTAAATTGCCTAAATACATCGGATCGGTTAAAACCATGGTGGTTGCCGCTGATGCCGAAAACAGTGCTTACGGTATGGCCGAGAAAGCAACACCGGTGAAAAGTCCGCTGATGGCATTGGCTTCTTTACCGAGGAAAATTTCACCTTCAGAAAAAGTGACATTGCCGGTGACTCTATTTGCAACTGAAAAACATGTTAAAAATGTAACAGTTCAAATTAAAACAAACGATAAAGTAAGACTGGCAGGCCCTGCAACACAAAAATTATATTTTGCTACGCCTGATGAAAAAATGGCTTACTTCGATTTAGTAGTAGGAGGTTCAACAGGAATAGGCAAAATTCAGGTTGTGGCTACTTCGGGTGCCGAAAAATCGGTTTATGATGTTGAAATCGACGTAACGAATCCAAATCCAGTAACTACTGCATTTGTTGATGCAACGTTAGGTTCAGGAGCAAGCAAAACAATCAGCTGGAATAGTTTCGGGGTAGCCGGAAGCAACAAAGCAATGGTGGAAATTTCATCCATTCCTACAATCGATTTCGGACGAAGACTGGATTATCTAATCCAATATCCTCATGGATGTGTGGAACAAACCACATCTTCAGTATTCCCGCAATTGTATCTGACGGATGTTATTGATTTGGATGCCAGCAGAAAACAATCGATACAACGCAATGTTACTGCAGCGATTGAAAGACTGACAAGTTTCCAATTGGCCAATGGTGGGTTCAGTTACTGGCCGGGCAGTCTGGAAGCTGATGATTGGGGAACCAGTTACGCAGGTCATTTCTTATTGGAAGCAGAGAAAAAAGGATATGCGTTGCCGGTTAGTTTTAAAAACAAATGGATAGCCTACCAACAAAAAATGGCAAAACAATGGCGTTATGAAACACAATATCAAAATGATTTAGGTCAGGCGTATCGTTTATATACATTGGCTTTAGCAGGATCAGCTGATCTAGCATCGATGAACCGTTTAAGAGAAACCAATAAAATTTCCAATGAAAGCAAATTGCGTTTGGCAGCTGCTTATGCAGTGGTGAAACAAAATTCAGCGGGTTTGTCTCTGTTGTCTAAAACGAATATTAACGAAAGCTACTCGCCATATTATTATTACAGCTATGGCTCAGAAGATAGAAACCGGGCTATGACATTAGAAACTTTGGTACTGTTAGGTCAAAAACAAAGAGCATTTGCAATGGCGGTAACTTTGGCAAAAAATCTTTCTTCAGATAATTGGATGAGTACGCAAACTACCGCTTATTCATTATATGCCATGGCTAAATTTGCGAAATTCAATGGCGGAAAAGGAATTGATATCCAATACACATCAGGTGGAAAAACAGTGAAGATTACTTCGACCAAAGCAATTGCACAGAGAAACTTGATCGTAACAGGAAAAGGCAATAAACTGACGATTAGAAATAATAAAAAGAATACGCTTTTTGTCCGTGTGATTAATAGTGGTATTTTGCCGGTAGGTCAGGAGAAAGTAATGAGCAGCAATGTGGTGGCTAAAGTTTCATTCAAAGACCGAAAAGGAAATACGGTTAATGTGGGCAAAATCAATCAGGGGACCGAATTGATTGCTGAGGTGGTATTAACCAACCAAAAAGGTGAGTATGTACCAAATATTGCACTGACCCAAATTTTACCATCCGGATTTGAAATTGTGAATACCCGTTTCACCGATTATGGGAATGCCACCGAAAATCTTGCCGATTATATAGATATCCGTGACGATAGGGCTAATTACTATTTCGGATTGAAATCGAGAGAAACCCGTGTGTTCAAAATGTTGATCAATGCTTCTTATTTAGGGAAGTATTATTTACCGGGTGTACAGTGTGAGGCCATGTATGACAATAGTTTCATTGCCCGAAGCAAAGGACAATGGATTGAAATTGTGAAGTAAAGTTTTTAGATATCTGACAGGTTTTAGGACCTGTCAGTTTTTATGATATGATTGATAAAATAAAACTTGAGAAGTATCCCAAACTTGTCAAGCTGATTAATTGGGTTAAAACCAACCGAATAAAATCAATAATAGGTCTTGTATTATTGATGGTGTACTATTTTTCATTACCAAGAACATTATTTGAGGAACCTTTTTCAACGGTTATTGAAAGTAATGAAGGTGATTTATTAGCAGCAAAGATTGCCCGTGACGGTCAATGGCGTTTTCCGGAGCAGGACAGTATTCCTGATAAGTTCAAACAATGTCTGATTTATTTCGAAGACGAACATTTTAATTATCACTTTGGATTTAATCCTGTTGCGATGGTTAAAGCAATCAAACAAAACCGCAGTGCCGGGAAAGTAGTCAGGGGAGGAAGCACGATTACCCAACAGGTTGTCCGTTTGTCACGGAAGAATAAAAAACGGACCTATTTTGAGAAGGTTATCGAAATTATTCTGGCAACTCGCTTGGAATTCAGGCATTCAAAAGAAAGAATCCTCGAATTGTATGCAGCACACGCTCCCTTTGGAGGTAATGTGGTAGGATTGGAAATGGCTGCCTGGCGTTATTTTGGTGTACAACCACACCAGCTATCGTGGGCTGAAAGTGCTACTTTAGCTGTTCTGCCTAATGCTCCCCGATTGATTTATCCGGGAAAAAATCAACTGCAACTTTTGAAAAAAAGAAATGGTTTGCTGAAAAAATTGATGGATAACGAAATTATCGATACTATGACATATGATTTGGCATTACGAGAGCCTTTACCTCAAAGACCTTATTTGCTGCCTCAAATTGCCCCGCATCTTTTAGAGAAAGTGGCTTTGGAGCACGAAGGGCAGAAAATAAAAACTACTGTAAATGTTTCCCTGCAAAATCGAATCAACCAAATTGTGAGACAATATCATAGTCAGTATAGTCAAAATGAAGTGCATAACATGGCTGTTTTGATGATTGATGTGAAAAATAGAAATATCATCAGTTATGTAGGGAATTCACCAACCGATTTGATGCATGATAAAGACGTTGATATTATAACGGCGCCGCGTAGTACGGGAAGTGTACTCAAGCCTTTGTTGTTCGCTTCAATGTTGGATGAAGGTGAAATTTTACCGAATACGCTTGTGGCTGATATACCCACTCAGATTTCGGGATATGCACCGCAGAACTTCAATCTGACTTTTGACGGGGCTGTGCCGGCGCAAAGAGCTTTGTCACGTTCATTGAATATTCCAGCGGTATTGATGTTACAGGAACATGGTGTGCATAAGTTTTACGAGACTTTACAACAATTCAAATTAAAAAATATTAATAAACATCCGGATCATTATGGTTTGTCATTAATTTTGGGCGGGGCCGAAAGTAACCTTTGGGATTTGTGTCGTACGTATGCTAATTTGACTTCAACTCTGAATTATCATATCAAAACATTTGGGAAGTACAGAGAAAATGAATTTTCAGAACTGAATTATCAAAATGGTTTCGAACAGGATTTTGGTGATGAAACATCAGAGAAGCAAATTCTTGGAGCGGGGTCCATTTATTTGACTTATAATGCAATGAAGGAAGTCAACCGCCCTGAAACTGATGAAGCCTGGCGTTTTTATGACTCATCTATGGAAATTGCTTGGAAAACGGGAACGAGTTTTGGTAATCGCGATGCTTGGGCAATAGGGACAAACAGTGATTATGTGGTGGGGATTTGGGTTGGAAATGCTTCGGGAGAAGGACGTCCCGAATTAACGGGTATAGACAGCGCAGCTCCGGTTTTGTTTGATGTTTTCAATCTCCTGCCAAGAAAAAGATGGTTCAAAACGCCTTCGTATGACTTGCAAACTGCCGAATGTTGTGCGTTAAGTGGTCATTTGGCACAGGATAATTGTCCTAAAGTGGAACAATTGATCCCTAAAAATGGTAAAAAAACAAAAGTATGTCCGTATCATCAATTGATTCATCTCGATCCATCAGAACAATTCAGAGTAAACAGTACTTGTGAAAATGTAGATTCCATGGTTACTAAAAGTTGGTTTGTGTTGCCTCCGGTAATGGAATGGTATTATAAAAACCTACACATCGATTATAAACCATTGCCTCCTTTTCGAAATGATTGTCAGGGAGCGCAACAAACCAGTATGGGGTTTATTTACCCTAAAGGGAACAGTAAAATCTATTTGACTAAAAATTTTGAAGGAAAAATTCAACCTGTTGTTTTAAAAGTGGCACACAGTAACAGAGATTACAAATTGTTTTGGTATATTGATAGAGAATTTAAAGGAACAACTCAAACTTTTCATGAAATGCCGGTTGTGGTTAATACAGGAAAGCATTTGATTACTGTTGTTGATGAAAAAGGGAATGAAATTAAACAATATGTCGAAATTGTAAATGATTAGTTTTTTTAAAAAAATACTCGATTTTTATATTCACGGAAGTATTCATGTGGCTTTGGCTGTATTTTCTTTGGTACAGATGACCTTTCATTTTTTTCATATTACCCATAATGCACCAATGTCTTTTTTTGCTTTCTTCGGAACCATTGTGGGGTATAATTTTGTGAAATATGACGAATTGGTCAGAGCAAAAAAACTGCAGATGAATGCTGAAAGAAAAGCTATAGTGGTTCTAAGTGTAATATCTTTTTTGGCTACGGCGTATTGTTTTTTTTTTATTGGAGAGACAAACACAAATTGTATCTCTCGCTTTTTTAGGATTGACTGTTTTATACACATTACCGGTTATTCCTAAAATGGGAAATGCCCGCAATTGGGCAGGAATAAAAATATATATTGTGGCATTTTGCTGGGCAGGAATTACACTTTTGTTGCCTATAATAAATGCAGATTTGCCTTTTAGTCATGATGTTTGGCTGAAGTTTTGCCAGCGCTTTTTATTGGTCATTATTTTAATATTGATTTTTGAAATCATTGATTTGAAAAATGATGACCTATCACTGCAAACCGTTCCTCAGAAATTAGGTGTAGAAAAGACAAAACTTTTAAACCTTTTTCTTCTGATTCCGTTTTATTGCCTGGAATTTCTAAAATCAGATTTCAGGATTATCCAGCTTTGGATTAATTTAATGCTCATAGTTGTCTTAGCAGTATTTACATTATTTGCCAGTCCCAAGCGATCAGAATATTATACTTCTTTTTGGGTGGAAAGTGTTCCCGTTTTTTGGTGGTTGTTGGTACTGCTATTGTGTTGATTTTTTTAAAATCAGGTGTTTATACGCTGTTGAGGTTTTCAAAATCACCTTAAGTTTGTTGAGTAATATTACTTAGACGTCGAGGTTGAGATTGACACAACTTTAAAAACAAGGCGGATTCTGAAAAGCCATATGAGTAGGGAATCAATTAAACAACTAAATTATGTCAACTAACACAGTATTAAACGACAAAGAGATTATCGTAGGAGGATGGTCTCCATACCATCCGTTAACAGCTCAGGATAAAGCAGTATTTGATGAGGCTATGAAAGGCTTTGTAGGAGTAAAATATACACCTAATACCGTTTCGACTCAGGTAGTAGCGGGAACAAATTACCGCTATAAATGTACAGCAAGTATGCCGCCTGCATTAGTGGTTTGGGAAGCTATCGTAGAAATCTTCCAACCATTAAATGGTGCTCCGTATGTTACAGGAATTGTAAGATTATAATTCTGTAGATTATATAAGTGAATGGCAGAGCGGTTAGTTTAACCGCTCTGTTTTTCAGCAAAAAGCTTTAAAAGAGTATTTCTTTCAATAATTATTTTTATGAGGTACTTTTTTAGAACTGATTCATTAAAGATTTTACCCAAAATCCCAAACGGAGTTTCATAAATAATCTCATCAATCATTACAGTGGAATTGTTTTGGGTTATAAATCGATGATGATGAATGAAAGACTTAAAGCAGCCATTGATCATTTCGTCAGTAAATGAACCGTATTTACTCATTTGGCTGATTTTACTTTCATGAGTAAGATAGAAGCCAAAATGTTTCCCACGCCAGGTTACAGTCTCGCCAAGTTCAATATGTCCGCTTGTTCTTCCTTTGGTTGCTTTTTCTTTGGTTTTCTTCAGTGATTCCTGATGAAAATCAATACTTCTGGATAAATCGAAAACAATTTCTTTTGCTGAATTGATAACAGTTTCAAAATATAACTTAGTCATTTTGAAGTAAATTTTTGAAGACAGTTTCAATGTCCGTGAAATTAAATGTAAAACCATTCTCCTGTAATCGTTTCGGAATCACATTACGGCTTTTTAAAACCAATTCGGTTTCTGTTCCAATTATTTTAGCGCCAAATTCAAGCATTCTTTTTCCTATTGGTGTCCCTACAGGAATTTTCATGGTTTTACGCAATGCTTTCATGAAATCTTTGTTTTGGATTGGAGTAGGGGAAACAATATTAACCACTCCGGTCATCTCTTTTTCAACCACAAAAGCCAATGCTCTGGCGAAGTCTTCTTCATGAATCCAACTTACAAACTGTTTTCCGCTGCCTTGTTTACCACCAAAACCAATTTGGGTTAAGTTTTTGAGAGGAAGAAATGCACCGCCGTTTTTTCCTAACACTATTGAAGTACGCAAAGCAGTTTTTCTAGTATTGGGAGTTTCAGTTTTGAAGAATGCTTTTTCCCAGCTTTGTGCTACGTTCATAGAAAAATCACTGCCTGTTTCACCGGTAAATTCATCCATTTGTTTGTCTTCTGAATGACGGTATATAGTTGCTGTCGATGAATTTAACCAATGTTTTGGCGGGTTTTCACATTGTAATACGGCTTTATTCAGGATTTTAGTGCTGTTAATCCTTGATAAAAGAATTTCTTTTTTATTGGCTTTGTTATAACGGCAATCCACTGATTTGCCTGCCAGATTGATAAGGATGTCGGTGTTTTCCAGTTCATGCTCCCAGCCAGTAAGGGTTTTGGCATTCCAATGGATATACTTAACGTTTTCTTCCTGTCTGTCTTTTCCACGGGTAAGTACGACAATTTCCTCGCAATTTTTTTTGAAATGATTGATCAAAACTTGTCCTAAAAAACCTGTTCCTGCTGCTATGACTATTTTCATAAAGTGATGTTTAAGATTAAATAAAGTGCTATGATGCGGTAAAGCACCCAGGTGAAACTTAAATATTTGGGAAGTTGTTGAATTGCAATCCTGCGGACATGCTCCATGAAGATTAATAATACGGTTACTGCAAACCAACTTAGTGCTATTGCTGCATTAACTTCAGTGAATTGATTGATTATTAGTATCGGAATCAGGAGCAGACAACCATATAGTGAAACGGTCATGAGATTACCGAGATAATTTATTATCGTTTTAAAGTCTTTGTTAAAAAGAAAACAAACCTGAAAAAGAATTTGTCCGCCTGCCATAAATACTTCTCTTGAGTAACTGCTTTTTGGTATATAAGGCATCATTTCAGCACAATTGAAAAGGACAATAGTTGTGATGCAAATGGCAAAAAGGATATAAAAAATTCTGTATTTTAAATCGAATGTTGGTTCGCATTGTAGTTTTGTTTCAGTAGTTTTTCCATTAGGAATGATCACTTTGCGGTTGTAAGAAATGAAAGAGTAGAGTTTTTTCAGCAGATAATTTACAGGAGGAATTTTTCCTGTTTTTTCGATTATAGGGAATGAATTTCCTATGATTCTTAACAAACTGTCTATGCCATAAACAACTGTTTTGTTCTTGTAATCGATTAAGGCAATTTCGTTGGCTGCTCTTTCGAGATTTAAATAAGCTGTTTCTTTCTCATTGATTTGGTTATAAGGTTTTCTTCCGTTTTTATCAAGCATTCCGGTTTTTACAAAAGCAGAAGTATAAACCTGACAAAGCGGACAGTCTTCGTCGTATAGTATCGTTTGATTTTGAAGTGTTTTCATAAGACTATTTTTCGTTTGTTTTCAACAGTAATTTCAGAACCTTCCGCCAGAAATACTGATGCAGGTTTTAAATGATTTAGAAAAGTAAAATCTTTTCCGTAGGTGTGTTCAAAATCTACTTGAATGTCATAATTTTTGATGTAGTACTGTTTCCATTTTTGATGTTTGACCTCATACTCGTACGTTTTATTTTGATTGTATTTGGTGTATCCAAAATAGTGTTCCATTATAAATGCAGCTTCGCTTCCTTCTTCTATCGGACTAATAAAATCATAAGCGTTGACACTTATGTGATTTGTTTTCTTCTGATTTTGCCAACTGTAACCGACTTTCAACACCTCGGCTTCCAGTTTATTTTGGTGCTGCATGAAGAGTGTTTTGTAGTTTTCTTTGTAAAAAGTATTGGCTACAAAAGTGATGGCTTTTTTGGGAACAATTTCCTGAATGAATACTACACCGCGTTTCCACTCACCATTTTCAAACCGTTTGACATAAAACCGCAGATTGACTTCTTCAAAATCGCTATGCTTCGGAATTCTAAAGCCTAGTACTCTGGTGTCTTTGAAAAGAAATCCAACTAAACTCACATAACAGTTGCCATTCCATATATCGAGTTCGGTTCCAGCGGGAATGTATTTTTTCAAATACTCAGGATTGATGGCATAGTTTGCCATAATCAGGTTTTTCCATTGTGCAGTTAGAAAACTCATAACTTTTTAATTTTATTGTTAATTTTAAACTTTCAGAAAAAAATGAAAGTTTTTATTAAAAAAATAATATTTAATTCGAATGCTTTTTATTGTTTTTCATAGGTCTCATTGAATAGTTTTTTGTTCAGGATTTTAAATTTGATAAAACTATTTCATAAACTTGACAAGTAACTGTGCTAACCAATTATCCTTGTATTCTGTGATCTTGTCCAAAACATTATCTGCTTTCAAAACAAAGTCATATAATTTTGAAGTTTGATCCACAAAATGTTTTTCTTCAGTTGATGAAGAAGCATTAATTGACGAGACTTCCTTCAAAACTTTCAAAGCAGGCTTGATTTCTCTTTTACTTCTTTCTCTTGAAATTTTTACGGCTAATTCATCAAGGTCTTTTTCAGCTGTAAAAAACTCCCTTCTTTCTCCGGCTTTAAATTCTTTGTAAACAATGCCCCAATCCATCAAGGCACGTAAATTCATACTCGCGTTGCCACGTGAAATCTGCAATTCTTCCATAATGTCTTCCATAGAAACCGGTTCGTTGGATACCATAAGTAAAGCATGAATCTGAGCCATCGTTTTGTTGATGCCCCATTGTGAACCCAATGCTCCCCAAGTTTGAACGAATTTATTTTTTGCTTCTTTGAATTCCATGAGACAAATGTATAATAAAGTTTTTAAACTTTCAAAAAAAATGAAACATTTATTGTTTGTAATATTTAGATTGTTAAATTTTATATTTTCTATATTTGTGAATAGAAAAAAATAGATATGGTAAATAGATTCAGATTGATGGAAAGAAAGTTTAATTTGCTTCTTTTTGTCTTTGCAATTTTTTTTGTTGGATGTGAGCGTAATGAAAAGAAAAATGCCGGGGAAGGAATTGCAGGGAAAAAACTTGAAATTTCATCTGGTGAAATACAACGGATTTTAAATACAAAGGCAAATCTGGAAAGCTCTCAGGTTTCAGAAAATGTGAGATTAAGTCTCCCTGAAAACTATTTTTTCCGTACAAGTACTCTAAGTAAAGAAGATGTAAGTTACTCTCCGTCGATAAGTTTAATTGTAAAGGACAGTTGCGATTATGTGGAGCTTAAGAATCCGTTGTTTGCTATTAACAATAATCAAATAGCGGATGAAATAATTTTTATTGTGAAAGCAGAAAAAAGCGATTTGTTGAGTGTCAAAAAGATGAAATCGGATTACAATGTAGAGACCGTTTATTTTGAAGATAAGAATAGTATTGTTTTTAGCGATGATGATACTTTTTCAACCCTGCATTTTCAATACGATTCAAAAACTAAAAACTATCTGATTTACACTGGAACTATAAGCTGGTCTAAAAAATTCACCCAAGAAGAAAAGCTCAATCAGGCATTTTACTTTTTGCGGAATGCTAAAAATCTTTTGAGCCCTAATTTCACAAAGCAGGAATTTTCCTGGAATGATTATGTTGCTAATAGGCCTAAAATTGAAGTTAATCTGATGAAATATTTTTTTAAAAATTTCAAAAAAGAAATGAGTGGTTTTTTAAATGTTCACGAAGTTTCCAGTCCTGAGTATGATTCCCATTCATTTTTTGAATTGTATAGAATGCCTAAAAATGGAGAACATTTATTTTATAGTTTTTTGAATCAAATCCAAGAAGGTAAATTTGAAGAAGCCTATGAATTAAAATGGGCGAGAGAATTGTTTTATACAGATGATAAGTGCAAGGTTGTACCAAAGGGAAATGCAACGATGATAGAAATTACAGAATTAGATTATGACGGAAAGATTTACGGCACGAAATACATGGTTTGCAGTACAATTAATAAAGGTGGTCAATCCTTTCTGCTGAAAACAGACGATGACTTAAATGAAGGAGTGACGGATTTTTTCCTGAAAATGTTTGATTATTATTCGAATCACTCAACTTTAGAATTGACAAATTAAAAAAACATGAAAAAAAATATTGTTGGTTTATTGGTATTAGCTTTTATTTCTTGTAATCCAGTTGGAGAAAATCTGGGAGAAGTGCAGCTGATTCAAAAAGGAATTTCTTCAATCGAAGGATTGGATTTGAAAGAAGGGGATGAAATCGTTTTTTGGACTAAACTCTCAACCCGAAAAGATTCCACCTTTTCCAAATACAAAATGAGATACAGTATTAGTCAGGATGATAAAATTGTGAAATTTGACAGTCTGAACATTGCTGATGGTGCTCACAGCATTAATTCTAAAACAACACAGGAGGGAATTACGCATTCTTCTGCAGAAGGAAAAGATTCGATAGAATATGTAAAAAATTGGGAATTTGAAATTGAAAATAATTCATTTATTGTTCCTAAAGACGGGAAATACAATTTTGATTTTAAACTGTATCTTCCGGAAATGGATTTTTTTGCAAGTAACCAAAGCAGTGCCTCGGTTATAGTCAGAAAGAGATAAAAAAGTATAATAAAATAAAAAAAATGCCCTGATTAAAATTTTAATCAGGGCATTTTCTATATAGTTTATTATTGGAACTGTTTGATGTTTTCTTCAAAATCGGTTTCGTTCTGATCCTGGAAATATTCGGTATAAAAAGACTTGTGAATTACATAATAGATGATGTAATAAACCATACATACTGAAATTACCGCCAGCCAAAGGAAAGAGAAAATTTTCTCCTGAATAAAAAATAAATATCCTTTAGTGAAATCAAAAACCTCCTTGATTTCATTGTAAAAAGTAATTGTCACTATTGCAAATGGGACAAGTTTTGTTGTAATTCTAAATCTGGTTAAAAGCAAAACGGCAACAATTAACATTGGAATTTTGTAAAGAATAGTCAGGTTTCGAATTTCTGCCTCGGTTGAAAAATATTCATAACAAACAAATAAAACTGCTAACGCACAGTAAATCGTTAAATGAATATTTCTCTTTAATTTTAATTTGGTTATATAGGTTCCAATGTTGTTTTGGCTTTTTTCCGACAGTAATAGAATCAGAAAAGGAATAAGATTGAAAATTGGAGCCAAAGTAAGCGTATTGATAATCCCGAAATATTTTTTTAATGAATAATTTCTGTATTGTATCAGGTTTCCAAGAAAACGACCGCTTATAAAAAGTACAAAGAAACTCGAAAGGAAGAATATAACATTATTAGGTTCAATCTCTTCAAAAGCAAAAAATGAAATGCTAAGTGCATATTGTCCTAAATCTATAATGCACATTAGTAAAACAGTGTAGCTGATAATAAAACCCATTTTGAAAAATGTATTGGAAATCGGCTGCCTGTCTATTGGGTTTATTAATTTTTTTCTGGAATAAATCCGGTTTGTGATATAATAAAAACCGGCTAAAACTAATGCTGTTTTTATGGAAACCAATAAAAAAATACTGCATACAATTATATCCTGCATGTAAGGCGTATCCCCTATAAATGCAATATAATTGTAAAAATTATCAACATTGCTTTCTATTGCAAACGATAAAATTATCGTAAGAGCCAACTGAAGCAGGAATGTTTTTATTTTAGAAAACTGCAAAATATGTTTTTCTGTTTTGAAATAGGAAACTGAAAAAAACACAACAGGGATTATATAGGTAATGAATTGGAAAAAAATCAAAATATGGGAACTGTTCTCAATATCCAGATAATAATCAGCGGTCAGTGTTAATTCATCCAGCAAAACCATTGAAGGTAGGAATAACAGCTGCTGTACAATTCCTTTTTTAAAAAGTCTGTTTTTATAGAAATACCATGCGAAGACCAAACTGTACAATAGCCAGTTTTGGATACTACATAAACGTTTGTATATAGTTGTTTCCGGGCCGTAATAAGAAACAAAATAATTGCTTGAATAAAGGAACGCTATTATTGCTATAAGTATCCATATAGAGTTTAAGGCTCTTTTTTGTGTCGCAGAAAAAATATCAGTCATTATAGTATTCAATCTAAGTTTTAATTAGAAACAAATATAGATAATAATAATAAAAATGTAAGAAAAGTTTTAATGCAGGAGCAGGGATTCTAAATCGTTTGAGAATTTTATTTAGTTACACATAAAAAAAGCGAAGACAGGATTCTTCGGTTTTAAAATTACCTTTTGTCTTCTTTGCTATAGTTTGAATGACCGTTGATGCTGATCTCAGTGCCTGAAAAATGAGGCTCACGATTTCGTATAACATCAATCACCGATTTGAAAATTGAGAAATATTCCCGGAAACGGACATAATTATAGCCTTTGTATGTTCCGTTGTTTGCGGAATAGCCTAGTGATTGTATGCCTAGTTTATTTCCTATGTAAATCGCTCTGTTTAAATGATATTGTTGTGAAACTAAGATAGCCTTGTCAATTTTAAAAATTGTCTTAGCTCTTTTCATAGTGGAAAAGGTGTCAAAACCGGCATAATCAATATAGATTTTGGTAGTATCCACACCGCGTTGATAACAATATGTTTTCATAACGGTTAATTCATCATGTTCGTCACTGCCATTATCACCTGAAAGCAGAATCTTATTTATTTTTTTTGATTGATACAAACGGATTCCTGCATCCAATCGGTCTTTAAGATATTTGCTGGGTTGGTCTCCATTGATTCCGGCACCGAAAATAATCCCGACGTTTGTTGTGGGAATTTCTTTTTCGGAATTATAAATCAATGAGCCAGTTTCTTTTTTTACGTAAAAATTTACACAAACTACTACGGCCAGTCCAATTAATGAAGCAAAAGTGATTTTTTTGATATGTTTTTTCAAGGTATTTTATGCTTTAAATTCAATATTCTTATAAAGCCCGTCTGATTTCATAAATCTGACAGGCTTAAAATACAGTCATTATATCAATCCCGCTCTCTTTAGTAAAGCTTCCGGTTTTGGTTCCTGTCCTCTGAATTTTTTGTATAAAGTCATAGGATGATCGGTTCCTCCTTGTGAAAGAACATTGTTTTTAAATTTGTCAGCTACTTCTTTGTTGAAGATCCCGTTTTCCTGAAAATAGGCAAACGCATCGGCATCAAGTACTTCAGCCCATTTATAACTGTAATAGCCTGATGAGTAACCGCCCTGGAAGATATGTGAGAAAGAAGTGCTCATACAGTTTTCGGCTACATCAGGATATAATGTGGTGTTCTGCATCGACTCCTTTTCAAAAGTTTTTACGTTGGTAATTCCGCTTGGGTTTTGACCATGAAAATCCATATCCAATAAACCAAAGCTCAGCTGGCGTAATGTTGCCATTCCTTCAAGAAAACTGGCACTTTCTTTAATTTTATTTACATATTCCTGTGGTATAACTTCGCCTGTTTGATAATGTTTCGCAAAAATTGCCAAAGCTTCCGGCTCGTAGCACCAGTTTTCCATAACCTGACTTGGAAGTTCTACAAAATCCCAGAATACCGAAGTCCCGGATAGGCTAGGGTAGGTCGTATTGGCCAACATACCATGCAAGGCATGACCAAATTCATGGAACAATGTGGTAACCTCCTGGAAAGTCAGTAAAGAAGGTTTTGTAGGTGTGGGTTTAGTGAAATTGCATACAATTGAAACATGAGGTCGCTCGTTTGTGCCATTTTGAACGTATTGGTGTTTGAATGAAGTCATCCAGGCTCCGTTGCGTTTTCCTTCTCTTGGAAAATAATCAGAATAGAAAACAGCGACCAAATTCCCTTTCTCATCAGTTACTTCAAAAGTGTGAACGTCTTCGTGGTATTTATCGATGTCAAATACTTCTGTAAAAGTCAGACCAAATAATTTATTGGCTACTTCAAAAGCGCCAGCCTGTACTTTTTGCAGTTCAAAATAAGGTTTTAGTTTTTCGTCGTCTAAATTGAAAAGTTCCTGTTTTAATTTTTCAGAATAGTACACGCCATCCCATTTTTCCAACTGGTCGAAAGAGTCAGTTTTTTTGGCAAAAGATGTCAATTGTGCAAATTCTTTCTCTGCGGCAGGTTTGGCCTTAATTAATAAATCATTTAAAAATGATTTCACTTTTTCGGGCGTTTGTGCCATGCGTTCTTCCAGTACAAAATGGGCATGAGTCTGGTAGCCTAATAGATTTGCTCTTTCATGTCTTAGATTTGCTATTTTGATTACGATGTCTTCGTTGTTGAAATCATTTTTCTGGAAACATTTTTTGCCATAGGCAATGGATAATTCTTTACGTAACTCTCTGTTTTCAGCATAGGTAACAAAAGGTAGATAGCTTGGCATGTTTAAAGTGAAAAGCCAGCCTTCTTTATTTTTGTTTTTTGCTAAGGCCTGAGCCGTTTCGATTGTGTCTTCAGGTAATCCTTTTAAGTCATTTTCATTAGTGATATGCAGTTCATAGTTGTTGGTCTCAGCCAAAGCGTTTTCGCCGAATTTTAAACTAAGTTTCGCCAATTCAGTATCAATTTCACGTAAACGTGATTTTTTTTCTTCAGGCAGTAAGGCACCGTTTCTTGTAAAAGCCTTATATTTCTTTTCTAATAAAGTATTTTGTTCAATCGATAGATCTAAAGCATCTTTTTGGTCATAAACTTTCTTGATCCGTTCAAAAAGTTCTTTGTTTAAAGTAATATCGTTGCTCAGTTCTGTCAGTAAAGGAGAAACTTCCTGCGCAATTTTTTGCATTTCATCAGAAGTTTCAGCAGAATTCAAATTGAAAAAGATACTGGTAATCCTGTCTAATGTCTGTCCCGAAAACTCAAGGGTTTCAATAGTATTTTCAAATGTAGGTGCTTCGGTATTGTTTACTACATCATCGATTTCTTTTTTTGTCAAAGCTATGCCTTCAATAATGGCAGGTTTATAATCTTTTAGCTCTATTGAGGCAAACGGAGCAGTATCATGTTTTGTTTGAAATTTATTAATCAGAATTTTCATAAATTTATGTATTTCGTCGATTTTTTTTGTAATATATCGAAATATGTTATAAGTTTGGTACCAAGATTTAGTGATAACTGTTAAAAGTCTAAAATATTTAAAATTTAAATATTGATTTAACCCAATCGGTATTTATGTTTGTGTTACTTTAAAGCTCCAAATACCACTGGAGCTTTTTTCTTTTGCTAAAATAAAAAATATCCCAAATAAAAAATCCCGATTCAATCGGGATTTTATTATTTTTTTAAATTTTCTGAGGCATTTAAAACAGCCTGTTTTAACCTTTCCTTGTAATCTATGATTTTTTTAAGAACAGATTCATTTTGTGAACCGATAATCTGAGCGGCCAAAATTCCGGCATTTTTTGCTCCGTTTAATGCCACAGTGGCAACGGGAACACCGCCCGGCATTTGTAAAATTGACAATACCGAATCCCACCCGTCAATAGAATTACTTGATTTAACCGGTACGCCTATAACTGGTAACGGACTCATACTCGCTACCATTCCCGGTAAATGTGCTGCGCCACCGGCACCCGCAATGATTACAGCAATACCTCTTTTGTGGGCATTTTGGCTGAAATCAAATAATTTTTCCGGTGTACGGTGTGCAGAAACGATATCAACTTCTGTTTCGATTCCAAATTCTGCTAATATATTTATGGCATCCTGCATGACCGGCATGTCAGATACACTTCCCATTACGATGGCTACTTTACTCATTGTGTTTTTGGTTATTCGTTTATTTGAAATTAGCTTACTGAATACTGATCACTCTAATGCTGTTCTTTACTTCCTCGGCAATTCGTCTTGCTTCACTCATGTCTTCATTGACTATTGTTACGTGCCCCATTTTACGAAATGGTCTTGTTTCTCTTTTACCGTAGATATGTGGAGTTACTCCGTCGATAGCCATGATTTTTTCAATGTTTTCATAGACTACTTGTCCCGAATGACCTTCTTCGCCAACTAAATTCACCATAATTCCGGCTACTTTACTGTTGGTATTTCCTAAAGGTAAATCCAGAATTGCTCTTAAATGCTGTTCGAATTGCGAAGTGTAACTCGCTTCAATACTGTAATGACCTGAGTTGTGCGGACGCGGAGCGACTTCATTTACTAAAATTTGATCGTCTTCCGTTTGGAACATTTCCACTGCTAACAAGCCTACATGGTTCATTGACTCGGAAACTTTTAGGGCAACTTCCTGTGCTTTTTTTGCTACTTTGTCACTGATTCTTGCCGGGCAAATTGTGTATTCTACCTGATTGGCTTCCGGATGAAATTCCATTTCTACTACCGGATAGGTTTTTATTTCGCCTTTTGGACTGCGGGCTACAATCACGGCCAATTCATTTTTAAAAGGAACTAAAGCCTCGGCAATACATTCCAGTTCGGGAAGTCCAATTAAGTCTAAAGTGGAACGTACAATTTTCACTCCGTTTCCATCGTATCCGCCTTGTGCGCTTTTCCAGACAAAAGGGAAATCCAGTTCATTGTTTTCCAATGCCTTTTTTAAAGCGGAAAGTTCTATGAATCTTGTGTGGGCTGAGGTTGGAATGTTATTTTCTTTATAAAAGTCTTTTTGTCTTCCTTTGTTTTGGATTAAACGTAACGTTTTAGGGGATGGATAAACAGGAAGTCCTTCATTCTCTAATTTTTCTAAAGCATCAAGATTGACATTTTCGATTTCAATGGTTAGCAAATCAACCATTTTTCCAAATTGGTAAACGGTTTCAAATTCTAACAGACTTCCATTGTAAAAAGTGTTGCAGGCAAATCTTGCCGGAGCTTCTTCGCTGGGGTCTAAGACTAAAGTTTGAATGTCGAATTTTCGGGTTTCCGTCAGCAGCATTTTGCCTAATTGACCACCGCCCAGGATACCTAGTTTAAAATCAGAAGAAAAATAATTCATTGCAGTTGTTGTGTTGTGTGGGGCAAAGATAAATAAACCTGATAGGTTTTCAAAACGTTAAGAATTCTCTTTCCTGTTAAAAAAAACAACCCCAGTAGGTCTTGATACTGGGGTGTGTTATTAAAGACGACTTTGGGTTAAAAAGGTTCTTTAAAAGGTTAAGTAGGTATTTATGATAAATTGTAATCCAATCAAAATTTAAGTAAGAAACTACTTATACAAATGTAGGGTGTGTATTTTATTTAGAGTTACGGAAAAACCGCATGATTTGTTAAATTTTCAATTTTTTTAAAAGCATCCTTGTAGCGGCTTGATAAGCAGCGCTGTGTGTAGAGTAATCCTGCTGGATTATCGTTTTAATTTCAGGATGAACCCAATCGTGTTTTTTTCCTAAAACAAAAAGTGCGCGCATGGCATATACTTTTGCAGCGACTTTTTCATCGCGTATAAGCCAGTCAAAACAGGTTTCTATGATTTGTGTTTCATGATTTTGAGTTAGTGAAATTCCATTGGAACGATGATTGCTTTTGGCTAAAAACAAACAGATTCTGGAAGCCGATCTAATTGCTGAATCATTGGTCAGGCTGGGTATGATTTCGCAAAATTCATCAATAAAAGGAGTGAAGACTTTTAATTTTTTCTCGCAAACCAATTCTAAAACCCAAAACGCCTTAAAATGGTTTTTGTCTTTTGTATTTAAAGCGATAGTAATTAATTCCGGCAGGAATTCCGGCTTGCGTAATATTAAATTTCTGTTCTTTTCTCTGTCGGCTCTATAAGCCATACAAGCCTCTACCTGTTTGTAAAAATCAGTTTTCATTTTTCAAAAATAAAAAATTCTTTACTCTGAACCTGAATTTATTATCTTTGCCGTTTATTTCAAACACAACTAAAAAAACAAAATGGAGATTAAATTACATGATAAGTATTTTAAACCCTTTATAGAATCACAGGAATTGGATTTTGCAATTGCTAATATGGCAAAGCAGATTGAGGATGATTTTCAGGATGATGTGCCTGTTTTTATTGGGGTCTTAAACGGATCTTTTATGGTAATGTCTGATTTGATGAAGCATTATAATGCACCATGTGAAGTGTCTTTTGTTAAGATGGCTTCGTATGAAGGTACTCAGACTACTAATGAAGTAAAGCAGTTGATAGGTTTAAGCCAGAGTCTTGAAGGTAGAAGCGTAATCGTAGTTGAAGATATCGTAGATACAGGAAATACTATCGAAGAATTAAAAAATATCTTTAAAGAACAAAATGTAAAGCATTTTAAAATAGCTACATTGTTTTTCAAGCCTGATGCTTATAAAAAAGACATCAAGCTGGATTATGTAGGTATCAGGATTCCTGATAAATTCATTGTAGGCTTTGGATTAGACTATGATGGTTTGGGAAGGAATTTAAAAGATGTTTACCAATTGTCAGAATAAACAGAGAACCAATTTACAATTCATAATTTATAACTCATATTTTAGTAAGAATGATCAATATTGTTCTTTTCGGGAAACCTGGTGCGGGTAAAGGCACACAAGCAGAATTTTTAAAAGAAAAATACAATCTGACACATTTGTCTACAGGGGATATTTTTCGCTTTAATATCAAAAATGACACTGATTTAGGGAGACTGGCAAAAACTTACATGGATAAGGGAGATTTAGTGCCGGACGAAGTGACTATACAAATGTTGCAGAGTGAAGTAGATAAGAATCCTGATTCAGCAGGCTTTTTGTTTGATGGTTTTCCCAGAACAATTTCACAAGCACAGGCTTTAGATGCTTTTTTAGCGTCTAAAAATCAGGAAATAACAGCAACAATTGCTCTTGATGCTGATGATGAAATTTTAGTCGAGCGTTTGCTGGAAAGAGGAAAAACTTCCGGCCGTGCAGATGACCAGGATGAAGAAAAAATTAGAAACCGTTATCAGGAATACAATGAAAAAACAGCTCCTTTGATTGATTATTACAATCAGCAAGGTAAGTTTTATTCGGTAAACGGGATTGGTGCTATTATTGAAATCACTGAACGTTTAAGTCAAGTTATAGAAAGTTTGTAGTTTGCAGTTAATAGTACTTCGGAAATAATTTTTTAAATTAGTATTCAACTATTAATTGTCAACCATAAACAAACGAACAAATAAAATAAATGGAAATAGTCATAATTTTCTTGCTGATTCTGTTAAATGGAGTTTTTTCCATGTCAGAAATCGCACTCATATCAGCAAGAAAAAACAGGCTGGAAACAGCTGCCAAAAAAGGCAATACGAGTGCGAGAACAGCTTTGGATCTGGCAAATTCGCCAAATCGATTTTTATCAACTGTTCAAATTGGTATTACGCTGATAGGTATCTTAACCGGTATTTATTCAGGTAATAAAATAACTCACGATGTACAGGCATTTTTTGCAGGTTACCCGTTAACAGCTCCTTATTCAAGTAGTTTGGGAACAGGGCTAGTTGTGGTGGTACTGACTTTTTTCTCTTTGGTTTTAGGGGAATTGTTGCCTAAGCGTATTGGGTTGAATTATCCGGAAACCATTGCAAAAGCGGTTGCACTGCCTATGAAAGTGGTTTCTATAGTCACGGCACCTTTTATTTGGCTATTGACTCATTCTACTGATTTTGTTTTGAATATTCTGAATATTAAGCCAACAGCTGACGGAAAAGTAACCGAAGAAGAAATCAAAGCAATTATTAAAGAAGGAACTGAAGGTGGTGAAGTTCAGGAGATTGAACAGGATATTGTGGAACGTGTGTTTCATATTGGAGACAGAAAAGTGAATTCTTTAATGACCCACCGTAAATCCTTGGTTTATCTTTCGTTGGAAGATGATATAAAAACATTAAAAAATCAGGTTTTAGAAGAGCTTCATTCTATTTATCCTGTTTGTGAAGATAATCTGGATAATGTTGTAGGAGTTGTTTTTCTTAAAGATTTATTCGCAAGCTTTGAAAAAGGAGGAAACTTCGATTTGAAAGCAATTTCAAAAGAGCCGGTTTATTTTATCGAACACACTTCGGCTTATAAAGCATTGGAAATATTCAAAAAGTCCAAAGTTCATTATGCTTTTGTTACGGATGAATATGGAGTTTTGCAGGGAATAATTACATTAAATGATATTCTTGAAGCTTTAGTAGGTGATGCAGCTGAGTTTTATGAAGAAGAGTTTCAATTGATTGCCCGTGAAGACGGTACTTGGTTAGTAGACGGACATTATTCACTGCATGATTTCCTTACTTATTTTGATATGGATGATTTAATTAATGATTATGAAGTTACTACAGTGAGCGGATTAATTATGACCGAATTGGATTCCATCCCGAAAGTAGGTGAAAAACTGATTTGGAATAAAATGGAGTTGGAAGTAATAGATATGGATGGTGTTAAAATTGATAAAGTTTTAGTGCGTTCATTGAAAGAAATAAATTAAAATTAAAGCCAAAAGTCAAAAAGCATATGATTTAACTATTGCCTTTTGACTTTTGCCTAATGACTAGGAATAATGACAGAAGGGAATTTTGTAGATTACGTAAAAATATATGCTTCATCGGGTAAGGGAGGAAAAGGATCTTCTCACTTACACCGTGAAAAATTCATTGAAAAAGGTGGGCCTGACGGAGGTGACGGTGGTCGTGGAGGTCACGTGATTTTAGTTGGAAATAAAAACTTATGGACTTTATTTCATCTGAAATTTTTGCGTCATGTAAAAGCCGGTCATGGAGGAGACGGAGGAAGTTCCCGTTCTACAGGACATGACGGTGAGGATAAATATGTTGAAGTGCCGCTGGGGACAGTGGTAAGAGATAAAGACACAGATGAGATTTTATTCGAAATCACGGAACACGGAGAAGAACGAATTCTTGTAAAAGGAGGAAAGGGAGGTTTAGGAAACTGGCATTTCAGAAGTGCTACCAACCAAACACCTCGCTATGCACAACCAGGTATGCCGGGAGAAGAGCTGGATATAACACTGGAACTAAAAGTTTTGGCAGATGTAGGGTTAGTGGGATTCCCTAACGCAGGTAAATCAACATTATTGTCTGTGTTGACTTCAGCGAAACCCAAAATTGCAGATTATCCGTTTACTACATTAAAACCTAATTTAGGGATTGTTGCCTATCGTGATTATCAGTCATTTGTAATTGCTGATATTCCCGGAATTATTGAAGGGGCTGCAGAAGGTCGTGGTTTAGGGCATTACTTTTTGCGTCATATTGAGCGTAATTCAACATTGTTGTTTTTAATTCCTGCAGATGCAGATGATATTAAAGAGCAGTACGATATTTTGCTTGATGAATTACGTCGTTACAACCCTGAATTGCTGGATAAAGATAGATTGGTTGTCATTTCAAAATGCGATATGCTTGATGATGAACTAAAAGCAGAAATGAAAGAGCAATTAGACAAAGATTTTAAAGGTATTCAGTACCTTTTTATATCTTCTGTTGCACAGCAGGGGCTTACGGAATTAAAAGATAAATTATGGCAAATGCTTAATACGTAAAATAAATCCCGCAATTGCGGTATTCTTTTATATTTACATACTAAAAACTTTATTATGAAAAGAAAACTACTAATGATGTTGGTTTTTTCTCAATTTATGTTTTCACAATCAAGGAATTGTGGAGTTGTTGAGAAAATGGAAAATTTAAAAAATTCTCCTGAACGATACCAAAAGTATCTTCTGCAGCAGGAAAAATTTAATGTTGAGCTGAAAAGACTTGAGGAAAATCAAAAAAAAGGAATTTCTGAAAAGATAGCTGCTTTAAGAATTCCTGTTGCTGTTCATTATCCTTCTGCCAAAAATTTGAGCCAGGCAGAGAAAAATTGCCTTATTTCTTTGGCTCAATCACAAATTGATGTTCTAAATGCTGATTATACAGCCACTAATACTGATATTTCAACATGGATTAATGACAAAGCTTCTTATTTTCCAGGTGTAAATTATGGTGCTATGGATGTCCAGTTTGAATTGGCATCTGGAAACCATCCTTTAAGTACCGGATTGGCCAGTGGTGATTTGGCCGTTACTTTCGGACAAAAATTCGGAGGAGGCCCTGATGGGGATTGGGATCCGGATTGGGCAGGTTATTATAATATTGTCGTGGAAGCACTTAATGGAGGAACTTTGGGTTATGCTTATTTAGCTTCAGATCCTGCGGATGGCGCGGCAGTATTCATAAATGCAAGCGAGTTTGGGAAAGGCAGTGGCTGTACAGGATATGCTCCTAGTGCGCCTTATGATTTAGGCAGAACTTTGACGCATGAGGCGGGTCATTATTTGAACTTGAACCACATTTGGGGAGAAGGAACTTGTGGCGATGACGGTGTTGCAGATACTCCGCAACATAATACTTCAAACGGAGGATGTCCGTCTATTTCACATTTGTCAACTTGTACAGGGACTCCAAGAGAGTTAACGATGAATTATATGGATTATACAAATGATGCATGTATGTATATGTTTACACAAGGACAAGTTAATAGAATGCAGGCTCATATGAATACTATTCAGTCAAATTTTAACCAAACTACTTTGTCTGTTAAAAATTATGAGCTTTCAAACGGTATTAGTGTTTATCCTAATCCTTCCAAAGGAAGTTTTAAAATTCAATTTTCAAATGCTTTGAATAAGTATGAAATTGAAATAATTGATCAGTCAGGAAGAGTTGTTTATTCTAAAGAGGTGAGTAACAATAATGATTTAGTCAATGATTTTGATTTGAATTCACCAAGTGAAGGTGTTTATCTGATCAAAATAAAAACAAATGATGCTGTTGCTGTAAAAAGATTAATTGTTAAGTAAAAAAAAGAGCTGTTTTTCAAAAAAACAGCTCTTTTTTTATAAATTGGGTATTCTTAAGACCTGTCCTGGGTAAATCTCATCAGGATCTTTAAGCATGGGTTTGTTGGCTTCAAAAATCACATTGTATTTCATTGGGTCACCATAATATTTATCTGAAATTTTAGATAACCAGTCACCTTCAGCTACAGTATGATATCTTGCTTCAGGTGCAGGTTCGGTAACCGACATTTGATTGTCAACCGTTTCAACCCCATCCACATTTCCAAGTGCTAAGACAATTTTTTCAGAATCAGCCTGTTGGGCAACTTCTCCTGTAACCATTACAACACCGTCATCCTTGACGGATACCTTCAGCGAGTTAAAAGGCAGGCCTAAAGCCTGTACATGACTTAATAGTGCACTTGCTTTTAATTGCGCTTTTTCTTCAGCCGGTGCGGTTTCTTCTTTTGAGCCAAATAATTTTTTTCCGGCCCCTTTAATGAATGAAAATAATCCCATACTATTTTTAGTTTTTAAATTTGATTCTTAAAGTTAGCTAAAAATATCTCAAAATCAGCTGTTTATGAAAAGTTAAAATTATCTTAACAAAAACCAATTAGTTACGCCATTTTTTTACACTTTTTTAAAATTGAGTTATATTCGCACCACTAAAAAAATAATATTATTATGAAAAAATTACTTTTATCCTTAATCGCAGCCATTATGCTTGTTCCTGCAAGTGTAAAAGCAGATGAGGGGATGTGGTTCTTAATGTTTATTGAACGTTTGAACCATAGAGATATGCAAAAAATGGGTCTTCAGTTAACAGCTGAAGAAATTTACAGTATCAATAATCATTCATTAAAAGATGCAATTGTTCAGTTTAACGGAGGTTGTACAGCTGAATTAATTTCAAAAGATGGTTTAGTGTTAACAAACCACCACTGTGGTTATGATGCAATCGCTGAATTGTCAACTGCTGATAAGAACCACTTAAAAAACGGTTATTGGGCAGCAAACAGAAAAGAAGAATTAAAGCCTTCAAGCTTATTTGTTCGTTTCTTCGTTCGTATGGATGACTGTACAAAAAGAATTTTAGCTGTTGTAAATGATACTATGACAGAAGCTGATCGCGAAAAAGCAATCAACGCTGAAATCGCTAAAATTGAAAAAGAAAACAACGGAGGCGGTAAGTATGTAGTTTCTGTACGTCCTTTCTTCCAAGGTAATGAATACTACTACTTTGTTTACCAGGATTACAAAGATGTTCGTTTAGTGGGTACACCGCCGGAAAGTTTAGGTAAATTTGGTGGGGATACTGACAACTGGGAATGGCCTCGTCATACTGCTGATTTCTCTATGTTCCGTGTGTATGGGGATGCTAACGGTAATCCGGCTGAATATTCTGAAAAAAATGTTCCTCTACAGCCTAAACACCACTTGCCTGTTAATTTAGGAGGTGTTAAAGAAAACGATTACGCTATGATCTTAGGATATCCAGGCCGTACAAACCGTTGGATGCCTGCCGGTGGAATTGAGCAAAACGTTAAATTTGCTTACCCTGCTTGGGTTGAAGGCGCAAAAACAGGTATGGACAATATGAAGAAGTATATGAACCAAAGCGATGCTTTGAATTTAATATATGCTTCTAAATTTGCTTCAACTGCAAATTATTGGAAAAACCGTCAGGGGATGATTGATGCTTTATCAAAATTCCAAACGGCTAAATTAAAAGCAGCTCAGGAAGCTAAATTCAATGCTTGGGCTAATAAGCCGGAAAATAAGGCTAAATACGGGAATGTTGTTGCTACAATTAACAACTTCTACAAGCTTACTAATGAAAAATCGCGTCATGACAATTATATGATGCAGATGTTCCGTACTTCTGCTTTTGCTACAGTAGGAAGAAGTTTAGGAAAACAGTTGGAAAACTACGCTAAAGCTGATGCAGCCAAACGCGCACAATTAGCACCGGCTATTTTAGAAATGGCTGATGAAATGTATAAAGAATTACATATTCCTGCGGAGAAAGATATTTTAGCTGCTCAGTTGAAGTTGTATTCTACTAAATCTACAGGTTATAAAATAGCTCCTTCAGTTGAAAAATTAGCTAAAGACTATAACGGTGATTTTGCAAAATATGTAAATGCAGCTTTTGATTTAAGTATCTTTACGTCTAAAGACAGAATTAAAGCTTTCCTTGATTTACCAAGTGAAAGTATGTTGTCAAATGATCCTTTATATGTATTGACAAATGATATGTTAACACATTTCAGTTCAAAATCTGACGAAATCGCTAAAGCTCAAAATGATTTTGGTGCTGCTTTCCGTAAGTTGGTTGAAGGATTAAGAGTGTCTAAAATTGGAGATATTAAATATCCGGATGCGAACTCAACTTTACGTTTAACATATGGTAAAGTTCGTTCATTGCCTGCAGACAAACGTAACGATGCTACGGTTAATAACTACACTACTTTAGCTGGTCAGGTAAAAAAATACAAAAAAGGTGATGCCGAGTTTGATTTGCCAACTCGCGTTCTTGAAATGAACAATAACAAAGATTTTGGCCGTTATGCTGATAAAGACGGTTCATTACACGTAAACTTCTTGACTGATAATGATATTACAGGTGGTAACTCAGGTTCACCGGTATTAAACGGAAAAGGAGAATTAATTGGTTTAGCTTTCGACGGAAATATTGAAGCTATGGCTGGTGACGTAATCTTTGACAAAAAACTGCAAAGAACAATCAATGTTGATATCCGTTATGTGTTATGGGTAATTGAGAATTTCTCAGGTGCTAAACACATAGTTGATGAAATGACTTTAGTGAAATAATACTATTACAGTCATTGCGAGTGTAAACGAAGCAATCTGTTACAAATTAAGAATATAAACCGAACTCAATTGAGTTCGGTTTTTTTATATCTTTACCTGACTTTTATGCCATGAAAAAACTGTTTTTGTTAATTGTTCTGTTTTTGTTTTTCTCTTGTGAGAAGAAATCTTCCAATGCTTCGTTTTATTATTGGAGAACCCAATTTGATTTATCCAAAGAAGAAAACGAGATACTGCAGTCGAACGAAGTAAAAAAATTGTATGTCAGGTATTTTGATGTGGCACTTGCCAATAACCAGCCTTTTCCATTGGCACCGATACACTTTTTAGATAAGAAAGTTAATCAGGAAATCATTCCCGTTGTTTTTATTAAGAACGAAATTTTTTTATCAAAATCTGTTGATCTAAACGATTTGAAGGATAAAATTTTAGGTTTGATTGACCAAATCAATAAGTCAAATAATATAAAAGATAAAGAAATACAGATAGACTGTGATTGGTCACTGCAAAGCAGAGATAGATATATTCAGTTTTTGACTCTGATAAAAAAAGAGTATAAAAAAACGATTTCTGTAACTATTCGTTTGCACCAGATTAAATATTTTAAAGAAACTAAAGTGCCACCCGTTGATTATGGTGTTTTGATGTTTTATAATATGGGACAATTAACAGCAAATGGAACCAATTCGATTTATGATAAAAATATTGCAGTAAACTATATTTATCATTTAAAAAATTATCCTTTAAAACTTAAAATTGCCTTACCTATTTTTTCCTGGTATGTACATAGCCGTGACGGTAAAGTGATTAATCTTCTTTCTAAACTGGATAAAAGAAAATTTGAAAACAACCCTTGTTTTGAAATTAGTACCAGCACAATTTCAGTAAAGAAAAACACCTTGTTCAATGGTTTTTTCTTCAAAAAAAATGATAAACTCCGTTTAGAAGAAATTACTGAAAATGATCTTGACGAAATGAAAGAGCTGCTGCAAAACAAATTGCCTTACAAGCCTGAGGAAATTATTTTTTACGACTTAAACACTAAAAACTTAAAAAACTATACTAATGAATTTTTTTTCAAAACCTTTACTGCTGATTTTTAGCACCTTTTTAGCAATAGGGACAACTGTTTTTTCATTGTGCGCAGAAAGTTGGGGCTGGTACGAGTATGGTGGTAATTCTAACTTTGCTCCGGAAGCTTATGTGCAGGATGAGTCCTACCGTCAGTTGTTTTACAGTGCCGATATGTTTTACAGTAATGAAGATATGTGGAGTGATTCCCACGATAATGCTCATTCGCGCAGGTTTGAAACTTCTATCATAGCAGATTGGAAAGGTTACCTTAAAAGCAAAATCTCAGATAAAGAATTGCAATACTATATTTTTTCTGATTCGTCAGCTACTGATTTAAAAAGTATAACTAAAGCCATTTCTTCGAAGGATGCTAAAAGCAAATGGTCTAAAAAGTATAATTTGTCAGATACTACTATCAGACAGTTTTTTTTGTTTTTAAAGTTGGCCAAGTCTGTCGAGCCATATTGCAATAACGATATTTCCTGGAATTATGATTCCGACAGTGCTGAAGAACCCAACGCAATGTCTGTTGAACAGGCTAAAACTATTGAAAGTGTGTATCAGTCGGTTAAAGATCCTTTTTTGAAAAACAGATATTGGATGCTGACAATGAAATCGTATTTTTATTCTGAAAACAGAAACGAATGTGTGACATTTTTCAACAAAACACAATCGGCCTTGACAAAGGATGAGGCCTATTTTAGAGGATTGTCGTATGTGGCTGGGGTAGCTTATAAAAACAAAAAATACGAGACTTCAAATTTTATGTATGCTTTGGTTTTTGATAACTGTCCTAAATTAAGAACTGTTGCCACTTATTGTTTTCATCCGCAAAATGATTCCGATTTTAATAAATCACTGGCCTTGGCAAAAAGCAATACACAAAAATCGGCTTTATGGGCTTTGTATGGTTACTATGCCGACGAAGTTGAAGCTATTAATAAAATTTACCAATTAGAACCGGCCAACAAACATCTTGATTATTTGCTGACAAGGGCTTTAAATATCGCTGAGAATTCTATAAATTCGAATTCATGGGAATATAATTACGGAAGTGAAGCCAGCTTCAAGCAAACGGAATTAAATCAGAAATTATATAACACAGTTATTCAGATTGCAAAAGCAAACAATACAAAGTCACCTTATTTATGGAATATCGCTGCAGGGTATTTTGAGGTAATAAGAGGAAATAATGCAAATGCTTCAAATTACTTCAGCCTTGCGGAAAAAAGTATCCCTTCAACAAAATTAGCCCAGGAACAATTGAAGTTATTCAAAACATTTAATGATATTGCTTCGGTGAAAAAGATGGATGAGAAGTCTCAAACTAAATTAATGCCAATGTTAAAATGGTTGTATTCACTTCGAAAAGAAGAAAATTCGGTTAAGCACCTTCGTGTAAACTTTTTAAATAATTGGAGTAAGACCTACATTGCATCATTGTATAAAAAACAGGGGAATGAAGTTTTTTCTGAATTGTTTTTTAGAAAAAAGGATTTTTACCTCAATCCGCAGCGAATGGAAAAAATGCAAAAATATCTGGAAGGTAATAATAATTCTGATTGGGATATTTTTGCACAATCTTTATACAGCGTTTCTTTAAAGGATATTTACGAATTCAAAGCAATCAAGTTGGCTTATAACAATAACATAAAGGAAGCTATTATTCAAATGAATAAATCTGAGGATAATAAAGATGCTGTATTACTGGGTAATCCTTTTAACGGCAATATTAAAGATTGTAACGATTGTGATCATAGCGCTTTCCAAAAAACGAAATATTCCAAAATAGAATTTCTTCACAAGCTGCATGAATTGCAGGAAATCGTTGCTAAAGGAGGAGATACTTTTACGGATAATCTTTTATTGGGCAATGCTTTTTATAATATGTCTTTTTATGGAAATGCGCGTGTGTTTTATAACAACAAGATTATCGATCAGACTGCATATTACATTGAAGATACTTATTCAGCGATGCTGGATAATGATAAAATGGCTGAGAAATATTACCTGCAGGCATTAGCAGTTGCTAAAACTGACGAGCAAAAAGCCAAAGCAACTTATTTGCTGACTAAAATTGAGCGAAATGCATTTTATTCATCTTCCGCTCATAAACCATACGAAATTGATTATATTAGCTTTAAAGGATATAAAACATTAAAGGAAAAATATTCACATACTAAATATTATCAGGAGGTTATAAATGAATGTGGCTATTTTAGAAATTATGCAGATTAAAATATGAGGTTGGTTTTTCTGTTGTTTTTTATAAGTAATATGCTTTTTCCCCAATCTGATTTTGAGAAAGGGTTGAAATTTCTTGAGCAAAAAAAAATATGCTCAGGCAAAGCCTTTTTTTGAATCAGCGTATAAAGAAAACCCTAAAAACTTTGAAACAATAGATAAGCTTGGCGAAGTGGCTTTTTATACCCAAAATTGGGATGAAGCTATAAAATACGGAAAAAAAATGGTAACAGCATTTCCTAAAAATGCCGATTACTGGTTCAAGTACGGCGGAGCTTTAGGAATGAAAGCCAAGAACTGTAACAAGTTTAAAGCACTGGGAATGATAGGCGACGTGAAGGAAGCCTTTGAAACATCCGCAAAATTAGATGCAAAACACATCAACACCCGTTGGGCTTTAGTGATGCTGTATACCGAATTGCCCGGAATTATTGGAGGCAGTGAAGAAAAAGCTCAAAAATATGCTAACCAACTCATGAATATTTCAAAAGTCGACGGTTATCTTTCAAAAGGCTATATCGATGTGTATTTTAAACGCTATGCACAAGCCGAAGCCCATTACAAGAAGGCCCATGAAATAGGCCATTCCAAAACAACCTATGAAAAATTATACGACCTCTATTGGAACAAAATGAAAAACAAAGCGAAAGCTGAGGATTTAAAAAACGACTTCTATTAGGAGTCGTTTTTTTATTTAGTCCTTGGTCTCTTGCTTTGTCACTTCGACGTAAGGAGAAGTTTCATCTTTCTTCACTCCAAGCGTTTTTTTGAAGAACAAAAACTCTAAGAGAAGTAGCTGAAAAATACTTAGTAATGAAATCTATGCTGTAATCTTTTTCGCTATTTTTGAGAGGAATAAACTTAGAAACAGTGCAAAAATGTGAAGTTCTCTTTTTGTACTGTTTTTAGTGACGTGATGATAATTAATTACAAATATAGGTGCGACAATTTATGAGTTACCTGCCATTAATCAAACGAAACGTTAATGAAATACTATCTTGAAACTAATTCACTTCGAAGTTTAAATAGAGAATTAAATTTACTTTCGAATAATTGTTTTACATCTGGTCTATCTATTTTTGAGTTGATCTCTGATATTACTAAAAGTGAAAAAGAATTTAATATTAGAAAAAGTGTAATCAGCAATGTTCTGAAATCTAAAATAGAAATAAATTGGGATTCTCAAAAAACAATAAAAGCTAAAGCCTTCAAGGGAATTAAGTTCAAAGATTCTGAAATGGAAGGTTTAAAAGAGCTAACTTTTAATTTAATTGAATGTAATAATCCTACAGATTTTTTGGAATTAACTAAAAAAAAAATACAATCAAAATTTCTTCAAAAAATTAGATAGCCTTTATTCACAAAATTTTATAGACTCTACTATCTCTGGAAATATAAAATTCAAAAAGCACATGGAAGAAGATAGTTCTTTAAAATCAAAAGAATTTCTACAAAATCTAAAAAACGATACTGTATTAAACGAAGGAATTACTTTACTTAATATTGTAAATGACATTGTAGATGCTATGGAAAAACAGTTAAAATTTAAAATTAATAGAGCTGAAATTTATGATAGCTATAATGGAAGTATGAATGTTTTTATTAAACATTTCTCCTATTACACTGCTGTTAAGAGTGCTGAATTAAAAGTACCTGCAAAAAATGATTATTTGGATTTACTTCATTTAATATACTTGGGAAATGGCAAAAACATAAAAATAGTAACTGGAGATAATTTATTAGAAAAAATGGATGTTGCAATTTCAATTGAAGATTTTAAAAAACTATTTAAAATTTAACGGCAGATAACAGTGGTGACTGTTGCACACTACTATTTTTTAAACAGTTCAAAAAAAACATACATAAAACCTCTTTTACAGCCATGTAAATGAGGTTTTGTTTTTAGTTATACAATAAACCCAAAACTCCCATGCAGCGACTGTCCCTTTGGGGAACCTTAGGGGGTAGAAAATTCTCAAGAAAAATACATTGCATTAATCCTCAGCAATCAACCTTTTACCCGTTTTTCATCTATTGTTTTTCATTGGAGTTCATCAATAACTTTTTGAAAAGTAGCTACAGTATAATTTCCAGCGAGGTTAAATTATATTTTGAAAGAAAAATAGTACATTAGCTATTATCGCGAAAGCGGTTTCATCAAAAAACAAACAACTAAAAAATTTATGAAAAGTTTAATGCATTCAAAAAAAGAAGACTACAATCTGGCATGTGGCTGCAATGATCCTATTGAAGGACTCCGACACATGTTTGTCGATATGGTACAAAAAGCCAGGGTAGCAACGGGACAATGCCCGGTAAGAAGGCCTGTGTTTCTCCGTACTCACGGAATCATGAAGGGGACTCTGACTATCGAAGACAATCTGCCGGAAGCGTATAAAAAAGGAATGTTTGCCAATAGTGGGAAACATCCAGTGTATGTCCGCTATTCTTCCGACCTTTCCGATGGAAGACCGGATTGGGAAAGTACTATTGGAATAGGGATCAAGATCTTTGATATTCCGGGGAAAAAAGTAGTTTCGGATAACGGAGCAAACACCGCCGATTTATTACTTCAAAATGTGCCTTTTTTCTTTGTGGATGACGCAGCCGAGATGTGTGCTTTTACAAAAGCCAGTCTTGAAGGATGGGGTGACGAATGGGTCGCACAAAATGCACCAAACACAAACAACCTGCTGGACAAAATGGCAAAACCCATCCGTTCAGTATTTGAAACAAGTCTATGGAGTGTGGTGCCTTTTAAATTGGGTAAAAATGAGTATTGTAAATACATTCTTCAGCCGGGGACTTCTACATTTCCGGGCGAACCTAATACAGAGGATCCTAATTTCTTGGCTAAAGATTTAAAAGAACGCATGGAACTGGGCAATGCTACTTTGGATATTTATATCCAAAAGCGTCCGGATGCGAAAGAGTATGGACAGGCATATATTGACGAACATTTTCCATTGGATAAAGCGACTGTAATTTGGGATGAAAAAATCGCAAAACCTGTTAAAGTAGCTACGATCCAATTGCCAAAGCAAAATATTGATAGTGGTGACCAAGAAATGTATGGTGATTGGCTTGCTTTTAATATAGGAAGAGTGCCTGAAGAAAATGCACCGGTAGGTTCTATTGCCGAAGCCAGAATGAGTGTGTATCAAACCAGCGCCGATTATAGAAGAAAAGAAAACCAGCAACCTGTAGAAGAACCTACGGCACCCGGCAAACCAGAAATAAAGAATCCTGTTTGTCCATTCCCTAATCATAAACCTATTCCGCAGCCTAAAGCGTTAACCAAAGAAGAAATGGAGCGTATTACCCATGTTCGTATTCATCCGGGTATAGGAATTGCCAGAGTAGGAAACAGTCAAAATGATTTTTATATAGGGCCGGAAGTGATTAATCCGCCTCCAACAGCTTTTGGGTCAACACGTGACAAGGCAGGAGCTATAAAACGTCAGGCCACCCGATTCAGAGTTTATGGCTATGATAAATACGGAAATGTTGTAAGTGAAATCCAGCAATCAGAAAATACTTCTATAGAATGGACCGTTCATGTGGCCAATAAAAAGGCGGCCTGGTACGAATTTAATGCGGCACTTGATATTCCGGCAACCGTAAGCCTTACGGTACCTTTGCGTAATCCGGATGTTACAGGAAGCGGCAGACAGGCATTGGTAATCGATTCGGGAGAGGTTTCTATATCAGGAATTAAAATGAATGACAGCAGCTATACGCTGGCAGGTAATTTTCAGGGAACACCTGTGACTTTGGGTGAACTGCAAACAGACGAGATGGGACGTTTGTTGGTTTTGCCGGGATTTGGAATTTCGGCAAGTCCATCAGGAAAACCAGTATATAATCCTGCAGATCCTAACAGTTTTAATAATGCGGCAGGCTGGTATGACGATATTAGTGATGGTCCTGTGCATGCAAAAGTTACAATAGGCGGAATCGATTTTGATGCAGATCCAGCCTGGGTAGCAGCGGCACCGCCTAACTTTGCACCGGATTTAACCGGATGGCGTACCCTGAACGATCTTTTACGTGATGTATATACGTATGCAGGTATGTTGAATTTGCCAAAAGCGATTTCTTTTCAAAAACATATAGCACCTATTTTATCACGTCTTAATGAATTACAATGGGTAAATAAAGGGTTTTTAAGTATGTTTGGTGCTGGTGCACCTATGAATTTTGCTGATCCGGAACTGATGAAAAAGCTCTCAATGGCACCTGAGTCTTCAATTTATCCAGATCCTTTTAGAGAACTTCGCAGAACAATCTATAACAGTTTTAGATCCACTAATGCTTTAACGGTAGAAGAGGGTGCCTGGCCTTGGCTTTATGGAGATGCCTTTGGGTATACCAATCCGGATCCAAGTGTGCCGCCGTCAGCCAGTACTTATTTGAAACTACCTCAATTATACGATTATATATTGACCAATTGGGTAGAAGGTGATTTTGTTAATGACTATTTACCTAATGCAAAATATACTGCTCTTGATGAAATTCCGCTTCAGGAGCAACCTGATATGTTGGATCAATCGGCTATGCATTTCTGTTTGGCTGATGCCTTGCATCCCGGCTGTGAACTTACATGGCCTATGCGTCATGCCTCCATGTACCGTGCTCCGTACCGTATTCGTGAAAGAGAAGCTGGTGCGGCTGATCCTACTTATGGCTCAACGTTGGATTGTAATGCAGTTGCTGCTATGAACGGACCTTTGTTTGCACAAGGGCCTGGGGATTTATCCCGCTGGATGGCTATTCCGTGGCAGGGAGATACAGCCTATTGCCGTTCGGGTTATGATATGGAATATGATCCGTATCTGCCAACGTTCTGGCCGGCACGTGTTCCCAATCAAGTCCTTACGGAAGCAGATTATGAAATCCTTTGTGATGTAAAAAAATCAATGGCAGTAAGAATTGCCGCGTTCCATAACCGTCCGTCGTGGTTACGTCAGTTACCCGCTCAAAATCCGGCTCCGGAACAAATGATGTATATGATTCAGCATTTTGGAGAAATGGGGATTCTTGAAGCAAAACCAAGACCAGCCGATATGACATGGCTGCCGGAACTGCTTTATGTGGAAAATCTTACACAGGTTAAAGAGGCAGAGCTTAAACAGGCTCAGGAACTTTTCCAGAAAGATTTCAAAACATTGGGTGCTTACGATAGATTACTGGCAGAAGCAGGTTGGTTTAGTGAAGAACAGCGAAATGAATTTGCGACCATTAAACGTCGGGGTAATTAATGAATATACAAAAGAAAATTGCAATAGTTGGAGCCGGTACAGCCGGCTCTGCTGCTGCAATACGGTTAAGACAACTTGGACACGAAGTACATTTAATAGAACGTAACGGCGAAAGCTCACGTACCATAGGCGAATCTGTTCCGGGAGCTGTAGTACGGTTACTTTATACCTTAGGTTTTAATACCCTGGCAGATGTATTGCCTTTTGATGATTTTCGTGCCAATCCGGCCATAGCTGCCACTTGGGGAAGCGATGAATGGTTTTACAAAGACAGTTTCAACAACCCGGAAGGAGGAGGCTGGCAAATTGTACGCTCAGTATTTGATGCTAATCTAAGACAGAAAGCTACCGAGCTTGGCGCACATTTTTATACTGCCAAATTTGATAAAATTGAAAAACCGGATTCTTATTATAGATTGGAATTAAAAAAAGATAACCTTGAAGTTGAGGTGATAGAACAACTTGACGGAATTATCGATGCCAGTGGAAGAAATGCCTCAGTGCTGCGCAAACTAGGAATAGAACACGAAAAATTTCAAACCCAAATGGCAGTTTTCGGTTGGTTTAAAATACCCGAAGAAGCCAAAGAAATTTCATTGTTGCGAAGCACTCCCGAAGGTTGGTGGTATTGTTCTTTGTTGCCCGATAACGAGCGGGTAATCGTTTTTCATGGGTTGCCTAAAACAATAGCGCAATACCAAAGAAATCCGGAATTATTCATCAATGATTTCAATTCGGCTCAGATTCTTGATTCAAAAGTATCTGAACATCATTTAATTACTGAGCTGCAAACCCGTGATGCTTCATTTAGTATCGCTCAACAATCAACAGGAGACAATTGGTTAGCGGTAGGCGATGCCTCATTAGGTTTTGATCCTATTTCGTCACAAGGAATTTTCTTTGCTTTATACAGTGCTGTTCGTGGTGCCGAAGCGATAGTATCCAGCGATAGTTTGGCTCTGGAAAATTACAGCAGACAAATTAATCAAATCGCTCAAAAGAATCATGATCTAAGAATGCAGTATTATACGGCTGAGCTCCGTTATCATCAAGAGCCTTATTGGGCACAGTATTTTGAATGAAAAATGGAAAATTGAAAGATAATAAGGTTGTTATAAGATTAGATGGTTTGCTTTTTTTATCGCTGGTATAGTGTGAAAAACTTCAAAAGGTTGGGAAGGTTGACAGAAATTTTTCCAAAGATAATTTAACTGTAAAAATTTTTTCAAAAAACTTTATAACCTATATTTGAACAAGCTTAAAAAAAGAAGCACAGAATTAAAACAATCGTTTAATAAATAATAAATCTCAAAGACTATAGATTATATTTTTTGGGATTTTAAATATTTGAAATTTAATGCGTACACATTTCATAGCCATAGGTGGTGCGGCCATGCATAATTTAGCATTAGCATTACACAATAAAGGATATAAAGTAACAGGCAGTGACGATGCTATTTTTGAACCTTCAAAATCAAGACTGGAAGCTAAAGGATTGTTGCCGGCCGAGTTAGGTTGGTTTCCTGAAAGAATTACGTCAGATATTGAAGCAATCATTCTGGGAATGCATGCTAAAAAGGATAATCCTGAATTGCTTCGTGCACAGGAATTAGGAATTAAAATTTATTCGTATCCCGAGTTTTTATACGAACAGTCTAAAAACAAAACAAGGGTAGTTATTGGTGGTTCTCATGGGAAAACGACCATTACTTCCATGATTTTACACGTGATGAACTATCACAATGTGAAGGTGGATTATATGGTGGGAGCCTTATTAGAAGGTTTTGATACCATGGTGCATCTGACAGATGAAAATGAATTTATCGTGTTGGAAGGTGATGAATATTTGACATCTCCAATTGACTTACGTCCGAAGTTCCATTTGTACCAACCTAATATTGCTTTGATTTCGGGTATTGCCTGGGATCATATCAATGTGTTTCCTACATTTGAAAATTATGTGGAACAGTTTGAAATTTTTATCCAAAAAATAACAAACGGAGGCATTTTGATTTACAATGAAAATGATCCGGAGGTAAAACGTGTTTCTGAAAAAGCAGAGAATCCAATTCGGAAAATTCCATACCAAACACCTGAGTATACTGTTGAAAATGGAAAAACATTATTGGAAACCCCTGAAGGCCCAATGCCTATTGAGGTTTTTGGGGCGCATAATCTGAATAATTTAGCCGGAGCCAAATGGGTTTGCCAGTGTATGGGTGTGGATGAAGCTGAGTTTTATGAAGCAATTGCGACTTTTAAAGGAGCATCAAAACGTTTAGAAAAAATAGCCGAAAGTACCAGAAAAGTGGCTTATAAGGACTTCGCCCATTCGCCAAGTAAAGTGTCGGCAACCACTAAAGCGGTTAAGGCACAATATCCCGATAGAAAATTGATAGCTTGTCTGGAATTGCATACCTACAGCAGCTTGAATGCCGAATTCTTAAAACAATACGAAGGTGCGCTTGATGCGGCTGATGTTGCAGTTGTATTCTATTCGCCTGATGCGGTAAAAATCAAACAATTAAAAGAAGTAACCTACGAACAGATTGCTCAGGCATTTAAACGTGACAATCTGGTCATTTATACCAACCCTGCCGAATTCAAACAATTTTTGTTTAGTAATGACTTTGATAACTCTGCTTTATTGCTAATGAGTTCAGGTAATTACGGTGGATTGGATTTTGAAGGGGTGAAGGGATTGATTGAATAATTGTCATTGCGAGGAGGTACGACAAAGCAATCTGTCACTAAGAGGCACGAAGCAATTTATGAAGCCAGGTTTTATTTATATAATTACCAATTATACTAATACTACACTATACGTTGGGGTAACTTCCAATTTACCCCAGCGAATTTTAGAGCATAAAGAAAAACGATATCAAAATTCCTTTTCAGCGCGATATAATCTTAATAAGTTGGTTTATTATGAATCGTTTCAAATGATAGGAGATGCTATTGGTAGAGAAAAACAAATTAAAGGAGGTTCAAGACAAGATAAAATCGATTTGATACTCGGTATGAATCCTGAATGGAAGGATTTGTATGATGAAATTATAGATATTATGAATGTTTTTTAGATTGCTTCGTCATGCCTCCTCGCAATGACGTTGCGTTGATTTATTGCGTTGAGGAAATAGTATTTAATTTTAATACGTTTGATTTTGAATGCAGAATTTCTTAGCGTTCAGTCATTGCGAGGTACGAGGCAATCTATTTAAAATTAATGAGTTCTATTCAATTAAACCTAATTGTTTTGCAATATCCATAGTGATTTTGCTCATAGGACGCTTGTGAATTTCTTTGTCATTAGTGTAATTGCCTATTAGTATTCGTTTAAATAATTCAGGATTTAAGTTTAATTTGTAAAAACTCTGTTGTAATGTTTTTAAGTAAGCGTCGTTATAAATTTGACTTTTTATTATTAATTCTTCTATTAAATCTAATTGAGTTTTGTAAATACCTTCAATATTGAAGGTGTCATTAAAAGTCCTTATTTCTGGGGAGCTATAAATAGGTTCGTTAAATTTAATTTCTAAAACTTCTTTATTTTTTTTAGTTAGGTATTTTGATTTTGCTTGTGGTTGTATTTCAAAACTATATAATGATTCTTCTTTAGGTTGAACATCATTGGTGTATAAGGAGAATTCTATTTTACTTTTACCTTTTATACCATTACAAGAAGCACAAGCAGGATATAAATTACATAATGTGATACTTAAAAAAGGGTAGTCAGCTTTAGGAAAATAATGGTCAACTTCAAATTTAGCTTGATTTTTTTCTGTAACTATTGTAAGTTGAGAATTACAATACACACAAGCTTTTATGCCAATTTTATTAAAATAGTTTGGATAAAAACTTTTTCTTAGTTCTTTGTAACCTAGTTTTTCAATTACAATGTCTTTAATTTTTTTTGTTGGAACAGTTTTAAAAGCGTTACTTAGAATTTTGTTATTAATAACATCTAAATCCCATAATAGAATATCTTCGTTTTGTTCGAAGATGTCTTTTACGAATTCTAAATATTCTTTTTCTTCTGAATTGAAGCTATTAATGTTAATTTTATTTAGTCTTTTGATAGTGTTTAGTCTCTGGTTTTTAATTTCCGATTCAAAATCATTTTGAACTTTTCTTACTTTTTGGATTGGTATTGCTATCATAAGACATTCTTATTTTTTAATTTTTTTAATTGTGTTTCAATATAATTGTCTTTACTTGTTGGAAATGCTTCGCAATATATTTCCATAAGACTAAAATATAGAATTGGCTCTCCTACGATCTCAATTATTTTTTTACAATAATCTTCTGAGAACTTTTTTAATGGTTTTGTCTCGTTGGATTGTTTTTTTAAGCTGTTAATTGAATATTTAATGTCTTTCAATTTTCTTTCTAAATCTATTCTATAATTGTCATTAGAATTACGATCTAAAAGATTTTTAATTTGAATTATTTCTACTTGTTTGTTTTTGATTTGATTTTGAATCTTTTTATACGTTAAGAAATGAATAATTTCGTTGATTTTTTCCCTAGCAAATTCTCCCATAAAACCATCTTGTAAAAAGAAATCATTGTGTAATAAATCGTGAATGTTTGCACCAAAGGTTTTTTCGTTAATTGAATTTTCAGGAATACCTGCTTTCAATTTTAAAACATTATCACTTGGAATATCTGAAAGAATAAATGGCGAATGTGTAAGAAATAAAATGTTGAAGTTAGTCAATTTGTCCAAACCTTGTATTTCTTGAATTGATTTTGTAATATCTTTTACTAGATTCTTTTGAAATTGAGGGTGATAATATAGTTCGATTTCATCTAAAATTATATTTACATTTTGGTAACTTTTTATTTTTGTGTCTTCATTTTCTTTTATTGTTTTTAGATTGTTAATGTGATATACAATTGTACTGATGTTGAAAATGTATTGTTGTTCGCCTGAACTCATATCAGATAATTTAATAGGGGCTTTATCTATCAAAAATTCAATGTCAATATCAAAAATTGTTGGAAATAAGTTAACCAAAATGTCTTCTGTAATAATTTTATCTTGACCAGTTAGTATTTCATCTTTGATAAAATCTATCCATTCAATAAGGTTTTCTTTGGTTAACTCAATTTCATCTTCTAGATTCCAATGGTTTATAAAATCCAGTTTCTCTGTATATTTTTTATAGTTTTTAAGAAAGTTATAGGATTGATAAAATTTTCTGGTTACGTGACTTTTCTTGTTTTTTAGAATAAATTCAACTGCCTTTTCCTTTTTCCAATCATTTGGATTGATAATTTCAGAATAATCAAAATTATAAAAGAAAGGCATATATGTATTTGATATTTTTTCAAATTTTCTCCAGAGATACCCAAACACATAATCTAGAATGTTTTTGTTTGAACCATAAATTTCAAGTTCATATATATGATTTGATAAAAAATGTAAAAATGTATTTTCATTTCTAATATCAAAGTCTATTAGCTTCCAAGGTTGTCTGTTGTTTAATTTTAACTTTAGAATAAATTTGTTAAATCTATATTTGTTTAGTATTGTAGAATCCTTAGTTAGGTTTAAGTTTTCTATAATGTTATATACTAATCTGTCAATAGAAAGTTTTTTTTCTTTGTTGATGTTAATTATTCCTTCCTCTCTATAGGGGTTTATCACAAGAGGAGTTTGATAGCCATCGTTTTTGTGAAATAAACTATGAATCCAGCCTCCCATCACAGTCGAATTTAACGAGTGTAAAGAATAATTTAAAAGGATACTGTAAAAAAATGATTCATCAGTTAGTGTAGTCTTGTTGCCAATTTTTACTATTTTTTCTATTGTGTCATTGTTTTCATAGTATAATTCAAAATTGAATTGGTTTTGAATTTTATTGTTGAATTTTCTTTCTTGATTCAAATTTTTTGGTAGGCGTATTAATTTTTCTTTTATTTTATCAATGCCTGACCAAAATATTTCTTGAATGCAGTTTGAATCTGAAAGATATTCGTATAAATAGTAAACGGAATCATCTTGTAATTTTTTAATTTTTTTAGATGCTTCACTTTCGTTTTTGAAAACTTTTTCGTCCTTTTTTGTAAGTTTTTCAAAATAGTTAAGAAATTGAATACTTATTTTTTCTTCGTCTAAATCACTAAGGTCTATATTGAAGTCTGAAGGGATATCAAAAAGGAATGAGTCACTGTTTAGTTCGTCTTTTAGTTCATCTATAAATCTTTTGGTAAACTTAAATAGATCTCTAATTTGTATTTCCAAAGTCTTGTCCGTTGAATTTATTGTTTTAAAATGAAAGCAAGACAAATAATAATTAATAGCATTAAAAAAATCTACTAAACTGCTTTTTCCACTTCCATTTTCTCCTACTACTGCGCTCACATTTATATTTATATTGCTAGTAGAGTAAATATCTAAGTGATTTTCATTGTTGTAATTTTCATGATCGATAGAATTTTGATAAAATTTGTATGTTTCTCCTTCTTTCAGGTTTTTAAGAAAAATATTATCGCAACCTTCAAGAGGTTTTATTGCTAGTAATTTAAAACTCATTTGTTTGTCTTTTTTAGCTTTTGTTCAGATAAAGCTAATTGTTTTTAATGTTAAAATAAATAAAGTTTCTTTATAGTTTATGTAATATTCTGTTTTATTATGTTGATGTTATTGTTTTTTAAAATGCTCCGTCGTTCCTTCTTGCAATGACTTTGTGTGTGCCGTAAAGGAATTTTATTATATTTGATATTCAATTATAAGCCAATAAATTATGTACACGCCAATTAATCAGTGGGCCGAGGACGATCGCCCGCGTGAAAAATTTCTGCTGAAAGGTAAATCTACCTTATCCGATTCGGAATTGCTTGCTATTTTAATAGGTTCCGGCTCAAGAAATGAGAGTGCGGTGCAATTGTGCCAGCGTATTTTAGCTTCGGCAAATAATAATCTAAATCAATTAGGAAAACTTTCAGTACAGCAACTCATGCAGTTTAAAGGAGTAGGAGAGGCAAAGGCCATTTCTATTGCTTCGGCTTTAGAGTTGGGCAAACGCAGGCAAAATGAAGCTGCTTCCGAATTAAAAAAGATAACCTCCAGCAAAGCAGTTTTTGAAATCATGCAGCCTATAATAGGGGAATTGCCCCATGAGGAATTTTGGGTGCTGTATCTTAATAATTCGAATAAAGTAATTTATAAATCGCAAATCAGTAAAGGAGGTATTACAGGAACTGTTGTGGATTCAAGATTGATTTTTAAAATCGCATTTGAACATTTTGCCATCAGTGTTATTTTAGTACATAATCATCCTTCAGGAAAACTGCAGGCCAGCGAAGCAGATAAGCAAATAACCAGAAAGCTTCAAGAGGCAGGAAAATACCTTGAAATTCAAGTTTTGGATCATCTTATTGTGTGTCAAAATGCTTATGTAAGCTTTGCTGATGAAAATTTATTATAAAATTTGCAAAATTCACAGACAAATGTCTTAATTTTGTTTGACAAATGTCTTTTTATGGAAGCAATCAAAATTAATCACAGAGCACAATTGGATAAGGCAATAAAAGTGTATGTGTCTAAAGTGGAACGTGAAAGCGGTTATAAACTTATCAATAAAAATATTGGTTACAGTGATTTTTTAAAAAACAAAATGCTGCTGGTGTATGCTATTCGCGAAGGTGTTTCATTTGAATTGTTTTCGTTAATAAAAGAAGTAACTCCTTTTAATGATGATGATTGGGCTTCTTTTCTCGGGATTTCTACAAAATCATTGCAAAGAGGTAAAGCAAAGGAAGATTATATTTTCAAACCTATCCAGTCAGAAAAAATATTTGAACTGGCTGAAGTGACTAACTTGGGCTTGGAAGTGTTTGATACGCAAACTGCTTTTTATGCTTGGTTGAAAACACCTTCATTTGCATTGGGAAATTTGATGCCTATCGAATTGCTTAAAGATTCTTACGGAAAGGAAATGGTTATCAATGAACTTCATAAAATTGACTACGGAATTTTTGCGTAATGGAAGTTTTTAGATTAGCCAGAAAAAAGCATCCTATCACGTTGTCCGGAAAAGGTGCGTCTATTTGCGGCGGGCGTTGGAATTCAAAAGGAACAGAAGTGGTTTACACTGCACAAAGCCGTGCATTGTCAATGGCTGAAGTTGCTGTTCATTTATCATTGGCAACTTTACCAAATGATTTTGTGATGCTTACTGTTGAAATTCCTGATGATATACCTTTTGTAACCATTGATGAAACAGATCTGGTTAAAGGATGGAATGTGTTTCCGCATAGTTTTGCCACACAGATAATAGGTGATGAGTTTATCAGAAATAATGATGCCTGTCTTTTAAAAGTACCTTCTGCCGTTGTGAAAGGGGATTTTAATTTTCTGATCAATCCGTATCATGAGGATTTTAAAAGGATAAAAATTATCGATCAGACCGATTTTCCGTTTGATAAAAGAATATTTGGATAATTTTAAGAGAATTTAAGGTGTTAATTTTTAACTTGCGTCAACTTATTTGAACCTATGATTGCAGTTAAGAATCTTACATTTGCTTACGATCAAAATTCGCCTTTGAAATTTCCTGATTTTTCATGTAATGCCTCAGAAACATTGTTGATTACGGGAAATTCAGGAGTTGGAAAAACTACGTTGCTGCATTTACTGGCAGGAATGCTTAGACCGCTCTCAGGGGAAATGCTTTTTGATGGAACAAATATTGGTTCGTTTTCAAATAAAGCTTTGGATAAATTCCGCGGAGAAAACATTGGTATTATTCTGCAGCAAAATCATTTTGTCGAGTCATTATCGGTTTTAGAGAATGTTGTTTTAGCTTCATGGCTGGCAGATGGAAAAAAGAAAACGGAAGAAGCAAAAGCAATTCTTGAACACTTGGATTTAGGAAATCACTTTCATAAACTGCCGTCGCAATTGAGTGTGGGGCAACAGCAAAGAGCCTCAATTGCCCGCGCTTTAATTAATAGACCAAAGCTGGTTCTTGCTGATGAACCTACGTCCAGTTTAGACGACGACAATACACAAAAAGTTGCCAACTTACTGGAAGCTTTAGCAAAAGAATACCAAACCGCATTAGTGATCGTAACGCACGATTCGAGATTGAAAGAACGATTTGTTAACCAAATTTCATTATCATGATAGCAAAACTGGCATGGCGTAATATTTGGTTTAAACCGCTTAACACAGCGCTCAGTGTTTTATTGCTGGCATCCAGTGTGGCTATTATTACCTTGTTGATTTTATTGCAAAAACAATTTGAGGAGCAATTTTCAAGTAATGCTGATGATATTGATTTGGTTTTAGGAGCACAGGGAAGTCCATTGCAGTTGGTACTTTCTTCGGTTTACCAAGTTGATGCTCCAACAGGAAATATTAATTATGATTCCGCTAAAGTATGGATGCGTCATCCGTTTGTTCATAAGGCAATTCCGTTAGCCTTTGGAGATAATTATTTGGGGTATAAAATTGTGGGAACTACACCAGATTATCTAGAGAAATTTGGTTCTAAAATCATTCAAGGGAAAATGTTTGAAAAAAACATGGAAGTGGTTTTAGGTGCTGTTATTGCTCAAAAATTAAATCTTAAAATAGGGGATACATTTCACGGGACACATGGAGAGGCAAAAGAAGGAGAAAAACATGAAGAGTTTGAATATAAAGTGTCAGGAATTGCTTCGCCAACAGGAAAAGTTGTTGATAATCTTGTGTTAAGTAATATAGAGAGTGTCTGGCAAATGCATGAAAATCATGATGGAGGTAACGAATTACATGCGCATGAAGAAGAGCCGAAAGAAATTACCTCTGTATTGTTAAAATTCAGAAATAAAATGGCTATTATGACATGGCCAAGAATGATTGCGCAAAATACAAAAATGCAGGCGGTTTCGCCCGCAATCGAAATCAACCGATTGTTTACTTTGTTTGGTGTGGGGCTTAAAACACTGGAGTATTTAGCTTACGGGATTATGCTTATTTCAGGTGTCAGTATTTTTATAGCTTTATACAATCGTTTAAAGGAAAGAAAATATGAATTTGCATTACTTAGACTACAAGGAGCTTCAAGACTGCAAATGTTTATTTTAGTACTTTTGGAAAGTATGTTTTTATGCGTTCTGGGCTTTTGCTTTGGAACGATTATTGGTAGATTTGCACTGGAAATGCTTTCAAATGCTTCAGAGAATGATTTTAAAATTGGATTCAATCCTTTTGAGGTGATTTGGGAAAAAGAAGGATTGTTACTAATCGTAACGCTTTTGTTAGGCGTGATTTCAGCATTGCTTCCGGCCATAAAAGCATATACAATGAACATATCAAAAACACTGGCAAATGGGTAAATGGATAGTTTTTATATCGGTGATCAGTTTATCACTGTTAAGTTTTAAAAGTAATGATTTTACTTCCGAAACATTAAAAAAGCAAACAAAATCTATCGTAAGCGATACGCTGACCTGGAAAAAATTAGGACAGATAAAATTTGTCAAAAAACAGCACAAAGACTATGGATTGGTGGATTATCCGGTGATTAGTCCAGAAATTAAAATGCGTAATAATAAAAAGGTTGTTATTTCCGGTTTTATTGTGCCTATTGACAATGTGAATTATGCAATCAGCAAAAATGTGTTTGCTTCGTGTTTCTTTTGCGGTAAAGCAGGACCTGAGACCATAGCGGGACTTAAATTCAGAGCCGGAAAAGTAAAACTACGCACAGATCAGTTTGTTACTATTGTTGGAACTTTAAAAATTAATGAAACCGACGTTGATAACTGGATGTACAATCTTGAAGATGTCGTAATCGTAAAAGGGGAGTAGTCCTGTGGACTCGTGCTCACGAATTGTTGACTGGAATTGTTGACTGAGGTTCTCGAATTGTTGACTGAGGTTCTCGAAGTCAAAATTCTTTTATATACTAAAACAAATGTATTCAAACATAAAGCATATTTTTTTTGATTTAGACCATACTCTTTGGGATTTTGACAGAAATTCTGAGAAAGCATTTGAGTTTATTTTGTTAAAACACTTTCCATCAATTTCGGTAAAAGATTTTGTGAAAATTTATGCTCCTATAAATCAGGCTTGCTGGAAATTGTATCAAAACAATCAGATTACACATGATGAACTCCGATACAAGCGTTTAAAGGATACTTTTTCAAAACTTACTATTGAAATTTCAGATGAATTGATAGATGTAATTTCAGAAGAATATATTGAGCATCTGCCTAACAGTAATCATTTGTTTGAAGGTTGCGTGGAAACATTGGAGTACCTTCACAAAAAGTATAAACTTCATATTATCACTAACGGATTTGCCGAAGTTCAATTCAAGAAGCTTAACAATTCAGGAATACATCATTTTTTTGATACCGTTACAAATTCCGAAATGGCTGGGGTAAAAAAACCGCATTCGGGAATTTTTGAACACGCTTTAAAAACAGCCAATGCTTTAAAAAATGAAAGTATCATGATAGGTGATTGTCTTGATGCTGATATAGGAGGAGCAATAAAATTTGGTATAGAGGCTGTTTTTTTTAATCCTGAGTCAATTGAAGTGTCGCAATCCATCAAACAAATCACTAACTTAGTGGAACTCAAAAAAATATTCTAATGAAAAAAACAGCAGTAATCGTGGTTCTTTTAATTTCAATGATATCTTTCGGGCAATCGTTGAATGATTATAATATGGCTATCATACCCGCTAAATTTTCTTTTCAAAAATCAGATAATGAATATAGGGTAAATGCTACTGTCAAAGCATTTTTAAAGGAAAAAGGTTTTGTGGCCTATCTGTCTACTGATAATCTGCCTGAGGGTTTTCTGGACTATAAATGCAATAAAATTTACGTTGATGGTGTTGAAGAAAATACAATGTTTGTAACAAAAATAAAGTTTGTTTTTAAAGATTGTTATGGTACGGTTTTGTTTTCAACAGATTTAGGCGAAAGCAGAGAGAAAGAGTACGCAGTATCTTATAATTTAGCTGCTATTCAAGCTTTAAAAACTTTTGAAAAGGCAAAATACAAATACTCTGGGAAAACCTATTTTGATGAAGAAGCTCAGGAAAAACTTAAGAAAATTGATAAAGTAGAAGTGGCCGAAGTTAAAGTCTTAACTCAAAAGAACGAACTTTTTTATAAAATTACCGATAAATTATCTTCTACAGAGCTTACGTTATACAGAACATCAAAACCTGATTTATTCCTTACAACATTTAAAGGCAGAAATGGCATTGTGCTTTACAAAGAAAGCACATGGTTTTTTGAATTTGTAGATGGTGAAAAAGTTGTATCTGAAAAACTGGATATTAAATTCTAATAATCATATTTGTCTTTCCATCTGTTTTTAAGAAATTGACGTAATTCTTTTTCACGTGCATTTTCTCCCGGTTCAAAGAATTTAGTTTCCGAAATTTCTTCTGGAAGGAATTCCTGTTCTGCAAAGTTATTTGGGAAATCATGAGAATACTTATATTCATCACCATAACCTAATTCTTTCATGAGTTTTGTAGGTGCATTTCGTAAATGTAAAGGAACCGGTAAATCACCTGTTTGCTTTACTATTTGCTGGGCTTTTCCTATGGCCATATAACTTGCGTTGCTTTTTGCCGAAGCCGCTAAATAAATAGCACATTGACTTAAAATAATTCTGCTTTCTGGATAACCAATTGTAGTTACGGCCTGAAAAGTATTATTGGCCATGATTAAAGCAGTTGGATTGGCATTTCCTATATCTTCACTAGCAAGGATAAGCATTCTGCGGGCGATAAATTTAACATCTTCACCACCTTCAATCATTCTGGCTAACCAGTATACAGCGCCATTTGGATCGCTTCCTCGAATCGATTTTATAAAAGCAGAAACGATGTCATAATGCTGTTCGCCGGTTTTGTCGTATAAAACAGTGTTTTTTTGAACCAACTGCATTACTCTTTCATTAGTGATTTCGATTAAATCTGAGCTTGTTGAAACATCAGCAGCATTAATGACAAGTTCAAAAATATTTAAAAGCTTTCTTCCGTCACCTCCTGATAACCTTAATAAAGCTTCTGTTTCTTTTAAGTTAATCTTTTTACTTTTTAAAATTTCGTCTGTTGCAATAGCACGATGGAGGAGGGTTTCTAAATCCTCTTTAGAGAATGCATTTAAAATATAAACCTGACAACGTGACAATAAAGCGGGAATTACTTCAAAACTTGGATTTTCTGTAGTCGCTCCAATAAGCGTTACCCAGCCTTTTTCAACTGCTGCCAGTAAAGAGTCTTGCTGTGATTTACTGAAGCGATGAATCTCGTCGATAAAAAGTATGGGATTTTTAGCCGTAAATAAACCGCCGCTTTGTTTCGCTTTGTCAATGACTTCTCTTACATCTTTTACACCTGAATTTATCGCACTTAACTCGTAAAAAGGTCTGTTACTAGAATTAGCAATAATTTGTGCCAGAGTTGTTTTTCCTGTGCCTGGCGGTCCCCATAAAATCAAAGAAGGAATAATACCCCGTGTAATTTGATTGGTTAAAGAACCATTCTCACCAACCAAGTGACTTTGGCTGATATAATCTTCCAGTGTTTTGGGTCTTATACGTTCGGCTAAAGGTGCATCCATTTTTAATTAGCAAATGTTTTTAATTTGAAGATTGAAAATACCTAAGGTTTTGTGTGAATCTAAAATATCAGACAAATTTAATGTAATAAATAGTTTTTTTACTGATTTTAAATTGACTCATTTTCAAATCTGTAAATCAAGTATGACAAAACTTCATTAAATTAGTTTTGGTTATATTTTTGATGAGGTAAAGACATGAAAGAAAATGAATTCAAATTTACTCCTTCGGTTGTTTTATTGCCTTTGTATTTTGTCCTATTGCTTTGGATTGTATTTTGGTTTGAGAGACAATTTAAAATTAATTTAACCGAATTCGGTATTCTGCCAAGAACTTTGTCCGGATTGCAGGGTATTGTTTTAAGCCCTTTTTTACATGGAGATATCAGTCATCTTTTTAATAATTCATTGCCGCTTATTTTTTTATTGGCCTGTGTCAGGTACTTTTACAGAGAGCAGTCTTTTAAAGTCCTTTGTTACGGGATTGTTTTGTCTGGAATCGGTACTTGGTTAATTGGTAGAGAAAGCTATCATATAGGAGCCAGTGGCTTAGTGTATGTTTTAGCCAGTTTTATGTTTTTTAAAGGCTTACATACTAAATATTACCGTTTAGTGGCACTGTCTTTTACAATAGTTTTGTTGTACGGTGGAATGATTTGGTATGTTTTTCCAAGCGCAGAAGAGCATATATCTTGGGAAGCTCATTTATCAGGATTTGTAGTCGGACTTGTAATGAGTTGGATTTTTCAGACAGAAATCTATCAAAAACCAGTGATTTATGAATGGCAGAAGCCTGATTATGATTCAAGTAATGATCCTTTTATGAAACATTTTGATGAAAAAGGAAATTTTATTTCAAGTTCCAGAATGCGGGAAATGGAATTGGAAAAATGGGATTATTTTGTTTCAAATCTGCCTGTTATTTATGAGTATAAAACAAAAAAAGAAAATTCAGATTTTTGAGAAAAAATCAAAAACCTGAATTCAAAATCTAATATCTGAAATTTATTGTCTTTGTCTTACAGCTTCATATAAAAAAGCCCCGCAAGCAACAGAAACATTTAATGATGAAATAGTTCCGAACATAGGTAGTTTTGCTTTTTCATCCACAATTTTTAAAACCGAAGGATTCACACCTTTGTCTTCACTGCCCATAATAATTGCAACAGGTTCATTTAAGGAAAGGTCATATAAATTATTGTCTGTTTTTTCAGTTGCAGCAACAGTTTTGATACCTGAGCCTTGAAGATAAAATACAGCATCTTTTATGTGGTCCACTTTGCAGATAGGAACGTTGAAAACAGCACCGGCAGAAGTTTTTACAGTGTCACCATTAACAGGGGCAGAGCCTTGTTTTTGAACAATTATTCCGTCAACTCCAGTACATTCTGCAGTACGGATTATAGCACCAAAATTTCTTGCATCGCTTAATTGGTCTAAAATCAAAAATAACGGAGTTTTACCGTTTTCCAGTACCGACTCTACTAAGTTCTCCAGGCTGACAAATGAAATTGGAGCAATTGTTGCTACAGCTCCTTGATGATTGTTGTGTGTAAGCTTGTTTAATTTTTCAACCGGAACATAACTGAAATTGATGTTGTTTCTTTTTAATGTTTTAAGCAATTCACCCATTAAGTCACCTTGTGCTTCTTTTTGGATGAATACTTTGTCAATTTCTTTTTTTGCATTTACAGCTTCAATAATAGCTCTGATTCCGAAAATTTGGTTTTCTTTTTCCATGAGGCAAAGATATAAAAAAACCACCGTGTTAACGGTGGTTTTAGTTTATGTTTATCAAACATATATTAATTTACATCCCAGAACAATTTAGTTCCTTTCAAATCACCACCTATTGCAGATGCAGCAGCTGTATAATTTGTTTTGTTAAGAGTTTGTTCATTTAAAGGATAAGTAAGTCTTGTTGGTACAGCCTCTTCAGAAATTGGAGGTACGTTCATGGCAGGAGTATCGAATTTTCTGTATACAGACCATCCTTCATGTCCTCTGTTGTACATTGCCAACCAAAATTGGAATCCAATTTTTTGTCTCCAATCACCAGCTGCAGTTGCATAAGCTACATCAGGTCTTAGTAAGTAAGTTGTAATATCTGAAGAAGATACTCCCCAATCCTGCATAGATGCTGTAATTGCATTGTTATAATGAGTAGTTACAGAACTACCAGTGTTGTAAGTTCTAGCAGCTGCTTCAGCTAACAAGAATTGAACTTCAGAATAATCAAGTAAAACACCTCTAAATGTTTGTTGGTGCATTAAATCACCAATGTGAGTTTTTGAGTTGTAGTTGTTACTTGCTCCATAAGTACCACCTTCATAACCACCAACTAAATTATCGTCAAAATAAAATTCGCGTCTTGGGTCATTTTTAGCATTCATATAGTCAACAACAGTATTTGCTACTACGAAATCTGTTCTGTTACTTTGAACTAAGTCAACCCATAATGGATTTGCATTTGTAGGGTTTGCTTCGTACTGAATAGTAGCATTGTCAGAATTTGAAGTAAATACACCTGCTGCAACTGCTTGTTCAGCAGCTGTTTTAGAAACTGATGCATTAACATCTGAAAGTCTCATTGCAATTTTTAACTTCAATGAATTTGCGAATTTCAACCAGTGGTTGATATCACCATGATAAATTACATCAGAAGTTGTAAATCCTTGTTCAGAAACACTTGCAGGATTTGGATTAAAATTTGCTAATGCACTATTTAAACGAACTAATAAATCAGCATAGATATCAGCAGCGTCGTCATAAACTGGCGTTGGATCTGCAGAACCTTGAAGAGCCGCGCTGTAAGGAATGTCTCCAAAAGTATCTACCATTTGTTGCCATGTATATACTTCAACAACTTCAATCATTGCTTTTTTATTTGCATTGTTTGCTCTTGTTTTAGCATCTTTTAAATCAAATAACACATTTCTGTAAATGTTTGACCAGTAATTTTGAGGGATATTTCTAGTTACCAAATCGTAATTTGCTTCATCAATATAGGTTGTTTCAGTCCAATATTGTGATAATAACCTGAAAATATTTGAGTTAACACTTGTACTCTCATTTTGGTCGAAAAGAGTTTTTGTCGCAGATGTGAATAAAGCATCTGAAGTAACCTGAGTTGGTTTGTTCGGGTTTTGATTTGCACTATCATACGCTTCATCAGTGGCGCAACTACTGGCCATGACTAAAGCTGATAAAGCTATTATATATTTTTTCATAATTTTCAATTTTTAGAATTCAAATTTTAAGCTTCCACCAATTTCTCTTACACTTGGATAAGCACCAGATTGATATCCTTGAATGTTTCCTGCACTTAAACCAGCTTCTGGGTCAGTGTAAGGAGTGTTTTTATGGATAATCCATAAGTTGCGTCCTAATAAAGAGAATGATAAATTACTTAGATGTAATGATTCAGCTATTGATTTTGAAAAGTTGTAAGTTAAGCTTACTTCTCTCAATTTTACGAATGAAGCATCGTAAACATGCGCTGCTTGTGGAGTTCTAGCGTATCCCCAAGGGTTTGCGTAAGTAGTTGCGTTTGCAACAACTGTATTTGGAGTTCCGTCTGCTTGTACACCTGGCAAAATAACACCACCACCATTAGATACCGCATCACGTACAGGATTGCCTAAATGGTTGTTTCCTGCAGTAAAGTCGTATAAACCTGTAGCGTAACCGTAATAAGTATCCAATGAGAATACATCACCGCCTTTTTGTACATCAATTAAGAATCCTAAATTAATATTTTTGTATTTGAAGTTGTTTTTAACCCCACCTGTCCAATCAGGTTGGATGTTACCTATAACTTCGTTACTTCCAGCTGTTCTTAAGTAATAACCGTTTGGTTGAACAACTTTTTGACCATTCAGGTATACAAAATCTCTACCTCTGATTACTCCAAATGCTTCGCCTAGTTGCGCTCCTAATGTAACACCGCCTTGTACAGCAGCTAATTGTATAAATTCAACTCCTTCAGCTAAACGAGTAACTTCGTTCTCATTTTTAGCAAAGTTTACTTTGATGTCCCAAGAGAAATCTTTCATTTTGATAGGAGTTGCATTAACCATAGCCTCGATACCTTTGTTTTCTAAATCAGCACCGTTTAACCATAAATTTGTTGCTCCTGTTGCAGTTGATACAGCAAGCGGCGTAATTAAGTCAATAGTTTTTCTATTGTAGTAAGATACGTCAAATCCAAATCTTCTGTTAAAAAACTGCATCTCCAAACCAAATTCGTAATCTTTTGAAGTTTCAGGTAATAATTTTGGGTTGTTAAAAAACCCAGGGTTACTTGCGCTTGAAGAACCTCCAAAACCAGGATTGATATCATAAGTGTTGTAAACTTGATATAGATCAGTGTCATTACCAACTTCAGCATAATTTGCTCTTATTTTACCAAAAGTCAACCAGTCTTGTTTTAATAAGTTAGAGAATATAAAACTTGTAGTAACTGATGGGTAATAATATCTGTTGTTTTCTTTTGGTAACGATGCAGATCTGTCGGTTCTGATAGTTCCATCTAGATAGAAAGTGTCTTTGAAATTGATTCCAGCTTTTGCATATAAACCGTCAACTTTTTTATTGATATCATTTTTGGCATAATCATCTGAAGTTAGAGGATTCGCAGAGTTTGCAATTGTAAATAAACCAGGGGTGTTTAAACCACCATTTGTTGACATTGCAAGAGAATTCAATTTATTAACTCTCATGTTGAAACCAGCCAAACCGTCAAATTTCAAATTTTCTGTAATATTAAAATTGAAGGTACCAATTAAATCATAGTTGTATTCAGAAGCTTTTCTTTGTGTTACTGTATAGTCTGATACGTCAACTGATCCAACTTCAACTCTCTCTTCTCTTATTTCAGTGTAAGTGTCATATGAGAAACGTCCCATTACATTGAACCAATTAGTTACTTTTTGATTTAATGTAAAGTTACCTAAGAATCTGTCACGGCTATCGTTTTGATAGTTTTTGAAAAGTGTCCACCAAACGTTATCTGTGTAAAGAGGTGATGTATCATCGTAGTTTGTTACGTTCCATGTTACGTTTTTGCCTGTGTTGAAGAAAGCATTTTTCTGATCCATGATGTCAACGTTAGTTTGCCACCATTGTCTGAATGCCTGCATTGGGTTTCTTGAGTCATAACCTGTACCGTTTCTACCTTTTCCTTTTGTGTTAGTATAAGAAAAATCTGTGCTGATTTTTAATTTACTGCTTAAATCCTGAGATCCTGAAAAAGTTAAAGTGTTCTTTTTGATTGAACTGTTTGGCATAACACCATTTTGAATTCTATTTGTAAAGCCTACTCTGAAAGAAGAAGTTTCAGTTGATTTTCCAAAAGAAACATTGTTGTTAGTTGCCAGTGCTGTTTCAAAAATTGAATTTGGATTATTTCTAGCACCTACCCATGGTGTTGCCTGATGGTAAGTTGGTAATTCAGGGTAAAGAGAGTTCCATTGATATACTAATAAATTAGGATCAAATGCTCCTCCATAAGATGCATCCTCACCAAAAGGAACTGACAAGTCATTTATTCCGTCACCATTAACATCAAATTGATCGTTAAAATATTGGTCTTCATCTGCGCCATAAAAACGTCCATAACCAGCACCATATTTATTTTGGTATTTTGGTAATGTTTCTTTGTCTACATTACCGGCAGTTAACGCTGTGCTAACTGAAACTCCAATGGTATCTGATTTTTTTCCTTTTTTAGTTGTGATAATAATTACACCATTAGCACCTCTTGAACCGTAAAGAGCTGTTGCAGCGGCTCCTTTTAAAACGTTTAAGCTTTCAATATCATCAGGGTTGATGTCTGAAGCAGCATTACCATAGTCATAACCACCTCTACCTGTTCTTTGATCCGCACTGTTGTTGGTCTCATTTAAAACAGGTGTACCGTCAATGATTATTAAAGCCTGATTGTTTCCAGAGATTGAGTTAAAGCCACGTACTTGAATGTTACTTGAGCCACCCATTGTTCCTGAAGACTGAATGTTAAGACCAGCTACTTCTCCTGATAAAGCATCAGCAAAGTTAGTTACAGGAGTGTCTGCAATATCAGCACCTTTAACCTCCTGAGAAGCGTATCCTAAAGCTTTTTTCTCTTTTTTGATACCCATAGCAGTAACAACTACTTCGGTTAACTGATTTGCTCCTTCTTGTAAAACTACATTAACAGTGTTTGAAGCTCCTACTGTTCTTGAAGTTTCATTCATTCCTAGGAATGAAAATACAAGAATTTCTCCTTCTTTTGCTTTGATTGAATAGTTTCCGTCAAAGCCGGTTTGAACTCCTCTAGTTGTACCTTTTACAACTACATTAACACCAGGTAGCGGTCCAGTAGCGTCTGTCACCGTTCCAGTAATGGTTTTCTCTTGAGCAAAAGAAAACTGAACTGTTAGCGCTAAGATAAGCGTAAAAATCCATTTGAATTTTGATCTCATAATTAAATTTATTGATTAGTTATCCGCAAATATGGGGATTTATTATTTTTTTTCCTAGTTAAATTTTGTAATTTTTTTAAAAAAAAGTTAAAAATGCGTTTTGTAAGAAATGTGAAATATTGAGTTTTGGTTTGTTTTGTTTTTGGATTTTGTGCTGCCGTTGGCAAAAGCAATGTTTAGTGTTCCGTTTTTTGTTAGTAAACCGGCACCAAAACCAAAGCTTTTTAAATTGGATGTAAGGCTGGTGGTTTTATCTTCGAAATACCCGTAATCAATTATGGAATGTAAATAAAAACTTTGATTAAACACGTATCTGTATTCAGTTGTCAGTAATGTGGATATATTTCCCTGGAGGCTGTTTTCGTTAAAACCTCTTATGGAGTTTGAGCCTCCGAAACGATAAAGTTCGTTTATAATATAACTGTCGCTTTTTAAGTAAAAATTATAACTGGTTATGTTTATTATATTTTTGTTGTTTAGATAGAAATTATGTGAGATGTTTATCTGGGTGAAGTGCTGCTTGTTTTTTTTTAGGTTGCTGACCCGGGAGCCGAATCCTGTCTTTATGTTTAGCCTTGTTTTTTCAGAGAATAAAAGATCATTGCTGTTTGAATTTGAATATTCAAATTGTGTAGTGAAAAAGTTACTGTTGAAATCACTTATTGTTGTATTGTTTGTATTTTGGATGTCGCTTGATTCGGTGCTTTGATAGCCTATGTATATTTTGGAGTTATACTTGATATAATATCCCAGATCGATTTCGGTTTTTGCGTTTTGAAAAGTGCTGTCCTGTTTGAAGATGTTTAATTGGGCTTTTATGGCTAATGGGCTTTTGAGTATATAGGGTAGTTCTATATTGGTGTCAAAAGTTTTTTGTTGATTGCCGTTGCTTTTCCAGAAAATATTGAATTTTTCTCCTGTATTTAAAATATTCATAAGTTTTAGATCCAGATATCCGTTTAATTTTAATTTATTTTCAATGTTGTTGAAGCCAATGAATCCGTCAAATGAATTAGGTTTTGTTTTTTCAAGATAGGTGTAGATTTTAGTGGAGTCTTGGGTAAAAAGTATTTCCGGGTATTTGGTTTGTTTTACAAATTTGAATTTTTCTATTTCTGAATGAAGCTTTTTTAGTGTTTCCTGATTGAATGTTTTTTTTGTGTATTGCCTTTTTAGTTGTTTTAAATGACTTTCGGGGAATTTTGAATTTCCATTTATAATGATATCGTCAATTTTTCTGTTTTTTTCAATTTTGATTTCCAGGTCAGCGTAAAGTTTGTTATTCCAGTTTCTAAAATTAATCAGCTGAAGCCGGGCTAGTGACTGTCCTTTTTTTTCTAATTTATTCAGGCTTTGGTTTAAAAAATCTTCAGTGTTTTCAAATTTTAATTTAATGGTGTCGTTTTCGGCATTTAAAAATTTTGAATTTTGGTCAAGACATATATATAGGTGTTTGGTTTTTTCTCCTAAAGCAAGTTTGATGTCGAATGTTGAGTCGTTTGCTTTTTTTAATTCGTTTTTTTGAATTCTTAAATAGCCTTTGCGGATCAGTTGGTTTGAGACCGAATTGATCTCGTTTTCGATTGATTTTGCATTCTTGTGCAGTTTGTTGTAGTTGGTTGAGTCAATGATGGTTTTTTCAGATGCCTGTTCCGAAGAAATTTTTAAATGCAGATGCTGTCCAAAGTTGTTTTGGAAGAAAAACATAATAAAGGCAATGAAAAATTTTGTTCTCAAAAGAAATATTTTGGCTAAAAATAAAGTAAAAAATCCAGATTGAAAGCGGTAAAAACAACTGCGCTGAAAATTAATTATTTAGAGTTTGTTTTTTGAAAATTAATCTATACATTTGCAACCCCGTAATTTGCGGGATTTTATAAACAGTAAATAATTTAGTATTAATTATGCCAACAATTCAACAATTAGTAAGAACTGGAAGAGCCAAATTAACTAAGAAGAGTAAATCGGCTGCTTTAGATTCTTGTCCTCAAAGAAGAGGGGTTTGTACGCGTGTGTATACTACTACACCTAAAAAGCCAAACTCAGCAATGCGTAAAGTTGCGCGTGTGCGTTTGACTAATGGTAATGAAGTAAATGCTTACATCCCGGGTGAAGGACACAATCTACAAGAGCACTCGATAGTATTAGTTAGAGGTGGAAGGGTAAAAGATTTACCAGGAGTTAGATACCACATCGTACGTGGTGCTTTGGATACTGCCGGAGTTAACGGTCGTTTACAAAGAAGATCTAAGTATGGTGCAAAACGCCCTAAAGACAAAAAGTAATTAATGTTTAACCGTTTAGAGTTCTAGTTTAAGTTTTAAACTTCTAAACTCCTAAACATCTAAACTTTTAAAAAAAAGACATGAGAAAAAGACAGGCCAAAAAAAGACCTCTTTTACCAGATCCGAAATTTAACGATCAGTTAGTAACGCGTTTTGTGAATAACTTAATGTGGGATGGTAAAAAATCGACTGCTTTTGCAGTTTTCTACGATGCATTGGAAATCGTTGAAAATAAAAAGCAAGATGCTGAAAAAACAGCATTAGAAATTTGGAAAGATGCTTTAACTAACGTTATGCCTCACGTAGAAGTTCGTTCTCGTCGTGTAGGTGGTGCTACATTCCAAATCCCAATGCCAATTCGTCCGGATAGAAAAATTTCTATGTCGATGAAATGGTTAATTCTTTATGCAAGAAGAAGAAACGAAAAATCTATGGCAGGAAAACTTGCTTCTGAAATCTTGGCTGCTGCTAAAGAAGAAGGGGCTGCTGTTAAGAAAAGAATGGATACTCACAAAATGGCAGAAGCTAACAAAGCATTCTCTCACTTTAGATTTTAATTCATAAAGAAATGGCTAGAGATTTAAAATTCACAAGAAACATAGGTATCGCTGCTCACATTGATGCTGGTAAAACAACAACAACAGAGCGTATCTTATTTTATACTGGAAAATCACACAAAATTGGTGAGGTGCACGATGGTGCAGCAACCATGGACTGGATGGCGCAAGAGCAGGAGAGAGGTATTACTATTACTTCTGCAGCGACAACTTGTGAGTGGAGTTTTCCAACTGAGCAAGGTAAATTAACTCCTGAGTCTAAACCATACCACTTTAATATTATCGATACTCCAGGTCACGTTGACTTTACAGTAGAGGTAAACCGTTCATTGCGTGTATTAGATGGTTTAGTGTTCTTATTCTCTGCGGTTGATGGTGTTGAGCCTCAGTCTGAGACTAACTGGAGATTAGCTGATCAGTACAGAGTTCCTCGTATGGGATTCGTGAACAAAATGGACCGTCAAGGTTCTAACTTCTTAAATGTTTGTCAGCAAGTTAGAGATATGTTAAAATCTAACGCAGTTGCGATTACTTTACCAATCGGTGAGGAAAACGACTTTAAAGGTGTAGTTGACTTAGTAAAAAACCAAGCTATTATATGGCATGATGCAACTCAAGGGGCAACTTTTGATATTGTTGATATTCCTGCTGATATGGTTGCTGAAGTTAAAGAATACAGATCAATCTTAATTGAAGCGGTTGCTGAGTATGATGAAAATCTACTTGACAAATATATGGAAGATGAGAACTCAATTACTGAGGACGAAATCAACGCTGCATTAAGAGCTGCAACTATCGACATGGCTATCATTCCTATGATTGCTGGTTCTTCTTTCAAAAATAAAGGAGTTCAGTTTATGTTGGATGCAGTTTGTAAATATTTACCATCTCCTTTAGATAAAGAAGGTATTGAGGGTATTCACCCTGATGATGCTGATTTATTAGAAGAAGATCAAACTAAAATCTTACGTCGTCCAGATGTAAAAGAGCCTTTCGCGGCTTTAGCATTTAAAATCGCTACTGACCCTTATGTTGGTCGTTTAGCTTTCTTCCGTGCTTATTCTGGTCGTTTGGATGCGGGTTCTTATATTTTGAATACTCGTTCAGGAAACAAAGAGCGTATTTCACGTATCTACCAAATGCACGCTAATAAACAAAATCCAATCGAGTACATCGAGGCTGGAGATATTGGAGCGGCAGTTGGATTTAAGGATATCAAGACTGGAGATACAATGTGTGATGAAAAACACCCAATTATTCTGGAGTCAATGAAATTCCCTGATCCGGTAATTGGTATCGCTATTGAGCCTAAAACAAAAGCTGATGTAGATAAAATGGGTATGGCTTTAGCTAAATTAGCTGAGGAAGATCCAACGTTTACAGTTAGAACTGATGAGGCTTCAGGTCAAACAATTATCTCAGGTATGGGTGAGCTTCACTTGGATATCTTAGTAGATCGTATGAAACGTGAGTTCAAAGTGGAAGTTAACCAAGGTGAGCCGCAAGTTGAGTACAAAGAAGCGTTTACTAAATCTGCTCAACACAGAGAGGTGTACAAGAAGCAGTCTGGAGGTCGTGGTAAATTCGGGGATATCGTTTTCCGTTTAGAGCCGGCTGAAGCTGTTGATGGTAAACCAGCTGTAGGATTGCAGTTTGTGAATGAAGTTAAAGGTGGTAACGTTCCTAAAGAATATATCCCTGCAGTAGAAAAAGGTTTCCGTGAAGCAATGAAAACGGGTCCTTTGGCTGGATATGTTGTAGATAGTTTAAAAGTTACCTTATTGGATGGTTCTTACCACGCGGTGGACTCGGATGCTTTATCGTTCGAATTGGCAGCGAAAATGGGTTACAAAGAAGTGGCTAAAGCTGCCGGAGCTGTAATCTTAGAACCAATCATGAAAATCGAAGTTATTACTCCAGAAGAAAACATGGGTGATATCGTAGGTGACTTGAACCGTCGTAGAGGTCAGGTTAATGATATGGGTGATAGAAACGGTGCTAAAACTATTAAAGCAAACGTGCCGCTTTCTGAAATGTTTGGTTATGTTACTACATTAAGAACATTGTCATCAGGTCGTGCAACTTCTACTATGGAATTCTCGCACTATGAGCAAACTCCATCTAATATTTCAGATGAAGTAATTAAAAAAGCAAAAGGTAACGCTTAATTTTTATCAAGATGAGTCAAAAGATCAGAATAAAATTAAAATCTTACGATCACATGTTGGTTGATAAATCAGCAGAAAAAATCGTAAAAACTGTAAAAAGTACAGGTGCTGTGGTAACTGGTCCTATTCCATTACCAACTCACAAAAAGATTTTCACTGTATTACGTTCTCCGCACGTAAACAAAAAATCAAGAGAGCAATTTGAAGTGAGTTCATACAAAAGATTGTTAGATATCTATTCTTCTTCTTCAAAAACTATCGACGCTCTAATGAAATTAGAGCTTCCAAGTGGAGTTGAAGTTGAGATCAAAGTGTGATAAAATACTCAAATTAAAATATTTAAGCATTATGTTTTGTTTTTCAAAACATAATGCTTACTTTTGCGCACTCAAAAAATGAGTTTAATATATTATTAATAATTAATTAGTTAAGTATGTCTGGGTTAATCGGAAAGAAAATCGGAATGACTAGCATCTTTGATGAGAACGGGAAAAACATCCCTTGTACCGTTATTGAGGTTGGTCCTTGCGTTGTTACCCAAGTCAGAACCGTAGAGGTTGACGGGTATGAAGCTCTTCAACTTGGTTTCGATGACAAAGCTGAAAAGCAAACAAATAAAGCTGCTGAAGGTCACTTCAAAAAAGCTGGAACTGTTGCTAAGAAGAAAGTTGTTGAGTTCCAAGGATTTGAAAATGAGCACAAATTAGGTGATGTTATCACTGTAGATCTATTCTCTGAAGGAGAGTTTGTAGATGTTCAAGGTGTTTCTAAAGGTAAAGGTTTCCAGGGTGTTGTAAAACGTCACGGTTTTGGTGGTGTTGGACAGGTTACTCATGGTCAGCATAACCGTTTAAGAGCGCCGGGTTCTGTGGGTGCTTCATCTTACCCTTCCAGAGTATTCAAAGGAATGCGTATGGCTGGAAGAATGGGTGGAGACAATGTAAAAGTACAAAATCTTAGAGTTTTAAAAGTAGTTGCTGAAAAGAACCTGCTTGTTATCAAAGGATGTGTTCCTGGATGTAAAAACTCTTACGTAATCGTTCAGAAGTAATGGAAGTAAAAGTATTAGATATCAACGGAAAAGAAACTGGAAGAAAAGTTCAACTTTCTGATTCAGTTTTCGCAATTGAGCCTAATAACCACGCTCTATACTTAGATGTGAAACAATATTTGGCTAACCAACGTCAAGGTACACATAAAGCTAAGGAAAGAGCAGAAGTTGCTGGTAGTACTCGCAAAATTAAAAAGCAAAAAGGAACAGGTACTGCTCGTGCAGGGTCTAAAAAGAGTCCTTTGTTTAAAGGAGGGGGAACTGTTTTCGGTCCAAGACCAAGAAGCTATTCTTTCAAATTAAATAAAGCTTTAAAGCGTTTGGCTCGTAAATCAGCTTTAACATTAAAAGCTCAAGAATCAAATTTAATCGTAGTAGAAGACTTCAATTTTGAAGCTCCAAGTACTAAAAATTTCAATAACGTATTGAAAGCGTTAGGATTAGATAACAAAAAAGCATTGTTTATATTAGGTGATACAAATAAAAACGTATATTTGTCGTCTCGTAATTTACAAAAAGCTTCGGTTGTAACTAATTCAGAATTAAGTACTTATGCGATATTAAACGCAAATAATTTAGTTCTTTTAGAGGGATCTTTAGAAGGAATTGAACAAAATTTAAGCAAATAATAGGCCATGAGTATCATTATAAAACCTATCGTTACAGAAAAAGTTACTAAAGACGGTGAAATATTCAACCGCTTTGGTTTCGTTGTAGATAAAAAAGCTAACAAAGTTCAAATTAAGAAAGCTGTTGAGGCTGCCTATGGTGTAACTGTTGTAGAAGTTAATACAATGAATGTACGTCCGGATCGTTCTACTAAATATACAAAAAGTGGAATGATTACCGGTAAAACTAGTGCTTACAAAAAAGCAATCGTACAAGTTAAAGAAGGAGAAACAATAGATTTTTACAACAACTAAGTAAAAAAGGATGTCAGTAAGAAAATTAAAACCTATTACCCCGGGTCAGCGTTTTAGAGTTGTTAATGGTTTTGACGCTATTACAACTGATAAGCCGGAGCGTTCATTAATCGCACCGAAAAAAAACTCAGGAGGTAGAAATAGTCAAGGAAAGATGACCATGCGCTACACTGGTGGTGGTCACAAACAAAGATATCGTATCATCGATTTCAAAAGAACTAAAGATGGAATTCCAGCTTCAGTAAAATCAATCGAGTACGATCCAAACAGAACTGCTTTTATCGCGTTATTAGCTTATGCTGATGGTGAAAAAAGATATATCATTGCACAAAATGGTTTAAAAGTAGGTCAAACTGTTATTTCAGGTGCAGATGTGGCTCCGGAAATCGGAAACACTATGCCGTTGAGCAAAATTCCTCTAGGTACAGTTATTTCTTGTATCGAGTTACGTCCGGGTCAGGGAGCTACAATCGCTCGTTCAGCTGGTACATTTGCTCAGTTAATGGCTCGTGATGGTAAATATGCTACTATCAAAATGCCTTCTGGAGAAACAAGACTTATTTTGTTAACGTGTTCTGCAACAATTGGTGCAGTATCTAACTCAGATCACCAGTTAATCGTTTCTGGTAAAGCAGGTAGATCTAGATGGTTAGGTAGAAGACCTAGAACAAGACCAGTAGCTATGAACCCGGTTGATCACCCTATGGGAGGTGGTGAAGGACGTTCATCTGGAGGTCACCCACGTTCAAGAAAAGGTTTACCGGCTAAAGGTTATAGAACCCGTGCTAAACAAAACCCGAGCAACAAGTATATTGTAGAACGTAGAAAGAAATAATAAGATATGGCACGTTCATTAAAAAAAGGACCTTTCGTACACTATAAATTAGAGAAGAAAGTATTGGAGAATGCTGAAGCAGGAAACAAAAATGTTGTAAAAACATGGTCTAGAGCTTCAATGATTACTCCAGATTTCGTAGGACAAACAATCGCAGTTCACAACGGTCGTCAATTTGTTCCAGTATACGTTACTGAAAACATGGTAGGACACAAGTTAGGTGAATTTTCACCTACAAGATCTTTTAGAGGTCACGCTGGAGCTAAAAATAAAGGTAAAAAATAAAAGAAGACATGGGAGTTCGTAAAAGAGAAACGGCAGAAGCAAGAAAAGAGGCTAATAAGTCTTTAGCGTTTGCTAAATTGAATAACTGCCCTACTTCACCTAGAAAAATGCGCTTAGTAGCAGACTTGGTAAGAGGTCAGAAAGTTGAGAATGCACTAAATATATTAAGATTTAGTCAAAAAGAAGCTTCAAGAAAATTAGAAAAACTATTATTATCTGCAATCAATAACTGGGAGCAAAAAAATAGTGAAGGTAATGTGGCTGAAGCAGGCTTATTTGTAAAAGAGATCAAAGTAGACGGTGGTATGATGTTAAAAAGACTTCGTCCAGCTCCACAAGGTCGTGCACACAGAATCAGAAAACGTTCTAATCACGTAACAATCGTGTTAGGATCAATTAATAACACACAAAGTAATTAATAAGCAGTATGGGACAAAAGACTAATCCAATCGGAAATCGCCTTGGTATCATCAGAGGATGGGATTCTAACTGGTATGGTGGTAATGACTACGGTGATAAAATCGCTGAAGATTACAAAATCAGAAAGTACATCCATGCTCGTTTATCTAAAGCTAGTGTGTCTAAAGTAATCATCGAGAGAACTTTGAAACTTGTAACCGTTACTATCACTACTGCTAGACCTGGTATCATTATCGGAAAAGGCGGACAAGAGGTAGACAAGTTAAAAGAAGAACTTAAGAAAATTACTGACAAAGAGGTTCAAATCAACATCTTTGAAATCAAACGTCCGGAGTTAGATGCTTATTTAGTAGCTAACAGTATCTGTCGTCAAATTGAAAGCCGTATTTCTTACCGTAGAGCAATCAAAATGGCTATTGCTGCCTCTATGAGAATGAATGCAGAAGGTATCAAAGTGATGATTTCAGGTCGTTTAAACGGAGCTGAAATGGCACGTTCAGAAAATTTCAAAGAAGGTCGTATTCCTCTATCAACTTTCAGAGCTGATATTGATTATGCTTTAGCAGAAGCTCATACTACTTACGGTAGAATGGGTGTTAAAGTGTGGATCATGAAAGGTGAAGTTTACGGTAAAAGAGACCTTTCTCCACTTGTAGGTATGGATAAAAAAGCTGCAGCTGGTAAAGGTGGTGATGCTCCAAGAGGAGGAAAGCCAAACGGTAAACAAGGAGCTCGTAAAAGAAAGTAATTTTTAAATTAAAGAAAAATGTTACAGCCTAAAAGAACAAAATACCGTAAGGTACAAAAAGGTCGAATGAAAGGGAACTCTAACAGAGGTCATGAACTTTCAAATGGAATGTTTGGAATTAAATCTGTTCACGAAACAGGTGCTTTCTTAACTTCACGCCAAATTGAAGCTGCACGTATCGCTGCAACTCGTTACATGAAACGTGAAGGTCAATTATGGATCAAAATTTTCCCAGACAAACCTATCACTAAGAAGCCTCTTGAAGTACGTATGGGTAAAGGTAAAGGTGCAGTTGAATACTGGGCTGCTGTTGTTAAACCAGGAAGAATTATGTTTGAGGTAGGTGGCGTGCCACTAGCAGTTGCAAAAGAGGCTTTACGTCTTGCAGCACAAAAATTACCAGTAAAAACTAAATTCGTCGTTGCTAGAGATTTCGAAGCATAATAAAGTAAGATTATGAAACAATCAGAAATTAAAAATCTATCTGCAGCTGAGTTGCAAGAGAAGCTAGTCCAATTAAAAAAGACTTATGCCGACCTAACAATTGCTCACGCTATTTCTCCAATTGAGAATCCACTTCAAATTAGAAGTATCAGACGTTCAGTAGCAAGAATTGCAACTGAATTAACTAAAAGAGAGCTTCAATAATAGTATTCAGCTGAAAAGATGGAAAAAAGAAATTTAAGAAAAGAAAGAATTGGTGTTGTTACATCTAACAAAATGGACAAGTCTATTGTTGTTTCTCAGGTAACGAGAGTAAAACACCCATTATATGGTAAGTTCGTGTTAAAAACTAAAAAATATGTTGCACACGACGAAACAAACGACTGTAACATTGGTGATACAGTAAAGATCATGGAAACTAGACCTTTATCTAAGTCTAAATGTTGGAGATTAGTTGAAATCATTGAAAGAGCTAAATAATTATGGTACAACAGGAATCAAGACTAAAAGTAGCAGATAATACGGGAGCTAAAGAAGTTTTAACTATCCGTGTTTTAGGTGGAACGAAAAGACGTTACGCCTCAGTTGGTGACAAAATTGTAGTAGCTATCAAAGATGCAACTCCTAACGGAAACGTTAAGAAAGGTGCGGTTTCAACTGCAGTTGTTGTTAGAACTAAAAAAGAAGTAAGAAGAGCTGATGGATCTTACATCCGTTTCGATGATAACGCTTGTGTATTGTTAAATGCAGCAGGTGAGATGAGAGGAACTCGTGTATTCGGTCCGGTAGCTAGAGAACTTCGTGAAAAACAATTCATGAAAATTGTATCATTAGCACCAGAAGTGCTTTAATTTTTATTACGATGACGAAGCTAAAAATAAAATCTGGAGATACTGTAAAAGTTATTGCAGGTGACCACAAAGGTGCTGAAGGTAAAGTTTTACGTGTATACCGTGACAAAAACAAAGCGGTAGTTGAGGGTGTAAACATGGTGTCTAAACACACTAAGCCAAGCGCAAAAAATCCTCAAGGTGGAATCGTTAAGAAAGAAGCTCCTATACATATTTCAAACATCGCTTTAGTTGATGCTAAGACTAAGTCTGCAACTAAAGTAGGTTTCAAAGTAGAAGGAGATAAGAAAGTAAGATTTTCAAAAAAATCTAATCAAGTATTATAGTGATGGCTTATATACCTAGACTAAAAGAAGAATATAAGAGCAGAGTAATTGCTGCTCTTACAGAAGAATTCGGTTACAAAAACGTAATGCAAGTTCCTAAACTTGAAAAAATCGTTTTAAGTAAAGGAGTTGGTGCAGCTGTGTCTGATAAAAAACTTATCGACTATGCTGTAGAAGAATTGACAAAGATTACTGGTCAAAAAGCGGTTCCTACAATCTCTAAGAAAGACGTTGCGTCTTTCAAATTGAGAAAAGGTATGCCAATTGGTGCAAAAGTAACTTTACGTGGTGAGAGAATGTATGAATTCTTAGATCGTTTGATTACTTCATCATTACCACGTGTAAGAGACTTCGGTGGTATCAAATCTACAGGTTTCGACGGTAGAGGAAACTACAACCTTGGAGTTCTTGAGCAAATTATCTTCCCGGAAATTGATATTGATAAAGTAAATAAAATTTCTGGTATGGATATTACTTTTGTAACATCTGCACAAACAGATAAAGAAGCAAAATCATTATTAGCTGAATTAGGTTTACCTTTTAAAAAGAATTAAGACATGGCTAAAGAATCAATGAAAGCCCGTGAGGTTAAAAGACAAAAAACGGTAGAAAAATATGCAGAGAAAAGAAAAGCTTTGTTAGAAGCTGGAGATTATGCTGCTTTACAGAAATTACCGAAAAATGCTTCACCGGTTCGTTTACACAATCGTTGTAAATTAACAGGTAGACCAAGAGGGTATATGCGTCAATTCGGAATTTCACGTGTTACATTCCGTGAAATGGCTAACAGCGGATTGATTCCAGGAGTGAAAAAAGCTTCTTGGTAGTTTGCAAAAAAGTATTATATTTGCAAACTTGAAATATTAAAGTTTAATAGGTTATAGGTTCAATCCGCTGAGGGCGGATTGAAAACCATAACCACAATTTTGTTTATAATGTATACAGATCCAATTGCGGATTTCTTGACAAGAATTAGAAATGCAGCGCAAGCTAGCCACAAAGTGGTTGAGATTCCTGCTTCTAACTTGAAAAAAGAAATCACAAAAATCTTATTCGATCAAGGTTACATCCTTAGTTACAAGTTCGAAGACAGTGCTGTACAAGGTACTATCAAAATCGCTCTTAAGTATGATAAAGATACTAAAGAGTCAGTAATCAAGAACATTCAAAGAATTAGTAAACCAGGTTTACGTAAGTACGCAGGTGCTACAAAATTACCTAGGATTTTAAATGGTTTAGGTGTTGCTATCGTTTCTACTTCAAAAGGAGTAATGACTGATAAGCAGGCAAGACAATTAAATGTAGGTGGTGAAGTAATTTGTTACGTATACTAAAAAAGAGATAAGAAATGTCAAGAATAGGTAAAAATCCAATTGCAATTCCAGCTGGCGTTACTGTAGAAGTTAACGGTGCTGTGGTTACAGTAAAAGGAAAACTAGGGCAGCTTTCTCAAGAGTTTACAAACAATGTTACTGTAACTGTTGAAGAAAATCAAGTTCTTGTTTCAAGAGCTGCCGATAGCAAAGAAGAAAGAGCTCAACACGGTTTATTTAGAGCTTTAATCAATAACATGATTACTGGTGTATCTACTGGTTTTACAAAAGAATTAGAATTTGTTGGGGTAGGATACCGTGCAGCTAATCAAGGAAACAAACTTGATTTAGCTTTAGGTTATTCACACAATATCGTTTTAGAAGTTGCTCCAGAAGTAATTGTGGAAACAATTTCTGAAAAAGGTAAGAACCCAATTGTAAAGCTAACTTCTTATGACAAACAATTATTAGGACAAGTAGCGGCTAAAATCCGTTCATTCCGTAAGCCTGAACCATACAAAGGAAAAGGTATTAAGTTTGTAGGTGAAGTATTAAGAAGAAAAGCAGGTAAATCAGCTTAAAAATTAAGATTATGTCATTAACAAAATCTGAAAGAAGACAAAGAATACAGTACAGAATCAGAAAGATTGTAAGCGGAACTGCTGCAAGACCTCGTTTATCTGTATTCAGAAGTAACAAAGAAATCTATGCACAGCTTATAGATGATGTAAATGGTGTTACATTATTAGCTGCTTCTTCTCGTGAAAAAGCGGTTGATACAAAAGGTACTAAAATTGAAGTTGCCGCTGTGGTAGGTAAACTGGTTGCAGAAAAAGCTTTAAAAGCAGGTATCGATACAGTAACATTTGATAGAGGTGGTTATTTATACCATGGTCGTGTTCAATCATTAGCAGAAGGCGCTAGAGCGGCTGGATTAAAATTCTAAGAAATTATGTATCATAATTATAAAAACGTAGAACTAGTAAAACCAGGAGGTCTTGAATTGAAAGATCGTTTGGTTAGTGTAAATCGTGTTACTAAAGTTACTAAAGGTGGTAGAGCATTCGGTTTCTCTGCTATCGTAGTAGTAGGTGATGAGAACGGTGTAGTAGGTCACGGATTAGGAAAATCTAAAGACGTTTCTGAAGCTATTGCAAAAGCAGTAGAGGATGCTAAGAAAAACTTAGTTAGAATTCCTTTAAGCGGACAATCTGTACCTCACGAGCAAAAAGGTAAATTCGGTGGGGCAAGAGTATTATTAATGCCTGCTTCTCACGGTACCGGAGTAATTGCCGGTGGTGCTGTTCGTTCGGTTCTTGAATCTGTAGGTATTCACGATGTATTGTCTAAATCTCAAGGTTCTTCTAACCCTCACAACGTGGTAAAAGCTACTTTCGATGCTTTATTGCAAATGAGAAGCGCAGTTACTGTTGCTAAACAAAGAGGAGTATCTTTAGAGAAAGTATTCAAAGGTTAATTCAAGGAAATTATGGCTAAGATATTAGTAAAACAAGTAAGAAGCAAGATCAATTGTCCTCAGGATCAAAAGAGAACAATGCAAGCTTTAGGACTTCGTAAAATGGGTCAAGTAGTTGAGCATGAAGCAACTCCTGCAATCCTTGGAATGGTAAATAAAGTTAAACACTTAGTTTCTGTTGAAGAAACTAAATAACAAATAACTGTTATGAATTTAAGTAATTTACAGCCAGCTGAAGGTTCAACGCATAACCAAAACAAAAGAGTAGGTAGAGGTGAAGGTTCTGGAAAAGGTGGTACCGCTGCACGTGGTCACAAAGGAGCTAAGTCTCGTTCTGGTTACTCTAAGAAAATTGGTTTTGAAGGAGGTCAGATGCCTCTTCAAAGACGTGTTCCTAAGTTTGGATTCAAAAATATTAACAGAGTTGAATATCAAGGTGTAAACTTAGATACATTACAAGCTCTAGTTGATAATGGTATTGTAACTGATACTGTAGATTTCACTACATTGGTTGCAAACCGTTTAGCTACTAAAACTGAAGTTGTAAAAATTTTAGGTAGAGGTGAGCTTAAAGCTAAATTAAAAGTTAGTGCACACAAATTCACAGCAACAGCTAAAGCGGCTATCGAAGCAGCTGGCGGTGAAGCTATAGAATTATAATTTTCTAGACACGATGAAAAAATTTATTGAATCGGTACAAAACGTTTGGAAAATTGAGGAACTAAGAAACAGAATCCTAATTACATTAGGATTTCTGTTAGTTTATCGTTTTGGAGCTCACGTTACATTACCTGGGATTGACGCTACTAAATTACAAGGATTAACTGATCAGACTGACAAAGGTATTGGTTGGTTAATAAACGTATTTACAGGTGGTGCTTTTTCTCAGGCTTCAGTGTTTGCGTTAGGTATTATGCCTTACATTTCTGCTTCAATTGTAGTACAGTTAATGGGAATCGCGGTTCCTTATTTACAAAAACTGCAAAAAGAAGGAGAAAGTGGCAGAAAGAAAATGAACCAAATTACAAGATGGTTAACTATAGGTATTACTTTAGTACAAGGGCCAGGTTATATTTATAATCTATTCCGTACTTTGCCTGGTGATGCTTTCTTGTTAGGATTTAACTCGTTTGCTTTCTTGTTTTCATCTGTAGTAATCCTTTCAACAGGTACAATTTTTGCTATGTGGTTAGGAGAGAAAATTACAGATAAAGGTATAGGTAACGGTATTTCTTTATTAATTTTAGTAGGTATTGTTGCTCGTTTGCCACAAGCGTTTGCACAAGAGTTTTCGTCTGCTGTTTCTCAAAACAACGGAGGTATCATGAAAATTGTTGTAGAAATCATCGTGTGGTTACTAGTAATTATTGCATGTGTTTTAATGACAATGGCTATCAGAAAAGTTGCTGTACAGTATGCACGCCGTACGGTATCAGGTGACTTAGAGCAGGATTTAATGGGAGGTAACCGTCAGTTTATACCATTAAAATTAAATGCTTCAGGTGTTATGCCAATCATTTTTGCGCAAGCAATTATGTTTATACCTGCTGCTGTAGCTGGTTTATCATCTTCTGAAACAGCACAATCAATCAGTACAAGATTTCAAAACATATTTGGTTGGGAGTATAACCTAGTGTTTGCTGCGTTAATTGTAATTTTTACGTACTTTTACACTGCGATTACTATGCCAACCAGTAGAATGGCTGATGATTTAAAAAGAAGCGGCGGTTTTATTCCAGGTGTTAAGCCAGGAGTGGAAACAGCAGACTTTTTAGATCATGTGATGTCTTTAATAACTTTCCCGGGTGCAATATTCCTTGCGTTGCTTGCTGTGTTCCCAGCAATCGTAGTAAGCGTAATGGGTGTGCAGTCTCAATGGGCATTGTTTTTCGGAGGTACATCATTATTGATTTTGGTTGGAGTTGCAATCGATACAATTCAGCAAATCAATTCATACTTGTTGAATCAACATTATGATGGTTTGATGAAAAGTGGTAAAAACAGAAAAGCAGTAGCTTAATATGGCAAAACAATCAGCAATTGAACAAGACGGGACAATAATTGAAGCATTGTCAAATGCAATGTTCCGTGTAGAGTTAGAAAACGGGCATATTGTAATTGCTCACATTTCCGGGAAAATGCGTATGCATTACATTAAATTGTTACCTGGTGACAAAGTGAAACTGGAAATGAGCCCTTACGATTTGTCTAAAGCAAGAATTACTTATAGATATTAAAATGAAAGTAAGAGCATCAGTAAAGAAACGTAGTGCAGAATGCATTATCGTTCGCAGAAAAGGAAGATTATACGTTATTAACAAAAAGAATCCTAGATTTAAACAAAGACAAGGATAATTATGGCAAGAATAGCAGGGGTAGATATACCTAAAAATAAAAGAGGAGTTATTGCTTTAACCTATATCTTCGGAATTGGAAAAAGCAGAGCTATCGAGATTTTAGAAAAAGCTCAGGTGAGTCAGGACAAAAAAGTTCAAGATTGGAATGACGACGAGATCGGAGCAATCCGTGACGCAGTATCATACTACAAAATTGAAGGTGAACTACGTTCTGAAACTTCATTAAACATCAAACGTTTAATGGATATCGGATGTTACAGAGGAATCCGTCACAGATCTGGTCTTCCTTTGAGAGGTCAAAGAACTAAGAACAATTCTAGAACAAGAAAAGGTAAAAGAAAAACTGTTGCAAACAAGAAAAAAGCAACTAAATAATAAGTAGTAATATGGCGAAAGCAAATACAAAAAAACGTAAAGTTGTTGTTGAGTCTACTGGTGAAGCACACGTGAGTTCAACTTTTAACAACATTATCATTTCTTTGACAAATAAGAAAGGTGAAGTTGTAGCTTGGTCATCTGCTGGTAAAATGGGCTTCAGAGGTTCTAAAAAGAATACTCCGTATGCAGCTCAAATGGCAGCTGAAGACTGTTCAAAAGTTGCTTTAGAAGCTGGTCTTAAAAAAGTGAAAGTGTTCGTAAAAGGACCTGGAAACGGAAGAGAATCAGCAATCCGCTCAATCCATAACTCAGGTATCGAAGTAACTGAAATCATCGACGTTACTCCACTACCACACAACGGATGCCGTCCTCCAAAAAGACGTAGAGTTTAATTTTTATAATTATTAAGTATAACTAGGTTGATTATAGATTATCGGAGGATAAATAAGACCTGAATTCATAATCTCAACCTTAAACAAATTTTTAAAATGGCAAGATATACTGGTCCTCAAACTAAAATTGCTCGTAAATTTGGCGAAGCAATCTTCGGAGACGATAGAGCCTTCGAAAAAAGAAATTACCCTCCAGGGCAACATGGTTTAGCTAAAAAGAGAGGTAAAAAATCTGAATATGCAATCCAGTTAATGGAAAAGCAAAAAGCTAAATATACTTACGGTATTTTAGAAAAGCAATTCAGAAACTTATTCGAAAAAGCTGCTGCTTCTAAAGGTGTAACAGGTGAAATCCTTTTACAATTATGTGAAGCTCGTTTAGATAACGTAGTTTTCAGAATGGGTATCGCTCCATCAAGAAGAGCTGCTAGACAAATTGTATCTCACAGACATATTACAGTAAATGGTGAAGTGGTTAACGTTCCTTCTTACCATTTAAAACCTGGTGACAAAGTTGCTGTTCGTGAAAAATCTAAATCTTTAGAGACTATCGAACGTTCTTTAGCTGCTTCTTCTCACGTATATGAGTGGATTACTTGGAATAATGATACTAAAGAAGGTACTTTCGTATCTGTTCCTCAAAGAATCCAAATCACGGAGAACATTAAAGAACAACTAATCGTCGAATTGTACAACAAATAATAATTGACATCAGTCGAAATTTATGGCAATATTTAATTTTCAGAAGCCCGATAAAGTTATCATGATCGATTCTACTGACTTCGAAGGTAAATTCGAATTCAGACCTCTTGAACCAGGTTACGGATTGACTGTGGGTAACGCACTAAGAAGAGTATTACTTTCTGCTCTTGAGGGTTATGCAATCACTTCAATCCGTATTGAAGGTGTTGAGCATGAATTCTCAACTATTCCTGGAGTAGTAGAAGATGTAACTGAAATTATCCTTAACTTAAAACAAGTACGTTTCAAACGTCAAATTGAAGATATTGATAACGAATCAGTTTCTATTTCTCTTTCAGGAAAAGATCAAATTACTGCTGGTGATTTCCAAAAATTCATCTCTGGATTTCAGGTATTAAACCCGGAATTAGTAATTTGTAACTTAGACAGTAAAGTAAACCTTAACATGGAAATGACTATCGAAAAAGGTCGTGGTTATGTTCCTGCTGAGGAAAACAAAAAACAAAATGCTGCAATCGGTACTATATTTACTGATTCAATCTTTACTCCGGTAAAGAACGTGAAGTATGCAATTGAAAACTTCCGTGTTGAGCAAAAAACGGACTATGAAAAATTAGTTTTTGAAATCAAAACTGATGGATCTATTCACCCTAAAGATGCTCTTACTGAAGCTGCAAAAGTATTAATTCACCATTTTATGTTATTCTCTGATGAGAGAATCACTCTAGAGGCTGATGAAATTGCTCAAACTGATTCTTACGATGAAGAATCATTACACATGAGACAACTATTGAAAACTAAATTAGTTGATATGGACTTATCTGTAAGAGCATTAAATTGCTTAAAAGCTGCTGAAGTTGATACATTAGGTGATTTAGTATCATTCAATAAAAACGACTTAATGAAGTTCCGTAACTTCGGTAAAAAATCATTAACTGAGCTTGATGAATTGGTTGCCAACAAGAATTTAACTTTCGGAATGGACTTGTCAAAATATAAGTTAGATAAAGAATAATCTAGTTCTAAGTATTTAGAATTAAATTTACAATAGCAATGAGACACGGAAAAAAAGTAAACCATTTAAGCAGACAGGCTGGACATAGAAAAGCTATGTTGGCTAATATGGCTTGCTCTCTAATCGAGCACAAGCGTATTAACACTACTGTCGCTAAAGCAAAAGCGCTTAAACAATTTGTTGAGCCACTTATCACAAAATCAAAAGAAGATACTACTCACAATCGTCGTATCGTTTTCTCATACTTAAGAAGTAAATATGCTGTAACTGATTTGTTCAGAGATGTTGCTGCAAAAGTAGGTGACCGTCCAGGAGGATACACTCGTATCATCAAGTTAGGTAACCGTTTAGGAGATAACGCTGATATGGCTATGATTGAGTTGGTTGACTTCAATGAATTATACAACGGTGGTAAGAAAGAAGTTAAGAAGGCTAAGAGCCGTCGTGGTGGTAAAGCTAAAAAAGCTGAAACTGCTCCTGAAGCTCCTGCAACTGAAGAATCTTCTGAATCTGCAGAATAATTATGATGCTCAATTCATAAATATAAAAAAGGATAAACATTTTAGTTTATCCTTTTTTTTTGAATAAATTTGCAAAACTTTTAACTACAATGCAACACACAACAAAACAGCCTGCTATTTTACTCCTTGCAGACGGAACTATTTTTCATGGTAAATCAATTGGTATAACAGGTAAAACTTTTGGTGAAGTTTGTTTTAATACCGGAACTACCGGTTATCAGGAGATTTTTACTGATCCGTCTTACTTCGGACAGATTATGGTAGCCACAAATGCCCACATAGGTAATTATGGGGTTAATGAGAATGAAGTAGAATCAGACAGAATAATGATTTCCGGTCTGGTTTGTAAAAACTTTTCAATGTTTCATTCACGTCCTGATTCGGAAAGTAATTTATATGATTATTTCGAAAAGCAGAATTTAATCTGTATTTCAGATGTTGATACCCGTGCCTTGGTAAGTTATATCCGTGATTATGGTGCACAAAATGCTGTGATTTGTACAGATGGTACTTCTGTAGAAGAATTGAAAAAAGAATTGGCGGGTATTCCGGACATGAACGGATTGGAATTGGCTTCCAAAGTGTCAACTAAAGAACCTTATTTCTTTGGTGATGAAAATGCATCTTATAAAATTTCTGCTCTTGATTTAGGTATAAAAAGAAATATCTTAAGAAACCTTGCAAAAAGAGATTGTTATATTAAAGTGTTTCCTTATAATGCAACTTATGAGGACATGAAATCTTTTAATCCTGATGGTTTTTTCCTTTCAAACGGTCCCGGTGATCCGGATCCTTTAGAAAGCGCAATCAATGTGGCAAAGCAGATTATGAATAATAATCATCCTTTATTCGGGATTTGTCTTGGACATCAGGTAATCGCTTTGGCAAATGGTGTTTCTACTTACAAAATGTTTAACGGGCACAGAGGAATCAACCATCCTGTGAAAAACTTATTGACCGGCAGAGGGGAAATTACTTCTCAAAACCACGGTTTTGCTGTAAATAAAGAAGAACTGGAAAAGCATAATGAATTGGAAATTACACATGTTCATCTGAATGACGGAACAGTTGCAGGAATGAGAATGAAGTCTAAAAACTGCTTCTCGGTGCAATATCATCCGGAAGCGAGTCCAGGACCACACGATTCATCATATCTGTTTGACCAATTCATTGAAAATATAAAATCCAGTAAAAACTAAAACGTTATCGTTAATAACAATTTTATTTTAATGAGTTATCCTTGGTAAAGAATGGATAAATTTGTGTTTCATTCAAAATAAAATTCAAAACTTTAAAATATGAGCATTATTATAAAAGTACACGCAAGACAAATTCTTGACTCGAGAGGAAATCCTACAGTGGAAGTTGATGTAGTAACTGAAAACGGTATTTTAGGACGTGCGGCAGTTCCGTCAGGAGCTTCTACAGGTGAACATGAAGCTGTTGAATTACGTGACGGCGGAAAATCTTTCATGGGTAAAGGTGTTTTAAAAGCGGTAGAAAATGTAAATACTACAATTGCTGAAGCGTTGGTAGGAACTTCTGTTTTTGAACAAAATCTAATCGACAAAATTATGATCGATTTAGACGGTACTGCTAATAAATCTAAATTAGGGGCAAACGCTATTTTAGGTGTTTCTTTGGCTGTGGCTAAAGCGGCTGCTAACGAATTAGGATTGCCTTTGTATCGTTACGTGGGTGGTGTTTCCGGAAATACATTGCCGGTTCCAATGATGAATATCATCAACGGCGGTTCGCATTCTGATGCGCCTATTGCATTTCAGGAATTTATGATTATGCCGGTAAAAGCAACTTCTTTTACACATGCTATGCAAATGGGAACTGAAATTTTTCATAACCTTAAAAAAGTATTGCATGACAGAAACTTATCTACTGCAGTAGGTGATGAAGGTGGTTTTGCGCCAAATCTGGCTGGTGGTACAGAAGATGCTTTGGATTCAATCAAATTGGCTGTGGAAAAAGCCGGATATGTTTTTGGTGAAGATATTATGATTGCTTTGGATTGCGCGGCTTCAGAATTTTATGTGGATGGTAAATATGATTATACAAAATTTGAAGGAGCAACCGGTAAAGTAAGAACATCTGCCGAGCAAGCTGAATATTTGGCTGAATTGGCTGCTAAATATCCAATTGTTTCAATTGAAGACGGTATGTATGAAGACGACTGGAATGGATGGAAATTGTTGACTGAAAAAATTGGCAATAAAGTACAATTAGTTGGTGATGATTTATTTGTCACTAATGTTGAACGTTTATCTCGAGGTATTTCTGAAGGAATTGCCAATTCAATTTTGATTAAAGTAAACCAGATAGGTACTTTAACTGAAACGATTGCAGCTGTAAATATGGCTCATAACGCAGGTTATACATCAGTAATGTCACACCGTTCAGGCGAAACTGAAGATAATACGATTGCTGACTTAGCAGTGGCTTTAAACTGTGGTCAGATTAAAACTGGTTCTGCTTCCCGTTCAGATCGTATGGCAAAATACAACCAGCTTTTAAGAATTGAAGAAGAATTAGGAGATGTTGCTTATTTTCCTGGTAAAAATGCTTTCAAGGTGAAATAATTGGTTTTTCTAATAGATACAGGATGCCCGTTAGTTTTTAAATTAACGGGTATTTTTTTGTAGGTCATGTCAGTTGTTTGAAGTTTATAAAAAGGAATTGATTTATTCTTTGACTTGTTCGTTACTCTCTTTTAAAAAATAATGTGCTAAAAAGTAAAAAGAAAGGATATAGCAAAAAATACTCGTAAATCGTAACAAAGGGACTTTATAGTAATAATGGTAAATGCCGTAGAAAAGTTCGCAGATGATAATGTTTAAGGTATAAAGAATAAGATAGGTGTTTTTTTGATTGAACTTGACTAAGTACATAAAAGCCGCACAAAAAGACAACGTTATTAATGTGAACCCGTACACTAAAATTACTTTGTATAGTTCAAAAGAGCGGTCAAAAACTATAAATGAGGAAATGTATAAAACACAGCTTAAAAAAATGAGCGTAAGTAAAATAGATAAGTAGCTTGCTTTTTCAATTTTATAAAGCTTCATTTTGGATAATTCTTTAATTAATTTGAAAAGGAGTATGCAGTAAGCCAGAAAATTAAAAAACAGCACATATATAAAATAGCTATATCCTTCCAGTAAATTAATTACGCCGGAAAAAAATAATAATGCTAAAATGGTGCAATTGTAATAATTGACCGGTTTTTTGCTTTCTTCAAAGTAATAAAAGCTTATTGCACCTATAAAGAGTGGCTTGGCAATATAGGATAAATAAGTCCAGTCCATACAAATGGAAAGGAAATAAAGGATTCCAAAAAGGAAATATAAGGCAAGGTGTGATTTTAAAATATTCATTTTGTCTTGCTTCGCCGAAGTGAAATCTGCTTAAAATAAAAATGCATAGCAAAATTACTTATAATTCTGATAGTTTGGTTGATAATAAGTTTATTATGGCTGTTTTGATGATTGAATCTAAAGAAAATAATCAATTTGCGTTTTGCGGGTTATATCGTTGGGTAGTTTCTGTCTGGTTTCTCTTTTTTTATTAAAGATTTAACGAAAACGTTTCAGTAAAACTTTTTTATTTAATACTTATTTCGCTAAATTTGTTAAAATATATATTGTCAGATTAATTCCCAAATTATATTATGTCAAAAACAGCGATATTAGAGTACGATGGCAACAAGTACGAGTTCCCGGTAATAGTGGGATCTGAAAACGAAGCGGCTATCGACATTGAAAAATTACGTGCTTTAACAGGCGCGATTACCTTAGACCCAGGGTATAAAAATTCAGGTTCTTGTAAAAGTGATATTACTTTCCTTGATGGAGAAGAAGGAATACTTCGTTACAGAGGTTATGCCATTGAAGATTTAGCTGAAAAAGCTGATTTTCTTGAAGTATCTTACCTTGTTATTTTTGGAGAGTTGCCTACAAAATCACAATTGGAAAAATTCGAAAACGATATTCGTAAATACACTTTGGTAAACGAAGAAATGAAAAACATCATTGATGGTTTTCCTAAAACAGCACACCCCATGGGTGTTTTATCTTCGCTTACAAGTGCATTGACCGCGTTTAACCCTAAAGTGGTTAATGTGGAAAATGAAGCGGAAATGTATGAGGCAATCTGCAAATCAATGGGTAAATTCCTTGTTATTGCAACTTGGACATACCGTAAAATGATGGGTTACCCATTAAACTACTATGATAATACTATTGGTTATGTAGATAACTTCATGAAGTTAATGTTCTCATTGCCAACCGGTCCTTACACTATCAATAAAACAGTAATCAATGCTTTGGATAAGTTGTTTATCCTGCATGCTGACCACGAACAAAACTGTTCTACTTCTACAGTTAGAATCGTTGGCTCTTCTCACGCTGGTTTGTTTGCTTCTATTTCTGCAGGTGTTTCTGCTTTATGGGGGCCTTTACATGGTGGTGCTAACCAGGCGGTATTGGAAATGTTGGAGCAAATCCAAAAAGATGGTGGTGATGCACAAAAAGCATTAGAAAGAGCAAAAGATAAAAATGATGATTTCCGTTTAATGGGATTCGGACACAGAGTATACAAAAACTTTGACCCTCGTGCAAAAATCATCAAAAAAGCAGCTGATGAAGTATTGGCTGAATTAGGTGTTAATGATCCAATTTTGAATATTGCCAAGCAATTGGAAGAAGCAGCTTTAGTAGATCCATATTTCGTAGATAGAAAATTATATCCAAACGTAGATTTCTATTCTGGTATTATCTACCGTGCTTTAGGAATTCCAACAGATATGTTTACAGTATTATTTGCTATTGGCCGTTTACCGGGATGGATTGCGCAATGGAAAGAAATGAGATTGAACAAAGAGCCTATTGGACGTCCGCGTCAGGTTTATACAGGTTATGCATTACGTCCGTTTGTTGCAATGGATAAAAGATAATGTTGATAAATTAATAATTAAAAAAGCTTCTCATTTCGAGAGGCTTTTTTTTATATTTGCCCAAGAAACAGATAATTGCTTAGCTTTCATAAAAAACTAAACTAAAACGCATTTTTAAAACTTGCTCTTTTCGTTAAGCTGTTATCCAATCAAATCTTTTATGAGTACGAATGTTACTTTTCTAATAAACAAATCAGAAATTACAGCAGGAACGCGCGGTGCATCATTAGGTCCGGATGCAATTATAACCGCTGCCAGAAAAAAAGGGAGTTATATTTTTGGGGAAAATACTCTTGACAAAATTCAAAACGTTAACGGATATTTGGATAAACCTACAAAATATCCTTTTGCAAAACGTATAGACGGACTACTATCTATTTATGAAGAACTGAATTCTAAAGTTTCTTCTCTTCTTAAAAACAATTCGTTCCCTATAATTTTAGCTGCAGACCATGGTTCAGCAGGCGGAACCATCTCAGGTTTAAAATCAGCTTTCCCGGATAAACGTATTGGAGCTGTTTGGATTGATGCACATGCTGATATTCATACACCTTACACAACACCTTCAGGGAATATGCATGGTATGCCATTGGCTTCGGTTATGGATATTGATAATCTGGAATGTAAAATCAATGATATCGATTCTGAAACGGAAGAACTTTGGAGAAAACTTAAAAATGTTGGCGGTATTTCAAAAAAAATCAATGCAGATGATATGGTCTATGTCGCTGTAAGAGATACTGAGCCCGAAGAAGAATCGGTTATTGAACGATTAGGAATCAAGTTGATTACTGTTGAACAAATTCGAAAAGAAGGTGTTAATGCAGCATTAAAAATAATTAATGAGCAATTGAAAGATTGTGATTTGGTTTATGTGACTTTTGATGTTGATTCTATGGATCCTGATTTGTCATCACATGGGACGGGAACTCCGGTACCTGACGGAATTACTCCTGATGAAGCTAAGGAATTGATGATGAAAATGGCAGCCAATACTAAAACGGCTTGTATAGAAATTGTTGAAGTAAATCCTTGTCTGGATGAAAAAGTTAATGCAATGGCTGAAATCACTTTAGATATAGTAGAAGCAGTCACTGATGTTGTAAAAAACAGATAGTTTTATTGCCTTTTAAAAGGTTTAAAAAAATACATTTTGAATCAAATTACAAATACAATATTGATGATCCGCCCTGTTTCGTTTCGAATGAACGAACAAACGGCTGTGAATAATTATTATCAGAAAAATAGTAACGGAATACTGCCGGCTGCGATAACGGCTAAGGCACAAAACGAATTTGATGCTTTTGTGGATAAATTAAAAGCAGTTGGTGTTAATGTAATTGTAGTTGATGATACAAAAGATACTGATACGCCTGATTCTGTTTTTCCAAACAATTGGATTTCTTTTCATGAAAGCGGTGATGTTATTCTGTATCCAATGTTTGCCGAAAACCGAAGATTGGAACGCCGAGAGGATATTTTGGATGTGTTGGAAGATCAGGGTTTTGTTATCAATGACGTGATGGATTATACCTTGGCTGAAGAAGAAGGTGTTTTTCTTGAAGGTACAGGAAGTATAATTTTGGATAGGGCTAACGGTAAAGCGTATTGTGCGTTGTCACCAAGAGCAGATGAAGATTTGTTTATCGAGTTTTGCGAGGATTTTGAATTTACACCAATAATTTTTAATGCTTACCAAGCAGTCAATGGAGATAGGGAATTGATTTATCATACGAATGTGATGATGTCAATTGGGGAGACTTTTGCTGTAATCTGCTCAGAATGTATTGATGATAAAACCGAAAGAAAATCAGTCATTGAAAGTTTGAAACAAGACGGAAAGGAAATTATTTATATTACGGAAAGTCAGGTAAACGCTTTTGCAGGAAATATGCTTCAGGTGAAAGGAGCAAACGAAAAGACATATTTGGTTATGAGTGAATCGGCCTATAATTCACTAAACAAAGGTCAGATTAACCAAATAGAAAAACACGCTTCAATTTTATATTCTAATCTGGAAACTATTGAAACATGCGGGGGAGGCAGTGCCCGCTGTATGATGGCAGAAGTTTTCCTTCCGAAAGAATAAAAAAACAGATTCAATAAAAAAAATCCCAAATTCCGGTCACTGAGCTTGTCGAAGTGCGGAATTTGGGATTTTGCTTTTCAAAAAATCAAACTTTTTTATGTTTTAATTTTTGAAATTTGTCATTTATTTAATGATGTGACTGTTTTCAATAATTTTTAAAATTGCATTTACAATATATTGAACTCCAATAGCAATTACAAAGAATCCAACAATTCTTGAAATAGCTACAATTCCGGCTTCTCCTAGATATTTTACTAAATAGTGGGCGCTGTTTAAAATAAGAAAAATAGATAGGGCTACGGCCAATATCGCTCCTATGGCAATTGAAATTGCTGTCAGAGTATTGTGTTCCTGATGAAAAGCAATTAATAATGAAATTGAACCAGGACCTGCTAACAAAGGCATGGCAAGCGGGGTTAAGGCAATAGCATGTTTTTGCTGTGCTTCGTCTTCAACTTTTTTATTTATCCCTTTGCGTTTTTTTACTCTTCCCGATAATAAACCAAAACCTGAATTGGCAATAATTATACCTCCGGCAATACGAAGAGCTTCCAGACTTATGTTGAAAAAACGCAAAACATATTCACCAATAAAATAAGCGACAACCATGATAATGAAAACATTTATGGCAGTCCACCTCGAGGTTTTTGTCAGCTCTTCCCGGTTGTAGCCATTAGTCAATCCAACAAATACTGGGATTGCTCCAATAGGGTTGAGAACAGAAAAAAGGGCCGCAAAAATGTAAAAAAATAGATCCATTTTTTAAATGTAAAATTAGGGAGTTAAAAAGGGTTTAATAGAACCGAAAGTTAAGATTCTTTTTCCAATAATTGATATTCTTTAAGGTTTTTAATAATGGTTTCTACTGTAGTTTCGGCTATTTTGTTGTTTAATACCACTTTGGCTCCAATCCATAATAATGTTCTTTGGAAAAAATTATCCCCGGCCAATTTCATAATAATGAACTGGGAACGTTTTTTAATGTTTTTCCTAAGCTCATTTACATATGACAGACTTATTGTTGGGTAATTTTTGTTGTTGGAAAATTGCGGCATGTACATTTTTTCCTGTTTAGGGGTAAAAATGGGGATAATTGGTAAGAACTTTTCATCTTCACCGGTAATAAAATTGTCAAGGTTTATATTTTCATATCCTTTTTTTATTATTGGATTTTTTGTATCAAAAGGTACGGTAAAGTGTTCTCTAAGGAACATCTCGCAATTGGCTCTGCCTAAAAAATAGTCATGAACTCTAAATTCTTTATTGATGAAACCGCTGAAACCGCTCAAAGCACCACAGGCTATTGCAGCATCACCTTCAAACCGGTTTCCTGTTTCATCATGTCTTACAGGTGCAATTAAGTAGTTACTGGCATTGTTACTGTCTAAAGCTGTGATTAAAGCCGAAGGTTTTAATCGGGCCTGATCAATTAAAGCTCCTAAAGTGTCAAAAATCCCATTGATAAAGTTTGCTTTTCTGATACCTGTGCTGGTTTGATTTTCTCCGTTAGGAAATGGGTCTATCGTAATAATAGTGCTTTCAAATGTGTCAAAGGATTCGTAAAGTTTGGGGTCTGATTGTCCTGTTTGTTCTACTAAAATCTTTCGGACATATTCAAAAGGCTCATTGTTTATAACGCCTCCGTCAATATTGTTGGTAGTTATTACCGGTTCTGTAAAAGGATTTTTAGCCTGACGCGTAATAGTACTGAACCAATCTAAATCATTCAAATATTTGTTTTCCCTTGAAAAATTACGGGATTTTAAAAAAACAGGAAAAGCTCCTGTACCCATAGCGGCGCTTTTTGCTAAATCGACATTCAGCTTGTTTTTGAAATCAAGCGGAATCCAGCCATCATTATTATATTGGCTTTCGTTGCTTTTTGAAACGTTAAAGCACGCATAATCATTATGTGAGGTTACTATGTAATTTTCCCCCTTTTGCGCATTGGACCGAAAGGCAATGTTGAAATCCATACCTCTTAAATTTGTTAAAGTGACAAATACCTTAACATTATTTGATATGAAGGGTCTTGGGAGTTCTGTTTTTGAATCAGAGGTTAAAATTTTGTTGGCTAATCTGTCAATAAAATTACTGTTCAATAAAGAATCACAGGCATTGTGGTCTTCGGTTTCAAGCAGCTTATTCATCATGTTGTTTTCTTCCATGTCAACCCATGCGTTATAAAGCTTGTTTTGTGAGAAATTATCCTTGATGTTGTTTATTTTGCTGACATGTGACCAGTCTTCATCAAGCATGGATGCCATGATTAAACCGGTTATGCCACCTGCGGAAGCACCTCCTATGGCTGAAATTTCAATTTGATGATTGGGGGTGTTTTCAGGGTCGCTTACTTTTCTTTTTTCCCATTCATGTAAAGCTTCCATTAAATAGTCTACCACTCCGGCACTGTAAGCTCCTGCAGAAACAGCTCCAGCCAGACAAAGGCCAATTTTAAAGGTCATTTTTTTAGTTTTTAGTAGTTTAATTTTTTTCTTAGAGTATTTATAAAATTAGTAATTTTATTAACTAATAGTAGTATTATGAAAACTTTAGTATTAGGAGCTTCTGCAAATCCGGAACGATATTCATTTATTGCCATGAGCAGGCTGCTGCAGTATGATCATGAGGTTGCAGCTATTGGATTGAGAAAAGAAACCGTGTTTGGTATTCAGTTTGAGACAGGATTTCCTGATTTGAAAGATATACATACCGTGACATTGTATCTTAATCCGCAACGCCAAAAAGAGTTTTATGACTATATTATTGGTTTAAAGCCAAAAAGAGTCATTTTTAATCCCGGTACAGAAAATCCTGAATTGTATAAATTGTTGGCCGAAAATAATATTGAAGCAGAAGTTGCCTGCACTCTGGTTTTGCTAAGTACGCACCAATATTAGTTTTTTGATAAATTTCTGAATTGAAAAATTAAAACCTTGTCTCTCCGGTTGCCGGCTTGCTGATAAACAATAAACCTATAAAAGTGATTAACCCGTTAATGATGATTAATTCTTCCGCAATGGTGTATCCGTTAAGCCATTCGGCAGAATAAGCGGAAATGAAATAACAAATAGCGGGAGAAATCAAACAGATAAAAGGAACCAGTTTATCATTTACAGTTTTAGATTTCATAAATAACCCAAAAGAATACAATCCTAATAATGGTCCATAAGTATAAGAAGCAATTTTGAAAATCATTTTCACTACAGAGGCATCATTTACAGCATTGAAAAACACAATAACTAAAAACATCAAAAACGAAAATCCGATATGAACTAAATGACGTGTTTTTACAATATTAGGATTATTCACATTTTCGCTTTTTTCCATTCCTAAAAAGTCAACACAAAAAGAAGTTGTCAAAGCAGTCAAAGCCGAATCTGTTGTAGCAAAAGTAGCAGCGGTTAACCCTAATAAGAATACAATAGCGGGGATTAAACCAAGTGATTTTAAAGCAATTTCAGGGAATAAGAAATCAGTTCTTGCAACATCATCAACCATAGGGACTGCAATTCCGTTTTTTTCCGCATACATATATAATAACGCACCTACACTCAAAAAGAAGATATTTATGATGACAAAAATTCCGGTGAAAGTGAACATATTTTTTTGTGCTTCGCCAATATTGGCACAACTCAAATTCTTCTGCATTAAATCCTGATCAAGACCCACCATGGCAATGGTTACGAAAATTCCGCCAAGAATTTGTTTCCAGAAATAATTTCCCTTTAAATAATCATCAAAAAAGAAAATCTTAGAATATTGACTTTCTTTAACTGTTTCAAAGGCTTGGAAAATACTTAAATCCAAACTGTTACAGATAAAGAAAATGGTTAAAAATACAGATGAAACCAAGAAGAATGTCTGCAATGTATCGGTGATAATAATTGTTTTTAATCCGCCTTTGTAAGTGTAAGCAAAAATTAATAAAAGCGATAAGAATACAGTTGCAGTAAATGGAACGCCATAATAATCAAAAACATATCGTTGTAATACAATTACAACCAGATATAATCTAAAAGCAGATCCGATAGTACGGCTGATCAGGAAAATTGAAGCGGCGGTTTTGTAACTTGTTTTGCCAAGGCGCTGTTCGATATAACCATAAATTGAAGTCAGATTCATCCGGTAGTACAACGGAAGCAGTACGGTCGCAACGATTATAAAACCAATTGCATTTCCTAATACAAACTGAAAATATTTAAATTGTAAGTCAGGATTGCCGACTTCGCCGGGAACTGAAATAAAAGTTACTCCTGAAAGTGCCGTACCAATCATCCCAAAAGCAACCAAATACCATTTTGAATTTTTATTGGCCTTAAAAAAAGCATCATTCCCGCTGTTGTTTTTACTCATTACATGAGAAATGAAAAATAAAATTCCGAAATAAATCACTATTAATGATAAAATGGCAAATGGTGTCATTGTTCTTGAAAATTTAGAAGTGGCAAAATACGAAAAATAAGTTTATTTGGTGATTTGGTGATTTGAAAAGAAAAATGTCAATTTTAAATTATTTCTGATTTTTAGTTTTGTTCTTTAGTTGAGAAATATTTTTTAAGTGATTATAACAGATTGAATAGTCAAATTACCGAATAAACAAATTAACAAAATCACTACTTTTGCCGTATGGATTTCTCTTCAAAATTATTGGAAAAAGCAGTTTCGGAAATGTCACAATTACCAGGGATTGGTAAACGTACAGCATTGCGTTTGGTTTTGCATTTGCTGAAACAGCCTAAGGAGCAGACAGCGTATCTGGCCGATGCATTGTTAAAAATGCGTGAGGATATAAAATTCTGCAAGTCCTGTTATAATATTTCAGATACCAATATTTGTGAGATATGTGCCAATCCCAACAGAAATCATCAGTTAATTTGTGTGGTTGAAGATATCCGCGATGTAATGGCGATTGAAAATACCGGGCAATTCAGGGGGATTTATCACGTTCTGGGAGGGAAGATTTCGCCTATCGACGGTATTGGTCCGAGCCAGTTAAATATTACCGGCTTGGTCGAAAAAACAAAAACGGGTAAAGTGCAGGAAATTATTTTTGCATTAAGTTCAACAATGGAAGGAGATACCACAAATTTCTACATTTATAAACAGATAAAAGACACAGGGATTATCACTTCTTCAATAGCGAGAGGAATTTCAGTAGGGGACGAACTCGAATATGCAGATGAAGTCACATTGGGCAGAAGTATTTTAAATCGTATTCCGTTTGAAAATTCTTTGAAAAATCTATAACAATTTAAAAATTTTTACGTTTCATAATTCCAAAATGAAGAACTATATTTGTTTTTCAGTAACCAAATTCAAAATGAACAAAATATATAGTTTTCTATGCATTTTCCTGATGCTTTTAGTAACTTCTTGTGTCCCTAAAAAAGATATAGTTTATTTACAGGGTGATAAAAATACAGCCACGGTGGAACAAGTAGTTCAAAAACCGTACAGAATACAGATAAATGATGTGGTTTCGATAAAAATTAAAGCACTGGATTCCAAACTGGTTGAAATGTTTAATATTTCAGCTTCACAGTCACAGGGTGTTTCTGCTGAAGGATTATATTTTGATGGCTATACTGTTGATGATCACGGAAATATAAGGATACCTGTTTTGGGTGAAATGCCGGTAATAGGTCTGACTTTGGACGAGCTTCGTCAAAAGGTTGAAAAACAATTATTGGCGGATTATTTTCATAAGGAAGCAGACATTTTTGTTATTGCAAAACTGGCAGGTCTGCGTTATACGGTTAATGGTGAAATAAGATCGCCCGGGACTAAAACGCTGATGCAGGACAAAGTGACCTTGCTGGAGGCCATAGCAAACAGTGGCGACATACTTATAACGGGTGACAGAAAAGATGTGATGATTATACGTCAGTTTCCCCATGGAACAGAAATACATAATGTTGATGTGACCAATATAGATTTGATGAAATCGCCCTATTATTACGTACAGCCTAATGATTACATTTATATAAAACCGATAAAACAAAAAAGCTGGGGAGTTGGAATTACCGGATTACAGTCATTTACAACGATAGTGAGTGTTTTATCCTTAGTTTTGACTACGTTTTTATTGATTAAAAAGTAACTGATAATGTTGGATATAAAAGATTTTAATTTTCTTGAATCTCAAAATACCTTTGATTTTAAGGGATTTATCAATAAAATAATTGGTTATTGGTACCTAATTGTAATCTGTTTGCTTATCACCTTTACAATAGCCTATCAGGTTAATATCAGGAAGCAAAAAATTTACGGTATTGCTACAACTGTAGCTTATAAAGAAGAAAGCAATCCTTTTTTTACTTCAAACACAAGTTTGGTATTTAACTGGGGAGGGACATCAGATCAGGTTCAGACATTAATCAGTACTTTAAAATCACGATCGCATAATGAAAAGGTAGTCAGGAATTTGCAGTATTATGTTGAGTATTTTCAGCAGGGAAAATACAATCTTGAAGATGTGTACGGCATGACTCCTTTTGTAGTGGAACCTAATGTGAATTATCCTCAATTAACCGGGAAGCATCTGGAAATTACTTTCCTTGATAAAGATATATTTTCATTAACAGTTAATTTTGAAGAAAATAAAGCCAGACTGTACAATTATTCTAATGATAAAGAGAGTTATGTATCTGTTCCGCTGGGAGTTTTTGTAAAAAAGTATAGAATAGGACAAAATATTGAATTGCCTTTTCTTAATTTAAAATTGAAACTGAGTGAAAATCCAGGATTTTATGAAGGAGGGAAGTATATAGTAAAATTTTCTGATTTTAATGGCACTGTTGCCAGATATCAGGGTGTTGATGTAGAAAGTGATGCTAAAGCATCGGCAATTTTAAGACTGAGCATGCAGGGTACAAATAAGCCCAGAATGGTGGATTATTTGAATGGAACAGTAAATTATCTGATGAAAAGTCAGCTTCAGGCTAAAAATCAATTTGCACAAAATACTATTGATTTTATAGATAGTACTCTGGTTGCAATGGAATCACAGTTAAAGGATACTGAAAATGAGCTGAAAGATTTCTCAAGAGGGAAAAATATTTTTGAAGTAGAGGTAGGAGGTGAAAAATATACCAGTCAGTTAACAGAATATGATGTTGAAAAAGATTTAATCAATAGAAAAATAGGCTATTATAATACTTTAAAAAATTATTTAATTAAAAATGACGATTTTTCCAAACTTCCTGCTCCTTCTGTGGCAGGAATAGATGATCCTAATATTGTTGCGAATGTTTCAAAATTAACACAGCTTTCAGCTGAAAGAGCTGAATTGTCATATACCTTGAAAAATGATAAAAAATTCAAGGATTTTGATGCCCAGATGGAAGCCCTTAAAAAAGTTTTGCTGGAAAATATTGAGTCGGTAAAAAGATCAATCAGTTATGATTTGGGTGCTGTAAACAGAAAAATAGGTCAGGCGGAATATGCAATTAGAAAACTTCCGGAACAACAGCAGGAATTAGTTAAAATCAACCGTAAGTATGATTTAAACAAAAATATTTACAATAGTTTTCTTGAGAAAAGAAGTGAAGCAGATATTGTTAAAGCCGCCAATCTTTCGGATATACAGTTTATTGATCCGGCCAAAGATATTGGGGGAGGCTTGATGGGGCCTAAAACAAGTGTGAATTATATTCTGGCATTGTTTATTGGTGTCCTGATTCCAATTGTGATTTTATTTATAATGACACTTTTGGATAATTCTGTAAATAATGTTGAAGATGTTACCCGACTGACAAATATTCCTTTGTTAGGTGTTTTAGGTGTTAAGCATGTAAAAACCAATCTGGCTGTTTTTGAAAAACCAAAATCGCCTCTGGCGGAAAGTTTCCGTGCAATCCGCTCTTCACTGCAGTTTTTATATAAAAAGCAGGAGCATACCGGGTCTAAAACTTTAATGGTAACGTCTTCTATCAGTGGTGAAGGGAAAACATTTTGTTCTATCAATATAGCATCAGTTTTTGCATTGAGTGAAAAGAAAACTGTTATTGTGGGATTGGATTTACGTAAACCAAAAATTTTCCAGGATTTTAACCTAGACAATAATGTCGGCGTTGTAAATTATTTAATAGGACAAAAATCTTTGGATGAAATTATTAGTAAAACACAAGTGCCGTTTCTGGATTTAATCAGTTCCGGACCTATACCGCCTAATCCATCAGAGCTTATTTTAAGCGATTCAATGGGGAAATTACTTGGCGAGCTGAAAGAAAAATATGATTACATTATTCTGGATACACCACCTATAGGGTTAGTTGCCGACGCATTGGAACTGACACCATATTGTGATGCTTCTATTTATGTTGTAAGACAGAGTGTTACTAAAAAAGAAATGCTTCGTATAGTAAATGATAAACATAAAAAAGGCGAGCTTAAAAATTTAAGTATCGTTTTTAACGGTTATCAAAATAAAGCAAAATACGGCTATGGTTATGGTTATGGCTACGGCTACGGTTATGGAGCTTATGGTGAAGGTTATCTGGAGGTTGAGAAGCCTTTAAATAATTGGCAAAAAATTATCAATAAAGTATTTAAAAAGCATGGTTGATTACGATAAAAAAATATTAATCACAGGGGGAGCGGGTTTTATAGGTTCTAATTTATGCGAGTATTTTTTATATAAAGGATACCGTGTAGTATGTTTGGATAATTTTGCAACCGGTCATAAGAAGAATATTGAACATTTGATAGGATTAGATAATTTTAGGCTTATTGATGGCGATATAAGGGATATTGAAGTTTGTAAAAATGCTGTTGAAGGAGTAGATTATATTTTACATCAGGCCGCTTTGGGATCAGTGCCCCGATCTTTAAAAGATCCTTTGACTTCAAATGAAGTGAATGTTAACGGTTTTTTAAATATGCTTTGGTCAGCAAAAGAGGCTGGTGTAAAAAGGTTTGTATATGCTGCCAGTTCTTCTACTTATGGTGATTCTGAAAATTTGCCTAAAGTGGAAGAAATTATAGGAAAACCATTGTCGCCATACGCAATCACAAAATATGTAAATGAGCTTTACGCAGAAATATTCGGTAAAACTTACGGAATGGAAACTATTGGTTTGAGGTACTTTAATGTATTCGGAAGAAAGCAGGATCCAAACGGTGCATATGCCGCTGTAATTCCGAAGTTTGTCATGCAGTTTATGAAGCATGAGAGCCCGGTTATAAATGGGGATGGCAATTATTCGAGAGATTTTACATACATAGATAATGTTATTCAAATGAATGAATTGGCAATGCTGACAGACAATCCTAAAGCTTTCAATTCGGTTTTTAATACTGCTTTTGGTGAAAGAACCACATTGAATGATTTGATATCTGTTTTGAAGACAGAATTGGCGAGTTTTGATCCTGAAATTGCTAATGTAGAAATTGAATACGGACCCAATAGGGCAGGAGATATACCACATTCTTTAGCAAGTATAGACAAAGCAAAAGGTGTATTAGGATATAAACCTCAATTTTCGCTTCGTGATGGACTTAAAGAAGCTGTTAAATGGTATTGGGGAAATTTAGAATTAAAAGATTAAAAATATAATGAAGATAGGTGTAATTGGACTTGGTTATGTAGGATTGCCATTAGCAAGATTGTTTGCAGAAAAATATAATGTTGTAGGATTTGATATTAATCAAACTAGAGTTGATGAATTAAATCAGGGAAATGACTTTACTCTTGAAGTGAGTAAAGAACTTTTAACGTCTGTTTTAAAAAAAGAAAATAACCAAAGCGTTGGTTTGTATTGTTCTACTTCGCTGGAAGATATAAAAGATTGTAATTACTACATTGTTACAGTTCCTACACCAGTTGACAAACATAACAAGCCGGATTTGACACCTTTGTATAAAGCTAGTGAAACAGTTGGTAAGGTTTTAAAAAAGAATGATATCGTTATTTACGAATCAACCGTTTATCCAGGTGCAACAGAAGAGGATTGTGTTCCTGTTTTAGAACGTGTAAGCGGATTAAAGTTTAATACCGATTTCTTTGCGGGTTATTCTCCAGAAAGAATTAATCCGGGTGATAAAGAACATACGGTTGAAAAAATATTGAAAATCACCTCTGGTTCCACAAAAGAAATAGGATTTAAGGTTGATACACTTTATAAATCTGTTATTACCGCAGGAACTCATCTTGCTCCAACAATCAAAGTGGCAGAAGCGGCTAAAGTAATTGAAAACTCACAAAGAGATATTAATATCGCATTCGTTAATGAATTGTCTAAGATATTTAATTTATTAGGTATTGATACACAGGATGTTCTTAAAGCAGCAGGTACAAAATGGAACTTTTTACCATTCAAACCGGGGCTTGTAGGAGGGCATTGTATTGGTGTAGATCCTTATTATCTGGCTCAAAAAGCACAGGAGAAAGGGTATCATCCTGAAATTATACTGGCAGGTAGGAAGCTTAACGATAGTATGGGAGAGTATGTTGCTTCACAGGTTGTTAAACTAATGATTAAAAAAGGAATCACTATAAGCGGAGCCCGTGTTCTTATGTTAGGTATTGCTTTTAAGGAGAATTGTCCGGATGTGAGAAATACTAAAATTGTTGATGTAATAGCAGCTTTAAAAGATTATGGTATTGAAGTAGTGGTTTATGATCCTTGGGTAAATACTGCTGAGGTTGAGCATGAATATAAATTAAAGGCAGAGACTGTATTACCTGAAGCATCTTTTGATGCTGTAGTGTTAGGAGTCGCACATAACGAATTTTTAAATATGGATTTTAAATCTTTACAAAAGGAGAAGTCCATTCTTTATGATGTTAAAGGAATTTTGAATGTTAATGTCGATGGAAAACTGTAAATTTGCCAGTTCTTAAGTTTATAAAATGAAAATTAAAAATATTTGCTGTATAGGTGCGGGTTATGTAGGTGGGCCTACAATGGCGGTAATTGCACAAAAATGCCCGGATGTAAAAGTAACTGTTGTTGATTTAAATGAGGCTAGAATAGCTGCATGGAATGATGAAGATGTGGCAAAGTTACCTGTTTACGAACCCGGTTTGGATGAAGTGGTAGCCGAAGCACGTGGAAGAAATCTGTTTTTTTCTACCGAAGTTGATAAGGCAATTGATGAGGCTGATATGATTTTTATTTCGGTTAACACGCCTACAAAAATGTATGGTGCCGGAAAGGGAATGGCCGCCGATTTAAAATATATTGAGCTTTGTGCCCGACAAATAGCAAGGGTTGCTAAAAACGATAAAATTGTTGTTGAAAAATCGACTTTGCCGGTACGTACTGCAGAAGCTTTAAAAAGTATTCTGGATAATACAGGTAATGGGGTTAATTTCCATATTTTGTCTAATCCTGAATTTTTGGCTGAAGGAACCGCTGTTCAGGATCTGCATAATCCAGACAGAGTGTTAATCGGTGGAGAGAATGAAGTAGCTATTCAATCTTTAGTTGATATTTATGCAACTTGGGTACCCCGCGAAAGGGTTTTAACTACAAATGTATGGTCTTCAGAATTATCAAAACTAACGGCTAATGCTTTTTTGGCACAACGCGTATCTTCTATCAACGCAATTTCGGAACTGTGTGAAAAAACAGGAGCCGATGTTAATGAAGTAGCCCGTGCCATAGGTATGGACAGCCGTATCGGACCTAAATTTTTAAAATCCTCTGTAGGTTTCGGAGGTTCATGTTTTCAAAAAGACATTCTAAATTTGGTTTATATCGCTAAATCGTATGGTTTGAACGAAGTGGCAGACTATTGGGAACAGGTTGTTATAATGAATAACCATCAGAAAAGCCGTTTTGCAAAAAATATTGTAAAAACACTTTATAATACTGTATCCGGTAAAAAAATTACAATGCTGGGCTGGGCATTTAAAAAAGACACTAATGATACCCGTGAATCAGCGGCTATAGATGTAGCGAAAGATTTAATTGCTGAAGAAGCTAAAATTTCAATATATGATCCAAAAGTGGAAACCAGCCAAATAAAAATGGATTTAGGTTCGTCTTTTGAATATATAACTGTGGAAAGTGATTCTTATGAAGCTTGTCAGGGAGCGCATGCCATAGCAGTTTTAACGGAATGGGATGAATTCAAAGAATATGACTGGCAGAAAATTTATGACAGTATGTTAAAACCTGCTTTTGTTTTTGACGGAAGAAATATTCTGGACAAACAAAAAATGAAAGAAATCGGTTTTGTTTATACTGCTGTAGGATCATCAAATGAATAATACTATGAAGAAAATATTAATTACAGGCGGTGCCGGCTTCATTGGTTCCCATGTAGTCAGACTTTTTGTAACAAAATATCCGGATTATCATATTTATAATTTGGATGCCTTGACGTATGCCGGTAATCTGGAGAATATAAAAGATATTCAAAGCGAGCCTAATTATACATTTTTGAAAGGAGATATAGTTGATGAGGTTTTTATTAATGATATTTTCGATAAATATAAATTTGACGGCGTATTGCATTTAGCAGCAGAGTCGCATGTTGACCGTTCAATAACTGACCCTTTGGCATTTGTTAAAACGAATATTATTGGTACTGTTAATTTATTGAATGCCTTTAAAAAGATTTGGAAAGACAATTTTGAAGGTAAGCGTTTCTATCATATTTCAACGGATGAGGTTTACGGTTCTCTTGGAGAAACAGGATTGTTTACAGAAACAACATCCTATGATCCTAATTCACCTTATTCGGCTTCAAAAGCAAGTTCCGACCACTTTGTAAGGGCTTATGGAGAGACTTATGGTTTACCATATGTGCTTACCAACTGTTCAAATAATTACGGGCCTTTTCATTTTCCGGAAAAATTAATCCCATTATTTATCAATAACATAATCAATAAAAAGCCACTTCCTGTTTATGGAGATGGAAACTATACCCGTGACTGGTTGTTTGTAAAAGATCATGCGGTTGCAATCGATTTGGTTTTTCATGAAGGGAAAAACCATGAAACGTATAATATTGGTGGGTTTAATGAATGGAAAAATATTGATTTAGTCCGTTTATTATGTGAAAAAATGGATCAAAAATTAGTCCGTGAAAAAGGGGAGTCAGCTCAATTGATCACTTTTGTAAAAGACAGACCAGGTCATGATTTGCGATATGCAATTGATGCCTCTAAAATCAATAAAGAATTAGGCTGGAAACCTTCAGTAACTTTTGAAGGAGGTTTGGAGCAAACCATCGACTGGTACTTAGCCAATACGGAATGGTTAAATAATGTTACTTCGGGTGAATATCAAAATTATTACGAAAAACAATATCAATAGACCGCTTAGACCTTAGATTTCTTAGAATGTCAGATTTCATTTCGATTTCTAAATCTAAAAAGTCTAAAATCTAAGAAGTCTAAAAATCTAAAAAATGAAAGGAATAATTTTAGCAGGAGGTTCGGGAACGCGTTTGCATCCACTAACTCAAGTAGTGTCAAAACAATTGTTGCCAATATATGATAAACCTATGATTTATTATCCGCTGTCTGTTTTGATGCTGGCGGGAATCAAAGAGATACTTATTATATCAACACCTCATGACTTACCAAACTTCAAACGATTATTTGGAGATGGGAGTCAGATTGGTTTAAAATTGTCATATGTCGAACAACCTTCTCCGGATGGTTTGGCACAGGCTTTTATTTTAGGTGAAGAATTCATTGGTGATGATGATGTATGTTTAATCCTTGGAGATAACATTTTCTATGGAGCCGGACTTCAGAATTTGTTGTCAAATGCGGCAGATATAGTTACAAATAAAAAAGAAGCAACAGTTTTTGGATATTATGTGGATGACCCGGAGCGCTATGGCGTTGCCGAATTTGATGATAATGGAAAAGTATTGTCAATTGAAGAAAAACCACTCGAACCTAAGTCAAGTTTTGCGGTTGTTGGTCTGTATTTTTATCCAAATTCAGTCGTAGAAATTGCTAAAAATGTGAAACCTTCCCACAGAGGCGAGTTGGAAATTACTACAGTAAACCAGGAATATTTAGAGCAGGGAAAATTAAACCTGCAATTAATGGGAAGAGGTTTTGCCTGGCTGGATACCGGCACTCATGAATCCTTAACGGAAGCTACCGAATTTGTAAAAGCGGTAGAAAAACGTACAGGACTTAAAATTGCCTGTATCGAAGAAGTTGCATATCGTAAAGGATTTATCTCAAAAGAAGAGTTTAAAAAATGTGCGGAAGGACTTGGTAAAAGTTCCTATGCAGAGTATTTGAAAAAATTAATGCTTTTATAAATGTTTGAAAATAAATATAATCCATTAGCTTGGATACGAGGACTTGAAAAAGGTAATGTAACTATTGAAGAGGATGTTTGGATAGGCCCTTTTTGCGTTGTTGATGGAGAATATGATAAAGTTTTTATTGGTAAAGGTGTTAATATTTCTTCAGGTGCACAAATTGTTTCACATGATACCGTAAAGAGATGTCTTACAAGTAGGGTTTTCAATGAAATAGAACACGCACCAGTTGTTATTGAAAATAATGTATACATAGGAACTAATGCTGTTGTATTGAAAGGTTGTAAAATTGGACATCATTCAATAATAGCAGCAGGTTCAGTTGTTAAAGCAAACACAATAATTCCTCCCTTTAGTTTAGTAGCGGGTATACCAGCTGAAATAAAAAAAAATATTGAAACTAATTATTTAAATTGGACTGCTGATGATAATACCATTTAACAAGCCCTATTTAACTGGGAAAGAAACGCACTATATTTATGATGCGGTTAATGCTGGAAAGCTTTCGGGTAATGGGAAATATACTAAATTATGCCAAGAGTATTTTGAAAGTAAATTTCAAATTAAAAAAGCTTTATTAACTACATCTTGTACTGATGCACTTGAAATGGCAGCGATTCTGATTGATATTCAACCAGGTGATGAGGTTATCATGCCATCCTATACATTTGTTAGTACAGCCAATGCATTTATATTGAGAGGGGCGAAAGTGATTTTTATCGATTCAAATTCTCAAAACCCCAATATGGATATAGATTTGATAGAATCATTTATCACGCCTAAAACTAAAGCAATAGTGCCTGTTCATTATGCTGGTGTAGCATGTGATATGGATAAATTGATGGCATTAGCTGACAAATATAATCTTTTTGTTGTAGAAGATGCCGCTCAGGCTGTTGATAGTTATTATAACGGCAAAGCTTTAGGGAGTATAGGTCATTTGGCAGCATTTAGTTTTCATGAAACAAAAAATATCATTGCCGGCGAAGGCGGATTATTAGCAGTAAATGATGATAGATTTGTTGAAAGGGCTGAGATTATTTGGGAAAAGGGGACAAACAGATCTTCTTTTTTTAGGGGGGAAGTAGATAAGTATGGTTGGGTTGATATTGGTTCTTCCTTTTTACCTGCTGAGACAATAGCAGCTTTTCTATGGGCGCAATTGGAAAATCTGGAAATGATTCAAGAGAGAAGAAAAGAGATTTGGTCACTGTATTATAGTTCTTTAAATAAGTTATGTGATGAGTTTAATATAGGTTTGCCTCATATTCCTGAATTTGCTTCAAACAATGCCCATATGTTTTATTTGGTAACTAATGATCTGGAAGAGCGTACAGGGTTGATCAATCATTTAAAACAAAGCGGCGTCTTGGCTGTGTTTCATTATTTAAGTTTGCATAAAAGTCCGTATTATTCTAATGAATATCCCGACGTCGCAGCTTATAACTTGGTGAATACAGATAATTTTGCCGATAGATTAATTCGTTTGCCTTTATATTTTGATTTGACAAATGAAAATGTAGAATTTATATGTGGTGAAATTACCAAATTTTATATTAAAAAATGAAATTATTAAAGTCCGGTTCTTCACTGGGAGTTTCCACTTTAGTTAAAGTTTTACTTGGAGCACTTGGAGTTAAAGTGATTGTGTATTTTATCGGAACCGCAGGTTTTGGCAAACTAGGACAATTCATGAGCTTTATGGTTATTATGAATACAATTGCAGGTGGCGGTATCACTAATGGAATCATCAGTAAAATTTCAACTTATCATGATGATCAAGAAAATAAAAATGAATATGTGACAGCAGGTTTTTGGATTGGATTTTTTTTCTCCCTGCTTTTAATGTCAGCCTGTTTTCTTTTTTCAAAAACCATATCTAATTTGTTGTTTAAAAGTGAGGAGTACTTTTATGTAATTTTATTAATAGGGTTGTTCCAGTACTTAAATATTTTTACAATAATAATTGGCGGATATTTGAATGGAATGCAAAAGAATATTCTATTCTCAAAAATTCAAATTATATCGTCAATTATTGGTATAATGGGTTTGCTTGGACTAGTATATTTTTGGGATCTCGTAGGCGCAATGTTTGGTTTGGTCTGGTTCGCAGTTTCACCAGGCATAATTATGCTTGTGTTTTATTTAATGAATTTAAGAAAGCATGTATATATAAATAAATTGAGTTTTGTTCAAAAAGCGAAAGTTAAAGAGCTCTTGAAATATTCATTTATGATGTTGGTTTCTTCTCTTTTGTTGCCAGCCACTCAAATTTTTATTAGAGATTTTATATATAAAAATTATGGATGGTCTGATGTAGGTATCTGGCAGGCAGCGACAAAACTTTCTGAGGCCGGATTGATGTTTTTAAATGTGGTAATGGTTAATTTTTATTTGCCGGAATTGGGGAGAACGATCGATAAGGTTGAGTTAAAAAAAATTATCTTTAAAGCTTATCAAATATTGGTTCCATTATTGTTATTATACATAGGAATAGTGTATTTATTTAGAGATTTATTGATTAAAATATTTTATAATGAAACTTTTTTAGAAGCTTCAGATTTGCTCTTGAGTCAGGCGATAGGGGATGCGTTTAAGGTTTTATCATTAGTTTTTGGTTTTTTTATAGTTTTAAAAGCTAAAATTAAGCTATATGTTTTTTTTGAAATTCTGTTGTTTATATTATTAGTGTCTCTTTCCTTTTTCTTAATTCCAATTTATGGATTGATTGGTGCGAATTATGCTCATATAATTACTTATTTGATCGTTTTTTCTATTGGTTTGTTGTTTTGGAAAAAAATTATTTAATCTTTAATTATGAAATTACTTTTTGTTTATAATTCATTTACTTTAGGAGGTATTGAGACCTTAATATTAAGGTTGTCAAAAGAGTTGAAGGAAGATAAACACGAAGTTTCTGTATTGTTCTTTTCTGAAAAAGATAATTTTAATTTTGATTTGCTGTCAGAATTATGTAAATACGCTAGTGTTTATTATTGGAATGATTTAATAACAATTCCTAAATATTTAAAAACCAAACATCCATTACTAAGACTTCAATTTAAAATTACAAATAAAGAATTACTTGAAAAAGTAATTCATGAAGTAGATTATATACATGCGCCTGATACTTATTCTTTGCTTTTTGCATTGAAAATCAATAGGTTTAATGTTAAAATCCCTGTTTCAACAGGTGTTTACCATATAAATGAATACTTGATTAATGATTTTGCAAACCATTATTTTGGAAAAAAAATTTTAGAAATACTTAAATTAATAGGCTCGAAGAATATTTTATTTTTTAATGAAATTTCAAGAGAAGTTTACGCAAAAGAAATAGATCCAAGTTTTGTTAGTTCAGTAGTAGCGCCTATTGGTGTGCAATTGTCAGATTATGAAGATGTTGTTTTAGGTAAGCGCAGTACTCGTGTTGTTTCCATTGGTAGATTGACAGCTTGGAAAACTTATAATTATTTTATGATTGAGGTGATACATGAGCTAAAAAAGTTGGGTTATAATTTTTTTTATCATTCTTATGGAAATGGAGAAAAACTTAACGAGTTAAAAGAAATTGTCCAAAAATACAATCTTGAAAAACAGGTTTTCTTTCATCCATCAGTAAATTACGATTTATTTAAGGAAACAATATCTGATTCTTTACTGTTTATAGGTGCAGGTACTGCACTTATAGAAGCAGCAGCAGCTGGTGTGCCAGCTTTAATAGGAATCGAAAATTGTGATGAAGCTGTTACCTTTGGATTTTTACAGGATACAAGTACTTATTCATATCAAGAAAAGCAACTGCCTTATAAAAAGACTAGGATTTTAGATAATATATTGAAATTGTATGAAGGAACGGATGAAGAGTATGCAAGGGTTTGTGAAGAATCAAAAACTAGAGCTAAAGATTTTGATATCCATAAAACAAAAGAATTGTTTTTGAAAATGCTGGAAAAGAATTTGGTTTGGCATGACAATTTTAAAATTAATAATTTTCTTTTTTTTATTTCAATAGTAAAACATTTCATAGTTTTGAAGTTTTTTAAAAATAAAAAAAGAAGTTTTTTTGATAGATTATAGATGATTAAAGTAACAATAGGAATCCCGGTTTATAATTCCGAAAAATACTTAAGAGATGCAATTCAATCGGTTCTTAATCAGACGTATGCTGATTTTGAGTTGATTCTTCTCAATGATGGTTCGACAGATAATTCACTGGATATTATAAAGGGTTTTGAAAAAAATGACTCAAGGGTAAGAGTTATTGATGATGGTGAAAATAAAGGTTTGATATTCAGGCTTAACCAATTGATTGGTCTTGCTGGAGGAAAATATTTTGCTCGTATGGATGCTGATGATATTATGTTTCCTGACAGAATTGAAAAACAACTGATGTTACTGGAGAAAAACCCGTATGCAGATGTTACTCACTCTGATGCCGTAAGTATAGATGATGAGAATAATATTTTAGGTTATAAAATGTCTTCTGTAATTAAAACAAGTAGGGATACATTAGATGAAAAAGTGCCTATTCATCCAACCGTTTTTGCTAAAACGAAATGGTTTAAAAAACATATGTATCTGGATGATTATGTAAGAGTTGAGGATTTTGAACTTTGGAATAGATCAATTAATGATTCATTATTTTTGAATATTACGGAGCCTCTGCTTTTTTACAGGGAGCTGAGTACTAATAACAGTAATAAATTTTTAATGTCACTTCCGGGTAAAAAGAAATTCGCTAAAGTATATGGTCTTTCATTTTCAGACCGGTTTAAAATTGTGTATCTGAATTATTTCAAATTCATATATTGCCGGATTTTAGAGATTTTCCGGTTAGATTATTTATCAGTTAGACATAGGTTCAAAGGAGTTGAACCGAAAAGAAAAGTCATTTATCAGGATATATTGAATAGCGTCAAGGCAGACAAATAAAAAATTGAATTATGGATTATCAGGTTTCCTATTTATTTGTATACATACTGTCTGTGATTTTTGCAATTTTTTTTTCTGTCGAGCATGATATTAAAAATAAAAGAAACGTAAGGATTAATTTAATATTCGGGATTGTTATAGCTCTTGGTTATTCTCTTGTTTTCGGATTCAGAGATTACTCTGTGGGTTCGGATACAATGATGTATGTAGAGCAATATCGTTATAATACAATTAGTGAAGCCAAAGATTTAGGATTTTCAATACTTGTTGAAATTTTCAGGGCTATTACCAATGAAAGAGGTTTTTTTGTTGGAATAGCTTTAATGTATAATTTATCACTAGTCTTTTTGTTTTATGTATGGGATAGATCAAAAACATATTTGATGTATTTTACATTTACCAGTTTTTTCTTTTTCGAATCGTTTGGAATTAATGTTATAAGAAGTGGATTGGCAGTACCTTTTCTTTTGGTTTCTTTTGTGCTTATACTTAAAGGAAGAAAATTGAGGGCTTACATTATAGAAATATTTGGAATTTCTTTACATGGTTCTGTTTTAATGCCTTTTTTGTTTTTTTTATTAGCTAAAAGAAATGTTCATTATAAGTTGTTTTATGTGATTTTTTTTCTTGCAATTGTTTTGTCTTTTCTAGGTATAGGTATTGATTCATTGCTTGAGTTTTTACCTTTTTTTAATATAATCTTTAAAAACCGTTTTGATACATATTTTGATAATGAAGGTTGGATCGAGTATGAATTGGGATTCAAGTTGTCTTTTGTGGTTTTTAATATGTTTTTTGCTTTTTTAGGATATTTTTTTTTAAAAAGGTTTGACGATATCGAAGCTCAAAAAAAATATGGTTATTTTTTAAAAGCCTTTCTTGTTTCCAGTTCTTTTTTTTTCTTGAGTTTTAATGTTGCTTTTTCAGACAGAATTGGTGCTTTATCATGGATTTTTCTGCCGTTTATTTTAGAGCCATTACTAACTAATAAAAAATATAGATTTGGGGCTTTTTATTTGGTTTTTCTTAATGTCTTCATGTTTGTTCTTTTTTACAACACAATCAGGTGATTGAATATTTTTTTGAAAATATTTTTTTATACATTTGCGCACGAAAAAGTCTGATTGTATGACAGGAAATAGTTTAGATAACAATATTGTTAAAAAAATAAAAGAGCTTAAAAATAATTCTGGTACGCATTCGCCAAGTGTTGATACTATAATGAAAGAGTGTCCGGAGCTTGTCATTAATATTGATGCTTGTTTTTTATCAAATCCATATGCAACTGATTTGTTTATGAAGTTTCTTCATGAGGATTTAATAGATAACAACAGATTACGGGATGTGCTTGAGTTTTATCCTCCACAAAACAGAGAAATTGCAAAATATATATCGAAAGCAATCAATGTCGATCAAAAAAAGATATTTGTAGGTAATGGAGCAATCGAAATTATTCAGGGTATCCTTCATAATTTTGTTCAGAATAAAATATGTATAATATCGCCAACTTTTTCATCTTACTACGAGTTCGTGAAAGACGGTATCGATATTGTGTATTTTCCGCTTTTAAAAGAAGAAAAGTATCTTCTTGATCCAAAAAAATATGTGGAATTTGTAAAAAAGGAAAAGCCGGATACTATTGTAATTATAAATCCTAATAATCCCAACGGGGGGTATTTAAAGCAAGAAGACTTCTTTTATATAATATCAAATCTGGATGAAGTTAACAATATTATCATAGATGAAAGTTTTATTCATTTTGCTTATGAAGATATAGAATTATCGCAAATTACTTCCGAAGAGCTCACCGATAAGTATTCAAATCTGATTATTGTAAAAAGTATGTCAAAAGATTTTGGTATTGCTGGGTTGCGAGCAGGATATGCAGTAATGAACAGTGAAAAGATAGATGTTTTGTTGCGAAGCGGATACCTTTGGAATGTTTCCGGTCTTACAAATTATTTTTTTAAAGTGTACTCTGAAAAAACGTTTATTGAAAAATATAATGTTGAAAGGAAAAAATATATTATGAATACTTCTATGTTTCTTGATGAATTGAAAAACATAAAAGGAATTAATGTTTATCCCTCTAAAGCTAATTTTGCACTTATTGAAATTGAAAATGGAATGACTTCATTCGAGTTTACACTTGATTTATTAGTTAATCATGGAATTTATGTCAGAGATTGTTCTGATAAAATAGGCTTAGATGGTGAATTCGTGAGGATTGCATCGCGAACTGTTGAGGAAAATCTGCAAATAATCAAAGCAATTAAAGAGATAATATGCGTTTAATCATAAAAGCCTTATATAATCCTCTTTTAAAATTTTTTTTTATAAATAAATTGAGAATCTTTACTCAAAGATGTAATGTAAATGAATTCCTGGTTTTGGATATAGATAATACTATCGCTGATACATGGAAGAACCTGAATGATTTCAAAAATGGAAGGTTTGCCTATTTTAGTAACTTAGAGCCATTGGAAGGTACCATAAAATATATCAAAGAAAATTATGATGATTTGCCGATACTGTTTTTAAGTAACAGAAATATTGTTGATTATAATGTGACTGAAAAATGGTTAAAAAAAATAAGTTTTAATGCCCCCCAAATACTAATACTTACCAATAATCCCCAGGACAAACTAGTATATCTTAAATTTCTTTCTGAGCGTTTTGGTGTTGTTTATTTTGACGACCTAAGTTATAATCATGAAAAAGATAAAGTGCTTTTTTATGATGATGTAATTAAAGAAGTGGAAAAAATGAACGTGAAATATTATGATTACTTTTCAATCTTAAAATTAAATAAACACTAAATTGATTTCTATGAAATTTATTAACCGATTAATTTCAAAAATTTTTGCTTTCCTCTATTTGTTCATAAGAATTTCTTTTCTGAAATGGTTTAAAAACTACGATAAAAATGCTGACACCATTGTTTGGATTAAAACAAATCCCATAACAACATTATTGAGATATCTAAAGCATAATGATTTGTTAAGTGATTTTGCATTAATAGAAGCCATAGCTCAAAAAGATATTCCATTCAAAATTGTTGTAGGTAGTAATATCGGTAAATATATTAATAAGAGAGTTTTTTACAATGTTTCCGAAAATTGTAATCCATACAAACTGGCAAATTATTCTGCAACATTGTACCATACTGTAAAAATGATTGAAAGCCAAGGTAATATTGTTTTTCCTAAAACTTCAGAAGTTGAATATTGGGAAAATAAGGCTTTTATGCAGGAGCAATTTACAAAACTCGAAATAAGTCATCCTAAAACGATAATACTAAATCGTAATTACCAACCATCTGAATTATCCAAAATCGAATACCCTGCATTAATTAAAGAAATTCATTCTGCAGGTTCCAGAGGAATTACAAAAGTAAATTCAGAAGCAGAACTGCTTGTTAATCTTGGAAAAGTTTGGAAAAAGGGGCATTCAAAAACAATTGTTCAGAAATTGGTTGATATGCGCCGGGATTTGAGAGTAGTGATTTTAAATGATGAAGTGATTTCTTTTTATTGGAGGGTAAATTCTACTGATGAATGGAAGCCTACGGCTACTTCTTTTGGAAATTCGACTGTCTTTGGAGGGTTTCCAGAGCAATGGAGAGAACTTTTTGTTGATTATATGAAGCAGATGGAAATGACGACTGGAGCTTTTGATATAACCTGGGAAAAAGATAATTTAAATACTTTACCCTTGATACTCGAAGTAAGTCCTTCCTATCAATTGAATCCTCCTTTGCCGGAACGTTATAAATCAATTCCTTACAAGGATTATAAGAAGAAGCTTTTTATTGCAGAGGCTTACTATAAGACCTATGTTGATATAGTTTTTGAATTAAAGAAAAAAATTACAGACAATTATTTCAAGAAATTTTCTTTATAGCGTACTTTTGCAAGCTATGAAAAGAAAGAAACTTGTACGTATCACGACTGTCCCAATCTCTCTTGAAAAGCTCTTGACCGATCAGCTTAATTTCATGAGTAATTACTATGATGTTATTGCTGTTTCATCTGAAAAAGATAAGCTTGAAGAGTATGCCGGAAAAGAAGGTGTTATTGGTTATAATATCGAAATGACACGTAAAATCACTCCATTTAAGGATTTAATAGCGATATTTAAATTGTTTTTTTTTCTTAAAAGAGAAAAGCCTTTTATAGTTCATTCCCATACTCCCAAAGCTGGCTTAGTAGGTATGATAGCGTCAAAATTAGCTGGAGTCCCAAACAGATGGCATACGGTTGCAGGATTGCCTTTGTTGGAAACAACTGGAATCAAGAGGAAGATTTTGGATATTGTAGAAAAAATTACTTGTCAATGTGCAACTAAGGTTTTGCCAAATTCTTTAGGTTTAAAGAAAATCATGATTGAAAATCAATATTGTAAAGCTGAAAAGCTTTCCATAATTGGACAAGGGAGTTCAAATGGTATTGATACCTCTTTTTTTGATCCAGATTTGTTTAATGATCTTCAAAAAGATATTTTAAGGAACGAGTTGCGAATTAAAAAAAGTGATTTTGTTTTTATTTTTGTAGGCCGTTTGGTTTCTGATAAAGGAATTAACGAGTTGATAAAAGCTTTTGTGCTATTGAGTAATAAAGAAAAAAATGTCAAACTTTTACTGGTGGGGGATTTTGAAAATGACTTGGATCCGCTGTTACCTGAAACACTTAAGGTTTTGTTGAATCATGATTCTATAATTCACACTGGATTTCAAAATGATGTCAGGCCTTTTTTTAGTATTTCAAATGTCTTGGTCTTTCCAAGCTACAGAGAAGGTTTTCCTAATGTTGTTTTGCAAGCTGGAGCCATGAAAGTTCCGTCTATAGTTTCAAATATAAATGGTTGTAATGAAATTATTAAGCAAGGTTTAAACGGTTTGATTGTACCTGTGAAAGATGAGAAGTCTTTATTGGAGAATATGGAGTTTATTTACAAAAACGAGGATATTTACAGAGGTTTTGTTAATAAGTCTAGAGTTGAAATTCAATTAAAATACGAGCGTAAAGTAATTTTTGAAGCATTATTGAAAGAATATCAGAGTTTAGATAAAGATGTATATTAGAATTATTAAACCCATAATGGATTTTGTTTTTTCCTTTATAGGATTACTGTTGTTGTCTCCTGTTTTTATAGTGATTTCTGTCTTTTTATTCGTTGTAAATCAAGGAAAGGTATTTTTTACACAGGAGCGTCCTGGTAAGAATACCAAAACATTTAAGATTTATAAATTTAAAACAATGAATGATAAAAGGGGGGAAGATGGTAAATTGCTTCATGACTCAGAAAGACTTACTTCAATTGGTAAATTTGTAAGAAAGACTTCTTTGGATGAAATCCCTCAATTAATCAATGTTCTAAAGGGTGATATGAGTCTAGTCGGTCCAAGACCATTGTTGACAGATTATGTTCATCTATATAATGATTTTCAGAATAGAAGGCACGAAGTAAAGCCAGGTATTACAGGTTTGGCACAAGTTAATGGTCGTAATGCTATTTCATGGGACCAAAAATTTACTTATGATGTATGGTATGTTGAGAATTGTTCGTTTTTGGTTGATGTCAAAATCATCTTTAAGACTTTTTTAAAAGTAATAAAAAAAGAAGGTATCAATGCTGCAGATTCAGCAACTATTGAGCCTTTTACAGGGTATAATTGATTTTAATTATGGAGAAGATTGTTATTGTTGGGGCTGGAGGATTTGGCCGTGAAGTAAAAATAATTATTGATGCTATCAATGAAATTGAAAAGAAGTATGAGTTTCTTGGGTTTTATGATGATGGTTTTGCTATTGGAACACACATAAATGGTTATCCTGTTTTAGGTGGAATTGCAGATTTAAATTCTGTCAAAGATTCAATTGCAGTTACCGTGGCATTAGGCAACCCGCAAACTAAATCTAAAGTGGTGAATCAATTATTAAATTCCAATTTGACTTTTCCTGCTCTTATTCATCCTTCGGTTATAATTTCAAAAGATTATGTTATAATTGAGCAGGGTTGTATTATATGTGCAGGAAATATTATAACCTGTAATGTCAAAATAGAAAAATTTACCATTTTAAATTTGTCTTGCACAGTTGGGCATGATACAACCATTGGAGCCTATTCGTCTTTTATGCCTTCAGTAAACATTTCTGGTGAAGTAAAAATAGAAGAATGTGTATATGTGGGTACAGGAGCAAAAATAATTAATCAATTACACATAGGAAAGGGAACAATTGTTGGTGCTGGAGCTGTAGTCTCAAAAAGCTTGCCTGAAAATTGTACAGCTGTTGGTATTCCAGCAAAACCTATAAAATTCCACACTAATGAATAATCCAAAGATATGGCTTTCCTCACCGCACATGGGAGGAAATGAACAAAAATATGTGCAAGAAGCATTTGATACAAATTGGGTTGCACCCTTAGGTCCAAATGTTAATGGTTTTGAAAGTGATTTAGAAATTTTTCTTGGAGACAATGTTTATGTTGCTGCCTTAAGCTCTGGAACGGCTGCTTTGCATTTAGCTCTAATTCTTCTTGATGTTAAGCAAGGAGATGAAGTAATTTGTCAAAGTATGACCTTTTCTGCTTCGGCGAATCCTATAGTTTATGTTGGAGCAACTCCTGTTTTTGTTGATAGTGAGCCTGAAACTTGGAATATTTGCACATTGGCTTTAGAGGAGGCAATATTAGATCGTATTGCAAAAGGGAAAAAACCTAAGGCAATTATTGCAGTTCATTTATATGGAATGCCATATAAACATCATGAGATTAAAAGTATTTCTGAAAAATATAATATTCCAATTATAGAAGATAGTGCAGAAGCACTTGGCAGTTCATATAAAGGTCAGAAGTGTGGGACATTAGGGGATATCAGTATTTTATCGTTTAATGGCAATAAAATAATCACTACTTCAGGTGGAGGGGCTTTGGTAACAAAAGATAAGTCTGTAAAAGAAAAAGCCGTTTTTCTTTCTACACAAGCCAGAGATAATGCACCACACTATCAACATTCGTATATTGGATACAATTATCGGATGAGTAATATTTGTGCTGGTATAGGACGGGGACAAATGGAAGTGCTGGAAGATCATGTTAATCTACGCAGAGAAATGCATCGTTTTTACATGGGTTTTTTTGAAAGTATTGAAGGTGTAAAGGTTTTAAATGAACCCTCTCAAGATTGTTTTTCTAATCATTGGTTAAGTGCTATTATTTTAGACTCTTATGAAACAAGAGAGGCTTTACGGTTAGCATTTGAAAAGGAAAATATTGAAACCAGACCGTTGTGGAAGCCTATGCATTTACAACCTGTTTTTGAAAACTGTCCTTATTATGGTGGCTCGATTGCCCAAAAACTTTTTAATAAAGGGCTTTGTTTGCCATCCGGTTCTAATTTGGAAACTGAAGAAAAAAATAGAATCCAACAAGTTCTTGAACGTTTTTTTAAGTAGTTTGTTGAAATAAAAAGGAAAATTCAAATCAGATATGTACATTTGCAAAGAAAATTTGACTTAATTAAGTATTGGATATAAGGGATAGAAATATTACACAGTTACTGTCAGAATTATTTTCGCTGAAGGATAAAGCTTCATTAAATCTTAATAGCTTGGCCTATCTGCCTAGATGGCTTGTTTTGGTTATTGATTTAGTTGTTGTTTCTTCAACGTTTATTTTTACTTATTTACTTTTCAGCGGTTTAAAAAGTCATTACTTTGATTTGCTGAATTCAGGTTTTATGTTGGGTTTATACCTGTCGACTAATTTATTCTTTTTTTGGTGGTTTAAAACATATTCTGGAATTATAAGGCATTCATCATTTATTGATGCAATAAAGATTTTTTTTGCAGAGTCTTTTGTCTTTTTGTTTCTTTTTCTTTTGAATACTCTTTTTCTCTTTTTGAAAAATGAGCAATTGTTTCTTAATAGTGCATTATTGGTAAATATTGTACTGTCTTTCTCGTTATTATTTTTTTATCGGGTCATAGTAAAGCAAGTTTTTGAAGCTTTTATTAAGGATTCCAATAATGGAAATCTGATTAATGCATTAGTATATGGCGCTGATGCAAATGCTATTTCAGTTTCAAATGCATTAGTAGCGGAAATACCGTCCCGATTTAAACTTTTAGGATTTATAGATAAATATAATACTCATGAATCCAAGAGAATATTAGATCTGCCCATTTTAAGTCAACGGAAAAAAGTTTCTGTAATAATGCGTAACATGAAAGCAGAAGCCCTTATTATAGCAGATAAAGGTCTTACTAAAGAAGAAAAAATAGCTATAGTTGATGATTGTCTTGAACATAACTACAAGGTATATACCGTTCCAATAATTTCAGATTGGGAAAATCAAAAAGAAATTTCGAAAAAAATTAAAAATTTTCAGATTGAGGATTTATTGGACAGGAAGCCTATTGTTTTGGATAATCAGATGATTTCCAGTCAAATAAATGGAAAAGCTGTTTTGATTACCGGAGCCGCCGGATCAATAGGAAGTGAAATAGTAAAGCAACTGCTGGACTTTAGTCCTAAAACTATTATAATTCTTGATCAGGCAGAAACACCTTTACATGAATTAACACTGGAGCTACAGCATGTTAATGAATTTATAAGTATCATTCCTGTAATTGCTGATATTCGCGATAAAAATTCAGTAGAGAGATTGTTTGAATTGTATAGTCCCGATTTGGTTTATCATGCAGCAGCATACAAACATGTCCCATTGATGGAAGATAATCCTTCGCAGGCAATTTTTGTTAATGTGGCCGGGACGAAAAATATAGCCGATTTATCGATACAATATGGTGTTGAACGCTTTGTAATGGTTTCTACAGATAAGGCAGTTAACCCCAGTAATGTTATGGGTGCCAGTAAACGCATTGCTGAAAAATATGTTCAGTCACTTTATTTTAACGAATTGAAAAAAAATAAAGGAACAACAAAATTTATAACTACCCGTTTTGGTAATGTATTAGGCTCAAATGGTTCTGTAGTACCCCTTTTTACAAAACAGATTAATGAAGGAGGGCCAATTACTATAACGCATAAAGAAATTATAAGATATTTCATGACTATTTCCGAGGCATGTCAATTAGTGTTAGAGGCAGGAGCTATGGGGAATGGAGGTGAAATTTTTATTTTTGATATGGGTAAACCGGTAAAAATTTACGATTTAGCTGTTAAAATGATTCGATTGGCTGGCTTCGTTCCTAATGTTGATATTAAAATAAAAGAAGTAGGTTTGCGCCCCGGTGAGAAACTATATGAGGAATTGTTGAATGACACTTCAAAAACGATGCCTACACATCATGAAAAAATAATGATTGCGCAGGAATTGATTGAAGATTATGTTTTTGTAAATCAATCAATCAATCAAATTGTAGAAAATGCCAACGAATACAAGCATCATTTGTTGGTGCAGCGAATGAAGGAATTGGTTCCTGAATTTAAAAGCCTGAATTCAATATTTGAAATCCTAGATAAATAAAAAATGATTAAATTTTTAAAACTTGTTTGTTTTATTGTTTTCCTGAATGGAATATGGAGCTGCGGTCAGCAAAAAAAGATTGCCTATTATCAAGACATCGATTCTTTTAAAGATTTAAGCGGAGCTAAATTTGAATCTAAATTTCAGCCGGATGATTTATTAATGATTATAGTATCTGCTCCGGATCCTGAGGCTGCAGCACCTTTCAATTTAAGTCCCGAAAGCGTTGCCACACCTATAGGACAGTCTGCAGCGATGTCTCAAAGACAGCATATGCTTTATCTTATAGATAAAGAGGGTAAAATAGAATTTCCTATATTAGGAACTATTGATCTTATGGGAAAAACTAAAAATGAAGCAATTAATATATTGAAAGGCAAATTATTGCAGTATGTCAAAAACCCTATTATCAATATTAGAGTAATGAATTATAAAGTATCTGTTCAGGGTGAAGTAACCAGACCAGGTGCATATCCAATCACAAGTGAAAGAATAACCCTTTTGGAAGCGTTGTCGCTAGCTGGGGATTTAACTATTTATGGTAAACGTCAGAATGTTTTGATTATAAGGGAAATTGATGGAAAAAAAACTGTTGGAAGAGTTGATTTGACAAAATCTGATTTTATGAATTCTCCATATTATTATTTGGTTCAGAATGATGTTGTTTATGTTGAACCCAACGGAGCTAAATCAAACTCTTCTACTTTCAACCAAAACATACCGGTGTGGGTTTCGTTAAGTTCAGTTTTAATTTCTTTAGTTTTACTTTTCAAAAAATAAATCGGAATGCAGGATTTGTATAAAGATACTTCATCTGAAGAATCTATCAATTTAAAACAATTATTGGTAAGTTATTTGCACTATTGGAAGTGGTTTCTGCTGAGTGTTTTCTTATGTCTGGCTTTGGCTAAAATTTATTTAAGATATTCTGTTCCTGTTTTTAAGGCTTCAGCTACTTTGTTAATAAAAGATGAAAAGTCCGGTGGTTTGTCCTCTGAGCTTTCAGCATTTAAAGATTTGGATCTTTTTGGAGGAGGATCTAAAAATATTGATGATGAAATAGAAGTGTTAAAATCGAGGGCACTAGCCGAAAAAACAATAAAAAAAGGAAGTTTTAATATTAAATATATTCTGGAAGGGAGAATTAAATCTTCAGATGCTTATGGAGCAAACTTGATTAAGATTCAATTTGCCCCCAAAGATTCATTATTTTATAAAAAAGATACTTTAATTGGTGTTGATGTTATTTCTGACACTCAATTTGAATTGTTTGATGGTTCTAACAACAGTAAAGGTAAATTTAATTTTAATCAAAAGATAAAGTCGTCTGAGTTAGGTGAATATTCTATAGTTAAGAATGTATTGTTTGATGAAATAGGTAAGCCTATTCCGTTTACAAAGAATTTTTATCGTATTGGCATTTATGATACTGAAAAATTAACTGATACGTACAGTAAAAATTTATCTGTATTACCTTTAACAAAAAAAACAAATGTTTTAGAACTTTCGATAAGTGACCCGGTTGCAAAAAAGGCTGAGGATTATTTAAATATGTTGATTTCTATTTATAACCAAGAGGCAATAAAAGATAAAAATATCATCAGCCAGAAAACTTCTGACTTTATAAACGACAGATTGGGAATTATAACCACAGAGCTGGATGGAGTGGAAAAAGATGTGGAGACTTTTAAAAAGAGCAAGAAAATTGTAGATATTCCTACGGAGGCCGAGCTTAATTTAAGAGGCAATCAAGAATTAAAAGCAGAAGAAATATCTACTAAAGCACAATTGCAGGTAGTCAATATGATGGAGAACTATTTGCACAAAAGTGGTTCTTACGAAATACTCCCGGTTAATATTATTCCTAATGAAAATCAATCAGCTGCAATGATAGCCGAGTTTAATAATTTGATTTTGGAAAGGAACAGGATATTGCAAAGTTCTACAGAGGATAATCCAATAGTTGTAAGACTTGATGACAAAATTTCAAACCTTAAGTCAAATATAGGGGAGAGCCTGAAAAGGTTGAAAAGTTCTCTGGTTTTACAAGATAAAGAGCAGAGTAAATTTGGCAGTCAAATGCAATCTAAAATAGATGCATTGCCGAAAGTGGAAAGAGAATTCCGTAATATTTTCCGTCAGCAGCAAATCAAAGAAGAACTGTATTTGTATTTGTTCAAAAAGCGAGAGGAGACTGCAATTACTTTAGCAGGTACTGCTCCAATTTCTAAAATTGTGGACAAAGGCTATTCAAGTGATATTCCAGTCTCTCCAAAAAAGCAGATTATATATCTGGTTGCTTTACTTTTGGGGTTGATTATTCCTTTCTCAATTTTATATTTGAAGTTTTTATTAGATACTAAAGTTAAAGACAAAACTGATGTTGATAGGTTACATATCCCATTCTTGGGTGATGTGCCGCATTCTGATTCAAATAATGAAATTATTCAATCTGATAGCCGTACAAGTTCAGCTGAAGCAATACGTATCGTTAGGACAAATTTGGAATTTGTGTTAAGCAATACTTCTATTGAGAAAGCTAAAACTATTTTTGTTACATCCACAATTCCAGGCGAAGGTAAAACTTTTATTGCAGCTAATTTAGCAACGACTATGGCTATTTCAGGAAAGAGAGTCTTGTTGATTGGATTGGATATCAGAAACCCTAAAATTGATGAATATTTTCATGTTCCTTCAAGAGGAGTAACAAATTTTCTTTCAACCGCTGATACTGACATTGACAATTATCTTTTGAAACAATCAGGCTATGAGTATTTTGATATTCTTCCTTCAGGGGTAATACCTCCTAATCCTGCGGAACTATTAATGAATATTAAGTTGGAAAAACTGTTTGATGAGCTGAAAACAAAATATGATTATATAGTTGTTGATACCGCTCCGGTTAGTTTGGTTACCGACACTTTATTGATTGCCAAAAATGCAGATGCTTTTGTTTATGTAGTCAGATCTAATTATTTGGAAAAAGAATTATTGAAAATCCCAGGTAATCTGTATCAAGAGAAAAAGCTTCCAAATATGTCAATAGTGTTAAACGATACAGATGTTGAGAAGGGCTACGGTTATGGTTATGGATATGGAGTTGAGATAATTAAAAAGCCATGGTATCAAAAAATTTTGGACTTAAATCCATTTAAATAACATTGTTTGTTTATTATATGAAAAGAGGCTGTCTTAATAAGACAGCCTCTTTTATGTTGATTTAATCTTTAGCTGTAAGTAGTCTGTCTCAATTCTTAAAACATATACGGTACTTTAACTGGTGTCCAATTAGTTTCAGAGAATGAATTTTAGAATCATTTTATAGTTTATCTTTCTTTTATTTTTCAAGGATAATTTTTTCATTAAACTTTTTACCATCAGAAGTTGTTCCAACCAAGAAGTAAACACCCTGAGAAAATTCTTCAGTATTTACTAAAGTTTCAATATTTTGAGTAACATTAAAATGTTTAACGGTTTGACCTAATTGATTGTAAATAGTAATTGAAGCGTCCTGTTGAGATAAGATTTTAAAGTTGTCTTTTGCAGGGTTTGGATACACTTTTAAAACTTTACTTTTTTCAAAATCTTCTACCCCTAAAGTATTATCTAATAATCTAAAATTATCAATTGCCCATTCTTCACTAAGTTGATTTGCGTACACTCTAATTCTAAGGTCTAAAGTACTCGCACTTATTGATAAATTTTTTTCAAACTCAGTAAATGTGCTTGTTAATACAGTTCCATCCCCTATATCGTTATTGTCAGTATCTAAAGCTAAAGATTTATTGTTTGTGCCTGATATAATATTATTGTTGGTAAAAAAGCGAAAAATAGGAGTATAGGATCCACTTCCATTTAATCGATATTCAACTATAAGATAATCAGAATGTGATGTTGCTGGTGTACAAGGTAAACAGTCAAATGAGGCACTTATGTTATTTGCTGCAAATAATCCTTTGAAAGTGATACTAGTTTTACCACTTACATTTATGCCGGTCCAATCTATTTGTTGTTCTTCTGTACCAGCAATAGTTGTACCTGTTAAATTGTCTTGATCTTCTCCTGCCCAAAATTTTGTTCCCTGAACTGATTGATATCCAGTAGGTCCAGTGAATTGTGTGTTAATTCCTGTGTTATCGGTTCTTACAAAATAAGAAGTATATGGAGACCCAAATCCTGTGTTATTTTCAGCATTTCTAGTTCCACTTGAAGGTGCTCCTGTGTCTTCAAATGTGTCACTCCAAAACTGGGATTGAGCTTGGCTACTAAAAATGTTTATAACTATCACTATGACTGTTAAAGTAATTTTTTGTTTCATCTTGCTAAAGTTTAGTTTGTTATTGTTTAAATGTCATATAAAAATAATTAATTATGTTGAAGATATACATAGTTTTCTTAAAAAATTTAACAAGATAAATCTTTCTTTTTTTGAAATATGTTTAACCCTTATTCAAGAATCTTTTAATTACAATAATTTTAATGTAAAATATTTTATTTTACCAGCCTGAAGTTGAATAGTGAAACAATTTCACTTCCTATTCTTTTATTTTTAGGACAATTGTTATGATCAAAATTTTTATTATAGTCCCATTCTTTACTATGTAAATGACAGCCTCCTACTGATAAATAAATAAAGCTAGTATAAGTTTTATAACCATCGGCTTCAATTTCAACTTCAATTTTTCTGCTAATTTTACCTTCAGGGATAAAACCAGAAACAATGGTATAATCACCATTTGATGTTAAAATATTTTTAGTTGTGTTGAAAAGTCTATTTGTTTTAGCTTTTACGGTCATTTTACAATCCCCAATTGGTTGTGATGTTATTGCGTCAACAATGGAGCCTTTTAAAATGATTTTTTGTGACACTTCTGAAAAAGGCAACAAATCTATAACAGAACTTTTTTCTTCAGTAGTGTTTGCAAATACTTTTGCGCCTGAAAAGGCTAAAATACCCATGGAAACTATACCTGTTTTTTTAACAAACAATCTTCTTTTCATAATTTTTAGATTTGATATTTTAAAAAAGAGACAACTTTTTTAGTTTTAAAGTGATTAAATTCAATAAATTATTGTTTTAAATAAAGCCAAAAAATTTGTCAATTCAAAACGATATTAAATTTAGTTCTTTATAACTAATTTTTGAGTAATTACTTTAGTTCCATTTGTTCCTTTGACAAAATAAAAGCCATCAGATAACTGATTTAAATTAACTGTATTTATCAAATTTGAACTTATTTTAAAAGTTTTAACAGTTTGGCCTAATTGATTTATTACTTCAAAATTTCCATCAAAATCAGATTTAATATTAATTGCATTACCCTTATTTGGATTTGGAAACATTACGAATGATTTGGTTTTAACAAAGTCATCGTTGCTTAATGTACTGTCTAATAGCCTTAAGTTATCCATAGCCCATTCTTCATTACTTGAATTTGTATATGATCTAACCCTCAAGTCTAATGTATTTCCCGTTGTAGGTATTGATTTCTCAAATTCTTGAAAACTTGTTGTAAGAATTGTTCCATCACCAATATTATCATCATTGGTATCTAAAGCCAGAGATTTATTGTTGGTTCCTGAGAAAATATCGTTATTACCATAAAATTTCAAAAGTGTATTGTAAGAACCTCCGTCAATTCTATATTCAACAATTATATAGTCACTATGTGCTGCTCCTAATGCCTGTGTGTCAAAAGCAGCAGATGTGTTATTTGCTGCAAAAAGTCCTTTAAAAACTAAACCAACTTTACTGCTAATGTTTATCCCAGTCCAATCTATTTGTTGTTCTTCAGTTCCAACTATTGCTGATCCAGATAACTCATCATGATTTTCTCCAGCCCAAAATTTAGCTCCTTCTGCTAATAAATATCCACCACTAAGTGATGTTACTATATCAATATTTGAGTTGCTAGTTCTCACAAAATAAGAAGTAAAAGGAGAACCTGTTCCTATGTTGCTCTCTGCAATTCTAGTACCGCTTGAAGGTGCTCCTGTATCTTCAAAAGTATCATTCCAAAAAGAGGGTGTAGGTTCTGGAACATATGTTACCACAGCATTTCCTGTCATAGTTGCAGCACATTGCCCATTTGTTCTTGTACCTACTACTGTATATGTTCCTGAAACTGTTTGATTGCCAAAAGAAATTGAAGAACCTGTTCCTGCTACTGGAGAGCCAACATTTGAACCGTCTTTTTTTAACTGATATGTAACGCCTATTTCTGAATTTGATAATCCAACAGGAACGGTAGAACCAGATCCTCCGCCTGTAACATTATAGGCAATTGGATTAATACATGTAATACCTTCCTGTAGTTTAAAATTGTCTATTGCCCATTCTTCACTACCTCCATCCGTAAAACTTCTTATTCTAAGATTCAAACTTGTTCCGGTACCTGAAATTTGTTTTTCAAAAGATTGAAAAGTTGAACTAAGTACTGTACCATCACCTACATTGTCCCCATCTGTATCTAAAGCTAATGATTTGTTACCTGTACCACTATTTATTATGTTATTAGCATAAAATTTTAAAAGTGATACATAAGGACCACCGTCTATACTGTATTCAACAATTATATAGTCGCTGTGGGTTGAACCTAATACTGAATTTTCAAAAGCATTAGTAGTATTATTAGCAGCAAAAAGCCCATTAAATGATAAATTAGTTTTACCACTAATGTTTATTCCTGCCCAATCTATTTGTTGTTCTTCAGTTCCAACTACTTTTGAACCGGTAATTTCATCATGATTTTCACCTGCCCAAAATTTTGAACCTTCCCCAGATAAATAACCACCACTGAGTGATGTTACAACGCTAATACTAGTGTTATTAGTTCTTGTGAAATATGAAATGAATGGTGATCCAGTTCCAGTATCGCTTTCTGGAGTCCTCGTACCGCTTGAAGGCGCTCCCGCGTCCTCAAAAGTATCACTCCAAAAAACTTGAGCTTGAGCACTAAATATGCTGAAGACAAGTAGGAGGAATGATAAAGTAATTTTAATCTTCATATTAATTAGTTTTAGTTAGTTTGTTAAATGTTATTTTTTTAGAAGTTTTAGTTTAGTTAGATTTTTTTAAATTAAAGAGCATTCGTCTATTTTCTTTAATTGAACGTATTGTTGTGATGTCATAATCCCTTCATCAGTAGCTAAAATTTTTACTGCAATGACTTCGTTATCAGAGCAGGCAACTTTGATCATGCCATCATCAGTTATAGCTATAATAGTTCCGACTGTTGAATCATAGTGACGTTCATCAATTGCAATTGCTGAAATTATTTTTATTTGCTCACCAAGTAAAGTGGCATCTGCTCCTACATTCCAAGGATTGCAAGCGTTTATTAAAGCGATAATTTCAATTGCATTCATGCTTTTCCAGTTGATATAGGTGTCCAGTAATTCTGGCTTTTCGTAATAACATGCATCATCTTCGTTTTGAGGAAAACTAGGTATTTTAGTTCCGTACTCTAGCATATTAGCTACGTTTAAAACTATTTGCGACATTCTGTTGCTTAACTTAATAGTCAGACTTCCGTAAGTTTCACTCTTTTCGATGGTTATAGGATCGTTGAAAATAATATTGCCTTGGTCAAATTTGTCATTCATAAAATGTGCACAAATGGCTGTTTTATTTTCTTGATTTCTCAGAACTTCAAAAATTGGCATTGCACCTCTGTATCTAGGCAGTGGCGCTGGGTGAAAATTTATAAACTTATCATAACCATAGGATAAAACAGATTCTGGAATTAAAAAAGGAAAAGAAATGGAAAAAATGTAATCAGGCTGGATTTCATCAAGCCATTCCCGCATTGCTAAAACAGATTTTTTTGTTGGAAAAGATTTGAATGGCAAGCCACTGTTTGAAGTCTCTTTTTCTAAGGAATCAATAATGGTTTTACTGCCTTTCCCAATTGCTATTCCATAAAGAAATTTTTCAATTGCAAGTAATTGTAATGATCGGAAAGCAAATTTTCCGCCACATAGTATTACTATTTTCTTTTTCTTTTCCATATTAAATACAAGCGTAACTATTATACCAAGCAGATGTAGCCTCATTTAATTCTTGATTATACAAGTCATCAAAATAATTTGCAGTATTTTCTATTATCGCATTTATTTTTAAGGTACTATTTCCACTTTCATCCGGAACAACTAATGCTTCATATAATGGAGCAATTGTATGATTGTATTTAGAATGGAAAGTGATTAAACCTCTAGGACTTTTAAACTCAAATGAATCAAGATCGCTAATAACTTTTGTTATATTGTTATTATTGATTTCTAAAAGAGTTAGTACTTTTTGAATAATAACAGCACTTTCCCATCCTAATAATGAAAAAAGATTAGGCTTTTTACCAACAGATTCAATATGCTCTATAAATGAATTGTTTTCTGTATTTTTTATTTCTTTTGACCAAGCCGCAATCCCATGAATATTAGTACTTGGGCAAACGGCATTTTTTAACATTGTTTCTTCTAAGCCAAAAGGCGTTAAAAAAATGGGAAGATTGGTTTCTCCAAATAAATTTTTTGTTTTTTCAAAATACCATTGCACGTAATCACCACTAAATAAAGATAATAATGCAGAATCAGGATGTGATTTTATATGCTCTATTAGAGGTTCCATTGTGAAATCATCATCCTTGTATCCTGTGGCATGATTAAAACATATTTTTCCACCTGCATCCTCAAAACTTTTTGAAATACTATAAGTTTGCAGATAACCTCCATCATAATAACCAGTTACCATTCCACCCGTTTTGTAGCCTTTTTTAATAGCTAATTGGGATGATAAATATGCTCCTAAAGAATTGTGTAATGAATGGTAAATTATGTTTGGACAAACTGACCACTCTTGAGGCATATTGGCTCCAGCATCAAGGACAATTAAAATCTTATTTGTTGCTAAAAATAGCGGTCTTAATAATTCTGCTGCTCTGTGACCTATATATGCAATAACAAGCTCTACATCTTCATCTAATATTAATTTTTCTGCAGCACGATAACATTGCTGTTTGTCAGCTCCAAAACCTATGTTTTCGGTTATGATTTTTAATTGATCAATACCGATGTTTTTCAAATTAGATTTTAATCCTTCAAAAATATCAAATCCAATTGTCGAATAATAAGTAGATTTTGGTAATAAGAGTCCAATTTTTTTCATTTATATAAAATCAGGCAATTTTTAATTGCCTTTATTTTTTTAGTTACGAGATGGGAAAATACCTTCAATAGCAATACTATAATTCATTGTTAAATAAGGGTTCAGAATAGAAAATGGTTGACTGCCCCCTGCTGAAGCAGTGGCTCCTGAAACTACTGGTGCGCCTAATGACGCTGTTGGAGATGCAAGTGGCCCAAAAGTATCATTCACTGCATTACCAATGTAGTTGTTTGTCGCTGATGAATCTTCACTTGCTGAAGTTACTGGAATTCTTACATTAATCCCAGTTGCGGCATGATTATGAATGGGCATATTTGTTGTAAGAAGTGTTGCATTAGTATTTCCACCTATTTCTCCTATAGTGTAATTAGGTAGTCCAGGTCCAGTACCTTGCCCAATAGGTACTCGTCCGCTTAAATTTGGTAAGGCAAAAGTTGTTTGGCCATTGCCACCATAAATAGTTCCTATTAAGGAAAATAATGCTGTGTTTTGAGCTATTGACAATATTTGTCCTTGGCAAGTCATATGACCAATAGGAGCAAAGTTAAAACCAAAGATTTTAATTTCTCCAATAAAAGGTTCTGCAGATGTAGACATAATTTAACAGTTTGTTTTTTGTTGAATTAATTATAAAAAATCAATATTTTTTTAAACTTAATTTCTTGAAGGGAAGATTCCAGTCAATGCAATTGAATAGTTAATGGTTAAATAAGGATTCATTATAGAAAATGGTTGACTACCACCTGCTGGAGCTGTATTTCCAGAAACCACCGGTGAACCTAATGATGCTGTTGGAGATGCAAGTGGTCCAAATGTGTCATTTACAGCATTACCAATATAATTGTTTGTAGCAGATGAATCTTCACTTGCTGAAGTTACCGGAATTCGTACATTAATTCCAGTTGCAGCATGATTATGGATGGGCATGTTTGTAGTAAGTAATGTTGCCGTTGTAGTTCCCGCTAGTTGACCCATAACGTAAGAAGGTAGCCCTGCGCCTTGCCCTTGTCCTATTGGCATACGACCTCTTAAGTCAGGTAAGGCAAAAGTAGTTTGTCCATTGCCACCATAGGTTGTTCCCAATAATGAAAATAGTGCTGTGTTTTGCGCAATCGAAAGAATTTGTCCAGCACATGTTGCAAAGTTACGAGGCGCGAAGTCAAAGGCTAAAAGTTTAATTTCCCCAATAAACGGATCGGTAGACATAATTGTAATTTTTAAAGTTAATATTTTTTAGTTTTTTTATTTTTTTACGAAATTGAATATAAATATAGGAAAAGTATTCCATAAGTATATTTAATTTTTTTGCTGAAATGCTAAATTATTGTTTTGTATAAAATAAGAATAAGGTATAAATACCTGATTTATTTAAAAGATTGTTAATTATAAATTTATAGTATTATTTTTGTTAAATAAACAAACTCTAAAAAATTATGAAAAAAAACACTGTTTTATTAAAAGATGCTAAAACGTGGGCTAAAAGATGGAGAAAAGAAGAAGGTGATTACAATAAGCACCATAAATTAAAAGCTTTTTTGATTCCTAAAGTGGATTTACAGGAAGTTTTAACTGAAGGTATCGATGCGGCAAGAGCATACATCGGGATTGATAACAATGGAGTTGAACGATTAATGATTGTTGGGACAAAGTATGATGAAAAGACTGGAAATTATATAGATATGATTACTGCTGATCCAACAAATGAAGTATTGACTGATGGCGATATTTATGATTTTACAAGACCCTGTCCGTCTGCATGTGATCCGGATAGTCCTTTAAATAAATAAAGGTGCTACTATATATTGCTTATATTGGTTATGCTTTTTTATTGTTGAATAATATTCTTTATCTTAAAGAAATAAAAAGCTTTTCTGAAAAATTTGGAAAAGCTTTTGCTTATTTCACATATTATTTGTTGTGGAGCTTTTTCATACAAGTACTTACGGAGGTGTTAAGTATTTTGTATTTGAATAACCTCTTTTTATCGCATTTTTATTTTTTGGGTCAATTCCTATTCTTAAGTCTTTTTTTTAGGGAACTTATTGATTTAAAAACACAAAGAGTACTATTGACTAAATTTTTTTTAGCATCAACTACAATCATAATAATCCAATATTTATTTTCTCCTCAATTATTTTATAAATTCAATTTGATTGAAATATTTTTTTCTTCTTTTTTCATAATTATATGTACTACATTTTACATGTATAATTCATTAGAACAAAAAAGAAAATTTTATGTTTTGACTATTGGCTTGTTAATTTATCTTTTTGGGAGTACTATTTTATTTATTTTAGGTAATGTAACAAATATTTTAAGTAGAGAATATACAAAAATACCATGGATATTAAATGGATTATTGTATATAGTGTATCAGGTTTTTATATTAATTGAATGGGTAATCTTAATGAAATCAATTAGAAATGAAGATTAATCTTCTTGATGATAGAGAAATTATAGAAATTACTATTATTTCTTTTGGAGCTTTCCTTCTCATGGGGTTAGTCTTAGTTTTGTTTTTTTATTTTTCAAGAAAGAAAATCATCCAAAAAGAAATGGAAAAGAAAAACTTGGAACTAAGTTATCAAAAAGAACTTCTTCATTCTATAATAATTACTCAAGAAGAAGAAAGAAGACGCATTGCCCAAGATTTACACGATGATATAAGTTCTAAACTAAATATTATTTCATTGAATAGCCATTTATTAACAGCAAAAAATTTATCTGAAAAAGAACTCACAGAAATATCAATAAATATTGTAAATCTTACTACTAAAGTATTAGATAATTCTAGACGTATTGCTCATGATTTGTTACCGCCAGTTTTAGAAAAATTTGGATTGCATGCTGGAGTAGAAGAATTGTGTTTTGAAATCAACAGCAGTAAATCAATCGAAATTGAATATAAAAATTCAGTTCAATTCAATCAAAAAGATATTCAAAAGCACTTGCATGTTTTTAGGATTATTCAGGAATTATTTAATAATTCTCTTAAGCATGGTAAGGCAACAAAAATCCAACTTATCTTTTCTGAAAATAATCAAAAACAAAACATTTGTGAGTTTTCAGATAATGGGGTTGGATTTGATAGTAATGACCTTAAAAATCATAAAGGATTAGGTATGAAAAATATTGAAAGTAGAATTAGTTTTTTAAATGGTGATTTAAAAATAACTTCTGAAGTAAATAAAGGAATTCAGGTGGTTTTTATTTTTTAAGGATGAAAGATACGATTAAGATAATTTTAGCGGATGATGAAGTTTTATTTCGAAAAGGAATATCATTTTTATTAGAAAGAGAAGCAAATATTGAAATTATTTTTGAAGTTTCCAACGGAGAAGAGCTGGTTTCTTTTTTGAGAGAAAGTAGTATTCATCCAGATATCATTATGATGGATTTAAAAATGCCTCATTTGAATGGGGTTGAAGCTACTCGAATTATTCAAAATGAATTTCCTCAAATCAAGATCATTGCCCTTACCAGTTATGATTCAAAATTATTCATTGCAAATATGATTAATACTGGAGCAGCATCTTATTTGGTTAAAAATACTACTCCTGCAATAATGATTAATACAATTAATGAAGTATATCAAAAAGGAGTTTATTATAATGAGGAAGTATTGAAAATTCTTCAGGAGAATGTTGTAATAAATTCAACAAGCCAACATAAAAGTCTTTTTGATGAAGATTATTTGACAAAAAGAGAAAAAGAAGTGTTGTTGTTGATTTGTAAACAATTAAGTACAAGTGAAATAGCTGACAAGCTTTTTATTAGTCCAAGGACTGTTGAAGGGCATAGAAACAACTTATTATTGAAGACAGAATCTAAAAATGTAGCAGGACTAGTAGTTTATGCCATCCAAAATAAAATAATCTCAATTGAAGATTTAAATCTATAAAGAAATTTTTGAGGCAGTACTGATCTAAAAAAGTACAACGGAAACCGCAAAATAAATAAATACAACTGTTACGTGCTTTGTGTTAGGATGTAGCATTGAAGAGCATATCAGGCCATTGTTGAGTAATAATACATTATCAATAAACTTTAAAATGAATTACATGAAAAAAAAATTTTTTACTTTTTTGGGATTAGTGACTCTTATCTCTTGTCAGAATGAAGAAATAAAAACAAAGTCAACTGATGAATCTGGCTTTACAGCTTTTAAAAAAGAATGGATAAATTCTAAACTGGAATCAAGTTTGTCAAAAAATGATGGAAATACAATCTGTTATTTGTTTCCCAAAAATGATCTGACACATTTACAGGAAAATGTTCAGTTGAGACAATTCAGATTTGTACTTGGGTTGACTGATGGTAAATTAGATTTGAAAACAGAAGGCGTCGATACAAATGGTAAAAGTTTGGGAATTATTAATTCTGTTATTAATACTGACCAAAAAATATCTCATCAGGTTAATGAGTTATCTCTGTCAAAGCGTAAATTTAATAGTGATAATGAATTAATGAGAAAGCACTTGTTGATTCCTAATCTGGCTTTTGATTATATTAATAAATGGAATAAAAAGCTGATTGAAAAAAAGGATATAAATACGATTGTATCTTATGACGGAGTTCGTATCAATCATTTTAGCATTGAAAAAGAGGTGATAGATGAAATTTCTAAATCTTCAAAATTTGAATATTTGGGTATATTATTAGGAATAAATTCTGAAGGAAAATTAACAACTGTAATGTTAGGCTTGGATAAAGAGAAGAATTTTGTCTTCTTTTCTTCTTCGACTTCTAAATACACTAATGATGATCCTGAAGCTATTTATGATTTTTCAAAGCCATGTCCTAATACTTGTGACCCTCAGTAGTTTAGAAAAGAATATAGTTTATGTAATTCAATATAAAATAAACACAATTGAAGATTTGAATTTTTAGTGTTTACTTTTCTATCAAATTAAATGAGAAAAAGAGGCAGTCTAAAAAACTGCCTCTTTTTGATTACTATTCAATTACTATCTTTTTGGATACTGACCTGTTATCTTCGGTTATTCCGTTTATGAAATACAATCCGCTGTTTAAACCTTCAGTACTGATAGTTAGGTGTGAATTGGCAGTGATATCAATTTCTTTTATTTTTTGTCCTAACTGATTATATAAGTTTGCTTTTAAATCTATTTCAGAGTTGATATTAAAATAGCCTCTGGAAGGAATAGGATAAATTTTTATTTTTTCACTCAAACCAAAGTCGTTATTGCCGAGTGTTGCTGTACAATTTGAATCTATTTCACAAGGACCAAGAGTAATTCTGACTTTGTATCCTATTGACCCGGAAGGAGGTGTGTAACTTTGCGATGTCGCACCGGGTATTAAAGTTTCTGTTGGTTCACAGGCAAACCATTGATAACTTGCACCCGCTTGATTTGCAGTTAATGTGTTGCCGTTTTGACTTAGACTATTATCCGGCATTGGTTCAACGTTAACATAGATAGATTGAACGTCTTTTACTCCATTTACATCATACGAGATTACGGTGTAGGTTACAACTTGTGTTGATGAAGTTTCGTTAGTTAGACTTCCTGTAATAGGAAATGGTGCATCTCCGGAAGATGCGTCTCCTGCATATGTAGAGCTTGTAACATTTGTTGTGTTATTCCTTGTCCAATAACCAAAAGTATCTGTGTTGTATAATATTTTTCCATAAAAACCTCTTGGAGCATTGTCAGTTTGGAATAAGCCAGTTCCTCTTACTCTATTGGTAACAGTTAAATTACTGTCAGCTACTGATGATCCATCTGTTGTTCCGGTTTTATATGCTAATCTGAAGCCACTGCCATTTGTGTTCCCACATACTATATAAAAACCGACAGATAACCCCGGAGCTAATGTAAATCCGTTGTCGTTAAGAAAAATTTCATGTAAATAACTATCTTGAGCGGATGATGGAGGTAATTCCCAGTTGTAAGTCCCTAAACTGGTCCAGGCACTGTTGTCTGTATAATTGCCCTGAGAAGTGCTTGCCGAAGTAGTTTTGTAAAAACTAAATGGGACAATTGAATTTGAAGTTGTAGTTGACGCAGTGATACTGATAAATTGAAATCCGTTTATACGTACAGGGACTGATCCTGAATTAGTAATATCAAAAAAAATACCATTATTAATTAAGTTTACTGAACCTAAACTTCCTGTCTGACAGTCTAAAACTGAAGGACTATTGATTGATGGTGATGCCGTAATGTCAGTTATAGCCTGACCAGTACAGATTGATTGATTGGAGGGGCTGATTGTTGGTGCTAATCTATTAACATTTACTTTCTTAGAATCCGTCTTCCCGAATATCGGAGCTAATTTTTTAAAATTTGTAATAGTGCTTTTTTCTTCATGTTGTGAATAACAAACAGTTGAAAGCAATATGACAAATAAACGTAAATAAGTAATGTAGTTTTTCATAGTGTGTTATTTGTTTGATTTTCAACAATTAAGTTAATTGTTTTTCTTACATCGAGCATTATATAATCGATAAATGACTTTTTTTATTGATTAAGTGTTAATTAACAGTTTTTTGCATTTAATGTTTTACATTTGGAATACTGTTTGTGATTTTTTGAAAGATGAAGCATTTTTTTATTTTACTATTTCTGTTTATCTGTAAGCCATTATCAGCCAGTTCTTTGTTGCTGCCTATGGATGAAACATCCCAGCGTAATCATCTTAAGGCATATGGAATTACCTATTGGGTTTTAGATAAAGGATACAAGGGGAGTTGGTTATTAAATTATAGAGGTGGGTCTTTTTTATTGCCGGATGCACAGGAAATCAGAAAAGAATGTCAAATACGTGGAGTTGGTTTTGAAGTACTGTCTGACGGGGAAGTGCAGCAGTTACTGGCAGAAATAGCTTCGCCTTCTCAAAATATGGAAACTGTAGCTTTGGAAAAAGCTCCTAAAGTAGCTGTGTATTCACCGCAGGGAAAACAACCCTGGGATGATGCAGTTACCATGGTTCTGACTTATGCTGAAATTCCCTTTAAAGTAGTTTATGATGAAGAAGTACTGAGTGATCAGCTGTTGCTTTACGACTGGCTTCATTTGCATCATGAAGATTTTACCGGTCAGTACGGGAAATTTTATGGGATGTATAAAAATATGCCTTGGTATATAGAGCAAAAAAAGGATTCTGAAATACTGGCTCATAAATTAGGTTTTGAAAAAGTGTCACTGGAGAAACTCGCAGTAGCAAAAAAGATAAAAGATTTTGTTGTTGGAGGAGGATTTATGTTCGCAATGTGCAGTGCTACAGATAGTTTTGATATAGCGCTTTCCGCAGATGGTGTCGATATTTGTGAAACGATGTTTGATAATGATCCCAGCGAAAATAATTACCAGTCGAAAATCGATTATGAGAAAACTTTTGCTTTCAAAGATTTTATTTTGGAACGCAGACCTGAAAAATATGAGTTTTCCAATATAGATATGACAGAAAGAAGAGGCGTTCCTTTTGAAAAAGACTATTTTACACTCGCGGAATACTCTGCAAAATGGGATGTAATTCCTAGCATGCTTTGTCAAAACCATACAGCACTTATTAAAGGTTTTATGGGGCAAACAACTTCTTTCAGTAGAGAATTGATTAAATCAAATGTATTAGTTATGGGGGAATGTCAAATTAATGGTGAAGCTCGTTATATACATGCTCAAAAAGGGAAGGGATTTTTTACGTTTTATGGCGGCCACGATCCTGAAGATTACCAACATAGGGTAGGGGATGAACCTACAGATTTGAATTTACATCCTAATTCACCTGGTTTTAGGCTAATCTTAAACAACATCCTTTTCCCTGCAGCTAAGAAAAAGCATCAAAAAACGTAGCTTTAGAATATGAGTTATTTGTCTTTATTATTTTTCTGAAGGATCATTCTCAATATTTTTGAGAAGCAAAATAAATGAATCATCTTTGTGACAAATTTTTTAAAATCAAAGATGACAACAAAATTACTCCTCAAAAGAATCGCTTTTGTATTGATATCATTTTCTACAAAATTAGCTATTGCTCAGACACAAGAAATAAATGTAAAAGGAAACGGAACAACTATTACCGACGGAGATTCTTCTCCATCAGTAACTGATCATACTGATTTTGGTAATCAATCGGTTTGTTCCGGAAGCATATTGCGGACTTTTACGATTGAAAATACGGGAACAGATAATTTAACAGTTTCTTCAGTAGTCATCTCAGGGACAAACGCATCGGAATTTACAGTGACTAGCTCTCCTGCTTCTCCTGTTGCTGTGTCCGGAACAACGATATTTAGAGTGACTTTTGATCCTTCTGGAACGGGTTTAAGAACGGCAAGAATTACAATAAGTAATAATGATTCAGATGAAGCATCTTATGATTTTTCAATTCAGGGAACAGGTGTTGATCCTGAAGTGAATGTACAAGGAAACGGGAGTTCTATTGTTGATGGTGATGCTTCTCCATCTTTGACGGATAATTCGAATTTCGGAAATCAATCCGTTTGTTCCGGAAGTATTTCGAAAACGTTTACAATCCAAAATACGGGTACATCTAATTTAACATTAGCGAACCCAACGATTTCAGGAACACATGCTGCCGATTATACTGTGACAGGAAATCCATCCTCAACAGTAACTGCCGGTGGCTCAACTACTTTTCAAATAACCTTCAACCCATCTGCTTCTGGAGCAAGAAATGCTACGGTTGCATTTACTACAAATGATTGCAATGAAGTGGTTTACGATTTTACAATTCAGGGAACAGGTGTTGATCCTGAAGTAAATGTACTGGGAAACACGAATTCTATTGTTGATGGAGATGTGAGCCCTTCATTGACAGATCATACAGATTTTGGTAGCCAGTTGGTTTGTTCAGGAACCATTGTAAGAACGTTTACAATCCAAAATACGGGTACTTCTAACTTGACATTGGCTAATCCAACTTTGTCAGGAGCAAATGCTGCCGATTTTTCTGTAACAACAAATCCGTCTTTGTCAGTAACTGCTGGTGGTTCAACTACTTTTGAGATAACATTTAATCCGTCTGCCTCAGGAGTAAGTGTAGCCACAGTGACGTTTACTTCAAACGATTGTAATGAAGCTACATATGATTTTGTACTTCAGGGAACAGGGACTTTAGTAGATGATACCGTTTCGTTGGCTTTAGAAATTTTGACGGCAAATCAGAGCGGAGCTACATATCAATGGTACCAATGTCCAAATACATTGCTTTCAGGAGAAACGAATCAATCGTATACACCTGTAATAGCTGGAGATTATAAAGTAGAAATTGCTTTTGGGGATTGTACGGTAATCTCTTCTTGTATAACGGTCGGGACTTTGTCAACAAATGATTTTGAAATCAATGCAAAGCCAATGATTTACCCTAATCCGACTGTAAATATTGTGACTGTTGAATTGGAACAAGGAAATGAAAGTACATTGCAGGTGTTGGATATTACAGGAAAAATAGTGTTAGATCAAAAACTGAATAATACAATAAACACAGTTAATATCGAAAAATTACAAGCAGGAACATATTTGTTTAAAATAGCTTCTGCTAAAGGTGCTGTAACAAGCAGAATAATTAAAAGATAAAGTACAGCTATTGAATTCAATAAAGGTCGTGGGAAATCACGGCCTTTTCTTTTGGGTTTAATGGATGGAGTTTGAATGATATAAATTGCAAAGCCATTTGCAGGAAATGAATCTAACGTCCCAAAGGAGAGATTGTTGCAACAACTATACCTGAATAGGGAAAAATGATCCACACCTTCATTTTGTGTAATACAGATTGATGGTAAACAACATTCTTTTCCCCACAGCTAAGAAAAAACATCAAAAAACTTGATTTGGAAACAATAAATTTGTTCAAATTATGTTTTATGTATGCAAACCAAATTTTTAGTTTACATGAATCAAAATTCAGATTTTAAAATTACTTATAAAGATGTATTGTATATTATTTCGCTTGTAATTTGTCTTAGTATAATTTACTTCGCTTAATCATTACAAATTTAAAATTGTAAAGCTCAAACCTAATCAGGGTTTGAGCTTTTTTATTATTTTTATTCCATGAATTACAATGAAGTTTTAAATCAAATATATAATGAATCTAAGCTGCAACCTAAAATTGGTAATGTGGCTATATCTATACCAGAATTGGCTGGAATTGATCCGGAAAAGTTCGGGATACATTTAATCATTTTGAATAATAATGAGTTTGGAATTGGCGATCATTTGGAGAAGTTTTCCATTCAATCGGTTTCAAAAGCTTTAACCACAGCCTTAGCTTTTAGTTTTTATGATGAAAAAGTCTGGGAAAGAGTAGGAGTCGAACCTTCTGGAAATCCTTTTAACTCGTTGGTGCAGCTGGAATACGAAAAAGGTATTCCAAGAAACCCGTTCATAAATGCCGGTGCTTTGGTAATTGCTGATATGCTCATATCCAGACTTGAAAATCCTAAAGCCGAATTCCTTCAATTTATCAGGGAAGTTTCAGGTTATCCGGACATAAATTATAATTTTAAAGTGGCAAAATCAGAAAAAGAAACAGGTTTTAGAAATGCAGCCTTATGTAATTTTCTGAAATCTTTTGGAAATATTAAAAATGAGGTTGAAGAGGTGCTTGATTTTTATTATCATCAATGCTCAATTGAAATGACATGTCAGGAATTAGCTCATTCGTTTTATTTTTTTGCCAATGAAGGAAAGACCAAAAAAGGAATGCCTGTCCTAACAACAAGTCAGGTTAAAAGGTTAAATGCTCTTATGCAGACGTGTGGGTTTTATGATGAATCAGGTGAGTTTACCTATAAAGTTGGTTTACCCGGAAAAAGCGGTATTGGTGGAGGTATTGTTGCTTTATATCCTAAAAACTTTGTCGTTGCTACTTGGTCACCCAGACTTAATGAAAAAGGAAATTCTGAATTAGGAATGTTTGCTCTGGAACAATTAACCACTAAAACAGGCATGTCGATATTTTAATAAAAGTCAAATAGTTACTTTTTTTCAGCCGGATGATTATAATAATTAGATCCGGTTTTTATTTTTTATCTGATTGGAAATTCATGACTCTAATCAGATTTTTTTCTTTTAATCAATAATATGAAAAACTGGGACTATTTTTAAGTTGAAAATTTTTAAGTAATAAGTTTTTATTTTTACTTTTAATAAGTAAATTACTACAATAATGACAATTTGAACAAAATTACGGTCAAAGGCTCAATTGACTATAAATGTTTGAGAAAAGAAACAAATCAAAAAAAAACTAAAATGAAAAAGACAATTTTGAAATTAAAAAATGTTGAAATCTTAGGGACAAACGAACTAAAACAAGTTTGTGGTTCTGGTTATAACGGTAATATGGTAGATTATTGTTGTGAATATAATTATGAAGACGGAACATGTATTTATATGATACAAGTACCTCGTTTTTCTGAGGTACACCCACAGCAATATTGTTATAATTAAAGATATAATTTATAGCTCTTGACTTATTAATACTTTTCTTTTTGCATAGTATTCCGACCTTTAAAACGCTAAATCATTTTACGGGTTTTATTCATATTTAGTATATATACTACACTTTTGATAGCGTAAAATGAAGAAGTTTTATTAGGATAACAATATACGCAGGACTATTCTTGTCTTGTGAATTATTACGAATAGTAAAAAGTTCAAGAGACTGTAAAATTTTGAGATGTTAACCAAATTAAAAAAGAAACTAAAATGAAAAAGACAATTCTGAAATTAGAGAATGCACAAATTTTAAAGGCTGATGAATTAAAAAAGATTTCAGGAGCTGGGCATATTAACAAGGTACCTTATTGTTGTGAATACAATTATGAAGATGGGTCTTGTGCTTATTGGACTTATGTGCCTGAAGAATCTCCGGTTCATCCTCAGGAATATTGCTATTTTTAATCAAATAGTTATAAGTTGAAAAGCTAATGCCAAAACTTTATTCATTTGGGGAGACAAGGATTGGTTTTAGCTTTTTCTTTTTGAATTAATTTGAACCGGAAATACTTTTGATTTATTTCCGAAACAAATTTTAAATGTAAGGAAAGTATTGTTCAATTTAATTCAAATAGATAATCAATAAAAAAATGAATAATCAGAAAAGCTATTAATAACCTTTCTGATTTTAAAATTTCCAAAGTAAAATGCGGGTAGTTTTGTTGCCCTGATTCATTTCAATTATTTCAAATTGAGCGTTTACTTTTTTCAATACAGTAAAGAAAGGCTTTAAGTTTTCTTTTTTGGAAACCAGAGTGGAAAAGAATTTACATTGTGTTTTAAAGTGAACACTTTCGTAAATCATGTTGGTAATAAAAGCAAGTTCTCCGCCTTCACACCAAAGTTCGTTGTTTTGTCCTCCAAAGTTTAATGTGGGCTTACCAGTTGTTTCTTTGCCTAAGTTTTTCAATTTCCGCAGCGTTCCTTTTGCAGCTTCTTCTTTTGAATTATGAAAAGGAGGATTGCAGATGGTAAAGTCAAAATGTTCATTTGTTTGTATGATTCCTTTGAATATATTTCGCTTGCTTTCTTGTAAACGAATGGAAATAGAATCTTTTAAATCAGAATTGTTTTCAATGATTAAATTGGCAGTTTTAGCTGCAGGTTTATCAACTTCAGTCCCTACAAAAGTCCATCCGTATTCCTGATGGCCTATAATGGGATAAATGCAGTTAGCACCAGTACCAATGTCAAGGATTTTAATTTGGTTTCCAGTTGGTATTTTTTCATTGCTGTTTTTTGTCAGCACATCAGCTATGTAGTGAATGTAATCAGCGCGGCCTGGTATGGGTGGACAAAGATTTGTTTTTGGTAATTCGTAATAATCAATATTGTAAAAATACTTAAGTAAGGATTTATTTAGAGCTCTTACGGCATCGGGATTTGCAAAATCGATACTTTGATTGTCAAACTTATTGAAATGAACAAAGGCCTTTAATTCAGGAAGATTTTTCTGTAATTCATCGAAATCATAATTTACATTGTGTTTATTTCTTGGGTGTAAACTCTTTAGTGAATTGATATTTAGGTTATTTTTCATTTCTATGTAATTTCTACTCAAAGGTAATTTAAAAATGCCCGATAAAAAAAGTCTCACTCTTTCGAATGAGACTTTTTAAATAAGTAAGTTAAATATATTGTTAAACGTTTATTATTTTACTTTGTTAAGAATAGCTTTGAAAGCTTCCGGGTGATTCATAGCTAAATCAGCTAAAACTTTACGGTTTAACTCGATGTTGTTAGCTTTAACTTTACCCATGAATTGAGAATATGACATTCCTTCTAAACGAGCTCCTGCGTTAATACGCATAATCCATAAAGAACGGAAGTTTCTCTTTTTAGCTTTACGGTCTCTGTAAGCATATAACATTGCTTTTTCAACCGCATTCTTAGCAACTGTCCAAACGTTTTTTCTACGACCAAAGAAACCTTTGGCTTGCTTCATTATCTTTTTTCTTCTTGCTCTTTTAGCAACTGAATTTACTGATCTTGGCATAATTTTTACTTTTTTTGAAGTAAGGCGTTCTGAATTTTATCAGACTCTTATAAAAGCCCACCCCAGGGTTATTTAATTGTTTTAACCAAAGAATTTTTAAGAGTATCTAATTAGATAATTCTTAATTGTTCTTTAACACTCTTCACATCTGATTGGTGAACCAATGCAGAGTGAGTTAACGCTAATTTACGTTTTTTAGACTTTTTAGTCAAAATGTGACTTTTAAAAGCGTGTTTTCTTTTAATTTTTCCAGAGCCAGTAACTTTAAAACGTTTCTTAGCACTAGATTTAGTTTTCATTTTAGGCATAATTTCCCAAATTTATTTAATTCAACTTACTTACTGTCTTTGCGAGCTTGCGAAGCAATCTCTTTTGCTGTAAGCTTTAGGCTCCAGGCTTTAAGCATTCTTACTGCTTATAGCTTATGGCTTATAGCTTATGGCTTATAGCTTATGGCTAAACTATTTCTTTTTCTTAGGAGTAATGAACATAATCATTCTCTTACCTTCAAGAACAGGCATAGCTTCTACTTTACCTACTTCTTCTAAGTCCTGCGCCAATCTTAATAATAAGATTTGTCCTTGTTCTTTATAAATGATAGAACGTCCTTTAAAGAATACGAACGCTTTTAATTTAGCACCGTCTTTTAAGAATTTTTCAGCATTTTTCCTTTTAAACTCGTAATCGTGCTCATCAGTCTGAGGTCCGAAACGAATCTCTTTAAGAACAATTTGAGTTGATTTAGCTTTTAATTCCTTTTCGCGTCTTTTCTGTTCGTAAAGGAACTTTTTATAGTCCATTATTTTACATACAGGTGGCTCAGCATTAGGAGAAATCTCTACTAAATCTAACTCCAACTCATCAGCCAAGCGTAATGCTTCAGAAGTTTTTACGACTCCAGGTTCTACATTGTCGCCTACTAAACGAATTTCAGGAACACGGATGAATTGATTAATCCTGTGTTCGTCTTTTTTTTCTACTCGAGGTTGAAATCCTCTGTTGTTTCTAATTGCGATAACTTTAAAATTTTAGTTAAACTTCAAATTGCTTTAAGGATTTTGATACTTCCTCATTTACTAGGGTAACAAAATCTTCTATTTTAATTGTAATATTTCCTTTTCCTTCCTGACCGTGACGACGTACAGAAACTGTACCGTTTTTCTCTTCTTCTTCTCCTACAATCAGCATGAACGGGAACTTCTTCGTTTCAGCTTCACGGATTTTCTTTCCGATCGTCTCATTCCGATTATCAATTAGGGCGCGAATTTCGTGAATTTCCAGCAAATCTGAAACTTTTTTCGCATAATTTTCATATTTCTCGCTCAAAGACAGGATAATAGCCTGCTCCGGCATTAGCCAAAGTGGGAAATTTCCGCCTGTGTGCTCCAGTAAAATTGCAATGAAACGTTCCATTGATCCAAATGGGGCACGGTGAATCATTACCGGACGGTGTAATTCATTATCGGCTCCTTTATATGTTAAATCAAAACGTTCCGGTAAGTTATAATCTACCTGGATGGTTCCCAGCTGCCAGCTTCTTCCCAAAGCATCTTTTACCATGAAGTCAAGCTTAGGGCCATAGAATGCTGCTTCACCAGCTTCAATTACATAATTTAATCCTTTATCTTTAGCAGCACTGATGATTGCATTTTCTGCTTTTTCCCAGTTTTCAACGCTACCTATATATTTATCAGGATTGCTTAAATCACGAACAGATACCTGTGCTGTAAAGTTTTCAAATCCTAATGAACCAAATACGTATAATACAAGGTCAATAACATTTTTGAACTCCTGATCTAACTGATCCGGTGTACAGAATAAGTGGGCGTCATCCTGAGTAAATCCTCTTACGCGTGTCAATCCGTGTAATTCACCCGATTGCTCATAACGGTAAACAGTACCAAATTCTGCATAACGTTTCGGTAAATCTTTATAAGACCAAGGTCTTGCGTTGTAAATTTCACAGTGGTGCGGACAGTTCATCGGTTTCAATAAAAACTCTTCACCTTCCGCCGGTGTATGAATAGGTTGGAAACTGTCGGCTCCGTATTTTGCATAGTGACCTGAAGTCACATATAATTCTTTTTGTCCGATATGCGGAGAAACAACCTGCTCGTATCCTGCTTTCTTTTGTGCTTTTTTCAGGAATTGCTCCAAACGGTCACGTAAAGCGGCTCCTTTTGGTAACCATAAAGGTAATCCCTGACCCACACGAGGTGAAAAATGGAACAGGTCCAGTTCTTTTCCAAGTTTTCGATGGTCACGGCGTTTCGCTTCTTCCAACAATTCTAAATGGTCAGTCAGGTCTTTTTGTTTCGGGAACGAAATTCCGTATACACGTGTCAGCTGCTTGTTCTTTTCATCACCTCTCCAGTAAGCACCTGCTACCGATAGGATCTTCATCGCTTTGATGATTCCTGTATTCGGGATATGTCCTCCACGGCATAAGTCTGTAAAAGTAGAGTGGTCACAAAAAGTGATTGTTCCGTCCTCTAAATTCTGGATCAATTCCGTTTTGAACTCATTGTCTTTATATAATTCCAGTGCTTCTGCTTTTGTAGCCGAACGCATTTTGAATTCATGTTTCTCGCGGGCAATCTCTAAAACCCTGTCTTCGATTTTCTTGAAATCAGCGTCAGTGATTTTTTTGTCGCCAAAATCCACATCGTAATAAAATCCTCTTTCGATAGCCGGACCAATCGTTAATTTGATACCCGGGTATAATTCCTCAAGAGCCTGCGCCATTACGTGCGAAGTCGAATGCCAGAACGCTTTTTTACCATCTGCATCATTCCATGTAAATAATGTAAGCGTACCATCGGTTGTCAATTGGGTTTCGGTTTCAACTGTAACATTGTTAAAAGAAGCCGAAATCACATTTCTTGCTAAACCTTCACTGATAGATTTAGCCACATCCATAGGAGTGACGCCACTTACGTACTCTCTAACCGAACCGTCTGGTAAAGTAATCTTAATCATTATTGTTAATTTAAGACCGCAAATATAGAGGATTCGAAAAACACATACAATATATATAGGTATATTCTTTACTGTAAATAGTGTGTACTAATATATAATAGAAGTAATTCATCTATGGTTGAGCAATCCCGCAGTCTAAGAATCCAACAATCGGATAATGGCGTTTCCCTCCGTTCCTCCGGGCCACGTGTTCCGCTATATCTTTTCTAAGTCCATTGAGCGGAGCCGAAATGACGCTCACGCGCAAGCCCCCGGTATAGAGAAAGGATACTTTTGCGGGTATACTATATATATACGGGTATACTATATATATAATAGAGTAAAACCACTTAGTAACTTTGCCGCTTTGCGACTCTGAAACT
>NZ_SJZD01000009.1 GCF_004959765.1 Flavobacterium sp. H122
AAGAATATCGTATATTGAAGAAGATACCAATGCTAAAGTGGTTATTGATAGCTCATTCATGAGTGAATTTGAGAAAATTCGTCATGAACTTCCAAATGATAATTTAGCGATTATTACTAACCCTAACAGTATTGCCTATGTGATTTACACCTCAGGAACCACAGGACAGCCTAAAGGAGTTATTATTGAGCAAAAAGCGTTAATCAATTTATGTTATTGGCACATAAACTTCTACAAAACAGATACAAGTAGTAGAGCCGTATTGTTTTCCGGACAAGGGTTTGATGCATCTGTTTGGGAAATTTTTCCTTACTTGTTGAGTGGTGGTAATTTGTTTCCATTGACTAATGAAAATAAATATAATTTAGAAAAGTTAGTAGAATTTTATAAGGAACAATCAATAACGCATTCTTACATCCCGCCAGTTGTTTTAAAAGAGATTTTAGCATTAAATCCAAATTTAGAATCCCTTACATTTCTTCCGGGCGGGGAAGCTCTTGACAATATTGAGACAAAGGATAATAAAATATTCAATATTTATGGTCCTACTGAAAATACGGTTGTTACAACAACATATCCTTTAAAAACAAATAATAAGTATTCATCTACGCCTATTGGTAGTCCTATATCTAACACAAAAATTTATGTTTTAGATAATAAATTAAACTTAGTCCCAATAGGAGTGCCAGGGAAATTATATATTTCTGGAATAGGTTTGTCTCGCGGATACTTAAATCAACCGGAATTAACATCAGAAAAATTTGTCAATAATCCATTCGAAGAAGGAACTAAAATGTACGACACGGGAGATTTGGCCAAATGGCTTCCTGATGGGAATTTAGAATTTTTAGGTCGTAAGGATTATCAGGTTAAGATAAGAGGCTTCAGAATTGAATTGGGAGATATCGAAACTCATATTTTACAGTTTGAAAATATTAAACAGGTTGTTGTTGATGTAAAAGAAATCAATTCAAATAAAATTTTAGCGGCGTATTATACAACTATTAATGGGCAGGAAATAGATAAGGCTAAGTTAAGAGAGTATCTTTTAAATAAACTGCCGGAATTCATGATCCCTGGTTATTTGGTTGGAATAGATAGTATTCCATTAACTACAAACGGGAAAGTTAACCGCAGAGCTCTTCCTGGTATATCCGAAGAAGATTTGATTAAAAAAGAGTATGTAAAGCCAAGGAATGAAACAGAGGAAAAATTAGTAATAATTTGGAAAACTGTATTAAAAGTTGATGAAGTAGGTATCACTGATAATTTCTTCGAGTTGGGAGGTAACAGTTTAATGATTACTCAAGTTATTAATCAAATAAATAAAGAAACAAATACTTCATTAACCTTTAAAGAGTTTTTTACAAATCCATCAATTGAAGGTCTAGGTGCTAAATTGCAAAAGAAGAATTATGAATCTATACCACTGGCACCAATTCAAAATGATTATCCGGTAACAGCATCTCAGTATAGATTATGGGTACTTAGCCAATTAGGGGAGGGATCTTCAGCTTATAATATAGCTTCTGCTTTAAAACTTAAAGGAGAGTTATATTATGATAAGTTAGAATTGGCATTGCGTATTTTATTGAAAAAACATGAAATTCTAAGAACTGCATTTTTTACAAATGAATCTGGTGAAGTAAGACAGGTTATTCTGCCTGAGAATGATATTTTATTTACAGTTGATGTTAAAGATGTGTCTGATGTTAATAATCCAGAAAATTTAATCGAACAGTATTTGTCTGAACAACAAACGTTGCCTTTTGATCTGGAAAAAGCACCGTTATTAAGAATGGGCTTACTTAAAATTTCTAAAGAAGAAACAATTCTTAGTTATTGTATGCATCATATTATTAGTGATGGTTGGTCAATGCAGTTGTTAGTTTCTGAAATGATAAAAACGTATAATGCATTGGTTAAAGGTGAAAATATTGATGAAAAAGCTCTTTCAATTCAATATAAAGACTATGCCGGTTGGTTACAGTTAAAAAAGAATGAAAATGCTTTTCAAGCCTCTAAAGAATATTGGCTGAATCAATTTGGTGGTACATTGCCTATTATTGAACTTCCTGCTTATAAACAAAGACCTGCTGTTAAAACATATAACGGTAACAATATTTCATATGCGTTTTCGCCGTCATTTTCTAATGCTGTCAGAGACTATTCAAACAAGCAGGGAACAACTGTTTTTATGACACTTTTGGCAGGGGTTAATGCTTTGTTATATAGATACTCTCATCAAAATGATATAATTATAGGAACTCCTGTAGCAGGTAGGGAACACCCTGATGTTGAAAAACAATTAGGATTATTCCTGAATACTTTGGCTTTAAGAACACAAATTGATCCTGATAAAACTTTTGGAGAGTTTCTTCAACTGCAAAAGCAAAATCTCATAACAGTATTTCAATATCAGGATTATTCATTTGATGAATTAATTGACAAACTTAATTTAAAAAGAGATTTAAGCCGTTCAGCTTTGTTTGATATAATGGTTGTTTATCAAAATTTCGATCAGATTAATTTAGCTGAGAATAACCAACTGGAAGGAATTGAAGTTGAGAACCTATCATTTGAAAATAAAAAGGCAAAGTTTGACATTCAGTTTACATTTTATGAGCAGGATCAATTAAATCTTAATATTGAATACAACACTGATATTTATAATGACGAATTCATAAACAAAATTTTCAGACATTTTGAAAATGTTCTGGTTCAGGCGATTAAAAATTCAGAAACAACAATTGGCAAAATCGATTATTTAACCAATGATGAGAAAGAAAGATTGCTTTTAGAGTTTAATGATACTTCTGAAATCTATCCTAGTAACAAAACGATAATAGATTTAGTGGAAGAACAGGTAGCTAAAGCGCCTGATAATCTTGCGATTGTTTATGAAAATACAGCATTGAGCTATAACGAATTAAACGAAAGAGCAAATCAATTAGGAGCATGGCTGAGAGATAAATATCAAATAAAACCTAATGATTTAGTTGGAATTAAGGTAACTAGATCTGAAAAAATGATAGTAGCCATGCTGGGTGTTTTAAAATCAGGTGCGGCTTACGTTCCAATAGATTTGAATTACCCGCAGGAAAGAATCGATTACATTCAAAATGACAGTAATGCCAAAGTGATTTTGGATGATAACTTGATTGAAACATTTGTTAAAGATTCTTCGAATTACTTTAAATCAAATCCAGAAAGGTTAAACACATCAAATGATTTGGCATATATCATTTATACTTCTGGAACAACAGGGAATCCTAAAGGAGTAATGGTTGAGCATAAAAATGCAGTCGATTTAATTTATTGGTCGGCTAATGAATTTGAGCAATCTAAGTTTGATATTGTTTATGCTGGTACGTCTTACTGTTTTGATTTATCAATCTATGAAATTTTCTATACGCTTTCAATAGGTAAAACAATACGATTGTTGAATAATAATCTTGAAATAGGTAAGTATGCTCCTGGTGAAAAAGATAAAGTACTTATTAACACAGTTCCTTCAGTAATTGGCAGTCTTTTAGAAGAAAAAGATTGGCTGGCTCAGGTTGGGATATTAAACATGGCCGGGGAAGCTTTGCCATTATCTTTAGTAGAGCAGCTTCCATCAGAAACAATTGATGTTTACAATCTTTATGGTCCTTCAGAAGACACAACGTATAGTACATATTATAAAGTGAATCAAATAAACAGAAGTTCAGTTCCTATTGGCAAACCAATCGCAAATACAAGAGTGTACCTACTTGACGAAAAGCATCAAATTGTACCAATTGGGGTAACTGGTACTATATATATATCTGGTTCAGGTCTTACACGCGGATATTTAAACAAACCAGAATTAACAGAGAAGAAATATATCGATAATCCGTTTGAGGCAGGTACGAAAATGTATGATACCGGTGATTTAGGGAGATGGCTGCAAAATGGTGATATTGAATTTCTAGGTAGAAACGATCATCAAGTTAAAATTCGTGGTTTCAGGATTGAATTAGAAGAAATTGAAACCGTTCTAAATCAATATAGTGTAGATCTTAAACAATCGGTAATTCTGCCTAAGAGCCATAAAGAAGAAATAATTTTAGTAGCTTATTATGTATCGAATAGTGATTTTAAATTTGAAGAACTTAAAAGTTATCTGAACCAAAAATTACCGGCATACATGATTCCTGCTCATTTTGTGAGGCTGGATGCAATGCCATTGACACCAAATGGGAAAATCGATAGAAAAGCATTGCCTGATTTTACAGAAGAAATCATAAGCAGAGTTGAATATGTTGAACCGAAAAGTTCAATGGAAAAACAAATTGCCACTATTTGGCAAAATGTACTGAACATTGAAAAAGTTGGTGTTACAGATAGTTTCTTTGATTTAGGAGGGACAAGTATTTCAGCAATAAAAGTTGTTAATCTGATCAATAAGAAAATTGAAGTAAACTTCCCAGTCAATATCTTATTCCAGCATAGTACTATAAATGAATTGGTAAGGCATCATTTAAACACTTTTGCATATACTTCTGACGAAAGTTTTAATTATGGTAATCAAAAAGCAGATAACTCAATTTTTGCATTTCCTCCTATTCTAGGATATGGTAATGCCTATATGGATTTGTTTAGTAATGATGCTGATTATAAGGTGACTTCATTTAATTTCCTTGAAGATAAAAATGATTTGATTGATTATTATGCGAATAAAGTTAATGAGTTGCAGCCATCAGGAGAAATTTTGCTTTTTGGTTGGTCTTCAGGTGGAATTTTGTGTTATGAAGTAGCGGCTTATCTGATAAACCAATTAAATAGAAATGTTTCAAGAATTGTAATGTTTGATTCGGTGATAATACCTGATGAAAAATTAAACGAATCATTAATCGTGGACACCAGTATAATTGATGATGGTTCAGATGCAATGAAAAATATAATTGAAAAGACAAGAATTAAACAGCTTAATTATATAGAACATTTGAAAAAGACTTCTTATAATCAAAAACTGCCAACTGAGCTTATTCAGATTTATTCAAAAACAAATGAAAACAAAGAAAGTTTTGAGGATTTATTTGAAACTGTGATTTATATAGAAGGTACGGGTGCGCATCATAGTATGCTGGAAGGTGCTAATCTGAAAGCAAATAAAAAATTGCTGGAGACCAGTATTGAGGAATATCTTGATTTGTGTGAACAAAAATTGTAAAACCTTATACTTTATTTTGATGCAATACAATTTATCACAAATTTTAAAAGCAACGCTTTTTATTTTGATGTCTCACTTTTATGGTTTTTCTCAAATTCAACCAACAGATACTTTAAGAAATAAGATAAAAGTACCTGAAAAGGAAGAGAATTTTAATATCGGTTTTAATAGTCAATACAAGCAAAATAGGTTTTCGGGTTATGTTAACAGCCTGAACCTTGTTTATAATTACAAGAAATGGAGTTTGAATACGGGTGTCGGTTATAATGACAACAAAGGATATTCTGAAAGTGATGTCAATACTTATTTCACAGCAAAAAACTATTTAGGTAAGGGTGAATCAAAGAATAAGAATAGTGGTTTTACATCTTATTTTAATGTCCAATATTTAATTACAGATAAATCCAGAATTAATCTCTTTTACAAAGGCGATATCACGGATAATAGTTTTCGGGCTGATAACGGGATATACATTGATGATATCAATACTCAGGCTGATTCTGAATATAAAGGCTTTAGGGTTTTGAATTCAGATATCGACCGTCATGCTGTCAATGCATTATTCAGGCATGATTTCAATAAGCCAAATGAGTACTTTACGCTCGAAGCAGATTGGTTAAAAAAGAGAATTGATTTCCATCAGAATACCTATGGATTTGAATACGACATGGCTGATCAGCCTATTTCAGGGACAGAATTTGGAGTAAGGCATGGAGGTGTAACTGATTTGGATGTATATACTTTGAGTACTTCATTAAATTCATCTTTCAATGGAATAGAATATACAATGGGTGCAAATTGGACATACATCAATTTTGACTGTGATATTGATTTTTATCAAAAAAACAACTCTCAATATGAATATGTACAGTCATTGTCTCCGCTTTCAAGCTATAAAGAAAACAGACAAACAGTTTTTTTTGATTTAAAAAAGAAAATTAATAAGTGGGATTTTAAAGGCGGTATAAAATTAGAAAATACGATTACGAGTGGTTTTCTTTTAGATTCCGGCTTTAGAAAAATAAAAAATGAGTACTTAAGTTTTTTACCAAGTTTAGGAATAACTTATAATGTTAATGCTACAGATAAGTTTTTGTTCACTTACATGAGAACAATAAACAGACCTCAATTTAGATTTCTAAACCCGACACTTGGCATATATCATGCGTATGAAAATTATTTGGGAAATCCTTTTCTCAATCCGTCATTCACAACTGATGTAAGTTTGAAATATGCATTTAAATCAAAGTATTCATTAGATTTTCAATATTTAAAAACGAATGACTATATATGGGCTTTGACTTCCTATACTTCTGATAATGTAGTGTCACATATTATAAAGAATTATTTGGATTTAAATACGTATCAGCTTTCAGCCAATACAAAATTCAAATGGGTTGATATTTCAGAAAGTAGAATAACACTAAGAGGATTTTACAAGTTTAATAACCCACAGGTAAATACAATAAAAGATGTAGAAACTACAGGTTGGTTTATAATGCTCAACAATGATTTTTATTTGAATAAACTTAAAACGTTATCAGGAAATTTGAATTTTTGGTATATGTCTAAAGATCTGCAGCAGGAAGCCATTGTTGACCATCAGGCATCGTTGGATTTATGGTTGAATTATTCAATACTAAAGGATAATTTAAAATTTAGCTTTGCTATTAATGATGTTTTAGGCACAATGCAGGAAACTAAAAGAACTACAATAGAAGGAATTAATCAATATTATAGAAATTATTGGGAACAACCACGAAATTTTAAAGTTTCGCTTTTGTATAAGTTCGGGAATAAGAAACTTGTTTATACAGAAAGAAACTCATCCAATACTGCTGATTACAGGAGGTAATGAATTGAAAAAAAGTTGCCATTCTATTATAAAAAATAATGACTAACATATTTAAATACAGATTGTTTATAACAGTCAATTTAAAATTAATACACTAGAACTAAATGAGATTTTTTTTATTACACTTTGCGGGAGGGAATAAATATTCATTCAAAAGAATATTTAAAGACAGCAGGTTTAAAACCTTAGAAATAGATAGAGAAAATAGTCAGGTTGATATAGACGATATAGTTGATGATTTAATATCAAAAAATTTTTCACAATTATATAATGAACCATATTGTATTTATGGGCATAGTATGGGTGGATTATTAGCTTATTTACTTTGTCAGAAATTGCAGGAAAAGAAACTGCCTATGCCTGAAAAATTAATAGTAAGCGGCAAGCTACCTCCTTCAATGCCTAGAAAAAAACTAATATCACATCTACCGGATCAGGAATTTTGGGATGAAGTGGTTGCTTTGGGAGGAATGCCTGATGAAATTAAAGAATATCCTGAATTAATAGAATATTACATGCCTATACTTAGATTCGATTTTAAGTTGGTTGAAGATTACAGACACGAACAAAAAAATAAGTTAACTATTCCTATAGATGCTTTTTTTGGTTCTGAAGAAACGACATACGAAGAAATGGAGGATTGGAAAAACGAATCAATTCAAGAAGTGAAAATCACGCAGCTGGAAGGCAATCATTTTTTCATCTTCGACCACCCCGATTATTTTAAAAACTATTTTAACACCTTAATAACTAAAAGCATATGTTAAAGATATCGCTGAAAAACATCTTTTTTTTACTTCTGTTTGCCTTACCAAATACGATATTGAGTTTTGGAATCTTATTTATCATCAATAAAGTAATTTCCGGGGATAAAAATTATGAAGAACCTTATTTGATTTGGGGGTTTTTAACAGTTGTTGTTTTTACATATTTGCTGAATATAGTTTTTCAAAAAAAACTCAACCAGTATTCTTTTCACATTCTGTATGAAAATGAAAAAGATATTTTCAAGAAAATACTCAAGACCAAGTTGGTCACTTTAGAAAAGTATGGAACGAAAAGATTTTATACTGTAATTGAAGATCTTCGAGTTTTTGCGGTATTGCCCCTGATAGTAACTCATACCGTAAACTCTTTATTAATGCTTCTTTTGTGTATGGTGTATATGTTTGTCATATCTATTTATGCGGGACTTTCGGTTTTATTTATGGTAGCACTTGTTGCTGGTATCTATTTTGTTGTAATGAATACCATGAACCAAAAAGTAGCTGTGTTAAGAAAATTTAATGAGAATTATTACAGCTATGTCGATGATGTTATCAAAGGATTTAAAAATCTGAAAATTAACTCACTACTGTCAAATAATCTTTTATCAAAACATTTAATACCTAACAGAGACGAAGCCAGAGAGCTTGACTATAAAATTAACTATGTTTTTTTATCTATCAACCTTATTAGTCAATACGGATTATATATTGTAATCGGAGCTATATTGTTCATACTCCCTGGTTTAAACCTGCTTCCTAAAGAAGATATCATTTCTTATGTAGTAATTCTTTTGTTTATGACAGGTCCAATAAATAGTCTTGTGAATATGCAAAGTTCTTATAGCCGTTTTGCAGTGGCAAACAAAAGAATAAAAATGTTTTTAAATGATTTCAGTGAAGAACATGAAATAGAAGAAAAGTTTCATGCTGTCACCACAGGTTTTGAAAATTTGGTTTTTAAGAATATCTCTTTTCAATATACAAATTCTCAAAAGGAGGACTCTTTTGCATTACGCAATATAAATATGACGATTAATAAGGGCGAGGTAATATTTATTATTGGCGGGAATGGTAGTGGTAAAAGTACTTTTATTAATATTTTGACTGGTCTTTATGATAGAAAAGATGGTGAAATTCTTCTTGACGGAAAACCTATAAAATCAAAAAATGAGATCATGAAGCAAATTGCTCCTGTTTTTACTGATAATTATGTGTTCTCTAATAATTACGATGACTATGAATTAAAAAACAATGAAAAATATAAGTCATTGTTGAAATTAATGCAGATGGAAAAAGTTGTGAAAGATGATAATGAAGAATCTGCCAGAAGAAGTTTTTCTAAAGGACAAAGTAAGAGAATGTCTTTAATTTTCGCTTTGCTTGAAGAACGGCCTATTATAGTTTTAGACGAGTGGGCAGCCGATCAGGATCCTCATTTTAGAAAATTTTTCTACGAGGTTTTAATTCCGAAGTTTAAAAAAGAAGGTAAAACAATTATAGCTGTTACCCATGATGATGCTTATTTCAATCAAGCCGATAGAATAATCAAATTTGATTACGGTCAAATTGCAACAGATGTTAAGATAAATTCTGATTTCAATGCAATAATGGTTTAAAGTAATACAATTGAAAAATAGACAACTATGAAACTTACCTTACCACAGCAGGATATATTTTTTGAACAACTTATTTTTCCAAATGAGCCAATCTATAATATTGGTGCTAAAATAATTATCAGAGGATCATTAGATTACAAGGTTTTTGAAAAAGCATATGTTAACTTGATTCTACAACATGATTCGTACAGAACACATTTAAATGATGATTTATCAGATGCTGAAATGTTGCTGACGAATGAAATACGACCTCTTGAGTTTCTGGATTTTTCTCAAGAAAAGGAGAAGAGCAGGATTTTTGAATTTATTCACAATGAATTCACCAAAGCATTTGATATCGAAAATGAAAAGTTCTTATACCGCTTTGTACTTATAAAAGAGGATGAACACAATCACTACTTGTTTTCTGTTTATCATCATTTAATTACTGACGGATGGGGTACGTCACTTATGTTTAACAGGCTGGTGAGTAATTATAATGAAATTTTGGAATTTGGTGAAATACAGTCGGTTTATCCGTACTCTTATTCCAATTTCGTTGAAGAGGATCAAAAATATTTTGCTTCAAAATATTATGAAACCGATCAAAAATATTGGTTTGAAAAATTTAAAGTGCTTCCAGACACTTTTTTGCCAAAGCTGGATGCTAATCAAACTATAAATACAAGCGCAAGAAAAGAATTTATTGTAAAAAGAGAGGATTATAATAAATTAATTGAACTAGGAAACGAAACAAAGTCTACTACTTTTCATATAATTTTAGCCATTCTTTATGTTTACTTTTCAAAAAGGTATCAAAACAATCTTATCTCCATAGGCTTGCCTGTATTAAACCGTACCAGTTCAAATTATAAAAAAACAGTAGGACTGTTTATGGGGATTAATTCTTTGTTAATTGAAGTTGATGAAGAAAAAAGCTTTATTGAGTTGATTGAAACAATAAAGTCTCAGTTAAGAAGAGATTATCGTCATCAAAGATTCCCTCTTGGAAAATTAATTAAAGAGCTTGGAATTTTTCAGGAAAAAGAAAAGCTGTTCAATATCACATTGTCTTATGAAAAGCAGGACTATTCAGTTAATTTTTCAAATACTACTACGCAGGTAATTCCTTTGAGTCATTGTTCGGAGAGAGTTGGATTGGCGCTTTATATCAGAGAATTTGATAGTAATGAAGATGTTAAAATTGATTTTGATTATAATCTGAATTATTTTGATAAGGATAGTATAGATAGATTAGTGTTGCATTTTGAAGCTTTAATGAAAGAAGTTGAGGTTTGTCCTGCCAAAAAAATAGGGAAACTAAACTATTTAACACAACCTGAATTAAACCAAATAATCAAAGAATTCAATACGACCAATTTCGTTTACGATAAGGAAAAAACAGTACTAGATTTTATTAAAGAAAAAGTAGCTGAAAATCCTGGAAAAAAAGCAATAATTGATTCTAAAAACAGCTATACCTATCAAGAACTGGAAGCTAAATCAAATGCAGTTGCTGATTACTTAATTTCAAATCATGGATATGATAACAACCCAGTAGGTGTGCTGGTAGAACGATCAGCTGAACTCGTTGTTCTTTTATTAGGGATATTAAAATCAGGCAAATGTTACATACCTATTGATCCTTTACTTCCAAAAGAAAGAGTAGATTATATTATAAACCATAGTCAAGCTTCACTTATTATAACTGAAGAAGCTGTTATTAAAAACCTTAATGAAGATAATGGTGAAGAGCAAGATGTAAAGTGCAGTTATATTTCTAAGGAATTACTTCTTGAACTTGATTCGGTAACCGAAGCAAAACTTCCTGAAATTGACTCAAAAAATACAGCTTATATTATATACACTTCCGGTTCTACAGGAAATCCAAAAGGTGTAGAGATAGGACATAAATCATTGATTAATTTTTTAATCAGTATTTGCAATCAGCCGGGTTTAAATACTAATGATCTTTTATATTCGGTTACTACTTATTCGTTTGATATCTCAATATTGGAGTTTTTTGCACCATTAATTGCAGGTGCGTCAATATATATAGAAAATAAAGATACTCTTAAAAATGTTGAGTCTATTAAAAAAGCTTTGCTGGAGGTGAAACCAACAATTATTCAATCAACTCCAAGTTTCTTTCAGATGCTCTTAAACTCTGGTTGGACAGGAAGTAAAGATTTAAAAGTATTATGTGGCGGAGATAGTTTAAATGCTTCACTGGCAGAAAAAATACTTTTACATTGCGGTGAATTATGGAATATGTATGGGCCAACGGAAACCACAATCTGGTCATCCATAAAAAGAATCAATTTACCTGCGGAAGCTGCTAATATTGGTAAGCCAATTAATAATACACAGATTTATATTTTAGATAAGAATTTAAATGTTTTACCTGTAGACACTGTAGGTAGAATTTTTATTGGAGGTGAAGGACTGGCAAAAGGTTATTTTAAAAACCAGGAGTTAACAGATGAGAAGTTTATCCTAAATCCTTTTGATTTGAACTCTAAAATTTATGAAACAGGAGATCTAGGTAAATGGAATGATAAAGGAGAAGTAGAATTTCTTGGCAGGAATGATTTTCAAGTAAAGGTTAGGGGATACCGCATTGAGTTAGGCGAGGTAGAAACCCAGATACAAGGCTTTAATGATTCTATAAAACAAGTAGTTGCAAATGCTAAAACAATCAACGGAGAAAAGGTATTAATAGCATATTACACAAAAGAAGAAGATAGTTCTGAAATAAATAAAATTGAACTTAGGGATTTTTTATCAAATAAATTACCGGATTATATGATTCCAAGTTTCTTTATAGAATTGGATAGTATCCCGCTGACTCCAAATGCTAAAGTAGATCGTAAAGCACTTCCGGATGTTACAGAAGAAGATGTTATAAGGAGAGAATTCATTTCGCCAAGAAATGATATCGAAAAGAGGTTAGTTGAAATTTGGAAAGAAATCCTTAAAATAGAAGAGGTTAGTGTTAAAGATAATTTTTTTGAATTAGGAGGGCATAGTCTTTCTGCAGGAAAAATTGCCAACAGAATTGCAATTGAAACAGATAAGGCAATAACCTTAAAACATATTTTTAAACACGATACTATAGAAGGTTTAGCACATTTTTTAATGAATGAAACCGATAGTAGTTTAAAAAGTATTCCAGTTGCAGAAACAAGTTTGTATTATCCAATCACAATTGATCAAAGAAATATATGGCTGGCTTCTCAAAGAGATGATTTTTCAAATTCGTATAATATGTATTCTGTTTTTGAGATAAAAGGGGATTTTGATAAAATTCAGTTTCAGGAAGCAATGCAATTATTAGTAAATAAGTATGAGATTTTAAGAACTAATTTTATTGAATTAAGTGGTGAAATAAAGCAGACTATTCATGAAGAAAAGCGTTTTCAATTAGATACGATTTATGTCGAAAATGGAAGTTTATTAAATCATTCACTAAAAGATTTTATTGCAAAAACTTTCAATCTGGAAGATGATATTCTTATAAAAGTGGGTTTATTTGAAACAAATCAGACAAGCAAATACCTAACTTTTCTGACACATCATATTATTGTTGATGGAATGTCATTGGAAATTCTTTTAAATGAACTTATTGCTGTTTATAACGAACAAAAAACCTCTGAAAAAATACATGCTTCTGATTTTAAAGATTATGCAGATTGGCAGTATAAAATATATCAAAATAATGAGAATGATTTTTGGGGTCAATATTTAAAGAATAAAAATGACAAGTCAATTGTATTGTTACATTCAGAAAAAGGCTTAATAAAACAAAAAAGATTTGAATTGGAATCAAGTCATTATATAGCTTTAAAAGGTGTTTCTCAATCTAATAAAGTTACTTTGAGTACAGCAATGTTATCAATGACAAATGTAATGTTGAGTAAGTTATTTCGAGAAAATACGATCTGTCTTGGTACTGTTTTTAATGGTAGAAATCTTTTTCAATTTGAAAATGCAATAGGAATGTTTATCAAAACACTGCCTACGTTTACTGTGATTGATGAAGAATCTGAATTTTCGGAAATTTTAACCTCAAACCAGGAAAATTTCAGAATCTTAGAAGACAATGTTAATATACCATTCGAAAAAGATTTGAGCACATTAACTGACTTTTTGTTTGTTTATCAGTATTCAGATATTTTATCAAGAGATGAAATAAATTTCACAAATTTCTCTCTTATCAGAGAAAAAGTATCATATTCTAAATCAAGATTCCCTGTTATATTTAATTTTTATGAATATGAAGGATTGAAATGTGAGATTGAATATGATGAAAACCTAAGTGATGAAATTATTGATTCATTTTGGGATAGAATTCTTATAATTATTGAGATGGTAAGTAAGAATTTCAATTTGAAAATTAAAGATATAGATATCAGTACTTCAAAAGAATTGGAGAAAATGGAAATGCTTGATATAAGTTTTGATTTCTAATGAAGATATTATACGCACAAATTGACGAAGAAAGACATTCGTATCTGCTGGAAAAATATTTACATACATTTCCTGAAGATTTTGTCAGTAAAGTTCAAAAATTCAGACGATGGCAAGATGCTCAGTTGTCTTTGTTGGGACGGGTATTATTGGATTCTGGCCTAAAATCTTACTTTAATATTACGAATTCTAAAATTATTTATAATCCAAAAGGAAAACCCTTTTTACACAATCAAGATGTTTTTTTTAATATATCACACACTTCAGATTTAGTTGTTTGTTCTATTGCAAACTTCCCTGTTGGGATAGATGTTGAAAAGTTGGATTCAAAATTTGAATACAATGATTTTAAATATCAAATGACTAAAAATGAATATGAAATAATAAAAAACTCAACAAATACAGTTGAAAGTTTTTACTCTTATTGGACTGAAAAGGAAGCTGTTATTAAAGCTCATGGAAATGGACTGCAAATTCCTTTAAATTCTTTTGAATTAAAAAATCAAGAATGTTTAATTGATGAAGAGACTTTTTATGTAAAAAACGTATTTATAAATGAAAAGTATAAATGCAACATAGCTTCTAACAATTTTGATATTAATAATCACCACATACACATTGAACAAATAAATTTGAACATTTTATAAAATGAAATTAAACCCTATTTTTTCGCTTTTATTTTTATTGTTTTTTAATACTTTTTTTTCTCAGGTTAAACTTGAGAAAGTAGCAACTTATTTTCCTGAGCTTGAAGAATTAAAAAACGAAAATATTAACTATTATCGTTTTACTGTCCCTGAAAATTGGGAAAAAACTACAAGTACAAAAAATGCATTAGCAATTGCAGTAGTTAAATCTAAAAACACTTCAAAAAAAGATCCGGTTGTTTTTATACAGGGAGGGCCTGGTGCCAGTACTTTAGACGGAATTTCTTTTTGGGTAAATCATAAATTAAGAAGCAATCATGATATTATTCTAATAGATTTGAGAGGTACAGGTTTTTCTGAACCTAAATTATGTCCTGATTTAGGAGAAAAATTTTTTCAGATACTTGCAAAAAACCAATCAAAAGAAAAAGATGTTCTGGATAAAATCAACGTGTCGTTAGAATGTAAACAGGAAATGATAGATAAAGGAGTGGATATTAATTCCTATAATAGTATTTCTGTAGCAAGAGATCTTCATGCTTTAAAAAATGCATTGAAAATCAATAAATGGAATGTTTATGGAGTTTCATTTGGTACGTTTATCAGTCAGACTTATGCTAAAATGTATCCTAAGGAAATAGGCTCTTTAATTCTTGATTCCTCTATCCCTGATATCGCTGATTATTATGTTAATAATACAAAAAATTACAAGCAAAGTTTAGATAAGCTTTTTAAAGACTGCAGAGAGAATCCTAATTGTAATAAAGAATTTCCTGACCTTGAAAAAGTCTATTACCAAAACATTGTTGAGTTGGAAAAAAAGCCAATTACTGTAAATGTTGATAAATCAATTATACCTGCAGGGAAATTTACTTATAACGTTGAAGATTATAAAATTGCAATTCAGCAGTCATTGTACAATCGTAAATTAGCTGAGATTTTGCCGGTTTTAATTTATCAGTTTAAAGATAGAAATGCGTCATCACTGGCAGGATTGGTACAAGCTTTCTCGGGTGCGTTATCACTTAACTATGGAAATTATTTTTGTTTTACCTGCAATGATGTTATTCCGTTTAATAATTTAAAAAAGTATGATTCTATTGCTTCTTCTTATCCAAAATTAAAAGGAGGACTTTCTTTTTACAGGTCTGATTTTGAAGTTTGCAATAAATGGAAAACAAATCAAATAGTTGGTAAATCTACTTCGTTAAAAAATAATGAGAATTTTAAGGTGTTAATTTTATCAGGAGGTTTTGATCCTATTACATCATTAAATTTTGCAGAAAAAACAGCTTTAAATTTTAATAAAAATAATGTGCAATTAGTAAAAGGATATGCTTACGGACACACTTTAGGTTACACAAAAACAGGTGCGGCCATTATTAATGATTTTGTTGAAAATACAATTATCAAAGATTCACTGAAGAATGAGTTTGACCAAAGAAATGTAAATTTCAGAACAGGGATTTATATCAATAAAGGTGTTGTGAAAATGAGCAGTGAACTCAATGCTAAAAAATGGTATTATTTTTTACCGCTTATAATTTCTCTAATGATAATTCTGGGAGTTTTTATGGGTTCATTAGTTAGATTTGTAATTAAAAAGAAACCAAGTTTAACAACACTGTCTTTATTTATTACATCATTTTTAATTTTAGCTTTTATTGTCTCGCTTGTATTAGGTTTTAATAGTGTAATGAGTGATAATCTTTTTATTCTGGCTTTTGGGATACCGTCAAGATGGGATTATGTATTTCTGTTATATAAATTAGTAATAGTTTGCTCTGTCTTTACTGCTTTGGTTCTATTAATGAAACAAGGAAAAGAAAACTTACCTTTAGTAACCACACTGATTTTAGCTTACGGTATATACCATTATTACTTTTTAAGCTGGTTCTATTTTTAGAAACAGTTTGCTTAAATTTTTTTTGTTTAGATAACTTCGATAGATTTAATGAGATTAAAATAAAAAGAGCAAAGTCTTTGACTTTGCTCTTTTTATTTGATTGATGGTTATGACTATAACAATGAATGGCTCGTCATTACAGCTGGTTTTTCAATAGCCATTAATTCTAAAATGGTTGGTGCAATATCGCCTAAAACACCATCATGTATTGTCTTTAAATCCTTGTCGATTAAAATTAAAGGAACCGGATTGGTTGTGTGCGCAGTATTAGGACTTCCGTCAGGATTTACCATAGTGTCACAATTTCCGTGGTCAGCAATTAGTAAAGTGGTGTAATTGTTTGCTAAAGCAGCTTCAATGACTTCTTTTACACATTGGTCAACAGCTTCACAGGCTTTTATAGCAGCCTGCATATCGCCGGTATGTCCTACCATATCGCCATTGGCAAAATTCAGACATACAAAATCCACTTCGCCTTTTTGCAATTCAGGAACCAAAGCATCTTTAAGTTCAAAAGCACTCATTTCCGGTTGTAAATCGTATGTGGCAACTTTTGGGGAATTTCTTAAAATACGTGTTTCTCCTTCAAAAGGTTCTTCGCGTCCGCCCGAAAAGAAAAAAGTCACGTGCGGATATTTTTCAGTTTCAGCAATCCGGATTTGTTTTTTTCCTGCTTTAGATACAACCTCTCCTAAAGTTTCTGTAATATTGTCTTTATCGTAGATAACATGAACATTATTATAGGTGTCATCATAATTAGTCATAGTAACATAGTACAAGTCTAATTTATGCATGTTTTGTTCGTGCATGTCGGTCTGCGAAAGTACTTCTGTCAATTCACGGCCTCTGTCTGTACGGAAATTGAAAAAGATGACCACATCACCGTCTTTTATAACAGCTAACGGAGTATTGTCGTTGTTTGTGATAACAATAGGTTCTATGAATTCATCAGTTATGTTGTTTGCATAGCTTTCGTTAATACTTGCAACAGGGTTATCTGTATGTTTGCCAGTTCCGTTAACAATCAAATCATATGCTTTTTTCACACGTTCCCAGCGCTTGTCTCTGTCCATTGCATAATAACGTCCAACAATAGAAGCTATTTTAGCAGATGATTTCTGGCAGTGGTTGTGTAAATCTTCAATATGTTTAACACCAGATTTTGGATCAACATCTCGGCCGTCAGTAAAAGCGTGAATGAATACTTTATTTAAGCCAAAATCCTGTGCGGCATCCAAAAGCCCTTTCAGATGCTCAGTATGCGAGTGTACACCTCCATCAGAAACCAATCCTAGAAAGTGAACCGGTTTGTTGTTTTCTTTAGCATAAGCAAAAGCATCATTTAATACTTTTTCCTGATTTAGTGTTTTGTTTTGAACGGCTAAATTAATTTTAGCCAAATCCTGATACACTATTCTGCCGGCACCAAGGTTCATATGCCCTACTTCACTGTTGCCCATCTGTCCTTCGGGTAAACCTACGTTCAAACCATCAGTGCGTAATGACGCATTAGGGTATTTTGTGTATAAACTGTCAATAAAAGGGGTATTGGCATTATCAATGGCCGATACTTTCGGGTCAGGTGATTTTCCCCAGCCGTCAAGTATCATTAATATAACTTTTTTGTTCATAAACATTAGAAATTAACCTCTTAATATGGTGTCCCAAAGTTAGAAAATTATAGCCAATGTTTTGCCTGATTATAATCAATAAAATATTTTACACTAATTGAAAAGGTGTTGTTTAACTTATCTTGATTTAAAACCGATTCAAAGTTTTGAATGAATTTTTTATTCACATTTCTGGAAAAATCAGCTGCATTGTTTCTATACAAAACGGTCATTTGACTTCCAGGGGCAAACCACCATGAAAAACTCAAATCAGTATTTAATGATTTAAAATCAGAATTTCTGTTTCCTGTAAAATTATATGCTGATGTATAGCCATTATCATTTAATTTGTAAAACGATTTGTTTTCGGCATATGACCAGTAATACCTTGTGTTCAGATTAAAGTTCATTCGGGAGTTAATGGAATATTTTCCTTCTAAACCTAATTCGTAAGTTAAGCGGTTTCTCTTTGCAAAAACAATTGTACCGTTGTCATTTGCTACCCAACCTAAATCATTAAATTCATTGTTGACACTGTTTCTTAAAACCAGCATCAATTTATTGCTGAATCTGTATCTGGGTGCAAAATCCAAATAATAAAACCACCAGCCTTTTTGTTCTGCAAATCCTATATTAGGATTGGTGTCAAAAGCAAATTTGTTATTGTAATTAGTAGATATGTATGCCCACATGTTGTAATTTTTAGGATAAATAACATATCTGCCCTCTACACGCGGATCGTAATAGTTAAATCTTTTGAATGGATTTGCATTGAAGCCTATACCGGCCCCATGATTCTTTTTATTAGTGAAATGTGCGTTTACATTAAAATTCTGATCTTGTAAATAGTTGCTTTGCAGGTTATGCTGCTGATAGGTGTTGAAGTTAATCCGGAAAGAGTTTAATTTATCGGTTGGTTTTAAAGTTCTGTAATTGATGTTTCCGTAAATCTCATAATAATTTGTAAGGAAGTTAATTCCTAAATCATTAACGTTGTATTCTTTTGAAACAGATCCGGCCCCTACATTGAATCTTATTTTTCCTGTAGTTTCTGTAAAATTTATATCATTGGCATAACCGTTTGAATATTTACCGGTTTTATCAATTTGCACGATTGAATGTTTGGAAGCACCTGATAAATTGAAGGTATTTTTCTTGGTGTTTAAATCAAAAACCAGAGCATAAGCATTAGCATCCTGCCAGCTCCCGTCACGCATAACATTAGTGTTGATAAATGAAATGGATGAATTTTGAAAACGCTTGTCCAGTACAAAAACATTGTAATTAGTTAAAGGTTCCAAAGTTTCTCTTCTTTTTTCAAGTTTCTCGGGCAAATCTGGATTAGAATTAGGTGTTCTTTTAACTACTGTAACATTTGTAGTTTCGGTCACTGCATTTAAAATACCCACGCCAAGTCCTTTACCTGTTCTTCCTGAAAGTTTTAAGGCATTTATTAATTGTATATTTCCGGGATACTTTTCTATGTATTCGTCTTCGGCTAAATCAATATCAAATTTAGGAGTACCCCCAATTCTTCTTGAATAAAATAAATTCCCTTTACTGAATAAGTCGGTTCCTTCAGTAAAAAAAGGTCTGTTTTCGTTGAACTGCTGTTCAAACGGACCTAGATTCAATATCTGATTGTCAAATTTAGTTTGACCAAAATCTGGTATCAGTATAGCGTCCAGTGTAAAAGCATCTGTCACGCCGTATTTTAAGTCCATACCACCTTTTAGAGTCCCTTTTGCTTTTATGTCAGCCGGGCTGTTCATATAATAGGAAAGATAAGGCATCAGAAATAATCGGGTAGGGGTTTCTATGTTTTCAAGTCCATCCAGCAAACCCGTTTGTTGTGTGAAAGTCCCTATTTTATTGTCAACAGGATTCCATGTGAACTTCTGGCGTAATCTTCGTACTTCCCTGAAAAACTGAATGCCCCAGGTTTGTTTGGCATCTTTGGAAAAACGCAAAGCGGCATAAGGGATTTTCATTTCAACTAACCATCCTTTATCGGTTATCCTGGCCTGGCTCATCCAAATGGCATCCCAGGAAAAATCCTCTCCCTGCTGTTGTGTCCTGATGCAGTCTCCCTGTCCGTTGCTGGCGGTAACAAAAAAACTATATTCTTGCTGGCCGTCATTAAAGCCGTTGATGAATACACCAAAAAAATCGGCAGCGCCTATATTATCTCTCTCTGTGATTTCTTTTAGAATCTTATCCGGTTCACTGTCATATAAAACGGCACCTACATAAACCGAATGATTGTCGTAAATTATTTTTACTTCGGTTTTTAAATTGTCTTTTTCAGCTTTACCGTTATCCGGATCAAACATTACAAAATTTTTCGCAGTTTCTGCATTTTCCCATTCTTTTTCATCCAGGATTCCGTCTATAGAAATTGGGGTTTTTATCCGCGATGCAGTTATTCTTTTTTTCATGTTTAAGGCCATTGCAGGCTTTTTTTCATTTTGTCCATAACTGTTTTGGAGGAAAAAGATTACAGCAAAAGCTATAAGGTGTTGTTTCATAGCGGTTTATAGTGTTTTTTGATTGATGATTGAATTTGGTTTCAAATATAATGAAAACCCTTACCAGATAAAGACTCTTTAAGAATTGTTTAACTACAGGCGTAATGCATTTTATCGATGAAATGCATAAAAAATCGACAAAATGCAAAAAAATTTGGATGGTATATTTTTTTTGATAATATTTGCGATATACTAATAATAACATAATTAAAAGATTGTCAATGATTTACAGATTGCTGCCCCTAGTTCTGTTATTCTTAATGTCTTTTGCCCCAAAGACTACTAATAACACTGATCCGAAATTGTTAGCGAGTGCTTCAGCAACTAATATGGTTGCCAAAATTGAGATGGTTTATAGTTCCTTAAACGCAAATAATTTTGCTTTACCGCAAATAGATTGTTTTAAGAAAGCTATGGTTGGTTTTTATGCTTTAAAACAAAAAGGATTAGTAGGGAAAGATGTTTTAACTGTTATTGATTTTAGTATGTCATCTACTAAAAAAAGAATGTGGGTGATTGATTTAGTGGCTAATAAAATCCTTTATAATACTGTTGTTTCACACGGAATGAAATCGGGTGGTGAATATGCTACTAGTTTTTCAAATGCGACAAATTCGAATAAAAGCAGTTTAGGATTTTATATTACCGGTGAAACTTATTTCGGGAAACACGGTTTATCATTAAAACTGGACGGACAGGAAAGAGGAATCAACGATAATGCCAGAGCAAGAGCTGTAGTGATGCACGGAGCAAGTTATGCTAATCCTTCAATTTTAAGAACTCAGGGATATTTAGGCAGAAGTCAGGGATGTCCTGCAATTCCAGAAGCGATAAAAGACGAAATTATCAATATTGTTAAAGGAAGATCATGTTTATTTATCTATCATCCCGGCAGAGCTTACGACATTGCCGGCAAACTGGTTGCTTAATCTCAGATATAATTCGGGATCATAGTTGTAGACATCATGTCTGAAATTAAAAATCCCATCGTACCAAGCTGTAAAGTATAAGAAATGAATGTTGAAATTCTGACTTACCTTTACGGCTTTTGTTTTTTCCTCTTTTACAATTGTGTCAATTTCTGCCATTGAATAGACAGGTACCTCCACTAATTTTCTTTTGTATTTAGGAGGTTGATTTTTACCTTTTTGAGAAATTTCTTCTTTAACGTATATTTTTTTTAATTTGTCTTTTAATAAAAAAACAGCCAGAGGCAATGGTTCCTGTATTCTGACGCATCCGGAGCTTAAGGCTCTGTAGTTGTTTACAAACAGCTCGCGGTGGTTTGTGTCGTGCATGTAAACCAAATGTTTGTTGTTAAAATTAATCTTTACTACGCCAAGTGAATTGTTATATCCCGGGTCTTGCACATATTTGTAATTTAAAGCATCTTTTGGTTTCCATTTACCAACGGAAATGGGTTCGTTTTTATAATTGAATATTTTGATTCTGTTTTTATAGAAATAACTTCTGCTTTTGGTGGCATCCGGAATTAAATCTTCTCTTATAATTGTTGGCGGTACCGTCCAGGTGGGGTTAAAAACAATATTGTCAACTTTAGAGGACAGGACAGGGGTTTTTCTTTTTGTCTGACCGATTACTACTCTGAAAGTTTGGATTGTATCGTTGTTTTCCACTACTTTAAGCTGGAATGCCGGCAAATTAACGGCAAGAAAATTTGTTCCCAAATCTTCAGGAAACCAACGCCATCTTTCAAGATTTGCTATGATTTGCTGTTTGCGGTTTTCTTTGCTGAAATTTAAAGCTTTTAATGTTCCCGGACCAATTTTTCCATCCTGTTCCAATCCGTGGCGCTTTTGAAAACTGATAATACCTTTTTTCAGATTTTCGTCAAAAGCTGTGTTGGCTAATGTGTCTGAGGGCTGTAAGTCGTTCCAGAAACGTAATCTTTCTTTTATTTCAGCAATTGTATTACTGTTTTTAAGACCTAAGAAAAGTTTTTCTTTTGCTTTGGGTTTTATGGTGTCAAAATTATCCTCGGGTAACGTATTTAAAGTGAATAATGCCTTTTTTAGATTTTTGTAAACAATGTGTTTTGGTTTGCTGGCTTCAATTAAGCTGTCTATTTTACTTTTGGTAAGTATGATTTCAAAAATAGAATCATTCACAATTGGTTTAGGGGTGTATTCCCAATCCTTATAAATTTCATTTGGATTAATCTTGCCGTTTTTTATATGTGAAATAAATTTAATGGCAGAGACAGTCAGTAATTTGTGATATGCTTCATTTTGATCCGGTGTCAGAATGATTGCGTCTTCATACTTCATTAATTCGCTGTAATTGTAATCTTCAGGGAGCAATCCTTCATCGTTGCATTTTCGGATAGCCTCTAATAATGCGTCTCTATTTTCTTTATTATCCCATTTTTCCTGTAATTCTTGATTTTTAAGTGCTTTTTTGATGCTCTCTTCAGTTGATAATGAAGAGTTGCCGCTATTGTTGGCACAGCTGATGTATATAATAAATCCAAGTATTGCAGGGTAAAAATAGCGCATGTTTATAATTTTTTGAACATTACTAAATGTATTCCAATATTCTGAATTTCAAATGGAATACCTGTTACAGAATAATTAAGTTTTTTATAAAAATTTACAGCACCTTCTCTTGCGTTAAACCAAATTAAGTCTGTTTTATTTTCTTTCAAAAATTGTTCCAAATATTCCATTAATAATCTGCCATAACCTTTTTTTTGTTCGGAATCCAGAATTGCCATGCCACGGACCTGATATTGTTTTGTTTCATTGAAAACGGAATTTTTATGTTCAAAGACCGAAACCACTCCTTTAAGCCCGTCATTTTCAAAAATACCAAAATGAACGGTTGACGGTAAATCATCACCGTCAAAAATGCAGCTTTCCAAAGGCATTCCTTTTCTCAAAACCGCATGCCTTATAGGAAGCGTTTGGTCAGATGAAATGATTTCAATTCTAATCATAAAAAACAAATTTATAATTTATAATATTTTTTTAAATTAAGAAGAATAACTTTAAAACGATTTATTTAGTATTTCGTCGGAATTTTTTTTAAAAAATGTTTGAATAATTAAAATCTATTTTGTTATATTTGCACTCCCAATGCGGAAGTAGCTCAGTTGGTAGAGCTCCAGCCTTCCAAGCTGGTTGTCGCGAGTTCGAGCCTCGTCTTCCGCTCAAAAAAAGTCCTAAATTATTTTAGGACTTTTTTATTTTAAAAAGATTTCATTCTTGATTTCGTAAATATAAAAAAGCCAGCTTTAAGCTGGCTTTTATTTTTATCGTATTTCTTGATTCAAAATTAAATCTAAATATAGATTTATTTTGTTTTTCAATTCTTTTCTGTGTGAAATAAAGTCTAAGAAACCGTGTTCTAAAACAAATTCAGCAGTTTGGAAACCTTCAGGCAAGTCTTTACCTGTTGTGTCTTTTACTACACGGGGTCCGGCGAATCCAATTAAAGCTCCCGGTTCGGCAATATTAATATCGCCCAGCATTGCATAAGATGCGGTTGTTCCCCCTGTTGTAGGGTCTGTACATAATGAAATGTAAGGGATTTTTGCTTCTGCCAGCTGTGCTAATTTTGCAGATGTTTTTGCCAGCTGCATTAATGAGTAAGCAGCTTCCATCATACGCGCACCACCGGATTTTGATATCATTACAAAAGGAATTTTGTTTTTGATCGAATAATCAATTCCACGTGCAATTTTTTCACCAACTACAGCTCCCATTGAACCTCCGATGAAAGCAAAGTCCATACAGCATACTACCAGGTCTTTTCCTTTGGATTTACCTACAGCAGTACGTACTGCATCTTTAAGTTTTGTTTTGCTTGTAGCTTCAACTAAACGTTCTGAGTATTTTTTTGAATCAACGAAATTTAACGGGTCTTTAGATGTCATGTTTGCATCTAACTCTGTAAACTCATTATTGTCAAATAAAATCTGAAAATATTCAGCACTTCCTATACGAACATGAAAATCATCCTCAGGGCTTACCCATAGATTTCTTGCCAATTCATCAGCATCTACAATTTTACCTGTTGGAGATTTGTACCATAATCCTTTAGGTACATCCATTTTATGTTCTGTAGGTGTAGTAATCCCTTTTTCTTTTCTTTTAAACCAAGCCATTTTTTTAATTTTAGAATTCTGAATTCAGAATTACGAATTCAGAATATAGTTTTGAAATTTTCTAAATCCTAAACTCTAAATTCTAATTTAATTAAAGAGTGTTTATGTTATTTAAATCGGCAAATGCCTGTTCCAGTCTTTTGTTGAAAGTGATTTCTCCTTCGCGAATCCATTTTCTTGGGTCATAATGTTTTTTGTTGGGAGAGTCAGCTCCTTCAGGATTTCCAATTTGAGTTTTTAAATAATCAATCTTTGAAACCACATAATCACGGACACCTTCTGTAAATGCAAACTGCAGGTCGGTATCAATGTTCATTTTAATAACACCGTATGAGATGGCTTCTCTGATTTCCTCTAAAGTCGAGCCTGATCCTCCGTGAAATACAAAGTCAACAGGATTATTTCCGGTGTTGTATTTGTTTTGAACATATTCCTGAGAATTTTTAAGGATTTTTGGAGTCAATTTAACGTTCCCTGGTTTGTAAACTCCGTGAACGTTTCCAAAAGCTGCTGCGATAGTAAAACGGGGAGATACTTTCATTAACTCTTCGTATGCATAAGCAACTTCCTCAGGTTGCGTATATAGTTTTGAACTGTCTACATCACTGTTGTCAACTCCATCTTCCTCACCGCCTGTGATACCTAACTCAATTTCCAGAGTCATGCCCATTTTGCTCATGCGGGCTAAATATCCTTTACATATTTCGATGTTCTCTTCTAAAGGTTCTTCAGATAAATCAATCATGTGGGAAGAGAAAAGCGGTTTGCCTGTTTCAGCAAAATGTTTTTCTGATGCGTCTAATAAGCCGTCAATCCATGGCAGTAAATTTTTAGCACAGTGGTCAGTATGTAAAATCACAGTTGCACCATAAGCTTCTGCTAAAGTGTGGATGTGTTTTGCTCCGGCAACAGCACCTAAAATGGCAGCTTTCTGACCGTCATTTGATAAACCTTTACCGGCATTAAAAGCCGCACCTCCATTTGAAAATTGTATAATTATTGGCGCTTTAAGTTTTGCTGCTGTTTCAATAGTTCCGTTTATAGTACTTGAACCTACTACATTTACTGCAGGTAAAGCAAAGCCTTTTTCTTTTGCATACCTAAAGATTTCCTGAACCTGATCACCTGTTGCAACCCCAGGTTGTATATTGTGTGCCATGTGTTATTTTTTTAAGATTGACAAAATTACAAATTTACTTTTAGAATGGATAGTTAATACCAATATTTAAAACAGATTTATTAAAAGCCATTTCTTTAAACCATCTTCTGTCAGGGTCTAAGGCAGGATTGTATGTCTTAAATCCCCAATCCAGACGGAAGACAAAGAAACTGAAATCATAACGGAATCCAACTCCGGTTCCCAGAGCTAAATCTTTTAATGATTTGATTCCGGAAAAAATCTTTTTCTCATCTGTTTCACTGTCAAAAACGTTCCAGATATTGCCGCAGTCTGCAAACAGGGCTCCGTTTAAGTCACCAAAGAATTTAAAGCGGAATTCTGTATTTAATGAAATTTTCATATTGGCTTCGTTGAAATCGTTAGTGCCTCCTGAACTTCCCGGTCCTAAGCTATAAGACTGCCAGCCACGGTTATCATTGGAACCGCCTGCAAAATAACTTCGCGAGAAGGGGATAGATTTTGAATTGCCATATGGAATCGCCATACCGAAAAAGCTTCGGAAAGCGATTGATTTATTATGTTTTAAATCCCAGTGTTTAATGTAGTCAAATTCACCTTTGATGTACTGTGAATACTGAAGTCCAAACACGTTTTTTGATCCGTCTAGATTTTTTTGCTGGTTTGAAATGTCGGCTATCAGTGACATAACATTTCCTGCGGATTCTATTTTTGTTTTAAAACTGTAAAATTCTTTGTCAAAAAAGTCTTTTTGGGAAGTTTTGGAATAACTGAAATTAGAAGCAAAAATTAAATTGTTTTCAGTCAAACGGTCTTTTCGTTCTTTAACGCTTTTAATAGTTTTGTAATCATTACTGCCAGGGTCAAGAGAAGGATAGCTTCCGTCCAGAGCATATATCATGAACAAGTCAGCGCCGCCGGCTTCTTTTGTTAAATTACCGTTTGAGTCTACAAAAGTCGGTTCGTCGTTGTAAATCTGTGCTAATTCATTTAGCTGATTGTAACTTGAAGTATAGACATTGAAATAATTGGCAATGTTAACGTTCTTTACGTACTGAAGGTTTACCAAATCAAATTTCACATTTGTTTTTGCCGAAGGAATCCAGCTGTAGTTAAAAACAGAAGTGAAATTTTCTTTATCCAATCCTATATTTTGCTGTTTTGAAAATCCGGTACTGAAATAAGTACTTGGATACATTGTTTTAGGGATAATTTTATTGGTATTAAAAGGCAAAAACAACCTAGGGAAAGTCAGACGTAAATCAGCACCGTATTCCTGTATATTGAACAGCTGGTCTCTCGGATTTGCAAAGTCTTTTGAAGAGCCAATATTTCCCCGAAGTCCTAATTCCAGTATTTCAGCTCCTCTGAATAAATTCCGGATGGAAAAAGATGTGTTTCCGGATAACCCGAAATCCTGAATGTTTGAATGCGTAATATCAGCGTTAACCCTAAAACTGTATTTGTCTTTTGCGGTCAAAACTATGTTTGCAGTCAAGGTTTGGTCTTCTGGATTTTCAACATAAAATATATTGGGATAGTTAAAAATCCGCAGATTATTAAGCGAACTTAAAGTCTGTGTTCTTTTCTGGTCACTGAACAGGCTGTCTTTTTGTATAAAAATAGCGTCGGTGATGGCTTTAGGTCTGAAACGGAGTTTGTTTGTACTGTACAGGCGGAAGTTTTTATAAGTAACGCTGTCTGCAACGGCTTTCTCCATTTTTGTAGCCTTATCGTTTGTAAATATGTTTACACGTCCTATTTTGTATATTTTGAAAGGCCTGGTTACGGTTGAATCTCCCTGTTTTACTTTTTGGTCAGTTATTTTAATAATAACAGGAGTTTTAGTCGTGGCCGTATCAATTTCAAAAATTATATTTTGCTGCTGAAAATGATAGACTCCTTTGTTTCTAAAGTATTCTGTAAGTCTGCTTATTTCGTCGCTGAAGTTTTCCGCTTTGTATTGGTCACCATATTTTACCAATGATTTCTTATCCACCAGACTATACAAAGAATCAATTGTTTTGTTTGGGATATCTTTGTAGATGGTGTCTAAAATGTAAGGTTCGCCTTTTGTGACAAAATATTCTATACTGCCTTTTTTATTAGCCTCAAAATTTATTTTGAAACCTGATTTAGCTCTTAAATAACCTTCGTTTTCGTAAAGGGCTTTTAGTCTTTTTGTTGTCCGGATGGTTTTTAAACTGTCTATGATAACTGGAGCTTCACCGGTTTTTTTTAAAAAATTAGGCCATCCGGAATACCAGAAGGATTTGCCAAGTCTGTACACTTGTTTCTTTGAAAGAATTTTGGATAATCTTTCGTATTTCTTTTTGTTATTTATAAATCTTTCCTTGAATATGGAATCTGAATTTTCTTTAGCCAGATTATACATTTGTAAACGAAGAGGGTAGCCTAAGAAAGATGAATTAGGCTGTTGTATAATCTGTGCGGTAATATTTTCGTCTTTAACTGTTTTACCGTCTACTTCAAGTTTGTTTTTTGTTAGAAGGTATTTATTTGAAGGAACTTTTTTTACAGCGTTACAGGCCGTAATAAATAACGCAATTAGAAATAATATTGATATTTTTGTGAAGATTTTATTCAAACTGAAAGAATTTTAATTCAAAAATACATTTATGGTCAGCAAAAACCAAATAAAACTTATAACGAGTTTAGTTCAAAAAAAATATAGGAAGCAGCATCAATTGTTTTTTGCTGAAGGAATTAAGGTAATTAATGAACTTTTAAACTCTAAGTTTGAGTTAGATCATATTTATTGTACAGAAGATTTGTTTCCTCAGGTAAGCATTTCACAAAAGACAATTATTACAGATGCTGATTTAAAAAAGATGTCGGCTTTAAAAACTGCCAATGATTGTCTGGCGCTTTTTAAAATCCCTGATGAAGGAGAAATTCAGCCAGACGGATTGACTGTAGCACTTGATGATGTGCGTGATCCCGGGAATTTAGGAACAATAATCCGTTTGTGTGATTGGTTTGGAATTACACAAATAGTATGTACAAAAGAAACCGTCGATGTTTTTAATCCAAAAGTAGTCCAGGCTACTATGGGATCAATAGGAAGGGTAGCGGTGCATTATCTGGATTTGCCCGAATTTATTGAATCAACTTCTTTACCTGTTTATGGAACTTTTATGGAGGGTGAAAATATCTACAAAAAAGAATTGTCGCAGGAAGGCATCATCGTGTTAGGAAATGAGGCAAACGGTATCTCTAAAGAAATAGAAAGATTGATTACCCAAAAAATAAGTATACCCCGTTTTGGTGATTTGCAGCAAACCGAAAGTTTGAATGTTGCTACAGCGGCTGCAATCGTTTTGAGTGAATTTAAAAGGCTGTCCTGATTTTCTTAGTGGAAAGCAAAATTAATGAAGATTCCTCTTGTTTTCATTGATGAGACATTTCCTGTCCAATCACTGTCAGGGTTGTTATCAGGAATCATTTCGTTTTTAAGTCCGAATACACCTCTGATTGATGGGGAAAATTTGAAATATTCAAAGTAAATATCAATTCCGGCTCCTAATTCATAGTTGTTCGTGTTTTTCAACATTCTGAAACGCTCTGAAGAATTGTCGTCTTTAGAATCAGCATTGCTGGATAAATTCATTGAAGTAGAAACGCCTCCCAGTACATAAGGGCGTATATTGCCGACTCTTTTTGATGAAAATTTCAATAATAACGGGAAATGAATATACGTTGATTTTACTTCGCGTAAAGCATCTACAGGATCTGGGATGTTGGGGAAACGTAAATTTCTTTGTCCGTAATATAATCCTGGTTCAAAGCGTAAATCTATATATTCATGTAAGCGTAAATTACCAATTAAACCTACGTTGAAACCTGTCTGACTGTCAACAATAATATCCTGTCCGTCGTATTTTTTGTCAATTTTGAAATCATAGCTGTTAAAGCCCAGAAAAAATCCAAAATGCAAACGCTGCTTGTCAAAGTTTTCGAGATTGATTAAAGGTTTTCTTGAAAACATACTCTTTTTGAATTGAGCAGTCCCTAAAAAAGAAGAAAGAACCAACAGGAATATATATACTTTTTTCATGTTACTTTTTTGATGCCGAATAAATGGTTGCAACTCCGAAAGTTTGTGGGGCGTGTTTTACATTAATAAACCCAATTTCTTTCAAAATATTGTTTAAACGTTCCCCGTAAGGAAAAATTGAAGCCGAATCTGCCAAATATTGATAAGCCACTTTGTCTTTGGAAAATAGTTTACCAATGATAGGCATTATTGTTTTTGTATAGAATTTATATCCCTGTTTAAAAGGAAATTTCTCAGGGACAGAAGTTTCTAAAATCACAAAAATTCCATTTGGCTTTAGAACACGTAAAATTTCAGAAAGGCCTTTTTCAAGATTCTCAAAATTCCGTATCCCGAAACTTACGGTTATAGCATCAAAAGTGTTGTCTTCAAAAGGAATGTTTTCTGAATCACCTAAAACCATATCTATTTTGCTGGATAGATTTTTCTCAGCGATTTTTTGTTTGCCCACTTCCAGCATTCCGGCTGATATGTCCAGTCCAACAATTTTTTCAGCCGATGTACTTGTCATCAAAATGGCTAAATCACCGGTTCCTGTTGCAATGTCTAAAATCTTTTTGGGTTGGATAGCGCTAACCATCTTGACAATTTTTTTACGCCACTTAACATCTATCCCAAAAGAAATAATTCTATTTAAATTATCGTAGTTGCTAGATATGGTATCGAACATTTTTGAGACCTGTTCTTTCTTGCTTGAGTCAGAATTTTTGTATGGTTTTGTGCTGATTGACATAAAAAAATATTTGGAACAAATATAGAATTTAATTTTTAATGCACCCAAACGTGCTTTTTATCGATGAAATAGAAAAAGTCATCGTAAAATCTAACTGAAAACGTGTATTTTTAAAAATACTAACAATCTGGTATTGTGTGAATTAAATTAATACTTTATCTTAGTAGTCTAATTAATCGTTTAAAGTTCTTGTAATTTAACGGTATGACAGGATGGATAATAAGACACAATTATTACATTTTCAATCAAGAAAAATGTAGATGCATTCATCTACTTAAAAAGTGTCACAAACGTTCTTTGGGTTAAATTTGTTTTTGGAAATTTTAGTTTTTTTGTTGTATTACATTTAGTGGTATTTGGTAATGCAATGTTAGAGATTCTATCTCCGTTTTTTATTGGCCATAAAAGTTTGGTTGAACAATAAAAAGCAATCAGGATTGAAGTTGTACCAAAACGATGACATTAGAAAAAAGCACCTCGGATTAATTCTAGGTGCTTTTTTTATTTTCTGTAATAGGTTTCAAATGTAAATGCGTATTGATGTTTCTCATCAGAAGCATGAAATTCAGATTTTTTTAATTCCCATTCTTCCGGATTAATTGCGGGGAAAAATGCATCAGCATCAAAAGTATGGTGTACCCGTGTTAATTCGATGCAGTTGGCAATTGCCATGCTCTGGTTGTAAATTTCACCGCCGCCAATCACAAATATAGTTTCGTTGTCCGGACAGGCTTCAACAGCACTTGAAATGCTGTTGGTAACAATACATCCATCCGGAGCACTGTAATTTTTTGAACGGGTAATAATTACGTGTGTGCGGTTGGGCAGGGGTTTTGGAAAACTTTCAAAAGTCTTTCGGCCCATTATAATATAGTGGCCGGAAGTCGTCGATTTGAAATATTTGAAATCATCAGGAAGATGCCAAAGCAGTTGATTGTCTTTGCCTAATTCGTTTTTTTCTCCCGCTGCGGCAATTAAAGTGATATTTCTAGACATTTTTATCCAAATCTTTTTGAAGTTGCTCAATACGTCTTCCTTGTTTCGTCATGAGTTTGTCAATTTGTTCGCGTTCCCATTTTTTGTTCATAAAACTATCTGTAACAAAAACACGGATGAAATGCAGTATGAAAATAAATGCCCAGACAGTGATTACCCACAACGACCAGTGAGTTTCAGGGAAAAGTCCTAAAAGATAGTTTGAAGCAAGGAGAAACAAGCTACCGACTACCATTAAAACAAAGTGAAAATATAGTCTTTTCTTTTGTTTAATGCGTAATCTGGCGTATTCGTATAGTTCGTGTTGATTAGTATCCATAAAATTGGGTTTATGGTTTAAATTTAGAAAAATTATTTTAAATTAAAATCCATAGGTTAGGTGGGGCTTTTTCTAGCTTTTCTTTTTTTAAATTAATTTATCTTCTTTTGAGCTTTTTTTTGGCTATACCGCAACAATCCCTTTGATATGTGGATGCGGGTCATAATCAACTAATGTAAAATCCTCAAATGTAAAATCGAAGATGTTTTTCACTTCCGGATTTAAAATCATTTTGGGAAGCGGTCTGGGTTCGCGGCTCAATTGCAATTCTAACTGCTCAAAATGATTGTTGTAGATATGTGCGTCACCAAAAGTGTGAATGAATTCTCCCGGCTGTAAATCACATACCTGAGCAATCATCATAGTCAATAAGGCGTAAGAAGCAATATTGAAAGGTACACCAAGGAAAATATCCGCACTACGCTGGTATAACTGGCATGATAATTTGCCGTCGGCTACATAAAACTGAAAGAAAGCATGACATGGCGGTAAAGCCGCTTTTCCGTTTGCCACATTTTCTGCAAATGGTTTTTTGTCATCCGGTAAAACAGAAGGATTCCAGGCAGAAACAATCATTCTTCTGCTGTTTGGATTTTTCTTTAATGTTTCGATTAATTCGCTGATCTGGTCGATTTCCTCGCTGTTCCAGTTGCGCCACTGATGACCGTAAACAGGTCCTAAATCGCCATTTTCATCAGCCCATTCGTCCCAGATACGTACTCCTTTTTCTTTTAAATAGTTGATGTTGGTGTCGCCTTTTAAAAACCAAAGCAATTCATAAATTATTGATTTCAGATGTAGTTTTTTAGTGGTCACCATAGGAAAACCTTCGCTTAAATCAAAACGCATCTGGTAACCAAAAACACTTTTGGTTCCTGTTCCTGTTCTGTCTCCTTTTTGATTCCCATTTTCTAAAACGTGCTTGACTAAATCTAAATATTGCTTCATTTTTTGTGGATTTGGTTATTTGGTTATTTGTGGATTCAAATAACCGAATTAACAAATAGCCGAATCGACATTTTACGATTCTCTTTTTGATATTTCGTCACGGATTTTCGCGGCTTTTTCGTAATCTTCTTCCTGGACAGCCTGTTCCATTAAATCATGCAGCTCTGCCAGCGAATATCTGGAATAAGTGTTTTTTGCATCTTCTTCTGTACTAACGCCAAAAGCTTCAGGCGGGGTAAGAATATCATCATCAGCAGCGTTCTCTTTTTCTTCATTTGACATATTGAGGTAAATACCCGCTTTGTCTAAAATGTTTTTATAAGTAAAAATTGGAGCGTTAAAACGTAAAGCTAATGCAATAGCATCTGAAGTTCTTGCATCTATGATTTCTTCAATTTTATCGCGTTCGCAAATCATACTGGAATAGAATACACCGTCAACAAGTTTGTGGATAATAACTTGCTTGATAACTATGTCAAACCGTTCAGCGAAATTTTTGAACAAATCATGTGTTAATGGTCTTGGAGGTCTGATTTCCTTTTCCAATGCAATAGCAATAGATTGTGCTTCAAAAGCTCCGATTACAATTGGCAGCTTTCTGTCTCCGTCAACTTCATTTAGAATTAATGCATAGGCACCGTTCTGGGTTTGACTGTAAGAAATTCCTTTAATTGATAGCTTTACTAAACTCATTTTCTGGCTGTGAATATATCATTGCAAAGTAACAAAAAACTTTCGCTTCTTAAAATAAAAAAGAGCCACAAAAATGTGACTCTTTTCAACATAGTTTTTAATACTGTGAATTATGAATTCTGAGCTTTGAAAGCTTTTAATTTCTCGATTAAAGCCGGTACGATTTGAAAAGCATCGCCCACAACTCCGTAATCAGCTACTTTAAAGAAAGGTGCTTCAGGATCTGAATTGATTGCAACTTTTACTTTAGACGAGTTTACACCAGCAATATGTTGGATGGCTCCTGAGATACCTACAGCAATGTATAAGTTTGTTGCTACAGGTTTTCCAGTTTGTCCTACGTGCTCACTGTGAGGTCTCCATCCTAGATCAGATACTGGTTTTGAACATGCTGTTGCAGCGCCTAAAACAGCTGCTAATTCTTCGATCATTCCCCAGTTTTCAGGACCTTTTAATCCGCGTCCTCCAGATACTACTACATCAGCATCAGCAATAGTTACTTTTCCTGAACCTTTTTCTACTGACTGTGTTTGTACACCAAAATCAGCATCGGAAATAGACGGTGCGAAATCTTCAGCAGCAGCAGCTCCTGAAGCTTCTACTAAACCATAACTGTTTTTACCAATAGCTAATACTTTTACATCAGTATCAATTTGTGTGATATTGAAAGCTTTGTTTGAAAAAGCATTTCTTTTTACCTGGAAAGGAGATGTGCTTACAGGTAAAGCTACAACGTTAGAAGCGTAACCGGCATTTAGGTTTACGGAAACCAGCGGAGCCAGGTATAATGAATCTGTAGTTGATGATAAAACGATAACTTTGGCGCTTTCTTTCTCTGCTGCCTGTTTGATAGCGTCAGCATAAGCTTTTGCGTTAAAGTTGTTCAATTTATCGTTAGTAACTTTTAATACTTTGTCTACTCCGTATTTTCCTAATTCAGATGTATCTCCTGCATTAATTGTTAAAGCTGTAACAGTAGTCCCTAAAGATTCTGCTATTTTTTTTGCATAAGAAGCTAATTCAAAAGCTACTTTTTTGAATTTACCTTCAGCTGATTCTGCGTATATTAAAATTGACATAATTTTTTGAGTTTAAAAGGTTAAGTGTTTAGAGGTTAAGTTTGTTAACTGAACACTAAAAACTGAACACTGAATACTAGATAACTTTTGCTTCGTTGTGTAATAAGTTGATTAATTCGTCCAGATTGTCCGGGCTTACTAATTTTACCGCTTGTTTAGGAGCCGGTTTTTCAAATTTTACTGCTTTTGTAGCAACTTCAGCACCTACCGGTTCAACAATATTTAATGTTTTAGTTCTCGCAGTCATGATACCACGCATGTTAGGAATACGTAAGTCTTTTTCTTCTACTAAACCTTTTTGACCGCCTACAATTAATGGCAATGAAGTTGTAACAGTTTCTTTACCTCCGTCAATTTCACGGATAGCTGTTGCATTAGTGTCTTCAACTTTTAAATCGATGCATGAATTTACGAAGTTGTACCCTAATAAACCAGCTGTCATACCAGGAACCATACCGCCATTGTAGTCTAATGATTCTTTACCTGCGATTACCAGGTCGTAACCTCCGTTTTTGATAACTTCTGCTAATTGTTTGGCAACAAAAAGACCGTCAGTAGGATTGGCATTCACACGAATAGCTTCATTTGCGCCAATAGCTAATGCTTTTCTTAATGTTGGTTCTGTGTCTGCACCACCTACGTTAACTACAGTTACAGTAGCGCCTTGTTGTTCTTGAAACCAAACAGCTCTTGTTAATCCAAATTCGTCGTTTGGATTAATTACATATTGTACTCCGTTTGTATCAAATTCTGAATCACCGTTTGTGAAGTTGATTTTTGAAGTAGTATCAGGCACGTGGCTGATGCAAACTAATATTTTCATTGTTAATTGAATTGGTTTAAAAATTGGAAAAACAAAGTTATAAAAAAAATGTTTAAAATAGTATGCGTGCATAGTAAAATTTTTTAATTTTTTTTCAAAAGCATCTATTTATCAAATAGAAATTGGAGTAAATTTTATATTTTTGCGTTTCATTTTATAGAAACGAAAATAAATATGAGAACGATACAATTTAGAGAAGCCGTTTGTGAAGCAATGAGTGAAGAAATGCGCCGTGACGAATCGGTGTATTTAATGGGTGAAGAAGTGGCTGAATATAATGGAGCGTACAAAGCTTCAAAAGGGATGTTGGATGAATTTGGTCCTAAAAGAGTAATTGATACTCCTATTGCTGAGTTGGGATTTGCAGGTATTGCTGTAGGTTCAACAATGAATGGCTGCCGACCAATTGTTGAGTTCATGACATTCAACTTTTCATTAGTAGGTATTGACCAGATTATAAACAATGCGGCTAAAATGCGCCAAATGAGTGCCGGACAATTTCCAATGCCGATGGTTTTCCGCGGACCAACAGCATCTGCAGGGCAATTAGGAGCTACTCACTCACAAGCTTTTGAAAACTGGTTTGCAAATACACCTGGCTTAAAAGTTGTTGTGCCTTCAACACCTTATGATGCAAAAGGTTTGTTGAAAGCAGCTATTCGTGATAATGATCCAGTTATTTTCATGGAGTCAGAACAAATGTATGGAGATAAAGGAGAGGTGCCTGATGGAGAGTACCTAATTCCATTAGGAGTAGCTGATATCAAACGTGAAGGTAAGGATGTAACAATTGTTTCTTTTGGTAAGATTATTAAAGAAGCTTTGGCTGCAGCTGAAGAATTAGCAAAAGAAGGAATTTCAGTTGAAGTTGTTGATTTGCGTACAGTTCGTCCTATGGATTATGATACAATTATTAATTCTGTTAAAAAAACAAATCGTTTAGTAGTTCTTGAAGAGGCTTGGCCATTTGCTTCTGTAGCTTCTGAAATTACCTATATGGTTCAGGAAAGAGCGTTTGATTATTTGGATGCGCCAATCCAGAGAATTACAACTGCTGATACACCAGCTCCTTATTCGCCAACTTTATTGAAAGAATGGTTGCCTAACGCGCAGGATGTTATTAAAGCGGTTAAAAAAGTTATGTACAAGTAATAAAAAACATACTATATTTGAAACTCCATCGTTGTGATGGAGTTTTTAATTTTATGCCTAAATCTACTTAGAGTTAAATGAAAAAGATTATATTTCTGTTGCTGATTATGGTAACAATACCTTCAGTAACAGCACAGACAAAAGTGGGCGGTGTGGTGTATGATGATATGAATCAAACAGTACCGTATGCAAACGTTTGTTTTAAGGGCACCCGTGAATGTGTTACTACCGATGAAAATGGAAAATTTTACCTGCAGTCAGAAAACAGCTATCAGGCAATCATGGTGAGTTATGTTGGTTTTCCAAATACAGAAGTCAAATTGGATAAATCGGTGACTTATGGTTTGAGAGTTAAATTTGGAAGTACAAAAGAATTAGCTGAAATAAAAGTTTTTGGAGGTAAAACATCAAAAAAGAATAATCCGGCGCTGGATATTCTTAGAAAAATATGGGAGAAGAAGCGTTCAAACGGATTGTATAAATTCAATCAGTATGCCATGAAAAAGTATGAAAAAGTTGAATTTGATATGAATTCAATTGATTCTGCTTTTATGAAAAACAGAGTATTTAAAGGTCTGGAGTTTATTTTTAAACAAATAGATACATCCAGAGTTACAGGTAAAACCTATTTGCCGATCTTTATCAACGAATCACTTTATGATGTTTATGGTGATAATAAAAAAGGTAAAAAGAAAGAGGTTTTGGTTGGAAATAAAAATTCCGGATTAGGTGAGGGAGCGGGAGTGGAGACTTTTATTAAAGACCTGTATTCTGACTATGATATTTATAATAACTATTTGAACTTTTTTGATAAAAACTTTGTGAGTCCATTGTCTAAAACGGGAATCAATACGTATAACTATGTTTTGGCAGACAGTGCCCGTATAGACAATAAATGGTGTTACAATATCATTTATTATCCGCGCCGTAAAGGAGAATTGACTTTTAAAGGTGATTTCTGGGTAAATGATACCACTTTTGCAATCAAGAAAATTAATTTGACGGCTTCAAAAAGTGCCAACATCAACTGGGTTAAAGATATTTATATCGAACAGGAATTTGATGTGCTTAACGATTCAGTTTTCCTGTTAAAACGTGACTATATGATGTCTGATTTCTCTTTAAGTAAAAGGGAAAAATCAAAAGGAGTTTATGGTAAACGGACAACTATTTTCAGTGACCATAAGTTTAATGAGGAAAAGTCTGATAAGTTTTATAAGGAAAGCGTTAATGATTTTGATCCAATGGCCTTCAAGCGTGATGAGTCTTTCTGGGAAGAAAACAGAATGGAGAATCTGAGTAAAGATGAGCTTGGAGTTTACAAGATGCTGGATACGCTTAAAACTGTTAAGAAGTTCAAGCAGATGTATAATCTGACCACGATTATTGCCAGCGGATACATTCAGAAAGGACATTTTGATATCGGACCTATTTATTCAATTTTTGGAAATAACGACATAGAAGGACAGCGTATCCGTTTGGGTGGAAGAACGTATTTTGGTGCCAATGATTTGTGGAGAATTGAAGGTTATACGGCCTACGGATTTAAAGACGATAAATTCAAATACGGAATTTCGGGTAAATGGATGGTTGACAAGAAAAACAGAATTATCCTTACCGCCGGAAACCGCCGTGATGTTGAACAGATAGGTGTGAGTTTAACAACTTCCAACGATGTACTGGGAAGAAGTTTTGCTTCCTCTTCGGTTTTTGCCAGCGGAGACAACAGCAAGTTAACCAATGTGAAACTGACTACTTTTTCGGCTGAAATTGAACCGTTAAAAAGTTTTGTCATCAAAACCGGATTTTCTTTTCGAAGCTTAGAGTCGGCTTCTCCAACTTTTAGTCTGGATTATTTTGACAATGGAATGATAAAGTCAAAAATTAATCAGTACGAATATAACATAGGGCTGGATTATACACCTAAACGTAAAACAGTTGGTTATGGTGTGGAACGATTGGAAGTGGATAATAATTATTCCAGAATCTTTGTAAACTTTACCCAAGGTGTAAAAGGTATTTTTAATAGTGATTTTGATTATCAAAAACTGCAGTTATATTATCGTCAGCCTATTTATTTAGGAGGTATGGGACGTACATTTGCTACTTTTGAAACCGGAAAAATATTTGGTCAGGTGCCGTTGGGATTAATGGCGGTAGCTCCGGGGAATCAATCTTATTTTGTGATTGACAATACCTATAACCTGATGAATTATTATGAATTTGTAACAGACGAATATACTTCCCTGCATTTAGAACATCACTTCAACGGAAGATTGTTTTCGAGAATTCCTTTTATGAAAAAACTTAACTGGCGTGAAATTGTAGGGATAAAAGCCATTTATGGAAATGTATCAGACGAAAACAAAGCCATTAACGCTTCCGGATTGAATTATTTGGCACCTACAAAAGGGTATTGGGAGTATCATGCCGGAGTTGGAAATATTCTTAAATGTTTACGAATTGACTTCGCTTGGCGTGGTAATTACTTAGAATTGCCGGATGCTAAAAAGTTTACAGTTAAAGCAGGCTTTGGATTTTATTTCTAATGAAATCGCCACTAACAGCAAGTTTGTTGCAAACAAACACCAATGATTAAAATGCGCGATACCATATGTTACCGCTAAAAAAATAAATTTTAAACATATGAAAGAAGCATTTGAATTTTTGCAGCAAAATGATAAGATTTTCAGGCAGATTGTAGATGAATACGGTCTGCCTGAAATCATTCCGTCGCGTCCGGAAGGTTTTGAAACCCTTGTACTTCTTATTTTGGAGCAGCAGGTTTCAATAGATTCGGCAAAGGCAACCTTTTTAAGGATGCGTGACGCAGTTGGAGCTATTTTGCCTCAGAATTTAATTCATATTTCAGAAGAAGAGTTTAGAACCTACGGTGTCAGCAGACAAAAAGCCAAATATATCAATCATCTTGCCGATGCTGTTTTGCATAACAAGATTGATTTGTCAAAACTTTCCCTAAAATCATCTGAAGAAGTCCGTGAAGAGCTTATCCGTTTAAAGGGTATAGGAAACTGGACAATCGATGTGTATCTGATGTTCTGTCTGCAAAAACAGGATGTTCTGCCTATAGGAGATGTTGCTATAGTGAATACAATGAAAGAACTTTTACTACTTGATGATAAAGAACAAATGGTGGAATATGCACGGTTATGGTCGCCTTACAGGACTTATGCATCCTTTTTATTATGGCATTATTACCTGCAGAAAAGAGGCAGGAAAATTACGTATCAATATTAATTTTTTTTGAGTAGTAATGTTTTGTGGGATAAGTGTCTGGGATGAAAACTATTTGCTTTGCTAGCTGACGGGAAATTGTTTTTTTCTCAAAATAATATCCGGAATCATTATATTTTAAAATTAATAAGCAGGGAAGTTATAGCTGATTTTTTTATAAATTATGTGGTGTACTTTCTCTAGGAACAAAATCACTTAAAGTTATATAGATATTTCCGGTTTTTGAATCGTGATAAATATTGTATCTTCTCGGATAATTCCCTCCTTTGTTAAAATATTGAGGTTGGGAATAGGCTTCGCTGAAATCCTGATGGGACATTAAATAATCCATGGTTATCATTGGTTCTACAAAAGTCAGTTTTCCGTTATAAGATCCATAAATCATTATTTTTGTGAATGGAAGAAGAGATTCCAGATTTACCGGCAACCAATGTTTTCCCATTTTTGGTTCTGCTGTAGCGGGGCCGGGAGGTGTAAAATAATCGGAAGGCATATATCCGGAAGGAGGGTAATTGTTAAAAGCGGCATCTGTATCAGGTGACCAGACAGGTATTGCGTCCTGCTCTTCAAGGGATATAAGATAAAAGTGAATGTCAAAGTGAGCTACATCGAAAACCCCTGGAGGAAGGTGTCCGTGCGGATTCCAGTTGAGGTCAATATGATCAAACGGAGTATACTGTCTGGCTTTCAGATGTAAAGGAATAATATATCTTTCGCCGTGTTCATTATTGTCCGGAAGATTTTCCAAAGCTTCGGGAGTGAGTACGATACCTAATTCTTGAGGGATTCCAGTTTCTTTTTTTATACTGATCCATGACCGCGCAATACCGTTGCCAACTTCAACTTCGGGGCCTTTAAAAATATTGACTTTTTCAGGGTCGAATCTTTGTGAAACAGATTGAGGTGTGTTTCTTAGTAAATCATCGTTGGAAGACTCTTCTTGGGTGCAGGAGAAAATGAGGAACAATGACCCAATTAAAACTAATTTTTTCATAATTAAATTTTTTAAAATTGTTTCTTAAAAGAGGGGCAAGAAATGAATTTGAAAAAAAGTAATTAACGTGACACAAATGTAGTTAAAATTATTAATCTATTGGTAATTAATTGGTTAACGGTTTGTTCGTTTTTTTGTTGTTCGTTTTTAAGCAGTTTCAAATAGTTTTTCAGAGCCAAGAATAAATTTGAAATTTAATAATCTCTTTACTTTAAATACTTGTAAAATAAGTTTTTTGCCTTACCTTTGCACCCTTGAAAATAAAAAAAGAAGCAAAATGACTGCAGATAAAGTACAAACTTTCGACGTATTAGTTGAAATTCCCCGCGGAAGCCGTAACAAATATGAGTATGATTTTGATTTAAAGAGAATGCGTTTCGACCGTATGTTATTCTCCTCAATGATGTATCCTGCTGATTACGGATTTATCCCTGAAACTTTAGCATTGGACGGTGATCCGTTAGACGTATTGGTATTAGTTACTAAACCAACATTTCCAGGCTGTGTTATTGAAGTGAAACCAATTGGTGTTTTTCACATGGCTGATGATAAAGGACCGGACGAGAAAGTTATTTGTGTGCCTGTTTCAGATCCTATCTGGAATAAGTTAAATGACTTGTCTGACATGAATCCGCATTTATTGAAAGAAATAGAGCACTTTTTTGAGGTTTATAAAGACTTAGAACATAAAAAAGTTGATGTTCAAGGATGGGGCGATGTTAATGAAGCTCAGGAAATCTTAAAACAATGTGTGGACCGTTTCAATGCAATTGAAAATAGACCTGAAGGATTATTCAGTATAAAATAATAGTTTAGAAAAAACTCTTTTTGCTTTGGTTTTGGTTAGTTATAGTAAAGAGAGTTTTTCTAATCTAATCTTTTAGCACAAACATAGATATTAGATTGATAAAAAAGCAGCATTTCATATGGAATGCTGCTTTTTTATTTGCATTGATTTCCATATATTTACGATATTACTAACTAACCAAAACCAAATTTTATGGAATCTATGATCATTTATGCGCCTCTAATCATGGCGGTATTAGGTCTCTTATTTATGTTTGTTAAAGCCGCATGGGTAAGCAAACAAGATGCAGGGGACGAAAAAATGCAGGGTATTTCTAAAAACATTCAGGAAGGAGCTATGGCATTCCTAAAAGCGGAATACCGGATATTAGCTGTTTTCGTCGTAATTGCCTCAGCCGCATTATTTACAGTTTCACAAATAGTCAAAACGTCACACTGGATGATAGTAGTGGCGTTTGTTTTTGGCGCCATTTTTTCTGCATTGGCCGGGAACATAGGGATGCGTATTGCTACCAAAGCCAACGTAAGAACCACACAGGCCGCAAAAACTTCTTTGCCTCAGGCTTTAAAGGTTTCTTTTTCCGGAGGGACTGTAATGGGCTTGGGTGTTGCCGGATTGGCTGTATTAGGATTGAGTTTGTTCTTTATGCTGTTTTTAAACCAGTTCATGGGAGATACTTCCAAGTCATTCTATGAAAATATGACCACAGTTTTAGAAACATTAGCAGGATTTTCACTTGGTGCCGAGTCTATTGCGCTCTTTGCACGTGTTGGAGGCGGAATTTATACTAAAGCTGCTGATGTAGGGGCTGATCTTGTAGGTAAAGTAGAGGCCGGTATTCCTGAGGATGATCCGCGTAACCCCGCAACTATTGCTGATAATGTTGGGGATAATGTAGGGGATGTTGCCGGTATGGGAGCCGATTTGTTTGGGTCATATGTAGCAACAGTTTTGGCATCAATGGTTTTAGGAAATTATATCATTAAAGATATGAGTGAGGCGGCGGGAAGTCAGTTTGCTGATAAATTCAACGGGATGGGTCCAATTCTTCTGCCTTTGGTAATTGCCGGTGTTGGAATTTTATCTTCTATAATAGGGACATTCTTTGTAAAAATTAAAGATAACGATGCTAAAGAAGCACAAGTGCAGGGAGCTTTAAACTTAGGAAACTATATTTCTTTAGGATTAACAGTGGTGGCCTGTTGGTTTTTAATCAAAATGATGCTTCCTGAAACAATCAATATGAATTTTTTTGGTGAAGGGATGAAAGAAATTCCTAGCCGACATGTATTTTATGCTACATTGGTAGGTCTAGCAGTAGGATGGTTAATCTCTGCCATTACGGAATATTTTACGGCATTAGGTAAGAAACCGGTATTGAATATTGTCCAGAATTCTTCAACCGGAGCAGCTACAAACATTATTGCAGGTTTGGCTACGGGTATGAAATCAACTTTTGGCTCAGTATTATTATTTGCTGGAGCTATCTGGGGAGCATATACATTAGCTGGGTTTTATGGTGTGGCTATTGCAGCATCGGCTATGATGGCAACTACAGCTATGCAGCTGGCTATTGATGCTTTCGGGCCAATTGCCGATAACGCAGGTGGTGTGGCAGAAATGAGTGAATTGCCTAAAGAGGTTCGTCAGCGTACAGATGTTTTGGACTCGGTTGGAAATACAACAGCTGCTGTAGGTAAAGGTTTTGCAATTGCTTCTGCTGCATTAACAGCATTGGCTTTATTTGCGGCTTATGTGACTTTTACAGGAATAGACGGAATTAATATTTTTAAAGCGGATGTTTTGGCAGCATTGTTTGTTGGAGGAATGATTCCGGTTATTTTCTCGGCATTGGCAATGCAATCGGTAGGAAAAGCTGCAATGGATATGGTGAATGAAGTGCGCCGCCAATTCAGGGAAATTCCAGGGATTTTGGAAGGAACAGGTCAGCCTGAATATGGAAAATGTGTGGACATTTCTACAAAAGCGGCATTGCGCGAAATGATGCTTCCGGGAGCTATCACAATCATTACTCCAATTATTGTTGGTGCCTTAATGGGTCCGGAAGCACTTGGAGGTTATATGGCTGGTGTTTGTGTTAGCGGTGTGCTTTGGGCTATTTTCCAGAACAATGCAGGTGGTGCCTGGGATAACGCTAAAAAATCATTTGAGGCAGGAGTGATGATTAATGGGGAAATGACCTACAAAGGTTCGGATGCTCACAAAGCCGCGGTTACAGGTGATACAGTTGGTGATCCGTTTAAAGATACTTCAGGACCATCTATGAATATCCTGATTAAATTAACATGCTTGGTAGGTTTGGTTATTGCACCAATATTAGGATCAGGTCATCACGGAATGGCATCGAAAGAGGCTTGTTGTGCTAAAACAGAAAAATGTGCAATGAAGCATGAAACAAAATGTGATATGGCAAAAGTGGCAAGTATGACCAAAGATGAATGTGCTAAGATGTGTGATGAAATGGGTTGCAGTGCTGAAGAAAAAGAAATGTGCATGGCTCATTTTGGAGCTGATGGGAAGTTCAAAAAGGCACAAGGATGTAAAATGGCATGCTGTTCTTCTGATGCAAAAAATGAAATTATGAAGGAGGTTTCAGTAGTAAAAGAGTTGGTCGACGGAAAGGTTAAAGCCACTGTTACAACTAAAACAACTGAAAATGGAAAAACAACCGAAGCAAATGAAGTGATTGAAGGAACCGAAGCTGAGGTTCAGGCAAAGCTGGATGCTTTGAAATAATAAGTTAAAATAAGAAAGCTCCCAAAATGGGAGCTTTCTTATTTTAACTTATTAAATATTTTAATTTCCAAAACTGGCATTTGAAATTAAGGTTGTAATTATAAGTGTAGCAAATGATGTTCCTCCTGTAATGGATAAAACAGTTGAAATAGCTGATGATGTTTTGTCTATTTCATGAATTGATTTTATTTGGTTTGGCTCCAAAGGTACTTTTATAATTTGGCCTTTGGATTTTTTTATGCCATAATAAATGGAATCTGATTTTTCAATTCTTTGCAGTTTAATTTTTTGATTGTCAATTTTGATGACCTTTACAGTTGTTCCTATTGATATAGCGTTGTCTATTGAGATAGGCTCCGTTTTGTAAATGGAGCAACTTCCTAAAATAAAAGCAGATAACAAACTGCCGAGTAAGGTTTTATATAAAATAAAAAAACTCATAATTAATACTTTTTAAGTTATTAAAATGAGTTAAAATTTGAATTGTAGAAATTATTAATTAAAGTTACAATTTTAAGCTTTCATAGCTATTAAAATAATCCGTTTATTTCAGCATCAATTTTATTAATAATCATGCCTAAATCTTCAGGATTATCTACAAAATTGATATTATCCACATCAATAATCAAAAGTTTTCCTTTGTTATACGTTTGAATCCAGGCTTCATAGCGTTCGTTTAAACGGCTTAGATAATCAATCGAGATAGTGTTTTCATATTCACGGCCACGTTTGTGAATCTGACCTACTAAATTAGGAATTGAACTTCTTAAATAAATCATTAAATCCGGTGGGCCAACAAGATTTTCCATTAATTCAAATAAGGATGCGTAATTTTCATAATCACGATTACTCATTAGTCCCATTGCATGAAGATTGGGAGCAAATATATGCGCATCCTCATAAATAGTTCTGTCCTGAATTATCTTCTTGCCGCTTTCACGGATTTTTAAAATCTGGCGGAAACGACTGTTTAGGAAATAGATTTGAAGATTGAAACTCCATCTGTCCATTGTATGGTAAAAATCGTCCAGATAAGGATTCTCATCTACATCTTCAAAATGAGGCTCCCATTTAAAGTGTTTCGATAAAAGTCTCGTAAGTGTTGTTTTTCCAGCACCTATATTTCCTGCAACCGCTATATGCATTATGGTAAATTAATTTTATAATTGGTAATTCCTTCGGTGGTAAAAATAGCTAAATTTTGGTTTTTGTAAGTATAACTTAAAAAGGTTTTTTGAACATTTTCAATAGTAATTGATACTTTTCTCTGTAAATCATAAAAATACAATTTTTCGTCTTTTTGATACGCCAGAACACTTTCGTCAGTCAGATAAATAGCATCATAATCAGGAAGAGTGGCAATTTCACTTATTTTTCCAAAAATATCACATAGATAAAATTTGTTCTCCTGATCCACCCAGAAAAATAAATTGTAAGTGCTTGCGTAATTTTTTATTGAACTGTTCAAGGGAACTCCTATGGGCTGAAGGGATTTTTTTTTCAAATCATATAGGTTCAGCTGCTGGGTTGTCTGGTCAAAAATCCAATATTTATTCCGGGCGGCTATTCCCATAGCAGCAACAATAAGATTGGGATTATTTTCGTTAAAATTGATTTTTTCAATCTCATTCAGCTGACTGTCAAGAGCAATGATTGTGTTGAAATTTTCATAAAAAAGAAGAATCCGCAATGGGTTTTGTAAATCAACCCTTGAAATTTTTCCCATGTATATGTTTTTGTATTGGAATTTTGCATTGCCGTTGAATTTGAACAAAGTATTGTTTTTAGTGAAATACTCAAAACCCACAGCATCATTTCCAATGTAGGTATCAGCCTGAATAAACTTGGTGCTCATTTGTGAGGCGATAATGTTGTTGTACTGGCAGAAACCAATGCTGGAAAGTAATAATATAAAGAGTAGTATAGTTTTTCTCATAAAAGCTAATTTACAATTAAACTTTTAAAGTAAATAATAGTCAAATAATATATTTAACAGTTTATTAGTAACAATTTTAAATGGTAATCGTCAAATTTGATGTAAAATAAATAATATGAAAAAACTAATCCTTACTACTTTGGCAGTTCTTGCTGTCCAGATTCAATTTGCTCAGGACTTTCAGGGTATGGCTGTATACCAGTCAAAAACACAAATGCCGGATATTTCTGCCAGAATGGGAGGCAGGGATATAACACCGGAAATGCGTGCCAGAATGGAGGAACGTATCAAGCGCAACCTTGAAAAAAAGTTTATCCTTAATTTTGATAAGGTTGCTTCAATCTATAAAGAAGAGGAAAAGCTTGATACACCGGGAGCAGGTGGCGGAGGCGGTATGATGATGCGTTTTGGCCAGGGAGGAACTTTGTATAAAAATATAAAAGGGAAGACTTATACAACCGACAGGGATTTAATGGGGAAAGAATTCCTTATCAAGGACACGCTGACTACAGTTAATTGGCAATTAACTCAGGAAACAAAGCAGATAGGTGATTATTTGTGTTTTAAAGCAACTGCAAAAGTACCCAATCAAGCTTATAAATTCAAAGAGTTGAGGGATAAGGCAAATAAAGAACTTTCTAAAGAAAATGCTGAGGCCGATTTTAAAAAAAGCACTAATCTTTTGCCTGAAATAAATAAGGAAAATGAAGTTACTGCATGGTATACACCGGATATTCCTGTTAGTAACGGCCCTGGATCTTATCAGGGTCTGCCGGGTTTAATCCTGGAGGTGGCAGAGGATAAAACAATTATCCTGTGTACGGCTGTGGTAATGAATGTAAAAGATAAAAAAGAGATAAAGGAACCAACAAAAGGGAAAGTAGTTACTCAAAAAGAATTTGACGAAATATCAAAAGCCAAAATGGAAGAAATGATGGATTCATTCAGATCCAGAGGTGGTAACCAGCCTATGATCAGAATGGGGAATTAATAATGGGAATATGAATAAAAATAAACTGTTAGTACTATTCCTGTTAGTAATTCAATACGCTTTTTCTCAGTCTGTAAAATTTGAAGGGATTGTAAAAGATACCCTCGGTGCTCCGTTGGAAATGGCCAATGTAATGGCGGTAAATCAAGTAACAAAAGCTGTTGATGGCTATTCTATTACGAGTGATAAAGGGAAGTTTTTGTTGAATCTTAAAGCGAATTCTACTTATAATATCCGTTTTTCTTTTTTAGGACTGAAAACCAAAAATATAACTGTTGCTGCAAAAGAAGAGAATGTATCTCAGAATATTACTTTAATTTCCGATGCAAGTCAGCTTGCCGAAGTTGAAATTGTAAAGCAGATGCCGGTTTCTGTTAAAGGGGATACTTTGATTTATAATGCAGATTCGTTTAAAACCGGAACAGAAAGAAAACTGGAAGATGTATTAAAAAAACTTCCCGGGGTTGAGGTTAATGCAAATGGTGAGGTTGAGGTGGAAGGTAAAAAAGTTTCCAAATTAATGGTGGAAGGTAAAGACTTTTTTGACGGAGATACAAAGTTGGGAACCAAGAATATTCCTGCCGATGCTATAGATAAAATACAGGTACTGCGTAATTACAATGAGGTAAGTGCCTTAAAAGGTGTTGAGAATAATGAGGAAAATGTGGCGATGAACATCAAGCTTAAAAGCGGTAAGAAAAATTTTTGGTTTGGTGATCTTACTGCAGGAGGAGGAGTGGCGCATACGGATGAACGTTATATAGTTAATCCAAAGTTGTTTTACTATAACCCAAAATACAGCCTGAATTTTATTGGTAATTTAAACAATATCGGGGAATTGCCATTGACTATTCAGGACTATTTTAAATTTACCGGGGGGTTTAGAAATATGGCAAGACGAAGCGGGACTAATTTTTCCGTAGCGTCCAATGATTTAGGGATTTCGTTGCTTCGGAATAACAGGGCAAAAGAAATTTTGTCACAATTCGGAGCGGTAAATTTTTCGTTTAATCCTAATAAAAAATTGAGTTTTTCCGGATTTGCAATACTTTCTGCGACAGAATCTGATTTGGAAACTAAAAATCAAACCAGTTTTCTGAATGAATCCGGTGAAGTTGAAACCGTTGAAAAAAGAGACGAAGAGACAAATCAAAAATCAGATTTAGGATTGTTTAAATTTTCCACATCATATAAGCCAGATGAAAAATTACAGGTTGAATATGATGCTTTGATTAAGATGTCAAAACAAGATGAAACAAATGCATCATTGCAGCAGGCTTATCAGGGTGACGGGACTTTTATCAGTTCACAGGATATTTTTACCGGCAAAAAGCAAAATCCTTTAAGTGTTAATCAAAATCTTAGTACTTATTTCACAAAAAACGATAAGAATATCTTTTCTTTTGAAATGCAGCATTTGTATCAGTATGAGGATCCTTTTTATCTGGCTGATTTGGATTTTGTTCCTTTCGGTTTTCCGGGTTATAATCCTTCGCAAAACAGAGACAGAATCAATCAGGAACGGTTTGTTAAAACGAACAAGATAGACGGAAAGCTTGATTATTACTATATCCTGACTCCTAAAAGTCATTTGAATTTCACTTTTGGAGGGACGTACTCGTTTCAAAATTTTAATTCTTCAATTTTTCAATTGTTGGACAATGGCAGTCAAAATGAAATTGGAGATGAAAACTTTAAAAATGATGTCAGTTACAGTTTTACGGATATGTATATTGGGTTTCATTACAAAGTTCTTTTGGGAAAAGTGACCTTGACACCAGGCTTTAGCGTTCATAAGTACAATACCTATAATGAGCAGCTGGGCAGTAAAATTACCAAAGATTTTTATAGAATACTTCCGGATGTATATGCTTTATGGCAGATAAAAAAATCAGAAACATTATCCTATAATTACGGAATCACAAACGAGTTTACTGACGTGAATAAGTTTGCGCAGGGAGCTGTTTTTACTAATTACAACTCATTGTTCAGAGGGAACAGGAATCTGGAAAATTCTCTGGCTCACAGCCATAGTTTGAGATATTTTAAATTCAGCATGTTCAATATGGAAAATATTTTCGGAAACTTAAATTATTCCCGCCGTATTGATGCAGTGAAAAGTTCGGTTTTGTTTAACCAGACTAATCAAACATCAACTGCCATAAACTCAAACTTTGCTGACGAATCCATTATTGCAATGGGAGGCTACGGAAGAGGCTTTGCCAGGTATTATAAAGCCAATGTCAGTGTGAATTTGAATTGGTCAAAATTTAATAATCTTCGCGGTACTCAAAATCAAACTACTGAAAGTTTTGGACAGACATACACTTTAAAAGCTTCGACAAACTATAAAAAACTGCCCAATATTGAATTAGGGTTCAGTAAATCTGTAAATGAGTATAATGGAGGTAATTTTACTAATGATAAGCCATCGGTACGTTTGGATTATTATTTTCTGGATGCTTTTTCTTTTGTAACAGAATATGAATATAACAACTATTATAATTCTGATAAAACAGTTAGGAACGAATATGATTTTCTTTCAGCCAGTTTGACTTATATGAAGAAAAACTGTAAAATGGAATATAAGATTTCCGGTACTAATTTATTGAATACAACTTCTTTGAATGACGATTCATTCAGTCAGACATTTTTAAGAACCTCACAATATAGGGTACAGCCAAGATATGTGATATTCTCCATGAAATATAATTTATAAAAGAAAGCCCCGCATTGCGGGGCTTATTTATTTAAAACTGAAATATTAAATTCCAAAAGCAGCTTTGATTTTATCCACAAAGTCTAATTTTTCCCAAGTGAATAATTCAACTTCAACTTCTTTTTTCTCTCCTGAAGGAGAAACAAAGCTTTTTGTTACTACTTCGTTTTTACGTCCCATGTGTCCGTAAGCAGCAGTTTCGCTATAGATTGGGGTTCTTAATTTTAAACGCTGCTCAATAGCATAAGGTCTTAAATCGAATAATTCGTTTACTTTTTCAGAAATCTGTACATCTGTCAAACCGTTTTTAGCAGTTCCGTATGTGTTGATGTAAACATTACAAGGTTTAGCAACACCAATAGCATAAGAAACCTGAACCAAAACTTCATCAGCTACACCTGCAGCAACTAAGTTTTTAGCAATATGGCGTGTAGCATAAGCGGCAGAACGGTCTACTTTTGAAGGGTCTTTTCCTGAGAATGCACCACCACCGTGTGCTCCTTTACCTCCGTAAGTGTCCACGATGATTTTTCTCCCTGTTAAACCAGTATCTCCGTGAGGTCCTCCAATTACGAATTTTCCTGTTGGGTTGATGTGGTACTCGATTTTATCATTGAATAAATGTGCGTACTGAGGGTATTTAGCAATGATTCTAGGAATCAAAATCTCGATAATGTCTTTTTTGATTTTAGCCAGCATTTCTGCTTCTTCTGCGAAATCATCATGTTGTGTAGAGATTACGATAGCGTCAATTCTAACCGGTTTGTTATTGTCGTCGTATTCTAAAGTTACCTGTGATTTAGCATCCGGGCGTAAATAAGTGATTGCCGAGTTTTCTCTGCGCAAATCAGCTAATTCCTGTAATAATTTATGTGCCAGATCCAAAGCTAAAGGCATCAGATCCTGCGTTTCGTTTGTAGCGTAGCCAAACATGATTCCCTGGTCACCTGCTCCTTGTGCGTTAGCTTTCGTTTCGAAGTCAGTTACGGTAGTAACACGGTCAACACCACGGTTGATATCGTCAGATTGCTCGTGAATAGCTGATAAAACACCACATGAGTTTGCTTCAAACATATATTCGCTCTTCGTGTAGCCAATTTTTTTGATTACTTCACGGGCGATGCTTTGTACATCCAAATAAGTTTTTGATTTTACCTCTCCGGCTAAAATGACCTGTCCTGTAGTAACTAAAGTTTCACAGGCAACTTTTGACTCAGGGTCAAATGCTAAGAAGTTATCGATTAATGCATCACTGATTTGGTCAGCCACTTTGTCTGGATGTCCTTCACTCACTGATTCTGACGTAAATAAATAAGCCATAAAATTTATTTTTAAATTAAAATAAGTGAGGAAATAATTGCAGGGATTGCCTAAAGAGTAGTGTTTACTGCTTTAGCATTTTTTTAATGAGGTTGCAATCAGTTCAAATTTTTCCTCTCGATTTTCGAGTGCAAATGTATAAAAGGATTTTGAATTGTAAATCAATATTAACTTTATTTTTTATAACTGACTGAAATTTAAGTTGGTAAATGCTTGTTTTTTCTGAATTTTAATTTGGTTTAATTTCTAATTTTAGAATTTAATTCTATTTTATTTAGTATAAATAACAAAAAATAGAAAAATAATCTATGTATATTTTTTTTAAAGAAAATATTTCTAATTTTGCCTTGTCGAAATAACAGTGATGAAAAATACATTCAAAAATATGATGGCGTTTATGATGATGTGGAGAAATTCCGCAGAGGACGCTATTTCGTAAATTGAAGAAAATATAAATAGTCACCTCTGCAAAAGCAGAGGTTTTTTTTTAAAACAGTACTTAAACAACATACACCATGCAACTTGAAACCTTATTAGCTAATATTACCCAGCACTGTAACACGATAGATGCTTACGGAGCAACACATCTCCCAATTTACAATACGGCGACTTTTGACTTAAAACGCCAATTGGGGTGTGATAAAGTCTATGATTATTCAAGAACCGATAATCCTACGAGAAATGCACTGGAGGAAATTTTTACGCAGGCAGAAAACGGAGCAGGGGGAGTTTGTACCAATACTGGTATTGCGGCTATTTCGTTGTTGTTTGAAACAGTTTTGAAATCTGGTGATGCGGTTTTGGTGGAAAAAGATTGTTACGGAGGAACGTATCGTTTGCTGAATGTGCTTTTTGAAAAAAATAATATACAGACATTTTATGCTGATTTCACAGAAGAAAATGAAGTGGAAGAGGTTCTGAAAAAGAACAACATCCGATTGGTATTGTGTGAATCGCCTACAAATCCCGGTTTGAAAATTATCGATTTGGAAAGTATTGCGAAACTTGTAAAAAAATACGATTCATTGTTTGCGGTTGATAATAGCATGGCGACTTTTGCTTCCCAGCGTCCATTAGATTTGGGAGCTGATTTTTCTTTATTCTCGGCAACCAAATTCATTTCCGGTCATGGAAGTGTGGTGGCAGGTGCCATTGTGGCTAAATCACCAGAATGGGCAGAAAAATTGCAGTATTTTTCAAATGCACAGGGAAGAGCCCAAAGTCCATTTGATGTTTTTCTGGTATCGCTTGGTTTGCCAACATTGGTATACAGAATGAAAACACAGGAGCAGAGTGCTTTGCGTCTGGCCGAATATCTATTGGAAATTCCAGAAGTGATTGATGTGAAATTTCCGGGATTGCCTTCGCATCCGCAGTATGAGTTGGTGAAGAAACAAATGAAAATTGTTCCGTCGGTATTGACAGTTCAATTGGAAAGTGAGGAATTGGCGGAAGCGTTTGTAAAAAACACGAAACTGTTTGGTGAGAAAGTGTCCTTTGGAACGGCAGATTCCAGAATAGAAATTCCGGCGAGGATGAGTCACTCCACTTATTCGGAAGAAGATTTAAAGAAGATAGGTTTAACGAAAGCAACTGTACGTATTTCTGTTGGCTTGGAAGATACTGAAGACTTAATTCAGGATTTGAAACAGGCAATACAGACTGTAGTTTTAAAATGTGTAAATTAATGAGTGATTATCTGTGTCATATTCCTTGCGGTGAATCGGTGCCGTTTGATAATCCGCATGCTGTTTCGGTGAGTTTGCCAACACTTGATGATGTGATTGGTTATGAAGAAGGAGATGTTGCTGTTGTTGGAAAGATGAAATCGGGTTACCCAAGGTTTTTCAGAAATAAATGGGTGCAGTTTCTGGTGGATTATGTGTCAAAGCAATATAATATTGCTTCAGATATTGTCATATTCCCGATTACTTCATTGAAAGCGTATGGGGTTTTGTCATATCTGATTAATGATCAACTTGAGTATGTTGAAGTTGATGGGAATCTGTTCATCTTGTTGAATGGTGATGATGTCCAATTACAGCAAATAAAGGATTATATCCGCAATGCCGGATTGATTATCAGTTCACGTCAGGCAGAATCAACTTTGTTGAAATTAGGACTTTTGGAAGAATCTTTTGTTGAAGATAGAGTCAGATTCAATAACGGATATTCAGCAGTGGTTTCTGTTTTGTCAGATGCTTATAATGCAAAAAAAGAAAATGTGATTTTGACCAACTCGGGAGCGAATGCTTTTTTTGCAGTTTGTGAGGCGTTGGTTTCGTTTGAAAAATCAAAAGAAAAGAATGTAGTGGTGCAGTTGGGTTGGCTGTATGTAGATACCATGGAAGTAATCCAGAAAAGAAGCAATCAGTCTTATCAGCAATTGAATGTACATGATTTGAAACAACTTGATAATTGGCTGAATGAAAACCATTCCAATGTGTCAGTTATAATAACTGAAGCAGTTTCGAATCCTAAGATACAATGTGTTGATATTGTTGCCTTGTATGCTATCTGTGAAAAGTATCAGGTGAAACTGGTTCTGGATACGACATTAATAACGCCGTTCAATGCTCCGGTTTTAAAATATTGCGATGTGGCAGTGGAAAGTTTGTCGAAATTCGCTTGTGGTAAAGGAGATGTTTTGATGGGTGCAATTATAGTATCGGAATCTTCGGGGCTTTCTCAAGATTTTTTTGAAGATTTTGTAATTCCTCCACATGAAGGAGAAGTGAGTCGGTTGGGTTTTGAAATCGCAGATTATGAAAAAAGGGTTTTGAAATCTTCCGAAAATACTAGAAAGTTAATTGAACTTCTTGCTCAAAAGAGAGGGATTAAAAAAGTATGGAGCGTTTTGGAAAATACTTCATCCGAAAATTATCAAAAATTGAATAATTCAGGTGTTATTCCAGGATTGCTTACTATTGAATTGGATGGTTATGTTGAAAGATATTATGACAAGCTGAGAACAGCTAAAGGACCGAGTCTGGGAACCGAATTTACCTTGGTGATGCCTTATGTGTACCTGGCGCATTATGACTTGACAAAGACCGAAGAAGGCATTAAAATATTAAATGAAAAAGGGATGAATCCCAATATTTTACGTATTTCTGTTGGTACTGAACCAATCGAAGATATTGTTGCGGTTTTTAATGAAGTTTTTGCGGATTAAAGAATGAATTAAGCTTACGGTTTTTTGTAAAAAATCATTCGGTATAAATTGATAAAATAAGAATAAAAAACCAAAGAACTGAATTTATGTAATAAAATGCAGAAAAATTATCTTTTTAATTTGGAATTAAAGAAAATTAATCTACATTTGCAGAGTTAAATAAAGAAAAATGAATCAGAATATTTGCAATACTTGTTGTTTTATGTGGAAGACTTCCGCAGAGGACTGTATTGCATAAAAAATAGCTGACAATACATAATTAAAACCTCTGCACACCGCAGAGGTTTTTTTGTTTATAGAAATTTAAAATCATAGAAAAATAGAGATGTCAAATACAATCACAAATAAAATGTTCGCTTGCTGTTGTAAGAAGTGCTGTAAAAGCGCCCGGCTATCCTATTACCCTATAAAAAAGACTTAATCTGGTTATAGTTCAACTGTAAAGTCCTTTTGGTAATAGCTCCAAAAGGACTTTTTTTTTAAAACAACAATCAAAAACAAATGAGTACTAATTTTTTAAATCAATTATCACAAATAGAAAACTTCGAGGAAGGACTACGGTTTTTGTCTGAAAATGCAGAAGATAAAATTGTTTTTTCAACCAGTTTCGGAATAGAAGATCAAGTAATCAGTCATGCTGTATTCAGTCAGAAATTGAAAAACGTCGAAGTGTTTACTTTGGATACCGGGCGATTGTTTCCGGAAACCTATGCGGTTTGGGATAAAACATTGTTGCAGTATAATCAGCCTATTAGGGTGTATTATCCTGATACGGAAGAATTGGAAACCTATGTAAACAAAAATGGAATCAATGGTTTTTATAATTCGATAGAACTGCGAAAAGAATGTTGTTACATCCGTAAAGTAGTCCCTTTGAAAAAAGCGCTGAAAGGAGCAAAAATTTGGATTACCGGCTTACGGGCACAACAATCGGATAACCGTAATAATTTGGAGATTATTCAGTGGGATGAACAATATCAATTATATAAATACAATCCGCTTTTGCATTGGACAACAGACGAAGTGGTTGATTATTTAAAGCAAAAAGGCGTGCCCTACAATACATTACATGATCAAAGTTTTATCAGTATTGGCTGTGCTCCCTGTACAAGAGCAGTGAAGGAGGGAGAAGATTTCAGAGCCGGAAGATGGTGGTGGGAAAATCAATCAAAAAAGGAATGTGGATTACATCAGTAAATTAAGAATAAAGCAAAAAACATATGTCACTATCAAATAATTATTTAGAACAATTAGAAAACGAAGCGATTTATATCCTTCGTGAAACGGCAGCCCAGTTTGAAAAACCAGCGTTGTTATTTTCAGGAGGAAAAGATTCCATTGTGTTGGTGCATTTAGCATTGAAGGCGTTCCGCCCGGGAAAATTTCCTTTTCCATTAGTGCATATAGATACGGGACATAACTTTCCCGAGGCGATTGAGTTCAGAGATAAATTAGTAAACGAGATTGGTGAAAAACTGATTGTGGGTAATGTAGAAGACAGCATTAAAAAGTATAATTTAAAAGAAACGGCCGGAAGATTTCCGTCACGTAACGCTTTACAGACTTATACGCTTTTGGATACCATTCAGGAAAATGAATTTGATGCATGCATTGGCGGAGCCCGTCGTGATGAGGAAAAAGCAAGGGCTAAAGAACGTATATTTTCTGTTCGGGATGATTTTGGAGCATGGGATCCTAAACTACAGCGTCCCGAATTATGGGATATTCTGAACGGGAAAGTACAAAAAGGACATAATGTAAGGGTCTTCCCAATTAGTAATTGGACGGAATTAGATGTGTGGAATTATATCCAAAAATACAATATCGAATTGCCAAGTCTGTATTTTGCCCATGAAAGAGAGTGTATTGTGCATCAGGATAAATTAGTAGCTACTTCTCAGTTTATCCAGCCACAGGAAGGTGATACGGTTGTGATAGAGAAAGTCCGTTACAGAACCGTTGGAGATATGACCTGTACGGCGGCGGTTCCTTCGGAAGCTTCGACTATTCAGGATATTATTGAAGACATTATCCAAACTAGAATCAGTGAAAGAGGGCAAACCCGATTGGACGATCAGTTATCGGAAGCCGCAATGGAAGACAGAAAAAAACAAGGATATTTTTAAGAAGAAAGAAGTAAGAGAAAAGAACAAAGAAAATAGAAAATCAGAGAAGACAACTTTGAAACTTTGCGACTTTGAAACTTTAAAAACTAAAAGAAAATGAACACATTACGATTTATAACAGCAGGAAACGTAGACGACGGTAAAAGTACTTTGATAGGAAGATTGCTTTACGATTCCGACAGCATACATACAGACCAGTTGGGTGTTTTGCAAAAGCAAACCAAACAGGAAGGAGTTGATATTGATTTATCATTAATCACTGACGGACTTCGTGCCGAGCGTGAACAAGGGATTACGATTGATGTGGCCTATAAGTATTTTTCTACCAAGAATAGAAAATTCATTATTGCCGATGCACCCGGACATGAACAATATACCCGTAACATGATTACCGGTGCATCCAATTCAGATCTGATTATTATTTTGGTGGATGCCCGAAAAGGAATTACCGAGCAAACCAAGCGTCACGCAAGCGTGGGTTCGCTAATGGGAATCAAAAAAGCCATCATCGCGGTTAATAAAATTGATTTACTGAATTATTCAGAAGAAGCATTTAATCATATTCAAACCGATTTTGAGGGAATCAAAAATGAATTGAATTACGATGAGGTAATTTATATTCCAGTAAGTGCTTTGGTAGGTGATAATATTGTCAGAAAATCTGAAAACACGCCTTGGTATAATGGTAAAGCTTTATTGGAAACTCTAGAAACTGTTGAAATAAAATCAACACAAGAGTTGGAATCGCGTTTTCAGGTGCAATGGGTAATCCGACCTAAAGATGAAGCGAATCATGATTACCGTGGTTATGCGGGGCCTGTTTTGAGTGGAAGTTATCAGGTAGGTGATAAAGTTACTGTTTTGCCAGCCCGTATAGAAACTACTATAGTTAAAGTTGAAAGAAACCAACATGAAGTAAATCAAGTTATAGCAGGAGATAATGTAGTATTGCATTTTGATGGCAATATCGATATCAGTCGTGGTGACACAGTAGTGCTTAGTCATCAGTTGCCTTTGGAATCAAACCAAATCACGACATGGATTTCTTGGTTGGATAATGCTTCATTACAGGTAGGAAAGACCTACTTGTTACAGCACCGTTTTAAAAATGTTAGGGTAAAAGTACAGGAAGTTAACCGTAAATGGAACATTAACCAATGGCAGTTTACCGAAGGAGATTCGATTCAGTTAAATGACATCGCACAGGTAACCCTGAAAACCAATCAGCCGTTGTTTTACGACGCTTTTGATAAAAATTCAAAATCGGGTAACGCGGTTTTAATAGATGAAACAAGTTATAATACAGTTGGAGCTTTAATGTTTTTGTAATATGTCGTATTCAATTTACTTAAAAAATCAAGAAAGAGCCAGAAATCCAATCAACAAAAAGAATGTTGAAGATTGGGTAGACGAACTGATCAATTGGTTGTTTGATATCAATCAGGAGTATAATAATTATCGTTTTTTTCAGAATAAAGAAAAATTACTCCAAATCAAGCTTCAGAATATTTTGGCAAAAACGGTCGAAGACACAAACCAAATAGTAGTGTATTCAAATTACTTTTTTGAACAAATTGAACAGTTGCATTATGTTTTGGATAACGATTTAGAAACTCTTGTCAATTTTGATCCGGCGGCAAAATCAAAAGAAGAAGTGTTAATAGCATATCCTGGTTTTTTTGCGATTACTGCGTATAGAATTGCTAACGTGTTCTGGAAATTAAATGTGCCTGTTATCCCTCGAATTATTACAGAATATGTTCATGGTAAAACAGGGATTGACATCCATCCGGGAGCTGAAATTGGTGAGAATTTTTTCATAGACCACGGAACAGGAATTGTAATTGGAGAGACTTCTAAAATTGGTAACAATGTAAAAATTTATCAAGGAGTAACATTAGGAGCTTTATCAGTTTCAAAGGACAGTGCTTCAGAAAAACGCCATCCAACTATTGAAAATAATGTTACGATTTATGCCAATGCAACCATTTTAGGGGGAAATACCATAATTGGTGAAAATTCAATAATAGGAGGTAATGTCTGGTTGACACATTCAATTCCTGAAGGTTCATTGGTGTATCATAAAAGTGAAATTGAAATCAAGAAAAAAAGTGAATTCCCGGAACCTTTGAATTACGTGATTTAAAGAAATTATAAACAACACACTTAACAAATAAATATTTTAATGAGATGAAAGCAAATAATATATTAGAAACTATTGGGAATACACCGGTTGTGAAAATCAACAATTTGTATGAAAATAAAAACGTTTTTCTAAAATTAGAAAGAAATAATCCTGGTAACAGTATCAAAGACCGAATTGCTTTGGCTATGATCGAAGATGCAGAAGCCAAAGGTATTTTAACATCGGAAAGTGTCATTATAGAACCCACTTCAGGGAATACAGGAATTGGATTGGCATTAGTCGCTGCAGTAAAAGGATATAAGGTAATCTTAGTAATGCCTGAATCAATGAGTGTGGAAAGACGTAAGTTGATGGAAATCTATGGTGCCGAATTTGACTTAACACCTCGTGAAAAAGGAATGAAGGGAGCTATAGAACGGGCTGCCGAATTAGTAAACCAAACTCCAAATGCTTGGTCGCCTTCTCAGTTTGCAAATCAAGCCAATGTAGAAATACACAAAAGAACAACGGCTCAGGAAATTATTGCTGATTTCCCGGACGGATTGGATTACATCATAACTGGAGTGGGTACTGGAGGACATATCACTGGGGTGGCTTCAGTTGTTAAAGAGAAATTTCCCAATTTGAAAGTGATAGCTGTAGAACCGGAATTATCGCCTGTCTTGAGTGGTGGCGCTCCCTCTCCGCATCCAATTCAAGGAATCGGTGCAGGTTTTGTGCCTGAAATTTATCAAGGTGATTTAATCGACGAGGTAATTCAGGTAAGTAAGGAGGAAGCTTTTGAATATGCCAGAGCAGTTGCCAAAAAAGAAGGAATCTTAGTAGGAATCTCAACAGGAGCATCACTGGCGGCAGTAGCTAAAAAAGTCTCGGTACTATCGGAAGATGCAAGGATTTTAACGTTTAATTACGATACTGGAGAACGCTACCTTTCAATAGAAGGATTGTTCTAATTCTTAAATAACAATTATTTAAATAATAGTGTTTTATCGTGTCTTAACTGACTCGACAGGGACAACTCATACCTAAAAAATGGAAAGAAGTATAAAAAATATAGGAAAAGTAATCTTGGCAGGAGCTGGTCCGGGTGACCCGGAGCTGATCAGTCTAAAAGCTTTAAAATACCTACAAAAGGCTGATGTAGTCTTAACTGATAGATTGGTCTCGCCCGAATTAATTGAGGAATATGCGCGTAAAGATGCAGAGGTTATTTATGTGGGCAAGCAATGTTCTAAAGGAATTTGGACACCACAACAAGACATCAACGAATTGATAGTGTTTTTTGCACAGCAAGGTAAATTAGTACTCCGATTAAAAGGAGGTGATTCTACATTGTTTTCAAATGTTTTGGATGAATTACAAGTACTTGTTAAAAATGAAATTCCGTATGAAATAATTCCGGGTATTTCGGCAGCTTTTGGTGCGGCAGCCTATACAGGAATCCCTTTGACGGCAAGAGAACATTCCAGAGGTGTACGCTTTTTGACCTTGTATGATTTGAATACTGTTGCTCCGCATCAGTGGAACGATTGGGCTGGAACAGAAGATACTTTGGTTTTTTATATGAGCGGACAAAGGTTGAATACTTTAAGTGAGAAACTTCTGGATCATGGTATTGATTTAAAAAAGAGTATTGCTGTGGTACAACAGGCGACAACTCCTGACCAGAAAACAAGAGTGTTTTCTTTTGAAGAAATCCAGCATGCAGCATTACCTGAATTTGAGTATGTACCCACACTGCTGATAATTGGTAAAGTAGTCAATTTACACCATAAGTTTCAGTGGTTCACAGAAAAAAACGCTATAGAATCTTACTTCGATAATCATAAAACTATTTATCAAAATGCTATCTGAAACGAAACATAACTTATTGGAACAATTGGTGCAAAATGCTACCAATGAAGAGCTTATCTATGCTAAAGGATATTTGGCTGGATATTTAGCTGGAAACTTCGGAATTAAAACAGCCGGAGTAATACCAGTCGTGCAAAATGCTATATCTAGTGTAGCGGTTAAACCATTAATTGTGTATGGTACCGAAACAGGTAATTCTAAAAAAGTAGCTTCTCAAATTCAGGCGGCTTTCAAAAAGAATAAAATTCAGGCAAAAAACATTGATGTTGCTCAATTTGATGTTGCTAAACTGCAAAAAGAAACACTGGTATTGTTTGTGGTCAGTACACAAGGTGAAGGAGAGTTTCCACAAAACGCAGCAGGATTTTATGAAAGCTTGAAAGCCTCTTCAGCTTCTTTGGATAAATTGTCCTATGCTGTATTCGGGTTAGGCGATTCATCTTACCCTTTGTTCTGTAATGCAGGAGTATTGTTGGATGAAGTGTTGGCTGAAAAAGGAGCAAAACGATTATTGCCGTTAGTAAAAGCGGATGTTGATTATGCTGGTTTAATTCCAATTTGGGAAGCTGATTTGCAAAAATCATTTGCAGCTTCGGGTCAAACCGAAACGGTATCAGGTACAGCCAAAAGTACAACATCAAGTACATCACACAAACAAAATTTTACCGGACAAATCTCTCATAAAATTGTGTTGAATGATAGAGGTTCCAACAAAGAAACGTATCATATCGAAATCACACCTAATGAAGAAATAGTCTATGAACCAGGTGATGCTTTAGGTTTAATTCCCCAGAATAAAGAAAGTGAATTAGAGACAATAGTGGCTCATTTTGGAGTAAGTGATTTTTCAGAGCTTAAGAATAAAAATATTCGTGGATTGTCTAAAAAATCCTTAGAAGCTTTAGGAAAGGTTTTAGATGTTGAAATTAAAGAAGAAAAAGCCGATTTAGTGGATGTTATTGCTAAATACCAACCTAAAAAAGGAACTTTAGATGAGGTAAAAGAAATATTGCATTCTATTGCGCCGAGGTTGTATTCTATTTCATCAGCTTCAGAAGCGCATGACGGACAAGTACATCTTACGGTAAACCTGAATGCTTTTAAAGTTGGAGATAAAGTGAAAACCGGTTTGACGTCTCAATTCCTGGCGGATTTTCCTTTGGATACCGATTATGATTTCTACATCCATAAAAACAACAACTTCCGTTTACCAGCAGAAGATACCGATGTGATTATGATTGGTCCGGGAACAGGAATTGCGCCTTTCAGAAGTTTCCTGGCGCAACGTGATGTTACAGGTGCGGAAGGTAGAAACTGGTTGTTTTTTGGAGAACAGCATTTTGCTTTAGATTTCTATTATCAAACCGAAATTCAGGAATGGTTAGGTACTGGGGTGCTGACTAAATTGAGTACTGCTTTTTCAAGAGATCAGGAGCGTAAAATTTATGTTCAGGATCGTATTAAGGAAAATGCAGCCGAATTTAATTCATGGTTGGAAAGTGGTGCTTCAATTTACATCTGTGGACAAAAGGATCCTATGAGTAAAGATGTTGAAAATACTATAATAGAAGTTATAGCACAGCAACGTAACATCTCTACTGAAAAAGCAAAAGAAGTTTTAGCCGAATTAGAAGAACAAGGAAAATATCAAAAAGACGTGTATTAATAAGCTATATGCAGTAAGCCGTAAGCAATATGCTTATAGCCTAAAGCTTATAGCCTAAAGCTAAATAAAAAATGAGCGAGAAATTATCACCGGTAGAATATATAAAAATTAATAGCGACGGATTAAGAGGTACGCTAAAAGAAAGTATTGATGTCGACAACCATACAGGTAATGTAAGACCTGATGATGAAACATTAGTAAAGTTTCACGGGATGTATGTGCAGGACGACCGTGACCGAAGAGCAGAAAGAGCCGCTAAAAAATTGGATAAATTGTATTCATTTATGATTCGTTTACGTATTCCAGGGGGAATAATCGATGCGGATAAATGGATTGCTTTGCATGATATTTCAGAGCAATATGGTACAGGGACATTGAAGATTACAACGCGTCAAACGGTTCAGTTGCATGGATTGTTAAAACATGAACTTAGACCAACCATTCAAGGGTTTAATTTGGCACAGCTGGATTCTATTGCCGCGTGTGGCGACGTAAACAGAAATGTAATTGCCAGTTCACATCCGCAGTTATCACCATTGCATGCTCAGATTCATGCGTATGCCGATAAAATTTCAACTTTATTACTGCCAAAAACACAGTCATATTATGAAGTTTTTATCGACGGAGAAAAAATTTACGAGCGTTCCGCGGAAGCGGATCCGTTATACGAAGATCGTTATTTGCCTCGTAAATTTAAGATCGCTATCGCAATACCGCCAAGTAATGATGTGGATTTGTTTACCAATGATTTAGGTTTAATCGCTATCATTGAAAACAACGAACTGAAAGGATTTAACATTGTTGTCGGCGGAGGTCTGGGAACTACACACGGAAATGCGTCAACGTATCCTCGTCTGGGAGATGTTTTAGGTTTTACTGATACTGAAGAAAAAACATTAAAAGCAGTTTATGAAGTGCTGACAGTACAACGTGACTTTGGTAATCGTGTAGAACGTAAATTATCACGTTTGAAATATACCGTCGATAAAATGACAGTTGAAGGATTTAAAGCTGAGCTGGAAAAAAGAATCGGTTTTCAATTAGAGCCTGCCCGTCCTTACACTTTTACAGAACGTAACGACCGTTATGGCTGGGAAAAAAGTGCAGACAAACAATGGTATTATACCCTTTTTGTAGAACACGGAGTCGTAAAACCAGAACAAAAAGCTTTTCTGTTTGAATTGGCACAGTTGCAGATCAGTAACTTTATTTTCACAGGAAACCAAAACCTGATTCTAGGTGAAGTTACAGAAGAAAATAAATCAAAAGTGGAAGCTTTATTGGTAAAATACGAAATTGAAAAAAGCGTAAGCCCAATCCGTAAAAGTTCTATGGCGTGTGTGGCAATGCCTACATGTCCACTGGCATTAGCCGAAGCACAACGCTACTTACCGGAATTGGTAACTAAAATTGAACCAATTCTGGAAAAACACGGATTATCGGAAGATGAACTTACCATTCGTATGACAGGATGTCCTAATGGCTGTGGCCGTCCGTATGTGGCTGAGCTGGGCTTTATAGGTACAGGGCCGGAACAATATAATTTTATGTTGGGTGGTGACAGGTACGGTTTGCGTTTGAATAAATTATATAAAGAAAAACAAACCGAACTGCAGATTTTAGAAGAAATCGATTCGTTGTTAGGTCGCTACACCCAAGAAAAAGAAGAAGGCGAAACCTTTGGTGATTATGCAAACCGAGTGATATTGAATTAAGTATAGCAGACCTAACAGGTTTTCAAAACCTGTTAGGTCTATAAACGAACCTGTAACATTTTCAAAACCTGTTAGGTCTAATAAAAATAAAGACTTAGTGGAACTTAGTGAAAAGCTTTGTGAGACTTTGTGTAACTAAAAATGAAAAATGAAACTATAATACTTTTACTCATATCCACCCTCACTTTTGCTCAAAAAAAAGTCGAAAAACAGCAATTGTTATGGTACGGTTATTATAACACATTAAAATTTAATGAAAATTGGTCGTTACTGAGTGAAATTCAGGAGCGGCAATTTTATAACCCAACAGCACAGCATCAATTGGTTTTTAGATCAAATCTGGAAAGAAAATTGGCAGGAAACTGGAATGTTTCGGGAGGAGTGACTTTGTTTTTGCAAAATCCTAATGATCCCAATTCAGAAAATAATCTGACGGTACCGGAATTAAGACCTGATATCGGATTTAATAACAAACAAAAATTGGGTTTTTTGACCATCAGCCATCGTTATAAAGCTGAGGCCCGATTCTTTCACGATGTTGAAAATGATAAACTGGTTGGCGGTTTCCGATTTTCTAATTTTCGTTTCAGATACCAATTAGGATTGGATTTTCCTTTTTGGAAAAAGGAAGAAAAAGAAAAATTAAGCTTCAAGGTTAAAGATGAAATAATGTTTAACGTGGGTAAAAAAGTGGTTAAAAATACTTTTGACCAAAACAGAATTTACTTGGCTTTGAATTACAGACTAAATGATTCGTATGCGGTTGAAATGGGCTATATGAACTGGTTTCAACAGCAAAAAACAGGTGTTGATTTTTATAGCAGGGATATTTTAAGATTTTCTCTATTTCATACTATTGATTTAAAAAAGAAAAACAATGACTAATACACTTTTTCCGGTTTTTTTGAAAACTGAAGCGGCACACTTTTTAATCGTTGGGGGCGGGAATGTCGGCTTGGAAAAAATACAAACACTTTTAAAGCAAAACCCGCAGGTTAGAATTACGGTTGTGTCGGACAAATTTCATCAGGATCTGGTTGAAATAAAAAAAGGACATGAAAATGTCTTATTGATTCAACGATTTTTTGAAGAAGATGATATTGTGGATAAAGATTTCTTGATTATTGCGACCAATAATACAGAAGTAAATTCGGGAATCCGTGCTTTGGCTAAAGCTAAAGGAATTAAAGTCAATGCTGCTGACCAACCTGATTTATGTGATTTTTATTTGGGTTCTATAGTGAATAAAGGAAGTTTGAAAATCGCGATTTCAACTAATGGTAAATCACCGGTTTTGGCAAAACGAATGAGAGAATATTTTTCAGAAGTAATTCCTGAAGGGATAGAAAATAATATTGATCAGCTTCATGCCTTCAGAAAAGAGCATAAAGGTGATTTGAGTGAAAAATTAGCCGATTTAAACAGAGCTACAGAAAGTCTTTCGCCAAAGAAAAAAGATAAAAAAGAAGCTAAAAAATACAAAAAACTGGTATTTGAAATTACGGTATTGTTCATGGTTTTCTTTATTGGTTTTGGATTGTCAAAGTTTATCACATTTGATGATTTAGCAGCTCATTTGGAAAATGTACCTGAAGTCTTTTACGGAATGCTTTTGGTTGGTTTTTTTGCTCAATTAGTGGATGGAGCATTAGGATTAGGATATGGAGTGACTTGTTCCACAAGTATGATGTTGCTTGGGATAAAATTACCGGCTATCAGCGGAAGTATTCACACGGCAGAAATGTTTTCCAGTGGAATCAGCGGATTTTCACACTACAAATTCGGGAATGTAAACAAGAAATTATTTTTCTGGATTGCGATACCCGGAGTGATTGGAGCTGTTGCAGGAGCTTTGCTTCTGATTTACTTAGGTAAAAAATATGAAGCAATAACGTATGGACTGATGGCGGGTTATACCTTGTTGATTGGTGTAAGGTTGATTATTCTGGCATTTAGAAAAAAAATTGAAAAACAAAAGTTGAAAAATACGGGGCTTCTTGGTTTTTCCGGTGGTTTTTTTGATGCTTTCGGCGGTGGTGGCTGGGGGCCAATAGTGACTTCTTCGTTATTGTCAAAAGGAAGAAAATCGAGTTATGTTGTTGGGACTGTTAGTTTGGCTGAATTTTTTGTAACACTGGCGGCATCGGTGACCTTTTTTACATCATTAGGCATCAGTCATTGGTATATTATTCTCGGATTAATACTCGGAGGTTCGCTGGCAGCACCTATTGGGGCAAGACTGGCAGGCAAATTACCTCAAAAAACAGCGCTGCTGTTAGTGGCTTTTTTGGTTATTGTGTTTAGTATAAGAATGTTGCTGAAGATAATTTAGCGGGAAATGAAATAATACTAGAATTATTTTAATTGAAAATAAATTTATTTAGAAAAATAATCCAATATATAATAATTGAAAAGCAAAATTTAGAAAAATAATCTATAATATTTTTTTATTTAGAAAAAGATTCTACATTTGCCCTGTAAATAAATGATATGACGACAACAATGTGCAATATGACAATGATGATGTGGCTCTATGCGGCAGTGGATACTATTGTATGATTATTATATAAATTAAAACAATAAAACCTCTGTATGACAACAGAGGTTTTTTTATGCTCCTTTGAAGATGTAATCTTAGATTACTCAATTTAAAATTTGTTTTTTGTTTGTTTAGACTGCCCTATGTTTTTTTAACTGGGGGGCAGTCTTTTAAAAAAGAAGAATGAGAGATTTATACACCATAAAATTGAATGTTTTAAACCAACTTGGAATTCAAGATGAGGTGACCGAATTGACGTATCAGATTTTTGGATTACCCCTTGGTTCTGCAGAGGTGGTTTTAGTTAATCATGCCTTAACAGGGAATTCAAATGCAGCAGGAGGAAATGGTTGGTGGAATAGCTTGATAGGAGAAAAGAAGATGATAGACTTAGAAAAATTCACCGTAATCTGTTTTAACATTCCGGGTAACGGTTTTGACAGAGTTGAGAAGAATCTGATTCAGAATTATAAGGCATATACAGTCAAAGATATTGCTGTACTTTTCTGGAGAGGATTAGAACAAATAGGGATAACGGAACTCTATGCTGTCGTAGGCGGGAGCTTAGGTGGCGGAATTGCCTGGGAAATGGGCTTCCTGAAGCCTAAATCGATAAAAAATATCATTCCTATTGCGACAAATTACAAGGCAACTGATTGGCTCATAGGTAACGTTTTGGTTCAGGATCAAATTCTGAATAATTCGGTACAACCTATACATGATGCACGTTTGCATGCGATGTTGTTGTACAGAACTCCGCAGTCGTTGCAATCTAAATTTAATACGGAAAAAAAGGAGGAATTGTACCAAATCGAATCATGGTTGTTGCATCATGGTACTAAACTGGAACAACGCTTTACACTGGAAGCCTATAAATTGATGAATCATTTGCTGAAGACTATTGGACAGGATGTTTCTGAAGAAAAATTAATTGCTTTTGCAGAGGAAACAACGGCTAAAATACATCAGATAGCGATTAATAGTGATTATTTTTTTACGCCTGAAGAGAATAGAAAAGCACACAAACAATTGCAGACGGTAAATAATGAAATACAGTATTCTGAAATTGATTCCATACATGGTCATGACGCATTTCTGATTGAATTTGAGCAGTTGAATACTATTCTGAAACCTGTATTTAAAATACATAATAACTAAACATAACACACAACAATTAACCGGTAAGCACAACGAAAAACTTGCCGGTTATTTAAAACGATATAACAATGAAAGTTTTAAAATTTGGAGGAAAATCTCTGGCAAACGGAGAAGGAATTAATCAGGTTATTGCAATTATTGCAAAAAAATATTTTGAAGGCGAAACTATATCTGTAGTTGTTTCGGCGAGAGGTAATGCTACTGATGATCTTTTGGATATATTGGAAGAAGCTAAAAAAGGCAATAAATATGCCGCTGCTTTAACCGAATTTAAAAAATACCAAACGAATAATTCAGAAGCAGCTTTGTTTGAATCTGAATTCTCAATACTTGAAAAATTGTTTGAAGGAGTAAGTCTTTTAGGGGATTACAGCGAAAAAATAAAAGACCAGATAGTGTCTTTCGGGGAAATCCTTTCGGCTAAATATGTGACTTCGATTTTAAATGGAAAAGGATTGAAAGCACGTTTTGTAGATGCCCGCGAATTGATTAAAACGGATGCGACCTTTGGTAATGCACAGCCTATAGATGCTGAAACTGAAAAAAATATTAAAAAAGCATTTGAAGATTACGACGGAATTTCAATTGTAACCGGATTTATTGCCTCTACTTTACAAGGTGAAACGACTACGTTAGGGCGTAACGGAAGTAATTATACAGCTTCGTTATTGGCTAATTATCTTGATGCGGAAGAATTTCAGAATTTTACCCATGTCGACGGAATCTATACGGCGAACCCTGATCTAGTTTCGGATGCTAAAAAAATTGAGAGACTATCTTTCAATGAGGCAAACGAACTGGCGAATTTCGGAGCAAATATTTTGCATGCCAAAACAATCATTCCATTGGTGGAGAAGAATATTCCTTTACGTATCCTGAATGTTTTTAATCCGGAAAATAAAGGAACATTGATTACTTCCGAACAAACCAACGAAGGAATCAAATCGCTTTCAATTTTGGATAATGTTTCTTTGATTAATCTGGAAGGAAGAGGATTGTTAGGTAAAACCGGTGTTGATGCCCGGATTTTCAAAGTAATGGCCGACAATAATATCAGTGTGAGTATTATTTCACAGGGTTCTTCGGAAAGAGGAATCGGAATAGTAGTCAATACCGAAAAAGCTTCAGAAGCACTGACTGGATTGGAAAAAGAGTTTGAAACCGATTTTTATACCCGCGACGTAAATAAAATTACGGTGGATGATAATATTTCAGTAATATCTATCATCGGACAGGATTTGAGTACGTTTCATAAACCTTACACAGCTTTAATTCGAAACAAAATTGTCCCAATCTTGTTCAACAATACCAGCACAGGTAGAAACATCAGTTTGGTGATTAAAAAACCAGATTTAAAAAGAGCACTGAATGTGATTCACGGTGAAATCTTCGGAGTGTCTAAAAAAATCAATATTGCTATTTTCGGTCATGGTTTGGTTGGCGGAACGTTAATCGACCAGATTTTGTCTTCTGCTAAAACTATTGAAGAGAAAAAAGGAATCAAACTGAATGTTTTTGCCATAGCCAATTCTACCAAAATCCTTTTGGATAAAAACGGTGTGAAAGAAAACTGGAAATCACAAATCAGCGAAAAAGGGACTTCATACAGTATTCAGGATATTATTCAGTTCGCGAATGATAATCATCTGGAAAATCTGATTGCGGTTGATAATACTGCCAGTAAGGATTTTGTCCAAAATTACATTCAATTGATTGAAAACAGCTTTGATGTGGTTTCGTCCAACAAAGTGGCTAATACATTAAGTTATGATTTCTACAAAAAACTGCGCAATGCTTTGGAGAAAAACCAAAAGAATTATTTGTACGAAACTAATGTGGGTGCTGGATTGCCGTTGATTGATACTATTAAGTTACTGCATCTTTCGGGAGAAAACATTACCAAAATCAAAGGGGTGTTTTCAGGCTCACTGAGTTTTATATTCAATCATTTTTCGGTGGAGGACAAAACATTCAGTGAAGTGCTGAAAAAAGCTATTTCAAATGGTTATACCGAGCCTGATCCGCGTGAGGATTTATGCGGAAACGATGTGGCCAGAAAATTATTGATCTTGGCTCGTGAATTGGATTTGCAGAATGAGTTTGATGAAATTCAGATTCAAAATCTGATACCTGAAGAATTGCGTGAGATTCCTACGGATGAATTTTTGAACAATCTACATAAGCTGGATGGTTTTTATGAAAAAGTAAAAGAAAACCAGATAAAAGGAAATGTGCTTCGCTATGTTGGTGAACTGTCAGGTGATTTGCAACAGGATAAAGGAAATCTTGAGGTGAAATTGGTTCCGGTTCCGGAGAGTTCGGCTTTGGGTCAATTGAAAGGTTCCGATTCGATTTTTGAAATTTATACCGAATCTTATGGGGAGCGTCCCATCGTGATTCAGGGAGCCGGAGCCGGAGCATCGGTAACTGCCCGTGGAGTATTTGGTGATATTTTAAGAATTGCAGATAAAAATTAGAATTAAAAATTATATAAAATCATTTACGTTGAAAATTTTTCTATAAAAATATTTTTAATTAGTAGTTTTTAGAAAAATTTTCAATATTAAAATAATAGTAATACATTTGCAACGTTCATAATTTTAGTATCGTTATCACGAAAGCGGGAGGGAATAGACCCTATGAACGCTTAGCAACCCTACACTTGTAGAAGGTGCTGCATTCTACCTTTTCAACTGATTTTTTCAGTAAAGGCAAGATAACCGGAGTAATTTTCTCTCTCTTTTAGATAACATAATAAAATTTTGTGCCCCAAACAGGCATGCAAAGCCTATTATGTCACAATTTATGTCAAAAATTCAATCAGAAATTAAAAATAGAATCCTTGTTCTTGACGGAGCAATGGGAACCATGTTGCAGCGCTATAAATTCGAAGAAGAAGATTTTCGGGGTGAGCGTTTCAAAGATTTTCCGCACCCTTTAAAAGGGAACAACGATTTGTTGTCACTTACCCAGCCGGAAGCCGTAAAAGAAGTACACCGTTTGTATTTTCAGGCTGGCGCCGATATCGTGGAAACCAATACGTTTTCAGGAACTACCATTGGTATGGCGGATTATCACATGGAGGATTTAGTGTATGAGTTAAACTATCAATCGGCTAAAATAGCCCGTGAAGTAGCCGATGAATTTACTGATAAACCCCGCTTTGTTGCGGGTTCTATAGGCCCAACCAATAGAACGGCCAGCATGAGTCCCGATGTCAATGACCCGGGATTCCGTGCGGTCACTTTCGATGAACTACGTATCGCTTACAAAGTACAGGTGGAAGCTTTAATTGACGGTGGTTGTGATTTGCTTTTAGTGGAAACTATTTTCGATACGTTAAACGCAAAAGCGGCTTTGTTCGCCATTGAGGAAGTAAAGGAAGAGCGCAATATTGACATTCCCATCATGGTGTCGGGAACGATAACTGATGCTTCGGGAAGAACCTTATCGGGACAAACGGTGGAAGCATTTTTAATTTCGATTTCGCACATTCCGTTGCTGAGTGTTGGGTTCAATTGCGCTTTAGGAGCCGATCAGTTAAAGCCGTATTTAAAACGATTGGCACACAATACCTCGTTCAATATTTCAGCACACCCAAATGCGGGATTGCCGAATGCATTCGGGCAATACGATCAAACCGCAGAAGAAATGCAGGCGCTGATCAAAGAATATTTAGACGATAATTTAATCAATATTATAGGCGGTTGTTGCGGGACGACACCGGAGCACATCAAATTAATTGCTGAAGTGGCCGCGAATTACAAACCAAGAGTACTGGAGGAAGCATAATGAGTGAAGGAGCTTGTAACAAATATTTAAAACTTTCGGGATTAGAACCTTTAATCGTTACCCCCGAAACCAATTTCGTAAACGTAGGTGAGCGTACCAATGTAACGGGTTCGCGAAAATTTTTACGTTTAATTAAAGAAGAAAAATACGAAGAAGCGCTTGATATCGCCCGTGCCCAGGTAGAGGGCGGTGCGCAGATAATCGATATCAATATGGATGAAGGTATGTTGGACGGCGTATATGCCATGACCAAATTCCTGAATCTGATTGCTGCTGAACCTGATATTTCCCGGGTGCCAGTAATGGTCGACAGTTCCAAATGGGAAATTATTGAAGCAGGTTTAAAGGTTGCACAAGGAAAATGTGTGGTGAATTCCATCAGTTTAAAAGAAGGAAAAGAAGCCTTTTTACACCATGCGAAGTTGGTAAAACGCTACGGAGCTGCTGTAATCGTAATGGCGTTTGATGAGGTTGGTCAGGCCGATACTTACGAAAGACGTATCGAGATATGTAAACGCTCTTACGATATCTTAGTCAACGAAATCAACTTCCCTGCGGAAGACATCATTTTCGACCCGAATATTTTTCCGGTAGCTACTGGTATGGAGGAACATCGTCGTAACGCACTGGACTTCTTTTTAGCTACCAAATGGATTCGTGAAAATCTTCCGTATGCAAATATTTCAGGAGGTGTGAGTAATGTTTCGTTCTCGTTCCGAGGGAATGACAAAGTACGTGAGGCGATGCATTCGGCGTTTCTGTATCACGCTATCAAACACGGGATGACAATGGGTATTGTGAACCCGGAAATGTTAGAGGTTTACGATGAAATCGATACTACTTTATTGGAATATGTAGAAGATGTTTTATTGGATAGAAGGGACGACGCTACCGAACGACTTTTGGAATTAGCCGAAAGTTATAAAGGAGATGTAAAGTCAAACGAAAAAGCAATTCAGGAGTGGCGAAATGGTTCTTTACAGGATAGAATCACCCATGCCTTGGTAAAAGGAATCGACGAGTTTATCGAAATTGATGTAGAGGAAGCCAGACAAGCTGCAACAAGACCTATCGAAGTTATCGAAATCAATCTGATGGCGGGAATGAATGTGGTGGGAGATTTGTTCGGAAGTGGAAAAATGTTTCTGCCACAGGTAGTAAAGTCTGCTCGTGTGATGAAAAAAGCTGTGGCATATTTACTTCCTTTCATAGAAGCGGAAAAAGATGGAGTTACTTCTTCAGCCGGAAAAGTTTTGATGGCAACTGTGAAAGGGGACGTACACGACATCGGTAAAAATATTGTATCCGTAGTCTTGGCTTGTAATAATTTTGAAATCATCGATTTGGGAGTGATGGTACCGCCGGAAAAAATCATTGAAACTGCCATTGCTGAAAATGTGGATATTATCGGTTTGAGTGGTTTGATTACGCCTTCATTAGATGAAATGGTGTACTTGGCTAAAGAAATGGACAAGCGCGATATCAAAATCCCGATCATGATTGGTGGGGCAACAACTTCACGTGCGCATACGGCTGTGAAAATAGCACCGGAATACCGACAAACCGTGGTTCATGTTAACGACGCTTCGCGAGCGGTAACCGTAGCTGGAAATCTGTTAAATAAAGACCGAAAAATATACGCCAGTACCATCCGTGCTGAATATGAAGCATTCCGTGAAACGTTTTTAAACCGTCAGCGCGATAAAAGTTATCATACAATTGAAAAAGCGAGAGCGAATAAACTGCAGTTGGACTGGGAGAATTTTGAAGCCAAGAAACCAAATTTCATCGGAGCAAAAACCATAGAAGTGCCGTTGCAGGAATTGGTTCCGTATATAGACTGGACACCGTTTTTCGGTTCGTGGCAATTGTTTGGAAAATATCCAGCCATTCTAACAGATAATGTGGTGGGAGAACAGGCTACAATTTTGTTTGACGATGCACAAAGAATGTTGAAGCAATTATTAGATGAGAATTGGTTGGAAGCAAAAGGAATTTACGGCATATTTCCTGCAAATCAGGTGAAAGATGACGATATTGAATTGTACGACGAAAACGGAAATGTTCTGGAAACCTTCTTAACGCTTCGTCAGCAATCACAAAAAACCGTTGGAGCACCAAACATTGCTTTAGCCGATTTTATTGCACCGAAAGAAAGTAACAAAATTGATTATATGGGCGCTTTTTGTGTAACGACCGGTTTTGGTGTGGATGAAAAAGCCAAAGAATTTGAAGAAGCCAACGATGATTACAGTTCCATTATGGTAAAGGCCTTAGGCGATCGTTTTGCGGAAGCCTTTGCGGAATACCTGCACGAGAAAATCCGTAAGGAAATCTGGGGTTATGCTTCGGAAGAACATTTGTCGAATGAGGAATTAATCAAAGAAGAATATAAAGGAATACGGCCAGCACCAGGTTATCCGGCCTGTCCTGATCATTTGGAAAAACCAACGATTTGGAATTTGCTGAACGTGGAAGAAAAAATAGGCGTGAAACTAACGGAAAGTATGGCGATGTGGCCGGCTTCTTCGGTGTCAGGCTATTATTTTGGACATCCTGAAAGTAAGTATTTCGGACTTGGAAAAATAAAAGAAGATCAGGTACGTGATTACGCCCAAAGAAGAAATTGTACCTACGAATATGCCGAAAAATGGCTCAACCCAAACATAGCAGATTAAAATGAAAGTAACGCAGCATATAGAAAAAGCCAACGGAAAATCATTATTCTCCTTTGAGATTTTACCGCCGTTAAAAGGACAAAATATTCAATGCATTTTTGACAGTATTGATCCGTTAATGGAATTCAAACCGCCTTTTATTGATGTTACCTATCATCGTGAGGAATATGAATTTAAAGAACTGCCGAATGGTTTACTGGAAAAGAAAATTGTGAAAAAACGCCCGGGAACGGTTGGAATCTGTTCGGCAATTCAAAATAAATATCAGGTAGATGCTATTCCGCATATTTTGTGTGGTGGTTTTACCAAAGAAGATACCGAGAACTTCCTGATTGATATGGATTTTCTTGGGATTGATAATGTAGTAGCGTTACGTGGAGATGCGGTAAAAAGCGAAATCTACTTTAAGCCCGAAAAAGAAGGGCATTCGTATGCAACGGAATTGGTAGCACAAATCAATAATTTGAATAATGGAATTTATCTTGATGCTGATTTGCAGAATACAAACAAAACCAATTTCTGTATTGGAGTGGCGGGTTATCCCGAAAAGCACATGGAAGCACCAAGTTTGGACAGTGATATTTATTTCTTAAAACAGAAAATCAAAAACGGAGCCGATTACATCATCACCCAAATGTTTTTTGATAATAAAAAATTCTTTGAATTCGTGGACAAATGCCGTGCTTCTGGAATCACTGTACCAATTATTCCAGGTCTGAAACCGATTTCCACTAAAAAACAGCTGAATTTAATTCCGCATCGTTTCAAAGTAGATTTGCCCGATGATTTAATTATGGCAGTGGTAAAAGCAAAAGACAACGAAGCTGTAAAAGAAATAGGAATCGAATGGTGTATCGCCCAAAGTAAGGAATTACAAAAAGCCGGAATTCCTGTCTTGCATTATTATTCGATGGGTAAAGCAGAAAATATCAGGACAATCGCAAAAGAAGTGTTCTAAATATAATACAAAAATAATTGAAAATCAATGATTTAAGTTGTTCCGTTTAAGTGTAAATATAAATAATTTTGCATAGGGACTTTTAAAAGTCTTTGGGAATGCCGATGCCCAAAGTAGGTTAATCTAAATTATTTTTAGTATGTCACTTGTAAAATGGAACAAAAAAGATTTATTCCCTGAATTTAATACAATGTGGGGAGATTTTTTTAAAGATGATTTTTTTAATCAGGGAATTCAAGTTGGAACCAGTATGCCGGCAGTAAATTTAAAAGAAAACGATAAAAAGTTTTCGGTTGAGGTAGCGGTACCCGGTTTTAATAAGGAAGATTTGAAAGTTGATGTTGAAAATGGTGTGTTGACTGTTTCTTCTGAAAGGGAAGAGAAGAAAGAAGAGAAAGACGGTGAAAAGATAACCCGCAGAGAGTTTAATTATAGTTCTTTCTCCCGAAGTTTTTCATTGCCGGAAAACGCAGATGAGAAATCAGTAAAAGCCTCTTATCAGGACGGAATGCTGAAAATTGATATTGATAAAACGAAAGAATCAGGAAAAAATAAAAATAAAATTGAAATTAAGTAGTGAAAAAAGCACTATGTAAAAACGAAGAGGGTGTCCAAAAAGTCGGTAAACTTGTCATTTTGATTAAAAGAAGAAATCATATAAGATTGATTATGGAATTCCTCGATAAATCCTAGTGACAAGCTAAAAAGTTGGTTTTCACTTTTAGGGCACCCTCTTCGTTTTTACATGGTTATATGATAGGAAAAGATTTCTTAACTTTTATTTTTTGCTTCGAGTTCCAGTAAATATTTTTTTCGCCAAAGCCCACCGCCGTAACCGGTCAATTGTCCGTTGGAGCCTATGACTCTATGGCACGGAATGATTATCGATATTCTGTTCATTCCGTTTGCATTGGCAACCGCTCTGACAGCTGTTGGGTTGTTTATAGCTTCTGCCTGTTGTTTGTAGGTTTTTGTCGATCCGTAAGCAATAGTTTGTAATTCTTTCCAAATGATGTTCTGAAATTCAGTGCCGGGTGTGCAGACTTTTACAGTAAATTTTTTTCGTGAGCCATTAAAATATTCTTCCAGTTCTTTTTCCAAAAGCTCAAAATGGATATTGTTCCCCTGGATGATAGTGGCATTGAAAAGTTTTACCAATGTTTTTATTTCTGTTTCAAGCATTTTTCTGTCTGTAAATTCCAATAAACAAATTCCTTCATCCACAGCACAGGCATACATTGTTCCTATAGGCGTTTCAATCCTTTTCAGGTTGATAATTTTTTTAGATTTGCTGTTTTTTGGAGAAACACCAAAAATTGTTTTAAATGAATCTCCAAATCCGCTTAAGGATTCATAACCTAACTCAAAAGCGGTTTCGGTGACAGCTTCTCCGTTTTGTATTTTTTTGAAAGCAGAATTTATTTTGAACATTCTTTGGTAAGCCTGAAAAGTCATGCCATGATTCTTCAGGAACCACCTTCTTATTTGATTGGGTTCAAGTCCGCGTTTTATCAAGTCATAATCTTTAAATTTCAGACCCGGATTTTCGGATAAGTCATTAATCAGTTCTTTTATAAATGCGGGTGTTTCATTCAGTTTTTCTAATGGCTTGCAGACTTTGCAGGGTCTGTATCCTTTTAAAATACAATCTTTTGCTGTTTTGAAAAATTCTACGTTTTCTATTTTAGGCTTACGGGCGTTACACGAAGGTCTGCAGAAAATTCCTGTCGTTTTTACGGCAGTAAAAAAGATTCCCTCAAATGAAGTGTCTTTGTTTACTGATGCCTGATACATGATTTCGTGTGTTAGTTCCATATTAAAATAAGGATTGAAAATTTTGGCCGGTTAAAATTGACTGAGCTGTTTCTTCCATCTTTTTATATCCAAAACCGTTTATGAAATTCCCCATACTGATTCTTTTTACGCCAAGTCCCGAAAGTGTTTCAAAATCCGGTAAATCCGGCATGCACATTACATTTACCGGTAAGTCAGTTTTTTTAATCACTTCCTTAATATCTTTTTCATTGGTGATACAAGGTAAAAAAATACCGTCAATCGAAATTGTCTGGTAAAGTTTTATTCTTTCAATTGCTTCATTTAAGGTGTTGGGCAGCTGCAGTAAAAAGGCATCGCATCTGATATTGATAAAAATGTCAATGTTGTTTTGTTTCAGCAGATTAATGAGTAAGGTTAATTTGTGTGAAAATTTATTTTTATCTTCTATTTGCCTTTTGCTGTTGAATACTGTTGAATCTTCAATGTTGATACCTGCAACATCCAGACTGTGAAGTGTTTGTATGTTTTTAAATATGTCTCCGGCAGTATTTCCAAATCCTGCTTCCAAATCAACTGTAAGGGGAAGCGTTGTATTCTGTGCAATTTTTTTGATAATAAATAAATAGTCTTCAAAAGGCATATTTTCACCGTCTTCATAACCCAAACTATGGGCAACCGCGGCGCTCGATGTCCCAATTGCCTGATATCTTGAGTTTTCGTATATTTTTGCGCTCTGCACATTCCAGACATTGCCCAAAAGCAGAGGTTGGTTTTGGGTGTGTAATTCTCTGAAAATCTGAACCTTACTTTTCATAATTCTGTTTGTTTAAAATTTAAGTAAAAGTATAGGCCGTAAAAGAGAGGTGCAACCGAAAAATTGACAACTATTTTTTTTCTAAAGTGAAGTAATTATTTTCAATGAATCCAATATGATGGATTTGGTGACCAATGATATTAAAGCCCATAGCTTCAATTGTAATGCGGTGTTTCCAATTGATGCCTGACTTTTGAAAGTCACTCTTGCTGAAAGTCTTAAACAGCTCAATAGTGGAATGTCTGACTGCGGTTAATTCTGAAATAATTTGTTCAAAACTTCTGTCGTTAGCCTTTGATTTCCGGGCCATTTCAGTTTCATCAAACGAAATCACAAAATCAGATTCATCCCTTGCAAAACGTAGTGTCCCTGCTGTTAAAATCCGCTCTGTGTCCGTAATATGCTGTAAAATTTCTTTAACGGTCCATTTACCGGGTTGATAGGTTTTGTTTCCAATATTCTTTAATAAACCCAGATCCAATTCGTCTATCTGCTGAATGCTCTTGTTGAAGGCATCAAACAAATCGATATCATCAACCCGATTGATGTATCTGTCAAAATATAAAGGGACTGATTTTATTTCAGAGCGTTTCATTAAAAAACCTGCCGTTAAATAGAATAAAGTTGATAAAGGAAGAATTACTTTGTCTTCTCTCTGAACACACTTTCTAAATCTTTGTTTTTCTGCGAAAGCTGTAATGTTTTTAATCCGTTGGCTTGTGCGAAATCAAAAACAGTAGAACGCATATCTTCGTTTGAAGTAAATGTCAGTTCCCAAATATTTCCGTTTAGGATGTGTGATGTAATATTAGGAATTTGAGCTATCAGGTTTTCTTCAACAGTTTTGTCAAACTCTACTTCAATGATTTGTTCATTGATTTCGGTGATAAGGCTGTCAATGTTATTATCAGCCACAATCTTTCCTTGATTAATGATGATCACACGGTCGCAGATGGCTTCCACTTCCTGCATAATATGGGTAGAAAGGAATACTGTTTTGTCTTTGCCGATATTTTTAATCAAATCACGGATTTCAACCAGTTGATTAGGATCCAAACCTGTGGTAGGTTCGTCCAGAATTAATACAGAAGGATTGTGTAATAGTGCTGTTGCCAGTCCAACACGTTGGCGGTATCCTTTGGATAACTGACCGATTTTTTTATGAGATTCCGGTGTAAGTCCTGTTAAAGAAATTACTTCGTCAATTCTTGATTTATCCACTTTATAGACATCCGCATTGAATGCCAGATATTCTTTTACGTACAAATCCAAATACAGCGGATTGTGCTCTGGTAAGTAACCAACCGATTTTTGAACGTCAATCTGGTTCGAGTTTACATCAAAGTCATTCACTTTGGCAATGCCGGCATCTGCATTGATATAAGTGGTTAAAATCTTCATTAAAGTCGATTTGCCGGCGCCGTTTGGACCTAAAAAACCAACAATTTCACCTTTTTTTACACTAAATGAAACATTGTCCAGCGCTTTTTGAGTGCCGTAGCTTTTAGAAATATTTTGAACTTCAATTGACATAATTCGGTTGTATTTACAGCAAAAGTAAGAATTTCAAATAAAAAGAACCGATAAAGTTTTTGGTTTAAAAAAATATTTATACTTTAGCACCTTATAAATCAAACAAGTGAAAAATTTCGCGACATATTATAACAGCTTTTATTTCTTCTTCTGGAACAGAAGCGGGGTTGTTATACTATAGATTTAATGTAAGATAGAATAATTAAATTTTTAAGATACAATCCCGATGATAACTCATCGGGATTTTTTTTTACACTGAAATTAGTTCAGAAGATGTCATAAAATCAAAAAGTATGAAAACCAAAGTTGCAATACAGGGAATTAACGGGTCATTTCATCAGCAGGTGGCTAACAATTATTTTGGAGATGAAATTCAAATCATTGAATGCAAGACTTTTAAAGATGTGGCTAAACAACTTAATAAAGGTACGGCTGATTATGGCGTCATGGCAATCGAAAATTCTATTGCGGGGGCATTGATACCTAATTACGCTTTAATTGATGACAACCATTTTAATGTTCTGGGGGAATATTTCCTGAAAATCAGTTTGAATTTGATGGTGTTGCCCGGACAAACTATTGAAGATGTAAAAGAAGTGCATTCGCATCCTATAGCATTGTTACAATGTGCCAAGTTTTTGGAAAAACACAAGCATATTAAAGTTATTGAAAGTTCGGATACAGCTATTACAGCTAAAAGAATTTACGATGAAAAAATGAAAGGAATTGCGGCTTTGGCAGGACCTACTGCGGCTCAGGTTTTTGAACTGGAAATAATTGCGCCTGAAGTACAGTCGGTAGAAAGTAGTATAACCCGATTTATGATTTTGGAAAAAGACAAGTCAGTTTTTGCACAGAATGAAATTAATAAAGCTTCAATAAAATTTGAATTGGATGACACCCCTGGAAGTTTGGCAACTATATTGAATGTTATGAATAATTGTAAACTGAATTTGACTAAAATCCAGTCGATGCCTATAGTCGAAAAGCCTTTCCAGTATTCGTTTTTTGTCGATGTGGTTTTTGATAAATACAAACATTTTGAAAAGGCAAAAAGTGTTTTGGAAATTATGACCACACATTTTAAATTGTTGGGAGAATATCAGTCGGGCGTGTTGCCTTTGAATCAAAATAAAAGTAAAGAAGAAATAATAGTTTTAAGCGTATAAAAAATGGAAATAAAGAAAGAAAATAGAAGTTGGCTGGATAATCTGCAATTAACACATCCATTGGTAATTGCAGGACCTTGCAGTGCCGAAACCGAAGAGCAGGTAATGGCTGTGGCAAATGAATTAAAAAATTCTGATGTGTCTGTTTTTAGAGCCGGAATATGGAAACCACGAACACGTCCCGGAGGATTTGAAGGTGTTGGGGCAATTGGTTTACCTTGGCTGCAAAGAGTAAAGGCGGCTACAGGTTTGTTGATCGCAACTGAAGTAGCAACTGCAGAGCATGTGAAACTGGCTTTACAGCATGATGTGGATATCCTTTGGATAGGTGCCCGTACTACTGTAAATCCTTTTGCGGTACAGGAAATTGCAGATGTTTTGCAAAATACAGATAAAATAGTATTGTTGAAAAATCCGGTAAATCCAGATTTGTCTCTTTGGATTGGCGGATTGGAGCGTTTGTATAATGCAGGAATCAAGAAATTGGGAATGATTCACAGAGGATTTTCGACTTATGATAAATCGAAATATAGAAATAACCCGGAATGGCAGATTGCTATTGAACTGCAAAACAAATTTCCGGATTTGGTGTTAATCTGTGACCCTTCACACATTACAGGTAAACGTGATATGATTCAGGAAGTGTCACAACAGGCTTTGGATTTGAATTTCGATGGGCTGATGATTGAAACACATTGCTCGCCTGATGAGGCATGGAGTGATGCCGCACAACAGTTAACACCGGATAGATTGAAACAAATGTTTATAGATCTTAAGGTTCGTAAAACGGATGATGAGACAGATGATTACCATCAGCGTATTTCCAAATTAAGAACACAGATTGATGAGTTTGATGAAAAACTATTGGAGATTTTAGGGAAACGTATGAAAGTTGCCGACCAGATTGGTGCGCTTAAGAAAGAGAAGAACGTTGCCATTTTGCAAAATACACGATGGAATGAAATTTTGGGGAAAATGATTTTAGATGGAGAAGAAAAAGGATTAAGTGAAGAATTTGTGTTAAAAATATTTAAAGCGATTCACCAGGAAAGTATTAATCATCAGGAAAAAGTTTATAAAGCAGATTAAATTTAAATTGTATTTTTGAAGAAAATTAGAGTAGTGGTTACTTCTGACTTCTGACTTCTAATTTATGATTTTAGAATGACAGGAATCGTATATAAATCCACCGGGAGCTGGTACACCGTTAAAACAAAAGACAACCAATTTTTGGAATGCCGTATTAAGGGTAAATTCCGTATTAAAGGAATTAAAAGTACTAATCCTATTGCAGTGGGTGATGTGGTCGATTATGATTTGGATACTTCGGCAGATGAGAATGTTGGTGTCATTACCAATATTCACGACAGAAAGAATTATATTGTCCGTAAATCGGTTAATCTTTCCAAACAGACCCATATTATAGCATCAAATATTGATGTGGTTTTTTTATTGGTTACAATAAATAATCCTGTTACGACAACCAGTTTTATTGACCGTTTTTTAGTGACGGCTGAGGCTTATGGTATTGAGGCTGTTTTGGTTTTTAATAAGATTGATACTTATGATGAAGCAACTTTAGATGATCAGCTTTATTTGCAATACGTTTATTCAAATATTGGTTATCAATGCTTGCGGGTTTCAGCTAAAGAAGAAAAAGGACTGGAAGATTTAAAGCATCTAATGAAAGATAGAGTTTCAATGTTTTCAGGTCATTCCGGCGTTGGAAAATCTACTTTGGTCAATGCTTTGGAACCCTCTTTGAATTTAAAAACCAAAGAAATATCCGAATCTCATTCACAGGGACAGCATACCACAACTTTTGCCGAAATGTTTGATTTGTCTTTTGGGGCTAAAATCATTGATACACCGGGTATCAGAGGTTTTGGAATTGTGGATATGGAAAAGCAGGAAATCGGAGATTATTTCCCAGAGTTTTTTGCTCTTAAAGATAAATGTAAGTTTAATAATTGTCTCCATAAAGAAGAACCGCACTGCGCTGTCAAAGAAGCCTTGGACAATGATGAAATTGCCTGGTCAAGATATAATTCATACCTGCAAATTTTGGAAGGGGATGATGAGATTTATAGGAATGATGTTTATAAAGATGGTAAAAACCAGGATTTAGACTAAAAATTTATGCGAGCTGTACTACAAAGAGTTTCCGAAGCATCTGTGACTATAGATGGGGGAAAAGTTGCAAACATTCAAAAAGGCCTTTTAGTATTAGTGGGAATTGAAGATGCCTCGAATCAGGAGGATATTGACTGGCTGACTTCAAAAATTGTGAATCTGAGGATTTTTGGTGATGAAAACGGAGTAATGAACCTTTCTGTTAAAGATATAGGCGGAGATATCATTGTGGTAAGTCAGTTTACACTTCATGCCGCAACAAAAAAAGGGAACCGCCCCAGTTATATAAAAGCTTCCAAAGCTGATTATGCTATTCCAATGTATGATTCTTTTGTAAAACAAATGGAATTAGAACTTGGGAAAAAGGTTCAGACTGGTCAATTTGGCGCAGATATGAAAGTAGCATTAATCAACGACGGCCCAGTAACCATAATAATTGATACAAAAAACAAAGAATAAACAAACAATAAATAATGAAACTAAATACTTTTTTATTAGTAAGTATATTTTTTACAACAATACTTTTTTCCCAAAATACAAAGCTTTCAGTGGAAAGTATTCCACAGGAACTGAAAGAAAACGCAAACAGTGTGATTAGAGATCAATTGATTTCTGTTGAAATTAAGTCGGTTTCTAATATGCTGACTACTACTCATAAAACCATAACTGTTCTAAACGAAAGAGGGTTAAGGAATTTAGATGTCGGGGAACAATATGATGAAAGTTGGGTGGTTAATAAAATTCAAGCAATAATTTATAATGCTCAAGGATATGAAATAAAAAAACTGAAAAGAAAAGATTTTTTTGATATCAGTGCATCCGGAGGCTCTCCGGAAATTACAGATACAAGAATACTTAGATTAAATTATACGCCTACACAATATCCGTTCACGATTGTTTATGAAAGTGAAGTGGAAACTATAAATACAGCTTTTATTCCCAGATGGTATCCTCTAGATGATTATTATGAAAGTGTTGAAAAAACAGAGTATAAAATAAAATATCCGGTTGACCTTGGTTTTAGATATAAATTAGTTGAATTGGATAAACTGAAAATTGATAAAGAAGAGAGTGATAATGAATTGCACTTTAAATTAGAAAATTTATCAGCAGAAAAACCTGAGGATTTGTCGGCTAAAAAGTTTGGTTGTATATTGTTTGGAACTAATGTTTTTTCCTTGGAAGGTGTTGAAGGCAAAGCAGATTCATGGAAAGAATTTGGAAGATGGATGAATGAAGAATTGCTTAAAAATACTAATGAATTACCGGAAATTACTAAACAAAAAATCAGAGCTTTAACAGCTGGTATAACAGATCCGATAGAAAAAGCGAGAATTGTGTACGATTATGTGCAAAATAAAACCAGATACGTAAGTATTCAGCTTGGAATCGGTGGTTGGAAGCCTATGTTGGCAAAGGATGTGGACCGGTTAGGTTATGGAGATTGTAAAGGATTATCAAATTATACCAGAGCACTGTTGGACGTTGTTGGCGTTACTTCATATTATACTATAATTTACGGAGGCTATAAAGAAAATATTGAGCCTGATTTTGTTTCTATGCAGGGGAATCATGCTGTCTTGGCAATTCCGTATAATAACAAATTAGTCTTTCTGGAATGTACAAGCCAGACGCAGGCTTTCGGTTTTGAAGGTGATTTTACTGATGACAGATACGCTTTGCTTATAAAACCTGAAGGAGGTGAAGTTGTTAAAACTAATGGGTATTTTGAAAATTTAAATTCTCAAATGACAAAAGGCAAAATAACGATGAATGAGGACGGAAAAACGCTGTTTAATGTGGAAATCAAGTATAAAGGAATTCAATACGAATATGCTAATAAAATTGAAAAACTGGTTCCTGAAAAAATAACTGAGAATTTTAAAGAACGGTATTCAAATATAACTGCTTTGCAAATGGATAGTTATAAGCTTAATAATGATAAGAAAAGCATTGAGTTTACAGAGCAAATTAAGTTTAGGGCAGAGAATGTGCTTAAGTTTGTAGGAAATGAAAAAATTTTAAATATAAATTTACTTAATGTAAATCAGTCCATACCTCAAAGATACAGGGTTAGAAAAACCGACTTTGAAATACAATATGGATTCGTGGATGAGGATGATATCACATTTGAAATTGATAAAAAACACAAAATAGGTTTTTTACCTGAAAAAGTAAAAATAGAAACAAAGTACGGAATTTATGAATCAGAAATAGTTGCTGAATCGAATAATGTTCTTCGTTATAAAAGAAGATTGTTTGTTAAGAAAGGAAAATATAACTCGGCAGAATATGATGAGTATAGGAAATTCAGAGAGGAGATAGCAAAATATGACAATTCTAAAATAATATTAAACTAAAATCAATTTATTAAAATGAGAAAACTTTTTTTAGCCTTTCTGGTATGTTCCTGTAATTTAATTTTTTCGCAAAAATATGAATTAGGGGAAGTTACGATTGATGAATTAAAACAAAAAAGACATGAGATGGACACCACCGCACCGGCCGCTGTTATTTTCAAAAAAGGAAAAACGGAATTTAATTATCGTTACGGAAGTGGTTTTACAACATCAACTGAAATTCAGGTAAAGATTAAAATATATAAAAAAGAAGGACTCGATTATGCAAATCAGGCAGTTAGATATTATAATGACGGGAGTGCTAAAGAGACTGTTAATGTATTGAGTGCTTATACTTATAATTTAACAGATGGTAAAATTGCCAAAACTAAAATGAGATCTGAAGGCGAATTCGACGAAAAAGTTAATAAGTTTTGGTCAGTCAAAAAAATTAGTTTTCCCAATGTCAAAGAAGGCAGTATAGTTGAATTCAAATACAGATTGTTATCTCCAAATTATGGAAGACTTAATGATTGGAGATTTCAGCAATCAATTCCGGTAAATTATTCAGAGTATTATACTTATATTCCTGAATATTTTACATATAATACTCATTTTAAAGGAACTCTGTTTCCTTTTGTAGAAAAAGACTGGAAAGAAAATAAATATGAAGGAACATATCAGGAAATGGTCAATCAAGTTGGAGGATTCAGATCTGAAAGCGGAACATATGAGGTAAAATACAAAGAGCATATAAATAAATATGTTTTAAAAAATATCCCCAGTATAAAAGAGGAAAAGTATGTAGATAATATTGAAAATTATTATGCAGCATTACAGCTTGAACTTTCATCAGTAAAAATTCCAAATCAGCAACTTGAAAATTATTCAACAGATTGGGAAACGGTTTGTACAAGAATTTATGAGAGGTCTGATTTTGGTGTTGAACTAAATAAGACAGGATATTTTGAGAATGATTTAAAAAATATTTTAAATGGTGTTACTGAAAAAAATCATAAGATAGCTCTGATTTTTAATTATGTTAAGTCAAAAGTTAAATGGAATGGATTTAACGGCTATCATTGTAATGAAGGGGTAAAAGCAGCGTATAAAAACGGTACCGGAAATGTTGGGGAAATAAATTTAATGTTGGTCGCAATGCTGCGTTATGCGGGTGTTGATACAAATCCAATACTTGTAAGTACAAGGGAGAATGGAATATCTTTATTTCCAAGCAGAACCGCTTTTGATTATGTGATTGCAGGTGTAGAAGTTGAAAATAGTATTATTTTGCTGGATGCTACTGAAAAATACTCACTCCCAAATTTATTGCCGGAGAGAGCAATAAACTGGAATGGACGTATTATAAGAAAAAACGGTTCTTCAGCTAAAGTTAATCTTAACCCTGGTTTTATTTCTAAAGAAACTACAAATATGCTTGTGAGTCTGAATCCTGAAGGTAAAATAGAAGGTAAAATCAGAACTCAAAAAAATGATTATACAGCTTATCAGTTTAGAAACAATTATAACTCATTGGCGGAAGATAATTATCTTGAGAGATTTGAAAAGAGATTGAATGATTCACAGGTGTCTGAATACAAAATTGAGAATAAATTAGAATTAGGAAAACCTATTGTTGAAACATTTTCTTTTGTAAATACTAATGAATTTGAAAAAATAGGTGACAAAATTTATTTCAATCCTTTATTGTTTTATAGATTGAATGAAAATCCATTTAAGCAGGAAAAAAGAGAGTATCCTGTAGACTTTACCTTTCCGGAGCAGGATAAGTACCAAGTGATTGTTACTTTGCCTGAAGGATATGTTGTTGAATCAATCCCTTCTCCTCTTAATTTGGTTTTTTCAGATAAGGCAGTAAGTTATTTGTTCAACATATCAAACAGCGGCAAACAAATTCAAATTATTTCTCAGTTGGATATTAATTCAAGTATAATAGCTCCAGATGATTACGATGAGTTGAAAGCATTTTTTAATGAAATTGTAAAAAAACAAACGGAGAAAATCGTACTTAAAAAAGTATAAGAATGAAATCAGCTCAATTGTTTGTTTCTATATTATTTCTTATTGTTAACTCTTTGTTTTCACAAGTTTTGGATTTGGAAAATGTAACGCTTGAACAATTAAATCAGAAAGAGCATCAGATTGATAAAGGTGTAGCAGCGGCTATTTTGTTTAAAAAAGCAAATACTAAGTTCAAATATAGTACAGAAAATGGATATCAATGTTATACTGAATTTGATGTTAAAATTAAAATTTTTAAAAAAGAAGGGATAAGTTGGGCTAATTATCAAATACCATATTATGTAGGCTATAATATACTAGGTAATGATATGGTAAATGTTGTCAAAGCATATTCCTATAACATTGTTGATGGCACAATTGTAAAAGAAAGAGTTAGCGAAGTTGGCCAAATTGAGCAAAGTGTAAATGATTCTTGGAAAATAATGAAAGTTTTTTTTCCAAATGTGAAAGAGGGAACAATTCTAGAAATAAAATATGTTCTTAAATCACAAAATTTAGGTGTTTTGCCTGATTTTCAATATCAATATGATATTCCTGTAGATTTTGCCGAGTATATTACAGAAATACCAGAATTCTATCTTTACAAAGGTATGAAAAATGGAAATGTTCCAATTGAAATAAACGAGTCCATCGAAGATGGAATAACCGCTTACACGGATAAGTATGATAACTCGAGAGGTCTTGTTCATAGGAAGATCAAAACAATTTATACAGTTAAAGATGTTCCTGCTTTAGTTGAAGAAGGTTTTGTTTCTCATAATAATAATTTTGGTAAAATAGAACATGAGTTGCAAACAATTAGAAGGCCTAATCAAAAGTTGCAACAAATATCAAAAACCTGGACTGATGTTGCGTTATCAATATATGAAACTAAGGAGTTTGGAAGTCAAATTAAAAAAAAATCATATTATAAAGATGATCTAACAAATTTGATTAAGGAATTCGATACCGAGAAGGTAAAGATGGAAAAAGTATTTAAATTTATCCAGAATAGAATGAGATGGAATAATAGGAATAGTTATATGCCTAAAAATTCTTTAGAGTACATTTACAAAGAAAAAGTGGGTAGTGCAGCAGAGATTAATTTGATTCTTATATCAATGTTGAGGGCTTCTGGTTTAAATGCTAACCCTGTTTTACTTAGTACAAAAGATAACGGTATAGCATTATTTCCTAATAGTTCGAAAATTAACTATGTAATTGCGGCAGTTGATATTAATTCTGATCGTTTTATTCTAGATGCAACTAATAAATTTTGTTTGCCTAATCTTTTACCGTTAAATGATTTAAACTGGAAAGGACAGTTAATGAAAAAAGATGGTGAGTGTGCGGAAATTGATTTGATGCCAAAAGTAATTTCAAAAATGAGTACTAATTTGATAGGATCTCTTAGTTCAGAAGGGGTTTTGTCAGGAAAAATTAAAAAAACTTATTTTGATTATCATGCTTTGAGTTTTAGAGAAATGATAGGGAAATATTCCGTTGAATCAATTGCTTCAAGGTTGGAAAATGATTTTAAAGGAGTTTATATTGATGATTATAAACTTGAAAATAACTATGATTTAAATAAACCAATTGTAGAATTTTATTCATTTAAAAAAGAAGGAGTATCAGAATTTTTTGGAGATAAAATTTATTTCGCGCCTTTGGAATTTATGGAAGATAATGTAAATCCTTTTCATCAGGAAAGAAGGGTGTCTCCAATTGATTTTGTATTTCCAAGCCAGAAAAAAAAGATAATTACAATAGATTTGCCTAAAGGATATTCTATTGACTCAATGCCAGCTACTTTGAGTTTAATGTTTAAGGATAATTTGTTGACATATAATTTTGCAATTGTTGCTATAGGTAATCAAATTCAAATTAATTCTGTTTTTGATATTAATGTAAGTTTAATTGCTCCTGAGGATTATGAAGAATTAAAGAAGTTCTATGCAGAAGTAATAAAAAAACAAACTGAAAAAATCGTACTTAAAAAAGTATAAAACATGGACATAAAAAATGCTCAATTAGACGTAGACAACTGGATAAAAAATCACGGTGTTCGTTATTTTAACGAATTAACAAATATGGCACAATTAACCGAAGAAGTTGGAGAGGTTGCGCGTATTATAGCTCGTCGATACGGTGAACAATCTGAAAAAGAAAGCGATAAAAATAAAGATCTAGGGGAAGAATTGGCCGATGTGGTTTTTGTGGTGTTGTGTCTGGCAAATCAAACAGGAGTGGATCTGCAGGCGGCTTTCGATAAAAAAATGGATTTGAAAACAAAACGTGATCACGACCGTCATCACAATAACGAAAAATTGAAATAGGTTGAACTGGATACTGCTAATCATTGCCGGACTCTTTGAAGTGGGCTTTGCAACCTGTTTGGGTAAAGCAAAAGAAAACTCTGGTAATAATGCCATCATGTGGTATTTAGGTTTTTTGTTCTGCTTAACCATTAGCATGGTTTTACTGGTTAAAGTCAGTAAAGAATTGCCTATTGGGACAGCCTACGCAGTTTGGACTGGAATAGGAGCAGTAGGTAGTGTTGTTGTTGGTATTTTTGTTTTTAAAGAACCGGCAACTTTTTGGCGGGTTTTCTTTTTATCAACCTTAATTCTGTCAATAGTCGGACTAAAATTTGTATCTAAATAATGAAACTTTTTCTTCAAAAATCTATAATTAATACACAATCTACTATTGCAATATCAGGAAGTAAATCTGAAACGAATCGATTATTGTTGTTAAAGGCTCTGTATCCAAAAATCATTTTGGAAAATATATCTAATTCTGATGATTCAGATGTGATGACAAAAGCCTTGAGCAGTGATGATTTTGTTAAGAATATACACCATGCTGGAACTGCTATGCGCTTTCTGACTGCTTATTTTGCTGTTAAGGAAGATAGTCAGGTTGTTTTAACAGGGTCTTCAAGAATGAAAGAACGACCTATAAAAATTTTGGTTGAAGCTTTACAGCAGTTGGGAGCGAATGTTTCATATGAAGAAAATGAAGGTTATCCGCCAATTAAAATTAAAGGAAAAAAAATAACACAAAATAAAGTTTCCTTACCAGCTAATGTTAGTAGTCAATATATTTCGGCTTTGTTGCTTATAGCACCTAAATTAGAAAACGGTTTGGAATTGACTTTAGAAGGTGAAATTACTTCAGTTCCTTATATTAAAATGACATTGGCACTACTGGATGAAATTGGGGTTTTAACATCGTTTGAAGGAAATGTCATTACAGTAAGTCAAAAATCAGAAGTTGAAAATCAAAAGTTGACTGTTGAATCCGATTGGAGTTCTGCATCGTATTGGTATTCAATTGTAGCTTTATCAGATGTTGGAACCCAAATCACTTTGTCAAGTTATAAGGGAAACAGTCTGCAAGGTGATTCTGCTTTGGATGAAATTTATAAATATTTTGGAGTGCAAACAGTTTTTAATAGTGATAATTCTGTAACGATATCAAAACAAATAACTCATAATTCTCAATTTATAACTCATAACTTAAACAATTGTCCTGATATTGCGCAAACTATAGCTGTAACTTGTTTTGGATTAGGGGTTGGCTGTGATTTGTACGGACTGCATACACTCAAAATTAAAGAGACAGACAGGTTGGAAGCTTTGAAGACTGAATTGACAAAACTGAATGCTGAAATTTCGGTGACAAACGATTCTTTACATTTAAAACCTTCCAATCAAATAAAGGATAACGTAACAATTGCGACCTATCAGGATCACCGTATGGCTATGGCATTTGCCCCTTTGGCGTTAAAAACTAATATTCTTATAGAAGAAGCGGAAGTGGTTTCAAAATCATATCCTGATTTTTGGAAAGATTTACAGGCTGTTGGTTTTGTTGTTAATCAGTTGTGATGGGCTATAAATAAAGGGTTTTTGAAAATAAAATTCAAAACACTTGACAACCCCTATCTCACGATAGTATATTTGCATCCTTGTAATCTTACAAGTATCATCCCAAGCTAGTCGAAGGATGAATTCTAAAATCTGAAATCTAAAAGTAAGTATGAAGTTATCAAATTTCAATTTTAATCTTCCGGCTGAATTACTGGCGGAATACCCTGCAGAAAATCGTGATGAATCTCGTTTAATGGTTGTTCACCGTAAAACTGGTGAAATTGAGCACAAATTGTTCAAAGATATTATCGAATATTTTGATGAAGGAGATGTAATGGTAGTGAATAACACTAAGGTATTCCCAGCTCGTTTATATGGAAATAAAGAAAAAACCGGAGCTCGTATTGAAGTGTTCTTGTTAAGAGAATTAAATGCAGAGCAACGTCTTTGGGATGTTTTAGTAGATCCGGCACGTAAAATCCGTATTGGTAACAAATTATACTTTGGTGATGACGATTCATTAGTTGCAGAAGTAATTGACAATACTACATCACGTGGTAGAACATTACGTTTCTTATATGATGGTTCATATGAAGAATTCCGTCAAAAATTAGTGGACTTGGGAGAAACACCAATCCCTAAATATATCAACCGTGAAGTAAATGAAGATGACGCTGAGCGTTACCAAACAATTTATGCTAAAGAAGAAGGAGCTGTAGCAGCACCAACTGCCGGTTTGCATTTCTCTAAGCATTTGATGAAACGTTTGGAAATTAAAGGAATCAACTTTGCTGAAGTAACGTTACACGTTGGTTTAGGTACTTTCAACCCGGTAGAAGTTGAAGATTTATCTAAACACAAAATGGATTCTGAGGAAATTCGTATTGATCAGGAAGCTTGTGATGTTGTGAACAAAGCAAAAGCAAATAAAAAACGTGTTTGTGCTATTGGAACAACTACAATGCGTGCTATGGAAAGTTCTGTTTCGTCAAATAGAACATTAAATTCATTTGACGGCTGGACAAACAAGTTTATCTTCCCTCCTTATGATTTTAGTGTGGCTGATTGTATGGTAACAAATTTCCACACACCTAAATCAACATTATTGATGATGATTTCAGCGTTTTGCGGTCATGATTTAATGATGAAAGCGTATAAAGAAGCTATCGAGCAAAAATACCGTTTCTATTCATACGGTGATGCGATGTTGATTTTGTAATATTCAGATAAAATATAGGAAAGCGTCCGCCTAGGCGGACGCTTTTTTTGTGCTCGGTTTTCAGTGAAAACTTAAAGATTTTCAGAAATTTTGTAAAATCAATTTGTTTGTCCGATATAACCGTTTTAAAAATGGATGTAAAACTTATAAATTCATTGGTACAAACAACTTTTCGGCCGATACAAGTAATTTTTCAGTCAGTACAAATGATTTTTAATTAGGTACAGATAACTTTTCAGTCGGTACAGTTGATTTTTCATCCGGTACAAATCATTTTTTATTTGATACAAACGATTTTTTACCTGGTAGAAAAGACTTTTTATTGGTAAATATAATTTTAGTCAACAAGATAATTCATCTGTCAGTAGTATTTTTTTTTAATACCATTCACCACTTACCATTCACCATTCACCATTAATAATTACCCCTTTGTCATTTTCTAACTTTTCAATACTTTTACTCCCCAAATAAATCAACCAAAAATGACCTTTCAAAACACTTTAGATTTTGCACGCCAGCTTGATGCTCAGGATGAGTTAAAAGAGTATCGCAACGAGTTTATTTTTCCGCAGCATAACGGGAAAAATGTAGTTTATTTTACCGGGAACTCATTAGGATTACAGCCTAAACGTACTAAAAAGTATGTAGATGATATTATGAACGATTGGGCAAACCTGGCAGTAGAAGGTCACTTTTATGCGGAAAAACCTTGGTGGGATTATCAGGAACGTTTTGCACAGCCGTTAAGTAAAATTGTAGGGGCAAAACCAACAGAAGTTACCGTAATGAATACATTAACGGTGAATCTGCATTTGTTAATGGTGTCTTTTTATAAGCCCGAAGTTAAGCGTTATAAAATCATTTGTGAAGAGAAAGCATTCCCTTCTGACCAGTATATGTTTCAAAGTCAGGTGAAGTTTCATGGGTATGACCCCAAAGATGCTATTGTTGAGATTAAACGCAGGGAAGGGGAGCACAATATCCGATTGGAAGATATTGTTGCCAAAATTAATGAAGTAGGTGATGAGTTGGCTTTGGTTTTATTCGGGGGTGTAAATTATTATACGGGTCAGGTTTTTGATATGAAAGCAATTACTGAAGCCGGTCATAAAGCAGGAGCAATAGTAGGTTTCGATTTAGCACATGCTGCCGGTAATATCGAATTGAAATTGAATGAGTGGAATGTCGATTTCGCGGCTTGGTGTTCGTATAAATACATGAATTCAGGGCCCGGAAATGCTTCGGGTTGTTTCGTGCATGAAAAACATCATTATGCTGATTTGAATCGTTTTGCAGGATGGTGGGGACATAACAAAGAACGCCGATTTAAAATGGAACCTGATTTTGATCCGGTACATGGTGCTGATGGATGGCAGGTGAGTAATTTACCGGTATTGTCATTGGCTCCGTATCTGGCATCAGCCGAAATGTTTGCTGAAGTGGGAATGGAGAAACTAATTAAAAAGCGCGATCAGATCACGTCTTATCTTGAATTTATTTTACACGAAATTGACAGCCAGATACCAGGAACTGAATTTGAAATTATTACACCCGAAAATCAAGAAGAAAGAGCTTGTCAATTGTCGGTTTTCTTACATGGACAAGGAAGAAGTCTTTTTGATTACCTAATGTCTAATGGAGTAATAACCGATTGGCGCGAACCAAATGTAATCCGCCTTGCACCAGTGCCTTTTTATACTTCGTATGAAGATATGTACAATTTTGGACAGATTTTGAAGGAAGGGATTTTGAATGCTTCTAGATAATTCGAAACATCTAAAAATCCAATAATCTAATAATCAATAACTAAAGAAATGCATAGATTCAAAGATTTGGAAATCTGGAAATTGAGTAGAAGATTTTGTAGCTTGATTTATGTCGCTACAGAATGTTATCCTGAAAATGAAAAATTTGGATTAACTAATCAGTTGAGAAGAGCATCAGTTTCAATACCTTCCAATATTGCAGAAGGAGCGTCTAGAAAATCAAATAAAGATTTTTTAAGATTTCTGGAAATTGCTGTAGGTTCCTGTTATGAGTTAGAGACACAATTGTTGTTGTCAAATGACTTGGGCTTTTTAGAAACTAAAAAATTAGAAGAATTACTTTTTGAATTAAATAAGATTGTGCAAATGACTTCAAAATTTATGACAACATTAAAATCTTGAAGACATGAATCTAAAGGTTTAATTTTCAAAAATCTAATAATCGAATTATCAAACAATCTAATAATCAAAGATATGACAAAACAACAAATTATAGACAATTTTGATCCATCACAACCAGGCTTAGCAGATGCTACGGTTTTTGGATTGCCTTTTTCTGCAGAAGATTCAGAAATTATTGTAATTCCAGTGCCTTGGGAAGTAACAGTTAGTTATGGAGCTGGTGCTTCTGAAGGACCGGATGCTATTATGGATGCTTCGTTTCAGGTGGATTTGAATCATCAGGATTTCCCTGAATTATGGAAACTGGGGATCTATATGGATGATGCGCCTAAACACTGGAAAGTAAATTCAGATAAATATAAATCTTTGGCACAACCAATCATTGAAGCATTGGAAGCTGGCGAGGATATCGAAACGTTTCCGGCATTGCAGTCGGATTTGGATAAAATCAATAAAGTTTGCCGTGAATTGCATACCGAGGTAAAAGAAAAAGTGATTTCGTGGATGAGCAAAGGGAAAAAAGTGGTGCTTCTAGGAGGCGATCATTCGACTCCGCTGGGGTATTACGAAGCTTTAGCGACTAAATATGATAATTACGGAATTTTACATTTAGATGCACACATGGATTTACGTATTGCTTATGAGGGCTTTACGTATTCACATGCTTCTATCATGTACAATACATTACAAATTCCACAGGTTTCTAAAATTGTTCAGGTAGGAATTCGTGATTTCTGTGAGCAGGAAGTGGAAGTGGTACAAAAATCTAATGGTCGTGTTTTAGTTCATACTGATGCCGATTTAAAAGCGGAAACTTTTGAAGGTAAAACATGGGCAGAACAATGCGACGCAATTATAGAATCATTACCGCAAAAAGTTTGTATTTCGTTTGATATCGACGGAATGTATCCTTGGTATTGCCCTAATACAGGAACTCCGGTTCCCGGTGGGTTCTCTTTTGAGCAGGCTACTTACTTATTCAATAAATTAGCATCCAGCGGAAAAGAAATAATCGGATTCGATTTAGTTGAAGTTGCACCGGGAGAAGATGATTGGGACGGGAATGTTGGTGCGCGTATGTTATTCCATATGTGTGGTATTTTAGCTAAAAATAACGGATTGAATACTGGTAAACGTATTCAGTTTCCAAGAAAATAAAATTAAAAAAATAGTAAACAAAGGCGGGCCAATGGTTCGCCTTTGTTTATTATGGATATTTTGTAAGCATTCCTAAAAATGTTATGAAAAAGGTTTTTAAGATGTGGTATTTACTTTGTAATCTAAACTATAAAGATAAATGTCATGAAAAAGATTGCATTAATCATAAACGATAGTAAAAAGAAAGAATAGGAGCAAATTTGAACTTTGATCAGGAGAAGTGTACTTATGAAAATAAGTGCACTTTTTTTATGAAAAATGCTTTAATTGGTTAAATTTGAGAGTTAAATCTTTTCAAATGAAAAAAATCAAACGCTTTTATATCTTTTTATTGATTTTAATAACATTATTGGCAATTGGGATATATGCTTATCTGTATTATACGAAGCCTCAATATGAAGGAGAAGTCCAGATTAAAAATATTAGTAAAGAAACCACAGTTTATTTTGATGAATACGGGATTCCTCATATTTATGCTGCTTCTGAAAATGATGCGCAGACTGTTTTAGGCTATGTTCATGCTCAGGAACGTTTGTGGCAAATGGAATTGTTACGACGTATCGCACCGGGAAAACTTTCGGAAATATTTGGAAATAAAGCGTTAGATAACGATAAGCTGTTTTTGGCTTTGGGAATTGATGAAAATTCAGAACAGGCCATTGCAAAATTAGATAAAAACGGAAAGTCGTATCAGTTGGCTATGGCTTATCTGGATGGAATAAATCAATATCTTGAAAATGGTAAAACACCTATTGAATTCACGTTGTTGGGAATCGAGAAAAAACCTTTCACGTTAAAAGATGTTTACAATATTTTTGGCTACATGGCTTTTAGTTTTGCCTGTGCTCAAAAAACTGATCCCATGTTTACCGATTTAAAGAATAAACTGGATGATGGATATTTAAAAGAATTAGGAGTTGACGGATCATACAATACAACAAAAATAAAAACTAATAATATTCAGAATCAACAATTTATAGAAGCTTCAAAAGCTGTAACCGATTTGTTGGATAAATCACCTTTTCCTCCTTTTATAGGAAGTAATAGTTGGGTGATTGCTCCTAAAAAAACAGCAACAGGAAAGGTTCTTTTTGCAAATGACCCGCATATATCTTATTCACAGCCTGGAACCTGGTACGAAGCACACATTGTAACTCCGGAGCATGAAATGTATGGCTATTATCTGGCAGGAACTCCTTATCCATTGTTGGGACATAATCGTCAGTATGCGTATGGTTTAACTATGTTTGAAAATGATGACGCCGATTTTTATCAGGAAGAAGTCAACCCTTCAAATGCGAATCAGTATAAATCGACAAACGGTTATGCTGATTTTAAAGTAAGAACAAAAGAAATTAAAGTAAAAGACAGTACCACGGTTGTTTTAAAAATTAAAGAAACTAATCATGGAGCTGTGATGAATGGAATACTTCATGATTTTAATCCCAAACAGCCAGTCGCTTTCAAATGGATTTATACCCACGAGGAAAATAAAATTCTTGAAGCGGTTTATTCTTTAAGCCACTCTAAAGGCTTAAGTGATTTCCAAAAAGGTGTTTCTTATATTTCGGCACCAGGGTTAAATATAATGTATGGAGATGCAAAAAATAATATCGCCTGGCAGACTTCGGGGAAATTGTATAAATTCCCAAAAGGAGTGAATCCTAATTATATTCTTAGCGGAACAAATGGTATTGATGATAAAGTGGAATATCTCGATTTTTCTAAAAACCCTAAAGCGGTAAACCCACAGTGGAATTATGTGTATTCTGCTAATAATATGCCGCAGGCTATTGATGGCTATGAATATCCGGGTTATTATCTGCCTGAAGACAGGGCAAAACGAATTGCTGATTTATTGAAAGAAAAAAATAATTGGACAAAAGAAGATGTTTCTAAAATGATTTATGATAATACTTCTTCGGTAAGTTCAAATGTGGCACACAATTTTGTTTCTTGGATTGACTCCAAAAATTTTTCCGAAACTGAAAGACAAGCGTTACAGCAATTAGCGAACTGGAACGGAAGCAACAATACTACAGATGTAGCCCCTACAATTTATAATAAACTGATCTATTTCTATTTTAAAAATACTTTTAAGGACGAAATGGGGGAAATTGCGTTTAAGCAGTTTATGAAAACCCATGCTATGAAACAATGTATCGACAATCAGTCTAAAGTTGAAAATTCATTGTGGTGGGATGATGTGAATACAAAAAGGAAGAAAGAAAATCGTCGTGAAATTTTAACCAAATCATTTAAAGAAACTATCGCAAATCTTTCAGCACAATTAGGGGATGATGTGTCAGCCTGGAACTGGGGTAAAGTACACAAAGTGGAGTATAAGCATCCTATTGGTCAGGTAGCTTTACTACGTCCGTTGTTTAATGTCGGTGTTTTTGAAGCACCGGGAGCAAATGAGGTAATAAACAATGTAATGTATTATTATACTGATGAAGCTTCTTATGACATTTCGGCCGGACCATCAACGAGGAGGGTAATCGATTTCAGTGATATTGAAAATTCATGGAGTATATTGCCAACAGGGCAATCAGGGAATCCTATGAGCAAACATTATAACGATCAGGCACAGATGTATATAGATGGTAAGTTCAGAAAGATGAAAATGAATAGAAAGGAAATTGAAGCCAGTTCAACAAAACTGGTTTTCAAACCTTAAAAATATGACAGAAATCATTCGTGTATTCGTGGCTAAAACCATAAATTTGCACAACTGCTTATAAAATTATAAATGCAAACTCCTCAAAAAATTGCTGTAATTGGTTCTGGATTAGTAGGAACATTGTTAGCAATCTATTTAAAGAAAATGGGACATACGGTTCATGTTTTTGATCGTAGCCCAGATATTAGAACAGTTGAATTTTCGGGACGTTCCATAAATCTTGTAATGTCTAATCGTGGATGGAAGGCATTAGAAGATATTGGAATTGATGAAGAGATTCGTAAAATTGGAATTCCGGTAGATAAACGTGCCATTCATTTACAAGACGGAAAGTTAAATTACCAGAACTACGGTAAAGATGGTGAGGCAATTTTTTCTCTTTCACGCGGTGTTCTAAATCGTAAAATGATTGATTTAGCAGAAGAAGTTGGAGTTGAATTTAAATTTGAGCATAAAATTTGGGATGTTACTCTAGCTGATGCCACTTTGCATATAGGAGAAACCGAAAGAGGGGAGTGGACCGAATTAAAATACGATAAGGTTTTTGGAGCCGATGGCGCTTTTTCAAGAATCCGCCACCGTATGCAGCGTCAAAGTATGTTTGACTACTCACAGGAGTTCATGAAAATTGGCTATAAAGAATTACACATTCCTGCTAATCCCGATGGTACGCATAAAATTGATAAAAACTCTTTGCATATCTGGCCACGGGGAAACTTCATGCTCATGGCCTTGGCTAATTTAGACGGAAGTTTTACTTGTACGCTTTTTATGCCGTTTGAAGGAGAAAATTCGTTTGAAGCGCTAAAAGAGGAAAAAGATCTGGTTGATTTTTTTGCCGAATATTTTCCGGATACAAAAGAAGTAATCCCTGATTTGGTGCATGATTTCTTTAGAAATCCAACAAGTTATCTGGTAATGATGAAGTGTTTTCCTTGGACACACGAAAACAATATTGCATTGATTGGTGATGCTGCTCATGCGATTGTTCCTTTTTACGGTCAGGGAATGAACGTAGGTTTTGAAGATATTACGGTGTTGGTCCAAATGATTGAAAAATATGGTGATGACTGGCAAAAAATCTTCGAAGAATACGGGAAATCACGCAAACCTAATGCTGATGCCATTGCAGAACTTTCTCTCAGAAATTTCATCGAAATGAGTACAAAAACGGCGGATGAAAAGTTTCTGCTTCAAAAGAAAATCGAAAAATGGTTTTCTGACAAACATCCGGAAAAGTGGCTGCCATTATACAGCCGGGTTACTTTTAGTACACAGCCATATTCTGAAGCTTTAGCCATAGGCGATTTCCAAAATAAAATCATGGAAGAAGTTATGGCAATTTCAGATATTGAAAACAAATGGGACAGCGAGGAAGTTGAAGAAAAGATAATCTCCCTTTTGAACTCAAAAGTACATTAAAAATATCAGTTTAAAGTTTACTGCATTATACCATAGGCCCCGAATTTTGTTTTGGGGCTTTCTTTTTGGCTATGAAAATAAGAAAATTCTTAAAATAGATTATATTTGGCACTCAAACTAAACTAAAATCATTCATGGAAATCATTTTGTTATTGATCATATTGGTTGTTCTAATTATTCTGATGAGTAATTTAAATGCCAAATTATCTTCTGTTGTCAATTCAATGGACGAAATGAAAAGGAAAATAGTAAGTCTTCAAGCATATATGGAAAAGAAGAGCGAGGATTTTCCTCCTCTTGTTCAGGATAAGGAAACTGTTGCCCCTCCGGTTGTTAAAGAAGAGCAGAAGTTTGCTTCTTTTGAAGATATTGTTGATGACGAAGATGAAGAAATACAAATCAAGGAAACAATTTTAGATACTGTTTCTGAGCATAAAGAATCAGAAAAGTTTCAGCTTTCAGGAATTGAGGATGAAGAAATTAATGCTGAACCAGCTATGGTATCAGATCAACAGGAACCTGCGTATAAAGAACCTCAAAAAACATGGTTTGAGAAATTCAGGGAAAACAACCCGGATCTGGAAAAATTTGTTGGGGAGAATCTTATTAACAAAATAGGAATTCTGATTTTGGTTTTAGGAATCAGTTTCTTTGTAAAATATGCGATAGACAAAAACTGGATCAATGAAACCGCACGTGTTGGTATTGGAATCTTGGCAGGATCTTTAGTTATGGGCGTAGCACATAAGCTTAAAAAAGAGTATAAAGCTTTCAGTTCTGTAATGGTTGCCGGAGCAATCAGTATTTTTTACTTTACTATTGCAATAGCTTTTCATGATTATCAGTTGTTCAGTCAGCCGGTTGCTTTTAGTATTATGGTTGTTATTACAGCTTTCAGTACGTTTGTCTCTCTGGCTTATGACAGGCAGGAGCTTTCAGTCTTGTCTTTAATTGGTGGTTTTGCAGTTCCTTTTATGGTGAGTACAGGGCAGGGGAATTATATTGTCCTGTTTGTCTATATCGCTGTTTTAAATATTGGAATACTAGGAATTGCCTATTTTAAAAAATGGAATCTGCTTACACTGCTGTCTTTTCTGTTTACAAGTATTCTTTTTGTCAGCTGGTATACAGTTGAGCTGGATAAAAACACACTGCCTCACAAAGGAGCCTTGATTTTTGCTACAGTTTTTTATTTTTTATTCAGCATTATAGCGGTACTCAATAATATAAGAAATAAAGGTTTGTTTACTAAAATGGAATATTTCATTATAGTTGCCAATACTTTTGTTTATTTTGGAATAGGTCTCGGAATTATTCATAATTGGGGAATTGAGGCAAAAGGTTTGTTTACTCTTTCGCTGGCGGTTTATAATCTGATTTACGCAGGCTTTTTATTCAAGAAATTTGGTTTGGATAAAAATGCGGTTTATTTGTTAATCGGTTTTGTGTTTACTTTTGTAACGATTACAATACCGGTTCAGTTCGAAGGCAATCAGATAACGTTGTTTTGGGCATGTGAAGCTGTTTTACTGTATTGGCTATCACAAAAATCCAAAATAGAGCTCTTTAAAACCGGAGCTGTATTGGTTCAGTTACTGACCATTATAAGTTTAATAATGGATTGGACTGTTGTTTATAGTGATTCCGGTCTTACGGTTGTCTTTAATCAAGGATTTCTGACAGGTCTTGTTGTTTCAGGGTCATTGGTGGTGACTTATTTTTTATTGAAAAAAGAAGAAGAAAAAATTAAGATAGCTACTATTTCATTGGATACAGTTTTATTTAGAGAAATTGTTTCTTTTACTGCTTTGGCTGTTGGGTATTTGGTAGGAATGTTCGAAATAACGTATCAGGCTGATCAATATATAGCTAACGAATCTTCAGCCTTGTCACTTCCGGTTACTTATCACTATGTGTTTTCCGGCGCATTGTTATTTTTTGGATTGAAACTGTTTCATGATAAATTCTTTAAGCCATTAACGGTTTTGACAATTTTAAACGTTCTGCTTTATGTTGGAGTGTTCTGCGTAATTCCTTCAGAAGAAATTTTTTCAAACCTTTTGTACAGATATAATTACTCTATTGCATTAATTCTGCATTTTATAATTTTAGGATGTATTGCATATTTTGTCGTTTTTTTAGTAAAGCAAATTATGGAAAAACCTGCCTTTGGCTTCATGAAATCCAAATGGGTATTATGGGGATTGGTTTTTTGCGGCGTTTATATTTTAAGCAATGAAATTATAATTCACAGTTACTATTTTACCAATACAAAAGACTATCTGATTTCATTGCAAAAACAGGAACGAAAAGACAGTACTGTTAATTTTTCATTTATTTATGATCAGATGGAAATGGTCAGGATTCAGGTAGTCAAAATAGGATTTCCTGTTTTATGGGGAATACTGTCTTTTGCCATGTTGATTTTCGGGATTAGAAAACAATGGAAAGATATAAGGATAATAGCCCTGTCACTTTTAGGTCTTACTATAGTGAAGCTATTTGTTTATGATATCAATAATGTGTCTGAAAGTGGTAAAATTATTGCATTTATTTTACTGGGAGTACTGGTGTTGATTATTTCATTTGTGTATCAGAAAATTAAAAAATTAGTTGTTGATGAAGATGCAAATACTGTTTTGGATGAAAAGATTAATTAGTTGCCTGCTGTTTGTGTTTTTTGGGACTACTGTTTCAGGACAGCAGTATAAAGGAGTAATGTCAAAGCCAAATAAGAATGGATTGGCTTTAGTAAAAGTATCTCCGGAAGTTCTTTCTGCCTCTGGAGGTGATTTGGATCACTTAAGGATTCTTGATAAAATGAATACCGAAGTACCTTATGCAGTTTTTTTGAATAATAAAGAAGGTTTTGAGGTAAAGCCTTGCACAATCATTTCAAAGAACTCATCTCCAGGAAAAAATACGTCTATAATAGTTGAAAAATACGGCAAAGCTGAAATTGATAAGTTGGTGTTGAAAATTGGAAATTCTTCAATCTCCAAAAGATACAGTATTAGCGGAAGTAATGACAATAAAGAATGGTTTGGGCTGGTTTATGATGAGGAAATTTCTGATTTGAATGATGAAAACCAAACTTTTGTGGAAAGGGAATTCAGTTTTCCGCTTAATAATTATAAGTACATAAGATTTGATTTTTCAGATAAGAATTCATTGCCAATCAATGTGTTTTCTGTGTCATGTCTTGTGCCTCATTTAATTGAGTCTCCTTTGATTGAGCTTAAAGGTTTTAGTCAAAAGGTTATGCATGACAAGAAAAACAAAAAGACATTGTTGTATATCAACTTTAAATCGCCGCAAATCATTGATGAAATTCAGTTTGAAATTACAGCCCCCCAAATGTATCTGCGTGATGCAAAAATTTTGGCAAACAGAACTCAGACTATTAAAAAGAGAAGTGAAAATTACCTTGAAACTCTAAATCAGTTCTCGTTGAATTCTAAAAGTCAAAATCATTTCAGGATTAATCCGGTTTTTGAAAAGGAATTAATTATAGAAATTGAAAATCAGGATAATCCTGTTTTGGAAATCAAAAAAATAAAATTGCTTCAAAAACCTATCGGCATTGTTGCAGATCTTGAGAAAAATGGAGTGTATACTGTTGTTATAGATTCAAATTATGTTACACCCAATTATGACATAGTGAATTTCAATTTTAATTCTGAAAATGATTTATCACAGATTGTAATTGAGGATTTACATCATTTAACTGCATCTGAAAGTAAAGAATCAGATATGTTTTGGCAAAAACCCTGGTTTTTATGGGTTTCAATAATTACCGGAGCCGTTTTGATAGTTTATTTTGCTTTAGGATTGCTCAAAGATTTAGAGAAGAAAGATTAACTTTCTTCTCTATGTACTAAATCCATTGAAAAAGCAGGTTTGCAGATTGCAATGTATTCGCAGGGTGCATCAAACGGATTCGAATATTGCACCCTTACATTTTTCTCTATTTTAATTGATTGACCAGCTTCAAGAACAACTTTCTCACCATCGATGATAAACTGCTTTTTTCCTGAAATGATATAGGTATACTCGTCAAATTCCGGGGTTTGAAAAGGTTCGCTCCAACCGGGAGGTGCTATCATGTGAGCAATAGATATTTCCGGATTATCAGTGGTTGCCAATCCGTGATGTTCTTCTATTAATTTACCATCGGTTGTAGGAACAACAAATGGTGACTTTTGGATAAAATACTTTTTCATAGTATAGTCATTACGAGGAGGAACGACGAAGCAATCTCATCAATTCCTACTCATTATATTTTCTATTTCTTTAAACAAATCTAACCAATTCGGATTACTTTTTTGTATAAGATTTATTTTATCTCGTCTTGATCCAGCTTTAATTTTTTTTTCTCTTGTTATTGCATCACCAATCATTTGATAACATTCATAATAAACTAATTTTTCTAAATTATATCTTACTGAAAATGATTTTGAATATTTCTTTGTTTTATGCTCAATTATACGTTTAGACAAATTTGAAGTTACTCCTGTGTAAAGAGTTGTGTTGTTTTTATTAGTGATGATATAAATAAACCCAAACGTCATAAATTACAGATTACTTCGTCGTTCCTCCTCGTAATGACTTTTAATAAGAAATCATTTCTTAAAAATAAAATAAACGGCAAGTACCAAAAAACACATTCCAACAGCATGGTTCCATCGTAACGATTCGTTTTTGAAGAAAATCATAGAGAAAATAACAAAAACGATCAAAGTAATTACTTCCTGAATCACTTTTAACTGTAACAGAGAAAAAGGGCCACCGTTGCCTTGAAAACCAATTTTGTTGGCAGGAACCTGAAAACAGTATTCAAATAAAGCCAATCCCCAGCTGATTAGTATTATGGTAATCAAACCAGCATTTTCAAACCATTTCAGTTCTTTAAATTTCAAATGTCCGTACCATGCCAATGTCATAAAAACATTAGAAAGTATGAGCAATCCTATGGTGATATATCCTTTCATGTTAAACGATAAAAACAATCTCAATTCTCAAATTCAATTTTTTTAATTTATATCGACATTGTTAATTATAATTGATTATTGCAATTGATATTGTTTCTTGTAATTGATGTTGATTATTGCAATTGATATTGTTATTTTTTCAATACTTTCATTAAAACGTTAAACGCCCCACGGATAAAACTTGCGCTGGTTACTACTTTTAATACTGATTTACCGATTACTTCTCCTGTGCTTGGTTCTTTAGCGGTTTGTTTTTCTTCTTCTTTTTCAGCAACTTCTTCCGAAATTTCTTCAATTTTTTTAGTCAATATTTCGTGAGCGCTTTCGCGGTCAATTGCTGAGGCATATTTTTCAACCAATTTGGAATTTGAATTTATTACAGTAATTTCTTTTTCAGTCAAAATGTCCATTCGGCTTTCAGGCGCACGCATCATACAGGCAACCAGTGGGGTAGGGATACCTTTTTCGTTTAAAGCAGTTACTAAAGCTTCTCCAATTCCTAATGATGTAATTATTTCGTCAGTTTTATAAAATTCGGAAATAGGGTAGTTTTCAGATGTTTGTTTTATAGCCTGACGGTCATTGGCTGTAAAAGCTCTTAAAGCATGCTGTATTTTCAAGCCCAGCTGTGCTAAAACTCCTTTTGGAACATCGGTTGGATTTTGAGTAATAAAATATACACCAATTCCCTTTGAGCGTATTAATTTTATGATGGTTTCAATTTGATCCAGTAAAGCATCACTGGCCTCGTTGAATATTAAATGCGCTTCATCAATAAAAACAACTAATTCAGGTTGGTCAACATCACCTTTTTCGGGCATAGTATTGTAGATTTCAGCCAGTAAATTAAGCATGAATGTCGAAAACAGCTTTGGTTTGTCCTGGATGTCATTCAAACGTACAATGTTTACATAGCCGTAGCCATTTTTGTCAATACGCATTAAATCTTCAATTTCAAATGATTTTTCACCAAAGAAAATATCACCGCCCTGTTGTTCCAATTCAATTATTTTACGGAGAATTGTTCCTGTGGTTGCGGTTGAAATTTTACCGTATTCCTCAGAAATTTCATCTTTGCCTTCTTCTGTAATGTAATTCATTACTTTTTTAATGTCTTTCAAATCCAGAAGAGGCATTTTTTTATCGTCACAGTATTTGAATATTACAGCAACTACACCAGCCTGTGTTTCATTCAAATCCAATATCCTGGAAAATAAAACCGGGCCAAATTCAGAAACCGTAGCGCGTAATCTGACCCCGTCCTGTGAGGAAAGTGTCATTAATTCTACCGGAAAAGCTTTTGCTTTAAACGGGATATTTATTTTAGTATGTCTTTCTTTTATAAAGTCTTTTTCCTGGCCTTCTGCGGCAATTCCGGAAAAATCTCCTTTTATATCCATCATTAGCACAGGAATTCCGTTTTGTGACAGCTGTTCGGAAAGTACTTGAATCGTTTTTGTTTTTCCTGTACCGGTGGCGCCGGCGATAAGACCGTGACGGTTAAGGGTTTTTAGAGGAATAGTGACAGGAATTGCGTGAGCTTCTCCATCTAGCATTGCGCCGCCTAAATTTATATTGGCTCCTTTGCAGTTATAGCCGTTGGTGATTTCTTTTGTGAAATTTTCTAAAGTACTCATGATTAGTTGTTAAGTAGTGCAATTTATTAAATTTTTGTGTCAAAAATAGCTACAAAAATAATGGGTTTTGGTCTGATTTTTGATGTTGTTAAAAATGAGTAAAAATGTGGTTTTTTTCTTTTTTTTGCGCGCACTGAGATTTGTTGAGAAATTCTCATTAAAAAGAAAAAAATATTGTTTAATATTTAAAAAAAGGAATATTTATCGGTTTTTAATGAAAGATTGTTGTTTTTTGGCTTTAACGCAATTCCAAGTATTTGTGAAACATCTGCACAAAAATCAAAAAAAGTTTTTTTATATCGTGTAAAAAATTAAATTTGCTCCCATTATTTATTAAAAACACAAGAATTTAATCAATTTAAGAAATTTAAATTTTTAGAAAAATGGCAAACAACGTTAAAGTTAAAAAAGAAAAAAGTTCAAACAACGGAGGTGATATTTTCTCTGGACTTGTAATTGTAGCATGTATCTTTGTAGGATGGTTGGTATGGAAATTTGTAATGGGTAACCCGGCAAACTTTGAAGGAAACAATCCTGAAGGGCATCCACTACCAGGGAATTATTTGGCAATGGTTTACAAAGGAGGGGCTATCGTTCCTGTGTTAATGGGCTTATTGTTGATGGTAGTTGTTTTCTCATTTGAGCGTTTCTTCGTTTTAAAGAAAGCAGCTGGTAAAGGTAACTTAGATGCTTTTATGAAAAAAGTACAGGCTAATGTTAACCAAGGTGATATTAATGGTGCTATCGAAAACTGTGATAAGCAGCAAGGTTCGGTTGCTAATGCAATTAAGGCTGGTTTAGTAAAATACAATCAGGTAAAAGCTGAAGGTTTCTCTTCTGAGGATGCTACTGAAACAATCCACAAAGAAATTGAAGAAGTAACTTCATTAGAAATGCCAATGTTGGAGAAAAATATGACTATTTTATCTACATTAGTATCTTTAGGAACTTTAGCAGGTTTATTAGGAACTGTAACAGGTATGATTAAAGCATTCGGTGCGTTGGCAACTTCTGGTACTCCTGACCAGGCAGCGTTGGCAAACGGTATCTCTGAAGCACTTATCAATACTGCAACAGGTATCTCAACTTCAGCTTTAGCGATTGTAGTTTATAACTTCTTTACTTCAAAAATAGATACGTTAACGTATTCAATTGATGAAGCAGCAAATACGATTGTAAATACTTACAGACGTTTCAAAGGAAGTTTAAAATAATATATAGATCGAAAGATTTATTTGAATAAAAAATAATTATGGCAGTAAAAACGCAAAAAAAAGCAGGAGCAATAGACATGACGGCTATGTGTGACGTTGCTTTCCTATTGTTGACGTTCTTTATCTTGACTGCTACAGCAAAACAACCGGAACCTTTGGCTGTTGATATGCCAAACTCAATTGTTCAGACTAAATTGCCGGAAACAGGCTTAGCAACTCTGACAGTGGGTAAAGGAAAAGTTTTCTTTGGAATGGTTGATAGAGATATCAGAGTAAGAACTCTTGAACTAATGGGGCAAGAGTATGGTGTAAATTTTTCTGATGAAGAGAAAACCCGTTTTTCTTTAATCGATGGTTTCGGAGTGCCGCTAGGTAATTTAAAACAAATTATCGCGATGAGCAGTTCAGAAAGAAACGCACAAGATTTACAGCCAGGTATTCCTATGGACTCTATCGATAAGAAAAAAGATGAGTTGTCAAGATGGATTTACAATGCTCGTGCAGCTAGTGCTGAATTGAAAAACGAAGATTTGAAATTCGCTATTAAAGGTGATGCTAAATTGGAGTATCCTTCAATCAAACGAGTAATGGATTTATTACAGGATCAAGATGTGAATAGTTTCAATCTTGTGACTGGTTTACGTGGTAAAGATTTCTAATATAATTAAGATAAAAAGAAATGGCAGAATTAAATGACTCCGGCGGCGGTGGCAAAAAAGGCGACAAAAAGGTAAGAAGTAAAAAATCCAATGCCAAAGTTGACTTAACTGCGATGGTGGACTTAGCGTTCTTGTTAATCACCTTCTTCATGTTGACTACTTCATTGTCTAAACCGCAGTCGATGCCTCTTGGAATGCCTGAAAAAGAAAAGGATAAGAAGGAACCGACTACCATAGATGTTGCTGATAATAGAACCATGACTATTTTATTAGGTGAAAACAATAAAGTAAAATGGTATATGGGGCAGTTTGCAACTCCGCTTGAAGGACCTAAAGATTCTTCTTATGGTAAGGCAGGTATCAGACAGGAAATTTTATCTAAGGTGCAGTCTGTGCCGCAGGTTACAGGTGATTCTAAAAAAGGATTGATTGTGATTTTGAAATTAGATAAGAAAACAAACTATAGAAATATGGTTGACATTCTTGATGAGATGGCAATTGCAAAAGTTCCTACTTATGCAATCGTAGATATAACTCCTGAAGAGAAGGCTTTATTAAACAAGTAATTAACTAATTCTAATAATTGAAAAGATGAAATTAGATTTATTCAAACCTCAATGGTTAGATTTAGTTTTTGAAGGACGTAACAAAAAGTATGGTGCTTATGAGTTGCGTAAAGAAAATCCTAAAACTTCATTGAGAGCATTGTTAATTGGAGGTGTAATATTTGCTTTGGCAGTTAGTTCACCTACAATTATTGATATGCTTCCTAAAGGTGATGATGCTAAAAACTCACTGGATCAAAAAGTGGTTTTGGTGAACATGGAAAAACCAAAAGAAAACGTTCCGCCACCACCACCTGAAAAGAAACCTGAACCGCCTAAACCGAAAGTTGACGAAGTAAAGTTTGTTAAACCTAAAGTGGTTGAGGCTAAAAAGGTTACCGAAGAGATCAAGACTATTGAAGAGTTGAAAGATAAAAACATTGCTGAAAAAGATCAGAAAGGGGATAAAGATGCAAAAGTTACAATCGATCAGCCTACAGGAGACAACGATAAAGTTGTTGAAGTAGTCGAAGATAACAACGTATATAGTTCTGCAGGTATTGAAGTACAGCCTGAATTCCCTGGAGGAGCTGAAGGTTTTGCTAAATATGTTCAAAGAAACTATCGTACTCCTGAAGTTGATACTGACCTGAAAGGTAGAGTATTTGTTGAGTTCGTTGTTGAAAAAGACGGAAGTTTGACAGATATTAAAGTGATCAGAGACTTAGGTTTTGGTACAGGTGCAGAAGCAATGCGTATGTTGAAAAGTGCTCCTAAGTGGAAACCAGGAGTACAAAACGGTAATAAAATACGTGTACGTTACAGTTTGCCTATTATGCTTGATATTAGAGCGGAATAGATGGATAGAAGTAACTTAAATAATCAAACGAAGAAATCGCTCCCGGAGCGATTTCTTCTTATTATGGGTATTCTGTTTTTTATTGTTTACGTAATGATGGGTTTAGCCGTTTTGTTTTGGGATAGACTTATTGAGAGATTGCCTCTGGCTGATGGATACAGAATTACGCTGGGTGTTGCTATAATAATTTATGCTTTTTTACGTTTTGTCCGTTATTTTAGAAAGTGATGATATTCTCTATAAAAAAAAATAAGATTAAATATTTATTTGTTTCTTTATCAGTTTTGATACTGGTTTTTTGGGCATGTGATGCCAAAAAACAATCCAATGAAGAAACAATCCTTACGGGTACTGCCACAATTTTAGTTGATGAAACTGTTTATCCTGTAATAGAAGATCAGGTAATGGTTTTCGAAAACCAGTACAATGCTAAAATAAAATTAGTGCCTAAATCTGAACAGGAAATTGTAAAACTGCTTTCCGAAGGTAAAAATGATTTAGCTATTCTGACCAGAGAATTAAGTCCTGGCGAAGCTGGTAAATTCATAGAAAAAAAAATTAAACCTAAAGTGACTGATTTGGCACTGGATGGAATTGCTTTTATAGCAAATAACCAAAGTTCTTCTATTAAAATAACGAAAGAAGATTTAATTGATTTCATGAAAGGTAAATCAAACAGATTTTCCGGACTTGTTTTTGATAATGCCAATTCAAGTACAGTGAAGTACTTAATGGAGTTAGCTGATGTAAAAAATTTACCAAAAGATAATATATATTCTTTTAAAACCAACAATGAAGTTATTACGTTTGTCGCCAAAAATCCTGGTATGGTTGGTGTTGTTGGTGTTAATTGGATAACACAGCCACAACCTGAGTTTCAAAATACAGTAAATCAGGTAAGTATTTTGGAAGTAAAAGCAAAGAATGGTACCTTTGTAATACCTACTCAGGATTACATTGCTTCAGAAACTTATCCTTATACCCGAAAAATTAAAATGTTAAATTATCAAGGTTATGCAGGTTTAGGCATGGGTTTTGCTTCGTTTGTAGCAGGAGAGATTGGGCAGCGTATTGTTCTTAAGGCTGGATTGGTTCCGGTAAGAATGCCAAGCAGAAATCTAATCATCCGTAAAGAGATTGAAAAACAACAAAATTAATAAATAGTTAAGAAATGAATAAAGTTAAATTTTTCAGCGTTGCTTTTTTGGTATTAGGAGGCAGTGTATTTGCTCAGGATATTGAGTCGGCAAAAAAAGCTATCGATGCTGAACAATATGAAAAAGCAAAATCTATATTAAAATCAGTTATCAAAGCCAATCCTGAAAATGGTAAAGCAACTTTCTTGTTAGGGAATGTGTATTTAAAGCAAACATATCAGGATTCTGCTAAAACGACTTTTCAAAATGCCCTGACTAAGAAAGAAGGTGGTGTGTTAAATTACATCGGTTTAGGACAGATAGATTTGGATAACGGTAATAAACAAGCGGCTCAGTTTAATTTTGATCAGGCATCTGCTGGGATGAAGAAAAAAGATATCGAGCAATTTATTTACATTGGTAAAGCATACACTAATTCGGTAAACCCTGATTACAAGAAAGCAATCGAAGTATTGAATAAGGCTAAAACCATCAATATGAATGATGCGCAGACTTTGTTGGCATTAGGTGATGCTCATTATGGTGATAAAAACCAAAATGAAGCTTATGCAGCTTACAGTAATGCGGCAGATGCTAATAAGGATTTGTTAAGAGCTAAAATGCAGTTAGGTGTTTTGTTGAAAGGTGCACGTGCATTTAACGAAGCAAAGACTGCTATAGATAATTTACTGGCAACAAATCCTTCATACGGACCGGCTTACCGTGAATTAGCCGAAATATATTTTGGTTGGGCTTTACAGCAAAATGATAAAGCTAAATTCAAAGAATATACTGATAAGTCATTATCATATTATGAAAAATACATGAGTCTGACTGATTATTCATTGGCTTCGCGTATGCGTCATGCGGATTTCCTGATTGTAGCTAAGGATTATAAAGCTTTAGAAACTGAAGCTAATGAAATGGCTAAATTGGACAAAGTAAATCCAAGAATTATGCGTTACTTAGGATATTCGGCCTATGAAAACGGAAATACAGATGCCGCTATTAATGCATTAACACAATATACATCTAATGCATCCAACAAAATTATTGGTAGAGATTATTTGTATTTGGGTATGGCACAGCTTAAAAAAGCAATCCCTGCAACAGCTGAAGGTGTGAAACCAGTTATTGATGAAGCTTTGTATGCCCAGGCTATCGAAAATTTCAAAAAAGCTGTTGAGTTGGATAAACCTATGGCTAATGATTTGAATGAGATTGGAAAGCAATATTTTGAAAGAAAATTATACAAATATGCTGCAGGAGTTTATGAAGTTGCTGTTTCTAACCCAAATTCAAAAAACTATTTGTATGATAATTTCTTCTTAGGATATTCGTTGTACTTCAATAATGTTGCTGATGATGTTAAAACAGTTGATGTTGTGCAATTACAAAAAGCTGACAAAGCATTTGCGGTAGTTATTGAAAAATCACCTACAACTCAGGATGCGCATATTTACAGAGCACGTGTAAACGAATTGCTTACTGATGCTGCGGCAAAAACGCAAATGGCGGTAAGTTATGAGGAATTTACAAAAGTAGTTACTACAAAAGGTGCGGCTACTGTTGAAAGCAATAAAGGGAAAATGGTTGAAGCTTACAATGCATTGGCTCGTTTTTATGGAAAAACAGATAAAGTAAAAGCTACAGATTTTGTAACCAAAGCTTTAGCGTTGGATCCTACTGATGCAGATGCTTTAAACTTAAAAAACACATTGAAATAATTCATTGAAAAATGTTTTTAAAAAACCGATAGCTCGCTATCGGTTTTTTTTATTTGTGCATAACTTAACTGTTTAATTTTGTGTATATTTGCAACCCTTTTTAGGAATATATTATGTTGACAAAAGAAACTCAAATTGCTGTAGAAAAAGGTGAAATGCTTCCCTTGATGGAAGAATTTTATACTATTCAGGGAGAAGGTGCGTATACAGGAACTGCAGCTTATTTTATTAGAATTGGCGGTTGTGATGTAGGATGCCACTGGTGTGATGTTAAGGAAAGCTGGAATGCAGAACTTCATCCGCCTACAAGCACAGACGTGATAGTTAATAATGCAAAAAAGTATGCAGATACTGTCGTGGTTACAGGGGGGGAACCTCTCACCTGGAACATGGAATCTTTAACCGCAAAATTGAAAGCCCAAAATTTAAGAGTTCATATTGAAACCTCAGGTGCTTATCCGGTGAGTGGTAATTGGGATTGGTTTTGTCTGTCACCAAAAAAAAATAAATTGCCGGTTCAGGAAGCTTATGATATTGCAAGTGAACTGAAAGTAATCGTATATAATAAGCATGATTTTATTTTTGCTGAGGAACAAGCTGCGAAAGTAAACTCAAAAGCCGTTCTTTTCCTGCAGCCTGAGTGGAGTAAACGCGAGGAAATTACCCCAATGATTGTTGATTATGTAATGAAGAATCCTAAATGGCGTGTTTCTTTACAGACCCATAAATATTTAAATATTCCATAATGAAACACATCTTTTTATTGGTATTGACTTTATCTTGCTTTGTTTGTTCGAGCCAGATTATGGGTGAAGATGAAGTTTACTTAAAAGGGGATCTGATTCAGCCAAAATTTAATGGAGGTGGACTGGAATCTTTTCGGGACTATATTTACAGAAGAATAGATAAAACAAAAATCAAACAGGCAGGTAAAGTTGTTTTTACATTCGATATTATTGATACGGGTGAAATCAAAAATATCCGAATCGCGGAGTTTAAAGATATGGAATTTGCTATGGAAGTTATCAGGGTGTTAAAGCAGGCTCCTAAATGGCAGGTAGCATCAAGAGGTGGTAAGTCTGTAACCATGAATCTTAGATTTCCAGTGGAATTTGTATTTAGATAGATTGAGATATTTCTTAAATTTTAAAGAAAAAGATAAATATTAGAAAAATATTTTTATATTTACTTAATATTTTCATAAACTTTTTTGTTCCAAATCGAAAAAGCCTACGCAAATATGTAACGGAATATTAACCCAAAAATTGTTGCTATGAAGAAGATTTTACTATTCCTTGCGTTCTTTGTGACTCAGATAAGCTTGGCTCAGGCTTCTATGAGTGCAATTGAAAAAAGTGCTCCAATCCCTTATGATTCGGTTGAAAATCAGCCTATTTATCCAGGAGGGATTAATGAATTCATGAAATTTATTGGTAAAAATTTCCAGGCACCTACTGATGAGAATTTTTCAGGCGGTATTTTGAAAGTCAGCTTTGTGATTGAAGTGAATGGCAGTGTTTCTGATATTAAAATTTTAAACGATTTAGGTCATGGAACAGCTCAGGAAATTACCAGAATTTTACAAATGTGTCCAAAATGGAATCCAGCAGATCATGAAGGTAAGCCGGCCAGAGTATTGTTTACTTTACCTGTAACTATAAGGATCTAATTGAGTTCTACAAAAAAAGAGGATTAACTTCAAGTTAATCCTCTTTTTTTGTAAGAAATATTTTTTAATAAGAATCATTTACGACACTTTATCGATTTATTTTGTTGATTCGTCGATATGTTTGTATTTTTAATTAACAAACAGTAAATCAGCGGATTATGAAGAAGAGTGCTTTATTTTTGTTAAGTTTTATGATTATTAATTTAAGTTTTGCCAAAAAGCTTAATAGCGAAGTGTTAATCATTATTCCATATGAACAAGTAGAAGTAAAACCTATGTTTCCTGGAGGAATAAATGAATTTATGAAATTTGTTATGAATAATTTCCATCTCTCAGAAGAAGATGAGCTGCCAACAGGTACTGTGCATGTAAGTATGATAATAGATAAAAACGGGAACGTTGGAAATGTACAGATTCTTAGAGATTTGGGTAATGCCGGTAAAGAAGTCAAACGTGTTTTAGCAAAATGCCCAAAATGGCAGCCTGGTAGAATGAAAGGTGTAAATGTAGATGTTGAGTATAATTTCCCTATTACAATTAAATGATCTATGTTAGTTATATTTTAAAAATCCTGAATTTAAATTCAGGATTTTTTATTTTTATGGTGTTAAATTTATTTTATGAAAGCCTTTTTTCAAATTGATGACTCAATTACTTTTTTAAATCATGGATCATTTGGATCGTGTCCGAAACCAATTTTCGAGGAATATATCCGTTTTCAAATTGAGCTTGAATCAGAACCTGTAAGTTTTATTCAAATTAAACAGCCTAAGTATTTGAAAGCAGCTAAAACTGCATTGGCAAAACATATTCATTGTAACGAGAGAGATTTCTTCTTTATTCCAAATCCAACAGTGGCAATCAATACAGTAATGAGAAGTCTGAATCTTCAACCTGGGGATGAAATCCTGGCCACCAATCATGAGTATGGTGCTATGGTCAGAACTTGGAATTTTTATTGTAAAAAAAGCGGTGCCAAATATATCCGTCAGAATATTACTTTACCTGTTCAATCTAAAGAGCAGCTTTTGGAAGAGTTTTGGAAAGGGTATACTTCTAAAACAAAAGTCATTTTCTTGAATCATTTTTCCAGTGCTACCGCTTTAATTTTTCCAGTAAAAGAAATTTGTGACAAAGCAAAAGAGCTTGGACTGATAACAATTATTGATGGTGCCCACGTTCCCGGACATATCGATTTGAATATTTCAGAATTAAACCCTGACTATTACACAGGAACTTTGCACAAATGGATGTTGGCTCCTAAAGGTAGTACCTTTTTATATGTTCGAAAAGAATTGCAGGATTCTCTCGATCCGTTGGTCGTGAGTTGGGGTTATGAAAGTTTAGCGCCAAGTGACAGTCAGTTTTTAGATTATCATGAATACCAAGGAACAAATGATATTGCTCAGTATTTATGTACTCCTAAGGTTATTGAATTTTTAGAAGAAAATAATTGGAAAGAAGTTTCAAAAAATTCCAAGCAGATAGTTTTAGAAAACTATAAACGTTTTTGTGACTTGCTTGGCACACAACCAATATGTCCGGTTACAGATGAATTCTTAGGTCAAATGGCCAGTGTTCCTGTTAAAACGGACAGGTCTGCTGAATTAAAAACACTTTTGTATGATAAATACAAAATTCAAGTTCCAGTAATGCCATTAAACGATAATATTTATATAAGGTATTCTATCAACGGCTATAATTCACAGGAAGATTTGGATAAACTTTATATTGCATTGGAAGAAATTATTGCAACAACTGATTTGATTAAAAAATAGCCATATGCAAGTGGCATTCTTTTTAGTAGCCTGAGGTTCTCGAAGGCTACTAAAAAAGATATAAAAAATAAGGTAATTGAGGTGTCATGCTGAGCCTGCCGAAGTGTTCTTGATACAGTGATTGAGGTGTCATGCTGAGCCTGTCGAAGTATTCTCGATACGGTGATTGAGGCTCTCGAAATCACCTTGTTTCTAATATAATCTCGCCAAATAGTCAAAATGCTCACCCTCTAAAACCAATTCACACTGAAAACCGTTTGCATGACAGGCATTTTGTAACGTGTTGTAGTCTAAATATAACCAAGGAAAAGAGTTTTCGGTTTCTCCTTTATAATGTACCGTAAAAGTCAGTTCGCCGTAATATCCATTGACAGGAACTTCATAAGCACCATCTTCATCCTGGTCATACATATAAATTAAATCAGAAGAATCGATTAGTATTTGTCCTTTCTCTGAAAGAAGTGATTTAAGTTTTTGAAGGTATTTTGTGGTTTCTTTCAGTGTGCCAAAGATTCCCGTTCCATTCATTAAAAGTAAAATGGTGTCGAATTTTTCATCCGAATCTAAATTCAAAATATCGGTAACTAAAGTTTTTTTAACACCTCTTAACTTACATGCTTCAATTGCATTTGGTGAAATGTCTATGGCGGTTACATCAAACCCATTTTTCTGTAGATAAAGTGCATGACTTCCGGCACCGCAGCCAATGTCCAATGTTTTTCCTTTAGAAAGTTGTAATGCTTTTTGTTCCAATTTGGGCATGTCTTTATAGGAACGGAATAAATATGCAACCGACATTTCATCTGCTTCTGAAATATTGGTTTCAGTAACAATATCTTCAGGTGAATTATTGATTTGATAATCTAATATGGCTTTGCCAAAAAGGTCTTTCATTTTAAGTTTATTTGGTAATATGGTTATTCGTTTATTTGTTTTCTTTAATTTTGCGTTCTGAAATTGAATTAAATGCTGAAGCCTTCATTACAAGAAATACAAAAACTAGCCAAAGATAAGCATAACGAAAACAAAAAGTATTTCGATAAGCTTAAAAAGAAAGCGCCAAAAAATATTGATTATGTCATGCAGGAATTGCATGATGCCGAATTTAAGCGTACGGATTGTCTACAATGTGCCAATTGCTGTAAAACTACAGGACCGTTATTCACATCGGCAGATATCGAACGTATCGCAAAACACTTTCGTCAAAAACCGCAACAATTCATAGATCAATATTTGCGAATTGACGAAGATAATGATTATGTCTTACAGAGTGTACCCTGTACTTTTCTGGATGCTGAGAATTATTGTATGATTTATGATGTGCGTCCAAAAGCATGCCGTGAATTTCCGCACACTGATAGAAAGAAATTTCAGCAGATATCAAATCTGACTTTAAAGAATGTAGCGATTTGTCCTGCGGCGTATAATATAGTAGAAGAAATGAAAAAGAAAATGCCACTTTAAAAGTGGCATTTTTTATATGAATCAAGTAAAAAGTTAATTATAAATCAAATATTTCTTTCTCATTTCCTTGAAGTCTTTTAGTCCTTTTTCCCAGGATTTTCTAATTTCAGTTTCAGAAGCATCACTTTCAATTTGATGCTGTAGTTTTTTCGTTCCGGCCAACTTGGTAAAAAAGTCATTGAAGAACGGATTTTTGGTTTGAGCGTTTTCCTTATACGCTTTAATCAGCCATTTCAATTCTAGGCGTTTTACTTTTTCTATTTTGGTTAAATCTTCTCCGAAACATTCTTTTCCATTCCAAACAGGATCTTTTGCACCAAAATTTGGCTTTGGTGTAAAACTGAATCCATTGTTATTTAAATATGGGGAACCATAAATCTGGAATTGTTTTTCGGTTCCACGTCCCACACTTACATTGGTTCCTTCAAAAAAACATAAACTCGCATACAAATTGATTGCTTGAGGATTTGGTAAATTTGGTGATGGTTTTACAGGTAAGTTATACTGCATCTCTCTATGGTAATTTATACATGGAACTATTTCAAGTTTACATTGTATTCCATTTTTTAACCATTTTTGACCATTAATCATTTTAGCATATTCGCCTATGGTCATTCCGTGAAGTACAGGTATTGGATGCATGCCCACAAAACTTGTATGTTCTTTTTCTAAAATTGGGCCATCAATAATTCCTCCGTTTGGATTTGGTCTGTCAAAAACCAGTAACGGAATGTTATTTTCCGCACAAGCTTCCATCACATAGTGCAAAGAAGATATATAGGTGTAAAATCTGGCGCCAACATCCTGCAGGTCAAAAATCATGATGTCAATTCCAGCTAACTGCTCAGGTTTTGGTTTTTTGTTGTTTCCGTATAAAGAAAATATTGGTAATCCAGTTTTGGTGTCTTTACCGTCTTTTATTAGTTCGCCGGCATCTGCAGTTCCTCTAAAACCATGTTCCGGCGCATATATCTTTTGTAAATTGATTTTTTTCTCTATCAAAAAATCTACTAAATGGGTTTTATTGGAAAGTATACCGGTTTGATTTGTTACAATACCAACTCTTTTGTCTTTTAATATAGGTAAGTAGGTTTCATAGTTGTCGGCTCCAGTTTTTATGTTTTTTTCTTGAGGATTAGATGTGTTTTTCGAATTTATTACAGTGCTGTCTTTTGTCTTTTCTCTTTCTTCTATTTTCTTTTTACAATTTCCGCACGAAACAATTGCAAAAAGCAATAATAAAAATGTATTTTTGAGAACCAATTTGTAAACCATTACCTGTTGAATTTAGAATTTTTTATAGCTGATAGACTTATACGTACTAACGAACGTAAAAGTAATATTTCTGCACCAATAATTAAAATTGCCATTGCAGCCATTGCAATTGGTTTGATAATGATGATTGTGTCAGTGGCAACCGGAATTGGTCTGCAGCAAAAAATACGCCAAAAAGTATCGGCGTTTAACGGACATATTATTATTTCAAATTTTGATGACAATCAATCACAGGTAAGTTTAAATCCTGTTTCAACAGATCAGGATTTCTATCCCAAATTCAATGCTGTAGAAGGAGTAAAGCATATTCAGGCAGTTGCAAGTAAAGCAGGGATTATCCGGACAGAAAAATCTTTTGAAGGAATAGTATACAAAGGAGTAGGGAAAGATTATGATTGGAATAATCTGAGCGAATATATAAAAGAAGGTAAGGTTCCTGATGTCAAATCAAATTTGAACAATGAGGCTATGATATCTGAATACCTTGCCAACCGACTGGAATTAAAAATTGGTGATAAGTGCAATACTTTTTTTATGAAGGAAGGAGAAAATAAACTGCCTAATCTCCGTTCGTTTGAAATTGTGGGTATTTATAATTCGGGTTTCCAGGAATTTGATGCTACTTATATATTAGGAGATATTCGTCATATTCAACGTATGAATAAATGGTTGCCCAATCAAGTGGGTTCTTTTGAAGTGTTTATTGATGATTTTACTCAAATTACACAAACAGGTGCAGAAGTTTACAATAATACCATAAATAAAGAAGACCCGACAAAAGCTCTGGATACACAAACTATAGCCCAAAAATACTTTTATATCTTCGAATGGCTGAAACTCTTTGATTTTAATATAGTAGTGATACTTATCATTATGATTGTGGTAGCTACTATTAATATGGTGGTTGCATTAATGGTTCTGATATTGGAAAGAACCCAAATGATAGGAATATTGAAATCAATCGGAGCTAATAATTGGACAATCAGAAAAATCTTCCTTTATAACGCAACACATTTAATAGTAAAAGGATTGCTTTGGGGTAATGCAATAGGTATAGGATTGCTTTTAATCCAAAAGTATTTTGGTGTAGTCAAGCTAAACCCGGAAAACTATTATGTAACTACCGCACCTGTCGATATCAATATGTTTTACATACTGTTGTTAAATATAGGAACTGTCTTGGTTTGTTTAATCGTACTTCTGGTGCCTTCCTATGTGATTACAAAGATATCTCCAGTCAAAGCCATTAAGTTTACTTAGCAATCCTCAAAACTCATATAAGTAATCTAAGTAATCCAGCAGTCTAACAATCCAATTTGTGCGTTTCCCTCCGTTCCTCCGGGCCACGCGTTCCGCTATATCTTTTCTAAGTCCATTGAGCGGAGCCGAAACGCCGCTCACGCGCAAGCCCGGGTATAGAGAAAGGATACTTTTGCAGGTATACTATATATATAATAGAGTAAAACCTGCTTTGTAGCTTTGTCACTTTGTGACTTTACAACTTTAGAAAAAAACTTTCATGGCTAACTCACTGAACAACAGAGTAACTAAAAAA